>NZ_LBJG01000028.1 GCF_028128765.1 Bradyrhizobium sp. CCBAU 51627
AGATGATCGGTGCCGCTGCCCGCGATGTAGCTGGTCTGCGCCAGCTGCGCCGCCGTAATGACGATCTCGGTGTTGGCGGCCTGGGTCACGCCGTTGACCACCCAGTGCCCGCTGCCTTCCGTGTCCCACAAGCCGTACTGGGTAATGCCTTCGCCATCCGCATCGCTGGCGGTAAATAGTCCCGAGGCGGCGCGGCTCTG
>NZ_LBJG01000029.1 GCF_028128765.1 Bradyrhizobium sp. CCBAU 51627
CGGGTCGATGAGACTGGCAGCGTGGCTCCAGGCCAGATGGGCGGTCATAAGCCGAAGGCGGTTTCGGGTGAGCACGCGGTCTGGCTGTCACAACGGATCAAGGACGGCGATTTCACCCTGCGTGGGCTCGTTGCCGAGCTTGCCGGACGCGGCCTGAAGGTCGACTACCACTCGGTGTGGGACTTCGTGCATGCCGAGAAGCTCAGCTTCAAAAAAAA
>NZ_LBJG01000030.1 GCF_028128765.1 Bradyrhizobium sp. CCBAU 51627
AAAATGTTGGCGCGACGAACTGGACAGCGTCGTTCGTCCACACGCGGTTTCGGGCTCACAGGGACTACCCGCCCTGCCCGCACCCTCTCGTGCCGACGCTGCCGCGTCCACCGCAAACCCGGCTCGCAAACGTGACGACGGACGATCGCCCCTCAAGGTCAAGCCGGGATGGGCGATACATACGATATTTCCGAATTTCGGTAAAGCGGAATATTTTTGC
>NZ_LBJG01000031.1 GCF_028128765.1 Bradyrhizobium sp. CCBAU 51627
GGCCGTCAGGGCACGGATGCGACCAGCGCGGCGAGCGGCGACATCGTGTTCACGCTGTCGGTGGTGACCTCGGGTGCCGGTGCGGGCGACGTGACGCTGACGCAGCTGCGCGCGATCCACGAGAACACCGGGGACACCGGCACCTCGCCGGGCGTTGCGGACAGCAACGAGGCGATCACGCTGGACAACTACGTCAGCAACCTGGTGCAGCTGACGGCGACCATC
>NZ_LBJG01000032.1 GCF_028128765.1 Bradyrhizobium sp. CCBAU 51627
ACGTTGGCCGGCGTGACGTCGATCTCATGGCCGCCGGTCTGGGGCGCACCGTTGACCACGAACTGACCGCTCGCTGCCGTGCCGTTACTGTCCCACAGCTCCAGCTTCTGATAGCCGAGATGGCTCGGATCGGCGATGCTGACGAGCGTGGAAAGATTGAGCACCTGCCCCTTGAGCGCTGCCGCATTGCTGGTGACGGAAAGGGTCGGAGCTGAGACCGCGACCGTGAA
>NZ_LBJG01000033.1 GCF_028128765.1 Bradyrhizobium sp. CCBAU 51627
CGCCGAGCGCCTCGCCAGCGGCAAGGGCGAGCAGGGCACCATTCGCCTGTCCGCCTATCACGAGGGCGGCCACATCATCATCTGCATCGCCGATAACGGCCGCGGCCTCAACACCGAGAAGATCAAGGCCAAGGCGCTCTCCTCAGGTCTCGTCACCGAGGCTGAGCTCGAGAAGATGAGCGAAGCCCAGATCCACAAGTTCATCTTCGCGCCGGGCTTCTCGACCGCGGCCGCCATCACCTCGGTCTCGGGCCGCGGCGTC
>NZ_LBJG01000034.1 GCF_028128765.1 Bradyrhizobium sp. CCBAU 51627
CGCCGAGCGCCTCGCCAGCGGCAAGGGCGAGCAGGGCACCATTCGCCTGTCCGCCTATCACGAGGGCGGCCACATCATCATCTGCATCGCCGACAACGGAAGAGGCCTCAACACCGAGAAGATCAAGGCCAAGGCGCTCTCCTCAGGTCTCGTCACCGAGGCCGAGCTGGAGAAGATGAGCGAAGCCCAGATCCACAAGTTCATCTTCGCGCCGGGCTTCTCGACCGCGGCCGCCATCACCTCGGTCTCGGGCCGCGGCGTC
>NZ_LBJG01000035.1 GCF_028128765.1 Bradyrhizobium sp. CCBAU 51627
GTTGCGTGGGCTTGATGAGTGGATCAGGCGACGGTTGCGCGCCATCGCCTGGAAGCAATGGAAGCGTGGACGGACTCGTTATCGCGAACTGCGACGCCGCGGCGTCGGCCGGGACCTGGCGGCACAAACCGCTGGCAGCCCACATGGCCCTTGGCGGCTAGCAGCGAGCCCCGCGCTCAACAGCGCCCTGTCAAAGCTCTTCTTCAGATCACTCGGCTTGGCTTCCGTCGCGGCACCGCGGCCCGCATAATCCGCTGAACCGCC
>NZ_LBJG01000036.1 GCF_028128765.1 Bradyrhizobium sp. CCBAU 51627
ATGTAGCGCAAAAAGACCGCACAGCAGCATACAGGTGTGGCCCAACACACGGCCTTCCCTGCGCAGTGGTTTGACGGCTTATGCCGTGCTCTCCCGGGAGCCGAATTCCTTCTGGCCTCCCTCGCCCCGCGAATTGACGATGTGGTTGATCCGGTTGGATGCTCCACACCTCCGCGACAGGCTTGACCGTAGCAACGACGGCCAGGACCACACGGTTTTGCCGTACGCGCGTTCGCCGGCCACAGGGTTTTCCCGCGCTGTCGACATTGCGGG
>NZ_LBJG01000037.1 GCF_028128765.1 Bradyrhizobium sp. CCBAU 51627
CTTGCAGACCACCGCAGGCGCGAAGAATTCGTCGATCGTGGCCGGCGCACTCAACCTCTCGACCGGTGCGAACGCGGATCTGTCGATCACCGGTTCGGGCAACGCTTTGTCCGCGCTTGGCTTGACCGGCTCGACCGGCACCGGCACCGCCTTCACGGCCAGCCGCGCCGCGTCGGCCGGCGGCGTCTCGGGCAAGACCTTGACCTTCACCTCCTTCAACGGCGGCACGGCGGTCAACGTCACGTTCGGCGACGGCACCGGCGGCACGGTCAAGACGC
>NZ_LBJG01000038.1 GCF_028128765.1 Bradyrhizobium sp. CCBAU 51627
CGGCGTGACCCAGGCCGCCAACACCGAGATCGTCATTACGGCGGCGCAGCTGGCGCAGACCAGCTACATCGCGGGCAGCGGCACCGATCATCTTTATGTTCGCGCCTTCGACGGCTCGTCCTGGAGCACCTGGCAAGCATTCACGGCGGGTCCGACCCCGCCGGTGGTGACCGCAGCCAACGTGGCCTTGGCTGTCGGGCAGAGCCGCGCCGCCTCGGGACTATTTACCGCCAGCGATGCGGATGGCGAAGGCATTACCCAGTACGGCTTGTGGGACACGGAAGGCAGCGGG
>NZ_LBJG01000039.1 GCF_028128765.1 Bradyrhizobium sp. CCBAU 51627
GATCTCGTCCTGCGTCAGCTCAATGAGCGGCAGCATCTCTGGCGTGATCGCCGTACTCTGTTCGGTGATCCGATTGGCCGGGACCGCCATCTCCTGATGACTGCCCAGGCTTGCGGCCAGATCGGCCAGCACCGGCCTGGCGAACAGCGTCTGCACGTCGACCCCCAGCGACCGCCGCCGCAGCCGCTCGATCAGCTGCACCGCCAGCAGCGAGTGCCCGCCGAGCGCAAAGAAGTGGTCGTGGCGTCCGACCCGCTCAACACCCAGAAGCTCGGCCCAGATCTGTGCCAGCGTGGTCTC
>NZ_LBJG01000040.1 GCF_028128765.1 Bradyrhizobium sp. CCBAU 51627
CCGGACGGCAATCTTGAGTTCCTGGGCCGCAACGACGATCAGGTGAAGATCCGCGGCTACCGCATCGAGCCGGGCGAGATCGTCGCGCGGCTTTGCGAGCACGCCTGGGTGCGCGAGGCGGTGGTGGTGGCGCGCCAGAACGGCGCCGGCGACAAGCATCTGATCGCCTATGTGGTCTGCGCGCCCGAGGCCGGCGCGGACGAGGGCGATGGAGGCGGGGTTGCGGGCACCTTGCGGGCGCACTTAAGTGCGCGACTGCCGGACTACATGGTGCCGAGTGCGTTCGTGCAGCTGGCGGCGCTTCCGCT
>NZ_LBJG01000041.1 GCF_028128765.1 Bradyrhizobium sp. CCBAU 51627
AAGCGGGATGAGGTTAGGTTGAATCGATTTGGGATTCCCAAATCAGCTTCTTTCTGATTCACCATGCTGGCTGGAAGGAGGCCAGCATGGATGGGCAAGCCTTACTCTCTAGACCTTCGCAAGCGTGTCGTGGCCGCGATCAAGGGCGGCATGTCCCGCAATCAGGCAGCCAAGCAGTTTGGGGTGGCGATCAGCACCGCAATCGGCTGGATGAAGCGGGTCGATGAGACTGGCAGCGTGGCTCCAGGCCAGATGGGCGGTCATAAGCCGAAGGCGGTTTCGGGTGAGCACGCGGTCTGGCTGTCACAA
>NZ_LBJG01000042.1 GCF_028128765.1 Bradyrhizobium sp. CCBAU 51627
ATCAATGGCGTTCAGAACGTCGTTGACGTTGCCGGCCTGAAGGTAAACGGTCGAGTTGCCGTTTCCATCCGTGACCAAATTGCCAACCTGGGTGGAACCGGTCGCGACGGTGGTGGGCGTCTTCGCGTTCGAGAACGTGATCGTCTTGCCGTCCACGTTCAACGTCGATCCGTCCTTGATCAGCGTTCCAAGCGTCGTTGAGGACGTCGAGCGCGCCTGGGTGACGGTGACGCTGCCGCTACCGGCGGCGCCGGTCAGACCGAGGGCCTTCAGGAGGTCGGACCGGCCGGTGATGCTGAGGTCAGCGCCGGTACCCGTGTTCAGGGTGACCGCTCCGCTA
>NZ_LBJG01000043.1 GCF_028128765.1 Bradyrhizobium sp. CCBAU 51627
AAAAAAAAGCGTGGCGGCTGGCGAGCGCGATCGTCGCGAGGTGGCGCGACGGCGAGCCCAGTGGGCAAAGTATCAAGGTCGCGTCGAAGCTGAGCGACTGGTCTTCATCGACGAGACCTGGACCAGGACCGATATGGCGCCCTTGCGGGGATGGGCACCGCGCGGGCGGAGACTTCATGCCAAGGTTCCTCACGGACGCTGGAAGACCATGACGTTCCTGGCGGCCTTGCGCCACGACCGGATCGATGCGCCATGGTTCATCGAGGGTCCGATCGATGGCGTGAGCTTTCGCGCCTATGTCGAGAAGGTTCTTCTGCCCACTCTTCAGCCTGGCGACATCGTCGTC
>NZ_LBJG01000044.1 GCF_028128765.1 Bradyrhizobium sp. CCBAU 51627
CGCGACGATCTGGCCTTGCCCGGCTGATTTCAATGGGGCGGTGGTCCCGATCGGGCGCCCAATCGCCAACACGCGGGTGTACTTGCTGGACGGCCATGGCGCGCCCGTGCCGTTCGGCGCGGTCGGCGAGCTTTACATTGGCGGGGCGGGGGTGGCACGGGGCTACCTCAACCGCCCTGAGCTGACCGCCGAGCGGTTCATCGCCAGTCCCTTTGTCGAGGGCGATCGGCTGTACCGGACCGGCGACCTTGCACGTTATCTACCGGACGGCAATCTTGAGTTCCTGGGCCGCAACGACGATCAGGTGAAGATCCGCGGCTACCGCATCGAGCCGGGCGAGATCGTCGCGCGGCTT
>NZ_LBJG01000045.1 GCF_028128765.1 Bradyrhizobium sp. CCBAU 51627
CCCCTTGTATCTGCACGGGACCATTTTGTGCGATGGAAGCGACTTAGCGCCTTGGCCGGTGGCCACCGGCCAAGGCGCGTGGCGATGTCGCCCGTTACCCCTCCGGCTACAACCGTGGGTGAGCTCTGGGATCTTCGCCATGTCACGTACGACCGAACAGTCGCTTGAGTTCCAATCGCATGGACAAGGCAGGTTACCGTGAAGAAGACGATTTGTGGAGTGGACGTTTCGAAGTCCAAGCTCGATGTCTGCATCGAGCCCGGACATCGGTTCGCGAGTTTTGACAACGACACGGCAGGCATTACGAAGTTGGCTGCGTTCTGCCGTGAACACGCCGTGGAGCTGGTGGTCATGGAGGCCAGCGGCGGATACGAGCGACGGGCATTCGTCGAGCTGTGGGAGAAAGGGATCAGCTGCGCGTTGACCAACCCC
>NZ_LBJG01000046.1 GCF_028128765.1 Bradyrhizobium sp. CCBAU 51627
CCCCGCAACGTCCGTCGCTACGCTGAGGCAATGGGCATTCTGGAAAAGACCGACCGGATCGATTCCTCCGTCATTGCCCGCTTCGCCGATGCCAAGAACCTGGCTCCGACCCCCGTGCCAAGCAAGGCCCAGCAACGCCTCAAGGCCCTTGTGGCAAGGCTCAGGCAAGTCACCGACGATCTCACCGTGCAGAAGCAACGCCGCGCCAGCCTGCGCGATAATCCCGAGGTGCTGGCCAGCCTCGACGAGGTGATCACCCTCTTGAAGCGCCAATCCCGTAAGCTCGAGGGGGAGATTGCCTCCATGATCGATGACGATCCGCTCTGGGCAAAGCTCGCCGAGAGCTGGCGTGAGGTGAAGGGCGTTGCAGGACGCACCGTCGCGCGGCTGCACGCCGAGGTGCCGGAGATCGGCACCTTGTCCAACAAGGCCATTGCCAAGCTGGTCGGTCTCGCCCCGATCGCCGATGACAGCGGCAAGCGAAAGGGCAAGCGCCCCACCCGCGGCGGCCGTGCTGGCGTCCGCTCGATCCTCTTCCTCGTCGCGGCCACCGCCGCCCGCTACGAC
>NZ_LBJG01000047.1 GCF_028128765.1 Bradyrhizobium sp. CCBAU 51627
GATTCCACGATGCGCAAGGACACGTCGTAGTCCTGCGCGATCTTGATCAGCGCCTTGGTGTCCTTCGGGAAGCAGGAGCCGCCGAAGCCGGGACCGGCGTGCAAAAACTTGGTGCCGATGCGGTTGTCCAGGCCAATGCCGCGTGCGACCTCCTGAACGTTGGCGCCGACCTTTTCGGACAGATCGGCGATCTCGTTGATGAAGGTGATCTTGGTCGCAAGAAAGGCGTTGGCGGCGTATTTGATCATCTCGGCGGTGCGGCGCGCGGTGAACATCAGCGGCGCCTGGTTCAGCGACAGCGGACGGTAGATGTCGCCCATCACCTTGCGGCCGCGCTCGTCGGAGGTGCCGACCACGATGCGGTCGGGGAATTTGAAGTCGCGGATCGCCGCGCCCTCGCGCAGGAATTCGGGATTCGAGGCGACGACGACGTCGGCCGCGGGATTGGTCTCGCGGATGATGCGCTCGACCTCGTCGCCGGTGCCGACAGGCACGGTCGACTTCGTCACCACGACGGTGAAGCCGGTCAGCGACTGCGCGATCTCCTTCGCGGCGGCGTAGACATAGGAGAGATCGGCGTGGCCGTCGCCGCGACGCGAAGGCGTGCCGACCGCGATGAACACCGCGTCGGCATCCGCCACCGGC
>NZ_LBJG01000048.1 GCF_028128765.1 Bradyrhizobium sp. CCBAU 51627
GAGATGGCGGTCCCGGCCAATCGGATCACCGAACAGAGTACGGCGATCACGCCAGAGATGCTGCCGCTCATTGAGCTGACGCAGGACGAGATCGACCGGATCCTCGCCACAGTGCCCGGGGGGGTCGGCAACATCCAGGACATTTATGGCTTGTCGCCGCTGCAGGACGGCATCCTGTTCCATCATTTGCTGGCGGCAAAGGGCGATCCGTACCTGCTGGTGTCGCAGATGGCGTTTGCCGAGCGTGGGCTGCTCGAGCGCTATCTTGCCGCGGTCCAGCGGGTGGTGGATCGGAATGACATCCTGCGCACCTCGTTTGTCTGGGAGGGGCTGTCGCGCCCGGCGCAGGTGGTGTGGCGGAAGGCGCAACTGGAGGTGACCGAGGTCGAGCTGGACGGGTCTGCTGGTCCTGGCGCCGCGCAGCTTAAGGATCGGTTTGATCCGCGCCGGCAGCGCATCGATCTTGGCCGAGCGCCCTTGTTGCGGTTTGTGATTGCGCGCGAGCCCGGCCATGGGCGCTGGCTGCTGCTGGAGCTGCAGCATCATCTGATCGGGGATCACACCACACTGGAGGTGATGCGTGCCGAGGTCCAGGCTGTGCTGGAGGGACGCGAGCATGAGCTGACGACGCCGCAGCCATTCCGCAATCTGGTGGCGCAGGCGCACCTACGCCGTGATGCCAAGGCTGATGAAGCGTTCTTCCGGGAACTGCTGGCGGACATCGACGAGCCGACCACGCCGTTCGGCTTGAGCGAGGTGCGCGGCGACGGCGGCGGGGTTCGAGAGGCGCAGCGGATGCTGCCGC
>NZ_LBJG01000049.1 GCF_028128765.1 Bradyrhizobium sp. CCBAU 51627
CCTTAAGCTGCCCGGATGTTCGCCATGAAGCGATCGAGCTCGGCGCGGAGACGGGCGCTTTCGGACGACAGCGTCTTGGCGGAGTTCAGCACCTCTTCCGAGGCGGAGCCGGTCTCGGCGGCGCCGCGGTTGACCTGACCGATGTCGGTTGCCGCGGTCTGGGTGCCCTGGGCGACGGTCTGAACGCTGCGGGCAATCTCCTGCGTCGCCGCGCCCTGCTGCTCGACGGCGCTCGCAATCGAGGTCGAGATCGACGAGATCTGGCCGATCGTCGCACCGATCTCCTTGATCGCGGCGACCGATTCGGCGGTCGCGCCCTGCATGCCCGCAATGTGCGAAGAAATCTCGTCCGTCGCCTTCGCGGTCTGGCTTGCAAGGGACTTCACTTCGCTGGCGACCACCGCAAAGCCGCGGCCGGCCTCGCCGGCGCGCGCGGCCTCGATGGTGGCGTTCAGGGCGAGAAGGTTGGTCTGCTCGGCGATCGCCGTGATCAGCTTGACCACCTCGCCGATCTGCTGGGCGGCATGCGAGAGTTTACCGATCCGGCCGTCAGTCTCCTTGGCCTGCACGACCGCCGCTTCGGCAATGCGGCTGGAATCGCGGACCTGGCGGCCGATTTCCTCGACTGAAGCCGACAGCTCTTCGGTCGCGGTCGCGACCGACTGCATGTTAGATGAGGCCTGCTCGGAGACGCCGGCGACCTGGCTCGACAGGCTCTGCGTTGTTTCGGCCGTGCGGGTGAGCGTCGAGGCCGCCGATTCCAGCTGCACGGCTGAGGCCGAGACGTTGGAGACGATGGCGCCGACCGCACTTTCGAAATCATCGGCAAAGCGGATCAGTTCCGAGCGCCGCGACGCGGCCTGTTCCTTGTTCTGCGCTTCGCTGGCGGCGGCATCGCGCTCGGCCTTGGCCACGGCCTGAACCTTGAACTCCTCGACCGCGCCGGCCATCTCGCCGATCTCGTCCTTGCGGCCAAGACCCGGCAGCACGACATCGAAATTGCCCGAAGCCAGTTCGCGCATCGCCTTGCACATCGCGA
>NZ_LBJG01000050.1 GCF_028128765.1 Bradyrhizobium sp. CCBAU 51627
CTAGAGCATCCGTCACTTAAGCTGAAGCGTATCCGTCGTGGCGGAAGTAGTTTTGGCATTCCTGAGGCGAGAAGTCGTCGATGAGAACGGCGATTCTTCGCCAGAGATCATCGACGGTTCGTTCTGCTGCCTTTCGCAGTCCGGTCTTGAACTTGGCGAAGGCCAGTTCGATGGGGTTTAGGTCTGGGGAATAGGGCGGCAGATACAGAAGCTTTGCGCCGGCGACCTCGATCGCTTCACGCACACCGGCAACCTTGTGGCTGGCGAGATTGTCGATGATGACTGTATCGCCTGGCGAGAGGGTCGGCACGAGCACCTTCTCGATGTAGACGCGGAACGCATCGCCAGTCATGGGGCCTTCCAGGACCCAGGGCGCGACCAGGCCGTCACAGCGCAGGCCGCATGTGAATGTTGTGGTCTTCCAATGGCCCCACGGAGCCTTGCAGACGAGCCGCTTGCCCCTCGAACAGCGCCCATAGGCGCGGACCATCTTGGTGTTGGCGCCGGTCTCGTCGACGAACACCAGTTTGGTGGGGTCAAGGCTTGCCTGGCCGAGCTGCCAACGCTCGCGAGCCTGCGATACGTCGGGCCGATCCTGCTCGGCGGCGTGCAGCGTTTTTTTTGAAGGTGATCGCGTGTCGCTTGAAGAAGCGGCGAACCGCGGCCTCCGAAGTCTTCAGACCAACGCCGGTCAGCAACCGTTGCACCATCGCTTCCAGCGTCAGGTCCGGCTCAGCGGCGGTCAAGTCCAGCAGCCAGACCGCATGCGGCTCCAACGGGGAGCGGCTCTTGCCACCACGCGCCCGAGGATGAACGCTGCCGGTTTGGCTGTGTAGCTGAGCCCAGCGGACGGCCGACGCCGCGCTCACCTTGAACCGCTCCGCCGCCTGCCGCCGCGAAGCTCCCGCCAAGATCTCCTCGACAACCCGTGATCTAAGATCGTCCGAATGCGCAGTCGTTCTCGTTCCCATCCTCAGCCTCCGAATCAGAGACCTTATGGACTCACGATAATCGACGCGCCGGAAGCCATCCCTCCATCACTTTCGATTCAACTCAGTCGCCGGATGCTCTAG
>NZ_LBJG01000051.1 GCF_028128765.1 Bradyrhizobium sp. CCBAU 51627
CGGGGTTGCGGGCACCTTGCGGGCGCACTTAAGTGCGCGACTGCCGGACTACATGGTGCCGAGTGCGTTCGTGCAGCTGGCGGCGCTTCCGCTCACGGTGAACGGCAAGCTCGATCGGAATGCGCTGCCGGCGCCGGCCGATCAGGCCTATGCGCTGGCGGCCTACCAGTCGCCGCAAGGTGCGGTCGAGACGGCGCTGGCGCAGATCTGGGCCGAGCTCCTTGGTGTCGAGCGCATCGGGCGCAACGACCACTTCTTCGAATTGGGCGGCCACTCGCTCTTGGCCGTGCAGATGTCGAGCCGGCTGTCACAGGCTGTCGGGGTCGAACTGCCACTGTCGGCGCTGTTCGCAAGGCCAGTGCTGGCTGACCTGGCGGCAAGCATCGTCGAGCTGTTGAGCAGCTCCGGTCCACAAGAGCTGCCGTCGATTGCAGCCGTGTCGCGGCATGAGCCGCTTGTGCTGTCGTTTGCGCAGCAGCGGCTATGGTTTTTGGCGCAGCTGAACGAAGGCAGCACCAACTATCACATTCCGCTGGCCTTGCGACTGCGCGGAATGCTCGACCGCAGCGCCTGGCAGCGCAGCCTTGACCGTCTGTTTGCGCGTCATGAGGCGCTGCGCAGTGTGTTTGTCGCGACCCAGGGCAAGCCCCGGGTTGAGGTTTTGCCGCCGGACGCGGGTCTGCCGATAATTGAGCATGATCTGCGGGAGAGATCGGATGCGGAAGCGGCATTTTTGGATCTGTGCCATGAAGAGGGGCGCACGCCATTCGATCTTGCGCGCGGTCCGCTGATCCGCGGGCGTCTGGTGCGGATGTCGGATGAGGAGCACGTCTTCCTGCTGACCCAGCATCACATCGTCTCGGACGGTTGGTCGATGGGTGTGCTGCTGCGTGAACTTAGCCAGCTCTACCGGGCATTCCAGGCTGGGCAGGACGATCCTCTGCCGCCGCTTGCGATCCAGTATCCGGATTACGCCGCCTGGCAACGCCAATGGCTGTCGGGGGAACGGTTGCAGAAGCAGGCGCAGTATTGGCGCAGCGCCCTGGCAGGCACAGCCCGTCTTGTCTTGCCGACGGACC
>NZ_LBJG01000052.1 GCF_028128765.1 Bradyrhizobium sp. CCBAU 51627
CTCGCCGAGATCGGCATCGAGGCCGACGTGATCCTCGAGCCGATGCGGCGCGACTCCGGCCCCGCGATCGCCGCCGGCGCGGCGTTTGCGCAAGGCCGCACCAGCGAAGCGATCGTGCTGGCGCTCGCCGCCGACCACGTCGTGCAGGACAACGCCGCCTTCGTCGCGGCCTGCCGCGAGGGCCTCGCCGCCGCGAGCATGGGTCGCATCGTCACCTTCGGCGTCAAGCCGGAGCGGCCGGCGACCGAATACGGCTATATCAGCCCGGGCGAGGTGATCTCAGGCGAGGTGCACGCGGTCGCGCGCTTCGTCGAGAAGCCGGATGCGGTGAAGGCCGCCGATTACGTCACTTCGGGCTATCTCTGGAACAGCGGCAACTTCATGTTCCCGGCGAGCCTGCTGCTCGACGAATATCGCAAGGTCGATGCGGGAAGCGTCGAGGCGGTATCGAGCGCGGTCGCCCATGCCGGCCGCGATCTCGGCTTCATCACGCTGGAACCCGAGGCGTTCGGCGCCGCCAAGGCGATCTCGATCGACTATGCGGTAATGGAAAAGACCGCGCGCGCGGCGGTGGTGCCGGTGTCCTGCGGCTGGTCCGACGTCGGCTCCTGGCACGCGGTGTGGGAATTGTCCGACAAGGACGCGCAGGGCAACGCGGCGCACGGTCCCGCCGTGTTCGAGGACTCCCGCAACTGCAACGTCACCACCGATGCTGCGCTGGTCGCGCTCGAAGGCGTCGACGATCTCGTCGTGGTGGCGACTGCGGACGCGGTGCTGGTGTCGCGGCAGAAGGACGCCAACGGCCTGAAGCGGCTCGTCACCAAGCTGAAGGCGGTCGCGCCGAAGGTCACCGAGGAGCATCTCAAGGTGCACAGGCCCTGGGGCAGCTATCAGTCGGTCGACAATGGCGAGCGCCATCAGGTCAAGCGCATCGTGGTGAAGCCGGGCGGGCGATTGTCGCTGCAGAAGCACCATCATCGCGCCGAGCACTGGATCGTGGTCCGTGGTGCGGCCCGCGTCACCGTCAACGACACCGTGAAGACGGTGCACGAGAACGAGTCCATCTACATCCCGATGGGCGCGGTGCACCGGATGGAGAACCCCGGTAAAATCATGCTGGAACTGATCGAGGTCCAGACCGGCTCCTATCTCGGGGAAGACGACATCATCCGGATTGAAGACGACTATCA
>NZ_LBJG01000053.1 GCF_028128765.1 Bradyrhizobium sp. CCBAU 51627
TCATGGATGATCTGTTGCGGGAGTTTCTGACGGAGACCAGCGAGAGCCTGGACACCGTGGACAATCAGCTGGTGAAGTTCGAGCAGGAGCCGAACAACGCCAAGATCCTGGATAACATCTTCCGCCTGGTCCACACCATCAAGGGCACCTGCGGCTTCCTCGGCCTGCCGCGGCTTGAAGCGCTGGCACATGCCGGCGAGACCTTGATGGGCAAATTCCGCGACGGCATGCCGGTGACCGGCCAGGCCGTGACGGTGATCCTGTCCTCGATCGACCGCATCAAGGAGATTCTGGCTGGCCTCGAGGCGACCGAAGCCGAGCCCGAGGGCAACGACCGCGATCTCATCGACAAGCTGGAAGCGATGGTCGAGCAGGGCATGGCCGCCATGGCGGCCGGCGCTGCGGCTCCCGCTTCCGTTGCCGAAGCGCCTCCGCTGGTGCCGGAAGCGCCAGCTGCCGCAGCGCCTGCTCCCGCCAAGGAGATGACCACGGGTACGCTGATCGAGCAGACGCTGGAGCGCCCGTTGCGTCCGGGCGAAGTCTCGCTCGACGAGCTCGAGCGCGCCTTCCGCGAGACCGCGATCGAAGCGCCGGTCCCCGCACCTGTTGCCAAGGTCGAGGTGACGGCCGAGCCGGCTCCGGCCGCTGCAGCGCCCGCGGCCAAGGAAGCGAATAAGGACGCTGCAAAGCCCGCCAAGGAGAAGGCCGCGCCGAAGAAGTCGATGGCCGACGAAGGGGCCGGCGAAGGCGCCAGCATCGCCAACCAGTCGATCCGCGTCAACGTGGATACGCTGGAGCACCTGATGACCATGGTCTCCGAGCTGGTCCTGACCCGCAACCAGCTCTTGGAGATCTCGAGGCGCAACGAGGACACCGAGTTCAAGGTGCCGCTGCAGCGCCTCTCCAACGTCACCGCCGAGCTGCAGGAAGGCGTCATGAAGACGCGCATGCAGCCGATCGGCAATGCCTGGCAGAAGCTGCCCCGCATCGTCCGCGATCTCTCATCCGAACTCGGCAAGCAGATCGAGCTGGAGATGCACGGCGCCGACACCGAGCTCGACCGCCAGGTGCTCGACCTGATCAAGGACCCGCTCACCCACATGGTGCGCAACTCGGCCGATCACGGCCTGGAGACCCCCGCCGAGCGCCTCGCCAGCGGCAAGGGCGAGCAGGGCACCATTCGCCTGTCCGCCTATCACGAGGGCGGCCACATCATCATCTGCATCGCCGA
>NZ_LBJG01000054.1 GCF_028128765.1 Bradyrhizobium sp. CCBAU 51627
CGCAGTTCGCGATAACGAGTCCGTCCACGCTTCCATTGCTTCCAGGCGATGGCGCGCAACCGTCGCCTGATCCACTCATCAAGCCCACGCAACACCGACGGGGTTTGGCAGAAGCCGAAGTAGCCGCGCCAGCCGACAAGGTAAGTGGACAGCTCCTTGGCGATCTGCACGAGGCTTTGCCCGGCCGTGCGCCGCGTCAGTTCCCGGACTCTTGCCTTGAAGCGGGCGATGGCCTGCGACGCGATGCGCCGCCGCGATTCTCTCCCGCTGGTGAAGCTGAAGCCCAGGAACTTGCGGACACTCGGTTTGGCAACCGCACTCTTGGCCTTGTTGACCTTCAGCTTGAGACGCTTTGCAAGGAACTTCTCGACGCCGGCCATGACTCGCTCACCCGCTTTCTGACTATGCACATAGATGTTGCAGTCGTCGGCGTAGCGCACGAAGCGATGTCCGCGCTTCTCCAATTCCTTGTCCAGCACATCCAGCATCAGGTTCGACAACAGCGGCGAGAGCGGGCCACCCTGCGGCGTCCCCTCCTCCGTCGGGCTGACCAGTCCTCCCTCCATCACACCCGCGGTCAGAAAGCCGCGGATCAGCTTTAGGAGGCGCTTGTCAGCAACTCTCTTGGCCACGAGCCCCATCAGGATGTCGTGGTTGACCCGGTCGAAGAACTTCTCCAAGTCGATATCCACGACAAAGCCGTGGCCGGACGCGATGTACGCCTGCGCCTGTGCCACAGCCTGATGCGCCGAGCGGCCTGGCCTAAAGCCGAAGCTCGTCTCGGAGAACGTTCCGTCCCAATCCGCCTGCAGCACCTGCTGCACCGCCTGCTGGATGAAGCGATCGAGCACCGTCGGAATGCCGAGCGGCCGAGTGCCGCCCGATGCCTTCGGTATCTCGACGCGCCGTACCGGCCGCGGCTTGTAGGTGCCTTCCAGCAGTTGGTCCCGGATTGTCGGCCAGTGCTCCTTCAGATAGATCGGCAGATCGTCGACGCTCATGCCGTCGACCCCTGCCGCACCTTTGTTGCGCTTCACTCGCGCCAGCGCTTCCTTCAGGTTCTCACGCTCGACCACTGCTTCCATCGACGGCTCTACAACCGCCGGGCGTTCGAGACTGGCTTTCGCCGTGCGTGCTTCGGCCTCTTGGGCGGCGGCCTTCGGGGCTTCACTCCTCGCTCCGGTGCCCAAGTTCAGTTCGATCTGATTCTTCTGCCGCATGGCTCGCACGAGATTACCGCTCTACTAGCCTCTTCCACCGTTCGGGCCTTCGGCGGCGCGCTGCCGCCTACTATGCCCTCGGCTGACTTCTGCGCTGCGGTCAGGTCGCCTTGCGA
>NZ_LBJG01000055.1 GCF_028128765.1 Bradyrhizobium sp. CCBAU 51627
CCATCTCGCCGATCTCGTCCTTGCGGCCAAGACCCGGCAGCACGACATCGAAATTGCCCGAAGCCAGTTCGCGCATCGCCTTGCACATCGCGACCATCGGCCGCGAGATGCCGTTGCCGAGCATCAGCGCCAGCACGGCCCCGGCGGTAAGACCGCCGAGCGCGAGCATCACCATCAGCCGCTCGGTTTCTCCGATCGTCGCATTTGCGCTCACCTCAATACGCTCCTGATCGGCCGACAGGTTCGACCGCAACTCGGCCGAGAGCTTAAGGATGGACGCAGCCGTCTTGGTCATCTCGCCATTCGACTTGATGATGATCTTCACATTCTCCGACAGTTTCGCAAAGGAGGCGCGGTACTGCTTCAGCAAATTGCCGATTTCGGTGACTCGGTCGGTGATCTTCGGATCGTTGGCATAGATCGAGACCAGCAACGTCTCCAGAAACTTGATGCGAGCGATCACGCCGTCCGCAGTCTTCGGCTCCGGCTTGGCGACAAAGGCGCCGACCGAGGTGGAGACCGCGAGATATTGCGAGGTAATGTCCTTGGCCGTGGTCTGGACCGAGGCGAGGCCAGCCAGCGCCGCGGTATCGGCGAGGTCGTCGAATTTGAAGCGGATCTTGTTGCCGACGCTGTTCAGCTCGTCGGTCGCGATCTTGTTGTTCTCACGCGTCAGCGTGATGATCTCGCTGAATACCTTGGTGAATCGCTGGAATTCGGCCTCGAGCTTGCCGAGTTCTTCGCGGCGCGTCGCCCCTGACGTAGCCGACATCGATTTCGCAATCGCCGCCTTCAGGTTTCCTTCGGCCGCCTTGGCCGCCGTTTCGTCGTCCGCCGCGCCAGTCAGCGTGTAGGCCCGGGTCAATCCCTGGTAGCTGATCAACTCGCGATCGATGGTCCGCGCCAGGTCGGCTTCGGCCACGCTGGCTCGGTAGGAGGCGACCGCGCCCGCGATTCGTTCGAACCCGAAATAGGCGAACGTCATGCTGACGGCGAGGATGGCGAGCACCGCCACGAAGCCGAGGATGATCTTTGCACGAAAACGCAAGGTGAAGAGCCTCAAAGAGCTCGGCTTCGACTTGATGGACATTCCCCACCCCATTCCATTCGCGCAAAACCCGGCGCAGCCCGGCAGCAGCCCGCTCCCCGACTCGCATGCACGGTAATGGGCAAAGGATAAGCTGCGGTAAATTTACCACAGCGCAACTTGCGGTTAGATGACGCGGGAATGGGCGTCCCGGCTTACATCACGTTCGGCGGACGTCGAGCGGCCCCGGACCTTAAGCTGCCCGGATGTTCGCCATGAAGCGATCGAGCTCGGCGCGGAGACGGGCGCTTTCGGACGACAGCGTCTTGGCGGAGTTCAGCACC
>NZ_LBJG01000056.1 GCF_028128765.1 Bradyrhizobium sp. CCBAU 51627
CCGCAAAGCCGCCCGCCCGCTACGGCGCTATGTGGGAGCGCGCGTCCGGGCGGCCTTGCTCTACCGAACTACACCACTACTGGGGACACGACCAATCCGAATGCTGGGTCAGTGGAGCAGGGATTTCTCCGGCGAGTCGCTAAACATCCACGAGAAATGTTCCGAGGAGCCCGTGCACGTCAATATTCAAGACCCAGCAATAAGAGTCCCTAAGGCGATGCCGATCGTTGAGGGAAAACCGCCTATGTCGGCCTTAGCGAATCAACGACGAATTCGTTTCCAGCGTCTCAGGCTTCAGCTCTAGCAGCTCGACTTTCACGTGGCCACCAACGGCGGCTTGGATTTGGGTAGCCGCTGCTCTCATACCCGAAGAGATTTTGTCGGTGCATGAAATCAAGACGACGTCGGGACGGATTCTTCCAGCAGCTGAGATTAGCTGCTGCTCTTGTTGAGGGCTAAGGCCAGAAGACGTCTTAGCCTCACATAGGTAGAGCGCCCCATCAACTACCGCCAGAGCGTCTACTTCCAGATCCTCCTGATCTTGACTGCTCTCGGGATAGGTCTCCCAAAGATTGAGCGAGGGGGTGAAATAGAATGATGAGCGTGCATGGTTCCACAGGTGCCAGAGTGTCCAGATGACCGGCTCGATGCCGTGTTCGCGGTACGATGAGACGATGAAATTATTCGGTTTGAAGTCCCACTCGCCAGAAACAGGCGCGGGGGTCTCCTCCTTGCAGACCTCGCAGATCAAGACGCTCCGCAGGTCGTCAACCGATGTCCAGTTCTTGTTGAAGCAACGCCGGCACGTCCAGTCGCGTCCTCGAGAGAAGAGCTTTCTCTTGCATACGAATTGCAATGCGTGATCCAGGTGCTTTGGGTCTTCGTAGTAGGCCCTGTCTTTCTCAGAAAGATGGGACGTCTCTTCTTCCATATCCGACCTCACAAGAGCAGACCATCGGTCAACGAAGGCCTTGTAGTTGGTGGTCCGCTCCCACGTTCCCGCCATTCTTCCGTATCGAATGGCTTCGCTTGCGAGACGATCCAATTGCGCATCGTTGTCGAAACGTAGCGGCCCGCCTGGCTGGCCCAGGCGCTTTCGTAAGGTGACGATGAACTGGCTGCGAAGTGCCTCGTTCTTTTCAACTGGAACGGCTCCCAGCGACATCAAGGTATCTCGCCAGAACGCATGCAGGAGGATGCCGAAGGCCTCGGGAAGGTTTTCGAAGTGCTGGAGAACCTCGATGAGATATCTGCCTTTGTCCGATATCTGCGCATAGGCATACCGTTGCCAGCCAAACGTGGTCTGGCTGTGGGGTCGTGTCCCCAGTAGTGGTGTAGTTCGGTAGAGCAAGGCCGCCCGGACGCGCGCTCCCACATAGCGCCGTAGCGGGCGGGCGGCTTTGCG
>NZ_LBJG01000057.1 GCF_028128765.1 Bradyrhizobium sp. CCBAU 51627
GGTCGTGTCCCCAGTAGTGGTGTAGTTCGGTAGAGCAAGGCCGCCCGGACGCGCGCTCCCACATAGCGCCGTAGCGGGCGGGCGGCTTTGCGGTGGTCACCGGCAGTTCTCCGGTAGGATCGGGTTGCGACACGCCAACGCAACCGAGGAACCACCGATGACCGACGACATGATGAACCTGCGCACGCTCGTGGAGAAGACCCCTGATGCCGATCTGCTGCGCGAGATGATCGGCTTTGCTGCCCAGCGCCTGATGGAGCTGGAGGTCGAAAGCCAGACCGGGGCAGCCTACGGCGAGAAGAGCCCCGAGCGTCTGACCCAGCGCAACGGCTACCGTGACCGGATCTGGGAGACCCGTGCCGGCGCAGTCGAGCTGCGTATCCCCAAGCTGCGCAAGGGTTCCTACTTCCCGGGCTTCCTGGAGCCACGCCGCATGGCCGAGAAGGCGCTCACCGCCGTGGTGCAGGAGGCCTATGTGCAAGGCGTCTCGACCCGTTCGGTGGACGATCTGGTGCAGGCGATGGGGATGAGCGGCATCTCCAAGAGCCAGGTGAGCCGGCTGTGTGGCGAGATCGACGACAAGGTGAAGGCGTTCCTCGGCCGCCCGATCGAGGGCGACTGGCCGTATCTGTGGATTGACGCCACCTACGTGAAGGTGCGCCAGAATGGCCGCATCGTCTCTGTCGCGGTGATCGTCGCGGTCGGCGTCAACAGTGATGGCCGGCGCGAGGTTCTCGGCATGGATATTGGCCCCTCCGAGGCCGAGACGTTCTGGACGGCATTCCTGCGCAAGCTCGCCCGCCGCGGCCTGCGTGGCGTCAAGCTGGTCGTCTCCGACGCCCACGAGGGCATCAAAGCCACCGTGGCCAAGGTGCTCAATGCCTCCTGGCAGCGGTGCCGCGTCCACTTCATGCGCAACGCGCTGGCGCATGCCGGCAAGAGCGGACGGCGTGTCGTCTCCGCCTTCATCGCCACCGCCTTTGCCCAGGACGATGCCGAGGCCGCAAAGACACAGTGGCGCAAGGTCGCCGACCAGCTTCGTCCCAAGCTGCCAAAGCTTGCCGGCTTCCTCGACGAGGCCGAGACCGATGTGCTCGCCTACATGACGTTCCCACCGCAGCACCGGACCAAGCTGCACTCGACCAATCCGATCGAACGCCTCAACGGCGAGATCAAGCGGCGCACCGAGGTCGTCGGCATCTTTCCCAACGAAGACGCCATCGTACGCCTCATCGGCGCGATCCTGCTCGAACAGAACGATGAATGGGCCGTCCAGCGTGCTCGTTACATGACGCTGGAAACCATCGCGCCCTTGAGCGATGATCCCACCGTCAGCCTTCCGGCTATCGCCAGCTGACCTGCCCGGCCCTGGCCGGTGAACGCGGTGACCCGCCGCCAGCTACACCATGCAAGGGGACACGATC
>NZ_LBJG01000058.1 GCF_028128765.1 Bradyrhizobium sp. CCBAU 51627
CTAGCATTACAGTTGCAATTTTTTCCTGAGATGGGCTTTGCGCGCGTTGGCCTGATGGCACCTACGCCAAGACGACCATGCGAGGATATGGGCGTGCGGGATGCGCCGCTGGGCAAGCTTCATGGCGAGGCGCCGGATTTCCTGGATCGACCAGCGGATCAAGAACGATGCTTCGGGCGAGGCCGCGGTCGTGTTTTTTTAAGCAACGACCCGGTGTTGGCCCGATGACGGATGACGGCCATCATGGCGAAGGCAAGCATGACGAGTGCGACATGGCGATGCCAGCCATGCCAGGAGCGGGTTTCGTTGTGATCAAGGCCGAGCTCGTTCTTGGTGGTTTCGAAGCTGTCCTCGATGGCCCAGCGATGACCTTCCACCGACACCAGCTTCTGCATGGAGGTGCCTTTGGGGCACCATGTGGAGAAGAAGGCCAAGCTGCCGTCGGCGATGTTGCGGCGGATCAGAAGACCCCGCGTCCATTCCCCGGCAAGGTCGTCGTTGTATTCACCGGCGTCGAGATCGGCCAGCTCGAGATAGGCCCAGTCGTGCCAGCGCGGCCCTTTGATCCCCTCGCCGGACGCCAGGCGGCGCCAGGCCTTCTTGGGAAGGCTCTGCGCAATCGCGGAGGCGGTGCCGGCGACAGGCTGCGGCTTGCCCCAGGAACGGAACACATGATTGGACGCAACACCCAGAACATAGCCCTTGCCCTCCTTGCGCAGCAGGGTTTCGATCTCACCGGTGCCATACACGCTGTCCGCGGCCACGAACGCGAACGGCACCTGTGCGGCGATCGCGCCAGCGATCATGTGACGCGCGATCTTGGGCTTTGTCGCAAAGCCCGCATCGCTCGGGACATGCGCAGCCTTCAGGCGAGCGGGGTCGTCCGTCCAGTCCTTTGGCAGGTAGAGTGCCCGGTCGATGAAGGCATGGCCATGCCGCGACACGTAGGCGGCGAACACTCCGATCTGGCAATTGGTGATCTTGCCGGCCGAGCCGGTGTACTGGCGCGCGACGCCGCATGAGGCCTTGCCCTGTTTCAAAAAGCCGGTCTCATCGATGACCAGAACCGCGTCCTCATCGGGCAGCGTTTCCAGCACGTATTCACGGACAATATCGCGCAGCGCATCGGCGTCCCACTGCCCCCGACCCAGGATCGCTTGCTGGCGCCACGGGCCTGGATCGCCGGCCGCTTCCGCCCGCATCCAACCCGTCTTGCGCGGCTCGTTGCCCAACAGTCCGTCGAGAAACTGCCCCGCCGCGGCCGCGACCCGCTCCTGCGTAAACAGCGGACGGATGCGTTGCTTGATATCTCGCAACGCCGAAGCCCACAGCGTCAGCGTATCTTCAACTGACGCGCCACCAATCATCAGATCCCGAATCATGGTCGCCCATGGATTCAGAACCTTCAGGAAGATGCAACTGTAATGCTAG
>NZ_LBJG01000059.1 GCF_028128765.1 Bradyrhizobium sp. CCBAU 51627
GTCGTCCGTGAAGAACTCCCAAGCCGTTGATTTGGAATCCAGAAGCGGTGTTTTGCCGTGACTGGATTTGCCGGAAAGCGGGCCTTTGGAGCGGGATTCCTTGCAAACTTGATTTGTGATTCACTCGTCTCAGACTGCTTTGGCGAGGGGCGAGATGCGACCACGGGAGCGGGGCGAGACGGGAGAGCAGGATCTTTTCCGCTCTCGGCTTGATCAGATCATCGACATGAAACATCCGCTGGTGGCGCTGGGGCGGACGGTGGATTGGAGGTTCCTGGAAGAGCGGTTCGGCGAGGTCTACACCGATGACCCCGGCCGGCCGCCGCTGCCGACGCGCTTGATGGCGGGACTGGCGATCCTCAAGCACACCTACGACCTCTCCGACGAGGTGCTGTGCGAGCGGTGGGTCGAGAACCCCTATTACCAATACTTCTGTGGCGAGGAGTTCTTCCAGCACCGGCTGGTGTTCGATCGTTCATCGCTGACGCGCTGGCGTAACCGCATGGGCGAGGAGCGGCTGGCTGCGCTGATCCAGGAGAGCCTGTCGGTTGCCACCAAGACCAAGGCGATTAAGCCGTCCGAGCTGTCGCGGGTGATCGTCGACACCACGGTTCAGCCCAAGAACGTGACATTCCCTACCGATGCGAAGCTTCTGAACCGGGCGCGCGAGAAGCTGGTACGGCTGGCGCAGCGTCACGGGATGGCTTTGCGCCAGTCCTATGCGCGGGTGGGCAAGTTCGCTCTGATCCAGCATCAGCGCTATGCCCACGCCAAGCAGTTCAAGCGCGCCAACCGCAAGCTCAAGACGCTACGGACCTATCTCGGCCGCGTCATCCGTGACATCAGCCGCAAGATCGATGGTGACGGCGGGCTCGAAGCGGCGTTCGCAAAGCTGCTCGCGCTGGCGCGGCGCGTGCGCGAGCAGAAGCAGCATCAGCACGGGCCGAAGGTCTATTCCCTGCACGCGCCGGAGGTCGAGTGCATCGGCAAAGGCAAGGCCCATCGGCCTTACGAGTTCGGCGTCAAAGTCTCTGTCGCCACCACGATCGGCCACGCCAAGGGCGGCCAGTTCGTCACCCATGTGAAGGCGCTGCCTGGCAACCCCTATGACGGTCACACGCTGGCCACCGTGATCCCCGACATGGAGGTGCTCGTCGGCAATACGATCACGCGCATCCTCGCCGACAAGGGATACCGGGGCCACAATGCGCCACCCGATCACAAGTTCAGGGTCTTCATCTCCGGCCAGAAGCGAGGCGTGACGCCCAGGATCAAGCGCGAATTGCGCCGCAGGGCCGCCGTCGAGCCCGTCATCGGCCATCTCAAGGCCGAGCATCGTATGGGTCGCAACTATCTCTGGTTCCGCCAGGGAGACGCGGCCAACGCCGTTCTCGCCGCCGCCGGCTACAACTTCCGCCGCCTCATCCGTTGGCTCAGCCTGTTGCTGCGCCAAATCCTCTCGGCTCTCACCGCCGCGCTTCAGGCCATTCCAGCCTGAAGCCAGAGTTCTTCACGGACGAC
>NZ_LBJG01000060.1 GCF_028128765.1 Bradyrhizobium sp. CCBAU 51627
CAGCGGAACGCGGGTGACGCGCTCGGGCATGAACACGTCCTGGACGCGGGAGATCGGCAGGCCGAACAGCTGGCCGCCGATCATCGCGGTGACGTATTCGACCATGGCGCCTTCGGTCGACTGGGTCTTCTTGTTGCTCATCTCGATCTCTCCTCGGGCCCTGACTTTTGTCTGAGCATGATCTTGTCGGAAAACCGTTTCACACTTTTCCGGACCATGCTCTTAGGCTGCCGCGCGGCTCAGCTCGGAGGCGCCGGCGGCGCCCGCGGTCTGCTCCTTCAGCGCCGCGATCAGACCGGGACGGTCGAACTTGGCGACATAGTCGTGGAAGCCGGCCTGACGGCCGCGCTCGATCGCCGCCGGCGAGACCAGCGCCGAGAGGCCGATGATCGGCATCGAGCCCAGATTGCTGTCGGAGCGAATGACTTCCGCGAACTCGAACCCGTTCATGTCGGGCATCTCGATGTCGGTCAGGACCACGTCGAAGTTTTGCGCGCGCAAGGCCGCCAGGCCTTCCTGCGCGGTCGGCGCGGTACGGACGCGGTAGCCGGCCGCCTTGAGCACCGGGGCCAGCATGTTGCGGAAGAATGCCGAATCGTCGACCAGCAGCACCGACTGCGAGTGCATCGACGGCTTCATCTCCTTGCGGGTGAACCAGTCGGCGAACGCCATCGGCAGGAAGTGGCCGACGTCGATCACTTCGGTGGCCTGGCCCTTGATCACGGCCGAGCCGAGGATGCCGCCGGCCGAGCCGCCGACCTCGATGTTGAGCCGTTCCTCGACGATGTCGATGATCTCGTCGACGACGAGGCCCATGGAGCGGCCGTCATCGGCGAACACCAGGATCGGCTGGGCGCCCTGGGTGGCGATGGTGACGCCTTCCATGGCGACCAGCGGCATCAGCTGCTCGCGGTACTGCACCATGTAGCGGCCGTTGGAGAACTCGATCTTGTCGGCGGGGAGCTCTTCCAGGCGCGTGACGAGGCCGAGCGGGACCGCCTTGGGCTGGGACGAGCCGGCACGGAACACCAGCAGCGAGGTGGTCTGCTCGCCCGAGCCGATGTGGAGTGCACCATTGTCGTCGGCCATGTCATGGGCCGAGGAGCCGGCGGCGCCGAGCGCCTTGGCGATGCCGTTGGGGTCGATGATCATGATCACGGCGCCATCGCCCAGGATGGTGTTGCCGGAGAACATGTCGATGTGACGCAGCTTGGTCGACATCGGCTTGACGACGATTTCTTCGGTGTGGAACACGCCGTCGACGACGATGCCAAAGGTCTGGCTGCCGACCTGCGTCACCACGATGAAGCCGTTCTCGGGATCGGATGCGGCGCCGTCGTCGATCTTGAGCAGCTTCTTGAGGTGGATCAGCGGCAGCAGCTTGTTGCGCAACCGAAGAACCGCGGTGTCCTTGATGCGCTCGATGCGGTGCTCGGAGTTGGCACGGGCACGCACCAGCTCGACCACCGAGAGCTGGGGAATCGCGAAGCGGTCGCCGGCCGCTTCCACGATCAGCGCCGAGACGATGGCGAGCGTCAGCGGGATCTTGATGGTGACGGAGGAGCCTTCGCCGGCCACCGACTTGATGTCGATGGTGCCGCCGATCTGGTCGATATTGGTGCGGACCACGTCCATGCCGACGCCGCGGCCCGAGACCGAGGTGATGGCGGCCGCGGTCGAGAAGCCCGGCGCGAAGATGAACTTGTGGATCTGGGCTTCGCTCATCTTCTC
>NZ_LBJG01000061.1 GCF_028128765.1 Bradyrhizobium sp. CCBAU 51627
GATGACAGTGTGCTGCAGAAGCACACAGAAAGGATGATCGAGATGGTCTGAGAATCTGTGTGCATAAGCTGCGGTAGCGATGAGGGCAGGCCCCTCGGGACCGACTTTCAGGAGTAGGTCTCAAATCACTTCAAGCGGCTTCGCTTAAGAGGCGTGGTCGTGAGCGTTGAAGCTAACGGTCGGGTGATACCCGAACGGATACGCGTCCGAGAGACGAATGAAAATGAACCCACCGATGAACCGTCGTAACGTGGAAATCGTCGTCAAAACCAGAGGTGTGTCGTCCCTCTGGGATGAGCCCGCTGGGAGCCTGATGACCGGGTGGGCGGCGACCGGCGTTGAGGGGGCGTGAATCGGATGCAGGCGCTGCCGCGGAACTGTAGGAACCAGTCGCTCCGATGGAAAGGGAGAAGCACAAGCGGAGAAGACCGCGAGGCGAGATTACCGACGCGGAGCACTGGGACGGACCGATCCGTATTAGCGACGAAGGCTCGTAATGGGGCCGGAGCAAAGGGATCGGGTCAGGTGGGCTGGCCATCGTCGCAACTGACAACAGGAGGACGACGGTGAACCAGCCGAGCAAACCGTTCAACATCGACAAGAGAGAGGTGTACGAAGCATATCTGCAGGTGCGATCCAATGGTGGCGCAGCCGGTGTCGACGGAGTGACGATTGAGCAGTTCGAGTCCGACTTGAAGAGCAATCTCTACAAGATTTGGAATCGAATGAGCTCAGGCGCTTACTTCCCGCCCCCTGTTCGCGCCGTGTCCATTCCGAAGAAGAGTGGAGGCCAAAGGATCCTCGGGGTGCCCACTGTGGCAGACCGCGTGGCACAGACGGTTGTCAAACAACTGATTGAGCCGGCGATGCTGGAAGTACGATTGGGTTCTGGAGTTCGACATCAAAGGATTGTTTGACAACATCGACCACGAGCTCTTGCTGCGGGCCGTCCGGAAACATGTGACGTGTGCATGGGCGCTGCTCTACATCGAACGATGGCTGACAGCGCCGATGGTGCAAGAGGATGGAACGATAATCGAGCGAAGCCGCGGCACCCCACAAGGGGGCGTGGTGAGCCCGATCCTCGCCAACCTCTTCATGCACTATGCATTTGATCTCTGGATGGCGCGGACGTTCCCCGATCTCAGGTGGTGTCGGTACGCGGATGACGGGTTGGTACATTGTCGGAATGAGATGGAGGCGCAAAGCGTTCGCGAAGCGCTCCAGGCTCGGCTGGCGGAGTGCCGCCTGGAATTGCATCCTACGAAGACGAGGATCGTCTACTGCAAGGACGACCGACGCCGGGGCAAAAGCGAGACGGTTATGTTTGACTTTCTCGGTTATTGCTTCCGGCCGCGGTCGGTCCTGGGGCCGCGTTCGCAGAGGATGTTCTGCGGGTTCACTCCGGCGGTCAGCAAACCAGCGCTGAACGCCATGCGAGCGACGATCCGCGGCTTGAAACTTCGCAAGCGAACCGAGGTGACGTTGGACGATATTGCCCGCGAACTAAACCCGATGGTTAGGGGGTGGATCGCTTATTATGGGCAATACACGCGTTCGGCGCTCTATCCTTTGGCGCGCTACATCAACCAGACGTTGGCTATCTGGTTGAAGCGAAAGTACAAGCGCTTCCATCACCGCTTAGGACGCGCGCGTCTCTTCCTGGAGAAGATCGCGAGTGAGAACCGCAGGCTCTTTGTGCATTGGCAACTTGGCGATGGCGGCAAGCTTGCCTGATGGGAGCCGGGTGAGGCGAGAGTCTCACGCCCGGTTCTGCGAGAGGCTGGAGGTGAAATCCCTCCGGCCTACTCACCCCAC
>NZ_LBJG01000062.1 GCF_028128765.1 Bradyrhizobium sp. CCBAU 51627
CACATAACTCGGAATTATCGCTGTTTGGCCGCTACCTTTCGGGTCCAAGAAAACGCATTTCTGGATGCGCTCCACGACATTGTTGAGCAATATGCTCGCAATCACGGTCGTGAACCGACGGACGTATCCCATTGGGATCCATCTCGTGAATTCATGCAAACTGTCAGGGTGGCACTTCCATTTCCGAAACCGCTCGATCCCATCCCGTACAGATATTCCTATCTCATGATGAACAAAGCGGAGGTGCTGCGAAAGTTCGGATTAGATCCGAATGAGATTGGTGTTCTCTTTACTGAGAACGGCTCCGAATCCATTTCGGCGGTCGCCAATGCGCTGAAACTCTTGGGCGTGACGGATGTGCATATATTTGATCCGAGTTACTTCACCACGCACCACAATCTCAGCCGACTCGGAATTAACGTTCACCGCAACAAATGGAAGCGGCAGAACGCCTCATATGATTGGTTGCTCGATGTGCCATCGACCCCCTCTCATGCTATCTGGGTCACAGATCCGATTTATAACACCGGCGTCTATCTACCTGACGAGTTCGTTCATGCCTTGGCGGTGAAGGCGAGCAAGGGCGCGAAAATCGTCGCCGATGAGACGCTATCCATTTTCCCGGGAAAATTCGCGAGAGCTATGGGTTCATCCGGCCAATTTTTTGCGATTCATACGCCTCATAAGGCGGTGTGTGTGAATGGCCTGAAGTTCTCAGTTGTCGTATTTCGTAAAGAGCTGGAAAGCTCCTTCGAAGATTGGGCTGACGTCTTATCGGGAGGCTTGGGAATTTCCGCTCTCGTAGCGACCGAACATTTTTTATCAGATGAGTACGATCAGTATCGAGAGGCCTTCCTCGAGGCACTCAAGCTGGTCAGAAAGTGGCATAGCCAAACGATCGCCGAGTTCGGTCGCTTTGCAATGCTGGATGAACAGTCGACCGGGCATTTCGCATCGGTATATTTTCCCAACAAGAGCGCCTCCCTCGGCGTGTCCATCGACTACCTGCGCTCCGTAGTTGAACGTACAGGCGCATTTTTTATTCCCGGAAACAGGAGCGGATTTGACCCCGACTCTGGATTTTGCTTTCGCGTCAACTTGTCGAGAGATTCTCCACGATTTCGCGGAGCTCTGCGCCGCCTGTACCGCGAACTAGCTCAGTGAGTGACTGGAGTTTTGATCGATCTCGACGCGAAGCAGTTTCGGCGTGAATTGTTCAAGATCGGAGACGATTCGTCTGGAATGTGAACTTGACGCGAGTTCAAGGTACTTCTGCATTTCGCGCGTCAGGGTCGCAGACGGGGCCGCGATAGGTTGGAGTGCGCGCCTTCGGATGACTGCAGGCAGTTGCGGCGAGAACAGGATCTTCGCGCGAGCTCTGATGTAAATAACGCGGTCTACTATTCTTTCGATCATGGACAGACAGATCAGCAAGCTGCTCAAGGTTGCCACCGAAAGAGACAGAATCTCGATGTACGAGCCTGACCTCGTTTCCAGAAGGCGAGGCGTAAGCCCTGGAAGGTATCCGCTCTCGTGGAGACCACAGATCCACTCGCTGAACGAAATCGAGGGCTCGTTATCGAATACGAATGAGACCTTCAGATCGTCTGCGGGCAGCATACTTGCCAGAGGTTCTATGGAGCTGTCCATTGCGGCAAGCTCGGCATACTCCGCGTCCTTCAATGTGTGAGCCAGTAGTTTCAAAGCATCATGAGTGTGACGCTGGTTACCTTCTGCTATGCCGCAGATTTTCTCAAGCCCTCTCGCAATCGATAGGAACGGCAGGCGCGCCTGGCCCGACAATAGCTCGAGGACGCGACCGAGGAATCTCAGTTCGTCCGCACCAACAGCACGTCGTCCGTTCGGTTCGTCAGCAATGCTGGAGAAAACGTAGTCAAATGAATCGACAGGCGACAAAAGAGTGAAATTTAAGCTCAGAATTGATGCCAAGAATGGCCAGCGCCTGGCCTCGTAAGTCGTGAGAAGATCCTTTACCAGCATGGGACCGCTGGCGCGCTCCACGGGGGTGCCGCGCCAAACGAGCGTCAAATCATTCAGGTTGTCGAGTGACAGGCCGAAGGTCAGACCTACAGATTCGGCGTTGAAGCCACATTTCTCAAAGCCGCAGTTTACAAATAAGTGGTACTGCGAAGTGCAGTCGGAAAGATCGGTTCGCTCGAAGCGCGTCTTCTCGAAACGGCAATGCAGAAGAGTGGCCCGGTGAAAGATGCAGTCGATTAGGGCCGTCCCCGCTAGTTCGTTTTCCTCGAAAGTCTGCAGTTCAAAGCTGCACTGGCGAAAAGTGCAGGCCTCATACCGGCTGGCTCTCACTGATCCTTGTTGGAACGAACATCCCTCGAAGGTTGAATTGACAGTGTCCGCGGAACGGAAGTCCGCCACTGTGAAGTCGCAATTGAAGAATGTGCAGGATTCGAAAATGGACGCCTCGAAATCCGAGCGGCTGAAATCGCATTCTCGAAAATTGCAATCCCGGAATAGCGTTCCCGAAAACAGCGATTGGCGCACAGAACGGCCCGTCAAGTCGAGGCCCACGAGCGTCTCGCCAGTAAAATCGCTCTGATTGGTCCACTTTGAAAGGACATCCGTGCCCGAATGACTGGGAAGCGGAAGCTGACTATCTTTCTGAACCACCATAATTCCGAGTTATGTG
>NZ_LBJG01000063.1 GCF_028128765.1 Bradyrhizobium sp. CCBAU 51627
TGCTGGCCTCCTTCCAGCCAGCATGGTGAATCAGAAAGAAGCTGATTTGGGAATCCCAAATCGATTCAACCTAACCTCATCCCGCTTTAGCTCTCGTTTCTCTCCAGGAAGCTCGCGGCCTCGCTCGGTCGGAAGAAGAAGCGGCCGTGAGACGTTGTGGCGAGCGTGAAAGCGACGCGGCCCAGCATCTGGGGTCGGCCGCGCAGGATGGAGCGCAGCGCCGCTTCGCCGCGGTTGCGGTCACCCATCTCGAGCAGGCATGTTGCGAGATTGGCGCGCGAAAGCAGGTCGTCTGGACGTAAGGCCAGTGCATGCCGATACGCCTCTGCGGCGCTGGAATAGTCTCCGTCAATGATCAGAACCCGACCGAGCTCAGTCAAGACGTCCGGCCGTCCTGGAGCGGAGTCGCGTGCGCGCACCAGCGCCGCGCGTGCCCTTGCGCGGTCGTGGTTCTGGATCCACAAACGTCCGAGATCGAGGGTCAGCTCTATGCTATCGGGCGCCAGCGCCAGGCCTTCCTCAATAATGCTGATTGCTTCATCGAGATGTCCCGCCTTGGCGAGCTGCCCCGCCAGCTCCTGGAAAGCCGGGAGATAACAAGGCCGCCTGGCGACGGTTCGGCGCAACTGAAGGATGCCGTCCGCCTGCCGCCTCGCGGCGCAAAGTGCCGCGCCAAGCAAAGTCTCGATTTCCGCATCCCCGGTACGCCGCGCGGCCCGTTCCAGCGGTCCGACCGCTTCATCCGCGTGATCTTGTCCGATCAGGGCGTGTGCGAGGATGAGGACCGCATTGCGGTCCGTCCGGTTCGACTTCAGAACCTCGCTGGCCAGCTGCTTCGCCTGGCCGAACTGCTTCGCCCGCAACGCCAGCATGGCTTGCTGGAGCGTCTGAGCAAGGAAGTGAGTCGGTCGGCCGGTCACGACGTGGTCTCTAATCAGTTCTCGTCGCCAAATGTCACAAGCCCGCGCACATTCCTGTTCGCAGGGCGGCAGACCGCCTCACGACCTTCCAGCCGGAGGCAGGAAGCTAATAGCAAGCCCGAGGACGGCCCGACAAGGCTGCTCAGGGTCATTTCCGATAACAGATCAAGGGGTGGTCGAAGCTGGAAATACCGGCAAGACCCCCCGCAGCCGTAGATAGGACGCCATTGACGACGCCGATGTGTACAGCGCCTCGGCGAGTCCTAAACTTCTGCAAACAAATCAATATCTTGAGGGCTGGCGGAGAGAGTGGGATTCGAACCCACGGTACGGTTTCCCGCACACACGCTTTCCAAGCGTGCGCCTTAAGCCACTCGGCCATCTCTCCGGAGCGCCCTCTCTTGAAGGGGCGCCGGTGATTTTGCAAGGGATCGCGGGTAAATCGGGTAAATTTTCCGCAGCGCATTGTATTCACAGGAGAATATGTCGCGTCCCGGATCTGCCCAGAAGCCTTTGGGGCTGAACCGATCGCGGGTTTGGCGCGACGATTCACCCGAGGACGCCACACATGACCGGGGACGCCATGACCATCCGCACGACCATCGCTGCCCTGAGCCTGATTTCAGCCTTTGGCTCCGGCTTTGCCGCGCCGGCTCAGGCCCAGGCCTGCACGCGCCAAGGCGTCGATGTGACCTGCGACGACGGGCGGCGCGGAGTGCTTTCAGGCGATGCCATCCTTTGGCCGGACGGGACGCGCTCCAGCACGACGCCGCACCAGAGCGTCATCATCGGTAACAAGAGTTCGGTGCATGTCGGGCCCGGCGTATTCGTCGGCCAGGGTAAAGGCATGGTGCCGATTGACGATCCGAACGCCCCGAACAAGCGGCAATGCGCTATTCTGGATGGTGTGTCGTATTGCTATTGAGGGCGCGCCTCTCTCCCCGCAAGAACGGGGAGAAAGGCTAGATCAACCGGACACCCGAAATCGCCGATTTCAGCCATCGCAGCGCTTGCGGCGGCTGTGCGGCGAGCGGGGCGGCCGCAGCCTTCTCGGTGCGGTACTTCTCCAGCTCGGCAACGAAATCCGACGACCATTGCTGGATGGTATGGCCCTGCAGGGTCTTCATCATCGCGTCCCATCGCATCTTGCGCTCGGTGAGCGGCATCGCGGCGGCTACGGCAATCGCACGGGCCATGCCGTCGACGTCGTGCGGATTGACCAGCAGCGCGGTGTCGAGCTCGTTGGCAGCACCGGCGAATTTCGACAGCACCAGCACGCCGGGATCGGCCGGATTTTGCGCGGCGACATATTCCTTGGCGACAAGGTTCATGCCGTCGTGCAATGGCGTCACCACGCCGATCTGCGCGGTCCGATAGAGGCCGGCGAGCACGGCCTGGCTGAATCCCTTGTTGAGATAGCGAATCGGGGTCCAGTCGACCTCGCCATGCCGTCCGTTGATATCAGTGACGAGGCGCGCGACCTCGTTCTGGAGATTGCCATAGGCCTCGATGCCGCCGCGCGACGGGTTGGCAATCTGCAACAGCGAGATGCTGCGCGCAAACTGCGGCTGATCGGTCCAGAGCCGATCGAACGCGCTGATCCGGTTGACGAGGCCCTTGGAATAGTCGAGCCGGTCCACGCCGATCGCGAGCCGCTCGCCGTTCAAGCTGCGACGCAGGCGTGAGACATCGGGATGGGAGGCCGACTTCGCCGCATAGGCTGCGAATTTTTCTGCGTCGATGCCGATCGGAAATACTTCGCAACGCGTGCGGCCGTACTGTGAGAGCACGACGCCGTCGTCGATGATGAGGCCGAGCTCACCGCCGGCATAGCCGAGGAAATTCTGACAATCCGCCTCGGTCTGGAAACCGAGCAGGTCATAGGCCAGCATCGCCGTGATCAGCTCACGATGATTGGGCACGCCCTGGATCACCGCAGCCACCGGCCACGGCGTATGCAGGAAGAAGCCGATGGGATCATCGACGCCGAGATCGCGCAACTCCGCACCGAGCGCAAGGAAATGATAATCCTGCACCCAGAACGCGGTCTTGACTTTTCGGAAGCGCATCAGGGCGCGCGCCATGAATGCGTTGACTTCGCGATAGCTGATATAGTCTTCGCGGGAGACGCGGATCAGATCGCTGCGCGAATGCAGCGCCGGCCACAGCGCCGAATTGGCGAAACCTTCGTAATAGCCGCCGTAGTGCGCCGCGGGCAAATCCAGCGTCGCAATCGCGCCTGATCCCAGTGCCTCGATCTCAGCGAACGGTTCCTTCTGATGGCCGTCACGCACGCGACCGGAGGAACCCACCCAGATAGCACCTGAATGCTCCACGACGGGAAGCAAGGCCGCAGCAAGGCCGCCCGTCATAGGTTCGTTGGGTTTGCCGCGCGCAACTCGATTTGAAACGACAACTAAGTTCACAGGTCGTCCCCTCCTGTTCATTCCACCCCGTTTAACTGCCGTTCATCAATATGGTTCCGGTCATCATTTCCACGAAATGAAACCAAAGTCAGGCACGCGCGTTGGAACCAGTTTCCCGCAAGGGAACCCGACGATTTCACTCGAGAAATAGAGCCCGGCGCCGGCTTCCCGCCACACGAACCACACGCGCAACGGAACTCCGCAGACGACAATGCGGCTCTCCGGTGACGATGCCTTATTCCAACCTTGTGTCGTCGAGCAGGCGCGCAAGGAAAGCACGCACGTCATTCGGCGCATCGAAGTGGCCGTTGACGCCGATGGCGCGGCGGCCGACCGAGAAGGAAAGGCCGTTCATGTCGGGCATGATCGCAAACACGGTTTCATCAGTGACGTCGTCACCGATGAAGATCGGACGGCGCCCCTTGAAGGGCTCCTGCTTCATCAGCTCGCGTACGCCGGTGGCCTTGGTGAAACCCGAATGCTTGATCTCGCAGACGAACTTACCGGGCAGGACCTCGATCGGCGCATTGGGCAGATCGGCGCGGATCAGCGAGACCGCTTCATAGATCGCCTTCTCCGCATGCGGCGCGAGGCGATAATGCAGCGCCAATGAATAGCCCTTGTCCTCGAGAAGAATGCCGGGACTGAGCTTTGCGATCGCGGCCAGTCGCCGCTTCAGCTCCTTGTCCATCGGCGGCGCGTGGACGTCGTCGGCCTCGTTCCCCACCGAAAGCCGCATCTCCGCACCGTGACCGGCGACGGCGCGAAACACGTCGGGCGCAAAGATCAGGTCGATGTCGTTGAGCGAGCGGCCGCTGACCATGGCCAGCGCGCCAGACGTCCGCTCCGTCAGCCGGTTCAGCGTCTCAGACAGGCCCGGCGGCACCCATACCTCGCGCGGCGTCGGCATCAGATCGAGCAGCGTGCCGTCGATGTCGAGCAGGATCGCGGTCTCGTCGAGATGAGGAACGAGCGCATGCGGCACCGGCACAGCGTCGGGCGCTTCATCATCTGGCATGGGACGCCTCTGATCAAGTTCAGCGAATTCCGATTTCATAGTCTACTCCATGAAAGCGAGCGGCCGCGCGATTTCTTCGAGCGATTTTCGCTCCGAGGATATGGCGTAGCGCCACGCCACGATCGCGGCCGCGATCATCAGGACGGCCCCCAGCAAATAGCCGGCGAACACGCTGTTGCGCGACCCCGTGTCGATCAGCGCACCGAACAGCGCGGGACCCACGACGCCGCCGATGCCGGTGCCGACCGCATAGAAGACCGCGATCGCCAGCGCGCGAACTTCGAGCGGAAAGGTCTCGCTCACCGTGAGATACGCCGCGCTTGCCGCGGGCGATGCAAAGAAGAAGATCACCATCCAGGCGACGGTCTGCCCCTGCGCGCTCAATGCGCCGATCGAGAACAGGTAACCCGCCAGCGCCAGCAGCAGACCCGAGACGCCATAGGTGAACATGATCATGGCGCGGCGGCCGAGCGTGTCGAACAGTCGGCCAAGCAGCAGCGGGCCGAGGAAATTGCCGGCGGCGAATGGCAGCAGGTACCAGCCGACATGATCGGCGCTGATGCCGTAAAAATCGGTCAGAACTAGTGCGAAGGTGAAGAAGATCGCGTTGTAGAAGAAAGCCTGTGCGACCATCAGCACCAGGCCGACCAGCGCGCGCCGGCGGTAGGCGGCGAACAGCGTATGCACGACTTCGCCAATCGGAGTGTGATCGCGCATCTTCAGCCGCATTTTGGGGAAATGCCCCTGGCTCGTATCCTGATCGTGTCCGATCACCGTACGCTCGATGTCGTCGACGATCTTGTGGGCCTGTTCGGGCCGGCCATGAATCATCAGCCAGCGCGGACTCTCCGGAATCCACATCCGCATCAGGAGCACGACGAGGCCGATGGCCGCGCCAATGAGATAGGCCAGACGCCAGCCGAGATCGGGACCGATGACCGCCGGATCGAGCAGCACGATCGCTGCCACTGCGCCCATCGCCGCCCCGATCCAGAAGCTCCCGTTGATGACGAGATCGGTCCAGCCGCGATAGCGCGCCGGCACCAGCTCCTGGATCGTCGAGTTGATCGCAGTGTATTCGCCGCCGATTCCGGCGCCCGTCAGGAAGCGAAACAGCGCGTAGCTCGCGATGTTCCACGAGAGCGCGGTCGCGGCCGTCGCAGAGAGATAGAGCGCCAGCGTAATGAAGAACAGCTTCTTGCGGCCGATGCGGTCGGTGAGCCAGCCGAATCCGAGCGCGCCAAGCACGGCGCCCGCGAGATAGGCAGAATTCGCGATGCCGAGATCGAGGTTGGAGAAGTGCAGCATCGGGCTCTGCTTCAGCGCGCCTGAGAGCGCGCCGGCCAGCGTCACCTCGAGACCATCCAGGATCCAGGTAATGCCGAGCGCCAGCACGACGCGGGTATGGAATCCGCTCCAGGGCAACGCGTCAAGCCGCGCGGGAATGCTGGTCGCGACGATGCGATCGGTCGCGGCTGCCGCCGAGATTGCAGGTCCATAATTCAGCGCGGGGCTCTGCTGCAATTCCATCGGGTTGCTGGGTCTGGGGATGCGGCATTCCGCCTGCCACCTGCGACAACGCCTGCGGCAACGGCAAGTTCCCATAGGAACTGCGGCGACTGCCGACCGTTTCCGGCGGACCCGCAAGGAGTTGCCGCATGGCTCATGTCAGAAAGACGACACATTCGCGCAGAACCGCCGCACACAGGAAGACCAGCGCGCACCGCAGCAGCGCGCGCAAGAGCACGGAGCGCGCGACATCGAAGCGATGGTCGCAGCGCGTAACGAGGGAGAGCGACGCACTCGATCTCAAGCGGGGGGTATTCAAGCTCACCAGCCCGAAGAGGATCGCAGCTTCGCTGAAGCGGTCCGCCGAGCACAGCTCGCGCCGCAAGGCCGGCGCCTATCGCTCGGCGCTCTCGATGTTGACGTTCTATATCAACCGCGCCGGCAAGACCTTGCCAAAGACGCAACGCACGCGGCTGGAGAAGGCAAAGCTGGAGCTGAAGCGGGCATTCGGGAAGGAGTGAGGCTGGCACCTCCTCACTCCGTCGTCCGGGACTGGCGCAGCTCTCGGCAACGCGTAGCGTTGTCCAGGGCGGCGCGCAGATCCGGGACGACAGCGCAGAGTAACGCCACAGCAAGGGCTTCGGACGCAGCCGCCTTAAGCTGCCCGGATGTTCGCCATGAAGCGATCGAGCTCGGCGCGGAGACGGGCGCTTTCGGACGACAGCGTCTTGGCGGAGTTCAGCACC
>NZ_LBJG01000064.1 GCF_028128765.1 Bradyrhizobium sp. CCBAU 51627
CGACATCGCCACGCGCCTTGGCCGGTGGCCACCGGCCAAGGCGCTAAGTCGCTTCCATCGCACAAAATGGTCCCGTGCAGATACAAGGGGTTCTCTCCGCCGGCTCAAATGCGGATCGGACTCGCGGAGAGAGACCCCTCACCCAAGCGAGTTTGCATTGACCGGCGTCGCTGCCCTCTCCCACAAGGGGCGAGGGCGCATCAATGCACAGCTCGTCTGGTTTGAGCTCTCTCGAAAAATTCACGCCGTCGCGCGCGCGTCCTTGCTCACGATCGGCGGCTTGGCATTCAGCGCCTCGACCTGGAACCCCGCCACGCGCTTGTAGTTCGCGGCGATGTCTTCCAGCTCCTGCTGCGACAGCACGTCGGTGACGACCTTGTAGCCGTCAGGCGCGCGCTCCTCGACGAGCTGCATCACCTGCTCGGGGCCGTTCTTGCGGTTGAGCAGCACGAGGTCGGTGGTCGCCGGCCTGCGCTCGGCCTCGTAGGCGAGCAGTGCCTCGGTCGTCGGACCATGCGTCAGGATCTCGCGGGTGATGGTGCGGGCGTCGAGGATCGCCTGCGAGGCGCCGTTCGAGCCGATCGGGTACATCGGGTGCGCCGCGTCGCCCATCAGCGTGACCTTGCCGAAGGTCCATTGCGACACCGGATCGCGGTCGACCAGCGGATACTCATAGGCGTGCGGGCAGCTCCGGATCAGGCCGGGGACGTCGAGCCAGTCGAATTTCCAGCTCTCGAACCAGGGCAGGAATTCTTCCAGCCGGGCGGTGCGGTTATAGTCCTCGCGCCGCCATTGATAGGTCGGAGGCATGTGGCGCTCGGCGACCCAGTTGATGAGGTGGCTGCCGGATTCGTCCGGCTCCTTCGAGATCGGATAGCAGACGAATTTCAGGATTTCGTGGCCGGCCATGATCATGGTGCGGCCGGTGAGGAACGCCTTGGCCGGCGTGACGCCGCGCCAGAGAATGCGGCCGTTCCAGATCGGCGGACCTTCGTTCGGATAGAGCTTCTCGCGTGCGGCGGAATGGATGCCATCCGCGGCGATCATGATCGCGCCGTCGTAGGTCCCCGCGGCCTTGCCGGTTGCCCTGTCGATGAAGTCGGCGCGGACGCCGCCTGTCGTCTCGCTCCAGCCGGTCAGATGATGGCTGGTGAGGATGTTGTCGCGGCCGAGCCGCTCGATCGCGGTGTCGAGCAGGATCTGTTGCAGCGTGCCGCGATGGATCGAGAACTGCGGCCATTTGTAGCCGGCCTCCAGCCCGCGCGGCTCGCTCCAGATCGGCTTGCCGTGCTTGGAGAAATAAGCGAGTTCGCGGGTGCGTACGCCGCTGGCGTCCAGCTTGTCGAGCAGCCCGAGCTCGATCAACTCGCGCACCGCATGCGGCAGCACGTTGATGCCGACGCCGAGCGGCTTCAGTTCCGCAACGCTCTCGAACACTTTTGCGGGAACGCCGATTTGGTGCAGGCTGAGCGCAAGCGTCAGCCCGCCGATGCCGCCACCGGCGATGAGTACCGTCATGACAAAACCCCTCCCATTCCGGGCGTCTTGGCACAGGCGGGCGGCCGTGGGCAACTGCGAAGAGCAAGAGCGCCGAGAACGTCGTGCTATGGACGCCGGGGGCGGCAGCCGTTAATTTCCGGTTTTCCCACGAGGTCCGACATGCTCAAGCTCTACTACGCCACAGGCACCTGCGCGCTCGCCACCTACATCACCCTGGAGGAGGCCGGCATCGACTACACGGCCGAACGGCTGAGCTTCAAGGACAACCAGCAGAACAGCCCGGATTATCTCAAGATCAATCCGAAGGGGCGCGTTCCGGCCCTGGTCACCGACCGGGGTGTCCTGACGGAGACCCCGGCGATGCTGGCCTACATCGCGCAGAGCTTTCCCAAGGCGAAGCTCGCGCCGCTCGACGATCCCTTCGACTTCGCGCAGGTGCAGTCGTTCAACTCCTATCTCTGCTCGACCGTGCACATCAATCACGCCCACAAGATGCGCGGCGCGCGCTGGGCGACGCAGGAAAGCTCGTTCGCCGACATGAAGGCGATGGTGCCGAAGACCATGGGTGCCTGCTTCAACCTGATCGAGCAGACGATGTTCAAGGGGCCGTGGGTGATGGGCGATCAGTTCACGATCTGCGATCCCTACCTCTACACGCTCTCGACCTGGCTCGAAGGCGACAGTGTCGACATCAACGCAACGCCGAAGATCGCGGACCATTTCAAGCGCATGTCCGATCGCCCCGCGGTGGCAAAGGTGATGGCCGCGCAGAAGGCGTGAGGCTCTTGTAGGGTGGGCCAAGGCGCAAAGCGCCGTGCCCACGCTCTTTCTCCAGTAGTGGCAGATGGTGAGCACGCTTCGCTTTGCCGACCGCTACGAGAGCTTGCGCTTGGCTTGCTCCAGCTCCCGCCCGGTCTCGAGCATCAGCTGCCGCAGCCAGATCGAGCCGGGGTCCATCTGCGCCCGCGTCGGGTAGAACATGAACTGCTCGTCGATGCCGGGATCGAGCGGCGGGCTCACCGTCACCAGCCCGAGCTGCTTCGACAGCGCGGCGATCAGCCGGCGCGGCACGAAGGCGACGAGGTCGGTGCGGGCGGCAACGTGTAGCGCTTCGAGATAACCTGGCACCACCAGCGAGATGTGCCGCTCGATGCCCTTGGGCCGAAGCCAGGTGTCGATCAGATCCTCGGCGTTGCCCCGAATGATCACGCCGACATGGCGCGCGGCGAGAAACACTTCGCGCCGCTTCAGCTTTGGCGCAAGCGGATGACCGCGCCGCACTGCCAACGCGTCGCCGTCGGTGTAGAGCAGCTGGCGGTGGAAGCCCTTGAAGGCGTTGCCGATCGAAATCACGAGGTCGATGGTGCGGGCGAACTCGGCGTGGAAGATCGCCGGCCCCCGCCACGGCACGACGTCAATGCGCACGTTGGGCGCAAGGCGCGTCACCTTCTCCATCAGCGGCGGCATCAATAGTTCGACGGCGAGATCAGGCATCATCAACCGGAATGCTCGCTCGCTGCGTGCGGCGTCGAACGCCTCGGGCACGAACAGCCCGCGCACCTGGTCGAGCGCCTGTGCCAGCGGCGCGCGCAAGCCCTGGGCTCGCGGTGTCAGCTCCATCCGTGCGCCGGTGCGGACCAGCAGCGGATCGCCGAAGATGTCGCGCAGGCGTTGCAGCGCGTGGCTCGTGGCCGGCTGCGACAGCCCGATGCGCATGGCGGCGCGGCTGACATTGGCCTCGCGCAGCAGCGCGTCGAGCGCGGTCAGTAGATTGAGGTCGAGCGAATTCAAATTCATGAAGCGAATAGATATCATATCCTCTATCGATTTGAAGAATTACGGTCGGGCTGCGACGTTCTCCGTGTTGCCACTATCAGGAGATGCCGCCATGAGCACGAGCGCCAACAAGAAACTGATGCAGGAAATCTTTGCCGCCGCCGCCAGCCCAGATCCGGCGGTGCGCGACCGCTCCCTGTTCACCGCAAGCCTTGCCGACGATGCCAGATGGGTCGTGACCGGCCAGTATTCCTGGTCGCGTACCTTCGCCGGGAAGGAGGCGATCCTGAACGATCTGCACGGCTATGTGCGCAGCCGCCTTCGTGACCGGACACGTACGGTCGCTCACCGCTTCATTGCCGATGACGATATCGTCGTGGTGGAAGCCAAGGGCGACAACGTCACGGCTGAGGGCGCACCTTACGACAACGATTATTGTCTCGTGTTCCAGTTCGAGAACGGCAAGATCAAGGAGATCCGGGAGTATTGCGACTCGGTGCTGACCGAAAGGGCGCTTGGTCCGTTTCCGCAAACGGCTGTGAGGGCCGTGGGCTGAAGGAGAGGATGTTATCCCCGCAACGCATGCAGCCCGTTGCATGTCATTGCGGGGCTCGCGCCAGGATTTTGGCATTTTTGCCGATAAAATTAGCAGAACATGAGTAGTCCTTCGCAGGGCTCGCGCGAGGCATTTGAAGGTTCAATTAACGAGTGTCCCGCATTGTATCGCGGTGCAGCGTTGAGTCGTGCGAAGTGCGCGAAGCGCGGCTGCCGGGGTGGCCGCGACGATCGCCGGAGTCGTGCGTCCGCCCGAATTCACATGCATCTGGGTGGACAGTGGGAATGCCGAGCTTTCGTTTGCAGATTAGGGGCCGTCTCTATGCCGGCTTCATGGCTTTGGTGCTGGTTGGTCTGGTGATGGCGGTGGTCGCCATCTGGAGTTTGCGGTCCGTGCAGGACCAAGTCGCAAAACAATCTGCGCTCTCGGACAGCACGGCGCGGGTGCTGGAGATATCCACCCATCTCCAGGCGATCCAGCGCGCCAATCTCCGTTACATCTACGACGCCAATGAGTCCGCGATGAAGGAGGCTTCGGAGCGGGAGACCGCGGCGACCGAACTGCTGCAGATCGGCGCCAAGGGCACGATGTCCGAGGAGCGGCGCAGGCTCTACAACGATCTGATCGCCGACATCGCGAAGATGCGAAGTCTCCGCGACAATCTCGGCGATGCGGTCAATGAGGCGCGGACCGGCAAGGCGACGCTGCTGCCGAGCGGCGATGAATTGACCGCCAAGATAGCCAAGCTGGTCGATGTCGCGCGCGCAGCCGTGGATGAAGACACCGCGGCTCTCGTCGCGGACCTCGAATCCAGGCTGCTCTTCGTTCAGATCGCCAATTGGCGCTTCCTGGCCCTGCGCGATACCAAGGGGCCCGCCAACTTCAGAACCAATGTGGACAGGGCCATGCAGCGGCTTTCGGCGCTCGAAAAGTCTCCGCAGGCGACGGAATTGCGCGCCACGCTCGCGCCGGTGAAGACCTCGCTCGGCATCTACAAATCGGCGTTCGAGACCACGTCGGCCGCGATGCTGCAGGCCGACGAGATCTACCACAAGAGTCTCGCGCCGCTGATCGTCGACAGCATTGCCAAGCTCAAGGTCGCGGAGACCACCCTGAAGAAAGACTACAAGAACTCGCGCAACCAGGCTGAAGCTGCGATCGATGGCACGACGTCGGTGCAGGAGATCGCGGGCGGCCTGGCCACCCTGTTCGGATTGATCGTTGCCTTCCTGATCGCCCGCAGTATCGTCGGGCCGCTGACCGCGATGACGCGCGCGATGGGGCGGCTCGCCGGCGGCGATCTCGCGGTCGAGATCCCTGGGCGGGGCAAGGCTGACGAGATCGGCGACATGGCCAAGGCGATCGAGGTGTTCAAGACCAGCATGATCGACACCGAGCGCCTGCGCCAGGAGCAGACCGAGACCGAGGCGCGGCAAGCCGAGGACCGCAAGAAGGACATGGTCCTTCTCGCCGATCGGTTCGAGCAGGCGGTCGGCGAGATCGTCGATACGGTGTCGTCGGCGTCGAGCGAGCTCGAGGCCTCCGCGGGCACGCTGACGGCGACGGCGACACGCGCCCAGGATCTGTCGACAGAAGTCGCCTCCGCCTCGCAGGAAGCGACCACCAACGTCCAGGCCGTCGCGTCCGCCACCGAAGAGCTGTCCTCCTCGGTGAACGAGATCGCGCGCCAGGTCCAGGAGTCCGCCCGCATCGCCAGCGAAGCCGTCGGGCAGGCGAGCAAGACCAATGCACGCGTCGGCGAGCTCTCCAAGGCGGCCGCCCGCATCGGCGATGTGGTCGAGCTGATCAGCACGATTGCCGGTCAGACCAACCTGTTGGCGCTCAATGCCACCATCGAGGCGGCGCGTGCAGGCGAAGCGGGCCGCGGCTTTGCCGTCGTCGCCACCGAGGTCAAGGCGCTGGCCGAGCAGACCGCGAAGGCTACCGGCGAGATCGCCCAGCAGGTCTCGGGCATCCAGGCCGCGACGGAAGAGTCGGTCGGCTCGATCAGGGAGATCAGCGGCACCATCGAGCGGCTGTCGGAGATTTCCTCGACCGTCGCCGCCGCCGTGGAACAGCAGGGCGCCGCCACGCAGGAAATCTCCCGCAACGTCCAGCAGGCTGCGCAAGGCACCCGGCGCGTCTCGACCAACATCGAAGACGTGCAGCGCGGCGCCTCGGAGACCGGCTCCGCGTCCGCGCAAGTGCTGTCGGCGGCGCGCTCGCTGTCTTCAGACAGCAATCGTCTGAAGCAGGAGGTGGCGAAGTTCCTGGACTCGGTCCACGCCGCTTGAAAGCAAAGGGCCACGCGCATGCGCGTGGCCCGTCATTCGCGGTAGGAGGTTCAGGCCACTTTCGTCGTCATGTGCCTGAACATGTTGGCGCGCGCCTCGTCGTCCATCTCGGCCTTGAAGGTGAACTTGTCCTTGAGCGCGATCGCGCGCGCGGCGGCCGGCCGTACCGAGATCTCGTCGACCAGGCGCTTGACGTTCGGGTAACGGGCAAAGGCGTCGTCGCCGAGTTTGAACGGCACCATCCGCGCCCAGCCCCACAGCGCCATGTCGACGATCGAGTAGGCATCGCCGACCATATAGCGGCGGCCATCGAGGTGGCCGTCGAGAATTTTGTAATGGCGATCGGTCTCGTATTGATAGCGATTATGGGCGTAATCGTGGTTCTGGTCCTTCGGCGCAAAATGCTTGAAGTGCACGGCCTGACCCGAATACGGCCCGACGCCTGACGCCACGAACATCAGCCAGGACAGCAACTCGGCGCGGTTGGTGGGGAGGAACTTGCCGGTCTTCTCGGCGAGATAAAGCAGGATGGCATTGCTGTCGAACACGATGGTGCCGCCATCGTCGATCGCCGGCACCTTGGCGTTCGGATTGATCTTCAGATAGTCCGGCGTGAACTGCTCGCCCTTGCGGGTGTCGATCTTCACCGGCTCGTAAGGCAGGCCAGCCTCCTCGAGGAACAACGCGACCTTGGTCGGGTTCGGCGATCCGTTGAAATAGAATTTGAGCATCTGGCATCTCCCCAAGGGTTGGTGGAAGGATTGGCGACCAACAGCGAATGCGGTTCGGCGTCGAGAGCGGACGCAGATATCATGGCTGCGCCGCGGGCTTTCTCTTGCCTGATCGTGGTCGGGGAGGGCAACCGACGAGTTTGCCGTGTGGTATCTGCGCGCTGCGCAGACCGGCCGGCGTAACAAAGGCCCGATCGTCGTCGTAAGACCGCGGCCTCAAGTGCGGGCACGCTTCGCTTTGCCCAGCCTTCAAGAGCGGAAACCGCGGCTATTCGGCCATGCCGGCGCGGATCTCGGCGCGCAGCTCGTCGATCAGCTTGAGACCCGTCTTGGTCTCGACGTGCCAGAAGGTCCAGCCGTTGCAGGCCTGTGCACCCTGCGCCACCGCGCCGATGCGGTGGATCGAGCCGACCCTGTCGCCGAGCATGATGGCGCCGTCGGCGCGCACCAGCGCGCCCAGCTTCTTCTTGGCGTCGAACAGTTTCGTGCCGGGCATGATCATGCCGCGCTCGATCAGCTCGGAGAACGCCACGCGCGGCGCTTCGCGCGCGGTCATGAACGGGGCGAGGCTCTCCTCTGGCAGCGGCTCGACCGCGGCGATGCGGGCCTCGGCCGCCTTGGCGTAGGTCTTGTCGCGCTCGAAGCCGATATAGGAGCGGCCGAGACGCTTGGCGACGGCGCCGGTGGTGCCGGTGCCGTTGAACGGATCGATCACGAGATCGCCGGGCTTGGACGACGACAGCAGCACGCGCGCGAGCAGACCTTCCGGCTTCTGCGTCGGGTGCACTTTCTTGCCGTCGGCGCCCTTGAGGCGTTCCTCGCCGGTGCAGAGCGGGATCAGCCAGTCGGAGCGGGCCTGCACGTCCTCGTTGGCGGCCTTCAGCGCCTCGTAGTTGAAGGTGTAGCCCTTGGCCTTCTCGTCGCGCGCGGCCCAGATCATGGTCTCGTGCGCGTTGGTGAAGCGGCGGCCGCGGAAATTCGGCATTGGGTTGGTCTTGCGCCAGACGATGTCGTTCAGGAGCCAGAAGCCGAGGTCCTGCATGATCGCGCCGACGCGAAAGATGTTGTGATAGGAGCCGATCACCCAGATCGTCGCCGACGGCTTCATGGCGCGGCGCGCGGCCAGCAGCCAGGCGCGGGTGAAATCGTCATAGGCGGAAAACGAATCGAACTTGTCCCAGTCGTCGTTGACGGCATCGACATGGGATTCGTCGGGGCGCTTGAGGTCGCCCTTGAGCTGGAGGTTGTAGGGCGGATCTGCGAACACCAGATCGACGCTACCGGGCTGAAGCTTCGACATCTCGGCGACGCAGTCGCCGACGATGATGCTGTGCGAAGCGGACTCAAAGTTTGTGCGGGGCGCCTTTGCAGACGCCCCGCGACGCGACACTACCATGACTCAAGAACTCTGACTCAGGCGACGCTGTCGGCGACGCGGGACCAAACAACCGACTGACCGTTACAATGAAGCGGCAAAGTAAAAAACGACTTAACCCGCCGCTTGCACGAGCAAGACCTGCATCGCGTTGCGCGAGCCGGCGATTGCTCGCATCCGCCGTGTTTTGCAGCCTATTTCGCGCATCCTCGCTCTGCAGCGGCCTGGCGGTGGTCAATCTTCTCTCGGAAAAAAATGCATGGCCCTCGGAAAAAATTGCTGATGCGAGCGCGCTGTCGTACTAGGCAATTTTTGCCGGCCACGATATTGATAAAGGCAACGGAAATTTTACGTATGTGGCGCGTTGAGCCCCAGCGTTTCTGCGCCGCGCAATTGATGCCATCAAGACTTGAGGGAAGCCCGCCATGCGCTACGATGATTTCCGCCGCAGCGACGACATCGAGGATCGTCGCGACGAAGGCGGCGGAGGATTTGGCGGCGGTGGAGGCGGCGGGTTCGGCCTGCCGATGGGTGGTGGCGGGCTCGGCATCGGCACCATCATCGTGCTCGGCCTGATCGGCTATGCCTTCGGCATCGATCCGCGCCTCCTGATCGGCGGCGCCGAGATTCTCTCCGGCGGCGGCCAGGCGCCGAGCTACCAGAACGACCGTCCGTCATCCCGCGCCAAGCGCGGGGCGCCGTCCGACGAAATGGGCAGCATGATTTCCGGCATCCTCGGCGAGATTGACGACCGCTGGAGCGAGATCTTCCAGGCCTCGGGCCAGTCCTACACCGGCCCGAAGGTCGTGCTGTTCCGCAACATTACCAATGGCGGCCGCTGCGGCCGGGCCGAGTCGGCGATGGGGCCGTTCTACTGCCCGCCGGACCGCACCATCTTCCTCGACACCTCGTTCTTCCGCGAGGTCGAGACGCGCTTCCACGGCTGTTCCGGCAAGTCGGCGTGCAACTTCACCACCGCCTATATCATCGCGCATGAGGCCGGCCATCACATCCAGAACCTGCTCGGCATCATTCCCAAGGTGACGCGGCGACAGCAGCAGGCCGGCAGCAAGGCCGAGGCCAATGCGCTCCAGGTCAAGGTCGAATTGCAGGCCGACTGTCTATCCGGCATCTGGGTCAATCGGGAGGCGAAGAAACGCCCGAACTTCCTCGAGGCGGGCGACATCGATGCCGCCCTGAGCACGGCCAGCGCGATCGGCGACGATACGCTGCAGCGTCAGGCCACCGGGCGCGTCGTGCCCGATTCCTTTACCCACGGCTCGGCCGCGCAGCGCAAGCAATGGTTCATGACCGGCTATCAGCAGGGCACGCTGCAGGCCTGTAACACGTTCGGCGGCGGCGGGCCGTAGCGGTTTCGTGCCCCGGACGCAACGTGAATTATGATGCGATTGCGCATCGGGGAATCCGGGAGTAGTGGCGTCATGCTGAGGTGCTCGCCTTGGCGAGCCTCGAAGGATGGCGAGCCTGCGGCCCGGGGATGACGGCGGTGGGTGGGAGAGAAGGTGCGACGAAATGGCCTCGATCGATGAATCCAAACAGTTCATCCCGCTCAACATCGCGGTGCTCACGGTCTCCGACACGCGCGCGCTTGCCGATGACAAGTCCGGCCAGACCCTCGTCGATCGCCTCACCGCGGCGGGCCATCGTCTCGCCGCGCGCGAGATCGTCACCGACGATGTCGAGGCGATCCGCGCCGTCATTCGCCGCTGGATTGCGGATGCCGGCGTCGACGTCGTCATCACCACTGGCGGCACCGGCTTCACCGGCCGCGACGTCACGCCGGAGGCGATCGAGCCTTTGTTCGAGAAGCGCATGGATGGTTTCTCGATCGCCTTCCACATGCTGAGCCACGCCAAGATCGGAACATCGACGATCCAGAGCCGTGCGACCGCGGGCGTTGCCGGTGCGACCTACATCTTCTGCCTGCCGGGTTCTCCCGGCGCCTGCCGCGACGGCTGGGACGGCATCCTCCAAGCGCAACTCGATTACCGCACGCGCCCCTGCAATTTCGTCGAGATCATGCCGCGGCTGGACGAGCATCTGCGCAGGCCGAAGGCGCAGGGCGCGACGGTGTAGCGCGACGGCGCCTCTTTCTTTCCTTCCCCCTTGTGGGGGAGGTGGCGCGAAGCGCCGGATGAGCGACTATCTCTGTTGTCAAGTTGCATTAGCGTAGGTGGTACGCGCATCGCGAGCTTTGGCGTTGAGGCG
>NZ_LBJG01000065.1 GCF_028128765.1 Bradyrhizobium sp. CCBAU 51627
TTGGCTCAGCCTGTTGCTGCGCCAAATCCTCTCGGCTCTCACCGCCGCGCTTCAGGCCATTCCAGCCTGAAGCCAGAGTTCTTCACGGACGACCAAGAAGGCGGTCCGGTAGGTAGGCAAGGCGGCTTGTCCGCCGTAGCTCGCAGAGCGGAAGCGTGCCCACCGTTCGAAATGATCATGTCGAGATCGTGGACACGGCGCGATGCGCCTTTGCCCGCCCTACGAGACCGTCTGCTTAGTCGACAGCCTTGGTCAGGCCCACCCGCATATCCTTCGCCACGAGCACGCTGACACCGTCCGCAAACACGCGGCCGTCAGCAATCCCGAGCACCAGCTTGCCGCGCCGGACCATGCGCATGGCCACGTCATAGCGCACGGATCGGGTCTCCGGCGTGATCGCGCCCGTGACCTCGACCTCGCCGACGCCGATCGCGCGGCCCTTGCCCGGCGAGCCGGACCATCCCAGCCAATAGCCGATCATCTGCCACATCGCGTCCAGCGCGAGGCTTCCCGGCATCATTGCGTCACCGCGATGGTAGCAGTCGAAGAACCAATGATCCGGCACTATGTCCAGCTCGCCGACGATGTGCCCCTTGCCGTATTCGCCGCCGTCCAGGCTGATCTCGTTGATCCGGTCCATCATGAGCATCGGCGGCGCCGGCAACTGCGCGTTGCCTGGACCAAAATAGCCGCCTTCGCTCGATCTCAGCAGCTCGTTCTTGCTGTAGGACGGTTGCGGCGTATGAAAATCGTGGGGATTGGGCACGACGACAAATTCTCGCGGGCAGGCCGTAGGGCGGTGATGAAGATGTCGTTCGTCAGATCAGGTTGTCAAGCGTAGTGGTTTGCGGCTCGTGCCGCTATGGCCGCTCTTTCTGCGTGCGGGACTTGGAGGCCCGGCGCTTTGCAGGCCGGGGCTGCCGGTTTGCCGTTTCCATCTCCGACGTGTTCGGCGGTCGTCGTATGACGGTGTCGCTGGGACCAAGAATGCGTCCATCCTGGGCACGCAATTCCAGCCGGCGCACGGGGAGGGTGGATTTCTTGTCCACCAGCAGCACGTGGCTCTCATCGGGCGCGAAGAAGAAGTCCTCACCCCACTGCCTGAGCGCTGCAAGAACCAGGAACAGCCCGCGTCCCTTCTCGGTCAGCTCATATTCCTGATATGGGCCTCCTTCCGCCGCGGGTACGGCGTCCATGATGCCGTGCGCGACAAGATTGCGCAGCCGGGCCGACAGGATGTTCTTGGCGAGTCCGAGGCTCCTCTGAAATTCGCCGAACCGCCGCGAGCCGTCGAAGGCATCGCGCACGATCAAAAGCGACCACCAGTCGCCGATCGCATCCAGAGGACGCGCGACGCCGCACAGCGAGTCTTTGTGGCTCACTCTCTTGCCCATCGTGACCGATCCGCCGCTCCTCTGCGCTTCGCGTTGAGCGCGCGCCCACTGCCGATATTAGTGGTTGCAAACTAAAACCTCAAGCGCTAGGCCATCGTGGTTGCAATCTAAAACCGCGTTACGTCGAGGAAGCCATGATCCGATCCGACGCCACATTCGGTGGCACCTTCGCCTTTGCGCCGCATTTCACCGATGCCTCCGCTTTCCGGATGCATTTCGTCGACGAAGGCCCCCGCGATGGCGAGGTGGTGCTGTGCCTGCATGGCGAGCCGACCTGGGGCTATCTATTCCGCCACCTGATTCCGATGCTGGGCGCGACACACCGCGTCATCGTTCCGGACCACATGGGATTCGGGAAGAGCGAGACGCCGGCGACGCGCAGTTACTGGCTCCAGGACCACATCGACAATCTGGAAAAATTCGTTCTCGCGCTCGACCTCACCGACATCACGCTCGTGATGCACGATTTCGGCGGTCCGGTCGGCATGGGACTCGCCGCGCGGCATCCGAACCGGATCCGTCGGTTCGTCTCGACCAACGGTCCGACGCCGTTTGGCCAGGCGGATCTGCTCGCGCGCGTCACGGCAAATGCTGTTGTTTCACCCTGGTTTCGCTGGATTGCGCAGGCCGAAGCCGAGGGCAATCTCGAAACCGTGCTCGGGCAGCTCGGCTTCAATATCCTGAGCACGCTGAAGCTGAATGGTTTCGAGAACAACGCGATCATCACCGACGACTGGCTTGCCGCCTATGGCGCACCCTTTGCCAGTCCGGCCGAATGTCTCGGGGCGATCGGCTGGGCCAAAGGTTTTGCAACCGGCGCTCACCGCTTCGAAGCACCCGATGCGGCAGCAGATCGCGCCATCCGCGGCAAGCCCGCGCTGGCGATCTGGGGCGAGGCGGATCGCACACTTCATGCGGCGCATTTCCTGCCGCTCTTCGAGGCGGTTTTTCCCGGCGCGCGGGTCCATCGCCTCGCGGGGGTTGGCCATTATTGTCTCGAGGATGCCCCCGAGATCGTCAATCCTCTGATCTCGGCGTTCCTCGATCAGACCTGATCCTTGCCGGAAAAGCTCAGACCGAGGACGCCTTTGGTGCAGGACGAGACCGCGAGAGCTTCCAGATCAAAACTAGATTTGCCACGATCACTCACGCCACCCGGTTGTGCGTCTCGACGGCGTATTCAGGATCGGCTTCACAAATCACGCGGTTGCGGCCGTTGCGTTTGGCCGCGTAGAGGCAAGCATCGGCGCGCTCGATCAGCGCGTCGGTGTCGTCGCCCTGCTTCAGCATCGAAACGCCGACGGAAATGGTGACGCGGCCGAGGATCTCGCCGGTGGACTTCTTCTTCAACTCCTTCGCCATCACGGCGCGGCGGATGTGGTCGGCGACGGTGAGGGCCTGGCGCAGCGCGGTGCTGGGCAGCACCACCGCAAACTCCTCGCCGCCATAGCGCGCGGTGATGTCCTGCCCCTTGATGGTCTGCTTCAACGACAGGCCGACCAGCCGCAGCACCTGGTCGCCGGTGAGGTGGCCGTAGGAATCGTTGAACGACTTGAAATGGTCGATGTCGAGCAGCAGCAGCGACAGGGGCTCGTCGCTGGCAAGCGCGCTCTGCACGGCCATGCCGATCATGCGGTCGAAATATTTGCGATTGCCGAGACCGGTCAAGGGATCGGTCAGGCTTTCGGCGCGGATCGCTTCCAGGCTCTGCTGGAGATTGCTGATCTCGTTCTTCGACAGGCTCAGCCGGTCTTCCAGCGTCTTGTTGGTCTCGCGCATTTCGCCGGTCGAGCGCAACAGCGCTTCGACGATCGCCTTGATCTGCTCGCGGCTTCCGGCTGAGGAGAGTTGCTCGCTTGCGCCCGACAGGCTGGCGTCGTAGGTGCCGGTCATGCCGATTGCGTCGCTCAGTACCGTCATCACGTCGTCGATCTCGCCGATGACGCGCGCACCGACCTTGTCGATACGGTCGGTCGTTTTGATGTGGGAGAGATAGGTATCGTAGATCTGCTCGAGATCGGCTTCGGTCAGCTTGCCGTTGCGTGCGAGCGTCTCGTTGATGATCTTGTTCAGCGGGGCGTTGTAGCCGGTCGCGTAGACGTACCAGATCTCGTAATTGCGGGGAATTGCGGTCTGCTTCAGCGACCGAATCTGACCGAGCGCCACCTCGGCGAACGCCATCGTGCGTTCGTGTTCATCGAGCACCTTGACCACAGAACATACCCCACGACGGTCGGTGCGCCCATCGACCGCAGCAATGCTTAAATTATGTTCGTAGGCTAACGGACGATGATGAACGGTCAGTAAACGTTCGGCTATTCAACTCAGACGTGCATAGTGGTGTCAGGCCCCGGCGGGGGAGCGGACCGGTCGTAACAAGAACGCCGGGAGATGCGAGTGATCGCCGGGCTCGGTATCGACCTCGCGTTGACGGCGCGGCTCGGGACGACCGATCGACGGCACGTGCGAATGATTGGCCTGGGGGCGCGAACCATGGCGCGGCTCCGAAGCGTGCCCGGTTTCGCGCTGCGGCCTTGCCTCGCGTGCCGGCCTTGCTTCGGCCGAATGCCGTGCCTCGCGCGGCTCGTGGCTGCGCTCGCGGTCACGGCCGCGCTGCGGCTTGCCGCGTCCGCCGCGGGAACGCTCACGACCGCGCTGCTCGCGCGGGCGGTCGCTTGGCTCGCCGCTGTCGGCGTGAACTTCGTAATCGCCCTCGGCGCGCGGAATGCTCTGGCCGATCAGCTTCTCGATTGCGGTCATCGACTTCTGGTCGAGCGGCGTCACGATCGAGATCGCAGTGCCGGTACGGCCGGCGCGGCCGGTGCGGCCGATGCGGTGGACGTAGTCGTCGGCGTGGTGAGGGACGTCAAAATTGAAGACGTGGCTGACCTCGGGAATGTCGAGGCCGCGGGCGGCGACGTCGGAGGCGACGAGGAGGGGCAGCTCGCCCTTGCGGAACTGGTCGAGCGCGGCCATGCGGGCCGGCTGGTCCATGTCGCCGTGCAGCGCGCCGACGCTGAAGCCGTGCTTCTGAAGCGATTTGTGAACGATCGCGACCTCGCGCTTGCGATTGCAGAAGATGATCGCGTTCTTGAGATCCTTGGCCTCGCGCAGGAGGCGCCGCAGCAGCTCACGCTTCTCGTGCGCCTCGCGGCCGGCGGGCACCTGCGACTGCGTCACGGTGACGGCGGTGGTGGCGGGCTTGGAGACCTCGACCTTCTGCGGATTGTGCAGGAAGGCTTCGGTGATGCGCCGGATCTCCGGCGGCATGGTCGCTGTGAAGAACAGGGTCTGCCGCGTGAAGGGGACGAGCTTGCAGATGCGTTCGATGTCGGGAATGAAGCCCATGTCCAGCATGCGGTCGGCTTCGTCGATGACGAGCAGCTCGACGCCGGTGAGCAGCAGGCCGCCGCGTTCGGTATGGTCGAGCAGACGGCCCGGAGTGGCGATCAGCACGTCGACGCCGCGCATCAGCTTGGCATCCTGGTCGCCGAACGAGACGCCGCCGATCAGGAGGGCGACGTTGAGTTTCTGGCCGGCCCCGTAGCGGTCGAAGTTTTCCTTCACCTGCGCAGCGAGCTCGCGGGTCGGCTCCAGGATCAGCGTGCGCGGCATGCGCGCCCGGGCGCGGCCCTTCTCGAGAATGGTGAGCATGGGCAACACGAAGGCTGCGGTCTTGCCGGTGCCGGTCTGGGCGATGCCGAGCACGTCCTTGCGTGCGAGGACGTGGGGGATCGCCTGTTCCTGAATGGGGGTGGGGTTGGTGTAACCGGTGGCCGCCACTGCGGCGAGGACTTTTTCGGACAGTCCGAGATTGGAAAAGGACATTGAGCCTCTGGTCGAAACCGCCGTTCGGAATCGAGGGTAAAAAGGCTGTCGCGTTCCACCCCGAAACGGCGCGCTCTCAAAGAAGCTGGGGGTGCTGACTCACGCGAACAAAGCGCAAGGCTCAGGAATCGCTCCTCGATCTGAGCCGCGTCGACCCGGAACATAAGGAGGAATCCGCCAAAGTCAATGGAGCGCACGCGGGAAGGCCCTAAAAAACCTAGGGTTTTTGCTCAAATAGCGGGCGCGGCTCGGCTTTTCGCTGCGGTGGCCAGGCGGGTGGTTAACGCGACCCTGCGGCCTTGGCCCGGAAATCGCCGGGCGCCATGCCATAGGCGGCGTTGAAGACCCGATAGTAGGTCGCGAGGCTCTCGAACCCGCAGGCGACGGCGATGTCCGCGACTAGCCGCTGCGGCGCTTCGCGCATCATGCGGCGGCTTCTCTCCAGCCGTTCCTCGGTCACGGTCTGGGAGAAGCTGCGGTCGGTCGCCTCGAACAGCATGTGCAAATGGCGCACGGAGACGCCGAGCAGATCGGCCACCCGCGTCGGCGCCAGATCGGGGTCCTGCAAATGACGCGCAATCAGGCGCCGCGCCAGCGACAGGCGGGCGGTCCGCAGCGCGGCCTGTCCGCGCCGGCTGCCCGGCCTGACGATACCGCGCTCGATCAGCGCCAGGTGCCCCAGCGCCTGCACCAGCGACGCGGGATCGCGGGAGCCATCGTTCGCGGCAGCCTCGCCGAGATCGGCAAAGCAGGCATCGAGCAGGGGGTGCAGAGCCGGATCGTTGAAGGGTTTTGGCGCAAGCTCGCGCATGCGCTTGTCCTGAGTGGCGAGGGCGCGAACGGGGATCTTCAGGATGCGCAGGTGAAAGCCTGAAGCGCCTAGCGGCCTGGTGCGGTAGGGCAGGTCGGTATGGCTGGTGGCGAAGTTGCCATTGGCAATCGCGAAATCGCCGGAGCGCATGCCGCCGAACCAGCCGCCGCCACCGAGCTGCTGGTAGACGCAGATGCTGTCGCCCGGCGCACGGCCGATGTCGGCTTGGCTCCGTTCGACCGCGTACGACGAGGCCTTCAGCTCGACCAGTCCGCCGCCGCCGACCTGGCTGAGCGAGAACTCACCATGGAAGTCGTCGCGCCGTTCGCGATCGAGTTCCGCCGTGACCCCGAACAGCCCCTTGGCGCGAACTTCGCGCCAATAATCGAAGCGTTCGTGCGGCTCGACCTCGTCGGTGCACCAGCGATACACGGCAGCCCCTCGTCTCGAATGAATTGCCTCTCAGAATGAGCAGATTCCGCGGGAATCTGCCATAGGCGAGATGACAATGAGCAAGCTCCGAGCGGTTGAACCCTCGATGGGACTGGACCGACTATCACATCAACGGCGCAGGGTTCCGCTAGGAGCCCAGGGGGAGCCGTTCTGCAAGAGGAATGTCACGATGACGCGGCGGTTTTTCAAAGCTCTGGCAGCACTTGGCCTGGCGGCGAGCCTCAGCGGTTTCGCGGGCGTTGCCCACGCCGAAAAGCGCGTCGCGCTCGTTATCGGCAACAACGACTACAAGAACGTTCCAAAGCTGCTGAAGGCCGTCAACGACGCCCGCACCATGGGCGACACGCTGAAGCAGCTCGGCTTCCAGGTGATGGTCGCTGAAAACCAGAACCGTCGGCAGTTCACCGAGACGCTGCTCGCCTTCGACCGGGCGATCGAGCCCGGTGACACCGCGTTCTTCTTCTATGCCGGCCATGGCTTCGAGATCGCGGGTCAGAACTATCTGCTGCCGACCGACGTGCCGGCGGCGACGGAAGGCCAGGAAGAGCTGGTGCGCGATGCCTCCATTCTGGCCGATCGTGTCGTCGAGCGTCTTCAGAACAAGAAGGCGCGCACCTCGATCCTGGTGTTCGATGCCTGCCGCAACAATCCGTTTGAACGATCAGGCACGCGCGCGGTCGCCGGCGGCGGCGGGCTGGCGCCGATGACGCAGTTGCCCGAGGGCGTGTTCTCGGTGTTCTCGGCCGGCCCGCGCCAGACCGCGCTCGATCGTCTGTCCAGCGACGATGCCAATCCCAATTCGGTGTTCACGCGCACCTTCGCCAAGGAGCTGCTGCAGCCCGGCGAAAATCTCGTGCAGGTCGCGCAGCACACGCGCCGCCTGGTCAGCGAGATGGCCGACACCGTCAAGCACAAGCAGGTGCCGGTTTATTTCGACCAGATGGTCGACGACGTCTTCCTCAATGGCGCCGTGAAGGATACGGCGACCGCCGCAGCGCGACCGGCCGATCCGCCGCCTCAGAAGGTCGCGGCGCTGCCGCCGGTCGCTGTGCCCCGCGTGCCGCGGGAGGAGACCACCAACGCGCCGATCGCGAGCTTCTCGCGCCACAACGGCGGCTGGAGCGTGACATTCTCCTTCGCCGATCCCACCATCGGCATTTCCTGGCGCATGGCCGGCAATGGCGATTTCCGAGAGACCGGATTCATGGACACGCTCGATCCGCGCACGCGCAAGCGGATGCCGAACCCGTCGATCGAGCTGCCTGCGGATGCGCAGGCCGGCACCATCGAGGTTCGTTACGTCGATGCCGCCGGCGACATGCAGGGCCCGTTCCCGATCAAGTTTGATCCCGAAGCCGCGCTGATCCGCGACCAGCGCAAGATCCTCGACATGACCGCCACGAGTTGGCTGTCCTTCCGTCAGTTCAACGGGCTGCTGGTCTACTATTCCCATCTGCTGTCGTACCGCTGTGCGATCCGCGAGGCGCGGATCGGCATCGACACGGCGGTGCCGGACAAGGTGCTGAAGCTGCCGCCTTGCGATCTTCGCGATCCCTCTGCCATCACGGCCGGCATGCTGCTCTACGAGAAGCTGCCGGCCGCGACGCAGTTCATGTCCGTCGAATTGACCTATCGCGACGGCAGCGTATCCGAGGTCAAGACTTTCCGTACGGCGAACCGCAGCAACAATTGAGCCGCGCCTGGAGGATCTCGAGGAGGGCGGGGTGCCGCTCCGCTAGGTCCGAGGTTTGCGGATGAAGCGCTTGAGAGAGTCGAAGGCCTCGATCAAGGGCGGCGCGAGCGAGAAGAACGCCCCCATGGCGATCGAGATGATGACGTGGCTGAGCAGGAGCTTCTCCTGTTCCTCGAGCGGATCGCCACGCTGATCGATCGGAACCGGCGCAAGTGCGCCCGTCTTGCGCGGATACGGACCGCGCGCCTTGCGCGGCGGCAGCATGATCACGACAAAAAGCACGTTGATCAGCAACCAGATGCCAAGCACTATGAGCAGGGTGCGCACTGCAAGATCATCCTCAAGTCAGCCGAAACTGTCGACGACGGGACGATCACTCGGAAACCCAGCCAACCAGCTCGGACTTGTTGTATCGCGGGCAGACGAGGGTCGTCAGCGAGGATCGGATGGGTGAAGCAGATACGCCACGGCACGTCCCGCGTCACTCCGTGAAAACCCGGTGTTGCATCGTTGGCGGCGGGCCCGCCGGCATGATGCTCGGTTATCTCCTCGGGCGAGCCGGCGTCGATGTCGTGGTGCTGGAGAAGCACGCCGATTTCTTCCGCGACTTTCGCGGCGATACCGTGCATCCCTCGACGCTTCAGGTGATGGACGAGCTCGGTCTGATCGACGGTTTCCTCAAATTGCCGCATCAGCGCCTGCAGACGATGGACGGCCTGATCGGCGGAACCAGTGTGCGGATCGCCGACCTGCGGCGGCTGCACACGAAGTACCCGTTCATTGCCTTCATGCCGCAATGGGATTTTCTGAATTTCCTGCGCGAGGCCGGCAAGCGCTTCGCCTCGCTCAAGGTGATGATGAGCACGGAGGCCGTCGACCTGATCCGCCACGGCGAGATCATCGCCGGCGTGCGTGCCAGGACGTCCGACGGCGTTGTCGACATCGGGGCCGATCTCACCATCGCGTGTGACGGCCGGCACTCTACGGTGCGCGAGCGTGCGGGCCTCAGCGTGGAGGAGATCGGGGCGCCGATGGACGTGCTGTGGTTCCGGGTGGGGCGAACGCCCGACCAGACCGAGAATTTGTTCGCACGTGTCGAGTCCGGAAAGATGATGGTCACCTTCGACCGCGGCGACTATTGGCAATGCGCCTATGTCATCGCCAAGGGGCAATATGATGCGGTGAAGGCGAGGGGATTGCCGGCGCTGCTCGACGACGTCGTGCGCATGGCGCCAATCCTCGAGCACGGCATCGCCGAGGTGAAGAGTTTTGACGACGTCAAATTGCTGACGGTGGCGATCAATCGCTTGAGCCGTTGGGCACGACCCGGGTTGCTTCTGATCGGTGACGCCGCGCATGCAATGTCGCCGGTCGGCGGCGTCGGCGTCAATCTGGCCGTGCAGGATGCGATCGCGACCGCCAACCTGCTTGCGGACAAATTGACGCGCGGCTGCCCAACCGAGCATGAGCTCGATGCCGTCAGGCGGCGCCGCGAGTTCCCGGTGAAGGTGACGCAGGTGATGCAGGTGGTCGTGCAGAACAACATCATCGGCGGTGCGCTGACGAGCGGCGGTCGGCCGCTCAAGGTGCCGCTTCTGTTGAGGCTGATCTCCGCATGGCCTTGGCTTCAGGGCATTCCGGCGCGCGTGATTGCGATCGGCGTGCGGCCCGAGCACGTTCATTCGAAAGCCGCGCCGACATCCCAGCGCAGGGATTCGGTAGGGATAATGTCCCGTTAAGTTGCGCTTTCTGCGTTGCGCGCGTGCAACAGCGCGAACGGATTCAAAGGTCACCACGAGCCGATCCCACGCCTTAACTTTCTTGATTCAAATTTGAGTAAGAACTGCGTGTGAGCGTGCGCCCATCAAGGACACGGGGTGTACCATGCGTAACAAATTGATTGCTGCCTTTGCCTGCACGACCGCTCTGGTTTCGACCGGCGCCGCTTCTGCCGCCGATCTCGCCGCGCGGCCCTACACCAAGGCGCCTGCCTATATCGAGCCGCTGTTCAACTGGACCGGCTTCTATGTTGGCGGCCACATCGGCGGCGCATGGACCAACGAGCAGTTCATCAACAACGGTACGGGCGCGGCGTTCGGCGACCTGACGCCGGGCCAGGGCTATCGCCAGCGCAATTCGGGCGTCATGGGCGGCGCGCAGATCGGCTACAACTGGCAGGCCAACAACTACGTGTTCGGTATGGAAGGGACGATCTCCGGCCTCGACAACAAGGGCACGATCGTGAACACCGCGTTCGCTCCGGCCGGCAACGTCTTCAGCTGGCGCGCCAACGTGCTCGCAACGGTGGTCGGCCGTGCCGGCTTCGCCGTGCAGAACAACCTGTTCTACATCAAGGGCGGCTATGCCGGCGTCAACAACCGCCTGTCGGTGACCGACACGGTCGGAGTGACCGGCTCGGGTGGTCAGACCCATTGGGCGAACGGCTGGACCGTCGGTGCCGGTTGGGAATACGGCATCACCCGCAACTGGATCGTCGGCCTCGAATACAATTACGCGGCGTTCGGCAGCCAGACCTATCAGCTCGGCGGCACTGCGGGTAACTACACCTTCGATGCCAAGCCGCGCGACATCCAGTGGGCTGTCGTCCGCGCCAGCTACAAATTCGACGCGCCCGTGATCGCGCGCTACTGAGCAACAAACGACCAATCGAAGAAAAGATCACGACCAAATTAAAGCCCCGGCTTCCACCGGGGCTTCTTTTGTGTGCCGAGTATGAACGACAGCTTGGAGGTGGAAGTCCTCTATCCAGCCTGATGGTGGCGAAGGATTAGCCAAGCGCAAGGGCGTTACC
>NZ_LBJG01000066.1 GCF_028128765.1 Bradyrhizobium sp. CCBAU 51627
CGCAAAGCCGCCCGCCCGCTACGGCGCTATGTGGGAGCGCGCGTCCGGGCGGCCTTGCTCTACCGAACTACACCACTACTGGGGACACGACCCACGCTCTCTCCTCCGTCATTTCCTGGCGCGACGAAGTCGCGAGCCCGGAATCCATAACCACAAGGAGATGGAGTTGCCCGCCTGCCCGTTTCGACGTCTTGGGGCTATGGATTCCGGGCCCGGCGCTAACACGCCGCCCCGGAATAACGACGGACAGAGTCCGGCGCCGCGCGCGCCAGGACACTGAAATCCTACGTCTTGAAAAAACTGTTCGCCGCATCGCGCGAGGCGCGCTTCTTGGTGGCGGCTTCTTCCAGGCGGACGATCTCGGTCTTGAGCAAGGCGACGCGCTCGGTCAATTCCTCGACCGACAACAGTGAGAGATCCTGTCCGATCTCATGGGTGACCTTCTTGCGCGGGCGGTCGTCATCTTCCATCGGCATCGTCGTTCCTCCTGCGTCCGCGGACCGGACCACACGGCTGAGGCGGTTGCCAGCATGGACCGCGCTGGCTAATCAAGGGCCTCGTTCCCTCGCACCTTTGCTCAAGGACACATCATGGACAAGCTGCCCGCGCAAATGACCGTGGTCGCCATCTCCAAGCCCGGCGGACCCGAGGTGCTGGTGCCGGAACAACGCCCCCTTCCGCAGCCGGGTCCCGACGAGATCCTGGTCAAGGTGATGGCTGCCGGCGTCAATCGGCCCGACGTGGCGCAGCGCTCCGGCGCCTATCCGCCGCCGCCCGGCGCCAGCGACCTGCCCGGCCTGGAAATATCAGGTGAGGTGGTCGCGGTCGGCAGCAACGCCAAGCGGCACAAGGTCGGCGACATCGTGATGTCGCTGGTCGCCGGCGGCGGCTACGCGCAGTATTGCATTGCGCAGGACGCCCAGGCGATGAGCGTGCCGCCGTCGCTGTCGATCAAGGAAGCCGGCGCGCTGCCGGAAACGCTGATGACGGTCTGGCACAATGTGTTCGAGCGCGGCGGGCTGAAGGCCGGCGAGACGCTGCTGATCCATGGCGGATCCTCGGGCATCGGCACCATGGCGATCCAGCTCGCCAAAGCGTTCGGCGCCAAGGTGTTCGTCACCGTCGGCTCGCAGGACAAGGTCGATGCCTGCCTCAAGCTCGGAGCCGACCGCGCCATCAACTACAAGACCGAAGACTTCGTCGCCGTCGTCAAGGAAGAGACCGGCAAGGTCGGCGCCAACCTGATCCTCGACATGGTCGCGGGCGACTATGTCGACCGTAACTATGACGCCGCGGCGGTCGACGGCCGGATCGTGCAGATCGCAACCCTCAATGGCCCCAACATCAGCGCCAACATCGCCAAGGTGATGGTGAAGCGGTTGACCCATACCGGCTCGACCTTGCGGCCCCGTAGTAATGCGGACAAGGCGGCGATGGTGGCTGCGATCGAGGCCAAAGTGATGCCGCTGTTGCGCGAAGGCCGCGTCAAACCGCTGATGGACAGCGCTTTCCCGCTGGAAAGGGCCGCCGACGCACACCGGCGCATGGAGACCTCAGCACATATTGGCAAAATTGTGTTGGAGGTCTAGGCCGCTGGCCCACTGAGCGAGGCGGAAACCCTTTGATTTTCCTCGCTTTCGTGGCATCTATCGCGAACCGCCGAACCACTTCGGTCCGGTCTGAAATCGCCTTTACGTGCCAGCCTTTTACGTACCAGCCTTGCACTTAGAGTTTGCGTCGAACGCGGAGAACTGACCTTGCGTCTGATCAGGTGCCTCGCGCCCATCGCGCTGGGCCTCATGATTCTTGTCGCCGCGTCGCCTGCACGCGCGCTCGACGCCGTCAGCGTTCGCGGCGATGCGCCCGCGATCGACCTCACCGGCATACTGGAGCATCAGCGCAGCGACACCGACCGCATCCAGGTTTCGACCGCACCCGGCACCGACGGCATCGTGCGCCGCATTGAGGTGCGCGCCCGCGAGGGCGGCCAGAACTGGGTGGTGTTCGCGCTCGCCAACAACACCGACGACCAGCTCGACCGTCTGATCGTCGCTCCGCATTACCGCATCGTGTCCTCAGGGCTGTTGTGGCCCGACCTCGGCCTGTCGCGCATCGCGACCATCACGCCGTCCACGGGCGATCGGCCCGACCGGCAGGAGAGCCCGACCGCCGACGTGTTCCGCGTTACGCTCGATCCGGGCGCCGTCGTCACCTTCGTCGCGGAACTGCGCACCGACAAGCTGCCGCAGCTCTATCTGTGGGAGCCGGAAGCCTACAAGGACAAGGTCAATTCCTTCACGCTGTACCAGGGAATCGTGATCGGCATCTCGGGCCTGCTGGCACTGGTGCTGACCATCCTGTTCGTGGTGAAGGGCAGCATCATGTTCCCGGCGGCCGCGGCGCTGGCCTGGGCGGTGCTGGTCTATATCGGCGTCGATTTCGGCTTCTGGGGCAAGGTCCTCGACATGTCGAACAACGCCGAGCGCATCTGGCGCGCGGCGGGTGAGGCGATTCTCGCAGCAACACTGCTGGTGTTCCTGTTCGCCTATCTCAACCTCAGTCGATGGCACGTGCGCTACTCCCACATCACGGTCGGCTGGCTCGCCTTCCTTGGGTCACTGGTCGCGCTCGCTCTATTCGATCCCGCCGTTGCCTCCGGCATTGCCCGCATCTCGCTGGTGTTGATCGCCTTCGCCGGCTTCGCGCTGATCGTCTATCTCTCGACCCACGGTTTCGACCGCGCGGTGCTGTTGATCCCGACCTGGTTCCTGCTGGTGGTCTGGGTGGTCGCGGCCGGCATGACGGTGGCCGGATCCGTCACCAACGACATCGTCGGCCCTGCCCTGCTCGGCGGCCTCGTGCTGATCGTGATGCTGATCGGCTTCACGGTGATGCAGCACGCTTTTGCCGGCGGCGGCGCCACCACTGGCGTGGTCTCCGACATCGAGCGTCGCGCGCTGGCGCTGGCCGGCTCCGGCGATCTGATCTGGGACTGGGACGTCTCCGCCGACAAGGTCTTCACCAGCCCCGAGACCGAAGCGCTGCTGGGTCTCAAGCGCGGCACGTTGGAGGGACCGGCGGCCTCCTGGCTCGAAGTGCTTCACCCGCTCGACCAGGACCGCTTCCGCGCCGCGCTCGACAGCGTGCTCGACCAGCGCCGCGGCCGCCTCGTGCAGGATTTCCGCCTGCGCACCCCAGATGGCCATTTCATGTGGTTCGCGCTGAAGGCGCGTCCGGTGGTCGGCTCCGACGGCGAGGTCTCGCGCGTGGTCGGCACGCTGACCGACGTCACGGAGCTCCGCAACGCCGAGGAACGCCTGCTGCACGATTCGGTGCATGACAACCTCACCGGCCTGCCCAACCGCAAACTGTTCATGGACCGGCTCGGCGGCGTCGCAAACTTCGCCAAGACCATGCCGACGCTGCGGCCGACGCTGATGGTGATCGACCTCGACCGCTTCAAGCAAGTCAACGATTCCGTCGGCATCGCGGTCGGCGATTCCATCCTGCTGACGCTGGCCCGTCGCCTCACCCGAATCCTCAAACCCCAGGACACGCTGGCGCGGCTAGCCGGTGACCAGTTCGGCCTGATCCTTCTGTCCGAGCAAGACCCGGCCCGCATCACCGCCTTCGCCGAGACCATCCGAAAGACCATCCGCGCGCCGATCGCCTTCAACGACCGCGAGATCTTCTTGACGGCGTCGATCGGTCTCGCTCTGTCGGATCCTCAGACCCAACTGACGGACGAGATCATCAAGGACGCCGAGCTTGCGATGTATCATTCCAAGCGCATCGGCGGCGACCGCATCGACGTCTACAAGCCCGCAATGCGCGCCCGAAAGACGGACCGCCTGACGCTGGAGAGCGAGCTGCGCCGCGCCATCGAGCGGCAGGAGCTGACGATCCTGTACCAGCCGATCGTGCGGCTGGAGGATCGTTCGGTCGCCGGCTTCGAGGCGCTGGTGCGCTGGGATCATCCCAAGCTCGGGCGCATGGCGCCGTCGGAATTCATCACCGTCGCCGAAGAGACCGGCCTGATCGTCGACCTCGGCATGTTCGTGCTCGACCAGACCGCAAAGCAGCTTTCGGTCTGGCAGCGCGCGATGCGCTCGCGCGAGCCGATCTTCGCATCCGTCAACGTCTCCTCGCGGCAGCTGCTGCGCCACGACCTCATCCACGATATCCGCACCGTGCTGTCACGCTCCTCGGTGGCGCGCGGCACGCTGAAGCTGGAGTTGACGGAATCGCTGGTGATGGAGAATCCTGAGCACGCCGCGCAAATGCTGACGCGGATCCGCGAGCTCGGCACCGGATTGTCGCTCGACGATTTCGGCACCGGCCATTCCTCCCTCGCCTATCTCCAGCGCTTCCCGTTCGATACCATCAAGATCGACCAGTCCTTCGTGCGCACGACCAACCGCGGCACGCGGCCGGTGATCCTGAAGTCGATCATCGCGCTTGCGCATGATCTCGGCATGGACGTGGTGGCGGAAGGCGCCGAGACCGATTCCGACGCGGTCGAGCTCTATCAATTGGGCTGCGAATACGCGCAGGGCTTCGCCTTCGGCGAGCCGATGGACGCCGATGCCGCGATGCGGCTGCTTACAGAAGTGCGGCTGGAAGCGGCGAGCTGATTGCCGGCCGTCATTCCGGGGCGCCTCGGAAGAGGCGAACCCGGAATCTCGAGATTCTCAGATGCGCAATTGCGCACCGTAGTTCGATGCTTCGCGTCGCCCGGAATGACGACCCAGCCCTACCGTCGCCGGTCATTCTTCCGTTTCGTAAACCGCACGCTCTGACCATCAGGCATCCGCGTCGCGATGAACCCCGCCGTGAGGCAGGCTTCGCGCTGGGGCATCTGGATGTCGGGGCTGCGCAGGCTGTCCCACCACGAGGCACGATTGGCCGCGCGCGGCAGCGCCGCGCCGATGATCTCCTCGATCTGCTCGAAGGTCAGCACGAATTCCGTCTGCTTATGCCGCAACAGGTAATCGCGTAGCGCGTCGTAATCGTTCACCGCCGTCCTCACACTTTGTCCGCAGCCTGATCTGCGCAAAAGCGAGGCTGGCGGAAACCAATCCTTAACTCATTGCGGCGGCGCCGTCGCGGCTTAAACACTATGCAAGATTTCAAGCGCATCCAGTACAGTCAGGAGCAATCGATGCTGTCTGGATGGCGCGACGTCACGGCCCGCCGACCGTGGCGCATTTCGGCGAAGCTGCTGATCATCTCGTCCGTCGTGACGGTGATCGGCTTTTCCGCCATTTGCGTCAACGTCATGCTCGACATGCGCCGCGGCGAAGAGGCGCTCGCCCGGCAGACACTGGAGAACCTGGCGGCGACCATCGACGCCGACATCAGCCGCAACATCGAGGTCTACGATCTGTCACTGAGGGCGGTCGCCAGCAACATGCTGCTGCCCGAGATCGCCACCGTCCCGAAGCCGATCCGGCAGCTCATCCTGTTCGACCATGCCACGACGGCGAGGCATTTCGGCGCCATCCAGGTATTCGACGCCGACGGCAGGCTGACCATCGACGCCTCCACGCTCGACCCGCAACCGGAGAACCGCGCCGACGAGGACTATTTCAGGATTCACCGCGACAGTCCCGACGCCGGCCTGTTCATCAGCCGGCCGATGCTGTTTCGCGGCGCCTATTCGATCGTGCTGAGCCGGCGCATCAGCGACAGCGACGGCGGCTTCATGGGGGTGGTGGCCGGCTCGATCCGCTTCAGCTATTTCCACGAGCTGTTCGAGCGGCTCAGCCTCGATCCCGATGATACCATCACCGTGCTCAAGCGCGACCGCACCATCATGATGCGGCGGCCGTTCGACCTCGACATCATCGGCAAGAACCTCGGCACGAGACAGGACTGGAAAGCCGACAATCTCAGGGCGGGCGGATCGTACGCCGGAAAGGGCCCGGTCGACGTGACGCCGCGCCTCTACGTGCGCAGCAGCGGCTCGGGTCCGCTGTTTGTGGTGGCGGGCAAACCGCTGGGCGCAGTGTTCGAGCTCTGGCAGAAGGAAGCCTATCGCATCGGCGCGGTGGTGCTGGCGCTGATCCTGTTCGTGCTGGCTTCGACGCTGGTGCTCGGCCGCGAGATCGGCCGCCGCGCCGAGGCCGAAAGCAAGCTCGAGGAGATGGCGACCACGGACGCGCTCACCGGCTTGCGCAACCGCCGCAAGTTCGATTCCGTCATCGACATCGAATGGCGGCGCGCCATGCGCGAGAAGACCCAGATCGCGCTCTTGATGATTGATGCCGATCATTTCAAGGCCTTTAACGACACGTTCGGCCACCAGGCAGGCGACCAGGTGCTGGTCGGCATCGCCATCTGCATCTCCGATTCGGTGCGCCGCGCCGGCGACTGCGCCGCCCGCTATGGCGGCGAGGAATTCGCCGTGCTGTTGCCGAACACCTCGGCCGCCGATGCCTTCAAGATCGCCGAGACGATCCGCGCGAAGGTGCAGGGCTGGTCCGACGGCGGGACGGGATCGACCGTCTCCTGTGGCATCGCCAGCCTCGCGCCCACCGCCGGGATGGACTGGGCGATCCTGGTCGCGGCCGCCGACAAGGCGCTCTATGCCGCGAAAGCCGGCGGCCGCAACCAGTCAGTGGTCGCGAGCCTGCCGACACTGTCGCTGGCGGCGTGAGCTACTGCCCCAGATACTTCTTCATCTCCGCAATCAGCCCCTCGCGCAGTTCCGGCCGCTTCAGCGCGTAGGCGATGTTGGCGCGAAGGAAGCCGGGCTTGGAGCCGCAATCATGGCGCTCGCCCTCGAACTCGACGCCGTAGAATTTTTGCGATCTGGCGAGCCCGATCATGGCGTCGGTGAGCTGGATCTCGCCTCCGGCGCCGCGCTCCTGTGTCTCCAGGATTTTGAAGATTTCCGGCTGCAGGATGTAGCGGCCGGTGATCGAGAGGTTGGAGGGCGCAGTGCCCTTGGCCGGCTTCTCGACCATGCCGTCGACCTCGAACATCTTGCCGGTGCGCTTGCCGACGCCGCAGATGCCGTATTGATGGGTCAGGTGGTCGGGCACGGCCTCGACCGCGATCAGGTTGGATTTCTCGCCGACCGTTGCGGCCGTCTCGATCATCTGCTTCAGGCAGCCCGGCGTGTTGAGCACGAGCTCGTCCGGCAGCACCACCGCGAACGGCTCGTTGCCGACGATGTCGCGCGCACACCACACCGCATGGCCGAGGCCGAGCGGCGCCTGCTGGCGAGTGAAGCTGACGGCGCCGGCGTCCGGCTGGTTCTGCGCCAGAATCTCCTGCTCGGCCTTCTTGCCGCGCGCAGCCAAGGTCGCGTCGAGCTCGAACATCCTGTCGAAATGATCTTCGATGACGTTCTTGTTGCGGCCGGTCACGAAGATGAAGTGCTCGATGCCGGCTTCCCGCGCCTCGTCATACACGTACTGGATCAGTGGCTTGTCGACGATGGTGAGCATTTCCTTCGGCATTGCCTTGGTGGCGGGCAAAACGCGGGTACCGAGGCCGGCGACGGGAAATACGGCTTTGCGGATTTTCATGTGAGTGATCGAATACCTTGAGTGGATGCGTGATCGAAGCAATGCGAGCTTGCTAGCCGGTTTGCAGCCGGTAACAAAGGCGGATGTAGGGCCCTTGCTTATGGAGTTAGTGACAAGACCGCCTACAAAATTTCACCTTTGTTAAGCTATTGGCAACCGTAACGAGGCCTCCTGAGGGCGGATTTTTGGCCGGACAGGTGGGGCATGAGGCAATCGGTGACAGGCATAGCGGGATCTTTGACCGGCGCAACGATGCTTGCGGCCGCCTTGCTGTTCCCGCTTCCGGCACAGGCGCAGGCCCAGAACGGTTTGTCGAACCTGTTCGGCGGCATCTTTTCCGCACCTGGCCCGGCGCCCCAAGCCGTTGGCCCGGGCGGTGCCCAGCCCTGGAGCGGCGAGGACGGCGCGTCCGGTCATCCGCTGATGACCGCGGCCGCAATCCGCGAGGCTGCCGGCAATTTCAGCAATTGCGTCGCGGGCATGTGGCCCGATGCCGCACGTCGCGGCATCACGCAGCAGAATTTCCAGCGCTTCACTGAAGGCCTTGCCCCCGATCTGCGCATCATGGACCTGATGGATTCGCAGCCCGAGTTCACCAAGTCGATCTGGGACTATCTCGACATCCTCGTGAACGACAATCGCCTCGCCAAGGGCAAGGAAGTTCTCGCCACATACAAGGCGCAGTTCGACGCGACCGAGAAGGCCTATGGCGTCGACCGCTACACCATCGCTGCGATCTGGGGCATCGAGTCCAATTATTCGACGCAGATGGGCGACCGCAGCGTGCTGCAATCGACCGCGACGCTCGCCTGCATCGGCCGCCGCCAGGCCTATTTCAGGGACGAGTTCCTCTCCGCGCTGGAGATCCTCAACCGCGGCGATTTGCGGCACGAGCAGATGCGCGGCTCCTGGGCCGGCGCGTTCGGCCCAACCCAGTTCATGCCGACCGCGTTCAAGCGCTTTGCCGTGGACGGCGATGGCGACGGACGGCGTGACGTCGTCGACAATCCGACCGACCTGATCGCCTCCACCGCCAACAACCTGAAGAAGGATGGCTGGCAGAGCGGCCAGACCTGGGGCTTCGAAGTCGTGGTGCCCCAGGGATTCAACTACATGCTGGCCGACCGCGCCAAGATGATGACGATCGCACAGTGGGAGAAGCTCGGCCTCAAGCGGGCGACGGGTCAGCCATTCCCCCACCCCGCGGAGAAGGCCTATCTGCTGGCGCCCGCCGGCGCGCAGGGCCCCGGCTTCCTGATGCTGCAGAACTTCCGAGTCATCATGAAGTACAACCCGGCCGAGGCCTATGCGCTGGCGATCGGCCATTTCGCCGACCGCCTGCGCGGGGGGCAGCCCTTCGTGCAGCCCTGGCCGCGGCAGGAACGCGAACTGTCACGAAACGAGCGGCTGGAACTGCAGCAGCTTCTGGCCCAGCGCGGCTTCTACAAGGGCACCCCGGACGGCCAATTCGGCGGCCAGACCCGGGACGCCTTGCGCAATTTCCAGGCTTCGATCGGGGTCCCCGCGGATGGATTTGCCTCCTCCGACGTGCTGGACCGGCTGCGCGGGCGGTAAAATCGCGCCGAAAGTAACCCTGAGCGGGGATTCTCGCGGTTCGCGGCGTATGGGCTTGGAATTCCGCAAGAGAATTTGCCCGTTTGGCGCCCGATTCCGTTATTATAGCAAGCCAATCCCAGACCCGTTACGCGCCGCCCGAGATCGCATGTCGAAGCCAAAATCCTTTTTCAAGGCGCTGACCGAGACTGGCCCGCTGCTCGCGTTGGGAACGGCGCTTGCGATCCTCGTCTTTGTCGCGGGATCCGCCTCGGCGCAGGGATTCTTCAACTTCCCCGGCTTCGGCGGCCCGCCGCAACGCGCGGCCCCACCGCAGCGACGTGGCGGTGGTTGGTTTGGCGGCGATTTCTTCGCGCCGTTCCAGCAGCAGCAGCCGCAGGCCCCGCGCCAGGATTTTTCGCGCGCTCCGGCGCCCGCAAAGCGCGATACGATCCCTGAAAAAAACGTGCTGGTGATCGGCGACGCCATGGCCGACTGGCTCGCCTACGGCCTGGAAGACGCCTACATCGAGCAGCCCGACATGGGCGTGATCCGCAAGCACCGGACCACCTCTGGCCTGATCAGGTACCAGCCGAAGGGTGAGCCCTCCGATTGGGCGGCAGCCGCGAAGGGCATTTTGGAGACCGAGAAGCCGGACGTCATCGTCGTCATGCTTGGCCTCAATGACCGCATCGCAATCCGCGAGCCCGTCACCGACAAGTCCGCTGACAAGGACAAGAAGAACGACAAGGGCGCTCGCGCCAAATCGCAAGGAAAGCCCGGCGAGGCCAAGCCCGACGCCACCGCCAAGGCGGACGACAAGCCCGTTGATACCGACCTGCCGCAGGACGAGGCCGACAACCCCGATACGCCTGCGGCCGCGCCGGAGAAAACCGCGCGCAACCCAAATGGCCTTTACGAATTCCGCGACGAGCGCTGGGTCGAGCTCTACAGCAAGAAGATCGAGGAGCTCGCGGGCGTCCTGAAATCCAAGGGCGTGCCCGTGCTCTGGGTGGGCCTGCCCGCCATTCGCGGGCAGAAAGGCACCGCGGACATGCTGTTCCTGGATTCGCTCTATCGCGAAGGCGCAGCCAAGGCCGGCATCACCTATGTCGACGTCTGGGACGGCTTTGTCGACGAAGCCGGCCGCTTCCTGCAGAAGGGCCCTGACTTCGAAGGCCAGATCCGCCAGCTCCGAAGCGCCGACGGCGTTTATTTCACCAAACCCGGCGCACGAAAACTGGCGCATTATGTCGAGCGCGAGATCACGCGCTTGCTCGCCGGACGCTCCGGCCCGATCGCGCTGCCGAGCGAGCCGGCAACGCCCGACACCAGCGCCGAGCCCGGCAAACCCGCGCCGCGACCACTCGCCGGCCCGATCGTGCCGCTGGTCGCAGCCTCGATCTCGACCGATCAATTGCTGGGTGGACCGGGCACACGTCCCGCCGCCGTCGATGCGCTCGCCGCCCGGACACTGGTGAAGGGCGAGCCGCTGGTAGCGCCCGCAGGCCGTGCCGACGATTATGCCTGGCCGCGCCGCGAAGTCGGCCGCGAGCAGGCCAAGGGCGATACGCCTGTTGCGACGACGACGCCCCAAGGTGGTGCTGCAGCTCCCGTGGCGCCCGGCACGCCGGGTGCGGCTGCCGCGATCGCACCGCCCAAGCCGCTCGCACCGAAGAAGCCGGCACCGCCACAACAGCCGGCGCAAGCCACGCCGTCATTGCGCGAGTTCTTCGGCTTCGGTTCGCCGCAGCCAGCGCCGCATCAACTGGCGCCGGCGCCGCGCAACCCGAATCCGAACCCTGCGATCCCGCGTCCGCCCGCCAATGTCGGGCGTGCGGCGGAAGTGATTCGCTAGAGCATCCGGCGACTGAGTTGAATCGAAAGTGATGGAGGGATGGCTTCCGGCGCGTCGATTATCGTGAGTCCATAAGGTCTCTGATTCG
>NZ_LBJG01000067.1 GCF_028128765.1 Bradyrhizobium sp. CCBAU 51627
CCCTTGCGCTTGGCTAATCCTTCGCCACCATCAGGCTGGATAGAGGACTTCCACCTCCAAGCTGTCGTTCATACTCGGCACACAAACAAAAACCCCGCCGAAAAATCGACGGGGTTTGTCAACAGTCTGAGCCCGGCTGAACCAGCCGGGCTTTTTCGATTCCAGGAGTTCAGGAAGTTACTGGGCGGCCGGGGTGAACTTCGACACGACCGTCTCGACCGGCTTGAACGCCTGCTTGGCGAGGTCGCTGTAGAGGCCGGCGATCTTCTGCGATTCCGCGACGAAGGTCTCGTAGGCGGAACGGGCGAAATCGGTCTGCGCTTCCAGCGCCTTGTCCAGCGACTTCACGCCGGAGAGCTTCTCGACGAAGGACTTGGTGTCTTCGAACGACTTCTTGGTGTAGTCGCCATAGGCGCTGGCGATGGCCTGGAGGCCGTGCTGCACCGAGGTCGCGGAAGCAACGCAGCTCTCGAAATGCTCTTTCCCGTAGTTCTGAAAGTCTTCAACCTTGAACATCTTGGAATCCTTTTCCCTGGCTCGCGTCCGGAAGCCCCGGCTCCCTGACTGTGCCCACAATTAGTGCAACGCACAAAAAAGTCAAGAATCTTGTGCGTCGCACAAAAATCGATGCAAGTTACGGAGATTCCCGGGCTTTCCCGCAAGGGTTCCTTAAGCTTTTGGAAACCGCGGCCCCCTACCCTGATTCCCTGGACGTGTTCACATCCGCAGACGGTCAAAAACCGTTTGAGAACATCACCTTAGCCAGAATAGCGGCTCAGGTCCAACGTCCCCCGCAGTGAGCACCAGCGGAGGGACAGCCTGAGCAGGTAATGATCCCGGGTCCGCAGGGCACAATTTCGCCTCACGAGCCGGTGATCAAGTCACAAACGGGGACGGGGTTCCATGCTTCGTAACACTTGGTCTTCCTCGCGCTTGGCGCGGGTTGGCGTTTTCGGGCTTCTCACGGTCGCCACAGCCGTCATTGTTACGACCGATGCGGCCGAGGCACGGCGCTACCGGCGCCACTACGCGCATCACCGGGTGCACCGCGACGTCTCCGAGAGCTACAGCCCGCAATTCGCGTCGATCATCGTCGACGGCAATTCCGGTGCGGTGCTGCAGGCGACCAGTCCCGATGGGCTGCGCCATCCCGCCTCGCTCACCAAGATCATGACGCTCTATCTGCTGTTCGAGCGCCTCGAGTCCGGCAAGATGAAGCTCGATACCGAGATGCCGGTGTCCCAGCATGCCGCCGACCAGGATCCGACCAAGCTCAATCTGCGTGCCGGCCAGACCATCCGCGTCGAGGACGCGATCAAGGGTCTCGTCACCCGTTCTGCCAACGATGCGGCCGTGGTGATCGCGGAAGCGATCGCAGGTGACGAGGACGATTTCGCTGCGATGATGACGCGCAAGGCGCACCAGCTCGGTATGTCCAAGACGGTCTATCGCAACGCCAACGGCCTTCCCAACGACGAGCAGGTCACCACGGCGCGCGACCAGGCGACGCTCGGCCGCGCCATCCAGGAGCGCTTCCCGCGCTACTATCGCTATTTCTCGACCACCTCGTTCACCTGGCGGGGCGAGCAGATCCGCAACCACAATCACCTGCTCGGCAGCGTCGAGGGTGTGGACGGCATCAAGACCGGCTACACCCGCGCCTCCGGATTCAATCTCGTCACCTCGATACGCCGCGGCAATCGCCATCTGATCGGCGTGGTGCTGGGCGGCCGCAGCGGCGGCTCGCGCGATGCCATCATGCGCAACCTGCTGGCGGAGAACCTCGACAAGGGCGCGACCACCCACACTGTTGCCGCGGTGACCGAGCGCAACAGCGCTGATGCCAGTGCCGACGTGGCCGATGCTTCGGAGACCCCGGCCCGTCCCGTTCCGCCTGTTCAGGTCGCAGCTGCCCCTGCCCCGGAGCCAGCCGCGCCGCGTCCCTCGCGTCTGGCGACGCTTGCCGCTGCGACCGCCGCGATGCCGCCGGTGCAACCCAAGCCTGACGCCAAGCCCACGGAATCCAAGATTGAGCCTGCGCCGCTCACCAACGGCGTTATCACCAGCCAGCCACTCTCCCTGATACCGGGTTCGTCCGAGCCGATGAAGCCGGTTCGGGTCAAGACTGTTCAGGTCAAGGCTGGTGCGGTGAAGGTGGCATCCGCCGCCCCGACGCAGGTTGCGCCGCAAGTCACCAATACGATTTCGCTCCGTCCCGACGTCGCGGAGACGTCCGGCGCTGTCGTTGCAAGGGCCGACATCATCAACAAGCCGGAGCCGGCCAGGGCCGAGGTTGCCCGGACCGAATTGCCGCAACAGCCGGCGGGCTTCGGCACCGGCAACGGCATCCTCGGCGTGCTGCCGGCGGCCACCGCCGCTGCATCGTCGCCGGCCCCGGTCGCCAAGCTGGCCTCCGCCGATCCGGCCCCGCAACCGATCCAGATGAGCGCCACCAACAAACCGGCTGTCACCCATAGCGGCTGGATCGTTCAGGTTGGCGCGCTCGAGAGCGAGAGCGAAGCGCAGCATCGCATTGAAGCGGCTCGCAGCTCAGCCCACGGCCTGCTCAGCAAGGCCGATCCGTTCACCGAGCCTGTCGTCGCCAGGGATAACCGCAAGCTCTACCGCGCCCGCTTCGCCGGGCTCGAGCGAGACCAAGCCGAAGCGGTGTGCCGGACGCTGAAGCGCGCCGATATCTCCTGCATGACCGTCCGCAACTGATCTCTCCGCCCGTTCCCAACAAAATGCTCGCGCCTTGCGCGGGCATTTTTTGTTTTGAGGATGCGGTGCCGTCGGAAGCTGTTTCGCGACAACCTCTCGTCAAGAATTTACGGTTAAAACTTTGCTCAAGGAATCGACCACGCCGAGAATGGCGGGCATCGGGGCGACGGCAAACAGAGCCAAGCGGAGCTCACGCGGTACGGGCGTTTGTGGCGTGGTGCGGAGTTAGCCGTTATGCGTACGAAGCAGAGTATCCTTGGCCTCGTTTACCCGGGCAGCGAGGTACGTCGAGCCCCCCTGGTCGGGATGCAGTTTCTTCATGAGGGACTTGTGCGCCCGGCTGATGTCGTCGCGCCCCGCTCCCGGCTGCAAGCCAAGGATCTGATAGGCTTCCTCCGTCGTCATTTTGCCGCTCGCCGCCGCGCGGCGCTGCCCCCCTGCCGCATCGCCCTGCGCGTTCTGACGCCAAGCGGGAAACCGGCGGTCCAGATAGCTTTCAAGTAAGGCCACGCTCTCCGCGTCGAACGCCGGGACCATCGCCAGCAGGCCTGCAAGATCGAATTCGTCGAGACTGCGCCCGGCGTGCGGCCCGGCGACGACCTGGCCCGAGAGCTGGCCGGACTCGTGATCGAGCCGCATGTCCAGGAATTGCGAGCGCACGCGCGAGCTCTGGCCGGACGAACGTGTCGCGCCACCGCCGAATATACCGCCGATATTACCGAAGCCAGCATTGGCCAGCGGCGTCCAGCCGAGCAGCCCGGCGCCGAATATTCCGAGCGGAATCGCCACTGCCAGTTCGCCCCTCAAGCCGATGAAGGCGGCCACTGCGAGTGCGACCACGCCGCCGCCAACCTTGATGGCGCGCGCCAGCACCGCAGGATTGGCGGCGCGGAACATCTGGAGCAACAGATAGAGTGTGATAACGGCGACAACGCCAGCGATCAGAGTCATGGCGGGAATATAGCTGCCCTTCCGGCAAAATGCATGGCGTCCGCCTCCGCCGAGGTTTGCGTCGGCTTGAGCTGCTACTTCATCTGTCCAATCAGCTGCGCCGCGCCGCTTGCCGTCTTCGCCAGCCTCAGCAGCGCCTCGCGGCCTCCGGCAGCGTAGGCCGCCGCAGCCCGCAACAGATCGCGCAACTGCGCCGCCGCGCCCGGGTCGAACCGGCACCAGGCTCCGCCGGTCAGACGCGCGATCTCCCGAAACGTCTGCTCGGCGCTCGCATCATGGCCTTCCTGGAACAGGAATACCGGCACTTTCAACATGCCGAGCTCGCCGGCCTTGGCGCAGAGCGTGTCGACCTTTTCCTCCATGGCGTCGCCGACGAAGACCACGGCACGTACGCCCGATGCGACCGCCTCGCGCCGCGCGTCGGTCAGCACTCGGCCGATCTGGGTGTCGCCGCCGCGGCAATCGATCTTGCTCATTAGCTTCGCAAGCCTGGCACTGTCGGAGATCCACCCCGTGGCACGGCATTCGTTGTAGCCGCGATAATAGACAAGCCTGATATCGAGACTTCCGAGCGCCGCTGCCTCGCGAAACATGTCGGCCTGAAGGGCACAGGCCATGTCCCAGGTCGGCTGCCGGCTCATCGTCGCATCCAGCGCGAAGATCAAGCGACCCTTCGCGCCGGGTGCATGCGGCGACAGTGCACGCGCCTTGGCAACGAAGGCAGCGACGTCCTCCGAACTCGACGTCTTTGCCTGCGGCAATGCGGCGTCACCTTCGGCCGTCGCCGACACTGCATCACTATTACGCGGTTTGATGGAATCGCCAGGCATTTTGAGGTCACACTTGGTCTCACGCCAACCAATGTGGATTGCATGCCCTGCCCGGTCAATGTGCAAAGCCCCCGCGGGCGGCAGCCGGCGGAGGCTTGAAACTTGTTTCCCGACTATGGCCGAATGGATCAGCGCTTTGGGTCAGCTCTTCTTCAGATCAACTTTTGGCAGGCGCCATCAGGGCGACCGGACCGGGCTCCAGGACCTTGGGCGGAGCCGAATGGGTATCGACCGGCGCGATGGCGCTGTCGGTGTCGCTCAGGAATTTATCGAGCATGCCCTGGATCGAGTTCTTGGCGTCATCCGGGCCGGTGTCGCGCATGTCGTTGTGCTGGAAGTCCGTCTTCACGACCTGAATACCGGCCTTCTCACACTCCTCCTCGGTCGGGATCACGCCCGGATCGGTCTTGAACTGCGGATCATGAGAACGGAACGACAGGATCTTGAACTTGCCGGCGGTTACGAACGGCACGCGCAGGTTATCCAAGGTCACGACCTTCTTGACCTCATCCGGATACTGCTTGGCGAAATACATCGTGATGTCGCCGCCCATGGAATGGCCGACCATCGTCACCTTTGCGTAGTCGGCGTTGGGCTGAACCTTCCGCATTTCCTGCATCGCCAGATGGATGTTGGCGACACCGCGCAGGATCTGCGGCAGGCGGCCGACATAGAGCTCGCCGGGCTTGGTCACCATCGGTGGATCGGTCGGAAGATCATGCTGCGGGCTGACCACGAGATAGCCGCGGGCCGCGAAAACGTTGGCCAGGAAGCCGTACTCGGTGTTCTTGACGGTATTGCCGTGGTTGATCACGGCGACCGGCAGGGTGATCATGCCGGCATTGGCCTGCATTTCCTTGTCGCGGCGGACCGCGATGTCGACAGGCACGGGACGATTGTCGCGCGAAGCGTCATAGAAGGTGACGGTCTCGTGCTTGATGGCCCACTTGCTCGCCGTGAAATAGGCGATACCGCAGAGGGCTCCGACGGAAACCAGAACGGCAATTCCACGCTTCATTTTCGTCCTCAGCCTCAGGTCTTGCGACCCAATCCCTGTTGAATTCGTGTTGTTCCAGGAGCTCTTCGGCCCCTTCGCGCCTATTCCCTAATATATGTCACAGGCGCGTGACAGGAAGGCTAAATATTGTGAACCGGCAGCCCTTTCATTGTGCGGCGCACACGTTTGCTGGGCAACCACTGTCCGGATGCGTACGACCATCCGACGCAACCTGTCACGATCGGGTTCAATTTCTCGGTGAATGCGGAGTGAAAACGATTTTGGGTGCGCCGGGTTCCCGCGGGAACCCACTTATCACGATCATCAGGGAGTAGCGCCGTACCCCCTAGGCTCCGATGATGTCGTGGACCTCGAGCGGTTTATCCACCTGACTGAACCATTCGGCGCGATTTGCCGCACGCCGTCGGCCGCGCTCGTCGAGCGGCAGCTTGAGTTGGCGAAGCAGGCTTGTCACCTCTTCGCGTGCAGTAAGGTGGCCGAGATTGGGGCGCATCCCCAGCGTTGTCTCGTCGATCTCGTCGAGGGCCGTCAGGCCGCGCGGGAAAAACTCGCGATAGACGACGCGTTCGGCGAATCCGTCGACGTAGCGGAAGCCAAGCCGGAGCGACAGATCCTTCAGCCCATCGGCCACGAGTTGCTTGTTGCGGGAGCCGAGCATCGACAGGCGGTTGCGCACCACGATCCAGTCGGTGGTCGAGCCGTCGAGCTGGCGGCGCTTGCGCCTGACGTCGCGCACCATCTCCGCGTAATGGCTCTCGCCCGTCACGGCGTAGTTGGCGGGATCGACCGTGCCGAGCACGTCGAAATCGAGGAAGCTGTCATTGATCGGCGTAACCAGCGTGTCGGCCATCGAATGCGCCAGCCGCATCAGATAACTGTCTGTGCCCGGGGTATCGATGACGATGAAGTCGAAGCAGCTCTCGACCGCCGAGACCGCCTCCATGAACTGCTGGAACTCGGAATTCTCGTTCTCCGCGATCTGCATCGTCTCGCCGAGCTTGATACAGCGATGTGCCGGCAGTTCGAGGTCGAGCTTGGTGCGGCGCGCCCAGGCGGAGCGATTGTTGATGTAGCGGGTGAAGCTTTGCTGTCGGCAGTCGAGATCGATGGTGGCGACGCGCTGGCCGGCCTTCAGGAGTGCAACCGCGATGTGAAGGGCGGTGGTTGATTTGCCGGAGCCGCCCTTTTCGTTGCCGAGCACAACGACGTGCGCCGAGCCGGATTGGCTTTGGCTGGCCTGCACAAGCATGGCGATCCTCAACACCCCTGAACAATATCTTCGAGTTGACCGCGTCTTCGGTCAAGTGAAATGCGTGACAGGATGACGAAATCGGAGGGAGCTGGTCATCATTATGAATCGTGTCGCGATGTCGCGTCTGTAATCCTGCCCACAACGGCGCGACATGCTCGCTGCTGATGATTCTGTGCCTGATGTCGATGCATGGCGTCCACGACCGCCGCTTGTTAAGGTTAGCCGACCGCCCCCGCTCCCAACCTTGCCGAGTCCTGATGTCACCAAGCCCCTTGATCGCCCGCACGGTGCCTGCCCTGCGACGCGCCATCGACAATCTTCGTAAGCGAAAGGCCACGATCGCGCTGGTTCCGACCATGGGGGCACTCCATGACGGCCATGTGTCGCTGGTGCGCCTTGCCAAGCGGCGCGCGAGTCGCGTCGTGGTCTCGATCTTCGTCAATCCGACCCAGTTCGCACCATCAGAGGATTTCGGCGCCTACCCGCGGACCTGGAAGTCCGACATCGCCAAGCTCGCGACAGAGGACGTCGACATCGTCTGGCATCCCGGCGTCGAGGCGATGTATCCGGCAGGCTTTGCGACGCGTATCGTCCCGGAGGGGCCGGCGCTGGCCGGCCTCGAGGACCGCTTCCGGCCGCACTTCTTCGGCGGCGTCGCAACCGTGGTGGGCAAGCTGTTCACGCAATGCCGGCCGGATATCGCGATCTTCGGCGAGAAGGACTTCCAGCAGCTTCGCGTGGTGACGCAGATGGCGCGCGATCTCGATCTCGGCGTCAAGGTGATCGGCTCCCGCACCGTGCGCGAGCGCGACGGGCTCGCGATGTCCTCACGCAACGTCTACCTCTCGGCCGAGGAGCGCCAGACTGCCACCACCCTGTACCGCGCCATGAAGGACAGCGCTCGCCGGATCCGGGCCGGCGAAGCCATCGCAAGCGCGATGGCGCGCGGCGCCGAGATCATCAAGGCGGCCGGCCTGGCGCTCGACTATTTCGAGGCCCGGCATGCCGAAACGCTGGCGCCCGTCACCTCGCGCAAGGACGGGCCGCTGCGGATCCTGGTGGCAGCCAAGCTCGGCAGCACCCGGCTGATCGACAATATCGCAGTCTAGAGCAGTCCGAGATCGCGCAACTCGCGCCGCATCGGCTCCGGCATCGCCGCGATGGTGCCTGCGGCGGACTTGCCGAGATCGGGCGGCACGGAATCGTCGGTGAGATAGCGCCAGCCCTGGAACGGGCGCATCGGCCGCGGCGACACCGAGATCACCTTCGGCTGCATCACGATTCGGCAGCGACCGATGCCGTCCTTGTCGCGGAACGGCTCGATGCCGATGATCTTTTCACGGGCGGCGATCTCACCCTTGATGACCCAATAGAGCGATCCGCCCGAAAGAATTTCGGTGTCGCGCTTGGGCACCATGCGGGTGATGTGGATGTGGTGTTGCGGGAGGCCCTTTTTCTTGGCCGTCTGCATCCGCTCGGCGATCCACTCCTTCAATTCCTTGACGGAGTCGCAGCCGACGGCAAGCTTGATCAGATGGAGTGGCATGGGCCCAGCATTAGCGGGCCGGCCACGGTTTTTCAAAGCCGAACTAGTCTTTATCCGCAGCTGCGGGAGCCGATGGCGGGGGCGGCGCCAGCGGAACTGGCGCGGCGGGTGCTGCGCGCGCAGCCCTCGGGGCGGGCGGCTTCTTCGCAGCCGGAGCCGCAGGCGGCACAGCCTGAGCCGTAGCCGGTGCCCGTGGCGCTGCATTGGCGGTGGGTGCCTGGCGCGTAGCCGCCGTGGGCGGCTCCGGATTCATGATGCTCACGGGCGGGGTCGACGCGGCGCTCGGGAACTCGGCATTGGTCGGCTTGCCCGTCGGCATCGATGGCGGCAGCACGGCGAGAGGATTGGGCGGCAGCGCTCCCGGCATTGCCGCGGGCGTATTCCAGGTCGGCGCATAGCGCCCGACCAGCTGATCGTAGAGATGACTATCCATGTTGGCAGCGACCTGCTGCTGATCCGTCAGCGAACGGAACGCGGCGCATTCGAATCGGGTGCAGCCGTCGCGCGCAACCAGCACCTGGGCGACGAGACCATAGCGATCACGCTCCAGCGCCTTGCGCAGCACCCTCATCTCGAGCGTCAGGCCCTTCTCGGCGGACGCAGCGTCGCCGAGCGCGGTCAGCCGGTCGATCCGCGCGGCAGTGTAGGCGACGGCCGCAGCCGCCGCATCCGGCGCGCCGAACAGCGCCTTCTCGCAGCCGATGGCTACGGCATCACCGGCAAGATCATCGAGGCAGGCCAGTGCCGGCAGCGGCGGGGTCACCGTGGCTTGGGTGCGGGTTTCCGCAGTCGAGGTTTCGAACCCCACCGGCCCGTAGATGCGCATCGTCGCAGCCACGGCGATGCCGATCGAGAGAAGCGTGATGACGGTCAGCGCACCGTTGGCGACCGATCTCTCGGCGTGCACGAGCGTAATCAACAGGATCAATCCGAAGAAGCCGGCAGCGGCCAGCGTCATCCACATCGGAAAGGCCGGCGAGCGCCAGATTTCATCGAGCGACGAGGCCCATGCCCAGTTCATGCGCGACGTCCCCTCACGCGAGCAAAGAGCTGATGGTCAAGCGAGCACCGCGAACCGGCAACTGCCCCAGGGCCCACCTTGCCGAGGCGAAGCGGGCCTTTTGACGGCGGGCGAGGAAATTCGTCCGCAATATCAGTGCGTGATACGTCAGCGCATTACGAGAGCGCGAGCTGGCTTTCCTTGGCGACCCGCTCGAAGGCTTCGGTCGAGCTTTTGATCCGGTACTGGCAGTCGTCGCCTTCCGTCGGCAGCAGGCGAATGACCTCGTATGAGCCACTCGCAGCCGGACGCGCGACGTTGCTGGCAGTGAACAATACGCGCGTTCCCACGGGGAATTTATGCTTCAACGCCCATCTCCATCACTCAAACAGCGCCGGCCGTGCCCAGGTCCCACTGCGACGGACCGGCTGAAACCCGGGCCGACCTATAGCATGCGATGTGGCGTTTTGGCCAGCGGTATGCAGGCATGGCAAACGCAACAATCCGGCAGCGTTTTCAGGATGATAGATGGTGAACCAGGCACCCCGTGATACCGCTGGAACCGTCCTGTTCAGGCGCCGTGGCGCAGATGGCCGTCCGGGCTCGCTTGATCCACGGCCTTGGGCAGCTCCTGGGCCAGGATCTCCCCAAGCTGATCGACCGGGATGTTGTAGCGGGCAGCGAGCTGGCGGACCGTGTCGTTGCCCAGCACGGCGCGCAGCTGGTCGGCCGAGATCGGCAGGTTCTGGCCGTTCCCGAGCCAGGACTTCACCTGGTCCCCGAAACCCGCCTGCTGGAGCTTGGCGACGATTGCACCGAGGCCGCCCTGATTGTTGCTGCCCAGCACCTCGCTCAGGACCGCCGGCAGGACGGCGGCGCCGAGCTGACCGAGCGCACTGCGCAGTGCGGGGTTGTTCTCCACTGAGTCCAGAAATCCCATAGCCGTCCTCTCCCTTGGTCCCGCTCATTGAGCGCCGCCGTTCGGCATGCCGTCAAGCCGCGCAAACGGGTCTCGCTCACACGTTCTCGAACCTTTCGATGACAAGCGTTTCGGCAAGGCCGTCGCGGGTCCATTCCTGGAACGCCGGCATCGCCATCATCGTGTCCATATAGGCCTTGGTCTCCGGCGTGACCTCGATCGCATAGGTGCGGAAACGGTGCACGACAGGAGCATACATCGCATCCGCTGCACCGAAGCGGCCGAACAGGAACGGCCCACCGGCGCCGTAGCGGGTCCGGCAGGTGCGCCAGATCTCCTGCACGCGCGCGATATTGGCCCTGGCGTCCGCCGACAGCGTCACGGGACCCACCGGGCGATGCAGGTTCATGCCGCACTCATTGCGCAGGGCCATGAAGCCCGAATGCATCTCGGCGCAGACCGAACGAGCCAGCGCGCGGGCGGCGACGTCATCTGGCCACAGCTTCTTCTCCGGATAGCGCTCGGCGATGTACTCGATGATGGCCAGCGAATCCCACACCGTGATATCGCCGTCGACCAGCACGGGCACCTTGCCGGCGCGGCTGAACGACAGGATCTGCTCCTTGTCCGCGGGATTGTCGGTGTAGAGCGGGATCATGGTCTCCACGAACGGGATATCGTTGGCGCGGAGCGCGAGCCAGGGCCGCATCGACCATGACGAGTAGTTCTTGTTGCCGATCGCGAGCTTGAGCGCTGCCATGTCACGGGTCCTTCCGCAGATCTTCTGGATGCGCTGCTTTTAACGCCATCACCTGCCGCCAATCAATCGTTGCCGCTATCAGCCGTGCGTGGCAATCGTGGCTGCTCGCAAGGAGACGGACATGAGCAGGCATTGGGTCGACATCACCGCCGTCGGCTTCTTCATCATCGAATGGCTGGCCTATGCCGCCACGCTCGAGCACTCGGCCTATGGCCGCGATAGTCTCTCGGCGCGGATGAACAGGTATCGCGAGGTCTGGGTCCGCCGCCTGCTCGACCGCGAGACGCGCATGGTGGACATGCAGATCATGGCCTCGCTCCAGAACGGCACCGCCTTCTTTGCCTCGACCAGCCTGTTCGCGCTCGGCGGCGCACTGGCGCTGCTGCACGCCACCAACGACGCCATCACCATTCTGGGCAAGCTGCCGATCGACCTCAGCCCCTCGCCGGCGCTGTGGGAGCTGAAATGCGTCGGCCTCGTGCTGATCTGCGTCTATGCCTTCTTCAAATTTGCCTGGGCCTATCGCTTGTTCAACTATGTCGCGATCCTGTTTGGAGGCATGCCGCCCTCCTCCCTGCGCGACACGCCGGAGGCCGAGGCGCATGTCATCCGTACCTCGCGCGTGTTCGAGTCCGCCGGCCGCCATTTCAACCGCGGCCAACGCGCCTTCTTCTTCGCACTCGGCTATCTCGGCTGGTTCGTCAGCCCCTGGGTGCTGTTCGTGACCACAGCCGCCGTGGTCGTGGTGACCTGGCGGCGGCAGTTCGCGTCCAGTGCATGGGCCGCGATGGCGCCGGAGGTGGCGGCGGGCGACGAGCGCAAGCGCGGTCACTGAGGCACTCTCCACGTCATTGCGAGTTTAGCACCGGCCGAAGGCCGACCCAGGCTTGATGTAACGGGGCAATCCGGAATCTTTCGGCGGTGGGATACTTGATTGCTTCGCTACGCTCGCAATGACGGAGTGTGAGGCGACAATAAGGTTCTCGAAATGACACCGTCATTCCCTGCGAAAACGGGGAATCCAGTACGCCGCGACTTCTGGGCTCGATCACAACCGACTCTGGAATATTGGATCGCCTGCCTTCGCACGCGATGACAGCGAGTGGGTAGATGCAGACACGCCTTCGCAGCCTCGCGACGCAAACCGCCCGAGCTTTGCTTGATCTCGCCACCCTCTTGTCCAAGAGGGCGCAGGGAAGACCGGGTGCGGACCTGGCACCCGCGGTCTGCTGCGCGAATATGTAGCGCAAAAAGACCGCACAGCAGCATACAGGTGTGGCCCAACACACGGCCTTCCCTGCGCAGTGGTTTGACGGCTTATGCCGTGCTCTC
>NZ_LBJG01000068.1 GCF_028128765.1 Bradyrhizobium sp. CCBAU 51627
AGCCTTCCGGCTATCGCCAGCTGACCTGCCCGGCCCTGGCCGGTGAACGCGGTGACCCGCCGCCAGCTACACCATGCAAGGGGACACGATCCGGCTGTGGTCAGCCACATTCCGCTCACGATCAAGGCAAAGGGCTCGCCTGAACGCGGAGACATCGTCGGGAAGCTCCAAGCTGATGGACGGTGCACCGTATTCGGCCGGAACAGCCAACAGTCCGTACCGAGCGACCCGGGTGACGTGCTTGAAGTGGCCTTGAATATCCTCCGGCCAGCCTATGGTGATGGCTTTCTCCAGGCGCAGGCGCCGGGGAAACGCCCAGGACTCGCGAACATTGGCAGCGCGATTGTTGTCATTCGTCCGACTTATGTCCAGCGTGGTCATCCAGCAACCTTGGCGCAACTGTTGCGGCGGCAACGTCTCGCGCAAATGCCAAGGCAATGATCGGGGCACATGCACCCGATCTCCTGAAAATTCGGCAGTCTCAGAGTTTCTCAGGCCGGAATGGATCGTGCTGTAACGATAGTACGGTGGATGGCGAGGATCAAACTGGGGAATACAGGCGTTCAAAGGTAGTTGTGGTTTAGCCAGTATCGTGGGCCAAAAGCCCGGTCCCTTCAGACGCTCACTCAGCTGCGATAACTCGTCCGTGGGAACTGAGCACGATTTGAAGGTGATGATCGGATGACCGGACGAAGTCCGAAGCGCCTTCCGCACAAGGAGCCGCTGGAGAACGGTCATAAAGGCGGGATCATCGAACTTTGCGGGCGATATTCTCAAACTTGATATCGCACCCTGCCAGTCCTCGTCGCGCCAGTGGTGCTGATTCCAGAAGAGCAGGCGATCATCAACACTGTCACCCACTACGAGGGTGACGCCGTCCGACCATTCGCCGTGCGAAAGCGCTAGATACGGCGCCATGAAATCTGACGCTAGCGACAGCGTCCATACGGGCCGGTCTTTGGCAAACTCTTCAAGAAGCGCGACTTCCGTAGTCACATATTCTGCCGCAGGGTCCTTCCCATATGACGATTGGTACGTGCTTCTTCAGTGATCAGCGCCAAGCTGCCAAACAGTTCGGGATAGAGCCGCGATATATTGGTGTGGTTGGAGCTTGAGACGAATCCGAAGTTTTCTTCGAGAAACCGGCTCTCGCCTCGGTCATAGTACTTGTCGATGACCTTGAGATCGGAAATCTTTCCGGTCAGCATGTTCCGTCGATTGAGGAGCGCCGTGATCAAGGAAAGACTGCCGAGCCCCTGAATTGGCAGCTCTATGCGCCAGATCTCGGCGACCTGCTCAGGCCGGGTCGCTGAAGCATCTATCTTGAGATAGAGCGGACAATACTTCTCGTGGATGCGCGCTATCGCGTCTTCGCTGAGCGCGACGAAACTGTAGATGATGTCTGGATCGTGATACCAAAGCCATTCGACGTATTCCGGGTCGATGCCATCAGGTTTGACGGGGACGATCAACGTCCGTCGTCCGCCCCATCGGCTGTAACACTCGCGGAATACGGCATCGAGGACGTTCGGCGCGCATGCCTGACGATCAACGAGATACGCGACGCGAAGCGGGCGGGCGGTGGCAGTGATGGTCGGCGGCGGTTTGGTCCACATGATTCAAATTGGCATGCTTGAACGGGGGCCGTCACGATCAAATTCCCAGATTGATGCTGTTTCGGCGGGTGTTACGGTGACATGCACCAAATTGGGGGCCGTCCAGCGGCGAACGTCGGGGCAAACAAGAGTCCGAACTAACGTCGACCGCGCAACCTCATCACCTTCGAGAATCCCGATCGGAACCCTGACATAATGCTCCTGTTTTGCCCGACAGGTCAAACGAGCGCGATGTCACGCGAAGTGAGCTGTCATCGCGATCAACGTGCCCTCAGCCGCCCCAAACGGATTCCGCATCCTCACCCCCAAGCCCCGCAACATCCCGATCATTCTGCGTCACCAGCCTCAGATCGTGCGTCATTGCCGTCGCCGCGAGCAGGCCGTCGATGACCGGCCCTATTGATCTGATACGGCGTTGTCGATGCCAGCCGCAATCGCCCTCCCGCAGATCTTGCAAACACGCGAAATCATCACGATGATCCGCGCGTCGTATCATCGCTCGCGAGGCCTTCATGCGAAAATGCGAAATCGCCGTGCTGGGTCTCGGGCTCATGGGCGGAGCGGCGCTCTCCGCATTGCTGGAGGCCGGCGTCGATGCGCTCGGCTTCGACCCTATCGCGGCAGGTTCGGATCGAGGCTCGTCGCATGGGTCCTGTCGCATTTTCCGTCGCTTCAATTTCGAAAACTCCAATTACACCAGCCTGAGCGACGAGGCTCATGCCGGCTGGGTCCGGCTGCAGGCCGAAAGCGGTCAAACGGTCCTGACGGAAACCCCTATTCTGGAGGCCGGCCGCCCCGGCTCCGCCATGGTGGCGTCCTCGCGCGCGGCCGCGATCGCGCAAGGGCGGCCGGATCCGCTAGTGACCGCTGCTGTCGCGAACAAGGAATTTCCGGCTTTCAGCCTGCCTGATGACTGGGACGTCGTCGTCCAGGACGGTGCCGCGATCCTGCACACCGCTACAGTCATGAGATTGATGCGCGCACGCGCCGGCGCGCGCGTCGTTCCGGAGCGCGCGAGCTTTTCGCCGCACCACGACGGCGTGTCGATCCGCACTGATAGCGAAGAGTTCTTCGCCGAGCGCGCGATCCTGGCGCTGGGCCCGTGGCTCGGTCGCGCGCTCCCGCAACTCGCCGCGCTGCTAAACGTGACCCGACAGGCGGTCGGCTGGTTCAAGCCCGCCCGCCCCGACACTGTGGTTTCGGGCCGTTTCCCGATCTTCATTCTGGACCGAGGTCCTGATGACATGGTCTACGGCTTTCCGGATTTCGAACAGCGCGGCGTTAAAGCGGCGCCTCACAACCACGGGCCCGTGGTCGGCCCCGACGATTGGGGTCCGCCCGCCAGCGAGGCCGAACTCCGCCCCATCGGCGAAGCCTTGGCCGCGCTCGTCCCCGGCGCGGCCGGGCCGATCATCGATTCTGATGTCTGCCTCTACACCAACACCGCGCCCGCCGACATCAGGCCCGATGCTGGCGAGGAATTCATCATCGATCGCTGGCCGGAGTCCCGCCTGATCGTGTGCTCCGCCTGTTCAGGCCATGGCGCGAAGTTCGCGCCCGCCATCGGGCAAAGGCTCGCTCGCCTCGCCACCGATCCGGCCTACGAAGCAGAACGCTTCTTTCAGCTGTCCCGCTATTCTCAATTCGCCTGATTGCCGCCCGGCGACCGAAGCTCCGCCGCGGTGGCCGTTTGAACCCGCCGCCGCCACAGCCCGACCAATATCCCGCCGTCCGACAGCGAGCCTGTGATCCACGACGATGTTCGACAAAGCTTACCGGCAACGCCTCGAGGCCGACCTCGCGCAATGGGAGGCCGATGGCGTGATCGCGCCGGCGGCGGCCGCGTCGATCCGCCATGCGTTGCCGCCGCTCTCGCCCGGTGTCAACATCGCCGTGGTCGTCGGCATCGTCGGCGGCCTGTTGATTGCGGCGGCTTTCCTCGCCTTCGTCGCGGCGCACTGGACCGAGATCGCGCGGCTGCTGCGCTTTTCGATCCTGCTCGCCGGCATGGTCATGGCCGGCGGTCTCGGGGCGTGGTTCGCTGCGACCGGCCGTGAGGTTCTCGCCGATCTCTGTGCCAGCATCGGCGCCATCATCTTCGGCGCGGGCATCGCGCTGGTCGGCCAGATGTATCATCTCGGCGACGATTTTGCCGGCGGCATGCTGCTGTGGTCGTCTGGCGCGTTCGCCGCGGCAGCGCTGACCGGCTCGCGCGGCGCGCTGGCGGTCGGTCTTGTGGCGGCCTCCATCTGGACCTGCATGCGCACCTATGATGCACCGGATAACCTCCATCTCCCGTTCGCGGTGGCCTGGCTCGCCGCCGCTGCGCTTGCGTTCGCTTGGAACTCGCGCGTGGCGGCGCATCTCGTCGCGATCGCGCTGATCCCGTGGTGGATCGCGACGTCGCTTCGCTTCGACTTCCACGGCGCCGAGCCGTCATTCGTGCTGGCGAACGGCGCGGCTCTGCTGTTCGGCGCCGGGCTTGCAATCGCTGCCGCGCCGCCGCCGCGGGCGCAACGGCTTGGATCCGTGCTGTCGATCTATGGCGCGTTTGCGCTGGGGGTCGTCGCCTTCCTGGAGGTGACGACGGTCGACGATCTCTTCCGCCTGCGGACAGGCGCGACGGCGGCCCAGCCGCTGTGGGCGATTCTGTGCGGCGTCGCGGGGGCGGCTCTCGCGCTCGCCTCTGCCGGTCTCACGAAACGATCAGGTGAAATCCTTGCCGCCTGCGCCATCGGCCTCGTGCTGCTCGCCGCGCCGCTCTGGCCGGCCTCCGCGGCCGGCGAGCCCTGGTTCGCCTATGCCGCGCTGCTCTGCGCCATGCTCTGCCTCGTCGTGTCAGGCGTGCTCGACGATGTGCGCCCGCGCATCGCCGCCGGCTGGCTCGGCATTGCCGGCGTCATTGCCGCCATCACCTGGGCCGTGAAGGGCTCGCTGCTGCGCCGCTCGGCCTTCCTCGCCGTATCAGGCGTCATTGCCGTGGTGTTCGCCTCAGCGCTCAATCGCATGCTGCCGAGGGCCGGGCGATGATCGCCTCCATCACGCAAATCTGGCAACGCATTCCGAAAGCCGCGCGGTTCGGCGTCGCCATCCTGGTTCAGTGCGTGCTGCTCGTCCTGATGGTCGCCGATCGCATGCAGATCCTCCGCGAAGGCCGCGAGGTGACCCTGCAGACGCAGCCGGTCGATCCCCGCAATCTCCTGCGCGGCGACTATGTCGTGCTGCGCTATGATATCTCGCAAGTGCCGGCAGGCGCGCTCGCCGGACAGCCGGCGGCCGAGCGTTATCCGGTCGTGTTCGTGAAGCTCGCCCCTGATGCCAACGGGATCTACCAGGCCGTCTCGGTGTATGCGGAGCCCGTCCCGGTCAACGCCCCCGAAATCCTGATCCGCGGCCGCGTGACCTATTCCTGCGGTTCGAGCAGCCGCATTTTTTGCGACAGGCTGACGATCAAATACGGACTCGAAAGTTATTTCGTGCCGGAAGGCGAGGGCAGGAAGCTCGAGCAAGCCCGCAACGAGCGAAAGCTCCGCGTCGTCGCCGCCGTGCTGCCCTCGGGCCGCGCCGCCATCAAGCGGCTGCTGCTGGGTGGCGAGCCGGTCTATGAGGAGCCGTGGTACTAGGAGCGCCTTCGCCCCATTTGGCCGCCCCTAACTCATTGATCTTGCAGCCGGCGGCTACTGTGCATGGGGTTGTTTTCAAGTTTCTGTTGTTTGATGGCAGGCGACATGATGTTTAATCGGCATCATCCCGGCCCGCTCTCCAGATCGGAATGCCATCCAACAAGCGAGACGACATGCAATCTGCGGGCAGCGGCTGGGCCAACGGGCTTCTCGGCGTCATCATCTTCAGCGGCTCATTGCCGGCGACGCGCGTCGCGGTCGGCGGTTTCTCGGCGCTGTTTCTGACCTCCGCACGCGCCATCATCGCGGCGCTGATCGGCGCGGCCGTGCTCGGCCTGCTGCGTCAGGCCTGGCCGGAGCGCAAGGATATCGCCTCGCTCGCCATCGTCTCCATCGGCGTCGTGGTCGGCTTCCCTCTGCTGACCGCGCTCGCGCTTCAGCACATCACGTCGGCGCATTCGATCGTCTTCATCGGCCTGCTGCCGCTGTCGACCGCGATCTTCGGCGTGCTGCGCGGCGGCGAGCGGCCGCGGCCGCTGTTCTGGCTGTTCGCGATGCTCGGCAGCGCAACGGTAGCGGGCTTTGCCTTGTCCAATGACGGCTCGGCATCGATGGCCGGCGACCTGCTGATGATCGCGGCGATCGTGCTGTGCGGGCTCGGCTATGCCGAGGGTGCGGCGCTGTCGCGCCGGATCGGCGGCTGGCAGGTCATCTCCTGGGCGCTGCTGCTGGCGCTGCCGCTGATGCTGCCGGTCATGCTTCTCACCTGGCCGCCGGCATGGAGCAGCGTTGGTGCGCCGGCCTGGATCGGGCTCGGCTACGTCTCGGTCTTCAGCATGTTCGTCGGCTTCATCTTCTGGTATCGCGGGCTCGCGACCGGGGGCATCGCGCGCGTCGGGCAGCTGCAGCAACTGCAGCCGTTCTTCGGCCTCGCGCTGGCCGGTTTCCTGCTGCACGAGCCGGTCGCATGGAGCATGATCGCCGCGACCGCGCTCGTGGTCGTCTGTGTCTTCTTCGCACGCCGGTACGCCTGACGGCTTTGGGCCTCACACCGGGTCCATCACCGTTCGCGTCAGCGCGCTCCGCGCAAATTTCTTCAGCGGCAACGGTTTTCCGAACAGGAAGCCCTGGACGAGGTCGAAGCCGAGCTCGTTCGCGACGACGAGGTCGGCGCGACTCTCGACGCCCTCGGCGGCCGCGCATGCGCCATAACCCTGCGCGAGCTCGACGATGTGACGGCACACCGTTCGCTTGAGGCGGTCGTTGGCGCTGCCGGTGACGAAGTGCCGGTCGGCCTTCAGCTTGATGAAGGGAATCTTGGCGTGGTCCATCAGCGACGGCCAATTGGCGCCGAGATTGTCGATCGACAGTCCGATGTTGTGCAGGCGCACCTCACGCGCGACCTCGACGAGAAGATCGAGGTCGCGAATCGCCTCCTCGCTGTCGATCTCGATCGTCAGTCCGCCGAAGGCCGGATGGGTGGGGACGCGGCGGCAGAGGTCGCGCACAGCCTGCGGCTCCTTCAGATACGACGCCGGCAGGTTGATCGACAGATCGACCGGGCTTTGCCGCTCCAGCAGATAATGCCAGTCCTGCACGGCACGCTCGATCACGAACTCCGAGAGGTCGCGCAGGTGCGGATCGTGCTCTTCCGGGATGAAGTAAGCCGGCGGCACCACGCCCCAGGTCGGATGGCGCATCCGCACCAGGGCCTCGGCGCCGCTGCGGATCAATGTGCGCGCGTCGATCTTGGGCTGGTACCAGAGCTCGAGCCAGCCGGCATGAAGCGCCTCGCCGACATGCACGGCGGGGCTCGGCACCGGCTCGTCCGGCAGCAGCATCGCGACGCGATCGCGCAGCGTCTCCGCGGCAAAAGGCGTGGTGAGCGGCGGCAGCATGGCGAGGCCATATTCCTCCCCGACCTGCTGCACGGCCTTCACAATGATGGACTCGCGAGCGCCGACGGCCAGGACCTTGCCGTCGAAGGCCTCGCGCACCAGCGTCTCCAGAAAGGTGCCGGGCTCGATGCCGTCAGCGGCGACACCGAACAGGATCAGGTCCGGCAGCTCGCCGGCGAGCACGGTCTTGAGCTCGTCGGCGCTGGCGCATTCGCTGGTGACGAAGCCAAGATCCTCCAGCACCTCGGCGAGGAAGGCGCGCAAATGACGCTTGCCGTCGGCGACGCATGCGCGCGGCGTTACCTTTCGCCGCCCGAAGGTCCTGGGCCTTCGTCCGGCGAACTCCACAATTTCATCGTTCATCTCAAGCCACTCCCGTTCCGCGATCGGTGTTAGCGACGGGAGCAGTTTCAAATAAGGAGGGCGTCAGTTGATTGTTGATTTATCTGGGTAACCTTAAAGTCCCCATCATTCCTAAAATTGCTCGGATCGCGTTCGAGAAGTTTTTACGTCCGTCCGCGCGTTGCGCACGCGCATGCGACAATCATGCGGGATTTTTCGCATCGTGCGTTTCGGTGTCGTGCGAAGCCGTGTCCTGTAATTGGACGAAGCCGCGCCCGGTTCGCCCAATTGAATAATGGACGGCTCAACTGGCTGTGGCTTTGTCGTGTTCGGCCATGCCGACCGGTTTGTAGTCACGTCGGATAGAATTCGGTGCGATAGGGACCCCACGCAGTGTCCTCGATGATGCGGTTGACTTCGCGTAAGCGCGAGGCCGGCAGCCGCACCGTGACAACCCGGCCGATGCCCATCATCACGTACCAGCTCACGACCTCCTTTCGCGCGATGCGCGCATGGTCCGGCATCGCGCGTGACCGTTATGCGACAACTCGCGCCGGGCGGCGGAATGTGAAGCATCTCACATTCGTATTTCTGCACGCGCGCTATTGGTGCCTGCAGCCGGTGGTGGGCTGTCAGGGATCGCAGCTATGACGATGCGGCGGATGATCTATTGGTGGTTCAGGTTCGTGATGTCAGGGCGATTTCTCGATCGCTTCCTGTGCCTGCCGCACGCGCCGGAATAGCTGACGGGAATTAAGTCGCCCCGATCAATTTGCGAAACGCCGCCGCACCGTCCTGCACGGCGTCGCGGCCCTTCCAGGCCAGATAGCTCAGCTTGCCGCTCAGCGTGTCGTGGCTGCGCAGTCGACGCGATCCCAGGATGTGGCCGACATTGGCAGGGAAGCGGCTGACTTCGGCGGACACCAGCGCCGCGATCGCATCCATCAGTTGCTGAAGCCGCACGCCCCATTCGCAATGTTCGATGCCGTCAATGCGAACCTTGAGCGCGTATTCGGTGTCGTAGATATCTGCGAGCAGGTCGCGCGCGACCAGTACGCGGTTGTTCCGGAGCGCGATCCTGAGCGCAAGGCGCTTGTCGTCGAGCCGGTCGAGAACCATGTGGACGACGCTGGCATAAGGCGCAGCGGCGACATCGGCCGCGCTCTTGCTCGGCGCCGCCTTGGTCGCGAGGCGCACCAGCTGCCACGAGGTCTTGAGGCGCCGGGCCACCAGCGTCAGCGCAAAGGGCAGCGCCTCGGGATTGGTCTTCCTGAAGGCGTCGAGGCGCGCCGCGGTCTGCGCGACCTGACCGTCGTCGAATTTTGCGATCGTCGCCGGCAGCTTCTCATTGAACTTCGACAGCGCATCGCCGGCGCGCAGGACCTGCTGCATCTTCTTCACGTCGTCGAAGGCGGTGCGCGAAGCCGTATATTGCGCCAGCTTGCCGCGCGCCAACTCGGTGCTCTCGGCCGAAGCGAGAGTGTTCTCGAGCACCTTGAGGACCTTGACCTGGAAGGTCGTCGCGATCTTCAGCACTTCCTTGGGATTGTTGGCGGTGACCTGGTCGTTGATCGCCTTGATGTAGTCGCGCGCCATGGTCGGCAGCAGGTCGCGGCAGATCCACTCCCAGATCGGCGTGAGGGTGTTGCGCGAGATCCGGCCCGCATTGGCGTGCTCGGGTGCGCCGTCGATCAGCAGCAGCTCGAGCGGCGCGAAGAAGTAGCGCGACGGATTGGTGGCGCGCGCCTGGGTCGATCCGTCCTTGCGGAATTCGGCGCGCAGCTTGGCCTGGATTTCAGCCGAGCCCGGCATGTCAATGCCGCACAGCTCGAGCCGCTCGAGTTCGCTGAGCAGGCAGCTGCGCGACAACGGCGTCAGCTTCTGCAGGAACTCCGATAGCTCGTCGATCTCGTTCATCGCACGCAATCTTTCGCAACGATTCCAGCAGGCCTACCGGCCCAATGCATGGAGGCATTTGCGCGCTCTCAATCGTGACATAGAGAAGCAAGCTGCCGTTAATTAATCCGTAAAATCCGGGGGCGCCGGGACCGGCGCAGCAGCGATCGTTAAAACGGCGTTTGGTTGCCTGCCTATGATTTGGGCGGTTTCATCAACCCCTGCGTAGCCCAACGCCGGCCTGCGCAAGCATAAATTGTGCCGACGCCGGTATTTTAGCGCAAATCCGACAAGATGCCCGTAGTCTTACGGAGTAAAAAGTTAAACACAGACCGCCCCGGGTTCCGCTAAACGAATCACATGGGGTCACAGAACGATACGGCCACCGATTCGCGACCGTCGGAATGGTTCGAAAGCAGCGCTTCTGCGCCTGAAGGGCCCGATTTCGTCCGGCTGAATGCTGCCCGCACCAAGGCGGCCGACGAGATGGCCGCCGCCATCGCCCGCGAGCTCAATGGCCCCCTGACCGCACTCCTGCTCTACATGGGCGAGATCAAGCATCACAGCGATCAGCTCGCGCCTGTTACCGGCGATCGCGCCTATCTGCAGCAGGTGGTTGAGAACGCGCTGGTGCAGACCGAGCGCGTCTGCGGCCTGGTCAAGCAACTCGCCGGGCCGGACAAAGCTGGTCTTCCCGCACCGTCCAAGACCGAGGACGTCGAGTTGAAGGCCGGCCGCATGCTGCCGGCACCGCGCGAAGCGGGCTCCGAGCTCTCGACCCTGTCGCGCAAACGGCTGACCAAGCGCGAACGTGAAGTGCTGCGGCTGATCAGCGAGGGGTTTTCGAACAAGCAGGGGGCGCTGCGGATGCAGATCAGCCCGCGCACCTTCGAGAGCCACCGGGCGGAAGCGATGCGCAAGCTCGGCGCGCGCAACACCGCAGACCTCGTCCGCGCGGCATTGCTGCATTCGATCGATTGAGGCCGTCGTCCGACGCGGCGCGCGGCTGTGCCTAGAAATAGTCTTCGGCGAAGGGACGGGCGCGCGAAGTGGGCCGCAGACCTTTCGGCTCTTCCTTCGGTTCATTCGGGATGATGGTGATGGTCCAGCGCGGCGGGATGGTCGATTCCTGCTCCAGCACCGAGCGGACAAAACCCGTCACCGTGGACTCGCCCGCCTTCACCGTTGCCATCCGGCCATTGAACTGCGCGATGCGGAAGCGGCGGACCTCTTTCTGATCCGCTGTTTCATAGGTGAACATGGAAACCCTCCTGGTTTCCGGCGACTATCGCCACCTATGATTAGTCATCTCTAAAAATCGCAAACCGTATAAGTACGGCGGGGAGCTGCGCAGGGATGGTCAATCCGGCGGTTCCTGTGCTCTCGCGCCGGCAAAGGCCGCCTCCATCTGCTGCAGCAGATCGCCAAATTCGGCGCCGTTGAGAGTGTCGGCGGTACCCTCCAGCCGCAGCGCCAGCATCGCGAGCCGGACATAGCCGAACGTCCTCGCGGTGCTCTTCAGCGAATGCGCCTCGCGCGCGATCTTGGCCCGATGCTGATCGAGCGCGAGCGAGCGGAACCGCAGGAGTCGCGCGCTGGTATCGCTCCAGAACACCGCGCGCACCTCACGGGCGCCGTCCTCACCGATCTCGCGCACCAGCGCGTCGAACGCGCCAGGCTCGCGCAGCGGATCAGGCTCGCGCGGCGAGGTGGTGTCGTGCGCGCCGGGCGCGGGCGCGAATGCGGCGTCGAGCATGGTTGTCCCGGTTCTCCTTTTGCGGCTCCGGGAATATCTACGCCAATCCGATTGCAATTCCGGTCACGGGACACGCGGTGTTTGCGGGCGGCGTTAAGCACTTGCTTTACCATGTTCCGCCCTGCGCCTGCTGTCAGGTCCCGAGCAGCCGGTCGTACTGGGTCTTGACGGTGGCGTAGCATTCGCACGCCGTCTGGCGCAGCCCGTCCAGATTGAGTAGCTGGATATGTCCGCGGCTGTAGTGGATGAACTCTGCCTGCTGTAAGGTATTGGCAACCAGCGACACGCTGTTGCGCCGCGCCCCGATCATCTGGGCCATCGCCTCCTGTGTCAGCAGCAGCCGGTAGTCGCCCGACAAATCATGGGTATGCAGCAGGCAGCGCGACAGCCGCGCCTCCACCGGATGCGCCGCGTTGCAGCCAGCAGTCTGCTGCACCTGTGCGTAGACCGCGAGCCCGTGCCGCGTCAGCATGGTCCGCAAGGTGGAACTCTGTTCGGCCGCGATGCGCAGCCAGTCGAGGTCCATCACGGATGCGACGCCGGGAACCAGCACGACCGCCGTGTTCAGCGCGCATGCGTCGCCCATGGTCGCGAGGGTCCCGAGCAGGCTGTCGCGGCCGATCATGGCGACCTGCACATGCTCGCCCTTGGCGAGTTTCACGATCAGCGAGATCACGCCGCGGTGCGGGAAGTAGACGCGCTTGAGTGTCTCGCCAGTCTCGACCAGCACCGCGTCATGCGGCAGATCGACCGTCCGCAGATGTGCACGGATCAATTCATAATCGTCTGCCGACAGCGCCGACAGGAAACCATTGGATGGGCGCACCATCGTTTCCAAAGCTGCCTCCCGTCACCTCCGCTGGTGAATGTTGCCAGGAACATTACCGTCCCCCCGCCTGACTAGGCTCCATCATGTTTCCACCGGGACATATTGGCAATTGGTTCAGTGTTAACCGCTTGGTTCGGCAATCGCTGATACCGCCTTGTGTATGCCAGCATGCAGTAACGCGCGCATGGCCGACATCATCGCGATCGTGCCAACAGACGAGCATGATGGGCTCCCACGGCGGCATGGCCATCACACGGGTTGCTTCCAGGGCACGCGGGTCGGCGATTTCGATCTGGCCCCGGCTGTAGCGCGTGATTCCAGCATGTTGCAGCGTAAGCGCACCAGTGAGATGGCGTTGCGCCTGATGCCCATCATTTGGGGTATGCTGACGGCAGTGATGGTTCGAAAGGCCGGAATCTCAAGCGCGGACCCGGTTCCAGGGACGAGCACGGCGGCATCTGACGCTGCGATCCCGTCCGCAAGCGCTGCCCCGCCGCCGACGATGCTGTCGCATCCCGGCATTGCCACCTCGATCGCCTGTCCCTCGGACAGGCTCACTGTGATCGAAACGGTTCCACCCTGCGGGAAGTGGACATGTCGCAGCGCCGCGCCTGCTTCACCCAGGACAATCTCTCTGACCAAGTCGATCGTGGCGAGGTGGGGACGCACCGGGTCGAAGTCCGCTGCATCGAGCACTTGCAGCAATCGGTTGGACGGCGGGCCGCTTGCGGTCATGCAGAACCAATCCAGCTCATTTCAGGAGAAGTCGGCGTCGCCCATCGACATCCGGTTGCGCGGTGACATAAATCTATTGTAATGGTTGCGCGGTTGTCCATATACACGTTGGAGGGGCAGCAGCCTGCAGTTGCGGCGGAAATAAGAATGGCGCGCTTGATTCGCGCGCATGGCCCGGTGAGCCCAGTCCTGCGTCGCGACCCGGGAAAGTATGGCAGGGGGCTATGAGCTGGAATCGGGAAACCGAGGGCAGAGATTGCATCCGGCATTCCATCGGACATTCTCCGATCCAGGCCACATCGCTCGTTCGCCGGTTCCTTCAGCCGTCAGCTATTGTTTCGTGCCATTGCGTGCCGTGGCTGCGGATCTCGCGTGCATGCCGTTCGCATGTCGCACCCCGATTGACCGCGCGGGCGGTCATCACGATTTCAATGCAAGCGAGAGGAGAAAGGCGTGCGCAACGGTTCAATCATTGAATCGCCGAAGCGGGACATTCAAACGACGACAGAAAGTCAGCGCCATATTCTCGTTGTCGACGATGACCCGATGGTGTCCATGGCGATCGAAATCTATCTCCAGCGAAACAATTTTCGGGTGACGATTGCCGACGGCGGTGAGGCGGGGCTGCGAGTTCTCGAGAACGGACAGTTCGATCTGATGATCGTCGACATCTTCATGCCGCACATGCGCGGCTTCGAGTCGATCCGACTCTTTCACGATCGCGCGCCCGCCATTCCCCTGATCGCGATGTCCGGCTATGCCTTCGCAGATCTGAATTCGCCTGCGCCCGACTTCCTGAGGATGGCGCTGGAGCTTGATGCTGCGCGTTGCCTGCGCAAGCCGTTCACGCCGAATGCGCTGCTGGCCGCCATCAGGGACTGTCTCGCCGAGTACGATGCCGCTGCCGTGCGGCTGGGTTAGCGCGTTATCGTTCGCGACGCTACTGGAGTAAGAGTCCGTTTACCGTCACCGCTGATTTTGCGGATTTCATCGGCTCTTCGCCAGGAAGGTCGCACATGCGATTCCGATCGCGGGTGATTGATTCAATGCCAGCCGACCGTGCATATCCCCCCACCCATGCAGGATTTCTCTGCGGCGCTGGCGGCGCCGTTATCCCCATGTTTACCCGTCGCGCCTCCGGTCTGATGCGGCGTGCCGGATTTGCCGAAGCTCTCTTGCGCGCTCGACCGCCAAACTTCGCTTCAATATCCGTATTAGCACGGAGGATGAAATTAACGGGACCGTGAAATGGGTTGTCTAACGATCTAGGAGCGGACTTCCGTCTATACCAAGGGCGGCGCAGGCGTCGAGGTCCAGCTCAGTAAGGCGTATCTCATGGATGATCTGTTGCGGGAGTTTCTGACGGAGACCAGCGAGAGCCTGGACACCGTGGACAATCAGCTGGTGAAGTTCGAGCAGGAGCCGA
>NZ_LBJG01000069.1 GCF_028128765.1 Bradyrhizobium sp. CCBAU 51627
CGAACAGGTCTTCGCCAAGCTCAAGCACCTGCTCCGCAAAGCTGCGGCGCGAACCGTCGACGCGGTCTGCGCCGCAATCGGCCATGCACTCGATGCCTTCACATCCGAGGAATGCGCCAACTACCTGAAAAACTCAGGCTATCGAACCTAATGCCATCACGCTTTAGGTCTCACCTCCAGTCATTGCTTGCGAGCGCAGCGAAGCAATCCAGACTGCCTCTGCAGGGACCGTCTGGATTGCTTCGTCGCAAGAGCTCCTCGCAATGACGGGTTAGGAGGGTGCGCCCCCTTACTCCGTCTGGAAATCCCCCGGCTGCGGCGCAGCGAGCGGCGTGAACTCGCAACGATCCGGCTTGATGTCGATCAGCGGCGTGTTGTCGATGCAGTCGAGGCCGCGCACCAGGATCGCATTTCCCTCGATCCCGACCAGCTTGACGATCGAGGTCCCGATCGGATTGGGCCGCACCGGCGAGCGCAGCGAAAACGTGCCGCGGGTCTTCTCGTTGTTCTTCGGGCTTTGCAGCACGATGTCGCGGCGCGACTTGTCGAGCCAATAGAGCACTTCGAGATTGCTGTAGAAGTCCACACCCTTGATCGCCGGCACGAACGGCTCGAAAATCTCCAGGCGACAAACCGGACCGTCGGTGCGCCCCTGCCGCGGCGTCTCCAGCCGCGAGGCCCAAGGCGTGCGGATGCGGCCGATGAAGACGAGGCCGGCATCCTCTGTCGAAGGCAGCTCGATGGCGACCTCGCCCTCGCGGAGCTCGTTTTCGCGAACCATATTTCCAGTTCCTTGGCTGTTCGCGAGGGTTTTAGCCCAGCCAACACGTGCCGGCCAGCATGAAGACTTTGCCGGCGAAAATGCCGGCAAGGCGGCGCCAGCAAGATCGCTTGCGCCCGGCGCTCCCTATCCCCTTACGCCCCGATTCTTCAGCACGAAACACGCCCCTCCCGCTTTCCGGATGCGATTGCAGAGATCGTCAGCCTCGGGCCGCGTGTCGGCGCCGATGCGCACCTGATAGAAGGCGTGCGAACCACGGCTGCGCATGACAGAGCTCAACAGGCTGGGATCGCGGTCACCGATCACGGCGCTGAGACGCGTGACGGCGCGAGAGTACATCGCCAGGGCCTTGTTACGGTCGAAGCCGGCGGCGAGTTGCACGCCCCAGATCTTGGCGGCGGCGAGTTCGACATGCTGCTCGAGTTCGGCGACGAACGGGTTCGGCGCGCGCTTCAATAGCGCCATCAGGTCGCGGCAGCTCGTCGGCGGAGAGCTCGGCGGCCCCTTGCCGGTACTGCCGGCCTTGGCCCATGCGTCGACCGTCGTGCCAGTGATGGCATAGACATAGTTGCGCGTCTGCTCTGGCATGCCACCGGTGCCGGCGAGCCATTCCTGCACCCGTCGCGGGCCGGCATTGTAGGCGGCGGCCGCGAGACCAAGATTGCCGAATTGGTTGCGCAGCTCGTTCAAGAACGCCGCCGACTTCGGCAGGGCCTGAACCGGATTGAACGGATTGAGCAGCCCCCGCTCGCTCGCCGTACCCGGCATGAACTGCGCGATCCCCTGCGCCTGCTCGCCGCTGCGCGTTACGGGTCCCACCGCATCGGCCTGGAAGCGGCTCTCCTGCCAGATCACCCGGGCGAAGAATTCCAGCGGCAGATTGGCATCACGGGCGGCCGCCTCAACGATCAGGCAGATCGATTCCCGCGTATCGCTTTCGCGGTCATCCGCAGGCTTCTCCGGTGGCGCGGCAGGCGGTGTTTCAGGCGCCTGGACGCTCGGTGCTCCATTATCCGTCGTTGCCGACGAGCCGTCCTCGGCCGCTCCTCCCGTCGCCGGGACCAGCAGTGCGACGATGACGAGTGATACTATTCGCGCCACCCTTGCCCACGCATCACTGTGGCGGGCGCGGGCGCGGTATGCAACAAGACGATCTGCCATATCTTGGCGTTGTGCCATGGTTCGACGAGTTGCCAATCGATGCTGCCTGACCTGCTTCTCCCAATGCGTTCCCCCGCCCGACAGATCCATACTATCCTAGTCTTCGTCTTCGCCGCGCTCATGTTCTGCGCTGCGCCGACCAAGGCGCAAATCAGCCCGAACAGTACCGCTCAAGCCGTCTGGCGGATGACCACCGAATATCCGGAGAACAACATATCCGGGATCGGGCTTGCCACTTTCGCTGATCGCGTCGCCGCGCGCACAAACGGTTTCGTGACCGTGACCAACGCTTTCGACAATCAGCTCAAGATCAGCTCGGGCGAAATGCCGCGCGCGGCCCTGGACGGCCGGATAGCCGGAGGCGATGCCTTCGCCGGCACGCTTTCTGGCGTTGACCCCGTGCTCGGTCTTTCAACCCTTCCCTTCGTGGTGCAATCGGTCGATATCGCCGCCGCCGTCAATTCGCGCGCGCGGCCGCTTTACGAGAAGGCCCTCGCCGCCCGCGGCCTCAGGCTGCTCTATCTAACGATCTGGCCGGCGACGGGCCTGTGGTCAGACCGGCCGCTCGCGGGCGCCGATGACCTGCCGAAACTCAACCTGCGCGCTTACGATGCCAATTCCAGCGACGTGATGAAAGCAGGCGGCGCGAACGCGCAATTCCTTCCGATGGACACCGCGCTTGCCGGGCTCAGGGAGCACCGGCTGAACGCATTCCTCACGTCCGGTGATGGCGGCGCAGGACGCAAGCTGTGGGACTTCCTGCCCTATTTCGCGGCCATCAACTACGCGATGCCGGTCTCGATCGCCTTCGTCCGGAACGAGGCGTTCGCAGCGCTGCCCGAGCCGATACAGCGCGAGGTGCTGGCCGCCGCAGCCGAGACCGAGCAAAGCCAGCTCGCGCTACTGGCCCATCGCACGACCGAAAATTATACGCGCATGCGCGACAATGGCGTCCACATCGCCGAGCCCGCACCTGCGTCCCTCGTCGTGGCGCTGCGAACGGCCGCGACGGGCACGATCACCGCTTGGGAAGCGCAGGCTGGCCCAGATGCTGCCGCGATCGTGGAATGGGCGAAACAGCAGTGACGAGACGGCTCTTGACTGGAAGTCCGATCGGACTAGCAACGGGCCGGCAGTTTCGACGTGGGCTGGCTCCTGATGGCAACCATCTTCTTTGATCTCGACGGCACCCTGACCAACCCGAAACCCGGGATCACGCGCTCGATCCGGTACGCCTTGGAAAGGCTGAGCCTCGCGGTCCCTGATGAGGATGAGCTGACCTGGTGCATCGGGCCGCCGCTGCATGCGAGCCTGCAGAAGCTCACGGGCAGCCCGGAGCTGGCTGACCGGGCGCTGCTGCTCTACCGTGAGCGGTTCAGCGATATCGGCCTGTTCGAGAACGAGGCCTATGCCGGCATCCTCGATACGCTGGCGACGCTTGCCGCGACGAGACCGCGGATGTTCGTCGCGACCAGCAAGCCTGCGGTCTACGCCACCCGCATCGTCGATCATTTCGGCTTGAAACCCTATTTCGAGCGCGTGTTCGGTTCGGAGCTCGACGGCACGCGTGTCGACAAGCGCGACCTGCTCCGCTACGCGCTCGAGGAGACCAGAGCCAATGCGGACAGCGCCATCATGATCGGCGATCGCAGCCATGACGTCGTCGGTGCCCGGACCAACGGCATGACGGCGATCGGGGTGCTCTATGGCTATGGCAGCGAGGCCGAACTGAAGGACGCCGGCGCGCATCACATCTGTGCCGTGCATCCGGAACTGCTCGATCACTGCATGGCCTAAGCAGGGACCGTCTCGACAGCCGCAAGCATCCCCGTCTTTGGATGGCAGTTGAGATATTCGAAGAACTGCTCATCGGCAGCGGCCACCGTGACCTCGTGATAGAGCCGCAGCTTCGCTGACGGCCCAAGCGTCGAGAGGTACTTCATCGCCGCACCGAAGATCTTCACGTGGGTCGGATGCGATTCCGCCCACCGCTCCAGCGTGGCCAAGCTCTTCCACCAGCTTTGACCATAGGATTTTTCGCTCGCACCGCCGTCAGCCGAGAGTACCCGCATGTAACGGTTGGCATAGCAGCCGATCGCAAGGCCGTCGTCGCGCAGAAAATCCATGCCCTCACGCAGTACCGGCTCGACGTCCTCGAGATAGAGCTTTCGCTCCGACGCCTCGGTATCGCTCCAGTCCTGCCCGGAGCGGATCAGGCACAGATTGTCGTGCGCCTTCACACGCGTTCGTGCGCCGTCGCGGATCAGCTCGGGGGTGCCGCCCGGCGACATCGGATCGGTCTGCGACAGCGGAATACGATCGCGCATGCCGCCCCAATAGGCGTGTTCCTGCACTTCGCCGCTCATGCCGTCAGCAATGACCGCAACACCTTCGGGTCTACCGAGCGAGGAGAACAGCGTCTCGTGCCGCGCGACGGTGGGACGCAGCACCTCGATGAAGGTGCCGATGTCCTCGCGCAGCTGTCCGGTCCACGCCTCGCGTGCCGGCACAAACCAGGGGTCGAAGCGCCGGATATCGTCCCAATAAGCCACCGAGACGATGTTGGCGTGGCCGGCCTGATCAACATAGTGCGCGCGATCCCAATGCGAGGGGCCGCCCTCGCCGGCAAATAGCCCGGCGATTTCTGCCAGCGCCTCCGCCGCAGCCGCCGGTGCTGCCCCACGATATTGCACGCCGAAATAAGCCATCACGACACGGTTCACGCCGGGCTTGTAGCGCGCCACGAACGAGGGATATGGCGGCCGGTAATCATCGGGCACCCGCTTGTGGCGGGTACGCTGGGTTTCGAGATGTGCAGGAATTGCGGATTCCATAATCATGTCCTCCCCTCGTCCCTGATGATCAGCTCGCCGCCGCGCCGATATCGGTAGGCTCGATGGTGTCGACCGGCAGCGCGAACTGCTCGACCCGCTTGTACGACTTCTTGTTGAGCAACAGCCGCGTGACGTCGGGCCGCGAGTAATGCCCGGCGGGATCGGCGGCGTTCTTGGCGACGCCGATGGCGCCGAGATCGATCTCAGCCATCAGCAGTCCCTCCTGGTCGGGTGCAAGCTTATCGCCGATCTGGCTGCCGTCGGGGCCATAGATCGCGGCAAAACCACCGCCCACATGCAGCAACGCGTTCTTGTCCGGCCGATCGCAGAGCTCGTCGATCATCGCCTGCGACACCGTCGCGCAAGGCGCGAGCACGAAACAGGAGCCTTCCACCGCATAGACGCGCGAGGCGGCGTTGTTGACCTCGGCGCCGAGGGCTGGCGCGAACGGATCGTACAGCGAGAAGCTCGGCCATGCCGCCACGTGCACCTGCTCGTTCTGGGCGTACATGGCGTATTTGGACAGTGGCTGGAGATGCTCCCAGCAGCACAGCGCGCCGATGCGGCCAATATCGGGGCGTGCATGGACCGCAAGATCGCTGCCATCGCCCTCGCCATAGACGGTGCGCTCGGCATGGGTCGGCCGTAATTTGCGGCGCTTGGCGATGGTCTCGCCGTCCGGCCCGATCAGCCATTGCGCCAGATAGAGGCTGCCGCCGTCCCGTTCAGACAGACCGATCACGGCCGTAAGCCTCGCCTTACGGACGGCGTCGCGCAAATGCTCGGCCTGCGGGCTGTCGTAGGACAGCGAGTTGTCGAAATAGCGCTGCACAAAGCCGCAGCCGATCGCCCAGGCCGGCGAATCCATCCAGATATGCCAGGGGTAACCGGGGATGAAGGCCTCCGGGAAGGCGATCAGCCTGGCACCCTTCTCCGCAGCCTCCCTGATCAGCGCGATCGACTTGTCGATCGAAGCATCGAGGTCGAGCCAGGCGGGCGCCGCCTGCACCACCGCGACCTTGTATTTCGGATGTTCAATGCCCATTGCCACCTCCCTTGCCGGTTGATCCAAGACCACGTCCAATGCAGTCTATTGGGCCAAGCCGGGCGGGCATGCGCTCGACCACGGCGGAACAAAAACTCGACTGGAAGGGATCTCGCCCCCGGTACAGAATTTGCCTGCGGTCAGCCCGCATCCATGTCGCCCTGAGGTTCGCTGGAGTATGAGGAGGCCTGCCGATGACAATCCAGTTCACGACAGATGGCAGCCCCGGCTACCGCCGGCTCGCTCTCTGGCAAGACATCGTTTGCGACGTCTTCGTCGGTCTCGACTGCAAGTCGGACCTTGGCAGCGCCTTTCATGGTTCGGTGACCCAAGTCCCGCTCGGCAAAGCCGTTTGCTCCGAGGTCCGTTCCGACCGCCAGCATGTCTTCCGCACGCCCTCTCGCATCGCACGCTCGGATCATGATTACGTTCTGGTCGCGCTCGGCCATCGCGGCGATGGCGGCGTGGTGCAGGACGGCCGCGAGACAGTGATCCATCCGGGCGAATTCGCGCTCTACGACACCACGCGCCCCTATGAGCTGAAATTCCGGGACAGCTTCTCGCAGGTCATCTTCAAGGTGCCCCGCGAGATGATGAAGCGGCGGCTCGGCGGCACCGAGACGCTTACTGCGATCACGTACGGCGCCGATGCGCCGCTCGAGCAGCTCGCCTATGATTTCATCTACAGGCTCTGTCGAAGCGCCGACCGGCTTGCGCCGAACAGCGCCGCGGCCCTGTCGGAGCAGGCCATCGACTTGCTCGCCATGGCGCTCACCGAGCGGCTCGGCAACACTTCGCTGCCGTCTTCGACCCATCGCTCTGCCCTGCTCTACCGGCTCAAGGCGCATATCCGCGCGCGGCTCGCCGATCCCGATCTCTCCCTGAGTGAGACCGCCGCCGCACTCGGCATCTCATCGCGCTACGTCAACGATCTCCTCGCCGACGAGGACACCTCGTTCCAGCGCCATGTGCTCGTCGAGCGTCTTGCCCAGTGCAAACGCGACCTCGCCTCGCCCGTGCTCGCCCACCGCCACATCGGCGAAATTGCATTTGCCTGGGGCTTCAACGACGTCTCGCATTTCGGTCGCGTCTTCCGCGAGCATTTCGGCATGTCGCCGCGCGACTACAGGCAAAGCCAGCTGCGGCACTGACATCCGGCGCGCGCCCGCCCTTGAGCTTGATCAAGTCCGCTTGCGTCGCTCGTGGCATCCTGCAACGCTCGCGAGGCTCCCGATGCGCCGATTTGCCATGAAGGCTCTGTTCACGGTTCTCTCGTTCGGAAGAGCGGAACGAGAGAGGATCGATTGGGATCGCCGCATCTTGATCTTCTCCACAGGGGTAACGATCGCCTTGATTGCACTCTACGTCTGGGCCAAGGCAACCTCGCGCTGGGAATGACGGGAGTACGGAGATGAAGAGGTTCGCGCCGATCCTGCTGGCCATCGGCGTTCTATGGGGCACCGCCAGTCAAGCCCTGGAGCTTGAGCAGCGGCGCACTGAAGCAATGCTGCAGCGGATGTGCGCGCGCTGCCACGCCGTCGGCAGGACGGGCGCGAGCCCGAACGAACTGGCGCCGCCGTTCCGCTATCTCGGTGAGAACAAAATCTACGATCCCGACTTCACACAGCGCCTTCAAGATGGCTACAGCAGCATTCATCGCTCCATGCCGACGGCGCGATTCGGCCGTGACGACGCCGAGGCCGTGGTAAGCTACCTCAGGGCGATTCAGGAGCCGCGGAGGCCGAAATAGGGCTGAAATGCCCGCGGCTTTGGCTGGAACCATCCCGGGTCGGACCAAGTTGCCGACCAGTAACTCGCGCCTCAACCGAACACGCTTTACGATGTCGTCAACCACCATCGAGCACGTCGACGGCCTGCCGCAGCCTCAGCGCAACCAGGCGGTGCTGACCATTGCGCTCGGCATCATCATGGCCGTGGTCGACAGCGCGATTGCCAATGTCGCGCTGCCGACGATCGCAGCCGATCTGAATGCGAGCCCTGCTTTCTCGATCTGGATCGTCAACGGCTACCAGCTTGCGATCACCATCTCGCTGCTGCCGCTGGCCTCGCTCGGCGAGATCGTCGGCTATCGCCGCGTCTATCTGGTCGGGCTCGTGCTGTTCACGCTCGCATCCGCCTTCTGTGCGCTGGCGCATACGCTGCCATTGCTCACCGTCGCTCGCATCATCCAGGGGTTCGGCGCGGCTGGCATCATGAGCGTCAACTCGGCGCTGGTGCGCTTTACCTATCCGCGCAACCTGCTCGGCCGCGGCATCGGGCTCAACGCGCTCGTCGTCGCCTTCTCCGCTGCGGTCGGACCGACGCTCGCGGCCGGCATTCTTGCGGTCGGCAGCTGGCCTTGGCTGTTCGCCATCAACGTCCCGCTTGGCATCGCCACCCTCGTGCTCGGGCTGCGCAGCCTGCCGCATACGACGCCAGCGAGTCACTCCTTCGACTGGCAGAGCGCGGGGCTCTCGGCGATCACCTTCGGCGTCGGCATCGCCGCGATCGATAGCGTCGGCCATGGCGAGGCGACCATGACCTGCCTGATCCAATTCGCCATCGCGATCGTCGCCGGTGCGTTGCTCGTCTACCGCGAAACGCACATGAAATCGCCGCTCCTGCCGATCGATCTGTTGCGTATCCCGGTCTTCGGACTGTCGATCGCCACCTCGATCGCCTCGTTCTGCGGGCAAATGCTGGCCTTTGTGGCCATCCCCTTTTATCTCCAGAGCCGCTTCGGTTATTCGGCGGTGCACATGGGCCTCCTGATCACGCCATGGCCGATCGCGGTGGCGTTCGCAGCTCCTCTTGCCGGCCGTCTGGTCGAGCATTATCCGGCTGGCCTGCTCGGCGGCATCGGGCTCGCACTGTTCGCCTGTGGCCTCGCCGCGCTCGCCCTCCTGCCGGCGAGCCCGACACCACTCGATGTCATCTGGCGGATGGCGCTGGCGGGGGCCGGCTTCGGCCTGTTCCAGACGCCCAACAACCGCACCATGATCGCCGCGGCCCCGCGCGAACGTGCCGGCGGCGCTAGCGGCATGCTGGGCACGGCGCGCCTGCTCGGCCAGACCACCGGAGCCGCACTCGTGGCACTGTTCCTCGGCCGCTACCCAGTCGACGGAACCCGGATCGCGCTCCTGACCGGCGTCGGATTTGCCCTCTGCGGCGCCATGCTGAGCATGCTGCGGCTGTCGCCCGCTGGCGCGCGCGGCGCCGAACATGTACGGGTGCAGGATGACCAGCGCCTCCGCGGCGAGTGACCACCATCCGACAGGAGGTGAAGCTCGAACACAAAAGGCCGGCTTGTCAGCCGGCCTTTTCGATTCATGCTGCGCCGATCAAACCTTGACCAGCGGGCCCTTCGAGGTCGGTCCCTTGGAGCCGCCGGGGCCGCCCGGCCTGTTGGGCTTGCCCGGCGGGCGCTTGCGGGCGCCGGGCAGCTTTTCCTGCTTCGGCGTGACCGGGCCCTCGACGAACTCGAAGCCGATTTTCTCCTTGGTCTCGTCGGCCTCGTCCTTGACCAGGACGACGCGGACGTGGCCACCGCTCTTGAGCTTGCCGAACAGCACTTCGTCGGCCAGCGGCTTCTTGATGTGCTCCTGGATCACGCGGGCCATGGGACGCGCGCCCATCTGCTCGTCGTAACCATGCTGGACCAGCCATGCCTTGGCGGGCTCGGACAGTTCGATGGTGACGTCGCGGTCGCCGAGCTGCGCTTCGAGCTGAAGCACGAACTTCTCGACGACAGTGCCGATCACTTCGACGCTGAGATGACCGAACGAAACGATCGCGTCGAGACGGTTGCGGAATTCCGGCGCGAACTGCCGGTTGATCGCCTCGTGGTCGTCGCCTTCCCGCTTCGAGCGCGTGAAGCCGAACGCCTGCTTGGCAAGATCCGAAGCACCTGCGTTCGTGGTCATGATCAGGATCACGTTGCGGAAGTTGACCTGCTTGCCGTTGTGGTCGGTGAGCCGGCCGTGGTCCATGATCTGGAGCAGCACGTTGTAGAGGTCGGGATGCGCCTTCTCGATTTCGTCGAGCAGCACCACGCAATGCGGATGCTGGTCGACACCATCGGTGAGCAGGCCACCCTGGTCGAAGCCGACATAGCCGGGAGGCGCGCCGATCAGGCGCGATACGGTGTGCCGCTCCATGTATTCGGACATGTCGAAGCGCAACAACTCGACGCCAAGGCTCGCCGCGAGCTGCTTTGCCACCTCGGTCTTGCCGACGCCCGTGGGACCGGAGAACAAATAGCAGCCGATCGGCTTCTCCGGCTCGCGCAAGCCGGCACGAGCCAGTTTGATCGAAGCGGCGAGCGACTCAATCGCCTTGTCCTGGCCGAACACGGTGCGCTTCAGGGTCTGCTCGAGATGCTTGAGCACCTCGGCATCATCCTTCGACACGCTCTTTGGCGGAATCCGAGCCATCGAGGCGATCGTGGTCTCGATCTCCTTGATGCCAATCGTCTTCTTGCGCTTGTTCTCGGCGACCAGCATCTGCGCCGCACCGGACTCGTCGATGACGTCGATCGCCTTGTCGGGCAGCTTGCGGTCGTGGATGTAGCGCGAGGAGAGCTGCACCGCAGCCTCGATCGCCTCATTGGTGTATTTCAGGCGGTGGTAATCCTCGAAGTAGGGCTTGAGGCCCTTGAGGATCGCGATGGCGTCCTCGACCGTCGGCTCGTTGATGTCGATCTTCTGGAAGCGCCGCACCAGCGCGCGGTCCTTCTCGAAGTGCTGGCGGTATTCCTTGTAGGTGGTCGAGCCCATGCAGCGGATCGTGCCCGAGGCAAGCGCCGGCTTGAGCAGGTTCGAAGCATCCATTGCCCCGCCCGACGTCGCGCCCGCACCGATCACGGTGTGGATCTCGTCGATGAACAGGATGGCGTTGGGATGCGCCTCGAGCTCCTTCAGCACCTGCTTGAGCCGCTCCTCGAAATCGCCGCGATAGCGCGTGCCGGCGAGCAGCGTGCCCATGTCGAGCGAGAACACGGTCGCAGCCGCCAGAACCTCCGGGACCTCGCTGTCGACGATACGCTTGGCAAGGCCCTCCGCGATCGCGGTCTTGCCGACGCCGGCCTCACCGACGAACAGCGGATTGTTCTTCTGGCGGCGGCACAGCACCTGGATCGCGCGGTTGATCTCGGAATTGCGTCCGATCACCGGGTCGATCTTGCCCTCGCGCGCTTTCTTGTTGAGGTTGACGCAATAGGTCTCGAGCGCTTCGCCCTTCTTCTTGGCGTCCTCGTTGCCCTTGGTCTCGGTCTCCTCGTCGACGCCGCGCACGGGGCGCGCCTCGGAGACGCCCGGCCGCTTGGCGATGCCATGGCTGATGTAGTTGACGGCGTCATAGCGCGTCATGTCCTGCTCTTGCAGGAAGTACGCGGCGTGACTCTCCCGCTCAGCGAAGATCGCGATCAACACGTTGGCACCGGTCACCTCTTCGCGACCGGAGGATTGCACGTGGATCACCGCGCGCTGGATCACGCGCTGGAAACCGGCGGTCGGCTTGGCGTCGTCGGCGCCATCCGTCACCAGATTCTCGAATTCGGTCTCAAGGTAATTGACGAGGCTCGTACGGAGCTTGTCGAGATCGACGCTACAGGCGCGCATGACCGCAGCTGCATCGGAATCGTCGATCAGGGAGAGCAAGAGATGCTCGAGCGTCGCATATTGGTGATGACGCTCATTGGCGATCGCCAGTGCACGATGCAGGGATTGTTCAAGGCTTTGGGAAAAAGTCGGCATTCGCGTCCTCTATGGCCCCCACCATCATGATCGCCATCGCCCGGTCAGGCAACAACAACCTTTGTCACATATAGTTATACAAGATCGCGGCGAAAGACCGGTTCCGCGACTCGGCGGCTGGACACCTGCGGTATTCTCGATGCAAAACCCGTTCCGATTTGGGCAGGAGTCTTGGACAGATTCTCGCTGGCGCGGATTTCCGTAATTTCGCCGGTAGCTGCGCCGGGATAAGCCGAAGCACCACCAGACGGCACGACGCGGCAAATCACGCTCCGCCATGCGCCAGGGTCAGCTTCGAACCGCCGTGATGCGCCTTACTTCTTTTCCATCACGCATTGCAGCGGGTGCTGGTGCTTGCGGGCGAAATCCATCACCTGCGTCACCTTCGTCTCGGCGATCTCGTAGGTGAACACGCCGCACTCGCCGATCCCATGATGATGGACGTGCAACATGATCTTGGTCGCGGCCTCGACGTCCTTCTGGAAGAACTTCTCCAGCACGTGAACAACGAACTCCATGGGGGTGTAGTCGTCGTTCAGGATCAGCACGCGGTAGAGATTCGGCCGTTTGGTCTTCGGTTTGACCTTGGTGATGACGGACGTATTCGGACCCGCCGGGCCACCGGAACGGTTCTCGTCATTGCTCATCCGGGGAGCGTGGGCGGCGGCGGCCGCGGACAGGTCGAGTCTGAAAGTCAGTTGCGGCATGGCTCAGGCGTTCAAATTCCCCACGGAAGCGTATGACGACCCGCCGCCCGGCCCCGCCCTCGGGAGCCTCGCGCAGGCGCGCCGCCTTGTTGGATCGCCGCTTCCAACCGGTCCGGTCCGGGCCGGATCGATTGCGGGAATATGGGCCTGCCCCCGGCTCGCCGCAAGCGTGCAGAGGTCCAACCGATGCGGCCGCGGCGGTCCCGATTCCCGGTCCTGGCGATCCCCGACAAGGTTAATCAATTCGGACCGATTTTACAAAGCAATCCCTCCCCGGGGTTTCACGGCTATTTAACCAGAAACACCTTTGGCAAGGGAAACGCGACCTTTTGCGCGGCACCAGCCCCGGTTTTGTGCGGTCAAGTTTACCTGGAATTCAACTGCGGGGCCTGAAATCCGGGGAAATCATTGATTTCGGGGAAAATCATGTTTCGCCTGCCCGTTGTCCGGTGCATTCGCCGACACCTAGCTCGTTTTGCCGCCGCCGAGCAGGCCAACGTCGCCGTTCTCTTTGCGATCATGCTGTTCCCGACCATCTATCTGCTGGGCATGGCGATCGATTACACCCAGGCCCAACGTCGCCAATCGCAGCTCGACGCCGCGGCCGATGCCGCCGCAATCGCGGCCGTGACGCCATCGATGATGGCCCAAAGCACGACGGTCGCACAAACGACCGCCACGAACATTTTCAATGCGACCGCGAACGCAATCGCCGGCGGTCTGTCCGGGGCCCCCACCCTGACGATCACTGTCGGCAATGTCGGCCTGGTGCGCACGGCGACCGTTAGTTACACCGCGAATTCCAGCAACGCCTTCCCGAGCGTGCTCGGCGCCCCGGTGTGGCCGATCAGAGGCGGAGCGACCGCCAGCGCTTCCGGTGCGCCGAACATCAACTTCTATCTGCTGCTTGACGACTCGCCATCAATGGGCATCGCGGCGACGGCGAACGATATCTCCAACATGATAACGGCGACGAAGAACCAACCCGGCGGCTCGGCAAATTGCGCGTTCGCCTGCCATGAAGCCCACCCTAGCCTCGACAGCGGCGCAAACTCCTCGACCAAGGACAATCTTACCATCGCGCGCAATAACAATATCACGCTGCGCATCGATCTCGTCGCCCAGGCCACCGCAAGCCTCATGAGCACGGCGCAAGCCAAAGAGGCAGTGAACAACAACACTTACAAGGCCGCGATCTATACCTTCGACTACGGCTTCAACACGGTTTACGCGCCATCGGGGCTGCCATCTGCCGACCTGACGACTGCTGCCAGTCAGGCGGCCAACAACATCACGCTCCTCACCGTCGACCATCAGAACTGTGTGGTCTCGGGATGCAGCATCACTACCGACTATGGCACCGACATCGAGAATGCCCTCTCGAGCGTCAATGCCCTCATGCCCGCACCTGGCGGCGGATCCAACCAAACCGGAGACACGCCCCAGGAAGTGGTATTCCTCGTCACCGACGGGGTCGACGACAAGATTGTATCGCTAAAGTCGTCCTGCAGCGGCACACCGCTTGCCACCGGCTCGAAATACCGATGTCAGCAACCCATCGACACGTCGATATGCACGACGATCAAGAACAGGGGAATTCGCATCGCGGTGCTCTATACCGAGTACCTGCCGCTCACAAGTAACAGCTGGTATAATTCCTATATCTCGCCATTCAACACCCCCTCGTCCTCGACCGGGCAGATCGCGCAGAACCTGCAATCCTGCGCATCGTCGCCCGACTTGTTCTCTGACGTACAATCGGGCGGCGACATCACAGGCGCGCTGAACAAACTTTTCCAGAAGGTCGTGGAAACGGCCCCTCATCTGACCAATTGAGGGAACGCATGACCAGTCCGCACAGAAAAAAGCGGCTTCGCGATCTCCTCGCCGCATTCCGCAAAGACACCAAAGGCGCGAACGCGGTCGAATTTGCCCTCGTGGCGCCGGCGTTCATCGCGTTGCTGATTGGAATCATCCAGATATTCCTGGTCTTCTTCGGCCAGCAATTGCTCCAGCAGGTCGTGCAGCAATCGGCTCGACAGATCCTGACCGGTCAGGTGCAAGGGGCCGGGATGACGCAGACACAATTTTCGAGCCTGGTCTGCTCGCAGGTCCGCATCATCTTCAACTGCAACAAGTTGATGATCAGCGTCCAATCCGCGAGCAGCTGGTCGACGTTGATCGCGGCGGCTCCAACACTGACGTTCGATGCCAACGGGAACGTCACCAACAACTGGCCCTTTAGCCCCGGGGGTCCTGGCGACAAGGTCATCCTGGAGGTCATCTACCAATGGCCGGTCTTCGGGGGACCGCTCGGTTTTACCCTGGCAAACCTTCCGAATGGCAATCGCCAGATCACGGCGTCCGCCGCGTTCCAGAATGAGCCCTATCAATGATCCGCCGGTCCATCCGCCTGAGGCAATTCCGAGCCAACGAAGATGCGGTGGCAGCGATCGAGTTCGCCATCGTGCTGCCGTTCATGCTGCTGCTTTGCATCGGCGGAGTCGAACTCGGCAACGCGCTCTCGATCAACGTCAAGGTCACGAATACCGTGCATACGATCGCCGACATTGTGTCGCAGAACAAATGCGTGACCACGAGCGACGTGACCGGAATCCTCGGCGCCTCATCCAAGGTCCTTTCACCCTATGACATCACCAAGGCAGTCGTGACCGTGTCGGAGGTGCAGCCGAACGGCGACAATACCACAGCCAAGGTGATCTGGAGCCAGTCGCTCAACGGCACGGCACGAACGGCCGGGACAACAATCAACTTGCCGACATCCTTGACGGGGGTGCCGACCGCAAGCGGGCTCATCCTCGGTGAAGCGACATATTTCTATACGCCCAACCTCGGCTACACGATCAGCGGCACTGTTGCGCTCAGCGACAGCTACTACCTCTACCCTCGCCAGACGAGCTTCGTCCCCGCCATCACCAGCGGGACGACGCCGCCGGTGCCAGGAACCTCGTGTCCAACTTCTTGACCTGTCGCGCTCGCAAAAAAGCCCGGCTGAACCAGCCGGGCTCAGGCTGCTGACAAACCCCTGGCTTTTGCCGGGGGTTTTTGATTCAAGATGGCATGCTGAGGAAGCCGCTACCGCAACAGACCGCGTTGGAGA
>NZ_LBJG01000070.1 GCF_028128765.1 Bradyrhizobium sp. CCBAU 51627
CGAATCAGAGACCTTATGGACTCACGATAATCGACGCGCCGGAAGCCATCCCTCCATCACTTTCGATTCAACTCAGTCGCCGGATGCTCTAGCAGCTAGCTGCCGTGATCCGGTTCGTCCTCTAATCCAGAAACTGAGCTCAACTCTTCCATCAGAGTCCTGGCCTCTTCCAGATCTGGCGTATGCCGACCCTCGGTGAACCAAGCGTATATTGGCTTCACGAGAGAGCTGGCTTCAAAATACCTGCCTTCGTTGATCCAATGCCGCCCAAGACAGATGGACGCACGCAACTCCCACCAGCGGGCTTGCTGTTGCCGCGCAATCGCCAACGATCGCTGTAATTCGGCCTCTGCCTGGCTACTCCTTCCGAGTCCTAGGTTGATGGTACCCCGCAGACGGTACAACTCGGCCTCAAAGAACCTCTCACCTGTTGCTTGGGCCAGCTGAACGCCTTCGTCCAACAGACGAAGTCCGACTTCGGGCTCTCCGAGCTTCGCATGAGCACGGCCGAGCTGACCCAAATAAAGAGTGCGGCGGCCACGTTCGGACTTGTGGTAAGTTGCTGCCAAAGCGCTGCGCATCAGTTCGATTCCGACTTGAAGGTCTCCTGCTTGGGCTAGTAGCGCTCCACGGAAAAAACGTGCTCTTCGTTCGATCGCCCCGAATTCATGCTCAACGCTGAGCGATATCGCCTCGTCCGCGTGAGCCAAGGCGCGCTGTGCATCGGCCCCGATTATGCCCAAAACGGCCATGTTCCCCAGAGCCAGGGCCGTCGTAAAGCTTTGTTGCCTCGCTCGAGCGAGAGTTTCGGTCCGCTCGAGCATCGTTGCAGACTGCTCAGGATAGCCAAGCAGTAACAAGGTCGACGAGAGCCACGCCAGGCTGTTCACCGCGTCGTCTACTCCAAAGCGGCGATAGCTCGACATCGTGGCTGGATTGGTTGAGCACAACGCCAGGGCTCGCTCCAGGTGTCCGCGTGCTTCCGCAAAGTCGCCTGTAAAATGCAGTGTCTGTCCAATAAAGCGAGTGGCTAGGACGGACACGCCAGGATGGTCGTACTCTGCAGCTAACGCAAGGCAGTGCCGGGCATCGTCGAGCGCTGTACTATATTCCGCCCGCATGCTGTGGGCCAGGTAGTTGCCCCATAATATCGTCATCCGTTCTTCCAGGCTGGCGCTTTCGCCGAGCAGTGCGCGAGCCCGCGAGAAGACTCGGGACGTTTCAGGCGCGGCGTCGCCCTCGGTCGCAGCGACTGCAGGTCCTAGCGCCATATAAAAATCCAGTTCCCTGCGGTCGCGTTGTGGCGAGCTCGGCAGTTGTTCGATCAGCTCCAGTCCTCGCGCGAGGTGCTTCACGGCCTCGGCATTGGACGAGCGGCCGAGCGCGCGTTTTCCGGCCTTGAGCCAATAATCCGTAGCCTGTTCAAGGAGACCCGCTTCGGTGAAATGGTGAGCCAGGATTTCCGGATCGTTCATGGCGGCCGCCGGGAATTCTTCCTCGAGGACCCGCGCTATCTGAGCATGTAGTTGGCGGCGGCGTCTTTTCAGCAGGCTTTGATAAGCCGCATCCCGCACCAAAGCGTGCTTAAACGTGTAGACGGCATCCGGCAAATCACCCTGGCGGAAGATGAGTCCGGCCTCCTCGAGTTCGGCGAGCGATTGCTGCAAACGTGCTTCTTCTCGATCGACCACGGCTCGAATCAGCAAATAAGAAAAGTCACGACCGATCGTGGCGCCAATTTGAGCGATCTCCTTCACTGAGTGCAGGCGGTCGAGCCGCGCCATGAGGGAATCGTGAAGGGTTTCTGGGATGGCGGAGAGTGGTAGCGAGCTCCCGATTTGATCCCGGGTCTGATTTTCAACCAGAATGCCTGCTTCGAGCACGGCCTTTGTGAGTTCCTCCACGAACAGCGGATTCCCGTCAGTCTTTGCAACGATCTGTTTCATCACCTCAGTCGGAAGCGCGCGGCCATTGGCGACCTGGGTGGCCACGTTTTTGACATCGCTCGGACTGAGCCGCCCAAGTGTCAAGCATCCGACGTTTGCAAGCCCCATCCAAGGAGGTTCGAACTCTGGCCGGGAGGTAACCAGCACGAGCATTGGCAGCAGTCGGGCTCGTTCTACGATGAGGTCGACCAATTCGAGCGTCGTGTCGTCCGCCCAGTGAACATCTTCGATGAGCAAGAGGATCGGCTGTTTGCGCGAACGGCTCTCAAAATAATCGAGCAACGCGGCAAGCGTGCGTCGACGCTGCTGTGCGGGGCTCAGCTGCAATTCTGGATAACTGCCCTCAAACGGGACAGATAGCAACGCAGCAAAAAGTGGCATCACCACTTCAACTTCGGGCGCTCTCAAAGCGAGCAGCGCCTCGAGCTTGTCCAGCCGCATCTCGGCGGTATCCTCGGCCTTAAACCCGGCGCTCCTCTCTAACTGCTCGATCACGGGATGAAGTGCACTGTTGGCGTGATAAGGCGAACACTGATAGCGAAATTGCATGAGTGGTTGCCGCCCGCCTGCACGTTCGGCTAGAGCTGTTGCAAGCCGCGATTTGCCGATGCCCGGCTCACCGGAAATGAGAACGATCTGGCCTTCGCCGGCGCGAGCCAAATCCTGACGCTCCAACAGGAACTCCAACTCCGCATCGCGGCCGATGAGATGGGTGAGCTCTGCCGGGCGCGCCGCCTCAAAGCGGCTCTTGGAAGCCGAAAGACCCTGAACGACCCATGCACTCACGGGCGTGCTGATGCCTTTGAGCTGGTGGGCGCCCAGGTCGCGAAGATCAAAGATATCGGCGAGAAGACGGCGCGTCGAGTCAGCCACAACCACCGTATTCGGCTCGACCAAGGCTTGCACCCGAGCCGCGACGTTAGGAGCACCGCCAACTACGGCATGCTCCCGAAGTTTGCCATCGCCGCCGAGGTCGCCGACAACGACCATTCCGGTAGCGATGCCGATCCGCACGGCAAGAGCTTCTCCTGCCCGCGTTTCAAGGCGTGCGACAGCTGTAATGATATCTAGTGCCGCTCTGACCGTTCGTTCGGGATCGTCCTCGTGCGCAATGGGATAGCCGAAGTAGGCAAGGATGCCGTCTCCGCGAAAGTCAGCGAGAAAGCCGTCATAGGAACGCGTTATACGAGCACAAGCGGCGTGATAGGCATCGATGACCGCGCCCATGTCTTCCGGGTCGAGCCGTGCCGCCAACGCGGTCGAGTCGACCAGGTCACAGATCATCACCGTGAGATGGCGGCGTTCCGCGTACTGCGGAACGGGGGCGTCCCCGGCACCAGGGGGAGGGCTGGCGGGAAGTGCACGTATCCCGCTCATGAGGCGCTTCCGGTCGCCCAGCGGGATACCAATTTTTTCGAGGTCGACTTCCGTCAGTTGCGACAACACATCGCAATCAATGGCGTTCGCAACGAACAGCGACTCATGCCGCCCCAATCCTAGCCCTCTCAGCCAAGTCCTGATTTCCATGGCAGGACCCTTCAGCATCTCAACGCCTGATCGTGGTTCGGGCAACTCCATCCTATTTCATCCAAGGACTGATTCAAGACGATCATACGGCACCGAAAATAGCACGCTGTCGGAGCTGGATGTGTGAATAGCCTCGCAATCCATCGCGTCTGAATCCCTGCGGGAACGCGGTAAGTGTCTCCTGCCGGAGGCATCCCGGCCGTGCGGCTGGGCTTCTCCTGACGTCGGCAGTCCGCGCCGAGACGGCGGCGTTCACTTTCGGTCATATCCCACTTGGAATAGCGCAAGCTGACGATTCAGCGTCGGTGTGAATCTCTGAATCGGCCGTTTGTAAATAACGCCACACGCCTACGCATACTGACGGCCGCCTGCTGAAGATCACCTTCGGTGAAATGCGCGAGATGGGGCTGCGCGGCGTGCTGGTCTATTGCCACTGCGGCCATCACGTTGCCTTAGATGCCAACGCTGGTCCGATGAAGTGCGGCTATCGGACCTCGAGCCGCGGTTCGTCTGTCGGAGTTGCGGCGGTCGGGGCGCCGAGGTTCGGCCTGACTTCAATCGGAACAAGCCTGTGGTCCCTGCGATGGGATATCGGAATACGGTGGCAACGTGACGCGCGTCACAGCGACCATCGCTGGAAGCGCGTACATCCTGCATCCGATGGCAATCAAGCCATACACAGAATAGGGAGAACGCAGATGAAGACGATTAGCGCTCGTGAACTGTCAGCCGCCGAGCTGGAAGCGGTTTCGGGAGGTTCTCCGAACCTCACTGTTCCAGCGGGTACGTTCGATAAGCTATTTGCGGCGATCGATAAGAATCTTGAAATGGTGAAGCAGCTGCCGAAGGGCGGGTACCTTCCGCCTGGCTAAGGCAGCGAAAGGCCGCCGCTCCAACGCTGACGCCATAGTCCTCGGAATGAAAGGCCGTCCATGCGGGCGGCCTTCTTGCTTGGTCTTTCGGGCCGCCGCGGCTTCTTGGTAAGGCCGCCAGCGTGAACCGGCGGGCCTCTTTGTCAGTTGTGGAAGAGCGGGAATGCTGGTCGATCTGCCATATCAATCCCGCTGATGGTCTGGCCCGTTATCGCAAGGCCAAGGCTCAGCTTGAAGCAAAGCCGTCCGACAAGTAGCCGGATCAGGCGCATGGGCACATTTCCGGCGCCTGCTGCTTGGCCTCGTCCGGATCATCATCCTCGCGGTCGCAGTCGTCGTACTCAAGGTCGCTGCAGGCACCCATCGCCCACCGGACTTGATCAAGGGTGCGATCGAGGGAGCCAAGGGACGGCTCGGCATCAATGACGAACTTGACTTGCTCGGGACGTCGCGTGTGATCGGTTGCGGCGGTGACCTTAAACCAACCTAGGCAACTGGGTGAGTGGGCGAAAATTCGGGAGAGGCGGAAAGCGCGCGAAGAAGCCAAGGCCGTCGAGGCCAAGGTTTTGTTGCCGATCTTCGAGGAATGCGCGGAGTCCTACATCCGGACGAACTGGTCATCTGGAGCGAGAAGCATCGCGATCAATGGCCATCTTCCCTCAAACGCTACGCCTGTCCCACGATTGGTAAGCTGACGATTCCGGAGATCAAGCCGAGCCACATCCATGATCTTTTGAAGCCCATCTGGGTGGAGAAGCGCGAGACTGCGAACCGCGTCCGCGGCCGGATCCCGTTTGCGCGCACCTATCCGGAGGGAACGTAAGACATGCGTGCGAATTGAAAGGCGTCGGCACTTCAGCCGGCACGCAAAAAGGAGCCCCTTCATGAGCAAGATCTATCTAGGAGTGGCGATCGGCGGAGCATTGCTGACGCTCGGCACATTCGCCAATGCGCAAGGAACTTCAACGGGTGGGTCGAGTGGTCACGATCTCAAGCAATGCTGGGACGTGGCCAACAAAGTGGTTCGTGACGTAAGCGGTGCCACTGCAACTGGCCCCTCTGGAAACACGACGGTTGGCTCAACAACGTCGCCGGGAGCCAATTCTGGCACCTCCGCGGCTCCTTCGTCCGGTACGAGTGCCAACGCCAATGCCACCTCGCGCCCCCAAGGAATTCCTGACTGCTAGCGATACGGCGCGCCATTAAACAGCGAGCGTGGTGGCACTTCCCCCACCCGGGGGCTTTTTTTTGGTCACCTCGATAGCGCCGTCATCCGCAAGCCTGTCGATTTCGGTAAGCAGCCTTGACGTTCACCGAGATGCTATTTTCCATCATTGCACAAGAGGTGATCTCAAGTACTCTATGATCGTTGGCGGGTGCACCGACCGCTCGGCTTGTTTTCATTTTCTGGACGAGCGACATTTGCTGCAACTGAAATCTGATGAGGAAGAGACCCCACGTTTGAACGGCGAACTTCTCGGAGCGGTTCACCCAGTCGACAAGACAAGAAAGCGGGAGGAACTCTACATGAAGCGGCGTGATGCTTGTTTACCTGTCCTTGTTGTTGGTATGGCGCTCACTGCGTCAACCGCGTTTGCGCAATCCGTGGACACGGCGCGGATCGAAGCTGCCGGTCAGAATGACTGGCTGACCTATCATGGCTCATACAAATCGTATCACTACAGCCCCCTATCACAGATCAATACGAATAACGTGGGCAACCTGAGTGTAGCCTGGATCCATATTCCGGGACGCTCGACCCGCGGGTTGCAATCGATGCCTCTGGCTGCTGACGGGGTGCTCTACTACACTGGCTCTTACAGTCGCACCTTCGCGCTGAATGGCGCTACGGGTGAGGTGATCTGGTCCTACTTCCCCGAGCTGGACGAGGCGTTGATCGCACGGCAGACACATTCCCCCTACAATCGTGGTGTCGCCATCGGCGAGGGGAAGGTCTACGTGGGAACGATGGATGGTCGTCTCATCGCGCTCGATATGAAGACCGGAAAGGTCATGTGGGACACCAAGCTGATCGATTCCCAGAAGCTCACTGTTGGTTTCACCGGGGCGCCGCTTTATGCCAAGGGCACAGTGGTGATCGGCGCGCAAGGCGGCGAATGGCCGGGCCGTGGCCCGATCTTTGGTGTTGACGCCGCCACCGGCAAGAAGAAATGGGAATTCCTGACGGTTGCCGGCACCGATGAGGCTATGAAGACCTGGGGCAACGACTCCTGGCGTACAGGCGGCGGCGGCGGCTGGATGCCTGGCACTTACGATGCTGAAGCCAATACTGTTCTGTGGGGCACTGCGAACCCGGCGCCGCTCTACGACTGGTCGGGAGCCGATTACAAGACACAGGGGGCGCGTCCCGGAGACAATCTCTACACAACTTCGGTGATTGCGCTCGATATCGATACGGGCAAGCTGAAATCCTATCATCAGGAATTGCCCCACGACGCCTGGGACTTTGACAGCGCGGTCGGCGAGTTCGTGATGCTCGATCGCGACGGCCAGAAGTATGTCGTCCATCCGAACAAGAGCGGCTACATCTTCGTTTATGACCGCAATCTTGGCGTCAAGAACGTCTGGCGGATCACGCAGAACAGCAATTTCGTTAAGGACATCGATCCCAAGACGGGTGAGCTGATCGGCCGTCGCGACTTCTCCGCCGGGAAGGTTTCCGAGCCCTTGTGTCCTCACATATCTGGTGGCGTGAGCTGGAACTCCGGATCCTACAACCCGAAGACGGGGCTGTATTACAAACTCGGGCAGGAATGGTGCATGACGCTCGAAGTTCAGAAGACAACTCCGATCGTTGCTCCTCAGGCCCAGCTCAACATCGGAGCCGACTTCAAGATCGCGCCGCCGCCCGGCGGCGAGATCTATGGCCATCTGGATGCACGTGATCCCATTACCGGCGCCAAGAAGTGGGAAGTCCGCTTCCCCGAGCCGCCGCTCGGAAGCGTGTTATCGACAGGAGGCAATCTGGTGTTCGTGCCGGACTCGCGCGGCACGGTTCATGCTTACGACGCCGACTCCGGTGCCGAATTGTGGAGCCATGGCGACGGCACCGGCCACCAGGGCGGCATTATCAGTTATGCCGTCAACGGCAAGCAGTACATTGCAGTCGTGGCCGGCTTCGGCGGCATGGCTTCGGATGACTACGCCCCGACATTCGGCGGCGTGTACAAGAGCATGCCGCGCGACGACGGCGCGCTCGTCGTCTACAGCCTTAAATGAAGCCGTAACGCGGGGAGGGAGCAGCTTGACGCGGCTCCCTCCCTGGACGCGGAGCTAATGAAGATCGACGCAAATTGCGTCCCTGAGAGATAGAGGCTTATGCGATTGGCTTGGCAGATCACCACGTTGTCGGCCGCGACAATGGTCGCTCTCTTTATGATTTCCACCTTGCCGTCTGGCGCGCAGCAAACCACTCCGGGCAATTCGGACAACCAACAGCTTGATGTCGCCCAGTTGTTCGCGACCACCTGTGGCTGGTGTCACTCCGATGGCGGTCGCGCCGCCGGTAAGGGGCCGCAGCTCATGGACACCAAGCGGGATGACGACTTCATCCGCAACCGCATCAAGCACGGCAAGGAAGGCGCAATGCCGGCGTTCGGCGCAACTTTCAGCGATGCGCAGATCGACCAGATCATCAAATACATTCGCACTCTGAAGCCACATGAAGGCTAGGCCACATTGATCTACATCCGCAATTCCATGAAGAGCTATCTCACCCTCGTGGTCAGCGCTTTTTGGGGACTCACCAACATCGCTCAGGCCCGTTCTCTCGATGCGATTCGCAGTTCCGGTGTGCTCGGCCTATGTGCCCATCCTAACTCGCTGCCATTTGCCAATAAGGCCGGCGATCCTCCGGGTTTTCAGATTGAGTTGGGCAATGCGTTCGCACGCGAGCTGGGCGTCTCGCTCAGGGCGGACTGGATTATCACTCAATACCAGATGCGCAGTGCTGGCTGTGACATCGTGCTCGACATCATCGCCGATCGTGAGGCGCAAGGCGAAACCAACCTGCGGATATCGAAACCCTATTATCGCACGGGGGTTGCGCTGGCGGTCCTCCCTGGAAGCCAACTCACGTCATTCAACAGCCTCGACGAGCACTCCAAGGTTGGCGTCCTGGTCGGCTCGATGGCCGCCATGACCCTCGGTCAGCGTCACGTGCCCACGTCAACCTTCGGATTTGAGGTCGACAGCCTCGAGGCTCTTGCCAATCATGAGATTGATGCGGCAGCGGTCACCCCGACGACGGCCAGCTATTTCAATCTGACTCATCCAGACAAGGCGGTCCGTATCCTCGAACTCGACGAGAACGAGGCGAACCTCAACTGGAATGTTGCTGTTGGCATGGTACGCCCGGACGATGACTTGCGCGAAGCCATCAACGGAGCGCTGGACCGTTTACGAACCGATGGTACGATCAATCGGATATACGGGCGCTACGGTGTCGTCCTGCAAGCGCCAAGGTAACCCCAAGATCGGGCACAGCACAGCCGGCGCCAGGTCTTAGGATGCATCGCGCCTGGAGCGATGATGAAACTCGATTAGGTAGCCGGGTGAGAGCAGGGGAATTCGGCCGCGCACACCTCGTTTTTTTTGGTGGCCACACTCGATCGTGACTGCCGCGAACCTCTGCAGGAAGTAGCATTCGTGGCCGGCTCTCCCCTTGCCGGCCGAAGCGAGAGGCTACGGCCCCAGTTCCCCTTGGTTAGGAGCTGGGGCTTTTTTCAGGGCTGGCTCAGCTCTTCTGGACGCGAGGGGAGTTCGGACCCGGATGCGAACATCACAATGCGATCCAGGGACTCGCAGGGCTCGACTTCTTGGTCGACCTTCCTTGTGCTACAATCTGGCCCGCTACTGAGCTTGGCAAGTAGCTTCGGATCATCGATCAGCATCTACCAAAAATATTCAACTTAGCTAGGGAGGTGACGATGAACAGGCGCGCGTTTCTCACCACAACGGCAGCCGCAACCATGGCGGTAAGCATCAAAGCGGTTTCGGCGGCGAGCGTCACGCCATTCGGTCAGACAGGGGCGCCCACCGCAGCAACCGCTCCCTTGCCGCTGGGACCGCTTCCCGGCAGCCGCTATCCGGACTCCCACCTGGAGTCTGCGAAGAAGGGTCCGCCAACGTTCGGCCCCGCCGATTTCCCGGCCTTCGCTGGCACCATGGCGGTCGAGCGCGTCGCAACGGGGTTTCGCTGGGCCGAGGGGCCGGTCTATTTCCCGGCCGGAAGATATGTGCTGTTCAGCGACATTCCCAACAACCGCATCATGCGCTTCTCGGAGGACGACGGTCATTGCAGCGTGTACCGCCAACCGTCGATGAACTCGAACGGCAACACCATCGATCGCGAAGGACGCCTGATCACCTGCGAGCATAGCGGCCGGCGGGTCACGCGAACTGAACTCGACGGCTCGATCACCGTCATTGCCGATAAGTACAACGGCAAGAAATTGAACTCGCCCAACGATGCGGTCGTCACCTCCGACGGCGCGATCTGGTTCACTGATCCGGCCTACGGGATCGGCGGCTTCTACGAGGGCATTAAAGCCGATCAGGAGCAGGAGAAGCACAACGTCTACCGTGTTGATCCGAAATCCGGGGACGTCAAGGTCGTCGTCGACGACTTCGTGGAGCCCAATGGCATTGCGCTCTCGCCTGACGAAAAGAAGCTCTATGTGATCGACACCGGCTTCACGGACGGACCCGACAACCCCTCGCATATCCGTGTTTTCGACCTCGACGCGGCGGCGGGTAAGGTGTCGAACAGCAAGGTCTTTGCGGAGATGCCCAAGCCGAGCATCACCGACGGGCTTCGCACTGATCGCGATGGACGTGTGTGGTGCTCTGTCGGTTGGGGCGATCCGAACGAGGACGGGGTCCGCTGCTACACCGCCGACGGCAAGCTGCTCGGCAAGATTCACATCCCGGAAACCGTCGCCAATCTCTGCTTCGGCGGCCAGCAACGAAATCGGCTGTACATCTGTGGCTCGAGTTCGCTCTATGCCGTTTACACCGGCGTGCAGGGCTCGATGAAGCCCTGAGATACCGCTGCCATAGAGGTCGTTGCAACCGCAGCTTAAGCCAGGTCCGTTTTTGGGGATCGGATGGACTTCCGGAAACCTCCGGGGTGCTTGATGCAAGCATCCCGGCGGGCTTCTTAGACGGCCAGTCTAATGTCCCTTTCATTGGGAGGATCGCAATACAACAAATAATCAAGGTGGTCGCAATGACTGCTCCTCTGGCAGGCGCCAGCCTGCCAGGCCGAACCACAAAGCCAGCTTCAGAGCGATAGCAAGCAGAAGCATCGAAAGGGCATGGTTTGCGCGGGCATGTCTCGCGATTTGAGACTACCGCCGGAGCGAGCACGGCGGAGCGATTTGAACAACACAGGCACGCTGAGCCATTGGCGGGCTTGCCCGGACAGGCCCTAAGGCAAAGCAGCGCGGCCAGCGGCAGTAATGCTGTACTCGACTTCGCCTGAAGCAAGCGGGTCGGCCTCGACCAGCCCGAGTTCGACAAGCCTGGCGACGATTTCATGGTCGAAGAGCGGGGTGCTGACCCACGGTTCGGAGGTCAGTTGCTTCAGGAACGCGCGCTCGATCTCGGTCAGGTCCACTTGCCTCCGCTCCGCTGTCACGAGGGGCCGAAAGCGCTGATGACGCCAATCGAGATGGGGACCAGTGCGACGACGGTCCACATGATGGGCGAGTTGGAGCCCAGCCCAGCAACGAAAATCCAGGCGCCAAAGCCCACAATGACCGCCGAGATGGCGTAGGCGAGCGCTTTGTCCATTGTCCGATCCAAAAGCAAGAGGATCAGTCGCGCCTGTAGGACTCGCGGCGAGCCAAAACGTTCCTATGTTCGGAGCGTCTTCGAATTGGACTTACGCTTCGCCATCAGCCCGAGATCGTGATGCCCGAGACTTTCGCGGGTTACGCTTGTGGAGGATTGTACCGGCCTTGCTGATGCCTAAGATCGTCCTCCAAAACAGTCGAATCCGAGCAAGAGCAATATGATTGACCAGCTGACGACATCTGTGCGATTTGGGATGCGCTTAGTTACTGCCGCTATCCTGATCATCTCTGGCGCGTACAGCTCGAGGGCTGCTGCTGATCCGGCACTCCCGGTCATTGTTTACCATCAAATTCGCGACACGCCCGACGGACCACCGGACAGCCTTGAGGCTATTTCGCTCGAGCGCTTCAAGTCGGAGATGAGCTATCTTCACGAGCAGGGCTACCTGACGCTGAGCGCGAGGGACATCGTTGACTACATGCGTCGTGCTGCGCCGCCTAGGACAAAGATGGTCGCCATTCAATTCGACGATGGCTGGAAATCGAGCCAACTCGCGTTACCGATACTGGATATGTACGGATTCAAGGCCACCTTTTGGATCATTGCCGGCAAGGGCATCGGCTGGCCGCATATGGATTGGAATGAGATCGAGGCCATCGCGCAAAATCCGCGCTACGACATTTATTCGCACAGCATGACGCATCCGTGGAAAGCTGGCGACACCATGATCGACTGGATGGAGGGCCGGACGCTTGATAAAGGGCCCGAGCAAGTGCGCTGGGAACTCACCGAGTCGCGTCGGTTGCTTGCCGAGAAACTCGGTCGACCTGTGCCATACCTCGCTTGGCCTGCGGGGCACTACAACGACCAGATGATCGAACTCGCGAAGGAGTCCGGCTACACGGCCTTGTTCACGATAGACAATGGCCTCAATCATCCCGGCGACGATCCGTTCCGAATTCATCGCACCATGGTTCACGGCGCCTGCGACATCCAGGTGTTCGCCCAGATTCTTGGCGACGGCATCTATCGGGACTGCAGTGGCGCATCGCCGAAATGACCGGCTGAGCGTCTCAGTAGATACCGATCAAAAGTCGCTCTGAACATTGACGCCCGCGTAAAAGCCCTTGCCGTAGCTGCTGTCCCGCACAAACCCTGCCGAGACGCCAGTGTTGAATCCTGCGAGCGTAAAGCCGCTTATATGTCCCCCGATACGGGTCTGATCATAGCCATGAACCCAGCTTCCGGAAAAGGCCGCTTCCGGTCCGACGAAAACGTTGGGCGCAATCGCGATCCCCGTCTTGCCTTGCATATAATAGAAATCCGAGGCCGTGTTGTAATGCGCCTGGACGTAGACCATCGTGTCGTTCGAGGGCTTCCCATATAGAGAGGTCAGAACTTTCAGACCGTATTTGATCGTGTTGGACGCGGCAAACCCGGGTGCAGCGTAGAGGTGGCTATCCACGAAAGTCGGACCAGCAGAGAGGATCCATGACCAGCCGTTCGGTGTGAACTGGTAGCCGCCGAGCACATCGACAGTTGCGTCAAGTCCAATACGCTTTTGACCGGCATCGGTCGTGCTGTAACGTCGCGCCGAAGCAACTCCCTGCACGCGCCAACCCTCGTCCCACAGATTACCGAATGGAGCGTAGGTTGCGGTGAGGTCTGTGTAAAAGGCACCGTAGGACGCAAAATCGCTCGTGCTCTGCAAATTAAAGCGCGGCGGCTCCGCGGCGGCGGCGCTAACGAAAGCGACACCAGACGCGAACGCCACACTCGCGAGCCATCTCAGCGCACTGCTCGAAATGTCAGTCGTCTTGGCCAGACAAGTGGAGTGCGTAAACACTACGGTCTCCCAGTGTTCATTGAGCTGGCTCCTCGGCAAGTTGCACTGCCAGTTCGCCGGCCGACTCACGATCGACCGAGCCCAGCCCAATGCCTACCTTGACGTCAACCAGAGCCTCGCGCCAGCCAATCAGGCGCCCGAAGCCATAAAGAAAGAAAGCGACATTAGCGGCCGAAAAGCCAAAGAACAGAAGGTTGCCGGACCACAGATTCAACAAGGCTGAAACGACGGCGGTGATCAGCAGGATTGCCAAGCTGATCAGGTGGGAAGCCGGCGCGGCCGTCCGTCCCTCAATCTTTGGTGTGCGCGCGAACGCGCTCTTGCGTCCGGTCATGATCTGCTCGACGGAAGAGTACACACCGGCCAGATTGATGGGAATGAGCAGCAGCGTCAGGGCATAGACGCGCAGGATATCGCGTCCCTTATAGCCACACCGGACCAAATCCCGGCCATAGAGCAGATAATAGGGAGCGGCCGCAATTGGGAACCAAACATTCGAAAATTCGCGACCGAACGGCACGACCAGAAGCAGGAGCAGGCCGATATTTGCGAGCGCAGGCGAGAGCAGGTAGTGCGAACGGATGAGGGTCTCAAGCCAGCCTGCTGCACGGCCCCGCCAGAGTTCAAGAACGCCCGGAAAGATAATCAATCCGCCATTTGCCCACCGCCGGCGCTGGATGACGAGAGCGCCGAAGTCCGGAGGAGTCGCGCTGTAGGCCAGTCGCTCCGGGTGGTTGTACAACCGCCAGCCGCGGGCCACGAGATCCACAGTTGATCCCGTATCTTCAATCAGTGTCTTGTCCTGAATGAAGATGGGCACGGTATGGCCGCGCTCTTCGACCATCGTTCTGATCTCATCGAGGGCCGCATAGCGAAGGACTGCATTGGCGCCCACCCAGAACGTCGCATTGAAGGCGGTAAAGCCCTGATGCACGAGATATTGAATATCGGTCGTCGCACCCGCCACTCGCTCCAGAACCGAAGACGGATTGGGATACGCCGAATACGGCGTCTGCGCGATGGCAATACGAGAATCTGCTTCCATGATGGAAACGAGCTTCGTGATGTAGCCGGGTAGGATAATGCTGTCCGCGTCGATGGTGACGACATAGTCCGCGGCCGGCACAGCGAAACTGGCTTCGTCTTCGTCGCAATCGAGAAGGATGGGAGCGCCGTCCGAGCCCTTTAACACGCGAAACGCGCGACCCATCAGCCCGATGTAGCTGTTGAGATTCATGGCCTTATTCGGCGCGTGCGAAAGGTTGGCGAAGCGCTTACGTTCGAAGCTGTGGATTGGCGCAGCAAACAAGCTGATCAGCCGCTGATACTCGAGGCGAAGCTGCCGTGGGTCGACTTCGTCTTCCTCATACCGAAACCTTGCGGCCCGCGCGCGATGTTCGTCTGACAAACGGCGAATGACTTCGCGCGCAAATACCTCGTCCGAGTGGGCAAAGGCCGGCTGAGAGCGCTCGGCATAACGCCTGCCTACGATGTCGACGAATTCCGAGGCTTCTTCATAAAGGTCGGCAAGAATGATGCGCTCGTCCCCCGCAACGGGCCCGGCCGATTGCATCCGAAGATGATGGGCTTCCGCGGCATCTCGAAAACGCTGCGCTGCCCGATGGAAAAAGTCGTCGAGTTCGTCGATCAGTTCGCGCGTTGCGTTGAGCGAAACGAGATCCGCGCCGGTGCAACCGGGAGGGTCGTCAATAAGTACCGTGATCCGTCGATTGGCATACTCAGAAAGAGCCGCCGACAGTACGGTCTGCATCACGACCGCGATATGCTCCTTGTACGAGGGAATGACAATGCTGACACGCGGCGGCTTTTCGCCGTCACGGAAGACCTTAGGATCTCTCGCGTCATTTTGGTGAGCGAAGTGTCGCCTGATTTGGCCGAGCCTCGTCATTTGGTAGACGATGTTGCCATAGAACAAGCTGAGCAAGGCTGCACAGAATACAATGACAAGCAGCAGCTTCTTGACGGACAGCCCATCAGGACTCCACGTCATGCTGTAGATCAGGCTTGTCAATCCAAGCATGAGTGCAAGCGCGCTAACAACCATTGCTGCGCGCGTCATCAGAATCTCGATCTTCATTCGGGGGGCTAAAGCTCGGGTGTGAATCAGAGCGATGAGGTAGCGTACCGACTTTGTCCCAAATGGGACCACTGGCCGCGCCTGAGCATTTCCACCTGGATGTATCCGATTTGCAACGCGCGGATCGGTATTTTAGTGCTGCTCAATGCTCGAAATCGTCGTTATCTCCTTTGCGGACAACTCACAGCTGCGAAAGTGCTCGGTCGGCGAGCGCTTCTAGGTGGTGAACTAGGACGCGGACTCATTAATGCGCAGCCATAGCCTGATCGACGCGAGTTGAACGAGGGCATGATAGTTTGCGGCGAGCCTGTCGTAGCGCGTCGCCACCCGACGACATTGTTTGATCCTGTTGAAGAACCGCTCGACCTGGTTGCGAGCACGGTAGAGATGGGGGCTGAAGCAGATCGGATCGCTGCGATTGCTTTTCGGTGGGATGTTCGGCCATGCGCCCGGTCGAAACGGCGCTGTTGACCCCTAGCGGAAGTCGATGGGCCCCATTTCCACCGTTGGCAGGTATCGCAGCCATTCGCCGGATCTGATGCCTCGCGGATCAATACTTCGGTGCGAGGCGACGTAGTCGATCTCTCCGCGCGTGGTGCCGATGTCCATCAGCTCCGCGTCGCTTAAGTTTGACAAGGTGGCGCGCAATTTTTGGCGTTCGCGGCGCTCCCGATAGGCATCCCAATATTTCCAGATGAAGCTGGCGACATGCCGGGTCGGTCCGGATGTCCGGTCCAGCCACGTTGCGCCGTGCGTCGTCGCGCTCATTGCGGTGTCTCCTGGGACGGTGTTTTTCCAACGGCACGAAGGTGCCGCGAGATCGGCGGGCTCACTTGACCGGCAGCTTACATTTTCCTCACCGGCAGCTTATTCTTGCGATTTGCAGCGAGGCCAAAACGCTACCCGGTTATCGGGGGCTCTCGTCCAAGGGGATTCGCATCTTGCGCTATCTCTTCGAGGATTACGCATTCGACCCTGACCGGCGCGAGTTGTATCGCGGGGCGGACGTCGTCCGCATTGCACCGCAGGTGTTCGATCTGCTCGATTATCTGATCCGCAACAGGGAGCGGGTTGTCAGCAAGGACGACCTCATCAAAGCCATTTGGAATGGGCGCAGCGTTTCGGATGCAGCACTCACGACCCGGCTGAATGTCGCCCGAAGCGCAATCGGCGATTGCGGGGAGGAACAGCGACTGATCAAGACGCTGCCGCGTAAGGGATTCCGTTTCGTCGGACAGGTGCAGGAGGCGCGAGAGGTTGCAGGTCCAAATCCGGGCGATACGCCCGAGAGCGGTCCTGCAGTTCCCGACAAGCCCTCCATCGCCGTGCTGCCGTTCGCAAACATGTCTGGCGATCCCGAGCAGGAGTACTTCGCGGACGGGATGGTTGAGGAGATCACGACCGCGCTTTCGCGGTTCAAATGGTTGTTCGTGATCGCTCGCAATTCGAGTTTCACTTTCAAGGGCAAAGCGGTCGACATCAGGGAAGTCGGGCGCAGGCTTGGCGTGCGCTATGTCCTCGAGGGGGCGGTGCGCAAGGCGTCGGGGAAAGTTCGCATCACGGGCCAGTTGATTGAAGCGGCTACGGGCGCACACATTTGGGCGGACAAGTTCGAGCGTGACATGACGGATATTTTCGCGTTGCAGGACGAAGTCACGCTCGCCGTCGTCTCAGCCATTCAGCCGAAATTGCTTCAAACAGAAATTGAAATAGCGACGCGGCGGCGACCGGAGAACCTCACCGCATATGATTTCTATCTCCGAGCCACACAGCAGCTCTATTTGATGACCCGGGAAGGGTTGGCCGAGGCGATAAGGCTGGCTCATGGCGCTTTGGAGCTAGACTCTCGGTTCGGCTTTGCTGCTGCTCTGGCAGGTGTATGTCACATGAACAACGTCGTTTTAGGCTATGCGATTGATCGTCAATTCGAGCGCAAGGAAGCAGTTCGGCTTCTTCGCTTGGCCTTGAGCGTCGACGATAGCGATCCAGAAACATTAGCATTTGCTTGCGTAACCCTGGCGTTCTTGACAGGCGATTGTGAAGGTGCGGTCGAAATGGCAGACCGGGCGGTCGCGCTCAACCCCAATTCATTTAACGCATGGCACAACCGAGGCTGGGTTTACAAAATTGCAGGGTTGCCGGAGGAAGCGATCCGGAGCTTTGAACGTGCCATGCGAATGAGCCCGGTAGACCCGCAACAATTCACAGCGTTAACCGGGATGGGATTTGCCTTTATTGAGCTTCGTCGCTTTGACGAGGCCATCATTGCAGGGAAGAAAGCCCTGCGTCAGAACCCCTCCTATCCAGGACCATACCGCTGCCTCGCATCCGCTTTCGCCCATCTCGGACGCGACGCCGAGGCCCGTGAGGCGGCGGCTCGTATGCTTGCGATCGATCCCGCTTTCACGATATCGGCGTGGATCGCTCGGAGCCAGCTATCAAAAACTGCGACGCTGATGATCGAGGGTTTTCGGAAAGCGGGATTGACCGAATGAGCGATGCTCGTCCGCATCGACAGGCTGATCTATAGGGCGCGATCTGCTGCAGTGCTTGAGTCTCCTGTTGGCCCATCGCGAGATATTGCACCGCCGCGCGATCTCGGTCGCTAACGAGGCATAGCGGAAGTTGACGGGTAGCCGCATATGACAAAGGACGACGCTCGTGACCCATCTCGGACTCTCCGCAAGAAGGTGAGAGCGTTGTTCTGATTGGCGGCCAACTGCCTCCCGGCGGTCACTTCATCGGAACACCTGCACGGGCGAGCCCGTCACGATAGTGAGCAATATCCGCCGGATTCTTCCAGCGAAAATTCCTTAAATGCCGTTCAATAGTCAGGCCAGGCGCGTGGGCCAAGAATTCCTCGGCTGCTTTAGCAGCCTCGACACTCCTACCCAGCTCGGCGAGCGCCGCGGCTCGGACTCCCAACACCTGCAAATGATCCGGATTACCATAGAGGGCCTTCCTGGCCCAGGATAGCGCTGCGTCGTGGTTGCCAAGCAAGAAATGGCCGAACGCACTCATTGCCGCCCAATGATAAGCCTCGTGGTTGTTGGGACTCATTCGCAGTGCGGTCGAAAACATCTCAAGCGCTCGGACATGATCTCCAGCTGTGAAATAGCACTGTCCGAGAACTCCTCGCACAGTGGAATCGTGCACATTGAGCTCGACTGCGTGCCTACCGGCTTCTATCGCCGCGTCCTGATTGCCTGCGAAAGCATTTACGAATGCGAACGCAGCAAATGCCATCGGAGATCGCGGGTCAAGCCGCACTGCTTGCTGCGTCAGTTGCAATGCCTCAGACCACAATTCTCTTGTGCTGCGAGTGATTCCAACCTGTACACTGTGCACTAGCACGATCGCGAGCCAACCCTTAGCCTCCGCCAACGTAGGATCATGTTCGATCGCTTTGCGGAACCAGGCCGCCGCCAGCTGAAAATCGCTGCTCGAAGCGGCATACCAGTGGAAAAGTCCTTTCAAGTAGCAATCCCACGCGGATAGCTCCGCGCTCGTGAGCCGCGCATGGGTCTTGGTTTCGACCTTGTCAATCTCTGGCGCGATGCAAGCGGCCAGATCAGTCGTTATCTCGTCCTGGATAGCGAACAGATCATTGAGGTCACGATCGAAGCGCTCGGACCAAAGCTGCTCGCCAGTTTCTGGCGCCACAAGCTCGGCGGTCACGCGGACCGTGTTCCCTGCTCGTCGCACAGAGCCCCTGACGATGTATGTGGCGTCGAGCTCCCTGGCGATCAGCCGGACGTCATGCTTCCCTTTGAAACGGAACGTCGAATGCCGGCTGAGAATACGAAAAACGTCTTGCCGTGAAAGGGCGTTGATCAGGTCCTCGGTCATTCCGTCAGAAAAATATTCGTCTTCCTTGTTGTCGCTGTGGTTTTCGAACGGCAAAACGCCGACCACTGCCACTGCTCCCCTTGGCTTGGTCTCCGATGTTTTGCTTGCCGGAGCAACCGGACCGGCGGACGTTTCAGGGCTCCATGACCAAACTTTGGTGGGCTGCTCAATGTTCTTGAGCGAATGTACGCCAGCGTCATCGAAGGCGGCGTCAATATGCCCTCGAACTTCCGTGTGGGCTTTCTCCGAAATTGCGATCCCGCCCGGCGGTGCCAGAGGTTCAATCCGTGCAGCGATATTGACCCCGTCGCCAAACAGGTCATCTTCATCGACAATCACATCTCCCATGTGCACGCCGATTCGAAACCGCATGCGTCGATCATCAGGCAATTGTGCATTGCGCGACGCCATCAGTTGCTGTGCCTCGATCCCAGCGGTAACTGCACCGACAACGCTTGGAAATTCCAGCAGCAGACCATCGCCTGTGGTCTTAACGATCCTGCCGCCGTGATTAAGGATGACCGGATCCAAGGCCGCACGGTGAGCCTTCAGGCTCGCCAGAGTGCCGGCTTCGTCAGCTCCCATCATTTTAGAGTAGCCAACGACGTCAGCGCAGACCACCGCTGTCAGACGACGTTCCATTCTCGCCTCGAACGGATGCTTCGCTCATCAACCGAAACATTGATCTCAAACCGCACTCAAATCAATCGCTTTCCATAATTGCTAAGCCGGGGGACACCCGCGAGGGCGGAAGTTCGTCGGACTGGGAGCTGCGCAGCAATCTGAGCGTGCGCATGGCCTGTCGAATCGAGTCGGGATTGTTTAGTATAAGAGTCCGGTATTGGCCCTTCGCTTCCGTTAGGGCGTTGCGGCGAGATGTGCGGGGTTGGGGGTAAAGCGGAGGCTCCCCACCACTGGTCAAAACGGCGCTGTTGACCCTTAGCGGAAGTTTGCTCTAGCCGGAGCCAACTTGTCGTGCTCTTAGTTTAGGGCTGGCTTTATCTTTGGCCGCGCGGTCGGCCTAGTTCGTAGCGCGCTTACTCCGTGGAGTGGCAGCCATGGTGAAGAACCTCATAGCCGGATTTGTCGTAGTGGTTTTGATTGTCATGGGCGTGCTTGCTTATGCCCAGAAACATGAAGGGTGCTTGCGCGGACGCTCGCTCCACACCTTCCAGCCCTGCGGATCAATCGGCCCTGACATATAGCGCGGCCCGCGACGTCGCGATTGCGCCGCCGCACGAACCCGGCCGCTATGGGGGCGAAGCGTAAGCCTCCGGTGGGGGCCGTCTTCCCGGATTGTGCTTGAGCGTGAGATGATTTGCTCATTAATTCGCAAGCAAATGAGCAAACGTGTCGACGGTTACGGTTCTGTCCGGTCCTGAGCGGCGACGGCGGTGGACGAGTGCCGAGAAGCTTCGGATCGTGGAGGAGAGTCTGGCGCCTGGGGCCAGTGTTGTCGAGGTTGCTCGACGACATGACGTTCACCGCAATCTGGTTACGGCTTGGCGGCGGCAGGCGCGGACCGGCGTCCTCGCTTGCGGGCCCGAGCCGATGCAGCGGCAGGATGACGAGGTCCGTTTTGCGGCAGTCTCCATTGCGCCAGACCGGCCACCGTTGACGGCGCCCTCAGGAAGCTGCGGTGCGATCGAGATTGAGTTCGCGGCCGGGGCTCGGATGCGGATCACCGGTGCGGTTGACGCGGCGACGCTGACCGCAGTCGTGGCGGCGCTGACCGATGGACGGCCACGATGATCCCGTTCCCGGCCGGCGTGCGGGTATGGCTCGCGACCGGCTATACCGACATGCGGAAGGGCTTTCCGTCGCTGGCCTTGCAGGTTCAGGAGATCTTGCATCGCGACCCGCTGGGCGGCCACCTGTTTTGCTTCCGCGGTCGCCGCGGCAACCTGCTGAAGGTGATCTGGCATGACGGCCAGGGCGCCTGCCTGTTCACAAAACGCCTGGAGCGCGGCCGCTTCATCTGGCCGAGCCCGGCCGAGGGTGTGGTGACGATCTCGTCGGCGCAGCTCGGTTATCTCTTGTCCGGGATCGACTGGCGGCACCCACAAGAGACGTGGCGGCCGACATCGGTCGGATGAGGCTTTGAGCTTGCGGATCGTGATGGATGTGATTCCATCGCCATCGTGACCACATCTGAATCGCTTCCCACCGATCTTGCCGCCGCGCATGCGATGATCCTCGCGGAGCGCGCCGCGCGCGTTCAAGCCGAAGCGGTCGCGGCGAGCGCCAAAGCGGAAGCTGCCAATGCGAAGGCGGCCGAGGCACTGATCGGTTACCTCAAGCTCGAGATCGAGAAGCTGCGTCGCCAGATTTACGGCAGCCGCTCGGAGCGCAAGGCACGGCTCCTGGAGCAGATGGAGCTTGAGCTCGAAGAGCTGGAAGCAACCGCAACCGAAGACGCGTTGGCGGCTGAGAGGGCGGCAGCCAAGGCGCAGACGGTACAATCCTTCCAGCGCAAGCGTCCGTCGCGCAAACCGTTCCCGGACCATTTGCCGCGCGAGCGGGTCGTGGTCGCCGCACCGCAGAGCTGCCCTTGCTGCGGCTCATCGAAGCTATCAAAGCTGGGCGAAGATATTACCGAGACGCTGGAGGTTGTTCCCCGGCAATGGAAGGTGATCCAGACCGTGCGCGAGAAGTTCTCATGCCGGGACTGTGAGACGATCAGCCAGCCGCCGGCCCCCTTCCACGTGACGCCGCGCGGCTTTGCCGGGCCGAACCTGCTGGCAATGATCCTGTTCGAGAAGTTTGGCCAGCATCAGCCCTTGAACCGGCAGAGCGAGCGCTACGCCCGGGAGGGCATCGATCTGAGCCTGTCGACACTGGCTGACCAGGTCGGCGCCTGTGCGGCGGCCCTGCAGCCGCTTTATCGGCTGATTGAGCGCCATGTCCTCTCCGCCGAGCGGCTGCACGGCGATGACAGTGTGCTGCAGAAGCACACAGAAAGGATGATCGAGATGGTCTGAGAATCTGTGTGCATAAGCTGCGGTAGCGATGAGGGCAGGCCC
>NZ_LBJG01000071.1 GCF_028128765.1 Bradyrhizobium sp. CCBAU 51627
TCGGCCATGCACTCGACGCCTTCACCTCCGAGGAATGCGCCAACTACCTCAAAAATTCAGGCTATCGGACCTAATGCCATCACGCTTTAGTCGTCGATGATGGTGCCCGCGCCCGTTCAGGTCGCCGATGCGCGCTCGGTCTTTACCGCGAAGAGCTGCTTCAGTGCAGGATGTGACGCGGCAGCCAGAGCGAGATCTCCGGCAGGAAAGTAACGAGCATCAGCACGAACAGCATGACGCCGTAAAACGGCCAGATCTTGCGCATGACCTCTTCGAGCGAGACCTTGCCCACCGCGCAGCCGACGAACAGGATCGCACCAACCGGCGGATGGCACAGACCGATGCCAAGGTTGAGCAGCATGATCATGCCGAAATGCACCGGATCGACGCCGAAATTCTGCATCACCGGCAGGAGGATTGGCGTGGCGATCAGGATCGAAGGCGCCATGTCGAGCAGCGTCCCGAGCAGCAGCAATAGGACGTTAAGCAGTAGCAGGATGACGTATTTGTTGCTCGAGATCGAGAGGAAGAACGCCGTCATCTTCGCCGGCATCTGCGTCAGCGCCATGATGTAACCGACGGCGGAAGCGCAGGCGATCAGCGTCATCACCATCGCGACCGTTCGCAAGGTCCGGTGCAGCAGCACCGGCAGATCGCGCCATTTATAGTCCCGGTAGATGAACATAGTGACGAAGAACGCCCAGATGCAGGCGACCGCGCCGGCTTCGATCGCGGTGAAGATGCCGCCCAGAATGCCGCCGAGGATGATGACGAGCGTGATCAGGCCCCAGGCCGCATCGATCGTGATCTTGATCGCATCCTTGGCCGGCACGGTGCGGCCTTGCGGATGCCCTTCGCGATAGGCGATCACCAGGCACAGGATGATCAGCGAGAATCCGATCAACAGTCCCGGGAAAACGCCGGCCATGAACAACGCGCTGATCGAGATGGTGCCGCCGGTCGCGAGCGAATACAGCACGGCGTTGTGGCTCGGCGGCACCAGGAGCGCCTGCACCGACGAGGAGATCGTGAGGTTGGTGGCGAACACGCGGGGATAGCCGTTCTGCTCCATTTGGGGGATCATGACCGAGCCGATCGCTGAGGTGTCGGCCACTGCCGAGCCGGAGATGCCGCTGAGAAACGTCGTCGCGAGCACGTTGACGATCGAGAGTCCGCCGCGCAGCCGGGTCAAGCCGACCAGCACGTCGGCAAAGGCGACGAGCCGCCGCGCCATGCCGCCTTCGGCCATGATGGCGCCGGCGAGCACGAAGAAGGGGATCGTCAGCATCGCAACCTTGCTGACGCCGTCCGATATCTTCAGCATCAAGGCTTCCAGGGGGATGCCGACCGATAGCGCGCCGGCGATCGCCGCCATCGCCAGCGAATAGGCGATCGGCATGCCAATCAGGAAGCACACGATCATCGTGCCGAGGAGGATAAAGATGTCCATTGCGATAACTCCCGGCTCACTCGAAGGGGGCGGTTTCGGAATGCTTGCCGATCGGGTCGGGCGGCACGCCGAGGAAGATTCGCTCGATCACAAAGAGCAGGAGGCAGACTCCACCGATCGGGATTGGCAGATAGGTGACGCCTACCGACAGTGAGGGGAAGTCGGGGATGGTATTGTACCAAGTGACTTCAACCAGGCGCTCGCCCCAGATCACCATGAACAGCGCGATCAGCGCCATCAGCAGCTGCACCAGGATGTCGGTTGCCCGTTGCAGGGGCGGAGGCAGTTTCCTGGCGAAATAAGCTACGTTCATATGCAGGTTCAGCCGGTATCCAGCGGCGGCGCCAATGAAGGTCAACACGATCGTCAGCAACACCGCCGTCGGCTCCGGCCAGGAAGCCGCACTGTTGAGCACATAGCGCGTGAACACCGCCCACGGGATCACTGCGGAGATCGCGACCAGCGCGGTGCAGCCGACGATCACGCACGACAGGTAGATAAAGTCCATCGCTCGGCGAAACAGTGCGGCCATCCGCGTTTCCTGCTCTGTCAGTTGTTTAGATTGGCGAGGCCAAAGCGCGGTGAGTCATCATCGCGCTTTGGCTCTTGTTTGAGTCTCAGAGCGCCTGGATGCGCTTGATCATGGCCTGGTATTTCGGGCCATACTTGTCCCAAACCGGCTTGACCGCATCCTGGAATGGCTTCTTGTCGGCGATCTCCACGATCTCGCAGCCGGCCGCCTTGGCCTTCTCCATCGCCGTCGTTTCGTATTTCTTCCAGAGCTCGCGTTCCTCGAGCTGAGCTTCGCGCGCGAACTTCTTGACCAGCGCCTGGTCGTCGGCCGACAGCGCGGTCCACGACCGCTTGGAGAAGCAAAGGATCTCGGGAATGATCAGGTGCTCCGTCAGCGAGTAGTATTTCGCCGCGGTGTAGTGGTTGCTGAACACGTAGCTCGGCGGGTTGTTCTCGGCGCCGTCGATCACACCGGTCTGGAGCGAGGAGAACACCTGATCATAGCCCATAGCGATGCCGTTGCCGCCGAGCGCATTGACCATGTCAATGAAGATCGGGTTGCCGATCACGCGAAGCTTCAGGCCATGAACGTCGGCGATCGACTTGATCGGATGCTTGGTGTTGTAGAAGCTGCGCGCACCGGAATCCATCCAGCACAGACCAACCAGGTTGGCATTCGGGCTTGCAGTGATCTTCTCGAGCAGCTCTTGGCCGACCTCGCCATCCATCATCTTCCAGGATTGTGCCACGTTCTTGAACAGGAACGGCATGTTGACGACGTTGATTTCGTCGACGATCGGGCCGACCGCGCCGGCGCTGACGCGCAGCATCTGGATCGCGCCGATCTGGGTTTGCTCGATCGTCTCTTTTTCGGCGCCGAGCTGGGCGGAAGGATAGGTCTGGATCGAGAGACGCCCCTGCGTCGCCTCGGCGAGCTTCTTGCCCATGCTCTCGACGGCGGCGACCGTCGGGTAGCCGACCGGCTGCACGTCGGCAGCCTTGAATACGGCCTTGGTCTGGGCGCGGCCCGACGAGATCGGAGCAAGCGTGGCAGCTCCCAGTCCGGCGCTCAATTTGATGAAATCACGGCGTAGCATGGTGGTCCTCCCTCATTAGTTCTTTCGGTGTGTGTCGTTATTGACCGGAGATCCGGTCATTCCGTGCTGGCGAAAAACTCCGGATTGGTATGTTGCGTCTCCGAGATGTCGCGGAGCAAACGATCGAGATGCTGCTCCATCGCAATCCCCGCGCGTTGCGGATCGTGCGCCTCGATCGCCGCGAGGATCGGCTCATGCTCGGCGATCACCTGCGTCATGCGCCCGGTGACCGGCAGCGTCAGTTGACGATAGCGATCGACATGCACCTTTACCTGCAGGATCAGCCTCCAGATTCCGGGATGTCTGGCGACATCGGCGATGGTGGCGTGGAACAGCTCGTCCGCTTGATGAAAGGCAACACGGTCGCCGGCCTCATCCGCCTCGCGCTGGCGTTCCACGATCGATCGCAATTGCAGGATCTGGCTCGCGGTCGCGCGTTCGGCCGCAAGCCGCGCCGTAGTCTCTTCCAGCGCCTTGCGGATGATGATGGCCTCGGGCAGGGCGGCGAGTGGGATGCGGGAAACGAAAATGCCCGATTGCGGGAAAACGTCGAGCAGGCCCTCATCCGACAGTTTGAGGACCGCCTCGCGTACCGGCGTTCGGCTGACGCCATAGCTTAGCGCGATCTCTGCCTCGGAGATCACCTCACCGGGCCGGCGTCGCATCGAGACCAGCTCGCTGCGCAGCTCGCTATAGATGCGCGACGAGGCCGTCGCTCGTTGCGGTGGCTTGGCACGGCGAGTGCCGGTCATGGCTGAAGCGGAAGAGGCTTCAGTGTCCTTCGTCGATCGGGCGGACATGCGTGCTCTACAAATTGATATATTAGTATACGAGGCGAGCTACGGGAAGATCAACTAGGAGATTAGGAGGAGGACAGCTCCTGCACTGCGGTGTCTCGCGCTCAAGCGTCCCTCCCTGAATCTATTTCCCCGTTGGCCTTCCTAAGGGCGCGCGGAGCAAGGAGTCCAAGTTGAAACGAGCATCAATCGATGCTGATTTTGGATTGATGGGTCGGCTGGCGGGTGTGCGAATGTTGTGCCCGAACCTCTCGTGTCCCGACCGGTTGGCTCGCAATGCGCGACGTGGCTGCAACATAAGAAGGATGTGACCGTGACTGACTATCGCAAGCTCTTCGATCTCACCGGCAAGACTGCCGTGGTGCTCGGTGCCGCGTCGGGCATAGGCAAATCGTCGGCCGAAGCGCTGGCCGGGCTCGGTGCTCGCGTCGTCTGCGCCGATCGCGCGCTTGATGCGGCCGAGACGACGGCCGCGGGCATCCGCGATAGGGGCGGCTGGGCGGAAGCGGTCGCCTGCGATGCCGCGAGCGCTGCCGACGTCAATGCGCTCGCCAAAATCGTGATGCAGAAGTTTCCGCGACTCGATATTGCCGTGACGACGCCCGGGCTCAACATCCGCAAGACCATTCTCGACTACACTGAGGAGGATCTCGACCGCGTCCTGAGCCTCAATGTCAAAGGCACGGTCTGGTTCTTCCAGGCGTTTGGGCGCATCATGGTCGAGCAGAAGCGCGGCAGCATCATCGCCTGTTCCTCGGTGCGCGCGGTGACCATCGAGCCGGGCCTGGGCATCTACGGTTCGACCAAGGCGGCGATCGGTCTCCTGGTGAAGGGCTTTGCCTCCGAGGTCGGTCATGCCGGCGTACGCGTCAACGCGATTGCGCCGAGCATCGTGGAGACCGCGCTGACCAGCCCGTTCAAGCAGCGGCCCGACATCTACAATCTCTACGCCGGTCACACCGTGTTCAACCGCTGGAGCAATGCCGACGAGGTCGCCACCGCGGTGGCTTATCTCGCCTCGGATGCCGCAAGCTATGTCAGCGGCAGCACGTTGTTTGTGGACGGCGGCTGGACCGGGGTCGACGGTCCGCCGACCGGCCTGACCCAACTGCACAAGTAAGTTCGCATCTAGCTGGCAAAGCCCGTGCGCTGGCGTAGCTCTCTGTGGGCTGCGCCGGTCAGCAATGCGATCAGCGCGGCGGCTTCCCTCGGATGCGCCGACTGCGTGGCGATTCCGGCCGTGTACATCGTCACCAGTTCGCATGGGGGCGGCAGTGGCCCCGACAGGACGATGCCGTCGGTCGCGATGATTTCGGTCGCCTGTGTGCATCCGATCGGCCGTGTCGCGGTGGACGCCGCCAGCTCACGCATCGCCGTTGCGCCATTCGGAAATATCTTGAGGCGCGAGGCGACCTCATAGGCGATCCCGAGCCGATCCAGCACTTTCGCGACGTGCTGGCCTGCGGTCGAGGCCTTGGTATCAGGCACGTAGACGGCGTCCGCGGACCGTAGCACGTCGCGGAGATCAGCTTCGGTCTTCACGATTACCCTCGGATCACGGCTGCGGACGGCGAGGGCGGTTTCCACCCGCCCGACATCCACGATCGAGGAGGGGACGACCAGCTTTTCCGCGGCGAGCTTTGCAAGGAGGGCCTGTGTCAGGATCACGACATCGGCCGGCGTGTCCGCGCGCAGCTTGTCGGCCATTACGCCGACCGCGCCGAATTCGCCGTCGATGCCGTATCCGGTCTGCGTCTTGAAGGCATCGATAAGGCCGCGCACCAGACCATGCGCCGCGCCACCGCCTAAAATGTTTACTGTCGTCACGATGCAAGCTCCATGGCTGCGATGATCTTGTCCCGCGTGATCGGCAGGTCGCGTACGTACACGCCGAGGCAATCATGGACTGCATTCGCGATGGCCGCGGTGACCGGTCCGTGCGCGGCTTCGCCGGCGCCGACCGGCTCGATCTCCGGCCGCTGCATGATCTCGACTTCCACCGCCGGCACCTCGCTGAAGGTCAGGATCGGATAGTCGGTCCAGGAGGTCGAAGTGATGTGGCTCCGGTCGAAGCGGACCCGCTCCTTCAGCACCCAGCTCGTCGCCTGGATCGCGCCGCCCTCGATCTGATTGATAACGCCGTCCGGATTGATGGCCTCGCCGACGTCGATAGCAAGCGTCAGACGCCTGACGCGGATGTCATCAGTGCCTTCGACCTCGGCGATCGCGGCGCAATAGGCGCCCGTGTTCTTGTAGCGGGCAAAGCCGACGCCGTGTCCGATGCCGGATTGCCTCGCGGGCATCCAGCCGGCGCGTTGCGCGGCGGCGCGGATAACATGCTTCGCTCGCGCGTCGCGGAGATGCCTCAAGCGGAATGCAATCGGGTCTTCCTCGCGCGACGCGGCGATCTCGTCGAGCAAGGATTCAATGGCGAATACGTTGCCCTGCGCGCCGAGAGTCCGCACCGCCGAGGTGCGGACCGGCATGGTCAGCAAGCGGTGGCTGGTGATTGTCCAGGCCGGGAAGTCGTAGAGCGGGACCGAGTTGCGGTCACCGCCGCCGCCATTGGCCGCTGGCGGATTCGTCGAGATCATGCGCGGATAGGGATTGGCGATCTCGCTTGCCGCCAGCAGCGCAGGTTGGGTCGCGCGCCCTGGCCGCGCGGCGTGGCCGTTGCTCCAGATCGCGTGACGCCAGCCGACGATCTCATTGTCGGCATCGAGATCGGCCTCAATTTCGATCGCCATCGCCGCACCAAACGGTGCGTGGCACATTTCGTCGTAGCGCGACCACTGCACTCGCACTGGGCGGCCGTCGGCGGCCTTCGCCAGCAGCACGGCGTCGAGTGCGACGTCATCGGCCGCATTGTGCCCGTAGCAGCCCGCGCCTTCCATGTGCTCGACAACGATATTTTCGGCCGGCAGCTTGAGCACGATCGCAAGGTCGGCACGGAGCAGATAGACGCCCTGGCTGTGGGTCCAGACATGTACACGGTTGCCATCCCATTGCGCCATCGCACAGGACGGCGCGATCGAGCCATGCGCGATATAGGGCCGGGTATATTGCCTGCGGAGCGTGCGGGTGGCTTTTGTCGTTGCCGCTGCTTTGGTGTCGATGACGGTCGTCTCGGCTGGCTGGCTTCTCAGGAAGCCAGCCAGATCGTTTTCATCCGGGAGTGGCTCGCCAGCCGCCCAAGTCGTGCCCTTGCGCAAGGCTTTGAGTGCAGCTTCGGCCGTGCCCTCGCTGTCGGCGACCACGCCGGCAAAGCCGCCATCGCGGACGACCGAGATGAGCCCGGAAACGGCGCGCGCGGCTGCTTCGTCGAGCGTGAGCAACTTCGCGCCGGAGATTTCCGGCCGCAGCACCCGTCCGTGCACCAGGCCCGGTAGGGTATGATCGTGGATGAAGCGCGGCCGCGCGAACACCTTGTCGGGAATGTCGACGCGTTGCACCGCGTGTCCAGCGAGGCTACGCGCAGCAGCAGGCTTCGGAACAGCGCCCGCGGTTGCATCGCGGTCGAGGGAGACTTCGTCGGCGAGCTCCCAATAGCTGGTTCTGACATTCCCGGGGCCCGAGATCATGCCGTCCTCGACACCGAGCAACGCGGCATCGACGCCGAGACGTTCCGATGCTACTGCGAGGAAGCGCTGGCGCACCTCGGCGCACACTTGGCGTAGTGCGCGGCCGGATTGCTGGATCGACAGGCTGCCGGAGGTGACGCCTTCGTTCGGGCTCGCGGCTGTCGAGGCGCGGATCATCTCGATGCGGCCGATCTCGACGTCGAGCTCGTCCGCCGCGATCTGCGCCAGTGCCGTGACGATACCCTGGCCGATCTCGACCTTGCCGGGCGAGATCGCCACGCGGCCCGCGCCGGTGAACCTCACCCAGGACGACAGGCATGGATTGGCTACCAGGCTGGGCGGCAGTTTCGGGATAGGGGACACCGCACTCATCACCTTGCCATCTCCGCGGCCGCCCGCAGCACCGCGCGGACCATGCGGTTATGCGATCCGCAACGGCACAGATTGCGATCGAGCGCCGCCCTGACCTCCGCCTCCGTCGGCGATGGATTGCGCTTGAGCAATGCCGCCGCGCTGATCAGGATTCCCGACAGGCAATAGCCGCACTGCATCGCCTGTTCGGAGATGAAGGCGCGTTGCAGCGGATGTGGCTGTTCGGCGGTGCCGATGCCCTCGAGCGTGACGACGTCCTTGTCCACCACCGACCATATCGGCAGGTCGCACGAGGCCATTGCGCGGCCGTCGACCATCACGTGACAGGCCCCGCATTCGCCAGCGCCACAGCCGAAATGTGGACTGGTGATTCCGAGCCGGCCGCGCAGCACATCGAGCAGCGTCCGATCCGGATCGGTATCGACAGCAGTCGGCGTGCCGTTGAGCTGGAACTGAATGGTGCGCATAAGCGGAACGGCCTCAGGACTTATTGAACTTCTTGACGACATCGGCCCATTTCGCGATGTCGCCGCGCAGGAATTTGTCGAATTCCTCTGATGTCATCGACATGGGCACGGCACCCTGCTCGGTCCAGAGCTTGACGATGTCAGGCCGCTTCACCATCGCGTTCACGGCTGAATTGAGCTTGTCGATGACAGGCTTTGGCGTGCCTGTTGGGGCCATCAAGCCGAGCCAGATCGTCGCCTCATAGCCTGCGACACCAGCCTCGCCGGCGGTCGGCACGTTCGGCAGCACGGTCGAGCGCTGCTTGCCGGTGGTCGCGAGCGCGCGGACCTGATTCTCTCCGATGTTCGGCGCCATGGCCGGCACCGCGTCGATCATCATCTGCACCTGACCGCCGATCACGCCGCTGCGCGCTTCGCCGCTGTTGCGGTAGGGGACATGGACCACGTCGATGCCAGCCATCGCTTTGAACAGCTCGCCGGCCATGTGGTATGGCGTGCCTTGGCCCGAGGAGGCGTAGTTCAATTTCCCCGGCTGCGCCTTGGCGAGCGCGATGAACTCGGCAAGCGTCTTCGCCTGGACTTGCGGGTTCACCACGATGACGAGATCGGAATAGTTCACCGGGGCGATCGGTGCGAGGTCGCGCATCAAATCGTATTTGCGCTGCTCCAGCGTCAGCAGCGATTCATTCGCGGTCTGTGTGTTGGACATCATCAGGAGCGTGTAACCGTCGGCCGGCGATTTCGCCGCCTCGACCGTGCCGATGACGCCGCCCGCGCCGGTGCGGTTTTCGACCACGAAGGGCTGGCCAAACCGCTCCTGGAGCGCTTGGCCGATCAGCCGGGCCGCGACGTCGGCTGGTCCGCCGGCGCCGAACGGCACGACGATGCGGACCGCATGCGCAGGATATTCTTGCGCCAGGGACGAGCTTGCGGGGAATGCGGTGAGCAGGCCGGCGGCCAGCGCCAGCATCAATCGTCGGGCCGTCACACCCACCTCCCTGAGCTCGCTTTTGTTTCATGGCACTGTAGCGGCAGCGGGCGCGGGCTGTCGACGCCCTACAAAATCGATTTTGGCAGGAATATCGGGCCGTTTTCGGTGTGACGGCGGGGCAATTCGCGGTCGCGGGAGGAACTGGCGGCGCGTGGGGTGTGAGCATTTTGCATGGGCATTGCCGGATAAATGCCCTCGGCTCACAGGTATATTGGTGTTACGAGATCGGCCATGAATCAGCGCGCCAAAATCGAGATCCGCCACTCCACCTGTCCGCATGATTGCCCGTCGGCCTGCGCACTTGACGTCGAGGTGGTCGAAGGCCGCAGCATCGGCCGCGTGCGCGGCTCGAAGAAGCAGACCTATACGGCTGGCGTGGTTTGCGCCAAGGTTGCTCGCTACGCCGAGCGTATCCATCACCCTGAGCGGGTGATCTATCCGCTGCGCCGGATGGGGCCGAAGGGCTCCGGGCAATTTGCGCGGATCAGCTGGGACGAGGCGCTGGATGAGATCGCCGATCGCTTCAACCAGGCCGAGCGCGAATTCGGCGCGGAGTCGATCTGGCCGTATTATTACGCCGGCACGATGGGCGTGGTGATGCGCGATGGCCTCAACCGGCTCACCCATGTGAAGAAATATTCGCGCTTCTATCAGACCATCTGCGCCAATGTCGGGCGGATCGGCTTCGCGATCGGCACCGGCAAGATCGCCGGCGTGGATCCGCGCGAAATGGCGCTGTCCGATCTCGTGGTGATCTGGGGCACCAACCCTGTCAACACGCAGGTCAACGTGATGACACACGCAGCGCGGGCCCGCAAGGAGCGCGGCGCGAGAATCGCAGCCGTCGACATCTACGACAACGAGACCATGAAGCAGGCTGATATCAAGATCCTGCTGCGGCCCGGCACCGACGGCGCGTTTGCCTGCGGCGTGATGCACGTGCTGTTCCGCGACGGTTATGCCGACCGCGCTTACATGGACAAGTACACCGACTGCCCCGACGAACTCGAGGCGCATCTGCGGACCCGCACGCCCGAATGGGCGTCCGCGATCTGCGGCGTGCCGGTGGCCGAGATCGAGGCCTTTGCCAAGGCGGTCGGCGAGACCAAGCGGACGTTCTTTCGTCTCGGCTACGGCTTCACGCGTTCGCGCAATGGTGCGATGCAGATGCATGCGGCGAACTGCATTCCCGCGGTGACCGGCGCTTGGCAATACGAAGGCGGCGGCGCTTTCTTCAACAATTACGCGCTGTGGCATTTCAACGAATCCGTCATCGAAGGTCATGATGCGCTCGACAAGACGGTCCGCGCGCTCGACCAGTCGCAGGTGGGCCGCATCCTCACCGGCGATGCCGAAGCCCTGCTGGGCAAGGGCCCGGTCAAGGCGATGCTGATCCAGAACACGAACCCGATGACGGTGGCGCCGGAGCAGGCGCTGGTCCGCCAGGGTTTTGCGCGCGAGGATCTGTTCGTCGCGGTGCACGAGCAGTTCATGACCGAGACGGCGCTGATGGCCGACATCGTCTTGCCCGCGACGATGTTCATGGAGCATGACGATCTCTATTACGGTGGAGGCCACCAGCACATCTCGGTCGGCCCCAAGCTGATCGACCCGCCCGGCGAATGCCGCTCCAACCACGAGGTGCTGCAGGCGCTGGCGCCGCGGCTTGGTGCAAAGCATCCGGGCTTCGAGATGACGCCGCGCGAATTGATCGACACGACCTTGAGGCTCAGCGATCACGGCGACATCGCCGGCCTCGAAGCCGACATCTGGCGCGATCTGCAGCCGGACTTCCGAACCTCGCATTATCTCGATGGATTCGCTCACCCCGACAAGAAATTCCACTTCAGGGCGGACTGGGCACATCCGCCGTTCGGCCAGACCATGGGCGATTTCGACAAGATGCCTGGTCTGCCGGACCATTGGGCCGTGATCGAGCACACCGACCAGGTCCATCCGTTCCGGCTCGCGACCAGCCCGTCGCGCAGCTTCCTCAACACCACGTTCAACGAGACCCCGTCTTCGCAGGCGCGCGAGGGCGGAGCGAGCGTGATGATCCATCCGCTCGATGCGGCTGCGCTCGACATTGCCGACGGCGACGCGGTGACGCTCGGAAATACCAGGGGCGAGACCACGCTGGTTGCCGCGCTGTTCGACGGCGTGCGGCGTGGCGTGCTGATCGCGGAGTCCGTGCATCCGAACAAGAATCATATCGGCGGCCGCGGCATCAACATGCTGACCGGCGCCGACACCATCGCTCCAATCGGCGGGGCGGCGTTCCACGATAACAGGGTCTGGATCAGGAAAGCGGCCGTGGCTTGAGCCACGCTTGATGCTCCGCAATTTTGCGTCGAGGCGCTAATGCGGCGCTTCCTGACAGATTGCCCTTGCACCCCGCGCCCGAGCTGCCGCAAATGGCTGCAAATCGGAAGCAAGGATTGAGCCAAATGACCGACACCACAGCCGTCATCACCGAGAAGCGCGGGCAGGCGTTCTGGATCACCATCAACCGGCCGGACAAGCGCAACGCGCTGAATGGCGAGGTGATCGCCGGCATCACACACGGCTACCGCGATGCGCATGACGACGGGGACGTTCGCGTCATCGTGCTGACCGGCGCCGGCGACAAGGCATTCTGCGCCGGTGCAGATTTGCAGAACTCCGGCGCAGCTTTCGCAATGGATCATTCCAGGCCGAATGTCGATTATGCCGATCTGCTGCGCTTGTCGCAGAACGCGACCAAGCCCTCGATCGCACGCGTCGGCGGGGTCTGCATGGCCGGTGGCATGGGCCTCTTGTGCATGACCGACATGGCGGTTGCGGCGGATCACGTCATCTTCGGGCTGCCGGAAGTGAAGGTCGGTGTGTTTCCGATGCAGGTGCTGAGTCTGTTGCAGGAGATCGCACCACGACGCCTCGTCAACGAATGGGCACTCACAGGCGAGCCGTTCGACGCCAAGGCCGCGCAGGCAGCGGGCCTGCTCAACTACGTTGTGCCGGCGGCCGAGCTCGACGTCAAGATCGACTGGCTTATCGGTCGCATCGTCGACAAATCTCCGACCGCGATCCGCCGCGGCAAATACGCCATGCGCGCCATCGCCTCGATGTCTTTCGACGAGAGCATCGCCTACACCGAAAGCCAGATCGCATTGCTGGCGATGACAGAGGACGCCAAGGAGGGTTTGAGGGCATTCGGCGAGAAGCGCAAGCCGCTCTGGACGGGGAGGTGAGGGTGGCGCCCGACGGTGTCTCCTTTGCGCGCCAATTGGAAGCGCGAATGTGGTCGCGGCCGGGGACAAGACACTTAGGGCACTGCATGGCCCAGCCACAGTGTTCGCGCTGCGGATCGTTCTTTGTGACGACTTCGGATAAGCGTGGGCGGGGTTGCATCAAAGCTCAGCCTTGTCGCGTGCCGCAAATTATCGTCCGTGTACGCGCGCGGGTCACAACGCGGACCTCGGGGCCGTGTGCCACGCTTCAATTGGACGGGCCGATCTGACGACGCGCCGATAGTGAAGGCCGATTTGAAATAGCGATCAAGGCGCGCTCGAGGTGACGTGAAACACCGCCGGACGCAACCTGCGACGGCTGGTGACATGCACCTAACGAGTAAGGCGGCGGCCGGAAAAATCAATCAGTGTTGCTTCGTGATCAAGCTCTCGTGGATCCGTGACGAGTACAGCGGTACGCAGGAGCATTGGGACCTCGTCAGCTCGCTAGCTGGCAGGTTTTCTTTCGCCGGAGCATCGCTATAATCGTGTGTCACAGCACAAGCGGTAGCCTATCTAGATCGGCAACCTGATAGGAGACCAGCCTCCTTTGAAGCAGGAAATTCGAGATTTTGCCGCGGCGATCCTCGTGGACTCGGCAGGAAGATTGTTGCTTCAGCTTCGGGACAATGGGCCGGGAATAGTGCATCCTGGTAAAATCGCGCTGTTTGGCGGACGTCGAGAGCCGGCTGAAAGTCCCCTTGAATGCATCATGAGGGAAGTTGCAGAGGAGATCGGTTACGCGGGATCTGCGGACGATTTTGAGTTTTTCGTGAGTTTGCATGGCGCTGACCCCGAGAATATTGCTAATCATGTCCGAGGTGAAGTTTTTGTTGCCCGCAACGTTCCCAGCGCGAACCTCGTTGTTACCGAAGGCAAGCTCATCGTCGTTCATCCATTGGAGCTGGCTAAGTTTCGCTCAGAGATGACGGCGATGACCCGGATTGCCCTGAAGGCATTCTTGCGAGGTTCGCCTTCGATTTCGACAAGCAACAGCGAGAAGGAGATGCCGCCAAATGCAATTCTCTTTTTATGCACCGGCAATTATTACCGCAGTCGGTATGCGGAGGAACTATTCAACCATCTTGCGAAGACCAAAGGTCTTTCATGGTATGCGTTTTCGCGAGGGGCTGCCGAGCGAGGCTCTCCCGACAATGTAGGCCCGATGTCAGTAGTTGCGCTCGATCGGCTACGACAGAAGGGTATCCGGCCAGAAGGTGCAGCACGAAATCCTCTGCCTTGCTCCTTGGCGGATTTCGATGTCGCCAAGATAGTAATTGCCGTCAAAGAGGCCGAGCACCGCCCACTGGTCGAAAGCCGGTTTCCCACTGTAGCGTCTAGAGTGAAGTATTGGGATGTGGATGACGTCGAGTTCGCTCACCCTTCTATCGCGCTCGCTAAGCTCGATGAGCTCGTGCGCGAGCTGATCGAGAATTTGCAGGTACGATAATTTCTACGATGACTGGGAGGCTGGCATGAGGAAGGTTGTCAGGCTAGCATACGTTCTGAATTGCATGGCTGCGCTGGCTGGCCAGTGGCGGTTATGGTCGTCGGCAGTCTGACGAGGGCTACTACGGTGGCGGCGGACATGTGCGTGAGGCGCGCCCGGACCTCTGCGGCAACTGGGATCGCGAATGCGCTCGCTACTACGGCCACGGAACGCCAGGGTGGCACGATTGCATGCATCAGCCCCAGGCTTTGGCCGACTGCGGGCGGTGCCAGCCGGGTGGGTCCCGCCATACGGGCTCGCATGGTTGCAGTTGACCGACGCGACCGATCTGTGTTGAAGGCTACACCATGAGAAAGATCGTTTTTGCTGTTGTCGTTCTCACTATTTCCTGGTCGAACATTTGGCTGGCCTGGGGAGAAGCGTACTTTGTCTGCTTCCTGGCGGTCGTTGTCGGGTACGCGGTCGATGCGGCATATGTCATTGCCTACCAGCGGCACGCCGCCTGGGTGAAGCGGATGGTGTCGGGCTGATTGCTAGCGGCGTGCGACCAGCTGCGCGCAGATGGAGCGTCCGCTCGATCTTCGTGCCAGGCTCACGCGCCCTCTCGCCGAGCAACCGCACATTGGTCCGCACTTGTGTGGCTGTCAGGTGGCGAATACGCGCAATCGGTTTTTCCCTTCTGAGTTTGAGAACAATATTCTTTAGAACGCCAATGCAGCGCACGATTGTGTGAAGGCGAAAGTGAGCGCAAAGCATGTCAAATCAAATGCTGCAGCGCGACCAGACGGCTCACCCCGTCAGTGCAATTGCGCGTTGCATCGGCGGCATGTGTTGCAGCTAAAACCGATGGGCTAAGACCGCCGGGCACGCTGGTCCAGAGAGCTCACGAGCGCCCTATGCGGTGACGCTGAAGTGAGGTATCGATCGTTGGTGGGCGCGTGAACAGGCGATCGCTGTCAAGGACTCACGCTTGGCAGCGGTACGATCTCCAATATCCTGCTGGGCGTGGCATGGAAAAGGCTAGCCTGCGTTGGCTTTCAGCCCGGCCGCCTGGATGCCGGCCACCGCGCAGGCCTCGTCATTGTCCGAGGTGTCGCCGGAGACGCCGACGGCGCCGAGGAGTGTCGTGCCGTCCATGATCAGCACGCCGCCGGGGACCGGTACCAGCGCGCCCTTCGCAATCGTGTTCACGGCGTCGATGAAATAGGCCTGCTCCTGCGCTCGCTGATACAGCGCGCGCGAGCCCATACCCATCGCGAGCGCGCCATAGGCCTTACCATGGGCGATCTCGGCGCGCATCAGGCTGGTGCCGTCCTGAGCTGCGGCGATCTTGAGCACGCCGCGCGCGTCCAGGATGGTGACGACCAGCGGCTTCAGCTTCAGCTCGGTGGATTTGGCAAAGGCCGCGTCGAGGATTTTTCGGGCGGTGTCGAGTGTGAGATCAGCCATGGCTGGGTTCCTTTGCGATTGGGTTGGTTGTGGATTGGGTGTTGGCGCTATCGAGGCTCATCGCCAGCACGCGGGCGACGTGAAGCGCCTCGCGCTGGGCGCCGTCGTGGATCTGGTGCCGGCAGGAGGTGCCGTCGGCGACGACCAGCGCATTCCGGTCGGCGCGCCGCACCGCCGGCAGCAGTGACAGCTCGGCCATCTCGATCGAGGCATCGTAGGAGTCTGCGGCATAGCCGAACGCGCCGGCCATGCCGCAGCAGCTGGACTCGATGGTCTCGACTTTCAGCCCGGGGACGAGCCGCAGCACCTGCTCGACCGGTTTGAAAGCACCGAAGGATTTTTGGTGGCAATGGCCGTGCACGATCGCCCTGTCGGCGACGCTGCCGAGCGGAAGTTGCAGCCGGCCGGCCTCGGCCTCGCGAACGAGAAATTCCTCGAAAGTGTGGGCATGCGCACCGACGGCCTTGGCGTCGTTGTCCTTGCGCAGCGAAGCGAGCTCGTCGCGCAACGTCAGCAGGCAGCTTGGCTCGAGGCCGACGATGGGTACGCCGCGCGCGGCAAACGGCGCCAATGCCGGCACCAGACGGTCGAGCTCGGCCCGGGCTTCATCGACGAGTCCGGCCGACAGGAAGGTGCGGCCGCAGCAGAGCGGGCGGCTGCCGCTCGGAGGCTTTGGCATGTGCACGCGATAGCCGCCGGCCGTCAGCACGCGCAGGGCGGCGTCGAGGTTTTCTCGTTCATAGATGCGATTAAAGGTGTCGGCGAACAGCACGACCTCGCGGCCGGCCGCCGGACCGACAACCTCTGCCGGCGGCACAAAGACGTCGTTGCGAAAGGCGGGTAGCGCCCGACGCGCGCTGATGCCAGCGAAGCACTCGAACAGCTTTCGCAGCAGAGGGCTGTGGTTGCGCAGATTTGCGATTGGTGCGAAGCGCGAGGCGAGGCCGGCGTAACGCGGGAGATAGCCGACCAACCGATCGCGTAAGGTCAGGCCATGGGTGGCGGCACGCGCGGCCAGCACCTCGATCTTCATCTTGGCCATGTCGACGCCGGTCGGGCACTCGTGGCGGCAGGCCTTGCAGGAGACGCAGAGTTTGAGCGTCTCCATCATCTCGTCGGACGACAGCGCATCAGGACCGAGCTGGCCTGATATCGCGAGCCGCAGCGTGTTGGCGCGCCCTCGCGTGACGTCCTTCTCGTTGCGCGTGGCGCGGTAGGACGGGCACATCACGCCGCCCTCGAGCTTGCGGCAGGCGCCGTTGTTGTTGCACATCTCGACCGCGCCCTGGAAACCGCCGCCGGCACCGGGATAGGTCGACCAGTCGAACTTGGTCTTCAGCTCGCCAACGCGATAGTCCGGCGTGAAGCGGAACAGAGAGCGGTCGTCCATCCTGGGCGCGTCGACGATCTTGCCGGGATTGAGCAAGCCTTCGGGATCGAAGCGGTGCTTGACCTCGCGGAAGTCGGCGACGAGGCGCTCGCCAAACATGACCTCGTGGAATTCCGAGCGCACCAGGCCGTCGCCATGCTCGCCGGAATGCGAGCCCTTGTATTCGCGCACCAGCGCGAAGGCTTCCTCGGCGATGGCGCGCATCGCCTTGACGTCCTTCTCCAGCTTCAGGTTCAGCACGGGGCGCACATGCAAGCAGCCCTCCGAGGCGTGCGCATACATCGTGCCGCTGGTGCCGTGCTTTGCGAACACCTCGTTCAGCCGGGCGGTGTAGTCGGCGAGATGCGGCAGCGGCACGGCGCAGTCCTCGACGAAGGAGACCGGCTTGCCCTCCTGCTTCATCGACATCATGACGTTGAGGCCGGCGGCCCGGAAATCGGCGATACCGCTCTGCAGCGCCGGTTCGGTGATCTCGACCACGCCGCCCCATTTGCGCGTGTCGTTGGTCCAGCCGAAGCCGAGATCGCCCATCAGCTCGGTGAGTTGCTTGAGGAGCTTCAGATTATAGGCCTGGTCTTCTTCGGCGAACTCGACCACCAGCACGGCGTCAGGATCGCCCTTGATCGCGGCGGAGATGATCGGGCGGAACATCGCGATGTCGCGGCCGAGCGCGATCATGGTGCGGTCGACCAACTCGACGGCGATCGGCTTCAGCTTAACCAGGTGCTGGGCGGCATCCATCGCCTCGTAGAAGCTGCCGAAATGGCAGACGCCGAGCGCTTTGTTGCGGATCACAGGCCAGAGCTTCAGCTCGACCTTGGTGGTGAAGGCGAGGGTGCCTTCCGAGCCAACCAGGAGATGCGCCATGTTGTTGCGTGCATTGCGCGGGGTGAGCGCATCGAGATTGTAGCCGCCGACGCGGCGCTGAACCTTCGGGAAGCGCGCCGCGATCTCGTCGGCCTCGCGAGCGCCGAGATCGAGCATGTCGCGGAAGAGGGCACGCATGGTCTCGCCGGCGTCGCTGTCCGAGAGATCGCGCGAGACCTCGCCAAAACGGCTCAGCGTGCCGTCGGCGAGCGCTGCCTCCATCGACAGCGTGTTGTCGCGCATGGTGCCGTAGCGCAGCGAACGGCCGCCGCAGGAATTGTTGCCGGCCATGCCGCCGATGGTGGCGCGCGAAGCGGTGGAGACATCGACCGGGAACCAGAGGCCGTGCTTCCTCAGCTGGCGGTTGAGGTCGTCGAGCACGATGCCGGGCTCGACCACGCAGGTGCGGCCCGCGACGTCTAGCGACAGGATCTTGTTGAGGTGTTTCGAGAGATCGACCATGAGGCCGTCATTGACGGTCTGGCCGCATTGCGAGGTGCCGCCGCCGCGAGGGGTGACCTTAACCCCCTCATCGCGGGCGATTGCCAGGGTGAGGAGCGCCTCGTCCATGGTCCTGGGGACGACCACGCCTGAAGGCATGATCTGGTAGAACGAGGCGTCCGTTGCGTAACGGCCGCGGCTGAAGCGGTCGAACAGGATGTCGCCGGTGATTTCGCGGGCCAGGCGCGCCGCAAGACCGTGTTTTGGGACCGATTCCCGTGATTTTCCGGCCACTTCCGCCGCCATGATCCGCTCTCGCCTGTTTTCCAGCCCCTCTTGCCTACGGTCGCCGCCCTTGGCAAGGCGAGCCCTGCTTCTTGCGCATTGACGGCCTCCCGCGGGCGAGGGACAAGCCCGGCGAATAGTGATATGCGAGCGGCTCGCCGGACCCGCGGGTCGGGCCGCCAGACGACTTCAAGATAGACGTCAAGACCGGGAAGGACGCCCATGACCGTGCATACTGGAAGGCATTTCCTACAGATTCCAGGACCGACCAACGTGCCCGACCGGGTGCTCCGGGCGATGGACATGCCGACGCTGGACCATCGCGGTCCGGAGTTCGCCGAACTTGGTTTCGCGGTCCTTGCCTCGATGCAGCGGGTGTTCCGCACCAAGCAGCCCGTGATCATCTTCCCCTCGTCCGGCACCGGCGCCTGGGAAGCGGCGATGGTCAATGTGTTCGCCCCCGGCGACAAGGTCCTGATGTGCGAGACCGGGCAGTTCGCCGTGCTGTGGCGCGGCATCGCCGACAAGTTCAAGCTCGACGTCGACTTCATCCCGAGCGACTGGCGCCATGGCGCCGACCTCGCCGAGATCGAGAAGCGCCTGGTCGCCGACAAGCAGCACGCGATCAAGGCGGTCTGCGTCGTTCACAACGAGACCTCGACAGGTTGCGTCACGCCGCCCCTGGAGGTGCGCAAGATCCTCGACCGCGCAAAGCATCCGGCGCTGTTGATGGTCGACACCATCTCCGGCCTCGGCTCGATGGAGTACGAGCACGATGCCTGGGGCATCGACGTGTCGGTCGCGGGCTCACAGAAGGGCCTGATGCTGCCGCCCGGTCTCGGCTTCAACGCGGTCTCGGAGAAGGCGCTCGCCGCCGCCAAGGCCAATCCCGGCATGCGCTCCTATTGGGATTGGCAGGAAGTGATCAACTTCAACAAGCTCGGCACCTTCCCCTACACGCCCGCCACCAACCTACTCTACGGCCTCCGCGAAGCGGTGAAGATGCTGGAGGAGGAAGGCCTCGAAAACGTCTGGTCGCGTCACAAGCGCCACAGCGCGGCGACACGTGCGGCGGCGAAGGTGTGGGGTCTGGAGACGCAGTGCGCCGATCCCGCCGCGCATTCGCCGGCGCTGACAGGCGTGCGCGTGCCTGACGGCTTTGATGCCGACGCCTTCCGCAAGGTGGTGCTGGAGAACTTCGACATGTCGCTCGGCACCGGCCTCAACAAGGTCAAAGGCAAGGTGTTCCGCATCGGCCATATCGGCCATTTCAACGATCTGATGCTGATGGGCACGCTCGCCGGCGTCGAGATGGGCCTGGATCTTGCAAAGATTCCGCATCGGAGCGGCGGCGTGCTGGCGGCCATGGACGTCCTGAAGGGACGCGATGCGCTGCCGATGACGCAGGTGGCCTGAACTATCTAACTTGAAGAAGTGAGCGCGCGATGAACGCATCGACTGCTAACGAAGACCTTCTCTACTCCGTCACGGACGGCATCGCGCGGATCACCTTCAACCGCCCGCAGGCGCGCAACGCCATGACCTTCGCCATGTATGACCGCATGGCGGAGATCTGCCAGGAGATCAACGTCGACCGTTCGATCAAGGCGCTGATCCTCACCGGCGCCGGCGACAAGGCGTTTGCGTCGGGCACCGACATTTCCCAATTCCGCGCCTTCAAGTCCGCGCAAGACGCGCTCGACTACGAAGCGCGGATCGACCGCGTGCTCGGCACGCTCGAGCAGTGCCGCGTGCCCGTGATCGCGGCGATCGCGGGGGCTTGCACCGGCGGCGGCGCCGGCATCGCCGCCTGCTGCGACTTGCGCATCGGCACCGAGACGACGCGCATGGGTTTCCCGATCGCGCGCACGCTAGGAAATTGCCTGTCGATGTCGAATATCAGCCGCGTCGTCGCGCTGGTCGGTCCTGCCCGCACCAAGGATCTGATCTTCAGGGCGCGCCTGGTCGAGGCACAGGAAGCGCTCGCGCTTGGCCTGCTCACCGAGATCGTGCCCGATGTCGAGACGCTGCAGCGCCGCGCTGACGAAACTGCAAAGCTCGTCGCCAGCCACGCGCCGCTTACGCTGGAGGCGACCAAGGAGGCGGTGCGCCGCATCCGCCGGACGCTGTCGCGTGAAGAGGGCGAGGACCTGATCCTCAAGGCCTATATGAGCGAGGATTTTCGCGAGGGCATGGACGCCTTCCTCAATAAGCGCACGCCGAACTGGAAGGGCAGGTAGCGCGCGCTTCGTCAGCCGAAAGTCATATATGGTGGAATATTCGCCGGCTTGAACTCGCGATCTTTAGTCCGCACAATGCACCGATAGAATTCCCGGCATCACAAAGTCAATAATAACCAGGGGACGAAACTCGTGCGAATTCCATTGAAAGCCGTCGGAGCTGCGGCGGCCTTGCTGTTGAGCGTGCCCGCCTTTGCCGGTTGGGAGCCGACAAAACCCGTCGAGATCGTGGTGGCGGCGGGCGCGGGGGGCGCCTCCGACCAGATGGCGCGGATGATGCAGGCCGCGATTCAGAAGAACAATCTGATGAAGCAGCCGCTGGTGGTCTCGCTCAAGGGCGGTGCGTCCGGCGCGGAAGCGCTGATGTACATGAAATCCAGCGAGGGTGATCCCAACAAGGTGCTGATTGCCTATTCGTTGATCTACATGCTGCCCCTGTCGGCCAAGATCCCGTTCAACTGGCGCGAGCTGACCCCGGTCTCGGTGATCGCGCTTGACCAGTTCGTGCTGTGGGACAACAGCGCCGGCCCCAAGACGGTGAAGGAATTCGTCGCGGCCGCAAAGGCAGCAAGCTCGCCGTTCAAGATGGGTGGCACCGGCTCCAAGCGCGAGGACCACGTGCTGACCGTCTTCCTTGAGCAGAAGACCGGCGCGAAATTTTCCTATCTGCCCTACAAGTCCGGTGGCGAGGCCGCGACCCAGCTCGTCGGTAATCACACCGAATCCAATGTCAACAATCCGTCCGAGAACCTCGAGGTCTGGCGCGCCGGCCAGGTGCGTCCGCTCTGCGTGTTCGACAAGGAGCGCATCTCCTACACCAGCAAGGTGACGGACACGCAGTCCTGGGCCGACATCCCGACCTGCAAGGAGGACGGCGTCGACGTCCAGTATCTGATGCTGCGGGCGATGTTCCTGCCCGGCAAGGTCACGCCGGAGCAGCAAGCGTTTTATGTCGAGCTGTTCCACAAGGTGACACAGACCGTCGAGTACAAGGACTACATGGAAAAGCAGGCCTTGAAGCCGATCTTTCTCACCGGCAAGGACATGGTGCAATTCCTCGAGGAGGATGATGCGCTCAACAAGTCGCTGATGACACAAGCCGGATTCGTCGCGAAGTAGGTTCTTCCGCCTCTTCCCGCGCGCGGGGAGAGGTTGGAATTCGAGCGCAGCTTGAATTCCGGGTGAGGGGATTCTCCGCGAGTCTCGTTCTCACCGTCCCAGTGGAAGGTGCCCCTTGTATCTGCACGGGACCATTTTGTGCGATGGAAGCGACTTAGCGCCTTGGCCGGTGGCCACCGGCCAAGGCGCGTGGCGATGTCGCCC
>NZ_LBJG01000072.1 GCF_028128765.1 Bradyrhizobium sp. CCBAU 51627
TCCGCTGCCTTCCGTGTCCCACAAGCCGTACTGGGTAATGCCTTCGCCATCCGCATCGCTGGCCGTAAATAGTCCCGAGGCGGCGCGGCTCTGTCCGACAGCCAAGGCCACGTTGGCTGCGGTCACCACCGGCGCGGTCGGACCCGCCGTGAACGCTTGCCAGGCACTCCAGGACGAGCCGTCCGAGGCGCGGACATAAAGCTGGTCGGTGTCGCTGCCCGCCACGTAGGAGGTGCTCGCAAGTTGCGCGGCGCTCACAATGATCTCGGTATTGGCGGCTTGCGCCACACCATTGATCGTAAATCGGCCGCTGGTATTGGAGTCCCAGAACGAATAGGTCGTGATCGGGTCGCCATTGGGATCGCTCGCCACAAAAAGTGACGAGGCGGCAACGCTGTGCCCGCTTGCGATCGCCGCATTGGTCGCAGTCACCAACGGCGCCTGATTGACCGGCGCCGTGACCGTGAACGACTGCCAGGCGCTCCAAGCGGTGCCATCGAACGCCCGCACATATAGCTGGTCGGTACCCGAACCAGACACGTAGAACGTATTTGGCAATTGCGCGGCTCCGACGACGATCTCGGTATTGGCGGCTTGAGCCACGCCATTCACCGTAAATCGGCCGTTGGCATTGGAATCCCAGAACGAATAGGTCGTTATCGTGTCGCCGTCGACATCGCTGACGGTGAACATCGATGATGCCGCAAGGCTTTGACCATGCGCCGCCGCGAGGTTCGATACGGACACCGTCGGTGCGGTGTTGGCGAATGGGGTGGCCGTAAATCCCATCCAATTGCCCCACAGTTCGCCGTCAAATGCCCGAGCATAAAGATGGTCTGTCGCCGAGCCGAACACATAACTCGTTTGCGCCAGTTGAGCTGCCGTGATCACGATCTCCGCGTTGGTAGCCTGATTCACGCCGTTGACGACCCAGCGTCCGTTGCCCTCGGTGTCCCACAACGAGTACTGGGTGATCGCGTCGCCATCCGCATCGGTCGTGCTGAACAGGCTGGAAGCGGCAATGGACGTCTGACCATGCGCCGCCGTCGTGTTGACGGCGGTCACGACAGGCGCACGATCGACGGGGCCGTTGACAAAGAATTGTTTCCACGCGCTCCACGCGGTGCCGTCATAGGCTCGCACATAAAGCTCGTCTGAACCTGAGCCCGACTGGAACATGGTGCTGGCCAGCTGCGCCGCGCTGATGTCGATCGCGACATTGCTGCCCTGCGCGACTCCGCCGACACTCCAACGGCCGCTCGCTGGGTCAGGTGTCGAGTCCCACAACTGGTAGGCCATGATCGCGTCGCCATCGGCGTCGGTCGCGCTGAACAGGCTGGAGGCTGCAAAGCTCTGATTATGTGTTGCCGTCTTGTCGGTTGCGCTTGCGACCGGCGCAACGTTTGAGCGGACAGAGATCAGAACTCCGGTGCCGCCGTCATGTCCGAGCTGGAAATGCCGGCCCGAATAGTCGACGCCGGTCTCCAGCTTGAGATTGTAGGTGTTCGCGCCCTCAACAATATTGAGCGTGTTGCCGGATAGAAGTTGCGCCGTGCCCCCCGCCGAGAATGTCACTCCGGCGAGATCAATCGTATTGCCGATTGTCAAACCGCTGACGACGCCGGTCGGCATCGTTGTACCGTCAAGACGCAGGACGCCGCCTGAACCCGAAAACACGATCGGACCAGCACCTGTCGATCCGCCACCGGCTATTTCGAGAATGCCACCCGCAATCACCGTCGAGCTGGCATTGCCGCCCGCAGAGACAAACTCCGTGCCGCCACTAGAAACGACCGTTGCAACAGCAACGCCGCCAGAAGACACGATTAGCTGTCCACCGGAATAGATCTGGGCGCCGCTGGCCTGGCCGCCGCTCGAAATATTCTGTAAGCCGCCGCTCAGGAGCGTGCCGGCCGCTAGTCCACCTGAAAATACGTTCTCAATCGCGCCGGAATAGACAGTCGTCGAACTGGCAATTCCTCCACCGTATCCGAGGCTCGCCGGGAAGTACCCGGAATTCACGTTCTGTATCGCACCACTGCTCAGAACGGTCTGCGAGACTACGCCGCCCAGAATATATTGGACGCCGCCGCCGCTGATCGTTGCGGCGCTGACGACGCCGCCTCTTTGGATGAGTTGGTTCGCACCGCTGTTGATGATCGTCCCAACCGCCAGTGAACCGGAACCTAGAACATTTTGAAGGCCACCGCTGCTGACGACGGTGCCTGAGGCGAGCCCGCCGCCTTGAATCGTCTGACTGCCGACGTTGACGATTGTGCCGCTCGCGACTCCGCCGGAATTTACATACTCCTGACCACCGCTGGTGAGGGTAGTCCCGGTAACGCCGCCTCCTGACGAAACGATCAGCGCGCCACTTCCGTTGACGTTCGTGGCGCTGGCGTGGCCGCCGTCGAAAACGACCGCCACGCCGTAAGCGCCAATGGTCGTTCTATTGATCAGGCCGCCGGAATAGACCTGCTGGACGCCGCCTTGGCTGATGATCGTATCTTCTGCCAAGCCCGCCGAGTAGATGTGGGAATTGAAATTCACACTTTCCGGCTGTTGTCCGGAGTGAACATATTGCACGCCACCGCTGCTGATGACGGTTCTGAGCGCGTAGCCGCCTGCGACATCCTGAGTGCCGCCACTCAATATCGTGTTCTGAGCCTCGCCCATGAAATCATAAGACGTTGCCTCTCGGACGATCTGATTGCCGCCGGCCAAAACGCGCGTTCCGACCGAATAGCCTCCCGTGAAGACCTGTTCGGTGCCGCCGCTGCTGACAACGGTGTCGAAGGAACTTCCCCCGCCGGCGCCGTCAGTGGAGACGGACGGCGTAAAGACGTTGAGCGTTGCCCCTTGGTTGACAACAGTCGAGGACACAACGCCATGGTTATAGACCTGAACCACGCCGCCGGCTTCCACCGTCGTAGCCTTGGCCGTGGCTCCAAAATGAACGTACTGGGTACCACCGCTTTTCACGATGGTACCACTTGCACTTGTGGTGTTGCCTATGTTGGGACGATAGACATCCTGGATGCCGCCGCTGCTGACGATGGTACCGATTGTTTGGCCTTGCGCTTGGACGAGCTGTGTGCCGCCGTTCAAGACCATGGTGCCGGTCTCTGTGCCGGAGGAAACGATTTCGGTTTGTCCGCTGGAAACGATGATGGTCACGGGCGGCCTTCGATCAAATGATGGTAAATTAAAAATGAGCTTGTCGATCTGAATTACACCAACAACACCCAACTTCAAAGCGCAGGCACCATGTCGCCCGCTTTGTCAGGGAGCAGACGATTGCCAGTGATCAGCGGAGCCGACGATCCAGATTCGTCGCCAGCCGCACCAGCTCCGCCTCCAGATCCCGCTCTACATCCGCCGCGCGAATGTCCAGCACCTGATAATCGCGCGCCTCCAGCCACGCCCGCCGCGATGCGCGATCCGCGGCGATGGTGTCGCCCTCGCCGGGGTTCACCAGCTCGACGGCGATCCGGTGCGGGAAGGAGACGAAGTCCGGGATGTGGCGGCCGACCGGGGTCTGGCGCTTGAACTGCCCTGCAAAGCGGCGGTCACGCGTCAGCGCATGCCAGAGCAGGCGCTCGGCATCGGTCGGGTTGCGGCGGAGCAGACGGGCGAGACCTCGCACGGTCGAGCCGCTGTCGGGCACGCCGCCGCCCTGCCCGTGCTCGGCCAACAGCGCACGCAGGCGAGTCGCCTGCTCGCCATCGAGCACGCCGCCCTTGGCCGGGCCCTTGCGTCCCTCGGCGATCGCCATCACCACGCCGTGGAGCGTATGCATGTCCTGCTTGGTCGGCTCCATCCGGCTGAAGATGTTGCGGAGGTTGACCAGCATGGTGTCGCGTTTTTCGGCCGGGCGCAGGAATTCGACCTTGTCGAGCTCCCGCACGAGATTGTCGAAGAAGGCCTGCATCTGGTGCTGCGAGGCGCGCTCGGAGCGTACAGGCATGGCGTGCGGCAGCGCGCCAGAGGTCGCCTGCTTGAACCATTCATAGCCGACCAGCAGCACGGCCTGAGCGAGGTTGAGCGAGGCGAAGCCCGGATTGACCGGAAAGGTGATGATGCGGTTGGAGAGCCCGACCTCCTGATTGGTCAGGCCCCAGCGCTCTCGGCCGAACAAGATACCGGCCTTGCCGCCGGTTGCGACGTGCCCGGCGATCTCGCTGGCGGCCGCCTCCGGCCCGACCACGGGCTTGGCCTGGTCGTGGGGGCGCGCAGTGGTGGCAAACAGGAGATCGAGGTCCGCCACCGCCTGCTCGACCGTGTCGAACAGTTCGACCTTTTGCAGAATGTGATCGGCGCCGGCCGCGGCCCGCTGGGCCGCGATGTTCGGCCAGCCGTCGCGCGGGTTGACGATGCGCAAGGCGCTAAGGGCAAAGTTGCCCATCGCGCGGGCGGCCATGCCGATGTTCTCCCCGAGCTGCGGCTCGACCAGGATGACGATGGGACCGTCGAGGGTGTGGCCTGTCTTGGTCTTGTCGGTGCCGGACATCTCATTCCACTTTCTGATTCAGCTTTCGTCTCGTCCTGCTTCCGATGCGCTTGAAGCTCCGCATGAAGACGCTGATCCAAGCCTTCATCCACGCCACCGGCCCGCCTTCCGTGCGGCGCAATTTCTCAAGCGGAGATAACAGGGTTAGCGGCGTTTGCGAAACCGCAATCGCACCTCAATTGGGGACGATTTCGCCGCCCAGCTTGCGCGCGCTTTGCTTTCGGATATGGCTATCAACCACAACCAAAGCGAAGCCGAAAGGCCTGAGCTGAAGCAATATTCGAGTTGGGGGATGGCGATGCTGAAGCGATGGAAATTGGCGCTTCTGGGAATAGTCTTGATCGTGGTGGGCGGGCTCGTCGCCCATCTGACGCAGACCGCAGGCGGCATCCGCATCCAGGACGTCAGGTTCAAGGGCGCCAAGGGCAACACGATGAGTGCCATGCTCTACATCCCCGCGAATGCCACCGTGCAAACTCCGGCACCGGGCATCCTCGCCGTCCACGGCTACATCAATTCGCGCGAGACCCAGGACGGCTTCGCCATCGAATTCGCCCGCCGCGGCTATGTCGTGCTGGCTCTGGACCAGACCGGCCATGGCTATAGCGACCCGCCCGCCTTCGCCAACGGCTTTGGCGGCCCCGACGGCCTCGCTTATCTGCGCGGCCTCGACATGGTCGACAAGGCCAATATCGGCCTCGAGGGGCACTCGATGGGCGGCTGGACGTTGCTCGCCGCAGCCACCGCGATGCCCGACGGCTACAAGTCGATGGTGCTGGAGGGCTCCTCGACCGGAAAACCCTTCGCGGCCGACGGCACTCCGAGCTGGCCGCGCAATGTGGCGCTGGTGTTCGCCCAGTACGAGGAATTCTCCACCCTGATGTGGGGCGTCGATCGTGCCCGCGATGTCACCAAGAGCCCCAAGCTTTGGGCGATGTTCGGCACGCAGTCGCCGGTCGAGCCGGGCAAGGTCTATGGCGACCCGGCAGCCGGCACTGCGCGGGTGCTGTACACGCCCGCGATCACCCACCCCGCCGAGCACATCTCGCATGAGGCGATCGGCTACAGCCTCGACTGGTTCGCCAAGACGCTGCAGGGCGGCACGCCACGCCCGGTCGACGACCAGATCTGGTTCCGCAAGGAGCTCGGCACGCTGATCGCATTTGTGGGTTTCGTCGCGCTGTTGATCGGCACCTTCGATGGCCTGCTCGAGGCGCCGATGTTCTCCCGCCTCCGCCTGCCCGCGATGCCGCCGCATCACGCTGCCACCGGCGGCCGCTGGACCATGGCGTTCATCCTGTCCGCCTTCATCCCGGCGCTGACCTACTATCCGGCGTTTGCGCTGGGCGGCACCTTCGTGGCGCCGTCGGCGTACCTGCCGCAGGGCATCACCAACCAGATCCTGGTCTGGGCCATCATCAACGGCCTGATCACGCTGGCGCTGATGGGCTTCGCCCCCAAGCGCAAGGGCCGAACCGGATTGGTTGGCCAGTCGCTCGTGATCGCAGTCGCATCGATCGCAGTCGGCTACGCCGCGCTGTGGCTCGCCGATCTCGCGTTCAAGATCGACTTCCGCTTCTGGATCATCGCGCTGAAGTTAATGAACCCGAAGCAGGCTCTGATCTTCCTGATCTACCTGATTCCGTTCACGGCGTTTTTCGTCGTGGCGCTGCACGTGCTGCACCGGAATTTCTCGACCATGGAGGCGCCGCGGGTCGCGCTCTATCTGACCAACATCCTGGCGCTGACGTCAGGCTTCATCGTGCTGCTGCTCCTGCAATACGGCACGCTCTGGCTGACCGGAAAGCTGTTCAACCCACTTCCCGACCCCGGCTTCGTGCCCCTCTCGACCATCGTCGCGATCCAATTCGTGCCGCTGCTTGCGATCGTCGCCGTGATCGCGACCTTCACCTGGCGACGGACCGGATCCAGCCTGCCGGGCGCCCTGATTTCAGGCCTGTTCGTGACCTGGTACATCGTGGCCGGCACGGCCACCCAGGCCGCCTTCTAGAATGACTGATCTCGGCGAAAAGATGGGCTGAAAGTGCATAACCGCTCGGCTTCCGCCCGCCCCCGGGCGGTGCTATAGCGCGGGTTAATTTCCACCGCCGCCGTCAAAAGCGCCGTTCCCAAGAGGGCATCTCCGATCATGGCAAAAATCAAGGTATCCAATCCCGTCGTCGAACTCGATGGCGACGAGATGACCCGGATCATCTGGCAGTACATCAAGGACAAGCTGATCAACCCGTTCCTGGATGTCGAGCTGCAATATTTCGACCTGGGCATGGAGTACCGCGACCACACCAACGATCAGGTCACCATCGACGCCGCCGAGGCGATCAAGAAGGTCGGCGTCGGCGTCAAGTGCGCCACCATCACCCCTGATGAAGCCCGGGTGAAGGAGTTCAATCTCAAGCAGATGTGGAAGTCGCCGAACGGTACCATCCGCAACATCCTCGGCGGCGTGATCTTCCGCGAGCCGATCATCTGCAAGAACGTGCCGCGCCTCGTTCCGGGCTGGACCAAGCCGATCATCATCGGCCGCCACGCCTATGGCGACCAGTACCGCGCCACCGACATCAAGTTCCCGGGCAAGGGCACGCTCTCGCTGAAGTTCGTCGGCGAGGACGGCACCGTGATCGAGAAGGAAGTGTTCAAGGCGCCCGGCGCCGGCGTCGCCATGGAGATGTACAATCTCGACGATTCCATCATCGACTTCGCCCGTGCCTCCTTCAATTACGGCCTCTTGCGCGGCTATCCGGTCTATCTGTCGACCAAGAACACGATTCTGAAGGTCTATGACGGCCGCTTCAAGGACATCTTCCAGGAGATCTTCGACAAGGAGTTCAAGAAGGAGTTCGACGCCAAGGGCCTGACCTACGAGCACCGCCTGATCGACGACATGGTCGCCTCGGCGCTGAAATGGTCCGGCGGCTATGTCTGGGCCTGCAAGAACTACGACGGCGACGTGCAGTCCGACACGGTCGCGCAGGGCTACGGCTCGCTCGGCCTGATGACCTCGGTGCTGCTCACGCCCGACGGCAAGACCGTCGAGGCGGAAGCCGCCCACGGCACGGTGACCCGTCACTACCGCGAGCACCAGAAGGGCAAGGAGACCTCGACCAATTCGATCGCATCGATCTTCGCCTGGACGCGCGGCCTCGCCCACCGCGCCAAGCTCGACAACAATGCCGAGCTCGCCAAGTTCGCAACCACGCTGGAGAAGGTCTGCGTCGACACCGTCGAGGAAGGCTACATGACCAAGGACCTCGCGCTTCTGGTCGGCGCCGACCAGCGCTGGCTCTCGACGACAGGCTTTCTCGACAAGGTCGCTGACAATCTGGTGAAGGCGATGGCGGCGTAAAGCTGCCAACCGCAATTTCGCCCGACTGGGCCGGACATCATCACGGGCCGCGTCAAAAGCGCGGCCCGTTTGTTTTATGAGAGCCCTCCGTGGAGACCGACCATGTTCATCAAGCTCGCCGCCCCCTGCCTGCTCGCGGCCATGATCGGGCCAGCCTCCGCCGCGGAGACGGTGCCTGACGCCATCGCCGCATCAGGCGAGAGCATCGTGCTCAGCGTCCACGCCGAGGGCGCGCAGGTCTATGAGTGCAAGGCTGGCACCGACGGCAAGCTTACCTGGGCTTTTCGCGAGCCGATCGCGACGCTATTCGCCGAGGGCAAGACCGTCGGCCGCCACTATGCCGGGCCGAACTGGGAGCACGCCGACGGCAGCGCCGTGGCGGCCAAGGTCGCCGGCAACGCGCCGGGCGCGACGCCTGCCGATATCCCTTGGCTCAAGCTGGAGGTCACCGCCCACCGCGGCAGCGGCGCGCTGACGCCGGTCACGACCGTCCAGCGCATCAACACCCATGGCGGCAAGCTCGAGGGCGCCTGCGGCAAGGCCGGCGAGTTCAGAAGCGCGCCCTACTCGGCCGAGTATGTCTTCCTGAAGAAGGGCTGAGCGCTCAGCGGTCGGAGCCCTCGCGCTCGGCTTGCGCGAGCTCGGCGGGCGCCAGATCGCCGCCGGTCTCTTCCAGCCGCGCCTTGGCCGTCCTGTGGACGTGCGCCGCGAGCGTCGGCATGCGCGCGATCAGGGCGTGAAAGTCCTGGGCGTCCAGCACCAGGAGGCGCGTCTTGCGCGTCGCCGTCACCGTGCCGGTGCGCTTCGTCTTGTGCAGCAGCGCGATCTCGCCGAAGAAGGTGCCATCGGCAAGCCGCACATGCTGGCTCGGCAGCGCGATCTCGACCTCGCCGGCCGTGATGAAATACATCGACGAGGCCGCGTCGCCGCGCCGAACCAGGATCTCGCCCTGCTCCACGGTGCGCGCGCGCAAAAGCCGCATGATGTCGGCGATTTCCGCAGCCCCCAGATGCGAGAACAGCGGCACCCGCGCCAGCATGCCCCAGGTGACGACGAAGTCGCGCCGTTTCACCTCTTCGGCAAAGGCGGTCGAGATGATCGCAACCGGCAGCGCGATCATCGCAAAGCCTGAAATGATGGTGAACACCGAGATGATCTTGCCGAGCGCCGTCACCGGCACGACGTCGCCATAACCGACGGTGCCGAGCGTCACGATCGCCCACCACATCGCCTGCGGGATGGTGCCGAGCTTGTCCGGCTGCACGTCGCGCTCGATGGCGTAGAGCAGCGAGGCGAAGGTCAGGACCGCGCCGGTCAGGATGACGATGCAGCCGATCAGCGCGCGCCGCTCGGCATGCACCGCCGCAAGCAGCGAGCGCATCGCCGGCGAATAGCGGACCAGCTTGAAGAACGGCAGCACGCCGAGGGCCGCCAGCGTCGCGTGCCGGCCCGTGACCAGCACCACCGCGGCCGGCAGGAACGCCATGAGGTCGATGATACCGAGCGCGGAGATGAGATAGCCGAGCCGGTCGGCGAGTGCGGAGCCCTTGCGCGGCGTATGGCCCGCCACCGTCCAGAGACGGGCTAGATATTCCAGCGCGAACACGATCACGCAGAAGATGCTGACGGACGAGAATATCACCCCGAACTGCGCGTCCAGCTCCGGCACCGAGGCGAGGACCATCGCGACGACGTTGAGCACGATGACGCCGATGACGATCTGGATGAAGCGCGACCCGATCGAGTAAGCGAGCGGATCGTGCTCCAGCAATTCGTAGAGGCGATCCCTCATGTTGGGATCGCGAAGCCCACGTCCTCGCGGAACGAGGCGCATGACGTTTACGCAGCTCCCATCGCTTTTTCGATCGCCGCCAGCGCTTCGGTCGCTTTGGCGCCATCGGGCCCGCCGGCCTGCGCCATGTCGGGTCGGCCGCCGCCGCCCTTGCCGCCGAGCGCCTCGGAAGCGACGCGCACGAGATTCACGGCGTTGAAGCGCGCGGTGAGATCGGCGGTGACGCCGACCACGACACCGGCCTTGCCGTCCTCGGTGACACCGACGATGGCGACGACGCCTGAGCCGATCTGCTTCTTGCCGTCGTCGGCGAGGCTCTTGAGATCCTTCATCTCGATGCCTTCGACCGCACGCGCCATCAGCTTGACGCCGCCGGCCTCGCGCACGCCCGCGGCTGCACCATTGCTGCCGGCGGAGGCACCGCCGCCCATCGCCAGCTTCTTGCGGGCGTCCGAGAGCTCGCGCTCGAGCTTCTTGCGCTCCTCCATCAGCGCGGCGATGCGCGCCGGGACGTCATCGAGGGACGTGCGCAGCTCATTCGCCGCGGTCTTCGCCAGCGCCATGGTGTCGTTGGCGTGCCTGCGCGCGTAATTGCCGGTCAGCGCCTCGATGCGGCGTACGCCCGAGGCCACTGCGCTCTCGCTGGTCAGCGTGATCAGGCCGATGTCGCCGGTGCGCCGCACATGCGTGCCGCCGCAAAGTTCGACCGACCAGCCAAGCGCGTTGGCGCCGCGCTCGCGCGCGGTCTTGCCCATCGAGACGACGCGGACCTCGTCGCCATACTTTTCGCCGAACAGCGCGCGCGCGCCGGCTTCGCGGGCCTCGTCGACGCCCATCACACGCGTGATGACCTCGTCGTTTTCCAGCACCACGTCGTTGGCGATGTCCTCGACGCGGGCGAGCTCTTCCGCCGTGATCGGCTTCGGATGCACGAAGTCGAAGCGCAGGCGGTCGGGCGCCACCATCGAGCCACGCTGGGCGATGTGATCGCCCAGCACCTGGCGCAGCGCCTCGTGGATGAGGTGCGTCGCCGAGTGATGCGCGCGGATCGAGGAGCGCCTGGAATGATCGACCTCGAGCTGCAGCGCGGTGCCGACCTTCACTTCGCCGCTCTCGACGATGCCGACATGCACGAAGAAATCGCCGAGCTTCTTCTGCGTGTCGGTGACGCGGAACTTGACGCCGCCCTCGCCCGCGAGCACGCCGGTGTCGCCGACCTGACCACCGGACTCCGCATAGAACGGCGTCTGATTGAGCACGATCGCGCCGGTGTCGCCCGCCTTAAGGCTCGCGACCTCAGCACCGTCCTTCACCAGCGCGGACACCACGCCTTCGGCGCTCTCGGTCTCGTAGCCCAGGAATTCGGTGGCGCCGAGCTTCTCGCGCAGCGGGAACCAGATCGCTTCGGAGGCCGCTTCGCCCGACCCCTTCCAGGACTCGCGCGCCTTCGCCTTCTGGCGTTCCATCGCGTCGGTGAACGCCGACTGGTCGACGCCGATGCCGCGCGACTTCAGCGCGTCCTGGGTCAGGTCGAGCGGGAAGCCGTAGGTGTCGTACAGCGTGAACGCGACGTCGCCGTCGAACATGTCGCCCTTCTTCAGCGACGCGCTCTTCTCGTCGAGGATCGCAAGGCCCCGCGACAGCGTCTTGCGGAAGCGGGTCTCTTCCAGCCGCAGCGTTTCCTCGATCAGATTCTCGGCGCGCATCAAATCGGGATAGGCCTGACCCATCTCGCGCACCAGCGCCCAGACCAGCCGATGCATCAGCGGCTCCTTGGCGCCCAGGAGCTGCGCATGGCGCATCGCGCGGCGCATGATCCGGCGCAGCACGTAGCCGCGGCCTTCGTTCGAGGGCAGCACGCCGTCGGCGACAAGGAAGGCGGAGGAACGCAAATGGTCGGCGATGACACGGAACGAAGCCGCGTTCTGCTGGGTCGGCCCGCTGCCGAGCGCGGACGCGGTCGCATCGATCAGATGCCGGAACAGGTCGGTCTCGAACACGCTGTCGACGCCCTGCATGATGCAGGCCATCCGCTCCAGGCCCATGCCGGTGTCGATCGAGGGACGCGGCAGATCCACGCGCTCCTCCTTCGTCACCTGCTCGTATTGCATGAACACCAGATTCCAGAATTCGAGGAAGCGGTCGCCGTCCTCTTCCGGCGAGCCGGGAGGGCCGCCCCAGATGTGATCGCCGCGATCGATGAAGATTTCCGAGCACGGGCCGCACGGGCCGGTGTCGCCCATCGCCCAGAAATTGTCCGAGGTCGGGATGCGGATGATGCGGTCCTCGGAGAAGCCGGCGATCTTCTTCCAGAGCCCATGCGCCTCGTCGTCGGTGTGGTAGACGGTGACGAGCAGCTTGTCCTTCTTGAGCCCGAAATCCTTGGTGATGAGCGTCCAGGCCAGCTCGATCGCGCGCTCCTTGAAATAGTCGCCGAACGAGAAATTGCCGAGCATTTCGAAGAAGGTGAGATGGCGCGCGGTGTAGCCGACATTGTCGAGGTCGTTGTGCTTGCCGCCGGCGCGCACGCATTTCTGCGACGTGGTCGCGCGCTGATAGGGCCGCTTCTCGACGCCGGTGAAAACGTTCTTGAACTGCACCATGCCGGCATTGGTGAACATCAACGTCGGATCGTTGCGCGGCACGAGGGGCGAGGACGGCACGATCTCGTGGCCGTTCTCGGCAAAGAAGTTCAGAAAGGTCGACCTGATCTCGTTGACGCCGCTCATGTTCATCCAATCGGGTGTGCTTGGACCCGCTTCCTTGCCGTCCAAACCTGACGTTTCGGCTGATATCTGCGGGCCAAAGCGCTTTTAGACAAGGCCAGCTTCCCTGTCCAGAAACTGTGCAAGGAGATCAGAGGGTTGCCGCAGGCGCGCAAGTCCCGTTACAAGTCCCGTTGCAGGCCTGTTGCAATCCCGTTGAAAGACGCAGAAGCCGCGTTGACAGGCTTGGCTCGGCTGTGGTCTGTACCCATCTGTATCGTACGGCCACGTCGGGAGAGACCGGCACAGCTTGCCGGCGCCGAAGGAGCAACCGCCCCGGAAACTCTCAGGCAAAAGGACCGCGTGGCTTTGACGACATCTGGAAAGAGGCGCCTGCGGGGTTAGACCCGCCTGGCACCCGCCGACGGGATAATACTCTCAGGCACAGCGACAGATGGGGCTTCGACCGGTGTCCCAGGGGAATCGTCCCCGGGGAACCGCCGAGGGCCCCGAGATGCTTGCACCCGACGACCAGAAATCCCTGAAGCGTACCCCCCTTTACGACCTGCATGTGTCGCTCGGCGGCAAGATGGTGCCGTTCGCGGGCTATGACATGCCCGTGCAGTACCCCGCGGGCGTGCTGAAAGAGCACCTCCATACCCGAGCTTCGGCTGGCCTGTTCGACGTCTCCCATATGGGTCAGCTCCGCTTGCGGCCGAAGTCGGGGAAGGTCGAGGACGCCGCCCGCGCGCTGGAGCGCCTGGTGCCGCAGGATATCGTGGCGATCGCACCGGGACGGCAGCGCTATGCCCAGTTCACCAATGAAGACGGCGGGATTCTCGATGACTTGATGGTCGCCAATTTCGGCGATCACCTGTTCCTGGTGGTCAACGCCGCCTGCAAGGACGCGGACGAGGCGCATCTGCGCGCCAATCTTGCGGATGCCTGCGAGATCGAATCGCTCGCCGGCCGCGCGCTGATCGCTCTCCAGGGCCCGAAGGCGGAGATGGCGCTGGCGAAGATCTGTGCAGCCGCGCCCGCCATGAAGTTCATGGATGCGGGCTCGCACGAGGTCGCCGGCCTTGCCTGTTTCGTCTCGCGTTCAGGCTACACCGGCGAGGACGGTTTCGAGATCTCGGTTCCCGCTGAAGATGCCGAGCGCCTCGCCAAGATGCTGCTGGAAAATCTCGACGTGATGCCGATCGGCTTAGGAGCCCGCGACAGCCTTCGGCTGGAAGCCGGGCTCTGCCTCTACGGCCATGACATCGACACCACCACCACGCCGGTCGAGGCCGCGCTGGAATGGTCGGTGCAGAAGAGCCGCCGCACGGGCGGTGCCCGCGCCGGCGGTTTTCCCGGCGCCGAAAAGATCCTCGCTCATTTCGAGCACGGCGCATCCCGTCGCCGCATCGGCCTGCGGCCTGAGGGCCGCGCGCCGGTGCGCGAAGGCGCGCTGCTGTTTGCGGACACGGTCACAGGCGAGCCGGTCGGAAAGGTCACGTCGGGCGGGTTCGGCCCGAGCCTGAATGCCCCGGTCGCGATGGGCTATGTGCCGGCTGCCTTAAGTGCGCTCGGCACGAAACTCTTTGGCGAGGTGCGTGGACAACGGTTGCCGCTCACGGTCGCCGCCATGCCCTTCGTGAAAAACACCTACAAACGCTGAGGATCGACAATGACCACGATGCTGTACACTTCCGACCATGAATGGCTCGCCATCGATGGCGATGTCGCAACGGTCGGCATCACGGATTATGCGCAGCAGCAGCTCGGCGACGTCGTGTTCGTCGAACTGCCCAAGCTCGGCCGCGTGTTGAAGAAGGCGGAAGCCGCCGCCGTCGTGGAATCGGTCAAGGCCGCCTCCGACGTCTACGCGCCCATCTCCGGCGAAGTGCTCGCGACCAACCCCGAGCTCGCCGCCGAGCCGGCGCTGGTGAACTCGGATGCCCAAGGCAAGGCCTGGTTCTTCAAGATCAAGATTGCCGAAAAGAGCGAGCTCGGCGGTCTCATGGATGAAGCCGCCTACAAGGCACATACGGCTTAAAGCGATGGAGCAAGCGATGACCGCGCACCGCAAATCCAATGGCGAGACCACCTCCTTCGTTCGCCGCCACATCGGCCCCTCGGCGCGCGATGTCGCCGCAATGCTCGAGACCGTCGGCGCCAAAAGCGTCGACGCGCTGATGGCGGAGACGCTGCCGGCCTCGATCCGGCAGACCACTCCGCTCGATCTCGGCAAGCCGCTGAGCGAGACCGAGGCGATCGCGCATATGGGCGAGATCGCGCGGCAGAACCAGGTCTTCACCTCGCTGATCGGCCAAGGCTATTCCGGCACGATTTTGCCGGCGGTGATCCAGCGCAGCATCCTGGAGAACCCGGCCTGGTACACGGCCTATACGCCTTACCAGCCCGAGATCAGCCAGGGCCGGCTGGAAGCGCTGTTCAACTTCCAGACCATGATCTGCGACCTCACCGGGCTCGATGTCGCCAACGCCTCGCTGCTCGATGAAGCGACCGCTGCGGCCGAAGCCATGGCGCTGGCCGAGCGGCATTCGCAGGTGAAGGCACAAGCCTTCTTCGTCGACAAGGACGTGCATCCGCAGACCCTCGCCGTGATGCGCACGCGGGCAGAGCCGCTTGGCTGGACCTTGATCGTCGGCGATCCCCTCACCGATCTCGACAAGGCAGACGTGCTCGGCGCGCTGCTGCAATATCCGGGCTCTTCAGGTGCGGTGCGCGACCTCAGGCCCGCGATCGCGGCACTGAAGGCCAAGGGCGCGCTCGCGATCGTTGCCGCTGACCTCCTGGCGCTGACGCTGATCGCCTCGCCCGGCGAGCTTGGCGCCGACATTGCGATCGGTTCGGCGCAGCGCTTCGGCGTGCCGATGGGCTATGGCGGACCGCACGCGGCCTATATGGCGGTGCGCGATGCGCTGAAGCGCTCGCTGCCCGGCCGCATCGTCGGCCTCTCCGTGGATAGCCGCGGCGCACCGGCCTATCGCCTGGCGCTGCAGACCCGCGAGCAGCACATCCGCCGCGAGAAGGCGACCTCCAACATCTGCACCGCGCAGGTGCTGCTCGCCGTGATCGCAGCGATGTATGCGACCTATCACGGCCCCGAAGGGCTGACGCAGATCGCGCGCACCGTACATCGCCGTGCCGCCGTGCTCGCTGCGGGCTTGCGCAAGTTCGGCTTCGCGCCCGTCAGCGAAGCCTTCTTCGACACGATCAGCGTCGATGCCGGCGCCAGGCGCGCCGAGATCGTCGCGCGCGCCGCCGCCGAGAAGATCAATCTCGGCATCGGCGACACGCATTTGCGCATTGCGCTCGACGAGACCACGACGCCTGCGATCGTCGAAGCGGTCTGGCGCGCCTTCGGCGGCCAGCTGTCATATGCCGAGATCGACGCCACCACGCGCGAGGTGCTGCCGGAGGCGCTGAAGCGCGCCACGGCGTTCCTCACCCATCCCGTGTTCCACGCGCATCGCTCGGAGACCGAGATGCTGCGCTACATGCGCAAGCTCTCGGATCGCGACCTCGCGCTCGACCGCGCGATGATCCCGCTCGGCTCCTGCACCATGAAGCTGAACGCGACCACCGAGATGATGCCGCTGACCTGGCCGGAGTTCGGCAACCTGCATCCGTTCGCCCCGCGCGAGCAGGCCGCAGGCTATCACGCGCTGTTCGCTCGGCTGGAAAAATGGCTGTGCGACATCACTGGCTATGACGCGATCTCGCTGCAGCCGAACTCGGGCGCGCAAGGCGAGTACGCCGGCCTGCTCGCGATCCGCGGCTATCATGCTTCGCGTGGGGAGAGCCACCGCAAGATCTGCCTGATCCCCGCCTCCGCCCACGGCACCAACCCGGCCTCGGCTGCGATGGTCGGCATGGACGTCGTGGTGGTCGCCTGCGAGAAGAACGGCGACGTCGACGTGAATGATCTCCGCGCCAAGGCGGGAAAGCACGCGAACGATCTCGCCGCGGTGATGATCACCTATCCGTCGACGCATGGCGTGTTCGAGGAGCACATCCGCGAGATCTGCGACATCGTGCACGGCCATGGCGGCCAGGTGTATCTTGACGGCGCCAACCTCAACGCCCAGGTCGGCCTCAGCAGACCCGGCGATTACGGCGCCGATGTCAGCCATCTCAACCTCCACAAGACCTTCTGCATACCGCATGGCGGCGGCGGCCCCGGCATGGGCCCGATCGGCGTCAAGGCGCACCTCGCGCCATTCCTTCCCGGACACCCCGCGACGCAGGCCGATGCGCCGGCGGGGCCGGTCTCGGCCGCACCGTTCGGCTCGGCGTCGATCCTGACCATCTCCTACATCTACATCCTGATGATGGGCGGCGAAGGATTGAAGCGCGCCACCGAGATCGCGATCCTCAACGCCAACTATGTCGCAGCCCGCCTCGATGCGCACTTCCCGGTGCTCTACAAGAACGCGAAAGGGCGCGTCGCGCACGAGTGCATCGTCGATCCCCGTCCGCTGAAGACGACGTCCGGAGTGACGGTGGACGACATCGCAAAACGCCTGATCGATTACGGCTTCCATGCTCCGACCATGAGCTTCCCGGTGCCGGGCACGCTGATGATCGAGCCGACGGAGTCGGAATCGAAAGCCGAGCTGGATCGTTTTTGCGATGCCATGATCGCGATCCGCAAGGAGATCGCCGAGGTCGAGGCCGGCCGCTTCAAGATCGAAGCATCGCCGCTGCGCCACGCCCCGCACACGGTGCACGACATCGCCGATGACGATTGGAAGCGCGCTTATACCCGCGCCGAAGGCTGCTTCCCCGCGGGCACCTCGCGCACCGACAAATATTGGAGCCCCGTGGGGCGCGTCGACAACGTCTACGGCGATCGCAATCTGGTGTGCTCCTGCCCGCCGGCGAGCGATTACGCGGAAGCCGCGGAGTAGAGCTTCGTAGGGTGGGTTAGCAGGCGGCTGCGCAAAGCGCAGTCGTCGGCGTAACTCACCACTTCTGCTTCCGTAGAGACGAAGGATGGCGGGTTACGCCAAGCGGATGCGCTCCGCGCATCCGCAGCGTTACCCCACCCTACGGTCCTGACTCTAAGGCGCAACCAATGATCGGCTCTCGCGGTCCCACCGCCACAGCCGCTGGTTGGTGAGAAGCGTGCCACCCCACCAGCGCCTGATCGGATTGTGCCGGCGAAAATCCTGCCGTCCCTCCAGAACGGCCTTGCCAAACTCGGTTATCGACAGCCGGCTGCGACGATAGGCAGCATTGCGACCTCGCGCATCGTGCCGGGCGAGCGATGCGAGTTTCGGATCGAGACCCGTGATCGCCGGCATCGGACCGGACGCCAGACCTTCAAGCACCGGACCAAGCTCCCACTGGTCGAACACACGCGTTTCGAGCGGCCCGCCCGGCTGAAACAGCTCCTTGGTGCGATTATGCCCCTGGGCAATCAGATCGAGAAGCCGTGCTTCGGTCGCCCCCAGTCCGGTGATCGGTGACGGCAGCTCTGCCAGCAAGTCTTCCATCGCAGGCTTCAGGAAGGGAAGCTCGGAAAGCTCCCGACTGAGCAATCCGACACAGAGCTCCGGCGTTGGTGACCGATACGCCTCCCAGGCGATACGGGCGGCCTCGAACTCGCACTCCGTGACGTCCAATTGCCGCACGGCATGATGGCGAAGTCGGTCGCCGTCTGCACCGAGCAAATCGAAATCGACGAGCCGCAGTTTAACACGCTCGGCCGCATATGGCTCGGAACGGAGATAGTCGAGGATCCAGATCAGCTGCAATTGATTGCTGGGGCTGGGATCAAACCACAGCTCGATGAGCTCGACACCGTAGGCCTTGCAGAACCAGACTAGTCCAAGCTCCTTGTGCGCGAGACCGCTTCGAGGCGACCGGGCAACAAGATCGGACCAGCGTACCTCCGGGTCGCCTCTGAAATAGCCTCCCGTGAGGTACTGCTCCAGGTGGTGCGACGTCGGCAGCGGGCCCGAGACGAATCGAAAGATCAGCGGGACGATCATGTCGGCGCGATCTGCGCAGGTGAGACCAACGCCGGACGAACTGGTCAAAATTACGCGCTTCATGGTCCCAGTGACCTACTTCCAATCGAGACTGAAAATGGAACGGTATGACGATCTCGGCCAAACCCGATCGAGCAAGCCTGCTCCCGCCGCCCCAACCAGTTAGAATCAGACGCATCATCACACCACGCGATCACTCCAACGCCAAAAAGAAACGGGCACTGACGACGTCGGCAACTCAACGTCTTCAGCGCCCGCTCCTCGCGAAAACTTTTAGGCGTGCTTACTCGTCCGCGGGCTCTTCGCCGTCGGCGTCGCGCTCGGGGGCACCGGCGAGGATCTGCTCGGCGATCAGGCCGGAGTTCTGACGGATCGCGGTTTCGATCTTGGCGGTGATGTCGGGGTTGGCCTTCAAGAACGCTTTCGAGTTCTCGCGGCCCTGGCCGAGGCGCTGGCTGTCATAGGAGAACCAGGCGCCGGACTTTTCGACGATGCCGGCCTTGACGCCGAGATCGAGGATCTCGCCCATCTTGGAGACGCCCTCGCCGTACATGATGTCGAACTCGACCTGCTTGAAGGGCGGCGCCAGCTTGTTCTTCACCACCTTCACGCGCGTCGTGTTGCCGACCACTTCGTCGCGCTCCTTGATCGCGCCGATGCGGCGGATGTCGAGGCGGACGGAGGCGTAGAACTTCAGCGCGTTGCCGCCGGTCGTGGTTTCGGGCGAGCCGTACATCACACCGATCTTCATGCGGATCTGGTTGATGAAGATCACCATGGTGTTGGACTTGTTGATCGAGGCCGTGAGCTTGCGCAGCGCCTGGCTCATCAACCGCGCCTGCAAGCCCGGCAGCGCATCGCCCATCTCGCCTTCGAGCTCGGCCTTCGGCACCAACGCCGCGACCGAATCGACCACCAGCACGTCCACCGCACCCGAGCGCACCAGCGTGTCGCAGATTTCCAGCGCCTGCTCGCCGGTGTCAGGCTGGGAGATCAGGAGCTCGTCGATGTTGACGCCGAGCTTGCGGGCATAGACCGGGTCGAGCGCGTGCTCGGCGTCGATGAAGGCGCAGATGCCGCCCTTCTTCTGGGCCTCCGCCACCGTGTGCAATGCCAATGTCGTCTTGCCCGAGGATTCCGGCCCGTAGATCTCGACGATACGGCCCTTGGGCAGGCCGCCGATGCCGAGCGCGATATCGAGCCCGAGCGAGCCTGACGACACCGCCTCGATGTCCATCGAACGGTCGCTCTTGCCGAGCTTCATCACCGAGCCCTTGCCGAACTGGCGCTCGATCTGGGAGAGCGCGGCCGCCAGAGCTTTACTCTTGTCCATGGAAGATCCTTCGACGATACGCAGGGCAGTGGTGGACATTGGGTCGTGCTCCTTATGGCGAGGATTCGCGTGTGGGACAAACGATTGGCGCGGCGGGTCGTCGATAAAAACAACGTACCCCATTTGTTCTAGGTTCGCAATATGTTCTTTTTGGAATTTGGGTACTGTCCGTATTTAACCCCAAGTGTCCTAAGTTGATTTGGGAAGTGTCCTAATTCGCTTTGCGCGAAGATGAACGGAGCGCTTCGTTCATGTAGATGAACAGTAGCTACCGTTCATCTTCGTTGTGACTTTGGGGCTGCATAACTTATTCTGCAAAAATGCCACACCCGGAACAGTAAGGCCGCCTCAGTTGGCGGCCTCTTCGTCGTCGTCATCGCTGAGAAGCGCAAGGTTTGCTTGGATCGCCTTGAGCAGCTTACGAGCACCTTTGGCGTCAACGTTCGCGACAACTTGCAATCGATCACCGTCCATCGTGACCTTGATTTGATTGTCGGAGATCGGCACGGCATCGCCCCCGCCCGCAAACATCATCGCCGGTGGGGGCTGGCGCGGGGTGAACATTTCAACAAAATCCTTGCCCATGAGCGGAGGGCGCTTCGGCTCCGGCGCTGCATCCATGGCTGATATGTCCTCCTGATTTGGAGGCACACTATCAGAATCTAGCAGTCCAGCATAGGAAATAGTGGCCTTATATTCCTTGATTAGGTCCTCTGCGCCGTTCTCATTAAAGCCCCGATCAAGCAAAAGGTAATGCCTAAGCTCGGCATCTACAGGCAGATCACGGCCCCAGCGCTCCCAAAGTTCCTGATGCATTTTGGGGAGCAGCGCTGCGCGTTGGACGAGTTGCTTCCGCTCCTGCGAGTCCGGCCGCTGATCCAGCAGAATCCGGAGCGCCAGTTCGGACAGCTTGATACGGCGCTCTTTGCCGCTCCCGCTATCATCAATCAGCCCGAAATGCTTTAGCGCTGCCGCCGTCTGAATGCCGCCGCTGCTCTTTTCACCATAGCCCCAATGCCCCATGGCACTGATGACCCTGGTATCTGCCTTGCTGCCAATTGCCTTCCGTAGGGCCTCGGCACGCGCAAGCGCCTTATCAAGCGGGATGAACGGATACGCCGGGCTACGCCCGCCAACAGCACCCTTCTTTTCCTCAACATCAGCCATAGGCCACCTCCTGCGACAGCATATAGACCGGGCAAGACATATGCGCAAGACATATTTTGAAAAATAGTCCTTGCGCAGCCGCCACGATATGTCTTATATGTCTCTTAACAACGGAGGCACGTATGACAACACGGCCAGAGCTTCAGCGTAATCCCGACTGGCGCTGAGGCTATGACACATAGGTGGGGCCACCACCCCCGCTCTCTCACAAGGACGGTGGTGGCCCCTTAATCGGCTTTACTTGGTGCCCCTTGGTCTAATGGTAGGACGCTCGCTTTTACAGGCGGAGAGGTCCGGGTCCGAATCCCGGCGGGGCTGCCGAGATCGAAACAAGCGGGACCGCTTTGGTTGCAGCCTCAGCGATCCCTGGCCACCCACCCGAGATTGCGCCCCGGGCCGATGACCAAATCAGAATATACGCTTTGCAGAGCGTGTTTTCCAGAGTCGTCCCGGGCCAATCCTAACGAGGATTGCGCCCTCATGAACGTCCTGTCCCGCGACCAACAGATACTCGTCATTTCCTGCCTCACCGAAGGTCAGAGCATCCGCGCTACTGAGCGCCTGACTGGCATTCACCGTGACACCATCATGCGCCTTGGCGAGCGGATCGGCCGTGGCTGCGCCGAGTTGCACGACCGCATGATGGTCGGCGTCCGCGTCGGCCGCATCGAGCTTGACGAGATTTGGGGATACGTCGGCAAGAAGCAGAAGCGCGTTGAACGCCATGAGATCGGCCATAAGGGCGATCAGTACACGTTCGTTGCTTTGGGGTCTGCCAGCCGCGCCATCATCAGCTATCGCACCGGCAAGCGCGACAGCGAGAATACGGACCTGTTTACGCAGGACTTGCGCGAGCGCGTGCTTGGTGAGCCGGAGATCAGCACCGATGGCTTCCTGCCCTATCAGAACGCCATCCGCGATGCCTTCCGAGGCAAGGCGCACCATGGCGTCATCGTAAAGACCTACAGCGTAACGAACCTGGCTGTAAAAGACGCCGCGCGCCGCTACAGCCCGGCTGAGGTAATCGCGGTAGAGCGCGAGGTAGTAAGCGGCTATCCGGTCAAAATCTCGACCAGCTACGTTGAGCGTCAGAACTTGACCTTGCGTATGACTCAGAAGCGGTTCGCCCGCCTTACCAACGGCTTCTCAAAGAAGCTCACCAACCACGCTGCGGCGGTTAGTCTGTACGTGGCTCACTACAACCTCTGCCGCGTCCATGAGTCCTTGCGGACGACGCCAGCGGTCGCAATTGGCGTGGCTGATCGGGTTTGGACGATTGGCGATTTGATTGATGCGGTGCTGCCGCTCGAGCCGAACCGGCCTGTTCGGGTAACCCGCAACTTCCAAGTAATCGAGGGAGGCAAGTCCTAGAACGGTGGTCCTTTGCCATCGAAGTATCTTCGGAGGCGGGGCGCTATATGCTCCGTCTCCTGAATTCCACGGCAAAGCTGCTCAAACAGTTTTTCGGAAACCGGCTCGTCCGCGCGATAAAGCCAAGCTGCCTCGCCCTTGATTAACGAGGACGTATGGAAGGCCCGACAGAGCTTATAAACCGCCCAACTCTTAACAGTGATCCTGCGATGTGCACCGGCTTCGATAACGCAGGCTGGATCATGAAAGCGCCCCGGCTGGACACTAGAGATACTAACTAACAGATTTGCTTCAGCGGGGCACGGATCAGTTAGGACAACCCATAAGTGATTGCGGTCCGGGTCACGCACCGGGCCGGACGGTATAAGTAATGTCGCCTTCTTCAGTGGTTGGAAGGGCATCTACTTGCGCAATCAGTTGGTCGATGTTTCTTTCCGCTTCGACTTTAGCGGCTAACTCGGCGCTATCATGCTTCCCGAGAAACTTGAATATGCGCTCTAGCGGAATCGGAGTTGACGAACCGTTTGGATCTTCCCACTCGGGGCAGTTCTTATGCGTAAAGTCACGAACCTCGTACTGGTTCATCTTTCCGTAGCGATCCCAGACGAGAGCGAGAATCTTTATTTCAGCCCCTGACAGTTCATCTAAATCGTGAATCTTTAATTCACTATCGGCAAGTCCGATAAAGTGTCCCTCGCGGTCATCAACAAACTCAGCCCACTCGTCACGATCATCCGAAAGCCCGTTGACGTAATTCAACGTAATCGAGTTGACTGGGCCGTGATCCATTGAGACAAACTTGTCCGCCAGTATGGGCGATTCAAACGTCTCCAGCGCCAAACGATCTGACAAATAGATCAGCTTGACGAGTTTCAGCACATTGATTTTGCCGCCTTGCGCTTTTGCGAAATAGGCTGCCACTTGGGCGGCCTTGCGAGCATTGTACCAAACAGGAGTCATCTCGGGCCTCCTATGGTGCGGGCAAGGAGAACGAACTAGGAACCATTAGGCGCATTATATGGGTAGACTTCCACCGGGTGGCATAGGTTCGACCAAGGAAATCACTTCTTGGTTAAGATATGTTGTATTTTTGCAACATAAAGCCCGGTGTCCTAATTCCCCTCTGCGGGTGTCCTAATTAGGACAGTACCGGAATTTGGGTACTGTCCGTAGTTGAGGCCCAATGTCCTAAGTTGAATTTCGCAGTGTCCTAATCATTATGAGGGTAACCCCGTCGTTCTCCGAAGAAGGGATTTGGGCTGTTGCACGAGGGGGAACACTATGCTCGAACATCTCGCGACCTTGCGGGAGCAGATCGCGAAGTGTGAGCAACTGCGGGACCGAGCCAAGTCGAGCATAAAGCGCCACTTTGAAAGGATCATGGCACACTGCAAGGTTCTCGCGGGCGAGCTAGAAGCAGCAATAGATCAAGAGCGGATGACGAGGCGCAGAGTCCAAAGGTAAGTCGGTGTCCTAATTCCCCTCTGCGGGTGTCCCATCGTGCGACATAAAACCTTGGCATAGATTGTGCTGACTAATCCCTGCCGGGTTTTGCATCCACCCACCCGGGGCTGGAAAGCCGCCGCTCGCGATACATTTAAGCGGGCGGCGTTTTTCATTCAGGCTTTCCCGGTGTCCTAATTGACCCCTGCGGGCACGGCTAAAATGCGCAGCGGCCCCGCCAACGCCGTTACACATGACGAGGCCGCCTGCGCTCCGGGTCGGCCGGAGGGGCTAGAACCCGGAGGCCAATAGACTCTACGCCTGCCGGCTTTAGGAGGCGGATGCGCGAAAGGGGCAATCCCTTCGGGGTATCCTAATCTGCGAGAACGGCTGCCCTAATTAGGACAGCACCCGTACGGGTACTTTCCGTATTTGATCACTGGTTTCCTAAGTTGAATCCGCCAGCGTCCTGTTTTGTAGCGTTCATTTCGGAACTGAAGCCGCCCCGCCTGCATATCTGCATATTTGGAGTTGCAAGAACTCAAATCCTGCGGTTAGGACCCGTAACGACGAGGTTGTGTCATGCAGCGACGCCGCCGGTTCAAGCAAACTGTTTCCCTTGAAGAACGCCTTTCCCGAGAAGCCGAACGCCTCCGAGACGAGGCTAAATCCCTCCCCCCAGGTCCCCAGCGAGAGGATGCCATTCGAAGAGCCAGACAGGCCGAGACCGCTTCGCACATGAGCGAATGGCTAAGATCGTCCGAACTTCGCCCGCCTGACTAAATCTTTGGAACAAAGTCCATTTTCATACCTAGGAAGGTCGTGTCCCCAGTAGTGGTGTAGTTCGGTAGAGCAAGGCCGCCCGGACGCGCGCTCCCACATAGCGCCGTAGCGGGCGGGCGGCTTTGC
>NZ_LBJG01000073.1 GCF_028128765.1 Bradyrhizobium sp. CCBAU 51627
CCATGCTGGCCTCCTTCCAGCCAGCATGGTGAATCAGAAAGAAGCTGATTTGGGAATCCCAAATCGATTCAACCTAACCTCATCCCGCTTTAGTGCTCTGTTGACGGTCGGCAGGAGGCCGCATCAAATGCGGCCTCTGTCGGATCTAACCAGAATGCAAGATCTCACGGCGGAAACAATGACGCCAGCGAGGGCGAAGCCGTGCGCATGGCTCGTGACCGCGGCTGCGCGCTTCACCTGCGCGCCGTAGCGCGCGAACTCCAGCGGATCGTCATGGTGGCGGGTATGCCGCCATGACCTGTGCGCCTCCCAACAGCCGCGCATTAAGCCGACCGCCGGAGAAGAGCATGTCATCGAGTGCTTCGTCGATATCGGCGGAGATGACGGAGTTGCCTCCATCCCGGGCGAGACTCGCTTGTGCCAGCCGTCGCATCAGCTCCTTGATGAACGCGCAACTCGTGCCCTCGCTACGGCGGGCTGCCTCCGCGATGACGACATCGTCGAGCGGCAGCCCCTTGCCATAGAGGCGGACCAGCTTGGCGCGGCCGGTTTCGTCCGGAAGCGGCACTTCGATCGCCTGGTCGATGCGACCGGGACGGCCCGCGAGGGCGCCTTCGAGGTCCTCAGGCCGGTTGGTGGTCAGGACGAACAGGATGTCTGCATCCTCCTTCAGCCCGTCCATTTCGTTGAGCAGCTTGTTCAGCATGGATTCCTCGCACGGCCCCATGTCATCACGGTCGCGGGCGATCAGATCGACATCTTCGATCACGACCATCGACGGCTGGAGCAGCCGTGCAAGGCTCATATAGGCGCCGAGCAGACCGATCTGCTCGGCCGTGATGATCAGCGTCGTATGCCCGGGCAGATGCGTTGCGAGGTAGCGGATCGTGTGGGTCTTGCCGGTACCCGGCGGACCGTACAGCAGGATGCCCTTGCGCGTCGACTGGCCGAGCCGGCGCAAGTGATCGCGAGTGCCGACGAAAGTCAGCACATTGCGATCGAGTAGTCGCAAGGTCTGGTCCGGCAGGATCACCTCGTTGCGCGCGACAGGGGGCAGTCGGTGCACAGTGATGCCGCGCGAGCGCCCGCGATAGTCGGAATCGGCATCGAGCGACAGGATCTTGCCGCGATAGGTCCGCGCGGCCTGCACGGCCTCTTCCAGTTCGCTGAAGCATTGCTGCACAAGGGCCGCTCCCGCGGTGCCCGCCGGCACCAGGATCTCGATCCGGATTCCCGGCTCGCGGCTGTATTCGCGGTGCGCACAGAGCAAGACAGCATAGCGGAGGTCATCGTGCCCGCACAGCCATAGTCCGTTATCGAGACACTTGACCGGGCTCTTCTCGCCGACGTCGACGTCGGAATATTGCAGCGGGGCAATTGCGACCGCATAGCGGCCGCTCTTGAGGAGCCGCGAAATCGAGAGCGTTTCGTACCGCTGCTCCTCGTTCAACCCGAATAACCCGGCAGCTTTGCTGAACAGCCGGTCGACCGCGGCCTGGACATCCACTCTCATATGGCCGGGAAACTGGCGGATTGTGGTCACGAGCTTGCTGCGGGGGACACGGGTAAAGTGCCAGTCCAGCACATCGCAGGCGCATTCGAATTCCTTCTCCGGCTCTGCGGGTGTGCACACGGTGTCTGCTGCTCGAATGCAGTCGCTGCACAGCCAGACCGTACGGCTGCCGACCCGAACGTCCGTCTGTCCCTTCGGCTTGCCGCAGAGTTCGCAAGGGGGCTTGATCTCCTCAAGCGTGATCTTCAGGGGATGCTGGCCGAGCCAGACATATTGTTTGGCGGATCTGAACAGCGCCTCCGCGACGGATTGCGGATAGGGACCGCAGGCGACTTTCTCGTCGCGTTCGATCAGAGCCATCAGCGCGGCCGCTTCGCGGTCCGTTTTGCCGAAGACCTGGCGGAACAGACCGATGACGAATTCATCCGGCGTGTCGTCGTCATTGAAAATTACGAGTTGAGCCGGTTCACGCTCGCCGCGCGCGTCATTCGTCATGAAAAGAAACTCCGCCACAACTATAACTAGAATAGAACAAATAAGGAACACAAAAAGCGGCGGCCGTCAAGCGTGACGACCGCGACAATTGGGAGCGACCAAAATTAGTGCGCACCACCCCCGCCGCCGGCCGCCTTCACCCGGCGCGTCAGCAGCACCGCGATCGCGGCCAGTACCAGCACCACGCCGATCACGGCAAAGGTGTCGGAAAAGCCCATCACCAGCGCCTGGCGCTTCACGGTCTTGCCGAGCGCGATGATGGCTTGCTCGCGCGCGGCGTTCGGGTCGGGCACGCCGTGGGCGATGAAGTAGTCCGTCATCTGCGCGATGCGGGTGCGCACTTCCTCGCGGCCGAGCGTGACGGAGTGGCCGATGATGTTGGAGTGGAATTGCTCGCGCTTGGTGACGATGGTCGCCAGCACCGCGGTGCCGATGGCGCCGCCGAGGTTGCGCATCATGTTGGAGATACCGGAGGCCGCAGGCGCGTCCTGCGGCGCGACGCTGCCGAGGCTAAGCGCCGAAAGCGGCGCCAGCGTCAGCGCTTGGCCGACGGCGCGCACGACGTTGGGGATGAAGAACTGATCGCCGGAATAATCGAGCGACATCTCGATGTTCAGGAATGAGCTCAAGGCGAACAGCAAGAGGCCGGCCGTCGCGATATAGCGGGCGTCGAACCGCTGCATCAGTTTCGGCACCAGCGGGATCAGCAGCAGCTGCGGAAGGCCGGTCCAGGCCAGCACGTTGCCGATCTGCTCGGCATTGTAGCCCTGCACCTGGCCGAGATAGGCCGGCAGCAGATAGACCGAGCCGAACAGCGCGAAGCCGAGGAACACCGCGGCGACGGTGCCGACGCCAAAGTTCCACTGCGTCAGCAGGCGCAGGCGGAGCAGCGGCCTCTCGACCACGAGCTCATTATAGATGAACAGCGACAGGCTGACCGCGGCGATGACTGCAAGCCGCACGATGAACGGCGAGCCGAACCAATCGTTCTTGTTGCCCTCCTCGAGCACGGCCTGGAGCGCGGCGAGGCCGATAGCCATGGTGGCAATGCCGAACCAGTCGCCTTCGCGCAGCAAGGCGAGATTCAAGGGCGCGCGCTCCAGGGCGAGGAACAGAATGGTCACCATGACCGCAGTGGGCAGCACATTGACGAAGAAGATGGTCTGCCAGCCGTAATTCTCGGTGAGATAGCCGCCGATGGTCGGGCCGATCGCGGGCGCGAACGTCACGGCCAGCGAGAACATCGCCAGCCCAATCGGCTGCTGGCCCTTCGGCAGCTTGGTGAAGACCAGCGTGAAGGCCATCGGGATCAGCACGCCGCCGAAGAAGCCCTGGAAGCCGCGCATCGCGATCATCGACGGCAGATCGTGCGTGAACGCACAGGCAACCGAGAACGCCGCAAACAGCGAGGCAAAGCTCAGGATGATGTTGCGGAACGAGAACACCCGCGACAGATAGTCGGTCAGCGGAATCACGATGATCTCGCCGATCAGGTACGACGTCGAGATCCAGGACCCGTTGTCGACGCCGGTGCCGATGCCGCCCTCGATGTTGAGCAGCGATGCGTTGGTGATCTGGATGTTCAGGATCGCCATGAAGGCGCCGATCATCGCCGCGAAGACGGCGATCCAGACCGTGGCGCTTGCCTTGTTTGGATCGGCTGCGACGCGATTAAGCGTCGCGGCCGGTCTTGCTGGTGCTGAGATTGTGAGGCTGTTTGACATGGGACGACCCTCCGGAAACAAGACTTGCTTTCGATCCGGGCGTCGTTGCCGCTCGCGCAGTCGGCGCTGAACGGGTTGCGATCGTCGGGATCACGGACATTCCGGGCCGCAGCTCGATCGCGGGCTGCGTTTCGGCATCCAGCGCGATCTTCACTGGGATGCGCTGCACGATCTTGGTGAAATTGCCCGTGGCGTTGTCGGGCGGCAGCAGGGCGAACTCCTGTCCGCTGGCCGGCGCGATGGAATCGACGTGACCGTGCACAACCTGGCCCGGGAACGTATCGACCTCGATCTCGACCTCTTGTCCGGCGCGGACGTGGGTGAGCTGGGTCTCCTTGAAGTTGGCGACGATATAGGCGCCCTCGGCGGGCACGATCGACATCAGCTGCGTGCCGGCCTGCACGAATTGGCCGACGCGCAAGGTGCGGTTGCCGATGACGCCGTCGATCGGCGCGACGATCGTGGTGTAGCCGAGATTGAGCTCGGCTTGATGCTGAAGCGCAGCGGCGCGGGCGGCCGCGGCGCTGGCTTGCACGATCTCGGCCTTGAGAAGCTCGACCTGTTTGAGGGCCGAAGCGAGATTGGCGGTGTCGCGCTGGATCGCGGCCTCGGCACTGGCGTTGCGCGATTGCGCCTGCTGCGCATTCTGCACGCTGCCATAACCGGTCGCGGCGAGGTCGGTGTAGCGCTTGTTCTCCTGCTGCGCAAAAGTCTTTGCGGCGGTGTCGACATCGATGGTCGCCCTGGCCGCGGCGATCACCGCATCCTGAACGTCGAGCTGCGCCTGCTTGCTGGTGATCGTCGCATTCGCTGCGGCGACGTCGGCCTCGGCCTGGTCGAGCGCGACGCGGAAGTCGCGGTCGTCGATCCGGGCCAGCACCTGGCCGGCCTTCACATGCTCGTTATCGCCGACCAGAACACGGTCGAGATAGCCGCTGACCTTCGGCGCGATGGTGGTGTTGTCGGCCTTCACATAGGCGTCATCGGTGGAGACCAGGAACCGGCCGACGGTCCAGTAGCCGTAGCCATACCAGCTGGCGCCGGCCAGCGCCGCAGCTGCGACTCCCACTAACAACAGCTTGCGAAGATTTAGCTTTTGGCGGCGCGCCGGCTGCGAGGGGGCGGGCAGGACGCCCTCCAGTCCGGGTGGCGGGACCACCGTGGCGTCAGTCTGGGACGGATTCGTGTGGACGGTCATGGCCGCCTCCTGAATTAGGAAACTTGAAGGTTTCCAAAATAGGACTAGCTTCAGGACTGTCAATGGAATGACAGGCATCATTTAAAAACATGGCTCAGACAAAACCGTCATCAGAAGTCCGTCCGCGCGGACGTCCGCCGGTGCGAAGCGACGAAGAGACAACGCGCATCGTTCTCGAAGCCGCGCGGCACACATTCGCCGTCGAAGGCTATGCTGCGACTAGCACGGAAGAGCTGGCGCGCCGCGCCGGCATCTCCACCAAGACGCTCTATCGGTTGTTTCCGGGCAAGGCTGCGCTGTTCGAGGCCATGTGCGCCGACAGGCTCGAGCGGCTGCTCTCTGCGGTCGATCTCCAGGCCAGCGATGACGTTGATATCGAAACCGGCTTGCGCGCCGCGCTGATGGCCTGCGCCGATCTCGCGCTTGATCCTGAGGTCGTGGCATTGCAGCGCATGGTGCTACAGCAATCCGCCACCTTTCCCGAGCTCGCCGCAAATTTCTATGTGAACGGCATTGCCCGCACCGCCAAGGCGCTGGCCGGCTGGCTGCGCCTTCAGGCCAGGCGCAAGCGCATCGTCATCGACGATGCTGAGGAAGTCGCCGGCATGCTGATCGGCATGGTCGCATCGGCCCCGCAGCGCGCGGCGATCTATGGTGGGGCGGCTCTGCCGTCACGCAGGCAGATCGAGCGCCGCGTGGAAACCTGTGCGGCGATGTTCCTCGACGGCTGCCGCGCCAAATCGTTCTAGGTCCCCTTTTTGACAATCTGGTCCGTCTCGGATATCTAGTTCGCATGCGAAATAAAGCGCCTGAGGCGCGGCATCATCGGCTGATCTATCTGCTGAACGTCGCGCAGCGGCGATTGCAGCGCTGGATGGCCTCGCAGCCGCAGAGCGAGGTGACGCCGGCGCAGGCGGGGCTGTTGTTCATCCTCGGCAAGCAGGACGGTGTGCTGATGGGCGAGGCGGGCGCGGCGCTCGACATGGGCCCGGCCGGCATTTCCGGCCTGGTCGATCGCAGCGCTGCGGCGCGGCTGGTCGAGCGGCGACCTGATCGCGAGGACGGCCGCGCCTGGCGGGTGTGGCTGACGCCGAGGGGCCGCACTGTGCTGGCGCAGGCGAGAACCTCGGCCGCGCAGGTCAATGCGGCGCTGACGGACGGTTTTACCAGCGTGGAGATCGACATCGTCGCGCGCTGGCTGACGAGCATTCAGGACAAGTTTCCAAGAGACACCACAAGAGATCCAGAGGAATAAGAGGAGATACCCATGACCGAGCATGTGCGAGTTGAGAACAACAACGGCATTCTCACGATCACGCTGGCACGCCCCGACAAGAAGAACGCGCTGACGGATGCGATGTACGGCAAGCTCGCCGACACCATCGAATCTGCCGAGCTCGATCCGTCCGCGCGCGTGCTGCTGATCCGTGGCGAGGGCGACATGTTCACCGCCGGCAATGACGTCGGTGAATTTGCGGCCGTCGCCACCGGCAAGTCCGAAGGCAGCCGCAATGTCGGCCGCTTCATCCAGTCGCTGGCGCGTTGCAGCCGTCCGCTGGTCGCTGCCGTCCAGGGCCGCGCCGTCGGCGTCGGCACCACGATGCTCTTGCATTGCGATCTCGTCGTGCTGGCCGACAACACCCAGCTGTCCACTCCCTTCGTCAGCCTCGCGCTCGTGCCGGAAGCGGCATCGAGCCTGCTGATGCCGGCACGCATCGGCTATGCCCGCGCCTACGAGATGTTTGCGCTGGGCGAGACCGTCCCGGCCAAGGCCGCGCTGGAATGGGGCCTGGCCAACCGCGTGGTTCCGCTCGACAAGCTCGATGCCGAGGCGCTTGCGCTCGCCCAGCGCCTGGCCCGCCAGCCGGCTGGCGCCCTCACCGCAACCAAGAAGCTGATGCGCAATGGCGAGGCGCTGGTCGCGCAGATGATGGCGGAGGGCGAGCAGTTCGCAAAACGCCTGCGCACCGCCGAGGCGCGCGAGGCGTTCACCGCGTTCGCCGAGCGCCGTCCGCCGGATTTCACGAAGGTTTCGTAATGGCCGGAGCCTGCTTAGCGGTTTGGCAAGTCGGGATTTCCGGCGTTTGACAACAACCTTAACGGAACATTGGCAAGTCGTCGTGCAAGGTGGCCATTCCTCGATGTAGGCCCTTGTGACCCATGGCACTGTTTAAGAAATCGGTAAGCACGCTTCTTCTGGTCCTGATGGCCTTGCTGGCCGTCGGTGCGCTGACCAGCACGGCGATCCAGATGATGGGGGCGTTCGGGCGCTATAGCGACAGTCTCGAGACGGCCCGGCTTACGGCCGCCGACAAGGCGATCTTTCATGGCGTCCTGTCCCTGCGCAACAATCGCGGCGACGCCCAAAGTGCGTTGCTCGGCGACGATGACGCCCGGCCAAAGCTTGCCGAGGCCGAGAGGGCGGAGCAGGGGGGCTATGACAGCGTCAGCGCCGCGATGGCCAGCGTCAACTTCGCCCGGCGCGACGAGCTTGCGAGCACGCTGAAGCAGCGCTGGGGCGAGGCCGCGCCGCAATTCCAGCTGTTCTACGACGAGGCCAAGCGTCCGCGTGCCGAGCGCAAGATCGAGCCGACCAGTTCCTGGTACAATGCCGTCACCAAGGTCATCGATACGGCGAATCTCGCCTCCACCGCGGTGTCGAACCGCGCCTGGATGGACGATCCCTTCATTGCCCGCATGATCCAGGTCCGCCGTCTCGCCTGGCAGGTTCGCGACCGCTATGGAATCCATTGTTCGGCATTGCGCTCGAACGTCAACAGCAGCAAGCCGCTCGACGACAATCAGAAGCGCACGCTGGCGCAATGGGACGGCACCATCAATTCCGGCTGGTCCGGCATGGACGAGTTGCTGGCCTCGCCCGACGTGGCCGCAGAGCTGATCGCCGCTGCGCAAGAGGCGCGGACCAAGACCACCGGCGTCCTCAAGCAGATCGGCGATATCACCAAGAATTTTGACGGCAGCGGCAAGCCGGCAATGGCTGCTTCGGATTGGAACACGCTGTGCCAGTCGCCGTTCCCGCTGATCGTCGCGGTTGCGAACAAGGCGCTGGACCAGTCGATCGCGCGTGCCGAGACGGTTCAGGCGAAAGCGCTGGTCAATCTCCTGGTCCAGTCGCTGGCATTCCTGTTGGCGCTCGCCGTGACCTTGGCGGGCGTCTATGTCGTGCGGAATCGTCTTATGCGCCCGGTGCGTGCCATCCTCGACGCGATCGCTCGCATCAGCGCCCGTGACTATGCGACGCCGGTGCCGCACTCCCGGTATCCCGACGAGTTCGGCACCATGGCAGCTGCGCTCGAAAGCCTGCGCGAGAGCGCGGGCACCGCGGAACGTCTCGGCCAGGAGCGCGAATCGCAGCAGGCGCTGCAACTCGCCCGCTCGGGCACCGTGGATGCCGCCTGTCGCAGCTTTGACGATACGGTGCAGGCCGTGATCCAGAGCGTCGCCGCGTCGGCGAAGGAGCTCGATGCCACCGCGACCGGTGTGCGCTCGTTGGTGTCGGAGTCGAGCAGCCAGACCGCGGCAGTTTCGTCCGCGGCAGAGCAGGCCACCAATAATCTCGAGACCATCGCGGCCGCCACCGAGGAGCTTTCGGCTTCAGTCGGCGAGATCTCCGCGCAGGTGCAGTCGAGCGCGCGCGAGGCCCGTGAGGCTGTGGCGCAGGCCGAACAGACCAACGCGACGGTCGAGATCCTCGACCAGACCGCAAGCCGCATCAGCGAAGTCGTGAAGATGATCCATGCCATCGCCGGCCAGACCAATCTGCTCGCGCTGAATGCCACCATCGAGGCTGCCCGCGCCGGCGAGGCCGGCCGCGGCTTTGCCGTGGTCGCGGGCGAGGTCAAGAGCCTTGCCTCGCAGACGGCGACGGCGACCGAAGAGATTTCGCGCCAGGTCGAGGAGATCCAGGGCGCGACCGGCCAGGCCGTTGCCGCGATTCGCTCGATCGGCGGCGCCATCAGCGGCATCGACGAGAAGATGACCGCGATCGCCGCTGCCGTCGAACAGCAGCGCGCGGCCACCACAGAGATCTCGCGCAACTTCCAGCAGGCCGCCCAGGGCACCCGCGAGGTCACCGACACCATCGGCAGCGTCGCCAGGCTCAACCAGGAAACCGGCAATGCCGGCACGGTGCTGTTCCAGTCCGTGACGAAGATGTCGGCCGACGCCGATCGCCTCCGGGTCGCGGTCGAGGGCTTCCTCGGCGCGGTGAAGACCGCCTAAGTTTCACTCCTTGTTCAACGGCGCGCGGATCGGCATTGCCGCGCGCGCGTCCGCCCTGTAGATGGTAGCGGTACCATGCTCTAACGTGCCTCGCTGGCGCTTCAAAACTCGCGGCAGGACTACAGGGAGATATCTTCGATGCCGGTCACCTCTCACAAGGCCCAGCGCCCCTACCGCGGCGTGTTTCCGGTCGCACCCACCATCTTCGACGAGCGCGGCGAGCTCGACCTCGAGGGCCAGCGCCGCTGCATCGATTTCATGATTGATGCCGGCTCGCACGGCATCTGCATCCTTGCCAATTTCTCCGAGCAGTTCGTGCTCACCGATGCCGAGCGCGAGACCGTCATGCATGCGGTGCTGGAGCAAGTCGCCGGCCGCGTGCCGGTGATCGTCACCACCACCCATTTCAGCTCGGCGGTGTGCGCTGCGCGCAGCAAACAGGCCGAGGCTGCCGGTGCCGCCATGGTGATGGTGATGCCGCCCTATCACGGCGCAACGTTCCGGGTGCCTGAAAAAGGCATCGTCGAATTCTTCAAGGTGCTATCGGGCGCGATCAGCATTCCGGTCATGATCCAGGACGCGCCCGTTGCGGGTACGCCGCTGTCGGTCGATCTGCTGGCGCGGCTGGCGCGCGACTTCGCCAACATCCGCTACTTCAAGATCGAGGTGCCGTTCGCTGCAGCAAAGCTGCGCAGCCTGATCGAGGCCGGGGGCAGCGCCATCGAAGGCCCCTGGGACGGCGAAGAGGCCATCACGCTGATGGCCGATCTCGATGCCGGCGCCACCGGCGCGATGACCGGCGGCGGCTATCCCGACGGCATCCGCCAGATCATCGATCCCTACTTCGCCGGTGATCGCGAGAAGGCGAAGGCCGCCTATGAGCGCTGGCTGCCACTGATCAATTACGAGAACCGCCAATGCGGCCTGATTGCCTGCAAGGCGATGATGCAGGCCGGCGGCGTGATCAAATCGGATGCAGTCCGCCATCCGCTGCAGCCGCTGCATCCTGCGACGCGGGCCGGGCTGCTGGAACTGGCCAAGGAGCGCGACGCGCTGGCGCTGCGGTGGGGGAAGTAGCTCTCTCCGCCGTCATTGCGAGGAGCCCTTGCGACGAAGCAATCCGGGCTGGTTTTGCAGAGAGTCTGGATTGCTTCGCTCAGCTCGCAATGACGAGGGCCGCCCATTTCGCCTGAAGGCGTCGAATTAGCGCGGCGCCGGCCGTTCCCCGCAGCACGGCAATGGCATATTGTACGCTCGCCGACCAAGCCCGCAGGACGCAAGACATCGCGGAACTGTTCTTCATTATGCCGCTATCCCGAGCCAGGTTGGCGCGAACCGACAGAACAGGGAGGCAGTGCCATGACGATGAGGCCGGATCCCACCTTTCACGCATCGCCCAAGCTTGCGATGGAAGCACCTGCGGAGAATTTTGCCTACACGTTGCTGCTCAGTCCGGATTTCTCAAAGCCGGATGCTCTCGCGGTTATCGACGTCAAGCCGGGATCGCCGAGCTACAGCCAAATCGTCCACACCGTGACGATGTCCAAAAAGGGCGATGAGTTTCATCACTTCGGCTGGAATGCCTGCTCCTCGGCCTTGTCGCCGCTAACCGGACACGCCTTCATCGAGCGGCGTTATCTCATCATCCCCGGGCTGCGCTCGTCGCGGATCTACATCATCGATACCAAGCCCGATCCGACCAAGGCCAAGATCCACAAGATCATCGAACCTGAGGAAGTCTTCAAGAAGACCGGCTACTCGCGGCCGCACACCATTCATTGCGGGCCGGACGGCATCTATGTGAGCACGCTGGGCGGCGGAGGCAAGGATGGCACCAATGGCCCTCCAGGCGTCTTCATCATGGATTGCGAGACGTTCGAGGTCCTCGGACGATGGGAGATCGACCGCGGTCCGCAGACGCTGCACTATGATTTCTGGTGGAACCTGCCGCGCGACTACATGGTGACGAGCGAATGGGCGTTGCCGCCGCAGTTCGAGAACGGGATCGTCCCGGAGGATCTGCTGTCGAATAAATACGGCCATCGTCTCCACTTCTGGGACCTCCGCGCTCGGCGCAACGTGCAAACCATCGACCTCGGCGCCAATCATCAGATGGCGCTGGAGGTGCGGCCCGCGCACGATCCCGTTCGCGAATACGGCTTCGTTGGCGTTGTGATCGACACCACCAACCTCGAAGCATCGATCTGGACCTGGTGGCGCGAGGGCGGGAAATTCCATGCGGAGAAGACAGCGACGATCCCTCCCGAATCCGCGCCAAAGGAGCAGCTCCCGCCGCTGCTGCAGGGGTTTGGCGCCGTGCCGCCGCTGGTGACCGACATCGATCTGTCGATGGATGACCGGTTTCTCTATGTCTCGTGCTGGGGCACGGGCGAAATGCGCCAGTACGACGTGAGCGACCCGCGAAAGCCGAAGCTTGCGGGCTCCGTTCACATTGGCGGCATCGCGCGCCGCACGCCCCATCCGAACGGCAAGGCATTTGCGGGCGGTCCGCAGATGGTCGAGATCAGCCGCGACGGCAGGCGCGTCTACTGGACCAATTCGCTCTATTCGACCTGGGATGACCAGTTCTATCCCGATGGGGTTCCGGGCGTGGAAGTCATGGCGAATGTCGGTCGCAACGGCAGCCTCGAGCTCGACAAGGACTATTTCGTGAGCTTCCCCGACGGATATCGGGCGCACCAGATCAGGCTCGAGGGCGGCGACTGTTCGACCGACTCCTTTTGCTACCCGTCGGCCTAGATGGGGCGAATGCGGGCCCGGCGGTTGGCTGGTTGTGGCTCGCGCTTGTTGCGAGCGGTCTCTATCACGGGGTCAATCCGGGAATGGGATGGCCACTCGCCGTTTCGGCCGGGCTCATGGACAAGAGCCCGCGCGCGCTCTTCCGTGCGTTGTGGGCCCTGTCGGCCGGGCATCTCCTGGCAACACTTCTCGTGCTGCTGCCATTCGCCTTCCTGCTCGTGCTGGCCGAGTGGCAGCGTCCAGTCCAGCTCGGTGCGAGCCTTCTCGTCATCGGCTTTGGCGTCTATCGGCTGATCGACCGTCGTCATCCGCGCGCGCTGACCCGAATTCCGCCGACACAACTGGCGCTCTGGTCGTTTGCCGTCGCCATCGCTCATGGCGCCGCCCTGATGCTGGTGCCGATCTACCTCGGGCTCTGCCGGGCCTTCGATCTCGATGCCGGCCATGAGGCGGCGGGCGCGCTGATGAAGGCAAGCCTCGGGATGGCGGTGCTGGTGTCCCTGGTGCATGTGACCGCCATGGTCGGCGCCGGCGGGTGTCTGGCGTGGCTGGTCTACCGCCATCTGGGATTGAGGTTCGTCTCGCGAAGCTGGTTCAATCTCGATGCAGTATGGGCGACCAGCCTCATTATGGTCGGCGCGGTGGCGCTCGCTTTCAATCTCGTGAGCTGGCGCTGAGCTCCACCCGCGCCAGAGTCCACTCGCCGATGATGCGAAAGCGTGCCTTCGCATCATCCTGCTTGAACAGCGTGATGCGATCGATCGGCAGCGTCTCGAGCCTCAGCGCCGCAAACCTCGCTCGCAGCATCTCCAGGATCGGCCCGCGCCTCTCGGCATCGAGCCGTCCCGTCAGCGTCATGTGAAAGCGGAATTCTTCCATCACGTACGGATAACCCCAGCGATCGAGGTACTGGCGCTGGCGCTCGGTAAGCTTTTCCGGCCTGCGCCGCGCGCGATCCTCCGCCGTCAGAGGCGGACGGAAGCAGTCGAAATCACGGACGCAATCGGCGGCGAGCTTTTGCAGGGCGTCGACCGGCTCGGCCGGGATCATGGCGATGAAGCCGCTGATCGCATCGACCACAGGACGGATCACCGGAATCCGCCGGATCTTGCCGGCGAATGCGGCGCAAGCCGCAACGAGCTCGGCCTCGGTCTTGTCTGATGCCAGCGCCATCGGGGCCTTCAGCGTGCCATGAAAACCGTATTTGCGGGGATCGGCGGTGATGTCGCGCCAGTCCGGCGCCGTGCGTAGCGCCGCGCCCGGAAACGGGACCTCATCGCCGCTATAGGCCTCATAGCCGAGCAACTCGGCGCCGAAGCGGGTGAGCGCGTTGTCGGCACCGGCGGCAAAATAGATCGCGTAGCGGGGAGGACCTGTCATTGCCGGAGCATAACCAATTTACGCCGCAACGACAGTCTCGCGCGGCGTCGCCGCCGTGCCGAGCAGCCGCGTCGCATCGGTCAGATGCACGAGCTTGCCGGCCGCGATCACCGCGATTAGCCGCGGCCGCAGCGGGATGTTGTCGTCGACGAGCAGGATGTCGGCGCGACGGCCTGCCGCGAGCGCGCCGCGATCGGTCAGGCCGGTGGCTCGCGCGGGCGCCGACGAGATCAAGTGCCACGCTTCCGCCAGCGGCAGCACGCCGTCTGCGGCAAGGCGGAACGCGGCCAGCAGCGGCGCCGGATAATAATAGTCCGAAGCCAGCACGGAGCAGAGCCCCTTCGCGATCATGTCCGACGCTTTGGTCCAGCCGGTGTGGCTGCCGCCGCGCACGACGTTCGGCGCGCCGTAGACGATGGCATCGCCTGCGGCCGCGGCCTCGCGCGCCGTCTCCTCGTTGATCGGAAACTCGGCGAGCGTCACGCCCATGGCGCGAAAATTCCGCCGCATCGATGGCGTCGCATCGTCATGCGAGAGCATACGCACCTCGGCGCCGCGAGCCACTGCTGCGAGCCGGGTGATCGAGGCCGGGACACCGGCGGCGCGCGAGACGACATGCGCGACCAGCTTGTCGAACGCCTCGCTCGACAGGCCGGTGCGCTCCACCATGCGGTTGCGCTTGCGCGGCTTGGCCATGTCGGCGACGGTGCCGTCCATGTGGTCATTGAAGGCGAACAGGTCGACGCGTCCCTCGCTCAGCCATTGGCCGATCTCTGCCTCGGCATCGAGATTGTAGGTCTCGTGCCGCAAATGGAAGCGGGTGTCGGCAGCAAAGTGCGGACGCTGCCGCTCGATCGCCTCGAGCAAGCGCCGTGCATTGTCGCCGCTGCGCAAGCCCGGCTCCCACGACCAGGTGGTAGCGTGGAACACCGTGGTAATGCCGTTGCTGATGACCTGGCGGTCCGTCTCGGCCAGCGCGACGTCGATCGGGAAATCGACGCCGGCACGCGGCATCATCTGCCGCTCGAAGGCATCGCCGTGCAGATCGACGATTCCCGGCAGCACCAGCAGATTGCGCGCATCGATCGCGAGCTGCGCGCGGCCGCGCGATGCGTCGATGTGACCGATCTCCGTTCCCGATACGCCAAGGGAAGTCTCGACAAACTCGGACCCGATCAGGGTCCGGCCACCCTGGATGAAAATGTCTGTCACGCGACCGCGCTTCGTTTGCTGGAGGAGGAGCTTGCCCCTGCTTCGTATGTCGTCAGGAAATCTTCAATCGAGAGCTTGCGGAAATGGGGCAGCGCCTCACGCAATTTGTCGTGATCCCAGTCCCACCATGCCAGCTCGGCAAGCCGTCCGGCAATCTGTTCCGAGAACCGGCGGCGCACGATCCGGGCCGGATTGCCCGCGACGATGGTATAGGCGGGCACGTCCCTGGTGACGATGGCGCCGGCCGCGATCACCGCGCCGGTGCCGACATTGCGGCCCGGCAGCACGATCGCGCCGTGACCGATCCAGACGTCATGGCCGATATGGACGTGATGCCGGCGCCGCCACTCGAAAAAATCCGCATTATCGCTCTCGCCCGGGAAAAAGGCGCTGGAGCGGTAAGTGAAGTGCGCCTGCGTGGCGCGATGCATCGGATGATTGCCGGGATTGATCCGCGTCATCGCCGCGATCGAGCAGAACTTTCCGATGGTGGCGTAGGTGATCTGGGCGTCGTTGACGACATAGGAGTAATCACCCATCGTCACCTCGTGCAGGATCGTGCGCGCGCCCACCTCGGTGTAGGCGCCGAGCCTCGTCTCGTGCAGCCTCGCCGAGGGATCGATGGTCGGCTCGACCGATAGCACCTTGGTCATGTTGCATCCGGAAGTTCGAGGGGCGGGCGCTCGTCTTCGAGTGGCTCGATGACGATGTCATGACGCGACGATGACAGGGGATGAGGTGTGCTCGATCGCCGCACCGCATTGCACGTGTCACACAAGTGTCAAGCGCCGGCGATAGCGGTGGGCTCCAGCTACTCTGGAGCCCTGCATGCTGGTGGTGGAAGGTCTGACGTGCCGCTTCGGCGCAAAAGCCGCGGTGGACGACGCTTCGTTTCAAATCTCTCCCGGCGGCTTCGTCGGTGTGATCGGGCGCTCCGGCGCCGGCAAGTCGACCTTGCTGCGGACCATCAACCGTCTGGTGACGCCGACGCAGGGCCGGATTCTGTTCGACGGCGTCGATGTCACTGCGTTGCGCGGCAGGGAGCTGCGGCAGTGGCGGGCCCGATCGGCGATGATCTTCCAGCAGTTCAACCTGGTCGGCCGGCTTGACGTGCTGACCAACGTGCTGATGGGACGTCTCGCCACCATGCCGGCCTGGCGCTCGCTGTCGCAGCTCTGGCCCGAGCAGGATAGGGCGCTGGCGATGTCGGCACTCGAACAGTTCGACATCGCCTCGCTCGCCGCCCAGCGTGCCGACCAGCTTTCCGGCGGCCAGCAGCAGCGCGTCGCGATCGCCCGGGCGCTGGTGCAGCAGCCCGACATCATCCTCGCCGACGAGCCGATCGCCTCGCTTGATCCGCGCAACACCAAAATCGTCATGGATGCGCTGCTGCGCATCAACAAGCATTTCGGCATCACCGTGCTCTGCAACCTGCATTCGCTCGACCTGGCGCGCAGCTATTGCGACCGCCTGATCGGCATGGCGGCGGGCCGCGTGGTGTTCGACGGCGCGCCATCCGCGCTGACCGACCTTGTCGCCCGCGAGCTTTACGATCTCGAAGCCGCCGACGTCATGGGCGCCACGCCTGCGCCGGTGCCCGCGGGCGTTCCGGCACTCGGAACGGCCGCGGCGGCCTGAGCTGCGTCCCGTCACTGGCTTTCGTACGAACCGACCTTAACCAAAGAAGGGGCTATCGATGATCACTCGCAGACTGGTTCTTGCCGGCGCAGCCGCGCTGACCTTTGCCGGATCCGCTTCCGCCGAAGACTGGAGGGCGAAATATCCGGAAATCACCTTCGCCGCGATTCCGGCCGAGAACGGCTCGGGCGTGACCGAGCGCTACGCTCCCTTCATCAACTACCTGTCGAAGGAGCTCGGCATCAAGGTCACGCTGCGCGTCGCCAATGACTACGCCGCCCTCATCGAGGGGCAGCGCGCCGGTAACATCCATATCGGCTATTACGGTCCGGCGTCCTTCGCGCGAGCCCGTGTCACCGGCGTCAAGACCGACGCCTTCGTCATCGACGTCAACTCCGATGGTTCGAAGGGCTACTACTCTGTCTTCTATGTGTTGGCGAAATCGCCCTACCAGAAGATCGAGGACCTCAAGGGCAAGAATCTCGGGCTTGTCGATCCGAATTCCACCTCCGGCAACAACATGCCGCGCTTCAAGCTGAATGCGATGGGCATCGACCCCGATGCCTACTTCTCGAAGGTGGTCTTCACCGGCAGCCACGAGAACGCCGTGCTGGCGCTGGCGCAAGGAACCGTCGACGTCGCCGCCAACTGGTGGAACGCGGACGATGATTCCAACCTGACCCGCATGCTCAACAAGGGCATGGTGAAGTCGGGCGACGGCACGGTGATGAAGAAGGAAGACTTCCGCATCATCGTGAAGTCCGACCTCATCATCAACTCGCCCTATGCCTATCTCAGCGATCTGCCTGACGACATGAAGGCCGCCATCAAGAAGGCCTTCCTCGAAGCGGCGACCAAGGACCCCGAGGCGTTCAAGAAGCTTTCCGATGGCAAGAACAAGCCGTGGGAGCCGATCGCCAACGACGACTACAACAAGACCATCGAGCTGATTAGGTTCGTCGACAATCTGCGTAAGAAGGCGTCCTGAGCTCGTCGGGACGATGCACCTCGAGCCGGGTCGATGGACCCGGCTCTTTTTCTTGATGGATAGTCCTCGCCCGAACCCATGACGATCGCGGTCTCGATTCTGCCCGAGCAGCAACTCGCTGCCATGAACGCCGCCTATCGCAAGGCGGTCGCGCGGAAGCGCCTGCGTCTGCTCGCGGGCCTCGCCGTCTTCGTCGCCGCGCTGATCGTGGCCTCGATCGGCGCCGAGGTGAACCTTCGCACCTTCTTCAGCTATTTCGGCAATTTCGTCAGCTATTTCGATCGCATCCTCACCCTCGACAGCGGCCAGCGGGTCTGGACCAATGTCGGGGAGTGGTTCTGGGGCTGGCGCAAATGGCTGAAGCTGCTCGGCGAGACATTGCTGATCAGCTATGTCGGTACGCTGATCGGCTCCGTCTTCGCCTTCGCACTGAATTTCTTCGCGGCCGAGAACACCTCGCCCGCGCCCTGGCTGCGCTTCACGGTGCGGCGGCTGCTCGAATTCGCGCGCACCGTGCCCGGCATCGTCTTCGCGCTGATCTTCGTCATCGCGTTCGGACTCGGGCCGATGGCGGGCGTGCTCGCAATCGCGATCCACTCCACCGGCGCGCTCGGAAAGCTGTTTTCGGAGATCGTCGAGAATGCCGACATGAAGCCGGTCGAGGGCATCCGCTCCACGGGCGCAAGCTGGCTCTCCTGCATGCGCTTTGCGATCTTGCCGCAGGTTTCGGCGGGCTATGCCAGCTACGCGCTGTTGCGCTTCGAGATCAATGTGCGCGAGGCCTCGGTGATAGGTTTCGTGGGCGCCGGCGGCATCGGACAGGAACTGATCGTCGCGATCCGAAAATTCTACTACTCCGACGTCAGCGCCATCCTCGTGACCATCATCGCCACGGTCTTCCTGATCGACATCACGACCGGCTGGGTACGCGGCCGGCTGTTCGGCAAGGAGGCGCGCACGTGAGCAAGAAGCCGGAGGTGAATGCTGCGGAGCTCCGCGCGCGCTATCCCGACGTCTTCGACCGTCCGGCGTCGTCGCGCTTGGCGACGCCAATGATGCTGGTGGCGGCGCTTGCGATCTTCGTGTTCGGCCTGGTCGATCTCGATTTCTCGCCCTCGCGCTTCATCTCGGGGCTGAGCCAGCTCGGCTGGATCAGCATGATGATGATCCCGCCGGATCCCGGCTCGTCGCTGCCGCTCTATCTGAAGGCGCTGGGCGAGACCCTGTCGATCGCTCTGCTCGGCACCACGCTGGCCGCCCTGCTGGCGCTGCCGGTCAGCCTGTTTGCGGCGCGCAATGTCGTGCCGTCGATCCTCCTGCGCTTTCCGGTGCGCCGCTTTCTCGATTCGATCCGCGGTGTCGATACGCTGATCTGGGCACTGGTGTGGATCAACGTGGTTGGACTCGGCCCGTTCGCCGGCGTGCTCGCCATCGCCATCTCGGATTTCGGTGCCTTCGGCAAACTGTTCTCCGAGGCGATCGAAGGCGCCGACCGGAAGCAGGTCGAGGGCATTCGCGCCGCCGGCGGCAGCGCGCTGCACGAGATCCGCTTCGGCCTGATGCCGCAGGTGCTTCCCGTCATCGCCGGCCAGGTGCTCTATTTCATCGAATCCAACACGCGCTCGGCCACCATCATCGGCATCGTCGGCGCCGGTGGCATCGGCCTGCAGCTTGCCGAGCAGATCCGCGTGCTGGAATGGCAGAAGGTCTCGTTCCTGATCCTCATGATCCTGGTCGCAGTCGCCGCGATCGATTACATCTCGGGCAAGCTGCGCTTTGCGATCATTGGCAGGCGGGCTGTGGCCTAGCTTCCTTCTTCCCTTCTCCCCTTGTGGGAGAAGGTGGCGCGAAGCGCCGGATGAGGGGTATCTCTCCGCAAATTCAACTGTGAGAAAGTTGGCTCGCGGAGAGAACCCCTCACCCGTCTCGCCGCTGTCGCGGCGAGCCACCCTCTCCCGCAAGGCGAGAGGGAAGAGCCTACGGCTCCACCAGAAACTCCACCCGCTCTGCCGCAAAGCGAGAGTGCTTCGTCACCAGCGGCTTGCCGTCGAGAGCGTGGTCGGTCGCGTCGACCACCAGGACCGGCCGCCCCAGCGGCAGATCCAGCCGCGCGGCGTCGGTGGCATCGACGATGCCGGCGGTGATTCGAGTGGCGCCACGGCGGTAATCGCGGATTCCGTAATGTTCGAGCATTTTTGTCATCGAGCGTGTCGCGGCAAATACCGTGCCTGCGCCCGGAAACAGCTCGGCCGACAACCAGGTGGTGGAAACACAGATCGGTGTGCGGTCGGCGAGGCGAATGGCTTCGATCCGCACCAAGGGGGCGCCGGTCTTCAATCCGAGCTCTCGCGCGAGCTCGCGCGTCGCGACATCGTCTGACGCGTCGATCATCTTTCCATGCGGCTCGCGGCCGTCGGCGCCGACGATCTCGGAGAAGCGCGTGCGCGAGCGCAAGGGATAAGCGAGCTTCTGCGCCTCGACATAGGTGCCGCTGCCGCGCTCGGCGCGCACGATGCCGCGTTCGGCGAGCGCCGCGAGCGCGCGCCGCACCGTGTGGCGATTGACCCGGTAGGTCTCGGCGATTTCCATCTCGCCCGGCAGCCTGTCGCCGGCGGAAAAGCGGCCGTCGGCGATGCCGCGTTCGATGCCGTCGGCAACGAGGCGCCACAACGCGACGCCCGAGGAGGCAGTGTCCTGCATGCTCATGTCGCCGATCAGCCTAGCCCGAAAATCATGCCTTTGTCACGAAACAGTCATGGCGCGCCCGTATGAAGTTGTCTAGTATCATAGACAACTTGGATTCGGCAATTCTGTCGGAAGTTCGGTGGATTCGGTGAGCCAACACAACACCCAGCAGGCCCAGCGCCAGGCCGCCATGGCCGTGCTGGCGCACGCGGAGGCGGGCGAGATCGCCGCCCGCCTCCGCACGATCTCCTTGCCTGGACATCAGGATTTGCGCGCGCCGGAAAACGGTCTCGTCATGCTGCGCGGGCGGGTCGGCGGTGATGGCGCGCCGTTCAATCTCGGCGAAGCCACTGTGTCGCGCGCAGCGGTGCGGCTTGTGAGCGGGGAGGTCGGCTTCGGCTACACGCTCGGCCGCAACAGTGAGAAGGCGCGGCTGATCGCCCTCTGTGATGCGCTGGTGCAATCGCGCGACTTTGGTGCCGCCGTCGAGCGCGCCATAATCGCGCCGTTGCGAGAGCAGCTTATGGTCCGGCGCAAGCGGCAGGCCGAACAGGCCGCCGCGACGAAGGTTGATTTCTATACCATGGTGCGCGGTGAGGGGTGAGGCCGTGACCACGATTGCGGAGCTGCCGCCGGGGTTCGCCGACAAGGTGTTGTCGGCGCAATCGACCTTTCGCTCGGTCATGGATGCGATGGCCCGGCCGGGCTCGGTCCAGCGCATCGTGCCGATGGCGGGAACGGCTGGCTCTATGATGCGCGGCACTGCCGCGATCGCGCTGACGCTGTTCGACCACGACACGCCGCTCTGGCTCGATGCGCGGATGTCGGAAAGCTCCGATGTCTTGAAGTGGCTCAAGTTCCACACCGGCGCGCCGGTGGTGCAGGATACGTCGATTGCTTCGTTTGCGCTGATCAGCCACGGCGATGCGTTGCCCCCGCTCGAGCGTTTCGCGCTCGGCACCAACGAATATCCTGACCGTTCGACCACGGTGATCATCCAGGTCGACAGCCTGGATTCGGGCCGCAGCTTCGAACTGCGAGGCCCCGGCATCGACGGCGTCGCGACGCTGCAGGCGTCGATCAAACCATCCGACCTGTTCGTGTGCCTGCGCCGCAATGAGACGCTGTTTCCGCGTGGCATCGACCTGGTCCTGGTCGCCGACGATGCCGTGGTTGCGATCCCGCGCACCACGCGCATCGTGAACAAGGGAGGCTGACGCATGTATGTCGCAGTCAAAGGCGGCGAACGCGCCATCGAGAACGCCCATCGCCTGCTCGCAGATGCCAGGCGCGGCGATCAAAGCGTGCCGGAACTCTCTCTCGACCAGATCTCGGAGCAGCTTGGGCTCGCCGTCGACCGCGTCATGAGCGAGGGTTCGCTCTATGACCGCGAGCTTGCGGCGCTGGCGATCAAGCAGGCGCGGGGCGATCTGATCGAAGCGATCTTCCTGGCTCGCGCCTTCCGCGCCACGTTGCCGCGCTTCGGCGCCAGCGAGCCGGTCGATACCGGCGCGATGCGGGTGCGGCGGCGGGTGTCCGCGACCTTCAAGGATATTCCGGGCGGCCAGATCCTCGGGCCGACCTTCGACTACACGCATCGCCTGCTCGATCCGTCGCTCGCAGAGGGCTTTGTGCCGGAAGCGCCGGCGACGTCAGAGGCATCAACCGCACCGACGCCGCGCGTGACCGACATTCTCGGCCGCGACGGACTGATCGAATCCTCGCCGCAGGCGGAAGAGGGCGCCACTATCGGCGATCTCACCCGCGAGCCGCTGAACTTCCCGGCCGATCGCGATCTGCGCCTGCAAAATCTTGCGCGCGGCGACGAGGGGTTTCTGCTGGCGATGGGCTACTCCACCCAGCGCGGCTACGGCCGCAATCACCCCTTCGTTGGCGAAATTCGCTTTGGCGAGGTCGAGGTCGAATTCGTCGGCGAAGACGTCGGCTTCGCCGTGCCGCTCGGCGCGATCGAGCTGACCGAATGCCAGATGGTCAACCAGTTCAAGGGCTCCGCCACCGAAGCGCCGTGCTTCACGCGCGGTTATGGGCTTGCCTTCGGGCAAAGCGAGCGCAAGACCATGTCGATGGCGCTGGTGGATCGTGCTTTGCGCGCCCGCGAGCTCGGAGAAGAGGCGCTGGCCCCGGCGCAAGATGAAGAATTCGTGTTGTCGCATTCGGACAATGTCCAGGCGACCGGCTTCGTCGAGCATCTGAAGCTGCCGCACTATGTCGACTTCCAGTCCGAGCTCGGCCTCCTGCGCAAGTTGCGCAAGGAGTTTGCCGAAGCCTCTCTTGAAGCCGATGCGTCCGATGGCATGAAGGAGGCCGCGGAATGAACGCGCCCGCCTACAATTTCGCCTATCTCGACGAGCAGACCAAGCGGATGATCCGCCGCGCGATCCTGAAGGCGATCGCGATTCCCGGCTATCAGGTGCCGTTCGCCAGCCGTGAAATGCCGATGCCCTATGGCTGGGGCACCGGCGGCGTGCAGGTGACGGCAGCAATCCTTGGCCCGCAAGACGTGCTGAAGGTGATCGACCAGGGCTCGGACGACACCACGAACGCGATTTCGATCCGCAAGTTCTTCGCCAAGACCGCCGGCGTCGGCACGACCACGGCGACCGACCAGGCGACCGTGATCCAGACCCGTCACCGCATCCCCGAGGCGGCGCTGCACGAAAACCAGGTGCTGGTCTATCAGGTGCCGATTCCCGAGCCGTTGCGCTTCCTTGAGCCGCGCGAGACCGAGACCCGGCGCATGCATGCGCTCGCCGAATACGGCCTGATGCATGTGAAGCTCTACGAGGATATCGCACGGTTCGGCCACATCGCTACCGCCTACGCCTATCCGGTGAAGGTGAATGCGCGCTACGTGATGGATCCGTCGCCGACGCCGAAATTCGACAATCCCAAGATGGACAATTGTCCGGCGTTGCAATTGTTCGGCGCCGGCCGTGAGAAGCGCATCTATGCAATCCCGCCTTATACCCAGGTGGTGTCGCTCGATTTCGAGGATCACCCGTTCGAACCCTACCGCTTCAATGCGCCCTGCGCGCTGTGCGGCGCCGAAAACTCCTATCTTGATGAGATCGTCACCGACGACAGGGGCAGCCGCATGTTCGTCTGCTCGGACACCGATTATTGCGAGGGCCGTCAGGCCGCCGGCCATCATGGCGCCCTGAGTGCTGCGCCCTACAAGGACAAGGCGCAGGGAGACGCAAATGGCTGACCTTCTCGAAGCCGATCAGCCGCTGCTGATCGCCGATAGCCTCAGCAAATCCTACGGCCGCATCGCTGCATGCCGCGAGGTGTCGTTCTCGCTCTATCCCGGCGAGGTGCTGGCGATCGTCGGCGAATCCGGCTCCGGCAAATCGACGCTGCTGCAGCTGCTGTCGGGCCAGCTCGCGCCGAGCGGCGGCCACGTGTCCTATCGGATGCGCGACGGCGTCACCCGCGATCTCGCTGCGCTCGGCGAGGCCGAGCGGCGCCTGCTGTTCCGCACCGATTGGGGCTTCGTGCACCAGGACCCGGCCCAGGGGCTGCGCATGGCCGTCTCGGCCGGCGCCAACGTCGGCGAGCGGCTGATGGCGGTGGGCTGGAATCACTATGGTCGGATTCGCGAATCCGCCTCCGACTGGCTCACGCGGGTCGAGATCGATGTCGCCCGCATCGACGATGCGCCACGCACCTATTCGGGCGGCATGCGCCAGCGTCTCCAGATCGCACGCAACCTCGTCACCGGACCGCTGCTGGTGTTCATGGACGAGCCGACCGGCGGCCTCGACGTCTCGGTGCAGGCGCGCCTGCTCGATCTCTTGCGCACCCTCGTTGCCGAGCTGCATCTCGCCGTCGTCATCGTCACCCACGATCTCGCCGTCGCGCGCCTGTTGTCGCATCGTGTGATGGTGATGAAGGGCGGCCGCGTCATCGAGACCGGCCTCACCGACCAGGTGCTGGACGATCCGCGCGAGCCCTACACCCAGCTCCTCGTTTCCTCGATTCTGCCGCCATGAGTTCTCCGATGACTGCCATGATCGACATCGCCGGCGCCAACAAGACCTTTACCATGCACCTGCAGGGCGGCATCGAGTTGCCCGTCGTGCGCGGCGTCACCTTCCACGTCGATCCCGGCGAGTGCGTCGTGCTGTCAGGGCCATCAGGCGCCGGCAAATCGTCGATCCTGAAGATGATCTTCGGCAATTACCGCTGCGATTCCGGTCGCATCGGCATCCGCCATCGCGGTGAGATCATCAATCTCGCGACCGCCGAGCCGCGTCAGGTGCTCAACGTCCGCCGCTCCACCATCGGCTATGTCAGCCAGTTCCTGCGCGCGGTGCCGCGCGTCGCCACCATCGACGTCGTCGCCGAACCCCTGATTGCCGGTGGCATGACGCGCGCGGATGCACAGGCGCGCGCCGGGGCGCTGCTTCATCGCCTCAACATTCCCGAAAGGCTCTGGCCGCTTCCGCCGGCGACCTTCTCCGGCGGCGAGCAGCAGCGCGTCAACATCGCGCGCGGCTTCATCTCGGATCTGCCGATCCTGCTGCTGGACGAGCCGACCGCCTCGCTCGATGCCGCCAACCGCGCCATCGTGGTCGAGCTGGTTGCCGAGAAGAAGCGCCGTGGCGTTGCCATGGTCGCCATTGTCCATGACGACGAAATCCGCCATTTGATCGCCGACCGTATCGTCGACGTCACCGGCTTTGCCGCCGCGGCCTGAAGGAAGAGGGACATGAAGCCGAAGGACACCGTGATCGCCAACGCCAGGATCGTGCTGGCTGACCGGGTGATCGAACAGGGCTGGCTTGCTCTTGCCGACGGACGCATCGCCGAGATCGGCGATGGGACTGCACCCGCGGGGGCAGGGGACGCTGGCGGCGATCTCATCATGCCCGGCCTGATCGAGCTCCACACCGATCACCTCGAAGCGCACTACGTGCCGCGCCCAAAAGTATTCTGGAACCCGGTCGCGGCGGTCGTCTCCTATGATGGCCAGCTCGCCACGTCAGGCATCACCACCGTGTTCGATTCGCTCAGGGTCTGGCGCGAGGACGGCGCCGAGGAAGTTGACGGCCGCGCCGGCGTGCTCGCCGCCGCCATCACGACCGCGCGCGATTCGAATTTGCTGCGGGCCGACCACTTCCTGCATCTGCGCTGCGAAATCCCGATGCCGAGCGTGGTCGAGGAGGCCAGGGAGCTGATCGACCGGCCGGACGTCAAGCTGATGTCGCTGATGGACCATACGCCCGGCCAGCGCCAGTTCCGCGATGAAGTGAAGCTCCGCGACTACTACCGCGGCAAGGGCGGCGGCAAGACCGATGCCGAGCTCGACGAGCTCTTTGCAAAGCGCTTCGAGTACCAGAAGAAATATGCTGCGACCAATATGCGCGAGATCGTGGCGCTGGCGCACGAATACAAGATTCCGCTGGCGAGCCATGACGACACCACCGAGGAGAACGTCGCGGATGCCGTGCGTGACGGCGTCGCGGTGGCGGAATTCCCGACCACGCTGGAGGCCGCGCGCGGCCTGCACCGGGCCGGCGTCGACATCCTGATGGGCGCGCCCAACGTCGTGCGCGGGGGCTCGCATTCCGGCAACATCGCCGCGGTCGATCTCGCGCGCGAAGGCCTGCTCGATATCCTGTCGTCGGACTACATCCCGTCGAGCCTCTTGATGGGCGCGCTGCAATTGCCCGAGCATGCGCCCTCGATCAGCCTGCCGGCGGCCGTTCGCACCGTGACCAAGGCGCCTGCCGACGCGGTCGGCCTCACCGATCGCGGCGAGATCGCCATCGGCAAGCGTGCCGATCTGATCCGCGTCCACATTGCGGGCAGCGTTCCCGTGGTCCGCAGCGTCTGGCGCGAAGGCGGCCGTGTCGCATGAGCAGGACCGAGACCACGGCACAGGACAGGGCGGGCGCGATCGGTCCCGGCCGGCTCGTGCTCGTGGTCGGTCCGAGCGGCGCCGGCAAGGACACGCTGCTGCGGCTGGCGCAGGTCGCCTGCGCCGATGATCGGGATGTCGTCTTTCCGCGCCGTATCGTGACGCGTGCGTCGTCGTCCGATGAGGACAATATCGCAATGAGTCCCGACGATTTCCGCCGCGCAGGCGAGCACGGCGATTTCGCGGTGCACTGGGAGGCGCATGGGCATTGCTACGCCCTGCCGCTGGAGATCAACGGCGACATCCGTGCGGGCCGCACTGTCGTCGCCAACGTCTCGCGGACAGTGATTGCCGCCTTGCGCCAAGCCTACGCCAACGTCGTCGTTGTCGCGATCACGGCGCCGCCGGACGTGCTGGCGCAGCGGCTTGCCGCACGCGCGCGTCACAGCGACGGCAACATCGCCGATCGGCTCGCTCGCAGCGTTGACGATTCATCGACCCATGCCGATGTTACCATCCTCAACGCCGGCAGCGCGGACTATCACGGCCGCCAGCTCGTGCGCGTGATCAGGAACGAATGCTGGGGCGAATAGCCGGCAGGACAGGAGAGACCGGAATGACGGTGATTGAGACGGTCGAACAGTTAGAAGCCATCTACGGCGCCACCAACGACGCCTCGACCGTTAAAGTCGCCGACCACGTCACCCCGCTCTACCGCGTCTTCATCGAGCAGGCGCCGTTCGCGGCGCTCGCCACCATCGGGCCGGAAGGCATCGACTGCTCGCCGCGCGGCGATCTCCCCGGCTTCGTCCGCATCCACGATCCGAAAACGCTGATGCTTCCGGATCGCCGTGGCAACAACCGGATCGATTCCCTTCGCAACATCGTGCGCGACCCCCGGGTGTCGCTGATGTTCCTGATCCCCGGCTCCGGCAACGCCGTCCGCGCCAACGGCCGCGCGCACCTTTCGGTCGCGCCCGAACTGCTGGCCTCGTTCGAGGTCCAGGGCAAGGCGCCGCGCAGCGTCATGGTGACGAAGGTGGACGAGATCTACTTCCAATGCGCACGCGCCATTGTCCGCGCCGATCTCTGGAATCCCGACAAGCGCGTCGATCCGAAGACGCTGCCGACACCGGGCCAGATCCTCGCCGAGATGAGCCAGAACAAGGTCGGCGGCGCGGAATATGATCGCGCCTGGCCGGAGCGTGCCGCCGCGACGATGTGGTGAGCCTTTCCTACCCTCTCCCCTTGTGGGAGAGGGTGGCTCGCCGCGATAGCGGCGAGACGGGGTCTCTTTCGCCACGAAAAGCGTTGCGCGTGGATAGATACCCCTTGTATCTGCACGGGACCATTTTGTGCGATGGAAGCGACTTAGCGCCTTGGCCGGTGGCCACCGGCCAAGGCGCGTGGCGATGTC
>NZ_LBJG01000074.1 GCF_028128765.1 Bradyrhizobium sp. CCBAU 51627
CATGCTGGCCTCCTTCCAGCCAGCATGGTGAATCAGAAAGAAGCTGATTTGGGAATCCCAAATCGATTCAACCTAACCTCATCCCGCTTTAGCCCTTCAGAATCGCCAGCGCCAGCGCCTGCGCGCGCGGCACGATGCTGTCGAGCTCGAGATATTCCTCCGGCGTGTGCGCGAGCCCACCGACCGGCCCGAGGCCGCAGATGGTCGGCGTACCCACAGCGGCGGTGAAGCCGGAATCGGCGCAGCCGCCGGAGAACTCGCCCTGGAGCGTGGTGAGGCCGACCTGCCTCGCGGCCGCCTGGTAACCCTCGAACAGCGCCTTCGAGGCCTCGCTCTGCACCAGCGGCACGAACTCGCCCTTGATCGTCAGTGCAGCGCTGGTGCCCGGAACGAACGATGTCGCAACGATCTTTTCGATTGCGGCCATCACCCTCGTGCGGTCGGCGGGATCGACATAGCGCATGTCGATCTGACCCTCGGCGTAAGGCGCCGTCGTGTTGACGGACTGTCCGCCCGAGACGAGGCCGACATTGAGCGTGATGCCCTTGTCGAGATCGGTCAGTGCGTGGATCTGAACGATCTTGTGCGCGAGCTCGCCGATCGCGCTGACGCCCGCCGCGAAATTCGCACCGGAATGCGCCGCCTTGCCGGTGATGGCAAGATGCATGAAGATGCCGCCCTTGCGCCCGGTGACGACGTTGCCCGTGGGACGGCCCGGCTCGGAATTGAACACGGCGCGCGCAGCGCGTCCTTCGCGCTCGATCACGGAGCGCGACGATGGCGAGCCGATCTCTTCGTCCGAAGTGATCAGCACCTTGATCGGATGAGGCGAGCCGCCGAATTTGTGGAAGGCGGTCGCCACGAACACGTTCATGACGAGGCCGGACTTCATGTCGGCGACGCCGGGCCCGTAGGCGCGACCCTCCCGGATCGTGAAGGGGCGGCGCTTGGCTTCATCTTTGCCGAACACGGTGTCGCGATGCCCCATCAACAGCACCGGCTTTTCGTTGCTGCCGGGTTTTGCCACCTCGGCATGGATCGCGTCGCCGAACGTGGCGTTGGCCTCGCGCCGGGACGGAATGCCGTGCTCGGCAAAATGCCGTTCGAACCGCGCACCGACCGCATCGACGCCTTCTTTGTCATAGGACCCGGAATCGATGTTCACGACGTCGCGGAGCAGGTCGATCATGGCCTGCTTCTGCGACGCCAGCCAATCCGTGATTTGAGCTTCAGACATGTGGTCCCTCGCGTGGTTCTCACGCGGGGTTATAAGGCCTGGTGCCGCGGTGACCTAGTGGCGAGATGCGGTGCGGCCATGTGTTCGCTCCATGCCGCTATCATTTGGCAAAAGAATGCCCGGACCGGGTCCGGGCATTCTTATCATTGGCTTTGCCGGAGCGCCTACGCCCCGATCATCGGCATCCGCGGATGCTCGCCCGGCCCTCCCGCCGGGGTGATCGGGATGCCGCCGTCGGCATATTCGTTGAGCTTGTTGCGCAGGGTGCGGATCGAGATGCCGAGGATGTTCGCGGCGTGGGTGCGATTGCCGAGGCAGTGTTTCAGCGTCTCCAGGATCAGGTCGCGCTCGACGTCCGCCACGGTGCGCCCCACCAAGGCCCGCGTCACCTGCTCGGCGGCCATGGTCGCGTGCGCCACGGCGGGCGGCGTCTTGGCGAGGTCGAGGCGGTCGCCGTCGGGGGTGAGGATCGCATCGGAGCCGATCTCGTCGCCCTGGGCCATCAGCACAGCGCGGTGCATGGTGTTTTCGAGCTCGCGGACGTTGCCCTGCCATCGGTTGGCGGAGAGCACGCGTTTGGCTTCCGCCGAGATCGGGCGCAGCGGCACGCCGTTGGCTTCGGCGTATTTCTTCACGAAGTGCTGGGCGAGCTCCAGGATGTCGGCGGGGCGCTCACGCAGTGGCGGGATCTTCAGGTTCACGACGTTGAGGCGGAACAGGAGGTCCTCGCGGAACGTGCCTTCGCGCACGGCGTCCGCCAGGTTGCGGTTCGAGGTCGCGATGATGCGGATGTCGACCGGAACCGGCTTGGTGCCGCCGACGCGGTCGATCACGCGCTCCTGGATGGCGCGGAGCAGCTTCGATTGCAGCCGGACGTCCATCTCGGAGATTTCGTCCAGCAGCAGCGTGCCGCCGGTCGCCTCCTCGAATTTGCCGATGCGGCGGGCGATCGCGCCGGTGAAGGCGCCCTTCTCGTGGCCGAACAACTCGGACTCCAGCAGGTGTTCGGGGATCGCGGCGCAGTTGATCGAGATGAAGGGGCGCTTGGCGCGGGCCGAGCGGGTGTGGACGTAGCGGGCCAGCACTTCCTTGCCTGTGCCGGATTCGCCGGTGATCATCACCGAGGCGTCGGAGCCTGCGATCTGCTGGGCGAGCTTGATGACGCGCGCCATGGCGTCGTCGCGATAGACCAGCTCGCGGGAATCGTTGGCGACCGCGGCGAGCACAGCGGCGATCAGCTCGGGATCCGGCGGCAGCGGGATGTATTCCTTGGCGCCGGCATGGATGGCGGCGACTGCCGCGCGGGCGTCATTGGTGATGCCGCAGGCAACGATCGGGGCGTGGATGTGCTCGGCCTCGAGCCGCATCACGAGGTCGCGGATGTCGAGGGCGACGTCGACCAGCAGCAGGTCGGCGCCCTTGCCGCCGCGCAGCACGCGCATCGCTTGCTCGTGATCCTCGGCATGGGTCACGGTGGCGCCGTTATCCATCGCGATCTTGGTGGCGGTGGTGAGCTGGCCCTTCAATGTGCCAACGATGAGAAGCCGCATGTCAGTCTCCTGTCCGTCTGTTCGCGCTGCCGCGCGTCATTCGCTTTGCGCGCCTTAGCCGCGTTCCGTCTTGATGATTTCCGTCATGGTCACGCCGAGCTTGTCTTCGACCAGCACCACCTCGCCGCGGGCGACGAGCTTGTTGTTGACGTAGATGTCGATGGCCTCGCCGACACGGCGATCGAGCTCGAGCACGGTGCCGGGTCCGAGCTTCAACAGCTCGCCGACATCCATCTTGGAGCGGCCGAGCACCGCAGAGACCTGCACCGGCACGTCGAAGACGGCCTCAAGGTCTGCGGCGACACGCGCCGCATATTCGTCCTCGTTGTAGCCGACGTCGGCGCCGGTGGGCGGCAACGGGCCGTTGAGATCGGGCAGCGGGACCTGTCCGTCGGTGTCGCTCATGGCTTAGTTCCCCTTGCGGGACGCGATATAGCGTCCGACCATGTCGTCGATCTTGGCCGCAATGGCGCTGCGCTCCAGCACGACACCGCCATCGGCCCACTCGATCCGGCAGTCGCCGGTGGCAATTTCAGGCTCGGCCAGGATCACCAGCCGTCCTTCGAAGCCGCTCTGCTTGGCGAGCCGCTCGATCTTCTCGCGCGCGCTGTCGTAGAGCGCCTCGTTGATGCGGACGACCAGATGCGGCGTCGCGACGAGATGCGAGAAGCAGTCCTTGACCAGCGCCATGATCTCGCCAAGCGGCTCGGCGGCGATCAGGTCGGCGCACAGCTTGCGCGCCACGGCGATTGCGACCTCGACCGCCTCTGTCTCCATTTTGGTCTCGATGTTGCCGATGCCCGACGCGACGCCCCGGATACCAATACTGATCTCTTCCATGGCAAGTGCAACGCGGCGGTCGCTCTCGGCCTTGGCCTCGCGCTGACCCGCGACAAAGCCGTCTTGATAGGCGCGCGCTTCGGCTTCCGCGACTTTCTGCGCGATTTCGGCCGCGGTCGCGGCCTTCTCGCGCGTCCGGTCGGGCGCGGCGAAGTCGGTGTCGAACAGGAATTTGGCGGGAGCACCCATCAATACACCAGCTCGTCGTCAGCGCGGTTCTTGGTCAGCATGATCTCGCCTTTGGCGGCGAGGTCCTTGGCGAGGTTGACCAGCAGCGCCTGGGCCTCGTCGACGTCGCGCAGGCGCACCGGCCCCATCGCCGCCATGTCGTCCTGCAGCATCTTGGCCGCGCGCGAGGACATGTTGCCGAAGAAGAAGTTGCGGACGTCCTCGTTGGCGCTTTTCAGCGCCACACCGAGCTTGTCCTTGTCGACGTTGCGCATCAAGGTCTGGGCCGAGCCGGAATCGAGCTTAACGAGGTCGTCGAAGGTGAACATCAGCGCCTTGATGCGCTCGGCCGATTCCCGGTTGTCCTCTTCGAGCGAGGTGATGAAACGGGTTTCGGTCTGGCGGTCGAAATTGTTGAAGATTTCCGCCATCACCTCGTGGGCGTCGCGCCGACGGGTCTGCGACAGGTTCGACATGAATTCGGTGCGCAGCGTCTTCTCCACGCTCTCGATCACTTCCTTCTGAACCGCCTCCATCTTCAGCATGCGGTTGACGACGTCGAGCGCGAGATCTTCGGGGAAAATGCCGAGCACGCGCGCCGCATGTTCCGGCTTCAGCTTCGACAGCACCACGGCGATGGTCTGCGGATATTCGTTCTTGAGGTAGTTGGCGAGAACCTCTTCCTGCACGTTGGAGAGCTTCTCCCACATGTTGCGTCCCGCGGGGCCGCGGATCTCGTCCATGATGCCGTTGACGCGCTCCGGCGGCAGATACTGCTGGAGCAGGCGCTCGGTCGCATCGAAATTGCCCATCAGCGCGCCCGAGGCCGACATGCGCGAGACGAACTCGAGCAGCATATCCTCGACCGTGTCGACCTCGACGGTGCCGAGTGTCGACATTTCCAGCGAGAGATGGCGCACCTCGTCGTCGTCGAGCAGGCCCCAGATCTTGCCGCCATACTGTTCGCCGAGCGCCAACATCAGGATCGCGGCGCGCTTCGGACCTGACAATGCCTCGGTCTTGCCGCCGCCCTGCCGGTTGCCGGCGCGCTGACCGAGCGTGGAGATCACGCTGGTGATGTCGTTCGAGTTGGCGTTTTGCAAGGAGGCGGCCATGTCAGATCACTTCTTGATTCAATTGGCTTCGGTTACTTCGTGGGCTCCGCCAACCACTGACGGATGATGGCGACGGTTTCGTTGGGGTTGCGCTCGGCGAGCTCGCCGACGCGATGCACGGACTGGGCGTGGACCTGGCCCTGGATGGTGGCAACGTCGATCGCGCTGGCGGCACCGCCCGGGATCAGCGCCTGGCCGGCGGCGGCCGGCGCGGCTTCTTCGGACGACGCGGGGCCGGAGAGCACGCCTGATATGGCGGCGGCGACTTCGTCGGAGGCGAGGATGCGCTTCACCAGCGGGCGGATCACCATGAACATCACGACCAGGCCGAGCAGCATCATCACGCCGAGCTCGACGAAATACATGATGTCGTCCTTGGTGAACTGCAGCATGCCAAGGAAGCCGGAGGGCTCGGCGATCGGCGCGGTGGAGGGGGCGTCGGCAAAGCGCAGATTGACGACCTCGACCTGGTCGCCGCGCTTCTGGTCGAAGCCGATCGCCGAACGCACCAGGGTGGCGATGCGGTCGAGCTGCTCCTTGGTCCGATCGGTGTAGACGAGCTCGCCCTTGTCGTTCTTGGAATAGATGCCGTCGACCAGCACCGCGACCGAGATGCGGTTGACCCGGCCTGCCTCGGTCACCTCGGTCTTGGTGGTGCGGGAGATCTCGTAATTATTGGTCTCCTCGGACTTCTTGGTCTGGTCCTTCGCCGCAACGCCGCTGTTCTGCTGGTTGCCGGGAAGCTCGTTATTGACGGTGACCTGGCCGTTGGTGTCGGCGGTGAGGCTGCTTTCCTCGCGGGTCTGGGTCGAGCGCAGCACGCGGCCCTCGGGATCGAACTTGTCCGAGGTCTGGGTGATCTTGTTGAAGTCGAAATCGGCGGAGAGCTGGACGCGGGCGCGGCCCGAACCGACCACGGAGGAAACGATGTCCTCGACCTCCTTGCGCAGCCGCTTTTCGAAGGCGATGCGCCGGTCGTCGCCTGCGGCCTGCTCCGGATCGGTGGCGGCGCCGTCTGCGAGCAGTTGGCCGGACTCATCTACGATCGAGACCCGCTGCGGCTTCAGGCCGTTGACTGCGGAAGCAACGAGGTGGCGGATGGCGCGGATCTGCTGGGCTTCGAGCGAGCCGCGGACCCGCACCACGATGGAGGCCGACGGCTCCGGCGCCGCGCGCGCGAACAGCGGACGCTCGGGCAGGACGAGGTGGACGCGGGCGGCCTGGATCCGGTCGATGGCGCGGATGGTGCGGGCGAGTTCGCCCTCCAGTGCCCTCAGATGATTGATGTTCTGGACGAAAGAGGTGGTGCCGAGCGCGTCCGACTTGTCAAAGACCTCGTAGCCGACGCCGCCGCCCTTGGGCAGGCCGCCCTCCGCGAGCTTCATGCGCAGGCGGGTGACCTTGTCCTTGGGCACCATGATGATGCTGCCATCATTGCGCAGCTCGTACTGGATGCCCTGGCGCTCCAAATCTTTGATAATGCTGGAGGAATCCTCCATGCTGAGATCGGTGAACAGCGTCGTCATCTGCGGCGTGGTGACGCGCATGATGACGAACGCGAAGAAGCCGATGAGCGCGGCGGTGACCGCGATCATCGCCCCGAAGCGAGCGGCGCCGATACCTTTTAAGAAGTCCGCAAGACCTTGCAAGCAACCGCCCCGACAGATTCGACCCGCATTCCAAGAGCGGACGAGTGGGCAATTATTGCCTAGGTGATGGTTTCGATATGGTTAACGAAGGTTAAGAGCTGAGACAAAAGGGGCGAACATGAAAAAAATCGGCCTCGCAGGGCGAGGCTGATTTCGTCAAAAGCAGCAGATTTCCGGATTGCTTACTGGCGATATTGCTGGATGCGGGTGGTGCGCAGACCCGCCAGACCATGCTGGTCGATGGAAAACTGCCAGGAGAGGAATTCGTCGACCGTCAGGGTATAACGGCTGCAGGCCTCCTCCAGCGAGAGAAGTCCACCACGCACTGCGGCGACGACTTCGGCCTTGCGGCGGATGACCCAGCGTTTGGTGCCGGGTGCGGGCAGATCTGCAATCGTCAGCGGACTGCCGTCCGGCCCGATGACGTATTTTACCCTCGGGCGATGGGGTTCTGTCATGGCGTACTCACAAACTCTCAACCACTGAACTCACGCCATAACCCTACGCGTGCCGGCTTAAAAATCCGCTAAGCCTAAGGCTTCAATACAATTCTCGTTGAATCCGGCTGGAACGAAACCGGCCCGGCGGGCTGAAACGGTGATTTCAGCCGGCCGAGCGGGGTCTTCGTAAATACTTTACTAACGAATGGGGGCCGGCGCGCTGGTGCAGAGGCCCGTCGACGTCGTCCTGGCGAAAGGCAGGACCCTGTTACCCCAAAGCGCAGTTTGGCGAAGACTCGGAGTAACCTCTCCGCCCCAAAATGACGTTCGGTGGCTATGGTCCTGGCTTTCGCCAGGACGACACCGAGTATGTCGCAGCGGAATCGACCTTAATTGCTGCTGGTCGCGACGATGGTCTTCACCTGGCTCAGCGTGTAGCTGTTGCCGTCGATGCTGAGCAGCGGCGGTGACTGGGTCAGGTCGACCGACGAGACCACGCCCTGCACCTGGGCTGCGATGCCGACATTGTTGCCGGCGACGTCCTTGCCGGTCGCCGTGATCGTGTACTTGCCGTCAGGCCATTGCGTGCCGTCATTGCCCTGGCCGTTCCAGGTGAAGGGAACATCCGAGGCGGCGCCGGCGGTGTATTTGCCGGTGAATACGGTCTGGCCGCTGGAATTGGCGATGGAAATATCGACGGTGGCATCGGTCGGCACATTGAGATGCCAGGTCGCGGACGAGCTCTTCATCGTCGCGGTGGTGCCGTCGACCACGGCGGTCTTGCCGACGAAGCCGAGCGCCTGGGTTGCCTGCGTGGTCTGCTGCAGGGTCACGAGCTGCGACAGCGAGTCGTTGGTCTTGAGCTGCTGCTCAACGCCGGCGAACTGAACCAGTTGCTGGGTGAACTGGTTGGTGTCGAGCGGATCGAGCGGGTTCTGGTTCTGCAGCTGCGTGGTCAGCAGCGTCAGAAAGGTCTGGAAATTGCCGGCGAGCGTCGCGCCCGTGGTCGAGCTCAGGCTCGAGTTCGAGGAGGATTTCGGGACATCGGTCGTGCCGGAGACGACGGAAGGGGCGGTGGCGGCATTCGTGGTGGTCATGGCGAATACTCCTCACACTCTGATATCGACGCCGCTGCTCGATCCGAGCATGCGGCCATAGCTGCGGCTGACGGGCGCGGCGGTCGCCTGATCGTCCTCGCTGATGATCAGCCGGCGCGCATTGCCGGAATTGTCGTTGTTCTGGCCGGAGTTCTGTCCCGGCGAATTCTGGTCGCGCAGGCTGAAGGAGAGCCCGTTGCTGCCGGTCTTGAGGCCGGCGTCGTCGAGCGCGCGCTGCAATTGCGGCGCGTCCTGCCGCAGCATCTGCAGCGTCTCTGGCTTCTCGACGGTGACATGCGAGGTGACCTGGCCGTTGCGGTCGACATTGATGCGCACGTCGATGCGGCCGAGATCGACCGGATCGAGGCTGATGTCGAAGCGGGTCTTGCCTGCGCGCGCGGCAGCGGCGATCTCGACCGGGATGCCGCTGATCGGCACCGCCGCCGAATTCGCCGCGGTCGCGGTCAGCGTCGCAGTGGAGGCGGTCGCTGCCGAGGTCGTCGCCGTCAGTGGCGCCTGCATGGCGTTGGCGGCTTGTGTGCTGGTGTCGGTCGCCGCAGCAGCAACGGCTTGCGGATCGACATGGGCGTGCGTCGTCGGCGCGGCCGGCGTGGCGTCAGCAGCGCGGTTGGCCGCATCAGCCTTGGTCTCGGTCGCGATCGTATCAGCCTGCGGCTTGGCGGCTTGTAGATGGGCGGCGGCATTGGCCGCGGCCGTCGCGGTATTTTGCGCGGAGGTCATTGCCTGAGCCGTCTTGCCGGCGTCCTGGCCGATGTTGGAGACGTCGGTCTGGCCTTGAGCAGTTGCTGCCGCCTTGAACGAGACCTTCGGCGTGCCCTGGTCGGCCGCGGTGACGTGCGCAGCTTTCGCCGTGACATCGGTTGCGGTGGCGTCGGTGCCCGCAACAGCCACCTCAGCCGGCGCGGCCTTTGCGTCGGTGGTTTTGGCATCGCCGCTCTTGGCGGTCTTGCCGGTCGCATCCGTCTTCGTGCCGGCGATCTGCGCCGCTGTCGAAGCGCTGGCCGCAATGCCGGCCGCGGCGATCGTCAGCGGTGAGGAAGCGGTGCCCGTGGCCTGGCTGGCTGCGTTGGGGTCGGCGGGTACAGCGGGCGCGGCGACGGGTACGGCGGTCAGATCGGGCGTCGCTGCCGGCGTCGCGGCGGCCTGGGCGGCAGAGGCATCCACCGCCGCGGCGAGGCCGTCGGTGCTACCCGTATTCTCGGTCTTCGTGCTGTCGGACTTGTCGCCCGGCTTGGGGGCGGAGGCGTCAGACTTGTCCTTGGTCTTGCCGTCAGTCTTGGTGGGAGTGACCGGCGTATCGCTGGCCGTCATCGTCGACGAATCCGAGGCGTCGCTCGTCTTGCTCTGCGAAGGCTGGTCGGTCGAGGAGCCGTCGCGCGCGCCCAGGTCTGACGAGGTCGACGACGAGGAGCAATCGCTCCGCCGCGGCGCCGGATCCTGGCTCGGGGGCGGTGCGCTGTTGCTGATCGCCTGGGTGTTGCTGTCGACCAGCGCGCCGAAGGAGTCGCTCGGCGCGGTGTCCTTGTGGGTCTGGGACCGGGCAGGCTTTTGCTGCGCGCTCGAGACTTGCGCACTTGCCGCTACGTCTGACGTAACACCGACCACAGGCGACCCCTTGAAAACATCTTCGGATCAGGAGGTTAGCAAGGAGCGGGCCAGTCCCTCTCGCGGATATTTTATACAGTGAAATCAATGACTTGATCGGTCGAGGCCGCTGCCGCCAGCCGCCTTGCGGCCCCATCATTTCTGCCGGCCCGGCAAGAATTGCCTGAAAGCGCGGGGCGGGCGTGATTGCTTCAGCGAAATGCCCCCTATATTAAAGGGTGCTCTCAGCCGCTTTCGACCGGGCAAGCCAGTATCTTTCGGGAACTCAAGTTCCCGGGGATGCCTAGCGGCCCGGTCTAGGGGCATCAACGCCGCCGTCACGTCAGCTTAGGCCCATGCTCAACAGTCTGGATCTCGAAGGCCGTCCTGAGGATACCAGGGTCGTCGTCGCCATGTCGGGCGGCGTCGATTCCTCGACGACGGCTGCGCTGCTGAAGGCGGAAGGCTACGACGTCGTCGGCATTACGCTGCAGCTCTACGATCATGGCGCGGCGACCCACCGCAAGGGCGCCTGCTGCGCCGGCCAGGACATCCACGACGCGCGCGATGTCGCCGCCAAGCTCGGCATTCCCCATTACGTGCTCGACTACGAGGACCGCTTTCGCGAGTCGGTGATCGACAATTTTGCCGACTCTTACGCGCTCGGCGAAACGCCGGTGCCGTGCATCGAGTGCAACCGCAGCGTCAAATTCCGCGACCTCCTGAAGACCGCGCGCGAGCTTGGCGCGCAGGCGCTCGCCACCGGACACTATGTTGCCTCGCGCCGTCAGGGCGACGGCTCGCGTGCGCTGGTCTGCGCCGCCGATGCCGATCGCGACCAGAGCTACTTCCTGTTTGCGACCACGCAGTCACAGCTCGACTTCCTGCGTTTTCCGCTCGGCGACATGACCAAGCCCGAGACGCGCGAGCTCGCGCGCCGCTTCGGTCTCTCGGTCGCCGACAAGCACGACAGCCAGGATATCTGCTTCGTGCCCACGGGCCGCTACACCGACATCATCACCCGCCTGCGTCCGAACGCGATGGATCCCGGCGATATCGTCGATCTCGACGGCCGCGTGCTCGGCCAGCATCACGGCATCGCCAATTTCACCGTCGGCCAGCGCCGCGGCCTCGGCATTGCAGCTCACGCGCCGCTGTTCGTGGTGCGGCTGGATGCGGCCAACCGCCGCGTCGTCGTCGGTCCGCGCGATGCCCTGAAGATGCACCGTATCGCCTTGCGCGACGTCAACTGGATCGGCGGCGGCGATATCGACCGCGCCATCGGAGGCGGCCTCGAGCTGTTCGTGCGCGTGCGCTCGACGCGCAGCCCCCAGCCGGCCTGGCTGCGCGGCGCGAACGGTCACTACGAGGTCGAGCTCGTCGCCGGCGAGGAGGGCGTTTCGCCCGGCCAGGCCTGCGTGTTCTATGACGCGCCCTCAGGGCAGGCGCGCGTGCTCGGCGGCGGCTTTATCCAGAGCGCCGCCGCGAAGGTGACGGCGAGCACAGCGAGGCCGCTGGTGGAAGCGGTACGCGGCTAAACTTCCGGGCAGGGCAGGGGGCATGGCAGCAGACATCTCGCGGGCCGGGGTCGAGAAGGCCTATGGCCGCTGGGCGCCGGTCTATGATCTCGTGTTCGGCAAGGTGTTCGACGCCGGACGGCAGTCGACCATCGCGGAGGCCGATCGCATCGGCGGCCGCATCCTCGACGTCGGAGTCGGCACCGGGCTCTCGCTCTCCGATTACTCGCGCACCACGAAGATCTGCGGCGTCGACATCTCCGAACCGATGCTGCGCAAGGCGCAACAACGCGTGCGCAGCCTTCGCCTCTCCAATGTCGAAGTGCTCTCGGTGATGGACGCGAAGAACCTCGCCTTCCCGAAGAACTTCTTTGATGCGGTGGTCGCGCAATATGTCATCACCGCCGTCCCCGATCCCGAAGCCACGCTCGACGAGTTCGTGCGCGTGCTCAAGCCCGGTGGCGAGCTGATTCTGGTCAACCACATCGGTGCCGAGAGCGGCCCGCGAAAGCTGTTCGAGCTCGCCTTCGCGCCCATCGCCCGCCGCCTCGGCTGGCGCCCGGAATTCCCGTGGGAGCGCCTCGTCAAATGGGCCGCCAGGCACGGCGGCGTCACGCTGGCCGAACGCCGCCCCATGCCGCCGATGGGGCACTTCTCGCTGATCCGCTACCACAAATCGTGATCGCAGCACTGGGAACACGCGCCGTTGCCGACGCGTTTCCTACCTATGCGCACGATATCAAACCTCATTATGGCCGGCCTCGTGATCGCAGCCTCTGCGCCAGCGATCGCGCAGGCCCCGCCCGCCCCGGCGACGCCGCCGCAAGCGACCGCGCCGCCATCCCCGCAGCACACGGCCGACTGCACGCCGCAGGACCGCCCGAACCGCGCCACCGTGCCTGATGGTCAAACCACCGGCCAGGCCCGGGAACCGCTCGGCGACAAACTGGCCAAATCCGACGGCGTGCTTTGTCCGCCCGCCGGCATCGATCCGGAGATGCACGCCCCGGCGCCGAGCACGGACGGCAACATGCCCGTCATCCCGCCCCCCGGCAGCCCGGGCGGCGACCCCAACGTCAAGCCGAAATAAGAGAATTTCCGCGCTCCGCGTTCCCTTCGCCTTTCCCCGCCTGCGGGAGAGGCCCAAATCCGCGCAAAAAGCGCGGATTCGGGGTGAGGGGGACACTCCACGAGTCTGGTACCTAAGGATCGGATTCCACGACCAAATCAGCTCGGTGACATCCCAAGCGACCTTTGCTTGACTTCCCGCCGCCCCCTTCCTTATATGCCGCGCGTTCGCGAGATCGGCCGTTTCGGCCCCGCGAGTGACTCGTGGCGGGGTAGCTCAGCTGGTTAGAGCACGGGAATCATAATCCTGGGGTCGGGGGTTCGAGTCCCTCCCCCGCTACCATAAGACCACGCGATATCAATACGTTAGGCCGATGGCTTCCCCGCCATCCCGGTCCGTAGCGCATCCGTAGCGCCGTGTCGCATGCGAACGGCAATCTAGTCCTTGAGAGCTTCGTGCCTGAATCCTTCATAGGCAATCTTCTTGAAGGCCGTCGTCGTTGCTGCTTGCTCATTCGCTGGAGCACAGACCCTCCAATCCCCGCGCTTTGCACGCCTCAGCTGGGAACTTGTCACGCATTCTGACAAAAACCCGAGCAATCTAATCCTTGATGATTGGATCGAGGCCGGATCGCGTACTCCGCGCCGTCCAAGGACTCGGTGCTTGAAGCCAGCGACAATGTCGGCCGCGAACTCGCTTCGGCTGCTCAGCCCTCTCAAGGCTGAAACAGGGGGGTTCGATTCCCCTAGGGAGCGCCAGCAAAATCAGAAACTTAGGGTATGGGCAAAAGCGCGGTGTCCAGTCTGTGTCTCGTTGACGCGTGCCCGCCCCGTTCTTTTAGTTTGCTGAAAGATGCGGGCCGTTGGCGGCTTAAGGGCAGCTTACTATTCTGTGTATGGCCCTAAACGGGGATGCGAATCCCTCCCTCTCCGCCATACGACCGCGACGCGCGAAAACCCCGGTAAAACGAGGGGCGCCAAGAGCCCCCGGATCCGGTGGGGGAGAGCCACGGTGGAGAACCGCGGATCGTTCAATTTTGTCCCAATCTGCCACCATTGCGCCGCTGGCGGAAGCCGAATCCAGAACCGTCATCTGTTCCAAAGCCGGCACTCAGGGATGCGGTCGTCTCACCAGACTCATCGGCGATGCCGCCGGCTCTGGCGTTCGCACCGGTAGTTTTTCGAAGGGCTGAACAGCTTCCCAAGCTGCATACGAGGGTTCGATTCCCTTCGCCCGCCCCAATTCAAAGACGCCTTGAAAATAAGGCTCTTCAGCGAATTTTGCAGGGAAGCTTTCTCGTCGCCCGAGAAATTCATACAACAGCTGTACAAATTCATTGTGCTTCAGGGCGATCGAGGCAGCAACTCAATGAAATGAGCAGGACAAGCATTCGAGGGTCAGCTGCTCTCGGCTCTCCGTCCGCTTTTGGACAACTCTTGAAAAGACCAAAGCCATTGAACATAGGGGTCGCCGGCCGCCCAGCAATGTCACCCGAAACTATTGTCGTCACTTTCTCGCTCGATTGCAGCAACGCGCACGTCGCGCAGCCGTGACGCTTCGGGACCAGCGCTCTGACCATCGACCAGCATGCGTTCGATGGTCGCCTTGAAGTCCGGCACCAGTGAGCGCAGGACGCCGGGCTGCTTGATGGTCATCAATTTGGCGAAGTCGATTTGAGTTCTGGTCGGTTTAGCTAAACGAAAGAGGTCCATACGGAAAACACTTGATTTCAGTATGGATCGCGGCGTGAAACTTGGTCGGCGCCCAGTCAAGGCTTTCTTTGAAGCGCGCATACGCGACCTCCGGGCCGAAGGGATGGAAATCCTCAAGATAGGCCGGACGCTCGAGATCGGCACCTCGGTTGTGCAACGGGTGTTGGCCCAGGCTAAGCTGTAAGCTCGAGGAGGGGCAACAGCGTGGCCCTTAACCAAGGCGTTGCGACGCAGGGGCGCAAGCGACAAGCAACGTATTGCTGCCGACCGTGCGATTCTTACCCACCCACATCAACGTACGACACGTGTTTCGCTATCAAGCTCCCGCAGCGCGCAGAGACTGTTGACCAGCCGCATGTCCTCGACAGTATTGCAGGCCACCTCAAGCAATCGTGGGCTCGCAAATATCAACGAGAGAGCCTGCGCCCGTGAGATTGCGACGTTAATGCGGTTGATGCTGAAGAGAAAGTTTACGCCTCGTGGGATTTCGTCGCCCGACGATGTGGTCATCGAGATCAGGCAGACCGGAGCCTCCTGGCCCTGAAATTTATCAATCGTTCCGACCCGCGCACCCGATGGCAGGGCCGCCTTGATCGCGTTAACCTGAAGATTATAGGGAGCGACGATCAGAACATCATCGAGGCTTAATCTCCTCTCGTGTCCAGCGCGGTCGCGGAACTTACATGCCAGCAGGCGCTGCAGTTCAATTCGAATCGCCGCGATTTCCTCGTGCGAGCTCTGCGTGTTTCCCGCGTGCGGCACCTCGATCAGACGGGCTCCCGTACGCAGGGGATAAGTCTCGCCGATGATGCACTGCTGGGCAGCTCCCTCATCGCTATTCAACCGCCCTTCGTAGACTAAATCCGAAATGAAGCGGCAAATGTCCGGGTGCATCCGGCGTGACGTCGGCAGAAAAATCCCGCGATCCACCGGAACCGTATTATGACCGGAGAGGAGATATTCAAGTGCCGACTGGCCGCTCTCCCCGGGATGCGCACCTTGGATCGGCTGCGACAGCTGCATCGGATCACCGACCAGCACGACGTTCTTCGCACAAGTCGCCATCGCCACGGTGTTTGCGATCGAGACCTGTCCGGCCTCGTCTACAAACAGGTAGTCGAAGCTTGCCTCAAAGTCGATCCGAGAAAAGAGCCAAGCCGTGCCGCCCACGACCGACGCTGACAATAGCCGCGCATCCTCATTTCTTTCTGTTTGGTGGATCAGGTCACCGTACCTTGCGTCGAAATCGCCACCGCCCTTTTTGGCCATGCTGACCGTCGTGCCGGTCTCGGCTGCGCGATCGAGAACTGCGTAGAGGAGATTGTCGATCGCATTGTGGCTGTGCGATGCGACGGCGATGCGCTTGCCGCGGCGCACGAGTTCGAGGATCGCGCATGAACTGACATAGGTCTTGCCTGTTCCTGGGGGGCCCTGGATTGGCAGCACGCTGCAATCCAGCTCCGCGACCACCGAAACGACCTCCGTCACAAACATCTTGCCGGCATCTACGACAGCTTTTAGACGGCGCGCGTTCGTAAACCGGGGCGAGGATCGGGTGATGAAGTCGCGGATGGCCGGGTAGCGCCCATCGCCGCGAATGAAAGAGTCAACCCCGCGTTCGATTGCGCCCTCGATCGCATCCGTGTCGAGGGGACGTCCCGGCAGCAGTGAGATGAATTTCGGCGCCTCGCGGAAGCGCGATTGAGAGAACCGAACCGTAGCTGTGCGGCGGGCGTGATCGAGGTTGATCAGATTGACTGAGGCAGGCAGCCCATCCAGCTCGATGTGGCAGTCGCCCGGCTTGAGCTTGCTCTCCTGATCGGGAAAGTCATAGGTGCGCTCCCAGGAACGGCCCGCGTCGATGGTCCGTGTTTTGGCAACCAGTCCGCCCAGGCATTCCGCGTCCTCGATCAGATGGTCAACATCTTTGCTCATCTTGTCGAAGATGGCCCACCAGGCTGGCTTCTTTTCACGGGGGTGGAAGCGGCTGAGATCGAACAGCAGATCGGCGATAGCTTCCCCATATCGATCGCGAATGGGGACGAGCTTCTTCCGCAGGGCCGCGACCGCCGCTTCATCGTCATGGACGGAGTTGCGTCTGCCGTCGCCTTTGCCGTTTGGCCCGCCCAGGGGGCCCCATTGCATGTTTGCGGGCCTCACGCTGGACACGAGCCAGTCGCGCAGCTTCTGCGTCGAGATGCAATCGTCCCTATTGTAGTCGCGAATCTCGCGCAGGATCTTCGGATCCTGGCTGTCGCGCCAGTTCTCATAGGCGACAACGCTTGCGCCGGCCGTCTTCACCTCGCCGGCCCGCGCCTCCATGTAGAACACTTCGAGGTTTTTCAGTGAATAGGCGGGCTCCGAGGCAGTGAGACTGCCCGAGACGACGGTGTAGAGATCGACGAAACGATGGTCCCTCAGCATCTGATCAAGCAGAGCCTCACCGACGCCGTGACTGCAAGTCAAGCGGCGAAGCGCCGAAATCTCATACGCGGCATAGTGGTAGATGTGGGCGCCGGGGTACTCCTCGAGCCTGTCGGCGAAGAACGTCATCAGTTTCCTTAGAGATTCGCCTTCGGCCGCCCGATCATGGGCCCAAAAATCTCTAAAGACGCCGTTGCCACCATCCTGAAACCACAGGCCATGGAGATATTCGAGGCCGCCTTCGAAATAAGGATCGCCCTCGATGTCATAGAAGACATCGCCCTGATCAGGTTTCGGCAACAGCGCGAGGCCGCGATTGGGGTCGAACGGTTTCAGCTCGAAAGACGGGGGCCCGCCTGCCCGCCGCAGGGTCTGCAGCCGCGCCTGGGCGGCGAGCTTCTGCAGGGTCGCTTCGGCAAGCTTGGGAATGCGCTGCCTGAGTTGCCCGAGCTGGGTCATCGTGGTGACGCCAGAGGCGAGCAGCTTGCCGCGCTGGCTGCGGCTAATCCCGGCCACCAATGAGAGGCTGTCGGTCTCATCCCAAAATTTCTCGCAAGTATCGCGCCAGCGGCAGAGCCCGCACATTTTGACGGGATCCGGCGTCGTCGTCGGAGGCGCGACCACGAATTGCTCGAGCCGCTGCCGCGCATAACGTGAATATGCGGCATACTCGTTCAGACGGAATGAAAAGCGCTTCCCGTTGCCGAGTTCGACATGCGCATGTTCGGGCTCGAGGTGCTGAATTTCGGACAGAAGATCGGAATAGAGCACGAGCTGCAGGATGTGCTTGGGATCCGGCTTGCGCTTAAGCTTAGTATCAACCACTTCGTACGAGAACGAGCCAAGGGCAGAAGGCCGCTCAACACGAATCAGAAAATCCGACCAGCCGCCCCACGGAAGGCTGAGCAGAGCACCCTGGAAGACAACGTCTGGGCCAGTCGCCAGAGCCTCGCGGGTTTTGTTCGCCGCGGTCGCAAGGTCGCTGTCGCGGTTGAGCTCAAGAACCTTCTGGCCATCGGCCTTAAGGGCCGAGAGGTAGCGGAGCTCGTGATCGTCCCCGTATTTTTGAAGAAGCTGGGCGTCTTCACTGTCTTCGGTGGGGACCAGATCCTCGCCCCGGGCAAACCGCAAATCCAGCGCTGTCGCATGTTTGCAAGACATGAAACGCATCAGATCGGACGCCGATAGAAGGACCTGCTGCCCCTGAACTCGCATAACTCCCCCGTGTGTAAGACTACCGTAACGGGTATGGATGACAATAGCTGTCACCCCAGCGGTTGGCAGTCATGTCTTTCGAAAAAGCTAAACAATTTCTTGACCTTACGACCTATGTCATGGCGCATCGTGCGGGCGTGACGCTCGCGGATGTCGAGGAGCGTTTCGAGATCTCGCGGCGTACCGCCCAGCGCATGATGCAGGCGCTGGAAGCGCAGTTTCCGGACACTGCGTCAGGCTACGACGAGCAGGGACTCAAGCGCTGGCGGCTTCAGACCAGCGCGGTTCGGGACCTGCTGACTTTGTCGCCCGAAGAACTTGCGGCACTGGATCTGGCGATCGAGACCCTTCAGCGCACGGCGTCCGGCCTCGAGGCGGCCGAGCTGCGGCGTCTGAAGGAGAAAATCCTCGCGCTTGTGCCGCGCAGCAAAATGGCGAGGGTTGAGACCGATCATGAGGTGCTGCTAGAGGCTCAGGGCCTTGCCTCACGGCCGGGTCCGGCTGCCAGGATCAGACCGGATATCGCCGCTGTCATCTCGAATGCCATCAAATCCTCGCAGCGGCTCAGGATCACGTATCATTCCCGAGGGGCCGCGGCGCCGAGCATGCGTGTGGTTGAGCCCTATGGTGTTCTGATCGGAATCCGGCGCTATCTGGTTGCAAGGTCGAAAGACGATCCTGGTGGTCCGCTCCGACACTTTGTGGCGGAGCGCATCCAGTCGGGTGAGCTGACGGGCGAGAGCTTCGTTCGCGATCCAGGTTTCGACCTGCATGAACACGCGCGAAAGGCTTTTGGTGCATTCCACAATGATACGGAATTTGGCGAGGTAGTCTGGCGTTTCACGCCCTCCGCAGCCGATCATGCGCGTGCCTTCGCTTTCCACCCCAGCCAGGTGCTCGAAAACCAACCCGATGGCTCGCTCATTGTGCGCTTCTGCGCCTCCGGTCATCTCGAAATGTGCTGGCACCTATATATGTGGGGTGACCAAGTCGAGGTGCTGGCACCGGAAGCGCTGAGGAAGATGGTGCTTCTCTACAGGCGCTCCGACTTCCCGGCTCTTCCATAAGACATGCCAGAATCTGTCACCGGGCGAGTGCATGCTGGAGATAGTGAAACAGCCGCTGGATTATTTCATGCAACGCTTTGCCAGACGTACCGTTCTTGCGGCAGCATGCCTCCTTGGCGCAGGGCCGGGCATTGCCAGCCCGGTTGTTGCGAGGCACCGCAAACTGCGCGTCACGCAATCGGGTCTCGCCGAAGCAATCGACCTGCATTTCCGGTGGCTCACGAACGAGACAGAAGGCGCCCGAGCCGTCTTCGCGAACTGCGACCTCTCGGGACTCGATTTTCTCTCGGACCAGCCGGGCACTGTGGATCTGCGAGGCGCCGATTTCACGGGCGCGGATCTTTCCGGCATCAGGGGCAATGAATTGAGTTTCCACCACACCTCGCTCCAGGGTGCACGGATGACATCGTCCTTTCTTTCTGCCCCGGTCTTTAGCGGTGCAACCTTGCGTCGGGCTCTGTGCAATCACGTGGTCTGGGGCTGGCCAGCCGCAAGGCAGACCGAAGACGTTTCTGCCGACGACTTTTCGCCCACCGCCACTTTCATCAACACGGATCTCGATCTCGCTGATTTCAAGCAGGCGCGGGTGAGAGGGTATTTCTGTGGCGCCCAGTTCACGCATGCGTCGCTGGTAGATGCGGACCTTTCCTGCTCGCGCTTCGATGGCGACGCCGTCTACTGTCCGAACTCTTTCGCGGGATCACGGCTGATACGAACGAAGTTCGGGAACACAACCGTCAACGCGACGCGATTCCGTTTTGCATTTGATCGCGCCGACTTCTCCGGGGCCACTATTGGCCCCGACTGCACGTGGCCTGGTACGCCGGCAGGTACGATAGGTCTGCAGAAGCCGCGGGATGATGTTTAAGACCAACATACATGGTGCGGCGAAACGATTCGGCGTGTGAGCCCTCTGTGGGCTGAGTCGCTCTAAGAAACTGGACGATCTGATCGTGTTAGAGGAGGATAGTGAATGCTTGAATTGATTATTGCCAAAAACGAGAAAGCGCGCCTTCAGAAGACGTTGTCAAGCATCGTGCGGAGCGCATCGCCTTCGGTAGGCGTCCAAACCGTGGGATTCCCAGGCGGCAATGACGATCTAGAACTCTTTACGAAGGGGGATGGCCATCTTTGGTACGGTGAAAGAACACTGACGTTAAAGGACGCAAAAATTCCAAGATATTGGAACGCGCTTGGGATCTACGACGAATCTCGTTCCGCTCAAACTCCCACTGTCGAGCTAAACATCGCTGTCGACGACAACAGTGGGAGAGTGTCCGGCTTTTTCGCGCGTGATCCGGCTACCAAGAAGATCTACCTAATGCACACCGGCAAGGTTGGTGGCGGAGCCAAGGGAGTGGGCAAAACCGCCTTCCTGGCCTGGAGCCGCAGTACGGTTGTTCCTGTCGTGGATGTATCCGGCGGTACCCAGCGTTCAGGAATTGTGATTGGTTCTCTCGATCGCGAAACATTCGTCGGGAGAGTTGAACGATTCGTAAAAAGAGTCGCCTTGTTCAAAGAATTCGTGAAACAGGGGCATCATGAAGATCCGAAGTTTCGCGAACTTGTCGAGGAGCTTCAAAACTTCAGCCCCGAGTTCGCCGGCTTGAAAACGGGTTACCTCGACAGCACCGTTGAATACCTGAGCTATCATGGCGATGTGATCGACGAACTGTACCGCAAGCGCAGCAAATTGAAAACGCCGAGCGAGGTCATCTACAATACCAATCTAATCGATCTCGCTGTTCGGGACAGCGGGGTGCTGACCGAAGTTTACGAAGCTAAGACGTCAGTTGACCGACAGGTTCTCTATACCGCCATCGGTCAGCTCATTGTTCACTCGGCAGAACAACCGAAGCCGCGCAAATTCTTGGTAATTCCGAAAGACCGAGTGCTTCCAAATGACATTCACGCTGCAATGAAAGAGCATGACATCGAATTGTTAAGATTCGCCGTGATGACCGATGGTTCTGGAGTCAAAGTCGACGTTTAAACTGGACATCAGCGCGCTTACGGCAGCTAAGGCCTGCGGCATCGTTGAAGGTGCAAGGAGCTGCAGATACGACAATCTGTCTGGGAATTAGAGCTATTTGACAACAATTTCGCATCATTCATTATGCATTCACCCAAGGATTGTGGAGATCATCTTGAAAGGCCTTTCTCGACGCAGCCTTATCGGAGGAGTGGGCATCTGCTCGGTCTTGCCGCTGATCTGTGGACGAGACGCTGGGACGAGCGACGCAATCCAGCACTCGCCGATCATTCTCGATGATGAGCTTCGGCATGGCTGTCTTTTTGCAACGACGAGCGGACAATGCTTTCCGGACGACCAGGCCGTATCCGTCGATCTTTGGAGTTTTAGGGTCAGCGAGATCGACAGCAGCAGCCTCCCTGCGTCAGTCGGACGGACAGTGATCTGGGACGATGTATTCTCTCTCCGAAGTTTGACACGAAGCGTCGGGGCCGCGCTTAGTGCCGTAACGGAGTGGTATGAATTCGACCCCTGCGTCGGACAGTTTTCGTTTCACCTTGATGGTCACGGTCACATAGGTCTTCACGTGCGGGCAATCAATTCTCAGAGGGAGGCATCCGCATCTCTGGCGCTCATTGATATCAGCTCCTGTGGGCTTAGCCGGATTGATTGGCCTGATATCTTGCCGCACGCCCGGGAGTCCTACGACGGTGTTGTCGGATTCGCGCATTGGTCCAGTTACGGGCCGGTGTCGTGCGAAACGGTTGCTGGAAATCCGAGAATTAGAAAGGCGCTGGCTTACTGTGATCAATTCTTTTGGACCGACGACAAGATGCTCGGGCTAGATGAGGAGGCGTGTTGCAATGCCAGATCGCCGCCTTTGAATTCGGTGGTACAGGACCTGGTTCGAGCGCTTTCCGCAAAAGGTTTTTCCTTGGGGCTCGAAAAGATCGCTCGTGACGGAAGCTTGTTCGAAGGAAGGCTGCGAATTGCTCCCCAGGCAATCGCTCTCGGGATGTCATAGAGCCAGCTGTCATGTCCGCGATCAGGATACCCGCCCAATGGGAGCCGCATGATTTTTGCTTCATGTCCTGGGCGGTTCATCGGGAATGGGGCTCGTATACCGAAAAGGTGAAGCGCGAGCTTCGCGAAATCATCTCCGCGGTCGCAGATCACGAGCCGGTCCGGCTACTGGTACCGCCGGATTTGCTGGCTGACGCAAAGCAGCAGGCCTTCAGTGAAACTGTCGAAATTATTCCGGCTCCCGTCGATGACATTTGGATGCGCGATATTCTCCCGACATATGCTCTTCAGAATGGTCGGCTTTGCGCCATCGACTGGAATTTTAACGGGTGGGGAGCGGGACGAGTTCGTCCCGCACGTCCTGGTGACAGACTGGCAGGCTTATTAACGGCATCCTTGTCAATTCCGTCCGTCCCCGCAACCTTCATTGCCGAGGGAGGGGCGCTTGCTACCGACGGGCAGGGCATGGTCATAACCACGAAAAGTTGCCTGCTCAATCCCAACCGCAACCAGGCTTTCGGGCGGACACAGGAGGACCAGATGCATGCAATCGAACAGAGCCTCGCCGCCTTTGGAATTAGCAAGGTTGTATGGCTGGAAGGAGATTCGGACGAACCGATCACGAGCGGGCATGTCGATGGCTATGTTCTGTTCGCCGCCGATAGCGGGCTTCTTGTCGAAGGAGTCGATCGAGAGGAAACGCCTGAGGGACGTCGCAGGCAGATTGAAATCGACACGTTGCACGGTCAGCTCGATGCGAAGGGGCGCAGACTAGCCGTGAATGTTGTACTGCCACCACGCGACCGTTATTTGCGGTTCTCAAATGAAACGTTCGCACCTTGCTATCTGAACGCGTATATTGCGAATGGTGCTGTTATAACGGGGCGGTTCGGAGATCCGGAACGCGACGAGGCCGCCTGTCGGGCCTTGCAGCAGGCGTTCCCGACGAGGACAGTCAGAATGCTCCGTATTGATCACATCGCCAGGGGTGGTGGTGGTGTGCATTGCTTAACGAAGGATGTGCCAAAAACTCTCCGACTGTAGAACTTGATATGCGTAGCGAATGGCTGGAAGGGAAGGATTATGGACCGGTCCGAAATCATCAACCTGGGCAAAAGTCTCGGCGCGACGACGGCGAGCTGGCTGGCAGAGAGAGCGAGATCTGGGTTCGATGAAAGTCTGCTTAGCGAAGCTTTGCTTGTTATTCCCCTTTTCGAATTCCTTAGGCGAGACCCGCGCTGGCGGATAAGTGGCGAATGGTGCGAGTGGAAGCTCGCAGGTTTGAATAGGGGTGATGTCAATATAGATCTCTACGCCGAGGGCAAAGCCGAGAAGCTCTTTCTGGAATTTAAGCTCTTGAAAGAGAAGAATCTCAATGATCAGCGATTGATCAAAGACATGGTGAAGTTAGCATTGCCCAAGCGACCCGAAGATATCCGGCTGCTCGTAGTTGCGCATCCACCGAGCGGTCAAACCAAACAGCTATCAAAATCGACTTTGCTGCGAGAAATTGATGCTGCCGGAAAACCCATCAAGTTTCATTTGACGAGGCGAGATGGCGTTGCGCCTCTAGTGAACAGCGATCGAAGAACACACGCACTCTCGGACAAGGATGGCAGACATGTCGACCGTATCATTCGATGTGATCCGGATGCCGCCAAGTTTGTTGTCGAGCACATAGCGAGCGAGCGCGACTCTGAATTCTTGGCTTCGGTTTATTCTATCTCACGTACCATCGTAAGGGGATCTGCTACCCTCGTCTCGCCAAGCCATATCGAAAACTTCACCTGATTTCCCTTTAAAAGCAGTGGCCCGGGAAGGATGCGAAAAGTTGTTTGTCTTTACGGCGCTCCCGCGTATCTGGCTAAGACCTCAACCTGAACCGACTGGGTTCTTCTAAGCAGGGCAATTCGCGAATATGAACAAGGTCATTAGTTTTGAGCTGAGGCAGCGTTTGCAACAAGTCGCCCACTTCGATGAGACTCATCCCGATCGCTCTCGCTACAAGAACTCTGACTACCGGTTCGCCGCCGATGCCAAGTTTCTAAACCTAGCGCCTTCAATCCGCGATATTGCGCCGAGGTACTTCGAAGCCAAGAAAATCACTTGGCATACGCATGCGAATCACGCGCTCTCATCCCAGGTGTGTTGCCTCAACTTCTTAATGCCTCTCGCGGAGCGACCCGAGGTTCTCGCCCGGCTCGTCAGGATGGCGTTGAAGTCAAGCGAGGTCAGAATGCTTCCAGTTGAAGATGGACCCGACGGGCGTCCATGGTACGTCGCATTTGAGTGGAATGGGGGCGGGCGCGATTTCCTCAATGAAGCAGGCCCAGATGGAAGCCTCAGGCGAGGATCGAATTCGACTAGCGCGGATGCCGTCGTCAAGTTCGAGTGTGCAGGCGAACTTGAAACTCTTCTCATCGAATGGAAATACACGGAGCAGTATGGGGCGCCCATATCCGCAAGCGGAAATCCGACTCGGATTCAACGCTACAGAGACTTGGCATTTGCTCCGAACGGCCCCGTTCGCGCTGACCTTGGTCTTATTTTGGAAGACTTCTTTTGGGAGCCGTTCTATCAGCTATTGCGGCAGCAGATGCTTGCTTTTCAGATGCAGAAGGCGAGGCTGGATGGTGCAACAAAGGTGCGGATTCTTCACATTTCTCCAAAGGAGAACCGTTCTTTGCATCGAGTGACCGCGCCCGCGCTTCGCCGGTTCGGCGATGACGCTTTTGAGGTGTTCCGTACGTTTCTGAGCGAGCCGGGGGACTTCATCAATTGTTCTACGGAAGAACTGTTCGTGCCCCTCATCAGTTCTGTACCTTCAAGCGACGCTTGGGCGGTCTACCTCACGCAGCGCTATCGCTATCTCGATGGAGCGGACTAATGCCGCGCGTTGGAAGAGAACAACGATGTTGAAAAATAGCGTTGGGTTGCGCGGCCGAGCAGTTGGACGCTTACTTCGCCGTTCTCGTGCGAATGAAGAGCTGTCTGAGCCGCGCCAAGAACGAGGTCAGTGGTAAAAGTTGAATAGCCGGGTCTACGACACTGCCTTGTTTACGCATCGGGGACGGGTGCGCGAGGAGAACCAGGACGCAATATTTGCCGATGGTTCTGTATTCCAAGAAAATCTGCGGGATGTGATCACGATGCGACTGAGCGGCACGCCCCAAGCCCTTGCCGTCGCGGATGGTATAGGCGGTCGCCCGCAAGGGGCTCTCGCCAGTCGATCGGCGCTTCAATTCCTGGGGTCTGACGCTCGCTTGGTTCGAAGTGAAGCTGCCTGCGAAGAGGCGCTCCACGCTGCGAACGAGCACCTTTACGGCCTGATGCGCGAGCCTACCTGCCTTGGGATGGGGACGACGATCGCGGGATTCGTTGTGCAGGAACGGGCCGTGCTGAGCTTCAACGTCGGGGACAGCCGAGGCTATAGATTTAGCCGCGGATGCCTGGTCAGAGTCAGTCAGGACGACGTGCCCATGGCAGTGGACCGCAGAGCCGATAGACCCCGGGGAATTACGCAATGTTTGGGCGGGTCTGAGTTTCCGTTGGGGATCATGCCGCATGTCTTTGCTGGGCCACCCTTCGAGGTCGGCGAGTGTCTCATGTTGTGCACTGATGGGCTAACAGAGGCTCTCGATGATAGTGAGCTAGCAATGCTGTTTCGGGAGTTGGCACATCCCGCCGCCATGGTTGAGAAGCTCGTCCGGCAAGGCATCTCGCGCGGAAGCCGAGATAACATTTCGGTTCTAGTAAGCGTTGCGGTCGCATAATCGGCCAAATCGGGGAGGCTGGCTGGCTGTAAACCAACCCTCTATAACAGCGATCACTGGTCCTCTAAGAGCTTCGACGCCGGGATGCGCAGGTTCTGTCCATTAGTGGACTATGTGGACGAGAAGCAGGGAGCAAAGGGCGAGAGAAGGTCGGTTTCGGTAGCGCTGCTGATGCTCTGCCTCGAGGTCGAGGAACCCGAAGATGTGGACGATGATCGGACGTCGGCGCAACGCTTTAGAGACCAACAGGCGCGCTGGCGTTAGCCGCAATGGCTCTATGCTTTCGCGAGCGGGCATGATTAGCCTTCAGAAGCAGGGGATTTCCCCGAGCAGATGCGCAAAATGGCCGCTTCCGGCTTGACCCTCCAAATTTTCTTGTTCTAATTTTGTTCTCGTGCGGCGCGATTCTGCCGGCCCATGCCCTTTTGAAATCACAACAGCAGCGACCCACAAGCCAGTCAGGAACCATGCACGAGATCATCTGTCCCCACTGTGACAAGGCCTTCAAGGTCGATGAGTCCGGTTACGCGGATATTCTGAAGCAGGTCCGTGACGCCGATTTTGCACAGCAGCTCCACGAACGGCTCGAACTGGCCGAGCGTGACAAGCAGGGCGCTGTTGAGTTGGCCAAAGCCCAGGTGAGCAATGATCTGCAGCAGGCCGCGGCCGCCAAGGACGCAGAAATCCTGGAGTTGAAGTCCAAGCTCGAGGGGAGCGGCGTTGCCCAGAAGCTAGCGGTTAGCGAAGCGCTTAGCGCCGTCGAAAAGGAGCGGGACAGGCTCGCGAACGCGCTGGCCGAGTCCGAGCGCGAAAAGAAGGCGGCCTCGGAGCTTGCCGAAGCACTTCTGGCCAGCGAGCAGCATAAAATCACTGCTGCCAAGGAAAAAGAAATCCAGGAGCTAAAGGCCAAGCTTCTGGCCGTTGAGCTTGAAAAGAAGCTCGCCGTCACTGAAGCGGTCGGCGCGATCGAGAAAGAACGCGATGAGCTGAAAAACGGCATCAAGCAGGTCCAGCTTGAAAAGCAGCTCTCCGAACAGTCGCTGAAGGACAAGTACGAAACGCAGATCAAGGATCGCGATGATGCGATCGAGCGCCTTAAGGATATGAAGGCCCGCCTCTCGACCAAGATGATCGGCGAGACTCTCGAACAGCACTGCGAGACCGAGTTCAACCGCGTGCGCTCGATGGCGTTTCCGCGGGCTTATTTCGAGAAAGACAATGACGCGCGGACCGGAAGCAAGGGCGATTACATCTTCCGGGACTTGGACGAGGCCGGCACCGAGATCATCTCGATAATGTTCGAAATGAAGAACGAAAGCGATAGAACCGCGACGAAGAGCAAGAACGAGGACTTCCTCAAGGAGCTTGACCGTGACCGGACCGAGAAAGGTTGCGAATACGCTATCCTGGTCTCATTGCTTGAACTGGACAACGAGCTCTACAACACCGGCATCGTTGATGTCTTCCACCGCTACCCGAAAATGTACGTCATCCGGCCGCAGTTCTTCCTGCCAATGATTACGCTCTTGCGGAATGCGGCCATCAATTCACTCAAGTACAAGACCGAGCTGGCGCTTGTGAAGGCGCAGAATATCGACATCACCCAGTTTGAAAGTCAGCTTGAGACGTTCAAGACCGCATTCTCGAAGAACTACGATCTTGCTTCCAGGCACTTCCAAACGGCGATCGCTGAGATCGACAAGTCCATCGATCACCTGCAGAAAACCAAGGATGCGTTGATCGGCGCGGACCGCAACCTACGCCTCGCGAATGATAAGGCGCAGGATGTGACGATCAAGAAGCTGACTCGGGGCAATCCGACGATGGCGGCGAAATTTGCGGAGCTTAAGAATCAACCCGCTGAGGCCGCCGAGTGAATAGGAGCTGTGCCGAGAGGCGCGCGGTTGCCTAGTTAGTTCAAGCGCTACAAGCTTGAACGACGGCGATAGTTCCGCAGCTCCCAGCGGGCAATGCTTTCCGGCTCGGCCTTGCGCCGAACCGCTTCGATAACCGCGCGATATTGGTCCTCGTCAACGATCTCGGTCCAGTTGACGCGTCCGCGCAGGTGAGTCTTTTCGATGATGATCCTGTCGATCGGACAATGCGGCGGCTCGGAGATCTGGCCGAGGCACCAGTGGTACTTGAGCACGAGATTGAGGAGCTTTTGAGCGACGCCGTATCTGTAACGTCCGTCTCGCAAGGAGTCTGGGAGAGCCCCTGTTCCGAATTCCACCAGCTGCGCAAGGTTGAGATAATGCTGCCGCTCGGTGCAGGATCCAACGTAATGCGGAAGTATCCGAGTTGTAATGAACTCCTGGAGCATGTCGCGCAGTTGCCCGGTCTGTCTTGAACCTGGTGCATACAGGTTGGCGCGTTGCACCGATGCCGCCCAAGCGAGTGTCCATAGCTCTCTCAGCAAAAACTGTTGTTCGGGTTCTAGTGACTGCATGCGCGATCCATCGAAAGAGTTTGCTACGGGTCGATTTTAGCGTTCTCATTAGATCTCTGCACCACCCCGCCGGAAGGGTCGGTGGAAATACACCGCACCGCTTGCCGGGAATGGCATCCACTTGCATCGCAAAGAGAGCCCTAGCGCGGAGCCTTTTTTTGTGTATGGCTGCTGATGCTGCGGGCCTTGAATTCCCCCAACCGCCCGCGACGGCGCAGCGTAAAATCAATGGAGCCGTTACATCCGCTACCATGCGTCAAAGAAAGGGCGTCGCAGAAGCGTCCTCGCAGCCTTGGAGTTCAGACGGTGTGAGGCATTGCGAGACCTTCGGTCGACTATAAGATCTGGTCGCAGTTGGAGGCAGTTCTTGGACTGATAAGGTTTCTAACAAAGGCTTATCAGTACTGCGAATGTCGCACTCGGCAAACTTGGTCCCCGTGACGATCGCACGCGGGCGCGGCTACTGCGGTCGCGCGGCACCTGCCTCGAGGCGCTCGCCGATCTCAAGGAGGCACTCGCCTGCTACGACGAAGCGCTGTCACTCTATCCCAAGGTCGGCGTGAAACGCAGGGCCGACTCTTTGCGCAAGGTCGTTAGCGAACAGCCCGCCTTGGATCCCTTTCATTGTGGGCAATCGCAGTCGGGCCCGGTCACACGGCGTGACTACGTTGGCGGGCGGATCAGGTCTTCCTTGACGCCGCGGGCGACTACTCGGAGCGTTCCGTCCGGAAACGGCCGCTGCAGTTTCAAGGCTTCGTCTGGAGGAGCCGTCATCCAGGACTCGACTTCTTTTGGCGTCGTCAGGATCACCGGCATCGCCTTCGGGTGGATGGCACCGACCTCGGCGTTCGGCTCTGTCGTGAGGAATGCGTAGAGGTCGTTAGTCGTCTCACCTTCCTTGACCTTGCGGACAGATGTCCAGTTGGTCCAGATGCCGGCGAAGCAAGCGAGGGGACGGGTCTCGTCGAGCGCGAACCAGATGTCGCCGCCTTCGGCCTTGTTGAACTCGCTGAAGGAGTTGAACGGCACCACGCAGCGATTTTCGATTCCCAGCCATCGCGTCCAGTGCTTGCTCTTTACATTGCGGATGTTGGTCGTGCCGCTGTCCGGCTCCATTCTGAGTAATTCCTTGAAATCCACTGCCTTGCCCTTGGCCCGCAGCTTCTCGGCTCGTTTCTTGGTGGCGTCCATCAGCGCCTTTGACGACGATGGCATTCCCCACCGCGCCGTAGCGAGTTCTCGCCCCTCAGCCCCGTTGCGCACGATCGGTGCCTGGTAGTCAGGGAAGACCCCGGGCATCGGCGCCAGGTTGCCAACGTATCGGTTCACGACGCGGAACAGCGCGCTGATCGCAGCTTGGTTGGTCGTGATCGAATAAAGATTGCACATCGGTCAGGATTCGGTTCGAGGGTGGCGCGGCTGCCACGTCAACTGTAGCAGAGTCGCGGATGGACGCCGGCCCGCCTTGGCGCATTTGCGGCAGCGCAGCCGGCTGGCGAGATCGTGCACGAAGGTGGACGGCGGATGATTCATCGCCGCAAGGTCCACGTCGCTCGGCGTCTTACAGCGCGCGCACCTGATCTCCAGCCACGGGAAGCCTCCATTCACGGCCTGATCGATGGTTGGCGACGGATCGATTGGTTCGCCGTCACTCCACATCCGCTCGTTCCAGCTTTCGCAAAGCAGCCTATCGGCTTGCTGGATCATCGCCTCGCCTTTGGCCCGCATCTCCGCCGATTGGGCAGCCAGGATGTTGGCCATCGCGCGTGCCTTGCCGAGCTCTTTCGCCAGAGCCTTGCGATCGCCGCCCGACAGTGGCGTAGGGTGATACTTCGGGGCCATCCGGATATCCAGGCGCAAAGAGATCGGATCGGCAAATCCAGAGCGGCTACGGCGTCTCGAATGCTGGCCAGCACCCGTCTTCTTCATGCCTGCCGGTGCGCTGCTGGCAGGTGTTGTCGAGCAGCCGGTGCGCGACGTCCTTCCAGAGCGCGTCGCCGCCATACAATCGGACGGCATCGGCGGTCTGGATTTCCACGGTCCGCTGGCAACGGCGGCAGGAGATGCGCAGTACGTGACGTTGAATTTCGGAGAGACGTCGCTGCCGCATCTGGGTCTCGGTCGTGCCGGCGCGAGGGTCTTTGAGGACCGATTCCCAGTATCCGGCCGGAAGCTGCGAATCCGGAGCCGAAGTCGAAGGGCTCCGCCTACGGGCGGCTTCGGCAGCCAGCTTTTCCATTTGCTTCTGGGTCGGCATGCGCCAGCTCGCGGGTCGGTCGGTCATGCCTGGATTAGAACATAACAAGAACAAATGTCGAGTCCGTCCACGGGCGTAAGCGAGAAAAATCGGCCCCTCGGACGGGTCGCGATGTCGAAACCAAGGCGGGCCGTTCGCCTTGAATCCGGCATTAGTAATGGAGTTCCCCGCGATGGCCCCCCGCGCTAACTGGAAAGGCTTCCTCCGTCTTTCCCTCGTCACCTGTCCGGTTGCGCTCTATCCGGCCACCTCGGAATCCGAAAAGGTCTCGTTCAACCAGCTGAACCGGAAGACTGGCCATCGGATCAAGTACGCCAAGGTCGACGCCGACACCGGCGAGGAGGTCGACAACGAGGACATCGTCAAGGGCTACAAGGTTGATACGGATACGTTCATCGAGGTGACCAAGGAGGAGCTTGAGAACGTCGCGCTGGAATCGACGCGAACCATCGAGATCGACGAGTTCGTCGACCGCAGCGAGATCGATCCGCGATATCTCATTCGCCCCTACTACCTGCGTCCAGACGGTAAGGTCGGCCACGATGCCTTCGCCGTCATTCGGGAAACGATCCGCGAGATGAACAAGGTCGCAATCGGCCGCGTGGTGCTGACCAATCGCGAGCACATCATCGCGCTGGAGCCTCTCGATAAGGGGCTGATGGGGACATTGCTGCGCTACCCCTACGAAGTCCGTTCCGCGGATGAGTATTTCGACGATATCCAGGATGTCAAAGTCACTAAGGACATGCTTGATCTCGCCAAGCACATCGTCAATCAGAAGGCTGGTCAATTCGAGCCGGACAAGTTCGAAGACCAGTACGAAACCGCCCTCATCGATCTCATCAATCAGAAGCGCGCCGGCAAACCTATCACAGCGAAAGCGCGTCCTCGAGGTGAGAACGTCGTTGATCTGATGGACGCGCTGCGCAAGAGCATCGGACGAGACACCACGGGCCCGACAGAGGCGCCGAAGAAGACAGCCAAGAAGCCGCGCAAGGCGGCGGCCGGGCAGAAGGAAATGCTGATGCCGATCGCAGGCAAGAAGCCGGCGAAGGAGGGCGCGGCGAAGAAGCCGGCGGCCAAGCCGCAGCGGAAGTCGGCTTAGGAGTCGTGAAGCATCCGGTGATGCCGAAGGCCACTACTTCGCCGTCCGCGGCAGCCCCGGCGAATGGCGATTCCCATCTCGACGACGTTATACGAGGTCATTTCGTCGACAGGCTAATGGGGCCCGGCGGGCGGTGCGCGACGCCAGGAAAGGCGACAGGGCGAAAGGCGAAAGTAACGGCGCATAGGGCCGTGGACGAGGTTAAGCGGGCGCTCGGCTAGCGCGGCTAGCATGCCCATCGCCTCTTCTCCGTCGCTGGCATGACGTACTGGCCTTGCTCGGGATGAACACACCAGTTGGTTCCCTCTGAGGCCGGTGGACGTGTCGGTGGCGGCGCGGAATCGGACCCAGATGAGAGGCGGCCGGTTCCGTCGATGCTCCGCAGGCCACCCGCGGCGTCAGCCCCGGGACGCCTCGGCCAGCCGGTCTCACCGGACGGGCGGGACATCAGGAGCGTCAGGTCTCGTCCGAGGGACACTCGGGGCAAGACTCGCCCATGGAGGCGAGGACGTTGTGGACCTCCGCAGCGCGATCTCCTGCTCGCTGCTCGCCGATTGGGCCTGGGCCTGCGAGGCCGCCAGCGAACCAGCGAGAGCTAGTGCGGCAAATGCATGTCTTTCCCGAGCACGTCAAACATCCTCCCAAAGGCGCCGTCGCCTCATCTACCGTTCACGACGGCGTACCCGAGGAGTTATCGAACGCATTCCAGAAGGGAATTGGCGGTTTGCCGCGGCTCGTCCCAGCTTGGACGGGAGTTTCCGAAGTCAATGACCCAATTCGAGTCTGCGAAATACGATTGTCGCAGATTTCTACGACTGGGTCTTTGCAGAACAAAAAGGAGCACGGCGAATGGCGACCTACAGGAAAAACCCCGAAGCGGTCTCGAAGTTGACTCCCGAGCAGTACCGCGTCACGCAGACTGACGGGACCGAGCGTCCCTTCGCCAATGAATATTGGGACAACAAGGAGCCTGGTCTCTACGTCGACGTAGTTTCCGGCGAGCCGCTCTTTGCGTCCTTCGACAAGTTCGACAGCGGAACGGGATGGCCGAGTTTCACGCGGCCCCTAGAGGCCGCAAATGTCACCGAGAACGTTGACAGCTCGCACGGCATGACGCGGACCGAGGTTCGCTCCAAGCACGGCGACAGCCATCTTGGCCACATCTTCCCAGATGGGCCGCACGACAAGGGCGGGTTGAGGTACTGTATAAATTCGGCCTCGTTGAGGTTTATCCACCGCGACCAACTAGAAAGCGAGGGATACGGCAAGTACTCAACGCTGTTCTCAAAGCAGGAGGCCTGACGATGGCAGCGACTACAGAGCGCGCGGTCCTGGCAGGAGGTTGCTTCTGGGGAATGCAGCAGCTGCTCAGGCGCCTGCCCGGTGTCGTCTCGACGCGGGTCGGCTACTCGGGCGGCGACGTCAAGAACGCTACGTATCGCGACCACGGAACGCACGCCGAAGCGCTCGAGATCGTATTCGACCCGAGTCAGACGAGCTTCCGAGAGTTGCTCGAGTTCTTCTTCCAGATCCACGACCCGACGACGCTCAACCGGCAGGGAAACGACCGAGGCACAAGCTACAGGTCGGCGATTTTCTACACTACCGAGGAGCAGCGCCGCGTCGCCGAGGATACCATCGCCGACGTCGAGGCGTCAGGGCTGTGGCCGGGCAAGGTTGTGACCGAGATTTCACCCGCCGGCGATTTCTGGGAGGCCGAGCCCGAGCACCAGGACTACCTGGAACGGCATCCGAACGGCTACACCTGCCATTTCGTCCGGCCCCAGTGGAAGTTGTCGGTCAGAACTCGGGCCTAAGGAGATTAACTATATGACCCGTCCGCGATCGTCGAAGCTCTTCCTTATACCTCTCGTGTTGCTTCTGTTCGGGACTCTCGGAATAGAAGCACGCGCTTCTGAGCTTGTAGGTCATGTCTACGTGCAGACCAATGAAACCCAGAACCGCATCATGCACTTCGGTCGCAACGCGGATGGGCAACTAAAGCTACTCGAGAGTATCCCTACCGGGGGCGCTGGGTCTGGCGTCTTCAAGCCGATCAGCGGCCAAAAGAGTGCGCCCAACGCATTCGAGGGCGCTGGCAGCGTGATCCTGGCCGAATCCAACACTCTGCTGTTCACGACGAACGGCGGCGACAACAGCGTGACGAGCTTCCGGGTGAGTCCAGACGGCAAGCTGACGCTGATCGATCGACAACCGACTGGCGAGCCCGTAATAGGGCGCAGCGGAACGGCGAAGTCGCTCGCCTACCGCTCCCAAAGTCGAACTCTATACGTGCTCCATGCCTTCGGCCCCAACCACCTCCGGTCATACACGGTTGCCGAGGACGGCAAGCTGAAGCTGCGCCCGGAGCGGGCTTCGGTAAATACCGCGACAAAGACCGATCGGGTGTCGACACAAGCTGTCCTGTCGCCCGACGGCCGGTTCCTGCTGGTCGATATTCTTTTCGACGCTCGTCCAGCCGTCAATCCGGACGGGTCGCCAAATCTGGTCGTGGCGAACGCCCCCGATCCAGACGGGCTCGTGATATTCCCGGTGCGCGACGACGGCGCACTCGGCGAGGCCTCCTTCGCCAATGCCGGCGGCGCGGGACCATTCTACATCGCCTTCCTCAACCGGAGCCGCGATACTTTCCTGAACGGTTTCGCGGTAGGAGACGGCGTGCTAGTGAGTCGCATTAATGGCGAGGGTCGGGTGACCGACGGTCCTTTGGCCCCGATCGATACCGCGCTCGGGAAGCCATCTGAGCTCTGTTGGCTGCAGGTGACATCTGACAACTCGCTGGTGCTCGCGACCAACTTCGGATACGGAACGGTCTCGACCTACCGGCTTGTAGACGGCCGATTGAGCCTTCTCCAGGACCCGGCCAACAAAGCGATACCGGGCGACGGTACCTTCCGCGCTGTGAACGGGCTCGTCAGCAGCGGACCCAGCGACAGCTGGTTGACGCCCGACGACCAGTACTTCTACCAGATCTTTGGAAATGCCCAGGTGCTTGTCAGCTACCGCCTCGACAAGACGAGCGGCAGACTGACGGAGATTGGTCGAAACCCGATTCCCTACAACAGCACCCAGGGCCTCGCGGGATTCTAGACATCTACGGAGCGCGATCGACCAGGCAAGATCCAGCTAATCCGTCGTCCGTGAAGAACTCCCAAGCCGTTGATTTGGAATCCAGAAGCGGTGTTTTGCCGTGACTGGATTTGCCGGAAAGCGGGCCTTTGGAGCG
>NZ_LBJG01000075.1 GCF_028128765.1 Bradyrhizobium sp. CCBAU 51627
GCAAAGCCGCCCGCCCGCTACGGCGCTATGTGGGAGCGCGCGTCCGGGCGGCCTTGCTCTACCGAACTACACCACTACTGGGGACACGACCTTGCCGGATCCGGTGGTCGCGGGCGACGTCAGACCGACCTGGGCCACCCAGACATTCGGTCAGACGTCCGAGCTCTGGATCGCAATCGACAGGCGCAAGCTGAAGCGGCAGCCACAGGTTCGGCCAGGATTCGTTCTTGTCGGGATCGCAGGCTTGGAGCGTTTCTCAGGTCAATGAGCGGACACCCACGCCCTCGCCTCACGTTGCGCGGCAGAAATCTCCGCATCCGACATCTGGCCGGCCACTTCCTGACGCAGCGCGACGGCGTCCTTGCGGCCCTTCAGCGCGGCGAGATTGAACCATTTGTGCGCGGCGACGAGATCGACCAGGCCCGAGCGGCCGCTCGCCCAGTAGATGCCGCGTTCGAACAGAACGTCCGACAGCGCGCACGAATCGATCGGCGTTGCCGTATCGAGATCGAAAGTACCCTGAAACATGACGCATCCCCTTTTTCTTATGCCGCCTCGTTCCACCGAGCGCGGCTCCCGTCCAACTCTGATTTGCGCGATCCTTCCGGATCGTGCGCTGTTCAACTCATCCCCGATGCCGTTTGCCGGCTTGTTGGAGGCGATGATGGCGGGCAAATTTGAATGGCAGTTTAAGTATCGCGATGAAGCAGACGTAAACGGGAAGCCGCGCCACAGGCGCCGGCAACCCAAGAAGTCCGTGATTGGCAGGCACTTCTGAGATTCGTCAGATTCCGTTTACCGCAGGATTTTGGGACATCGATAACCATCGCACACGGTGGTGCCGGCGCTGTGGCTGCTTCCCTTCAACTGTCGTCACCCGCAAAGGCCGGTGACCCAATATCCGGAGCGGCTGCCGTCGTGCCCCGAGAAGCCGCGGCGTACTGGATCGCCCGGTCGGAGCCGGGCGATGACACTGTGCGTGGAGAAACAGCGCGCAATCACGCCACAGCCCCGCCTTGCCTCTCAAGCTAAGCGATGAAGCCAGCATGACGGAAGCGGAGCGACCACGTCGCGGTCAGATCAACAATGTCGGGAAAGGGATGCCGGCAATACCCCGGCCTCAAGGAGAACGAGGGCGTCGGCGAACACGTCAGGACCAGATTCCATGATGGCCCGAAGGCCGCTTGTGGAATTGCGGAGCTCCTTTGAAGGAGACCCGCACCGAACGAAGAAAACTCTGTTTCTTCTGCCGGACCGTAAAGTCGAACGATCCGACCGTTGACCTGATGTCTCGCCGACACCCTCTATCGTCGACCAGAACCTCTAGGAGGCGCTGATGACGTGCCGGCTGCTGGAGCCGGCAACTTCAGAAGCGAAGTTACTTCTTCTTCTTCGCGACCTTGCGGGTCTTCTTCGCAGTCTTCTTCACTGCGCTCTTCGCCTTCTTCGCCTTCTTCGCTTTCTTGGCCATGTTGCCCTCCGATGTGTGAGATGGCTTTAATCGCTGTGCGCATTCGGGGATCGAATGCACTCACCCCGAATACACCAACACGACGAAAAAAACATCTTCTGACTTAAGGAAGTGTTGACGACGCAGCGCGCGTGCGCCAGCCGCGCTTGATTTGCCGACACGCGGAGAGACGCGACTGCGATTGCCAATGCGCCTCGCAACATCGATGGCGGCAAGCGCTGCGATTGCAGGAAAACACTATGCAGCAAGTACTATTCTGTCTGTGCACATCACGCGCGATCGGTGCGACGACGCACGCTGCAAAGCGCGCGATGGTCTCGCGAGACCGAGTCGCGGACTCTGAGTCGCGAATTTTGGCAACGAAATTATTTTCATGCTTAATGGCGGCGGCGCGCGTCGGAGCATGTGCAGGACGCCGTTTTGCGCGAATCGCGAGGACCGCGATTCGGTCGTCGCATCGCGCTTGGATGGGATGATGCTTGCCGTCGATGACGCGTGCGAGCGTCGCATCGCGAGATGAAGCGAGGTGACGAAAGGCATCGTCACCTCGTCCGAACGCGCAGCTAGATACCGAGCTTGGACTTGAGCAGCTCGTTGACCGCCTGCGGGTTCGCCTTGCCGCCTGAAGACTTCATCACCTGGCCGACGAACCAGCCGAGCGACTGCGGCTTATCCTTCACCTGCGCGGCCTTGTCGGGATTGGCCGCGATGATGTCGTCGACAACCTTTTCGATCGCCGAGAGATCCGTGACCTGCTTCATGCCGCGGCTTTCGACCAGCGCGCGCGGGTCGCCGCCCTCCTGCCAGACGATCTCGAACAAATCCTTGGCGATCTTGCCGGAGATGGTGCCCTCGCCGATCAGGTCGATGATCCCTGAGAGCTGCTCGGACGTCACAGGAGAGCCCGTAATATCCCGGCCTTCCTTGTTGAGACGGCCGAACAGCTCGTTGATCACCCAGTTCGCCGCCATCTTGCCGTCGCGGGCGCGGTTGGCGAGCTTGTCCAGCACCGTCTCGTAGAACACCGCGCTCTCGCGCTCGGCGACCAGCACGCTCGCATCATAAGCCGACAGGCCGAAGTCGGCGACGAAGCGCGCCTTCTTCTGGTCCGGCAGCTCGGGCAGCTTCGCCTTCAGCTCGTCGACGAATGCCTGGTCGAACTCCAGCGGCAGCAGGTCCGGATCGGGGAAGTAGCGATAGTCATGCGCCTCTTCCTTCGAGCGCATCGAGCGCGTCTCGCCCTTGTTGGGGTCGTAGAGCCGCGTCTCCTGGTCGATTGCTCCGCCCTCCTCGAGGATCTCGATCTGGCGGCGCGCCTCAAACTCGATCGCCTGCCCGATGAAGTTGATCGAGTTCATGTTCTTGATTTCGCAGCGGGTGCCGAGCGGCCCGCCCGGCTTGCGCACGGAGACGTTGACGTCGGCGCGCAAGGATCCCTTCTCCATGTCGCCGTCGCAGGTGCCGAGATAGCGCAGGATCGAGCGCAGCTTCGTCACATAGGCCTTGGCCTGCTCCGCGTCGCGGATGTCAGGCTTGGAGACGATCTCCATCAGGGCCACGCCAGAGCGGTTGAGATCGACATTGGTCATCGTCGGCGACCGGTCGTGGAGCAACTTGCCGGCGTCCTGCTCGAGATGCAGACGCTCGATGCCGATGGCGACGCTGCGGCCGCCGTCGAGCTCGACCAGAACTTCGCCCTCGCCGACGACCGGCGACTTGTACTGGCTGATCTGGTAGCCCTGCGGCAGGTCGGGGTAGAAATAGTTCTTGCGGTCGAACACCGAGCGCAGATTGATCTTCGCGTTGAGACCGAGACCGGTCCGGACAGCCTGCCTGACGCATTCCTCGTTGATGACGGGCAGCATGCCGGGCATGGCGGCATCGACCAGCGAAACGTGGCTGTTCGGCTCGCCGCCGAACGCGGTCGATGCACCGGAGAACAGTTTGGAGTTCGACGTCACCTGGGCATGGATCTCCATGCCGATGACCATCTCCCAATCGCCGGTGGCGCCTTTAAGAAGCTTGTGCGTGGCCGTGCTCATGTTGTGCTCCCAAGCAGCGTGGCAACGATCCGTTCCCACTCCGCTTCCAATGAATCCTTCGCAGCGGGCTGGCCGGCCTGGCGGTACCAGTAGCCGGCATTGCCGAGGTCGCCTTCGACGCGGTGCAAATACGCGTGCACCCAGGCGGCGTCGCGGCCCTGGTCATCCTGGACGATCTTGTGCGCATGGTCCCAATCGCCCTTCGCAGCCCACCAGAGACCGGCAAGCGGCGCGTTCAGACCAGGCGCGGGCGCCGCGCCGTCGAGGCTTGCGATGAAGTCGACGACATTCACCACCACCTCGCGGGCGTGAAGCGGCCGGCAGCCTGCTCGATCACCTCGCCGAGCGAGAACAGAGTCTCCTCCTCGAACGGACGGCCGATCAGTTGCAGGCCGAGCGGCAGGCCTTGCGCGTCCTTACCTGCGGGCACCGCTATGCCCGGCAGACCCGCCATGTTCACAGTCACCGTGAAGATGTCGTTGAGATACATCTCGACCGGGTCGGCGCCGCCCTTCTCGCCGATGCCGAAGGCCGCCGACGGCGTGGCCGGCGTCAGGATCGCGTCCACGCCCCGAGCGAAGCAGTCCTCAAAGTCCTTCTTGATCAGCGTGCGCACCTTCTGGGCGCGCAAATAATAGGCGTCGTAATAGCCGGCCGAGAGCACATAGGTGCCGATCATGACGCGGCGCCGCACCTCGGCACCGAAGCCTCCAGCACGGGTGTTTTCGTACTGTTCGATGATGGTCTTGCCCTGCTCGCGCAGACCGTAGCGAACGCCGTCATAGCGCGCGAGGTTCGACGAAGCCTCGGCCGGCGCTACGATGTAATAGGCCGGCAGCGCGTATTTGGTGTGCGGCAGCGACACCTCGACCAGCTCGGCGCCGGCGGTCTTCAGCCACTTTGCCCCCGCTTCCCAGAGTTTCTCGATCTCGGCCGGCATGCCGTCGAGCCGATACTCCCGGGGGATGCCGATCTTCATGCCCTTCACGGACTTGCCGATCGCGGCCTCGTAATCCGGGACGGCAATATCGACCGAAGTCGTGTCCTTCGGATCGTGGCCGGCCATCGAACGCAGCAGCATCGCGGCATCGCGCACGCTGCGCGCGATCGGGCCGGCTTGGTCGAGCGAGGACGCGAAGGCGACGATGCCCCAGCGCGAGCAGCGGCCATAGGTCGGCTTGATGCCGACGGTGGCGGTGAACGCCGCGGGCTGGCGGATCGAGCCGCCGGTATCGGTCGCGGTCGCGCCCATGCAGAGCAGCGCCGCCACGGCCGAGGCCGAGCCGCCGGACGAGCCGCCCGGCACCAGCGTGGTGTTGCTTCCCTCACGCCGCCAGGGATTGCCGACCGGACCGAAGCACGAAGTCTCGTTGGCCGAGCCCATCGCGAACTCGTCATTGTTGAGCTTGCCGAGCATCACCGCGCCATCGCGCCAGAGCTGCGAGGTCACCGTGGACTCATAGGTCGGCACGAAATTGCCGAGGATCTTCGAGCACGCCGTCGTGCGCACGCCCTTGGTCGCGAACAAATCCTTGATGCCGAGCGGGATGCCGGCGAGCGGGCCGGCATCACCCTTGGTGATCTTGGCGTCAGCCTCCCGGGCCATGGCGCGCGCCTGGTCGGGCGTCTCCATCACGAAGGCATTGAGCACGCGCGCGGCTTCGATCGCGCTCAGATGCGCGTCGGTCAGCTCGAGGGACGAGAAAGTCTTGTCGGCGAGACCCTTGCGGGCCTCGGCGAGCGTCAACGATGTCAAATCGGTCATTTATTGATCGGGCTGCAGAAGAACGGAGACAGGGTCTTGTCGTTGGCCGGGTCGTCTTTTTTGGCGGCTGCATTCGCGGCGGCCTGGAGCTCGTCGAGCACGGCATTGACGGCGACATTGGGATCGGCAGCCTTGCCCTGCCGCTCCATCTTGTCGAGGTAATTCATGTAGGCCTGATAGGCCTTCTCATCGTCGCAAAGCAGACACATCGGACCACGTCCTAAGACTCTTCATTTGACGCGTTTTCTTCACGCGAACCGGACTCCACTTCGCTCGAAAACGCTATGTTACTCGACAACCTTCGGCACCAGGAAGAAGTGCCCCTCGGTTGCGGGCGCGTTGGCAACGATATCGTCGGCGATCTCGCCGTCATCGACCACGTCCTGCCGCTTCTTCATCTGCATCGGGGTTACCGAGGTCATGGGCTCCACGCCCTCGACATTGACCTCCGAGAGCTGCTCGACGAAAGCCAGCATGGCGTTGAGCTCGCCCTGCAGATGCGGAACCTCGTCCTCGGAAACCGCAATACGCGCCAGATGCGCGATGCGGCGGACGGTCGTGGCGTCGACGGACATTATATAAGGCCTCTCACGGCAAAACCTATGTGCCGTATAGCAGAGGCCGGTTTTGCGCCGCAACCGGCGTGGCTGGGCTACCCAGCCAGCGCTTTCATGCGGGCCAGCGCCGATTTCGCGAGATCCCGGGTCAATTCGGCCGCAGGGACCTCGCGGCCGAGCGCGATGGCCTGGCCGGCCCAGAGATTGGTGAAATCCACCCTGCCCTGCTTTTCGGCAGCCGCCTTCAGCGGTCCCAATGCCGTCGCGGCATGGGGAAAGGGCGGCGCGTCGGGCGAGACCGGCCCGGCCTCGCGCATCAGGCGGTTCTGGACGCCGCGCGCCGGACGACCGGTCATGACATTGGTGATAACGGTGGAATCGTCGCCCGCCTCGGCCAGCGCCTTGCGGCCACCCGCGCTGACCTTGGACTCCGGACAGCGCAGATAAGCACTGCCGATCTGCACGCCGGAGGCGCCGAGCGCAAAGGCTGCGGCGATGCCGCGTCCGTCCGCGATGCCGCCGGCTGCGATCACCGGGACCTTCACGGCATCGGCGACCTGCGGCACCAGCGCGAAGGTACCGGGCTGCTCGGCAATCTTGTCGGTCAGGAACATGCCGCGATGGCCGCCCGCCTCGGCGCCTTGCGCAATCACCGCATCGACGCCGCGCTGTTCGAGCCAGATCGCCTCCTTCACCGTCGTCGCTGACGAGATGACGAGACAGCCCGCCGCCTTGACGCGCTTGAGCAGCGCTGGCTCCGGCAGGCCGAAATGGAAGCTGACGACCTCCGGCTTCAGCTCCTCGACGACCTCGCAGAAGGCAGCGTCGAACGGTGCTCGGTTCGCAGCATTGATCGGCGCCGCCGGATCGAGACCGAGCTCGGCGTAATATCCCGTCAGCCGCTGCTTCCAGCGCGCTTCCGCCTCAGGCGTGAGATCGACGGGCGTGTGGCAGAAGAAGTTCATGTTCACCGGCGCTTTCACGCGCTGGCGGATGAGATTGACCTGCTCGCGCGCCTTCTCCGCCGACAGCATCGCGCAAGGCAGCGAGCCGAGCCCGCCGCCCTCGGCCACGGCGATCACCAGCTCCGCATCCATCACGCCGGCCATCGGCGCCAGCACGATCGGGAATTCGGTCTTGAAGAGATCGATCAGTCGACGGTCGGGCCACATGGTTCTTGCCTCGTATTCGCTGTTCCCCTCTCCCCTTGTGGGAGAGGGTGGATCGCCGCATAAGCGGCGAGAGGGGGGTATCTCTCGTCAAACGCAACACTAAGTTTGCGGAGAGATACCCCTCATCCGGCGCTGCGCGCCACCTTCTCCCACAAGGGGAGAGGGAAAAGCACCGGCCACCGAATTACGTTTTCCAGCCAGCAACAGCTCGGCCTCGGACGCAATCCGCTCGACGATCTCGGCTGCCGGTGGAATATCATGGATCAGGCCGACCGCTTCTCCGGCAAAGACGGCCGCGATTTCGAAATCACCCGCCATTTTCGCCGCAGCATACTCCTTGGCGACCTCGTCTGCGCGCTGCATCAACTCGATTTCACGGCCGGTCCAGCTCTTGATGTGGCTGTTCACCAGCGTGCGTGCGGTGAACGGCGCCGGCCAGAAAAGCTTTCGCGACCAATCAGGCACGACGCCGCGCACGGTGTCATTGCCGTCGGCCGTGCGAATACGCTGCTTCGCCTCCTCCGCGCCATTGGCCTCCACGCTCGCATAGAAGCGCGTGCCGATCAGCACGCCGGATGCACCGAGCATCATCATCGCCGCGAGGCCCCGACCATCGGCGATGCCGCCGGCTGCGACGACAGGCAGGCGCCCGGCGGCAAGATCGACGATCGCGGGCACGATATCGACCGTGGTGCGCGAAGCACCATGTCCACCCGCCTCCGTCCCCTGCGCGATCAAGATCTCCGCGCCGGCATCAAGCGCCTCCTTCGCCATGTCCTCGCTCTGCACCTGGCAGATCAATCGCGCCCCGCTAGCCTTGATCCGCGGCGCGAACGGCGCGGGATCGCCGAACGAGAGCATGATCGCTTGCGGGCGCGCATCGAGCGCAACGTCGAGAAGCCCGGGCTGCTTTGCCAGGCTCCAGGTGATGAAGCCGATCCCGAACGGTGCAAAGCCCTTCAGTTCCGCGGCCTCCGCCCCAAGTCGTGCGCGATCGCCATAGCCACCGCCCAGAATCCCAAATCCACCGGCCTCGCTGACGGCACGCGTCAGCCGACTGCCGGCGATCGTGTCCATGGGCGCCGACAGGATTGGATGCCTGATCCCGAGGAGCTCGGTTAGCGGCGTGGTGATCGGCATGAGGTCTCCCACTCTGGACAGGAACATTAGGCCCAACTAGCATTCTCAAAAAATGAATTGTTGCGAACGCTGCCATCACAAACGTGAAACGACGCCATGGAACTGAGCGATCTCAAGACCTTCGCCGCGGTCGCCCGCACCGGCGGCATCACCCGCGCAGCCGAAGAGCTCAACACGGTGCAATCCAACGTCACCCAGCGCATCAAGGCCTTGGAGGCCGAGATCGGCACGCCGCTGTTCGAGCGCCACAGCCGCGGCATGGCGCTGACCGGCGCCGGCAAACGCCTTTTGCCCTACGCGCATCGAATGACGGCACTATCGCACGAGGCAGTGCTCGCGGCGCGCGACGATGGCGAGCCGAAGGGACCGCTGTCGATCGGCTCGATGGAGACCACGGCCGCCGTGCGGCTGCCACCGCTGCTCGCTGATTTCCACCGCCGTTTTCCGGCCGTGCGCCTCAGCCTGCGGACGTCGCCGACCGCCGATCTCGTCGCCGGCGTGCTCGAAGGTGCGCTCGACGGCGCTTTCGTCGCGGGCCCCATCGCGCATGCCGACCTCACCGTCACAAGCGCATTCCGCGAAGAGCTGGTGCTGGTCAGCGCGCGGCGCTGGGCCTCGCTCGCCGAGCTGCGTGCCGGCACGCCGGAGTCGGGCCCGACTGCGCTGGTGTTCCGCACGGGCTGCACCTACCGCCAGCGCCTCGAGCAGATTTTCGTCGAATTCGGCTGGCCCTCGGCGGCGCGCTTCGAGCTCGGCACGCTCGACGGCATGATCGGCTGCGTCGCCGCCGACATGGGCGTGACGCTGTTGCCGCGCGTCGTGGTCGAGCGCAGCGCGATGAACGGTGCCGTGACGATGCATGGCTTGAGCCCGTCGCATGCGCGCGTCGAGACGCTGTTCATCCAGCGCCGCACTGGACATCAATACAGTGCGCTGAGCGGCTTCCTGTCCTGCCTGACTGAGGACGACATCATCGCGGCCTGATCCACCACCGCCGCAGCGCAACGACGGCCCAGATCGCCTCGACGAGACCGAACGGCCAGGCGCCTTGCAGAAAGCCGTAGGCCGAGCCGAGCCCGCACGAGGCGGCGAACAGCAACACGAACCAATGGCTGCGGTCCTCCAGGGCATAGCAGACCAGCATCGCCGTCACGGCAAACAAGCCGAATAGTGTCAGTGCATCCATCGTTACGGGTTCACTCCGCAGCGCGACGCGTGATATGCGCTAGTTCCATGCCGGCTCTTATCCTGCCCCTCGTCGAAGTTGCAACCCACTGGCCCGAACGCGGCGGGCTGATAGGCCTTGATTTGGGCACCAAGACCATCGGCGTTGCCGTGTCCAATCCGGACCGCCGGCTCGCGACCGGTGTCGAAACCATTCAGCGCAAGGCGTTCAAGCAGGACGCGGGCCGCCTGCTCGCCATCGCCGCCGAACGCAAGGTGGTCGGCTTCGTGCTCGGCCTGCCCATCAACATGGACGGCAGCGAGGGGCCGCGCGCACAATCGACCCGGGCGTTTGCCCGCAATCTCGCGAACCTGACGACGCTCCCGATCGGCCTCTGGGACGAACGCCTCTCGACCGCGGCCGTCGAGCGTGAGCTGATCGGCATGGACGTCAGCCGCGCCAAGCGTGCCGAGGTAATCGACGAGCACGCCGCGATTTTCATTCTGCAGGGCGCACTCGACCGGCTCGCCAATTTGCGCGCGGCGTCAGGGAATAGCTGATCCATGGCCGTCGTGATCGCGGCGCTGCTGCCGGTCTTCATCCTCATCGTGCTCGGCGTGGTGCTCCGGCACAGCCTGATGCGGCTCGACACCCAATGGCACGGGCTGGAGCGGCTGACCTATTTCGTGCTGTTTCCGATGCTCCTGATCCAGACATTGGTGAAGGCTGACCTTTCAAAAGTGCCGGTCGCCGGCGTCGGCGGCGCCCTGCTGCTATCGGCGTTGGCGATGTCGCTGCTCTGCCTCGCGCTCCGCCCTGCCCTGGCGCGGCTCGGCATCGACGGTCCCGCCTTCACCTCGATCTTCCAGGGCGCGACGCGCTGGCAGACCTATGTGGCGCTGTCCGTCTCGGCCAACCTGTTCGGCGAGGTCGGACTGGCGCTGGCCTCGGTCGCGATGGTCGCAATCATCCCGCTGGTGAACGTGTTCAGCGTTGCCGTGCTCGCGCACTACGCTTCCCCCGAGAAGCAATCCGCGCGCGCCGTCGTCATGACCGTGATCCGCAATCCGCTGATCTGGGCCTGCGCAATCGGCCTTGCCATCAACGTCCTCCATCTGCCGCTGCCAAAAATCTGGCACGAGGTCGCGGATGCGCTCGGCCGCTCCTCGCTCGCCATCGGCCTGCTCGTCACCGGCGCCGGGCTCCAGATCAAAGGCCTGCTCCGCCTGAGCCTGGGCGCAACGCTCGGCGTGGCGTTCAAGCTGGCCCTGATGCCCGTGCTCGCGTTGACGCTTGCCGTCTGGTTCGGGTTATCGGGCACCAACCTCGCAATCGTCGCGATCTGCGGGGCGGTGCCAACCTCGCCGAGCGCCTATGTGCTCGCCCGCCAGATGGGCGGCGACGCGCCGCTGCTCGCGCAGATCATTACGCTACAGACGATCTTGGCGGCAATCACCATGCCGATCGCGATCGCGCTGGTGGCGTGAATATGAGCCGTTGAGAGCACCTCTTTCGCCGTCGTCATTGCGAGTTTGGACCGGCAAGCGCAGCGAAGCTCGCGCCGGTATCAACGAGAGGCGTGCCGTTTTTGCGCTCCGCTGTGATGGGCGTAAACGGCATGAGCTAACCGGATAGGTGTTTTGCAGGAACTTCATCACACGATAGGTCTTGAAATCCAGTTCAATTTCCTCGGCGGAGATCGTGCGCACATGATGACAGGCCTGAAGCTGGCGTCATTATTTCTAGTCGTGGCGACAGTCATTCCGTCCGCGGCCCATGCGCTGGAGTTGCCGGGGAAGTTGCGGCTCGCGCGGGAGCAGTATCTCGCCGTGCAGCCCATCTATTATCCCGGGTTCACCATTATCGGCGCTGCGGAGCCGCTGTCGGTATTGGTGCTTGCGGGACTTGCCGCGCTTACGCCTCGCGGAACTTTGGCATTTTGGCTGATCGTGATGGCGTTGTTAGCCGCGGCGCTCGCACATTTGCTCTATTGGACGTTGACGGCGCCCGTAAACAAAGTCTGGCTGAGCCGCGAGACGCTTTCGGGCGGAGCGCAGCGGTTTTTCGGGGCTGGCGGATCCCTAAAGGAAAGCGATTGGACAATCCTTCGCGACCGTTGGGAATGGTCTCATCTGTACCGTGCAGCGGCTTCGGTGTTCGCGCTTATCCTGTTGTCAGTGGCACTGCTCGGGTAGGAAACAACTCGCTAGCCCCCCAGCCACATCGTCAGCACCACCGCTGTCGAGTTGTTCAGCGCATGCAGCAGGATGGTGAGCCAGAGCGAACCCGCTCGGTAGCGCATGTAGCCGAACCAGAGGCCGATGGAGAAGACCTCGGCGAGGAAGTACAGATCGTATTGCAGATGCACCGCCGTCCACACCAGCGACGACAGGATGATCGCGCCTGGCACCTGCAGGACACTCGCCGACCAGCCGCGGAAGAGAAAACCGCGCGCGAGCACTTCCTCCGACATCGGCGCGGCCACGCTGAAGGCGAACAGCAGCAACAGCGCGGCGCCCTTGTCGCGGCCGGATTTCAAGAGATCGGTCATGAACCCCGGTGTGGCCTCACGGCCGAGGAATCGCGAAACCACTTCCCAGGCCAAAACGGTCAGCAGCAGCCCGGCGGCGCCGAGGAAGAATTGCCGCCAGGTCGGCCAGTACAGCGCGAGATAGTCGACGAAAGATGCCTTCTTGATGCGGATGGCGAGCCACACCACCGCGAGCGTCGCCGGCAGGCCCATGATGACCGAGAGCGCCAGCGCCTGCGGCTCGCGGCCGACGACCTGCAGCGAAGCCAGATCCATCGGAAGGCCGCGCAGCGCCACCAGCACAACGACGGCGCCGATCTGGCCAACGAACATGGCGAAAAAGATGAGGAGGCCCCACAGCGCCGTGCCCCAGAATTTCCAGACGCGCGGCGGCGCAGGCGTCTCGATGAGCGGCGGATGGTCGGGATTGAGGGAGTCCATCAGGAGGCTTTCGTTAGGAAGGCTCAAGGCAGCGCCCGCTCCAGCAGCGCGCGTACCTCGCCGCTCGCAAGCTCCACTGCGCCATACATGCTGGCGTGGTTCGTTGCGAGCCGTGTGGCGGCGAAAAGTTCGGCCTGGCGCGGCGTAACACCGTTCAGTGCGGCAGCCGCGGCCAGCAACGCCAGCTTCTCGACGGCGAGCCGCGCGACGCGCTCGCCATCGGCGCGGCGGAAGGTCTTGCCGATGAACGCGACGGCTTCGCCTGCCCCCGACAAGCCTTTTGTCTCGGCCGCCAGCGATTGCAACACCGCTATCGCCGCCTCCGGCTCGCGTGCGAGCGCGCGGAGCACATCGAGGCACATCACATTGCCGGAGCCTTCCCAGATCGCGTTCACCGGCGACTCCCGGTAATGGCGCGCCAGAATGCCGTCCTCGACATAGCCGTTGCCGCCGAGGCACTCCATGGCTTCGTAAAGGAATGGCGGCGCGCTCTTGCAGGTCCAGTATTTGATCGCCGGCGTCAGCAGCCGCATATAGGCGGCCTCCGCCGCATCGTGGGGCGTGCGGTCGAAGGCGCGGCAGAGCCGCATCACCAGCGCCGTGCTCGCTTCGACATGCAGCGCCATATCGGACAGCACGGCCTGCATCAAGGGCTGATCGGCAAGATGCTTCTGGAACACGCTGCGGTGACGGGCGTGGTGCAGTGCATGTGCGAGGCCCGAGCGCATCAGGCCGACTGAGGCAATCGCGCAATCCTGTCGCGTCAGCTGCACCATCTGGATGATGGTGCGAATGCCCTTGCCTTCCTCGCCGACGCGTTCGGCATAGGCGCCGACGAACTCCACTTCCGAGGACGCGTTCGAACGATTGCCGAGCTTGTCCTTCAGCCGCTGGAACTGGATCGCGTTGACGGATCCGTCAGGTGCAAAACGAGGCATGAAAAAGCAGGTCAACCCGCTATCCGCCTGCGCCAGCACCAGGAACGCATCGCACATCGGCGCCGACATGAACCATTTGTGCCCGGTGATGCGGTAGGCGTCGCCGTCGCGCACTGCGCGCGTCATGTTGGCGCGCACGTCGGTGCCGCCCTGCTTCTCGGTCATACCCATGCCGAGCGTCATGCCGCGCTTGTCCCACCATGGCGAGAAGCTGGGGTCGTAGCTCCTCGTCGAGAGCACCGGCATCACTTTGCTGAGCAGATCCGGCTGCATCGCGAGCGCGGCGACAGAGGCGCGCGTCATCGTGATCGGACAGAGATGGCCGGTCTCGACTTGCGCCGCCATGTAGAATTTTGCTGCGCGGATGACCTCGGCCGCATCGCCCAGCGGGTTCCCGTCCGCGGTCCAGGTTGAATTGTGCACGCCGGCATGGGCGCTGTGCGCCATCAGTTCGTGATAGCTAGGGTGAAACTCGACCTGATCGCGGCGATTGCCCTTGGCATCGAAAGTGCGAAGCTTTGGCGTGTTCTCGTTGGCGGTACGCCCGCGATCGGCCATCGCCGCCGAGCCCCAATGCTTCCCGAACTCGGACAGCTCCCGTTCCGCCGCTGCGCCGCCATTGGCCTTCACGGCCTCGACCAGCGGACGGTCCGCGGCAAACAGATCAACACCTTCGAACGGCGGTGACTGGTTGAAGACCTCGTGGGTGGTAAAGCTCGGTTGGGTCATCTGGTTTCCTTGGCGGACTCAGTTCCGCCGCGGCTGGATCGGGAAATCATAGGCCGCCCCGCCCGCCCCCGGCAGGGAAAAATGCCACCACTCCTTCGAATAGTTCACAAAGCCTTGCCTGGCCATTGCAGCCACCAGCCGCTTGCGCCAGGCGCGCTGTTCCCGTGTGATCGACGGTGCTGCGGTATGCCCCTTCGCATCGGTGCAGTCATAGCCGGTGCCCATGTCGACGCTGCCCTCCGGCGGCCGCGTCTCGACCGATGCGGTGCAATCGGCATAGTTTTTTGAAGGATCAATCTTGGCGGAATTGTCGGCCTTCAGATCGACCAAAGTGAGGTCGAGCGCAGCACCGGTAGAATGCTGCGAGTGGCTTGCGATATAGCCGAGACGAAACAGCTCGGTTTTCGGGATCCGCGGATTATAGCGCCGATCAGCCGCGGTCTCATGGCCGTTCTGCGACCATCTCACCATATCGAGCGAGGCGCGCGCCGGCCGGTAGCAATCGAACATTTTGAGCGACAGGTTCTGCGCCGCCAGCTCCTGCTGCACCGCCTTCAGCCGCAGGCCGACTTCGCGCTTCACCACGCATTCGCCGGCGATGTAACCGGCCAGCGGACGACCGACGAAATTGTTGGACGTCGCGTAGCGGATGTCCTGGATGATGGTGGGATCGATATCGCGCAAATAGACGAAGCCGCCGGGGAGTGATTGGGCGTTGGCGGATGCGGCTATGGTTATCGTTAAAAGTGAGACGAAAATTGATTTCACGAAGCGCTTCCATTCTCTCGATCGTCATTCCGGGGCGATGCGAAGCATTGAACTCCGGTACGCCCTTGCGCACCTGAGAATCTCGAGATTCCGGGTCCGGCGCTGACGCGCCACCCCGGAATGACCGTGTAACAGACTCGGCAGGGGATAACTCCCCGACCCGGCATTGGCCCTTGCTCCACCCGCCATCCGCGCCTATAGCTCTCGCTTTAATGACATCGAAATCGACCTTCGTCCTCGGCCACCGGCATTTGCTGGGCATCGAGGGCCTTTCCGCGGCCGACATTACCGGCCTCCTCGACCTGTCCGAAGAATATGTCGAGCTGAACCGCCAGGTTGACAAGAAGCGCACCGTCCTGCGCGGACGGACGCAAGTAAACCTTTTCTTCGAGGCCTCCACCCGGACCCAGTCCTCGTTCGAGCTCGCGGGAAAGCGCTTGGGGGCCGACGTCATGAACATGTCGGTGTCCTCCTCGTCCATCAAGAAGGGCGAGACGCTGGTCGACACCGCGATGACGCTGAACGCCATGCACCCTGATATCCTGGTGGTGCGCCATCACGCCTCCGGCGCGGTGGAACTGCTGGCCCGCAAGGTCGACGGTTCCGTGATCAATGCCGGCGACGGCGCGCACGAGCATCCGACGCAGGCGCTGCTCGATGCGCTCACCATCCGCCGCAACAAGGGCCGGATCGAGGGCCTCGTGGTCGCGATCTGCGGCGACGTGCTGCATTCGCGCGTGGCGCGCTCCAACATCATCCTGCTCAACACCATGGGGGCCCGCGTTCGCGTTGTCGGCCCCTCCACGCTGTTGCCGCCCGGCATCGAGCGGATGGGCGTCGAGGTCGCGCGCGACATGCGCGAGGGGCTCAACGGCGCCGACATCGTGATGATGCTCAGGCTCCAGCGCGAGCGCATGAACGGCTCCTTCGTGCCGTCGACATCAGAATATTTCCACTATTTCGGGCTCGACCAGAAGAAGCTAGCTTATGCCAAGCCCGACGCGCTGGTGATGCATCCAGGTCCCATGAACCGCGGCGTCGAGATCGACACCGCGGTCGCCGACGGCGCACAGTCCCTGATCCGCGAACAGGTGGAGATGGGCGTGGCCGTGCGCATGGCGGTGCTGGAAGCGCTCGCCCGTAACCTGCCGAACGCGTGATGCCCATGCTGATCGACCGCCGCCCGATCCTGCTCGCCAACGCCCGTGTCGTCGATCCCTCCAGGGATTTCGACGGCCCCGGCGACGTTCTGATTGCCGACGGCATCATCCGCGAGACCCGCCGCGGCATCGGTGCGGCCGGCGTCCCCGAAGGCACCGATGTCGTCAATTGCTCCGGCAAGATCGTGGCGCCGGGCCTGATTGACATGCGCGCCTTCGTCGGCGAGCCCGGCTTCAGCCATCGCGAGACCTTTGCCTCGGCGAGCCAGGCGGCCGCGACCGGCGGCATCACCACCATCATCTGCCAGCCCGACACGGCCCCGGTGATCGACAATTCGGCGACCGTCGACTTCGTGATGCGCCGTGCCCGCGACACCGCGATCGTCAACATCCAGCCGATGGCGGCGCTGACCAAGGGCATGCACGGCGAGGAGATGACCGAGTTCGGCCTGCTCAAGGCTGCCGGCGCCGTTGCCTTCAGCGACGGCGACCGCAGCGTCACCAATTCGCAGGTGATGCGGCGCGCGCTGACCTACGCGCGCGATTTCGACGCGCTGATCGTTCACCACACCGAGGACCCTGACCTCGTCGGCGAAGGCGTGATGAACGAGGGCGAGTTCGCCTCGCGGCTCGGCCTGATGGGCATCCCGAAGGCCGCCGAAGCCGTGATCCTCGAACGCGACATGCGCCTGGTCGCGCTGACCGGCGGCCGCTATCACGCCGCCGCGCTGTCCTGCATCGAGTCGCTCGAGATCCTGCAGCGCGCCCGCGACGCCGGCCTTGCGGTCAGCGCCTCGGTCTCGATCAACCATCTTGCGCTGAACGAGAACGACATCGGCCCCTACCGCTCGTTCCTGAAGGTGTCGCCGCCGCTGCGCTCCGAGGACGATCGCCGCGCGATGGTCGCCGCCGTCGCCTCCGGCCTCGTCGACGTCATCATGTCCGACCACAATCCGCAGGACGTCGAGGTCAAGCGCCTGCCCTTCGCGGAAGCAGCTCCCGGCGCGATCGGCCTCGAGACCATGCTGCCGGCGGGCCTGCGGCTGGTCCATAATGACGAGATGGACCTCAAGACGCTGATCCGGGCGATGTCGACCCGGCCGGCCGAACTGCTCGGCCTGCCGGGCGGAACCCTGCGCGTGGGCAGCCCGGCCGACGTCATCGTCATCGACCCTGACGTGCCCTGGGTGGTTGATCCCGCCGAGCTCAAATCGCCCTGCAAGAACACCCCATTCGACGAAGCCCGCTTCACAGGTCGCGCGATCAGGACCATTGTTGGCGGGCGAACGGTGTACGAGCATGTCTAATGGGCGCTGGCTATGTCAGCCATGGAGGTACCGCCATGGGGCTTGATGCCTTCCTGCCGGTGGCCTTTGTCATCGGCTATTTGCTCGGCTCGATTCCCTTCGGGCTGGTGCTCACAAAGCTCGCCGGCATGCAGGATCTGCGCTCGATCGGCTCCGGCAATATCGGCGCCACCAACGTGCTGCGCACCGGCCGCAAGGGCCTCGCCGCGGCCACGCTGCTGCTCGACGCCCTCAAAGGCACCGCGGCCGTGGTGATCTCTGGCTATGTCGCCGGCCCGAATGCCGCGATGGTGGCCGGCCTCGGCGCCTTCCTCGGCCATCTCTTTCCGGTCTGGCTCAAATTCAAGGGCGGTAAAGGCGTCGCCGTCTATATCGGCATCCTGCTCGGCCTGTTCTGGCCGGCGGCGCTGGTGTTCTGCCTGATCTGGCTCGCGACCGCCTTCACCACCCGCTATTCCTCGCTCTCGGCGCTGGTGGCGGCCTTCATCACGCCCCTGTTCCTGTGGTGGTTCGGCCACCTCACGCTGGCCTCGCTGTCGGTCGTGCTGACGCTGCTGCTGTTCTACATGCACCGCGAGAACATCAAGCGGCTGCAATCAGGAAAAGAAGGCCGCATCGGCGAGAAGGCCTGAAGCCGGAAAAAGTACGGATACCGCCGCACCCTCTCCGCATTATATGCCAAATCCTGTTCGCAACTTTCACCCGGCTTGCGGGTGGCAGTGGCGGTCAGGTTCCATGCCTGTCATCCTGACACAGGATTGGCGTTACGCGGTTGCTCAGAATGAGCGAGAAGATTAACGGCACGCATGAGGACGGTGGCTCGGAGGGGACCGCGGCAAGCCGCCTGCTCTCGCTGACCAACATCTGGTCGGATGCGCCCTCACTGCCTCCGGCCCCAGTGCCCACTCCCGTTCCGCCTCCGCGACCTGCTCCCATCGCGCAAGCCCCTGTAATGGTCGAGGTCGCACCAGCGCCCGCGCCTGTCCCACCCGTGCGAGCGCGCGCCGAACAATGGCCACCGCAAAAACTCTCGCTGGCGCTACAGGGCGGCGGCAGCTTCGCCGCCTTCACCTGGGGCGTGCTCGAGCGGCTGCTGGAAGAACCTTCTATCGAATTCGACACCATCAGCGGCGCCAGCGCCGGTGCCATCAACGCATTGCTGCTCGCCGCCGGCCTTGCCGAAGGCGGCCGCGAAGCGGCGCGCGCACGGCTGAACCGGTTCTGGGTCCGCCTGATGCACGAGGCCTCGTTCCGCTCGCTGATGCTGCTCGGCGGCTTCTCGCCGGCCGGAAGCTCCGTCGCGTTCGGCCCGACGCTGCGCTCCGGCCAGTTCGATCCGTTCGATCTCGATCCGCTGCGCCAGGCGCTGTCGCGCGACATCAATTTTGAAGCCCTGCGCGGCGGAAAATGCCCGAAGCTGCTGATCGCGGCGACGCGGATCCGCGACGGCCAGCAGCAGATTTTCGGCAACGACGCGATCACCGCCGACGTCGCGCTGGCCTCGACCTGCCCGCCCCTGGTGCACTGCGCCGTCGAGATCGACGGCGAGGCCTATTGGGACGGCGGCTTCGGCGGCAATCCGCCACTGATCAAGCTGGCGCAGCTATCGACGACCGCCGATTTGTTGCTGGTCCAGGTCACGCCGACGCGCGACAGTTACGTGCCGATCACGCTCGCCGCAATCGATCGCCGTCTCGACCAGATCGCCGCCAATGCCGCGCTCAATGCCGAGATCGCCGCGATCGCGTGGGCACAAGATTCCACCGCGCCTTCGCTACGCCTCTCCAGGATCGCGGCCGAAGACTCCGTCGACGGGCTGGCGCAGCGCTCGTCGACCGATCTCGGTCGCGGCTTCATTCGCCTGTTGCACCGGAACGGGCGCGAGGCCGCCGCGCGCTGGCTCGGGCAAGAGACCGTGAGCGCCAAATCCCGGCACGCCGCGCCCGCGGCCGAGTTCGCGCTAGCCTGATTTCGCCAGCGCATCCTCCAGGAACCAGGCCGCCGAAAGCGCGCCGGGGTCGTTGCCGAAGCGCGCGATCACCTGCACGCCAACAGGCAGGCCGCCGACCTTCATCACGGGCACGTTGACGCAAGGATTGCCCATCAGCGTCCACAGCCGGTTGTAGCGAGGCGAACCGGTCGAGGCGAGCTCCTTGGCCGGCGCGGTCCCGGGCGCGGAATAAGTGAGCAGCACGTCGAAACCTTCGAACAGCTCGCCAAGCTCGCGGCGACCACGGCGGGCGATCCGGCGTGCATCGTCATATTCCTTCGGCGTCAGCCCGACGGTTTCATCGAGGCTTGCGCGCAGCATCGGCGCGATCTCGTCGTGGTGCTGGTCAAACTCCCAGGCGAGCGCGCGATGCGCTTCAAAATCCTGGATGATGGGATGGATGCGCCAGGCCTCCTGCACCGCCTCGGGCAGATCGATGGTCTGCACGCTGGCGCCGGCCTTCTCGGCCGCCTTGATCGCAGCCAGCAAGCCGTCTTCGGCTGCCGGCTCCACGGCTTCGGCGAACTCCTGCCTGACCACGCCGATGCGCGGCGATTTCGCTGCGACGACGCCAGCGAATTCGGTGCGGCCGGTCATCGCCAGAAGCCCGCGCGCAAGATCTTCCGCGCGCGACCCGAACAGGCCGACCGTGTCGAGCGCCCAGGAATAGCACTTCACGCCGACCGTCGGCAGCATGCGGAACGACGGCTTGATCGCCGCAGCACCGCAATAGGCGGCGGGCCGGATCACCGAGCCGCCGGTCTGGGTGCCCAGCGCCAGCGGGATCATGCCGGCGCCGACCGCCGCCGCCGAGCCCGAGGACGAACCTCCCGGCGTATGGCCGGGATTGTGCGGATTGAGCGTTTGCGTCGGATCGCGCGAGGCGAAGGCGGTGGTCGTGGTCTTGCCGATGATGGTGGCGCCTGCCCGCTTCAGCATCATCACGACGGGCGCATCCGCGCGCGGCTGCCAGCCGCGATAGATCTCCGAGCCCATTTCGGTCGGCATATCGGCGGTGTCGATGATGTCCTTGATGCCGATTGCAATGCCTCGCAACGGGCCGGCGGCTTGCGCCTTCGCGGACTTGTCGTGCCGGACGAAAGCGCGGACGTCCTTGTCCCTGGCCTCGATCGCCGCATGCGACTGGGCGATGGCGTCCTCAGGCGAAAGCTCCCCCGCTTCGATGCGGCGCTGGAGGTCGGCGAGTGAGATCATGGCAAAATCCTTCTTATTGTCATCGCTTTTAGCATCGGGGCGAGGCCGCGCAAGCGCACGCCGCTATTGCGCAACGCCCTCAGGTTGTTACATGCTGTCGCCACAAGGAGACGCCGTGGACGCCATCAACCCAAGTGTGGAGCTGACCGAGGCTGAGCGGATCGACCGGCTGCGGCTGATCCGCTCCGACAATGTCGGGCCGCGCACCTTCCGCTCGCTGGTCGATCATTTCGGCACGGCCCGCGCCGCGCTGGAGCGGCTGCCTGATCTGGCACGCCGCGGCGGCGCACAGCGATCCGGGCGCATCTGTAGTGCGGACGAAGCGAAGGCCGAGCTCGTCGCAAGCCGCCAATTCGGCATGGCCTGGCTCGCGCCCGGGGAAGAGGGCTATCCGGCGCGGCTGGCGACGCTTGACGATGCGCCGCCGCTGCTCGCGGTGCGCGGTGACACCAGGACGCTGATGCGGCCGATGATCGCGATCGTCGGCTCGCGCAATGCCTCTGGCGCCGGGCTCAAATTCGCAGGCCAGCTTGCCCGCGAGCTCGGCGAAGCCGGCTTCATCATCATCTCGGGGCTCGCCCGCGGCGTCGACCAGGCTGCTCATCGCGCCAGCGTCGGGACCGGCACGATCGCGGTGCTCGCCGGCGGCCAGGACTGCATCTATCCGCCCGAGCACAGCGATCTGCTTGCCGCGATCGTCGATCACCAGGGCGCAGCGATCTCCGAAATGCCGCTCGGCCACGAGCCGCGCGCCCGCGACTTCCCGCGCCGCAACCGGCTGATCTCGGGCGCCGCACTCGGCGTGGTCGTGGTGGAGGCAGCGCACCGCTCGGGCTCGCTGATCACCGCGCGCATGGCCGCCGAACAAGGCCGCGAAGTGTTCGCAGTCCCAGGCTCGCCGCTCGATCCGCGCGCAGCCGGGACCAATGACCTGATCAAGCAGGGCGCAACGCTGGTCACGGAAGCTTCCGACATCATCAACGCGGTCCAGCCGATCATGGAGCGGCCGCTGATGATTCCTGCGAGAGAGCCCGACAGCGAACCGTTCGAGAGCGATCCGCAAGGGCACGACCGCGACCAGATCACGAACCTGCTCGGCCCCGCCCCCATCTCGATCGACGATCTCGTGCGAATGTCCGGCGCCTCGCCTGCAATTGTGCGCACCGTACTGCTGGAGCTCGAGCTTGCCGGTCGCCTCGAGCGTCACGGCGGGGGATTGGTGTCGCTACTCTAGGCGCCGTTGCGCTCGTCGAAGTGCGTGCGCGCCGCCGCGATCTGCGCCTGGTGCGCGATCGCCCACTCGCCAAGCGCCTTCACCGGCTGCTGCAACCCGCGACCGAGGTCGGTCAGCTCGTAGTCCACGCGCGGCGGAATGGTCGGGAAGATCGTGCGCGTGACGAGGCCGTCACGCTCCAGTCCGCGCAAGGTCAGGGTCAGCATCCGCTGCGAGATGCCGTTGATCATGCGCTTCAGCTCGTTGAAGCGTTTCGGCCCGTCGCTGAGCATCATGATCACGAACACACTCCATTTGTCGCCGACGCGGGACAGCACGGAAGCAACCCCGCGGCAATCCGCATGGTTCGGATCCGGCATTGGATCGGGCCTTTGATGCGGCTCCGGCGCGGCAGGCAAATCGCTGTGCGTCGGTTTCAATAATGTGCCCATGGCTCAAAAAAGTGCGTTCTTGCGGGGATTTCGACAGTCACTCATGTAGTGCGGGTTACAAATCTATACCATGGGTGACCCCAATGAAACTCCTCCATCTCGACTCCAGCGTGCTTGGCCCCCACTCGGTCTCCAGGCAGGTTTCCGCCGCCATCGTCGACCGCCTCAAGCAGGCCACGCCCACCCTTCAAATCGTCTATCGCGACCTGACCCAGGCCCCGCTTGCCCATCTCTCCGGCTCGCACCTCGCCGCCGCGCAAGGCGCTCCCGCGCCCGCGGAACTTGGACCGGACCTCGCCGCGAGCGCGGCCGTGCTCGACGAGTTTCTCGCTGCCGACATCGTCGTGATCGGCGCGCCCATGTACAACTTCACCATCCCAAGCCAGCTCAAGGCCTGGATCGACCGCATCCTGGTGGCGGGGAAGACATTTAAGTATGGCGCGACTGGGCCCGAGGGGCTCGCCGGCCGCAAGCGCGTGATCGTGGCGATTTCACGCGGCGGCTATTACGGTGCGGCGACGCCCTACGCCGCCGGAGAACATCTCGAAACCTATTTGCGCTGGGTGTTCGGCTTCATGGGGGTCACCGGCGTCGAATTCATCTCCGCCGACGGTATCCAGGTCGGCCCGGAACATCGCGAGAAGGCGCTTGCTGGCGCGCTCGAGGCGGCAACGAGCCTGCACGCGGCCTGAGCGTTATGCCGACATCATCAGCCGCCAAACTATCTGCGGCGGCTGATGCACCGGCCGATGGTCCGGAAAGCTAGAACCAGGCGCCCTGTACACCCAGGATCACGGCAACGAGTGACATGAGCAGGCCGATCCCCGAAAAGATGACGACCCCAATGAACTCTGATGTATCGGAACGTTTGGCGGGAACTGCGGAGCGTTCGGTGTAAATGCGTGTGACTGAAATCGGCGAAGCAATGCGGGCTGCTTTCGGCATAACGGACTCCTTTTTAAAAAAATGAGTCTTTTGACCCCCGGCCCGTAGAAGGGTCTTTGCAACGCGCGCGAAGGTTCAACGCATCCCGCAAGGTTCAGGAAAATACATCTCAGGGCACGAGGGAACCGGCCGGCGCAACCGCTCGCGGTTTGCGCGGCCGGCTCAGTGTTCAGATGAGTTGATCAGCCACGATAGATCGGCGCGCCGCTCGGCGAGGCCACGGCGCCGCCGTCCACGAAGATCTCCTGTCCCTGAATATGTGCGGCATCGTCGGAGGCGAGGAACAGCACTGTCTTCGAGATGTGATCCGGTTCACCAATGCGGCCGAGCGGCGTCATCAACCCGATCCGCTGCTCGAACGCCTTCTCGGCTTCGGGCGTTGCGATCGCCGCGCCCCAGATCGGCGTGCGGATCGCGCCGGGCGCGACCACGTTGACGCGGATGCCGCGCGGCGACAGTTCCGAAGCCATGATACGCGCCATCGCGCGCACGCCCGCCTTCGCCGCGCCGTAAGCGGAGTAGCCGGGAACGCCAAGCACCGATATCACCGAGCCGTTGAGGATAATCGAGGCGTTGTCGTTGAGATAAGGCAGCGCTGACTGCACGGTAAAGAACACGCCGGTCAGATTGGTGCTGATCACCTTTTCAAACGTCTCCAGCGTCGCCGAGCCGAGCGGCGTGCTGCCCGGAATGCCGGCGTTGGCGAACACGATGTCGAGCTTGCCGAACTTTTCCGCGCCTTGCTTGATCGCAGCCTCGGTCGCGGCGACGTCGGTGGCGTCAGCGACAACGGCGAGCGCATTCGCGCCCAACGCCTTCGCCGCAGTATCCAGCGTCTCCTTGTTGCGTCCGGTAATGATCACCTTTGCCCCCTCGGCTACGAACAGCTTTGCCGTTGCCAATCCAATGCCGCCATTGCCGCCGGTAATCAGGGCCGTCTTGCCTTTCAGTCTCACGCTCGCCTCCGTGTGGTTGCATTATTAAACCAGATTGCCATTTAGGCCGCATGGTTTTATGATGCAACCACACAAGCGCGTGATCCACGCTGAAGCCGGGCAAACGCGACAGGACGAGAACGATGGTGAAACGAACGAGCTTCGAGGGCGATTCATGCCCGATCGCGCGCTCGCTTGAGGCGCTTGGCGACTGGTGGTCGTTCTTGATCATTCGCGAGGCGTTGTTCGGGCTGCGTCGCTTCGGCGAATTCCAGAACAAGCTCGGCCTCGCCAAGAACATCTTGTCCGTGCGGCTGCGCTCCCTCGTCGATCACGGAATCCTCGCGACCGCGCCAGCCTCCGACGGCAGCGCCTACCAGGAATACGTGCTCACGCCGAAGGGCCGCGGCACCTTCCCGATCCTGGTGGCGCTCCGGCAATGGAGTGAGGAATTCGACGATGCCCCCGAAGAGATCGCGACCATCCTGGTCGATCGCGCCAAAGGCCGTCCGGTGAAGAAGCTCGAAATGCGCGCCGAAGACGGGCGCCTGCTCAGCCCGGCGGATACCATGCTGAAGCCACGGCCGGCGCCACGACGGCGGTCGGCGCACTAGTTACTGTTTGGCAAGCCGTCACTCCACACGCGATGTCATTGTCCGCTTGACCGGGCGATCCGATCCAGTATTGCAGAGACGGCCCAGATTCCCCGATAAGCTGAGGCGTACTGGATTTCCCGCCTTCGCGGGGAATGACGGCGATGGTGGAGCAACAGCCAGCCCATCACGATAGCTTGCGCTTGCTCCGCAGCCGCAGGTGCTCGTCGGCTTCGAGCTTGGTCATCCCCAGGAGATAATGCAGCACGTCAAGTTTGTGCCGCTCGGCAAGCTTGCGCAATGCGCCGACCTGCTCGGCGATGAAGGCCACGGCTTCATCGACGCCGCCTTCGCCCGGTTCCTCGCTGCGTGAGCCTCCCCGCGCGCCTGATGCGGCGCGCGCCCGTTTCTTTCCTGGCTTTGCCACCAGCCCCACCCGAATCCATGCCCCCAGGAACATTACGCCCATAGCGGCCGCAACTCCAAGGTTGTAATTTGCAACTTTCTCGATATGAAACTTTTCCCATCCCGCGGGCTTTCAACACCCCTCGATTTGACAGCGGCGGCCTCACCACCCATGTTCGGGTCGAAACGGCCGACCCGAGTCCTTTCGTTTTCGGCCCGAAATTTTCCCGTAAGTTACTGGAACTACATGAATATCGTCATTGTGGAGTCGCCGGCGAAAGCCAAGACGATCAACAAATATTTGGGCTCGTCCTATGAGGTTCTGGCCTCGTTCGGCCATGTCCGCGACTTGCCCGCGAAGAACGGTTCCGTCGATCCCGAGGCCAATTTCAAGATGATCTGGGAGGTCGACCCCAAGGCGGCCGGCCGGCTCAACGACATTGCCAGGTCCCTGAAGGGCGCCGACCGCCTGATTCTGGCGACCGACCCTGATCGCGAGGGCGAGGCCATCTCCTGGCACGTGCTGGAGGTGCTGAAGGAAAAGCGCGCGTTGAAAGATCAGAAGATCGAGCGCGTGGTGTTCAACGCCATCACCAAGCAGGCTGTCTCGGAAGCGATGAAGCATCCGCGCCAGATCGACGGCGCGCTGGTCGACGCCTATATGGCGCGCCGCGCGCTGGACTACCTGGTCGGCTTCACCCTTTCCCCCGTGCTGTGGCGCAAGCTGCCGGGCGCCCGCTCGGCCGGTCGCGTGCAGTCGGTCGCGCTGCGGCTGGTCTGCGACCGCGAACTCGAGATCGAGAAGTTCGTGCCGCGTGAATATTGGTCGTTGATCGCGACCTTGCTGACGCCGCGCGGCGAGGCCTTCGAGGCGCGTCTGGTCGGCGCCGACGGCAAGAAGATCCAGCGTCTCGACATCGGCACCGGCGCGGAAGCCGAAGACTTCAAGAAGGCGCTGGAACTGGCGACCTATGCCGTCACGTCAGTCGATGCCAAACCGGCTCGCCGCAATCCGCAGGCGCCCTTCACCACCTCCACGCTGCAGCAGGAAGCCAGCCGCAAATACGGCTTTGCGCCCGCACACACGATGCGGATCGCCCAGCGCCTCTATGAAGGCATCGACATCGGCGGCGAGACCACCGGACTCATTACTTATATGCGTACCGACGGCGTGCAGATCGCCCCCGAGGCGATCACCCAGGCGCGCAAGGTCATCGGCGAGGATTACGGCAAGGCTTACGTGCCGGATGCGCCGCGCCAGTACCAGGCCAAGGCGAAGAACGCCCAGGAAGCGCACGAAGCGATCCGCCCGACGGACATGTCGCGCCGCCCCGACAGCATGAGCCGCAAGCTCGATGCCGATCAGGCCAGGCTCTATGAGCTGATCTGGAAACGCACCATCGCAAGCCAGATGGAATCGGCCGAGCTCGAGCGCACCACCGTCGACATCACGGCGAAGGCAGGCGGTCGCACCCTGGAACTGCGCGCCACCGGCCAGGTCGTCAAGTTCGACGGTTTCCTCACGCTCTACCAGGAAGGCCGCGACGATGAGGAGGACGAGGATTCCCGCCGCCTGCCGGCGATGAGCCAGGGCGAGGCGATCAAGCGCGAGTCGCTCTCCGTCACCCAGCATTTCACAGAGCCGCCACCGCGCTTCTCGGAGGCTTCGCTGGTCAAGCGCATGGAAGAGCTCGGCATCGGCCGGCCCTCGACCTATGCCTCGATCCTCCAGGTCCTGAAGGACCGCGGCTACGTCAAGCTCGAGAAGAAGCGCCTGCACGGCGAGGACAAGGGCCGCGTCGTGGTCGCGTTCCTTGAAATCTTCTTCAACCGCTACGTCGAGTATGATTTTACGGCCAATCTGGAGGAGCAGCTCGACCGCATCTCCAACAACGAGATCTCCTGGCAGCAGGTGCTGAAGGATTTCTGGACCGGCTTCATCGGCGCCGTCGACGAGATCAAGGATCTGCGTGTCGCGCAGGTGCTCGACGTGCTCGACGAGATGCTGGGCCAGCACATTTATCCGCCACGCGCCGACGGCGGCGACATCAGGCAGTGCCCGAGCTGCGGCACCGGCCGATTGAACCTGAAGGCCGGCAAGTTCGGTGCTTTCGTCGGCTGCTCGAACTATCCGGAGTGCCGCTACACCCGTCAGCTCGCCGCGGACAGCGAGACCACCGCCGACCGCTCGCTCGGCCAGGATCCCGACACGGGTCGCGATGTCTGGGTCAAGGCCGGGCGCTTCGGCCCCTACATCCAGCTGGGCGAGCAGAAGGATTACGAGGAAGGCGAGAAGCCGAAGCGTGCGGGTATTCCCAAGGGCACCTCACCCAGCGATGTCGACCTTGAGCTTGCGCTCAAGCTGTTGTCGCTGCCGCGCGAGATCGGCAAGCATCCCGAGACCGGTCAGCCGATCACCGCGGGCCTCGGCCGCTTTGGGCCGTTTGTGAAGCATGAGAAGACCTATGCCAGCCTCGAGGCCGGCGACGAGGTCTTCGATATCGGCCTCAATCGCGCAGTGACGTTGATCGCGGAGAAGGTCGCGAAGGGGCCGAGCCGTCGCTTCGGCGCCGACCCCGGCAAGGCGCTCGGCGATCATCCGACGCTCGGCACCGTCACCGTGAAGAGCGGTCGCTACGGCGCCTATGTCACGGCAGGCGGCGTCAACGCGACGATCCCGGCCGAGTTCGAAAAGGACACCGTGACGCTTGCCCAGGCAATCGCGCTGATCGACGAGCGCGCGGCCAAAGGCGGGGGCACGGCCAAGGCGAAGAAGGCCGCGAAGCCGGCCAAGGCCAAGAAGACTGCAGCGAGGGCCACCGACGGCGACAACGCGCCCAAGCCCAAAAAACCGGCTGCAAAGAAAGCGGCCAAGACCAAATCCGAATCCACCAGCAAGGCGCGCGCAGGCGTGGCGTCGACGGCCAAGACTTCTGCCACAAAGCCGTCGGCGACCAAGTCAGGTGGCGCAGCCAAAGCTCCGGCCAAGAAGAGTGCCGGCACCAATTAGAGGTTAAGTGAAACGCAAGAATGACCGTGGCTTTCCCGACCGGCAAGCCATCGTCGCCTTCATCAAGGCACATCCAGGAAAGGTCGGAACCCGCGACATCGCGCGCGAGTTCGGCCTGAAGAACGCCGATCGCGTCGAGCTCAAGCGCTTGCTGCGCGAGCTTGCCGACGACGGCACGATCAAGAAGAAGCGCCATACGGTTTCAGAACCGGACGCGCTGCCGCCGACGCTGCTCGCCGACATCACCGGCCGTGACAGCGATGGCGAGCTGATCGCCTCCCCCGCCGAATGGGACGAGGTCGAGAGCGGCGAGCCGCCAAAGATCCTCATCGAGATGCCGCGCCGGCCGAAGCCCGGCACTGCCGCCGGCGTCGGCGACCGCGCGCTGCTGCGGGTCGAGCGTACCGACGAGAGCGAAGGTCCGGCCTATCGCGGCCGCATCATCAAGGTCATCGACAAGGCCAGGAGCCGCATCCTCGGCGTGTTCCGAGCTCTTCCCGAAGGCGGCGGACGGCTCATCCCGGTTGACAAGAAGATGGCCGACCGCGAGCTGAACATCGCGAAAACCGATACGGGTGGCGCGCAGGATGGCGACCTCGTCAGCGTCGACATCGTCCGCACCCGCGGCTTTGGCCTGGCCTCCGGCCGCGTCAAGGAGAAGCTCGGCTCGGTCAAGAGCGAGAAGGCGATCAGCCTGATCGCGATCTACGCGCACGACATCCCCTTGCAATTCTCCCCCGCCGCGATACGCGATGCGGAAGCTGCAGAGACCGCGAACCTGAAGGGACGCGAGGACTGGCGCGACGTCCCGCTCGTCACCATCGATCCGCCTGACGCCAAGGATCACGACGACGCGGTGCATGCACAGGCCGATCCAGACCCGAACAACAAGGGCGGCTTCATCGTCGACGTCGCCATCGCCGATGTGAGCTTTTACGTGCGACCGGGCACCGCGCTCGACCGCGACGCGCTCGACCGCGGCAATTCGGTGTATTTCCCCGACCGCGTCGTGCCGATGCTGCCCGAGCGCATCTCCAACGATCTCTGCTCACTGGTGCCGGGCGAGCCGCGCGGCGCGCTCACGGTGCGGATGATCATTGCGCCTGATGGCCGTAAGCGTTCGCACAGCTTTCATCGCATCCTGATGCGTTCGGCCGCCAAGCTGAGCTACGCGCAGGCGCAGGCCGCGATCGATGGACGGCCTGACGACACCACCGGCCCCCTGCTCGATCCGATCCTGAGGCCGCTCTATGCGGCCTACGCCTGCGTCAAGCTTGCACGCGACGAACGCGATCCGCTCAATCTCGATCTGCCCGAGCGCAAGATCCTCCTGAAGAGCGACGGCACCGTCGACCGCGTCGTCGTGCCTGAACGTCTCGATGCGCACAAGCTGATCGAGGAGTTCATGATCCTCGCCAATGTCGCGGCGGCCGAGATGCTGGAGAAGAGATCGCTCCCGCTGATCTACCGCGTGCATGACGAGCCGACGCTGGAAAAGGTTCACGCGCTCTCGGAATTCCTGGAAACGCTCGACGTTCCCTTTGCCAAATCAGGCGCGCTGCGCCCCACGCTGTTCAACCGCGTGCTGGCGCAGCTCGAAGGCCACGACTATTACCCGCTGGTGAGCGAGGTGGTACTGCGCGCCCAGGCGCAGGCCGAATACTCTTCTGAGAATTACGGGCATTTCGGCTTGAACCTGCGCCGTTACGCGCATTTCACCTCGCCGATCCGCCGCTACGCCGACCTCGTCGTGCACCGCGCGCTGGTCCGCGCGCTCGGCCTCGGCGAAGGCGCCCTGCCCGAGAGCGAGACGCCGGAATCGCTCGGCGAGGTCGCCGCGCATATTTCCCTGACCGAACGGCGCGCGATGAAGGCGGAGCGCGAGACCGTCGACCGCCTGATCGCTCATCACCTCGCCGACCGTATCGGTGCGAGTTTTCAGGGCCGCGTCTCCGGCGTCACCCGCGCCGGCCTGTTCGTGAAGCTGAGTGAGACCGGCGCCGACGGATTGGTTCCGATCCGATCCCTTGGCACGGAATATTTCAACTATGACGAGAGCCGCCACGCGCTGATCGGCACGCGCAGCGGCACCATGTACCAGCTCGGAGATGTCGTCGACGTCCGTCTGATTGAGGCTGCTCCGGTCGCAGGCGCACTGCGCTTCGAGTTGCTGCCATCCTCCAGCGAGACGAGCCCGCGCGAGCGCAGGCGCCCCGGTCAACAACGCCGCCCGTCGTTCAAGGCCCATCCGGGCCGCAGCCCGGATAAAAAACGCAAGCCGCCGCGGCCAAAATCCGGCAAAGCGAAGGGCAAAGGAAAGAACAAGGGAAAGGCTAAAGGGAAGAAGGGCAAGGCATGGTGACGATGAGCACAGTTCCAAAGATCTGGACCCGCGAGACCGGCCTCGTCGAGAAGCGCGACGTGTTTGCCGCGCTGAAACGCGGTTTTCGCGGCCGCTGCCCGCGCTGTGGCGAGGGAAAGCTGTTTCGCGCCTTCCTGAAGACCGCGGACAATTGCTCGGTCTGCGACCTCGACTTCACGCCGCATCGCGCCGACGACCTGCCCGCCTACCTCGTCATCGTCATCGTCGGCCATATCGTGGTGCCCACGATCCTCTGGATCGAGACCAATTACACCACGCCGGTCTGGCTCAGCTTTGCCGCCTATCTGCCCTTCACCTTCTTCGCCTCGCTCGGGCTGCTGCAGCCGGTGAAGGGAGCTGTGGTCGGCTTGCAATGGGCTCTGCGCATGCACGGGTTTGACGACAACCCGCCGGATGGTATTCCGCCTGTGTAAGCAAATAGAAGCGTTTCGGGTGAGGACATGACGGATATTGCGCAAGCCGAGGAGAAGGCCGGGATCCACGAGGGGAAGGAGGCCGACCACCATCCCTATTTCCGTCCGAAGGATGCGGCGACACTGATCCTGGTCGATCGCAGCGGCACTGTGCCAAAGGTGCTGGTCGGCAAGCGCCACGACAAGGTGGTGTTCATGCCCGGCAAATTCGTTTTCCCCGGCGGCCGCGTCGACAAGGACGATCATCGTGTGCCGGTCGCGGCGCCCATCACCGCCGAACTCGAAACCAATCTCGCCAAGGGCAGTCCAAAGACCCCGGCCTCGCGCGCAAAATCGCTGGCGATTGCCGCGATCCGCGAAGCGTGCGAGGAGACCGGCCTCTGCCTCGGGCGAAAGTCCGAGGGCAAGGCGAGGCTCGAAGGTCCATGGAAACCGTTCGCCGATGCGGGCCTCTTGCCCGATCCCTCCAGCCTGTTCCTGATCGCGCGCGCAATCACCCCACCCGGCCGCGTCAAGCGCTTCGACACGCGCTTCTTCACGGCGGATGCGTCCGCAATCACCCACCACGTCGAGGGCGTGATTCACGCCGACGCCGAGCTCGTCGAGCTGGTCTGGGTCGAGCTTGGCTCAAAACCGCTCGCCGATCTGCATCCGATGACGCGCAACGTGCTCAACGAGCTCGACACGCGCCTTGCCACCGGTCCACTCCGTCACGATGCGCCGGTGCCGTTCTTCCATTTCTACGGCGGCAAGATGCAGAAGGATATTTTGAGCTGATCAATCTGCATCGTCGGAATCGGGCTCGGTGCCGACATAGTCGCGCGCGGGGAGTTTCAGGAGGCGGCCGATCTCGCCGGCGAGCTTGTCCGCCTCCTCGCGGCTGGTAAAGCTCTGAAGCGTGATCGGCTCGGTGCCCTTGCTGCCGCAGAGGTTGACGTCGTAGGTCGTCAGCTCGGGATCATAGTCGTCGGTGATGCTGATGAAATGATATTCGGCGAGATCGCGCTGCTTGCGGATATTCAGCGGGCCGAACTGCCTGGTGATGACGATCTGGCGCAGCGCCTCGTTGAGCACGACGAAGGTGCGGAATGTCAGCAGGATCAGTCCGGGAACGCCGATGAGCAGCCCGAGTCCGGTAAACACCAGCACCGGCACGAGGTCGTCGGCAAGCCTGCCGAAGCCGGAAAAATCCTGGCGCAGGCCGAGTGCGACATTCCAGAGCAGATAGGCGCTCGCCGCGAGCAGCGGCAGCGACAGCAGCCGGCCGAACCAGGGCATTGGCCGGTCGATCCGGACGATGCCGCCATCTACGGTCATTGCGCTGGCCATGAGAGGTCCCCTCGGAAGCAAAGGTTCTTGGCTTGGTCGGTATGAGAGGTGGATTGGTTCGATCGGACCCCTCCTCTCGTAATTCCGCCAAGTCATCGCGTTCGAGCACTCGCGCCGCCGGCATGGCCGGGCTTGTCCCGGCCATCCACGTCTCGCCTCGGAGCACGAAGTTCGTGGATGCCCGGACAAGCCCGGGCATGACGTTGAGGAAGCAGCGACGTCCCGCAAATGACGCGATTGTGCTGAACGTGTCGCAAAAAACAAAAAAATCTTCCCTCCCCCACCGATGGTGGCGTTCCCCGCCGTGCCTATGTCTTTCCCCAACAACACCAGAACGGGATTTGGGCGCGATGGCACAACGGCAACTCAAGCTTGGCGCGTTCATGCGCCCGATCAGCATCCACACCGGCGCCTGGCGCTATCCTGGAGCCTGGCCCGACGCCAATTTCAATTTCGGGCACATCAAGACGCTGATCCAGAAGCTCGAGGCCGGCAAGTTCGACGCCTTCTTCATGGCCGATCACCTCGCTGTGCTGAACATGCCGATCAACGCGCTCAAGCGCAGCCACACCGTGACCTCGTTCGAGCCGTTCACGCTGCTGTCGGCGCTCTCGGCTGTCACCGAGCGCATCGGCCTGATCGCGACCGGTTCGACCACGTTCGACGAGCCCTATCACGTCGCGCGGCGCTTCGCCTCGCTCGACCATCTCAGCGGCGGGCGCGCGGGATGGAACATCGTGACCACCTCGAATCCGGACGCGGCGCTGAATTTTGGTCTCGATGATCACATGGAGCATGCCGAGCGCTACAAGCGCGCCCGCGAGTTCTACGACGTGGTCACGGGCCTGTGGGATTCCTTCGCCGACGACGCCTTCGTGCGCGACGTCGAGGGCGGACTGTTCTTCGAGCCCTCGAAGATGCATGTGCTCGACCATGTCGGCAAATATCTGAAGGTGCGCGGCCCCCTCAACATCGCCCGCCCCGTGCAGGGCTGGCCCGTCATCGTGCAGGCCGGCGCCTCGGAAGACGGCAAGCAGCTCGCGGCCGAGACGGCGGAAGCCGTCTTCACCGGCGGCGGCAGCCTCGCTGACGGACAGAAGCTCTACGCCGACATCAAGGGCCGGATGGAGAAGATCGGCCGCGACCCCGAGCATCTGAAGATCCTGCCCGGCGCATTTGTCGTGGTCGGCGACAGCGTCGAGGAGGCGAAGGAAAAACGCGCCCTGCTCGACAGCCGCGTGCATTACGACAGCGCCATCGCTTCGCTCTCGGTCATCCTCGGCACCGATGCCTCCGGATTCGATCCGGATGGCCAATTGCCTGATATCCCGGAGACCAACGCCAGCAAGAGCGGCCGCCAGCGCATGGTCGACCTCGCCAGGCGCGACAAGCTCACGGTACGCCAGCTCGCCCAGCGCGTCGGCGGCTATGGCGGGCTGTCCTTCGTCGGCACGGCCAAGACCATCGCCGACCAGATGGAGGAATGGCTGGTCGGACGCGGCTCTGATGGCTTCAACATCATGTTCCCGTTCCTGCCCCAAGGCCTCGACGATTTCGTCGACAAGGTGGTCCCGGAGCTGCAGCGGCGCGGGATTTTCCGGAAAGAGTATGAAGGGGCCACTTTGAGGGAGAATCTGGGCCTTCCCCGGCCAAAAAACCGCTTCTTCGAAGGGTGAAAAGGCCCGATTTGGGTGGTTTCCTGCCCCTAAATCCTTGACTTCCCCCGGTTTCTGGCTAGGTTGCCGGCCAACGCGGGCCGTTTGGCCGGCTCCAGATTCCCTTCATTTCTGAGGTTCAGAACATGGCCAAAGCGGTCACCATCAAGGTCAAGCTCGTGTCCTCGGCCGACACCGGCTTCTACTACGTCGCCAAGAAGAATTCGCGCACCATGACCGACAAGCTGGTCAAGAAGAAGTATGACCCGGTCGCGCGAAAGCACGTCGAATTCAAGGAAGCCAAGATCAAGTAAGATCGGCGAGAATTGAAGAGTTTTGCGGGGCCCTTTCGGGGGCCCCGTTTTTGTTTCCGCTCTCGTGGCCCGGACGCGCAACAAGCCACCAGCCTCACGAAATCCTGGCGTGGTTAGAAAGACTAGCCTCGCTGCCTTCAATTGCGGGGGATACGACTTCCATCGCTCCAAACCATTCATGAATCGCAGAGAGCGCCGAGCCGCCGCGGCCAGACAATCCGGAAAGGTCTCACCGGCCGCACTCTGCCAGGCTGGCTTTGCGCATTTTCAATCGGGACGCATTGCCGAGGCCGAGCTGTGTTGCCGGCAGGCGCTGACATTGGACGAACAACACCCGGATGCTCTCCATCTGCTCGGGGCGCTCTGTTTTCACGCGCAGCAACCTGACGCCGCCGTGGAATGGATCGGGCGAGCGGTCCGGCAGGCGCCGAAGGCGGAGTATCTCGTCAGTCTCACCACGGTGCTGGAGCGGCAAGGTCGGCTCGAGGACGCGCGACAACACTACCGCCATGCGCTGCGCCTCAAACCCGAAGATGCGGGTCTCTGGAATCACGTCGGCAACCTGCTCTGGCAGCTCGGATACAAGGACGAAGCCGCGCAGCATTTGCAGCGGGCCCTGAAGCTCAATCCGCACTATTGGGAGGCCGCACATAATGGCGGCATGCTGCTGCTCGAGCTCGGCCGGCATGCAGAAGCCGTGGCTTGCTTCGACATCGCCGAAAAACTGAATCCAAGTTCCGCAGCACTGTATCAGATGCGCGCCGTTTGCCTGTCAGCGCTCAACCGCTTCGACGAAGCGGAAGCCGACTACGAAAAATCGATTGCGCTGGATCCAAGCCTTGCGGAGACGCACAACAATCTCGGCCTGCTGCATTGGCGTTTCGGCCGGCCGGAGCAGGCCTTTGCCTGTTTTGATCGGGCACTGGCACTTCGCCCGAATTTTCATGCCGTGCTCAACAACAAGGCCGTGGTCTTGCTGCATCTGCAATTGCTGGACGAGGCTTTCGCGACCCTGCATAGATCGCTCGCCGCCGCACCTGATGATGCGCAGACGCTGTTCTATCTGGCGACGCTTCAGCTCCTGACCGGCGACTTCGAGCGCGGCTGGCTTGCGCGCGAGGCGCGTTGGCGGCTTCCATCCGTCGGCCTGGTCGATCGCGGCTTTTCGCAAGCCCTTTGGCGTGGCGATCAGCCGCTCGAAGGCAAAACCATCCTGCTGCACTCCGACGAGGGACTGGGCGACGCGATCCAGTTCGCGCGCTATGTGCCGTTGGTGGCCGCGCTTGGAGCGCGCGTGATCCTCGAAGTCGAGCCTCCGATCCAGCGGCTCCTGGCCGGCATCACCGGGGTTGCAGAGTGTGTCGGCCGGTCGGCCGTGCCGGCATTCGACCTGCACTGCCCGCTCGGCACGCTGCCTTTGGCATTCGGGACACGCCTCGACACGATCCCGCTCGCGCAAGGCTACGTTTCTGCGCCGCCGGCAGCGCGGGTGGACGCGTGGGACGATCGGCTCGGTCCCCGTACCCGCTTCCGCGTCGGCCTGGTCTGGGCGGGCAATCCCGATCACAAGAACGATCACGACAGATCTATAGCGCTGCGCACGCTTGCGCCGCTGCTTGATTGCGGCGTCCAGTTCGTCTCCCTGCAAAAAGGCGTCCGCGATCAGGACCGGGCCTTCCTCGAGCAGCATCCTGACATTGTCGACCTGACGCAACATCTGACGGATTTCAGCGAAACGGCGGCACTGGTCTCCTGCCTTGACCTGGTGATCTCGGTCGACACCAGCGTCGCCCACCTCGCCGGCGCGCTCGGCGCGCCAGTCTGGACGCTGGTGCCCTTCAACCCGGATTGGCGCTGGCTGCTCAATCGCACCGACAGCCCGTGGTATCAGTCGATGCGGCTGTTCAGGCAGCCGGCGCGCGGCGACTGGGGCAGCGTGGTGGACCGGGTTCGCGCCGAACTGGAGAGCCTGGTGTCGGTGTGGCCACTGCCCGTCTCGGCGAAGGCGAACTCCGTGCCGTCCTAGCCCTGACGGCTGCTCGACGACGGAATGCTTGCGTGCGTGGGCACGAGGTTCGCTATACGAACAGATCGTGCATGAGATGGTGCTGAGCGCCTCTTGCGTGATCAAGGGCGCTGTGCTCGGCGTCTGAAGGACCAATTGGCGCGAAATCATCGAAGGGCACCGATCTGTCATGTCCGGCCGTGAGCGGGCCGTATCCGATGAAATCGGCTGAGTGCCCATCGTGCACGTCAGAACCATACGGCGCGTCGGAAGCTGCAATGTCATTCTTGAAATGAAACGAATCTCCGAGCGGCGGGGCAGCCGCCGTTTGTGCCTGACCGGACTCGTCGGCAGCTTGGCCCTTGGCTCCGGCGTGCTGGCTCGAATCCGCATGCGAGTTTCCGGGAGCGTTTCCGGACGACCCGTGCAACTCCCGTTCGGATTGGCCGGAATTGGCGCCGCCGGCCGACCTCGCCTCATCCCTCGCAAGTTGTTCGGCAGTGGCCGAACCGTCTTCCGAATGGTGCAAATCGCGCTGCGATTGCCCGTGAGCGGAATTGGCCTCCGGTGCGCCTTGCTCGTCCTGCTGCTTGGAGCCCGGGCCGCCGTCCTCAGCATCTTGCAAACCACGTTGCGGTTGACCGGGATCGGACTCGTCTCCCGCGGTCGCCTGCGCCTTGTCATGGTCGGTTTTTCCGAGCGCGTCGGAAGCGACCGCCTGCGCGAAACCGCCATGATCGATCGGGGCGTCAATGGCTCCGGATCCGACGTGCGGATTGCCGCCGTTGCTTACGCTATCTTCGCCCGCGTTCGCACCGATGGCCTGAACGGCATCGACATTTCCGGAGATCGCATCGCTTCGAGGAGCCTCGAAGGCAAATGATTGATGGTATGTGTCAGGATGCCACCAGGCGAGGTTGTCGACACTGCCGCGTGTCGCATCGGCACTGCTGTTAAAATCGAGGGCTGCCGACTCGCCGGTACCACTTCCTGGAGCTGCCGCAAAAACGGTATCACCAAAACTAGACGCGTGCGCGACGCTGTTCAGCAGCTCGCAAATCCAGATCCCGACCGCCGTCATCACGAAAGGACCGTAGCTGCCCAAGGCGGCTCTTGCAGCGTTGGATGCCTGCAACGCGATCGTCCCCGGCGCTATATCGGTGCTGGATTGGACGAGTTTGCCGGCCTGCCCCGGCGTCTCAGTTATGGGAGTTTCTCCGCGGCCGGCTTTGAACGCGGATTTCGCCGTCTTGCCCGAGGCAGACGTCGTCTTCTTGTCGTTGATTTTGATGGTGACAGCCTCGGTCGTACCATCTGCGGGCACCACCGTAAGAGTGTCGGTCAACGCCTCGCCGGATGCGGTGGCATTGGCGGCCCTAAAGTCGTCTAGGGCAGCGTAAATCAGGGCTGCAAGGGCACCAATTCCGCCGTAGAGGCGCGACAGAGCGAACGCTGCCACCTCGGTCCGGCTCTTGATCTCAAGCTGTGTAGATATGCGATCGAGCCGCGCCTTGATGGTGCCTGGGGAGACCTTGAGCTCGCGCGCGATCTGTTTGTTCGACATGCCATAAGCGACCAGGCGCATGATTTTGCGCTCCTGGTCCGTCAGTGCCGCCAGTCTATTGTCCCCCAACGCGCCATTTTGTTCCTTGCCGGCCGTCGCCCGGTCCGGGGTGGATGCCACCAGCCTCAGGGACTGCAACAACGTTTTGGGTTCCTCGCGCATGGAAATCGCGCAGCAAGCCCCCGCCGCGATGGCCGCAGCGAGATCGCCATCGGCGAGGGATGCAGTGTAGAAGACCAGCCGTGTCGGAATATTTTCGGCGTGGACGACGGCGAGCATGTCAGAAGCCGTCACGTCCGAAAATCCGTCCTCGACAAGCACGAGATCCGGCATCAAGGTCCGAACCACCTTTAGGCAACCGGCTCCATCAAGACACGAAGCGACGATCGCGAAGTCATGCTCCGCCGCAAACAGCGTCGCAAACCCCTGCAGAACGATAGGGCGGCGATCTGCTATCACGAGCCGGATGGGACGCATGCGCGTTTTCGTCGCCAGCATTGTGAGCTCAACGAAATATGTCTTCGAGGTTTGCGCGCCACTGTCAAGACCAGCGCGGCAACGCCTGACATCGCTCCAGGTTCCAGCAGGAATCAGCGGCCGCAGCGGTCGATTGCGACAAGCAGTCCGGCCACGTCCCGCCTACACCGTCCGCAGCACCGGGGCTGGCGGCTGCGATGGCCTCACAAGCGCGAACGCGACCTGGATGAGGCCGCCGGCAAGGCCCAGCGCGACGCCGATGCGCCAGGCCATGGTGTAGGAGCCGAGCGCGTCGTAGATCAGCCCTCCTCCGTAGGCGCCGAGGAAGCTGCCGATCTGATGGCTCATGAAGGCAAGGCCCTGGATCATGGCCTGCCAGCGCAGGCCGAACATTTCGGCGACGGCGCCCGCGACCAGCGGGCCGACGCCCATCCAGAGGAAGCCCATGATGGCCCCGAACAGCAGCGTCGAGAACGGCGTCGCCGGCAGCATGAAGTACCAGGCGAGCGCGAGCGAGCGCAGGATGTAGATCCCGCCCAGCAGCGCCAGCTTGTTCCAGCGCTGGCCGGCCCAGCCGAAGAACAGCGAGCCCAGCACGTTGAAGCCGCCGATCATGCCGAGCGTCTGCGCGCTCAGCATCGGATCGAGGCCGCAGATCGCCAGATAGGACGGCAGATGCGTCGTGAGGAAGACGAGCTGCATGCCGCAGACGAGATAGGCGCAGGTCATCACCATGAAAGCGGCGTTGCCGAACGCCGCCCTGGTCACGGACGCAGCCGTGGCATCGCCGATGTCGTCGGCAGCCGGCTTCGGCAGCGGGATGGCGTCGACGCGGCCGGCGTACCAGGCGGCAGGGATCATCAGCGCCGACATGATGACGAAGCCGGCGAGCCCGATGCGCCAGCCAAAGCCCTCGTTGAGCAGCTGCCCGATCGGCGCCGACAGCAGCGCGCCGAGCGAGCCCGCGCCGGACACGATGCCGAGCACGGTCGAGCGCACCGTTGCGGGCACCGCGCGCGCTGCCACCGACATCGCGATCGCAGCCGCCGTGCAGGCGAGCGAGGTGCCGATCAACACGCCGGCGCCGATCATGATGCTGACGAGCCCGTTCGCGGTCGTCATCAGGATGAGGCCCCCGATGTACATCAGCGCACCGGCGATCATGATCGGACGGAAGCCGAAGCGCACCGTCATCGCACCGGCAAGCGGCTGGAGAAAGCCCCAGGCGAGATTCTGCACGGCGAGTGCCAGCGTGAAGTCCGACACCGACAGGTGGATGTCGTGCGTCAGCGGCTGCATGAAGATGCCGAGCGACTGCCGCAGTCCCATGCTCAACGTCAGCATGATCGAGGCACCGATCAGGATCGGCAATGCCGGGCGCAGGACCTGCAACAGGGGCATTCTTGTTCTCCCTCATGGGCGCGGCATGCGCGCCGGCATCTGCATTTCGCGTTGATTTTTGTTACACAGACCTGTGTAATTAGTCTATAGGTAACGGGCGCTGTCAAGGCGCTTGTTACACAGGTCTGTGTTATGCCGTCCGCCGAAAAATCCGACATGAAGGAACGGATCCTCGAGACCGCCGACAAGCTGTTCTATCTGCAAGGCATTCGCGCCATCGGCGTCGACACCATCGCAGCCGAGGTCGGCATCTCCAAGCGCACGCTCTACAACCACTTCCCCTCCAAGGACACACTGATCGCGGCCTATCTCGAGCGCCGCTTCGTGCGTGCCCGTCCCTCCGACAAGCCGCCGGTCGAGCAAATCCTTGCCACCTTCGATTCGCTGGAGCGACGCTTTGCAGCGAAGGATTTCCGTGGCTGCCCGTTCGTGAATGCGGTCGCCGAGCTCGGCCCGCAGGACCGCGCCGTGAGGAAGATCGCCATCGCCTTCAAGGAAAGCCGCCGCGTCTGGTTTCGCGAACGGCTGAAAGAGCTCGGCGTTGCGGACGCGGAGGCACTCGCGACGCAGCTCGTGCTGCTGGTCGACGGCTCCATCGCCCAGGACCTCGTGCGTGACGATCCCGCGATGGCGCGCGCGGCGAAGGAAGCGGCGAAGGTGCTGCTGCGGAATGCCGGGGTGGATGTGGGTGGGGATGCGGTGAAGCCTGTGGTGAAGCGCAAGCGCCCACCCCAATAACCACTGTCGCCGTACCTTTCGGTGTCATCACCCGCGAAAGCGGGTGATCCAGTATTCCAGAGACAGCGAGGTTCGAACCGAGAGTCCGCGGCGCACTGGATTCCCCGCTTTCGCGGGGAATGACAGCGGAGTTTAGGGGAACGGTTACAGCCCCAGGCTATACACTGCAGCCAGTTGCGCGAACGGTTACGCCGCCTGCGACACCACGCGATTTCGACCGTCGTGCTTGGCACGATAGAGCGCCGTATCGGCGCGCTTGAGGACGTCGGCGACCGCCTCGCCCTTCTGCTCCAGCGTGGTGAGGCCGATCGAGATCGTCACCTCGATGTGCTTGGTACCCTTGTGGACGGCGAACGGCTCGCCCGCGATGGAGCGGCGCAGGCGCTCGGCGACCATGCCGGCGACGTGAAGGTCGGTCTCGGGCATCACGATGACGAACTCCTCGCCGCCATAGCGGCAGGCGAGATCGATGCCGCGGATCGACTTGCGCACGCGCACCGCGAATTCACGCAGCACGTCGTCGCCGGCGTCGTGGCCGTAGGTGTCATTGATCGACTTGAAATAATCGATGTCGAGGATCATCAGCGCCAAGGGCTTGCCGCGCGTCGAGGCCTGCTCGGCGAGCGTTGCCAGATGGCTCTCCATGTAACGGCGATTGTGCAGGCCGGTGAGCGCGTCGGTGATCGCCATCTCGATCGAGTTCTGCACGTTGTCGCGCAAATGATCGGTGTAGCGGCGGCGGCGGATCTGGGTGCGGGCGCGCGCCAGGAGTTCGGTCTTGTCGATCGGGCGCAGCAGGTAGTCGTTGACACCGATCTCGAGACCACGCAGCAGCCGCGTGGAATTTTCCGCTTCCGCAATCGCAAGGATCGGCACGTGGCGCGTGCGCTCGAGTGAACGGGCCTGGCTGCAGAGCCGCAAGCCATCGAAATTGCTCAGATCGAGCGAGACGATCAGGAGATCGTAATTGCCCTCGGCGGCGTGGAACAGCGCTTCGGTCGGGTTGGGCTCGACGTCGACAGTGTGCTCGGCGGCGAGGATCGTCGCCAGCCGTTCATAGGAGGACGCGCGGTCGTCGACCAGGAGGATGCGGCCGCCCTTGCCGGTGTCAGCCACCGCGGTCCGCTCTGGCGCCTGCATGCCGATCTCGAGCGAGGTGATGGCGCGCATGCGCAGCTCATCGGTCATCATCTTCAGCCGCGTCAGCGAGCGTACGCGCGCGATCAGCACGACGTCGGAGACGGGTTTGGTGAGGAAGTCGTCGGCGCCGGCCTCCAGGCCGCGGTTGCGGTCCGACGGGCTATCGAGCGCGGTGACCATGACGACGGGAATGTGGTGCGTGGCCGGATCGGTCTTGAGGCGACGGCAGACTTCATAGCCGTCCATATCCGGCATCATCACGTCGAGCAGGATGATGTCGCATTCGGCGCGGCGGGCCAGCGCCAGCGCCTCGGTTCCGTTCGAGGCGGTCATTACGTCGAAATATTCGGCGGAGAGACGGGCCTCCAGCAGTTTGACGTTGGCGGGAACGTCGTCGACCACAAGGATACGCGCGGACACTGTGAACTCACTTCCTATCCGATAAAACGCCGGACCGTCTCGATGAATTTGCCGACCGAGATCGGCTTGGACAAATAGGCTTCGCAGCCGCCTTCGCGGATGCGCTCTTCGTCGCCCTTCATCGCGAAGGCCGTGACCGCGACGACGGGAATGACGCGCAGCTCCGGATCGTCCTTGATCCAGCGCGTCACCTCGAGCCCCGAGACCTGCGGCAACTGGATATCCATCAGCACGAGGTCGGGCCGCATCTTGCGCACGAGATCGAGCGCCTCGTAGCCGTTGCTGGTGCCTGATGTCTGGTAGCCATGCGCCTCCAGCAGGTCGCGGAAGAGCTTCATGTTGAGCTCGTTGTCTTCCACGATCAGGACGGTCTTAGCCATCCCGCCCTCCTGTTTGGTCCTGACGACCGATGCATGTGACGCCTCAGGCGCCGCTTTCCGGCGCTTCGAAAACTGGATTCAAACTAGCCTCAGATTCGCTTGAGTTTCGTTAAACCCGAGGGGCCACTTTCTGCGATGTGGTTTCCAGTTGCTTGTCTGGGGCCGCAAGACTTGCGCCCGAGACTCAGTCCCAAGACTCGGGCATAGTCCAAAGTAGACACCGAAAGTTAACGGAAAGGCAAATCGGGCCCTTGAAAAAGCCTGTTCACAACCCCCGCGAAGTCGCTGAAATCGTTGCGATTCAGGCGCTGTCCTTTGTCGCCGGCGAGCCCGAAAGGCTGGGCCTGTTCCTGGCTGAGACAGGGGTCGGTCCGGAGACGCTCCGGAACGCCGCCTCGGACCCGCATTTCCTGCTCAGCGTGCTCGATTTCGTGCTGCGCGATGACGACACCGTGAAGGCCTTTGCCAAGGCCTCGGACCTGCATCCGACCAACGTTGCCGCGGCGCGGCAAGTGCTGGGCGATGCGCTCGGCGACCCGACCTGGGAGCGCGACGTGCCGTGACCGCCCCCGATCTGGCCGGGCCCCGCTGCTTCTGCCGGGATTGTCTGGCCGATCTGGATATGGGCGGGCGACGCTGTTCCGCCTGCGGCTCCCCTCGCCTCGTCCGCCACCGGGCGCTCGCAGGGCTCACCATCGCCCACATCGACTGCGACGCCTTCTATGCGACGGTCGAAAAGCGCGACAATCCTGATATCGCCGACAAGCCGGTCATCATCGGCGGCGGCAAGCGCGGCGTGGTCTCGGCCGCCTGCTATATCGCGCGCACCTACGGCGTGCGCTCGGCGATGCCGATGTTCAGGGCGCTCGAAGCCTGCCCCCATGCGACCGTGATCCGCCCCGATATGGCAAAATACGTGCGGGTCGGACGCGAGGTGCGGCAGGCCATGCAGGCGCTGACGCCGCAGGTCGAACCGCTGTCGATCGACGAGGCCTTTCTCGATCTCTCCGGCACCGAGCGCGTGCACGGCATGATCCCGGCAAAAGTGCTGGCGCGTTTTGCCCGCAAGGTCGAGCGCGATATCGGCATCACCGTCTCGGTCGGCCTGTCCTGCAACAAGTTCCTGGCCAAGATCGCCTCCGATCTCGACAAACCCCGCGGCTTTGCGGCGCTCGACCAGGAGGAAGCGCGAACGATGCTCGCTTCGAGGCCCGTCGGCTTCATCTTCGGCGTAGGACCTGCCACGCAGGAGCGCCTCATGCAGCGCGGCTTCCGCATCATCGCCGATCTTCAAAAGGCCGATGAGATCGAGCTGATGCGGCAATTCCCCAGCGACGGCCGCCGGCTGTGGCGGCTCGCGCGCGGCATCGACGACCGCCGCGTCGAAGCCGACCGCGGCGCCAAGACGATTTCGAGCGAGACAACCTTCGAGACCGACATCCGCGATTTCGCGTCGCTGGAGAAGATCTTGTGGCGCCTGTGCGAGAAGACGTCGTCGCGGCTCAAGAGCAGCGAGCTTGCGGGGTCGACCGTCACGCTGAAGCTGAAGACCGCCGATTTCCGCCAACGCACCCGGTCGCAGTCGATCGCGGCGCCGACGCAGCTCGCCACAAAGATCTTCTCGATCTGCCGCGAGATGCTGGCCAGGGAAACCGACGGCACTGCCTTCCGCCTGATGGGCGCCGGCGTCAGCGCGCTGCGCGAAGGCTCGCCCGCCGACGACACCGACATGCTCGACCGCCGCGCCGCACATGCCGAGCGCGCGGTGGACAGCCTGCGCAAGAAATTCGGCAGTGCCGCCGTGATCCGCGGTATCGCCTTTGAGGGACCGGAGAAGGCGCAGGAGTGATGGTAGGCCGTGTCCACGTCGTCATTGCGAGCCGCAGCGAAGCAATCCAGACTGTTACCGCGGAGAGATTCTGGATTGCTTCGCTGCGGCTCGCAATGACTGACCGTCGCTGCACGGCTTCCCGAAAGGAAGCACCATGCCAGGCGAACGCGATCTCAACGCGCTGCTGAAGCACATGAAGCCGGAGCTGCGGCCGGGCATCTTCGTGTTCTGCGCGATCCCGACGGACAAGCCCGTTACCACGGCACTCAATCCGCTGCTGACGTTCCGCGAGCAGGAAGGAACGACGCTGGTCATCCTGCGCGAAGAAGCCGAAGCAGCGGGCTTGCCCTACGCATTCCCTTCGCGCCTGATCACCCTGACAGTGCACTCCGCGCTCGATGCCGTCGGATTTCTGGCGGCGATCACAGCCCGGCTGGCCGAAGCCGGCATCAGCGTGAATGCAGTTTCGGCTTTCCATCACGATCACCTCTTCGTGCCGGCCGAGAGGGCGGACGAAGCGATGGTCGTGCTGCGGAAGATGTCGGAGCCGATTCACCTGTAGTCCGATGCTGCCGTGAGCTTCATCTACGCGAGGCTCAGCGTGCCATAGTGCCAGTGTTTTGCCCGACGCGGCGCAGCGCGCCGGCCCTCCCGGGGCCGCCCGGGCTACCACTTAATCCGCAACCGCGATCGCCTCGATCTCGATCAGCCATTCCGGCGCGGCGAGCGCGGAAACGCCGACAAGGGTCGAGGCCGGCGGCTCCATGCCCTCGAAGAAGGCCGACCGGGCCTTGCCGATGATCGGTCGCAGCTCCGGCTTGTAGCCGACGACGAAGGTCGTGATCTTGACGATGTTGGCGTAGGTCGCGCCGGCCGCCTTCAGTGCGTGACCGAGATTCTGCATCACCTGCGTGGTCTGCGCGGCAATATCGCCCTCGCCGACGATTCGCCCCTCCTCGTCGACCGACACCTGGCCGGAAATGTAGATCGTGCGCGCACCGGAGGCGGTGACGACGTGGGAATAAGCGGGATTGTGGTGCAGGCCGCTGGGACGGAGATGGTCGAGCTTGGGCATGGGCTGGCTCCCGGAGTCTATGGTTGGCCGGGAGCGTAGCTGGAGAGGGAGCGGAGAGCCAGGCCGTCATTGGCAATGACGGAAGAGAGAGCATGCCCCTCAATTGCAGGGCTTACTGTCCTTGACGTCGAACTTACCCATCGCACCGGAAATGACAAAGTCGTTGTAGTCGAGCACGAGCCGGCGGGAGACGCCGTTCTCGTAGAGCTCGAACGACATCGCATAGACCGGCGTCTGCTCGCCTTCCTTCTGCTGCACGTCTCGGTCGAAATAGCTGACCGTCACCGGCCAGCGCGTCAGCGATTTCATGTGCTCGTCGGATGTCGACGGATCGGGCGAAGCGGTACGGTCGGCCGGGATCGGCTGACCGATCACCGTCAGCGTGTTGTAGACTTTCTGGCCGTCGTCGGAGCCGTCATAGACGGAGAGCTCCAGCAGCGATTTGCCGTCCTTGGCAGCCGCGATGATGCGCTGGATCTGCTCGGTCGGAAACACGATCTTGCCGTCGAGAGTGAAATTCTTCGGTGCCGGCAATTTCAGCTTGACGTTGATGTGATCACCATCGCGTTCGGCCGAGCCGTCGACGAGGCCAGCCTCGGCCTCGTTCATCCGCGTCTCGATCTTGAAGCGATAGCTTTTTCCTCCGGCGTCCTCCCAGGAATTGGAGCGAAGGTCGCTGAGCGTGACCTTGCCCTCGCCGCTGTCGAGTTCGGAGACCTGGCGGAATTCGGAGGTGTAGCCCTCGCAGGAGCTTCCGGTGAAGTTATAGAGGATGCGGCCGCGCGCGCTGTTGATCGAGTTGGAACGCGATTTGACGAGGCTGAGGTCATACAGCGCCTGGTGCGGGAGGAACGGACCGCTGGCCGCCAGCGCTGCGCTGCCGGAGCCAAGAGCGGCCGCCGCGAGCGCCATCACACCGAGCGAAGTCCGGAAAAGGTGCACCATGTCTGTTCCTTGAGGATGCGTCCTTGGGGAAAGCGCAGATTCGACATTTTAATGACCGTTCCATTGCGTCGCAACTGAGGCCGGTTCAACTAAAGTTGCGGCGCTCGCTTTGAACAGCCTGTCAGCTCTCAACAAACTGCCGCCCCCTCCGGTTGCTTGCATGTGGGATCGCGATGGGCGAAACAGGGCGCGCCGCCCGGCGTCCTTGGAGGCGCCCGGGCGGATGAATTCCTGAACGGATTTTGGACAGCGAGGTCGAACATGGCGGGCACGGTCGAGCAGAAACTGGCGGAACAAGGGATCAAGCTGCACGAGGCTCCCACCCCCGTTGCCAACTACGTGCCATTCGTGCGCACCGGCAATCTGTTGTTCGTCTCCGGTCAGGTCTGCTTCGACCCCGCCGGCAAGCTGATCGCCAAGGGCAAGCTGGGTGCCGGCGTCTCGCTCGAAGACGGCGCGGCAGCGGCGCGCGGCTGCGCCGTCAACCTGCTCGCCCAGGTCAAGGCGGCGGTCGGCGACCTCGACAAGGTGGTCCGGGTGGTGCGCCTCGGCGGCTTCATCAACTCGGCGCCGGATTTCCTGGATGGGCCGAAAGTGCTGAACGGCGCCTCCGACCTGATGGTCGCGGCCTTCGGCGACAAGGGCCGCCACGCCCGCACCACCGTCGGCGTCGCCTCGCTGCCCGCGGACGCGGCCGTCGAGGTCGAAGGCGTGTTCGAGGTCGCCTGAGATCAGCATCGTGCGCGCTCCGGATTGGCTGACAGCGCGGCCGGTCGCCCACCGCGGCCTGCACGACATTTCCCGCGGAATTGTCGAGAACATGCCGGGCGCGGTGCAGGCTGCGATATCGGGCAATTTCTCGATCGAGGTCGACATCCAGCTCTCGGCCGACGGCGAGGCCATGGTGCACCATGACCATGCGCTTGGCCGCCTCACAGAGGCCAGCGGCCCGGTAGTCGCGAAGACTGCGGCAGAACTGAAGGCCGTCACCTTCAAGGATACGCCCGAGCGGATGATGTCGCTCAGCGACCTCTGCGCCATGGTCGCCGGCCGCGTGCCGTTGGTGATCGAGGTGAAGAGCCATTTTGATGGCGACCGCAGGCTGGTGAAGCGGATGGCCGACGTGCTGGCATCCTATGACGGGCCAGCCGTCGGCATGTCTTTCGATCCCGACCAGGTGATGGCGCTGCGCGAGCTGCTGCCCTCCCGCCCGCGCGGCATCGTCGCGCAGCGGAGCTATGAGGACGCGTATTGGGCCCACCTGACCGAGGCACAGCGCGGCAGCATGCTGTACCTGCGCCACGGCTTCCGGACCCAGCCCCATTTCGTCGCCTTCAAGGTCGACCACCTGCCGGCGCCCGCCCCCTGGATTGCCCGCAACGTCTTCGGCTGCGCCCTGCTCGGCTGGACCGTGCGCACGCCGGAGCAGCGGGCTCGGGTCGGACAGTATGCCGATCAGATGATCTTTGAGGGCTTCGTGCCATAACGTTGATGTTCCCCGCCCTTGAAGTCGCTGCTGCAATGCACGATCTTGGGTTCAATGGCATCATCCGAAATAACGCTCGAGGCCGTCCCCTCCATTGGCGAAGTCTTGCCCGAGGATTGGGACGCCTGCGCAAATCCTGGCAAGGCCTGCAACGGGCATGGCCTGGGAACCTCATCCGGGCTTCCAGGCGATTCCCTCGGCCTCTTAAAGCCCGCCTATAACCCGTTCGTCTCTCACGCCTTTCTCTCCGCCACCGAGAAATCGGGTTCGGCCACGATCCGCACCGGCTGGGGGCCGCGGCATCTGCTGGCCAAGATCGACGGCCGCGTCGTCGGCGTCGTGCCCTGCTATCTGAAGTCGCACAGTCAGGGCGAATATGTCTTCGATCGCGGCTGGGCAGACGCGTATGAGCGCGCCGGCGGGCGCTATTATCCGAAGCTTCAGGTCTCGGTTCCTTTCACGCCTGCCACAGGCCCCCGGCTCCTGGTCCGCGACGGCGTCGACCGCGAGCGCATCATGGAGGCGCTGGCGAGCGGGCTGGTGGCGCTGTGCGGCGTCAGCAAGGCCTCCTCGGTGCACGTCACCTTCGCGCGCGAGGCGGAGTGGAAGCTGCTCGCCCGGCACGGCTTCCTCCAGCGCACCGACCAGCAGTTCCACTGGCACAACGAGGGTTTTGCCAGCTTCGACGATTTCCTGGCGACGCTGAATTCGCGTCATCGCAAATCGATCAAGCGCGAGCGGCGCGATGCGCTCGCCGCAGGGATCACCATCCACTGGCTCACCGGAAAAGACATCACCGAGGACGCTTGGGACGCCTTCTTCGAATTCTACATGGAGACCGGCTCGCGCAAATGGGGTCGGCCGTACCTCACGCGCGAGTTCTTCTCGCTGATCGGCGAGACCATGAGCGAGGACGTGCTGCTGGTGATGGCCCGCCGCAACGATCGCTGGATTGCTGGCGCCATCAACTTCATCGGCTCGGATACGCTGTTCGGCCGCAACTGGGGCGCGGTCGAGCACCATCCCTTCCTGCATTTCGAGGTCTGCTACTACCAGGCGATCGATTTTGCGATCAAGCACGGCCTCGCCCATGTCGAGGCGGGTGCACAAGGCGAGCACAAGATCGCGCGCGGCTACCTGCCGCGAACCACCTACTCGGCTCATTTCATTGCCGACCCCGGCCTGCGCCGCGCCATCGACGATTACCTCAAGCGCGAGCGCGCCTATGTCGCCGAGGCCGGCCGGGAACTCGCCGAACTCGGTCCATTCCGCAAAGGCATCGACGAGGCGCCTTGACGGTTTGCCACCGCAGGTGACAGTAAGCGCGAAAGTTCGAGGGAGCCGCCACCATGACCGCCTACGACACCAACAACATCTTCGCGAAGATCCTGCGCGGCGAGCTGCCCTGCCACAAGGTCTATGAAGACGAGCATGTCTTCGCCTTCCTCGACATCATGCCGCGCGTGCCCGGCCACACGCTGGTGATCCCGAAGGTCCCTGCCCGCAACATCCTCGACGTCGCGCCGGACGACTATGCCCATGTGGCGCGGGCTGCGAAGAAGATCGCGATCGCCGCGATGAAGGCGTTCAACGCCGACGGCATCACCGTGCAGCAGTTCAACGAGGCCGCCGGTGGACAGGTCGTGTTTCATCTCCACATGCACGTGATGCCCCGCCACGACGGCGTTGCGATGCTGCCGCCCGCAAGTCGCAAGGAAGACGCCAAGGTGCTGGAAGAGAACGCGACCAAGCTGATCGCGGCGCTGAAGGCGGGCTAAAGCGGGATGGTTTTAGTCTGAATCGATTTGGGATTCCCAAATCAGTCGGTTTCTGATTCACCATGCTGGCTGGACGGAGGCCAGCATGGATGGGCAAGCCGTATTCTCTGGATCTTCGCAAGCGTGTTGTAGCCGCTATCGAGGGCGGGATGTCCCGCAATAAGGCCGCCAAGCAGTTTGGGGTGGCGATCAGCACGGCCATCGGCTGGATGAAACGGGTCGATGAGACTGGCAGCGTGGCTCCAGGCCAGATGGGCGGTCATAAGCCGAAGGCGGTTTCGGGTGAGCACGCGGTCTGGCTGTCACAA
>NZ_LBJG01000076.1 GCF_028128765.1 Bradyrhizobium sp. CCBAU 51627
CGCGCCCGGACGTCCGGGCGCCCCGACGACGACGCCAACACCGGCTCCCGGCGGCGCAGCGGCGCCCTCCGGACGCCAGGGTGCAGCGCCGCCTGCGGGCGCGCCCACTGCTGGAACTCCGCCTGCGACACCGCAGGCGGGTGCCGTGCAGCGACCTTCGGCGCCGCCGCCCGGCGCCGCGGCACCGACCGTCGTCCCGGCCACACCTGCCGCGGCACCGCCGCCCAACAAGGTTCAGTATGCGCCGCCGACGGTTGCACCGGCGTTCCGCGCCGCGCCGGCCGTCGCCGCCCCGCTGCCGCCGCCGCCGCGTCCGCCGCAGCGTGACCTGACGCCGCTGGCGTTCGGTGCGGGCGTGGTCGCCGGTGCCGTGATCGGCGCCACCATCGCCGACTACCGCAATCAGCGGCAGGAAGTCGTCGAAGACGGCCGCACCATCTACACGGAGCCGGACCGCATCATCATCCGAGATCCCAGCGGTCAGGAATATGTCCGCGGCAACGATCTCTATCGCTTCCGCTACGGCGCCCGCGACATCCGCACCGAGACCGTAGGCGGCGAGACCCGCACCGTCGTGATCCGTCCTGATGGCAGCGAGGTGATCACCGTCGTCGGTCCTGATGGTTCGCTGCTGCGCCGAATCCGCAGGGACCCCGGCGGGCGGGAGATCATCATCATCGACAACACCTACCGCGATCCGCGCGCGGTCGGCGGCTTCTATGTCGACGTGCCGCCGCCGGTCGTGAGCATCCCCTATGATCGCTATATCGTCGATGCCCAGGAAGCGTCGCCGGATGTGATCTACGAGACGATGCGGGCGCCGCCGGTGCAGCGGATCGAACGGCGCTACTCGCTCGACGAGATCCGCTACTCGCCGAACGTCCGCATGGCGATGCCGAGCATCGACGTCAACACGATCAACTTCGAGACGGGATCGTGGACCATTCCGCCGGACCAGGCGGCGCGGCTCCAGGTGATCGCCGACGGCATCAACCAGGCGATCCGGGCCAACCCGCAAGAGGTGTTCCTGATCGAAGGCCACACCGATGCGGTCGGCAACGACGTCGACAATCTGTCGCTGTCGGATCGCCGGGCGCAGGCCGCGGCCGAATTGCTGACCCAGCAGTTCGGCGTGCCCGCCGAGAACCTGACCTCGCAGGGCTACGGCAAGCAGTACCTGAAGGAGCAGACCGACGGCCCGAGCCGGATCAACCGGCGCGTCACTGTCCGCCGCATCACCCCGCTGCTCAACGGCGGCCAGGCCAACGCGGCCCCGCCGCCGCGCTGAGGCGAAAGCCACAACTGCAAAATGGCCGGGAGCGATCCCGGCCATTTTTGTTTTTCACTCTCGTGCCCCGGACGCGGCGCGGAGCGCCGGGGCCCAGAAGCCAAGAGCGAAATCGTGGAGAGAGTCTGGGTCCGGCTCCGCGATGCATCGCTCCGCGCTGCATCGCGTCCGGGACACGGGAGCCTCAGCCCTTATCGCTCTCCAGCCGGAAGATCTGCGAGCCTTCGCTGCCGGAGAGCAGGCCGGTCTTCGAATAGAGGCCGAGCTTGGTGCGCGTGTCGGCGATGTCGAGATTGCGCATGGTGAGCTGGCCGATGCGATCGGCCGGCGTGAAGGCGGCGTCCTCCACCTTCTCCATGCTAAGCCTTTCAGGCGCATAGGTGAGGTTCGGGCTCTCGGTGTTGAGGATCGAATAATCGTTGCCGCGGCGCAGCTCGAGCGTCACCTCGCCGGTGACGGCGCGTGCGACCCAGCGCTGCGCGGTCTCGCGCAGCATCAAGGCCTGCGAGTCGAACCAGCGGCCCTGATAGAGCAGGCGACCGAGGCGCATGCCGCTGATGCGGTACTGCTCGATGGTATCCTCGTTGTGGATGCCGGTGACGAGACGCTCATAGGCAACATGCAAGAGCGCCATGCCGGGGGCCTCATAGATGCCGCGGCTCTTGGCCTCGATGATGCGGTTCTCGATCTGGTCGCTCATGCCGAGACCATGACGGCCGCCGATGGCATTGGCTTCGAGGAACAGCGCGACGGGATCAGAGAAGGCCTTGCCGTTCAGCGCGGTGGGCTGGCCTTCTTCGAAACGCACCACGACCCTCTCGGCCTTGACGTTGCAGTCATCGCGCCAGAACGGCACGCCCATGATCGGGTTGACGATCTTGATGCCGCTGTCGAGGCTCTCGAGATCCTTGGCCTCGTGCGTGGCGCCGAGCAGGTTGCTGTCGGTCGAATAGGCCTTCTCGGCACTCATCTTGTAGGCAAAGCCCTGCGCCGTCATGAACGCCGACATTTCGGCGCGGCCGCCGAGTTCGTCGATGAACTGCTGGTCGAGCCAGGGCTTGTAGATCCGCAAGCTCGGATTGGTCAAAAGGCCGTAGCGATAGAAGCGCTCGATGTCGTTGCCCTTGAAGGTCGAGCCGTCGCCCCAGATGTTGACGCCGTCCTCCTTCATCGCCGCAACCAGCATCGTGCCGGTCACTGCGCGGCCGAGCGGGGTGGTGTTGAAATAGGTGATGCCGCCGGTCGAGATGTGGAAGGCACCCGACTGGATCGCGGCGATGCCCTCGTGAACGAGCTGCGTGCGGCAATCCACCAGCACGGCCTTCTCGGCACCGAACGCCTCTGCCTTGCGCGGGATCTCGTTGTAATCGGCCTCGTCAGGCTGGCCGAGATTGGCGGTATAGGCGTAGCAGCGCGCGCCCTTCTGCTTCATCCAGAGCAGCGCCGCCGATGTGTCGAGGCCGCCCGAAAAAGCGATGCCGACTTTCTCACCCTTGGGCAGGCTTTTCAGGATCGTGGTCATGGGGCTTCCAATCGGGTCTTAAGGGGCTGATGAGGGGCGTGGTTTGACCGCGCGAATATCAAATTTCGCAGGGCTCGGCACGCATTTAATGGCTCAAACCGAGGGCTCGGGACCCGTCTTGCGGCTGAACAGGCGCCGGCGGAGCCGGTAGGCGGGCATGTTCAGCCGGGTTAGGGCCGCATCGACCGCCTCGTCCGAAAACCGCGTCTGTGGCCAGCGGTAGATCAGCGCGAAACCGAACCAGATCACGACGAAGGTGACGAGGCCGGCGGTCGCAACGTCCGTGAAGAAGTGGCCGCCAAAGGCCATGCGCAGCCCGCTGGTCACGGCCCCGAACACGACTGCGCCGGCATAGGCGAGCGGCCGCCACGCCGGGGGCGCCAGCGCAGCCGGCGCCAGCGTCCAGAACGCGGTCGCGCCTTCGCCGGAGAAGAACGAGCAATTCCGCGCGCAGCCGCCGCGCGGATCCCACCACGGCACGAATTGCTGATCGCCGGCAAACTCGGTCACCACCACCGGCCGCGGCCGGCCCCAATAGGTCTTGAAGGTGAGGTTGGTGAGAATGCCGGCCGACAGGATGATCGTGACCAGCAGGAACACGATCGCGCGCCCTGAGACCATCAGGGGACGGTCGGGCCTGATCATCTTGACCACGAGGGCGACCAGCGACGGCAGCACGAAGGCCCAGGAGACCCACATCGCGGCATCGCGCGCAAAGCCGGCCCACGCATTCAGCTTGAGCGGAAACGTCCTGGTCGCGGGATCGAAGAACAGCGCGGCGAGCTTAAGATCGAGCTCGGGATAGAGGCCGAAAACGACGCCGATCACGAGCCACAGCGAAAGGGCGATGAAGAGTCCAGTCCGGTTCATGGCGCGCGGTTTAGCGGAGCGGGCCGCGGATGAAAACCCTTGCCACCGTCATTCCGGCCTTGAATTCGACGGCAGCGGCGGAGGCGGCGTGCGCGGGGCCGGCGGGATGCGCCAGGCGCCGGCGTTGCGGCCGGCGATCAGCCAGTAGACGATTCCGGCGACGATGCCCGCGCCGGTCATGATCTCCAGATGCCGGCGCACGATGCCTTCGAACTGAAACGTATCCGGATCGAACGGGACGAGGCCGAGATAGCAGGCGAGCCCGACGAGGCCGCCGCCGACAGCGTAGGCCAGCGCGCTGCGAATGTAGAGCGCCTCCGTGATCGCGACGATGACCGCCGCCGGCACCAGCGCGAAACCAGAAACAAAAATGAAGCCGAAGCCGAGCAGGATGTCGATCGTGCCCTGATCGACGGGACCGGCGCCGAGATCGGACAACTCCGGAAACAGCAGCGCGCCGACCACGATCATGCCGCCGACAAAACAGGCGGCGAGGAAGCCGATGAAGATGACGATGAGGCGGCCGATCAGGGACATAACGGGACTGCCAACTCCACGGTCATTGCGAGGAGCGAAGCGGCGAAGCAATCCAGGCTGCCGCCGCGGAGGGATTCTGGATTGCTTCGCTGCGCTCGCAATGACGAGGAGGCGGGAGCGCGGGCACTCATCCTCAATCCGTCATCGCCATGGCGCGCAGCGCCTGGCGTTCCCTGGCCGACAGCTTTTCCGTCTCCGACTTGAGCTGGCCGCAGGCGGCGAGGATGTCGCGGCCGCGTGGGGTGCGCACCGGCGAGGAATAGCCGGCGTTGAAGATGTATTCGGAGAACTTTTCGATCTGGTCCCAGTCCGAACATTCATAGGCCGTGCCGGGCCAGGGGTTGAACGGGATCAGATTGATCTTGGCATGAATGCCCTTCAGCAGCTTCACCAGCAGCTTTGCATCGTCGAGCGAATCGTTGACGCCCTTGAGCATCACATATTCGAAGGTGATGCGGCGCGCGTTCGAGGCGCCGGGATAGTCGTGGCAGGCCTGTAGCAGCTCCTTGATCGGATATTTGCGGTTGAGCGGCACCAGCTCGTTGCGCAGCTCGTCGCGCACCGCATGCAGAGAGATCGCGAGCATCACGCCGATCTCCTCGCCGGCGCGCACGATGTTCGGCACCACGCCCGAGGTCGACAGCGTGATGCGGCGGCGGGAAATTCCGATGCCTTCATTGTCGCCGACGATCAAGAGCGCATCGCGCACCGCGTCGAAATTGTAGAGCGGCTCGCCCATGCCCATCATCACGATGTTGGTGACGCGGCGGGTGCCGTCCTCGCGGTCGGCCCAATCGTTCAGGCGATCGCGCGCGACCATGACCTGCCCGACGATCTCGCCGGCGGTGAGGTTGCGCACCAGGCGCTGCGTGCCGGTGTGGCAGAAGGCGCAGTTCAGCGTGCAGCCCACCTGCGAGGAGACGCAGAGCGTGCCGCGATCGGTCTCGGGGATGTAGACGCATTCGACTTCATGCGCCTTCTCGACATTATCGCCGCTCGGCAGCCGCAGCAGCCATTTGCGGGTGCCGTCGTTGGATATCTGCTCGGCCACGACTTCGGGCCGGTCGACCGTGAAGCGCTGCGCCAGTTCGGCGCGAATGCCCTTCGAGATCGAGGTCATGTCGTCGAAGCTCTGGGCGCCGCGGAAATAGAGCCAGTGCCACAGCTGCTGCACCCGCATCTTGCGCTGCGAGGGCTGAACGCCGATCTCGCCGAGGCGATCGGCCAGCTCCGTGCGCGACAATCCGATCAGCGAGGGTTTTGCCGGCGGAACATAAGTTTCGAGCGGAGTCTTCTCCACCAGGATTGCGTCGCGCGGCTCGGTCGTCGGTTGCATTGAATGGACCTGGAATTGAATGGACCTGGAATTTGTTTTCGTCGTTCCGGGATGGTCCGAAGGACCAGACCCGGAACCTCGAGATTCCGGGTTCGATGCTCCGCAGCGCCCCGGAATGACGGATGAAATCTGGAACCGGCCCTATATAGCAATCGGGACCGCTGATTGCGACCGTGGCTATTACCTAGCCTTACCGCCGACAATCCTGTGCGATCTTGTCGAGGGCTTGGGCCAGACCCTTCAACGAGAAGGTATCCGTCGTCTCCGTCCCCTTGGCCGAGACACCCTTGACCACGAGATCGGCGGATTTGCGCATGGCCTCCACCATGCGCTCCTCCTCGGCCGCGTTCTTGATCCAGAGGCCGTCGCCCTGCGTGTACATCGCAAAAGTGGCGCCGCCGACCTCGATGGTGGATTCGGAGCCCGGCTTCAGCGCGTAGCCGATCATCACCGAGACTTCGTTGTTCACCTTCTCGGCCGGCCGGGTCGAGACGAAGGCATAGGCGGGATCGCGCGGCCGGTTCGGCGGATTGGTCTTGGACGACGACGGCTTGGCCAGTGCAAAGCAGACCTTCTTGCCGTTGGGTGCCGCCGAATAGGCACCCCAGGTGCCGAACTGACCGATGAGGGTCGGCTCCGCACCACCCGCGACCGCCGCTGAAGGGGCCGACTTGCCCTCGGGCTTGGCTGCCGTCTTGATGGCCGTCTTGGTTGCCGTCCTGGCGGCAGCCGGCTTTGCCGCAGTCTTCGGAGCCGGTTGGGCCGTCTGCGCGCGCGCGGAATCACTGAGTCCGCACGCCGCCACGCCAGTCATCAAAGCCAAAAAGAGCACCCGCCACATGCCGGAGTGGTTCCCTCAATATTGTGACTGGAAGATGGCCCGGTCGCGCGTTGTCCCCGGTCAGGGATAGCCGGGAAAGTCCAATTTGGGAAGGCAGTTAGCGGGACCAGACGGTTAGCTTCTGGACCGCGCGGCGCGTTGTTCGGCCCATTGCGCGTCTGACCATTGCAGCAGGTCCTCGGCGCCGGAACTGCGCAAATGCGCGCCGCCATCGATCACCACCATCTCGCCATTGATGTAAGCGGCGCGGTCCGAAACCAGGAAGCTGGCGAGATCGGCCAGTTCGCTATGTTCTCCGGTGCGGCCCAGCGGGTTGCGCGCGGTCCAGCCTTCGTCGCGGCCCTCCGGGCGAAGCTGCCCGGAAGCGCCTGATGTCGGGAACGGTCCGGGCGCGATCGCGACCGTGCGGATGCCCTTCGGGCCCCATTCCACCGCCAGGCTCTTGGTCATCGCCAGCACCGCCGATTTCGCCATCGCCGAGGGAACGGTGAAGGCGCGGCCGGTGATGGTCGAGGTCGACAGGATCGAGAGCACGACGCCGCCATGCTTGCCATCGATCCAGCGCTTGCCCGCGGCGAGCGTGCAATACATCGCGCCGTGCAGCGTCGGTGCCAGGATCGCATCGGCCGCGCGAAACGACAGATGCTCGCTCTGCGCAATGAAGGTCGCAGCCGCGTTATTGACGAGGATGTCGAGCGGCGCTTCGCGCCAGATCGCATCCATCATGCCGTCGACGGCGGCGCCGTCGCGAACATCGCAGGCGATTGTGGTGACCTTGCCGCCGGTTTCTCGGCGCATCTCGCCCGCAGTTGCCTCAAGTCGCTCGAGCTTGCGGCCGCAGATCACGAGCTCTGCGCCGAGCGCGAGGAAGCGTCGTCCCATCGCGGCGCCGAGGCCCGAGCCGCCGCCGGTGACGAGGATCCGCTTGTTCTTGAGCAGGCCTGTTTCAAACATCGTTTGAATCCTCGCTGTTTCTGCTTGCTCCGTCAGCACGGGCGCAGCGAAGCAATCCAGAAACCGTGCGGCGGAAAAAGTCTGGATTGCTTCGCTGCGCTCTCAACGACGAGGATAGGCTGAACATTGCCACTAGCAAAGAATCCGGATTGTCCGACCGCACCAAATCCGGCAAAACCGGCCCAACTATAGTTCCCCTCGAAACGCTTCAGGTGCCGCCATGAAAGCCATTCTCTGCTCGCAATATTGCCAGCCCGACGATCTCGTGCTCGCTGACGTGCCGGATCCGGTGGCTGGCCCCGGCGAAGCCGTGATCGCGATCAAGGCGGCGGCGCTGAATTTTTTCGACATCCTGATGATTCAGGGCAAGTACCAGATCAAGCCGCCCTTCCCGTTCTCGCCGGCCGCGGAAGTTGCCGGCGTGATCGAGAGCATCGGCCCTGGTGTCACTGATCTCAAGGTGGGTGATCGCGTCGTCGCCTCCTGCGGCCACAACGGCGCGCGTGAAAAAATCGCGCTGCCAGCGGCGGGAATCGTGAAGATCCCCGACAGTCTCGACTACGACCGCGCGGCCGGCATCATCATCATCTACGGCACCGCGCTGCATGCGCTGGAGGATCGCGCCAGCCCGAAGCCGGGCGAGACGCTCGCGGTGCTCGGTGCGGCGGGGGGCACCGGCCTCGCTGCCTGCGAGCTCGGCAAGCTGATGGGCCTGAAGGTGATCGCTTGCGCTTCGTCGGACGAGAAGCTTGCCTTTGCCAAAGCGCACGGCGCCGAGCTGACGCTGAACTACGCCAAGGAAGACCTGAAGGAAGGCCTGCGCAAACTCACCGACGGCAAGGGCGTCGACATCATCTTCGATCCGGTGGGCGGCGCTTACGCCGAACAGGCGCTGCGCTCGATCGCCTGGGAAGGCCGCTTCCTCGTGATTGGTTTCGCCGCCGGCGATATCCCGAAGATGCCCCTGAACCTCGCGCTGTTAAAGGGCTGCGACATCAGAGGCGTGTTCTGGGGCGCCTGGACCCGGCTCAACCCCGCCAAGAACCGCGCCAATCTCGAGAAGCTGGTGAAGTGGACGGCGGAAGGAAAGATCTCATCGCATGTCGACCGCACCTTCCCGCTGGCGCAGACCGCGGATGCATTGAAGGTGCTGGCGGGACGCCAGGCCATGGGCAAGGTGATCTTGCATCCGTGAGGGTGTGCCACAAACTCCGCTGTCGTCGCCCGGCTTGACCGGGCGACCCAGTATTCCAGAGACGTCAGCGAAAGAGCCGAAGAGGCGCGGCGTACTTGATGCCCCGGTCAAGCCGAGGCATGACGGCGGTGTGAGTGGCTGAGGCCGCGCGCTATTATGCCGCTTCCGCCACTTCCGCCTCATCCATCCCGCGCTTGAGCGCAGCGCGCGCCGCGTCGCGATGCTCCGTCGTGATGTGGCTCGCGACCATGCGAATGGCTGTGGCGAGCACGGCGGCGTCGTCGGTGAAGCCGAGCACCGGCATCACATCGGGGATGAAGTCGAACGGCAGGATGAAATAGGCGATCGCACCCAGCAGGGACGCCTGGACATGGCGCGGCGTCTGCCGGTCGAACGCGCAGTAATAGGCGGCGAGCAGGTCTTCCGCGAACGGCAGCTGCGCGGCGACGCGCTTCAGCTTGCGCCAGAAGCGACGGCGGACGCTTTCACGATCTTCCGCGAGCCGATCGGCCGGCTCGAAGCCGACGCTGTGTTCGGCAGCCATGTTCGAGAACTCCAAGGAGATTCCAAGCTCAGCCCAATGCGGCGGCTGGCCGCACCCGGTGTTGATCACAACATGGGGATGCGCATCCTGCCTGCAAGATGTCAGCCCGATGCCGGCTTGGCGATGGCGTTCATCGCCGTGGCGAGCGCAATGTCGAGTTGAGTGACGCCACCAGCGTCGTGGGTCGACAGCACCACCTCGACCGTCTTGTAGACATTGCGCCATTCGGGATGGTGATCCATCTTCTCGGCGACCAGCGCCGCGCGGGTCATGAAGCCGAACGCCTCGTTGAAATCCTTGAAAACGAATACCTTCCCGATGGCGTCGCGCCCCTGAACCTCGGTCCAGCCCGGGATACCCCCCAGCGCCTGCTTGCGTGCGTCCGCCGATAGCCGCTCTGCCATGATGACCTCCGTTTCAGGGGAACTTTACCCTAACACCGTACTTGCGGTCCGGGTCCAAAGGAGGTTTCGCCCGGTCCGCTAACCATGACGGAGATGTAACCCCGCCGGACAAGAAATTTGCTACAATTGTGCGCGTAAATCGCCGGCCAAGATGAAGCTGAGCCTCAAGCGCCTGTTTGGGAGATTTATGACCGGGGGATTGGACCTGGCCGAAACGCCCTCTCCGCCTTCGCCGCGATCGGCGGCGCGGAAGACGGCGCTCGTGTCCCTGGCGTTGGTGCTCGCCATCATCGGCGCGCTGGCGGGCGGCTACTATTTCGCAATGCGGCCGGTGGCGCTGAAGATCGCGGTCGGTCCCGCCAACAGCGACGACGTCAAGGTGGTGCAGGCGCTGACGCAGGCCTTCGCGCAGAGCAAGGGCTACGTGCGGCTGCGCCCGATCCAGACCGACGGCGCGATCGCCAGCGCGAACGAACTCGCCGAGGGCAAGGCCGATCTCGCCATCATACGCGGCGATCTCGACGTGCCCAAGAACGCGCAAGCCGTCGCGACGCTGCGCAAGAACGTCGTGGTGCTGTGGTCGGTATCCGGCAAGGGCAAGAAGAAGGGCGCGAAGATCACCAAGATCGCGCAGCTCGCCGGCCATCGCGTCGGCGTGGTTGGCCGCACGCCGGCCAATGTCAATTTGCTCAAGGTGATCCTCCAGCAATATGGCGTCGATCCGGCCAAGGTGGAGGTCGTGCAATTCCCGGCAAGCGAGGTCGCTGAGGCGATCAAATCCCAGAAGGCCGACGTCTATCTCGCGGCCGGTCCCGTCAACAGCAAGATCACGTCCGACGCGATTGCCGCCTCCGCCCGGGATGGCGGCTCGCCGACCTTCCTTGCGATCGATTCGGCCGATGCGATCGCGCAGAACCATCCGGTCTATGAATCCTCGGAGATTCCTGCCGGCACCTATGGCGGCTCGCCCGATCGCCCCGACGACGAGGTCAAGACGATCAGCTTCTCGCATCACATCGTGGCGCGCAAAGGCCTGTCCGAGACCACGGTCGCGGCCTTCACCCGGCAGCTCTTCGCCGTGCGCCAGCAATTACTGACGGAGTTCCCGCAGGCTGCGAAGATCGAAACGCCCGATACCGACAAGGATGCGGCGATCCCGGTGCATCCGGGCGCGGCCGCCTTCGTCGACGGCGAGGAGAAGACCTTCCTCGACAAGTACAGCGATTACATCTGGTGGAGCCTGATGGGGCTTTCGGCCATGGGCTCGATCGGCGCCTGGTTCGCCGGCTACCTCAAGAAGGACGAGCGCAACACCAACAACCATCAGCGCGAGCGCCTGCTCGACATGCTCGCCGCAGCCCGCAGGAGCGAGACGACCGAAGATCTCGACCAGCTGCAGGCCGAGGCCGATGAGATCTTGCGCGATACGCTGCGCTGCTACGATCACGGCGCCATCGAAGAAGGCGCGCTGACCGCCTTCAACATCGTGCTCGATCAGTTCCACGCCGCGGTTGCCGACCGCAAAGTCGTGCTGTCCAGCCTGCCGCCGAACCTGCAACGCGCCGGCACGCAATTCCGGGCCGCTGGCAACGCATAGAGGCTCGCGCGTAATCGCGGCGTCACACTGTCTCAATATAGCTTCCGCCGTCATTCCGGGGCGCGCGCAGAGCGCGAATCCGGAATCTCGGGATTCCCCGGTGCGCAATTGCGCACCTGAGGTCTGGTCCTTCGGACCATCCCGGAATAACAGCGCAGGATGCGCACGAGACCGCGAGCTAGCGAGCCACGCCATGAAGATCAGATTTTCCCGCCGCAAATTCCTCACCACCAGCGCCGGTGCGCTCGGCGCGATCGCGATGCCGCATCTGTCGCGCGCGGCCGACCGTCCCGTGGTCACCCATGGCGTGCAATCCGGCGACGTCACTGTCGACGGCGGCGTGGTCTGGGCACGGACTGATCGGCCCGCGCAGATGCTGGTCGAGGTGGCGACGACGGATTCGTTCAAGAACGCCCGCGCGTTGCCGCCGATCGCCGCGCTGCCCGAGAGCGACTTCACCGCCAAGATGCTGGTGGAAAATCTGCCCGCGGGCCAGGACATCTTCTATCGCGTCCGCTTCTGCGATCTCTCGCACACCGCGATCGAAGGCGAGCCGGTGGTCGGCCGCTTCCGCACGGCGCCGGCCGACCGCCGCGATGTCAGCTTCGTCTGGGGCGGCGACGTCGCAGGCCAGGGCTGGGGCATCAACCCTGAAGACGGCGGCATGGTCACGTTCGAAACCATGCGCAAACACCGGCCGGATTTCCTGCTGCATTCCGGGGACACCATCTATGCCGACGGCGTGATCCCCGCCGAGGTCAAGCTTGCCGACGGCAAGGTCTGGAAGAACCTCACGATCCCCGAGAAGGCCAAGGTCGCCGAGACGCTGGACGAGTACCGCGCCGCGCACAAATACAATTTCACCGATGACAATGTCCGCGCCTTCAATGCCGAAGTGCCAATCTTCGTGCAGTGGGACGATCACGAGGTGACCAACAACTGGTCGCTGTCGAAGGATCTGCCCTCGACCTACAAGGTGCGCGACATCTCGTTGCTCGCGGCCCGCGCGGCGCGCGCCTTCCACGAGATGTATCCGATGCGGGAGAGCATCAATGAGCCGGGCCGGGTCTATCGCCAGATCTCCTACGGCCCGCATCTGGACGTATTCGTGCTCGACGAGCGCAGCTATCGCGGCCCGAACGGCGCTAATCTCGAGACGGAATACGGCCCGGCCAGCTACTTCCTCGGGCCCGAGCAGATGGCCTGGTTGAAGCGCGGCCTGCTCAACTCACGCGCGACCTGGAAGGTGATCGCTTCCGACATGCCGCTCAGCCTGATCGTCTATGACGACGCCGCCAACAAGAAGGGCTCGGAAGCCTTCGCGCAAGGCGATGGCCCGGCACGCGGCCGCGAACTCGAGATCGCCGACATCCTGCGCTTCATCAAGATGGCGCCGATCAGGAATACGGTTTGGCTGACGGCCGACGTGCACTATGCCGCCGCGCATTATTACGATCCCAACAAGGCGCAATTCCAGGATTTCGAGCCGTTCTGGGAATTCGTCTCGGGCCCGCTTCACGCCGGCACGTTCGGCCCGAACGAGCTCGACAACACATTCGGCCCCGACGTGCGTTTCATCAAGGCGCCAGGTGTTGACAAGCAGAACCTGCCGCCGTCCGCCGGCATGCAGTTCTTCGGTCACGTCAAGATCGACGGTGCCTCCGGCCAGATGACCGTGACGTTGCGCGACCGCGCCGACGTCGCGCTGTGGTCAACCACGCTGGATCCGAAATTCGCCTGAAGCCGGCTCAACCGCCGCGGGCCTGCAATGCCGCCTCCAGCGCATCACTGGAGCACGGTTTTTGCAGCCGCGGCCGTGCGGCAAACTCCGGCGGGATGCTGGTCTCCGCGCCATAGCCGGTGACGAAGACGAAGGGAATCTCCAGCGCTGCGAGGCGCTCGGCGATCGCAAAACTCTTCTCGCGGATCAGCTCGACATCGAGCAGCGCGAAATCAGGCGCGCGTGCCTTGATCACGCTCAGGGCCTGGGCGACTGAACCCACCGTGCGCACGCTGCTCACGCCGAATCCGAGCAGGCGATCCTCGAAATCAATCGCGATGATCGGATCGTCCTCGACGATCAGCACGTCGGCAGGGATTTCGGCCGAGCCGTCCGGGGAGGCAGGTATCATGGTCCTGGCTATCGATGGCTGCATGGTTGTCACGGGTCAGGACAGCCTCAGGCCGACGCCTGCGCCCAGCGCATCGGAGAGTTCCCGGAACGAAACTCACCACAGAACAGTTTTTACGTCTGTCCACATGTGCACACAGGCCAAGGATGGAGCTCGGTAATGTGGAGTGGAGGACAGGGAGCTCACGATGGATGCACGTACCAGCAAGACAAGCGAGGTCGACAGCCGGCCCGCCAACAATCTGCTCCGGCGTTTGACCGCGGCAGATTATGCGCTGCTCGCACCACACGTCAGCGTGGACGACGTCGGCGCGAGCCATTTGCTCTACAATCCCGGAGACGACGTCCAGGTCGTGCACTTTCCCTGCGGACCGGCGCTCGCGACATTCCTCGTTCCGAACGAAGACGGCCGTGACGTCGAGACTATTCTGGTTGGTCGCGAAGGCGCGGTGGGCGGCATCGTCAGCGAAGGATTCCTGCCGGCCTATACCCGCATCTGCGTGAAATTCGGCGGCCCATTCGCGCGCATTCACGTCGGCAAATTGGAGGCGGCCAAGACACGCTCGCCGTCGCTGCGCAACATCTTCGCCCGCTACGCCGACTGCATGCTGGCGCAAATCCTCCAGTCGACCGCCTGCAACGCGATTCATTCGATCGAGCAACGTACGGCGAAATGGATCGTGGCGGCGATGGAGCGGACCGGCGACGAGCACAGCGTGCCGCTGACGCATGAGCAGCTTGCCACTCTGCTCGGCGTCGGCCGCAGCTATGCGAGCCGCGTGCTGCAATCGTTCAAGGCCGAAGGCGTGCTCGACACGCGGCGCGGCGCGATCCTGGTCCGCAACCATGACGGCCTGCGCCTGCGCGCCTGCCTCTGCAACGACGCCGTCAAGCTGCATTTCGAGGAGGTGCTGCGCGGCGTCTATCCGACCGAGGAGCCCGAAAGCCGCTCCGCGTCGGGCTGACCGGGACGACGGGGCTCGCGAAGATCAGGCCGATTTGGCCGGGATCGCCTAAGCTCCGGGGATTCCCGGACAAAATTCAATCAACCAACTCCGAAAGAACGCATTGTTTTTTGACGTTTTTTCCCTATATTGCGCCGCAAACGCATTGGGCTACCCGGTCGATATGGCCGGGTTTCCTTTTTGGGCGTAGCAGGCCCCGTTTTCCACGTTTCAGCGTTATCCGAAGAGAGGTCCCGGCTTGACCGGCGAGATCGCGCTTAACCCATTGTCCGACCGCAAAGAAGCTCACTCATGAACCTTCGTAACGTCGCCATCATCGCCCACGTCGACCACGGCAAGACGACCCTGGTCGACAAGCTCCTCCAGCAATCCGGCACGTTCCGCGAGAACCAGAAGGTGACGGATCGCGCCATGGACTCCAACGATCTGGAGCGCGAGCGCGGCATCACCATTCTGGCCAAGGCGGCCTCGGTGCAGTGGAAGGACATCCGCATCAACATCGTCGACACCCCCGGCCACGCCGATTTCGGCGGTGAGGTCGAGCGCATCCTGAACATGGTGGACGGCGCGCTGGTGCTGGTGGACGCCGCCGAAGGTCCGCTGCCGCAGACCAAATTCGTCGTCTCCAAGGCGCTCAAGGTCGGCCTCAAGCCGATCGTCGTCATCAACAAGGTCGACCGCCCCGACGCGCGCCCGACCGAAGTCATCAACGAGGTGTTCGACCTGTTCGCGGCGCTCGATGCCAGCGAGGAGCAGCTCGACTTCCCGATCCTCTACGGGTCGGCCAAGCAGGGCTGGATGGCTGAGAGCCCCGAGGGTCCGAAGGACAAGGGCATGGAGCCGCTGTTCGACCTGATCCTGCGCCACGTCGCGCCGCCGAAGGTCGAGGAAGGTCCGTTCCGGATGATCGGCACCATCCTGGAGGCCAACCCCTATCTCGGCCGCATCATCACCGGCCGCATTTCGTCCGGCGTGCTCAAGCCGAACCAGCAGGTCAAGGTGTTGCACGCCGACGGCAAGCTGGTCGAGACCGGCCGTATCACCAAGATCCTGGCGTTCCGCGGTCTCGAGCGCACGCCGCTCGATGAAGCCGAGGCCGGCGACATCGTCGCGATTGCGGGCCTGACCAAGGGCACCGTCGCCGACACCTTCTGCGATCCCACCGTCGAGGTGCCGCTGCCGGCACAGCCGATCGATCCGCCGACCGTGTCGATGTCGTTCATCGTCAACAATTCCCCGCTCGCCGGCACCGAAGGCGACAAGGTGACGAGCCGCATGATCCGCGACCGTCTGCTGCGCGAGGCCGAAGGCAATGTCGCGTTGCGCGTGGTCGAATCCGCCGACAAGGATGCGATGGAAGTGTCCGGCCGCGGCGAATTGCAGCTCGCCATCCTGATCGAGACCATGCGTCGCGAAGGCTTCGAGCTCTCGGTGTCGCGCCCGCGCGTCGTGTACCAGAAGGACGAAGCCACCGGTGCCACCCTGGAGCCGATCGAGGAGGTCGTGATCGACGTCGACGAGGAGCATTCCGGCGTCGTCGTGCAGAAGATGAGCGAGCGCAAGTCCGAGCTGATCGAGATGAAGCCGTCCGGCGGCAATCGCCAGCGCCTGGTGTTCTACGCGCCGACCCGCGGCCTGATCGGCTATCAGGGCGAGCTGCTCACCGACACCCGCGGCACCGCGATCATGAACCGCCTGTTCCACGGCTACGCCCCGTACAAGGGCGAGATCCAGGGCCGCCGCAACGGCGTCCTTATCTCCAACGACCAGGGCGAAGCGGTGGCCTACGCCATGTTCAAGCTGGAAGACCGCGGCCCGATGATGATCGAGCCGGGCTGGAAGGTCTACAAGGGCATGATCGTCGGCGAGCACACCCGCGACAACGATCTCGAGATCAACGTGCTCAAGGGCAAGCAGCTCACCAACATCCGCACGACCTCGAAGGACGAAGCCGTGCGCCTGACCCCGCCGATCCGCATGACGCTGGAAAAGGCGCTCGCCTATATCGAGGACGACGAGCTCGTCGAGGTCACCCCGAAGTCGATCCGGCTGCGCAAGAAGCACCTCGACCCGAACGAGCGCAAGCGCGCGGAAAAGGCCAAGGAAGCGGTGGCGTAAGGCCGCCCCGCTGTCATTCCCCGCGAAAGCGGGGAATCCAGTACGCCGCGGCCCCTCGACTCTACAACGACTGTCTCTGGAATACTGGATCACCCGCTTTCGCGAGTGGTGACACCAGTGTTGTGGTGGCTTTAGCGCACATTCCGAACGTGCTAGAGCCGACCCATGTCCCTCCCCTCCTCCGTCGACGTCGCGATCATCGGTGCCGGCGCGGCCGGCCTCGGCGCGGCGCATGCGCTGGCAGGCTCCGGTCTTTCCGTGATCGTGCTCGAAGCGCGCGACCGGTTCGGCGGCCGCGCCTGGACGGTGCAGGCCTCGCCTGAAGTCACCTTCGACGTCGGCTGCGGCTGGCTGCATTCGGCCGACCGGAATTCCTTCGTTCCAATCGCAAAGCAGCTGGGATTCGAGCTCAACAGGGACCTGCCGCCCTGGCGCGAGCGCGCCTATGGCAACGCGTTTCCGCAAGGCGAGCGCGACGATTTCATGCGCGCGCTGGACGCGTTCTATGAGCGGCTGTGGCAGGCCGCGCAGAAGGGCAAAGACGAGCCGGCGAGCCGCAGTCTCGAGCCCGGCAACCGCTGGAATCCGATGATCGACGCGATCTCGACCTACATCAACGGCTGCGAACTCAAGGACATGTCGACGCTCGACTGGGATGCCTATGAGGACAGCGAGCTGAACTGGCGCGTCCGTCGCGGCTATGGCGCGCTCGTCGCAGCCTATGGCGCGCCCTGCCCTGTCGCGCTGAACTGCAACGTCCGTCTGGTCGATCATTCGGACAAGCGGGTCCGCATCGCGACATCACGGGGCACGCTGACCGCGGACAAGGTGATCGTCACCGTGCCGACCAATCTGATCGCCGACGAAGCGATCCGCTTCTCGCCACCGTTGCCGGCCAAGGTCGACGCCGCAGCCGGTCTGCCGCTCGGCGTCGACGATAAGGTCACGCTGGCGCTCGAGGGCGCCGAGGCCTTCCCGAAGGAAGCAAATTTGCGCGGCGCAACCATGCGCACCGAGATGGGCACCTATCACATCCGGCCGTTCGGCCAGCCCTGCATCGAAGGCTTTTTCGGCGGCAGCTTTGCCCGCCAGCTGGAAGAGGCCGGCGAAGGCGCCATCTCCGCGCACAGCATCGACGAGATCGCCGGCTTTCTCGGCAACGACATCCGCCGCAAGCTGAAGCCGCTCTGCGAGTCGCGCTGGGCACGCGATCCGTTTGCGCGTGGCTCCTACTCGCACGCGTTGCCGGGGCATGCCGGCGATCGCGCCGTCTTGGCTGCACCGGTGGATGAACGCCTGTTCTTCGCGGGAGAGGCGACGTCGCCAAATTTCTTCACGACGGCGCATGGTGCGCGGGACAGTGGTGAGCGGGCGGCGAAGGACGTGTTGGCGGCTCTAGGCGAGCCCTAACCGCACACTCCGTCATTGCGAGGGCAGCGAAGCAATCCAGACTGCCACCGCGGAAAGATCCTGGATTGCTTCGCTGCCCTCGCAATGACGAGTCACTCGATCACTCGCGCCCGCAAATCGGCATCCGGCACGAAGCAGGAGTCGTACTTGCCGAAAATGCGATAGCGGTTGCGGGCGATGAGGCTGTAGACGACGTCGCGCAGCGGCTTTGGCACAGCGAAGAGCGCGCGCACCCCGCCCCAGCCCGGAAGCAGCGACAGCACCGTCAGCGCAGCATCGGACTTCAGGAACGCCTCGCCGCCATGGATCAGGGCATTCGTATCGGGATCCTCTGGGTTGATGCCAAAGGTGCGGGCTAGCTTCGCCCCGTACTCCGACTGGATTGGTGTGAAGCGAAATCGCTTCGCCTTGTCCCGCGCCGCGACAAACCGCACCCAGCGCGAGCAGAAGATGCAGACGCCGTCGAACAGGATGACATCATCGTCGGGCCATTTGGGCATCAGATTCTCATTTTGACGCGTTTTCTTCACGCGAACCGGTATCCGCTTCGATCGAAAACGCTATCGATTGTCCAGCATCAAAAGCGCCACCAGCATCAGCACGATCGCCGGTCCTGTCTTCACCAATGCGCCGAGCGGCTCGATCCAGAGATCGGGCGTCAGGATGGCTGCGCCGAGCATGTAGCCGAGCGAGGCGACGATGCCGGCAACCAATCCGATCGCAGTGGTGCGGCGGAAGGCGATCAGGACGCCGATGCTCATGTCCATCAGGCTGGTGCCGATGGTGATGGGATCGACAAGCGTCGGCGGGAAGTTGTGCGCGCTGAGAATCCCGGCGGCGGCGCGGTAGGATACGAACAGCGCGATGAAGCCGGAGACGAGCCAGAATGCGACCAGGCTCGCGACGATCATCGCCTTGATCAGGAACAGCCGCGCGAACCATTTGTCCTGGATGGTGGCGGGATGGCGCCCGATCGCATCCACCAGCGTCTTCGGCACGAGGCCGGTGGCGGCGATCCAAACCGAGGGATCGCCGGTTACGCCGCGGCGGAGCTCGGTGATCGCGGTGGTCCGCATGGGCGGCATCCAGCCGAGAGTGCTCGCGAAATCGCCAATTCTGGCGCCGAGATCGAGCATGAAGGATGGTATCGGAACATGACGCCATCGAGCCGTGCCGAGCGCAAGCCGGAACTGCTTGATGACGCCGGCCATGGTGATCGGCTCGGATTGCATCAGGTCCCAGCTCACAGCCTTGACGGATGCATCGTCGATATCGCGCGCGGCGACCCAGGCAATGGTCGCGGAGATGTCATCGACCGCAACGGGCTGGAACGGGGTCGCCATCTCGGCAGGCGGCAGATCGAACGGAAAGGCGGCGAGCGAGCGCAGCATGGAGCTGCCGCCATAGGCTGACGGCGCCAATACGAAACCGGGCCGCAGGATCATGTGGGGAATGCCAGACGCCGCGATCAGCCGCTCGGCCTCGCGCTTGGTGGTGGCGAAGGCGGTGCGATCGGCTTCGGCGGCGCCGGGGATCGAGATGTGCACCAGCCGGATCGGACGGCCGCTACCGGTTATCGCCTGAAGCAGCCGTGAAACGAAGTCGCGATGCACGGCGTTGGTGTCGCTGCCGGGACCATCCTGGAGCACGCCGAGGCAGTTCACGACGACATCGACCGCATGCTCGTTCAGCACATGTGTCAGCGCTGCCGTGTCGAGCGACAAGATCGGCAGCTCAATATCGAGCGCACTCATCTGCTGCGCCGGGGGCAGGCTCCGTGCAAGACCGACAACGCGAAAACCCCGCGCACGCAGATCGTCGGTGACGAAGCGGCCGATCAGGCCGGAGGCGCCGAGCACCAAAATGCTTCGCTGGGTCATCGCGTCATTCAAAACGGTTTGGCGATCATCAACCACAGGATCAGCATCGTGGCGCCGAAGCCGGGAAAACCAAATGCGAACCAGCGGCGGAACAGGACGAAGTAGCGCTCCGGCAGCGCCGCTTGCTGCGCCGCGGCCTTGCGCGCGAGCTCGCGCATCTCGATCTGCATGAAAACGACAGGAATCCAGAACACGCCCGCGATGGCATACAGCGCGAGCGAGGCGAGAATCCAGCGCTCGGTGATCGAGGTCATCGAGAGCATCATCAGCAAGCCGCCGGTGACCGGTTGCAGGATCACGGCCGATAGCGTGAAGATCGCATCTGCGATCACGACCACCGAAGCCGTGCGGGCGATGAACTCCGCGTTATCAGTGCGATGTGCCATCAGCATGAAGAAGGCGATGCCTGACCCGGTGCCGAGAATGACGATGGCGCCGAGCACGTGCAGATATTTGACCAGAAAGTACAGCGTCATGGCTTCTTGGTCGCCGCAGGGTTTGGCAGGTTCAGCGCACGCGCGAGTTCGCTGCTTGCGGCCTGGACGCCGGCATCTAGCTCGATCATCCAATGGCCCTCGCTGCCCACGGCCGGCAGCGTGCGAAAATCGTCCTTGCCGCCGCCGCTGCGAAAAGCGTCCGCCAGTCTTTGCGAAAATGCCGGCACAAAATAGCTGTCATTGGCTGCAACCAGCGACGTCACGGGAATGCGCGCCGCCTTGCCGAATCCGGCGGCGGCAGCGAGAAGCGTATGCGGCGCACAGACCTTGTTCGGTTCGTCATCGGCATGACCACCGCGCCCGGGCGCAAAGGCAATGATCGCTGAAATCGCCTTCGGATCGGCATCCGCAAGCGCCAGCGCGCCCCAACCTCCGGCAGAATGGCCGATCACGACCGCGGCATCCTTACGAATAAAATCCTGCTTTTGCAGATAACTCAACGCGAGCAGGATTTCTTCCGCGGTGGCGCGACCCGCACGTGCATAGTCCGCTTCGTCGCAGCCGCCCTGGTCTTCGACGTAGCGGCCACCGGTTGCACCATGGCCGAGCCGCTCCGGCACCAGCACGGCAAAGCCGCGCGCAACGAGAAAGGCTGCCAACGCGCGATATTCCGGCTGCGGCATTTGGGCACGACGGAGCACGTTCTGCGTCGACGCGTGCGCAATCAGCGCAAGCCGGAATGGACCAGCGCCGGCGGGACGAAACAACAGCGCGCGCGCTGCGATACCGGTATCGGGTGACGGCACGCGCCATTCCTGTCGGCGGAACGGTCCGCCCTCCTGTCCCGACGGCCCAAACGTGAGCTGTCCGCGCACAGGCGGCGCAGTCGGCAGGACCACCAGAAGTAGAAGAGCAAGAGTGTTGAGGAGCCGCATGAATGGCCGGAGGCGAGCACAGACAACGACGCCCACACTAGTAGGAACGAATCATTTTAGGCGGACTTTCCGCGCTGCCGTTGCGGTTCATTCGTTGTCGCAACGCAGTTTTGCACCGACCCACGGCAGGTCGGTGCCGTCCAAAGTGACCTCTTGTCTTTTTTCGGCACAACATGGTTAAAATACTGATGCAGAAAGTCCACAGGTTAACCGATAATTAAGGATAGGTCTTGCCGCCAGCGCGGCGACTTGATTTGATCGCGTCCATGAGCACAACCCTGATAGAGGTCCGGCCGGCCAAAGCCGCAGATGCAACTGCGGTGGCGTCCGCCCATGACGAAGCCTGGCGCTCCGCCTATCAGGGCATCATTCCTGGCGCCGAGCTTGAGAAGCTGATCAACCGCCGTGGTCCGCAATGGTGGGACAGCGCAATCCGCAAGGGCAGCCGCGTCAGCGTGCTCGTGTTCGGCGACAAGATCGCGGGCTATGCGAACTACGGCCGCAATCGCGCCCGCAGCCTGCATTTTGACGGCGAGATCTACGAACTGTATCTGCGTCCCGAGTTTCAGGGCCTCGGTTTCGGCCGCCGCCTGTTCACTGCGGCCCGCCGCGACCTCATGCAGAGCAATCTGAAGAGCATGGTGGTGTGGGCGCTCTCGGACAACGATCCGGCCACCGAGTTCTATCGCGCCCTGGGCGGCCGCATGGTGGCACGCTCTTCGGAGCGGTTCGGACCAAAGGCGCTCGACAAGGTTGCCTTCGCCTGGACCAACTAGGGTTTGGTCCAATTGAGCTGCTGAAAATTTAGTCGGCAGCGATTCCCATCCGTCGATACCGCCCGCTTTTTGCGCCGGTGATCGCGGGATTCATTTTTTCATAAAAACACCATGGATCAGCGGGCCAACCCCGCGTATGACAGCGCCAAATCGCTGCCGGGCGCGATTTCACCTCGGCAACAACGGAGCCTTCTGAATGCGTATCGATGCGGTCTCGATCGGAAAAAACGTACCCCACGACGTCAACGTCATCATCGAAGTCCCCGTGGGCGGCGAGCCGATCAAATACGAGATGGACAAGGAGGCCGGCACGCTGGTGGTCGACCGCTTCCTGTACACGCCGATGCGTTATCCCGGTAATTACGGCTTCATCCCGCATACCCTGTCCGATGACGGCGACCCCTGCGACGTCCTGATCGTCAACACCCGCGCCATCATTCCCGGCGCCGTCATGAGCGTGCGTCCGGTCGGCGTGCTTTTCATGGAGGACGAGGCCGGCGGCGACGAGAAGATTCTGGCAGTGCCGTCGTCGAAGCTGACGCAGCGCTACGACAAGGTGAAATCCTATTCCGACCTGCCGGACATCACGCTGCAGCAGATCCAGCACTTCTTCGAGCACTACAAGGATCTCGAGAAGGGCAAGTGGGTGAAGATCCTGCGCTGGGGCGGCCCCGAGGAAGCGGCGAAGCTGATCCTCGAAGGTATCGAGCGGGAGAAGAAAAAGAAGGCGTAGGTTTCGTGCCCCGGACGCAGCGCAGCGTGAAACGATGCGCTGCAAAGCCGGGGCCCAGCCCAGTGGAGCGATGGGTCCCTGTGCTCAGCGTCGCGTCATTTCATGCCGCGCCGCGTCCGGGACACGAGAGCGGGACTACACCGCCGGCTTCGGCAGGCCGGCAATCGCGCAGGCGGCGCGGAGCGTGTTCACCAGCAGGCACGCCACCGTCATCTGGCCGACGCCGCCCGGCACGGGCGTCACGGCACCGGCAACGCCAAGCGCTTCCTGATAGGCGACATCGCCGACGAGGCGGGTCTTGCCGTCGTCTGGGGGAATGCGGTTGATGCCGACATCGATCACGGTCGCGCCGGGCTTCAGCCAATCGCCACGCACCATCTCGGGCCTGCCGACCGCGGCATAGACGAGGTCGGCCTGCTTCACGAGTCCGGGCAGGTCGCGCGAGCGCGAATGCGCGATCGTCACCGTGGCATTCTCGTTCAGCAACAATTGCACCAGCGGGCGGCCGACCAGATTGGAGCGACCGATCACGATGGCATTCATGCCTTCGAGCGAAGCATGCACGCTCTTGGTCAGGATGATGCAGCCGAGCGGCGTGCAGGGCGACAGCGCCTGGAAGCCGCCGGCAAGCCGGCCGGCATTGTTCGGATGCAGGCCGTCCACATCCTTGGCGGGATCGATGGCGTTGATCACGGCCTCGGTGTCGAGGCCCCTGGGCAGCGGAAGTTGCACGAGAATGCCGTGCACGGCGGGATCGCGGTTGAGCTTGGCGACGACGGCCAGCAGATCCGCTTGCGAGACGTCGGCGGGCAGCTTGTGCTCGAACGATGCCATGCCGGCGGTCTGGGTCTGCTTGTGCTTGGAGCGGACATAGACCTCGCTGGCGGGATCGTTGCCGACCAGAACGACTGCGAGGCCCGGCAACAGATTGTGCTCGCGCTTGACGCGGGCGACCTCGTCCGCCACGCGGGCGCGAAGGTCCGCAGCGATGACTTTTCCATCGATGATCTTGGCCGTCATGTCAGTTCCTTGTCCCTGTCGATTTGACTGATGCGAGCTCGCGCAACGCATCAGCAAGCCGTGCCGGATCGCCCGCGACGGCAACCTGCTTCAGCCGCGACGTCGCCCCCGACAGCAGACTGACGCTGGCCTTGGGCACGCCAAGCGATTTTGCCAGCAGCGCCAGAACCGCGCGATTCGCCTCGCCGCCATCAGCGACGGCACGCACGCGTACCTTCAGCACACTGCGGCCGTCGGACAACTGCTCGATCCCGTCGACGCCGTCACGTCCACCTCGCGGCGTCACCCGCAACGCGATACTGATGCCGGTGGTGGAGATGCGCCAAGGTTCGGTCAAGAGGCCACAAGGCTCCGCCACGGTTCCGCCGGCTAGGGCACGTTCGGATAGACGTACTCGGCGAGATAGAGCTGGATCAGCCAGAGCACGAAAAAGGCGACGATCGGAGAGACATCGAGACCGCCCATGTTGGGCAGCCTGCGCCGGATGGGCCCAAGGACCGGTTCGGTAATCCGATAGAGAAACTCCCAGACCCCGCCGACGAACTGGTTGCGGGTATTTACGACGTTGAACGCGATCAACCAGGACAGGATTGCCGACGCGATCAGCAGATAGATGTACAGATTGATGATCTGGATCAGAATGAAGACTATCGGGCGCATCAGCGAAGCACTCTCTGGGCCTGTGTCATTGGGGGCAGTGTTTGGGGTGATCATGGCTAGATATCGGTTCCCCCCGGCCCAAACAAGGGAAGTCGATGCCACTATGGCTAAAACCCCTTTACTCGCGTCCTTGACTTGACCTTGGCGGGGACTTAAATGGCGCCCGGTTGTCGGCCGCGTTTACCAGAGCGGCCAGCAAAGGGGCCATAGCTCAGCTGGGAGAGCGCGTCGTTCGCAATGACGAGGTCGGCGGTTCGATCCCGCCTGGCTCCACCAGCCTTCGCAGGCTGCGCCTGCTTCGGCTCGGCAAGCCGCTTCGTAGCGAAGGCTGCCGCGCCATAGCCCGAAGGGCGACGGCGGGCTTCCTTCACGAGTCCCCTACTTCCCCGTAAACCTTGGCGGACGCTTCTCCATGAAGCTGGCTACGCCCTCCCGGAAATCACTGCCGTTCAGCGCCACCATCATCTCCCTGTTCGCCTCGATCGTCGCTTCAGCCAATGTCTGGAACGGCACCTCGTAGAGCTGCCGCTTGATCACGGCCATCGCACTCGGCGAGACGAAATCGGCGAGGTCGCGGGCATAGGTGTAAGTCTCCTCGCGCAGCTTGTCGGGCGAGCAGAGCCGGTTGACCAGCCCGATTCGCAACGCCTCCTCGCTCGAAACGCGGCGCGCCGAGAGCAGCAGGTCCATCGCATTGGCGTGGCCGACGATGCGCGGCAGCATCCATGAGATTCCGTGCTCGGCGATCAGGCCGCGGCGCGCGAAGGCCGTCGTGAACACCGTGTTGTCGGCGGCGAAGCGCAGGTCGCAATAGAGGGCGTGAACGAGGCCGATACCGGCGGTCGCGCCGTTGAGCATGGCGATGACGGGCTTGCCGATCGACGGATAGAAGCCGTAGCGCGTCTGCCAGTCCGGACGGCGGTTCATATCGAAGGGCGGCAGGTTCGTCGCGCGCCTGACGTCGTTGGGATCGAGCCCTTTCAGCGCATCCATATCCGCGCCGGCGCAGAAGGCGCGGCCCGCGCCGGTCACCACGATGACGCGGACATTGTCGTCGGCGTTTGAGGTTTCCATCGCCTGCCGCACCTCGCGCTCCATGGTCGGCGTCCACGCATTCATGCGATCGGGACGATTGAGCGTGATGGTCGCGATCTTGTCGCTCACCTCATAGAGAATGTGCTCGTAGGCCATCGCGCTCTCCCTTGTCTGCCGGCACGCGTTCACGCGCGCTCGTTTGGCGGCCAGCCTAGCATATCCAGGGATGAGGCAAGGACTTGCGCGGAGGACCTGCGCGGACGCGCGATTACTCGGCCGCTTGCGCCAGCACCGGCCGGCGCGCCAGCCAGCCGTCGATGAAATGATCGAGCCAGGCGCGTTCAGCGGCATCGTAGACGGCACGGTCCGCAAAATGATGATGCCGCTCGCGCGCACCGGGCGCGCGGAGGCCGTCATAGCCGCGCGTGGTCCAGCAATGCATCATCGCGTAGGTCACATCAGGATGGAACTGCACGCCGAAAGCGTTGCCTGCTCGGAACGCCTGGTTCGGAAAATCGTCGCCTTCCGCCAGCAATTCGGCGACTCTCGGCAATTGAAAGCCTTCGCGATGCCAGTGATACACCTGCGCCGGCCAGTCCGGACAGAGCGCGTGGCCCGCCGCGGTGGGTCGGATCGGATAATAGCCGATCTGGGTCAGCGCCTCCGGATGCGGTGCCACACGTGCGCCGAGCTGCATCGCCAGCATCTGCGCGCCCAGGCAAATGCCGAGGAATGGCCGCTGCTCGCGAAGGGGAACTTCGATCCAGTCGATCTCGCGGCGGATATAGTCGTCCGAATCATTGGCGCTCATCGGGCCGCCGAAGATCACGGCGCCGGCATGCGCATCCAGCGTATCGGGCAGGGGATCGCCGAACCGCGGCCTGCGGATGTCGAGACGATGGCCGAGCGCGCGGAGCGCGTTGCCGACACGACCGGGCGTCGAGGATTCCTGGTGCAGGACGATCAGAACCGGAAGCCTAGGCTCGGAGGCGGCCGTGCGCGACGTCCTTCCGGGGAAGGGCACCACTTCTGCGCCACCAAACCTGTCCGTCCGAAACGACATGGTCTTTTGCGAGTGCTATCGGTTCAAGCCGCCAGCATAGCTAAGCGCTGGTTAACATCGTGTGAGTTTGCGCACACACGATGCGATACAGAAGCAAGCTCCGGGCCAGTACGGAGACTTGAGGACTTCGTCAGTACCGCCGGCGCTGGAACCGGCTGGTGGCAGACAGGATGAAGGCGCGCGGTAAGAAGCGGAGCGCGAACGGCACAATCTTGATGCCGAGACCCGGTAGCACTGCCCTTTTGTTCGCCATCAGGCCGCGATAAGCCTGCCGCGCAACCTCGGCGGCGGAGACGTTGAGAATGGCGGTATCATGCCCCGAGCCGACGCCGGCGCGCTCCTGGAATTCGGTCGGCACTGGACCTGGACACAGCACGGTAACGCGAACGCCGCGTGGCGCGAGCTCCGCGCGCAAGGCCTCGGTGAACGAAATCACATAGGCCTTGGAGGCGTAATAGACGGCCATGCCGGGACCCGGCAGGAAGCCGGCAATGGAGCCGACATTGAGCAGGCCGCCCTTGTTCCTGATGAGCTGATCGGCAAAGCGCAGCGACAGATCGGTCAGCGCCCGGACGTTGACGTCGACGATGCCGACCTGCTCGTCGCGGTCGCGCTCAATGGCGTCGCCGAAGACGCCGAAGCCGGCATTGTTGACGAGATTGTCCAGCTCGACCTCTTCGGCAGCAAGCGTGGCGGCGATCCGTTCGCCGGCATCGGCTTGCTCAAGATCGCAGGCGATCACGATCGGCTTCTTGCCGCACGTCGCAGCGAGCTCGTTCGCGAGCGCCTCGAGCCGGTCGGCACGTCGCGCCGTGAGGGCGAGCCGGTGTCCGTTCGCGGCAAACACACGCGCTAGCTCCGTGCCGATGCCCGCCGAGGCACCGGTGATCAACGTTACCCGCTCAGTCACGATTGCAGTCTCTTGAATTGAAGTCTTTTGGCACCGTAATGGCGGAACTGGAGCATAGGCCGTGCAGGACAAGCAAGCGGCACCGGCGGCATGGCGGCCTGAGCGAACGACAGGGAAAGGGAGAAAGTCCCGGAATTACAGAGGAATCCGGAACCTTGCGGCTCGGCACTACATTAAAGTTTCGTCATGTGGTCGATACAATCAGCAACCACGTCGCGTTGCCGACGGCTTAGCCGCCGACTGCATTGTCCTTGATCTGGCCACCGGCGCGGTCTGCGACCGCGTGCTTCAGATCGATGCGGTCGCGCTGGGAAATCCCGAGCAGATCGGAGGCGCGCCAGACCACGTTGTCCTCGAACTCGGTCACCTCGCCATCGGCATAGACCAGCTCCCACATCATCTGGACGATGCGCTTGCGGCCCTCTTCATCGAGCGAGCGCATGATGACGCTGGTGAAGTGATAGAGATCGACCGCCTCGCCCTCGACCTGGGTCGCGTCGGCGATCAGCCGGTCGGCGGTGCCCCGATCGAGCTTGAAATGGCTTTCGATCAGACTATGCAGCTTGCGCTGCTCGGCCTGCGTCGGCTGGCCGTCAAGCGAGACCACGTGGATCAGCAGCGCGGTCGCCGCCAGCCGATAATCGCTGTCGCCGAAGGCGCGGTCCTGGGCTTGGGGAGCAACAATGTCGGCGATGAATTGGCGCAGGCCGTCGAGCATAAGGTCCTACCGAAATCGATGACGCCGCGAGGGAAAGCGCGGCGGTTACCAGCACTATATGAGCAGGAAATTCAACCGGCGCAACGTGCGTCAGTTCCGCGCGCTGCATTACGTTTCGGCAATCTGGGAGCGCCGACTCACGGTATCTCGTACACCACCATCTTGTCGGCGATGCCGCGCAGGGCCGCCTGCTTCTGGATCGGCCTGATCTCGCGCCGCTGAAGGATCTCGGCGACCGCGGGCGCATCCAGCACCGGGCCGGTGATGTGGATCTCCTGCGCGGTCGACAGGCTCTGCACCCGCGCGGCGATGTTGACGGTCTGGCCGAAATAATCCTGCCGCTCGTTGAGCATCACCGCGAGACAAGGGCCTTCGTGAATGCCGATCTTGAGCACGAGATCCTTGGCGCCGCGCTCCTTGTTCAGATCATCCATGGCCGCGCGCATACGCAGCCCCGCGGTGATCGCGTGCTCGGGCCTGACGAAGGTCGCCATGACGGCATCGCCGATGGTCTTCACGACGGCGCCCTTCTCGGCGGCGATGATCTCCAGCAGCGCCCGGAAGTGCGCGCGCACGAGGTCAAAGGCGTTGAGATCGCCGACACGCTCGTACAGCGCGGTGGAGCCCTTCAGGTCGGTGAACAGGAAGGTCAGCGACGTGATCTTCAATCGCTGATCGACGTTGAGATTGTCGGCCTTGAAGACGTCGCGAAACGTCTGGTTCGACAGCATCCGCTTGGCGGTCAGGATCGGCTTGCGCTTGCCGATCATCTCATGAAGCGCGTCGCCGGCGATCCAGACCGAGGGCAACACGCGATTGTCCGATTGATTTTCCAGCGTGAGTCGGAGCGGCCCGGGGCGCACGACCGTGGTCCCGGTCGGCGCCTCCAGCTTGTTGAACATGATTGACAGCTGCTGGCGTTCGCTGGTCGCCTCACCCTGGACATCCAGGAAGTGGGCGGAATGGGTCACCGGCTCGAACACGATGATGAACTGGCTGGGAAGGTTCAGCGAGAGGATTGCCTTTTCACCGGCAGGCAATTCCAGCGCTTCGAGCGTCACCTCGTTGATCAGGCGCGAAAAAGCCGCTTCGTTGATGTCGACGCCGGAGCTCCAGAACATCTGCCGCACGTATTCCCACATCGGCAAGGTGTCGGGATCGTGAGCACCGATGCGGCGGACTCGCGGACTGACGGTAAAGGCCACCTCGACCATCTCGTCGACGGACGCCTCGTATCCGGCTGCGCAGAGCGCGCAATTGTAGTCTTCGTGCTTCAGCGACTTCAGCGTCGTATGCGCGCCCAATACGCCGCCACAGCCGGGACACAGCACGTTCCAGCTCATGTCGAACAGGCCGAGCCGCGAGGCGTGCAGGAATCCGGAAATGACCTTCTCCTGATCGAGCCCGCTCCGATCGGCAAAGTCCAGCACATTGATGCGGTTGAGATCGCGATCATGACCTTTGGCGATCAGCTCCGCGATGGCCTCGACGACGACGGGATCGGCCGTCTGCTTGAGAACGGAAAACTGGGCCTGGATGTCGCTCATGGCGTAACTCGATTTTTGTTGGATCGCGCCATCGGTCAGGCGATCGCCTGTCACCGACGCGTGACGCGGAACATCGGGGAGTGGTCCGGCTGTGTCGTAACAACACCGTACGGAATGACGGGATCGGCGTCGACGAGCTCGATGCGGAATGCGCCGATCAAACGCGCCAGCGCCAACACGGACTCGGCTTGCGCAAACGGCGCGCCGATGCAGACGCGCGGACCCGCGCCGAACGGCAGATAGGCGAAGCGGTCGGGCGGCTCTTTCGACATGAAGCGCTTGGGGATGAACGCGTCCGGCTGATCCCACAGCTTCTCGTGCCGGTGCAGCAGCCAGGGTGCGATCATGATGATATCGCCCCTGCCGACCTTAGCGCCGGCGACATTGTCCCTGTCGCGCGCGGCGCGGGCAATCAGGAAGGCCGGCGGATAGAGCCGCATGGTCTCGTCGATCACGGCGCGGGTGAATTTTTGCCGCTCGATATCGGCGATGCTGTCGAGATGCTCGCCTGATGTCTCGGAGGCAACCTCCTCCTGCGTCTCCGGATCGAGCGCAAGCAGGTAGAGCGCCCAGAACAGCGCAGTTGCGGTCGTCTCATGGCCGGCCAGGATCATGGTTGCGACCTCGTCGACGAGCTGCTCGTCCGAAAATCCCTTGCCCGTTACGGGGTCGCGCGCCTCGTCCATAAGATCGAACAGATCGCGCGGCGGCGCGCCCTCCTTCTTGCCCGCAGCACGCCGCTCGGCGATCAGCATCGCGACGAATTTTGTCCAGCGCGTGCGGAAGCGGGCGCGGGCGCGATCCATGGGCGTCGGCCAGGACACCGGCAGCAGCATGTCGAGGAAGTAGGCCCGCCCGAGCCGCTCGCCATACTCCATGACGAAGTTGCGCAAGGTCGGTCCGTGCCGGTCCATGCCGAACGAGAACATCGTGCGCCCGGCGATCTCGAGCGTCATCCGCTGCATGACATCCCGCAGATCGACCGGCTCGCTCGTGCGCGCATCCAGCTTCGCGATGGTCTCGTCGAGCACCGCCGTCATGTGCGGAACGAGGTTGGCGGTAGCGCGCGGCGTGAACGCGGGCGACAGCGTGCGGCGTTGAAATGTCCAGGAGTGGCCTTCTGCGAGCAGGAGACCGTCGCCAAGCACCGGACGCAGCATGCGGATGCCCGCCGGCGTCCGTGTGTAGTTCTCGTAATCGCTCAGCAGCACGTGCCGGATCGCGTCCGGCTGGTTCAGGATGAAACTCTTGTGCAGGAAGAAGCGACCCTCGACGATCCCTTCCTCATAGGCGCGCTGCCCCCAGGTTGCGATCATGTTCTGCCTGATCACCGCAAGCCGGCCGAAGAACGAGAGATTCTCCGGCGCGCGCGGCGGGGTCGGGGGGATGATGGGCCGACGCACACTGGCGATGTTCATGGCTCTCTCCCGCAGATCTGACGCAGGTAAAAGCTAGTAAGTCAGTTCGGCAACCGCAATCCTATTCTCGGAGGCGGGCCACGCGCGTGCTACGATCCGTTCTTCGTTGAACTGGGCCAAGACGTTACGTCCGATCTCGCTGGCCGGAAGGCGCAGGGTTGCTGTCGCATCCGTGGGCACGCCCGGATGAACGTCGGCGGGCTCCTTGCCGTCGAACAGGACGATGTCGCGCGGCAGGCCGAAATAGCCGCGTGGACGCGACATGATCAGCACCGCTCCAGCATCCCTCTCCGCAGGCATGAACGGGCGCGCGGCGCGCAGATGCACGACGTCGGACGAGCGCGGGAAAGGCGAACGGTAGAAGTGCGTGATCGGGGCGTCCGGCGAGGCCAGGACGATCTCGAGCGGCCAGTCGGATTCGACCTCGACCGGCCCCCAGCGGCCGTCGGCCCCCGTCGTCGACCGGTGCACGACATCGCCTCTTCGCTCGCCGCTCTCGCGATCGACGTGGTGAACTTCAACTGTCGCCCCGGCGACCGGACGGTTGGTCGGCGCGCCGTCTGCGGCGCCCGTGACCAATCCGCTGAGGCGGACGCTCCGCTCCGGCGTGATGGCGATGCGCGCGGGTTCGCGGCCGGCGATGAACTTGTAGATCTCGCGGAACGCGCGCGGAGAATACGCCGTCTCGCGATGATCGATGGTGCCGAGCACGAGATTGGTCGCGCCTTTCAGCTCCGGTCCCTCAGCGGTGACATTCGTGGGCACGCCCGGCTTACCGATGAAGCGACCATCGGGTTGCGCATATTTGTCCATGCCGTCGCTGCGCAAGGTGAGGAAGGCGACGCCCGGCGTCACCTCGCTGTCCCCCTCGTTCAAGCCGCGCAGAAAGGCGCCGCGTCCGTTGAACTCGCTGCCGAGGAGATCATCGAGTGCAAACACGCCGTGATTGGGCGTGCCGCACAGGACGGCGTGACTGACATCGCCTGCACCGCCGTTCTTGATGACGTTGCGGATGGAATTGCCGCCGCGCGAATTGCCGACCAGCGCCACGCGGGCCGCGCCGGTGCGGCGCTTCAGTTCAGCGATGGCGGCGGCAAGCTCGCGACGTTGATCCTCGGTCGAGGACCGGCTGGCCTGCTCGACCGTGTCGTCGGTGCGCGCCGTGGGATTGGTAAAATTGATCGCCATCATGCGATCATGCGCGATGCCGTTGGATTCCATCCGCCACAGCGTCGTCATCCAGAGCGCGTCGTAATCGCCGTTGCCGTGGACGAACAGGATGGGGGGCACCTCCGAGCTTGCAGCCGCGGACGGCGCTTGTGCCAGCGCGTCCATCCGGAAGTTCGCAACCGCGAAAGCCAGTCCGCCCGCACCCTGCAGGATCGCCCGTCGTGACAGCTTCATCTGTTCCTCTCCGATAAAACCATGTCTTTGCACCGCTTATAGCGGCCTAACCACTGGACAGCGAAGGACTTTCGCGGGCATCACTGAAGGCGCCGGAATCATTGAAGCCATTTCTGCCAGACGACTTGGAACGGGATATGACCGAGCAGACGAACCGTCAGAGACGTTCCGCCGACGGCATCACGGCCCCCCTGCGCTACACCGTATTCCGGCGCATCTGGCTCGCCAGCCTGCTGTCCAATCTCGGCCTCCTGATCCAGGGCGTGGGCGCGGCCTGGGCGATGACGCAAATGGCAGCCTCGGCCGACAAGGTGGCACTGGTGCAGACCGCCCTGATGCTGCCGATCATGCTGATCTCGATGCCGGCCGGCGCCATCGCCGACATGTACGACCGTCGCATCGTGACGCTCGTCGCGCTGATGATCGCGCTCACCGGCGCGTCCGCGCTCACGATCCTCGCCGGACTCAAGCTCATCGCCCCGGAATCGCTGCTGGCCTTCTGCTTCGTCGTCGGCAGCGGCAACGCGCTGTTCGGACCTGCCTGGCAGTCCTCGGTCAGCGAGCAGGTGCCGCCGGACGCGCTGCCGTCCGCGGTGGCGCTGAACGGCATCAGCTACAACATCGCGCGCAGCTTTGGACCTGCGGTCGGCGGCGTGATTGTCGCCGCAGCCGGCGCGGTCGCGGCATTCGCCTGCAACGCGATCCTCTATCTGCCGCTGCTGGTGGTGCTGCTGCTGTGGCGGCGGACCACCGAGCCATCGCGCCTGCCGCGGGAGAAACTCAACCGCGCCATGGTCTCCGGCTTTCGCTACATCACCAATTCGCCACCGATCAAGATCGTGCTGCTGCGCACGCTGGTGATGGGCCTGATCGGCGGCGCCGTGATGGCGCTGATGCCGCTGGTCGCCCGCGACCTCCTGCATGGCGGCGCACAGACCTACGGCATCATGCTCGGCGCATTCGGCATGGGCGCGGTCATCGGTGCGCTCAACATCCACGAATTGCGCAAGCGCATGAGCGGCGAGGCTGCGATTCGAGCCTGCACGATCTCGTTGGCATTTGCGATGGCGGCGATTGGCCTGAGCAGCGAGCCGGTGCTCACCGCTGCCGCGCTGGTGCTGGCGGGCGCGGTCTGGATGGCCGCCGTTGCCCTGTTCAATATCGGCGTGCAGCTTTCAGCGCCGCGCTGGGTCGCCGGACGATCTCTCGCCGCATTCCAGGCCTCGATTTCCGGAGGCATCGCGATCGGCGCCTGGGGCTGGGGCCATCTCACCGACTATGCAGGCGTCGAGGTCGCGCTGCTGACGGCCGCCGGCCTGATGCTGGTCTCGCCGCTGTTGGGCATCTGGCTTGCAATGCCGCGCGTCGGCGCGCGCAACGAGGATGCCGAGGTGCTGGCCGACCCGGAAGTCAAGCTGTCGCTGACCGGGCGCAGCGGACCCTTGGTGGTCGAGATCGAATATCGCGTCCCCCAGGAGAACGCGCGCGCCTTCCACAACGTGATGCAGGACGTGCAGCTCTCGCGCCAGCGCAACGGCGCCTATGGCTGGTCGATCGCGCGCGACATTGCCGATCCGGAATTGTGGACCGAGCGCTATCACTGCCCGACCTGGTTCGATTACTTGCGCCAGCGCAACCGTTCGACCCAGTCCGAGCGCGCCCTGCATCAGCAGGCGATCGACTTCCATATCGGTCCCGAGCCGGTGCGGATCCGCCGCATGCTGGAGCGGCCGTTCGGCTCAGTGCGTTGGAAGGAAGAGACGCCGGACCGTGCGTCGAGCGAGGTGCTGCCTGTGGTCGCGACCGCGGCAGGCAGCACCATCAGTCGCTAGCCGCCACCCTACTGTCCGTGCTCTGTCAGCACCTTGTCGCAGGCCTTGCTGAGGCGCGCGCGATGCTCCTTCAGGCAGGCGAGTACGGCGCTATCGCCATTGTTCATGACGGCCCGGCAAAAGCGCGTGACGTCACGCGCGCAGGCGTCGTGGCCGGGCTGCTGCTGCGCGGACGCACCCGATGCGCACAGAACCATAGAAACTATGAAAAGAAATCTGGTCATCGCGTAATGCCTCGTACCCCTTGAGATAGGCGGGCGAAGCTAGTGCGACGATCTCCTGGTCGCAACGGCTTTATTGAAAGGCATCCACGCGCTGCCGCGAAGCCGGCCTGACGCCGGGGCGGATCGCGAAGGGAGCTTTGCAGCGCGCTCTTACTGGCCGTCCTGCGCATCGGCGACCTTGCGTGAGGCGCCCTTGGCGAGGTCCTTGTCCATCACCGCGCGGCAGCCGGCGCTCAGGTCCGAGCGGTGCTTGATCATGCAGGCGGTGATCTTCGGGATATTTGGGATTTCCGAAGAGCACAGGCGGAAGGCATCGCCGGTGCACATCTGCTGCGCTTCGGCCGTGAAGGCGAAGCTCGATGTCGTCGAGACGATCGCGACGATGGCGGCAAAGCCCAGGCCGAGGCTGGTGTCGCGAATCTTCGCAGTGAGGGACTTGGCGGAGAACGACTTCGTCATGTGAAGCTCCCATTGACACCGCGGGTGCGCGGGCCCGTTGTCGATGGGAATGACCATGCTCCGGGAAAGTCCCTTCCACTGTGATGACGGTCACGGGCGCCGCGCCCTCTGTGACATCGGTCACTTTGGCGCACCTGCCTGAAATTCCTCCGGATCCGCCGTCGTGTTGGTGTCACGTTAACTGTTCCTTCGCATTAATGGCTCGTCGCGCGGGAAATTCCGCTGGTTTGGTTGCGTAATTGGAAAGAGTAGCGATGCGTAATGCGTTAGGCCTGATGCTGGCCAGTGTCCTTGCGGCGGTCGTGATCGCCGGAGGCTGGTACTTTTATTCTTCCCGCGCCGACCAGGGCGCCCCCAAGACAACAGCCGCCCGTGCCGCCGATCCTCTGCCGGCACCGGTCAAGCTCGCCGCCAGGGACGACGTCGAGACCACTGCGGCGATCGCCGCCAAGCCCGCCGCTGTTGCCGCCGCGCCCGTTCCGGCGCCCGTGCCCGCGCCGGCTCCGGTTCAGCAGACCACGACCTGCACCAATCCGGATGCGTTGGGCGTCTCGCGCGTGGTCGAGATCGACACGACCGGCGGTCCGGGCTTCGGCTTCGAGCAGTTCAAGCAGTTTGATTTCCTGACCGACAAGGAGGTCGTGCTGACCTTCGACGACAGCCCGTGGCCGCACAACACGCCGGCCGTGCTGAAGGCGTTGGCCGATGAATGCACCAAGGGCCTGTTCTTCTCGGTCGGCAAGCACGCCACCTGGCATCCGGAGATCCTGCGCCAGGTTCTGGCCCAGGGCCACACGGTGGGCACGCACACCTGGTCGCACGTCAATCTCGCCGGCAAGAAAATGACGGAGCAGCAGGCCAAGGACGAGATCGAGAAGGGCTTTAGCGCGGTGAAATGGGCGCTTGGCACCAATCCGTCGCCATTCTTCCGCTTCCCGCAGTTGTCGCAGAGTCCGGCGCTCGTGAGCTATCTCGGCAGCCGCAACCTCGGGATCTTCTCGACCGACATCGACTCCTTCGATTTCCGCAAGGAGAATACGCCGGACAAGATTGTCAGCAACGTGATGACCAAGCTCGACAAGCTCGGCAAGGGCATCATCCTGATGCACGACTTCCAGAAGCGCACCGGCGAAGCGCTGCCGACGCTGCTGGCGCGTCTCAAGGCCGGCGGCTACAAGGTCGTGCAGATCAAAGCCAAGACCACGTTCGACTCGCTGCCCGAGTATGACGAAGCGATCCTCAAGGAGCTGAAGGTGCCGGCGACCAATGCGACGAACGCGCGCCCGGTCTCGAGCGTGGTGCAGACGGTCTCTCAGCGCTAGGCGCTTAGGTTTCGACAAAGCATGATGGCCGGGCTCAGCCCGGCCATTCTTATTTCGGGAATGACACGCCGCCGCTTACCGGTAAATGCCGTGGCGGTGCTGGGCCATATCCGTTGTTCGGCGGACGGCAATCGAAGCTGGACAAGGAAGATTGTGCGCGCGTTGGCAGAAGCAAAAGGCTTGTCAACGAGGGGCGGCGGGAAGGCAGCCCAAACATTTTTCGGTTAAACCCGCACTTCACTCGGGAGGGTCCGTTCTACCCTCCGGAAGCAGACATCGGCAGGCCATACCGGCGGGTCTGAAAGGGGGTCGGAAGCGCAAGTCCGCTTAGGCCGGCCGCCAACTGAGGCGACCTTACTCTTTCAATTCATCCCCCGTTTGCCATTGTTGAGCGCGCTCGGCCAACCGATCGTACTCGCTTGCAATCTTCAAAAGCCTCAGTTTCGTTCTTACGTCAAAGGACCGATCAGCTTTCGCTCGCGTCTGGTCGGCGCGTTCGCGCCAATGGTTGGGATCGCGAATCGGGTCTTTCATTGGACTTTCTCTACGCGGAACGAGAGCAGTACCCTTGGCGAGCAGATCGGGAAAACTTGGTAGCGGCTCTGATGTTCCCAGCAGCCAAGAATGAGCAGCCCAGGCTGCGGGAAGCAGCTCCAGGAAAGCTGGTCGCCTGCGGGTGAAGCGGAGTTCCGAGTGATTGATGGCGGGAAAAACTAAAGAGCTCGGAGAATGCCCAGAGCCTTGAGGCATCCCCCACGCGCTCTTTTCGTTTTCGGACAACGGCCCGGCTATAAAAAAAGCCCCCAGCCCGAGGCTGGCTGAGCTGGGGGAGAGGTGCCGGACCGGCCAAGTCGTGCGCCAGTCCGCACATCAACATGCACTGGAACCTTGCCGTCTGCGATGTGGCATTCGGCCTAACTCGGATTTGCAGTGTCCTAATCCACCTCTGCGGATATCAAAAAGGCCCGGCTCGCGGAATCGGGGGCGATGGAGCTGGGGCCAATTTGGGGTCTGCCCTTTGGGGAAGATCATCGGGAAAACTTGGCAAAGACCCTGATGTTTCTAGCAGCCAAAAACGAAGCGGCCCCAGAAAGCTGGGGCCGACCACCCTCCCGAGTGGCGCGTCATTCGTTCCTCATCCGGGACCTGGAAAAACTCGGCATCGGGCCTGCGGTTCCGGGAATATCCTGAGTTAGGAGGTAGAGGTACCTCTTCAGAGTCGCGGCAAAGTGGTCTCTTCTCACTCGTTTGAAAGATCGCTAACTAGCGCCACGAAATGGCTTCCAAGCTGATTGCAGCGGAGAAACCGATGCCACTCGCTCTCATTGAAACCGGGCACGACAAGATGGATCTCGATCCCTCTCCGATCGAGCCATCCTGGATCATCGAAGGCAAACCTGAAGCTCGATCCCGCGTCCTCGCGGCCAGCGGCTGCAACACCGCCAAGACCGTGCTTTGGTCCTGCACCGAAGGCAAATTCAACTGGTACTACGATCTCGACGAGACCATCGTGATCCTCGAAGGATCGATCGTGCTTGAGGGCGACGGCACGCCGCTGAAGCGCTATGGCGCCGGTGACGTGATCTATTTTCGTGCGGGCGCGCACGCCAAATGGCATGTCGAGAGCTTCGTGAGGAAAATCGCCTTCCTCCGTCTGAACAATCCATTCCCAATTGGCATCGCGATCCGAGCCATCAACAAGCTCAAATCACTTGTCGCGCGGAACGGTCCTGTGATGGCGGTGGTGGCTTGCACTATCGGCACGAATTGAAATCGTACTTCTGCGGGGTCTTTTTGACATCCGCAGAGACGCACCCTATCCGGCCTAGCCGCATGCTGACCCTTCTCCCGAGAGCCGGATAAAAAAGGTGACTCTGCCTGGGTACCTCCTAATGGTGGCCGCCAGATCTACCGTCTGTTCGCAACCATTGGCATGATGCACGGGCTACGCGCCGAGAGGTTACGGCAATGATCAATGACCGCCTCGTAGGGCCGCCAATCGCCAGCATCCGCAAGATCGGCATCATCGGAGCAGCAATCCTCCTGCTCGGGCCGATAGCCGCGTCCACCGCGCTCGGTGCAGGAACGCGCATCTCTGAAGGCTTCGAACCGTTCGATAAATCAGCCAATGAGCGCGTCTCTGAAGCCTTCGAGGACATTGAAGGCATAGCGTCCATCTCTGACGAGCTGAAGACGGCGCTGGCGTTGCTGAGCCAGAACGTGCAAGGCGTGCGGAAGCCGCCGGTTCAGGCTGAAGGCAATGAATGATCCTCTTCCCATGGAGTTCATCGCGATGACGCCGCGAGGGGATTGAATGCCAAAGATCTATGCTCGGACCGTTGATGCGCAGAGCTGGCAAGCTCTCCTGACCGACCCAGAAAGCATTGGCGAATAGGCTTTTCTGCGCGAAGACTTTGCACTGCCGGGAAGCCGCAGAAGGATTGCTGTTCGCCGGAAATCGCTCGGCTATTCGGATCAGATGCTGAGCTGCTCCTGGCGATCCCAGAGGACAAGTTCTCGCTTCGCGATGCAGGAAGAGAGAGCCAGACGGCCGTGTTCGCTCTGATACGACCGAAATCCGTCCAGCCGGCCCTCTAGACTAGTCGGTGACTTCTTTTCAGACGAGCTCCATCGTCTCCACTTGCCAAGGGGCCCCCGATTGTGCGCCCACCAGCACGGATTGGTGGGCGGCCTGTGGGTCGCGGCACCCCATTTTCGATTTTGTCAATGAATTCAAATCGTTGCGCCGTCAAACTGGCGGATAGAACGGTCGCCGAGACAAGAATAGGCCACCGTAGCCTGGCATCTCTAAGAGCCAATGGACCAAGAAGCCCTTGCGCAAAGCAGCGCAACTTCAGGCGGACGCAAAAGCAACATAACTTATTGAAATTGCTGGTGCCGCAAGAGGGATTCGAACCCCCGACCCCGTCATTACGAATGACGTGCTCTACCGACTGAGCTATTGCGGCGAACCCTGCCGGGGCTGGGCGATGCCGGCCCCGATACGCGCGCCCCTGATATCGGGCATGGCCCGAATTGGCAAGGACAAGGGAGGTGCGAAATGTGGCTCATCCCCCCCAGCGGGACCAGAATCCGCGCCAGCCGCCCGCCTGGGCCTTGGGTGTGCCGATTTGTTCCGTAAATTCATCGCTCGGGCCGTCGTCGTCAATGCCGGGGTCATCGGGCGCGCGGACGATCGGGATGACGGTCTGGATCGGCGCCTGCGTCGGCTTGCCGAGGTCGGCGCGGGTCCGGAATACCGGGGTTTCCGCCACCGGCGATGATTCGGTGACTTCAGGGACCGGCTTGACCGGCTCGGCAGGGATCACCGCCGGCTCTTCCCTGGCCGCAGGGGGCGCGTTGTCTTGCGCGGCCGCAGTGGGGGCCGGGGCCGGGGCGATCACGACCGGTTCCACCGGCGCCTCACTGGCCACCGTCACCCGTTTCGGCGGCGAGGCGGCGAGCGTGGCTTCCTCAAAGGCGAAGGATTCGATCGTCGTGCCCTTGTCCGAGGGCAGGCTCGCCACCGGCGTCTGCCACTGAAAAGCATCGAGCCGACCGGTGACCGGGGAGACCGGGCGCCAGCGATCGCTGACATAGCCATCCGCTGTCCAGGCCGGATCGTGACGGGCACGCACGGCGCGCAAGGTCCAGGCGCGGGCACGGCCACCGTCGCCGTGTTCGGCGCGCTCCAATTCGGCCATCAGCAGCGCCACGCGCTGGGTGGGATCGTTGACGTAAGGAGCGAGCACCTCGCGCGCACGGGCGAACTCGGAAGCGTCGATCGCGGCGCGCGCGATCGCGAGCTGGCCCTCGACATGGCCGGCCTTGTCGGCGGGCGTTTTCGCCGCGAGCGTCTCGACCCGCTGCAGGCGTTGCCGCGCCGAATCGCCGAGTTTCACATGCGCATAGGCGGCGGCAAGATCAGGATGCGGATTGGCGAGCCAGGCGGCCTCGACCAGCTTCATGGCGCGGCGCACCTGATGCGCCTCGCTCTCGAATTTCGCGGCAAGCACGGCGGCCGGCACCAGAGTCGGTGCGAGCTTGACCGCTTCCATCACGCTCTCGCGCGCGACGTCGCGATCCATCGTCTCCAATTCCAGCGCGCGCGCGGTGAGCAGCACACCACGCTGCCGGCGGTAAGTAGGCTTGTCGATCAGCCCTGCGGACAGATTCGAGTCGAGAATTGCGAGCGCGCCGCTCCAGTCGCCGCGCGCACAGCGGAAGCCGAGCACCGCATGCGAGGCCCAGGTCGAGGACGGAGCCAGCCTGATCGCCTCCTCCGCGATCATTACCGCACTGACGGCATCGTCGGCGCGCTGCGCCTCGATGAACAGGCCGCGCAGGCCGAGCAAACGCGTGTCCTCGCGCTCGGCCATGGCGCGGAAAACGCGCTGCGCCTCATCGCGGTTGCCCTCGAGTTGAGCCGATTGCGCATGCAGGAGAAGCGCGAGCGGATCATCGGGCGCATGCCGCCGCGCCGCTTCGGCATGCCGGCGGGCGAGCGCGGTGTCGCCATGGCCGATCGCGAGCAGGCCGTGGGTGATGGCGTGACGGCCGCGGGCATGGCGCTTCTCATGACGGCGGCGGCGCATCCGCCCCGGCGTGCGCCAGATCGCGGTCAGAATGCTCCAGAGCAACACGATCAGGCCTGCGAAGATGCCGAGACAGAGCACGAACACCGGAATGGTCGGTGAGGCCCGGAAACCGCCCCAGGTCAGCACGACATTGCCGGGCTGATCGGCGACCCACGCGGCGCCGGCGCCTGCAAGCGCAATCAGAACGAGGAAGAGGACGATGCGAAGCATGGCGATCCCTATACGCGCGGATTGTTGCGCGAGTCTTATCAAGCAGTCTTATTGAGCAGGCTTGGCGAGACCAGCCAGAGCATCGTCGGCGAATTTGCGGGAGGCTGCGAGCGCGGCATCGCGGGCATCGGCCTTGTCCAGCCACGCCTTCGCCGGCACACGTTCGCTCTCGGGCAGCGACATCAGCTCGCGCCGCGCCTCCGCGAAATCGTTGCGCAGCGCCGCCGCCGTAACCCGCGCGACGATCGCACCGCGGTCGTTGCCGCCCCCGTCGGTGCGCTCGATGCGGACGAGCTTCGACGCTCCCGCCTGAAGGCGCTCGACGATGCCGGCGCCAGGGGGCGGAGCCTCCGGCGGCGGCGACAACTTCGGCACGATGTTGAGAAGCTCGCGGGTCAGCGCGAACGGCGTCGGGATGCCCGATGCGGCGAACATGTCGAGCGGCTTCAGCAATTCGGGCTTGGCTGCGAACGACCGCGCAGCAGCGAGCTGCGCCTCATAGGGGTCATTGTGGCGAACCGCGACGTCGAGCAGCGTGGCCGCAACCACATAGCGCAACGGCTTGTCGTCCATCATCTTGGCATCGGCGATCTTCTCGCCCTGCTGCGCGAGCTCGGCGCGCGCGGTTCTGCTGGCGCGCTCGAGCTGGGAGATGCGATCGTCGAGGGCGGCGAGGGCGGACGACGAGGCGTCGCGCGGCGTGGATTTCGCATCGTTCAACGCACTCGCAACCTTGTCGGACTGCGCACGCACATTGGCGATGTCATTGCGCAGCATGCCGACCGATTTCTCCAGCGCGTCGAGCCGCGCCGTCATCGCCGGATCCGCCGCCGGCTTGCCGGCCTTGGCTTCGACCGCGGCGACACGTCCGCTCAGTGCATCGAGCGCGGCGCTCGTCACTGGCGGCGCGGCGGGCGGAGCCTGCACCGCGGGCCAGCCCAGCATCCAGCCGACAGCGATTACGACTGCGGCTGCGGCGGCACCGGAAAATGGCGCGATGACCCAGGGAGAAATGGCTGCAGACGTTGCGGCGGCCTGCGCCTCCTCGCGCTGTGGCTCCGGCTCGATCTTGGTCGCCTCAACCTTGGTATCCTCGGCAGCGGCGTGCTCCGAGCTTGCCTGCTCGGCCGATGGCTGCGTCGAAGGCTCGCCCGCTGCGTCCTGCGGCTGGGTAGAGACTTCGGTCGCCTCGAGGTCGATGGTCGGCGGCGAGCGCTTGGCGCGGCCAGGTTCGGGGGCCAATCCTGCGTCTTCAGGCTTGTCGTCGGCCATCGTGACGGTTCCTCACACTTGCATCCCAGAGACGAGCCCGATTACATCGGATTCGGCCCGTCCTCTTACGCCAAACGGGTACGCAAAGCACGCTCCAAGGCGTCAAATAGGGCATTTTCGTCCGGGCTCGCGGCGACCAGAACCTGCGATGCGCCGGCATCGCGCAGCACGCTGGCAACCGCCTCGGACAGGCAACATTGCGGAATCGCCAGCGCCGAGATTTCGACGCCTTCCTCCCGCGCGGCATCCAGGAAGGCGCGCGCGCTACGCCTGGAGTAATGCAGCACCGCCTCGATGCCATGCGCGGCAAAGCCTTCGCAGACCTCGCGCGGGAGCACCTTGACCGGAGCCATGCGATAAATGGTCTGCATGACCACGCTGAACCCTTCCGCGCCAAGCTCGCCACCGAGATCCCGCGACAGATCCGCCCCGGCGAGATAGAGCAGCGTACTCTTCTTCTTCAGCACCTTGTCACGCGTGCCTTGCATCACCTTGTCGCGCAAGGAAGCGGCATCGCCGCCGGCGACGATCACATCCGTGAAACCGGCCTCGCGCGCCACGGAAGCCGTGTGCTCGCCGACCGCAAAGAGCGGCAGCTCCAAAAGGCCGAGATCGCGCAATTGCGGCGCGATGGCGCGGATCGCGTTCGCCGATGTGACGATGATGCCGCCATAGGCTGCCTCGCTCTCCTCATGAAAGGCAACCGGTTCGCATTTGAGCACCGGCGCGAGCAGCACCACATGCCCCCGCGCGCGCAGATTTTCCGCCGTCGCCTCGTTGTCGGGATGCGGCCGTGTGACAAGAATGGACATCGCTTGTGTTCCCGAACCACCTGGCGGTGACACATTCGCGAGGGGAATACGGCGGGTGGCGATTGCGCAAGCCGACCCCGGAATGCTACCGGACGTACCAGAACTCTGCTTTACGGATGAGCGCAAGGGCGCAAATTGGATAACAATTCGCCAATGCTGGTACTGGGTATCGAGACCACCTGCGACGAGACTGCGGCGGCCGTGATCGAGCGCGCGCCTGGCGGCAGCGGCAGGATACTGTCCAATATCGTGCGGTCGCAAATCGAGGAGCATGCCCGCTTCGGCGGCGTCGTTCCGGAAATCGCCGCGCGCGCCCATGTCGACCTGCTCGACGGCATCATCGACCGCGCCATGGGCGAAGCCGGCATCGGCTTCGCCCAGCTCGACGGTGTCGCAGCCGCCGCGGGGCCGGGACTGATCGGCGGCGTCATCGTCGGGCTCACCACCGCGAAGGCCATCGCGATGGTGCACGACACGCCGCTGGTCGCAGTCAACCATCTCGAGGCGCATGCGCTGACGCCGCGTCTGACCGACGGCATTGAATTCCCTTATTGCCTGTTCCTCGCCTCCGGCGGCCACACCCAGATCGTCGCGGTGACCGGCGTCGGCCACTATGTGCGACTTGGCACCACCGTCGACGACGCGATCGGCGAGGCCTTCGACAAGGTCGCGAAGATGCTGGGCCTGCCCTATCCTGGCGGACCGCAGGTCGAACGCGCGGCGGCAAACGGCGATGCCGCGCGCTTCGCATTTCCAAGGCCGATGCAGGGACGTCCCGATGCCAATTTCTCCCTGTCCGGATTGAAGACGGCCGTCCGCACCGAAGCCAGCCGCCTGGCCGAGATCACGCCGCAGGATGTCAACGATCTCTGTGCGAGCTTTCAGGCCGCCGTCCTGGACTCGACGGCCGATCGCCTGAGCGTTGGCCTGAAGCTTTTCCGCCAACAATTCGGCGCGCCGCGCGCGCTGGTCGCGGCCGGCGGCGTCGCCGCCAATCGGGCAATCCGCGGCGCGCTGTTTGACGTTGCACGGCAAGCCGGGACGCAGCTGATCATGCCGCCGCCGGCGCTCTGCACCGACAACGGCGCGATGATCGCCTGGGCCGGCGCCGAACGCCTCGCGCTCGGCATCACCGATACGATGGACGCACAGCCGCGCGCGCGCTGGCTGCTCGACGCGAATGCGACCGCGCCTGATGGTTACGGCAAGACGCGGGCGGGGTACTGACGATGGCTGCATTCGACTCCGTGGCGGTGATCGGCGCGGGCGCCTGGGGCACCGCGCTGGCGACGGTGGCCGCGCGTGCCGGACGGAACGTGACGCTATGGGCGCGCAATGCGGAACATGCGACGCGGATCGCATCGACCCGTGACAATCCGCGGCTGCCGGGCGTGCGGCTCGCACCCGACATCGTCGTGACGAGCGATCTGGCGCTCGCCGCGCGCGCTGACATGCTGCTGATCGCGACACCGGCGCAGCACCTGCGTGGCGCAGTCAACATGCTGGCCTCGCACATTGCAAGTCCAGCGCCGATTGTGGCCTGCGCCAAGGGCATCGAGCACGGCACCCACAAATTCATGACCGAAGTGATCGTGGAAGCTGCGCCACATGCGCAAGCTGCGATCCTGTCCGGCCCGAGTTTTGCCGACGACGTCGCGCATGGCCTGCCGACGGCGGTGACGCTGGCGGCGAAGGACGAGGCGCTGGCGAGCGCATTGGTACAGGCATTGGGCTCGGCGACGTTCCGGCCCTATCACACCACGGACGTCCGCGGCGTCGAGATCGGCGGCGCCGCCAAGAACGTGCTGGCAATTGCCGCCGGCGTCGTAGTCGGCCGCAACCTCGGCGCTTCCGCGCTCGCCGCCCTGACGACGCGCGGCTTCAGCGAGCTGGCGCGGCTCGGCCGCGCCTGCGGCGCGCGCGCGGAAACGCTCTCGGGTCTCTCCGGCCTCGGCGACCTCTTGTTGAGTTGTTCGACGGCGCAATCGCGCAATTTTGCGCTCGGGATCGCGCTCGGTCGTGGAGAGGCGGCGCCCGCAGGCAAGCTTGCGGAAGGTGCATTCACCGCGCCGGTGCTGGTCGAGCTCGCGGCTTCGCAAATGGTTGAGATGCCGGTATCAGAAGCAGTCGCGGCGATCCTCAGCGGAAAGATCACGATCGATGCGGCGATATCGGGGCTGTTGACCCGCCCCTTCAAAGCAGAGGAATGAACATGGCGTACTGGCTGGTGAAATCCGAACCATCAGTGTGGTCCTGGGACCAGCAGGTCGCAAAGGGCGCCAAGGGTGAAGCCTGGACCGGCGTGCGCAACTACACTGCGCGCCAGAACCTCGTGAACATGAAGAAGGGCGACAAGGCATTCTTCTATCATTCCAACGAGGGCAAGGAGATCGTCGGCATCGCGGAGGTCATCAAGGAGGCCTATCCCGATCCGACCGACAAGACCGAAAAATTCGTCTGCGTCGACATCAAGGCCGACAAGCCCTTGAAGACGCCGGTCACGATGGCCGAGATCAAAGCCGAAAAGAAGCTCGCCGACATGGCGCTGGTGAAATATTCGCGCCTGTCGGTGCAGCCGGTGACTTCGGAGGAATGGAAGCTCGTCTGCAAGATGGGCGGGTTATAAGGACGACCATGTCCGGCCCTGCGCCTCCGGCAGCGTAAGCACCTCGCACGGCGAGGCAATGCCGCGCAGCTTGTGCAGTCCGAGCGCAATCAGAGGCATCTCGGTCTCGGCGGCCAGCGAGCCCGAGACCAGCACCGTCCTACGAAGCGGCTTGCACAAGCCCTCGAGTCGACTGGCGAGATTGACGGCGGGCCCAATGGCGGTGAAGTCGAGCCGATTGGCGGCGCCGATGTTTCCCCAGAGCATTTCTCCGAGATGAAGCGCCGCGCCGAACGCAAGTGGCGGCAAGCCTTGCGCGCTGCGCTCGGCGTTGAGATACGCCATCCCGGCTTCGGCAGCGCCTGCCGCGCGCAGAGCGGCCTCACAGGCGCGACGCGGTGACGCCTCGACCACCGGAAAGATCGCCAGCACGCCGTCGCCGATGAACTTGAGCACCTCGCCGCCGAAAGCGTGAACGGCACCGGCGATGCGATCAAACCAGGCATCGAGTGCAACGATGACATCTGCCGGCGGGCTGGTTTCCGACAAGATGGTGAAGCCGCGCAGATCGGCATAGAGCAGCGCGGCCTGGATGGTCTCGCCGAGATCGCGCCGCAGCGGCGCTGCCAGCACCCGCTCGGCGCTGCGCTTGCCGAGATAGGCCTCCAGCGTCGCCCGCAGCGTGGCGCGTGCAGCGAGCGCGGCGAGCGGTGTTGCGGCAAAGCGCGCGGCCTGGCGCAACTGCTCGATCTCCTGCGCAGTGAATGGACGCGGTCCGATCCAGCCGAGCAACGGCCCGTCGCGCCCGACAACATCTTCGTGCACGTCGCCGCCCGCTATCCCGCGCAGCCAGCGGCGGCCAGCATCATCAGGCAGATCGGGTGCGAGCCCGGCGGGCGCAAAGCCGAGCGCCTCGATCACCCGGCCGTTCTCCGCGCGCCACAACCAGGTCCGTTTTGCGATCAGCGGATGCGGCACCTCCAGCGTGAGGCTGCCTGCCACAAGCGGCATACCGTCAGCAAGCAAATGCGTGCCGAGTTCCGCCAACAGGCGATCGGCGCCGGAACATTCTGAGGCGGCGTCGACAAGCCAGGCAAGGGTGGGAGAGAGGTGCATGATCCGATCATGGCCAAGGAGGACCGTCTTTGTCACTGGGCAATCCTTGACGGGCTGCCTTGGTGCCGCCATGTGACCATATCACTCCCGGGATGATCGCCGATGACCGACCCGTTCGTATTGCGACGCGAAACCCAGATCGCCGCCCCACGCGCCACCGTCTTCGCCTATTTGACGGACCCCGAGAAAATCCTGAGCTGGATGGGCTCGGATGCGACCACCGAGCCGCATCCCGGCGGGCTTTATTTGCTGAAGGGCATCGGCCCGCGCGGCAGCGTCGCCCGCGGCGCCTTCCGCGAGGTCGTGCCGGTGCATCGCCTGGCCTACACCTTCGGCTGGGAGGGCGGCCAGGAAGTGCCGCCCGGTTCGAGCCTGATCGAGATCGACCTGATCGAACGCGACGGCGGCACGCTGCTTCGCATGACCCATAGCGGGCTGCCCACCGAGGAACAAATGGCCGCGCACGCGAAGGGGTGGGCGCATTATCTGGAGCGATTGACGAGCGCGGCCGCAGGCCGCGATCCCGGTCCCGACAAAGGCGTTTCGGACAAGATGTAACGGCGCTCCTACACCGCCGCGGTCGCCACCACCTGCGCCAGCAGCTGCTCGCGCCTCGCCTGCGAGCGCTGGCCCTTCATGGTCGCGGCGAATCGCTCGAGGATACCGTCCTCGAAGGCGGTGACGATGGTGTCGTGGACGTAGCTCTTGCGGCAGATCGCGGGCGTGTTGGAGAGCTTGTCGGCGGCGGCACGTATCGCATCCAGCACCTGCTTCTTGCGGCCGCGCTGGCTGGTCGCCGGCGTGATCCGCGACAGCGATTCCACGACGACAGCGGAGGCCATCAGGGTGCGGAAATCCTTCAGCGAAATCTTGATGCCGGCGATCTCGCGCAGGAACGCGTTCACCTGCGTGGTGCTGACCGCGCGCACGATGCCGTAGGCATCGCGATACTGGAACATGCGCTTGCCGGGGACGTCCTGCAAAATGCCGATGGCGCGCACCAGCTTGGCGGCATCGCATTCCTTGCGCACCGCCTTGCCGCCCTTCGCCCTGAAGGTCAGCACGAAGCAGTCGTCTTCCAGTGTGACGTTGGACTTCAGCAGCGTGGTCGCCCCGCGGGTGCCGTTGAGGCGGGCGTAGGATTCATTGCCGGGGCGGATCGCGGTGCGCGCGATCAGCTCGATCACCGCCGAAAGTGCAAACTCGCGCGTCGGCTCGTCGCCCGACAGGAACGCCGACACCTTGCGCCGGATCTTTGGCAGCGCACCGACGAGCTTTTCCAGGCGATGCGCCTTGCGGTGCTCGCGGACTTTCTCCCAGTCGGCGTGATAGCGATATTGCAACCGGCCCGCGGCATCGCGGCCCACCGCCTGGAGGTGCGAGCTCGGATCGGCGGAGTAGCGCACCTCGCGATAGGCCGGCGGAACCGCCATGGCGTGCAACCGGCGGATAGTGCGGGCGTCGCGGATATGGGCGCCGTTAGGGCGGACGAAGGAATAGCCCTTGCCACGCCTGACGCGGCGGATGGTCAGCTCGTTCTGGTCGCCGAGCCGCAGGCCCAGCTCCTTGGCAAGCGCCTCGACCGTCGCCGGCGCCGTGTCGAACACTTTTTTCGGGCTGGAACGCGTCGAAACCGGCGGTTTCGGCCATTGTCCGAGGGCTTTGGCCAGCGCAATGGCGGCAGGATCGGCCGAAGCGGGCCGCATCGTGCCGAGATTCTGCTGATCCATCATAGTCTTAAGCCTTAGCCCTGTTTGTTGTCGGTCAATGCCGCCGTTCTGATTTTTGTTCCAAGCCTCGCTTGGAGGGTGTCTTGGGACCCGGGTTGGCCATTTAGGGTGTTCCGAACCGCATTGCGAGTCCCGAATCAGTGAAGGACGGTTCCTAAATACCTCCAGCGATGCATGGGCGCCCTGCGCGGGCCTGTTCTGGGGATTTGGGTAAAGACCGAAAGCAGCCGCTCAGGCTGTGTCAGACTTGCGACAGCGGGCCCGCGAATCTTGATCCTCCGCATGGCCGGCCACTCATCGAAGGTCCAGCTTGTGCTGCTTGTCGGGTCCGGTTAGCCCGACGCATAATCGTTCAATGATGAAGTCGGCTTGCCAGTCACCCGTGCTCGGCTTGCCGTATGTGGAGGGAAGCATGTCCGAGAAGATCTACGACGTCCCCGCGGAATGGGCCAAGCGCGCCTGGATCGACCAGGCCAAGTACAAGGACATGTACGCCCGCTCGATCGCGGATCCGAATGCCTTCTGGGCCGAACAGGCCAAGCGCATCGACTGGATGCACGCGCCGACCAAAATCGAGAACGTCTCCTTCGCGCCCGGCAACATCTCGATCAAATGGTTCGAGGACGGAATCCTCAACATCGCCTATAACTGCATCGATCGGCACCTCGCCAAGCGCGGCCACCAGACCGCGATCATCTGGGAGGGCGACGATCCCTCGCAGTCGAAACACATCACCTACAAGGAGCTGCACGACGAAGTCTGCCGGATGGCCAACATCCTGCGCACCCGCAACGTCAAGAAGGGCGACCGCGTCACCATCTATCTGCCGATGATTCCGGAAGCGGCCTATGCGATGCTGGCCTGCGCGCGGATCGGCGCGATCCACTCCGTGGTGTTCGCCGGCTTCTCGCCTGATTCACTCGCGCAGCGCATCAACGACTGTCAGTCCAAGGTCATCATCACCGCGGACGAAGGCCTGCGCGGCGGCAAGAAGGTGCCGCTGAAGGCCAATGTCGATGCGGCTCTCGCCAAGGCCGACGGCGTCGACTGGGTCATCGTCGTCAAGCGCACCGGCGGCAAGATCGACATGAACCCGACGCGGGACCTCTGGTATCACGAGGCGGCGGCTATGGTGACGACGGAATGCCCGGTCGAGCACATGCACGCTGAGGATCCGCTGTTCATTCTCTACACCTCGGGCTCGACAGGCCAGCCCAAGGGCGTGCTGCACACCTCCGCCGGGTATCTCGTGTTCGCCTCGATGACGCATCAATACGTCTTCGACTATCACGATGGCGACGTCTACTGGTGCACCGCGGATGTCGGCTGGGTCACCGGCCACAGCTACATTCTCTACGGGCCGCTGGCCAATGGCGCGACGACGCTGATGTTCGAGGGCGTGCCGAATTACCCAGACAATTCGCGATTCTGGAACGTCATCGACAAGCACAAGGTCAACATCTTCTACACCGCACCGACCGCGATCCGCGCGCTGATGCAGGGCGGCGATGAGCCCGTGAAAAAGACCTCGCGCGCGAGCCTGCGTCTGCTCGGCTCGGTCGGCGAGCCGATCAACCCGGAAGCCTGGGAGTGGTATCACCGCGTCGTCGGCGACGACCGCTGTCCGATCGTCGACACCTGGTGGCAGACCGAGACCGGCGGCATCCTGATCACGCCGCTGCCGGGCGCGACCAAGCTCAAGCCGGGCTCGGCGACGCAACCGTTCTTCGGCGTGGCGCCTGAAATCGTCGATGCCGACGGCAAGGTGCTGGAGGGTGAGACCACAGGCAATCTATGCCTGACGCGCTCATGGCCCGGCCAGATGCGCACCGTCTATGGCGACCACGCGCGCTTCGAGCAGACCTACTTCTCGACCTACAAGGGCAAATACTTCACCGGCGACGGCTGCCGCCGCGATGCCGACGGCTATTACTGGATCACCGGCCGCGTCGACGACGTCATCAACGTCTCCGGCCATCGCATGGGCACCGCCGAAGTCGAAAGCGCGCTGGTCGCGCATGAGAAGGTTTCGGAGGCCGCCGTCGTCGGCTTCCCGCACGACATCAAGGGCCAGGGCATCTACGCCTATGTCACCCTGATGGCCGGCATCGAGCCGACCGAGGACCTGCGCAAGGAGCTCGTCAGCTGGGTACGCAAGGAAATCGGCCCGATCGCCTCGCCCGACCAGATCCAGTTCGCTCCCGGCCTGCCCAAGACCCGCTCCGGCAAGATCATGCGCCGCATCCTGCGCAAGATCGCCGAGGACGAGCCGGGTAGCCTTGGCGACACCTCGACACTGGCCGATCCCGCCGTTGTCGACGATCTCGTCAAGAACCGGCAGAACAGGAAGTCGGCGTAAGGCCGCTCTCGTGCCCCGGACCCAGCGCAGCGTCTCTTCGACGATGCGCCGCAGGGCCGGGGCCCACCCATCCGCAGCGCACCCTCTGGCTTTCGGTGTCCCGGCTTGCGCCGCTTCGCGCTGCGCCGCGTGCGGGACATGAGACTGCTTTTCGCGCCGACGTCGCCTGAAACAACCGCCGTTCACCCCCTCACACATTTGTCAGAGCGCGAGCGGCCGTGTCGGCATCTTTCCCGCCGGGTGTTGTTTTCGGGTCATTTACTTTATTTCGAACATTTCCTTTGCTTCCCCCTGCTGGCTCGCCCCGGCAGTCTCGCGTGGAAACAATCCGGTTAACAGGCGGGGTTAAGAATGTCTGGGCGCGCGGGCAATTGCCGGTTTGCGTGAATTTGGACGATCCGTTCGGGGGCAGGGGAAAATCGATGTCGATGAAGATTGTGCTGGCGCTGGCTACCACCATCGGGACCGGGCTCTTGCTGTCGACGGCGGCCGAGGCGCGGCCGGAAATGGTCGGCACACATATGGCCGATTATTCACCGGGCACCATCGTGGTCAAAACCAATGAGCGGCGGCTTTATCTCATCCTCGATGGCGGGCACGCGATGCGTTATCCGGTCGGCGTCGGCAAGTCCGGCAAGCAGTGGGCCGGCACCACCCGAATCGAGGGCAAGTATCGCTATCCGGCCTGGTCGCCGCCCGCCGAGGTGAAGCGCGACAAGCCACAGCTTCCCGACGTCATTCCGGGCGGCTCGCCCCGCAACCCGATGGGCGTGGCGGCGATGACGCTGGCCGGTGGCGAATATGCCATCCACGGCACCAACGTGCCGGGCTCGGTCGGCGGCTTCGTCTCTTACGGCTGCATCCGCATGCTCAACGACGACATCACCGACCTCTACAGCCGCGTGTCGGTGGGAACGAAAGTCGTCGTGACGCGCTGATCGTCGCCACCACAACAGAGATCGCAAGAGCCGCGTCGCCGACGCGGCTCTTTTGTTAGTCGTCCGTGAAGAACTCTGGCTTCAGGCTGGAATGGCCTGAAGCGCGGCGGTGAGAGCCGAGAGGATTTGGCGCAGCAACAGGCTGAGC
>NZ_LBJG01000077.1 GCF_028128765.1 Bradyrhizobium sp. CCBAU 51627
CGACATCGCCACGCGCCTTGGCCGGTGGCCACCGGCCAAGGCGCTAAGTCGCTTCCATCGCACAAAATGGTCCCGTGCAGATACAAGGGGTTCGTGCCACAAGAACCATCCCATCGACCAGTCGCGAAGCGTCTCCGCCAATTCGCGAAGAACATGCGACGCGAACCGACGGACGCAGAAGCCGCGATGTGGCGCTTGCTGACGGATCGTCGGCTCTCCACATACAGATTTCGCCGACAAGTGCCGTTCAAGAACTACATTCTCGACTTTGTCTGTTTCGACAAATCTCTCGTAATCGAGATCGACGGGAGCCAACACGCAGACTCACAGGGAGATACGGCTCGCGACGCGGTTCTGTCCGCTGAAGGTTTCTCTGCCGCACGCTACTGGAACAATGACGTCCTTCAGCAGCCGGCTTCCGTATTGGAGGACATCCTTGCAAAGCTTGCCGGGCGGTAAGATACCCTCTCACCCGTCGCCTCACTCCGTGAGGCGCCACCCTCTCCCACAAGGGGAGAGGGGAAAAATCGCCTCAACCACAAAGAACTGATGACCCCTTCCCGCATTCATCGCCTGACGCTGACGCATTTTCGCAATTATCGGGCGGCGGGGCTCGAGACGGCGGCCGACATGGTGGCGCTGGTCGGGCCGAACGGGGCAGGCAAGACCAATTGCATCGAGGCGATCTCCTTCCTGTCGCCGGGGCGGGGCTTGCGGCGCGCCACGCTGGAAGATGTCGCCGACAACCAGGGCGACGGGTCCTGGGCGGTGTCCGCGCAGGTCGAGGGCGCGCTGGGCCTTGCCACGCTCGGCACCGGCATCGAGCCGCCGCGCGCGGACGCTGCCGTCAGCCGGCGCTGCCGCATCGACCGCGAACCGGTGAGTTCGGCGGCCGCCTTCGGCGACCATATCCGCATGGTGTGGCTGACGCCGGCCATGGACGGGCTGTTCATGGGCGCCGCGTCGGAGCGCCGGCGCTTCTTCGACCGCCTGGTGCTGGCGATCGACGTTGAGCATTCCAGCCGCATCAACGCGCTGGAACGTTCGCTGCGCTCGCGCAACCGCCTGCTCGAGACGCGCAATTACGACGACCATTGGTGTGACGCGATCGAGCGCGAGACCGCCGAGCTTGCGGTCGCGGTGGCCGCCACGCGCGGCCAGACCGCAGCAAGGCTCACCGGCATGCTGAATACGCGTGCGCAGGCGTCCGCGTTTCCGTCGGCGCAGATCGCGCTCGACGGCTGGATGGAGAATGCGCTGCTCGAGGAGACCGCGACCTCGGTCGAGGATCGCTACCGCCAGATCCTGCGCGACAACCGTCCGCGCGATGCGATTGCCGGCCGCACCACCGACGGCCCGCATCTCACCGATCTCCAGGTGATCTACGCTCCGAAAAGCATGCCCGCGCGCGATGCCTCCACCGGCGAGCAGAAGGCGCTTCTGATCGGCCTCGTGCTGGCGCATGCGACGCTGGTCGCCGAGATGACCGGGATCGTGCCGCTGTTGCTGCTCGACGAGGTCGTCGCCCATCTCGATCCGAACCGCCGCGCCGCGCTGTTCGACGAGTTGAAGACGCTCGGCGCGCAGGTGTGGCTGACGGGTGCGGATCCGGCCGCGTTTGCCGAGATCGGCGCGGGCGGCGAAGTCTTTGACGTCGAGAGCGGACGCGTTTCCGCCCGGCGATAGCCCGCTTTGTTGAACCTCGTTTATTCGGGCCGCGACTAGGATTGTGAGGCCGCGCTGGCGGTGTCGCAGCCGTTGCAATCGCGCGATCGACACGCGCGACATCCCTGGAGAAGGCCATGACGACGGTAAGGCAAGGGACGAAAGTCCCGGCACGATGGCGGCTGCTCGTGTGCGGCCTCGCTTTGCTCGCAAGCTGCGCGCTCGCAGCCAGCGCCGGCGCCTGGGTGCCGCGCCTGCCGCTTCCGTTTTCGTCCACGCTCACGCCGGATCCCGATGCTGCCCTGCCCGCGCCGACAAGGACCAGCTATCGCGAGATCGGCACCACCAAGATGCTCGGCATCGAGGCGCCGCTGCGGACCAGGCTTACGGCCCGCATCCCCGCTGGCCTCGGTGACGTTCTCGCCTTCTACCGCACCGAGCTCGGCAAGCTCGGCTGGCAGGAACAACATGAAGGCGCTGATATCGCCACCGATCACATCAGGCTGGCCTACGCGACCCCACTCGGGCCGGCGGCACTGCAGCTCGATCGCAAGGGTAGCAGCACCTCGGTCAATCTGGTGCAGCGAAACCGTGAGGCCGCGACCATGGCGCATGTCATGCCCCGGCCCGGCCGCGCCGCGCTGATGCTCACCAATCTCAGCGTCAAGGAAGCCGTCCTCACACTCGACAACCACACCGTCACGCTACCGGCTCGCACCGGCAAGGAACGTCCCGAGTCACCGCTGTTCAATATGCCGCCGGGCAAATACGCCTACGCATTGAAGGTCGACGGCGGCCCGGATCGCGACGCCGCGATCGAGCTCGCGGCCGGCGATGCCTGGGAGGTCACGGTCGGGCCCGAGGGAGACCTCTGGTCGCCGCTTCAGCTGTATTGAACCTGCCCTCTCGCGATCCGCCGCAGGGTGCCCGGGGCGCGTGCTTGAATCCATCGGGTTCGCGAGGCGACTAGTCGTCGAGAGGCGGTGGCGACCGTGTCCATCCGGTGCGGACCGATACCATCACGGTGGCTGCTGGCGAGTCCTGGGCACTTCACGACGATAAGAAGCCGTCCCAGCTCTACTGAGCCGGCGGCTGTTCCAGGGCGCCACGACCGTTCTCGAAAGGCCTCTGCCCACCCCCGCAAAATCCCGTCTTCAGGTGCCCTAAACGGGGCCTCGAATCGGGCTTTTCGCTGGCTTCGGAATCGGCCTTCACACGCCTTGAAAATCGGCCCAAAAACCCTATCTGCTCAAAGGGTTGCGAGGCGATACTTTGCGCTAGGCGCAAGCCCCCTTTCGTGGCACAAATAGCTTCCAGATCAGCGCCTTTTGCGCGGCTGATTCGGGCGACATTTCGAAGGCCTCTCATGACAGAACCTGCTCGGCAGCAAGCTGCCGAAAACGAGTCCTCCTCCGCGAGCGAATACGGCGCGGAATCGATCCGCGTGCTCAAGGGGCTCGATGCCGTTCGCAAGCGCCCCGGCATGTATATCGGCGACACCGACGACGGCTCGGGCCTGCACCACATGGTCTACGAGGTCGTCGACAACGCGATTGACGAGGCGCTGGCGGGCCACGCCACGCGCGTCGACGTCGTGCTCAACGCCGACAATTCCGTCACCGTGCGCGATGACGGCCGCGGCATTCCCGTCGACATCCACAAGGGCGAAGGCATCTCGGCCGCCGAGGTCATCATGACCCAGCTCCACGCCGGCGGAAAATTCGACCAGAACTCCTACAAGGTCTCCGGCGGTCTGCACGGCGTCGGCGTCTCCGTCGTCAACGCGCTGTCGAGCAAGCTCGGCTTGCGCATCTGGCGCGACAACAAGGAGCACTACATCGAGTTTGCCCATGGCGATGCAGTCGCACCGCTCAAGGTCGTCGGCGATGCGCCGGGCCAGCGGGGCACCGAGGTGACGTTCCTGGCCTCGACCGAGACCTTCAAGAACATCGAATATGATTTCGCGACCCTCGAGCACCGCCTGCGCGAGCTCGCCTTTCTCAACTCGGGCGTGCACATCGCCCTCTCCGACATGCGCCACGCCGTCGAGAAGCGCGAGGAGATGCACTATTCCGGTGGCGTCGAGGAATTCGTCAAATATCTCGATCGCAACAAGAAGGCGATCGTTCCGGCGCCGATCATGGTGCGCTCGGAAGCCAACGGGATCGGCGTCGAGGCCGCGTTGTGGTGGAACGACAGCTACCATGAGAACGTGCTGTGCTTCACCAACAACATCCCGCAGCGTGACGGCGGCACCCATCTCGCCGGGTTCCGCGGCGCGCTGACGCGCCAGGTCAACGGTTACGCCGACGCCAATGCGAAAAAGGAAAAGATCGCGCTGACCGGCGACGATTGCCGCGAAGGCCTGACCGCCGTGCTGTCTGTCAAGGTACCGGACCCGAAGTTCTCGTCGCAGACCAAGGACAAGCTGGTGTCCTCGGAAGTGCGCCCGGTGGTCGAGAACGTGCTCAACGAGGCACTTCAGGCCTGGTTCGAGGAGCACCCGTCCGAGGCCAAGATGATCGTCGGCAAGGTGATCCAGGCCGCCGCGGCGCGCGAAGCTGCGCGAAAGGCGCGCGAGCTGACCCGCAAGAGCCCGCTCTCGGTGTCCTCGCTGCCCGGCAAGCTCGCCGACTGCCAGGAGAAGGATCCGGAAAAATCCGAGTTGTTCATCGTCGAGGGCGACTCGGCAGGCGGCAGCGCCAAGCAGGGCCGCAACCGGGAATTCCAGGCGGTGCTGCCGCTGCGCGGCAAGATCCTCAACGTGGAACGCGTCCGTCCCGACAAGATGCTGTCGTCGGAGCAGATCGGCACGCTGATCACCGCGCTCGGCACCAGCATCGGTGACGAATTCTCGATCGAGAAGCTGCGCTATCACAAGATCATCGTGATGACCGACGCCGACGTCGACGGCGCCCATATCCGCACGCTGCTGCTGACGTTCTTCTACCGGCAGATGCGCGACATCATCGACGGCGGGTACCTCTATATCGCGCAGCCGCCGCTCTATAAGGTTGCACGCGGCAAGTCCGAGCAGTACCTGAAGGACGAGCGCGCGCTGGAAGACTATCTGATCGATGCAGGCCTCGACGATTGCATCTACATTCCCGGCACCGGCGGCGACCGCTCGGGGCGCGATCTGCGCGCGCTGGTTGACGATGCCCGCGTGGTGCGCAACATCCTCCGCAATCTGCACAGCCGCTATCACCGCAAGGTGGTCGAGCAGGCCGCCATCACCGGCGTGCTGAATAAGGCCATCTACGGGGATGCCGAGAAAGCGAACGCCGCGGCGCAGTACATCGCCAGCCGCCTCGACAACCAGGCCGAAGAGGTGGAGCGCGGCTGGATTGGCCAGTACGTGGAGGGCCAGGGCTTCCAGTTCGAGCGCACCGTGCGAGGCGTCAAGGAAGCGGCCGTGATCGACGATGCTTTCCTCGGATCCGCCGAAGCCCGCAAGCTCGACGAGTACACCACGAGGCTGCAGGACGTTTATGCCCGCGCCGGCAAGCTGCGGCGCAAGGACGCCGAGCACATGGTTCATGGGCCGGTTGATCTGTTCGAAGCTGTGACCGAGGCCGGCCGCAAGGGGATCACGCTGCAACGCTACAAAGGTCTCGGCGAGATGAACGCGGAGCAGCTATGGGAGACGACTCTCGACGTCAACGCGCGCTCCCTCCTGCAGGTGAAGGTCAAGGAGGTCGACGAGGCCGACGACATCTTCACCAAGCTCATGGGCGACGTGGTCGAGCCGCGCCGCGACTTCATCCAGGAACATTCGCTGAGCGCGACGATCGATATTTGAGGGCAGTTGGCTTTGGGCGCGCTCTAGCCACACACTCGCTGCAACCTCTTCCGCTTGCGGGGGAGGAGGCGCACCTTGTTCGTGGCGACCATCAAGCCTGAATTGCTACCGCCCGCAATTCTCGGTAGTTTCCGCCTCCAAAGCAGCCCGCCCCACCGCAACAGGACGGAGAGAACCCGTGGCGCCCATTCAGTACATCGTCGAGGGCGGTCACCGGCTCTCGGGCTCGATCGAGCCGGCCGGCAACAAGAACTCGGCGCTGCCAATCATCGCGGCCGCCCTGCTCACCGAACATCCGGTGACGCTGGAGAACGTGCCGCGGATCCGCGACACCGAGACGCTGGTCGAGCTGATCCGCTCGGTCGGCGCGGCCGCGCAGTGGACCGCCCGCAATACGCTTCACATCCACGCCAAGAGCATCCGTGCCGCCGATCTCGATCCCGAGCTTTGCGTGCGCATTCGGGCCTCGATCCTGCTCGCAGGCCCCCTGCTCGCACGCTGCGGTGAGCTGATGCTGCCGCCGCCCGGCGGCGACGTCATCGGCCGCCGCCGGCTGGACACCCACGTGCTGGCGCTGGAACAACTTGGTGCCAAGGTCACCGCGACCGACCGGCTGGAATTCCGCGCACCAAAACTTACCGGTGCCGACGTGTTCCTGGACGAGCCGAGCGTGACCGCGACCGAGAACGCGCTGGTGGCGGCGGTCGCCGCGGATGGCGTCACCATTTTGCGCAACGCGGCCTCGGAGCCGCATGTGCAGGATCTCGCCAATTTCCTCGTTGCGCTCGGCGCCAGAATCGAGGGCATCGGCACCAACACCATGATCGTGCACGGGCCGGCGACGCTGGGCGAAGCGACCTATCGGATCCAGCCCGACCATATCGAGGTCGGCTCGCTGATCGGTCTTGCCGCCGTGACGCGCTCGCCGCTTCGCATCGTGCGATCAGGCGTCGAGCACCTGCGCTCGATCCGCATGGGCTTCGAGCGGCTCGGCATCGTCTGCCGCGTCGAGGGCGACGATCTCATCGTGCCATCGAACCAGACGCTGAAAATCCAGGACGATTTCGGCGGCCACGTGCCGAAGCTCGAGGACCAGCCCTGGCCGGCCTTCCCGGCCGACCTGATGTCGATCGCGATCGTCACCGCCACGCAATGCGAGGGCGTGATCCTGATGTTCGAGAAGATGTTCGAGTCCAGAATGTTCTTCGTCGACAAGCTGATCGCGATGGGCGCACGCATCGTGTTGTGCGACCCTCATCGCGCCATCATTGCAGGCCCGAGCCGCCTGCGCGGCGCCTCGATGATCTCGCCCGACATCCGCGCCGGCATGGCGATGCTGCTCGCCGCCGTCTGCGCCGAGGGCACCTCCACCATCAACAACGCCGACCAGATCGAGCGCGGCTATGAGCGAATCGACGAGCGGTTGAACGCGCTGGGTGCGAAGATCCGGCGCGTGCCGGAGCGGAAGGGATGAGGGTTTTTTCCTTTTCCCCTGGTGGGAGAAGGTGGCGCGAAGCGCTGCATGAGGGGTACCTTTCCACAAACAAGCCCGATCGAGTATCGTAGGGTGGGCAAAGCGACGCGTGCCCACCACGGCGCAAGTGCGCCTTTGCCCACCCTACGATAGCCAGCTAGCGGATAGAGCCCCGCATCCCTCCCACGAGAGGCCATGTTTTCGACGTGCGGTTGTGCTATTGACGCCGCCATGCTCGACAGCATCCAATCACAACGGCAGCCGCACATCGGCATGCCGCAAAGCCATCTCGCGCAGGAATTCGTCGAGACGTTACGACTGGCCGTGCCGATGATGCTCACGCAGCTCGGGCAGATCGCGATGATCACGAGCGATCTGGCGCTGATCGGGCGGCTCGGCGAGGATGCGGTCGCGGCTGCGGCACTTGCGCACACCGTCTATTTCGTCAGCTTCACCTTCGGGCTCGGCCTGATGGCTGCGGTGTCTCCGCTGGCAGCGCAGGCGTTCGGCGCCGGCGACGTCAGGCGTATCCGCCGCTCCTTGCGCGTCGGCCTGTGGGTCGCATTCCTCATTTCGCTGCCGATGATGGCCTCGCCGCTTTATGGCGAGCACATCCTGATCACGCTCGGACAGGCGTCGCATTCCGCCGGCCTCGCGCAGCGTTATCTGAACGGCCTTGCCTGGGGCATCGCACCGGCGCTCGGCTTCGTCGCACTGCGCAGCATGATGAGCGCGGTGAACCGGCCGCAGGCGCCGCTGTGGATCACGCTCGCGGCGATTCCTGCGAATTTCGCGCTGGTCTATTGCCTGATCCATGGCCTGTTCGGCCTGCCGGAGCTCGGCCTGTTCGGCGCGGGACTTGCGACCACGTTGGTCAATCTCGGCACCTTCATCGCCGCGCTCGCGATTGCGGCGTGGCGCGAGCCGTTCGCCCGCTACCATCCGCTGGCGCATTGGTGGCGGATCGACTGGTCTTTGATGCGCCAGCTGATCGAGATCGGCGCGCCGATCTCGTTCTCGCTCCTGCTGGAATATGGCCTGTTCTCCTCGGCCGCACTCCTGATGGGATTGATCTCGACCACGGCGCTCGCCGCGCACCAGATCGCGCTCCAGGTCACGGCCGTGCTGTTCATGGTCCCGCTCGGCATCGGCATGGCCGCGACGGTGCGGGTCGGCCATGCCTTTGGCCGCGACGACCCGGCCGGCGTGCGGCGCGCGGGCCTCGTCGCAGCGCTGCTCGGTATCGCACTCGTCGCAGGCCTGACGGTCGCCATCATCCTTGGCCGCTACGAGCTGGGACGGCTGTTCCTCGGCAGCGGTGACGCCAGCGCGCCGACGGTCGCGCTCGCTGCGACTCTGCTCCTGGTTGGCGCGACCTTCTTCATCGCCGACGCGCTCCAGACCATCATGGGCGGCGCGCTGCGCGGCATCAATGACACCAGGATGACGCTGGTGTTCGCAGCGATCGGCTACTGGTGCGTCGGCTTCCCGATCGCGTGGATGCTCGCCTTCCACGCCGGCCTCGCCGCGATCGGCGTCTGGATCGGACTATCGATCGGATCGTTCGTCTATGCCGCTCTCTTGATCTTGCGCTTTGCGATGCTGACGCGCAAGATCACGGGATGACGGGCCCGGTTCGCGAAATCACACCCTATGTCGATGCCGGCACGGTGCTGTCAGGCGCGCAGTTCATCGATGCCTTTCGTGTCGAGGTCGGCGCGAGGCAATTGAGCGCCCGCGAGGCCTGCACCCGGATGGTGCTGCAGGGACCGCGCTGGATCGACGCGCTGACGCGCTTGCGCAACATTCTGGTGACCCCCTTTGGCTTGAAAACATCGGGTGAAGGCGCTTACGCGCCCGGCGGCCTGATCGGCCTGTTTCCGGTGGTGAGCGAGACGCCGGAGCGGCTGGTCGCCGGCTTTGACGACTATCACCTGAATTTCCGTATTGTGGTCGACGTCGCCGGGGAAGCGACGCTTCGCCACGTCACCGTGACCACTGTGGTGAAGACGAACAATTTGCTCGGCCGTACCTACCTCACGCTCATCACGCCGTTCCACAAGCTGGTGGCCCGCGGCATGATGGGAAGGATCGAGGAGCCGGCACGATGACATTGTCCGTCGACCTGTTCTACTCCTTTCGCAGTCCCTTCAGTTATCTGGCACTCCCCAAGACACTGAATCTCGTCGCGGAGTATGATCTGGCGGTCAATTTGCGGCCAGTCTATCCGCTCGCGGTCCGTGTGCCCGGGTTCTTCAAGAAGGCCAGTCCGAACTTCATTCGCTATGTGGTGCTCGACAGCACGCGCGTGGCGCAGCACGAGGGCATTCCGTTCCGCTTTCCGCGGCCCGATCCGATCGTGCAGGACAAGACGACGCTCGATGTCGCGACCGAGCAGCCCTACATCCATCGCCTGACCCGGCTGGGCGCCATGGCGCAGCTCGAGGGACGCTCGCTCGAATTTACACATGCGATCGCGCGCGTGCTGTGGGATGGTTCGGTTGCCGGGTGGAACGAGGGCGATCATCTGGCGCGCGCGGCCGAGAAGGCCGGCTTCGATCTTGCCGCCATGGATGCCGCGATCACCGCCGATCCGGATCGCTACGAGCAAGTGATCGCAGAGAATGAAAAAGACCACGCTGCGTCGGGCCATTGGGGCGTGCCGACCTTCGTGTTCGAGAACGAGCCGTTCTTCGGCCAGGACCGCATCGACCTGCTGGTCTGGCGCATGCAGAGCAAGGGCCTGGCGAAGCGCTAGGACGTGTGCGCAGTCGCAGCGATGCAGCCCGTCACATTCGCACCGGCTGCCCGACCCCTAGCAAGTTACCTTCGCTATCGCGAAGCCCCGCTCTCCGACCCCCTTGCTGGGATAATTCCCGGCAATCTCCGCTATGCCATCGACGGTCTTCAAGCCGGGCAGATCGTACTCCTCGAATTCGACCCCGCGCGCGCGAAGCTCGCATACGGTTGCCTCGATATCCTCGACTTCCCAACCCATTTGCGTATGCGTGCCGGATTGCATTCCGGCCGAGAGGAATATCGCGAACTCTCCCCCAGCGCAGACGTAGCGGAGTCCGCCCGCACGCTCTTCCACCGGCTTGAGTCCAAGTTTTTCGGCATAGAATGCCCGCGCGCGGTTGAGATCTCTGGCCGGAAGGCGGGTCGCCACCTTTGCGTTGCCTAACATGATCCTTTTCTCCCGGTCTAAAACCCGCTTGCCTTCCCTACTCTGCCACGCGTGCGGACTTGTCGCGCGCGGCCTCCGACCATTCGCCGACGACGCGATCGAGGTCGCAGAGATTCTGGTGCATCTGCTCCAGCGAGAAGCCGAGCGCGAAGAAGCGCTCGGCGGTGTCGCTCGCATGACCGCGGATCAGCCCGTCCTGGCGCACGCCCGCAACCGCTTCGGCATAATGCTGAAGCGCGAGATGCACGGGATGGATCGGCGGCGCGCCGGCACCTGCACGCAGGGCTTCGGCCGCCGACTTCAGGAAGCGTGCGATCGCAGCGCCCACCTCCGCCAGCGGCGCGGCAAGCCGGACCTGCACCTCGACCGGCAGCGGCACCACGGTGGCACGGCCGATCATCACGACGTCATGGCGCAGCCGCAGGATCGTGCGCAGCAAGGGGCCGGTGTCGGGACCGCTCGACAGCCGCGCCGAACGCTCGCGCTCGGCCTCTGCGCCGATCGCATTCATGCCCACCATGGCGGTGCCGATACCGTCCTGGATCCGGTGCAGTGCGTCGTTGTCGCGGCCGCGGGTGAGACCCGCGAGCAGTTCGGTGAAGGCCTCCGCGATCAGCTCGAGCAGCTTCGCCGCGCTGGCACGGATCTGCCGGACCGCGCGCGACGGCAGCACCAGGAACGAGACCAGCAGCCCGGTGATGGCGCCGACCGAGACTTCGCTGACGCGATCGATTGCGGATGCCAGCGGATCGGCGTGATGCATGGTCGGCACCAGCAGCACGATCACCGCGGTCACGGTGGCGGTGCTCAGGTTCGGATAAATCGCGGCGACGAGGGCGAGCGGCGCGACTGCCAGTACGAGCAATCCCAGCAGGCCCGCTTCGCTGGAATAGGGAAGCGTGATCGCAATGGCGCCGCCATAGATGGCGCCGCCGATCGTGCCGAGCATGTAGTCGCGCGTCGCCTTCAGCGAGCGGCCGACGCTCATCTGGGTCACGATCAGCGAGGTCAGGACCGCCCAGAGAGGCAGCAACAGATGCAGCGCGGTCGCGAGCGCATAGGCCGCCGTCGCCGCCACCGTGACCCGGATCGCCAGCCCCAATTGCGTCCGCCGCGGCCGGACCCGGTCGAACAGCTCTCTTGCGCCTGCCATCGTCTGATGTCCCGATCCTCTCAATCGGCCAAGAGCATAGCTGATGCCCGCGGCTCGAAGGCCGCTTGAAAGGCAAAATCAGCCCGCCTAACTTGCCGGCCAAAACGAGGAAACACGATGGCCCATGAAACCGCAACGCTCGCCGCCTATGTCGCCAACCTGAAATTCGTCGATATTCCGGCGGAGGTGCTGGAGCGCGCCAAGGTGCTGACGCTGGACTTTTTGGGCAGCGCCATCCGGGCCCGGAGCGAGGCTGAATCCACTCCGTCGATCCTGAAGATGCTGGAAGCGCTGGCGCTCGACACCAAGGGCGAGTCGACCGTGTTCGGCGATGCCAAGACCTGGACGCCGGCGGTGGCGGCCCTGCTCAACGGCGCGCTCGGCCATTCGCTCGATTTTGACGATACCCATGCGGATTCCTCGCTGCATCCGAGTGCGCCGGTGGTTCCGGCCGCCTTCGCTGTCGGCGAAATGGTCGGTGCTTCCGGCCGCGACGTGTTGACTGCGATCGTCGCGGGTTATGAGGTCTGCTGCCGGCTCGGCAACGCGCTTGACCCGACGTCGCACTATGCGCGCGGCTTCCATCCGACCGCGACGGCCGGCACTTACGGCTCGGCCGCGGCGGCGGCAAAGCTGTTCGGCCTCTCCGAGCCGCAGATCGTCGCCGCGTTCGGCGTCGCCGGCAGTCAGGCCGCGGGCTCGCTGCAATTCTTGATGAACGGCGCATGGAACAAGCGCTACCAAGTCGGCGCCGCCGCGATGAACGGCGTGATTGCCGCAACGCTCGCGCGCAACGATTTCGTCGGCTCTGCGGAATCGATCGAAGGCAAGCATGGCCTGCTCGCCGGCTACACCGACGATCCGCATCCAGGCAAGGCGGTGGCCGAGCTCGGCAAGACCTATGAGACCATGAAGATCGGCGTCAAACCCTATCCGAGCTGCCGTTACACCCATGCCGCGATCGACGCGCTGATCGCGATGCGGCGCGAGCACAATCTGACGCCCGACCAGGTCAAGCGCGTCGAGATCGGCCTGCATCGCAACGGCATCATCCTGACCGGCGATGCGGCCACCAAGCGGCATCCGACGTCGATCGTCGGCGGCCAGTTCTCGATGTTCTTCACCGGCGCTCTTGCGCTCGACCAGGGCTCGTTTGGCTGGGACGATTACGCCAGGCTCGGCGACGCCGCGATCGACGCGCTCGCCGACAAGTTCGACGTGGTGCAGGACGACCGCCTCGAGATCGGCCGCACCCATCCCTTCGGTGCGCGCGTCAGCATCACCACGGACGATGGCGTGCACGAGCGGCTCTACGCCGATCCCTCCGGCGAGCCGAACTCGTTCCCCGACACGCAGGCGATGCAGCAGAAGTTCCTGACGCTGGCGCGGCCCGTGCTCAACGCACGAGCCGACAAGTTCGCCGATGCAATCATGACGCTGGAGCGGTTCGATCGCGTGACGAAGGCGACGGAGCTTGGGCGGCAGTAGCTGCTACTCCGCCCCCGCCAGCTTGCCCTTTTCGCGCGTTATCGCCACCACGTCGCGTACGAGATCGAACACGCCATCCGCTGCCGGCGGGAAATTCGGCGAGCGGCCGAGGCGCACGATCACCAGGCGCTCCGACGGGATCACGATCGTGTATTGGCCGATCGTGCCCTTGGCGAAGAAGGCATCGCGCGGCCAGCCGTGCTCGACGCGAAATTTTGCGCCAAAGCTGTCGCCCTGGTTGGTCCAGAAGCCGGCGCCGATGCCGACCCACGCGTTTGGTGTGGCCGATGCCGAGCAGTTCACCCAGCCCTCGGGCAGGATGCGCTTGCCGCCGACGACGCCGTCGTTGAGATAGAGCTGGCCGAAGCGCGCCCAGTCGCGCGCGGATGCCATCATCTCGCCGGAGCCTTCGATCGTGCCGGCGCTGTCGAGCTGGAGCGTGACGTTGAGCATGCCGAGCGGCGCGAACAATTCGCGGCGGGCAAAGCGAAGCGCATCGGCCGGCTTGCCGCCGGCGGCGTTGCGGATGAGATGCGAGAGGATCAGGAAGTTGCCGTCGTGGTAATTCCACGCCGTGCCCGGCGCCGACGCAAGCGGCGCGCGCTCGGCAAAGCCCGCCATATCGTTCTCGGCGTATTTCATCGTGTTGACCGGCTCCAGCACGGAACCGAGCGAGGCCTCCAGCGAGCTTCCAAGGGCAATGCCGGCGGTATGACGCAGCAATTGATCGACGGTGATGGCGTGACGCGGATCGTCAGGATCTTGCCAGGCGGCGATCGGCGCGGGCCCGTCCAGCTTCAACTTGCCCTGGCGCACGAGGATGCCTGTGAGCGCCGAGATCACCGACTTCGTCATGGAGAAGCCGAGCAGCTGCGTCTCCGGCCGGATGCCGTCGGCATAGCGCTCGGCGATGATGCGCCCGGCCTTCATGACGACGATCGCGCGGGTGTGGCGATAGGGCGGCTGCGCGGGTTCAGTGAAGGCGCGGTCGAGCGCAGCTGACAGCGCCTCGCTTTGCGGCGGGACGATTCCGGGGCCGGCAATCTCGGGCAGCAACGCGGGCTGCTTGTCGTCGATCGGCAACGGAACGTCGGCGATCCCCTGGCCGTGCTCGAGCGTACAACCAAGTCCCTCGCGATAGACGGCATGGCTGCGGCCGATGCCGAACAGGGTCACGGTGACATCCTTGCGGGCGTGATCGATCTGCAAATTCATCGCCCAGGTCAGGAGGCCGCTGCCCGGCATCGCCTCGGTTGTTTCAGTGAGGTCGCGCTGGGAATCGAGGCCGGAGACGAACGTCTCCGAGCAGAGCGTGTGGGCGATGAAGCCGGTGGCAACCTTGGGCACGTCACGCGCCCTGGCTGCGCCGAGCGCGAGGCCGGCGCAGGCGATGGCGGTGGTGAGGAGGACGATCTGGCGGCGAGGGGTCACAGGCTTTCTCCGGCTGGGGGGGCGAGTGCCGGAGAGCAGGCCGGATGCGGGCGAGACGCGCTCGCCGGATTTGGAAAACGACTTCGCCAAAACTGACCGGGGCTGGTCGATTTCGGACTTCCTATGTGATTTCAGTGCCTTACAATCCAAGCCGCGTCGACCTTGAGCCGCCGGTACTCCGTCGGCGTCACCCCGGTCACCGCCTTGAAGGCGCGGTTGAACGGTCCGAGCGACTGGAAGCCGGCGTCAATCGCGATGGTGATGACGGGAACCTCGGCCTGGGTGGGATCGGCGAGCGCGGCCTTGGCTTCCTCGATCCGGTGGTTATTCAGGAACACATTGAAGTTGCGATAGCCGAGCCGCTGGTTGATCAGCCGGCGCAGCCGGTATTCCGGAATTTTCAGCCGGCCGGCCAGCACGCCGATGGTGATGTTCTCCTGACGATAGATCCGCTCGTCCGCCATCAGCCGCATCAGGGCGTCGATGAGCTTCTGGTCGGCGGCGTCAACGGGCGGAGGCTGACTGGAAACATCAGGCGATGCAGGCTCCACTGCTGCCGTAAACAGATCCGTCCCGTCAACGCGCATCATGGCGTAGACGATCGCCGCGACGGTGCAGGCGAGCACGCCGGCATTGATGGTTTCGGCGACAGCGCCGACGTGATGGCCGGCGACGGCGATCTGAAGCACCGCGTTCAGCCCGCCATAGAGCGCGGTTGCGCAGACGATGAAGACGCGGGCGCTGCGACGGCGCTCGACCAGGTCGGCCGGCCAGGAGGCGATCGTCTGCGCGATCGCAAGCGCGATGAACCCGAGCACGATCAGATTGACCACCGTGACCGAGAACCGCACATGGCCGCCGGGTGCAATCCAGACGCAGCCCGCGAAGCTGAACGCCGTCACCAGTGCCCAAACGCATCCGTGCCACCAATGGAGGCGAAACTCGTCGTCAAACAGGGCGCGTGTGAACAGCCAGAACACCACCATGGTGCCGGTGGACAACGCGATCAAGGGTGCATGCCAGAGCGGGACCCGCGAAGTGACATCCATCGAATAGCTCACCGCATGCGCGGCCGAGCCCAGCGCGAAGGCCGCGCCGAGGCGAGCAGCCAGCACTTTGCGGAAGTCCTGCAGCAGCGCCGCCGCCAGCACCAGCAACAGTGCGACGCTGGCGGCGCGGAAGGCAAGGTCCAGGGCGGCAAGGGTCATCGATTGATGCGGGTCGGTCGCAGTTGCGGTCGGCCGAACATCGGTCGTCAGCGCTATTTTTTCAAGGACCATCCTCACTCACGGCTGTCATCGCCCGGCCTCGACCGGGCGATCCAGTACTCCGCGGCAGCGGTGATAGAACCGATGAGCCGCGGCGTACTGGATCGCCTGCCTTCGCAGGCGATGACACCGGCGTATGTGGCCCGGCCTTTGGCGCGACGGCGACGCGAAATCCTGCTACGATCAAGCCCACTGAGCTAAGAAGGAGCCCGTCATGAGCTGGATGCCTGATAACGATCCCGTGCTCGGCGATCCCAAAACATGCGACGCACTCGATCTCGTCATCGTGCCGCGCACCCGCGATCTCGGTGACGGATTCGCGGTGCGGCGGGCGCTGCCGCATGGCAAGCGGCAGATGGTCGGGCCCTTCATCTTCTTCGATCATTTCGGCCCGGTGCAGTTCGTCTCCGGAAAGGGCATGGACGTGCGGCCGCATCCGCATATCGGGCTTGCCACCGTCACCTATTTGTTCGACGGGTCCATCATGCATCGCGACAGCGAGGGCAATGTGCAGGAGATCGCGCCCGGCGCGATGAACCTGATGACGGCGGGGCGCGGCATCGCGCATTCCGAGCGAACGCCGGATGCGCAGCGCGCCTCGGGCCAGCAGATGCTTGGCCTGCAGAGCTGGATCGCGCTGCCTGAAGGCTCCGAGGAGATCGATCCCTCGTTCCAGCATTATGCCGCGGGCGATCTGCCGATGATTTCCGAGCGTGATTTTACCGCGCGGGTGATCGCCGGCTCCGCCTTCGGCATTTCCTCGCCGGTGAAAATGGTCTCGCCCTGGTTCTACACCGAGGTCACGGCCGCCGCCGGCGCGACCGTGCCGCTCGACCCCGATCATGAGGAGCGCGCGATCTACATCGTCGACGGCGAAGTGGAGATCGCCAATGAGCGTTACGAAGGGCCGCGGCTGCTGATCTTCCGTCCGGGCGATCGCATCACCGTGAAGGCGCCCAAGGCCACGCGGATGATGTTTCTCGGCGGCGATGCGCTGGAAGGGCCGCGCCACATCTGGTGGAATTTCGTCTCCTCCAGCAAGGAGCGGATCGAGCAGGCCAAGCAGGACTGGAAAACTGGCCGCTTCGCCGCAGTTCCGCAGGAACATGAGTTCATTCCGCTGCCGGAATAGGCTAATCCGGTGTCCGGCCGCACTGTCCGGTGCGGCTGGACTTTCTTCCTGAAGGCTCTGCCGATGACCACCATGCTCTCCAGCGACCTGCCCCTGACCAAGATCGGCCGCGGCAAGGTGCGCGACATCTATGCCGTCGACGACGACCGCCTGCTGCTCCTCACCACCGACCGCATCAGCGCCTTCGACGTCGTGATGGCCGAGACCATCCCGATGAAGGGCGCGGTGCTGACGCAAGTGAGCGCGTACTGGTTCAACAAGCTCGAAGGCATCGTGCCGCATCACATGATCAGCGCCGATACCGACGAGATCGTCGCGGCGGTGCCGGCCCTGAAGCCGCATCGCGCGGAAATCCTCGGCCGCGCCATGCTGTGCAAGCGCACCAAAGTATTTCCGATCGAATGTGTGATCCGCGGCTATCTCTCGGGCTCGGCCTGGAAAGAATATGCGCAGAGCGGCACGCTCGCGGGCGAGAAGCTGAAGACCGGCCTCGTCGAGAGCGAGAAGCTCGATCCGGCGATCTTCAGCCCCGCGACCAAGGCCGAGAGCGGCCATGACGAGAACATCACCATCGCGAAGATGCGCGAGGTCGTCGGCGACGAGGTCGCCTATACGCTCGAGAGCATGACGCGCGCGATCTACACCCTCGGCGAAGAGCTGGCGCGCGAGCAGGGCATCATCATCGCCGATACCAAGTTCGAGTTCGGCCGCGACAAGGACGACCGCATCATCCTGATCGACGAAGTCATGACACCGGATTCGTCGCGCTTCTGGGCAGTCGATGCCTACAAGCCCGGCCAGCCGCAGGCCAGCTTCGACAAGCAACCCTTGCGCGACTATCTCGATGTCGAGCGTCGCGCCGGCCGCTGGAACGGCGACGCCCCGCCGCCGCCGCTGCCGGCGAGCGTGGTCGATGCGACCAGCAAGCGCTATCTGGAAGCGTATCGGCGCGTGACGGGGACGGAGCTGAAGATTTAGGCTGGGCAGTCGCCTTGCACCCGTCGTTGCGAGCGAGGCACAATGCATCTCCAACGTCGTCCCGGCGAAGGCCGGGACCCATACCGCGGAGTCTGTCGATTGCGGATAGCAGGAGTACCGCACTCCGAGTCTTCGCCAAACCCCACCCTGTGGTTACGGGCCCCGGCCTTCGCCGGGGCGACAACAGACTTCTGCTTTTCTCTCAACCATATGGTTGACCGTTTCGCACGCGGACGCCGGCAGAACTGTCGGATACTTCATATTTGCAAGAATCTTGTTGCGCTAGGCTCGCACTCGTCTACCTCTCCGGGCGGGTATTTTCATGAGCGAGTGTCACAGCGTGACAGATCCTGCAATTGGCTTCGATCCGGTCCCTCGGGTCAGCCCCTCCGCCAAGCGTGCGCTGAATGATATCTTTGGAGGGGGTGCCGCCAGCGTCCTCACCGTGACGTTCGGGCTGTCCTATTCGCTGTTGATCTTCGCCGGCCCGCTCTCGCCCTATCTGTCCTACGGCATCGCCGCGACCTTCATCAGCTCGGCGGTGCTTGCCGCCGTGATCGGGCTCGGCAGCTCGCTTCCTTTTGCGATCGCCGCCCCCGACAGCTCGACTGCCGCCGTCACAGGGATCCTTGCGGCATCGCTGGTCGAGCACATCGAGGCGGCCAATCCATCGGCGCCGCTGCTCTCGCCTGTCCTGATCACGCTCGGCCTGTCGACCGTGCTGACCGGCATCGTGCTGTGCGGGCTGGGCCTCACGCGGCTGGGCCGCGCGATCCGCTACGTCCCCTATCCCGTGGTCGGCGGCTTCCTCGGCGCCACCGGACTTCTCATTGCGCTGGGTGCTGTCAGGGTCATCACCAATATTCCGGTGCAGCTCGCGACGCTGCCGCGCTTCGCGAGCGGCACCACGCTGCTGGAGCTCGGTGCCGCCTGCGCCATGGCACTGGCGCTGTATCTGACCTGGCATCGCTCGCGGAATCCGTTTGCGTTGCCGATCATCCTGGTCGGCGGCGTGATCACGGCGCACTTGGCGTTCTGGATCTCGGGGGTTTCGCTCGATGCGGCACGCAGCCTGGGCTGGACGTTCCAGCAGCCGCCGCACGCGGCGTTCATGCTGCCCTGGCACACCGACGAGCTCGCCAACTATCCCTGGTTTGCCGTCCCTGATTTGCTCGGCAATCTCGTCGCCGTCGTCTTCGTCACCGCGTCCAGCACGCTGTTCAACACCACCGGCATCGAGGTCGCCGTGCACCGCGAAGCCAATCTCGAGCGCGAGCTGAACGTCACGGGCGCGGCCAACATCCTCACCGGCGTGCTCGGCGGCTACACCGGCTGCAGCTCGATCAGCCGCTCGGTGCTCAATTTTTCCAGCGGCGGACGCGGCCGGTTGTCAAGCCTCACCGCCTCGGCGCTCTCGCTGCTGATGCTTGGGGTCGCGCCCGAATTGCTCGGCTTCATTCCGAAATTCGTGCTTGGCGGCCTGCTGCTCTATCTCGGCGCCGACCAGCTGCACAAATGGATCATCGAGTCGCGCAAGCGGCTGTCGAAGCTCGAATATCTCTCGCTCGTCGCCATCATCATCATCATCGTCGCCTGGGGCTTCGTGCCGGGCATTTTGATCGGCGTGATCATCGGCTGCGCGACGTTTGCTTTCAGTGCGGCACGGGTCGACTCGATCAAGTACAGTTTCGATGGCTCCGAATATCGCTCCTCGCTCGACCGCTCGCGCGACGACCAGGAGGTGCTGCAGGCCCATGGCGGCAAGATCCAGGGCCTCAACCTCCAGAGCTATCTGTTCTTCGGCTCCGCCAACCGACTCTACCAGCATGTCAAGCTGCTGCTCCAGGAACGTCCGGAGTGCCGCTATCTGCTGTTCGACTTCAAGCTCGTCACCGGCGTCGATTCCTCCGCAGCCTACAGCTTCGCGCAGATCAAGCGCAGCGCGGCCGATCTCGGCGTCGAATTGATTGTGGTGCACCTGTCGGCAGCGGCCGAGAAGGTGCTGCGCGCAAGCGACTTCATCGGTGAAGGCGTCACCATCATCGGCGAGCTCGATCGCGCGCTGGAATGGTGCGAGAACGAAATCATTGCGCAGCATCAGGGGCTGGCACAGGAAGAAGCTAGCCTGCGCGACTGGTTCGCGGGCATTCTCGATAGCGAGGATGACGCCGACGAGCTGATCCGCCGCTGTCAGCGCATCGAGGTCGAGGCCGGCGAGGTCATCGTGCAGGCCGGCGACCCCGCCGATTCCATGCACTTCATCCTCGACGGCCGCGTCGGCATCATGGTCCCCGCCGACGACGACCGCACTACGCGCGTGCGCAGCCTGGGGCGCTACACCACGATCGGCGAGATGGGCCTGGTGTCGCACACGCCGCGGAGCGCCACCATCCAGGCCGAAGTCGACAGCGTACTCTACGTGCTGAATACGCACCAGTTCGATGCCATCAAGGCCGAGGACCCCGCGCTCAGCCACAAGCTGTTGACTTATTTCGTATCGGTAATGGCCGAGCGACTGACATTCGCCAACCGGACGATTGCGGTGCTCAGGCGATAGCGAAAGCAATCCGGCAGGCTAAAGCGCGATGAGATCTGGATGAATCGTCATCGCGCCTTAGATTGTTGTTTGGGCATGATCTCCGCGCAAACGCGTTCCGCGTTTGTCGCGAGAGAAAACCGCTGTGCACTTTTCCGGATCATGCTTTAGACCTGGATCGCCTGGTCTTCGTCCAAGGCGAGCAGGAGTTCGGCAACCCGGTTGGCGGAAGCCGTCCACTCTGCAAGCTTGGCGTAGTTGTCCGTGAACCAGTTGAACGCGGTCTGGACGACGACAAAGGCCGCCGATGCCTGCACCACTTCGCCAAGCGTCATCGCATCGACCAAATATTTGGGCAGACACAGCAACAGACCGATCACCGGCGTAATCAGGAGACTGGTATAGGTGACCAGGGTCATCCGCATCAATTGCCAGCAATAGATGCGCCAGATCGCGATCACGGCCTTCAACGCCGACACGAGGGCGTGCCGGCCATTCGGTCGATCCTCGGACACGATCTTCCCCTCACCGCTCTCGCGCACATGCGTCCCGATCGCCCGCAGTTCGGCCTCCATCCGCTTGTTCTCCTCGATGACTCGCGTCAGATGCCCGGCTGTCAGCCAGATGCCGATCGCGAGCAGCGCGGCATACGCGATCACGGCAAGGACGAGATACCCGGGAATCGTGAAGTCTATGCCATCAAGATGGACCTGCAGATTGCCGCCGACAGACCAGAGCACACCGATGAACGTACCGATGGTGAGCAAGGACTGAAGCAGTCCGGTGACGAGGTCGATCGGCAGGTCGGTCGCGACCCTGGCGTCCTCGGCGATGCGATATTCGGGCGCCTCATGGTGTCCGGCGAGGGGGCCTGCCTTCACAAGGTGAGAACGTCCTAGCCAATCGTCATAGAGGCGATTGCTCAGCCACTCCCGCCAGGAGCGCTGCAGGGTCATGCGCGCCCACACCGAGAATACGGTCAAGGCGATACTCGCCGCCGCCAGCGGCAGAAACCGGTACGTCTGGTACAGAAGCTCCGCCTGATCTCTCCGGCCAATGGCGTTGAAAAAGTCGCGATTCCAGAAGTTCAGGCCGTATTGCGTCAGAAGTTGCAGGATCACATTGACGATCAAACCGAGGACCAGGGCCCATGCGACCCAGGCGGTGGGGCCCCGCCAATATCCCGAAGCGCTTTGCCAGAAGCGGCCCAGCAGCCGCTTCTCACCCGGAACGAAAGAGGTCCTCGTCAGCATTCGCGAGCCGCAATCCTGCGTGCGGCAAACCTTATAATGCCGCTTGTGCCAAATTACGGTGTCTTTCCGGAGGCCTTTTGACCTGCGTCAAGCGATGCCGGCGGCTACACCCCCGCCATCATCACGTATTTGATCTCGACGTATTCTTCCATGCCGTGACGCGAGCCTTCGCGTCCAAGGCCGCTTTCCTTGACGCCGCCGAAGGGCGCAACCTCGGTGGTGATCAGGCCGGTGTTGACGCCAACCATGCCTGATTCCAGCGCTTCGGCGACGCGCCAGACGCGGCCGATATCGCGGGAGTAGAAGTACGATGCGAGGCCGAACGGCGAGGCGTTGCACATCGCGATGACGTCAGCCTCGTCCTTGAAGCGGATCACCGGGGCGAGCGGACCGAAGGTTTCCTCCTGCGATACCAGGGAATCCGGCTTGACGTCGGCGAGCACGGTGGGCTCGAAGAACGAACGTCCGAGCTCGCTGCGCTTGCCGCCGGTCACAATCTTGGCGCCGCGCTTGACGGCATCGGCAATGTGGCGTTCGACCTTGTCGATTGCCTTCATGTTGATCAGGGGCCCCTGCGTGACGCCGCTCTCGGTGCCGTCGCCGATCTTCATCGCCGCGACCTTCGCCGACAGCTTCTTGACGAACTCGTCGTAGATCTTGTCCTGGGCGTAGATGCGGTTGGCGCAGACGCAGGTCTGGCCCATGTTGCGATATTTCGAGACGATCGCGCCTTCGACCGCGGCGTCGATGTCGGCGTCATCGAACACCACGAACGGGGCGTTGCCGCCGAGTTCGAGGCCGAGGCGCTTCACGCCGACGGAGGCCTGCTGGTAGAGAATCTTGCCGACTGCGGTCGAGCCGGTGAAGCCGACGAAGCGCACCGCCGGATGCTCGCACAGCACCTTGCCGATCGGCGGCGCATCACCGGTGATGATGTTGAGCACGCCCTTGGGGATGCCGGCCTTCTCGGCGAGCACGGCCAGCGCGAGAGCCGAGAGCGGCGTCTCGTTGGCGGGCTTCAGCACCACGGTGCAGCCCGCGGCCAGCGCCGGCGACACTTTTCGCGTGATCATCGAGTTCGGAAAGTTCCACGGCGTGATGGCGCCGCAGACGCCGATCGGCTGCTTGATCGCCAGCAGCCGCGCATCAGCCCGCTGCGTCGGGATCGTCTCGCCATAGACGCGGCGGGCTTCCTCGGCGAAGAACTCGATATAGGCGGCGCCGATATCGACCTCGCCGAGCGCTTCCGACAGCGGCTTGCCCTGCTCGGAGGTGAGGATCAGCGCGAGGTCTTCGCGGTTGGCGATGATCAGCTCGAACCATTTGCGCAGGATGTTGGAGCGCTGCTTGGCGGTGTGCTTGGCCCAGGCCGGGAACGCGCGCTGGGCGGCTTCGACCGCCTTGGTGGTGTCATCGGCGCCAAGCTGCGGCACTTTTGCGATCTCGACACCGGTCGCGGGATTGTTCACCGCGAAGACCGGCTTGCCGACCCAGGCGCCGTCGATGTAGCAGGCCTCCTTCAGCAGCGATGGGTCCTTCAGGCGGTCACGCAAGGCGGCAGTGGCGTGCTGGGCGCGTGCAGCGGCGGTCGGGGTCATGGCGTTACTCCCTGGGACGATCGGATCGGCCGGAATATAGGGGCAGACGGTATGCAATGCACCGCCCCGCAACGCACATCTGCTGATTGCTGAAGTTGGGAGCGGCCGGCTCTTCACCTCTCCCCGGCGGGGAGAGGTGAAGCACCAACACCACGGAGAGGATCAGGCCGCGCCGCTCATATAGGTCTCGCGCCGGCCGATCATGCGCTCGGCGGCCGCTTTGGCGTCGGCCTTCGAGGAGGTCGCGCAGGTGCGATATTCGAGATCGGGCACGTCGGAGGTATCGCGACGGCCGAACCAGTTTTTCGAGCCAACCGGCAGCAGCGCCAGCGACTGCGCCAGATTATCGACCGCGCCGAAGGAATAGAGCGCGCCAGTGCCGGCGATCCGAACCTCGTAAATGCCGGGCGAGATCGGCGCTTCCAAATTATCGCCACGTCCGGGACGGGGATAGCGCTTCCATTCGCTCCAGGTTGAAATCATCTCAGGTCCCCCTCGCGGCCGCTGGGCCGCCAAAATTTGCTTCAAATCCTAACGTCAGCCCCAAGTCGGGCCGCAAGCTGAACGTCGCAACGCACAAAGCGTTTCAAGTGCTTCAAAACGCTCGAAACATATCGCCGCGGCCATCCAGGGTCACGGTCAGCTGCGGCCATCCACCGCAAATTGTGAAGACGTGTTGCAGATCAGTCGTCCCGCGCGACGCCGGAACCGTCAAGTCACGACATCGCGACCGGCGCGCAAGTTGAGATGCTTGCCGCACGCGACCTCCGGGAGGACAATCCGATCACTTCCAACAATAATCAAACCGGAGGAAACGTAGATGCAAAGCAAAGCTGAGATCGACGAGATTCTGCGCAAGACAAGCGATGCCAAGGAAATCCCCGGAGTCGTTGCGATCGCCGCCAGCGGTAACGACGTGCTGTATCAAGGCGCGTTCGGCAAGCGCGATCTGTCCAAGCCCGATCCGATGACGCTGGACAGCGTGTTCTGGATCGCCTCGATGACGAAGGCGATAACATCGGCCGGCGCGATGCAGCTGGTCGAGCAGGGCAAGCTGTCGCTCGATGCGCCGATCGGCGAGGTGCTGCCCGATCTCGCCAAGCCGCAAGTGCTCGAAGGCTTCGATGAAAAAGGTGAAGCGAGGCTGCGGCCGGCGAAGGCACCGATCACGCTGCGTCACCTCATGACCCACACCGCCGGCTTCTGCTACAATATGTGGAACGGCGACATCGCGACCTATCTGGACAAGACCGGCACGCCGCCGATCACCACCTGCCAGAATGCCGCGCTGAAGACGCCGATCGCGTCCGACCCCGGCACGCGCTGGGAGTATGGCACCAATATCGATTTCGTCGGCAAGGCGGTGGAGGCGGTCAGCGGCAAGCGCCTCGATGCATACTTGCGCGACAATCTGTTCGCCCCTCTCGGCATGGGCGACACCGCCTTCAAGATTACCGATGACATGCGCAAGCGCCTGGTCGGCATGCATGCGCGCGGCGAGGATGGCCAGCTCGCCGCGATTCCGTTCGAGCTCGAGCAGGAGCCGGAATTCCACATGGGCGGAGGCGGCCTCTATTCGACCGCGGGCGACTACATCAAGTTCACCCAGATGATCCTGAACAAGGGCCGCGGCAACGGCAATCAGGTGCTCAAGGCCGAGACGGTTGCGACCATGGGGCAGAACCACATCGGCGATCTCAACGTCACCAAGATGACCTCGGTGGCGCCGATGTACACCAACGACGTCGACCTCTATCCCGACCAAGCCAAGAAGTGGGGTCTCAGCTTCCTGATCAACACCGCCAAGACGCCGGAAGGCCGCAGTGCCGGCAGCCTCGCCTGGGCGGGCCTCGCCAACACCTATTACTGGATCGATCCGGCGCGCGACGTCACCGGCGTGATCCTGATGCAGCTGTTGCCGTTCGCGGACGCGAAATGCCTGGAGGCCTTCGCGGGATTTGAGCGTGGCGTCTATGCCGGGCTCGATGCCGGGAGCGGGAAGAAGGCAGCCTAACCGTTAGTATGAGGCGCGCAGTGTCGCGCGCATTCGCCGCAACGGATAACCTCGTGCCCGAGAGCCATCGGCTTCAGGGCACGAGGCAATAAAGGTTTGAGGAGACGAACTTGGCAAACGATCTTGCAGGTAAAGCCGAAAGCTACGTTTGCGGCATCTCGGACACGCCGCTGATCGGCGACACCATCGGCCGCAGTCTCGACCATGCGGTGCGGCGTTGGGGCAGCCGCGAGGCGCTGGTCTCGCCCAGCCACGGCGTGCGCTGGACCTGGACGGAATTCGCCGAGCGCGTCGATGCGCTTGCCGCCGGCTTTCTCGCGCTGGGTCTCGAACGCGGTGAGCGGATCGGCATCTGGTCGCTGAACCGGCCGGAATGGACCTTGACCCAGTTCGCCGCCGCCAAGGCCGGCCTGATCCTGGTGACGATCAATCCCGCCTATCGGCTCAGCGAGCTGGAATTCGCGCTGAAGAAGGTCGGCTGCGCGGCGATCGTCACCGCGACGGCGTTCAAGACCAGCCAATATATGGAGATGCTCAACACGCTGCTGCCGGAGCTGGCGAGCGCCACGCCCGGACAGCTGCAGGCGGCGCGGCTGCCGGCCCTGCGGATGGTGATTCAGATTGGCGGCCCCTCGGCGCCCGGCACGATCCCGCTCGAAGAGGTCGCGTGCATGGGCAAACCCGAGCATCGCGAACAGCTTGCGGCACTCGGCGCGGCGCTTCAGTTCGACGACCCGGTCAATATCCAGTTCACCAGCGGCACCACGGGCTCACCAAAGGGCGTGACGCTGACGCACCATAACATCCTCAACAACGGCTATTTCACCGGACGCGCAATGCGCCTGACGGAAGCGGATCGCATCTGCATCCCGGTGCCGCTCTATCATTGCTTCGGCATGGTGATGGGCAACCTCGCCTCCGTCACGCTCGGCGCGACCATGGTCTATCCCGGCGAGGGCTTTGATCCGCTCGCGACACTGCGCGCGATCGAACAGGAGAAATGCACCACGCTGTACGGTGTGCCGACCATGTTCATCGCAGAGCTCGATCATCCCGAGTTCAAAAAATTCAACCTGACATCATTGCGCACCGGCATCATGGCCGGCGCGCCCTGCCCGATCGAGGTGATGAAGCGCGTCAACACCGAGATGAACATGCGCGAGGTGACCATTGCCTATGGCATGACCGAAACCAGTCCGGTCAGCTTCCAGAGCGCGACGGACGACCCGCTCGAACGGCGCGTCTCCACCGTCGGGCGGATTCATCCGCATGTCGAGGTGAAGGTCATCGACCTCGAGGGGCGGATCGTCAAGCGCGGCGAACGCGGCGAGCTCTGCACCCGCGGCTACAGCGTCATGCTGGGCTATTGGGAGGAGAAGGAGAAAACCGCCGAGGTGCTCGATACCGCCGGCTGGATGCATACCGGCGACCTCGCCACCATCGACGATGAGGGCTATTGCAACATCGTCGGCCGCATCAAGGACATGGTGATCCGCGGCGGCGAGAATCTCTATCCGCGCGAGATCGAGGAATTTCTGTACCGCCACCCCAAGATCCAGGATGTGCAGATTTTTGGCGTGGCCGACACCCGCTACGGCGAGGAGCTCTGCGCCTGGATCCGCGTCAGGCCGGGCGAGACGCTGACCGCCGAGGAGATCCATGCCTTCTGCGACGGCCAGATCGCCCACAACAAGATCCCGCGCTACGTGGAATTCGTCGACGAATTCCCGATGACGGTGACCGGAAAGATCCAGAAATTCGTGATGCGGGATGCCGTGGAGCAGCGGCTGGGGTTGAAAGCGGCGAAGACGGCGTGAGGTGCTGAACGCGCTCGCCCCACCGACGCTGTCATTCCCCGCGAAAGCGGGGAATCCAGTACGCCGCGACTTCTCGACTGAACCACTGACGTCTCTGGAATACTGGATCGCCCGGTCAAGCCGGGCGACGACAGTGAAGCGCGAGGCGCGACTTCGGCCCTAAACCGTCAGCCCGCGCTGCTGGGCCAGCTCCCTCAGCGACACGAGCGGGCGCGCGCCGATGTGCTGGATCACTTCGGCCGCGGCAAGCGCACCAAGCTCGCCACACTGCTTGTGCGACAGATCGCGCGAGAGCCCGTAGAGAAATCCCGCGGCAAACAGATCGCCGGCGCCGGTGGTGTCGATCAGTTGCGTGATCGGCGAGGCCGGCGCTGCGACGGCATCCGTCGGCGTCACCACCACGCAGCCCTTTTCGCTGCGGGTCACCACGCCGAGCTTGACGTCGTTGCGCAGCTGCTTGAGCGCGGTATCGAAGTCGGAGGTCTCGTAGAGCGCGTGCAGCTCGGACTCGTTGGCGAACACGATGTCGGCGATGCCGTCCCGCATCAGCCCCAGAAACTCGTCGCGGTAACGGCCGACGCAGAAGGAATCGGACAGCGTCAGCGCCACCTTGCGGCCGGCCTCGTGGGCGATCTTGGAGGCCTTCAGGAAGGCGTCTTTCGCACCCGGCGGATCCCAGAGATAGCCTTCGAGATAGACGATCTTGGCGGCCGCGATCTCGGCCGGATCGATATCGGCCGGCGACAGGTCCTGCGCCGCACCGAGATAGGTGTTCATGGTGCGCTCGCCGTCGCCGGTGACCAGGATGTAGGAGCAGCCGGTGGCGGGGCCGTCCTTCGCGGGCGGCGTGTTGAAGGCGACGCCGGCGGACCGGATGTCGTGGACATAGAGCTTGCCGATCTGGTCGTCCTTGACTTTACCGACATAAGCCGCACGCGCGCCGAAGCTGCCGATGCCGACGATGGTGTTGGCGGCCGAGCCGCCCGAGACTTCCGTCGCCGGGCCCATGTCGTTGTAAATGGCGGTAGCCCGCGCCTCGTCGATCAGGGACATGCTGCCCTTGGTCATGCCGTGCTTGACCAAAAAGGCTTCATCGGTCCGGACCAGCACGTCGAACAGCGCGTTGCCGATACCGAGAACGTCATATTTCACGTCAGCCATTCACCTTGATCCTGTTTGGCGGATTGCGATCCCCGCGAAAATCCGCTTCCTGTCGGCCTGAAATCCGGCTCGCGGCCTATCACGACCGGGCCGCTACGGGCAAGCAACGGTATTATAACGGCCCCGATGATCCGCTCCTTCCTGACCGTCTCGACGGGAACACTGGCCTCGCGGCTCCTGGGCTTTGCGCGCGATTCCCTCATCGCGGCCTTGCTCGGCACCGGCGCTGTTGCGGATGCCTTTCTGGCCGCCTTCCAGCTCGTCAATGTGGTGCGGCGGCTGCTCAGCGAAGGGGCACTCAACGCGGCGCTGATCCCGGCCTGGCTGCGCGTCCGTGACAGCGAGGGCGCGGAGGTGGCTTCGGCCTTTGCGGGGCGCGTGCTCGGCACGGTCAGCGCCGCCCTGATCGTGATCTCTATTGGCATCGCCGTCGCTATGCCGCTGATCATTGTGATCATCGCGCCGGGCTTCGTCGGCAGCCCCACGCTCGATCTCGCCGTCCAGAACGCGCGGCTGATGCTGCCTTATCTGGCGTTTGCCGGCCCGGTCACGGTTCTGATGGGATTGCTGAACGCTCAAGGCAAATTTGCACTCACCGCGTTCTCGCCGCTGCTGTTCAACATCGCGCTGATCGCGGTCATCACCGCGCTGCTGCTGTGGCACGCCGATGCGGCTCTCGCCGCATGGATGTTGGCGACGACCGTCGGCATCGCCGGCCTGCTGCAACTCGTGATGCTGGCTTCACAGCGAAGTGCGCGTCTCGCGACGCCGCTGCGCGCGGGTTTCGACAAGGAGATGCGCGGCTTCTTTGCCAAGGCGATCCCCGGCATGATCGCAAGCTCGGGCCCGCAATGGCTGATGGTTGCGGGCGCGATCATCGCTTCGGCAACGCCGTCCGCCGTGTCCTGGCTCTATTTCGCCAACCGCCTGATCGAGCTGCCGCTCGGCATCGTCGGCGTTGCCATGGGCACGGTGCTGGTGCCGGAGCTGACGCGCGCCGTGGGAAGCGGCGACCGCGAGGCGGTGGCGCACGCGGAATCGCGCGCGCTGGAACTTGCGACCGGACTCGCACTGCCCGCCACGCTCGGCCTCGCCGTGCTCGCCGTGCCGATCGTGCGGCTGCTGTTCGAGCATGGCGCCTTCCACGCGGAGGACAGCGCAGCCACCGCGCATGCGCTGATGTGGCTGGCGCTGGGCCTGCCGGCGCATGTGCTGATCAAGGCGCTGTCGCCGGCCTTCTACGCCCGCAGCGACACGATGACGCCGCTGCTCGCGACGGCCAAAGGCTTCGTGGTCGCGGTCTTGCTCGCCGTGCTGCTCGGACACTTCTTCGGCGCGAGCGGCATCGCCGCGAGCATTGCGGCCGGCGCCTGGAGCAGCGCCGTCTCGCTGCTCCAGACAGGCTCAAGCGAATTCGGCTTCTCGTTTGATGCCACCGCGCAAAAGCGGCTGCCGCGGATCGTGCTTGCCGCCGCCGCCATGGGCGCCCTGCTCTGGCTGATGACAGCGCTGATGCCATCAGAGACCCACGGCCTGATCCGCTTCATCGTGCTGGGCGCGCAGATCGGTGCCGGGATCGCCGTTTACGGCCTGCTCCTGCAAATCCTTGGCGCCGCCTCCTGGCGCGAGGCGGTTAATGCCCTGAAGCGGCCGGTCTGACGAATTGCCCTTGACGGGGCAGCGCCGCTGTTGGAAACGACGGCCGGCGACCTCTCAGGAAGACTGACCATGCCATTCGTTGAACGGGTATTTTCGGGCGTCCAGCCGACGGGCAATCTGCACCTCGGCAACTACCTCGGCGCGATCGTCAACTTCGTGAAGATGCAGCAGACCCACAACTGCATCTATTGCGTCGTCGACATGCACGCGATCACGCAAGGGGTGGACGTCTGGGGCGGGCCGACCGAGCTCGCGCGCGTCACCCGCGAGGTGACTGCGGCGTTCATTGCCAGCGGCATCGATCCGAAAAAGCACATCGTGTTCAACCAGAGCCAGGTCTCCGGCCACGCCGAGCTCACCTGGATCTTCAACTGCGTCGCGCGCCTGGGCTGGCTGAACCGCATGACCCAGTTCAAGGAGAAGGCCGGCAAGGACCGCGAGAACGTCTCCGTCGGGCTCTACGACTATCCGGTGCTGATGGCTGCCGACATTCTGCTCTACCGCGCCACCCACGTGCCTGTCGGCGAGGACCAGAAGCAGCATCTCGAGCTCTCGCGCGACATCGCCCAGAAGTTCAATAACGATTTCGGCGACTCGATCCGCAGTCACGGCTTCAGCGACGGTCTGTTCTTCCCGCTGCCGGAACCCTTCATCACCGGCCCGGCGACGCGCGTGATGAGCCTGCGCGACGGCACCAAGAAAATGTCGAAGTCGGATCCATCCGACAATTCGCGCATCAACCTCACCGACGACGCCGACACCATCGCGCAGAAGATCCGCAAGGCGAAGACCGATCCGGAGCCGCTGCCGACGGAAGAGAAGGGCCTGGAAGCGCGTCCCGAAGCCGACAATCTCGTCGGCATCTTCGCCGCGCTGTCCGACCGCTCGAAGGCGGACGTGCTGCGCGATTTCGGCGGCGGCCAGTTCTCCAGCTTCAAGAACGCGCTGGCCGAACTGTGCGTCACCAAGCTCGCGCCGATTGCGGGCGAGATGAAGCGCCTGGTGGCCGATCCCGGCCATATCGACGCGATCCTGAACGACGGTTCCGACCGGGCCCGGGCCATTGCTGACGAGACCATGAAGCTCTCGAAGGATATCGTCGGCTTCATCCGACGGCGCTGAAGGCTGGCCGGCGTCACGGCGCCGGGCCGTCTCGCCTCTCCCCGCTTGCGGGGAGAGGGAGAAGCCGCCCCCTAACCCGCTGAAATAACAGCGAAACGACCGTTTTCCCCCTTGACCGTGCGTTCCCCATCGCCATCTGCTAGGGAATAGCGCACGCGCCGGCCTTGAACCGGCGACGTCTGGAGAAAACCATGTTCATTCAAACCGAAGCCACCCCCAATCCCGCCACGCTGAAATTCATCCCCGGCCGCGCCGTTTCCGACGGCAGCCCGATGGAATTTTCGAGCCGCGAAGCTGCAACGCGTTCGCCGCTCGCCGAAAAGCTGTTCGATGTGCCTGGCGTCATCGGCGTTTTCTACGGATCCGACTTCATCACCGTGACCAAGGCGAACGGTGAGTGGCAGCAGCTCAAGCCCGCGATCCTCGGCGCCATCATGGAGCACTACATGTCCGGCGCGCCGCTGCTCGCCGACGGCACGGCGCAAGCCGATGTCGAGCTCGACGACGAGGACGAGTTCTTCGACGAGGCCGATGCCGAGACGGTCGACATGATCAAGGACCTGATCGAGACCCGCGTGCGGCCAGCCGTCGCCAATGACGGCGGCGACATCACCTTCCGCGGCTTCAAGGACGGCATCGTCTACCTCAACATGAAGGGCGCCTGCTCGGGCTGCCCGTCTTCGACCGCGACGCTTCAGCACGGTATCCAGAACCTGCTGAAGCACTTCGTGCCCGACGTGGTCGAAGTCCGGCCGATGTAAATTGCGCGATCGGCGCACCGATCGTTTCCGTCATGCCCGGGCTTGTCCCGGGCATCCGCGTTTTTGGAGCTGCAAAGTCGTGGATGGCCGGGTCAAGCCCCGGCCATGACGGCAAGAAGCTTGGGCATCATCCGGTTGGCAATGCTATGATCGCGACATGCTGATCCTTGCCATCGATACGGCGCTCGAGGCGTGCGCAGCCGCCGTGCTCGACACCGATGCCGGCGAGCTCCTTGCGCGGGAGCAGCTGCTCATGAAGCGCGGTCACGCCGAGGCGCTGATGCCGATGATCGCGCGCGTGATGCAGTCGGCCAATCTCGCCTTCACCTCGCTCGATCGCATCGCCGTCACCCTCGGCCCTGGAAGCTTCACCGGCCTGCGTGTCGGCATATCGGCAGCCCGTGGCCTTGCGCTCGCCGCGAAGCGGCCCGCCGTCGGCCTGACCACCCTGTCCGCCTATGCGGCCGCCATCGTCGGCCAGAGCGGAACGGCGCCAGTGATCTCGGCGATCGATGCGCGGCACGATCATGTCTATTTCCAGATTGTCGCCGGCGACGGCAGCCAGCTGGTGCAGCCGGCGATCGCCCCGATCGACGACGCCATCGCCGCTTCGCAATTCGGCGCGCCGCATCTGGTCGGCAATGCCGCAAGGATTCTCGCCGATCGCTGGCCGAAGGATGGGCCGCAACCCCTTGCGGTTGATACCCAGCCCGCGCCCGACATCAGCTGGGTGGCCTGGCTCGGCGCTGCGGCCAATCCCGACACCAATCCGGCGCGGCCGTTCTACCTGAAGGCGCCTGACGCAAAGCCGGCCGCGCCGCCGCTCGCACACGCCGCAATCTCATGATGAGATGGCTTTCTGAATGGTGGCGCGGCGGCACCGCGGCCGTCGAGCCGGCGTCCGCGCGCGACGCGGCGCGGCTGGCGCAGCTTCACGGCAAGTCCTTCGCGCATGGCTGGGGCGAAGGCGAATTCGAGCGTATGCTCATCGAGAGCAACACGCTGGTCCACCGCTTGCGCCTGGGGCGCAAGACCATCGGCTTTGCGGTGTCCCGGATCGGCGCGGACGAAGCGGAAATCCTCTCGGTTGCGGTCGATCCGGCCCATCGCGGCCGCGGCCTCTCCCGCACGCTGCTGATGACCCATCTCGGCCACCTCGCAGGGCGCGGCGTACGCACGATATTTCTCGAAGTCGAGGAAAATAACCAGCCGGCGCGGCGGCTCTACGACGGGTGCGGATTCGTGGTGGTCGGACGCCGCGAACGCTACTATAAGCAGGCCAACGGGGAACAATTGAACGCCCTTCTGATGCGACGTGACTTGTCGTAACATTGATGGCAGAAAACGCCCCGTCAGGCGGACACGATATGACTGGACTTAAACCTTCTTCCGTATCCAAGGCGACCGGCATCGAGGCGCGCTGCGCCGCCACCGGAATGCGCATGACCGAGCAGCGGCGCGTCATCGCCCGCGTGCTGGCGGAAGCGGTCGATCACCCCGACGTCGAGGAATTGTACAGGCGCTGTGTCGCGGTCGACGACAAGATCTCGATCTCGACCGTCTACCGCACCGTCAAGCTGTTCGAGGATGCCGGCATCATCGAACGCCACGATTTCCGCGAAGGCCGCGCGCGCTACGAGCAGATGCGCGACAGCCATCACGATCACCTCATCAATCTGCGCGACGGCAAGGTGATCGAGTTCACCTCGGAAGAGATCGAGAAGCTGCAGGCGGAGATCGCACGCAAGCTCGGCTACAAGCTGGTCGATCATCGGCTCGAGCTTTATTGCGTCCCGCTCGACGACGACAAGCCGTCGTCCTAAGTCAGTTTAGTGCCCATCGATCTCATCATCTTCGATTGCGATGGCGTGCTCGTGGACAGCGAGGTGATCTCCTGTCGCGCGCATGCGGACGTGCTGACCAGGCACGGCTATCCGATCACGTCGGAGCAGGTGCTGGCCCGCTTTCTCGGCGTGTCCGAAAAGGACGCCCGGCGCATCGTCGAGCAGGAGATCGGCCGCAGCCTTCCCGACGATTTCGAGCAGCGGGTCAATGCGGCCACGCTGCAATCTTACGCCAGCGATCTGCAACCGATTACCCATGTGGCCGCAGCGATCAGCGCGATCGATTTGCCCAAATGCGTTGCATCGAGCAGCACACCGAACAAGATCCTTCACGGCCTGACCTGTGCCGGCCTGTATGACCTGCTCGCTCCGCACGTCTTTTCGGCAAGCCAGGTTGCACGCGGCAAGCCGGCGCCCGATCTATTTCTGTTCGCCGCCGCGCAGATGAGGGCCGCGCCGGAGCGGTGCCTGGTGATCGAGGATAGCGTCCCCGGCGTAACCGGCGCGCACGCCGCCGGCATGACCGTGCTGGGCTTTTGCGGCGGCAGCCACTGCCCGCCCGGGCACGCCGAAAGGCTGCGGGCCGCTGGCGCCGGACTGACCTTCGACGATATGCGGCAATTGCCGGAACTGGTCCGGCGTGTCGCGACGGACGCCCGGACGGACTGATTGTTGCCGTCATTCGGGGGCGATGCGCAGCAGAAAACTCTAGCGCGCACTCGCGCACCTGCGAATCTTGCGCCAAAACCGCTTGGTTCCGGGTTCGCGACTACGTCGCGCCCCGGAATGACGGCCGCAGGCCCCCAATCGCTGGATTTTCGGCTCTCCAGCCTCTATTTGAAGGCTGTCCTCCACCGCAATTTCCGGGTTCCATGACGCCGCCGCGCAAGCTGCACATCAAATCATATGGCTGCCAGATGAACGTCTACGATGCCCAGCGCATGGTGGACACCCTGGCTCCCGAAGGATTCACGGAGACCGATCGCGCCGAGGAGGCCGACCTCGTCATCCTCAACACCTGCCACATCCGCGAGAAGGCCTCTGAAAAGGTCTATTCCGAGCTCGGTCGCCTGCGCCTCGCCAAGGACGAGGCGGCACGTGAGGGCCGCGCCATGCAGATCGCGGTCGCCGGCTGCGTCGCCCAGGCCGAAGGCGAGGAGATCGTCCGCCGGGCACCCACGGTCGACGTCGTGGTCGGCCCGCAGAGCTACCATCACCTACCCCAACTGGTGAAGCGCGCCAGCAGCGAAGGCCGCGCGATCGAGACTGAATTTCCCGCCGCCGACAAGTTCGGCTTCCTCGCCCAGCCCAAGCCCGATGCGATCCGCGCGCGCGGCATTTCCGCGTTCGTCACGGTGCAGGAAGGCTGCGACAAGTTTTGTACATTCTGCGTCGTGCCTTACACGCGAGGCGCGGAGGTCTCGCGCCCCGTGGCAAAAATCGTCGACGATGTGAAGCGCCTTGCCGACAACGGCGTGCGCGAGCTCACGCTGATCGGGCAGAACGTCAATGCCTATCATGGCGAGGGACCCGACGGAAAAAGCTGGGGGCTCGGCCAATTGCTGGAGCATCTGGCCAAAATTCCCGGCATCGCGCGGCTGCGCTATTCGACCAGCCACCCCCGCGACGTCGATGACAGCCTGATCGCAGCCCATCGCGACCTCGACGCGTTGATGCCGTTCGTGCACCTGCCGGTACAGTCGGGCTCAGACCGGATTCTGGCCGCCATGAACCGGAAACATACCGCCGATGATTACCGGCGCGTCATCGACCGATTCCGCACCGCGCGCCAAGACATTGCTTTTTCATCGGATTTTATCGTCGGCTTCCCCGGCGAGAGCGAGCAAGATTTTCTCGCCACCCTCGCGCTTGTCACGCAAATCGGCTACGCTGCGGCTTATTCGTTCAAATACTCCGCCCGGCCGGGAACGCCGGCCGCGGATATGCAGGAGACGGTGTCCCCCGCCGAGATGGACCAGCGATTGGAGCGGCTCCAGGACTTGATCGACAGCCAGCAATCGGCCTTCAACAAGGCTGCGATTGGCTCAACGGTCGACGTGCTGTTCGAACGTCCGGCGCGCAAGGACGGCCAGATCGTCGGCCGCACCGCCTTCCTTCAGCCTGCGCACGTGATGGCCTCGCCCGATATCATCGGACAGATCCTGCCGGTCAGGATCGACAGTCTCGAGCGCTACAGTTTCCTCGGCGAGCTCGCCACGCCACGCAATAGGCGCGAGCCCGCTTTATCATCCATCGCCACTGGAGCCTGAACCCTTGCCAAAAAGCGCATCGGATTCGTCTTCCATCGCTCCCAGCCGCAAATTTGACCGCGACATGCAAGTTCCGCCCGAGACCCAGGTCGTCATCGATTTCGACGACAACCGTGCCGCATCCGCGCTGGTCGGCCCCTATGGCCAGAACCTGGCGCAGATCGAGCGGCGGCTCGGAGTCGTCGTCGACTCCAAGGGCAACCACATCACCATCGGCGGCACCCGCGACGGCTGCGATGCCGCACGCCGGGTACTGGAGACGCTCTACGCCCACGCAGTGAAGGGGCAGGACGTCGACCAGGGCGAGGTCGAAGGCGCGATCCGCGCGGTGATCGCGCAAGGCTCGCTGTTCGAGTTCGACGCCAAGTCGGCGAAATCCAGCTTCGACAGCATCAATTTGCGCAAGCGCCCGGTGCGCGCGCGCACGGCGGCGCAGGACTCCTACATCCGCGCGTTGAAGCGGCATGAGCTGGTGTTCGGCATCGGCCCCGCCGGCACCGGCAAGACCTGGCTTGCGGTTGCGCATGCCGCGCAATTGTTCGAGCGCAAGGAGGTCGACCGCATCATCCTGTCGCGTCCGGCGGTGGAAGCCGGCGAGCGGCTCGGCTTCCTGCCCGGCGATCTCCGCGAGAAGGTCGATCCTTATCTTCGCCCGATCTACGACGCCCTCTACGATCTCATGGATGCACGCATCGTCGAGCGCGCGCTCCAGAGCGGCGAGATCGAGATCGCGCCGCTCGCCTTCATGCGCGGCCGCACCCTGACCAACGCCGCGATCATCCTCGATGAGGCCCAGAACACGACATCGATGCAGATGAAGATGTTCCTGACCCGCCTCGGCGAGAACAGCCGCATGATCGTCACCGGCGACCCCTCGCAGATCGACCTGCCCAACGGCCAGACCTCGGGTCTCGCCGAAGCGACGCGCCTGCTCGATGGCGTCGAAGGCATTGCGCAAGTTCATTTCAAGGCCGAAGACGTGATCCGCCACGAGCTCGTGGCACGAATCGTCGCTGCCTATGAAGGGTCGCCGCAGCGGCCAGCCGCCGGCAACAAATCCTGACGAGACAACAGCGGGACCAGCCGGGCGCGAGCACGGCGCCTTCGTTCCGAACAAAGCCATGTCGCATCCCAACCTTCCCATCACCGAGGTCCTCGTCGTCGCCGATTGCTGGCAGAGCGAGCCTGACGCCGAAGCCGTGATCCAGCGCGCCGTCGCCGCCGCCGCCGAAACCGTCGACGAAGACGTCGCGGATGCGGAAGTGGCCGTGATGCTGACCGATGATGCCGGCATCCGGACGCTCAACAGCAACTGGCGCGGCATGGACAAGCCGACCAACGTGCTGTCGTTTCCCGCGCTCCAGCCGGAGGGCGAGTGGAAGCCGGGGGATGCGCCGCGCATGCTCGGCGACATCGCGATCGCCTTTGAGACCATGCGGCGCGAGGCGGACGAGGAACACAAGCCGTTCGATCATCATTTGAGTCATCTCGCCGTGCATGGTTTCCTGCATCTGATCGGCTACGATCACGAGAACGACGACGACGCGGAAGAAATGGAAGCGCTCGAAACCGAGATCCTGGCCCATCTCGGCATCCCCGATCCCTATGCAGACCGCGCGGGGACGCACTGATGCCGGATTCAGATCCTGTTCACGACAATCCGCGCAACACGGCCAATCTGCCCGCCGTCGTGACGCCTGGCGAAGTCATGCGCCCGACCGCGGAAGGCTGGCTGCTGCGCGCGATCCGCACCCTGTTCGGCTGGAAGGCCGGATCTGTCCGCGACGATCTCCAGGTCGTGCTCAACGCGACGACGCCCGACGACACCGGCTTCTCCGCGGTCGAGCGCACCATGCTGCGCAACATTCTCGGCCTGCATGAGCGCCGCATCGCCGACGTCATGGTGCATCGCGCCGACATCGTCGCGGTGAAACGCGACATTCCGCTCGGCGAATTGATGGATCGCTTCGAGAGCGCCGGCCATTCGCGCCTCGTCGTCTACAACGAGACGCTCGACGATCCCGTCGGCATCGTCCACATCCGCGACTTGCTCGCCTTCATGACGGTGCGGGCGCGCGTGTCGGAGGCCACCAAGACCAAGCGCAAGAAGCCGCTGCCGGCCGGGCTCGATTTGAAGGCGGTGGACCTCGCGCTGCAGCTGCAGGACGCACGCATCATCCGCAAGCTGCTCTATGTGCCGCCGTCGATGCGCGCGATCGACCTGCTGGCGCAGATGCAGGCCACACGCATTCATCTCGCGCTCGTCGTCGACGAATATGGCGGCAGCGACGGCCTCGTTTCACTCGAGGACATCGTCGAACAGATCGTCGGCGAGATCGACGACGAGCATGACAGCGACGAGCCACCCTCGATCGTCCGGCTTCCCGACAATGCCTTCATTGCGGACGCCCGCGCCAGTCTCGACGACGTCCGCACGGTGATCGGCGAAGACTTCGTCACCGGCGAGGCCGGCGAGGAGGTGGAGACGCTGGGCGGTTATCTCGTCAGCTTCGTCGGCCGCCTGCCGGTGCGCGGGGAGGTGATCTCGGGCCCCGGCACTTACGAGGTCGAAGTGCTCGACGCCGATCCGCGCCGCGTCAAGCGGCTGCGCATCTCGACCCGGAAGGAACGGCCCACGCCGCGCACCCAGCGCGAGAGAAGCCGCCGCGAGGCCGCACCCGACAGCGGCCAGCCGACGGCTGGCGACACGCCGACCCCGCCCGCCGACGGGACCGGCCCGCAGTGAGTCCGTTCCAACGTTTCAGGCAGATTGCGCTTGCCGTCATCCTGACCTGGGGATGGAAGCGCGCGCTGCTGGCGATGGCATGCGGCGCATTGTCGGTGCTGGCGCTGGCACCGTTCAACATCTTTCCGGTGCTGTTCATCACATTCCCCGTGATGGTCTGGCTGATCGACGGCGCCGGTGCCGGACGATATGGCGGCGTCCCTGCCGCAGCGCTGACGGGCTACTGGTTCGGTCTCGGCTATTTCGTTCCTGGCCTCTACTGGATCGGCTACGCCTTCTTCGTCGACGCGGACGTGTTCGCCTGGCTGACACCCTTCGCCGTGCTGGGCCTGCCGGCCTATCTCTCGCTCTTCACGGCGGCCGGTTTCGCGCTGGCCCGTCTGCTCTGGACCAAGGATGCCACCCGCGTTCTCGCGCTCGCTGCAAGCCTTACGGTCGGTGAATGGTTGCGTGGGCACGTGCTCACCGGCTTTCCCTGGAATGCCTTCGGCTATGCGCTGTCGGAGCCGTTGGCGCTGGCGCAGACGTCATCCCTCATCGGCCAATGGGGCATGACCTTCCTCGCGGTTGCGATCTTTGCGAGCCCGGCGGTGCTGATCGACCGCACGCGCGACCGCAGCCTGGCATGGCGCGTGCCGGCCGCGGCGATTGCGCTGCTGGTCGCCATGGGCATCTTCGGCGCCATCCGCATGTCGCTGCATCCCACCACGATGGTCGCGGGCACCAAGCTGCGCCTGATGCAGCCGGACCTTCAGCAGGATGCCAAGTTCAACTACTCCGCCAAGGCGGAGGTGATGAAGAAATATCTGGCGCTATCGGACCGGGCCTCCGGACCGCAATCGACCGGCGTGCGCGATGTTACCATCCTGATCTGGCCGGAATCCGCCTTTCCGTTCTTCCTGACCCGCGAAGCCGATGCGATGGCCGCGATCGCCGAGCTGTTGCCGAAGGGCACCGTTCTGATCACCGGATCGGTCCGCGCCCCCGATTTGCCGCCCGGCAAGCCGATCACGCGCGCCTACAATTCGATCTACGTGATCGACCACGATGGCAGCGTGCTCGCGGTCTACGACAAGCTGCACCTGGTTCCGTTCGGAGAATATCTTCCGTTTCAGGACGTGATGGAGAAGCTGGGCTTCGAGCAGCTGACACGGGTCCGAGGCGGCTTCATTCCCGGCACGGTGCGGCACGTGCTGCCGCTGCCGGGCGCGCCGCCCGCGCTGCCGCTGATCTGCTACGAGGCGATCTTTCCCGGCGAGGTTGGGACACGCGACGAGCGCCCGGGCTGGATGGTGAACCTCACCAATGACGGCTGGTTCGGCATCTCGACCGGTCCCTATCAGCATCTGGAGCAGGCGCGGATGCGCTCCATCGAGCTCGGGCTACCGCTGGTCCGCTCGGCCAATACCGGCGTCTCGGCAGTGATCGATCCGATGGGACGCACGGTGGCCAGCCTCGGCCTCGGGATCGAAGGCATCTTGGACTCAAGCCTGCCCACCGCAATCCCGCCCACGATCTATGCGAGGGTCGGTGACATCCCCGCGGCCATGCTCGTTGCGCTGGCTGTGATTTTGGCGGTGCGCCGTCGTGTTGCCAAACGGCACCCTGATCGCGCTAGCGATATCGGCAAGACGGCCGGAAACCTTTGACAACCGTAGTCCACGGTTGACAGATTGCATGCGGGCTCCCCATTCTGCACCGGCTGCGCAAGACAGCGGTGCATTGCTAAATTTCTCCGCAATGTTTCCCCAATCAGAGTGAAGTTTGGCGTCGCTGGCACCTGAGGCAACAAGTTCGATTGCGCCGATGGTGATGTTTGGAGGGCTGAGGAAATGTCGAAAGCGCCCAACCCTGTTGACAAATATGTCGGCAGTCGCGTGCGCATGCGCCGCATCATGTTGGGCATGAGTCAGGAAAAGCTCGGTGAAGCTTTGGGCCTGACATTCCAGCAGATTCAGAAGTACGAGAAGGGCACGAACCGGGTCGGCGCGAGCCGAATCCAGCAGATTGCCGAGATTCTCCAGGTGCCGGTGTCGTTCCTGTTCGAGGGCGGACCGAGCGGCGTGCCCGGCCCCGAAGGCTTCGCTGAGGGTGCATCGCCCTCTTATGTGTCCGACTTCCTCGCGACGTCCGAAGGGCTCGCGCTGACCAAGGCGTTCACCCGAATCACCGATTCGAAGCTGCGCCGCTCGATCGTCGATCTCGTCGAGCAGATCGCCGCCCGCGAAGGTCCCGACAAGCGCTGACGCGCTCTTCATTCCGATTTGAGACTGCGCCAAATCTGGCCTATGTCGTCATTTGCGGACCGCGCATTACGCTGCCTCCGCTGAAGTGATGTGATTCGAAGGCGCAGATACGTCCATGGCGAGATCCAATTCGTTCGATTCCCAAACTATCCTCGCTGGTATCCGCCGCTGGGTGGAGATTGAGACGCCGACGGAGGTGCCCGAGCAGGTCAACAAGCTGACCTCGATGGTTGCCGACCATTATCGTGATCTGCCCGTCACGCTCGAACGCGTCGCCGGTGTCGACGGCTGCGGCGACCATCTCGTGGTGCGTTCGACCTGGGGGCAGGACCGGCCCGGTATTCTGGTGCTCAGCCATCTCGATACCGTTCACCCCCTGGGCTTCATCGCGCGCCTGCCATTCAAGGTCGAGGGCGACAGCGCATTCGGTCCCGGCATCTACGACATGAAGGGCGGCGCCTACATCGCCTATCACGCCTTTCGCGAACTCTGCGCCGCCCCCGATCGCCCGCCGCTCGGTGTCACCCATCTGTTCACCTCCGACGAGGAGATCGGCAGCCCGACATCGCGCGCGCTGATTGAGAACGAGGGTCGCAAGGCCAAATACGTGCTGGTGACGGAGCCGGCGCGCGACGGCGGCAAGATCGTCACCGGACGCAAGGGCGTCGGACGTTTCGAGGTCTTCATCAAAGGGGTGCCCGCGCATGCCGGCTCGCGCCCCGAAGACGGCCGCAGCGCCATCCGCGAGCTCGCCAATGTCATCCAGACGCTGGAAGGGATGAACGATCTGAAACGCGGCGTCACCGTCAATGTCGGCGTGGTGCGCGGCGGCACGCGTCCCAACGTCACGCCGGAAGAGGCCTATGCCGAAGTCGATCTGCGCGTGCCAAGCTTCGACGATGCGGAAGAATTCGTCGGCAGGATCCTCGGCCTGACGTCGAAGACCGACGGCGTGACCGTCACGGTCACCGGCGAGCTCAACCGTCCGCCCTATGAGAAGGGCAATGCAGGCGCATCGCTGTACGAGCACGCCAGAACGCTCGCGGCGGAAATCGGTTTCGAGCTGATCGATACCCACACCGGCGGCGGCTCGGACGGCAATTTCACCGCGCCGCATACCGGCACGCTCGACGGACTCGGCGTCGACGGCAAGGGTGCGCACACCCATTATGAGCAGCTCTACGTCTCCTCGCTCGAGCCGCGCGCGCGGCTGCTCTATCGCCTGTACCAGACGCTGCGATGAGCGAACGCAAATCAGATCCCGACCGCGCGGAAGGCGAGCGCGCCTTCTTTGGACGGCGCAAGGGCCACAAGCTCAGGCAGCATCAGGCCGAGCTGGTCGATCATCTGCTGCCGCATCTTTCGCTCGACATCACTATGCCGCGGCCTGCGAATGCCGCCGGGATCTTCGATCTCCCAGTCGAAGATCTGCGGCTCGAGATCGGCTTCGGCGGCGGTGAGCATCTCGCGACGGAAGCGCAGAACTTCCCGACGACCGGCTTCATCGGCTGCGAGCCCTATGTCAACGGCATGGCCAAGATCCTGGCGCAAATCGAGGCGGCCAACATCGGCAACATCCGCCTGTTTGCCGGCGACGCCGCCGAACTATTGGCCTGGCTGCCCAGCGCTTCGCTGTCGCGGATCGACCTGATCCATCCCGACCCCTGGCCGAAACGGCGGCACTGGAAGCGGCGCTTCGTTCAGGACCGCACGATCGCTGCGATGGCGCGCGTGCTGAAGGCAGGCGGCGAATTCCGCTTTGTCTGCGACATCGACGACTATTGCGCCTGGACCCTGTCGCACCTTGCGCGCGCGCCGGACTTCCAATGGCTCGCGGAACGCGCCGATGATTTCCGAAAGCCCTGGGCCGGCTACACCATGACGCGTTATGGACGAAAGGCCGCGCGCGAAGGCCGCAAGGCGGCTTACTTGCGTTTTCGCAGAAGCTAGATCGTCCGCCGGTTGCGCCAGAAATTCACGACGCGCTCGGCGGTCGCCGGCATCAGGCGCGTGAAGTTCATTCGCGCCGCTTCGAGATCGGCATCGGCCGGCGTGCGCTGCGGCCCGTACCACATCAGGATCAGCGCGCGCACCGTGGGCCAGCCGAGATTCAGGACCCGGCCGAGGACCAGGATCGGGTCGTAGCGATCGCCCCCGATCAGGCGGTCGAGGATCGGAAGCCTGACGCCGGACATCGCCGAGAGTGCGGCGACCGACTCCTCGTATTTGTGCGCCTTGGCGAAGCCGAGCAGCGCGCTCTCGCCGAGATGACCATCACGATGCAAGCCGAGCACCGTGCGCTGTGCGGCCGAGAAATCGCGCCGCGGCCCGGGCGGCAGCGCGGCCTCCTCGATCGCGGCCATGGCGCGCTTGATCTCGACCTGGCGCGTCGGATTGACCACGCTGGAGAGACGACGCCTGATGACGTCGAGCGTGCCGTTCAGAAGCTCCTTGAGATTCTCGCCCGAAAGATCCTCGCGCTGGCCGATCTTGAGCGTCAGCACACCATCCTGGCTCGCGCGCTTGATCAGCTCCGAATAGCCGCCCGGCGAGAAATGTGCGCCGGCATTGCCGGCGGCGCGGCGTACCACGTCGCGATCGCCGCGCTCGACCAGCACGTCGGTAATTTGCGTCGACAGGGTCGGCCGCTCCGTCATCGCCAACAGATGACCCTGACCCTTCAGCCGGGCGATCTCGACGAGTGCGGCTTCGTCGAGCACGGGCGAGCGGCGCAGCACCGGACCGGCCACCATGATCTCGTTTTCGCGGGCGAGCTGGCCGACGAGATGACGCGGCGCATTGTCCACGCGCGAGAAGCGCTCGGCGAGATCGACGCGCGCGGCAAGCTCCGCATGCGGGACAAGATCGATCAGCAGATCGTCGAAAAGATCGACGAGCTCGGGACGGAGTTTTGAGGGATCCTGAAAGAATAACGCGGCAATGGCGCTCGCGATCTCGCCACGACGCCGGGGATCGCCGCGTTTGACGATATCGTCCAGTCCGGGAATGAGCGACGTGGCAACAGTCATGAAACGCAACTCGAATCTGGCACGCCGTGGGCGCGCCATGGCTCAAGTCGCCCCACAAGGTGGAAATTAGGCCCGCTTCATGAAGGAAGCGTTGCTCCCGGGCTGCCCGCCGGAGCGCAAAAAGCCCGCATCTGCCCGTAAGAGGCCTTGTCCGGGCTGGCGGAAAGGGCTATATCAGCGCCAATTCATCTTCTCATACGATCCGCGTAGTGAGAGTGGGCCCGAAAGGACCCGCTCTTTTTTATTACCTGAACGCGGCTTGGCGGAAGATGCGGCCCGGCCGGCTGTCGGGATAGTTCCGAAACGGGCTCTGACGTCTTAACCAAGCCTTAACCATCGACACCATCGAGCGCCTTGACCCCTGAGATGACCGAACCGACCACTGGTTCCACAGATGCCGAAATGCTGGCCGAGCCGAGGCTCGTGGTCGAGCCAGGCGTCGCGGCACGGGTGTCTGCGGTCGCAACACCGGTGCTGGAGGGCATGGGCTACCGCCTGGTGCGGATCCGCATCTCCGGGGAGGCCGGCTGCACCGTGCAGATCATGGCCGAACGGCCCGACGGCTCGATGCAGCTCGAGGATTGCGAGGCGATCTCGCGGGCGCTGTCGCCAGTGCTCGACGTCGCCGACCCCATCGACCGCGCCTACCGGCTGGAAATCTCCTCGCCGGGGATCGACCGGCCGCTGGTGCGCCGCTCCGATTTCGAGCGCTATTCCGGCCATCTGGTGAAGATCGAGATGGCCGTCGCCCATGAAGGGCGCAAGCGGTTCCGCGGCACGCTGGGCACTGTGGAAGGCGACCGCGTGCATCTGCATCGCGACGACGCCAAGGCAGGCGACAATGCCGACGTGCTCCTGACGATGGAAGATATCGGCGAGGCCCGGCTGGTGCTGACCGATGAGCTGATCGCCGAATCCATGCGCCGCGGCAAGGCCGAGGAGCGCCAGATGCGCCGGGATCTCGGTCTCGCGCCACCGCAGGCGCCGCACGCCGAGATCAGCGCAAAGACGACCAAGAACACCAAGCCGAAAAAGAAGCCGGCACCGACCAACACGAAGAAACATCGCCTTGCTGCCGAACGCGCGCGGCGCGGCGAGATCGAGCCTGACGAAGGAGACTAGCCATGGCAGTCAGCGCCAATCGACTTGAATTGCTCCAGATCGCCGACGCGGTCGCTCGCGAGAAATCGATCGACCGTGGCATCGTGATCGCGGCGATGGAAGATGCCATTGCCAAGGCGGCGCGGGCCCGTTATGGCAGCGAGACTGACGTTCACGCCGAGATCGACCCGAAGAAGGGCGAACTTCGGCTGTCGCGCCATATGCTGGTGGTCGACAAGGTCGAAAATCATTCCAACCAGATCTCGCTGATCGATGCGCAGCGCGCCAACCCGGGCGCCCAGGTCGGCGACACCATTGCCGACACGCTGCCGCCGCTCGAATACGGCCGTATCGCGGCTCAATCGGCCAAGCAGGTGATCGTGCAGAAGGTGCGCGAGGCCGAGCGTGACCGGCAATATCAGGAATTCAAGGACCGCATCGGCGACATCGTCAACGGCGTCGTCAAGCGCGTGGAATATGGCAGCGTCATCGTCGATCTCGGCCGCGGTGAAGCCATCATCCGCCGCGACGAGATGCTGCCGCGTGAGGTGTTCCGCAACGGCGACCGCGTCCGCGCCTACATCTTCGACGTCCGCCGCGAGACGAGAGGTCCGCAGATCTTCCTGTCGCGCACCCATCCGCAGTTCATGGCGAAGCTGTTCGCGCAGGAAGTGCCGGAAATCTACGACGGCATCGTCGAGATCAAGGCGGTCGCCCGCGATCCCGGCTCGCGCGCGAAAATCGGCGTGATTTCCCGCGATTCCTCGGTCGATCCGGTCGGCGCCTGCGTCGGTATGCGCGGCTCGCGCGTGCAGGCGGTGGTGAACGAATTGCAGGGCGAGAAGATCGACATCATCCCGTGGTCGCCTGATATCGCGACCTTCGTGGTCAACGCGCTGGCGCCCGCTGAAGTCTCCAAGGTCGTTATCGACGAAGACCGCGAGCGCATCGAGGTCGTGGTGCCCGACACCAACAACCAGCTCTCGCTGGCGATCGGCCGTCGCGGCCAGAACGTCCGCCTCGCCTCGCAGCTCACCGGCTGGGACATCGACATTCTGACGGAGCAGGAGGAATCGGAGCGCCGGCAGGCCGACTTCGAGAACTCCACCCGCGTCTTCATGGAATCTCTCAATGTCGACGAGGTGGTCGGCCAGCTGCTCGCCTCCGAAGGCTTCACCTCGGTCGAGGAACTGGCGATGGTGGACCTCAAGGAACTCGCCAGCATCGAGGGCTTCGACGAGGAGACCGCGCAGGAGCTGCAGAGCCGCGCGCGGGAATATCTCGATCAGCAGGAAGCCGAGATCGAAGCCCGCCGCAAGGAACTCGGCGTCGAGGACGCCGTGAAGGACGTGCCCGGCGTCACCTCGAAGATGCTGGTGAAGTTCGGCGAGAACGACATCAAGACGGTCGAGGATCTCGCCGGCTGCGCGACCGACGATCTGGTCGGCTGGACCGAGCGCAAGGAAGGCGGCGAGCAGACCAAATTCGCCGGCGCGCTCGACGGGCTCGGCATCTCCCGCGACGATGCGGAAGCCATGATCATGCAGGCCCGTGTCAAGGCCGGCTGGATCACGGAGGCTGACCTTGCCAAGCCTGCCGAAGAGGCTGACGCGGCCGAAGATCAACCGGCTTAAGGGCAACGGAGATGTCGCCCGGATGCTTGCCAGCGCTGACAGCGAACTTGATCATGGACCGCGGGCCGAAAGGTCCGCGACCATGCGCATGTGCGCGGTCAGCCGCGAGGTCCGGCCGATCGACGAGCTGATCCGCTTCGTCGTCTCGCCCGGGGGCGACATAGTTCCCGACCTCAAACGCAAGCTGCCCGGACGCGGCATGTGGGTCACGGCGTCGCGACAGGTGGTTGCGGAAGCGGTCCGCCGTCACCAATTTACCAAAGCCTTCAAGCGCGACCTGCGCATTCCCAAGTCGCTTCCCGACGATATCGAGGCGCTCCTGGTCCGGAGCGTGATCGAGGCCCTCGGGATCGCCGCCAAGGCGAGGCAAATCGTCGCCGGCTTCGGCAAGGTCGAAAGCGCCCTGCGGGAGGGCACGGTCGCGGTCCTGATCCATGCCAGCGACGGGGCCGCGGACGGAATCCGCAAATTGGACACGCTGGCGCGGCAAAATGACGAAAATCGCGGCGTTCGGCCGCCGATTCCCGTCGTCACCGCATTGAAATCTGCAGAATTGGATTTGGCACTCACCCGGTCAAATGTGATACATGCTGCCCTGCTCGCGGGCCCGGCGAGCAAGACATTCCTGTCACGTAGCCAGATGCTGGTCCGATACCGGCTGGCGGACGACGACAAGACTGCCGAAAAGCACGGCCAGGATTTCTGAAGACAAACGACCACCCGATAGGACGGTGCGGCAACGCACAACACTGATAAATCAGGATTAGGACTGCTGAATGGTTGATACCAAGACCCCTGACGACAAGAAGCTGAGCGTTCCGAGCAAGACGCTATCGCTCAAGCCGCGCGTCGAAACGGGCACCGTGCGCCAGAGCTTCAGCCATGGCCGCAGCAAGCAGGTCGTGGTCGAGAAGCGCGGCAAGCGTCGCATCGACGGCAGCCCTGAGCCGCAGGCGCCCACCGTCGTTGCAAAGCCGGCGCCGGCCGCGCCCGCGCCGACCCCGTCGCGCACGGCGCCACCGCGCAATGCCGGCTCCGGCGTCGTGCTGCGCACGTTGACCGAGGACGAGCGCTCCGCTCGCGCCAGCGCTCTTGCTGATGCCAAGGTCCGCGAAGTCGAAGAGCGCCGCCAAGCCGAGGAAGAGGCCCAGCGCCGCGCCGTCCGCGAGGCCGCCGAGCGCGCCGAGCGCGAAGCCGCCGAATCCCGCCGCAAGGCCGAGGAAGAGCGTCATCGTCACGAGGAAGAAGCCAGGCGCAAGGCCGAGACCGAAGCCAAGAAGCGCTTTGGCGAAGGCGAGCAGCCGGCAGCGGCTGCGCGTCCCGCCGCCGCCCCGGCGACCAGCGCTCCGCGCCCGGCGCCGACGACGACGCGGCCGGGAACGACGACGACCGCTCGCCCCGCCACCACCACGTCGCGGCCGGCAGGCCCTGCGGGTCGCACGCCCGCTGTCGCGGCCGGACCGGACGAAGACGACGGTCCGCGCCAGATCCGGCGTGGCCCCGGCGGCGCCGCGCGTCCTGCAGCAGCGCCCAAGACCACGCACAAGCCCGGCCCGCAGAAGGAGCGCGGCCGCCTCACCGTCGTGACCGCCCTCAACGCCGACGACGTGCGCGAGCGTTCGATCGCCTCGTTCCGCCGCCGTACCCAGCGGCTGAAGGGCCACGCCTCGAACGAGCCGAAGGAAAAGCTCATTCGCGAGGTGACGATCCCGGAAGCGATCACCATTCAGGAACTCGCCAACCGCATGTCCGAGCGCGCGGTCGACGTCATCCGCATGCTGATGAAGCAGGGCGCGATGCACAAGATCACCGACGTGATCGACGCCGACACCGCCCAGCTGATCGCCGAAGAACTCGGCCACACCGTCAAACGCGTCGCCGCGTCGGACGTTGAGGAAGGCCTGTTCGACCAGGTCGACGATTCCACGGATACCGAGACGCGCTCTCCGGTCGTCACCGTGATGGGTCACGTCGACCACGGCAAGACCTCGCTGCTCGACGCGCTCCGCCATGCCAACGTGGTGTCAGGCGAAGCCGGCGGCATCACCCAGCATATCGGCGCCTATCAGGTGCTGTCGCCCGAAAGCGGCAAGAAGATCACCTTCATCGACACGCCCGGCCACGCCGCGTTCACCGCGATGCGCGCCCGCGGCGCCAAGGTCACCGACATCGTCGTGCTGGTGGTCGCGGCCGATGACGGCGTCATGCCGCAGACGGTCGAAGCCATCAATCACGCCAAGGCCGCGAAGGTGCCGATCATCGTTGCCATCAACAAGATCGACAAGCCCGATGCCAAGCCCGAGCGGGTGCGCACCGAGCTGCTCCAGCACGAGGTGCAGGTCGAATCGTTCGGCGGCGACGTCGTCGACGTCGAAGTGTCCGCCAAGAACAAGACCAACCTCGACAAGCTGCTCGAGATGATTGCGCTCCAGGCCGAAATCCTCGACCTGAAGACCAATTCGGAGCGTCCGGCCGAAGGCACCGTGATCGAAGCCAAGCTCGATCGCGGCCGTGGTCCCGTCGCCACCGTGCTGGTCCAGCGCGGCACGCTGCGGGTCGGCGACATCATCGTCGCCGGCGCCGAGATGGGCCGCGTCCGCGCGCTGATCTCGGATCAGGGCGAGACCGTGCAGGAGGCCGGCCCCTCGGTGCCGGTCGAGGTGCTCGGCTTCAACGGTCCGCCGGAAGCCGGCGACCGTCTCGCGGTCGTCGAGAATGAAGCTCGCGCCCGCCAGGTCACCAGCTACCGCGCGCACCAGAAGCGCGAGAACGCCGCGGCCTCGATCTCCGGCATGCGCGGCTCGCTCGAGCAGATGATGTCGCAGTTGAAGACGGCGGGCCGCAAGGAATTCCCGCTGATCGTCAAGGCCGACGTGCAGGGCTCGCTGGAAGCGATCCTCGGCTCGCTGGAGAAGCTCGGCACCGACGAAGTCGCAGCCCGCATCCTTCATGCCGGCGTCGGCGGCATCTCGGAATCGGACGTGACGCTCGCGGAAGGTTTCAACGCCGCGATCATCGGCTTCTCGGTTCGTGCGAACAAGGAGGCGGCGGCCGCCGCCAAGCGCAACGGCATCGAGATCCGCTACTACAACATCATCTACGACCTCGTGGACGACGTGAAGAAGGCGATGAGCGGCCTGCTCGCGCCGACCCTGCGCGAAACCATGCTGGGCAATGCCGAGATTCTGGAGATCTTCAACATCTCCAAGGTCGGCAAGGTCGCCGGCTGCCGCGTCACCGATGGCACCGTGGAACGCGGCGCCAATGTGCGCCTGATCCGCGACAACGTCGTCGTGCATGAAGGCAAGCTGTCGACGCTGAAGCGCTTCAAGGACGAAGTGAAGGAAGTCCAGTCCGGTCAGGAATGCGGCATGGCCTTCGAGAACTATCACGACATGCGTGCCGGTGACGTGATCGAGTGTTACCGTGTGGAGACGATCCAGCGCTCCCTGTAAGTCCAAATCTTACCGAAGCGCCGGGATCTTTTTGAACTGAAATTGCGGGAGTGCGATGGCCGGATTTTTCCGGCCATCCACGCCTCATTCGTTTCAACAGGACAAATGACAATGCTCGTGTCCCAAACGCGGGCACGACGAGGTGATTTTCGACCATGCCCCGCCACCATCAGAAGAAGAGTTCCGCGCCCGGCGGCTCGCAGCGCCAACTGCGCGTCGGCGAGCAGGTTCGCCACGCGATAGCCGATATTCTGGCGCAAGGCAGTGTGCATGATGCGGACCTCGAAGGTCACATCATCACCGTGCCGGAGGTACGGATGTCGCCCGACCTGAAGCTCGCGACAATCTACGTGATGCCGCTCGGAGGCCGTGACACCGAGCTCGTCATCAATGCGCTCGATCGCAACAAGAAATTCCTGCGCGGCGAAGTCGCGCGGCGCGTTAACCTGAAATTTGCACCTGACATTCGCTTCCGCGTCGACGAGCGATTCGACGAAGCGGAACGGATCGAGAAGCTTTTGAGAACACCTGCGGTGCAGAAGGACCTGCAACAGGATCCGGATTCGGATCGGGAAGAAGAACGATGATGATGGACCCCGCTCACGGCACGATCGGCAGCGACGAGGCCAATGCGCGCGATCTGCAAAAGAATAATTTTGCAGATGCCGACGGCAACGCGCAGCCGCATCAGGAAGCGCGTCGCGTCAACAACGATCCGCGCGCAAACAAGCAGAAGGGGAACCAGCAGCGCCGCGACCGGCGCGACGTGCACGGCTGGGTCGTTCTCGACAAGCCGATCGGGATGACCTCGACGCAGGCCGTTGCCGTGCTCAAGCGCCTGTTCAACGCCAAGCGTGCGGGCCACGCCGGCACGCTCGATCCGCTCGCTTCCGGCGGCCTGCCGATCGCGCTCGGCGAAGCCACCAAGACGGTTCCCTTCGTCATGGACGGCCGCAAGCGCTACCGCTTCACCGTGTGCTGGGGCGAGGAGCGCGACACCGACGACATCGAGGGCCAAGTCACGGCGACCTCGGACCAGCGTCCGACCCGCGAGGCCATCGAAGCCCTGCTACCCCGTTTCACCGGCGTGATCGAGCAGGTTCCGCCGCGTTATTCGGCGATCAAGGTCCAGGGCGAGCGGGCCTATGATCTCGCCCGTGACGGCGAGGTCGTGGAACTAGCGCCCCGACCCGTCGAGATTCACCATTTAATCCTTGTAGATCAACCGGATAACGACCGGGCCGTGTTTGAGGCCGAGTGCGGCAAGGGCACCTATGTGCGGGCGCTGGCCCGCGATATGGGCCGGATTCTCGGCACTTACGGCCATATCTGCGCGCTGCGGCGGACCCTGGTCGGCCCATTCGGCGAAAATGACATGATTCCGCTGGATCAGCTGGAGGCTTTGTGCGATAGAGCCGCGTCCGGCGAGGGAAGCCTCGCCGACGCGCTGATGCCCGTTGAGACCGCGCTGGACGACATCCCGGCACTGGCCGTCACTCGGGCTGATGCGGCAAGGCTCCATCGGGGCCAGGCCGTTTTGTTGCGCGGACGGGATGCGCCCACAAGTAGCGGCACAGTCTATGTCACGGTGGCAGGCCGTCTTTTGGCGCTTGCTGAAGTTGGCAATGGCGAAATCATCCCCAAGCGTGTGTTCAACCTGACCGGTTTGACTGCCTCAACCGGTCGCAACGAGAGAAATTGACGATGTCGATTGCCGCAGAACGCAAAGCGGAAGTCATCAAGACGAATGCCACCAAAGCCGGCGACACCGGCTCGCCCGAGGTTCAGGTCGCGATCCTGTCGGAACGCATCAACAACCTCACCAACCATTTCAAGACCCACGTGAAGGACAACCATTCGCGTCGTGGCCTCTTGAAGCTGGTCTCGACCCGCCGCTCGCTCCTCGACTATCTGAAGAAGAAGGACGAGGCGCGGTACAAGGCGCTGCTCGAGAAGCACAACATTCGTCGTTAAGAGTTCTTGCGCGCGCCACCGGCGCGCGTTTTTGCGCGTGGTTTCGAGCGAAAGCGCTTATTTCAAGGTTTTTGATCGAGGCTCACGCGTCCGGTGCGAGCCCAAAGCGCGACAAGAATCGCACTTTGGATTGTTGTTTGAGCATGATCTCTTCGGAAAACCGCTTCGCACTTTTCCGGATCATGCTCGAGCGACGCTTCGCATCCGGGGCATGATCAGCGAAGGCCGCGGTTCGGTGTTCGCGTTCGTGCCGACTGACAGTCCAGCAGCAATCCGGCGGCTGGGCGCAACGGGCAAGGTGCCCGTATGACCCGAAAGGATGGACGCCATCCGACATCCAAGAACCATGGCAGGATCGCAGGACGCTGATCGCCCACACCGATCAGCGTCCTGCAATCTTGACATGGTTTTTGTTTTTCGAGCCGTCCCTTCTTTTGAGAACCCATGAAAGAAGACCTCTATGTTCAATAAGCATTCAGTCGAGATCGACTGGGGCGGACGCCCTCTCAAGCTCGAAACCGGCAAGATCGCACGCCAGGCCGATGGCGCCGTCATCGCCACCTATGGCGAGACCGTGGTGCTCGCCACCGTCGTCGCGGCGAAGGCGCCGCGTGAAGGCGTCGATTTCCTGCCGTTGACCGTCGACTACCAGGAAAAGACCTACGCCGCGGGCCGCATTCCCGGTGGCTATTTCAAACGCGAGGGCCGTCCGACCGAGAAGGAGACGCTGGTCTCCCGTCTGATCGACCGTCCGATCCGTCCGCTGTTCGTCGATGGCTGGCGCAACGAGACCCAGGTGATCGCCACCGTGCTGTCGCACGACATGGAGAACGATCCTGACATCGTGGCGCTGGTGGCCTCCTCAGCCGCGCTGACCCTGTCCGGCGCGCCGTTCAAGGGCCCGATCGGCGCGGCCCGCGTCGGCTTCGCCAATGACGAGTTCATCCTCAACCCGACGCTCGACGAGATGGTCGACACCCAGCTCGACCTCGTCGTCGCCGGCACCGCCGACGCCGTGCTGATGGTGGAATCGGAAGCCAAGGAGCTGAACGAAGACATCATGCTCGGCGCCGTGATGTTCGGTCACCGCCACTTCCAGCCGGTCATCAACGCGATCATCGAGCTCGCCGAGAAGGCTGCCAAGGAGCCGCGCGAAGTTACCGTCATCGACAATGCCGCGCTGGAGAAGGAAATGCTCGGCCTCGTCGAGCAGGAGCTGCGCGCCGCCTACGCCATTCCGGTCAAGCAGGATCGCTACGCCGCGGTCGGCAAGGTCAAGGAAAAGGTGATCGCCCACTACTTCCCCGAAGGGCAGGAGCCGAAATACGACAAGCTGCGCGTTGCCGCGGTGTTCAAGGAGCTCGAAGCGAAGATCGTTCGCTGGAACATCCTCGACACCGGCAAGCGCATCGACGGCCGTGACGTCAAGACGGTGCGCAACATCATCGCCGAAGTCGGCGTGCTGCCCCGCGCCCACGGCTCGGCGCTGTTCACCCGCGGCGAGACCCAGGCGATGGTCGTGACCACGCTCGGCACCGGCGAGGACGAGCAATACATCGACGCGCTGTCGGGAACGTACAAAGAGACGTTCCTGCTGCACTACAACTTCCCGCCCTACTCGGTCGGTGAGACCGGTCGCCTCGGCGGCACCAAGCGCCGCGAGATCGGCCACGGCAAGCTCGCCTGGCGCGCGATTCACCCGGTGCTGCCGCCGCATCACGAGTTCCCCTACACCGTGCGCGTGGTTTCGGAGATCACCGAATCCAACGGCTCCTCGTCGATGGCTTCGGTCTGCGGCGCCTCGCTTGCGCTGATGGACGCCGGCGTGCCGATGAAGCGGCCGACCGCGGGCATCGCGATGGGCCTGATCCTCGAGGACAAGCGCTACGCGGTTCTCTCGGACATCCTCGGGGACGAGGACCATCTCGGCGACATGGACTTCAAGGTCGCCGGTACCGAACAGGGCATCACCTCGCTCCAGATGGACATCAAGATCGAGGGCATCACCGAAGAGATCATGAAGGTGGCGCTCGCCCAGGCCAAGGATGGTCGTATCCACATCCTCGGCGAGATGGCCAAGGCGCTCACCAACGCCCGCGCCGAGCTCGGCGAATACGCGCCGCGCATCGAGACCTTCAAGATCGCCACCGACAAGATCCGCGAAGTGATCGGCACCGGCGGCAAGGTGATCCGCGAGATCGTCGAAAAGACCGGCGCCAAGGTCAATATCGAGGACGACGGCACCGTGAAGGTCGCCTCCTCCGACGGCGAGGCGATGAAGGCCGCGATCAAGTGGATCAAGTCGATCGCGTCCGATCCGGAAGTCGGCCAGGTCTATGACGGCACCGTCGTCAAGGTGATGGAGTTCGGCGCCTTCGTGAACTTCTTCGGCTCCAAGGACGGCCTCGTCCACATCAGCCAGCTCGCGGCCAACCGCGTGCAGAAGACCTCCGACGTCGTCAAGGAGGGCGACAAGGTCAAGGTCAAGCTGCTCGGCTTCGACGATCGCGGCAAGACCCGCCTGTCGATGAAGGTGGTCGACCAGACCACCGGCGAGGACCTCGAAGGCAAGGACAAGAGCGCCGAGGGCGACAAGGCCCCGCGCGAAGCGGCCGGCGAGTAACCGCTTAAGGCCAAGTCAAAAACACGAAGGGCGGCCGAAAGGCCGCCCCAGGCTGCTGACAAACCCCTGGCTTTTGCCGGGGGTTTTTGATTCAAGATGGCATGCTGAGGAAGCCGCTACCGCAACAGACCGCGTTGGAGA
>NZ_LBJG01000078.1 GCF_028128765.1 Bradyrhizobium sp. CCBAU 51627
ATAATTCCGAGTTATGTGTTGTTGGGCGGCCAATTCGCCCCAAAATCAGTCAATTCTATTAATTCGGGAAGAAAAGGCAAGTGCGCAACTTTTGGCCTCCGTATCCACAGTCTGACTTGGACCCGACACCTATTGCGTGGCCGCTCGTGGGCAACTACCTGCCGCGCAGTTAACTCATAAGTAGACCTTGGCTCTTGACAATGCCGATTGAGCAGAAAGACGGCAGGAGACCGCTGCTTCGCGCAGATTATCGCCATCACTGCAATGCTAATGTTGCACCTCCTATTTGCCCAGGACCAATATGGTCAGACGCACTCGCAAAACGTCATGGCAGGAACTTTCATCGCAATTGCTGGCTGCAACGCTACTTGGGATTTGGTGAACAGCTATTTTGCCTGCATACTCGCGCTCGGCGCGTCATTCGGTGCGGGGCTTTGGCTAGAACGCGCCTTCATCAGACGTGCTCAGCGCGAGATGAGGCGCCTTCATGGCCCCGACTGGGGGGGTGGGGGACCGTCAGTGTGACTGGCTCGCGTTTTACGAAAGACCTACAATAGCTGTCGAGCCTCGTCGCCGGAATATACGCGCTTGTTCCGAGGAAACCACACTGATGGCGATCCAAGGCTTTCGGATCGCGCGTATCGAGCGCCTGCGGGAGACGCTTAAAGCCCGCAACTTTGGAAGCGAAAGCAGCCTGAACACTCCTGAGGGCCTCACAAAGCTGGAACCTCCAGATGCGGGGCTGGAGCAGGGTCCGTCTTGGCAAATAGAAGACTCTGCAGCATCGAGCGAAAAATCCGGCGCCGGGTTCGCATCTCAATACGGAATGAACCAGGATTAATCCGCAGCACTGGTTCGCACCCGCAACTGGAGAGCGCAGGGGCTCCTCACAGTGAATATTAGCAGCTTGCCGAAAGGGAGCGCAGTCGACGATGTCCTGCGGAGCTTGAAGGCGACGGCATTCCCACGATCTCGATGATCATCAAAGCCGGTATTGAGACACGGCCCCCTTTTTGCTGCAAACTACAGAGAGCCGAAGATCTGCATCGACCAAAGCGAAACGAGATCCGGCGCATGCAGGGCGAAGGCGCGGACCGCTTTCTGTTACCTAACGACCTCTGCTTCCGTCCGAACGGACTACTGTACATGACCGACTCCGGACGCCGCCGAGGATTTCATCAACGGCCAGGCCTTCGTCGACGGGTATATGGATCTCGACTGGGACGGCCGTGTATACGAGATCGATCCCGCAGCCGTGACGGTGCTCCGCGTGCTCGATCGCAAGATCCGCCTCACCAACGGCGTTGCCTTCGGTCCCGACAACCACCTCTACGCCAACGCGTCCTTCACGGGCGAGGTCTACCGATATGACGTGCGTGGCGAGGCGGCGCCGAAGCGCGTCGTCTTCGGCAACGTGCTGCAGCCGGATTCCAATCCGGATTTCAAAGGGCCGGACGGGATGGCCTTCGGAACGGACGGCCGGCTCTATTGCACGGTCTACAACCAGAAGAACGTTACGGTGCTAGACCAGCGGGGTGAGGTCGTGGATCGTCTGGTCCTGGACGGACCCCAACCGACCAATTGTGCGTTTGCGCTCGAAGGCAGAAAGCTACGCGTCACTGAGGTCGGCAAGGGCCAGGTCGAGGAGATCGACATGCCGTGCGAAGGTCTCCCGCTGCATCTGCCGAAATTCGCCTGACGAGATGCCTCGCGATGTTTCCCGCGAGGACGCCTCGCTCGTTATCAAAGGAAGCCGATCGATAGCCAGGGCACGGCGGCAACGATCAGCGTGCCGATCAAAAGCGCGATCATATAGCCCACGATCGGCTTCATGCCCTCGTCCGGATTGATGCGGCTGATGGCGCAGGCCGCGTAGTAGCCGACGCCGAACGGCGGAGCGAACAGGCCGATGCCCATGGCGAGGACGACCACCATCGCGTAGTGGACATCGTGCACCCCGACCTGCCGCGCAATCGGGAACAGCAGCGGACCGAACAAGACGATGGCCGGGATTCCCTCCAGCACGCTGCCCAGGATCACGAAAGTCACGATCGTCACGGCCAGGAAGACGGGGACCCCGCCGGGAAGGCTGGTCATGAACTTGGCCAGAGAGGCAGAAAATCCCGATTGGGTCAGCGCCCAGGCCATGCCTGTCGCCGCGCCGATGATAAGCAGAATCGCCCCTGACAGCGAGGCTGTCTCGACCAGCATCGGATAGATGCGACGCCAGTCGAACTGGCGATAGATGAAGAGACCGGCACAGGCCGAATAAAGAATGCCGATGGTCGAGACCTCCGTTGCGGTCGCGACGCCTTCGACGACGGCGGTCCGGATCACGAACGGCAGCGCGATGGCCGGTATTGCGATGACGAAGGCGCGGCCAATCTCACGGGCCCTCGCCCTTTTGACGTGGGACAGCTCCTCGCGGCGATATCGCCACCACACCACGGCCGCGAGCATGACCGCGAGCACCACGCCCGGAAGCAAGCCGCCGGTGAACAATGCCGAGATCGACACGCCCGTCACCGAGCCGATCGTGATCAGGACCAGCGAGGGCGGGATCGTCTCGGTCTGGGCGCCGGTCGCCGCGAGAAGCGCAACGAGGTCTCCCGGTTTGGCCCCGCGCTGCCGCATCTCGGGAAACAGCACCGGAGCCACCGCAGCCATGTCCGCTGCCTTGGAGCCGGAAATGCCCGAGACGAGATACATCGCTCCGACCAGCACGTAGTGCAGTCCGCCGCGCACGTGGCCCAGGAGGCTCGCCAGGAAGCTGACCATGGCGCGTGCCATGCCCGTCATCTCGATCAGGAGGCCGAGAAAGACGAAAAGCGGCACGGCGAGCAGGATCAGGTGGCTCATGCCCTCGTCCATCCGTCCGATCATCACCACGTCGGGCGTGCTGGTCGTCAAGGCGAGATAGCCGACCGTCGCAAGACCAAATGCGAACGCGATTGGCACGGCCGCGAAGACCATCGCCCCCACAACGAAAACGAAGAAGATCAGGAGGTTCAAATTGCCGAGCGGCTTTAGGACCGGAGCGAGCAGAACGAACGTTCCGATGATGCCGGCGACAATCGCCAGTGATCCCAGCAAGCTGCGCAGACTCGCGATGCGGATCAGCCGGAGAACCGCTGCGATCAGCATCAATCCAATCCCGATCGGCAACGCCGCCGCGCGCCAGCTGTTGACGATCTCGAGCGCCGGCGTCGTGACGAAGGCCTCATCGGCGGCGAATTCATAGGCCGGCCAGACCACAAGCACGATGAATGCCAGCGATGCCGCGGCCGCCACAACATCCAGGAATGCGCGAACCTCCGCACGGAGAACACCGATGATGGCGGTCATCCGCATATGCTCGCCGCGCTGGAACGCGATCACGGATCCGAGCATGGCGAGCCAGAGGAAGAGAATGCCAGCGAGTTCGTCGGACCAGATGATCGGCGAACGGAACACGTATCGACCCACGATGCCCGAGGACAGCACTGCGATCTCTGCCAGCACCAGTAGCGCTGCCGGGATAGCGACGACATGACCCAGCACAGTGTTCGCCGTTACCACCCAACTGCGCAAGCCTGCTTGAGACGCGCCGGCCGCCATACCGGCATCGACATGCGGCGTATGGCTCATGCTGGTCATGATAGCTGGCCCGCCGCTTTTTCGAGCTGGGACCATGCCTCCTCGCCAAACTTGGCTTTCCAGTCGGCGTAGAAGCTGGTTTTAGACAAGGCCTGACGGAAGGCGGCGCGATCGACGTCGATGAATTTGAGGCCCTTGGCCGAAAGATCGGCGCGTAGTGACTGGCTGAGCTTCGCGATGTCGGCACGCTGATCGACCGCGGAGCGGTCGAGCTCGCGCGTCACGATCTCCTGCACGTCCTTTGGCAGGCGCTCGAAAGCGCGCTTGTTGCCGAGGATCCAGTAGCCATCCCAGACGTGCCCCGTCAGGCTGCACGTGCTCTGCACCTCATAGAGGCGCGCGGTCGCGATGATGGGCAGCGGATTCTCCTGGCCGTCGACGACCTTGGTCTGCAGCGCAGAATAAACCTCGTTGAAGTTGATCGGCGTCGGCCCGGCGCCGAGGGCCTTGAACAGCGAGGTGAGCAGCGGCGCAGGCGGAACGCGGATCTGGAAATTCTTCAGATCATCCGGGGTGCGGATCTCGCGGCTGGACGAGGTCACCTGGCGAAAGCCGTTGTCCCAGGTCTTCGACACCGCCATGATCGGCGTCTTGGCGATCTGCGCCCGGATGTAGGTGCCGAGCTCTCCGTCCATCGCCTTCCACACGCTGTCGTAGTCGGTGAATGCAAAGCCGGTGTTCACGATGCCCGCGCTTGGCACCAGGGTGGCAAGGATCGAGGAGGATTGGTTGAAGAACTCGACGCCGCCGCTGCGAACCTGCGTCAGCAGCTCGGTATCCGAGCCGAGCTGATTGGCCGGGAACAGCCTGATCTCCAGCCGGCCGCTGGTCGCTTCGCGGATGCGGTCGATCGCCTCTTGCGAGCGGATGTTCACCGGATGGGTCGGGTCCTGTCCGGTTGCGAACTTGTAGACGAACTCGGCGGCAGACACTGGACGGGTCAGAATCCCGCAGAGAGGTACGGCGCTCGCCGCCATCAATAGCGAACGGCGGCTGATGCGTCCGGGCTTCGAGACAGTCATGTTTTCCTCCTGATCCTGTATTGGCGTTGTGTCGGCTGCATCAGCCTGCGCTGGGCTTTCAGCTGTCCGGGCTCCTCGACCGCCCGCATTCGGGCAGGAGCCATGGCTCGCCCGCCGCAACATGCAGCGGGCGCAACTCTTCACTCGGATTTGGCCTGACTGGCGCTTAGTGCCGGTGCGCTAAAGCCACTGCTTGATCTGCCTTGCGACCTCGGCGGTGGAAATGCCGTAGCGGTCGTGCAGCGTCGGAAGTGCGCCGGCGTCAAGAAATTCGTCCGGTAATGCAATCTGCCGGAACGGCGGATGAACGCCCGAACGCATCAGGAGTGCGGCGACTGCCTCGCCAAGTCCGCCGATGGTCGTATGGTTTTCGGCAACGACGACCAGCCGGCCTGACTTGCCGGCTTCACGCAGTATCGTCTCCGCGTCGAGCGGCTTGATGGTGGGAACGTGGAGCACCGCAGCATCGACACGGTCGTCTTTCAAAGCTTGCAGGGCCTCGAGCGCGCGCATGGTCATGATGCCGGATGAGATGATCAGGACGTCCTTTCCGTCACGGATCAGCTTGGCCTTGCCGAGCTCGAACTTGTAGTCGTATTCGTCCAGCACGACCGGCACCTGGCCCCGCAGCAGGCGCATGTAGACCGGTCCCTGATGCGCCGCAATGGCGGGCACCAGCTGCTCGATTTCATGCGCATCGCAGGGATCGATGACCGTCATATTGGGCATCGCGCGAAACAGCGCGAGATCCTCTGCGGCCTGATGGCTCGGACCATAGCCCGACGTCAGGCCGGGCAATGCACAGACGATCTTCACGTTGCGGTCTTCCTCCGCGATGGTCTGGTGGATGAAGTCGTAGGCACGGCGCGAAGCGAACACCGCGTAGGTAGTTGCGAAGGGCATGAAGCCTTCGGCGGCAAGACCGGAGGCCGCGCCGAACAAAAGCTGCTCGGCCATACCCATCTGGTAATAGCGGTCCGGAAATTCCTTCGCAAAAATATGTAGGTCGGTGTACTTGCCGAGATCGGCCGTCATGCCGACCACGTCCGAGCGGCTGCGTGCAAGCTCGACGAGAGCCCTTCCAAAGGGCGCTGGCTTCGTCTTTTGTCCTTCAGCCGCGATCGACGCGATCATGGCCGAGGTCGTCAGGCGCGCCTTACCCGGCTGTGGTGCAGATCTCACGGTCTTCATACCTGCCTCCCAGCTTCCAGCGCAGCAAGCGCGAGCTGCCATTCGTGCTGCTCGACGCGGATGAAATGATTCTTCTCGCGCTGCTCCAGGAAAGGAACGCCCTTGCCCATCAGCGTGTCCGCGACGATCATCCGCGGCTTCGGCGCGGGATGAGACTTGGCGGCATCGAACGCGGCAATGACGGCATCGAGATCATTGCCGTCGATCCGCTGCACGAACCAGCCGAAGGCTTGAAGCTTCTCGACCAGCGGCTCGAACGCCATCACCTGCGTCGAAGGACCATCCGCCTGCTGATTGTTGACGTCGACGATGCCGATCAGATTGTCGAGCTTGTAGTGGCCCGCCGACTGGATGGCTTCCCAGACCGAGCCCTCGTCGAGCTCGCCGTCGGAGAACAACGTGTACACCCGCGCGTCGGATTTCTTGCGCTTGAGCCCCAGGCCCATGCCAACGGCGATGCTGAGCCCAAGCCCAAGCGAGCCGCCCGACATTTCCATTCCGGGCGTGTAGGCGGCCATGCCCGACATCGGCAGGCGGCTCTCGTCGCTGCCATAGGTTTCGAGCTCGTGCTCGGGGACGATCCCCGCCTCGATCAAGGCCGCGTAGAGCGCGATGGCATAGTGCCCGTTCGATAACAGGAAACGGTCGCGCTCCTCCCAGGAGGGATCTTCCGGCCGGTAGCGCATCGCGTGAAAATAGGCCACGGCGAGGACGTCGGAGATGTCCAGCGCCTGTGCGATATAGCCCTGGCCCTGGACTTCGCCCATGCGCAGCGCATTGCGGCGAATGTTGTAGGCGCGATCCGCCAGCTTGGGCGTGTTGGTCAGCGTTTCCATCGATCTGGACCTTGTCTTGCGCTCAGTGGATGAGCATGCCGCCGTTGACGTCGATCACGGCACCAGTCACGTAGGCGGAGAGATCCGAGGCCAGGAAAGTGTAAATGCCGGCGACGTCGTCTGCCGTGCCGAGGCGATTGAGCGGAATGCCTTCCAGGATCTTCGCCCTCATCTCGTCGGTCAGCTTGCCCGCGGTGATATCGGTGCCGATCAGGCCCGGCGTCACGCAATTGACGCGGATGCCGTCCGGGCCGAACTCACGGGCCATCGCCTTTGCGAGACCGAGCACGCCAGCCTTGGCCGCCGAATAATGCGGGCCGCCAAAGATTCCGCCGCCGCGCTGGGCCGAAACCGAGGACATGCAGGCGATCGATCCGGACTTGCGCGCACGCATGTGCGGGATCACGGCCTGGGAGAGGAAAAGAACACCTTTCAGATTGACATCCTGAATGCGATCCCAGTCGGCCGCCGTAATTTCCAGGAGCTTCACCGGTTGGGTGATACCAGCATTGTTGATCAGAATATCGATGCTGCCGAAGGATTCGATCACCCGGGCAACAGCCTGCTCGCAGGACGACTTGTCGGCGACGTCGGACCCAAGGCCGATGTGGGATCTTCCAAGCGATGCTGCAGCATCCACAGCAGCGTCGGCATCGATGTCCAAAATGGCGACCCGAGCTCCCTCGGCAGCGAACCGCCGTGCCGTGGCAAGCCCGATGCCGCGCGGCGAGGCCGCGCCCGAAATGATGGCAGTCTTACCGCTGAGCAGCATCAGTTCCTCCCACTAATTGTTTTTCCTTTGCAAGGCCAGGAATGCACCGGGGAGGCGCAACAGACAAACGCACAGTTGTCACGGATGGATGAATCTGGTTCACTTATGGGATGCTATCAAACGTCCCGATATCGGCGATTCGCGCCTTTGAAGCCGCCGCCCGCACCGGATCGTTTCGCGATGCGGCGAATGAGCTTCACCTGACACCGAGTGCGGTCAGTCATGCCATCCGCAAGCTGGAGGACACGCTTCGGACCATTTTGTTCGAGCGCAGTGCGCGATCCGTGCGGCTCACGCCAGCCGGCGAGAATCTGATGCGCCACACGGGAGCGGCATTCGATCAGCTCCGCCGCGGCCTTGAAGAAGTTGCTGCGCGCGGACCGCAATTGGTGCGCGTCCACTCAGCCCCGAGCTTTGCCGCGCAATGGCTGGCACCACGGCTTGCACAGTTTCTCGCTGCTTATCCGAAGCTCGAAGTCCGCCTGGCTGCAAACACGGACTACGCGCGCTTCAGCAATGACGACTTTGATATCGACGTCGTCTACGGTCCGCCGCGTGCTGAGGGTGTCGAGATTATTCCTCTGCCGGAGGAGACGGTCACCCCCCTCTGCTCCCCCGCTCTCGCGAAGTCGATAAGAAGACCGGCCGATCTCATGGAGCAGACGCTCATCCGCTCGGATGTCAAGCAGGTTCAATGGCACCAATGGTTCACGGCGAACGGATTGGAAGCCCCTGCGCTCCACGGCATGAGGTTCGATCGCAGCTTTCTCGCGATCGCGACAGCCGCGGAGGGTTTGGGAGTAGCGCTGGAATCGACGCTTCTAGCGGAACGCGAGTTGGCGAGCGGGCGATTGGTGGCTCCATTGGCAGGGCGCGCAAACGATATCAGCTACGTCGGCCACCGCCTAATCTACCCGCGCGCAGGCCGGCAAAGATCGGCGGTACGAGCTTTTGCAGATTGGGTTGTGGCACAACTCGGTGGTGGAGACGTTCGCTCCTCGCGGTGAGCGCAGCTCTGTCGCAATACCATACCCAAACAAGTCCAGAGCCTGCTCCATCCATCCGGCTCTTAGTGGCAGGAATGTGGTACCAAGGCTGCATCGGATCTAATTGCCTGAAAAGAAGCGAGGGCCAGAGAGGCCCTCGTAGTCAGGGAGGAAGCGGCAATCCAAAGACTCGATGGCATTTCTCCTACGACATTGTCGGCATGACGAATTCGGCACCGGCTCGTATTCCGGTTGGCCAGCGGCTGGTGACCGTCTTCATTCGCGTATTGAAGCGAATGCCCTCCGGACCGTGCATGTGGTGGTCGCCGAAAATCGAGGCCTTCCACCCACCGAACGAGTGAAAGGCCATCGGCACCGGAATTGGAACGTTGATGCCGACCATTCCGACTTTGATCTGATGGGCGAATTCCCGCGCAGCATCGCCATCACGTGTGAAGATGGAGGTGCCATTGCCGAATTCGTGTTCATTGATCAGTCGCGCGGCTGTCGCGTAGTCCGGCGCTCGAACCACCGACAGCACAGGTCCGAAGATCTCTTCCTTGTAGATCTTCATGTTCGGTTTGACATGGTCGAACAGGGTTCCGCCCACGAAGAAACCATTCTCGTAGCCCTGCATCCTGAACTTGCGTCCGTCGACCAGCAACTTTGCGCCCTCGGCGACGCCGGCATCGATATAGCTCCGGACCTTCTCTAGGTGCTGTTGCGTCACGAGAGGCCCCATCTCTGCCTCGCGGTCGGTACCCGGTCCGACCTTCAGGCCTCGAACTTTGGGTTCGAGCGCGGAGATCAGCTTGTCCGCGGTCCCCTCGCCGACCGGCACGGCAACCGAGATTGCCATGCAGCGTTCGCCGGCGGAGCCGTAGGCGGCCCCCATCAATGCGTCGACCGCCTGATCCATGTCAGCGTCGGGCATCACGATCATGTGGTTCTTGGCGCCACCGAGCGCCTGGCAGCGCTTCCCGGTATTCGCGGCCGTCGAATAGATGTACTGCGCGATGGGTGTGGAGCCCACGAAGCTGATCGCCGAAATATCTGGGTGATGCAGCAGCGCATCGACAGCTTCCTTGTCGCCTTGGACCACGTTAAACACACCGTCCGGCAGACCGGCTTCCTTCAGCCACTCCGCCATGATGAGTGACGCCGACGGGTCGCGCTCAGATGGCTTCAGAATGAACGCATTTCCGCAGGCGAGAGCGACCGGAAACATCCACATCGGAACCATGACTGGAAAATTGAAGGGCGTGATTCCGGCGACCACGCCGAGCGGCTGGCGCGTAGAATAGCTGTCGACACGGGTACCGACATTCTCGGTGAGTTCGCCCTTGAGGAGCTGCGGAGCGGCCGTGGCAAACTCGACCACCTCCATTCCGCGCTGAACTCGCCCAGAGCGTCGGAGTGAACCTTGCCGTGCTCGGAGACGATCACGTCGGCAAGCTGACCTGCGCGATCCTCGAGGATGCGCAGAAAGCGATTGAGGACGCGTGCACGCCTGAGAGGCGTCGTGTCGGCCCAACCCTGTGCCGCCCTGTTCGCGGCAGATACCGCATCCGCCACCACGGCCGCGTTGGCGGCCACAACACGGCCCGTCTGCTCGCCCGTTGCCGGGTTGAAGACCGGCGAGCTTCGTTCGGTGCTACCCGGGACCTGCTTGCCATCGATGAAATGATTGATCTGCGTGACCACGAACGTCTCCTTCTAGATTCTGATCCGACGCGCACCTCGAGTCAGGCCGCTTTCATTCCCGCCATGTATTTTCCGATCACGCGCTTATCCGCACCGTCGGCTGACACTTCATAGACGATGCGACCCGCGCTCATGACGAGGACCCTGTCGACCAAGCCAAGCAACTCGTCGAGATCCTCCGAGATGAGCAGCACGGCGGTTCCGCGATTCCGTGCCTCGACGATCCGGCGGTACGTTTCTTCGCACGCAACGAAATCAAGACCGAACGTCGGATTCGACGCGACCAGCAATCGAACGTCCTGCGTGAGCTCTCGCGCCAGCACAGCGCGTTGAACATTGCCACCGGATAGCGCGCTCATGCTTGCGTTCAGGCCAGGGGCCTTGACACGAAATTGTGCGACCAGCCTCTCGGCCTGCTCTGCGAGCGCGCCGTAGTTCATTGCGATACCACGGCAGAGCGGCACCCGATCGAAATTACGCAGGGCAAGGTTCTCGGCCAGCGACATGCGATCGATGCAGGCGTTCTTCAGCGGCTCCTGCGGCAAGCCATAGACACCAAGGCGGGCGATCTCCCTTCGCGTACCGTTGAACGGCGATCCGGAGACGGTCATCGTACCGCTGCGGTCACGCTGCCCCATCATGGCCTCGACAAACTCCAATTGGCCATTTCCGGATACCCCGGCAATCCCGACAACCTCCGCTGCTCGCACCTCGAGCGAGAGATCTTTCACGGCCGGAAGACCATTGTCGCCGTTCACGCAGAGGTCCCTAACGGAGAGGATAATATCGGACTTCGGCGGTGATTTCGGCGCGTGCTGCACCATCTTGCTGACGGGCTCTCCGATCATAGCTTCTGCCAGAGCGTCATCAGTCAAATCGGCGACGGGGCCCGTTCTCACCGACGCGCCTCGACGCAACACCGTCACGTCGTCGGCGAATCGGCGCACTTCATGGAACTTGTGGCTAATCAGGATAGCGCTGAGTTCGCCCGCCCGTGTCAGGCTGCGAACATGGCCGAGCACTTCATCGGCTTCTGCCGGCGTCAGCACCGACGTCGGTTCGTCTAGGATGAGTAGCTTGCGCCCGAGATAGAGCTGCTTGACGATCTCGGCCTTCTGCTTCTCGCCCGCAGAGAGCTGCGAGACGCGTACGTCGAGTGGCACGTGAAACGGAAGCTTCCTGGTGACTTGGGCCAGCCGCCTCAGCTCGCTTTGCCAGTTGATATAGGCCGGCAGTCTCGCACCGCTGACGACGAGATTCTGCGCCACCGTCATCGACGGCACGAGAGTGAAATGCTGATACACCATGCCGATGCCGAGCGCATCGGCATCCCTAGGCGAGTTCAGCCGGTGCTCACGCCCATCCACCTGGATGTGACCCTCGTCCGGATGGTAAAAGCCCACCAGGCATTTGACCAACGTGCTCTTCCCCGCGCCGTTCTCCCCGAGCAGCGCGTGGACGGTGCCCGAGCGGATCAGCAGCGATACGTTGTTCAGAGCGAGGTTTGCCCCGAAACGCTTCGTCATGTTCTTGAGCTCGACTTGCGGAACGCTCATCGGACTATCCTCCGAGGATGAATTCTCGTCACGGCGCTTCTCACCGGTGCAGCTTGAGCTCGCCCGGCGCATCGGCGAACGGAGCAGCCCGCGATGTGGACGCAACCATGATTGCAAGGGTCAGAATGTAGGGAGCCGCATTGAACAGGTAGTAGTAGCCGGTCACACCGATGCCCTGGAGCGCAGGACCGAGAGCCCCCGCCCCGCCGAACAGCAGCGATGCGCCCAGGGCGTTGATCGAACGCCAGCGGGCAAAGATGACGAGCGCGACAGCCATGATGCCTTGACCACTCGACAGGCCTTCACTCCAGCTCCCCGGATACGAAAGCGACAGGAAGCTGCCGCCGATGCCGGCGAGAAAGCCGCCCGCCATGGTTGCTATGATGCGCACCCGCAATACAGGAAACCCAAGCGCGCGTGCCGCATCCTCGCTATCTCCCACGGTGCGCAGCATCAGCCCGCAGCCGGTCCTGTTCAGGAAGACGTAGACCGCAAAAGCTAATGCAATTCCGACGAAGAACAGTGCGTTGACATCCAGCGCAGCTCGCACCTGCGGTACGCTTGACCAGAATCCGAGCGCGATCGAGGGAAGCGGCGGCGCTTTGGGCTCGATCAAGGGTTTGCCCAGGAAGAACGCGAGCCCCGTACCCAGCACGATCAGGCTGATGCCGATCGCGGTGTCGTTGACGCGCTTCACACTGCACAGCAGGCCATGCAGGAACCCAAAGGCCATTCCGGCGAGTCCCGCGGAAAGCACGCCGAGCCAGGGCGAGCCGGAGAGGTAGGAGATCGCGTATCCCGCCATGGCACCGAGCATTAGCGTACCTTCGAGGCCTAGATTGATACGCCCCGATTTCTCGGTAATCAGCTCGCCGATGCTCACGAAAATGAAGGGCGTCGACACACGGATCGCCCCACCCAGGATCGCAAGCGGCAGCGCAAGCCAGCCGATTGATGTAGCGTCCATGTCTTACCTCCGCGTCGTTTCTCGGAGTTGTTGCGCGATTGCATCCGCGACGAGGACGCAGACGAAGATCAGCCCCTGAAACACCAGCATTGTCGCATCCGGAAGTCCGAGGCGCCGTTGCAGCAAGCTGGCGCTCGCCTGCATGCCGCCGATCAACAGCGCGACGGCGACAATCGCAAGCGGCTGGTGCCGCGCCAGAAAGGCGACGAGGATTCCGCTGTAGCCATAGCCGACGATGAGCGAGGAGTTGGCCGTCCCTTGCACTGCCGCCACCTCGATCGCGCCGGCAATGCCCGCCATGCCGCCTGCCACGACCGAGGCGCCGAGGATCCAGCGATTCACGGCAAGCCCGATCATCCTCGCGACCCGGGCACTTCCGCCAACCACTCGCAGCGCAAACCCCCAGCGGGTGTAGCGGAGCACGACATGTGCGGCGATCGCCAGCAATAGACTGACGGCAAGGCCGGCGTGAACGCCCACACCTGGCAGCGTCGGCAGCATGTAGGAGGGATCGATAGGGTGGGTCGACGGCTTGTCGAGACTTGCCGGATCGCGCAACATGCCTTCGGTCAGGTGGTGGAAGACGGCGATTCCGATATAGGACAGCAGCAGGCTCGAGATCGTTTCGTTGACGCCGCGATATTGGCGGAGCACACCTGCCAGACCGAACCAGAGCCCTCCGATCAAGGCGCCGGCCAGCAACATCAGGAGTTGCATGGGAAGCGCGTGCACTCCCGCGAACGGCAACGTCACAACGGCACCCGCGAGCCCGCCGAGCACCAAGGCCCCCTCGCCGCCGATAATCACCAGCCCCGCTTGCGCGGGGATCGCAACGGCGAGGCCCACGAGGACCAAAGGAGCTGCGCGTGACAAGGTATCCTGCCAGGCGAAGCTGCTACCGAAGCCGCCCTGGACGATCAGACCGAACACCGTGGCGGGGTTCTGTCCGGACAAGGCCACGAACGCCGCAAAGATGGCGGAGGCGAGCAGCACCGCCAGGACAGGCAAGGCCACACTCAGTTGAGCTGCGGTTCCCAGCGGCTTCGAAGGCACGGGTTCGATTCCGGAGATCGAAGACAAGAGCGCCTCCTAGACTTGGCCGATGATGCCTTCGATGAGATAATTAATGCCGTCGAGCGCACGGTCGCTGCTGCTCTGCATGACGCCGGCAGGGATGACGACGTTGCCCTTGTTGTCCTTGAGCGGGCCGCTGTAGATCACGCGCGTGCCGCCGATGAGGTCTGCCCGCGCCGTCTCGGCCGCCGCGCGCGCCTCAGGCGTAACGAGTTTTCCAAAAGGACTATTCTTGACGAAATGATCGCCAAGCCCGGCACGGAGATAGTGCTCTGGCTTCTTGCCGCCACGCGCGCTTCCGGCATAGACAAGATAGGGCGTGATCCAGTTCCACTCGGCTCCGGTGAGATAGCCGTTGGGAGCCACATCGGCCTGACTCGAGTGGTAGCCGCATGACATGACACCGCGCTTCTCCGCCGTCTCGATCACGACCTTCGGGCTATCGACCTGGGCGGCGATGACGTCGGCCCCTTGGTCGACCAACGTGTTCGTCGCTTCCGCCTCGCGCACAGGAAGCACCCAGTCGCCCGTGAAGATGACCTGCACCTGAATGGTCGGATCGACCGAGCGAGCGCCAAGCGCGAACGCGTTGATGCTGCGCAGAAGATTTGGCGTCGGCTTCGCAGCGACGAGGCCGAGCTTCTTGCTCTTCGTCATGTGGCCAGCGACGATTCCCGAAATGTACTGGGCCTCGAAGATATAGGCGTAGAACGTGCCGATGTTCTCGGGCATGCCCGCCGTCCACACGCCGCCGGTGTGAGCGAAGGTGACATCCGGATACTTGGCCGCCATCTCCAAGACGTGCGGCTTGAAGTAACCAAAGGACGTCGCCAGGATGAGTTGAGCGCCATCTTGACGGATCATGCCTTCCATGCTGCGCTGGGCCGCGATCGTTTCCGGAACGCGCTCCTCCTCCACCACCTTGATGCCGGTTTGTTTCTTGAGCGCCGCGGCGGCCTGCGCGTGGGACTGGTTGAAGCCGTAATCCTGCTTGGAGCCGGAGTAGAGAACTCCGACGGTGAGCGGCGTCTCCGCAAGGGCAACGGTACTCTTGAGAACGAATGGTGCGGAGCCGGCAGCGGCCAGCATCTGGAGCACCGAGCGACGGTCGACAGGCTTCAAAGTCATGTTCCTCTCCGTTGAAGATTGCAATCAGCAGGTCACGACGAAATTCGTTCGGCAGCAGACGGCAGGCCGGGCGCACCACATGCGATGAGGTCGGCTTCCAGCTCCCGCCTTTCAGCAGCGGACAGCGGCGTGACTGGCGAGCGCACGGCGCCGCCGGAAAGGCCGATCAGATCGCACCAATGCTTGACCGCTGCGTTCGGCATGTGGCCGCGCTTCAGCGGGTCCATGATCCACTTGTTGAAGATGATCCGCTGCGGCGCGAGTGAAGCACAGATGCGTGCTGCTTCGTCCGTCCGGCCGGCCGCTAACAGAGCCACGTATTCCGCGATCGGGCGAAACTCGCCGCGTTGATAGAGGTAAGGCTCGGGGTCGGCATAGAGGATCGACTGGCCCTCGGCCTGCATGTTGGCGAAGAAGTTCTCTTCCAACGGGTCCGACACCAGCACGCCGTTTCGCGCGGCCTGGCGAAGCGCCGCGTTCTCGGCTGCATTGCCTGTCGTTTTCAGGAGCTTGAGATTTGGGAGCGAACATAGCTGCGTGAAAACGCCCGGATCCAATGGGCTGCCCGCGGCGGTTCGCGCGTTGAAGATGACGATCGGCATCTCCAAGCGGACACAGACGTGGTGTAGATACGCGAACTGCTGCGCGGGGGATCGCGGCCCCGAGGTTGGGACCATCAGCACGGCGTGGCTGACGCCAAGCCGACGCGCGTGCTCGCCGAGCTCGATGGTTTCTTCCACCGAGGGACCCGAGATCACCACGGAAATCCCAAGGCGCCCGCCCGCCTCGTCTGCAATGACCTCGATGATACGCTTTCTCTCCTGCAGCGTGAGCGACCAGACTTCGCCGATCAACCCATTGCAGAACACGCCCGCCAATCCGGTTGCGATGTAGTGGCGGGCGTTCCGGCGGACTCCGGCCTCGTCGATGGCACCGGAGGCGTCAAACGGCGTGTGTATCGCCGCCCAGATTTCCGGGATCTTCCGCCCGATCGACATGCTTGCTCCCTTTCATCCGACCGGTCTATTCTATTTATCATGATAAACCGGATTTGCACGAATATGCCTATTATGGGAGAAGTGTCAATTGGGGAGTCGGTTCTTTGCCTGGCCCCGCGCCAGCTCGCCCCGGAGCCGACCCTGGAACCTATTGGCAGCTTTGGAGAATTCGGAATGGCGGTCGAACTGGAAAAATTGCCGCGGCCGGGGGGGCGGCTGAAAATTCAAAAACGGGCCGATCTCGTCACCGGAGAGATCAAGCAGCTGATCACCCAGAAGAACCTTTGTCCGGGCGACAAGCTTCCCATGGAGAAGGAGCTTCAGCGGCTGTTTTCGGTCAGCAAGAGCACGATCCGCGAGGCTCTTAAGTCCCTCGAGGTGCAGGGACTGATCACCATCAGCACCGGCCCGACTGGCGGGGCGACGATCATGGAGGTCCCGCTCGAGCGCACCTTTCAGCTGTTGCAGAACTACCTGTTTTTCAAAGAAGTCAGCATGGAGGACATCTATGCGGCGCGGCGCCTGCTGGAGCCGGAACTAGCTGCCGGCTCGGTGCCATTTCTGTCGGACGAGCAGCTCGATGCGCTCGAGCAGAACATTGAAACGTGCCAGCCGGCCTCGCAGGAGCCCTCTCTTCTGGTTCGCCAACGGCAGGCGGATCTCGACTTTCACGACATCCTGGCTGCCGCAAACCCCAATCCTTTCCTGCGCTTCGCATGCGAGCTGATCAACGAGATGCTCCGTCGGCTGGTTGTCTTCAGCACCCAGACGCCTCCGGAGGAGCACACGAGATTCGGATGCGCCAACGTCAAGATTCATACCGAGATTGCCAAGGCCGCCCGCGCGCGCGACAGCGAGCGCGTGCGCGCGCTCATGAAGGCGCATATGGAGGAAGCTTCAGAATACGTAAAGCGGCTGGACGGGCGTCTCGATGGTCGACTGATCCTCGACTCGGAAATGGCGCCACGCCCTCGACCGCTGTCCTGATCAGCGTTCTACTTGCAGAAGGCGGTCAATTCAGCTCCCTCTAAGCGAACCAGTTTCGCACAAAAAACAACCTGATTGAAATGCAACGAACGCGGGTGAAATAGTCGGACAAATAGTCGGGATGATGATGGCCAATGACGTTTAAGGCTGCCATCCTCTGCTCTTCACGTCGCCGAAAGCGGCCTTTCGACTGGCCCCATCCTTCGATGGCCTTGCCCTTCCGCAAAGCTTCGGCAGCATCGCAAAACACCCCAAGGCACGCAACGCCGAAGGCAAGCTACTTTTGCCCCTCGCGCGGTCACCATCCTTCGGCATTGTAGAGGGCTTCGAACATGCTCCTTGGGACGCGCACTACGAAGAGAGGCGGTCGCACAAGTGAATCGACGGCCAGAGCACGCTCATTTTGAATCGAATTAATTCTTGCTGAAAAGGTCCGAGAGATGTTTGATTTGGAGCAGTGTAATCTTGGGGGAGGGAGAATGATGGCGAACGCCCTCGACATTTATAAGGCTCATCCGGCACGATCACAGCTCGATCAGAGAGCGGCACAATATGTTCGCATGTCGACACAACGGCAGCAATACTCGATTCAGAATCAGGCTGCTGTGATTGCAGCATACGCGCACGCCCATAGCCTGACGATTGTACGGACCTACCGCGACGTGGGAGAGAGCGGCCTCCTCATCAAGAACAGGACCGGCCTTATCCAGCTCATCAAGGACGTTCAAACAGGGGAAGCCGATTTTGGTCATATTCTGGTTTATGACGTGAGCCGCTGGGGCCGCTTTCAGGACGTTGACGAGAGCGCGTACTACGAATTCGTCTGCAAACAGGCAGGCATCAATATCGTGTATTGTGCTGAGCAATTTGATAATGATGGCAGCCTGCTCTCCAGCATCATCAAGAACATCAAGCGCGTAATGGCAGCGGAGTACAGTCGTGAGCTTTCGACAAAGGTTCACGCCGCGCAATGCCGGTTCGCTCGACTTGGCTTCAAGCTCGGAGGTCGCCCTGGTTATGCTCTTCTGCGAGAGCTTGTCGACCACAGTCAGCAGTCTCGCGGCGTGCTGAAGAACGGCGATCAGAAGTACCTCGCGACTGATCACGTCCGACTGCGACCTGGCATCCCCGCGGAAGTAGCCGTGGTGAAGTGGATCTTCGAGCGATTTCTGCAAGTAAAGTCGGAAGCGACTATCGCGGGGGAGCTAAACCGGAAGGAGATACTCACGAGCACAAGACGTCGGTGGTCGCGTGCAGCTGTTAACACGGTGCTTAGAAACGAGAACTACATCGGGAACCTGACGTTTAACCGTCGATCACGTAAGCTACGGCGGAAGTCCACCTGCAATCCTCCCGAGCTTTGGATCACCAGCGAGGGATGTATCGAGCCGATCATTGAACGCGATACCTTCCTAAAAGCAAAGAAGATCATTGAGGAACGGCGTGTCGACCTCAATGAAGAGGAGATGCTTGCCCGACTACGCAAAACGCTGGTCAAGGAAGGACGTCTGAGCTCTGCTATCATCGCCAGCACGGTAGGCCTTCCCTGCGCCTCCACCTATCAAACTCACTTCGGCAGTATGATGAACGTGTACCGGCTAATCGGCTACACTCCGAAGCGAAACTATGAATTCCTTGAGTCGCGTCCGCTGTGGGCCGAGCAAAAGGCCAAGCTGGGCTCGCAAATTGCCACCGTCATCAAAAAGGCCGGCGGCCGAACCGTCTCTCGGGCGGGTTACTTGCGCGTGAATGGATCGGTCAACATCTCAATTCGAGTCGCCCTCTGGTGCGGAAGGCAAGACCGCGCGCCGTACTGGTGCATCAAGCGTGAGGCACGCTTGCCTCACGGGTGGATTGCCGCGGCCAGGATGGCTGAGCATAACAAATCGGTGCTTGATTACGTACTGCTGCGGACTGGCCAGAAGGTAAAACGAACTATGACGTTTTCTGAAAGGGCTCGCATTCGCCGTGGAATAGCTCGGTTCGAAACGGCTAATGGTTTAGCACGAGGCATCGTCGAGCGAGCAGTAGAGGCGGACCGTTCCTCCCTAGTGTCTTCCGGTAATCTATCGAAACCAAAGCAGCCCGCGACCAAGACCCCTCATGCGCAGCGCTGATCGAACGTAAGTACAAGACTTCCGCGAAGCAATGCTCTACAACCTGATCAGCTTGGCCACAGCACCAGCAGCACGTTCGCTTCATCCGCGGACGTGCTCTATGCGCCTGTTAGAGACTCAGCAGCTTTATCGTCGTGTTGAGCTAAACGGATGATCTTACGACAGCGGCCGTCGCAGGGATGAACTCGAACCCGGGGAAAATGAGTCTGCACGATGACGCGTCCCGCGCCAGTCAGCAGGCTCCCACCAGCTCCTTCTGCCGACCCGGGACGCCTTCGTGGGGTATTCCATGCCCAGATCGCCCGCGCCACCATGAGCGCGTCAGACACGCCGATGATGTCGCCGACCCGATCGAGAGCAACCGGCTTCTCGTCTTCGCGACGAGGCCTGCCCGATCTCCAATCAGGCCCCTCGCCTCGATGAGATCTCCCGGTCGCTGCACAAACGACAGCGCGACGCAATCGACGCCGAGTCGAAGGCCCAATTCTAAGTCCGCTCGGTCTTTTGGAGTAAGCGGAGACACATCCAAGATCGTCACAGGGAGATTAACGCCCTTGTGGTTGGAAGATTTTGCCGCCAACGATTACCTCAGCCTCGAGACTGTCGCGGAGCAGCGTCTTAACGTGAACGCACAGGCGACCATCGTCGATCAGTAGATCTTGGCCTAGGACGTTGGAAGCTAGAGCGGATGGCCTTCGGCTGAACCCGCCGCCATCGATGCGGTCGGCGGTTGGTTCCGCGCCCACCCGGTCGCGTCCTGCGCGAAGAGCCAAGTCGCCTGCCTCCAGCCCAAGCAAGACAGGCGGCAGGAGCGGTTCGAGCGGATAAAGGACATTCGACGACCATTTTGCGCACGACATACCCTCGATGCGCCGAAATCCGGCGATGCCGATCAGATAGTCTGCCGAGCACCACGGGCCTCACCAACAATCAAGGTCGCACTAACGCGCAATGACAGAGTTGCGCCTGCCTAGATTAGCTTTTCGCATCGGCTGCGCTGGGCTGGCGTTGCTCGCCGGTACTGCCGTGACAGACGCCTCTAGCTGCAATCGGCGGGATGCGCTCGGCACGGCGCGGGTGCTCGCTGTCGATGCCGCGCTCTTCCCCCGGGTGGGGCTGAAGAACTTTCCAGAGACGCTTCCTTTGGCGGACTATGAAGTCGTCCTCACCTTCGATGACGGACCGCGGCCGCCGAACACGGATAAGGTGCTGGCTGCGCTCGCACAGGAATGCGCGCGAGCCACGTTCTTTCTGGTCGGCCGATCCTCGGCTGAATTTCCCGAGCTCGTGCGGCGTATGGCCGCCCAGGGCCACACCGTAGCGCACCACAGCTGGTCGCATCCGATGATGTCGAAAATCCCGTTCGAGCAGGCGAAAGAGGACATCGAGCGCGGTATCGCCGGCGTCGAAATGGCGCTTAACGGTGTGTCCACCAAAATGCCCTCGACACCGTTCTTCCGGTTCCCCTACTTCGACGCGACACCTGCGACACTCGATCTCTTGCAGGCGCGCGGAATTGTCGTGTTCGGAGCTGATCTTTGGGCGAGCGATTGGGAGAACATAACTCCAGAGCGGGAGCTCACAATCCTGATCGAGCGGCTCAAGGCCGCTCGTAAGGGCATCATTCTGCTGCATGATGCGCAGACGCGGACGGCGGCCATGCTGCCTGCGTTCCTGCGGTACCTGCATCAGAATGGATATCGGATCGTGCATCTTGTGCCGGCTGCCGCCCAGAGGAGCGCTGAAGTACCCCATTGACGTCCACGCGACGCACTTCCGCAGTCAAGGCGCGCGAGAAGTGTCGAAGATCAACTCGTGCGCGCCAATGACGGCTTCTGACAACCTCGTGGCCTGATCGTGTTCGGTTTACGAGCCCTCGATTTGAAGCACCTGTTCCTGCGGGATCGGCAATTCATGCCGCCTTGGACGCCCTTGCGCCAAAGCGAACCAACAGCTGCCCCACCTCGGCGGATGGCCTGGCGCCACTGAACAAGAATCCTTGCACCTCGTTGCAGCCCTCGGCGCGAAGCCAATCGAGCTGCTCCGTAGTCTCCACCCCTTCCGCTGTCGTTGTGATGTTGAGGCTACGCCCGAGGCCCGAGATCGCCCGCACGATGGCCCCGCAATCGGAGCGTTTCGCCAGATCCTTCACAAAGGAGCGATCGATCTTGATCTTGTCGAAGGGAAAGCTGCGCAAGTAGCTGAGGCTGGAATAGCCCGTTCCAAAATCATCCAGCGATATGGAGACGCCAAGCTCGCGGAGCTGGTGCAGGATCCCAAGATTTGCCTCCGTCTCCGCCAGAAACACAGATTCGGTGATTTCAAGCTCGAGCCGCGTCGGCGCCAAGCCGGACTTCGCCAGCGCTGAAATCACCACCTGAACCAGATTGCGGCTACGGAATTGAACCGGGGACAGGTTAACCGCAACCTTGATCTCCGAAGGCCACTTTACCGCCTCGTTACAGGCATCGCGCAGCACCCATTCTCCGAGGGGCCCGATCAGTCCGATTTCCTCCGCAAGGGGAATGAACTCGGCCGGCGAGATCATGCCCTTCTCTGGGTGCGGCCAGCGCAGAAGCGCCTCAAAGCCAGAGATCTTGTCGCTCGCGATATCAACCAGGGGCTGATAGTGCAGCTCGAATTCGTGACCAGCAAAGGCACGGCGCAGATCAAGCTCCATCTCGCGCCGCCGCTGCGCCTGCTGATCCATCTCGCGCTCGAAGAAGCGATGCGTTCCGCGGCCATCCTCTTTGGCGCGATAGAGCGCCATATCGGCGTTACGCATCAGTTCGGCACTGGTCGTGCCATCGCCTGGTGACAGCGCGATTCCGACCGAGGCACCGATAACGACTTGATTGCCGTCAATCTCGTAAGGCGCACTCAACGTCCTGATCAGGTCGGCCGCGAATTGGCTCACATGCGTCGGCGAGGTATCATCCGTGAGAATGATCGAAAATTCGTCGCCACCGAGCCGTGCCGCCAGATTGTTTCCGGCGACCCTGGACCGTAGCCGGTCGGCCACCTGCTCGAGCATGTGATCGCCGATGGGGTGTCCGAACGAATCGTTGACGTTCTTGAAGAGGTCAAGGTCGATGCACAGCACCGCGACGCGGTTACCTGCTGCATTAGCCCTTTCAAGCGCCTCCCCGAGCCACTTCTGGTGGAGTGCGCGGTTGGCGAGGTTGGTCAGCCCGTCGTGAAGTGCCATATGGGCGATACGGGCCTCGGCTTTGCGCCGTTCGGTGATGTCGACCACCACGACCAGATACCCTTCGCGCCCCTCAATCATCAGGCGTCGCCCAAAGGTCAGCACAGAAATCTCAGTGCCATCAGCCTTGACATGGCGCCAGGGGTGTTCGGACTGATAGATATCGCCCGCGTCCCGCAGCGCCCGCGTATAGCTGACCCGCTCGTCGTCTGGCCAGATCTCGTGAACTTTCATTCGCAGGAAGCTCTCGCGAGCATAGCCATAGTGCTGCACTGCTGCGTCATTAACCCTCACGAACTCCATTGTCTCGGCGTCGAGCGCCCACATCGGCATCGGATTGCTGTCGAACAGCAATCTGAACGAGGCATCCCGGCGCTTGAAGGACGTAACGTCGGAAATGACCACGGACACGATGTCGCCGAAGGCGCTGAGGCGCAAGCGCAGGCTCTGATCACCGTATTCGATCTCGAACTGGTCACCGAATTCATTCGCGACCGCGGCGCCCAACCGCTCTATCATCTCATGCGAACAGAGCAGATGGTCTGAGTTGCTGAGGCGCTGCCACAACAGGCTGCCCTCTTCCACACCGAGGAGCCTTGCCCCTGCCTCGTTGTGGTGCACAACTTGAAAATCAAATGGTCTGCCTGCGGGATCGCGAACGGTTGACAGGGAGACGACGCCATCGTCGGTCTTGCAAAAGATTGCATCGATCAAATTGTATTCTGTAGCCCGCTCGTTGACATAGACGCCGACCAGTGTACCGCCCCAACGCGATAAGGTCGGCAGAGCCAGCACGTCGTAGGTCCGTACCATGCCGTCGTGCACGCAATGAGCGGTTGCCAGATAGGGATGGTTGTTTGCAATCGCATTTGAGGCCGTCCCGGTGAGGGCTGTCGCGCAGTCCGGACGCAACGCATCCAGCGGAATGTCCCAGCGGGCATCGCCCAACCAGTTCTGCACATAGCGGCCAGTGCGCGAAACCGCAAACGCGCCATTGTCACACCGGAGCAGCACAAGATGATCGGCAAGCCGCCCAAGGCTCCCCAGCAGCACATTTTCGTAGCGGGGAAGCGTCTCGCCGGGCTTGAGCGCAGCCTGCCACTTTCGCCGCAAGACCGGCATGTCATTGAACAGCCTCGTATCCCATACCGCGGATTGCTCGTTGGCAGCACTCATCACACGCCCCACTGACCTAAGTTTCCTGCCCGGGCGGCATCAAATCTAGCTTGGCTTAATTCACCCTTAAACGGACGGCGCGGTCATGCTGATCCATAGCGGAGCCTTTCGCGTCACGCGTGACCGTCTTTTTCCTCACGACGCAGGAAATCCGCGACGAGCAGCCAGAATACGACGAAAATCGGTTGTCGGTGTCAGGATGACGACGAGAAGCTTCGCACGATGGTTTGAACCTCTACGAAAGAGCGCTCTACAACCGAGCGCAATTTTTTGTCGGTGTCCGATTTGTACGACGACCATTTGCCGACAGGCGCAGGCGACAGCAAATCCGCAATGTTGATTGTCCTTGAATGGCGTCCCAGGGAGATGCGCGGTAACTAAGCGCATGTTAAACAAATGTGACGGCTGCCATCGCGAGGAGGGCACGCATGAAAAAGAGTGATGTGACGTGCTCGGAATGCGGTGCCGGCTTCCGCCGTCTTGAGCTTACGTCTGAACGTGGCATCCAAGGAAGCTACCACTGCCCTGCTTGCGGCACGCTGATCGAAGAGCTCAGAGCGGCTCCCCTCGTGCTCTATCGCTTGACCGTACAGCCTTCCATGAAGGCGATCCGCAATCAATAACGCCGTCTCGGTTGGCCCGCCCCTGACTAAGGAGCTTGAGTGGGTTGCTGTCAGATCCCGAGATCAGCGCGACCGTTCCCCGAAGCCGCAAACAGGATCCTTGGCGACCTTCGAAATGATGACGCCTTGAACGTGTTGGGCGCGATCAGTCTCCGGCCTCTGCATGGTCAATCCAACCACAGTATGGCGTCTCAGGTATAGCAGCCGCCTGACTAGCGATCACCGTGCGAAACAGGCAATTCCCGGCGCCCTGCGCCACGTGCGCATCCTGTCAGATTACAAGCGCGCTTGATGTTCGAAACTGTCTCCGACTGTCTTCGAAAGCCACATTGCGCCCCGAAAAGCGTGGGGGCGCCCCCTTCTACGGTGCTGGCCCAAATCCTGCACCGCCTCTCCGCGTCCAAGAAGTTTTGCGGCGGGACCAAGTTGAGAGTCGCGTTTGGGCCTCATTTCGTCAATCGACAATACGGTTGCCGCACCGGAGGTCTTCTGTCTGCACCCCACTGGGAGATCGAGAGACGCTCCTGCTAAACCGTTTCCCAGCACCGCCATTGCTTCTCACCTCCTCACGGTTACCAGCTCACAAGGCGTCAATACATGATCGATGAAATGGATCTGCGAACCTTCACACCACATCCTCAACGCCACGCTGTACTCGGCGAAGTGCACGCGCGCCCTTTCACGGGCCTTGTCTCGCCCGTCAGCGTAATCCATTTGGCTTTTCTTGCGCAGGGTGAGGCGGCCACAAGCGATCGCTGCCGGTTTATCGATTTTTGCCTCGAACGCAATCTTCCACCGCCTGAGCAATCGGCGAAACTTCATCAGATTGTCATCGGGCCCGCTACGCTGCGCTGGGAGCAGCATTCGGAATTTACAACATTCACTTGGATCTGGACTAACGCAAATGGTCCTGCCGAACACCAATTTGACAAAGTTGATGGCACTGTCCGATCGCTGATCCGCGCATTGCGGCAGACCGGACAGTTGCTAGTTGCGATCAGGTTAGAAGTGGAACGGTGCGCCTCGCCGACCAAGCGCGCCGAACAGATTTTTGACAAGAACAGCCTGGCCATGGTTGCCACAAAGAGCGGCGCAGGCGTTGCCGCCTCAGACTTCCGCGTGGACGAAAAAGGCTTCACGAACATCCTCGTCTGCGACCACGGCTTGACATCGCACGATCTCGGAGCGCTGGTGCAACGGCTCCTGGAAATCGAGACTTACCGTCCGTTGGCCCTCCTTGGCCTGTCGGCGGCCCTTGAGCTTGCACCGTCTGTCGATCGCATCGACCGCCGTCTTGTTGAGGCGCTCGAAAAAATGCAAAGCGGTGAGGGGCTGCAGTTCAACAACCATCTGCTTGCCGAGCTGACGGGGCTGGCCGCCTCCTTCGAAAAAGGCGCCACCGGCAGCCTGTTTCGCTTCGGCGCCAGCAGGGCCTACAACGAGCTGGTCCAATCGCGACTGTCCATCATTGAAGGCAACGATGTCTCGGGTTATCCAACCTGGTCGTCGTTTCTGGCGCGCCGCATGGCGCCCGCAATGCGAACCTGCGCGACCGTAGAGGATCGTCAGGCCGCTCTGTCGGTCAAGCTCGCGCGTGCCGCCGATCTGTTGCGAACCCGTGTCGACGTCGAAATCGAACGACAACATCGTGACCTGTTGCAGGCCATCAACGAGCGCGCGAGACAGCAACTTCGGCTGCAGTGCACGGTCGAAGGATTATCGGTCGGGGCGATAGGATATTATGTGGTCAGCTTGTTTAGCTATCTTGCCAAGGGCGCGCATGACGTCGGACTGCGAGTAGAGCCCTCGTTCCTGACCGCAGCCTTCGTGCCGATCGCAGTCGGCGTGATCTGGCTGGTGAGTTATAATGTCCGAAAGCGGCACCTCAAGCACGACGACGCGCCCTCGGTCGCCTGCGACTGAAGTTCCTTGACGGAATCAGTGCGTCCATCCTGCGAAGCTCGCATGGTCGTGGTACGACGCTGCCGCAAGATCGCGGCCGGCTCCTGCGCAAGGTAATGCTCGCCCGGACTAACGGGGCGAGGCATTTTTGCATCGGGTCAGTCGCCGTTGCGACGGCTGGGACGGGACCAGATCAGGCTGGCCCTCACCTTCCTCGTCGGCGAAGAGGTTGGCGAAGATAGTGAGACCGAGATAGTCGCGGTAGACAAGAAATATTATTCCGATGGACATCATACAAATAAAATTAAATGTCATGCAAGAACATCGGGTGACGTGTCTTGTCTCCCTTAGCTTTTGTCTGATCACCTGATGAAGCCGTGCCATCGGTGTACTAATCCGCTGCTCGGGGCGGGTGAAGGGTTTGCAGCGGCTTCTGCGATAGTACGAGGCGCCGATGCGGGCGACGTATTTGCAAAGTTTCGTTGGGTGAGATGGCGGATTTTTGCGGTTCAGGCCCTGGCGGATTTCGTAGAGGCATTGTCGCTTCATGCGTTGCCGCACGGGCGTGTCTTGGCGCGGGACGCAGACCTGCATGTGGCCGGTGACCGGGTTGTAGCGGTTCTTGCCGTAGTCTGAGAGGCCTGCGCAGGTTTCGCTTCCGGTGCCGCCGACCCGGAATGTTCCGGAGGTGTAGACGCTGCTGGCGCTGACAGTGCCGGATATTTCAAGCGGCGCGTTGGGGCTTACCATCATTGGATTGCTCGTATAGGAGCGTTCGGGTATAGGCCGCTTCGCCCTGAGTTGAATCCGCGCCGGCATTTCAAGCCGAACCTTCTCGCCAAGCTCCGTCAGGGCCGTCGACCAGCGGACAGGGCGTCTCCCCAGGCATCGGCTTACGTTACACGTCCGATCCACCGTCGCTGAGACAATTAGGCCGGTAGACATACCAGAAAATATCAATCTATACTGGCACTCGATATTTTGCCGTTGGTCGGCTCCGGTGATGGGCTGGAATGTCTTGCGCCGCCAGGACCGGATTCCGTCGAGATTTTTTGTTGCATCAACTTGCACTGCGCATGCTCTGTCATTTCTTGAGGGATTTTCAGAATGGCGAAGAAAACGTTGCGGACGAAGCAATCTCCGCGTGGCAAGGCCGCCAAGAAGCAAGCGACGAACAAAACTAAGGGCAGCAAGTCGGCCGGGGGCATTCCCGAGAAGAAGCTCGAAAAGCTTCGACGTTATGTTCGCGCCCGCGCCGAAGGCTTTCTGAGTGATCCCAACATTACGAGCGTCGGAATCGGCTACAAGCAAACTAAGGGCGAGAAGACGCCGGAATTGGCGATCCAGTTCTCGGTCCAAGCGAAAGCCGTTGCTGAAGCGCTGCCGCAGCTCGGAACCAAGCCGATCCCCAAATATCTGGAGGTCGACGGCGAGCAAATTCCAACGGATGTCATCGAGCGAAAGTACGCGCCGAGCTTTAAGAAGCTCGGTCTAGAGCCAAAGAACGAGCGCCGTGTCCGAGCTGACCCCGTTCTTCCTGGCGTGAGCTTGGGCAACCTCTTCACGACAGCCGGAACGCTCGGGACTTTTGTGCGCGACAAGCAGACCAAGCGCACCGTCATGCTGTCGAACTGGCATGTGATGCAGGGATCCCAAGGGAGGCTCGGCGACGACGTCGTGCAACCGGGTAAATTCGACGATAATCGAGTCGAGCTTAATCGGATCGGCAAGCTGTTGCGCAGCCATCTTGGTCCCGCCGGTGATTGCGCGATCGCATCCATCACAGGACGGAAATTTTCTAACAAGATCATCGGGCTCGGCACGTCCTTCAGCGAGATTGGTGAGCCTCAGCTGGACGACCGGGTGGTCAAGAGCGGACGGACCTCCGGCGTGACTTTCGGAATTGTCACGCGGCTTGAGGTCAACACGAGGATGACCTATCCCGGCGGCCAGACCGCCATCATTGGGGGTTTTGAAATCGGCCCGGACCCCAAGAAGCCGGCACCGGACAATGAGATTAGTCGCGGGCGAGATTCCGGCTCGATCTGGATGGCTGTTGACTCGAAGGGCAAACCGACAGACGTCATGCTAGGTCTTCACTTCGCCGGCGACGACGATGATGGCGGAACGGCTGAGTTTGCGTTGGCCTGCCTTGCTCGCTCCGTGATGAATAAGCTGGAGATCGAGCCAATCGGCGCAGTCAAGGCTGAGATCGCCGCGCCGGAAGGGATTGAAGAGTTTCGGCAAGGCTTTGATCCCAGTTTCCTGCCGTTCCAGATTGAACCACCGAAGTTCACGCCAAGCCTAAAACGCGACCTGGCAAAGCTCGATGGCGATGAAGAGCTCCGGTACTGCCACTTCTCAGTCTGGCTGAGCAAGCGGCGGAAATATCCCGCTTGCGTGGCCTGGAACATCGATGGCGCCGAATTCAAACGGATCAAACGCGTGAGTTTCCGTACCGATCGGCGTGGCGATCTCGAGGACTACCAGCTCACGAACGACATCTATTATGACAATGTGCTCGATAAGGGGCATATTGCGCGCCGGGCCGATCTTTGCTGGGGAAGCCTTGAGGAGGCAAAGCAGGGTAACTACGATAGCTTCTTCTACACAAACATTACACCGCAGCATAAGGCGTTCAACCAGAGCGACGATACCAGCGGCGATCCGGACGGTGGGCTCTGGGGCCGGCTGGAGAACACGGTGTTCGATTCGGAAGCGCCACATAGGCTGCGGGTCTCTGTGATGGGCGGTCCGGTGTTTTCAAACAAGGACAAGAAATTCGTTCAGCTCGGTGAGGACTGTTATCTCCCGCGCGAGTTCTGGAAAGTCGTTGCCTATGTTGATGACGCGGACGGCAAAGAGAAGGTGTTCGCGTTCGTCCTGACGCAGGCCAACCTAATCGAGGGGTTAGTTCGTCCGGAAGCACTCGACTTCGACGAATGGCTGTGGGCGCGGATCACACTTCGTGATCTCCAGGAGAAGACAGGTGTAGTCTTTCCGCGAGCCTTGAAGGACCGCGAGGTAGCTTTCGTGCGAGCCCAGGGCGTTGGCGACGTGGTCATGTCGGTCAAACCGCTGTTCTCCAAAGAAGAATACTTCGCCTAGCTCGCGCCCGGTCATTCACGGACGGGCTTGCATCCCATTGGATCTGAGAGGAGAGCTTCAATGAAAGCTGCCTTGGTCCTACTTATTTTGATCTGCACCTTGGGTAGCGTCCAGGCCGAAAAGCTCACCCAGTGCACTGCCAACGGCTTCTGTTATTGCGTGGACCGCGGCCTGAGCGAAGCCGTCGAAAAGAACGTCGACACTATCCGCAAACTGCTTGCTGCGGAAAAAGCAAAGGGCAGGGCCGTAGGCTATCTCAGCATCCCGCTGTCTACGCTGGGAGGCGGATGGTTCAACGAGAACGCCAAAACTGCCGTCGAGACGAAAGCCCGCATCGAAGCCCGGCTCGGTGCAAGCGCGGCGTGGGTACTGAATCCTGGCGCCGCGGAGTTCGCGCTTCCTGCAGGAGCGACAGGTGCCGACTACATGCTGATGTGGACCAAAGTCCTGGAAGGACCGGACGGGCTCAGCGAACTCGATTTTGTCTATTTTGTCGGTCCCTCTGACTACGCTCGCCATTTCGGACTCACGGGGGCGGGCGACCTTGAACGTCTGGAGAGCTATTATGACGAGGCCGCCAAGACAGACGAGAAATTGAAGGCGGTCGGCCGCCGCGCTTTTCGGGACTACTACGGGCTCCGTGCGTCGGTGACCTTCAGCTATGGCTCTCACGACGAATGGAATATTGTGCGGGCCATCAACCAGAAGCGCCGCGAGGTCAACGCCAATTCCGGTCTTGCCGGTCAGATGGGCATCATGTTCGACGGGCAACCTGCCGCACCCGGCCTTTACGAAACGCCGGTCGTGCCCGGCAATGCAGGAGTATGTCGTCCATGACCGCAGCCGGGGTAACGAGACGCAAGCAAACTTGCAGATATGCTCTTTTCGCGCTCGTTATGGGGGCAATTTGGCCGAGTTCGGCGTGGGCATGGGGGCAGCTTGGTCACTCCGTCATTGCCGAGCTCGCGCAACGCCATCTTAATTCGAGGACGCTCGCGGCCTTGAAGGAGTTGATAGGCGAAACTTCGCTCGCCTCGATCTCCAACTGGGCGGACGATTATAAATTCACTGAGCAAGGTAAAGGCACCTATCGCTGGCATTTTGTTGACATCGATATCTCGCACCCCGCTTACGGCGAGGCCGATTGTCCAGAAAAGAACAACCAGGGCAATTGTATCGCCAAGGGCCTGCCGATCGCGATCGCTACCCTCAAGGACAGAACCAAACCGATCCGCGAGCGTCGGGACGCGCTACGCCTCGTAGTTCACCTGATTGGTGATTTGGGTCAACCTCTTCATGCGAGCTGCAACGGGGACGACGGCGGAGGTAACACGCTTTTCGTCTCACTTCAGGCTAAGCGGCAAGATGGAAAAAGCTACCGTCGGTCATCCTCGTTTCACAGCATGTGGGACGACTCTCTTATCGAGTTACAAGCTTATTCATGGGGGAGCTATGCTGACGCGCTGGACGGTATCGCGCTTCCCCCAGCCGAAGGTGGCCCTTATGACGAGGCTCGCATTGCGGCTTGGGCCAATGACACGCATGCACTCGGAATTAAGGCTTACCAGCTGTTGCCGGCAGGAACGCCGGCGGCTAACGATCCGGCACATGCCGTGGAGCTCGGCGATGCTTACGCTGCGGCTGCGCCGTGAAAAGACGATCTCAACGATCAAATGATGAAAAGCGCATCGCGCCTGAAGGCTATCCTAGAGGATGTGCTCGCAGGACCCTGAACGCGACTTGAGCACGTATTGACATACCTTGCGGCGAAGTCAGAAGATGGCCATCAAGCGACGATCGGTTTGGCTTGATTATCAAGCTGCTGGCGAGGATGCTGCGCTCGTCCGCAATATCTCCGCGATCGTTTGGGCGGATCCCTACCTTTGGACGGCTTCAGACGAAGGCCGCACGGTCGAATGTCTCGAACCTCATCGAGGAGGGTTTCGGCTGTTGCGTCAGTTCGGGCTCGACGAGATATTCGATCATCTTCCTGGCAAGAAAGATGGTGACGAGATCGACCTCGAATCGCTCGACTTTCGGGACGGCGAACTGTGGCTCTGTGGTTCGCATTGCATCGTGCGCAAGCAAGCGCGCAAGTCAAAGGCCACCATGGTCGATCCGGAGTTGCGCGAGCGCAAGAGCCGAAGATTACTCGGACGCGTCGCTGTCGACTCGCTCCTCAATGAACGGCCTCGTAGTTATGCAGTGCCGCTGACGGGCCGGAAAAGCCTGAGGGAGCGGTTAGCTGGCGACCCCTTCATCCGCCCATTTGTCGGCCTGCCTAGCAAGGAGAACGGGCTGGATATTGAGGGCCTTGCTATCGGCAAGAACCGGCTCTTCATCGGCCTAAGAGGCCCTGTCGTCGATAGTATCGCGCTCGTAGCCGAACTGTCCCTGACGGGTGTCAACAAGGTGAGCGCGCGGCCTCCAATCCTTCATTTTCTCGACCTCCACGGCTTGGGCGTTCGTGACTTGACAGTTCGGGGTGAGACGATCTTCGTCTTGGCCGGGCCGGTCACAGCCGCGCATGGGCCCTTCCGGCTTTACCAGTGGAGCCGGCGCATGACAAAGCGGATTCAGCGCCCGAGGCGGGTCTATTGCTGGCCGAACGGCTCCGTGGCGCCCGAAGGCATTTGCTTCAAGGATGGCGAATTGCTCGTCGTGTATGACGTCGGCAATGACGATTGTCGTATCAGGGGAGCACGCTGTCGAGCTGACATCTTCAAGCTCTAAGGTTCGTCAAAGCATCGCCGGTGATCGAGATAGGAGATCCACGTGAGGACCCCAGATCGCTCCAACGGCGACCTTCGTCAGAACGGTAGAAGCGATCGCATCCACAAACGAGCTGCGCTGCCCGACTAGCTCGCCCTCGTCGTCGATCCGAGCGATTGGCATATGGCGCGATCTCATGTGAGGGGAGTGCAGGACGCGAGTGCAAGCGATCTACAACAACCAATGCAGTGACGTCGCGAGGATTCGAATGATAACGAAACATTGCCCGAGATGCGAACGGAAGATTCCAGGCCAAGCCAGGAAGTGTCCGGAATGCCTATCCGACATCGCCGTAATCACCCCGCGCAAAAAGGCTTTTTCTGCGCTGGGCACTGCCGCGAAGACCTTTCGTGATTGGGTCGGGATGCCAGCGGCAATAGCGGCCTTGATCACTGCCTTTTTTTATCCAGCCGTCGGCACGGTCCTGGGCTGGCTGCAGCGAGATCGCGCCGCCGTTACTGTTCACGTCTTCAATCGCGATATCGTAAACGTCGGCCTTGACGATCAAGCCGCCTCCAACCGAGTGGATCGCGTGGCGAACTACGAAAGCCTGCTGAGAGGACAATTGGTCAACAGCGGCTTTTCCGTGGCTTCGATTCTGTCCAATTTTGCTTGCGCTGGCGAAACCCGGTCGAACGAGCGCGAAATATACACCTTCAACTTCCACGATGTGCAGAGAGGCACAAAGGCGTTTCCCGAGGTGCCTACACGGTCAACCGTATCGTTCTTCGGTCGCCTTACACATGCGCAAACCTATCCAGTGAATGGGATGTTTTCATCGGTTCAGCCCAAGCACTGTCAGTTCACATATTACGATAAGTATGGCCTCGTCCAGCCACCGCTGTCGCTCAGCCTTACCGACAGTCAGGTCGCACTTCTTAAGACCATGGTGCCACGAGATGAGCCTGGCGAGTGGCGGGGCAAATACTGCGAAGGAAAGATCCCAGACATGGCAGTCTCCGACAGAAGCAAAGCTGACTGCGTCGGCGGCAACCATGTCATCGCGATTGAAGCTTCCTATCGATGGCCGGTAGCGGTTAGCAGAAGCCTTGCCGACGCAAAGTCATTTTCGGATGTCTCTGGAAGCCGCAAGCTGCCAGGCGCCATTCTTGTGTGCGACGATGATTGCGCTTCGGCAAGCGCCGAAGCGTCCGTGGCTCTCACGGATCTTGGGGTGCCACTGACAACATGGTGGTGCAAGCAAGATAGTCGGGCGTTGAAGGATTGTGAACGGAAAGACTTTCCGAAACCTAAGGCCGGCTGAAAATTTGGAACGCGTTCGGACTCCTGTCGTTTGTATGGCGCGAGCTGTAAGCGGTACGTGGCTTGCCATCTCGGTCGAGCTTCAACTCGCTGTTTTCCAGCAAGCGATTGAATTGCCCGATGTGGTTGCCCGGAAATGCGCGATCAGTGGGCTTGGGAAACTCCGGCGGCAATACCTATCGGGGATTCTTCTTACGATTGCGCTCTTTGGCTCGTCCCTGCGGCACGTACTTGGGACGGTTGAGCAGTCGCTCATACGGAAAGACCGCCACGGCGTGCTCTTGCAATAGCCGACGCCTCGCTTCCCGCGAACCTCGATTTCCAGGATCCTCGGTCCACGAGGGCCCCTCCTCCACGATCATGACGTCGCGATGCTGGAGATTCTTGGCCTCGTCCGGACGCAAGCCCGTATTGCCGAGGTAGTCGTGTAGTTGTTCGGAGGACCACTTGTGCTGCGGTTGCGCCTGCTTCGCGGCTCCCGCGTTTTCTCGAACAACGACTTGTATTCCTCGGGACTGAACCACGGCCGGTGCACCACCTTGCCCTGGGACTTACGGCGGAGAAAAGTCAGGAGGGTACGCCAGCCATTCGTGGCGGATGGCGGTCTTCAGCACCTGCCGCGGCGTTACAATCTCATCATGGAGAGTGCTTCGGGGCAGGCGCCTTGCCCGTCGGCGACGTCTGTATACGGTGAACCTGATACTCCTGCGCCTTGCCTGGGGTGATTTGGGAATGAGCCATGCTGCCGAAGAACGGCAGCAGGTGCAGCCGCAAGCGGTCACGATAACCTTGCACCCACTTGGGGCTCCTCTGCCCCTCGGTGATGATCTCCTATTCCTTCAAGAACTGGTCAGCCGCCTCTCGATATCCTGTGCGGCGGGAAATGCATCGCTCGCGTTGTCGTTGATCAGGGATACCCGCAACCCGACATAACGACGCTTGTGCTTGGCCCGCCCAGATTCTCAAGGAAGAACTCGCCAACGATCATGCGCCGCTCATTCGCAGATGGCCCGACATGGAAATCATGGTGCCCAATTTGCTTATCGATGCGGCAACATGGATTGCCCAAACGAAACCACTCACCCTGCCCATTGATGCGCTTCGCCGTTGGTGGTGAGGGTGCCGATCCATTTCCAGAATGGTGGCCGCAATGGCTGATCGCCTGGACATTGGAACGCCTCCCACAACCGGCAATCCGCTTACGGACCGCACGCGCGAGCGCGCAATCGTGACCGAAAGCAAAGACACGATCCGCAACCTCAAGGCCTCGGAATCGGTGATGGCGGCGTTTCTCCGCGCAGGTATGGACAGTGGACTTCGAGGAGCGCGTAGCGCCGGAGCTCGCGGCACGGTGGAGCTCTGAGCCCAAGTGCCGAAAGGCAGCAAGTCGGGTGTTACTGGATATGAAGTCTGGCAGCTCCCCCTCGCTCCCGCTGGCGAACCTGGGTTCGTCAGCGTGTCCCTAACGGCGCAACCTGATTTCGAAGGTGACCTGATGGTGCGGGTTGACGTCAAGATCAAGCGATGGACCGAGCACCTTTGAGGAGACATCGCAAATTCGGTGACGGATTTCGCGGATGTCGTGAGTACGCCTGGCTAGAATCGGAGAGTGCAGCCGCCACTACCGTAAAGATCGCTTCTCGCTACACCCCACCGTTCGCCCAGCGTTCAAGCTCCCGGCAACGCTTGATCAATTTTTCGAACGGCTCGGCGTCATCCAACAGTACGCCGTCATCCGCCATTTTCTTGTAATCGGCTTCAAGCACCTTAAGCGCTTCGGCATCGGGAATGAGCTTCAATCCGCCCGAGACCGCTTTCGCATAATCAATCGGATTGCCTTCGCTGTCCTTTGCACGGAAGAACTTCGACTTGTGGGCAGCGACCGCGTTGGCAAGATCCCGGTCATCGAAGGCGGCTTGGGCGTAGCCCTCATCGTCCAGCCGTACGAGGTCATGCCAGTGGCGCGAGTAGCGGTCCTGCTGATTGCCCTCCTCGGAGCAGAAACCGATCGACTGCGATGCCGCTGCGCATCTGGCTTAAGGCAATAGACATGCACGGCGCCATCGAGGATCGCGGTGGCATCCACCCCAGTATCCTTGATGTGTTTCTCGATAACGGCGAGCGCCTTCTCCTTGACCCAGGTCGCAAGCTTTTCGTTGATCCCCGCCTGGCTGTTGGTTTTCGGGATTGGGTCTTCGCCCGCTTTTTCGGGAATGATCTGGCGAATGTCATAGGTGACGTCGATATCTTCCGAAAAGCGCTCGATGACGTCGTATCCCTTCGAAAGCGACGTGCCGCCCTTGAAGACAAGATGCTCGCCGAACTCGGATTTGAACAGCCCGTCGATGGCCCAGACGACCCAGATGTCTTTTTCCAGGAGATGGACACGTCGTCCCGACAGCGTCGCGGCGGCGCCGAGCGCTTCGAGGCGCTCCTCGCGGGAGAGCGTCAGGTAGTTATCCGGCATGGGCTTTGAACACCTGGCTGATGGATTCAGACATCCACGAGGGAAGTGCCGGTCAAACCGCAACCAGCTCTGCCACCGTTGAGGGTGGAAGCGTCCGTTTCAAAGTCTTCAGGGCTTCGGGCGCCCCGCGCTGCCCGATCCACTCCAGCGCCCGCACAGCTTCCCCTGCCGCCCGATGCGATGGCAGGAGCATCCACTGCGGTGCATGCTTCATCTCAACCACCTGCGCGCCGAGATTAAGACGGCGGCTGCGCCCAGAGGTCAGGTAGACTAGCTTGGTCGGCACCTGCGTTGTCAGGCCGAGCGCGTTCGCGGCCGCTGCGCCATGGCTGACGACGGTCTCTGCATGCGAAGTCGCGAGGTTGGCGACCACTTTCTCCGGCGCAGGCGCGCGCATGCCGAACCGCGTTTCCACAGGGCGCACATAGACGCCGCGGGTGATGCGCATCAACTGCTTCTTTTCCTGAAGCCGCTTCAGGGCCTGGTCGACGGCCGCCCGGCTACCCAGATGCAGGAATTCCTTGGCGCTGATCAAAGCGCCTTCCGGGAGCGTGTTCACCTGGTTCAAAATGCGCTCGGCAACGGCTTTCGTCCTGCCGGGATCGCCAGCGCCCAAATTCGGGCTTGAAATCATCGCAGAAAACGCGCCTCAGTTAGGTTTGCAACAAACCGTCTTCGACCGCTCGCTTATACGAAGTCCAGAGCGTCACCCAAGTAGGCGCCGGCTGACATTGACGATGAAACCCGTCGGCACGCCGATGATGGCGCCGAGCAGGCCGTAGCCGAAGGCGCTGAGTGCGCCGGCCGTCACCGCGCCGTACAAGGCGCCCATACCTGAGCACATTGCCGCCACACCGATCAGGGTCTGATCGTTTTTCTCTTCGATCCGGTGTTGGCGCCGCTCTCTTGAGCTTTGCGTATAAGGCCCGGCTGGCTCACGCGACCCGCAGTGCGGCCAGGCAATGGCTGAAAACGAGATACTACCGCCGCAATCGTAGCACTTGATCAATTCCCGTTATGCGCATCGGTTGATCATCTGCCGCTTGTAGCCGCCTCGCTGTTGCGGCGCCATACGTTCGGCGGTGACTGTTCCGGGCGGGCAACGGCGCGATTTAGCCGATATGCTTGAGGAAGCCCCGCGCCGGCTTCCAAATCGGTTGGACGGTTGGCGGTCTCGCACATAGACCCCGACAATGAGGCCTGGCGCCGGCTGAACAGCCAGAGACTAGCTCTTCCGCTACTGGGCGGAAGCGAGGCCCGGCAATGGAGGCGAATCCAACCGGACCTCGCAGCCGCTTGATCCTGGAGGGGATCGAGACGGAGGATCGCATAGAAAGCGCGCCGTTTTTCGTCCTAGTTGCGGATCATTTCGCCGGAAAGCGCACGTTCGGGGTCCGCCATATTCGCGACGGTGCTAAAGACCTTGTCGGCGATGACGCTAACTATTGCCGCCGCTCGCCGGGCAGCTGCATCATGGATGTCGCAGTCGCCTCCACTCTACTCGCGCCTGGGTTTGTTAACCCTCTGCTGATCAAGCAGAAAGACGGCAGAAGGTGGCCGATCGGCGCCGATTATCGCACTGGTTGCGATGTTAAAAGCCCCCGTGTCCGCGATCGGGCCGAGCGCGACATCACGAAAGATCGGGACCACTGGCGCGATGGCGGCAACAGGCTCGAGGCATTGCGCTCCTCGAGCTTAGCGTCGCCCGATAACCACCGACACGACCTCGACGAAGAGAAGATCATGCCCGAGCAAATGAACGCCGAGCTTAAACGCAAACTGCAGGAACTATCGCGCCATAACGCGGTCGCCCGCGCGCTTGTCTTCTTGTGGAACTCCGGCACGCTGACCTACGAGGACTGGTCGACGAAGGCGATCTCTCTGCTCATTGATCAGAACGAAGCGCTCTCCGCGATCGCTGTGGATGCGGAGAAGCGCGCCTGCCGCCTGCCCAAAAACCCGCCAGTAGCTTCGCCCACTCGTTGAGAGCCCGTCCCGTGCCAGACACCCCCAAGACCGAGGCACCACACTCGCGGCCCGCACTGCGGCTTGTCAGCGGCGCGAAGCAGGAGCCGCTGCGCTGCCCTGCCGCCGGCCGCGATGCCGAAAACGAGAAGATGCTTTGCTTCTACTTCAACCGGCGCGTGACCGACGACGAGATGCGGTTTCTTCACACTGTCATACGGCAGGTGGCCCTCATGCGCGAGATTGACGGTCACTGAGAAAAATCCCGCCCCTCAGGTCGAACGAGGTGTGTTAGCGCAAACCGCACAAACCGAGGCAGCCAGAGACCGCTCGAGCCGGCTATTAGAAAAGCCGGACGCTAGGGTCGGGCTTCCAAGATCAATTGAAACCGCGATTATCTTCGGCTGCGTCGCGTGGGAGCCGCCGGCGGACCTCTTTCTTTGCCTTGAGGAGGCAAAAACACTTTCGGCGGAACAAGAAGCCGACCAGCCAGCTCTGCCTGCAGCAGATCCATTAGGCTTTCCGTTGGCCCGTGTCCGCGGAGCGACAATTCCCTTTGGCTTGGGAGCGGGGGAGCAGGTCGGTGGATTGCATTACTGTTGCTCCTAGCAGGTTTTGGCCTCGACATCTTAACAGGTTCTTTTGGCTTTGCAGGCTCTTTTAGAGCAGCTTCAGAGTAAAGAAACGTGATGGGTGGTGATCCGTCCGACGAGATGCGAACGTTCGTGAGCGGCCTCCTTGAGTGCGTCGGTTAAGCCGAGCATCTCGGCGGTCAGTTCCAGAACTTTGGTAAAGAGAAGCCTTGCCTCCGCGGAGTCGATCAAACCCATGATTTGGCTAGCGGATTGAGCAGAAAGACAGCGGAAGAAAGCTCCCTTACGCTGATAATCGCCGCGGACACTATGCTAGCGTCGGCCCGCTATTTGCCCGGGGCCAATCATTGCCATCGCGAGAAATTTCCACCGAGTCGGCTGCTGCAGAAGATCGGGATCCGATCTTCGTAGTGATCGAGCGTCATCGCGAGCTGTCCGCGCACCACGATGCGGCGGCGTCGGTTTCAGCCAAGCTCGAGGATGTTGCCGACTTTTTTGCCGCCGACGAGATCAGCGGCCAAAGGAACCTGGCTCTCTCGGAGCATGCAAATGTGCTCATCCGTTCAAAGCCAACCACGATCGCGGGCGCTATCGCTCTGACCAGATACGTCGCCGGCCTTCCCGAGTGGGAGCTGCCCGACGATGATGCGTGGCACCAAGTGTTCCTAGAAGGGCTGGCGGACGCGATCGATGAAATCGGCACAGCGCAGCGGCTTGGGCGCTCAGGCGGCTAAGACATGGCGTTCGCCGGCATAATTTTCTGGGGTGCCGTCGCTGGGCTTCTCTATTTCCTTTAAAGGGCCTCCCCAGCTCGACAAGGACGGTCTAAACTCGCGCCCCAATCTGCCGTATCCGCATCAGCATTTGTTTTGAAATTCTTGTTCTAAAGTCGAGCGCGGGGTCCGGCAGGTGCCGCTAAGATTTGCGGTTTTGGTGCTACCGCGCTTGGTTGGAGAAGGTGAGTTTTCAGATCTCGATACTTAAGATTCTCGCCGGCCAACCGGAGGGCCGGGCGAGCCTTGCCGTCCTGAAGGAGTACCTGGCGGTGTTCTACACCAGCGGTCCGGAGTGGACGGATCGTACGAAGCGATTGGCGGCGCGGGCGCTGGATCTCAATATTTTCGGACAAGGGCTGGTTACGCGAGAACCCGGACAATGGATCATAACCGACAAAGGCCGGGCCTTTCTTGCTCTTCTGGAACAGAAGAGCGTACCTGACTCTCAGGAGCGAACGCTCGAAGGCATGGCTGAGAACCCCCTTGCAAGTAAGCTTCCCGCGCTTGCGCCGGGCCGACAAGGTCACAGTGCCAGTCGCCGGCACCTCCGCCGAAAGCGGCTGAGGGCGCGCGATGGGCGTTCCACCTAGCTTCTCCGTAAAGCTCACGCCCGGCGACAATGTTGCTCCATATCGTGCCGGAGCAACATTGCCCCCCCGCGCACGGGCCTGATGCCTCGAAGCCATACTTAGATCGCGGTTGTTTGAGACGGGGACATTGTAGTGGCAACCGATCGTGCCCCGTGGCGTGGTGTAACTGACAGCAGGCCACCGCCAATTTTCCGGCGGGTCGGAAGGCATCAGCCTGCCACGGCGGGCAAGCCGACGATGGGATCATCGCTCAAGGGAGCGATGGTTTCCAGCGTCATGTAGCGGGCGCGCTGGACGGCCCATTCGTCGTTCTGTTCGAGCAGGATCGCACCGACGAGGCGAACAATGGCGTCCTCGTTTGGGAAGATGCCGACCACCTCGGTCCGCCGCTTGATCTCACCGTTGAGGCGCTCGATCGGATTGGTCGAATGCAGCTTGGCACGGTGCTGAGGCGGGAAGCTCATATAGGCGAGCACGTCGGGCTCGGCGTCATCCATGAAGGCGGCCAGCTTTGGCAGTTTGGGACGGAGCTGGTCGGCGACCTTGCGCCACTGAGCCTTGGCCGCTTCGGCATCGTCCTGGGCAAAGGCGGTGGCGATGAAGGCGGAGAGGACGCGTCTTCCGCTCTTGCCGGCATCGGCCAGGACGTTGCGCATGAAGTGGACGCGGGGGTCGTTGAAGAAGTGGCCAATAGATTTCGGCGCGATGCAGCGACGGGCTATCCTGGCCCCCGCGTCAAAGCTCGCGCCACGACCGATCTGAAGCCGCAAACGCATTCTGAGGGACAATCCAAGACAGAATAAGCGCAAGGAGAGCGGTTGCCAGCCGCTTGAGTTAATGGCGGCGGCCGTGAGGTAGGCCTGGATCTTCATATTCGGTAGACCGCGCCGTATGGCGCGCGCCAGCCCATGCCAAGTTTTGGCTTCGCCGTGGAAGCCCTCCGAGCGCCAGCGATGGCGTTGATAGAGATGTCGATCCTGCTTAGTCCATCGCTCGCGACGGCGGCGGGCACGCAGCAGTGCCGGATAATGGTCACCGACAACGACCGCTTTGTTAACCCGCCCTTTGGATAGGCAATCGCCCTTGAGCGGACACCGGGTGCAATCCTTCGCCTTCGAGTAAAAGAAACGGCCGTGCTTGATGGGCCGAGCGGGGCGCAAGATACGCCCTCGCGGGCACTTCAAGATGTCGTTCTTGGCATCGTACCGGAAGCGTCTGAGCGGTACGCGACTCTTGATTGGTTCCGCTTTAGCTGGGATGAGGGCATCAATGCCGCGCCGCTCGAGCGCGCCGTAGACTTTAGCGTAGGCATAGCCCGCATCGGCGGTGACCACCTTTATGTCGATGCCCGTAATCGCTTCAACCTCATCGACTTGCGGCTCGATCATCTCTCCTTCGTTCGTTTGTCCAGTCGTGACCGCGACATCCAGAATGACACCGACCTTGTCATCGACGGCAGTGTGCTGCTTATAAGCGGGTTCCAGCCGCCGGTTTCGGGCATTCGTAGCCATTGTCGCATCGGGATCAGTCGTGCAGACCTTTTTGTACTTCCCGCTTTGCCGGGCCTTTCTCTCATCTTCGCTTTGATTTTCGCTCAGCACATCCACCACATGCTGCTCGGTGAGGCTGTCCCAACTCACGTTGGCGCGGATTAGCGACGCATCGATGTGAACCACTTCGGCTGTTGCGATCTTGGCCTTCAGACAGGCTTGGACCGTGCGTTTAAAGATCCTACGGAATCGCTCTTCGCCCCAGCGCTGGCGGATGCGCGTCAGGCTGGAATGGTGTGGTAGCTGCTCATGCAGGCCATAACCAGCAAACCAGCGAATGGCGATGTTAACCTGAGCCTCCCGGATCAACTTGCGATCGTGTACGATGCCGGTGAGCAGACCCGCGAGCATCAGGCGGACCGCGGCCTCCGGATCGATGCCTGGCCGACCATCGTTCGGGCAATAGCAGTCGGAAACCTCTTCCCTTAGCCAAGATACGTCGAGCACGCGATCGACCCGCGCCAGCACGTGCTCATCTGGGACGAGCTGTCTGAGCGTGCCAGTGATGAAGAGCTCCAACTGATCCCGCTCCTTGCGCCCCAGCATCTCGTTTGCTCCGCCGATCGCGAATCGCCGATGAGAACGGAATCAGCCAATTGCAGCTTTTTCAACGACCCCACGCGGCAGCGCTGCCAAGCGGTATTGAGCACCTTACTGACGGCGGCCTTGATGCCCTCATGCGCATCGGAGATCACGAGCTTGACGCCGCGCAGCCCGCGGCGGGCGAGCTTGCGCAAGAACGCGGTCCAGAACGTCTCGGCCTCGGAGGGGCCGATATCCATGCCCAGGATCTCGCGCCGGCCATCGCTGTTGACACCCACTGCGACGATCACCGCGACCGAGACGATGCGCCCCTGCTGGCGCACCTTCACGTAGGTGGCGTCGATCCACAGATACAGCCAGTCGCCCTCGATCGGGCGGGCGAGGAAGGCCTTCACTTTGTCGTCGATCTCACCGCACAGCCGGCTCACCTGGCTCTTGGAGATCCCGCTCATGCCCATCGCCTGCACGAGGTCGTCGACCGAGCGGGTCGAGACGCCCTGCACATAAGCTTCCTGGATCACGGCGGTCAGCGCCTTCTCGGCCATCCGGCGCGGCTCCAGGAAACCCGGGAAGTAGCTTCCCTTGCGCAGCTTGGGAATGCGCAGCTCGACGACCCCGGCGCGCGTCTCCCAGCTCCGATCGCGGTAGCCGTTGCGCTGGGCCAGGCGCTCGGCGTTCTTCTCGCCGTAGGCCGCGCCGGTCAGCCCGGCGACCTCCAACTCCATCAGCCGCTGGGCGGCAAAGCCAATCATCTCGCGCAGCAGGTCGGCGTCGGGGGCCTTCTCCACAAGCGCGCGAAGGTTCATCATCTCGTCGGTCATCGGTGGTTCCTCGAATCAGGTTGGTGTCAGCAACCCGACCCTACCGGCGAATTGCCGGTGACCACCGCAAAGCCGTCCACCCGCTACGGCGCTATTTGAGGGCGCGCGGGCGGACGGCTTTGCTCTACCGAACTACACCATCACTGGGGACACGACCGTGGCAACCGGTATTGTGAAGTGCTTCAGCGCGACAAAGGGTTATGGATTTATCAAGCCCGATGATGGCGAAGCCGAAGCCGCTTGGTGCCTCGCTGCTCACGTTCTCGCGCTGCATTGCAGCTCAAATGCGCATAAGGGCGGCGCTGGACATAAATACGGCGGAGACCATCGAGTTTTTGACGGATTTAATCGCAACGATTTTGCGAATTTGCGTGGTACACTCGAAGCCGGCCCTGGGTGATATCCTCATAAATCGAACCGGAACGAATGGTCTGGCTGTGGCGCCTGATTGATCGGGCGCTTTGGGCGTCAAAGTGATCAGCGAGGATCGGTCCTCTTTGCTGAGCCCAGCCAGCAAGCAAGCAATATTTTGAGGATGGAGCTCCTGAGATCAGATGCCACCCAAGCTGCCTGCATTAGCAACACGCTCCCGGAAGGAGCCGCGCGTCAGCCAGGATCTACTCAGGCGTTTTACGTGGGAGATCAGATCAATCGACATATGTCTTGACGATCTTCGGTCCTACCACGCGAATGCGCTTGGCATTACTGGTCCGCAAATGATGATCTTGATGGCTCTCACGGAGCTAGAAGAAGAGCATGGTGTTCCCGTCAATGCCGTCGCCAGGCTGATGAGAGTTGAGTCGGGTTTCATCACCAAGCAATCGAAGGAGCTCGAGAGTAAGCGGTTCGTGCGCCGGAAATCTGACATGAATGATGCCAGGTATGTCCTTTTGTCGCTCACGGACATCGCTCGCAAGAGCCTTGCGAGCATTGCAAGGCAGCAGGAGGAGCTTGAGCAGTTCGTCTTTGATTATCTCAGCATTCAGGAGTTCGCCAAACTGGCGGCCTGTTTGAGTGGACTCAGGTCTCGGTTGGAGAAGGCTCGGCTGCACGCTGCGCTGGACTCTGAGACAGATTGAGACAGTACTGGGAAGAACGCGGGCCTTCTGCTATCTTCCGAGAGACCATCTGAGCCAGCAGATCCCTTTCGAACAGTGTCGCCCCGCCCCGGGAGCGGATATGCCGTCCAGATGCAAGCACGGCGCCGGGCGCAGTCGAACGAAGGGCTCAATCAGCCGATTCAGCGGCTGGGGTCGAACGAACCGCAACAAGAGTTTGAACGGCCCGCCCGTCCATTCAAAGCTGCTTGGCTGACCTGACGACGTTCGCCTCAGCGCAATTGCCTTCCCTGTCGCTCGAAGGCGTAGATCGGATTGATACCGCAATAAGCATAGGTGCCGGATGCGGTAGCCATGCACTGACTGTAGGTCGAGAACTGGCAGTTGCCCGGATATCCCCAGGCTCGGCCCTGCAGGCAATAAACGTCTTGGCGAGCCGGTGGGGTGTACGAATGAACCCGTGAAGCAGCGGTCGAACCTGATCCAAAGCTGACGAGGATAGGAAGTGCTAGGATTCCAGTCGCGAGAAGGTAACGCATGAGATCTCTTGCCTCCTTAATTCGCTGAAGGATAGAGTATCCGAATTAGATGATTTGATCTTAGTCAATTGCCGCTGTCGGGTCCAGTTGGACCATCGTCATCAAGACAATCACCCGTGGAGCCTCGACGGGGGCACTTGAGCAGACGTTGATATCAGGGTGGGGGTAATAAGAGGGCTGGAGCCGATTATCCGCCCCCGTCCTTGGTCCAGGACACACTCACTCGCAATCCGAAGCCGCCTTTCAAAGATACTCCGCAGTGAAATGCATCTTTTAAGCGCGACTTGGCTCCTTTGCGCAGCAGAACATTCGTATAGCAGTCGATTAACGATCGCTTCGTTCGCTCCGACGCGTGTTGCGGGGCCCCCAACGTCGACCGGAGGCCACACATTGCGTCACCCTCAACAGTTGCGCGCGCTGCGTCACAACGACACGACTTCTTCTCTTCATAGCCGCTGTTACAATGACATCCATAGATTGCGCCGGATCGATTCGCGAGGCTCCAATTCACTTCGCATGTTCTGGTTCAGGAGTGTCGGACCATGTTCGTGAGCATCACCAAAGACCATAGGTCCCGAATCAATTCGCTCAGTGAGCTCGGCATATCGAGCGGCTCGAATCCGATCGTCAGCTTGAGTGAATTCACTTACAAGAAAGGTAAAACCATCTACATCGAGAGTGAGCCAGCCGAGTACGTCTACCAGGTCAGGAAAGGCGCGGTACGGACCTGCAAATTACTCACCGATGGGCGGCGCCAGATTGGTGCATTTCATTTGCCGGGTGATATTTTTGGACTCGAGAACGGCGGAATCTACCGATTTACGGCGGAAGCGATCATCCAAACCACTGTTCGCCTGATCAGACGGCAACACCTTGAGACGGTCGCCGAGCATGACGCGGTTGTCTGGCGCACCTTGCTCAGCTTGACGACGAATAACTTGCAACACGCCGAAGACCATATGCTGCTGCTCGGACGTAAAACTGCTCTGGAGCGCGTTGCCGCGTTCTTGCACGAGATGGATGAACGACTCACGGCTGCTGACGTGATCTCGCTCCCAATGTCTCGGCGCGACATCGCGGATTACCTTGGTTTGACCGTCGAGACCGTTTCGCGTGCAGTATCGCAATTGCACACTGATGGCGTTCTCGATTTCATCGGCAATACCCAACGCGAGATCGTGATTCTGGACCGGCAGCGGCTCGCGAGCCTTGACCTGCAAAGCTAAGATGCGGATGGCGTGAAACCCTTCGGTCGCGGTTAGGATCGCCCGCGCAGCAACTACCGCACATTCAGGAATAAATTGATCTCACCTCCGAGGCGCAACCAATCAGCTATCGAGTGCTATTTCCCGAACGCTGCGATGTGCCTTCGGGCGGTGCCGGTAAACACTGCCGGATCATATAGGCTCTTGAGCCAACACCGGTGACGACGGCAACCCATTGCAATAGACTCGACCGCCGCTTCGAACGATCGCGCGAGCAAAAGCGGACACACCGTACGGCGCCGTCACGTATCGGATTGCCCGATCTCGACACGTTGGAACTACCGAAGGCCACTTTTGACCTCGCTTACGGTGCGTTGACCTTCCACTGTTTGAGGATTTCGGCCGCCTCGTGCGAGCGATCCGTAGCATGCTGGTCCCCGGCAAACATCGGTTTTCGCGATAGAGCATCCGATCTTCATGGCAGCAGCGCATCCGCACTGGATCAGCGGTGAGGTCGGCGGACAGACCTAGCCTGCTACTTCCCTAACGGAAAATGGCAGACAGATTGGTTCGCCAGGCGAGCTGAAGTATTGCAGAGCGGTTCGGCACCACGCTTAAAGCGCCGATTGACGCAGATTTCCAAATTCGGTGGGTTGATTTGCTCTGACAGACGATCAGACATAACAGCGGCCCGCAATTGGATGTAGAACTAGGACGTCCCCTGTTGCTACTCGTTTCCGCGTCAACATAGGCCACTGCGAGAAGCTGTCGCAGTTGAGGGACGCCGTGCCACTCCCAGGTAAAGAGTGGCGCGGACGAAATCACCGAAAGGGGCTCATTTTGATGAGTATGCCGGTTATATGTTTTCACTGTCGCCAGAGCCAAGGCCTGAGTCTTAGACACTGAAATCGGAAGAGAGTTGGTTCATGTTGCTCCTCAACTCGCACGTCGATCACCGAGCTATCCTAGATCCTTGCGATGCAGACGACTTAAGTGTCGAGGCCGCTCGCAAGGTCGAGTGTTTTCTTCGGCATCGCGAAGGTCACAAGGAAACGCCGCTCCTTTCGTTGCCAGGCCTTGCTCGTGAGATCGGCGTCGCCTCGATCTACCTCAAGGACGAGGCGCATCGGCTTGGTCTTGGCAGTTTCAAGGCTTTGGGCGGCTCTTATGCCGTGATCCGGCTTGTGCTTGAGGAAGCAACCCGGAGGCTCGGCAGCGTCATCAACATATCAGAGCTGCACACACCTGAAGTGAAGGCCATCGCACGAGAAATGACTGTATCGTGCGCCACAGATGGCAATCATGGCAGATCAGTGGCTCAAGGTGCTCAGCTCGTCGGCGCGAAGTGCGTCATCTTCGTTCACGCAGGTGTCAGCGATGAGCGTATCGCGGCGATCGCTCGCTTTGGCGCGCAGATCATTCGCATCAACGGCAACTACGACGACTCCGTCGCCGAAGCCTCCAAAGTTGCTGCGGGAAATGATTGGATCACGGTGTCTGACACATCCTGGCCGGGCTACGAGCGTATCCCCGGACTCGTAATGCAGGGATATACCGCCCTCGTGAGCGAAGCACTGCGCCAGTTGCCCCAAGCTCCAACCCACGTCTTCGTTCAGTCGGGTGTGGGAGGAGTGTCAGCAGCGATCGCAGGGCATTTTTCAGTTCTGCTGGGCGATAGCCGCCCGTTTTTTACGGTTGTCGACCCCGCGCGGGCGGCGTGCCTGTTTGAAAGCGCCCGGGCCGGACACCCGGTAAAGGTAGATCATGGCAACCGACTGTGATGGCGATGCTCGAATGCTACGAACCCTCGCTCGTTGCCTGGCGCATCCTTTCACGGGTAGCGGATGCGTTTATGACTGTAGATGATGCGGATGCTATCAGCGTCATGAGGCGGCTTGCGAATCCTAGGCACGGCGACCCGGCCGTTGTCGCAGGCGAGAGCGGCGGTGTCGGTCTCGCGGGCTTGCTGAAGGTTGCTTCCGACCAGAACCTGCGGGAAAAGAGCGGTCTTGGACCAAATGCGCGGGTCTTCGTAATCAACACCGAGGGCGCGACCGATCCTCGTCTGTACGAGGAGCTCGTCGGCCTGTTGCCAGCGCAGGTGACCGCGCGAAATACTACACTGACCAAGGACCAGTAGCGTAACGCTTGCGAGCCTTACGGCGTGATGGATCCCAATTGTCCGGGTCGGCACCCCACTTTTTGTTTCGATTCCTGCCGAAGCCTTTCAAGTCGCTCGAGTGGTTTCACCGCGAAGCTAACGCTCGCCTGCAAGACAGGTCCATGATCATCGCGAACTTCAATTGCCACGCGGTGATGCGGCCTGCTTCTGGCCTATTCGCGCGCCATTTCTGAGAGCGTAGTAGTCGCCTCTTCGCGCGCAGCTTCGTTATGTCCAGCTCGACACCTTCATCGTCACGGATAAATTGGCCGCCGTCACGGATATCAAATTGGTATCTTTTGATGATCGACTCGAACAGCCTTTCCGGCTTCAGACGGTGCCGCTCCCATATTCGAGTTGCCGATGCATGGCCTCAAATGGAATGGCGAGAGGCGCTCCGTGCCGGAAACATCCGGGCACTTCTTGGAGGGCAGCACTGTCCGTCCGGAGTAGCGCCTGACTTGCGGATATGGGTGGCAGGAATGCGGCCCGACGGAATGCTCCCACGGCTCTCCGTCTGAACCGGGGCTGTTTTCGGTTGGGCGCCGGCAAGCATAGATGGTCCGGTATCGCGCGGCAGGCGGCACGCGGCATGATCTGCTCGCAAAGCCTGGAGCCGCTTTGCAAGCTCGGACTGGTTCAGCCATTCGATCGTGTCGTACTCACCTGCTTTCAAAGCTACCAGGCGATCGGGCGCAACGAATTGGACGGCACCTGCGCAGTACGCATACGACGAAGGCCGCCTGATTGACGCATGCGCGCGGGCGTGGCGAGCTGTATGATAGCGTTGGGTGAAGGTCAGGCGGCTTGCTGATCGTCGGGCTTGCCGGCTTGGCGCAGAAGCTTCCATTCCCAGGGCAGCAGTTCGTGCAGACGCGATGCGGGAAGATCGGCGATGCGGGCGAGGACGTCGGCGAGCCAGGCCTTGGGATCGACGTCGTTGAGACGACAGGTCGTGATCATCGTCAGCATGATGGCGGCACGGTCGGCACCACGCTGGCTGCCGGCAAAGGTCCAGTTGCGCCTTCCCAAGGCGATACCTCTCAATGCGCGCTCAGCGCAATTGTTGGTCAAGCAGATTCTGCCATCGTCAAGGAAGTGGGCGAAGTCGTCCCAGCGCCTGAGCATGTAATTCATGGACTTCAGAACCTCGGCAGAGCGCGAGAGGGTTTCTCGCTCGCGCAGCAGCCAGGCGTGCATGTCGTCGAGAAGCGGCTTGCTCTTTTCCTGGCGCACGGCACGCCGCTCGTCGGCGCTGCGACCGTTGATGGCGCGTTCGACCTCGAACAGCCCGTCGAGGCGCCTGACCGCCTCCAGCGCGATCGGGGAGATGGGTTTGCCTTTCTGGCCTTCCCTGGCATTCTTCTCGATATCGGCCAGTTCGAAGAACCCCCGCCGCGCATGAGCGAAGCAAAATGCCGGCGTGATCGGCACCGCTTTCCTTTGCGGATCGAACATCGGCTCGAAGCCGCTGTAGCAATCGGCTTGCAGGATGCCGGCAAAGGCCGCCAGATGCCTCTGCGGGTGTTCGCCTCGTCGGTCGCTCGAGGCGTAATAGACCGCCGCCGGCGGCGCAGAGCCGGCAAAGGGCCGGTCATCCCGTACATAAGTCCAGATCCGCCCGGTCGTACACTTGCCCTTCGCCAGGATCCGGATGGTGGTGTCGTCGCCATGAAGGCGCTCGGCAGCAAGCGCATGACGTTCGATCAAATGGAAGAGCGGCATGACAGCGAAGGTCCCGTGGCCGACCTGATCCGCCAGCGTCGACAGCGGCAGGTCGATCCTCTCGGCCTTAAAGCGCGCACTCTGGCGATTGAGCGGGATGTGCATACCGAACTTGTCGAACAGGATCGTCGCCAGCAATTGCGGGCCGATGAAGCCGCGTGGCGTGGCATGGAACGGCGCCGGCGGCTGGCTGATCTTCTCGCAATCGCGGCAGGTGAACTTCTCGCGCACTGTCTCGATGACCTTGAAGCGACGCGGGATCTCCTCCAGCGTCTCGGTCACATCCTCGCCGATCTTCGCCAGTCGCGATCCGCCGCAGCAGGCGCAGCTCGTCGGAGCGTCAATGACGACGCGCTCGTGTTCGATGTCGTCCGGCCAGGGCTTGCGCACTGGTCGCTTGCGCGTGAAGGGGCGGACGTTCTGCGTCTTCGCCGCCGCGGCCTGCGCGGCAAGCTCATCCTCGCTCGCCGTGGTGGCAAGTTCTTCGAGCTCCAATTCCAACTGCTCGATTAGACGCGCCGTGCGCTCGGAGCGCTGCCCGTACAGTTCGCGTTTGAGCTTCTCGATCCGCAGCTCGAGATGCGCGATCAGCGCCTCGTTACCCGACAGCTCCGCTCGCGCACTGGCAGCCATCGCCTCAGCTCGCAGCCGCGCCTCACGCTCGGCCTGCAGCGCTGCCAGGGCACTGACAAGGTCCGATGGAAGGTCGTCCGGCTTCGATATCATGAAGCTATTGAATCAGATCAAGCAGCAGATTCAAATCGTAAAACGACTATCCGACCCGCGTCGGACGCTGGGTTTCTTGAGGGTTGCGCCAATCGATTCCGGACAACAGGTAGCTCATCTGCGCCGGTGAGATCGTTACTGCTTCGCCGGCAACCGATGGCCAGATGAACCTTCCTCTCTCGAGTCTCTTGGTGAACAGGCATGCTCCCTGGCCATGGTGAGTCGGCCCCGGGAGTTGCACCCGGAGCCGCTCTCCGAACCGTACGTGACGCTCTCACGTCATACGGCTCTCAACAAGTAACGAAGCAGAACTCAACATCGTCCAATGAGCGAACAGCTTCGGCCTACGGCAGCGGATCGATCTGAGCCAGGTGGAGGCTCTGACTTTTCCATTCTTCAGCCCTTTGTATTTGCGTCGCGCCCAGCGGTTAAGAGATTCATCGACGTACCGATACAGGTTGTGCATTTCTGACCGCCCATATCTGCCGTAGTACTGCATCCATCCACGAAGGACGGGGTTCAGTTCCAAGGCGATTGCGTCGACTTCCGTCTGCGAGCGAAGCCTGAGCCGGAGCTGCCGGATCGTCATACGCATAGACTTTATCGCCGCCCTGCTGACCGCTGGCGAGAACGTACAGAAGTTTTCTTTCTTCTGATGGTTTCTTGCCCTGCGCGGTCGAAAGGTAAATCCCAGAAAGTCAAATGACTGACTGGCATGGCTACCCGGGCGATTGCTGTCTTTGCAGTAGACGATCTTGGTCTTGTCGGGATGCATTTCGAGTTCGCATTCCCTGAACCTCGCCTTCAGGGCAGCCTTGATGGCTTCCGCTTCAGCCTTGGTTCGGCAATGAACGAGCCCGTCGTCCGCGTATCGACACCATGGTGACCGCGGGAAGTTCCGCGCCATCCATGTATCGAACGCATAATGCAAGAACAAATTGGCAAGGACGGGACTGATCACGCCGCCTTGGGGTGTGCCCCGGTCGCGGGCGGTGACCGCTCCATCTTTGCCTTGCATCGGCGCTATTAACCAGCGTTCGATGTAGAGCAGAGCCCATTCGTCTTGCACATGCTTCCTGACAGCCTTCATGAGCAGCTCGTGGCTGATATTGTCGAACAGGCCTTTGATGTCGAACTCCAGCACCCAATCCATCTTCCAGCACCGTTGCCGGGTGACGCCGACGGCGTCTAGCGCGGATTTTCCGGGCCGGTAGCCGTAGGAATCGGGAAGGAAGATTTCCTCGAGTGCTTGTTCAATCTGCAGCTTGACGACCGTCTGCGCCACGCGATCTGCTACTGTCGGCACACCTAGAATGCGTTGTCCGCCGTTCTTCTTGGGAATGGGGACAGCCCGAACGGCAGGTGGAAAGTAGCTGCCAGAAGACATTCGATTCCAGACCTTGTAAAGGTTGCCCTTCAAGTCCTTCTCAAAAGCTTCGAGCGATACCTTATCCACGCCGGCCGCGCCCGCATTGGCTTTGACCAGTTTGTAGGCCTTCATCACTGTTTGCTTGTCGATATCGTACTGCTTACGTCCGGTTACACTCACATGTCCTCCTGCTCATCACAGTTGCATATGGGCGCAACGCACTTGTTTCGGCCCCTTCGCTCCAGCTCCATTACAGCACCTTCATCACTACTACGAGCCGATCCGCCCCAGTGTTGTGCTTCGGTACTCTCGTCTCGCGGTGTGCGCCGCTTGCACTTCTCCCTTGGCATCACAACGACTGGTTCCTGCAGTTCTCTACAAGAGCCTGTATCCAGATCGCGTCCCCTAAACGCCGGTCGCCATCCGCGCAGTAATCCAGGCGCCTCACGGATTGATCTCAGGGATGGCACGCGCCCCTGATTTTGGCGACATCTTAGTAATTTTCGACGCGTCATCGGAAGATTCGCTTTCGCTCGCCTTCTGGATACCTACCTGCCCCGTAAACCCGGGACTTTTGCAACACTTGCTGATGACCGCGCCTTTTAAGCGAAGCCACAGTGTCGTGGTTTTGCACCTGCGCCTGAAACGCCGATGCAGGAGGGCCGTCCTCCATCTCTCATAAAGCTGTACGCATTAAATTCGGTTATTCACCTCCTTCATGCTCTGCAGCACACCGTGCCAGATCACCTTCACAAGATCGCTTCGGCGACCGCGGAAGACGAACAGATGACCGCTGAGCGGGTCCTTGCGCAGCACCTCCTGCACTTGGAGTGCCAACGACGGAAAGCCTCGGCGCATGTCCGTGTAGCCTGTCGCGAGCCACACTCGCGCGCCCGTTGGAACCGGGATCATCGGCGTACCAAAGCATCGAGAACGCGACGTAGCGCGTCTCCATCAACGTCGCCATCGACCCGGATGCGGTGCCCGCTACCAAGATCGATCTCGATGATGCCCTGGCTCTTCCGTCGACGCGCCGCCGTCGTCGTCAATGGCGCTTCGGCCACCTCCCGCGGCGGCAGACGGCCCAATCTCGACCGGCACGAACGGCGCTATACTCGCTTCACCTTGCTTACAAAGCTCTTTGCGCCACCTGAATAGCTGGCTCACATGAAGGCCGGCCACGCGAGCCACCTCGGAAACATTGGCTCCGGGCTCGAGCGATGCTGCTACTAGCCGTTCCTTCTCATCCTGCGACCACCGGCGCCGCCGCTCGACCGATGTGATCACCTCCGCCCGCGAAATCGTCATAGCGCTTCTCCTAGGATTACCCCTAGGACCTGCAGCGATCGCGTTCGTCAAACAAGGCGGCCTTTGGCGGAGGGATACCCTGCGCAGTCATTTCCAACATTTGAATGAGAGCGAAAACCGGCAATTGCAATCAGGGCTGTCCGCGGAGTTGCCGGCGTCGTGCCACGCGCTCTTTTGGAGCCATCTACCAAACCGGCCCCGCACAAACGTTTGTATGTATTGGACGGACGCTTCGAGCAGCTAAGTTGAACCGCCCAAAGAGTGCGCTAACATCGGAGAGGCTTCCTGGGCTTGACGACCTGCTCGCCCTCGTTTGGGATAGGCAATGGCTTCCTTCGACCTATGGGGTCGGAGATCATCTCGATGAGCACTTCAATGAGTACTTTGATTCGCCTTCGCTACAACACAATGGCGGACGAAAGCCCGGGCGGCGAATGGAGGTGGCGCGTGATCATGGAGAGAGATGGCGGATATGAGGAAGTTCTCGTAAAAGAGCTATCGATCAACGTGCCGTCATTCTCCCAGGCTGACGAGATGCCTGTTGTTGGGCGCAAGTACCATATTGCTTGCCACGGCACACTCACCGTGAAAGACGGTCTCGGTATCATCAGGTGAACCGACACGACGGTGAGGCTCTCGACGGCGGTCCATGGGACGCTCTCCGCGCGCTCCTCTCCCACAATCGGCAGCAGCATCGCTGCGATCTTCTCAGGGCGGTGTGACCGGCTTCTTTTCTTACGACCTAAACAAGACACTGGAACGGCTGCCGCGTCCGGCAGCGCAGGGACAAGGATTTCCGCAATCGGTTCTCGTGTCGCTGAATGGAACATCGTCGGGTACGATTACCCGCAAATCTACTCCTGTTCTGTCTTGTGGGATGGATATTTGGGGCTAGTCTAGAAACTAAACTTCGAACCTGAGCCTTCGGAGAAAATCCTTTGAGTCTATTCAAGAGTCCTGATTAGGGCCGTTGAAATGGCTCGAGCGAGAACTTGGCGGTTTTTTGGGTTGCTCACCATTGTCGCGTGGTTGCCTGGAACAGGTACGGCATGAATGGCCCCCGCATCGATGACCAGGTCCCAGCCAAGCTTTGGCAGGTTTGCATCGCGACCAGATTGCTTGTCAGGCGGTACCCAACGACTGAGAGGCTCACTGGCATAAAACTGGAATATTTCAATTGGGAGCGACGGAATGCGATACGATTGTAGCGCCCGGTGAAATGACGCGGCCCTTTGATACATTGAAACGTCACTGTGAAGATCGTGATCTGGAGCTAACGCTCCTGTTTGCTGCGCCTTTTCGAGCAACTCAGAGATGGAGCATTGTTCCGTGTCGCGCTCAAAAACCTCGCGATATTCATCGCGCAAGATCCCACAACGATCCAAAACAAATTCTCGCGCCAAATTCTTCAGTGATCCGTTTGAAGAAGCCGCAGGTAGACAGACATCGATGAACGCCATGAATGACACAACTTCATCAACACTCAGTAACCTCTCGGCAATAGCATACGCCAGGATTGCACCTGATGAGTATCCAGCAAAGCGGTATGGGCCCCGTGGCTGGATCTGTTTAATCGCAACAATCACCTCCGCGGCCATCGCCTCAAGAGTCGGTGGACGAACGTCATCGAAATGCGGCCAGGGCAGAGCGTAGACCGGGCAGTCTGCATCCATTTCCGCCGCCAAACCGAGGACATACGAACAATCGCCAAAGCCTGTTGGGACAAAGAAGAGCGGTGGCTGCGATCCGTTCGCTCGAACGGAAATCACCGCCGAGTGACTGGGCTGCACTTGCAAACGAATCTTCGATGCGAGTTCCTTCAGAACAGGTGCGCGGAAGAGGTCGGTGGCGCTAAAACTCAGCCCAAGATTTGATGCTCGACCGAGCATCTGCACGGCCAAGAGCGAGTGGCCGCCCAGTTCGAAGAAGTGGTCGTTGCGCCCGATGCGCTCGACACCAAGAAGCTCGGCCCAGATCTGCGCCAGCGCCGTCTCGACCGCACCTTGCGGCGACTGGTAGGCCGCCAGCGCATAGGCCTGATCGGCCGGCGTCGGCAGCGCGTTCCGATCGAGCTTGCCGTTCACCGTCAGCGGAAGCGCCGCCAGCTGCACGAACGCACTCGGCACCATGTAGTCCGGCAGTCGCGCACTTAAGTGCGCCCGCAAGGTGCCCGCAACCCCG
>NZ_LBJG01000079.1 GCF_028128765.1 Bradyrhizobium sp. CCBAU 51627
AAGCTTGCCTGATGGGAGCCGGGTGAGGCGAGAGTCTCACGCCCGGTTCTGCGAGAGGCTGGAGGTGAAATCCCTCCGGCCTACTCACCCCACGGTGCCGGTCCTGGCCAAGGGCAAGACCCGGACCGGCCGGCTCTGGACCTATGTGCGCGACGACCGTCCGTTTGCCGGCCCAGATCCGCCGGCGGCCGTGTTCTTCTACTCGCCCGATCGTGGCGGTGCGCATCCGGAGCAGCATCTGGCGGGCTATGCCGGACTGATGCAGGCCGACGCCTACGCCGGCTTTGGCAGGCTCTACGAGGCCAATCGCAAGGGCGGCCCGATCATCGAGGCCGCGTGCTGGGCGCACGGCAGGCGCAAGTTCTTTGACCTCGCGCGGCTCAGCAAGGCGCCGATCGCGGCCGAGGCGGTCAGGCGCGTCGATGTTCTGTTCGCCGTCGAGCGCGAGATCAACGGTCTTGCTGCGCAGGAGCGTTTGCGTGTGCGCCAGGAGCGTAGCCGCCCTCTGATCGTCGAGCTGGAGTCGTGGTTGCGCGAGCAGCGCGCCAAGCTCTCCAGGAACAACGACACGACTAAGGCGATCAATTACTGCCTCAGCCGCTGGGATGCATTTAGCCGCTTCCTTGATGACGGACGGCTTTGCATGTCGAACAATGCTGCCGAGCGTGAGCTACGGGCTGTCGCCGTGGGACGAAAAAATTGGACCTTCGCCGGATCCGATGAGGGCGGCCGGCGTGCGGCTGCCATCTACAGCCTCATCGCCACCGCCAAGCTCAATGACATCGACCCGCAGGCTTGGCTCGCTGACACGCTGGCGCGCCTGCCGGATCACCCCGCCAAGCGCATCCACGAACTCTTGCCCTGGAATTGGCGACCTCAGAGCGTCCCTCAGGCCGCATAAGCGCGGTCAGCCATCCGCTCAAGATGACCTAACCAGGGGCCATCACCGGACGCGTACGGCCAATCGCAAGGGCGGCCCGATCATCGAGGCTGCGTGCTGGGCGCACGGCAGGCGCAATTTCTTTGATCTCGCGCGGCTCAGCAAGGCGCCGATCGCGGCCGAGGCGGTCAAGCGCATCGACGTTCTGTTCGCCATCGAGCGCGAGATCAACGGCCTTGCTCCGCAGAAACGCCTGCGCGTGCGCCAGGCGCGTAGCCATCCCTTAATCGTTGAGTGGAAGCGTGGCTGCGCGAGCAGCGCGCCAAGCTCTCCAGGAACAACGACAAGACCAAGGCGATCAACTACTGCCTCAGCCGCTGGGATGCATTTACCCGCTTCCTTGACGACGGGCGCTTGTGCATGTCGAACAATGCCGCCGAACGCGAACTGCGGGCCGTCGCCGTAGGAAGAAGGAACTGAACCTTCGCCGGCTCCGATGAGGGCGGTCGCCGTGCGGCTGCGATCTACACCCTTATTGCGAGCGCCAAGCCCAACGACGTCGATCCGCGGGCTTGGCTCGCCGACGTGCTGGCGCGCATCAACGATCATGCTATCCAGAGGCTGGCTGAGCTTCTGCCCTGGAACTGGCAAAAGCCAATGCCGAGCCATGTCGAAGCGGCGTGAGCCAAGAGGACACATGAGAGGAAGCGGCCTGTCCGCGGCAGATAAATCGGCGGTGATGGCAGCCTGCCAGAAACTGATCGACGACTTCCTGAAGCCCCGCTTCCTGCCCACTATCCGGCCGACGCAGTTCAACTATCCGGTCGACATCCTGGGAAAGTGGCACGGCACCAAATATCGGTTCATTCAACGCTACCGCTCCGGCTTCCGGGAGAATCTCGGCGAAGAGTTCGACGCCCCGTTCGCCCGTCTCGGCTGGATCAGCCGTAATCGCTTCGACATCCAGTGGCACCGTCACACCGGAGAATGGTTCTGCCTGCATCGCGGCCTCACCCTCGCCGAAGCGATTGACACGCTAAGATCCGACGGATTGCTCCACCTAATTTGAACCGCCGTACCTCTGCAGGCGCAAGTATCCCGCGGTCCCCGCCGGATGGATAGATCGTAGTCGAGGAGACCACGGCACCGGCGCTGGATCCCGCACGAAGAAGAGCTTCTTTGGGGCGATCACGCGGTGGTGGAGATGCCGATCGTCGGTGAAGATCGCAGTCTTCACCCCGAACTCGTGAGGCGCACTGGCTTTGGCTCTGCCGATGCTTCAAGTTGATGATCTCGTCGAATCCCGTTCGGAAGAGGTCGTTCGATCCTGCCATCCTCTGCGCTTGGACCAATTGTCTGTCCGCTGGTGCGGATGCGATCAGACAGATCGCGCACAATTCCTATAGCGAGCCCAAGAAGCAGGCCTGCAACGATCGCTACTCCGAGCACGATTCTAGGTTTTGGCCAGCTAGCCCTCAAAGGAGGCGACGCTCCGGTGATGAGACTCGCCTCAAAAACCGGCGGGGCTTGTTGTTGGGCCGCTTCTGCCTTGCGCAGCACATGGCGAAAATTATCATAGGCGTTTTTTGACGATTCAGCAGCGGCCGCCAATCTATCGCGAGCATCGGCCGAATCCGCTGCATTTGTCGTCTTGATGTTCCTATCGTAATCCCTCAATGCCGCTTCTGCGGCCAATGCCTGAGTGCTCAATTCGTTCAGTCGATCCGTAACCCATTTCTCGTCTTGCAGGCTTGCCTTGTCCATTTGATGAGCAATGTATTTTTCCGCAACGGCATTTAGAATCTGCGCCGCCCGATCCGGATTTCTGGAATCGAAGGCAATCTCGACAAGATATGTAGGGCCGACACGCTTCACCGAAAGCCTACGTTCGAACGGTTCAACGGCATAGCGCGCGGCGTTAGCCTCCGTCATCGGCTTGCTCCAGCCGAGCAGCCGGGAAATCATGCCGCTACCTTGGCCGGTCGCAAATTCCGGGTCTTTAGCAAGGCCGAGCTTCTCGATCACGGCGTTAGCGATGCTCTCAGACTTTATGATTGCGATCTGACTTTCCACGACCGTCGACAGCGCCGCAGCGTCCGCGAAGGTCAGTTTCGAGTTTACGAGGAGTTGCGCCTTGGCGGTGAACGTCGGTACCACAATGATGAGGTACAGGATGGCAATGCCAAGCCCCGCCAAACACGTCAGCAGCATGATCACTAGATGTCGTCGGATGAAGGCCAGCACTGCTACCGCGTCTGCTAGTGAGACGGCTGGCCCCGGGCGAAAATCAGGCGGCATACTGTCGCGACTTACCCAATTCTCTGTGCTGTTGGTCTGGAGCATTTTCATTGCCACTGCTGATAGTTGAGGCTTCGGGACGACGCTCAAGTCGTGTACTGAGAAGTTCGGGTGGCGAAAGATGGTGGAGCCGCATCGATAGGCATTGCAACTAACCTTTTTGGAATGAGGTGCTTGGCCAGGAGACGCTGTGCGAAGCAGGACCAAGCAACAACGGACCATCGCTGCCAGAAACCGCCATCGATGCTGGCGACCCGAACCAGGACATTGAACATCGGCGCGAGGTCATCGATATTGTATGGCGTATGAAGCGTCCCAGTCGGGTCACCGGTGGATCGTGTGCGCTTCCTGCCAACGCGAGCAGCGCGGCCATTCGATTCTTGCCGGCGTCGGCTGGAATCGTCCTGCCTGCAATCGAATGTGCCGCAAGCTTGGTACAGGCCGGCGAGTTGGTAAAGGACGCATAACTCACCGGTTACTCCCAGCCAGCCATTTCACTCTCGAGCCTGACAGTAGCATTCGAGTCATTGGGTGGAATTGGATACGACGGAGTAACTACGATGGAGGATTGAGCCTGGGCGCTGCGGGCCAAAATTGTCCAATCATCCGAAGGGGTTCCGAAGGTAGCGGTTCCGCTCTGTCTTCCGCGGACAGATCAAATGGTCTACCCGGATCGATTCAGCCGCGACGGCGCCCGAGATGATGGCGCGCGCGTTTTCGACGGCGCTTGGCGGCACACCCGGTCCGGTCGTGGTCGAGCTTCCCTAGGACGTGCTCGAGATGGAGGCCGCTCAACTTTCCGCTCGGGTTCACGGCATCGCGCGGACCGAGCCCTGCATTGGAGCAGGCGGTCGACCTGATCGGCAAAGCCGAGCGGCGGAGGTACCTCGCCTGGAAGAGCGGGCGTTGCGATATCCACCTTTGCGCTCCCGTAGCGTATGGGAGAAATGCTATGGATCAAGCGTCGCGTATGGGAGAAATGCTATGGATCAAGCGTCGAGTCAGGCGAGCTTGAGGTATGGCACGCGCAGGATTTCCTCTATCACGCTGGTGACCACCGGCATAGTCCTTTGTGTACTAATTCCATTTGCTCTTGAGGCCGTTTTTTTATTTTGCAGCATTTTCATGACGAGGAGCATCCCCCTGTACGATGATTTTGCAACCCGCGATTTTTCACAATGGAAAGGCTTTTCCAAACAAGTTTGCTGTAGTAGGTCGGCAGTGGTCGTTGACGCTCCCAGCTGGGATTCTAAGAACGCGGCGCGATTCGAGATAAACTTCGATGACCCCATCGTTAGGGGGAGTCATCGATCCGAATTCCGATTGAAGCCGACAGAGTTTCATCGACTTTATGAGTATGGATTGAAGATTTTCGTGCCACCGGATTGGCAGTCCGATAATAATCAGGTTGTGGTGACGCAGATGCACAACACGCCAGACCGTTGGAAAGGTGAGGGGGGGCTGGTTCCTCCGCTGGAATTGAGCTTGGTCGACAATAGCTGGGTTCTTAAGACAGCTTGGGGGCAGGTGCCAACGTGGTTCGATCGGAAAGGGGACATTCGTTATGTTAAGTCCTGGTCACAGCCGTTCGAACGTGGAAAGTGGACCAGTTGGGTTTTTCGTACCAAGTGGTCGCTCGATGAGGATGGGATTGTCGAGGTCGAAAAGGACGGCAACTTAGTTTTCCAGAAGCACGGCCCGAACTGTTACAACAATTTATTTGCGCCCTACCTTGAGTTTGGAGCCTATGCTCCGACTTGGATAGACTTAAGCGCGCCTCCTGAATTCAAAACCAGGGAAGTTTTTTTTACGGACGTTTTTGCTCGCGAGCGTTGAGCTGCTGACAGAATTCTGTTGGCGATTTCAGGCAAGCTGTGGGTTTGAGTGGACCTCCGGGTGAGGAGTACCGCCATCCAAGATGGAAGAGCGGCCCTTCTTTGTTTCTGACCTGCCACTGACTTTTCATCCAGTGACTGATCGTAGACGAAGTCGAGGAGTGCGTTCGGCTTCGCTTCAACCAAGATTGGCGCCCGTCGATTTGGGCGCGGCTTGAGTTAGGGCCACTACAATCTCTGATGGTTAACGGCTTGGTTTTGTGCGTGCACGAGCTACCTTTGTACGCCAAACGGCGGAGCCAAACTTGCAAAGCGAATGAAATTTGCTGCCGTGAAATCAACACCTGTGCCCGTGTCCTCGCGGCTTTCGTTGTGGCCGACGTTCATCAGAGAGGAATCGGCTCGGGCCGGAACCCCATCCAAGATGAAGCGGCGCACAAAACTCCAGCAGCCCACTGCGCCGGTCGACGGCGTCGTGCAACAGCTCGTCGTTCACGGTGGGAGGCGTGGTAACGCCGGCGCAGGCGCTGGCCATCGTCAGGCTCAACTCGAGATTGAGGTCATGCTCTCCAGCCCCGACATCGGTTCCTTCATCCGGGACAAAAGGCGTAGATCAAGATACCTTCAACTTCACGCGCTACGGGCTTCTCCATCGGCACATGGTCAACGTGTCGACGGACGCTGTCACGCGCGATAGACGGCGGGGCGGGCGACCGCACGTCGGGCACGGGCAAGGCAGCAGCGAGCCGAAACGCGGCGCGGATTTGGAAGTTGAGGTCAAGCTCGTCAGGCTCGGCCCCGGCATGGCGGTGACGGTCGAGACCACGACCGGCCGCGCGCAGGATCATCAGTTACCTTCTTTTGCCGTTGACGAGGTACAAGCATGAATCGCTGCGGGAGCGAAAAAAAGACCGGCTCTTCACGCTGCGCCTCGTCAACCCGAGGAAGGTGCCTGCTGCGATCTCGCGTGCCATTCACGCGAGATCGCAGCAGGCACGTCCTAGACGTCGGAGAAGTCGGCGCAAGTGTCGCAGCCTTGCTCGGCGATCGGATCGTTCGCGCGACGGCAGTCGTTCCCGGGTCCTCGTGCCTACTTGTAGAGCCGTGCCGCGGCGCGAGCCCCGCGGTCCACGCCCTTGCGGAGTCGACCGTCGATAGGGGGGACCGCGACGTGATTGGACTGGGGGACCAATGTCGCCGGCTCGTTGATGTGCTCTATCTCGGAGATCACATCGATAGGCTTCGCGATCCCCCAGCCGGGATCGACGGCTGTGAGCGCGCGACCGCTCGCCCCTCGTACCTGCGACCCGTGGTTCATTCCCCAGATCGCCGCTTGCGTCCGGTTCTGAACCCGGATCTTGCGCAGGATCGCCTTGACGTGCACCTTCACGGTCGCTTCGGCGATATCGATCTTTCGGGCGATGCATTTGTTGGAATCGCCTTCGATAAGGCAGGATAGAATTGCCTTCTCGCGCGGCGAGAGCTGCGGCGAGATCGTGTCCTCTGACGAGACGTGGATCACGTGATCGGTTTCGTTGAAGGACGGTTCGCGGTCGCGGCCACCGTCGAGAGCGAACGAGAGAAATGCCGGTGGGAAGACGGTCTCGCCCATCGTGACCAGCTCGACGGACTTGATGAAGGCGTCGCAGGAAATGACGTTGACGAAGTATCCGTTGGCGCCGGCGCGAAATGCGGAAGCGAGCTCGACGGGCCGATAGTTGTCCGAAATGATCGCGACGCGCGCGTCGGGATGCTGCTCTTTCACATGTCCGATCTGATCTTTCGTGAGATCGAGGTCATCGCCGGTCTGGACGATGAGGAACATGAGTTGTTCTTCTTGTAACGAGCTTGGCAACTCGGCGAGGCTCGATACTGATGCTGCGATACGGAAATTAGCTGCTTGTAATATTCTAGCGATACCTTCCCTCGTCAGAACGTTCTTTCCAATAAGAACCGTTCCGTATGCTTGCTGCCTCCGCATTTTACCCTCCAGCCTACGCAATGACACAACAAAACAGCGACGGATGGGTGAACCCAATTTTGTCTTTCGGCAGGCGAACGCGTCGTGGATGCTAAATTGGTGTTCTCCCTGAGCTTACAGTCCTTAAAAACATCGAGTTACTTCGATCGAGATCCTTCTTTTGTGTCCTGCCGAACGTTGGCGGCAGTTGATCGAAGTTGCTTAAGCATTGATGAATGTTAGATGCGAATTCTCGATCGCCCTATATATCGTTCGTTATAGGATCGACCTCGCGTATACCCGCAAGATTCGGGTGCCTCAGAACCGCTTTTTTCGCAGTCTCTGCGTGAATAATGTCACTTTATCTCGTTCACGTTGAATAACCTGTCGGCGTTTTTGTTCGACGGTGCCACGTTTGGGCGAACACATTCGCCAAGCGACTGGATGGCGCGGGCCATATCGAACGTTGCGGAAATATCGAAGGCGTGGGTCAGTTAAGAATTCGGGGGTGTCGCTGCGTCACGGTCGGATCACCGGGTTCTTACGGGCGTTTGCCGCACGAAATTGCTGTATGAAAGCAGATGGAGCAGCGTTGCTGTTAACTCTAAGCATATAGGTTAAGCATGTAGGGATTGCGTTGCGAGAACAGCGTCGCTTGTTTTATTGGAAATTTCGGATGAATTTATAGGTGGTGCGAATAGTGACGGGGACATGGAGTTCATCTTTTTGGGGTGACAGGCTGAGGAACACCCAATGCGACGAACCAGTGTAGTCATTGCAGACCGGCATCCGGTGGTTTTGCAGGGGCTGAGAAACGTGCTCGGCGCCTTAGCTGATTTCAATATTGTCGCATCCTGTAGCGACCCCGTCGGCTGTATCGATGCGATCCGAAACCTTGCGCCCGATATCGCGATTATCGATCCCGCAATGCCTGATTTCGGTGCGCTGAAAATTCTCTCGGCTGTCAATTCAGAAAATCGTTCGACTCATTTGGTATTTTTCGCTGCGAGTGAAGATTGTGAACTAGTGCTCGCGGCGACGCCCATGACCTGTAGCATCGTTCTGAAGGACATGGAGCCCGAAGCGCTGGTGCAGTCCTTGCGACACCTCGCCAACAATCGCAACCTGTTGCCGGCGGGCCCATCCGGGTCGATCGTGTCGCGCGAGCACGACACGGAGAACGCGTTGACTGGTCTCACGGATCGCGAGCGTCAGATCATGCGTCTCGTCTCCGAAGGATTGTCGAATAAGGAGATCGGGCGGCGGCTGAACATTGCCGACGGCACCATCAAGGTGCACCTGCACAATATCTTCCAGAAGCTTGAGATCAGCAATCGGACGGTGCTGGCAGCTCTCGCCATCTCCCAACAAGATCGCGCGACTGGCCCGCGGGAGAAAGACCGCATTCCGGACGAGACCGGCAAGTAATGCACGACGTGCGTGACCGGGTTGAACCGGAGGCGCCGTGAGGTAGTCCGTCGGGGTAGGCGGCTGATCCAAAATCGCAGCCAAAAGATCGGCCGGGAGGTGTATTCATGCGTCATCTGCGGCTCTGGGTCCATCGCGGTTTGTCCGTTTCAGGTAAAAGGTAGTCGCGGGCGACAGCGAACGGCACCAGATGCGATCGCAGAGATGTGCCGAATAGATCTAGGCACATCTGGAGCGGCGGCCCTGGCCCCCCTGCTGCCCCCCCATGGTCAGGGCCGCTTCGCCACGGGCGGACCTGCAGGCAGGACTAAATTCTGTGGTTGAATTCTGTGCTTGAGCCGAAGCACGTAAGCGGGCGCACTTGATGTCCCTTCAGTTTCATCGTGCCATCGATGACATGGAAATTTGGAGCGCGGCCTGCGACGGCTTTTCTTTTGTGATCACGTATGAGACCCCTGCTGGTCCCGGCTTTCATGGACGTGCCGGTTATGTGGCGTCGTGGCGGGAGCTCTATCGGAGCAGCGGCGCGATCAAGATCGGCGGCTCCGCATTTGCGACTTTCGCCGAGGCCGAGGAAGCCTGTAATACGATGCTTGAGGTTCTGAAGGAGCCTGCGCTGAAGTCGCACTGAGATGAAGGATGCGCCTGGCGACGGTCAGGCAGTGCTCCCAGCGTCGACCGTCACCACTGTGCCGGTGATGTTTCGGCCGCCTTCGCCGAGAAGGAACTCGACTACGGAAGCGACGTCGTCGACGCCGGGGAGGTGGCGCAATGCGCTACGGCCGACGATGCGTCGACGGTCTTTCTCGTCAAGGGACTTCGTTAGTTCCGTGTCGACGAAGCCGGGCGCGACCGCGTTCACCGTGATGCCGACCCGGCCGACTTCTCGCGCCAGCGAACGGGTGAAGCCGACCATCGCGGCCTTGGACGCGGCATACACGGACAGACCGTTGTAGCCGGTCGAGGCGACGATAGAGGAAATATTGACAATCCGCCCCGCACCGTCCGCCATCATCTGGCGTGCCACATACTTGGTCAGGATAATCGGCGACAAGACGTTCAGACGGATCAAGGTCTCGATTTCGGAATTGTGCATGGTTGCCAGCAACCCATCGGTGCCGATGCCGGCATTGTTGACGAGGCCGTAGATCGGGCCGAATTCGTCGCGCACTGATCGCGCGAAGAGCGAGGTTGCTTCGGTTACCGCAAGGTCGCAAGCGCGGAAATGCAGGCGCTGTTTTGCTTCTCGAATTGCCGCCGCAAGCTCCCCGCTCTCGCGGCGCGCTACCGCGACTGCATTGTAGTCACCGGACGCGGCGAGCCTGCGTGCAATGGCAAGACCGATACCGCGGCTTCCGCCGGTGATGAGGACGTTACGCATCGATTCGCGCCAGTTTACCGGCTGCGGTAACCTCGAGCCGCTCGACGAAACGGATCACCGCCGGTACCTTCCACACCGCCAGGCAATCCTTGCACTGGCTGAGGATCTCGGCGCGGATCGCCCCGTGGCGCTCTCGATCGGTGCCGTCGGCGAGGATGACATCGGCGACGACGATCGCGCCGGTGATCGGGCTCGGCCGCGATCGCGCGCGCGACATCCGGACGCAGGCGTGCCGGTTGATCACGGCCTCTATCTCTTCCGGATGCACCTTCAATCCGCCGACGTTGATGATTCCGCCTCGCCGACCGACGAAGTGGTATCGTTCGCCGCGCAGTTCGACCATGTCGCCGGTATCGACGTATCCCTCGGTGTCGGAAAGCGGCGGCGCCTCGGCGCCGACATAGCCGCGCGCGGTACGCAGGGAACGGATCCGTAGGGAGCCGTCGACCACCTTCATCTCGACGCCGTCGCGATTCCGCCCGATCAGGTGGGCTGGAAAACCTTCGCGCCCGTCGTCGACACTGAAGCCGACGCCGGCCTCGGTCGAGGCATAGGCGTGCCCGATCGACGCGCGTGGAAATCTCCGGGCCAGGCCGTCGAGCACGGCTTGGTCGGCGATTTCACCCGACAGGCGGACATAGTGCGGGGCGAAGTCGGCGGATGCGCCGCTCATCAGGAACTTGCGCCAGTGCGACGGTGTCCCGGAGATGTGGGTGACACCGCCCGCGCGCAGCCGCGCCACATGGGCCGCGATGGCTTCCCCGGGCTCCGAAAGCACCATCGATCCGCCGCCGATCACGGCGCGCAGGAAGATTTGCAGGCCGCCGTAGCGGCGGATGTCGTAGAACGTGGCCCAGGTCGCGTTTCGATAGCGCGTGGGCCCGTCGGCGAGGATCGCGCCGGCAAGTCCATCGAGCGTATGTCGGACAATCTTCGGCAGCCCCGACGTCCCCGAGGTCAACATCAGCCACTCGGTCGCGCGCTCAGCCTTCCATCGCACGGCCCTTCGTTCGGCTAGGTCGATGCCGACAAGGGCGTACTTGTCAGCTCGACATCGGAGTAACGACCGATCGGTGACGATGGTGTCGATCTCGGCCTGTTGGAGCAGGACCTGCAGGCGGTCCCAATCGAGATCGGGCGGGCAAAGAAGCATGCGGCGGGCGACGCCGTCGAGTTCGATCATTGCAAGCGCGGACAGCAACTGTCCCGACGTCGCGAGCAGGACCGAGCGGCCGGGCAGCTCGCAGGACGCATCAGTCAGGCAGCTGTGCTGGATGATCTCGGTCAGCGATAAGCTGTGCCGGGCGTCGGAGATCGTGCGATCCGTCGGTCCCTCGCCGAGATATTGGCGCAGCGCGATGATTTCAGGCGGGGACATTCTCATAAGCTCGGACAAATTCGCCGAGGGTGGACGGGAAGGCTGCGTCCTCGGCAACGGTGAAGGGATCGACACCGAGCTCGTCCTCCAGGCGCGCAACCAGGATTGCGAATGCCAGGGAATCGAACCCGGTTTCGTTCAGTGGCAGATCGTCCTCAAGCGGGGGAAGCGTGACCTTCTGCTCCTCGGCGATCTGCTTCATCGCGGCGAAAATCTTCGACTTGACCGACATGGTTCACCTCACATTTCGGCTCCGGGCCGAGGTTAGAGCTTGATTTCACTCTCAATGATGCGTGCGTAGACGCTCGGGTCGATCGAGCGATAGTCGCCGGTTGCTGGATCCAGCAGGAACAACGGGTCGTCCACGACCGAAGGATCGAATCCCTCGCGGATCAGCTGCTGCTTCTTCTGCTTGAAAGTGTCGGTCGCCTCGAGCGCCCGGCACAATCTGACAAAGGCTGGAATCGCATAGGGAGGAAGCCGGCGCGAAAGGTGTTTCCCGAACATCCCGAAATCGAAACCCTGATCCACCACCAGGGCGGCCATGCCGGCGCGGCCATCGGCCCCGGATACCGCAACTCCATAGGTCGAGGCGTCGAGAACGCCGGGGCATTCCCTTATTGCGTCGTTCACTTCGCTGGTCGAGACGTTCTCGCCCTTCCAGCGGAAGGTGTCTCCGACGCGATCGACGAAGTGCAGATAGCCCTGCGTGTCGCGCAGCATCAGATCTCCGGTGCGGAACCAGGCATCGCCCGCGGCGAAGACGTCGCGCAGAATCTTCTTCTCGGTCTCGGCCGGATCCGTGTAGCCCTCGAAAGGCGCGCCGTCGCGGTTTGCACCGCCAATGCGCCCGAGAGCCTCGCCGGTCTCGCCGGGGGCGCAGGCGATACCGAGCCCTGCGTCGTTACGCAGTAGGCTGCCACTATCGGCATCGACCTTGACGATCGCGACAGGGAAGCGATGCGCCAGCACTGGCGGAATCCGGCCGATCGCGCCGGGTTTTCCTTCGACGTTGAACAGCGAAAAATTGCCCTCGGTCGCGGCGTAGAATTCGAGGATATGCGGTATCGCGAACCGGCCGGCGAACGCCTGCCAGATGTCGCCGCGCAATCCGTTACCGACAGCCAGCCGCAGTCGGTGTCGCACCTCTGGTTCGGACGCTGGCGCCCTGACCAAATAGCGGCAGAGCTCGCCAATATATTGGAAGACGGTGCAGTCGAAACGCACGATGTCGTCCCAGAAGCTGCTGGCCGAGAATTTCTCCGCGATCACGACCGACCCGCCTGCGCAGAGCATGCTACAGGGCGCTGCGACGCCGCCTACAGAGTGGTGAAGCGGCAGGCAATCATAGAGGCGATCGTCGATGGAGGCGTCCGTCAGTCCGGCAAACCATCCGCCCCAGGTGAGAATGCGCCGGTGACTGACGTTTGCCGCCTTTGGTAATCCCGTCGTACCCGAAGTGTAGATGAGGAGCGCGCGGCCATCGATCGTGACGTCGCCGAGCTCGGCGGAGGACAGTGGACCTGGCTCGCAGGCGGCGAGCGCCGCTTCTAGATCGCCGCCGGAGGTGCCGGCGCCAAGACTCCAGCTCTGCGGCACGCGGCGCAGGTGCGGACGCGCGCTCTCGAACGCGTCTACGCAATCGCCTGCAATGATGATGTGATCGGCATCCGCGACGTCGATGCAGTGAGCGAGCGACTGGCCAACCAGCCTGGTGTTGATTAGTGCCACCGTCCCGCCGACCCTGCTGATGCCGAGCCAGCAGGCGAGGTAGTCCGGCCGGTTTGGCATCAGCAGACAGACGGTGCGGCCGGCATCCAGGCCGAGGCGCCGCGCCCAGCGCGCATACCGGTTGATCCGGGCGATAAGCTCTCCATAGGTGAGGGTCTCGCCGTTCGAGAGCAGGGCAGGTCGGCTGGGCTGGCGTTGCGCCCATTCTTCCACGATGTCGGCGAACAACCGATGCGGCCGGGTTTCGAGCCGCGCGGTCAGCGCGATGGCTTGCAGCCAGGTCTTGGCTGGAGAGGTCTTGGCTGGAGAGGTCTTGGCTGCAGCGGTTTTGGCGGCAGAGTGTCCGCGCATCGGCGAGGTCGTGGTCAGCGCGACCTTGCAATCATTGTGGATGGCGCCCGCTGGGTTGTCGAAGCGGAATCTCGGTTCAGCTGGCTTCATCCCGATCCGGGTCCGAGCTGGTTGCGTATCATCCGCTCCATCGTCCTTACCGATTGAAAATTCTCGGGTGTGATCGCGAATTGGGGAAGAATGAGATCGAACTCGGCTTCAACCTTGAGCATCAGTTCGACCATGCCCATCGAGCTCAGCCCGATATCCACCAGCCGCGATTCCGGATGGACGTCGGCGGTGATCTCGTTCTGCCGAAGAATGCTCCTGACGACGGAGAGAACCCGGCTCTGAATGTTGGCGGTAAGGTCGTGCATCTCGGCTGCTCCTCGCCGTGATCGGGCGTGAACACAATCGCAGTCGAGGCGACGATACCCAACTGCTGCTCCGGTCAACAGCTCCGCTTCGGAGGTACCTCACTCGGGAGTAGAAGTTCCCTGACACCCACTTCTGCGCCAACGACGCGCACGGAGAAGTCGGCTAGTTCTCGGGATCTCGCCGTCCAACCAAGAACTGGGAGGCTCTGGCTCATGAGCGTGCAGGAAGTCCAGTTTCGCAACCTCGCCACGGAAATCGGCCGAGCGGCATTCCCTGCCGACGGCCCCTCGTTCCGGGAGCGAACGGCAAAGGTCGCGGAGGTCGCTGCGGCGGAGGCCGAGGCGGTCGATCGCGAGGCGCGCTTCCCGCGCAAGGCGATCGACGCCGCGCGCAAGGAGAGACTTCTGGGCGCTCAGATTCCGATCGAGTTCGGCGGAGACGGTGCAACCATCTCCGAGGTCACGGAGATGTGTTACGCGCTCGGCCGCGCCTGCGCCTCGGTCGGGATGATCTTCGCGATGCATCAGACCAAGATCGCGTGTCTGGTTCACCACGGCGGGGGCAGCGCCTGGCACGAAGGTCTCATGCGCCGCGTGGCGGCTCAACAGCTGCTGCTGGCGTCGTCGACGACGGAAGGCCAGAACGGCGGAAACATACGTTTCAGCTCGGCCGCAGTGGCGCGCGCTGGCGAGGAGATCGCGCTGGTGCGCGACGCGACGGTGATTTCATACGGAGCCGAGGCGGACGGCATCGTCACCGTCGCCCGCCGTTCCGACTCTTCCGCCGGATCCGATCAGGTGCTGCTGGCCATCACCCGCGACGACTATACGCTCGAGCCCACTCTTGCCTGGGAGACGCTTGGCATGCGCGGGACCTGCAGCGCGGGCTTCAAGCTGAATTTCAGAGGCACTGCGGACCAGATATTCCCCGTCGCATATGAAAAGATCCATGCGCAGACGATGACGCCCGTTGCCCATCTGTGCTGGTCCTCGGTCTGGGCCGGGATTGCGGCTGCGGCGGCGGACCGAGCGCAGCTCTTCATCCGCAAGGCGGCGCGCGGGGCGGGTGGCAATATGCCTCCCGGAGCTGCGCATTTCACCGCCGCAAGAATGACGCTGACGAAACTGCGCGCCATCATTGCCGCGAATCTTCAATTCTATGAAACAAGCGAACGGGACGAGCGCGCGTTGTCGTCGGTCGACTTCCAGTCCTCGATCAATCTTCTCAAGGTGGAGGCCTCCGAGCTCGCGGTCACGGCCGTCATGCACGCGATGCGTGCCTGCGGCCTGTCCGGTTATCGCAACGATACCGACGTCAGTGTCGGTCGCCACCTGCGTGACGTGCTTTCCGCGCCAATCATGATCAACAATGATCGCATCCTGGCCAGCATGGGTACCGCTACGCTGATCAGCGCCGTCCCGGAGTCCCTGCGCGATTGATATGTGATCCTCGAAAGGAATGGGGCTCGATATGAACGTGGCCAGCTTTGCAGTGCCGACGGAAGCCGCTTCGCATCCGTCCGATCCGTTGGACCACCTTGCCGATTTGTTGTTTCACCAGATGGGCTCTCCGGGGGTCTATGGCCGCACCGCGCTCTATGAAGACGTCGTCGAGCGGCTTGCAGCGCTGATCTCGCGGCATCGTGAAGCGAACACCGAGGTGATGCGCTTCCCGCCCGTCATGAATCGCGCGCAGCTGGAGAGGTCGGGCTATCTGAAAAGCTTTCCGAACCTTCTGGGGTGCGTTTGCGGCTTGCACGGGACGGATAGCGAGATCCACGCCGCGGTCAGCCGCTTCGAGGCGGGCGGCGACTGGACGCAGTCGCTTTCGCCGGCCGACCTCGTGTTGTCGCCGGCAGCCTGCTATCCCGTCTATCCGATCGCAGCGAGCCGTGGCCCTGTGCCCGCGGGCGGTTGGCGTTTCGACGTCGCCGCCGATTGCTTCCGCCGCGAGCCGTCGCACCATCTCGACCGGCTACAATCGTTCAGGATGCGTGAGTTCGTCTGCATCGGCAGCCCTGATCAGGCCTTCGCGTTCCGGGAGCGCTGGATCGCGCGGGCGCAGGAGATCGCGCGCGAACTCGGGCTGACCTTCAGGGTCGATGACGCCAGCGATCCGTTCTTCGGCCGGGTCGGTCAGATGATGGCCTTGAGCCAGAAGCAACTGTCGCTGAAGTTCGAACTGCTGGTGCCGCTGCGCTCCGAGGAGCGGCCGACGGCCTGCATGAGCTTTAACTATCACCGCGAACATTTCGGTGACGCCTGGGGCATCGTGGACGCGGCTGGCGAGCCGGCCCATACCGCCTGCGTGGCGTTCGGAATGGATCGTCTCGCCGTCGCCATGTTCCACACACATGGCGCAAACACCGGCCGCTGGCCGAGCGCGGTGCGCAATCTGCTTGGTTTCGCGCCCGACGGTCAGTAGGCGGTGCAGGAATTGGAGGACGTGCGATGCGCCAGGGACATCCCGAGATCGCCCGGGATCGAAGAGCCGAAGGGCCCGCATCCATGAGAAGAGAGACCATCGCCATCCACGGCGGCTTTAGGGAAGATCCGGTCACCAAGGCGGTTGCCGTGCCGATCTACCAGACCGCTTCGTATGCTTTCGACAGCGCCGATCACGGAGCCGCGCTCTTCAATCTGGAAGTGGATGGGTTCCGCTATACCCGGATCGGCAATCCGACCAACGCGGTGCTGGAGGATCGTGTCGCGGCTCTGGAGGGGGGCATCGGAGCGCTCAGTGTAGCCTGCGGTCAGGCCGCGGTGAACTACGCAGTGATCAATATCGCGGAAATGGGCACCAACATCGTCTCGGTCCCGCAGCTCTACGGCACCACGCACACGTTGTTCGCGCACATCCTGCCGAGACAGGGCATTACGGTCCGTTTTTCGGAAGACGACCGACCAGCGAGCGTGGAAAAACTGATCGACGGCGATACGCGGGCGGTGTTCTGCGAGAGCGTCGGAAATCCGGCCGGAAACGTCTGCGACGTCGCAGCGATGGCCGAAGTCGCCCATAGCCACGGTGTGCCGCTGATCGTCGACAACACGGTGGCGACGCCAATTCTACTTCGGCCCATCGAGTACGGCGCGGATGTCGTGGTGGAGTCCCTGACAAAGTTCATGGGTGGGCATGGCACAACGCTCGGCGGAATCATCGTCGATGGCGGCAAATTCCCGTGGGCGGCGCAAGGCCGGCGCTTTGCGATGATGAGCGAACCGGAGAAATCCTATCACGGGCTGGTCTTTACCGAACGCTACGGGGCCGCCGCCTATATCGCGCGATGCCGAGCCGTCTCCATGAGAAACAGCGGCGCTATCTTGGCGCCGGTGAATGCCTTCCTGCTGCTCCAGGGCATCGAAACTGTCGCGCTGCGAGTCGAGCGGCACGTCGAGAACGGCGAGAAGGTCGCGCGATTTCTGCGCGATGATCGCCGCGTCGCCTGGGTGAATTATGCGGGCTTCCACGACAGCCCCTATTACACGCTGACACAGAAATATCTGGGCGGGCGAGCGTGCTCGCTCCTGACGTTTGGCGTGGCAGGAGGCTTCGAGGCGGGCAAGCGGTTTTACGACGCGCTGAAGCTCTGCAAGCGACTGGTCAATATTGGCGATGCGAAGTCGCTCGCCTGCCATCCCGCATCCACCACCCACCGGCAAATGTCTGCCGAAGAACAGAACAAGGCCGGCGTGCGGCCCGAGATGATCAGGCTGAGCGTCGGAATCGAGCACATCGACGATATCGTCACCGACCTAGATCAGGCGCTCAATGCAGCGAACTGATTTTGCGTCAACTGCGAAGGCATTCCGATGCCAGTCCTAATTGATACCGACTGCGACGACCATCACCTGCTCCTGCGAGGGCGGAATGGAGGCGGCGCCGCGATGGCGCCGCCGGCAAACCGGGAGTGCCTCGACATCGGCCTCATCAACAACATGTCGGATGCAGCCTTGATATCGACTGAGCGTCAGCTGTTCGATCTGCTCGACGCGGCGGCCGGGCGACTCTTCGTCAGGCTGCATCTCTACACGATGGAGACGACTCCCCGTTCGGAATGGGGGCGCGATTACGTACGTCGATACTACCATGGCATCAGCGATCTGCTGGGCCGGAGGTTGGACGGGATCATCGTGACCGGCGCCGAACCAAGAGCCGCCAGCCTGACGGAAGAGCCATATTGGGACACCTTCACGGAGATCGCCGACTGGGCCAGGGAGAATACCTTGTCGTCGGTGTTTTCCTGTCTGGCCGTCCATGGCGTGGTCCTGCACCTGGACGGCGTTGCGCGCCACAAGCTGCCCGCCAAATGCATCGGTGTCTTCGCGCAAACGAAGACGCAAAATCATCCCCTGATGCACGACGTTCCGGCGACGTTCAGAATACCGCATGCGCGCTGGAACGAGGTGCAGGAGGAAGCTCTTGAGAGCTGCGGATATTCCGTTCTCACCTGGTCTGCGGTGGCTGGCGTCGACTGCTTCGTCAAGCACCAGAAGAAGAGCCTATTTGTCCATTTCCAGGGCCACCCGGAATATGAAACCCGGACCCTGTTGGGCGAATATAGAAGGGACATGGGCCGTTTCCTCCGGGGAGAGAATGACGTTTGTCCGACGATACCAACGGGTTATCTGGACCGCGAAGCAGAAGGGATGCTGGTCGCTTTCCGGCAGGAAGCCCTTTCCTGCAGACGCCCAGAGCTTTTCGCCGAGTTTCCGGCCGATCAAGCGGCGAGGGATCTGAGCAACGTTTGGTGCATGCCGGCCAGGCGCATATACCGGAATTGGTTGCAGTACATGGTGTCGGAGCGAGCGCGACGCTCAAAGCCGTTGGGAGCGCGAGAGGGGCCTCTCTCCGCGTCCGGAATTTCGGCGCGTCGCCATGGACGCAAGCTGGTTGCCGCTCGGTCCGCGCGTCCGGCGCGCTGGCCAAATCTGACCGGGAGCAATAAGCGGCCCGGATATTATGAGTGAGCGTTCGGGTCATGATCCGATGCCGCGAGATAGCAATAGCCGATCTTGACGCCATCGCCGATCTTCTGGCACGCGGCTTTCCGATCCGCTCGCGCGACTATTGGATCGACGGGCTCCGGCGCCTGGCCGTGCGTGAGATACCCGACAGTTTCCCGCGCTTTGGCTACATGCTCGAGCATGACCGGATGCCTGTCGGCGCTCTGCTGCTGATCCACACCACCCGGAACGATGACGGCCGCACCTCCATCCGCTGCAATCTCTCGAGCTGGTATGTGGAACCTGCCTTTCGCAGTTTTGCGCCAATGCTGACCAAGGTCGCGCAGCGCCATGAGGACGTCACTTACGTCAATATCAGTCCGGCGCAATGGACCTGGCGCACCATCGAAGCGCAGGGGTTCCGTCGCTACTGCGGCGGCTTGTTCTTCTCGCTTCCGGCGATGTCGCGACCGGCCAAGGCCATGCGTGTCGAAGTCGTCGGGCAGGACGCCCAGGGGCTCGGAGGCTTGCCCGAGGCGGACGCTGCGCTGCTTGCACGTCACGCGGCCTACGGCTGCCTCAGCTTGGTTTGCCGCGCCGCCGATGGCCGCGCCTTTCCGTTCGTCCTGCAGCCGATGCGCGTCGCTCGCATGAGGCTGCCGGCGATGCAGATGATCTATTGCCCGGATGTGGCCGATTATATCGTGTGCGCCGGCGCTATTGGCCGCTTCTTGCTGTGGCGCGGCCGACTATCGATTGCGCTCGACGCAAATGGTCCCGTGCGTGGCCTGGTCGGCTTCTACAGGGAGCCGATCGGCTGCAAATACTTCAAGGGGCCGCATTGCCCCCGGCTTGCCGATCTGTCGGATTCCGAACTCGTGATCTACGGACCATAACCCGGTCATCCCGGAATGGAGGTTCGTCATGGCTCCCAATACCATTTCCGTCCGCCATTCGAGGACATGGACATTCTTCCGAGGTGAGTGGCACGAGGGCAACGTGCCGATCATGGGGCCGCGCACCCATGGGCTCTGGCTCGCCTCGACCATCTTCGATGGTGGGCGCGCCTTCGAGGGCGTGACCCCCGACCTCGATCGTCACTGCGCCCGTGTCAACCAATCGGCGCTCAACTTCGGGCTCAAACCGGTAGTCGATCTCGACACGTGGCTCGGACTGGCGCGTGAAGGTATCGCCCGTTTTTCCGCCAATGCCGAACTCTACATCCGTCCGATGTACTGGCCGCAGAACGGCGTCGGCGGCGGTGTGCTGTTCGATCCGGAAACGACGGACTGGTGCCTCTGCATCTACGAGTCGCCCATCCCGCAACCCGTCGGCAGCGCAATCACGCTGTCGCCGTTCCGCAGGCCCACCGCCGAATGCGCTCCAGCCGATGTCAAGGCCTCCTGTCTCTACCCGAACAGCTCCCGTGCGCTCATGGAGGCCGCTTCGCGCGGCTTCCAGAATTGCCTGATGCTGGACATGCTCGGCAACGTCGCCGAGTTCGGCAATTCCAACGTGTTCATGGCGAAGGCGGGCGTCGTGTATACGCCGGCGCCGAACGGCACCTTCCTGAACGGAATCACGCGGCAGCGCGTGATTGATCTTTTGCGCGGCGACGGCGTCACCGTGATGGAGGCCACGCTGCGTTATTCCGATTTCGTCACGTCGGACGAGATCTTCTCGACCGGAAACTTCGCCAAGGTCGCGCCCGTGATCCGGATCGACGACCGGCATCTCACGCCCGGTCGCTTCTTTGCGCGCGCACGAAAGCTGTATTGGGATTTCGCACACGGAGAGAAGCTCGCGGCGTGACCGGGTGTGCCGGTGGCGATAATCTGTGCTGCACGTGAAGTGAGAGCGATCGGCCATCCCGGCGCGGCCCACTAGCCAACGTCGTAGCTATCCAAGATCAGCATTTGGTCGGTTCTACCGATCGGTGGAGCTCATCGGCATTCATCTCGCGTACACGTTCTTCCAGGCGACAGCCCTGCGCGCCGTCGGCTCACGATGGTTGAGAGGAAGCGCCAGCGCGTCGTCGCGCGTTGCGCAGTAAACGAAATGGTTAATCGTGCGAGGGGTAATCCCTTTGATCCGCATCTACACTCTATGGAGCGCGCGCAACGCTTGAGTGAGAGCTTATAAGGGGATCGTTGTTGGCGGCAGGGGTTTTCTAGCCAACGAACGTTGCGATGTCTTTCACCCCAAAGGAAGGGATTCTCCGATGTTGAAATACTACCGTCAGACCAAGGAAGCGTTGAAGCGTCTGGGTTCGGATCGGGACGGCGTGGTGTCGTTCGAATATCTCATCGTCGCGGCTTGCATCATCGCCGTCGTTTCCGTCGCGTTCGGCAAGGGCGGCGCTCTTCAGACGGCGCTGACCACCGCCATCGGCGCGATCAGCACGGCTCTCACTACGGCCGTCGCGGCCGGCTAATCCCCAGGGGGAGGCACAGGGATGTGCCTTCGCTCTCCAAGAAGGGATATTCAAGAAGGGATCTTCCCATGTTGTTGGAGCATTGCATCAAGACTACGGACGCCTTGAAGCGTCTGCACGCGGACCGAGACGGTGTGGTGTCGTTCGAATATCTCATCGTCGCGGCCTGCATCATCGCCGTGATCTCCATTGTCTTCGGCAATGGCGGGGCTCTTCAGACGGCGCTCACCACCGCCATCAGCGCGATCAGCACGGCTCTCACGACCGCGGTCGCGGCCGGTTAATTCCGAAAAGGGGGGCGCCCGGTTGTGCCCCCCTCAGCTTCTTGAGTTTCAGGCGTCCATTTCCATGAGCTGGATCGTTCCCACAATCGCGTTTCTGGAAATTCTCCTGTTGCTGTACGTCGCAACGATCGATGTCGCGACACGGTTGATCAGCAATGAGATCTGCCTGGCTCTGGCGCTTCTGGGGATTGCCGGTCAGCTGACCAGCCCGATGCACGTTGCGGAATCGCTGATCGTCGCTGCGATCCTGTTTCTGCTGCTGTTTGCCATCTATGCGCGGGGATGGATCGGTGGCGGCGATGTCAAGCTGCTGACGGCCCTGGCGGTCGGTCTTCCGTTGTCGGGTGTCATCCAGTTGTTGAGCACCACCGCGATGGCCGGCGGCGTGCTCGCATTGATGCATCTGATGATGCGCCTCCTGCCATATCCGTCGCTGGCGCCCGCCGGATCGTCGCTTGTACGCCGCGTCTATGCGGTCGAGCGCTGGCGTCATTTGCGGCATGCGCCCCTGCCTTATGGTGTCGCAATAGCGTGCGGCGGCATCTGGACCATTTTGAGCAAAGGATTCTGAGATGTCATCTGCTCTGCGAATTTCGATCATCATGGTGTTCCTGCTCGCGACCGCGGCGTTCGGGCTGATTGCGTACGACATGAACCGGCCGAAACAGGTCCCGGTCGCGGCTGTGGAGCCGGCGGCGCCGCCGGCGTCTCCGACTGTCGGCTACTTTGTCGCGGCGCGTCCGCTGTCGAAAGGTACGCTCGCCCGTGAGGAAGATTTCGCGATCCGCTCGGTATCGCCGGATCGCGTCCCGGCAGGAGCGATCCTCGAAACCGCCGACACCAAGATCGGACTTCCCGGCTCTCTGGTTCGCAAGTTCGTCGACACCGGCAGTCCCGTCACTCTGCAGGACATATTGCGACCCCGGGATCGGGGTTTCCTCGCCAGCGTTCTGGCGCCGGATAGTCGTGCCATCAGCATCAAGGTCGACGAGGAATCCGGCGTCGCGGGCTTGATCAGGCCGGGGGATTATGTCGATGTCCAGTTGACCCAGCTGTTCGACAAGGCCGAACCCGCGCGTCGCGCCCTGAGCGAGACGCTCCTGCGCAATGTGCGGGTCATCGCGATCGACCAGGAGATAGCGCAAGGCGGACGAGCCCTGGGAGCGGTGGCGGGCAAGCTTGCGCAGACCGTGTCGCTGGAGCTCACGGCAGAGCAGGTCAAGAGGATCGCGGTCGCAAAGCAGCTCGGAACGCTCTCCCTGGCCGTGCGTGCGGCAGTCGAGCAGTGGGATAGGGCGGACACTGGCGCAATGTCCAGCTGCGATGTGTCGCCGGAGCTTGCTCGCCAGGATGCGATTGCCGGCCAGACCACGTTGGTGGCAATCCATTCCGGCGGTGAGATCAAGAAATACTCGGTCAGGAAGCAGGATGCGGACATCGACGGCTGCGGGGCACCGGCGGCCGTCCGGTCGGCTGCAACGACGATCGGGTTCGCGGGTCAGCTGCCGGAGAAACGTTGATGAACATCGCCATTGCCAGTCCGCCTGAAGCTGCATCTGTCGTCACGCGCGACCGGATCGTCTGCTTTGTAAATGACGAAGATAGTGCCGTCGCTTTGCGCAAGGGCCTCGAAGGAAGCAACTTGTCGATCAGGCGCGGCACAATCCGTCATGCGATAAGGATGCTCGAGACCGACACCAACCTATCCGCGTTGGTGACGGACATCAGCGGTATCGATGACCCGTTTACCGAGCTGGAAAGGCTCGCCGGCGTCTGCCCGCCAGATGTCCGTGTGGCGCTGATCGGTGAGAGTAGGGAGATCACCCTCTATCGCGAGCTTATGGAGATCGGCTTGACCGAGTATCTCCCGAGACCGCTCACGCGGGACATGGTGCTGGACCAGCTGCGGCCGAAGCTGGTTGGAGACGTGGCGCCTGTTCAAGCCGATCGTGGCGGCCATGTGATCTCGATCTGCGGGGCGCAGGGCGGCGCCGGAGCAACCAGTATCGCCATCAACCTTGCACTGCAACTGGCCGAGACCACCAAGGCCAAGGTCGCGCTGCTCGACCTGCATCTGCAAGGCGGAGAAACTGCGGTGATGTTGGGTGTTCAGCCTGGCCCTGGGCTCCGCATCGCTCTGGAAAACCCGATGCGGGCTGACACGTTGTTCCTCGAACGCGCGGCAATCGAGGTCAATGAGCGGGTTTGTCTGATCTCCGCTGATGAGGAGCTGGATGCGCAGCTGGACATCACCGAAGCGGGAGTGAGGCATGTGCTGGGCCTGCTCCGCCAACGATTCAACTACATCGTTGTCGATGTACCGGTCCCGTTCCCGCCGTCGATCCATCCTGTGATCACTCAGTCGCGTCACGTGCTGGTGTTGCTGGAAGCCGAGGTGACTGGATTGCGCAATGCCCATGCACTGCGCACCGCCGTCACCAACATCGCCGGCAAGGATCGCGTCTTTACCTTGCTCAACCGCGCCGATCGTGCTGGGGGGCTTCCCAGGGCGACGATCGTCAAGGCAATGGGCGCCGAGCCGGACATGGTCATTCCCGATCTCGGGAAGGGGATGACCCAGGCGGTCAATCTTGGAGTACCAGCGCTGAAGCACGTGTCGGGACTGCGACGTCATCTCGCCCCGATCGTTCGCGAGATCACGGGCGTCGGCGCCGAGCGAAAGGGACGTCTGAGGAGGCTTCTCGGGCTATGAAGAGATTTGGTCGCCGCGAAGACGACACGACGGCTCGTCTTCCCTCACTGATGCCCGGCCCGAGCGCACCCGCACCGAGCCCGCCTGCGACTCCGCCCCCCTTGCCGGCATCTGCGCCGAGCCTGGCAACGACAAGCGCGCCCGCGTCTGCGCCTAGGCGCGACGAAGCTTCTGCGCACCCGCTAATGTCGGCTTCTCTACGGGAACGCGTCATCGCGGAGATCGAGCCGTCGGCGGCAGCGACGGTTTCGCGCGATGTCCTTCGGCGGCAGATTGAGGAAATCATCCACGGAATTGCCAACGAGGAACGCCTCGAACTGTCGGGTCGCGAGCAGCTTCTGCTGGCAGATGAGATCGCGGACGACATGACCGGCTATGGGCCGCTCCGTCCGCTTCTGCTGGATCAATCGATCAACGATATCATGATCAACGGGCCCAGTAACGTCTATGTCGAGCGCAGCGGCAAGTTGGAGCGGGTCGCGGTGCGATTCCGCGACAACGATCACATCACATCGGTGGCGCAGAAAATTGCCGCGCAGGTCGGCCGGCGCGTGGACGAATCCAGTCCGATGGTGGACTGCCGCTTGCCGGACGGCAGCCGCGTCAACATCATCCTTCCGCCACTGGCGATTCACAGCCCCTGCATTTCCATCCGGAAATTTCCAGGCCGCCGCTTGAATATCGCCGGAATGGTCGAAAACGGATCCATGACCGCGTCGATCGGGCAATTGCTGGAGATCGCTGCGCGGTGCCGGCTCAACGTCCTGGTCTCGGGCGGTACCGGTTCGGGCAAGACGACGCTGCTGAACGCGATGAGCCAGTTCATCGATCACAGCGAGCGCGTCGTAACGATCGAGGATGCGGCGGAGTTGCAGCTTCAGCAGCCGCACGTGATCAGCCTGGAGACCCGGCCTCCCAGCCTCGAAGGCACGGGGCAGGTAACCCAGCGCGATCTGCTGTGGAATGCCTTGCGCATGCGTCCCGACCGGATCGTCGTCGGCGAGGTGCGCGGCGCCGAAGCGTTCGACATGCTGCAAGCGATGAACACCGGCCATGATGGTTCGATCTCCACGGTGCATGCCAACAGCGCCCGTGACGCGCTGACCCGCATCGAGAACATGGTGCAGATGGGGCAGGTCAACCTGCCGTCGCGGGCGATCCGATCCCAGATCGTCGCAGCGCTGGACATCATCGTCCAGGTCGAGCGCATGCGGGACGGCCAGCGACGCATCATCCAGATCAGCGAGGTGACGGGCCTCGAGGGCGAGGTGATCACCACCAATGACATCGCCGCGTTCGAGTACACCGACGAGGATGTGCACGGCAGGATCTCGGGCATCTACACGTCGACCCACGCCGTCCCAAAATTCAAGAGCCGTCTTGTCTATTATGGGCTCGATCGAGCCTGGGCCGAGGCCATGAGGCAGATATGATACCGCCGTTCGTGACTGTCGTTGTTCTCGCGCTCCTGATGGGCGCAGCAAGCATGTCATTGTGGCTTGATGCTCGGCTGCGACGCTTCGACCGCCAACTCGCGGTAGCGCTGCCGGCCGTGCATTCGGCTAGCCTGCCCTCCATCCGTCGGTCACAGGCCGGATCCAGATGGCAGCCGTTCCAGCGCTTCTTCAATTACAACCCCGACATAACTTACGATTGGCACCCGGCTTACGTCGTGATTGTCGCTGTCATGGCCGCAACGGCAGTATTCTACGGCAATGTCCTGCTGCAGTTTCCGACCCTCTATGTGTCGATCGCGGCTGCAATCGTCGCCATCGTCGTCGTGCGCGGCATGTTCGGATGGCAGCGGGGACGCTTTGCCAATCAGCTGTTCCGGCAATTGCCCGACACCGTCCAACTGGTGACGAGCACCGTCAGATCCGGCCTGCCTGTCACCGAGGCATTTCGTACCGTCGCTCGCGAGATGCCGCAACCAACGGCCGGCCAGTTTGCAATCGTGTGCAGCGAGATCAGCCTCGGGAAGACTCCGGAGGAAGCCGTGGAAGCCATCTATCGGCGAACGGAAGTTCCCGAGTACGGGATGTTCGCTGTAACGCTGGCCGTCCAGATGAAATCGGGCGGCGGTCTGGCCGAAACCTTGCAGACCCTGGGTGAGACCGTGAATCAGCGCGTCGCGCTGGCAGCGCGCGCGAAGGCGCTGGCGGCCGAGGTGATCTTTTCCTCACGGGCACTGACGGGCGCCCCCGTGGTCATCGGCGGAATCCTGTACTGGATCAATCCGGAATCGGTTGACCTGCTGTTCTCCGATCCGACTGGCAACAAGATGCTGGCTTACGCGGTGGTCTCCGTGATTGTCGGGCACTTCGTGATACGCTGGATGATCAGAAGGGAGACGGCGCTATGACGTCCAGTCTGAGTGTTGTCGCCCTCGCCATCGCAGCCGCAACTGTGGCCTTCCTGCTGATCATCCGCGAAATACACGTTCGTACGTTGGAAACCCGCGTGTCGAATGCGGTGATCGGCATTTCCGGCCAGCCGGCGCACCTCCGGGACCTGACCGGTTGGCTTTCATCGCTCGGCAAGCGGTATCGGCGTTTTTACGCTGAGGAAAATCTGGAACAACTGCGAGCGATCCTCCAATCCGCAGGCTTCAATCACCATCGGGTCCTGCCGATCTGGATCGGGATCAAGACCGTCAGCATGTTGCTGCTGCCTGTCGTTGCCGCCTGCGCTGCCCAGCTCCTCGGGGCGTCGCCGAATGATGCGCTGATGCTCACTCTCATTGCAGCGGTGGTCGGCATAATGGGGCCACGGCTCATTCTGTCGGTGCTGCGCCGGCGGTTCGACGCGGCCGTGCGGCTGGGTACGCCGGACATGATCGATCTCTTGATCGTATGCAGCGAGGCGGGAATGGGCCTCGAGAGCGGGCTGACGCGCGTCGCGGAAGAAATGAGTGAGACCAATCCTGCGATGTCCCGGCTCTTGCGCGGGCTCCTCGATGATCTCCGGATCCTGCCAAGTCGCGCCGAGGCATTCGAGAAGTTGGGAGCGACGTCGGATGGTGTTCGTCGCTTCGGCACCATGGTCAGCCAAAGCCTGCAATACGGAACGCCGCTCAGCAAGGCGCTGCGCACCATTGCCGAAGATCTCCGGCGCGAACGCATCACCAAGCTGGAGGAGCGGGCACACAAGCTCGGCGCCAAGCTGACTGTCCCCATGGTGTTGTTCATGCTTCCGGCCATGTTCGTCATCATGGGTGGAAGCCCATTGCTGCACCTGGTCCATACATTCTCCAACCTGGGCAAGTAAGCGATGAGCACAGTCACCGTCTCGAAAAGCTCGTCTTACGATTGGATGCAGCTGTTTGGCGGCATGTGGTTCCTGTTGCTGGCCGTCTGCGTCGCGTTCAAGATCTCGGCGTCGCTTGGCGATCCCTGGCAGTCGCTGCTGTCGCGCTGCTGCCTCGGCAGCTTCTACCTCATGCTGGCGCTTTTGATCATGACGAGGTCGCCGGCAACGGCGCAGGCGGAGGGCTGGCTGCCGAGAATAGCTGCATTCGCCGGCACCTATCTGCCATGGATGATCGGCTTCTTCGGCAAGAGCGGCGAAGCGTTGCCAAACCTGGCATCAACCGCTTGTGTGCTGGTCGGCATGATCATGATGCTCGTCACGATCCGGCATCTGGGCGGGGCGTTCAGCCTTGTGCCGCAGGCACGCTCGGTGGTGCAAACCGGCCCCTATCGCTGGATCAAGCACCCGCTCTATCTCGCGGAAGAAGTCGCAGTCCTCGGTGTCGTGCTGCAATTCCTGACGCCGGTCACGGCGATTGTGTTCGTGCTGCATATCGCCATCCAGGTCTGCCGCATCATCTACGAGGAAGATCTGCTTCGGCGCACCTGTCCTGAGTACTCCGGCTACGAAGCATCGCGCTGGAGATTGATTCCCTATGTCTGGTGAGCATCGAGCTGTCGAGGTGGCTGCCATGGTACGGTCGTTACTAGTGAGGGCGACGAGGTTCGTCCCCCTTCGGGATTTCTTGCGCGACAGACGCGGTGTCACCGCCTTCATGTTCACGGCATCCGCAGTCGGGTTCATGGGGATGGCCGGCTTCGGAATGGAGATCAGCACCTGGTACCTCGAGCGACGGCACGGACAGAATACGGCCGATGCGGCGGCCGTTGCCGGGGTTTTGCAGCTTGTCCAGAACGCAAAAGACTTTTCCAGCGCACAGACGGCAGGCCGCAACGTCGCGACGGATAACGGCTATACGTCAGGATCGAGTAACGCCACCGTCACGATCCAGCCGGGCACCTGGAGCAGCGGAAGCTTCGGCGCCGACGCGACCGGAACCTGCTCGGCGTCATGCAACGCGATCCAGGCAACCATCGTTCGGGCAGTGCCGCGCAGCTTCACCGCCCTTCTCCTGGGAAAGGGCCCGACCAACGTCACCGAGGTGGCGACTGCCGCGCTGACAACGCCCTCAATGGCATGTTCGCTGGCCTTGGGCGGGGGGCTGAGTTTTAGCGGTAGCGCCGCAGTCACCACGTCGACTTGCACCTTGTCCTCGAACATGACGGGCCCGCAGTCGATTTCATTCACCGGCGCCGGCGCCAACAAGACGCAGGCGAACGCGATTCTGGTTGGGTCGGGCGGTTGTACCCAATCCGGCAGCGGGAGCCCATGCACCCAGCCCGGGAATATGATGTATCAGCCGCCCACAACCGATCCGTATCAGGCGCTGCAAACCGATCCGTCCGCGATTCCTGCTGCGGTCAACGGCACGAACTGCAAGAGCTCGGCGACTGCAACTTCTCCGTATGTCATCTCGACTGGCGTGTTCTGCGTAGGAGCGGACCTGACGGTGAGCACTGGCAACACGGTGAACCTGGCCTCCGGGACCTACTTCTTCTACAATTCGTCGATCAAGACGTCGGGCGGATCGCTGACCTGCACGAGTTGCACGATCATTTTCACCGGGAGCGCAGCCAACAAGATGGGCCAGCTGAGCATCAATGGCGGCACCATCAATATGAGTGCTGCGAAGACCGCCGCCTACGCCGACACGAATTATAATGGTCTTCTGTTCTATATGGACGCCCAATATTCCGAACACTCCAGCGCCTGCGGCAGTGCGCAGGTCTCAATCCAGGGCAGCCCGATGGTGACGTTGAACGGGGGAATGTACTTCCCCAATGCCAGCGTCTGTATGACCGGCAACACATTCTCCGGTACGGAGAGCTGTCTCTCTCTCGTCGGTTGGTCGATCACCTACACCGGTAATACCACGGAAAACCTGACGGGGTGCAGCACGACTGGTACCGCGACCGCCAAGAATAATACTGTAGCCCTGGTGCAGTAGGAATAAGCCATGACCTACCGCGAGTTTCTCCGGGACCGGCGCGGCACCGCTGCAATCGAGTTCATACTGTGCGCCCTAGTGTTGTTTACGCTGCTGCTTGCTACGGCGGGATTCGGCAACGTTGCGCAGCGGCAAATCGCCATACAAACGGCAGTTCGAGCGGGCGGAGAATATGCCCGTTTCTTCCCGACCGATACGAGCGGGATTCAAACCGCAGTCACGAATGCTCTTCCTTCCGGGTGGAGCTTGAGCGGAACGCCTGCTGTCACCTGCTCCTGCGCGGGGGCGACAACGAGCTGCAGCGCGATCGCGACCGGCACCACGTGCAATTTCCCCTTCCTGGTCAATGTCTCGGCCAGCGTGGCTGCGACCAGCGTTGTCACTCCGCTCTGGTCAGGATCATTCAACAACAGTGCAAGCTATGAAGTCCGCATCCAGTAGAGCCCTCGACAGATCAGGGGCTGTCGCCTTCGAGCTCGTGCTCGTCTTCATGACGTTTTTCACGGTCTTCATCGCCGTCTGCGATCTGGCACGGTTCTGGGTCACGACGAATTCAGTCCGCACGCTTGCGAGCGAGCTGGTGCGACAAACCCTGATCTACTGCGCCGACCAGGACCAGACCACCGCGTGCGCACTGCCGGCGACCGGCACGCACAGTGTCTCGACAGCAGAGGCGACCGTGCCGTTTCTGGGGACAAGCGGATTTGCAACGGCGCCGTCCGCCTCGCGATCCCCGATCAATTCCACCACCGGGGTGATGGGGATTACTGCGAGCGCGAGCTACAGTTTCAGCTTCATGCTGCCTGTGTGGCGAGGAATGATAACCCAGGTCGCTCAGAGCACCCAGCTTGGCTACTGAGCGAGATCACTGCGCCGAGCGCGCCCACCTCAACTCCCTCTTGGAACACTCCCGGGCATGAAGCCGATGAACACTCGATCAGCTCGTAGCAATGGCGATGATGGTCACGATGCCGGATCCGCTGCCATGACAAACGCTGCCGGCCGCGTCGCGATCCTCCAATGGCCCGTGGCTTGGGGATTGGTTCTTCTTCTATTAGCCATCGATGTCGTCTGGGCTGCGCAGATCGGACTAACGATCGATCATCCCGAAATCAAGGTCGGCCTGATCGCCGCCTTGCTCGCGATTGCCATCGCCTATCGCAATTATAATCGCGGTCGAGCGAACATGCTGGAGGCGCTTGCGTGGTTCTTCTCGTTCGTCGCCGCGGCGGCAGTTCTGTCTTACGTCGCTGCAAGTTGCGCATTGCCGCTGCGGGACGCGACGATGGAGTGGCTGGATCGCGCGATCGGCTTCGACTGGTCAGCCTGGCGCGATGTGTTGCTCGATCGGCCGACCGTATACCGTCTGCTAGTCGTGACCTACAACAGCCTGTTCTCGCAGTTCCTGCTCGTCATCATCTACTTCTGCAAACGGGACATGGTCGCACGCATTGAAGAGCTGATGCGTTTGATGGTCGCCACCCTGGTGCCGACCGTGTTGATCTCGGCGGTTTGGCCGACACTCGGTCCGTTTGCCGTGCTGGCCCCCAATGACAGCGGCTTTTTGCAGGACCTGCTGGAACTGCGGACGGGGGGGCCCTGGCACTTCAATCTGTTGGCGCTGAAAGGCATCATCCAGATGCCGTCCTACCACACGGCACTGGCGGTCCTCTACACCCACGCCTTTCGCGGCACCGGGTTGGTCGGATGGGTGGTCGCAGCGGTGAACATGGTCATGCTGCTCGCGATCCCGCCGATTGGTGGTCATTATCTGGTCGATGTGCTCGCCGGCGGAACGCTTGCATTCGCAGCCATCGTCGTCCTGCGCGCAGCTCGGCAGGGCGCGAGCCGAATTCCGTTCGGCCCATGGCGCGAGACGTCCACTATCAAGCTGCTGCATCCGACCCCCTGAGAACCAGACGGCCCCGGGATTGAACGCTCAGAGCAGGTCCCCGTGCCGGATTTGCCGAAAACCGACATGGCGCTCGCCAGACGAAACCCGGCCGTGATTCTACGGCTGGATAGTTCCGAGCATCGAGAGAAAGTGGTGCTCGCTGGCAACATTCGCAGGTTTTTTATGGCCTTGCAGCGTCGCAGCAAACGTCTTGTCTTGCGACGAGGCTGCAGGAGGGATGATGATGTTGGAAATGCGAAATAACGATTTGTAATGAGAAGACCTGTAAACTCTGTGACGTGGTGCGCGGAGGGGAACTCTTAGGGGAACATCGAGTGCGTAGATTTGCGGGCGATTGCCGCGGATCGCAGCAGGGGGAACTCGAATGGGTAGCGCTAGCATTTTGGGTAAATGGGCAGCGAGGCTTCTTGCCTTCGGTGCGATGGGTCTTGGCGTGGGGCTCCCCTTGTTTGGGCCCGATGACCGGGCGGCGGCCGCAGACCGGCGCGGCTCCTCCGGCGGCGTCTTCGTCAGCGAAATGAACGACGTCCAGCGGGTCAGGGTGGTCGTCAACAAGTCGCGTACCTTCAAGGTCGACACCGCTTTTTCGACCATTGTCGCGGGCTCGCCTGATATCGTCGATGTGAAGTCGCTGAGCGACCACATGATCTATGTGCAGGGCAAGCAGACCGGCACCACCAACGTCATCCTGTTCGACAGCTCGATGAAGCAGATCGGGGTCCTCGATGTCGAAGTGGTGATCGATACCGGCAATTTGCAGCAGAACATCCGGACCGGCACCGGCATGCGGGGGGTTCGCGTCACCGCTTCCGAAGGCCAGGTGATTCTCAGCGGAACCGCAGCCGACGCGGTTGCGGCCGAGCGGGCCATGGCGATCGCCACCAGCACCGTTGCGAAAGGCGGCACCGTCGTCAACGCGATGAGCGTTGCGGCACCGCAACAAGTGATGCTTGAGGTCCGTTTTCTCGAGGTCAACCGGGACGCCGGGCGTGATCTTGGCGTCAATCTCTATGCGGCGAATGCCAACGGCACCAACGTCGGTATTAGCGGGGTCGGCGGTGTGACGGCCGCCGGTCGAACACCGATCGGTGGCATCAATACGGCCCCTGGCCCTCTTGGTGCCGGTGGTACGCCCGTCGGTTCTCCCCCGACCGGTAGCCTTCCGGTCCTTGGAACGGTGGGGACGCTGTTGGGGGCCGCGGGCGGTGTAGCTCCTGCCCCGTTCGGAAGCTTGTTGACCAGCCTTGTTCGAACCAGCAACGGCGGCTCGGTCGACTTGCTGATCTCCGCACTGGAAACCAAAGGCTTGGTTCGCCGGCTGGCCGAGCCGAATTTGACTACGCTATCCGGAGATGCCGCCCGCTTCCTCGCCGGTGGCGAATTTCCGGTACCAATTCCGAATACAACCACGAACGGTTTTCCCACTGTCACCATCGACTACAAGAAGTTCGGTGTTGAGCTGGCCTTCGTGCCCACCGTTCTCTCGCGCGGCGTGATCAATCTTCGGATTGAGCCGTCGGTCAGCGAACTCGATTTCGCTAATGCGGTGGTCATCCAGGGGACGACAGTTCCTGCCCTGACTCGCCGCGACGCGCGAACCACGGTCGAATTGCGCGACGGCCAGAGCTTTGCCATCGCCGGTCTGCTCCAGACCCGCAACCGCCAGGACGTCTCGCAATTGCCCTGGATCGGCTCGGTGCCGGTGCTTGGAACGTTGTTCAGCAGCAAGTCGTACCAGCAGCAGGAAACCGATCTGGTTATCATCGTCACGCCGCATCTGGTCGCACCGGCTGTGCCCGGTCAGCAACTGGCGTCTCCGCTCGATTCCCGCCTTCCGGCCAATGACGTTGATTTCTTCCTCAATGGCCAGATGGAAGTCCGCAAGCGCTATGACGACTACGTCAATTCCGGTGGCGACGTGAAGGGCCCATACGGCCACATCATCGCTCCTGAACTCAGGACGCCCCTTCCGCCACCGGCCATCGCCAACCAGCCGGTCGTGAAGACCCTCAACTAGGAGCGAGAGATGACCATAAGGTATCTGGTTCTGTTCGCGCCTTTCCTGCTGGGGGGATGTTACGGTCTCGCCGGCCATGACGAGATGGACCGCTACGTGCAGCGGTCCGACACCATCACGATGAGCGCTGGCAATGCCAAGGAGGTCAACGCCGTCACCCACACGATCAATCCCTGGCCGCGAAATGTCGTTGATCGCAGGATTGCGTACGACGCCCGGCGCGTTGGCGCCGCCGCGACCCGCTACGGTGCCACTAGGCGGCCAGTGGATCAGCTTCCCGATATGGGCGATCCGACGAAAGCGATGGGTCAGCCGCCTCCGGTCACCACCCAGCAGATTATTACCACGGACCAGACGATCAACCAGACGATCAACGGAAATGGAGCGGGCAAGTAACAGTGTCTCAGCCTCGAAGCTGGAGTGCGCTGGTTGGTTACTATCCGACAGCAGGTCTTGCGACCTGTTGTTGGCGGGCGATTGAGCGATGATATTTCAAGGAGCCCGCTGAGCGGGCAGGGGCAGGCTATGCGACGCATCTTCTTAGTGCTGACCTGTTGCTTGTTGGGGATGGGCCTTGCGGCGTGTGACTACACGACGCGGGAGGCCGCAATCGTGGCCCCCGTGGATGCGGGCGGCCCGGACCCCGTCCAGGAGCCGACCGACGTCAAATATTACCCGTCGGACGAACCCGTTCGGCTGGGGCTGGAGCATTACAACCGCGGCAACTACGGGCTCTCCCAGCGCTATTTCAAGGACGCTGTCGAGAAATCACCGAAAGACCTGACGGCCTGGACTGGACTCGCGGCGAGCTATGATCGGTTGCGTCGCTTTGATCTTGCCGATCAGGCTTATGCGCAGGCGATCCGGCTGGGGGGCGAGACCGTTCAAATCCTGAATGACCTGGGCTACTCGTACATGCTGCGCGGCAATCTGAGCGCGGCGCGGCGAAAGTTTGAGAAGGCTTACTCGCTCGATCCAGGCAACCCGGTGATCGCCAACAATCTCGAGCTTCTCAACGGCAGCCGTCGGTTCATCGAAAGGCCGCCGAATAATCAGCCATCGCCGTAGTTTGATATGCACGCTGGCGTGCATTAAGGGGCGCGCGCGATGCTGGCTTAGGCCGGCGGTGTTAGCCGCTTCGTTCAACTCGGCCCGATCACGACGTCAGCCTGACGGCTGCCGTTTCGGATGATGACGATGACGCCGCTGCGAATGGTAAATCTCGCGCCGAGCAGCTTTCGAACCTTCTCCGTGATCGGAGACGGGAAGGGGATTGTTTCTCCCGTGACGGGATCCCCAACCTTGATGGGTTCAGTCGCGGCGCCCGCAACCGGGGCCGGCTTGATATAGTCGCGGATAAGCTGAATCTCTTCGCGCGATAGGGTGAGACCGGCTTGGTCGGGGCGATTCTCGGGCGGCGGCTTGGGTGTTTCACTGCTTGGCTTCTCACGGACCTCATTGGCACTTGCGATCTGATCGAGCCTGGCAATGTGCAGCTTGAGCGCGATGATCTCGCGCTGCAGCGTGGCGACTTCAGCCTTTAGCGCCGCCGCCTGCATGAAGACAATGGCCGCGCAAACGCAGCTCACGACGGCGAGTACGCTCAGCAATGCGAGCAGCCAGCGCTCGATGTTTCCCATCGACCCGCCAGTCGCTTCGGGAAGTTGATCGCGCTGGAGATGTCCGCGCCAGATGCGGCGTCCTCGCCGCCGCCAATTTGCAATTGCGCTCATGCGTCCGGCCTGATCCGGCCCGGAACCGAAATGCGCGGACGACGAGACTTCTAGGGGCGGGTGAATGATGGGCGCGCTGCTGCTTTGATCGTCGCCCGGTTGCGGCGCTCGCTCCTCGCCGGCGCAATCGTCCTCCGGTGACTGGGCGGTGACGTGTGGATGAGTGCGGAACGGATCATCCTCCATCTGGTGATCAAGTCGTCCGATATCCGTTCGCGATGGAGCCATCTTTCAACTTCAGCGGTTGTTCTGCCCGAGGCATCGGTAACAGTCGTTGTGGAAGCTGCTCCTTTTTGAGTCCGACGCCGAATTTGCAAATCATCCCAGCAGATCTTGAAAACCGTGCCGATAAGCGAGGCTCCTGTCAATTGAGTACCGGTTCCATCTTTCGCTCGCGAATCCCTAAAGGTGACTTCGTCCGTCCGCGCGAAGACGAAACAAATGGTCCTGGATTGAAACCACTTTCCGGCAACTACGAAGTCAGGGAAAAACATGGCCGCGCTATTCTCCTCGTTCTCTCCAACTCGGAGCGTCGGCAATGTGGTCTCAACGGAATTTAGTTACACCAGTCATCATTTTGTGCTGCTCGGCCTTGAGCATAGCCACTCTCGTGATGATCGGAGCGTGGTGACCCCTGGGCACACGGACATGCGTGAAGAATTCACTTCTCTTGCTTTTCTGGCGATTACACTGGTGGGCGTCGCCTTGTTTAGCTCCGGCCTGCTCGCACTGGTCATTCTGGGGTAGAGCGCGGCCCGTCGCCTCGAAAGTGGCAGCGGCAAGGGGCGCGGTGTTTCTCTGATCGGCCGCCGCCGAGCATTGGCCGCCCTTCAGGCTCGTCCAGCGCCGAAGGGCCTTGCGACCACACCGATGCCGGTCGCCCGCAGATAAGGGACCCCAACGTCCCCGCATGAGCGCCAGGTTGCAGGGATTTAACTTGGTTCGCATTGAGTGCCACTTTAACGTTCCCGTTCCGTTAACCATTTACCGTCACGGACGCTCGGTCGTGATGGTCATCTCTTCGTCAACTGACCGGTTTTTCACTAGAACCCGCCAATGTTCGGCGACTTTCAGCGAGGTCAGGCCGCGGAAGATGCAGGCAGCCCATTGAAAACAAAGGCAAATAATACGGTGGCGACGGTCCGTGATCTCAGGCGAAACGCTCAAATTGGATACATGATCCGTGACGGCATTCGGTAAACTCGTCCGCACCACGGCGTTCCGGCTGACGCTGGTTTATCTGCTGCTGTTCGCGATGTTTGCGGCCTCGCTGCTCGGCTATTTCGCCTGGAACACGCGGCGGCTGATCACCGAAGAGATCACGCAGACGGTGAATGCCGAGACCTCGGAGATCAACGAGATCTACGGCCGCCGCGGCCTGTTCGGCCTGGTGCGCACGATCGAGTACCGGGCGCTCCGGCCGGGCGCCAATCTGTATCTCGTGACCACGCCGACCGGGCAGGCTGTTGCCGGCAATGTCGGCTCGCTCGCACCGGGCGTGATGGCGACGCGCGGCTGGTCGGAAACTGCCTATCGGCGCATCGAGGACGCGGACGACCGCGACCATCGTGCGCTGGTGCGCGTCACCGAGCTCGAGAACGGTTTCCGGCTCCTGATCGGCCGCGACCTCGCCGAGCGGCGACGCTTGTTCGGCATCGTCGCCAAGGCCGCGCAATGGTCGATCCTTATCGTCGTCGTGCTCGGCCTCGGTGGCGGCGTCTTCGTCGCGCGCAGGGTGCTGACGCGCATCGATGCGATGTCCGGCACCGCGCATCGCATCATGACCGGCGATCTCAGCGAGCGCCTGCCGGTCGGGCGCAGCGGCGATGAGCTCGACCGCCTCGCCGAGAACCTCAACGCCATGCTGGAGCGGATCGAGGCGCTGATGGCGGGGCTGAAGGAGGTCTCCGACAACATCGCTCATGACCTCAAGACGCCGCTGACCCGCCTGCGCAATCGTGCCGAGGAGGCGCTGGCGAAATCGGGCTGCGAGGCCGACTATCGTGCCGCGCTCGAGCGGACCATCGAGGAATCCGATGGACTGATCCGCACCTTCAATGCGCTCTTGATGATCGCGCGCGCCGAGTCCGGCCAGGCCCGCGGCAACATGGATGATTTCGACGCCGCCGAGGTCGCGGGCGGCATCCACGAGCTCTATGAGCCGCTCGCCGAAGATGACGGCATGACCTTGAAGGTGAGGGCCGAGCCGACGCCGGTTCACGCCAACCGCGAATTGATCAGCCAGGCGCTGGCCAATCTGGTCGAGAATGCGATCAAATACGGCAAGCCCGTCGCGCAGCCTGGTGGAACCGTGGTCAGCATGGACTCGCGGCAGATCACGATCGAGGCGAAGCGCGAGGGCGATCAGGTGCTGCTCAGCGTCACCGATCGCGGTCCCGGCATCCCCGAGGCGGATCGCAAGCATGCGGTCGAACGATTCGTGCGGCTCGAAGCGAGCCGCACGCTGCCGGGCTCAGGCCTCGGCCTCAGTCTCGCCTCGGCCGTTGCGACGCTGCATGGTGGCGAACTGCGGCTCGGCGACGCCCAGCCCGGTCTCGTCGCCACGCTGGTGCTGCCGGCGCGCGCGGGCGCCGGCGATAGGGTTGCTCCGCCAATACCGGATGTGCCACAGAAGGTGGCATGAACCACTCCGCGCCGGGAAACGCGGACAAGACTGGGAAGAGCCTGGCCGCACGCTTCGCGGAGGCTCCCCATATTGCCGCTTCCGCAATCGATGAACGACGTCTTGAGACGTGGTTGGCCGAACTCGGGCCGGCACATCAGGCCCGTCTCGAGGCGCTGCTGGTCCACCCCTTCGCCCGGAACATCCTGACCGGCATCGCGGAATTCTCGCCCTATCTGTCCGATCTGGTGCGTGCCGATGTGCCGCGCCTGATCCGGCTGCTCGAATGCGATCCGGACGCACATCTCGCCGCACTGATAGCGGAGACCAGAGCCGCCGCGCTCGCCGCTCCCGACGAGGTGGAGGTGATGCGGCTGCTCCGCCGCATGAAGGCGGAGGCGGCGCTGTTGATTGCGCTGTGCGACATCGGTGGGGTCTGGCCAGTGATGCGGGTGACCGCGGCGCTGACCGACCTTGCCGTCTCCTCGGTACAGGCGGCGCTTCAACACCTGCTGCGACAGGAAGCCGCACGCGGCAAGCTCGTGCCATCAGATCCCGAGGCGCCGGACGTCGGCTGCGGCCTGATCGTGCTCGCCATGGGCAAGATGGGTGCGGGCGAGCTGAACTATTCCAGTGATATCGACCTCATCGTGTTCTTCGATCCGGATGCCACGACGCTCGCGCCTGATATCGAGCCGCAGCCGTTCTTCGTCCGGGTGACGCAGGGCCTGGCGCGTATTCTTCAGCAACGGACCTATGACGGTTACGTCTTCCGCGTCGATCTGCGGCTGCGACCCGATCCGTCCTCGACGCAGGTTGCGATCTCGCGAGACGCCGCGCTGAACTATTACGAGCGGGAAGGGCGCACCTGGGAGCGCGCCGCGATGATCAAGGCGCGCGCCTGCGCCGGCGATGCCAGGGCGGGCGAGGCTCTGCTGGCCGAAATCGCGCCCTTCGTCTGGCGCAAGCATCTCGATTTCGCCGCGCTCGCGGACGTGCACGATATGAAGCGGCAGATGCAGACCTATCGTGGCCAGAGCGAGATCGCGGTTGAGGGGCACAACGTCAAGGTCGGCCGCGGCGGCATCCGCGAGATCGAATTCTTCGCGCAGACCCAGCAGCTGATCGCCGGCGGCCGCCATCCGGAATTGCGGGTGCGGCCGACGCTGACTGCGCTCAACGTCCTGGCGTCCAGCAACTGGATCACCTCTGCCGCGCGTGATGAACTGACCACGGCCTATGAATTCCTGCGCCGGGTCGAGCATCGTCTGCAGATGATCGCCGACGAGCAGACCCACGCTTTGCCCGAAGACAGGGACGCAGTCGAGCGCTTCGCCTGGTTCTCGGGCTACGACAATCGCGAGGCCTTCGCGTGCGACCTGCTGCGCCAGCTCGAGATCGTTCAGGGGCACTACGAGAAGCTTTTTGAAGGCGATGATCCAACCGGCACGGCCAAACTGCCGGCGCTTGACTACAGTGCAGGTCCGGAAGATCCACGCCTGCTGCAGCACCTGGCGGCGCTCGGTTTCAAGAAGCCCGCCGCGGTAGCGCAGACCGTTCGCGACTGGATCACCGGCGACTATCGCGCATTCCGCAATGAGGCGACGCGCAGCGCCTTCGTCGAGTTCGTGCCAGCCCTGATCGACGGCCTCGCACATGCCGAGGAGCCGGATCGCGCCGTCGTGGCATTCGATCAGTTCCTCGTGGCGCTCCAGCGCGGCGGGCGGCTGATCACGCTGCTCAGCCAGAACCGCGATCTCGTTGCGCTCGTGGCGCTGGTGCTGGGCGCGGCGCCCCGGCTTGGCGAGATGCTGGCGCGGCAGCCGCAGCTGATGGACGGCCTGATCGACCCTCGCTTCTTCGGCGCGATGCCGGATCGTCAGGAATTGTCGGCGCGGCTCGCGGCCACGGTGCAGGACGCGGGCTCCTACGAGGAGTTTCTGGACCGCCTGCGTCTCTTTGGGCAGGAAAGCCTGTTCCTGATCGGCACGCGCATCCTCTCGGGCACCGTCTCGGCGCAGCAGGCGAGCACGGCTTTCGCCGACGTTGCCGAAGGCATCGTTCACACCGTGCACGGCCTCGTCGCCGATCGCTTTGCAGCCCAGTACGGCCGGATCAAGGGACAGGAGACCGCGATCATCGCGATGGGCCGGCTCGGCAGCCGCGAGATGACGGCATCCTCGGATCTCGATCTGATCCTGCTGTACGATTTCGACAGCGAGAATCCGGATTCCGACGGCCAGAAATCACTTCAGGGTGCGCATTATTTCGCCCGCTTCACCCAGCGTCTGATCAGCGCGTTCACGACCCGCACCAATTATGGCGTGCTCTACGAGATCGACATGCGGCTGCGGCCCTCCGGGCGCGCCGGTCCGGTGGCATCGAGCCTCGTCTCCTTCGCGGACTACCAGGCCAACGAGGCCTGGACCTGGGAGCACATGGCGTTGACGCGTGCGCGCGTGGTGTCGGCATCGCCGGAATTCCGGGACCGAATTCAGCTCGTCATCCGCGAGGTCCTGACCCGGCGTCGCGATCCCGCAATCATCGCCACCGATGTCGCGGACATGCGGCGCGCGATCGCGCAGGAGAAGGGCGAGACCGACCATTGGGATCTCAAATATGCCGCCGGCGGCATGGTCGACATCGACTTCATCGCGCAATATCTCCAGCTCGTGCATGCTCATGACAAGCCGGAGATTCTCGGCGTCGGCACGATACAGGTGCTGGAAAATGCATGCAGGCTCGGCGTACTCGCACAATCCGAGACCGAGATATTGCGCGCCGCCGCGCGGCTCTATCATGACCTGACGCAGATCTTAAGGCTCTGCGTCAGTGACCGCTTCAAGCCGGAGACGGCGGGCACCGACCTTCAGCGCGTGATGGCGCGCGCTGGCGATGCGCCGGATTTCTCCTCGCTGGAGGCGCGGGTGAAGGAGACGCAGAGCGAGGTGCGGCGCGTGTTCAGTGCGCTTCTGGAAGGGAAGTCGTCTGCTTGAGCGCCTTGAGCGCTTCGAGCACGTTCGGTTCCAGTCCCGCTCCGCCGGCCTCCAGATGCGCGAAGATCGCGCGCTTCATCCGGGGATCCCAGAACTTCCTGATGTGGTCGGCGATCCCGGGCACGGCCTTGTCGTGACCCTGACTGCGGAAGAAGGTGCCGATCTGGTTGGCCATGTAGACGAGGCGGTCAGGCGACGACATCGATAATCTCCGTGGCACTATGAGCCGCAATGCGGCCGTGGTGCGTGAACACTTCGAACCCGTCACTGCGGGCAATTGCAATCAGCGTGATGCCCGCTGCGGTTGCGGTGCGGACCGCAAGCGCGGTGGGGGCGGAAACCGCGACCAGCACGGACGCGCCGATAGCGGCCGTCTTCTGCACCATCTCGACAGAGACGCGGCTCGTCAGCAGCACCATGCCGGTGCGCGCGTTCGTCCGGCCGCGCGCCAGCGCACCGGCGAGCTTGTCGAGGGCGTTATGGCGGCCGACGTCCTCGCGCAGGGCGGCAATGCCACGCGAGGGCGACCAGAAGGCCGCGGCGTGGACCGCGCGGGTCTGCATGTTGATCGATTGCAGGGGGGTGATCGCCTGCATCGCCGCCATGATCTGCTGCGGCGTGAAGGTCTGCCCCTGCAGCACAATGGAAGCAGGCCGCACGGCTTCGGCGATGGATTCGATGCCACAGATGCCGCAGCCGGTGGGACCTGCAATGTGGCGCCGGCGCTCGCTGATGCGCGCGGCGTCCTCGGGCGCCAGCCACATGCGCAGCTCGATGCCCTCGTCGAGGCGGACCACATCGAGCGACTTGATGTCGTCGACCGATCTGATGATGCCTTCGTCCAGGCTGAAGCCGACCGCAAAATCCTCCAGGTTCTGGGGCGTCCCCATCATGACGGCGTAGGTGCCGCCATTATAGGTCAGCGCCAGGGGGGTCTCCTCGGGGATCAGTCGCGTTCCCTCGGACGCGACACTGTCGCGCCAGATTTCGCGGTCGATCGCCTGAACCGGCACGTGCATGCCGTTACTCCGCAGCCTCGGCCGGCACGATGCGGCGGGACTGCCGCGCCTGCGCGTCATAGCTCTTCTGCCAGTCGGACGGGCCATTCGACGGCGAGATCTGCACCGCCGTAACCTTGTATTCGGGGCAGTTGGTCGCCCAGTCCGAATAGTCTGTGGTGATGACGTTGGCCTGCGTGTCCGGATGATGGAATGTGGTGCAGACGACGCCCGGCGACACGCGGTCGGTGATCTCCGCGCGGAGGGTGGTTTCGCCGGCTCGGCTCGTCAGCCGCACCCAGTCACCATCGCGCACGCCGCGCTGCTCGGCGTCGTGCGGATGAATCTCGAGGCGATCCTCGGCGTGCCAGACCACGTTGTCGGTGCGCCTGGTCTGCGCGCCGACATTGTACTGGCTGAGGATGCGGCCCGTCGTGAGCAGCAGCGGGAAGCGGGGACCGGTGCGCTCGTCGGTCGCGACATATTCGGTGACGACGAACTTGCCCTTGCCGCGGACGAAGCCGTCGATATGCATCACCGGTGTGCCCTCGGGCGCCTTCTCGTTACAGGGCCACTGTACCGAGCCGAGCTCGTCGAGCTTGGCATAGGAGACGCCGGCGAAGGTCGGCGTCAGCGCGGCGATCTCGTCCATGATTTCGGACGGGTGGCTGTAGTTCATCTCGAAGCCCATCGCCTTGGCGAGGGCAATGGTGACTTCCCAGTCGGCCATGCCGTTCTTCGGCGACATCACCTTGCGGACGCGCTGGATGCGGCGCTCGGCATTGGTGAACGTGCCGTCCTTCTCGAGGAAGCTCGACCCGGGCAGGAAGACGTGGGCGTAGTTCGCGGTCTCGTTCAGGAACAGGTCGTGGACGATGACGCACTCCATCGCCGACAGCGCCGCCACCACGTGCGTGGTGTTTGGATCGGACTGGAGGATGTCCTCGCCCTGCACATAGAGTCCCATGAACGTGCCTTCGATGGCGGCATCGAACATGTTGGGAATGCGCAGGCCCGGCTCCGGGTTGAGCTTGACGTCCCACATCGCCTCGAACTGCTCCCGCACGGCATCGCCGGCGATGTGCCGATAGCCGGGCAGCTCGTGCGGGAACGAGCCCATGTCGCAGGAGCCCTGCACGTTGTTCTGGCCGCGCAACGGGTTCACGCCGACGCCGGAACGACCGATATTGCCGGTGGCCATCGCGAGGTTGGCGATCGCGATCACGGTGGTCGAGCCCTGGCTGTGCTCGGTGACGCCGAGGCCGTAATAGATCGCGCCATTGCCACCGGTCGCGTAGATGCGAGCGGCTTCGCGCAGCGTCTTCGGATCGACCCCGGTGAGGATCGCGGTCGCCTCCGGGCTGTTGTTCGGCTGGGCCACGAACGCCGCCCATTCCTCGAACTCGCTCCAGTCGCAGCGCTCACGGACGAAGGCTTCGTTGACGAGACCTTCGGTGACGATGACATGCGCCAGCGCCGTCATCACTGCGACATTGGTGCCGGGCACCAGGGGCAAATGCAGCGCCTTGACGTGCGGCGATTCCACCATCTCGGTGCGGCGCGGATCGATCACGATCAGTTTTGCACCTTGACGCAGCCGCTTCTTCAAGCGCGATGCGAAGACGGGATGAGCGGAGGCCGGATTGGCGCCGATGATGATGACGACGTCGGTGTCCTCGACCGAGTCGAAATCCTGCGTACCGGCCGAGGTGCCGAAGGTGGTGGCGAGACCGTAACCGGTCGGCGAATGGCAGACGCGGGCGCAGGTGTCGACATTGTTGTTGCCGAAGCCGGCGCGGATCAGCTTCTGCACCAGATAGGTTTCTTCATTGGTGCAGCGGGAGGAGGTGATGCCGCCGATGGCATCGCGCCCGTACTTCTTCTGGATGCCGCGCATCTTGGCGGCGGCAAACGAGAACGCCTCGTCCCAGGACACTTCGCGCCAGGGATCCTCGATCCGCTCGCGGATCATCGGCTTGAGGATACGCTCCTTGTGATTGGTGTAGCCCCAGGCGAAGCGACCCTTGACGCAGGAATGGCCGCGGTTGGCCTTGCCGTCCTTGTACGGCACCATGCGTACCACTTCCTCGCCGCGCATCTCCGCCTTGAAGGCGCAGCCGACGCCGCAATAGGCGCAGGTGGTGACCACGGAGTGTTCGGGCTGGCCGATCTCGATCACCGATTTTTCCGTCAGCGTCGCGGTCGGGCAGGCCTGCACGCAGGCGCCGCAGGAGACGCATTCGGAGCCGAGGAAACTCTCGCTCATGCCGGGCGAGACGCGGCTGTCGAAGCCGCGGCCGGAGATGGTCAGCGCGAACGTGCCTTGCACCTCCTCGCAGGCGCGGACACAGCGCGAGCAGACGATGCATTTGGAGGGATCGTAAGTGAAGTAAGGGTTGGACTCGTCCTTCGGCATCCAGGCGGCGTTGATCTCGCCATTGGACTTCGCAAAGACGTGGTTCTCGCCCTCATAGCCGTAACGCACCTCGCGCAGGCCCACGGCGCCGGCCATGTCCTGCAGCTCGCAATCGCCGTTGGCGCTGCAGGTGAGGCAGTCGAGCGGGTGGTCGGAGATGTAGAGCTCCATCACGCCCTTGCGGAGCTTCTTCAGCCGTTCGCTCTGGGTGTGCACGACGAGGCCGTTCACGACGGGCGTGGTGCAGGAGGCGGGCGTGCCGGCGCGGCCCTCGATCTCGACGACGCAGAGGCGGCAGGAGCCGAAGGCATCGACCATGTCGGTCGCGCAAAGCTTCGGGATCTGGTGGCCGGCGTCCATCGCGGCGCGCATGATCGAGGTGCCCTCGGGCACCGTGACCTCGTTGCCGTCGATGGTCAGCGTGACCATCGTGGTCGATTTGGAAGCCGGCGTGCCGAAGTCGATTTCTTCGATCAGAGACATTGTCGTTCTCCTATTCCGCGGCCTGAAGCGTGGTCGGGGCCGGGGCAAAATCCTCCCGGAAGTGCTTCAATGCACTGAGCACGGGGTAGGGCGTGAAGCCGCCGAGTGCGCAGAGCGAGCCGAATTTCATGGTGTTGCAGAGGTCTTCGACCAGCGCGAGGTTTTCGTGGACGCGCTCGCCGCGGATGATCTTCTCGATGGTTTCGACGCCGCGGGTCGAGCCGATCCGGCAGGGCGTGCACTTGCCGCAGGATTCGATGGCACAGAACTCCATGGCGAAGCGCGCCTGCTTGCGCATGTCGACGCTGTCGTCGAAGACGACGATGCCGCCATGACCGATCAGGCCGTCGCGGGCCGCGAACGCCTCGTAGTCGAACGGGGTGTCGAACAGAGCGCGGGGGAAGTAGGCGCCAAGCGGGCCGCCGACCTGCACCGCGCGAACAGGACGGCCGGTGAGGGTGCCGCCGCCGATGTCGTCGACGAGTTCGCCGAGCGTGACGCCGAATGCGGTCTCGAACAGCCCGCCCTGGCGGATGTTGCCGGCGAGCTGGATCGGCATCGTGCCGCGTGACCGGCCCATGCCGAAATCGGCATAGGCCTTGGCACCTTCGGCGAGAATGAAGGGGATGGCCGCAAACGACAGCACGTTGTTGATGACGGTCGGCTTGCCGAACAATCCATGATGCGCCGGCAGCGGCGGCTTGGCGCGCACGATGCCGCGGCGGCCTTCGAGGCTCTCTAGCAGCGAAGTTTCCTCGCCGCAGACGTAAGCGCCGGCGCCGACGCGGACCTCCATATCGAAGCCCGTAGTCGAGCCGCCGATCTTGTCACCGAGATAGCCGCCGCGCCTCGCCGCCGCGATGGCGGCAATCATCGCCTCGACCGCGTGCGGATATTCGCTGCGGATGTAGATATAGCCCTTGGTCGCGCCGACGGTGATGCCGGCGATGGTCATGCCTTCGATGACGAGGAAGGGATCACCTTCCATGATCATGCGGTCGGCGAAGGTGCCGCTGTCGCCTTCGTCCGCATTGCAGACGATGAATTTGCGGTCGGCCTTCGCCTGCGCCACGGTCTTCCACTTGATGCCGGTCGGGAAGCCAGCCCCGCCACGGCCGCGCAGGCCGGACGCCGTGACTTCGTTCAGGATCGCATCGGAGCCGAGCGACAGGGCGCGCTCCAGACCCTTGTAGCCGCCATGGGCGCGGTAGTCGTCGAGCGAGCGCGGATCGATCACGCCGCAGCGGGCGAAGGTGAGGCGGGTCTGGCGCTTCAGCCAGGGAATTTCATCGGCGACGCCGAGCCGTAGCGCATGCGGTCCGTTGCTCGCCATGGACTCAACCACGGAGGCGACGTCCTCCACGCTGACCGGTCCATAGGCAATCCGGCCCGCGGGGGTCGCGACCTCGACCATCGGCTCCAGCCAGCAGAGCCCGCGCGAGCCGGTCCTGACGATCTCGACCGGCACGCCGCGGATGGCCGCGACCTGCTCGAAGGCTGTGGCAACTTCATCGGCGCCGACGGCAACAGCGGCGGCATCGCGAGGAATGAAGATCCGCATGGTCATCGCTGCGCCTCCGCAACCAGCGCATCGATGCGCGTCTCGTCGAGCCGGCCAATGAGGCGGCCGTCGAGCATCGCGGACGGCGCGGTCGCGCACAGCCCGAGGCAGTAGATCGGCTCCAGCGTGACGCGATCATCCGCGGTGGTGTTGCCGAGCGAAACGCCCAACTTGGCCTCGGCGCGCGCCGCCAGCGCATCGCCGCCCGCGGCCTGGCAGGCCTCGGCGCGGCACAGCTTCAGCACATGGCGGCCGGCCGGCTTGTGGCGGAAGTCATGGTAGAAGGTGAAGACGCCATGGACCTCGGCGCGCGACAGGTTGAGCGCCTGCGCCACCATGGGAATCGCAGCCTCCGGCACATAGCCGAACGCCTCCTGAAGGGCGTGCAGGATGACGAGCGTCGTACCCTCCTGGCTGGCATGTTCGGCGATGATCTCGGCGCCGCGCGTCTCGTTCCAAGGCTCATAAAGCGCTGTCATTCTTCGTTCTCAACCGGAGCGTTTCCTGCGCGGCAAACTAGTTGGAATCATTCGAAGATCAATAAAGCTGTCCCGTGCTGCGATTGCGAATTCGGATCGATTTGCAACCGCAATCGATCGATACGATCTGCTAATGAAACTTGTACGGGCTGCCGGTTTTTGCGTGTTGGTGCAGGCCTGGCGTGATAGCTTGCATGCCACGATAGAAGTGCAGGGGACGGACGGTTGATCGACAAGCTTGAATTATTGCTGGCGTTGGCGAAGGAGCGGCACTTCGGACGCGCGGCAGAGGCATGTGGGGTCACGCAGCCGACGATGTCGACCGGGCTGAAGCAGCTCGAGGAGATTCTCGGCGTGATGCTGGTCCAGCGCGGGTCCCGGTTCCAGGGATTTACCCCCGAGGGCGAGCGGGCGCTCGATTGGGCGCGGCGGATCGTGGGCGATGCCCGCGCCATGCGCGACGAGATCAACGGACTGAAGCATCAGCTCTCCGGCGAGATACGCATCGCGGCGATCCCGACGGCGCTCGGCATGGTCGCGTCGCTGACGACGCCGTTCCGCGCGCGGCATCCCGAGGTACGTTTCAGCATCCGCTCGACGACCTCGTCGGAGGTGCTGGGGCTGCTCGAGAATCTCGAGGTCGATGCAGGGCTGACCTATATCGAGAACGAACCGATCGGCAAGGTGCGCACCATTCCGCTCTACAACGAGAGCTATCGCCTGCTCACCTCGCCTGACGGGATGTTCGGGGATCGCGAGACGGTGACCTGGAAGGAGGTCGGGCAGGTGCCGCTGTGCCTGCTGACGCCCGACATGCAGAACCGCCGGATCATCGACCGTGCGCTGCGCTCGGTCGGCGCGGAGGCGACGCCGACACTGACCTCGAACTCGCTGCTGGTGCTATTCACCCACGTCAAGACCGGACGCTGGGCCAGCGTGATGCCGGCCAAGCTCGCCGAGACGCTCGGCCTGTCCGACAAGGTCCGCACGATCCCCATCACCGACCCCGAGGTGAATTACAGCATTGGCCTCGTGATCCCGCAGCGCGATCCGATGACGCCGCTGATCGCGGCGCTGGTCAATGTCGCCCGCGAAGTGGCGCCGACGCTGCAATCCTGAGGTTCAAGCCGCGGCGGAGATTCCGGACGCCGCCTTGACGGCGTCGCGCGGCAGCGTCACCCGGACGACGGTGCCGACTTCGAGCCTGGAGCGCAGCCGCATCGAGCCGCCATGAAGCTGTGCCAGCGACCGTGCGATCGCAAGCCCGAGGCCGGAGCCGTGATAGGTCTTGGTGAGCTGGCTCTCGACCTGCTCGAACGGCCGCCCAAGCCGGGCCAGCGAGTGCGGCGCGATGCCGATGCCGGTGTCTGCGATCATCAGCACGATCCTGTCCTCGAGTTGCCGGCTGCGCACCACGATGCGGCCACCGTCCGGCGTGAACTTCACCGCATTGGACAGCAGGTTGACGACGATCTGCTTGGTGGCGCGGCGGTCGGCGACGACGGAGATCGATTTCTCGATCTCAGCGTCGAGCGTCAGGTGCTTGTCCTGGGCCCGGCCCGAGACGACGCGCAGGGACTCGGCCAGCGTCCGCGACAGGTCGAGCTCTTCCATGTCGAGCTTCATGCGGCCTGCCTCGATCTTGGACATGTCGAGGATGTCGTTGATGACCTCGAGCAGATAATGGCCGCTGGTCAGGATGTCGTGGCAGTATTCCTGGTACTTCTCGCTGCCGAGCTCGCCGAACATGCCCGAGCCCATGATCTCGGAGAAGCCGATGATGGCGTTGAGCGGCGTGCGCAGCTCGTGGCTCATATTGGCGAGGAATTTCGACTTGGTCTGGTTGGCTTCCTCGGCCCGGGTCTTCTCGCGCTGGTACTTCTCGGCGAGGTCGGCGAGCTCGATGGTCTGGCGTTCCAGTGCGGCTTGCGAGCGCTTGAGGTCGATGACGGTGGCGCGCAGGCGCAGATCGTTGTCGACGAGCTTCTGCTCGTGCTCCTTGATCCGGGTGATGTCGGTGCCGACCGAGACGTAGCCGCCGTCCTTGGTGCGGCGCTCGCTGATGTGCAGCCAGCTGCCGTCGTCGAGCTGGGCCTCGAAGGTGCGGGCGCCCGGGCCTTGCGCGGCGGTCTCGTTGTGGCGGGTGCGCACCTCCGGCATGCGGCCGACTTCCAGCACGGTCTCGTAGGAGGTGCCGGGGATCACCGCCGTGTCGGGCAGCTTGTGCAGGCGCTGGAAGTGCGAGTTGCAGAGCACCAGGCGATCGCTGGCGTCCCACAGCACGAAGGCTTCCGGAATGGTCTCGATCGCGTCGCGCAGGCGCAGGTCGGCTTCCACCGTGCGCTCGGCGAGGCTCTTCTGCTCGGTGATGTCGACTGCGATCCCGATCAGGTGCACGCCGGAATCGCTGGCGCCGCGGGTCCGCTCGCAGCGGACGCGCAGCCAGATCCAGTGGCCGTCGACATGCTGCATGCGGAAGGTCTGGTCGATGTGGTCGATCTTTTCGGAGATGAGCTGGTCGGCGATCGCGAACAGGTCGATGTCGTCAGACTTCACCAGCGCGTTGACCTCGCCGAAGGTGAGGAGCTCGTTGCGGCCGTCGAGACCCAGCATCGAGAACATCGATTGCGACCAGAAGATCCGGCCGCGCGACAGGTCCCAGTCCCACAGGCCGCAGCGGCCGCGGTTGAGCGCGGTGTCGATCCGGCCGCGCACAGCGTCGTTGATGAGGTCGCCCTCGCGGGCACGGGTCGACTGCCAGTGGAAGGCGAAGCCGAGGATCAGGACGACGAAGCCGGTGGTTGCCGACAGCGTCACCGACAGCGCCGCGTCCGAACCCCAGATCGGCTCGTTGCGCTCCTGGATCACGGTGACGAGGCCGGGCAGCGACTTGATCGGCCGCGAGGTCGCCAGCGCGGTGTTGCCGTTCGGCAGCGTCATGCTGGAGACATCGTTGTCGCGCGGAGGCGCGGCAAGCAGCTGTGCGGTGGTGATCGCATCGAGCAGGCGGTCATTGCCGGCGGGATCGCTGTCGATCGGAATGCGGGCGAGGATGCGGCGGTCGACGCCGGCCGAGGTGACGACGACGTGGCGGCCCGAGACCCTGGCCTTGGTCGGGATCATGTCGGGCAGCAGCATCGGCAGATTTTCGACATTCTTCAGCCGCTCCGCGCGCACGGAGGTGACGCGGTCGATGCGCTCGGCGAGCAGCTCGGCCAGCATCGAAATCTCGTTCTGGATCACCAGACGCTTCTGGCGCGTCTGGTCGACGACCTGGACGAAGGCGCCCAGGCAGATCGTGATGAGGAAGGCGATGATGAGCGTCGGTACGGCGCGACGAAGCGCCGGCTCCGCGATCAGGAGCCGATGATAAGCAGGTTTCGCGATCGATTGCGCCAATCCCTTGATCGAATCGGATTGGACGCACGCGTTCGCGGCGTCTGCGCGCGCCATGCCTTCGGCCCCCTGAAAACCTGCTTGCTACTCATTTCGAAAGCAGCCCCACATCGCTTTCGAATCACAGCGATTTGAATCCAGTTTGCGCAGGCTGTCGAGAGTCAACGAAACGTTAACGCGAAAAAAATCTTATCCAATGCAGAGTTTGCGCGCTGCGAGCCCGCAAACTCACGTGCGTGATGAGTCCGAAACGAGAACGTAGGTCTCCACGCGCGATCCGCGTCACGCGCGCGGCGGCTCGGCGTGGCTGATGACGCGCTTCACGCTCGGGAACGCGCGGCGCAGCCGGCGCTCGATCGCGTCGACATGCTCGTGCACCTTGATCACGCTCATCGACGGCGCGGCGCGGCAGTGGAAGTTGACGATCTCGCCGGCATCCGTGTTGCGAACGCGCACATTATGGATGTCGTGGATCTCGCCGCCGGCGGCATATTCCGCCAGCGCCGCCGCGATGGCCTGCACCTGCTCCGGTGCCGCATCGATGCCGAACGGCAGTTCCGGCTCCAGCGGTTCGATATGGACGTCGACCTCGACGTCCTCGCCGAACTCCTCCTGGATGTTCCGCTCCAGCGTGTTGGCGATGTCATGGGCGGCCTCGAGCGGCATATGGGCGTCGACTTCGAGGTCGATGCTGACGATCAGCTTGGCGCCGAGATCGTGAACCGTGACGTGATGGATCGCGAGGCCCGAATTGCGCGCGATCACCATGATGCGGTCGCGCACCGTCTCGTTGTCGCGGGCGACGGGGACGGCCGTGAAGGAGAGGTCGGCATCGCCGAACGCCCTGGTGACGGCGACTTGCGCGTTGCGCTTGATGCTTTCGACGCGGTCGATCGGATAAGTCCTGGGTACCTTGACGATGCTGTCGATGAACGTGGTCGCCCCGACCATGCGCACGCGCAGCCGCTCGACGCCGATCACGCCGGGCACGCTGCGGATGGCGGCGGTGGCCTTTTCCTGTGCCCCTTCCGGCGCGCGGTCGACCAGGGTCTGCACCGTCGAGCCCGCCATGCGCAGACCGAGAGCCGCGATCATCACGGCGACTGCGGCGGCCGCCGCCGCGTCACCCCACCAGAAGCCGAGGGCCGCCAGGATCAGGCCGATGATGACAGCGAATGAGCCCATGACGTCGGAGGCAAAATGCAGCGCGTCGGCCGCGAGCGCCTGGCTGTGGGTCTCGCGCGCTGCCCGGTGCAGGGCGCGGGCGCGCCAGAGGTTGACAGCGACGTCGAGCACCAGCACCACGAACGGTACCGCCGAGATGGTCGGCGGCGGGGTTCCCTCGCGCAGCCGGCTGTAGGATTCGACGAGGATGCCGCCGGCCAGTACATAGAGCAGCGCGGTGACGCCGAGCGCGGAGATGCTCTCCAGCTTGCCGTGGCCGTAATGGTGCTCCTCGTCCGCCGGCTTGTCCGAGACCCGCACCACCGCCCAGGTGATGATAGTCGCGACCAGGTCGATCGAGGAGTGCAGGGCTTCGGAAATCAGCGCCAGCGAGCCGATTGCGATGCCGACCACGAATTTGGCCGCCGCCATGCCGCCGCTGGCCAGGATCGAGATCGCCGCGACCGATGTCTTGTCGTGTTGTCCGCTCATGGCGCGGGATTTAGCAGGGCGGCGGTGAACATCAAGCGACGATCCACAGGCGTAGTCGCGAGTGAGTCGCAGAAGCGATACAGGCACTGTCATTCCGGGGCGATGCGGAACGGCGGCTACGGCATCGTCACCACGATTTTCCCCAGGTGCTTGTTCGCTTCCATGTGCTCGAACGCCTGGTCGATCTGGTCGAACGGATAGACCTTGTCGATCGGCAGCTGGAGCTTGCGCGATTCCACCGCGCCCCAGATGTCCTTGCGGACCTCCTCGAAGATTGCGCGGACCTCCTCGATGGTGCGAGTGCGGAAGGTGACGCCGATACAGCTGATGCGGCGGGCGGCATGGAGGTCGAAGTTGAAATCGGCATGAGTGCCGCCGAGCCGGCCGACATTGACGATGCGGCCCAGGACCTTCGTCGCGGCGAGGTTCTGGTTGGCGACCCTGCCCGAGACCTGGTCGACGATGAGGTCGACGCCCTCGCCGCCTGTCGCCTCCAGTACCTCGTCGACCCATTTGGGATCGGAGGAGTCGACCGCGAGGTCGGCACCGTACTCCTTCAGCCGGCCGCGGCGATAGGCATCGGTCGAGGATCCGATCACGAGTCTGGCGCCCTTGAGCCTGGCAATTTGCATCGCCATCAGGCCGACGCCGGAGCTCGCGCCCTGGATCAGCACGGCTTGCCCCGGCTGCACGCCGCCGACGGTGACGACGGCATTGTGCATGGTCGCGAGCGCGACGGGGAGGGTGGCGGCCTCCTCGAAGTTCATGTTCGAGGGAGCGCGGAACAGTCGGCCGTGGTCGGCGAGCGTGTACTCGGCGAAGGCCGCGCCGCCCGAGCCCATGATGCGATCGCCGATCTTGACGCCCTTCGCATCCGGTCCGAGTTCGGCAACTTCGCCGGCCCATTCCATGCCGAGCACGGTGCCGACGCCGCCGGCGGCGCCATGAGCGTGGCCCTTGCGCATGCCGGTATCGGCGCGATTGAGGCCGCAGGCGCGGACGCGCACTAGCACTTGCGTGCCTTTGGGCTTTGGTTGAGCGACGTCGGAAATCCGAGCGCCTTCAGGGCCGTAGACGTAAGCCTTCATGAATTGCTCTCGCTTCTTGCAGTGACTATTCCGCCGCCTGCGCGGTGGGTTGAACGATCATCCCTTCGAGCCTTCCGCGAATGATCGCCTCGGCTTCGCGCACGATGCGGGAGATGAGCTCGCTGCAGCTCGGGATGTCCTGGATCAGGCCCTGCACCTGGCCGGCCGACCAGATGCCCTCGTCGGAATTGCCTGTGGCATACACCATCTTGCCGCGGGCACCGGCGACGAGCTCGCGGATGTCCTCGAACTTGGCGCCTTCCTTCTCCATGGCGACGACCTTGGTCGAGATCGCGTTCCTGGCGACGCGCGAGGTGTTGCGCATGGTGCGGAAGATCAGCTCGGTCTCGCGCTCGTCATTGGCGACGATCTTCTCCTTGATGAGCTGGTGGATCGGGCTCTCCTTGGTCGCCATGAAGCGGGTGCCCATGTTGATGCCCTCGGCCCCGAGCGCCAGGGCCGCGACGAGGCCGCGGGCGTCGGCAAAGCCGCCGGAGGCGATCATCGGAATCTTGACCTTGTTGGCGGCAGCCGGGATCAGGATCAGGCCGGGCGTATCATCCTCGCCGGGATGGCCGGCGCATTCGAACCCGTCGATCGAGATCGCATCGACGCCCATGCGCTCGGCCGAGAGCGCGTGGCGGACGCTGGTGCATTTGTGCACGACCTTGACGCCGTGCCTTTTGAACTCGTCGACATGCTCCTGTGGCTTGTTGCCGGCGGTCTCGACCACCTTGATGCCGGCTTCGATGATGGCGGCGCGGTATTCGGCATAGGGCGGCGGCTTGATCGCGGGCAGGATGGTGAGGTTGACGCCAAACGGCTTGTCGGTGAGGTCGCGGCAGCGCGCGATCTCCTTCGTTAGGTCCTCCGGCGTCGGCTGGGTCAGCGCCGTGATGAAACCGAGCGCGCCGGCGTTCGCAACCGCCGCGACCAGCTCGGCCCGCCCAACCCATTGCATGCCGCCCTGGACGATCGGGTGCTCGACACCGACGAGTTTTGTGAACCGTGTCTGCAACATGATGTTCCCCCCTGGTGGCCCTCAGGCTTTGTTGTCGTTGATAGCGGGAGGATGCCGCCGGGGTCAGCAAATGTCTATTGCGCGGACGGGCGGTGGGTCATGCGGGCGGTGGGGCTGATTCCGCGGGGCGGATAATTGGAGTGCAGGCGCTTACCACAGCCACTGCTGTCGCCGTGGAGAAAGCCAGGATGACAGTGGGAGACGGTTTGCCTTGCTGCTTGAACACCGTCGTTGCGAGCGCAGCGAAGCAATCCAGACCGTCTCCGCGGAGGGGCTCTGGATTGCTTCGCTGCGCTCGCAGTGACAGCAGGCTACTCCGCGGACAGCCGCACCACCTGCCGGCCGCCGTTCATCTCTTTCAGGGTGTTGACGAAGTTTTCCGGGCGCTGCCAGCGGTTGGGGACTTTCAGTCCCATGTACTCGGCGATATCGCCGATGAAGCCGGTGCAGTTGGTGGTCTCCGCATTCCAGACCGGCGAGTTCGCCTGCAGCTTCTTGATATAGGCGAACACGCGCTTGGCGTCGGCTTCGTTCAAATAGACGCGATAGCTCGCGGTCAGATAATCCGGGTCGAGATCGCCGTAGCTCGCGCCGGTCTCGGATGGCACCCAGGTGAAGTAGCCGAGCACGTAAGCCCAGGTGTCGCCGGCCGGCGTGAGGCCGGCGACCTCGACGGCTTTTTCACTGGTCTTGCCGTACCAGACGAACGCATGGCCCCAGCTCGCCGCTGTGCGGGCGCGGAAGTCGACGTAATAGGGACCTTTCTCCGCCCGCGAGATCGAGCGCCGCGCCGCTTGCGGCGCAGAGCGCGGAGCGGCGTCGGTCGAGACAAGCGCACTGGCGTCGGCCATGCGCTTGTTCGTTTCGTGGGCCGAGGCCGAGGACATCAAGCATGCGAGCATGGTCGCAAGCGCGAGCCCTGCAAGGATGCAGGCTCCCGATCGGTCAGGTCTGTTCGTCACGTTGAGCCCCTCAACAGCAGGCCGTTACGCAAATTGTTGCGTGTGGTGCGCCAGCGCCTCAGTAGCGCGCAGCAACCGGGCCGGGCGCCTTGCCGATCGGGGCCTTGCCAACCGGGCTCTTGCCAATCGGCATCTTGCCGATCGGAGCCTGCTCGGCCGGATAGACCGGAACGGGCTGGCGGCGCGGCAGATCCGCAGCGTTCGCAGCCGTCACCAGAGCAAGCGTCGCACCGAGAACAATTACAATCTTCTTCACAGTCATACCCCTAGAAGGTTTGGTCCAAACACGGCCGAGCCGTGCCCCCAGACACGGCTCCCACAAGGGCGGCCGAATGCGACCAAGTTGCGGCGCGCGCGGGACAAGTTGGCGGCATTGATCGGGCGCGCGCAGATGTGATGTTGTGTCGGAATGTCTCCGCGCGCCGCGCGCTCTCAGCGGTCGGCGCTGAGCCGGAAGTGCATCTCGATCTTCGCTTGTGATGGCCCGCTCGCAAGGTGCCAGGGTGAAAAGCCGGGTGTCGGATCGGGATCGGAGGGAAGGTCGACCAGCCAGCGCTGCGTGGGCACATCAGGCAGCGTCAGGCTGACGGCGCGGTGGCGCGTCTTGTACATCAGCGAGGCCGTGGCGATGATCGCTTTGCGCTCGCCATCATGCGCGCGCCAGTTGGGGGGCAACATCGCCTCGGCATAGCCTGAGGCTTCCTCGATCTCGATGTGCACGTCCTCTGCCTTGTCCGGCAGGTTCATGCCGGCAGGCAGACGAAACTCGACATGGAGCGTCATGAAGCCGTGGCTGAGGTCGGGCGAGCGGATCAATTCGTACCATCCCCACCAACCAAGGATCGCGACGATGAGCACGACGCTTACGGCAAAGGGAAAGGAGAGCCGCGCGGCGCGATGAGGCGCGGCATCGGAGGTTTCCGCGGACGGCTGCGGAACGCGGACCAGGCCGAAGCGCAGGAACAGCCAGATGCCGGTGATCAGGCCGACCACGCCGCCGATCGGACCGATGTCGAAGAAGGCGCCCATCGCGATGCCGCCATCGCGGTCCGGCCCCGCCAGCATCACCACCAGCGCGGCAAGGCCCGCCCAGCCGGCGAGCGCGCCGAGCAGGCCAGACAGAAAGCCGAGGATGAAGCGCATGTGCGATTAGTCGCGCGCAGACGGTCGGCGGTTCGAACCTAGCCGATCCGGTTCAGGCTGTTGCGGATCGTCGAGAAGATGCCGCCGATGTCCTTGCGCAAGGCATCGAGCGCGTTGAAATTGTCGAAGATGCGGGCGCGGCGATCGTTCAATTCGCCCGTCATGCCCGGGACAAGCCCGGGCATGACTGAGAGAGCTACAGTCGAAACTCGTTCGTCAGCTCGCCGATGCCGTCAATCGCCACCGTCACGGTGTTCACCGGCTCCTTCATGACGCCGACGCCGACCGAGGTGCCGACGGCGATGAGGTCGCCGGGGAGCAGGGTCATGTCGTGGGAGATCTTGGAGACCAGCTGTTGCGCGCTGAAGATCATGTCGGAGATCGGATAGTTCTGCCGCTCCGCGCCGTTGAGGATGGTGCGGACGGTGAGACTTGCCGGATCAAGGCCGGTCGCGATCACCGGGCCGAACGGGCCGTAATCGTCGATGCCCTTGGCGCGGGCCCATTGCGGGAAGGTGGGATCGCTGGTCAGGATATCGTTGGCGGTGATGTCATTGACGCAGGTGTAGCCGAAGATGAAGCTGTCGGCCTCATCAGGCGAGACGCGCGCGCAGGTCTTGCCGATGACGATGCCGAGCTCGCCTTCATAGGTCGTCTTGCCGTCGTAGTAAGAGGGACGGCGGATCACGGTACCCGGCGTCGTGATCGTGGTGATGGCCTTGAGCAGATAAAGCGGCTCCGGCGGCTCGGGCTGGTTCAGCTTGGCCGCGAGCGCGTGAAAATTGTTCCAGAGCGCGACGATCTTGCTGGGCGCGCAGGGCGCGAGCAGCTCGACCTCGGACAGCGCCAGCGTCTTGCCGGTGGCCGCGTTGCGTCCGAACATCTCGCCGTCATGCACGCTGATGCCGGATGCGCTCAGCGTGCCGAAACCGGTGGTGCGGGCGTGGCGGAAGCGCAGCCATTGTTTCATCTCGCCCGCCATCACGCCACCGCCAGTGCGCGAGGATCCGATGGTGTGGAGACGCCGTCATAGAGGCCGGCGACGCGCGCGCGCTGGGTGACCATCGCCAGCACCGAGTCGAGCGCCGGGGTGGGGATCTTGGTCAAGCGGCCCATCTCCTGCACCACGGTGACGAGCGGGTCGATCTCCATCGGGCGGCCGCGCTCGAGATCCTGCAGCATCGAGGTCTTGTGCGCGCCGACCTTGCGGGCGCCCTCGATGCGGCGCTCGACATCGACGCGGAATTTGACGCCGAAGCTTTCGGCAATCGCCTGCGTCTCCACCATGATCGCGCGCGACAGCGCCCGCGTGGACGGATCGGTGCAGATCACGTCGAGCGTCGCGTGGGTGAGGGCGCTGATCGGGTTGAAGCAGACATTGCCCCACAGCTTGAGCCAGATCTCGTCGCGAATGCGGTCGAGCACGGGTGCCTTCAGCCCGGCTGCGACGAACAGGTCGGCGAGGCGTTGCACATCGGACGTGATCTCGCCGGAGGGCTCGCCGAGCGGAAAATTGTTGCCGTAGACGTGACGGATCACGCCGGGCGCCTCGATCTCGGTGGCGGGATAGACGATGCAGCCGAGGGCGCGTTCGGCACCAAGCTCGCGCCATTGCCGCCCGCCGGGATCGATGCTTTCCAGCGTCGCGTTCTCGTAGGCGCCGCCGTGCTTGTAGAAGTACCAATAAGGGATGCCATTGACCGCGGTGACGATGCGGGTGTGCGGCCCGAGCAGCGGCTGCATCTTCTCGATCACGCCGGTGATCGAATGCGCCTTCAGCGTGACGATGACATAGTCCTGCACGTTGAGCTCGGCCGCATCGTCGGTGCAGCGCGGATGGACGGTGTGCGTCTCCTCGCCGGCGAGCAGCGTCAGGCCGCGCTCGCGCATCGCGGCGAGATGGGCGCCGCGTGCGACCAGGCTGACGTCAGCGCCTGCGCGCGCCAGCTGCACGCCGAGATATCCGCCGATCGCGCCGGCGCCGTAGATGCAGATCTTCATGAAATCCTCGCGGGGGTAGCGGAATTTTGGGACGAATGATCCAGTCCGGCTCGGATTAAGTCCGAGCCGGGGCCGTTAGTCGCGGGGGAAGAGGAGATGCCGCTTTAGATGATCAGGCCGCTTGCGGCGTCGAGTTGGCCGCCTCGTCGACGGCAGCTGCGATGTCGCGCATGCTGATGACGGAGACAAGGCTGTAGTCGTCGATCACGGGCAGGTGCCGGATGTGATTCCGGTTCATCAGATGCCTGACGTGCTCGATCGTATCAGAGGAGGTGCAGGAGACGAGCTGCTGCACCGAGACGAGCTGCGAGACCTTGACGTTGACGGCGCCCGCGCCGTGCTCGGCGACGGCGCGTACCACGTCGCGCTCGGTGAACATGCCGACGGCGGTGTTGCCTTCCGAGCGGACCACGTCCTTCACCACCAGCGCGCTGATGTTGTTGGCCCGCATCAGCTTGGCGGCGATCTCAACCGTTTCGTTCATTCGCACCGTGACAACGCGCGGCGTCTTCTTGCGCAGAATGTCTCCGACCAGCATTGCAACCTCCCTGGGTGAATGATTGCCCAAGTGTGGTATACATAATGCCAATCGTCAAGCGCTGGATTTGGCTGATCCGAAAAATCTTGCGGCAGTGATGCTGACGTTTGTCATCGCGAAACACAGAAGGGGGGCAGAGAGAGCAGGCAACGAAAAAGGGGCACATCGCTGCGCCCCTTTTGACCATCGTATCAGGATGTGGCGGCTCAAGCCGTCCCGGTCTTGGCGCGGGTCTCGGCAGCGGCAGGTGCGGTGCTGGTGCTCTCGGCTTCGTTGCCCAGGATGAAGGAGCGGCGCATCGGCTTGATCACGAACAGCGCCATCAGCGCGGCCGTCGCGTTCAGGGCCACGGCCACCACGAACACGGCCTTCCAGCCATAGGCGGCCGAGATCACGCTGGCGAGCGGGACCAGCAGGGAGGCGGTGCCCTTCGCGGTGTAGAGCATGCCGTTGTTGGTGGTCGCGAACTTCGAGCCGAAGGTGTCGCCGCAGGTCGCGGGGAACAGCGAGTAGATCTCGCCGAACACGCCGAAGTAAACCGCGGTGGCCAGCACGAACACGAGCGGGACGTGGCCGTAGGTCGAGAGCGTCAACAGCATGAGGGCCGCGGTGCCGAAGGCGATGAACATGGTGTTCTCACGGCCGATCGTGTCGGACACGAAGCCAAAGAACGGGCGTCCGAAGCCGTCGAAGATGCGGTCGAGCGAGATCGCGAACGTCAGCGCCGCCATCTGGAAACCGGCGAGAGAGACCGGCGTGTCGGCGATCTTGAAGTCGTGCGCGATCGGGGCGATCTGCGCCGCGGTCATCAGACCCCCGGAGGCGACCATGACGAAGACCAGGTACATCACCCAGAAGATCGGCGCGCGCAGCACTTGCGGCGGGGTGAAGTCGATGTGGGTCTGCGGCAGATTGAGGCGCTTCTTCTTCGGCGGGATGGAAATCCGCGGCGGCTGGATCAAGAAAGCGAGCAGAAGCACGATCAGGCCCTGGCCGATGCCGAAACTGAAGAACGCGCTCTGATAGCCTGATGTCGCGATCATTTTCGCAATCGGCACTACGGTGAGCGCTGCGCCCGCGCCGAAGCCCGCGGCCGTCGCGCCGGCGGCGAGGCCGCGGCGATCAGGAAACCATTTCAGCGCATTGCCGACACAGGTGCCGTACACCGCGCCCGCGCCCATGCCGCCGAAGACGGCCGCCGCGTACAGCAGGGGAAGCGAGTCAGCGTAGGAATTGAGCACCCAGGACAGCGTGATCATCACGGCACCGAACATGATGACGATGCGCGGACCGTATTTGTCGACGAACCATGCCTCGACCGGCACCAGCCAGGTTTCGGTGACGACGAAGATGGTGAACGCGAGCTGGATCGCGGCGCGACCCCAATGGTGGGCGTGATCGATCGGATCGACGAACAGCGTCCAGCCATATTGCAGGTTGGCGATCATCGCCATGCAGACGATGCCCATCACGAGCTGGAGCCAACGGAAACCTGTGCGAAGAGGCGCGGCCGTGACGGCGCCATCCGTGCTGGAAATCATCAACAACCTCCCAAGCGCTTGTCTGGTCGCGGCAGGCTCGGCCAATATGACGGAGTGTCGCAAATGTTGTGGCTTATGGTCGCAAGCGTGGCGGGCAGCTTGGTATACCATATCCCAGAATGCAAGCCCTATCTTCTGACGCGGCGCAGCAAAATGCTCGGTTCCTTCAAGGGGTTTCGATGTCGGCGTTTCGGCAAAACGCCCGGCGCTGGGCCGGGCGTTGTGAGCGAGGTCGCGCCGGTGAGGCGTTTCAGAGTGTCGATTGCGCCACCACCGTTTTGCGCCAGGGCTTGAGCACCGCGAGTGCCAGCAGCGAAGCGAGGATATTGGCGCCGGCCGCCATGATGAACACGTTGTCCCAATGGCCGGAGGTCTGCTGCACATAGTTGGCGAGCGGCACCAGCAACGCGGCGGTGCCCTTGGCGGTGTAGAGCAGGCCGGCGTTGGTGGTCGCGAACTCTGCGCCGAACGTGTCGGTGCAGGTCGAGGGGAACAGCGAGTAGATCTCACCCCAGGCGAAGAACACGAAGCCCGACAGGATCACGAACCAGATCGGATCGTGGCCCCAGAGATAGAGCATCCAGATGCCGACGCCTTCCATGCCAAAGGCGATGAACATCGTGTTCTCGCGGCCGATCATGTCGGAGATCCAGCCGAAGAACGGGCGCGTCAGGCCGTTGAGCACGCGGTCGATGGTCGCTGCGAACGTCACCGCGGTCATGGTCATTCCGATCAGCGTGACCGGCACCGCGTCGACCTTCCAGTCGACCGCGATCGGCTTCAAGTTCGCCGTCACCATCAAGCCGCCGGCGCCGACGATCACGAACATGAAGTACATCAGCCAGAAGATCGGCTGACGCAGAACTTCCGTCGGCTGGTAGTTGCGGCGGCTCTGCAGCAGCGCGGCGTTCGCGACGACGTTCGGCACCTGGCCTGCCTTCGGCGCCAGCAGGAAGAAGGCGAGAACGCAGATGACGATGCCTTGCCCAAGCCCGAAATAGAGGAAGGTGCTCTGGAAACCGCTGTCCTTGATCATGGCCTGGATCGGCGCGACGGTGAGCGCCGAGCCCGCACCGAAGCCGGCGGCGGTAATGCCCGCAGCCAGACCGCGCTTGTCGGGGAACCATTTCAGCGCGTTGCCGACGCAGGTGCCGTAGACGCCGCCGGCGCCGATGCCGGCGATGATCATGCCAAGATAGTATCCGTTGAGCGTGGTGGCCTGTGCGTTGATCACCCAGCCGATCGCGCAGAGCACGCCGCCGACGAGCACGACGAGGCGCGGACCGTATTTATCGACAAACCATCCTTCGACCGGCACCAGCCAGGTCTCGAACAAAACAAAGAGAGTAAAAGCCCACTGGATCGAGGCGCGATCCCAGCCGAATGTCTTCTGGATGTCGGGGACGAAGAACGTCCAGCCATATTGGTAATTAGCGATCATCACCATGGCCGCTACGCCGATCGCCAATTGCGCCCAGCGATAGGTATCGCTGACGCGTGCGGCTGTAGGAGCCGTTGATGTCTGCACCATGTCCGTCATGCTTCCTCCAATAGCGCTTCTGTTTTTTGAGCGAGCGTTGGCGGCATTCTTGTATTCATTATGCCAAGCTTCAAGCGCGCGCCGGCCCGTTGTGCGCTTGTGACGCAGCCCTGTTCGAAGCTGCGCGAACGTGCCTGATCTCAAATAGAAATGGCCCCGACGAACGGGGCCATTCTTCAAAAGTAGGAGTTCGCTGGTTTTACAACCGGCGCGACAATTCGACGCGCTGGTTCGTGCGTTGAGCCTTACAGGCCGAAGCGGGGCAGATCGCCATTGTGGTTCGAGATCTCGGCGCTCGCCATCAGGAAGCGATCGACGGCAGCCATGAAGCGGGCGAACAGCGAGGCGGAGGGGGCGAGCGCGACGGAAGCGGTCTTGGACATCGGAATTCCTTTCTCAGGACAGTCAGTCTTGCTGTCTCATTTCGGAAGTCGTTCTATGTATACCAGATGCCAATGTCCATGCAGGCCATTGCATAGCAGCATGTAAATTGCCGCATTGCAGCACGACGCTTGGTTAAAGCAGCTCATTCCGGCTCAAAACCTGCCCATTCCGGGCTGATGCAGGAAAAAGGGGCCTTGTCCGGGTCACTACGGATCGCTCGTGCGCCGGCCCTTGGCACCGCACTGCAAAACGGCTAGTGGTTCGCCCCCTTTTCCATCAATCCGTCAGAGTGGTTCATGTCGAGCGCCTCGCCCGCCGTCTCGATCGGCATCGATTTTGGGACCAGCAACACCGTCGTCGCACTCGCGGCCGACGATCGCCGGGTCGAGGCCATTCGCTTCGACCATGGCGGCCAGCGCCACAGCGTCTATGTGTCGGCGCTTTGCTTCTGGGAGGACCGGCCGGGCGCCGGGGCCCAGGCCGAAGGCGGCCCGTGGGCGATCGAGCAGTTCCTCGAGGGCCGCCACATCTATCGCTTTCTGCAGTCGTTCAAGACCTTTGCGGCCAGCTCCAGCTTCAACACCACGCAAGTCTTCCGGCAGCGCTTCAAGTTCGAGGATATCCTGGCCGCGTTCCTGCGCACGCTGGCGCGCCATGGTAGCGACAGGTTCGGCTTCGAGGCGGCCAACATCACCGTCGGCCGTCCCGTGCGCTTTGCCGGCGGCAACCCCGACGATGACCTCGCCATGCAGCGCTACCGCGCCGCGTTCGAGCGCTTGGGGGCCGGCCACGCCCGCTATGTCTATGAGCCCGTGGGCGCGGCGTTCTCCTTTGCCCGGCGCCTCGAGCGCGATGCCACCGTGCTGGTTGCGGATTTCGGTGGCGGTACCAGCGACTTCTCGGTGATGCGTTTTTCGCGCGCCGGTGGCGTCCTGCGCGCCGAGCCGCTGGGACATGCGGGCATCGGGATCGCGGGCGACACGTTCGACTATCGCATCGTCGACCACGTCGTCTCGCCGCGACTCGGCAAAGGCTCGAGCTTTCGCTCGTTCGACAAGGTGCTGCCGATTCCGAACAGCCACTATACCAACCTTGCGCGCTGGCATCAGCTCGCGCTGATGAAGAGCAATGGCGATCTGCGCGAACTTCGCGAGCTCGCGCGCACCGCGCTGAAGCCTGATCTGCTCGAGGATTTCATCACCATCGTCGACCTGGATCTCGGGTTTTCGCTGTACCGCGCGGTGTCCAACGCCAAGGTCGCGCTATCGGCGAAGGACGAGGTCGACTTCCGTTTCAAGGGCGGCGGCGTCGATATCGGCGCGACCATCACGCGGAAGAATTTCAACGCCTGGATCGCCGACGACATCGCCCGCCTCGGCGCCACCGTCGACAAGGTGTTGAATGAGGCGGGCACCACCGCGCGCGAGATCGAGAAGGTGTTCCTGACCGGCGGCACCTCGTTCGTGCCGGCGGTGCGAAAACTGTTCGCCGACCGGTTCGGCAACGAGCGGCTGATGTCAGGCGATCAGTTCGAGTCGATTGCCTACGGCCTCGCGCTGATCGGACATAGTGCCGAGCCGGACCGCTGGACTGCGGACGGCGGGCTGAAGAAGGCGGGGGCTTAACGATCAGTAGCATCAGCCGGATGAATGCAGCGATCTACAGGCTTCACGGAAAATTCTCGCGGAGTGATCCTCATCCTCCGTCATTGCGAGCGCAGCGAAGCAATCCAGACTGCCTCCGCGGAGGGATACTGGATTGCTTCGTCGCAAGGGCTCCTCGCAATGACGACGCGGGGAAATCTGTGCATGGTCGAGCAGCCGCAGGGTGGGCAAAGCGGAGCGTGCCCACGCGTCTGTCGTCGTAGCGGAAAGTTCGTGGGCACGGCGCAAGTGCGCTTTTGCCCACCCTACGAGACTAATGTCGCCGCTACTGATTGATCTCCGGCTCCACGAGCTTCGCCAGATTGCGCAGCGATTCCTGCCAGCCGAGATAGCAGGCTTCTACGGGAATGACGTCGGGAAGGCCGGCCTGCGTGATGTCCACCTCGGTGCCGACGGAGACCTGCTTCAAGGTCACGGTCACCTCGATCAAGCCCGGCAGGTTAGGGTCGTCGAACTTGTCCGTGTAGCGCAGGCGCTGGCCCGGAACGAGCTCGAGATATTCGCCGCCAAACGAATGGCCGTTGCCCGTCGTGAAATTCCGGAACGACATCTTGAACGTGCCGCCGACCTTCGCCTCCAGATGGTGCACGGTGCAGGTGAAGCCGTTGGGCGGAAGCCATTTCGCCAGCGCGTCCGCCTCGACGAAGGCGCGATAGACTTTTTCCGGGCTGGTCGTGAGAACGCGGTGCAGGCGTACGGTGCCGGGCATGATTGTTCTTCCTCTTGCATAGTTGGGTGCGAATTTGGCGTCTGCCGCCCCTTCACGTCACGAGGACGAACGGGGTGGGGCCGATCCGACACGGCATTTCAACTTTTGCGGAATCTGGTTCCGAGCGCCAGCCACCGATTGCCGCAGCGATAATTCTCCTCAGGGCGGACAATCGGGACGAACGTCAAGCCGCGCCGAGTAGTTCCAAAGCCACAATTCCGCTACCGTTAGCAATTCAACTCCAGCGCGAAATCAGGGGGCTTGCCTTGCGCAGGACAGTTCGGGCTTTCGCCATCGCACTCTGCTGTCTCGGCGCATGCTTTGGCTCATTTGCCAGGGCGGCAGGCATTCAGCTTCTCGATTCCGATCCGGCGCTGTCAGGCGCGATCTGGTACCCGTGCGCGGCGGAGCCGACGCATGTGGTACTTGGCAAGCTTGCGGTCGCGGCTGATTTCGATTTGAAGGGCGTGAAGGATTGTGCCGTCACGGGCACAAAGCTTCCGCTCATCATTCTCTCACACGGCCGGGGCGGATTTTTTGGCCAGCATCACGACACTGCGGAAGCTTTGGCCGATGCCGGCTTCGTCGTCGCCGCCATCAATCATCCCGGTGACACCGCCAACGATTCCTCGCGGCGCGACACGCTGTCGGTGCTGGGATCGCGACCGGCGGATATGGTGCGTGTGCTCGATTTCATGCTGAAGGACTGGAAGGACAGGGCGGCGATCGATCCTGTCAAAGTCGGCTTCTTCGGCTTCTCGCTCGGAGGTTTGACCGGTTTCGTGCTGATGGGGACCAGGCCGGATTTTGCAAGGGTCGCCGGCCTGTGCAAGGAAACCACCGGTGTTTGCGCTGAGCTGCACAATGGCGTGACGCCGCCCGCCCCGATTCAGGATGCACGCATCCGCACCGCCGTGATCGTCGATCCGGCGCCGGGCCTCCTGACGAAGGACAATCTCGCTTTCGTCAAAGTGCCTTTCCAGTTCTGGCGCTCGCAGTTCGGCGGCCCTGGCGTCGGCGATGGCTCGGGCACCGCGCGCGTCGCGGACGGCTTGCCCGGAAAGCCGGACATCCACGTTGTTGCGGCGGGCCACTATGCCTTCCTCGCGCCGTGCTCGGCCGAACTTGCCGCGGCCGTCCCGCGCATCTGCACCGACACGCCGGCAGGCTTCGACAGGGCGGGATTTCACCGCGAGTTCAACGCAGCGGTGGTGAAGTATTTCCGTGAGCAGCTTGCTGACGGAGGTCAGTAAGCACCGAGCCTCGAGGAGGTGAGGATGAGGCAACTTGGCTGCATGTTCGGCTGGCTTGTTTTTTTGCTGTCGGCGGCTGCGGCCGATCCCGCGCTGCCCGGCCTGGTTCGTGAGGATCGGCTGATGCCGATCACGCTCGCCGATGGCAGTCAAGTCAGGCTCGAGACAATGATCCTCCGCCCGGATCGGCCGGGGCGCTTTCCGCTGGTCTTGCTGGTTCACGGCACGAATTCGGCAACGGGGGAAGCGTTTCGCATCGCGACCGCCAACCAATCGCCGGTCGATCTTCTCAATCCTGCCGTCGCATTTGCGCAGCACGGCTACGCCGTGGCTGCGATCATGCGCCGGGGCTTCGGTCGTTCGCAGGGAGGGTTTGTGGAAAGGCTTTCCGGTCCCTGCGACGATCGTGACTATCTCGCCGTTGGCCGGACCGCGGCGGAGGACGTCATCGGCGCGCTCGCCACGCTCCGCGGCGAGTCCTGGGTCGAGCCCGATCGGGTCCTGCTGATGGGGCATTCCACTGGTGGCTTTGCGGTGACGGCCGCGGCCGCGGATAATCCTGCCGGCGTTCTCGGCGTCCTGAATTTCGAGGGAGCTCATGGGTCGGCCGGGCCCGGTCGGATTTGCAGCCCGGATCATCTGGTCGCGGACGCGGGGATTTTTGGCCGCACCGCGCGGATGCCGGTACTGTGGGTATATGTGGAGAACGACCATCTTGCTCCGCCGGCCCTCGGTCGTCGCATGTTCGAGGCCTATACCGCCTCCGGTGCGCCGGCGCAGTTGCAGATCTTGCCTGCCTACGGTGTCGAAGGACACGCGGTGGTGCCGATGGCCACCGCCGGCATCTGGTGGCCCGTCGTCGAAAGCTTCCTGGATCAATTACACCTGCCGACATCGCTGGTGGTGGAATTGCCGGCGCCTAAGGCTCTTCCCGCACCGACGCCGCTCAACGCGGCGTGCACCGTTTATTTCGACGCCTATGTGAAGGCGTGGACCGACGTCAAAGCCTATGCGTGGAATCGTGAAGGTCATTGTTCATCGGTGACCTCGACCCAGCGGACGGTCGAGGATGCAAAGAACGAGGCGATGCGCCAATGCGTGGCCGCATGGAAGGAATGCTCGCTCTACGCGGTCGGACAGGCGCTGGCGCCGGGATAGGGCGGGACGAATGGATGCGCAGTTCAATTTGGCCGCGGGCTTGTGGCGAAAAGCGAAAGCCCGCTCCTCAAACAAACCAGGTCGGCGCAAATAGAAATGCCAATTTCGTTTCAGCGTTGGGGGACAGGCCGATCGTCACGTTGTGATCTCGTAGCACGAACCATCCTGCTTTGCCGACTCAAGGGCAATCTCATGGCGCGGCTGCCTTCCGGGGCGGTCGTGGCGGCTGTGGTCCTAATGACAAAACTTCCGCCCGGTGTAACCTGTTTACGGGCGGAGCTTGATTCGTCATGCTGGATGCCATTCTCCTGTTGCTTGGAGTTGGAGCGGTAGCCCTTATCCTAATCGCGTTCTGGGGAGCGTATACCAGACCGCGTCAAGGTTAGGAGGCGGGATCGTCAGTGCCGCTTCTGCTCCAGGTCCCTGAGCATCGCGTGAAGAAAATCGCTCGCATGGTCGTAGTGTGCCCTGCCATTGACAACTTCGCGCGTGCCGGAATTGAGGGCCGCACCGATAACTTCAGGTCCTAACATCTCAGCGCGATCTGACCAGAGATCGAGCCGGCTTTCGGGAATATCTTCGCTCGATTGAGAGAGCTTCAACAGCCGATCTTCGCCAGCCGCATGGTGATGAACTCTGAGCGCGTAGAGGTCGTGTCCCCAGTAGTGGTGTAGTTCGGTAGAGCAAGGCCGCCCGGACGCGCGCTCCCACATAGCGCCGTAGCGGGCGGGCGGCTTTGCG
>NZ_LBJG01000080.1 GCF_028128765.1 Bradyrhizobium sp. CCBAU 51627
CAGCCTTCCGGCTATCGCCAGCTGACCTGCCCGGCCCTGGCCGGTGAACGCGGTGACCCGCCGCCAGCTACACCATGCAAGGGGACACGATCGGGACACGAGAGCGCGAATGCCCCGCGACATCCCCACGATTGTGGCAAGATCGCATCGGGCAGGCAAAAAAATCCCCTGTCGACGGTCTGTCGCAGTACCTTGATGAATCAACCTCGGTTGGTCCATAAGCGGCGTCCCGCGGCCGGATTTCGGTCTGCGTCGCGTGCTTGGGAATACAGAGGAAATCTCGCGTGGCGAATATCAACCAGAAAATTGCGCAGGAGCTTGGGGTACGGGCGGAGCAGGTCGAGGCGGCGGTGACGCTGCTCGACGGCGGCGCCACGGTTCCCTTCATCGCCCGCTACCGCAAGGAAGCGACCGGTGCGCTCGATGACGCGCAATTGCGCACCCTGGAGGAACGCCTGGTTTACCTGCGCGAGCTGGAAGACCGCCGCAAGGCGATTCTCGAATCAGTGCGAGAGCAGGGCAAGCTCGATGCCGCGCTGGAAGCCTCCATTCTCGCCGCCGACAGCAAGGCGCGCCTGGAAGACATCTATCTGCCGTTCAAGCCGAAGCGCCGCACCAAGGCGGAAGTGGCCAAGGAGGCCGGCCTCGAGCCGCTCGCCAACCAGCTCATCGCGGAGCCCGCCAACGATCCGAAGGTCGTCGCCGAAGGCTTCATCAACGCCGAGAAGGGCGTTGCGGATGCGACGGCCGCGCTCGACGGCGCTCGCGCCATCCTGGTCGAACGCTTCGATGAGGACGCCGACCTGATCGGAGCCTTGCGCGAGGACATGTGGACCAATGCGCGCATGGCCTCCAAGGTGCGCGAGGGCAAGAAGACAGAGGGCGAGAAATTCGCCGACTATTTCGATTTTTCGGAGCCGCTGACCAAGCTGCCGTCGCACCGCATCCTCGCGATGTTCCGCGGGGAGAAGGAAGAGATTCTCGATCTCCAGATCCAGGCCGAGGAAGCGCCGCCCGCGGGCGTGCCGGGCGCCTATGAATTGAAGATCATGAAGCGGTTCGGCATCGCCGACCTCAAGCGGCCCGGCGACCGCTGGCTGATCGACACCGTGCGCTGGGCCTGGCGCACCAAGATCCAGGTGCATCTCAACATCGATCTGCGCATGCGGCTGTGGAATGCGGCCGAGACCGAAGCGGTGCGTGTGTTCGCCTCGAACCTGCGCGACCTCCTGCTGGCGGCGCCCGCCGGCACCCGCGTCACCATGGGCCTCGATCCCGGTTACCGCACCGGCGTCAAGGTCGCCGTCGTCGATGCCACCGGCAAGGTGGTCGACACCACGGCGATCTATCCGCACGAGCCGCAGCGGCAGTGGAACGAGTCGCTGGCGACGCTCGGCCGGCTCGCGATCAAGCATCGCGTCGAGCTGATCGCGATCGGCAACGGCACCGCCTCGCGCGAGACCGACAAGCTCGCGACCGAGCTGGTGAAGGGCCTCCCCGAGCTGAAGATGTCCAAGATCGTCGTGTCGGAAGCCGGCGCGTCGGTTTATTCCGCTTCGGCCTTCGCCTCCGAGGAATTGCCGGGCCTCGACGTCACCCTGCGCGGCGCGGTCTCGATCGCCCGCCGCCTGCAGGATCCGCTCGCCGAGCTCGTCAAGATCGAGCCCAAGGCGATCGGCGTCGGTCAATATCAGCACGATCTCGGCCAGGCCAAGCTCGCCAAATCGCTCGACGCCGTGGTCGAGGACTGCGTGAACGCGGTCGGCGTCGACGTCAACACGGCCTCGGCGCCGCTGCTGGCACGCGTGTCGGGCGTCGGCTCGGGCCTTGCGCAGAGCATCGTGGCGCATCGCGACGCCAACGGCCCGTTCAAGTCGCGCAAGGCGCTGAAGGAGGTGCCGCGGTTGGGCCCGAAGGCGTTCGAGCAATGCGCCGGCTTCCTGCGCATCCTCGGCGGCGAGGATCCGCTCGATGCCTCCGGCGTGCATCCGGAAGCCTATCCCGTGGTGCGTCGCATCCTCGCGGCGACCAAGAGCGATATCAAGGCGCTGATCGGCTCAAGCGAGATCGTGCGCACGCTGAAGCCGAAGGATTTCGTCGACGAGACCTTCGGTCTGCCGACCGTCACCGACATTTTGAAGGAATTGGAAAAGCCCGGCCGCGATCCGCGTCCGGCGTTCAAGGCTGCGGTGTTCAAGGAGGGCGTCGAGGAGATCAAGGATCTCAAGAAGGGCATGATCCTCGAGGGCACCGTAACCAATGTCGCCGCCTTCGGCGCTTTCGTCGACATCGGTGTGCACCAGGACGGCCTGGTGCATATTTCGGCGATGTCCAAAACTTTCATCAAGGATCCGCGCGAGGTGGTGAAGCCCGGTGACATCGTCAAGGTCAAGGTGCTGGACTTCGAGGTCGCCCGCAAGCGCATCTCGCTGACCTTGCGCCTCGACGACGAGGTCGGCGCCAAGAAGGACGCACCCGGCATGCAGCGCGACAACAATTCACGCAGTCCGGCCCGCATGACCTCGTCGGCCCCGCGCAAGCAGGAGTCCTCCAGCGGTGGCGGCGGTGCGCTCGCCGAGGCGATGCGCAGGGCCGCGGAGAAGAACAACGGCAAGCGGGCGTGAGAAGTGAACGGCCTGACATAGGGTGGGCTCTAACCACATCGTCGTTGCGAGCGTAGCGAAGCAATCCAGTATCCCTCCGCGGAAACAGTCCTGGATTGCTTCGTCGCGAGGGCTCCTCGCAATGACGGGGGAAGGGTGTGTGACGGCCTCCCTAACTTTCGCGACAGAATCTGGCGCGCTTGTAAGTTGAAGCCGCCTGCTGCTTCCTCTCTGATCCCCCTCGCGCGGCAGCATATCGCCGCGCGGCACGGAGGATGCTTCGATGGACAACAGGCTTCTTAAAGGCCTCACTGCGGTGGCGATCGCCGCGGCGATGGCACTCGCTTCACCGGTTCTCGCCAGAGGTGGCGGCGGTGGTGGCGGTCACGGCGGCTTCGGCGGCGGTGGCTTCGGGGGTGGTGGCCATTTCGGTGGAGGCATGGGCGGCATGCACGCTGGCGGCTTCGGTGGCGGCATGCATGTCGGTGGCATGGGCGGTGCGCATTTCGCCCATGTCGGCGGACCGGGCTTCGGTGGACCTGCCTTCGGCGGCGCGCGTTTCGCCGGTTCGCCGATGGCCGCGCATGCAGCCATCGGGCCGCGCTTTGCCGGTGCACCGCTCGCAACCCGCGCGGCTTTCGGGCCGCGATTTGCCGGCACGGGCTGGCACGGCCGGCCCTTCATCGGCCGTCATGCCTTCTTCTTCCGCCATCACCGCTTCCATCGGTTCGCCTTCTTTGGCGCGCCCTTCTACTACGCCAATTACTACGACGACGGTTGCTGGCGACGGAGCTGGACGCCCTATGGATGGCAATGGGTCAATGTGTGCGGGTACGATTGGTACTAGCATCGCCGGACCGCACCATTGTCGCGATCGCCACCAGATGGTTCCGCTCAGCCCCGGAACGGGATAGTCTGGTGGTGATCGTCGCGCGGAGTTTGTCATGACCGGAGGCCATCGCCGTATCCTCGTCGTCGAGGACGATCCGGAGACCGCAGGCCAGCTCGTCGAGGAACTGACGACGTCGGGCTACGACGTCGATCTCGCCGCCACGGGACGCGAAGCGCTCAGCCATGGCGTGGCCCGCGACTATGCCGTGATCACCATCGATCGCATGCTGCCCGATATCGACGGCATTACCGTGATGCGCCAATTGCGCGACGATGGTATCGCCGCGCCGTTCCTGATCATCTCCGCGCTCGGCGAGGTCGACGATCGCGTACGCGGCTTGCGCGCCGGCGGCGACGATTACCTCGTGAAGCCTTTTTCCTTCGTCGAGCTGCTCGCGCGCCTCGAGGCGCTCGGCCGCCGCAGCGAGACCATCGCCAAGGAAACGATTTTGCGAGTCGGCGATCTCGCCGTCGACCTGATCGCGCGCAATGCCAGCCGCCGCGGCCGCAAGATCCCGCTGCTGCCGCGCGAGTTCCAGCTGCTCGAATATCTCGTCCGCAACGAGGGGCGCGTCGTCTCCCGCGCGATGCTGCTTCAGCATGTCTGGGACCTGCATTTCGATCCCTCCACCAACATCATCGACGTCTATGTCGGACGCGTCCGCCGCAAGGTCGACGATGCCCAGGCCTATCCGTTGATCCATACCATCCGCGGCATCGGATATTGCCTCCGTGCTCCTGGCTGACACGCTTCGTTCCTCGACCTTCCGCCTGGCGCTGATCGCCATCGCGATCTTCGGCCTGATCGTCGCGGCGATCCTGGCCTACGTCTATTTCGGTACGCTCGCTTATGTACGGAGCCGCGTCGGGGACGTCGGCGACCACGGCGGCTTCACGGCGATGCTCGAGCTGGCGATGATCGCAGTTGCAGTGCTGCTGGTGGTGCTCGCCGGCCTCGCCGCCGTGCTGGTGACGCGGCGCACGGTCGGACGGATCGAGGAGATCAATGCCACCAGCCGCGCCATCATGCTGTCGGGCCTCGACCGGCGCATTCCCCTGCGCGGCAGCCATGACGAATGGGACCGCGTCGCCGAAAACCTCAACCAGATGCTCGATCGCATCGAGACGCTGATGGGCGAGGTCAAGCAGGTCAGCGACAATGTCGCCCACGATCTGCGCACGCCGCTGACACGAATGCGCGGGCGGCTGGAAAAGGCTTATCACGCCCCGCGTGACGGCGAAGCCGATGCCGCGCTGATCGGCGATACCATCGCCGATCTCGACGCCGTGCTCGGCATGTTCGCCTCGATCACGCGGATCTCGGAGATTGAGACCCGTGCCCGCCGCAGCGCCTTTCGCGCGCTCAACCTCGCCGAGATCGCCGGCGAGGTCGTCGAGCTCTACGACGCTGCGGCCGAGCAGGTCGCAACGCGCCTGAGCCTCAATGGGGATCGCGAGGTCGCCGTGACGGGCGACCGCGACTTGTTGTTCGATGCCATCGCCAATCTCGTCGACAACGCGATCAAGCATGGCCGCGCCGGCGGAAAGGTCACCGTGACCTGCCGCAATGCCGGCAATGGTGCGATGATCGCGATTGCCGACGACGGTCCGGGCATTGTCGCCGACCAGCACGACCACGTGTTCAAGCGCTTCTACCGGCTCGAGCAGAGCCGTTATACGCCCGGCAACGGTCTAGGCTTGAGCCTGGTCGCGGCGGTGTCGCGGCTGCACGGCGCCGAGATCGCGCTGCATGACAACGCGCCGGGCCTGACGGTCCAGCTCAGCTTCCCAAATGTGCTATAGCTCGATCACGCCGCGGCGCGCCGCATGCGCCACCGCATCGGTCCGGCCGGTCGCATCCAGCTTGTCGAGCAGCGAGCCGACATGGAATTTCACCGTGTGCACGGAGATGTTGAGCCGGCGCGCGATCATCTTGTTGGAAGCGCCTTCCGCCATCAATGCCAGCACATCGAGCTCGCGCTGCGTCAGGTCAATGTCCTCGGGCATCACGCGCGGATCGCGGGCGACGATCGTCGCACTCGCGGTCTCGCCGGGCGCAGCAAGGCGAAGCCCTGCGACACCGCCAAGCAGCGTCGCAAGACGGTCGGCCAGCGCGGGATCCTCGATCTCGAGCGACAGCACGATGTCAGGCGTGGTGTCCTCGCTCACGCCTCCGGCCTCTCGCCGACAGTGACCTTGAAGCTCGCCGGCTCACCGCCGCGGCGGACCGCGACATCGACCACCGTGCCGATGCTTGCGGGTCCCAGCGTTCGCGACAATGCGCGCACGCCGGAGAGCTTCTGGTCGTTGACCGCCACGATCACGTCGCCCTGCCGGATACCGGCTGTGGCCGCTGGGCCGGCCTTGTCGACGTTCATCACCATCGCGCCGAGCCCGTCATCGAGCCGCAGCGGCTGCAGTCCGAGCCCTAGATAGCCGCGGGCGATGCGGCCGCGAGTCTCGAGCTGCGACGCGACGCGCTCGATCGTTGCCGTCGGGATCACCAGCACCCGCCGCGGCCCGAGCACGGCCATGCCGAAGGCCTCGCCCGAGGCATCGAGGGCAAGCCCGCCCTCCTGGCTCGGACGCAGGCGAACGTCGAGCTCGATGCGCGCATCGATCTCGCCGCCGCGCAGGGAGCGCCAGCCCTTGCCGGAGGCCGACACCATCCCGAGCGCAGCGCTCGGGGTATCGCGATTGGCGGACACCACGACCGACAACGCGCCGAGGGCAGGGACCGTCGCGGCCAACCTGACCGGGGCGACGGCGGTATCAGCGCGCAGCAACGCGATATCGGTGGTGTGATCGCGGCCGGCGATGGTCGCGGCAATCGTGCTGCCGTCGGCAAGCACGATCTGGACGTCGCCCTCGTCGGCCAGCGCCTCGTCGGCGGTGGCGATCAGGCCGGACTTCCAGACGAAGCCGGTCGAGCGGGAGCGATGCGAGTGCACGGAAACGACGGAGGGCGCGGTCCGCGCCACGACGTCCGCGAGCGCGGACGACAGCGAGGTGAGAGGGGTGAGGTCGGTCATGGAAGGCTCCTGTAAGCTGCCTCCAATCTGGGATGTTACGGTCGATTGGGAAACTGGCCGGGTGGCCAGTCATCCGCAAGGCGCGGCCGACGAACATGTGATTGGGAGCCACTCACGGGAACGTGTAGCAATCCCCTGAAGCGTTGCGGCTGCTCAAATTGCCAGTGGCAGCTTAAAGCTCGCGATAGGCCCGCTCGCCGGTTTCGGGCCGCATGAACACCGCGACGCGCTTGTTCGTCTCAGGATCGATGAAGCGTTCGCCGGTGTCGACCCAGCCGGGGCCGATCGGCTGCTTCGAAGCCGGCTTGTAGCGGGTGTCATGGATCAGGCTCGCGATCAGGCCGATCCCGACGAATGTCAGCGGCACGCCGAACGGAAAGAAATGGCCGACGGCGAGCAGCACGATCGCGATCAGGAGCGCAGCGATACCGATCGGCAGCGACATGCTAGTGCGCAGGCTCGACCACGACGGCCGTTCCGTAGGCGACGATCTCGCTCATGGTCTGGCCGATCTCGGCGGAATCGAACCGCATCATCACGATCGCATTGGCGCCCATCGCGGTGGCATTCTCGACCAGGCGGTCGATGGCGTGGCGGCGCGCGTCTTCCAACAGCCTCGTATATTCCGGAATCTCGCCGCCCACGATCGAGCGCAGGCCGGCGACGATATTGCCGCCCAATCCACGGCTGCGGACGACGATGCCAAAACACTGGCCGAGTGTCCGGACCACGCGGTGGTTGGCGACGCTCTCGGTGGTGACGATCAACATGGGGCTTCCCTGCCTGGTTGCACGCCACATTAGTCCGCGCCCGGATGGAACGGTTCAATGCCGTTGTCCCCCAGAACGTCGTCAATGCCGCGCAGCCACCGCGCCGAGGACATTGTCCCAGCGGTAGGAATAACCGACGCCGACGATATAATCCGGCGAATTCCTGTTAAGGCCGAACGCCAGGTGGAAATCGATCTGTTCGGTCCGGTTCAAGAGATAGCCGCCGCCAACATTGAACAGTGCCGTGCTGGCGCCGCGCGAGGGGAAGTCGCCGACATATTCAGCGAACAGCGCCACCTTCTCGTTGACCTTCCGCTCGATCACGAAGGTTGTCTCGCTGGTCTGACGGTTGGCGAGATCCGACGGCCGGAAAAAGCTGGTAAACATGCCGCTGATGCCCCAGCCGCTGCCGAGCTCGTAGGACCAGGGTACTTGCAGATAGGGTTGATGGCCTGAGCCTGATATCGCGGGTGTCCCAGTCGGCAGACCGACCCCCGACACCACCGAGAGGTTGGCCGACTCCGGCAGCCCGCTGATCTGCCATTTCACGGCGGGGGTGATATTGGTGAAACCGGTGTCGACGGGGCCGGCCAACCGACCGATGTAGCTCGGCACGTCGACCAGCACTTCGAGGCAGGGTGCGACACCAAAACGGAGGCGGCTGTTGCTGCCGTCAAAGCTCTTCGCCGCGCTCTGACCCGACGTGTTGACGCCGTTCTCGATCTGGATGCTGCCGTCAGGCACGACCAGGCTGGAATTGGTCACGTCGGGGCGGTCGGTCGCGATCTCCGATCGCGGTGAGGGGCACTCACCAGCCTCGGCCATGCCGGGACAGATCGCGGCCAGGAGGCCGACGCACCCCCTGGAAAGCCGCCAATGCCGCAGGACAATTCCCCAAACCACGAATACGCTCTTCGAAGGCAGCTTGCTTGCCGGCAATACGACCCCATGTTAGCACGCACCGGTTCGCGCGCCTGCCAGACAAGACCCAGCTTCCCGGACTTTATTCCCGACATGACGGATTTTCGCGGCGTCTTTCCCTATCTCGTCTCGCCTGTCGATGCCGACGGTACAGTGCGGACGAACGTGCTCGCAAAGCTCTGTGACGATCTGATCGGCGCTGGCGTGCACGGGCTGACGCCGCTCGGCTCGACCGGCGAATTCGCCTATCTCAATGCTGCGCAGCGGATGGCGGTGGTGCAGACCACGATCGAGGCTGCAAAGGGCCGCGTGCCTGTGGTGGCGGGAGTTGCATCCAGCTCGACGGCAGACGCGGTGGCACAGGCGCAGGCCTACGAGAGGTTCGGTGCCAACGGCATTCTGGCGATCCTCGAGGCCTACTTTCCGCTCACGGATGTCCAGGTTGAATCCTATTTCCGCAGCATCGCGGATGCCGTGGACATTCCGGTCGTGATCTACACCAACCCGCAATTCCAGCGCTCGGATCTCACGCTGGATGTGATCGCACGCCTCGCCGAGCATCCGCGCATCGGTTACATCAAGGACGCCTCGACCAACACAGGCCGGCTGCTCTCGATCATGAACCGCTGCGGCGATTCCTTGCGCGTGTTCTCCGCCTCCGCCCATATCCCGGCCGCAGTGATGCTGATCGGCGGGCTCGGCTGGATGGCAGGACCGGCCTGCATCATCCCGCACCAGAGCGTTGCGCTCTACGACCTCTGCCAGGCCGGCCGCTGGGACGAGGCCATGGCGCTCCAGCGCAGGCTGTGGCGGATCAACGAAGCCTTCGCCCGCTTCAACCTCGCCGCCTGCATCAAGGCCGGCCTTGCGATCCAGGGCTATGACGTCGGCGATCCCGTCCCGCCGCAGGCGCCGCTGACGGCGGATGCGCGCAAGGTCGTGGAAGCGGCGCTGCGGGACGTCTCTCTGTAGTCGACAAGCGCGGACATGACGAAATCGTAGGTATCCCGCCCGAAACCGCGGCTGGTCTGAGCTCGATTGGTCCGCTAAAAGGCAGCCCGCATTCAAGCCTTTGAGGACCCCACGGAATGAACATTCTTCCCGGCAATCTGCGTTTCGGAGCGGGCCAGCCCGTCAAGCGTTTGGAAGACCAGCGGCTGCTCACCGGGAAGGGACAGTTCATCGACGACAAGCCGGAGGACGGCGCGCTGTGGTTGCACGTGCTGCGCTCGCCGCATGCGCACGCGAAGATCGTCTCGATCGACACCAGCGCAGCCGCATCGATGCCGGGCGTCACCGCGATCTATACCGGCGCGGACCTCGTCAAGGACGACATCGGTGCGATCCCGACGCTGAGCATCTTCAAGCGCCCGGACGGCAAGCCGATGACGGTGCCGCCGCGGCGGCTGCTCGCCCATGAGGTGGTGCGCTATGCCGGTGAAGCAGTGGCGGCCGTCGTCGCCTCGTCGCGCGCCGACGCGCAGAGCGCCGCCGAGGCGATCATCGTCGAATATGACGTGCAACCCGCCGTGGTCGATCCCGTCGAGGCCGTGAAGCCCGGTGCGCCCGTGGTGTGGCCGGAGGCGCCCGACAACATTGTCGGCGCGATGAGCTATGGCGATGCCGCCAAGGTAGACGAAGCCTTCGCCAAGGCCGCGCACACGGTTGAGCTCGATCTCGTCAGCCAGCGCCTTGTTCCTTCCGCGATGGAGCCGCGCTCGACCATCGCCGAGATCGACAAGAAGACCAGCCGCCTCCTGCTGCATGTGCAGTCGCAGACCCCGGCCTCGACCCGCGATGTGCTCGCGGAAGCCGTGCTCAAGCGCCCCAAGGACAGCGTGCGCGTGCTGGTCGGGGATATCGGCGGTGGCTTCGGCCAGAAGACCAACCTCTATCCCGAGGATGGCATCGTTGCTTATGCCGCGACCAAGCTGAACAAGAAGATCCGCTGGCGCGGCGACCGCACCGACGAGTTCGTCGGTGGCACCCACGGCCGCGATCTCACCTCGATCGCCTCCTTCGCGCTCGACGAGAAGGGCAAAGTGTTGGCCTATCGCGTTAGCTCGATCGGATGCACTGGCGCGTATTCCTCGGGCGCGGCCAACATCATTCCGCTGGTGCTCGGGCCGTTCGTGCAGACCGGCGTTTACGATCTGCCGCTGGTGCATTTCGAGGTGAAGTCGGTGATGACCCACACCGCGCCGGTCGGTGCCTATCGCGGCGCGGGCCGGCCTGAGGCCGTCTTCATCGTCGAGCGCCTGTTCGACGCCGCCGCGCGAAAGATCGGCATGGATCCGCGTGCGATCCGCAAGGTGAACTACATCAAGCCGGCGCAACTGCCTTATACCAATGCGGCCGGTCAGGTGTACGATTCCGGCGCCTTCGCGCACATGCTCGACCGCGCCGTAAAGCTCGCCGACTGGGACGGCTTTGCCGCACGCAAGAAGGCGGCGAAGAAGAAGGGCCTGCTCTACGGCCGCGGCCTCACCTCCTACATCGAATGGACCGGCGGTCGCGCGCATACTGAAAAGGTTACGCTGCAAGCGACCTCGCAGGGCCGCGTCGTGCTGCATTCCGGCACTCAGGCAATGGGGCAGGGGCTGCAGACCACCTACACCCAGATGATATCGGACACGCTTGGCATCCCCATGGACAAGATCGACGTCGTGCAGGGCGACACGGATCTGGCGATGGGTTTTGGCAGCGTCGGCTCGCGCTCGCTGTTCGTCGGCGGCACGGCGGTCGCGGTCTCCTCCAACGACCTGATCCAGAAGGCGCGTGAGAAGGCGGCGAACGTGCTGGAGACCTCGGTCGAGGACATCGAATATCAGGGCGGCATGCTCACCGTGGTCGGTACCGATCGTCGCATCAGCCTGTTCGACCTCGCCGAGAGTGAGAGCGGCGCCAAGCTCAGTGTCGATTCCGAGGGCGAGGTCGATGGACCGAGCTGGCCGAACGGCACGCATATCTGCGAGGTCGAGATCGATCCGGAGACCGGCGTGTCGAAGGTCGTCCGCTACACCACGGTCGACGACGTCGGTGTCGCCGTGAACCCGATGCTGGTCACCGGCCAGATCCATGGCGGCGTTGCACAAGGCATCGGTCAGGCGCTGTATGAGGGCGTGTCCTATGATGCCGACGGCCAACTCCTCACCGCGAGCTACCAGGACTATTGCATCCCGCGGGCCGACGACGTGCCGCCGATCGTGGTGACGCTGGACGACTCCGCGCCCTGCCGCACCAATCCACTCGGCGCCAAGGGCTGCGGCGAATCCGGCGCCATCGGCGGCCCTCCTTGCGTTACCAATGGCGTGATGGACGCGCTCGCCGACCTCGGCATCACCCAGCTGAACACGCCGCTGACGCCGCAGAAGATCTGGAAGGCGATCAGGGACGCGAAGGCGAGCTAAGAGCGACGGCGCGTAGCCTGGATGGAGCGCAGCGAAATCCGGGCCCGCCCTGTTACCATGACGTCATTGCGAGCGCAGCGAAGCAATCCGGAGTCCCTTCACCGAAAGATTCTGGATTGCTTCGTCGCAAGGGCTCCTCGCCCTGACGAAGGAGAGAGTCGTCGTCCTCATATCCCCAGCATCATCTTCGCAATGATATCGCGCTGGATCTCCGAGGTGCCGCCGAAGATCGTGTAGGCCCGGCCATTGAGATATTCCGGCACCACCGTCAGCATGTCCTCGGGCAGCGCCGGCTCGTGATTGAGCTTGTAGAGCGGGCGCATCGGCTCTACCGCGAGAGCATCGTGGCCGATCACGTCGACGCCGAGCCGTGTCACGGCCTGCCGGATTTCGCTGTTGCGCAGCTTCAGGATCGATGACACCGCGCCGGGGTTTTGCCCGGTCTGCAGCGCCGAGAGCACGCGCAGCTCGGTCATTTCCAGCGCGTCGATGTCGACCTCGACCTCGGAGATGCGCGTGGCGATATCGGGGCTGTCGATGGCCCGTCCCGTGAGATCGGACTCAGCGAGCTCGGTGATGGCGCGCAGCCCTTCGCGCAGCTTGGCCGAGGCAATGCCGGAGCCGCGCTCGAACTCGAGCAGATACTTGCCGTATGTCCAGCCCTTGCCTTCCTCGCCGACGCGGTTGGCGACGGGCACGCGCACGTCGTCGAAGAACACCTGGTTGACCTCGTGGTCGCCGCCGATGGTCAGGATCGGCCGTGTGGTGATGCCCGGCGTCTTCATGTCGATCAGGATGAAGCTGATGCCATCCTGCTGCCGGGGGCCGTCGCTGGTCCGCACCAGCGCGAACATGCGGTTGGCGTGGTGCGCGTGGGTGGTCCAGATCTTGGTGCCGTTGACGATGTAGTCGTCGCCGTCGCGCACTGCGCGCGTCTTCAGCGAGGAGAGATCTGAGCCGGAGCCCGGCTCCGAATAGCCCTGGCACCAATAGTCCTCGCCGGAGAGAATCCGCGGCAGATAAAAATTCTTCTGCTCCGGCGAGCCGAAACCGATGATGACGGGCCCGACCATCTTCACGCCCATCACATTGACATTGGGCACGCCGGCCCGCGCGCACTCGGTCTCGAAGATCCAGCGTTGCGCCGGCGTCCAGTCGGGTCCGCCATGTTCGACCGGCCAGCCCGGTGCACCCCAGCCGCGGCCGTGCAGCGCGCGTTGCCAGGCCATGCCGATGTCGGGATCGGAGAACACCGACGGTGTCAGCGCGGTCGCGCGCTTCATCTCGTCGGTGAGATTCTTCGCGATGAAGCCGCGCACCTCGCTCTGGAAGGCGCGCTCCTCGGCATTGAACGAGAGGTCCATGATGCGCTCCTTTTTATCAGCCGGGCTGAGTAACGCGGCCAAGCTGGGCGTGGCGGGCGTAATGATGCGCGGTGCCGCCGAACAGCGTGTCGAAGGCGACGAGCCGCTTGAAATAGGCGCCGACCTCGAGCTCCTCGGTGACACCCATGCCGCCGTGAAGCTGGATCGATTGTTCCCCGACAAAGCGCGCGCATTTGCCGATCTTGGCCTTCGCGCCCGAGGCGGCCCGGGCGCGCTCGCCCGGCGCGTTATCGGCCTTCAGGGCGGCGCGGAGCGCCATCGAACGTGCTTCGTCGACCTGGATCGCCATATCGGCGAGGCGGTGGCGGATCACCTGGTTGGCGGAGAGCGGCCGGCCGAATTGTTTTCGGATCTTGGTGTATTCGAGCGTCGTCTCCAGCAGCGTCTGCATGATGCCGACCGCTTCGGCACCGAGCGCGGCCATGGCGCGATCGACCGCCCATTCGATCGCCGGCAGCGCGTTCTTGCCGTTGCCGAGCAGGGCGTCCTCCGGCAGCTGCACGCCTGACAGTTCGATGTCGCAGGCGCGTCCGCCGCCGAGGCGCGGATAATCGGTGAGCACAAGGCCGGGCGCGGTTGCCGGCACCAGAAACAGGCCGAGCCGCCCCGACGGTCCATGATGATCATGCAGGTGCGCAGAGACGATGATCTCGTCGGCGGCATGGCCATCGAGCACGGCGATCTTGCTGCCGGCGAGCCGCCAGCCTTGCGCCGTCTTGTTGGCGACGGTGGCCACCTTGGCAAGATCGAACCGCGCCACGCGCTCGGAATGCGCAAACGCCAGCTTGAATGATCCGTCCGCGACCTTGGGCAAGCTCGCCTGCTTCTGCGCCGTGCTGCCGCATCTGTCGATCAGCGCGGCGCCCAGCACGATTGTGGCGACATAGGGCTCGGACACCAGCCCACGGCCAAAGGCTTCCATCAAGATGCCGATCTCAATCGGCCCGCCACCGAGCCCGCCAAACTCCTCTGCGATCGGCAGGGCCAGCCAGCCGAGCTCGGCGAACTGCTTCCACACGACAGGGCTGAAGCCGAGCGGATCATTCGCCATCTTGCGGCGGTGGTCGGCATCATAGCTTTCCGCCACGAAGCGTTCCGCGCTCTCGCGCAGCAGCCGTTGCTCGTCGCTGAGATTGAGGTCCATGTTTCTACTCCGCGGCCGCCGGCTTGCGCACGGAGGGATGCAATCCGGATGGATCGACCACCATGCCGAACTCCTGAAGATTGTGGGCGTGACAGAGCTGATGCAGCGCAAAGGCCTGGTCGATCGCGGCGGGCTGCCCCATCACGTCGACGGAGCGGTTCACCGCTTCCTTGGTCAGCTTCAGCGCGAAGGACGGTTTTGCTGCGATCCGGCGCGCCAGCTCCAGCACGCGCGCCGACAATTCCGCGCGCGGCACGACCTGGTTCACCATGCCGAGCTGATGCGCCTCCTGTGCGCTCCAGCTGTCGGCGGTGAACAAGAATTCCTTGGCCTTGCGCGGACCCAGCTCCCAGGGATGCACGAACCACTCGACGCCGCAGACGCCCATGATGACGACGGGATCGCAGAACTGCGCGTCGTCGCTGGCAATGATGAGGTCGCAGGCCCAGGCCAGCATCAGCCCGCCGGCGATGCATTTGCCGTGCACCTCGGCGATCGTGGGCTTGGCGAGGTTGCGCCAGCGCCGCGTGATCTGGAGATATATTTCCTGCTCGCGCGCGAAGCGGCCATGGGCGTTGGGTTCAGCAAAGCCGCCCCAATTTCCCACAGGCGGAAAATCGACGCCCGCAGCATTTCTGCTGCCGGGACGCAGATCGTGGCCGGACGAGAAGTGCGGCCCGTTGCCGGCGAGGATGATCACCTTGACCGTGTCGTCCTGAACAGCCGCGTCGAAGGCGGCGTTGAGGTCGTAAGTCATTTGCAGGTTCTGTGCATTGCGCGCCTCGGGCCGGTTCATCACGACCCGGGCAATCGCCGGCTCCGGCCGCTCCACCAAAATGGTCTCGAACGAGGACATGGCGCGCTCCCGTGTATTTTTGTTTGCTTCGAGTTGACTATGGCGCGCGGCGATAGGCAAGGGGCTTGCGTCAGACGGCTGCTTTTCGCGCCGCTCCGACATCTGGCGCCGTATACGCCCAATCTGGTAGTTTGCGCTCGATTCCATCGGGAGAAATTTGATGCGCAAGATCCTGACCGTGCTGGCAGCGCTGGCCTCGCTCAGCCTCACCAATTGCGGCTACAACGCGATCCAGGGCGAGGACGAGCAGATCAAGGCCAACTGGTCCGAGGTGGTGAACCAGTATCAGCGCCGCGCCGATCTTGTGCCCAACCTCGTCAACTCGGTGAAGGGCTTTGCGCAGCAGGAGAAGGACGTGCTGCTCGGCGTCACCAATGCCCGCGCCAAGGTCGGCAGCATCCAGGCAACGCCCGAGGTGCTGAACGATCCCGCCGCCTTCCAGAAATTCCAGGCTGCACAGGGCGAGCTCTCCAGCGCGCTGTCGCGGCTCCTTGTCGTCACGGAAAATTATCCGCAGCTCAAGTCGGATGCCCTGTTCAAGGATCTGATGTCGCAGCTCGAGGGCACCGAAAACCGCATCACGGTCGCGCGCAACCGCTACATCAAGTCGGTGCAGGAGTATAACGTCACCATCCGCTCGTTCCCGAGCAATGTCACCGCGATGATGTTCGGTTACAAGGAGAAGCCGAACTTCTCGGTCGAGAACGAAAAGGAAATCTCGACCGCGCCGAAGGTCGACTTCAACGCGCCTGCGCCGTCGCCGTCGAAGTAAGTGCGTTCGGATCCGATGCGTGCCCCGCACACCACTGTCGTCCTCCGCGAAAGCGGGGGATCCAGTACGCCGCGGCCTCTCCGTATTTCGCCGGCGTCTCTGGAATGCTGGATCGCCCGGTCACGCCGGGCGATGACACTGAGTGTGTGGCTCGTTGTCGCGCTCTTCCTCGCCGTCCCCGCCGCGGCCGACGTCGCGGTCCCCCAGCTCACCGGCCGCGTGGTCGACCGCACCGGTACGCTGTCGAGCAACGACATCGCCGCGCTGTCGCAGAAGCTCGGCGATTTCGAGACGCGCAAGGGCAGCCAGATCGCGGTGCTGATCGTGCCGACGACGGACCCCGAGACGATCGAGCAGTTCTCGATCCGTGTCGCGGAGGCCTGGAAGATCGGCCGCAAGAAGGTCGACGACGGCGCGATCCTGGTGATCGCCAAGAACGATCGGCATCTGCGTATCGAGGTCGGCTACGGTCTCGAAGGCGCGCTCACCGACGTTACCTCGCGGCGGATCATCGATGAGGTCATCACGCCGAAATTCAGGGAGGGCGACTTCGCCGGTGGCATCTCGGCCGGCGTCGACCGGATCATGCGCGTCGTCGATGGCGAACCGTTGCCGGTGCCCTCACGCAGCGTCAACTTCGCCAATCTGGACGACATCGGGCCGGCTGTCCCGTTCGTCCTGTTTGCCGCGCTCGTGTTCGGCGGATTCTTGCGCGCGCTGCTCGGGCGGTTGCTGGGCTCGGTCGCAACCGGCAGCGTGATCGGCCTGCTGGCGTTGCTGATCCTCGGTTCGGGCGCGCTGGCCCTGCTCGCAGGGATCATCGGCTTTGTGCTGTCCTTCATTGCCGATCTGTTTCCGGCCTCGACCAGGTCCTCGCGCGGCGGGTCGTGGTCGGGCGGTTCCTCGTCGGGCGGCTGGAGCAGCGGGTCGTCCTCCAGCGGCGGCTTCAGCGGCGGTGGCGGCAGCTTTGGTGGCGGCGGCGCCTCGGGGAGCTGGTAGTCATGAGCATCAGGCGTATTACCAGGCATCTCCTCCAGCACCATTGGCGCGCCAGACAGGTGTTTCCGCCAGCCGTGATCGACCGCATCGAGCAGGCCATCAGGCAGAGCGAGACGACGCATTCCGGCCAGGTTCGTTTCGTCGTCGAGGGCGCGCTCGATGGCCTTCCGTTGTTCCGCAATCAGCATGCCCGCGCCCGCGCGCTTGACGTGTTCTCGCACTTGCGGATCTGGGACACCGCGCACAACAACGGCGTGTTGATCTATCTCCTGCTCGCCGATCGCGACGTCGAGATCATCGCCGATCGCGGTATCGATGCGAAGGTCGGCGCGGTGGGATGGGAGGCAATCTGCCGGGCGATGGAGGCGGCGTTCAGGGCGGGCCAGTTCGAGCGCGGCGTGATCGACGGCATCGCGTCGGTATCGCGGGAGCTGGCAAAACATTTCCCGCCGGGCGGAGCGCATCCAAACGAGCTGCCGGACAAGCCGGTGGTGATGTAGGCCTGGCTGATCACCCACACTCTGTCATTGCGAGCGCAGCCCGCAATGACGGGCTGGCGGAGGTGCCCGCGTCTTCAATCATCCAGCTTGTTCAGATCCCGCACCGACTGCATGATCGGCTCGAAGTTTGAACGCGCGTCGAGCGCATCGAACAATTGCGCGGTATCTTCCAACAGGCCGTGCGACCGCGCGATCGCAATGCGCACGTCCTCCTGCGGTGTATCGGACAGGCGTCCGTGGCCCGAGAGCAGGATCTTGGAGTTCAGCCCCTTCAGCCGCTCCAGCGACTGGATGTAGTCGGAAATGCTGCCGGAGCCGAACACGCCGCCCATCACGCCGCCGGGCATCAAGGTGTCAGCGGCGAACAGCAGGCCCTTGTCCTGATCGAACAGCGTTATGCAGGCCGAGGTGTGGCCCGGCGTGTACATCACGTTGAGGCGGAAATTGCCGAGGTCGATCAGATTGCCTTCCTCGAGCCAGATGTCGATATTGATCGGCACGTTCGGTTCGTTGAACATCTTGCGCAGCATCGAGAAGTCGTCGCGCAGCATGATCTTGTTGGCGGCGAGCCTGTGGGCGGCGACATAGGTGCGGCGTTCGTTGAAGTGCCAGGCTGCGCCGATATGGTCGAGATGTTCATGGCTCAGCACCAGCATGTCGATCTTCTCCGGCGGGCAGCCGGCGAAGTTCAGGCACTCCACCATCGCCGGATAGTTCGAGGACAGGCCGACATCGATCAGGATGGTGCGTGCCGAGCCGCGCACGAGATAGGCATTCGCCGCGCGGTTGGAGAAGCGGATCTGATAGACGTCATCGGCTGCCTGGATCAGCGAGCAGATGTCGTTCTTCATCAGGATCGGGAATGCGGTCGGCTTTCGGTCGCTCATGATTGCCCCGCCCGGTAGGTGACCGCGTTGGAGGCGCGCAGGCGTTTGGAGAGCGCGTCCATCACCATCAGCGCGAACGCCGGCTGCTGGCTGACGAGGTAGACGAAGCGCGCGTGATTGATCCGCATCACCTTTGTATCCGGCGCAGAGGCGATCGCGGTTGCCGAGCGGGCCGAGCCGTCGATCACGGCCATCTCGCCGAAGAACTCGCCCTTGCCGAGCTTGATGATACTGGTCTTACGCGCGCCGTCGAGCTTGGCGATCTCGACTTCGCCGTCGAGCACGACGAACAGCTCGCGGCCCGTCGAGCCCTCCTCGAAGATGACGTCATCGACACCAAACGCGTTGATGCATTTCTCGATCGTCATAGCACCCCCCAAACGCCTTCTGGCTGACGGGACGGCCCATGTTAGCCGGGGAGCAATCGCCGGCAAACACTCCTTCGGCTAAGGCGTGCGGCCTACCGCAGAGCAGCATTAGCTGACGATTTGTTGCGCGGCGCCACGCCGGTTCCATCTTGCTGACCCAATTCGGCCCCGGACGAGTTCCTAAAATTTCGGTAAGCGGGTCCCGAGGTAAGGAATTCGCAAGCAATGAAAGTTACCAAAAAGTCAACCTAGACTGGAGAATTTGAGCCGTGAGCGAACCCATGCCCGACTTGGCCGGCCAAGAGACCAACCACCGGACCGGTACTGTTGAGGCCGTCGCCGGCATCGAGGCCCCCTCGATCGCCCCCGACCATGAGACGCCCCCCAAGCCTGATCCGGTCAAGGCGGACGCCCCGAAGGTCGAGCCTCCAAGACTCGAGGCTCCAAGACTCGAGGCTCCAAGGACCGAGGTCCCGAAGTTTGAAGCCAAGGCCGACGTTAAGGCCGAACCCAAAGCCGGACCCAAGTCCGAGCCGAAGCCGGGCAAGCTCCTTGTCATGGCGCCCTCGGGGCGGAGCTGGGGGCGCGAAGAGTTTGCCCCGCATGTGAAGGCCGATGAGGTGCGCGAGACCGGCGGCAAGCGCCGCCTGTCGGCGATGGCTGCGGTGGTCGCGATCGCGGCTTGCGTCGGCGCCATCAGCGGGGCGCTCGCAACCGCTGGCATGATGCATTTCGCCGCTGCCCCGGCTCCTGTGCAGGTCGCCGATACCAGCACGCTCGACGCCTCCATTGCGCGGATCGATGCCGATATCGTCGCGCTCAAGGCCAATGTCGAGCACAGTTCGAAGACCGGTCTCAGCCAGATCAACCGGACCAACGATCGTCTCGATAAGCTCGAGAAGGCGCAGGCCGAACCGATGGCCAAGCTCGCAAGACTCTCCGAGACGGTCGACAAGCTCCGCGCCACCCCGCCGGCCGCTCCCGTGCAGGCCGCCGCAGCAGTGCCGGCGAAGGAGACCACCGGCACGATCGCGCCCGCTCCGACCCAGGTCGCGACAGTCGCGCCCGCGCCGGCCGCGCCCAAGACCGAGGTCGGTCGCCTGCCGACGATCGAAGGCTGGAGGCTTCGCGACGTTGCCAATGGCGGCGCGCTGATCGAGGGTCGCGGGGGCCTTTACGAGGTCTATGCCGGCGATCCCATCCCCGGCCTCGGCCGCGTCGATGCGATCCGTCGCCAGGACGGTCGCTGGGTCGTCGTCACCCCCAGGGGCCTGATCGTCGCGCGCTGAACCTTGGTAGCTGAATTTCAAGCAGGCGCTTCACCACCGCGTGAAGCGCCTTTTTGCTTGAATAGGCTGTCAGGCGCGGTGTTAGTTGAGACATGAGCCGCGCGCTGCGAATTCTCCTGGCCATCACACTGTTGCTTGGCGGCGTCATGTCGCTCTCGGCAGCGGAGAACGCGCCGCTCGTGCGCGGCACCGCGATCACCGATCCCGATCTCCTGCGCAAGCTCGACCAGAGCGATGCGCTGTCGATCCCGCGACTGCTGCTGCCGGAGCGTAACGGCAATGTTCCGCTGACGAGCGATGTGCTGTTCGCGTCACTGCCGCAGCTCAAGGAGATTCCGCCGGCGATCGATGCGGAGTTCGATCGCTACATCGCGCAGCACAAGCGGGGATCGCCGAGCGAAACCATCGGCGTCGGCGAGGGTTTCGACGTCCAGCTGTTCGATCGGGGCAATCTGAAATCTGCCCACACGCGTTTCGTGCTGGCCGGCATCGTCAATCGCATGGACCGCGCCTATGTCTCGGGAGAATCCTGCGGCGAGATCCGGCTGATCTATCGTCTGGCGCGGTTCTATGCCGGCGCGGACGGCAGCGACATCGCCACGCGCCTGCCGATGACGTTCAACCTGGTGATGAAAGCGCGCGATGCGCACCAGCTCGATCGGAACGGCAAGCCTGTCACTTGCGCCGAGGTCGCGCGGCGCTGGCTCGACAATGGTGACTGGCAGGGCCTGATCGGCAGTCACTCTGCACCTTACGATGCGATGATCGACCGTATCGAGACCAATATCCAGATATCGATCGCGCCGAAATCGGCGCTGCACGATTTCCGCTCCGATTATCTGCTCAAGGTGTTCAAATACGACCCCGGCACCAGGACGTTCGTGGAATCGACACTGGAGAACCAGATCGACCGCGACCGCATTTTGGCTGATGACGCGCTCCGGCGCGAGTTCAAGGACTGGCTGCTGACGCCTGCGAATCTGCGCGAGTTCGATCGCGGCACCGCGCTGATCCCCGAAAAGTTCCTGACAAAGGCCGCCGTGGCGCCGACGCCGGCCGGTTTTGATGTCTCGGACCTGCAGCCCGAGTTCGGGATGATGCAAGGGGAGAAGGGCGAGGGCGGGAGCGATCCTCTCTTCACCGCCGACGACGTCGTCGGCGCGCTGAAGCGGGCGGCCGCGCGCGGCGTCGCCATGGATAACATCCGTTCGGTCCCAGGCTTCCAGCGCCGCCTCAACGATATCACCTGCTCGGGTTGCCACCAGACCCGCGGCATCGGCGGCTTCCATTTCCCGGGCGTGGACTGGCTGACGGAGGGGGCGTCGAATTCCACCACCGTGCCGGCCTCGCCGCATTTCTTCGGCGATCAGGTCCGCCGTCGCGACATCCTGACCGCGTTCGCGGAGGGTAAACGCCCTGATTTCTCGCGCGGATTTGCCAGCCGCCCGCAGACCCGCGGCAGCCAAGAGCTCGCCGGCACCGAATATCAGGACGGCTGGGGCGCGCATTGTTCCCTGCAAAACGCGGGATCGGGAACGGCCGACAAGAGTTTTACGTCATGGACCTGTGCTAAAGGTCTCACCTGTCAGCCTGCGGCGGCTTCGAGCCGCATTGGCATGTGCTTCATCAAGACGCGTTAGCGCATGATCTCGAGATCATGCGCCAACCAACAAGCGATTTGGATGACCCATGACGGATACCAGCGAAGCCAACAAGAAGCGCAATCGCGAGATTGCGCAGAATGAGGAAGCCAAGCAAATCGCAGGCAGTATTCGCGTCAGCGCCTCGGCTGTCACGGCGGCCGTCATCATTGGCGGCATCCTGTTCACGCTCGGCTGGCTGGCGCTGAGGTAATCGGCATCCTCACTTCGCAAAGTTCGTCATCCGCTTGCCGGGCAAGAGCTCGTAGGCAGACCTCCAGCCGGGCAGCGCGGCCATGCGGCCGAGCCAGGCATGGATGGCGGGATGGCTTGCCGCGAAATCAAAACCGTGCTCGTCGCTTGGATAGTGCAGATAGGCCATCATCGAGATATCGGCGACGGTTGGCCTCGCCCCGATCGCGAACGCATTGCGCTGGAGATGCCCATTGAGAATACCGAGGAAATCGTCGAGCCGCCGTCGAAAGTGCTTCAGCACCTGGGGATCGTTCTTCTCGGTGAAGGCCCGCATGAAACGGTAGGTCGCCATGTAACCGGTGAGCTTGTGGTTGTCCCAGAACAGCCAGCGCAGCAGCTCGAATTTTTCGGCGTCCGTCTCGGCGCCGAAGCGGCCATATTGCTCGGCGAGCCTGAGCAGGAGAGGCGCGGTCTGCGTCATCTTCACGCCGTCGACCTCGAGCACGGGAATTTCGCCCATCTCGTTCACGCTCCGGCGCCATTCCGCCGTGCGCGTGACGCCGCCGCCGAAATCGGTCCAGACAGGCTCGAACCTCTCGCCGCACAGCGTGAGCATCAGCGCCAGCTTGTAGCTGTTGCCGGATTCGGGGAAGTAATGCAGGCGGTAGCTGGGCATGGGACCTCAGGCGAAAGATGTGGTCGTGAGGTTATATCGGGATCGTTCGGCATGACGGGGTTGGAGCGATGTCCCCTTACCCCACCGCCCCCTTCGCCCGCAGCTGCTTGATCGCGGCCTCGTCGTATCCCGCGTTACGCAAAATCTCGTCACTGTGCTCGCCGACACCCGGCGGCTTGCGCGGCTGCACCTTCCTGGTGCCGTCGATCCAGATCGGTGAGTTGATGGTGAGCATGGTGTCGTTCTCGAACGGCACCAGCACCTCGTTGTCGAGCATCTGCTTGTCATCAGGAATGTCGTCCAGGATTCCGACGATGCCGAACACCAGGCCGCTGCCGTCGAGGATTTTGCGCCATTCGGCGAGATCTTTGGTCGCAAAAATCTCGTCAAAAATCCTGATGAGCTCGACCGAGCGGGCGTGACGGTCGGGCTTGGTGGCGAAGCGCGGATCGTTGATCAGGTCCTCGCGTCCGAGGCATTTGGCGAGCGTTGGCCACTGCTTCTCCTCGCTGAGCAGCGACAGGATCAGCCAGCGGCCGTCCTTGCATTGATAGTGGTTGGCGACCGCATTGAGCGCGCGCTCGCGAGGCCGCCGCTCGCCGAACTTGGCGCCGCAGAGCTTGGCCTGCGCCAGCACGCTGGCCGCCCACACGCCGTTGGCCATCAGGTTGGAGGCGACATGAGAGCCCTTGCCGGTCTTCTCGCGCTGGTACAGCGCCGTGACGATCGCGCTGTACAGCGCCATGGCGCAGGGATGGTCGCCCATGCCGGCGACCGAGCGGGCGGGCGTGGTGTGGATGTCGGCGCGGACGAGGTCCATGAGGCCGGAGCGCGCCCAATAGGCGTTGCTGTCGAAGCCGGGCTTGTTGGCTTCCTCGCCCTTCTCGCCATAGCCGGTGAAGGAGGCGTAGATCAGCCGGTCGTTGAGATGGGCGAGATGGTCATAGCTGATGCCGAGCCGGCCGCGCACCGGTGGCGGCATGTTGGTGATGAAGACGTCGGCCTCTTCGACCAGTTTGTAGAGCACCGCCTGCGCCTCGGGCTTGGAGAGGTCGAGCGCGAGGCTCTTCTTGTTGCGGGCCTCGAGCAGCCAGGCGAAATTGTGCTCGCTGGTGGGATAGCCGGGCAGGTTGGGCAGATTGCGGTAGGGATCGCCGGCGCCCGGCGGCTCGATCTTGATGACGTCGGCGCCGAAATCGGACAGCACGGTCGCGGCCGCGGGCGCCGCGATGAAGCTCGCGCAGTCCAGAACCTTGAGCCCTGCAAAGATGCCTTTTTCCATCGCGGCGTTGCTCCCTCGCTCTTGTTGTTTCCCGCTGGCTGGAATTGGCGCGGGCACGTCACGGGGAGCCATTAGACCGATGTTTTGCCGGGATGCAACGGCATCAGGCGCAAGGCCTTATTCCTCTCCCGCGAGCAACGCCGCGTTGCCGCCGGCGGCCGCGGTATTGATGGTCACGGTCTGCTCGGTGGCAAAGCGCGCGAGGTAATGCGGGCCGCCCGCCTTGGGCCCGGTTCCGGACAGGCCATTGCCGCCGAACGGCTGCACCCCGACCACCGCGCCGATCATGTTGCGGTTGACGTAGATGTTGCCGACCTGGACGCGCTCGATGATGGCCTCGATCGTGTCGTCGATGCGGGAGTGGACTCCGAGCGTCAGCCCGTAACCGGTGCGCTCGATCGCCTGTAGCACGCGGCCGAGCGTCTCGGCGCGGTAGCGCACCACATGCAGGATCGGGCCGAACACCTCCTCGGTGAGCTGGCCGGCATCCTTCAACTCGAAGATATGCGGTGCGACGAAGCAGCCATCCGGCGCGATGCCGGCGAAGTGCAGCCGCGCCTCGCTCTTCATCCGCGCAATGTGGGCATCGAGCCGCTGCTTGGCCTCGGTATCGATCACCGGGCCGACATGGGTTGCGACATCTGCGGGATCGCCGATCTTCAATTCGCGCGCGGCGCCCGCGATCATCTCGATCATGCGGTCGGCGACGTCCTCCTGGACGAACAGCAGCCGCAGCGCCGAGCAGCGCTGGCCGGCGGAACGGAAGGCGGAGGTCACCACGTCATCGGCGACCTGCTCGGGCAGGGCGGTGGCATCCGCGATCATGGCGTTGATGCCGCCGGTCTCCGCGATGAGCGGCACGATCGGTCCATCCTTCGCAGCAAGGGTCCGGTTGATCTGACGCGCGACCTCGGTCGAGCCGGTGAAGACGACGCCGGCGATATCAGCGTGCGCCGTGAGTGCCGCGCCGATACGGCCGTCACCGGTGACGAGATGCAGTGCGCTATTCGGGATACCGGCCTCGTGCAGCAGCGCGACAGCCGTGCGCGCGATGCGCGGCGTCTGCTCGGCCGGCTTGGCCACGACGCTGTTGCCGGCCATCAGCGCGGCCGTGACCTGGCCGAGGAAAATCGCCAGCGGAAAATTCCACGGCGAGATCGCGACAAAGACCCCGCGGCCGCGCATGGCGAGCGCGTTGCTCTCGCCGGTCGGGCCCGGCATGGCGGTCTCGCTGCCGAACAGCTTTCGGCCCTGCGCGGCATAATAGCGGCAGAAGTCGGCGGCTTCGCGCAGCTCGGAGAGCGCGTCGTCGAGCGTCTTGCCGCCTTCGGCTTGCAAGAGTGCGATGAAATGCGCGGAGCGGCTCTCCAGGAGATGCGCGGCCTGCTCCAGCGCTGCCGCGCGTGTTGCCGCAGGGGTCCGGCTCCATCCAGCAAAGCCCGCGCGGGCCGCAGCGATCGCCGGTGCCGCCTGCTCAGGCGTTGCGTCGGGATTCGGCTTGAGGTCGGGCGTTGCGGCCTTGACCTCGGCGAGCAACCGGGCGAGCGCGGCGCGCTCGCCGAATTCGATGCCGGGTGAATTGTGCCGCTCGGGTGCGAACAGATCGCCCGGCAGCGGAATTCTGGCATGATGCGCGTGATCGGGCCGGACGATGAGATCGACCGGGCGCTTCAACAGCGCGGGGACCGGCACGCGATAGTCGGCCGCCTGCGCCACGAAGGACGAATTGGCGCCGTTCTCGAGCAGCCGCCGGACCAGATAGGCGAGCAGGTCGCGATGGCTGCCGACCGGCGCATAGGTGCGGTAGGCGATCTCAGGGTGATCCTTGGCGAGTTGCTCGTAGAGCGCTTCGCCCATGCCGTGCAGCCGCTGGAATTCGAAGCCGCCGCTGCTACCTGCAAGCTCCAGCACGGTTGCGACGGTGAGAGCGTTGTGGGTGGCGAATTGCGGGAAGAGCCGCGGCCGCAAAGTGAGAAGCTTCGCCGTGCAGGCGACGTAGTTCAGATCCGTCATCGCCTTGCGGGTGAACACCGGATAGCCGTCGAGCCCGCGCTCCTGCGCGCGCTTGATCTCGGTGTCCCAATAGGCACCCTTCACGAGGCGCACCATCAGCTTTCGATCATGCGCGCGGGCCAGCTCGTGGACGTAGTCGATCACCGCGCCGGCGCGCTTCTGATAGGCCTGGATCGCGAGGCCAAAGCCGTCCCAGCCTTTCAGCGAGTCATCGGCGAGCGTTGCCGCGATCACGTCGAGCGACAGCTCCAGCCGGTCGGCCTCCTCGGCGTCGACGGTGAAGTTGAGGTCATGCGCCTTGGCGCGCCGCGCGAGATCCTGCAGTTGCGGAACGAGCTCGGCCATGACGCGGTCCCGGCTGATCGCCTCGAAGCGCGGATGCAGCGCCGAGAGCTTGACGGAGATGCCGGGCCGGTCGGGCAGGGGATGGTCGCCCGCGGCCTTGCCGATCGTTTCGATCGCGCTGGCATAGGCGTCGAAATAGCGCCTGGCATCGGCAGCCGTGCGCGCGCCTTCGCCGAGCATGTCGAAGGAGTAGCGCGACTTCTGGCCGGAGCGCGGCTTGCCTCGCTCCAGCGCCTGCTCGATGGTCTCGCCCAGCACGAAATGGTTGCCCATCAACCGCATCGCCTGGCGCGTGGCGGTGCGCACCGCCGGTGCGCCAAGCCGCTTCACCAGCCGGCCGATTGTGCCGTCCGGCGTCTCGCCGGGCTGGATCACCCGCGCTGACAGGCCAAGCGCCCAGGCCGAGGCGTTGACCAGGAACGCGGTGGACTTGGTCTCATGATGGATGAAGTCGCCCTCGCCGAGCTTGTCCTCGATGAACTGGTCGGCGGTGCGGGCATCGGGCACGCGCAGCAACGCCTCGGCCAAAACCATCAGCGCCAGCCCCTCCTTCGTCGAGAGCGCGAACTCGCGCAGCATGTCCTCGACCCCGCCGAGCCGGTCGTCGCGCTTGCGGATTGCCTCGATCAGCCGCGTCGCGGTGCGGTCGATCCGGGCGTCCTGCGGTGGGGTGAGATGCGACAACGGAAACAGGCGCACAGCCAAATCGGCGTCGTCAGGCGCGTAGGGGGCTGAGAAGGGCGGCGGGTTGTTCGGCATGGCGTCTCCTGGGGTTGAAAATCAGGATAAAGCCCGCATGACCGTGGTTCGATAGACAAGATAGCCATTTTGCCGTAAAAAATGAAGCTTGCCGATCATTAAACCGCATAAAGTATGGAACTCGATCGAATAGACCGGAAAATCCTCTCGATTTTGCAGGAGGACGGGCGAATCGCCAATGTCGAGCTCGCCGAGCGCATCGGGCTGTCGCCGACCTCGGTCGGCGAGCGGCTGAAGCGGTTGCAGCGCGAGGGTTTTGTCGAAGGCTACGGTGCGCGACTCAATCCGCACCGGCTTGGGCTCGGCTTGCTCGTGTTCGTCGAGGTGCTGCTCGACAAGACCACGCCCGACAATTTCGAGCGCTTTGCGCGCGCGGTGAAACTGGCGCCCGAAGTGCTGGAGTGTCACATGGTTGCCGGCGGCTTCGATTATCTGGTGAAGGCGCGGCTGGCGGACATGACCGCGTATCGACGATTTCTCGGCGAGACCCTGCTGTCGATGCCGGGGGTGCGCGAGACGCGCACCTATGCGGTGATGGAGGAGATCAAGCGCGACGCACCGTTGCCGGTGGGCTGACACGACATGCGGTCGCGATTGTCATTGCTGCGGCGTTGATCGGCGATCTCTCCAGGCAAATAACCTTTCGCGTGCAGTCGCAACGCCTGTCGTCGAGTGCACTGATCGTCTTCTAAATTTTTTTGGCCTCACTCCCGGAGCAGATCCGGGAGGCAGCAACGGCTGGCGGGCTTATACTTTGAGGTTCTCTGCGGAGGTCTTGCCCCGGTTTGCGATCTCTTCATATTCAACCGTCTGTCCCTCGTTGAGCGAGGAGAGGCCGGCTTTCTGCACTGCCGAGATATGCACGAACACATCCTTGCCGCCCGACGCAGGCTGGATAAATCCATAACCCTTCGTCGGGTTGAACCACTTGACCGTACCTTTGGGCATCACGTCTTCTCCGCGGGTCTTCCTCCGAGATCACGAACCGCCAGTCCCCGCCAACCGGCCGGTTCGGTCCTAACAGGATACGCGGAATGTGGCGGGCTTGGTAGATCAAACCACATCCGCATTTTACCGAAATTCGCTCAACTTCGCGGCGTTTTTGCCTGATTTGCCCGTTTCGCGGTCAATTGGCCCTGATGCCGTCAATAAGTGGCAGCCAGGTAGTCCACGATCTTGCCGACGTCGGCCTCGGCGATCGGCGCGCCATAAACCTTGATCATCTTGGTCACTTCGGCCTGCCAGAAGGCTTTCTTGTCCTTCATCGGCGGCTGGGTCGCGATGTAGTCGGACGAGTGGCAGGCGGCGCAATTGCCCTGCACGACCTCGAGATTGGGGCCGGGCCTGAAGGCTGCAGTTTCGTCGGGGGTCTTGTAATTGACCGGGGCGGCAAGGGCGGATCCTGCCAATGCGGCGGCGGCAAACGCGATGGCGCTGAGAACGGGGCGCTGCATGATCATTCTCCTCAGGCCACGCTGACGCGGACGGTTTCGACGACGTTGCGCAAATAACCGGCCGGGTTCCAGCGCGGCGTGTCCGGCTGCGTCTCTCCGGAATTGCTGGTGGCGCGCACCTTGAGTTCGACCTGGCCGGTCGCGAGCTTCACCGGCAACTTCCATTCGCGGAACGAGTAGTTGCCGAGATCCTTGCCGAGCTTGGCGGAGGCCCAGGTCTTGCCGCCGTCGGTGGAGACCGAGACGTCCTTGATGCCCTTGCCGCCGTCGAAAGCGATGCCGCGCAGCGTCGTCCGTCCGGCCTTCAGCTTGGCGCCATCAGGCACGTTGGTGATGAAGGAGCGGATGGTGAAGCGGTTGATCGGAATCGTCGCTTTCGGCGTCGTGCCGGGCTCGATCGAATTGTCGGGCGTATCCGGAATCCGGTAGGCCGACTTCATCCAGAAGCCGTCGTAGATGTTGTCGACGACGGTGATCTCGTTGAGGTGCTTGACCCAGTAGGTGCCGTAATAGCCGGGCACCACCAGGCGCAACGGAAAGCCGTTGAGGAACGGAAGATCCTCGCCGTTCATGCCATAGGCCAGCATCACCTCGCCGTCGACAGCGTGAGCGAGGTCCAGGGCCTTGGCGAAGTCGGGTGTCTTGTCGGTGACCGGTCCGTCCATGCCGCCGAAGACGACCTGCTTGGCACCGGCCTGCACGCCCGCCATGTCGAGCACGGTCTTGAGCGGCACACCGCGCCAGCGCGCATTGCCCATCGCGCCATTGGCGAGCTGGCCACCGGCAACACGCGGCTCGAAGAAGCCGCGGCTGTTGCCGGAGCATTGGTTGACGGCGACGATCTCGGTCGCCTTCATCTTCTTGATGTCCTTCAGCGACAGTTTGAGCGGCCTGTCGACCTTGCCCTTGACCTCGAGCGTGAACTTGTCGGGATCGAGATTGTAGGGCAGGTCGGCGAGGTGATAGCGCACGAAGAACGCGTTGTTCGGCGTGATCGGGCCGTCGTTGAAGATTGCAAAGGGCGTCTCGAGCTGAGGCGGACGGCTGGTGAGCCCGATCATCGGCCGTTTCTGCGGATATTTCACCAGCGGCCGCTCGCCGTTGCCGAACGGCAGCGTCACGGTGTCGAGGGCCAACGCCCTCGTGGAGTTCAGTGTGGCCGCCATGGCGGCAAGGCCCGCTCCTTTGAGCAGGTCGCGTCGGTCGAACATGTCGTCTCCTCCCGGAGCTTTTCGTTGGCTCGCGGTCATCACCGCGAAGCGCGCACTCATCTGTCTCAACCGCCAGGTTGAAGTCAATTCGTGCTTTCGCAGCAAGCCCATGCCATTGCGCTGCAGCAGGCCGGTGTTGCGGGAGAGGATTTCCTCACCTCCCCGCAAGCAAGCGGCGAAGGGGCGCATTTCCCCCCATCGTTTGCACTTTACGCCGCCACGCGCTCGCTTCGATCGACGAGCGCCGACAAATCCCTCGTATCCGCAACGACGCGCACGACCATCGGCTCGTCGCGACCGCGGATCGCGACCTCCTGCTTCGGCAGCGCCTCCTCGTGAAGGCCGGCAGTGCGCCGGACCTCCTCGGAGACGATCGCCTCGCAGGCCAGCGTCTTCGTCAGGTCCTGGAGCCGCGCCGCGACGTTCACGGCGTCGCCCAGCGCAGTGAAGACGATGTGATCGCGATAGCCGATGTCGCCGATGATGACCTCGCCGCCATGGACGCCGATACCGAAGCGGATCGGCTGGCGCAGGTCGTGGCTCAGCAGCTCGTTGAGCTCGTCCACGTGCGTCGAAATGCCCGCCACCGCCTTCAGCGCCTGCCGGCAGGCGGTGTGCGGATCGGTCGTGAGGCCGAACAGCGCCAGCATGCCGTCGCCGACGAACTGGTTCGGCTGGCCGCCATTCTCGATCACGGCCTGCGATACTGCGCCCAGGAAACGGTTGACGATGAAGACGGTGTCGAACGGCAGGCGTTTCTCGGCGAGCTGCGTCGAGCCGCGCATGTCCACGAACAGGCTGACCAGATAGCGCTCCTGGCCGATCCTGGCCGGCGATGACGCCTGTGCGTTGGCCGCCAGCATCTGCGGCATGAACAGCTGAAAGAAGGAGATATCGCAGGTCGGCCGCAGCTGGCAGGCAAGCCGGATCGAGGGATCGGCGGTGCCGACGCGGGCCAGCACGAAGGCTTCGCGCTGCGATGGCTCGGGCAGGGTGCCGTGATCGCCGATGATGCGGATGCGGCAGGTCGAGCAGCGGGCACGGCCGCCGCAGACGCTGGCATGCGGCACGTTGTGCCGCAGGCTCGCCTCCAGCACGGAGAGACCCTTGGGCACGCGCACCGTCTTGCCGTTGCCGTAGGACAGCGCGATCATGCCGCCGCGACGTTCGCGCCAGCCGCGTACGCCGCGCGCGAGCAGCGCCAGCCCCAGCAGGCCGAAATAACCGATCGTCAGTCCGCCGGTGATGCGGTCGAGCGTATCGGCCTGTGCGAACGTGCCGACCTCGCGCTGCGTGTAATTCTGCCGGCGCCAGTCGCTGTCCTCGCTGTCGGCGGCGATACTGCGGCCGCCCTGGTAGATGCCGAGCAGCGCCAGCGTCGGGATCAGCACGGCGGCCGCCAGCAGATACGGGGCCGCGCGCGCGAAGAACGGTTTCAGCCGGAGCCAGAAATAGATGCCGATGCAGCCATGCACCCAGGCGACGATCAGCAGGATCGTCATCGTCCAGAGCCGGGCGGGCGCCACGACGAAGAACAGATAGAGCTCCTGCGGATAGAGTTTTTCGTGCCCGTAAAGCGCCTGGCCGAGCCTGATACCGATCACATGCGCCATCACCAGCGCGGGGATGCTCAGCCCCAACACGAGCTGCAGCGGCTCGATCGTCCGCCAGCGGAACTGGCGGCGCTGGTACAGTGCGTACACGCCGAGACCCATGTGGGTGAGGGCGGCGGTGTAGAACACGATCGTAACCGGGAGGAACTGCCAGAACGCGGTGTGGTAATAGACCCCGACCTGCATCGCATCGACCGAGATGTTGCCAAGCGCGTGGTTGAGGAAGTGGCTGACCACATAAGAGAACAGGATGACGCCGCAGACCAGCCGCACTTGCCGCGCGCTGGTCGAGCGGACGAGTTCGGACAATCGTGAAAGGGCGGTCGCGGCCATGATTCGCTTGTATCAGTTCACTGAGGAGAACAGCCAGCGGAGAGTTAAATTCCGCGGGTAGATGGCCAATCCGATCACATGCCCGACAAGGTTACGTAACGGTAAGTCTTGTAGGTGGGCAAAAGCGCTCTTGCGCCGTATCCCGGGTCGCGCTTCGCCTGCCCGGGATGACGGTGGCCACATTGACTCCCCCTCCCAAGTCGGGGAAAAGCGCCGCCGTGACGATCGCTCCCGACATCACCGTGAAGCCCAACGACGCCTCGCGCCGGCCGCTGGTCGTGGCCGCGCTGGTGATCGCCGCGATGACGGTGCTGCGCATCATTTACGCGTCCGCGATCGAGCTGCGTACCGACGAGGCCTATTACTGGACCTGGTCGAAGGAGGCCGCGCTGAGCTTCCTCGACCATCCGCCCGGCATCGCCTGGCTGATCCGCTTCGGCACCGCGATTTTCGGCGACACCGTGCTGGGCGTCCGCTTCGGCGGCATCGTCGCGATGCTGGTGACACAGCTGTTGCTCGCTGACATCGTCCGTCGCATCACCCATGATGTGCGCGCGATCGTGGTGGCTGTTCTGATGCCGGAGGCCGCGCTCTATTACGGCCTGCTGATGGCGAAGGTCGCGCCCGACGTCGCCATGATCCCGTTCGCGGTGGCAATGATGTGGTCGCTGGTGCGGCTCGCGCAAAGCGGCGACGACCGCTGGTGGCTCGCCGCTGGCCTGTTCGCGGGGCTCTCGCTGCTATCGAAATTCACCGCGATCATGTTCGCGCCGGCTGTGGCCGCGTTCCTGCTGGTGCCGGAATGGCGCTGGCGCTGGCTGCGCAGCCCCTTTCCTTATCTGGCGGTGCTGATCGCCGTGGCCCTGTTCTCGCCGGTGCTGATCTGGAACGCGCAGCACGACTGGGCCTCGTTCCGTTTCCAGGGCGTTCGCGCGACCGCAAATTACGGCATCTCGCTGCGCACCATCGGCGACTATATCGGCCTGCAACTCGGTCTCGTGGGTTTCGTCATGCTGCCGGTGGTGCTGTCGGGTCTCGTCCTGACGGCGTGGCGCGGTTATCGCTCCCGCGAGCCCGTGGCGATCCTGCTGTCCACTGCCGTGCTGGCGCCGTTCGTCTACTTCTTTTTCAAATCATTGACGCTCAGGGTCGGCGACACCTGGCCGATGTTCATGTGGCCGGTTGGTTTCGCCGCGGCCGCGGTAAACCTCGCGCTGCTGCCGAAAGAAGACTGGTCGACCCGGATGATCCGCTCGAGCATCTTCTGGGTGAAGACGGCATTGGTGTCCGGGATCGCCTTCGTCGTGATCGTGTTCCTCTACTACGTCGCCGCGTCCTGGAATTTCCTCGGCAAGATGGATCCGATCGGCGCCGAGGCCGGCTACGACCAGGTCGCCGCGCGCGCCCAGGTGGCGCTCGACGAGACCGGCGCGACCTGGATCGCAACCACGGATTACCGCACCTATGCCATGATGCGCTGGCTGTTTCGCGGCCGCGTCCCCGTTGTCGAGATCAACGAGCGCGGCCGCTTTCAGGATTTCCGCGATCCCGGCATGGACCGGATCCGAGGCCACGCGGGACTCTATGTCGGTCGCCAGCCCGACGATCATTCGCCGCTGTGGGAGAACATTCCGGCGAAGCGTACGCCGTTAGGGCAGGTCGAACGCCGCTGGCGCGGCGTCCTGATCGATACCTACACTTTGGACAAGTTGGACGGCTGGACCCCGGAGCTCTCGCCGCCAAAGGACTCGCCGCTGTTCCAGTGGCGAGTGCTGGCCGGGTTTCTTCCTTCTCCCCTTGTGGGAGAAGGTGGCGCGAAGCGCCGGATGAGGGATGTCTATCCATACGGATAGATGTGTATTCGTCGAGAGATAGTCGCTCACCCGTCTCGCCGCTTTGCGGCGAGCCACCCTCTCCCACAGGGGGAGAGGGTAAGCGAGAACTACTCCTCTTCCGCTTTCTTTCGCAGCATATCCGTCGCCAGATCCGACAGTTTCGGCGGCGGCAGCGCGGCGAACGGCAGCGGTCGCGTGACATCAATCGCCGCCAAGCCGAGCCGCGCCGTCAAGAGCCCGTTCAACATGCCTTCACCCAGTCGCTGCGACAGCTTTGCAGCAATCCCGTGCCCGAGCATCTGCTGCACCAGGCTGTCGCTTGCGGCGAGGCCGCCGGTGATGGCGAGATGGGCGATGACGTGGCGGAGCAGGCGGATCATGCCGAATGCGCCGGGCCTGCCGCCATAGAGCCGGGCGAGTTGGCGGATCAGGCGTAGCGAGGCCACGAACACGAACAGCACGTCGAACAATGCGCGCGGCGATACCGCCGTGACGATCGAGACCCGCTGCGCGGCCGAGGACACCAGCCGCCGCGCCTCCGCGTCCAGCGGCGACATCAATTCGCGCTCCGCGAGCCGGATCATGTCGGCGCCGTCGATGATCTCGCCGGTATGACTCTCCAGCGCAGCACGGGCGCGCGCGAGCTGCGGGTTCTGGTGCGCGATCGCGACCAGGTCCTTGACGATAGCGCGACTCTCGTTGCGATCGTCGCTGATGAGCACCTCGGCGGCGCGCCGATGCAGTTTTTCGATCGTCGCAAGCCGTGCAAGGCCGAACGCCTCGCGCCCGATCACCACCGCAAGCGCAAGCGTGGTGACGAACGCGAGCGCAAGCCCGACGAAGCCGAGGCTCTCGCTGCGCGCAAACAGATCCTCGATCAGCCTGACGACGCCAAGGCCGGTGCCGAGCAGCGTCAGGCCGGCGACGCCGGACCAGAACAGCGCCCCCCAGGGAAAGCCGCGCCGCGCCGGAAGCGCTGTCTCGATCGGCACCGGCAAGTTCGCCGGATCGGGCTCCGGCGTGATCTGGATGGTGGCGCGGTTGAGCCGGCTGGTCTCGTCGGCCTCGGTCACGACGACATCGGGATTGTCGAGCCGGAACGTCGCCGGCCGTCGCGGCTTCGATCGGTCGTTCATGCGAGTTTGTCTCCGATCAGGAACTGCAGGGCACGGTCGAGGCGAATGTGCGGCAGTGTGGGCTCGGTCGTTCCTTCGCGTTCGAGCTTGGGCGGACGGAAACGGAGAAAGCGGAAATCGCTCTTCTCTGCCGCTTGCGTCGATAATCCGTGGAACGCATCCCTGCCGTTGAAGAGCGGCTCGGGATCATCCGGCAGATCGCCCGGAAAGGTCGCCACTTCCGTGTTGCCGTCAAAGAACTCGCCGTTCGCGCTTTCCCCGGCGGCCGGCGTGCCCAGGATCGAGGGCAGTTTGTCGCGGCCGTGCGCAACCTGCGCCTCGCGCGTGGCGCGGACTGCGGCGAGCGCGACGACGTCGATCGCAGCGCCGGTATCTTCCGCGCGCGCGACAGCGCGAGTGACGGCGCGGCGCAGCACGGCCTCGAGGCGGTCGTGACTGGAATGATGCAGATGATCTGCTTTGGTTGCGGCGAACAGGATGCGGTCGATGCGCGGCCGGAACAGGCTGGATAGAAACGTGCTGCGGCCGATGCGGAAGCAATCGAGGATGCCTGATAGCGCCGCTTCGAGATCGTGCAGCGCCTCGGGTCCCGAATTGAATGCAGCGAGGGCATCCGCCAGCACGATCTGGCGGTCGAGCCGGGCAAAATGATCCCTGAAGAACGGCCGCACCACGACGTCCTTGTAGGCTTCAAAGCGGCGTATCATCATCGCCCACAGCGATCCCTCCGGTGCCTGTCTGCCTGTGGGGACGTCGAGCGGTGCAAATGTCAGCGCAGGCGTATCGGCGAGACTGCCGGGCATCAGGAAACGGCCGGGCGGCAACAGGCTCATGGCAAACCGCTCGTCGCGGCAGGCGCGCAAATAGCTGGTGAATAGCTTTGCGGCTGTCAGCGTCGCCTGCTCGTCCTCGCGCGCTTCGGCTTTAAGCGTCGCTAGATGCGCGTGCCAGTCTGCGGCCAGGTGCGCGCGCGGCGTCTCGCGCGACAACGCCAGACTCTCCGCGGACCATTGCTCGTAGCTCTTTTGCAGCAGCGGCAGGTCGAGCAGCCACTCGCCGGGATAGTCGACGATGTCGAGCGTGAGCGTGCGGTCGGCGCCGTTCGGGCGCTGATAGTCGATGACGAGGCGCAGCTCGCTGATGTCCACGGTCGAGCTTGGCCAGCGCCGCTCCTCGATCAGCGCGCGCAGATGGTTCTCGTAGGCGAATCGCGGTACGGCATCGTCGGGCTGCGGCGCCAGATGCGCCCGCGCGATCCGGCCCGAGGCATAGGCTTCGAAGACCGGAAACCGGCCGCCCCGCGTCAGCCCGTGGATCAGCGCGGTGATGAATACGGTCTTACCGGCCCGCGACAGGCCCGTGACACCAAGCCGTACCGTCGGGTTGAAGAAGTGCTCGCCATAGTCGATCAATGCTCGCGCCGAAAGCCGCGCCTCTTCGACCATGTCCTGAAAACTGAATGCCATATGAACGTGATCAATCTCGGGCGGGCGGAACAGTGAAGCCGTTCACAAAAGTGGCAATTGCATGAGGAAAATCAAGCTTCATACTTCCACCGTCTTTGTCGGCAAATCAGCCGATTGAACGACGCGCCGGTCCCGAAAGACCCATGTGCAAGGGCATTGCACAGCTATCGCGGATTGCCATGACCGTTTTCCAGTTGAAACAACTTGCATCCACCTCCGTCCACGCCGCGGCCGACGCGATCGGCTGGAATTACGATCGCGCCGAGCTGATCGCCGACGGCATCATCCATGGCATCGGCGTGCTCGCCGGCATCATTGCGGCGACCGTGCTGGTGGTGCTGGCGGTCGTCTATGCCGATGCGACCGATATCATCGGGGTCTCGATCTATGTCGCCGGGCTGATGTCGATGCTGGTGCTGTCGGCAACCTACAATCTCTGGCCGGTCTCGCCCGCCAAATGGCTGCTGCGTCGCTTCGATCATTCCGCGATCTACCTCTTGATCGCGGCAACTTACACGCCGTTCATCCTGGAGGTGAAGGACAGCGCGTTCGCGCTGGTGCTGCTCGCCGGCGTCTGGTGCGTCGCTATCCTTGGTATCGTGCTGAAGCTTTGCCGGCCCGGCCGGTTCGATCGCGTCTCGGTCGGCATCTATCTCGCCATGGGCTGGAGCGGCCTGATGCTCTATGACGCGGTGGTCCGGGCTCTGCCGGCGCTGGTGCTGGCTTTCATCCTCGCCGGCGGCCTGCTCTACAGCTTTGGCGTGATCTTCCACGCCTGGCGGCGGCTGCGCTTCCAGAACGCGATCTGGCACGGCTTTGTCTTGGCCGGCGCGGCATGTCATTATACCGCCGTGCTCGACCTCGTGTTGAGCTAGCTGAGTTCCGCGAAGCGGCATAAGCTGTGCGGCCTAAGACAAGAGGAGACGTCGCATGCATGTGACCGGCAAGGTCGTGGTCGTCACGGGCGGCGCAAACGGTATCGGCAAGGCGATGTGCGAGGCCTTTCACGCTGCCGGCGCGGCCAAGGTCGTCGTCGCCGACATGGACGCCGCCAACGCGCGCGCTGTTGCCGCCATGGTGGATGGCGCGGCCTTCAAATGCGACGTCGCGCAGGAAAAGGACATTTCGCACGTCATCGAGGAGACCGAGCGGCAGTTCGGGCCGATCGACCTGTTCTGCTCCAATGCCGGTATCGGCGGCGGCTTCGATCCGATGTCGCAAAATGCCGGCGGCGCGTCCGACGAGCCCTGGCAGCGCAGCTGGGCCATTCACGTCATGGCGCACGTCTACGCGGCACGGCATCTCATCCCCCGGATGAAGGCGCGCGGCGGCGGCTATTTCCTCAACACCATCTCGGCCGCTGGCCTGCTGTCGCAGGTCGGTAGCCCCGCTTATTCCACCACCAAGCACGCCGCGGTCGGCTTTGCCGAGAACCTCGCGATCTCGCACAAGGCCGATAACATCAGGGTCTCGATCCTCTGCCCGCAGGGCGTCGACACCAACATGCTGCGTTCGATCCCGAAAGGTCCGCAATCCGGCGACGGCGACCTCACGCCCGAGCAGGTGGCAAAGGACGTGCTCGCCGGCCTCGAGCAGGAAACGTTCCTGATCCTGCCGCACCCGCAAGTGCTCGGCTACATGCGCAAGAAGACGGAGAATTACGACCGCTGGATCGGCGGCATGGCCAAGATCCAGGCGAAGATGCGGGAGGAGTTCGGCAAGTAGGGAGGACCGCGATTGACCTGTCATGCCCCGGCTTGACCGGGGCATCCAGTACGCCGCGGCTCCCGTATCAGATTATCGTCTCTGGGATACTGGATCGCCCGGTCAAGCCGGGCGATGACAGCTGCGCGTGTGACGGCTCTCGCCCTAATGCTTCTGCCCGTAGAGCACCGGCACGGCCGAATCCACGACGACCTCGACCAGGCTCGTGCCCTCAAACGACATGCCGCGCTTGAGCGCCTCACCCAGCTGTGCGGCCCTGCTCACCCGCATCGCATGGCAGCCCATGCCTTCGGCGAGCCGGACGAAATCTATTCCGGGCAGCTCCAGGCCGGGCACGTTCCTCACCTGCATCACCTGGCTGAACGAGCGCATCGCGCCGTAGCCGGAATTGTTGATGACAACGACCGTGAGCGGCAGCTTGCGCTGCGCGGCGGTCCAGAGCGCCTGGATCGAATACATCGCCGAGCCGTCGCCGATCAGACAGACGGTGCGGCTGTTCGGTTTGCCCAGCGCCATGCCGACCGCGGCCGGCAGCGAATAGCCGAGGCCGCCGCTCGACATGGTGTAAAAACTGTCCTGGCCGCGCATCGGCAGGAATCTCTGCATGGCCGGGCGGTGCGAGGGCACTTCCTCGACCAGTGAGGCGCCGTCAGGCATTGCCTGCGACAGCGAGTGCAGCAGGAATTCGACCGGCAGCGGATCGGCGGCCTCGGGCGCCGGCGGCAGCGTGCGGCCCCTTGGCGCGGCGCGCTTGCTCTCGGGCAGCAGTTCGAGCAGTAAGCTCAGCGCGGGCTTCATCGTCGCGATGATGCTGGTGCCAACCGGCGTCACCGCCGCGGCACCCGCATCGTCGGTGATCTGGAAGATCGTCGCGCCGCCGTCGAAGATCGCGGCATGGCCTTCGACATGGAAGGTGAACACCGGGGCGCCGATGACGATGACGAGATCGTGCTCGCGCAATGCGTCGGAGAGCTGCGTGGGCGAAGCGTGCAGAAAGCCGGCAAATTGCGGATGCCGCTCCGGGAACGAGCAGCGCGCCGAGAACGGGCTGACCCAGACGCTCGCCTTGGCCTTTTCGGCGACGCGCACCATGAGATCGACGGCGCCGGCGCGGTCGACCCCGGGGCCGACCACGAGGGCAGGGTGCTTGGCCGAGCCGAGCGCCGTAACCAGCGCCTTCATTAAATCAGGCTCGGGCCCGATCTCGCGGCTGACCTTGCGTGCTTCGACCGGCGCGCTGGCATGCGCCCAGTCATCGACCGGGATCGACACGAAGGTCGGCCCGCAGGGCGGCTGCATCGCGGTGTAATAGGCCCGCGCGATCGCGGCCGGCACGTCCTCGGGCCGCGCCGGCTCGACGCTGTACTTCACGTAAGGCCGCGGGAATTCCGAGGCGCGCTCGGCATAGAGGAATGCCTGCAACGGCAGGATCGCGCGGGCCTGCTGGCCGGCGGTGATCACGAGCGGGGTCTGGTTGCGGTGCGCCGTGTAGATATTGCCGAGCGCATTGCCCACACCGGCCGCCGAATGCAGATTGACGAAGCCGGCATTGCGCGTCGCCTGCGCGTAGCCGTCGGCCATGCCGACGGCGGAGGCCTCCTGCAGCGCCAGCACGTAGTCGATGTCGTCGGGCCAGTCGGAGAGGAATGGCAGCTCGGTCGAACCCGGATTGCCGAACACCCTGTCGATGCCGAAGGCACGCAGCAGATCGAGCGTCGCCTGCTTGACGGTGACGGACTTGCTGCCGGTCTTGCCGTTCTTGGACATGGTTTTCCGTCCCTGTTGTTGATTGGCGACTGCCGACCCCACCCGTCATTGCGAGCGTAGCGAAGCAATCCAGAATGTTTCCGCGGTGACGGTCTGGATTGCTTCGTCGCTTCGCTCCTCGCAATGACGAGGAGGAAGCAGCGGTTGCTCACCACACCGCCGTGCCCTTCATTGTCGGCTGCCCCTCGGCATTCGCGGTCCACAGCTCCATGCCTGCGTCGATCTCGTTGGCGTTGACCGAGAACTCCGTGCCTTCGAACAGCGGCTGCAAACCGCGATAGGTAAATTTATTCGGCGCCTTGCCGCCGCGAAGCTTCGCCGCCATCTCGATGATCAGCGCCGCCTGCAGCGGCCCGTGGAAGATCAGGCCCGGATAACCCTCGACCTTGGTGACGTAGTCGCGGTCGTAATGGATGCGATGGCCGTTGAAGGTCAGCGCGGAATAACGGAACAGCAGCACGGGATCTGAGACGTGCGTCTCGCGATGCTGCGCCTTCGGCGGCGGGGGCGGGGTCTTCGCGCTCGCCGGCGTGCCGCTCGTCATCTCGCGATAGACGATGTCCTGCCGCTCACGGATGGCGATGCCGCGTGGGCAAGAGATGCTGTGCTCGACCGAGACGAAGCACAGCGTGCCGGTCGAACCTGATTTCACCTGCACGTCGGCAATGCGCGAGGTCCGCGTCGATTCATCGCCGACCCGGAGCGGCTGCAGGAACTCGATCTCGCCGCCGGCCCACATCCGACGCGGCAGCGGCACCGGCGGCAGGAAGCCGCCGCGGGTCGGATGGCCGTCGGGCCCGAGCATCGCCATCGGAAACACCGGTGGCGCCAGGCACCAATGCACCGTGAACGGTGCGCCGTCGCCGGCCTTGGGCGCGCCGACCTCCTGGAACAGCGTCGCACGCAGGCCCTTGACGAGCTGCGCGGTGACGATATCGGTGGCCTCTTCGCTGCGGCCGATCCATTGCCTGAGGTGATCGATGTCGAGCTTTTCGGTCATCACGCCTCGCTCTTGTTATTTCTTCCTTGGATTCTCGCCGATCGCCGGCACGGCGCCGTAGCTGCGCGTCTCGCCGACGATGATCGGCGCCGGCGCGGGATAGCTGACGCGGCCGTTCGGCGTATCGACCTCGATGCGGCGCAGATGTGGATGCGTGGTGAGATCGGCCATGGTGTTGACCTCGGCGAACGCAATGTCGGCGTCCGACAGCCGCTTCAACAACTCATCACGCGTCATCCTGCCGAAGATGTCCGCGACCGTCTTGTCGGTGAAATCGCGGTTGCGTACGCGTTCCACCATGTTGGCGACGCGAGGGTCTTTGGGTAGATCGGGCTGGTCCAGCACCTCGGCGCAGAGCGTCTTCCACTCCCGCTCGCTCTGGATCGAGATCAAAATGTCCTTGCCGTCCTTCGAGGTGAAGACGCCATAAGGCGCGATCGAGGGGTGACGCAGCCCCATGCGCTTCGGTGGATTGCCGGCTTCCGCATTGAGCAGCGGCACAGTGCACCAGTCCGCCATCACGTCGAACATGGAGATGCGGATGTCGCAGCCCTTGCCGGTGCGGCCGCGTGCGATCACCGCCTCCAAAATCGCCGCATGCGCGGTCGCGCCGGTCGCGACATCGACGATTGACATGCCGACGCGCGAAGCACCATCAGGGTTGCCGGTGATCGAGGCGAGGCCGCTCTCGGCCTGGATCAGGAGATCATAGGCCTTGCGATGCGCGTAGGGGCCCTCGTCGCCGTAGCCCGTGATCGTGCAAGAGATCAGCTTCGGATAATCCTTCAAGAGCCGCTCACGCGAAAAGCCGAGCTTATCCATCGAGCCCGGCTTGAGGTTCTGCACCAGCACGTCGGCGCTCGCGATCAGCTCTTCCAGTTCAGTGCGGCCCTCCTTGGTGGCGAGATCGACGACGGCCGACTGCTTGCCGCGGTTCAGCCAGACGAAATAGCTGCTCTGGCCCTTGGCCGCCGCATCATAACCGCGGGCGAAATCGCCTTCAGGCCGCTCGATCTTGATCACCTCGGCGCCGGCATCGGCGAGGCGCGAGGTGCAGAACGGCGCCGCCACCGCCTGCTCGACTGCAATCACCCTGATCCCGTCAAGTGCTCCCATGATGCGACCTCAGTATGAGCGGGGCATGCCGAGCACGTGCTCGGCGACGAAGGAGAGCACGAGGTTGGTCGAGATCGGCGCCACCTGGTAAAGGCGCGTCTCGCGGAATTTGCGCTCGACGTCGTATTCCTCGGCGAAGCCGAAGCCGCCATGGGTCTGGATGCACGCGTTCGCCGCTTCCCAGGACGCATCCGCCGCCAGCATCTTGGCCATGTTGGCCTCCGCGCCGCAGCCGAGTCCGGCCTCGTATTTGCGCGTCGCTTCCTTCACCATCAGCTCGGCCGCGCGCATCGAGGCATAGGCTTTGGCGATCGGGAACTGAATGCCCTGGTTCTGGCCGATCGGCCGGCCGAACACGCTGCGCTCCTTGGCATAGTTGGTGGCCTTGGCGATGAACCATTTGGCGTCGCCGATGCATTCCGCCGCGATCAAAATGCGCTCGGCATTCATGCCGGAGAGGATGTAGCGAAAGCCCTTGCCTTCCTCGCCGATCAGGTTCTCCGCCGGCACCTTCATGTCGGTAAAGAACACTTCGGTCGTGGCGTGATTCATCATGGTGCGGATCGGTCGGATCTCGAGGCCGTTGTTCCTGGCCTCGCGCATGTCGACGATGAATACGGACAAGCCATCGGTGCGCTTCTTGGCCTGCTCCTTCGGCGTGGTGCGGGCCAGCAGCACCATCAGATCGGAATGCTCGGCGCGGCTGGTCCAGATCTTCTGGCCGTTGACGATGTAGCTGTCGTTGCCTTCCTTGCGCGCAAAGGTCTTCAGCGAAGACGTGTCCGTGCCGCTGGTCGGCTCGGTGACGCCGAAGGCCTGCAGCCGCAACTCGCCGCTCGCGATCTTCGGCAGATATTTGGCTTTCTGCTCGGCATTGCCGTGCCGCAGCACGGTGCCCATCGTGTACATCTGGGCGTGGCAGCCGCCGCCGTTGCAGCCTGCGCGCTGGATTTCTTCAAGGATCGCCGCGGCGGCCGACAGCTTCAGTCCCGCGCCGCCATATTCTTCCGGGATCAGCACCGAGAGATAGCCGGCCTCCGTCAGCGCATCGACGAACGCCTTGGGGTAGGCCATCTCGCGATCGAGCTTGCGCCAATATTCGCCGGGAAACTGCGCGCAGAGCTTTGCGACGGCTTCGCGGATGTCGGCGTAATCTTCGCTGTGGTGGTCTTCACTCATGGCGTTTCCTGTTCGTAGCGGCAGTTAAGATAACGCCGGCCGATCCTCTGGCGTTGTGAAAACATCGCCAGCCCCCTATGCTCATTTGCTATAGCGTATGGAGTAGCCTTCCAGGATTGGCAAGCATGGATTTCCGGCAGCTCAGGACCTTCAGTTGCGTGGCGGAGCTCGGCAGCCTCTCCAAGGCGTCCGACACGCTGCGCGTGGCGCAGCCGGCGCTGTCCAGGCAGATCAAGCTCCTGGAACACGAGCTGCGCACCGAATTGTTCACACGCAACGGCCGCGGCATGGTGCTCACGGAGGCGGGACGCCTGCTGCTGGCGCGCACCTCCGGCATCGTGCGGCAGATCGACCAGATCCGCGACGACATCCAGTCGGCCAAGGGTCCGCCGTCGGGCCAGGTCGTGCTCGGCCTGGTTCCGACGGTGAGCTGCGTGCTGTCGGCGCGCTTTGCGCGGCGCTGTGTCGAGAAGTTTCCCGGCATCTCTCTGCGCATCGTCGAGAGCTACAGCGGCCATCTCGTCGAATGGCTGCATCGGGGCGAGATGGATCTCGCCATCCTCTACGGCCGCTCCGCGGATCTGCATCTCAACGTCGAGAGCCTCGGTCGTGACAATATCGTCGCGGTCGGCCCGCGCGGCTGCGGCCTCGCGCGCAAGAAGAGCGTCGATGTCGGCTGGCTGTTGCGGCAGAGGCTGGTGTTGCCCAGTCATTCCCACGGCCTCCGCGCGCTGATCGAGCACGCGGCCGCCCAGCGCAAGATCAAGCTCAACGTCCAGCTGGAGGCGGATTCGTTTCGCGTGCTGACCAGCCTCGTCGAGGAGGGGCTCGGTTTTGCGCTGCTGCCGCCCTCGTCGGTCCGCGGCGAGGTCGCGGACGGCCGGCTGGAGACCGCACCCGTCTCCAAGCCGATGACACGCGAGCTCATTTTCGCCTCTCCGATCGATCGCCCGGCCTCGACGGCCTCGCTCGCCATCACCGCGCTCCTGCGCGAGGAAGTCGCCGCCTGCCGCAAGGACGGGGTGTGGGACATCAGGCTGAGTTAGAACAGCTTCGCGCCGTCTTGCCTTCGCATCTGGTGCGACCTGTCATGCCGAAATTTTATAGCTGAAGTCGCCGACATGCCGCTCTCGTGCCCCGGACGCAGCGCAGCACGTCCGGCGATGCGAAGCATCGTCCGGAGTGATGCGCTGCAGAGCCGGGGGCCCATGTCGCAGCAAGGCCGTTGCTTGCTGGGTCCCGGCTCAGCGCCGCACCGCTATGCGCTGCGTCGCGTCCGGGACACGCGCGAACAAGCTGCCGTCACTTGCAATGACCGAAGATAGAGCTCAGGCCGCAATCCGCACCGGCAGCGATTCATATCCCTTGATGAAGCTGGAATAGATCCGTTTGGGCTCGCCGACCACCTCGATGCGGTCGAACCGCTTCAGCATCTCCTCCCAGACGATGCGGAGCTGCAGTTCCGCCAGCCGCATGCCGACGCAGCGATGGATACCGAAGCCGAAGGAGAGGTGCGTGCGAGGGCGCGGGCGGTCGATGATGAAGTCGTTCGGCCGCTCGAACATCTCCTCGTCGCGATTGCCCGAGACGTACCACATCACGACGCGGTCGCCCTTCTTGATATGCTTGCCGCCGATCTCGGTGTCGGCAAGCGCGGTGCGCCGCATATGGGCCAACGGTGTCTGCCAGCGGATCACCTCGGGGACCATCGAGTCGATCAGATCGGGGTTTGCGCGCAGCTTGTCGTATTGGTCCGGGTTCTCGTTCAGCGCCAGCACCGAGCCGGTCATGGTGTTGCGGGTGGTGTCATTGCCGCCGACGATGAGCAGGATGATGTTGCCCATGAGATTGTCGGGGTCCATGTGGCGCGTCGCCGGATTGTGCGCCATCAGCGACAGCAAATCGTTGCGCGGTCCGGAGTTGACGCGTTCGTTCCACAGCTTCGACATGTAAGCGTAGCACTCGTCCATCTCGCGGCGGCGCTCTTCGGCACTTGCGACGATGCCGCTCTTGGGCAGCGCGGTCGAGACGTCGGACCAGCGCGTCAGCTTGCGCCGCTCCTCCCAGGGGAAGTCGAACAGGGTCGCCAGCATCTGCGTCGTCAGCTCGATCGAGACGCGCTCGACGAAGTTGAAGGTCTCGTTGCGCGGCAGATCGTCCAGCACGGTCTGCGAGCGCTGGCGGATCAGCTTTGCCAGCTCGTCCAGATGGGTCGGCGTGAACATCGGCGACACCGTCTTGCGCTGCGCCGAATGCTTGGGCTGGTCCATCGCGATGAAGCTCGGCCAGTCATAGCCCTCCGGCACGTCGCGGATCGAGATGCCGCCGAGCGTGGAGTCCGAGGAGAAGACGCCGTGATTGGTGTCGACATGCATGATGTCGTTGTACTTCACCACCGACCAGTAGGGGGCGATCGGCGCGTTGGTGCAGTAATGCACCGGCTCTTCCTTGCGCAGCCGCTCGAACCAGGGCCACAGCGTGTCGTCCTGGAATAGCCGGGGCGCGCCGGGGTGGAATTGTGCCAGCGGCGTCGCATAGGCCTCCTCGCGGGCCCTGCGCATGCGTTCGGCCCTGTCCACTTTCACCGGCGCTTGGAAGTTCATGGTTGTGGCTCCAGTTGGCTGTTTAAGCTCTCCCGCTTGCTTGCGGGAGAGGTTGGCGCGGAGCGCCGGGTGAGGGTTTTCTCCTCTTGGGGACTGTCCCGTCGCGGAGATACCCTCTCCCCGACCCTCTCCCCCAAGCGGGAGAGGGGGGTGCAGCATCGTCGTGGGCGTATAGCTCGAACTCACGCCGCAATCTTAACCGGCAAGGTTTCAAGACCCTTTACAAAGCTGGAATACACCCGCTTTGGCTCGCCGACCACGTCGATATGGTCGAACCGCTTCAGGATCTCCTCCCAGATAATCTTGAGCTGCAGTTCGGCAAGCCTGAGGCCCACGCAGCGGTGGATGCCGAAGCCGAAGGACAGGTGCGTGCGCGGGCGGACGCGGTCGATGATGAAGTCGTAGGGCTTCTCGATCACCTCCTCGTCGCGGTTGCCCGAGACGTACCACATCACGACCTTGTCACCTTTCTTGATCTGCTTGCCGCGGAACTCGAAATCGGAAAGCGCGGTGCGGCGCATATGCGCGAGCGGCGTCTGCCAGCGGATCACCTCCGGCACGAAGCTGTCGAGCAGATCGGGGTTCTCGCGCAGCTTGCGGTATTGATCCGGATGCTGGCTCAGCGCGAGAAGCGAGCCGGACATGGTGTTGCGCGTGGTATCGTTGCCGCCGACGATCAAAAGCACGAGATTGCCGAGGAAGTTCTTCGCATCCATGTCGCGGGTCGCGGCGCCGTGCGCCATCATCGACAGCAGGTCGCTCTTCGGCGGCTGCGCGATGCGTTCCTTCCACAGGCGCGAGAAATACTGCGCGCACTCGGCCAGCTCGGCCTGCCGCTCGTCCTCGGTGGCAACGAGTCCGTCCGGCCCGGGAAGCGTGGTCGCGATGTCCGACCAGCGCGTCAGCTTGCGACGGTCTTCCCAGGGGAAATCGAACAGCACCGCGAGCATCTGGGTGGTGAGCTCGATCGAGACCTGGTCGACCCAGTCGAACACCTCGCCGCGAGGCAGATGGTCCAGGCACTCGGCCGAGCGCTTGCGGATGTTGACGGCGAGATTATCCAGATGCGTCGGCGTGAACATCGGCGCCACGGTCTTGCGCTGCGCGGCATGGCGCGGCGGATCCATCGAGATGAAGCTCTCGCGGCGCAGGTCGGGATCGATGTCACGGATGGTGATGCCGCCGAGCGAGGAGGCCGAGGAGAACACCGAATGGTTGGTCTCGATCTCCATGATGTCGTTGTAGCGCGTCACTGACCAGTACGGCCCGAACATCGAATCTTTGCAATAGTGCACGGGATCGTCGCGGCGCAGCCGGTCGAAATAGGGCCAGAACGTATCGGTCCTGAACAGCTCAGGGTCGCCGGGATCGAATTGCTCCAGCGGTAGTGACGATGCGCGCGCACGCAATTCGTCGAGCTTGGCCGCGCTCTCGATGGTCCCATGCATGACCGTCCTCCCTTGCATGCCCGCGCGCTTATTTATGAATTCTGCGCCGCGGTATTTGAATCACAATTACAACGCGTTACGTGCTCCGGAGCAAGCGGCAGTTTTGCCGCAAGTAAGGATGCGCAGCCCGGATTCGCTTCGCTCCGTCCGGGCTACCTGACATTCACAGCGTGATCCCGAACACGCCCGTGCCACCGCATTCGTGCGAGAAATCGACGGGAATCCAGGTAAATCGAACCCCGCGATCTTGGGGATCGACTAACCTTTTGATCTATAGTTTGATCGCATCAGGTCCGCATCCCGAGGTTGCCGCCGTGAACGACATGCAATGGACGCCCATCGGCTCCGAACCGTTACCGCCACCGCTGCCGCCCACGCGGGTCGATTTCACCGGCGAGCGCTCGGTGTTCCGCAGGATGGTCAGCAAGGGCGCCCTGCTGGAGCTCGTCACCTTCGGTTTCTACCGGTTCTGGCTGGTCACCGACATTCGCCGTCATCTGTGGTCGAACACCGCGATCGACGGTGATGCCGCCGAATATACCGGACGCGGCAAGGAGCTTTTGATCGGCTTCCTGTTCGCACTCGCGATCCTGGTACCGATCTATCTCGCCTATTTCCTCGTCGGCATCGAGTTCGAGCGCTGGAAGGGTTTTGCCTCGACGCCGCTGTTCATCGCGTTCTACGCCTTTGGCCAGTTCGCGATCTTCCGCGCGCGGCGTTATCGGCTGACGCGCACGGTGTGGCGCGGCGTGCGCTTCTGGATGGACGGCTCCGGCTGGGCCTATTCGTTCCGCGCGATGGCCTGGGGCCTCCTGGTGTTCCTCACCCTCGGCCTGGCGCTGCCGTGGCGGCAGGCCTCGCTGGAGCGCTACAAGATGCAGCACACCCATTTCGGCGATCTGCAAGGCGATTTCGCCGGCGACGGCTGGGAGTTCTTCAAGCGCGCCTGGTGGCTCTGGCTGCTCAGTCCGGTCGCGATGGTGATCTTCCCGCTCGCGCCGTTCTTCTACGCCGAGTTCAAGGCGCGCGAGTGGCGTTGGTGGCTCGAGGGCATCCGCATCGGCGACGTGAGCGTGTCCTCGGAGTTGCCGCACAACGCATTCTACGGCCTCTATTGGAAAGTAATCGGCTGGTGGCTGCTGCTGAGCGGGCTGTTCGGGCTTTACATTGCCGGTGCGGTCGGGTTGGTCGCGGCCACCGATGGGGCGCCCACCGGGCCCGACGCGATCGTGCGGAGCATTCCGCTGCTGTCCGCGATGGTGATCGGCTATCTTGCCGCGGTGCTCGCGCTCAACGTCGTCCTGCGCGTGTATCTCCAGCATGATATGTGGGTAAAGGCGCTCGAGACGCTCAAGGTGCATGACATCGGCGCGGCAGCGGACGTGGAGGGACGGGGCGATCTCGCCAGCGCACTTGGCGAAGGCTTTGCCGATGGGCTCGATGTCGCAGGATTTTAGATCGTGACCGACACACCAGTCGAGACGGCGACAGAGAGTGCAAAGCCGACCATCTTCTACGACGGCGTATCGAGCCGCAGGCGTCAGGTCACGCTGACGCTGGGTGATGCGCTCGAGCTCGTTGAGGAGGGCAGGGCGCCGGTTCGCTGGGCCTATGACGATATCCGTCGCGCCGACAGTCCGGCCAGTGTCCTGCGGCTCGCCTCGACCTCTGCGCCGCCCTTGGCGCGGCTCGAGATCCGGGACCTGGCGCTCGCCACCGCAGTGACTGCCCGCTGCGTCCGGCTCGACGAGCATCAGACCACGCGCCGCGGTGTCGCGAAAATCGTCGGCTGGTCGGTAGCAGCCGCCATCTCGATCGTCTGCGTCGTGCTGTTTGGCGTTCCGCTCGCCGCCGACCGCCTTGCGCCCCTGGTACCGAAGCCGATCGAGCGGCGCATCGGCGATGCATCCGAGGTGCAGGTGAAAACGATCTTCCGCGGCGGGGTTTGCAACGACGCAGCCGGTCAGACGGCGTTCCGCAAGCTCGTCAACCGTCTGCGCGAGGCCGCCGGCCTCGACGACGATTCCATGACATCAGGTGTGCTGCGAACCCCGGTGCCGAATGCATTCGCGCTGCCGGGTGGGAAGGTCTACCTGTTGAGCGGCCTGCTCGACAAGGCCGAAAGTCCCGACGAGCTCGCCGGCATCCTCGCCCACGAGCTCGGCCACCTCAAGCATCACGACAACATGCGCGGCCTGATCTACAACGGCGGCACCTCGTTCCTGATCGGTCTGTTGTTCGGTGACGTCACCGGCTCTTCCGCCGTGATCTTCGCCTCGCGAAGCGTCGTCGAGGCCTCCTATTCGCGCGAGGCGGAGACCAACGCCGATACTTTCGCGATCGAGATCATGCATGCACTCGGCCGCTCGCCGAAGCCTGCGGCCGAATTGATGTTCCGCATCACTGGAAAGGAGGGCGGCTCGAGCTTCGCGACGATCCTGGCAAGCCATCCGCTGACCGAGGATCGCCTCGCCCGCATGACGAAGGAAGATCGCCCCGCCAGCGGTCCGCCGCTGCTAACGGACAAGGAGTGGGAGGCGCTGAAGAGCATCTGCGGGAAGATTTGAGCGTCGGCGCCGCTACCGCGTCCCATAGGCGCGATCGCCGGCATCGCCGAGTCCCGGCAGGATAAAACCGTTCTCGTCGAGACCTTCATCCACCGCCGCGGTCCAGATATGGACGTCCGGATGCAGGCCGCGCAGCCGTTCGAGTCCTTCCGACGCCGCGATCAGGCAAGCCAGGCGGATGTCCCTGGCGCCGCGCTCCTTCAGCCGATCGACGGCAGCCACGGCCGTGTTGGCGGTCGCGACGACAGGGGTCACCACCACGGCGAGACGCTCGCTGAGATCGGACGGCGACTTGAAGAAATACTCGACCGCGGCAAAGCTCTCGGGCTCGCGGTAGAGGCCGATATGGGCGACGCGCGCGGTCGGCACCAGATCCATCATGCCGTCGACGAAGGTCGTGCCGGCGCGCAGCATCGGCACGAACACCAGCTTCTTGCCGGCGATCTTGGCCGAATGCATCGTCGCCAGCGGCGTCTCGATCACGGTATCGGTGAGCGGCAAATCGCGCGTTACCTCGTAGCACAGCAGCATGCCGATCTCCTTGATCAGCTCGCGGAACGACTTGGTCGAGATCGATTTGTCGCGCACCAGCGTCAGCTTGTGCTGCACCAGCGGATGATCGACGATCGTGACGCCTTCCATGGTGGGATGCTCTTGCTTCTTCCCTTCTCCCCCTGTGGGAGAAGGTGGCGCGAAGCGCCGGATGAGGGTTTGTCTCCACGAACTCCAATGAGAGATGTGCCTGTGGAGACAACCCCTCACCCGGCTTCGCTTTCGCGAAGCCACCCTCTCCCAAAAGGGGAGAGGGTCTAGAACACAGTGCCGTCGCTGATCACCTTGAGCGGTGGTGAGCCGTCGGGACGGCGCGCAAAGGCGATGGCCCGGCCGGCGGCCCAGGTGCCGCCTTCCAGGATGCTGGCGAGCGGCAGCGACTCCGGCGTGCGGCCGAGCTTGGCGCGGATGCGTTCGGCAACGCGGTCCAGCAGTGCGACCGTGAGCGCGCGCCATTCCACCACGAGCAACGAATCCACCGCATGCGCGCGCTCGGCATCCGCCGGATTGCGCAGGCGCAACACCTCGTGATCGACGAACAGCCCGCCATTGCGATATTCGGCAAGCCCGGTGAGGCCGTCGATATCGGTGACGTCGAAGCCTGCGCGTTGCAGCGGCTCGATCAGCGAATAGCTCAGCCATTGCGACAGCTTGTGCAGCGGCACGAGACCGGCGGTCGCATCGTCAGTCTTGATTGCCGGATGGCGCCAGCAATCGCCAAGCGGAACCCCGGCAAGCTCGAGCCGCGACGGCCAGATCGGCCCGAGCTGTTTCAGCACCGCGGACAGGATCACTGGCGCGGGGATGGCGCCGTCCCTTGCCTGCGCGGCGATGTGATCGAACAGGCCGCCGGGCCGCGGCGTGTCCTGCATGCCGAAAATGTCGGCGCGCGCTGCCACCTGCTTGCCAAGCCGATGCAGCAGATCGGTGCGTCCCTCGAGGCCGAGCAGCGGATTGGCATCGCTCGCCTGAAAGGCTGAATTCAATGCCGAGAGCGGCAGCCTTGCAAGCACGTCCGCATCAATCCTGAACGGCGCGCGCGCATCGCGCGAAAACAGCCCGCCGGCAAACATATCGAGGCTCGCGAGAGCCAGCCCCTCGGATCGGCCGATGGCTTGTCCCGTTACGGCGTCGCGGTATCGCCATGTCGCGCCCGCGCCGGCGTCGAGCAGCACGCTGACGATGGCAAGGTCGAACTCCGCGCGCGCCCGTGCCACGCGATCAGGCCAGGGCGCCGCGTCGGCCAGCTGCGCCCAGCGGTCGACGCCGCCGAACACAAAATGCCGCCACCGCGCGTGGAAGGGAATGTCGAGCGTCGGATAGGCCTTTCGCGTCACAGCCAGCACGGCGTCTGCAACGCCATCCATGCGATCGAGGTCGGTGGTGAAATGCGTGAGCCCGCCGGACAGGCCGATGTCGAGCATTTGTCCGGCGCGCGCGCGAACCGCCTTCGCGGTGAGCAGCGCGCGCGCCTGGTGTTCCAAAACCTCCGCCATCGCCGGATCAGTATTTTTCCAGCGAACGTCCGACCACGCCATCGACGTCCTTCTCCGGCGCGATGTCGGTCGAGTAATAGCCGGCGGCCTTCTTCGCGGCGATCTCGACATAGGCGTCCGCCGGGATCAGCTCCGGCGGGATCGGCACGCGCTCGACGATGTCGATGCCTTGCGAGGTCAGCGCGTCGTATTTCATGTCGCTCATCGACAGGAAACGGTCGATGCGCTTCAGGCCGAGCCAGTGAATCGTATCCGGCATCAATTGCTGGAAGCGCGCGTCCTGCACGCCGGCGACGCATTCGGTGCGCTCGAAATAGGCGGCGGCCGCGTCGCCGTCCTCCTGGCGCTTGCGCGCATTGTAGACCAGGAATTTGGTGACCTCACCGAGCGCGCGGCCTTCCTTGCGGTTGTAGACGACGAGTCCGAGCCCGCCCTCCTGCGCACCGCGCGCGGATTCCTCGATGCCGTGGATCAGATAGGGGCGGCAGGTGCAGATGTCGGAGCCGAACACGTCAGAGCCGTTGCACTCGTCATGCACGCGGCAGGTGATCTTGGTGCGATGATCGGGCAGCTTCGTCACATCGCCGAACATGTAGACCGTGGTGCCGCCGATCGGCGGCAGGAACACCTTCAGGTCCGGCCGGGTCACGAGTTCGGGGAACATGCCGGCGGTCTGCTCGAACAGCGTGCGGCGCAGCTCGGTCTCGTTGGTGCCGAAGCGTTCGGCAAGGCCGGGCAGATACCAGACCGGATCGATCGCGATCTTCACCACGGACACGCTGCCATTGGCGTGCACGACCTCGCCGTCGGCGCGCAGCCGTTTTGCGGTCAGCGCCTCGCGAATCTCCGGCAGGTCGAGCCGCGCGCGCGTTACCGCGATGCTCGGCCGGATATCGACGCCCTCGGCGATGTCCTTGCCAAAGTTCTCGGCGACCAGATGCCCCCACGGATCGAGCGCGACGATCTTGGCGGGATCGCGCCATTGCTCGAACGGCCCAATGGTCGCGGCCGGGAAGGTGTTGGTGAGGTCGGGCCTGCGGATCGGATCGAGCGCGCCGGCGGAGACAGCGAGTGCACGGTACATCGCGTAGGAGCCGCCATGGCTGCCGATCACGTTGCGATCCCCGGCGCGTGACACCGTGCCGATGATCGGCCCGCGGGCGCGTGCGTCGGGTGCGCCCCAGTGAATCGGGTAGGCGGCTTTCTTGCCCGGCTCGGGGTGCGAGGTGAGGCGGATATGCTCAGTACGGTTCGCGCGGCTCATGGCCAAACTCCCAAAAAGCCAACGGCCCGCCGCTCGGACGGGCCTGGCTCCACCGCGTGCCGGGACGGAGCCCGGCGACGCAATCCAACATATTGTAGCGGCCAGCCACGACAGACAAGTTAATCGTGCGGCGCTGGCAGGCCGCGCCGCCCGTCCGGATCGGCGCGGGCGCCAAAATACGCCCTATATCTATGTAATTGTTCAAATTTTTGAAGGGGCCATCAGGCGACTGGATAAGACCTGCATATTCGGACATATCGAGCGGATCGCCCCGGAGTGCCCCATGTCCACCGCCAGCTACATCGATCCCCGCAATGGAAAGCTCTATTCCCTGCATGAGCCGCGCTGGTGCTCGGACGAGCGCACGCCGCTGCTGGTGACACCGGGCGCGGGGATATCGCGCGCGGATATCGATGGCGGCACGCGGTCGCTGTGGCGCTACCGCGCGGCGCTGCCGGTCGAGATCAAGGATCCGATCTCGCTCGGCACGGGATGCACGCCGCTGGTGCAGCAGGGGTGGGGCGATCTGCGGCCGCTCTTCAAGCTCGAATGGTTCAATCCGACCGGCAGCTTCAAGGACCGGGGCTCTGCGGTCATGCTGTCGTTCCTGCGGCAGATCGGCGTCAACGCCATTCTGGAGGATTCATCCGGCAATGGCGGCTCGTCGATGGCAGGGCTTGGCGCGGCCGGCGGCATGCGCGTGAAGATCCTGGCGCCGGCTTCGACCTCGCCGGCCAAGATCGCGCAGGTGCGCGCCTACGGCGCCGAGGTGCAGCTCGTCGAAGGCCCGCGCGAGGAGTCGGAGGCGGAAGCGATCCGGCAGTCGAGCCAGACTTTCTATGCCAGCCACAATTGGCAGCCGTTCTTCCTCGAGGGCACAAAATCCTTCGCCTATGAGATCTGGGAAGATCTCGGCTTTAAAGCGCCCGATAACGTCATCGTTCCCGTCGGCGCCGGCAGCAGCCTGCTCGGCTGCGCCTTCGGCTTCCGCGAGCTCAAGGCGGCGGGGCAGATCGCAAAGCTGCCGCGCCTGTTCGCGGCCCAGCCGCTCAACTGCTCGCCGATCGATGCGAGCTTCAAGGCCGGCGTCGATACGCCTGTCGCGCGCGAGGTGAGCAAGACCATCGCCGAAGGCACCGCGATCAAGTCTCCACTGCGGCTACGCGAGATCATCGCGGCCTTGCGCGAAAGCGGCGGCGGCACGGTCGCGCTCACCGAGGAGGAGATCGTTGCGGCGCTGCGGCGTCTGGCGCGGCAGGGCCTGTTCACTGAGCCGACCAGCGCCAGCGCGGCAGCAGCGCTGGAGAAGCTCTCGGCCGCAGGCGCCATCAAGGCGAGCGAGACCACGGTCGCAGTTCTCACCGGCACCGGGCTGAAGGCGGCGACCACGGTCGCCGATCTGGTGGGGTAGATTTGCGGCTTGCTCCGTCATTGAACGCAAGCATCTCACTCCTTCAAATCATTCACCCGCTTCACCCATGCGCGCACATCCGCGAGCACGTCGGGCAGCACCTCTTTCACCTCCAGCACGGTCATGCCGGCCTTGATGCGGGGATCGTACAGCAAATTGAGGATGTACTGGTCGTAGATATCGAAATAGCCCATCGACACATTGTCGTTGAACATCGTCCACGGCACGCTTGCGGTGTCGTTGATCGGCCCGAGCGATTGCAGCACCTCCTCATAGGCGCAGTCGAGGAAGGTGAAATCGCCGACGTCGACGGTGAGGATGACGTCGGAATGCTCGATCTCGAATTGATCGTTCTTGCGGAAGCCGGACAGGCATTGCGGATCCAGCGAGGTGCGGATCTCGCGCGCCTTCTCCGCGCCGTAGAAGCTGGTGATGGTGCGATAGAGGTCGCGGTCGCGCACCAGCTTGACCCGCACATTCGCCGCTTCGCCGCTGTCGGACATGGCGATGTCGAGATGCTGCACGTGCTTGCCGATGTCGGCCACGACCTTTGCGAGCTGCGCCTTGCGGTCGGCGCGGTCGGTTTCGGCGAACACGCGGACCGGTCCGTCGAACTTGCGGATGCGATCGACGCGGCCGGCGAGGTGGTACTCGGCACCGAAGGCGGTCTTGAAAAAGCCGTCGACGATCTCGGCGTCGGTAAAGCTCTTCTTTTCGGCGCGCCGGCGCGAGGCGATCGCGGGCAGCTCGCCGGCGATGGCATCGGTCGCGATGTCAAGCACAGACGTGAGCGCTGCAAACGCCAGCAGGGCGAAGCGAAGGGCAGCCGAGGGCGGGACCAGTGCGCTCATCGTTGTGCAACGCTGCCGCATTCGGTGGCTGCGCACAAGCCCGCAAATACGCGGGCCGAGCGGGTTCCGGCTGCTTCAGGCACGGTGCCGTTGGGTGGGCAAAGGCGCAACGTGCCAATGCCCACCATCTCAAAATCGTGGTCACGCCAGCGGACCGCGCCTTCGCGCGATCCTCCGGCTTTGCCCACCCTGTAGAGATCTTGCGCTTGGCTAGTTGTTCAGCACCACCACCGTGGTGCCGACCGAGACGCGGCCGTACAAGTCGGTGACGTCGTCATTGGTCATGCGGAAGCAGCCCGAGGAGACCGCCTGGCCGATCGTCTCCGGCTCGTTGGAGCCGTGGATGCGGTAGAGCGTCGAGCCCAGATACATCGCGCGCGCACCGAGCGGGTTCTCGATGCCGCCCTTCATGTGGCGCGGCAGATCGGGCCGGCGCGCGATCATCTGCGACGGCGGCGTCCAGTCCGGCCACTCCTTCTTGGCGGTGATCTTGTGTACGCCGCCCCAGCGGAAGCCGTCGCGGCCGACGCCGATGCCGTAGCGCAGCGCTTGGCCATTCTGCAGCACCAGATAGAGCCGGCGCTCGGCGGTGTTCACCACGATCGTGCCGGGGGCGTAGTTGCCGTTGTACATGACGGTGGTGCGGGGGATCGGGTTCACGCCGCCGCGGAAGAAGTTCGGGCCGCCGCCCATGATGTCGCGGGTGTCGTACTCCTCGGCCAGGGCGCCGCCGGCGGAGGCGGTCAGGAGTGCGATGACGGCGATCGGCGCGGCAAAAAACCGGATCATTGGATCCCCCGGAAAAAAATCTGTTCAACAAAAGACCAGAGGCCATATCCGCGGGCTTTTCGCAAGCCACGGCCCCGTGAGGCGCTTCATCCTTGACGGATGGCGTTACCAAATCGGCAACCGCGCAAATTTGCCGAAAAAGCGTTAGCCAAGCCAGCGGATCGTGATGCGGCGCAGGGCCGCTATGCCGGCTATTGCTTTGACGGGGCGGGCGAACAATGATTGATCGCGGTGATCACTGGAAATCGCCGGTTGCGGGAGCAGACAGAATGAACGGTGCGGAAAGCCTGGTGCGGACGATGGTCAAGGGCGGGGTGGACGTCTGCTTCACCAATCCCGGCACCTCCGAGATGCATTTTGTCGCAGCGCTCGACCGCGTTCCGGGCATGCGCTGCGTGCTAGGCCTGTTCGAAGGCGTGGTGACGGGCGCGGCCGACGGCTATTTCCGCATGAAGGGCACGCCGGCCTCGACCCTGCTGCATCTCGGTCCCGGCCTCGCCAACGGCCTTGCCAATCTGCACAACGCCAAGAAAGCCAATTCCGGCATCGTCAACATCGTCGGCCAGCATGCCGTCTACCACATCGACTACAACGCGCCGCTGACCTCGGACATCGAGGGCCTGGCGCGGCCGATGTCGTCCTGGGTCCGGACCTCGCCGAACTCCAAAGCGGTCGCCGCCGACGGTGCCGCGGCGATCGCCGCCGCCCGAAGCGCTCCGCCGCAGATCGCGACCCTGATCCTGCCCGCCGACACCGCCTGGAACGAGGCTGACGGCGTTGCCGAGGTCCCGGCCGAGCAGCAGCGCGCCAGCTATTCGCCGCAGGCGGTCGAGCAGGCTGCCAAGATCCTGCACGGCGACGGCGAGGGCACGCTGCTCCTGATGACCGGCAGCGCGCTGAGCGAGCAGGGCCTGGCCCTGGCCGAGCGCATCGCCGGCAAGACCGGCTGCACCGTGATGGGCCCGACCTTCCGTCCCCGCATGGCGCGCGGCCGCGGCCGCTTCTCGATCGATCGCATCCACTACGTCATCGAGAACGCCCTGCCGATGCTGGCCAAGTTCCGTCACATCGTGCTGGTCGAGTCCGACGATCCCGTCGCCTTCTTCGCCTATCCGAACAAGCCGAGCATGCTCAAGCCCGAGGGCTGCGAGGTGCATCGCATGACCTCCTGGGGCGAGAATTCGGTCGCAGCACTTGAAGCGCTCGCCGGCGCGGTGAAGGCCAGTGCCAGGGACGTCAAGCCGCAGGCCTTGGCTGAGCTGGCCAGGCCGACCGGCGCGCTCACCTTCGCCTCGATCGCGCAGGCGATCGCATGCGCCATCCCCGAGAACGCGATCATGGTCGACGAGTCGCTGACCACCGGCCGCGGCTTCTTCCCGCCGACCGCGGCGGCCGCGCCGCACGACTGGCTGCAGAACATGGGTGGCTCGATCGGCTTCTCGACGCCGCTGTCGATCGGCGCCGCGATCGCCTGCCCGGACCGCAAGGTCATCACCATGGTCGGCGACGGCAGCGCGATGTACACGATCCAGTCGCTGTGGACGCAGGCCCGCGAGAATCTCAACATCGTCACCATCGTGTTCGCCAACCGCATCTACCAGATCCTGCGCGGCGAGTTCGACAATGTCGGCGCCGGCGAGCCCGGCCAGCGCGCCAACGACATGCTCCGCCTCGACCGCCCGACGCTCGATTTCGTCGCGCTGGCCAAGGGCATGGGCGTGCCCGGCCGCGCCGTCACCAATGCCGACGAGTTCAACAAGGCGCTGGCGGAAGCCGTCGCCGAGCCGGGGCCGCGGCTGATCGAAGTCCAGATGTAACGGCGCGTCGCGGAGCGCCGAGAGCCCGGAGGCACGATGCAGACCGAGCTGAACAAGGTGATCGCGGCGCTCCGGGACCTCTACGCCCACGAAGGATTCCTGTTCGAGAAGGACATCGGCGAGCGCGCGATCACGCATCGCCTCGCCGTCTATCTCGAGCGCCAGTTCTCGGGCTGGGCGGTCGATTGCAATTACGATCGGCTCGGCGAACGCACGCTGCATCTGCCGCACGGCACGATCATCTCGACCGACGATCATCTGGGTAAATCGATCTACCCCGACGTCGTCGTGCATCAGCGCGAGATCCCGAACAATCTGCTCACCGTCGAGATCCGCAAGGCGAGCAATCACACGCCTCTGGAGCACGACCAGCACAAGCTGAAGGCGATGACCGATCCGCATGTCTGGTTCGCCTATTGGATCGGCGTGCTGCTGGTGCTGGACAAGCACGGCGTGACGTCGTCGGAAGTCTATGTCAGCGGCGTGGTCGACCAGCTGCAGTCGCTCTGGTTCGCGGAGCGGCTTGCGGAGAGCGGCCTTGGGGCGGCGCATTAGAGCAACGAATCGCAGGCGTCAGATTTCGAGGATAAAGCGGACGTTGCTGCTCCTGGTCGGCATCGCCTGCTTGTGACCCGTTCCGGACGACGAAGTTGCCGCGCCCGGGCGGTTAGGGGTGAACCGGAAAGACATCCTCATGGGCGCGACCGTTGCTCGTGACCCATTGCGGTCAACTAAACGGCTCGAAACCCAAATCGGTCAACGCCGTCGCGACGACACCCTTCGCCTGTGCATCATCACCGCCAAACCTTCCTTGGGCATGGCCCCGTCCTTGACGGACCTGATGATGACAGCGGCTCGTTTCGAAAGCTGGCGACCCGTTCGAGCGAGCCCGTCGCCGCGATGTCGCTGCGACCGGCCGACGGCCGTGGCATTCTTGCACCGCATTCTCCCGAGTTTCGCATCAGGATCGCGCAGCGCATTGCACGGCCTCTGGCGGCTCAGTAGACTCGCAAAGGAAATCTGCAGTGGGCCGATCGCGGGGGCTTTATGGATTTGACGACGCTTCATCACGCTCACCTTGAGCGGGCGCGGTTGCTTGCGACGGCCTGTCTCCTCGCCATCGGCGTCGGGTTGATGGGCTCGGCGGCGCGGGCGGACGGCGGCGCGGGGGGAATTGGAGGCGGCGCTGGCGGTGGCGGCGGCACGACCAATCTGACGACCACCGGCGGGACAGGTGGGGACGGGTCAATCAGGGGCGGCGGCGGCGGTGGCGGTGCCGGCGCTACGGGTGGCGGCGGTGGTACAGGAGGCATCTTGGACCTTGGAGGAATGGGCGGCGCCAGTGCTGGCGCGAGCGGCGCGACTGGAACCGTCGACTTCTCTGGCGGCACTGGTGGCGGTGGCGGTGGCGGCGGCGCGCATGGTGCGGTTGTCTCTGCCACGACCACGAATTCGGGCGCGATCGCCGGTGGTGCCGGCGGCAGGGGCGGTGCTAGTCTCGCCAATGCGGGCGGTGGTGGCGGAGGTGCCGGCGGTTATGGCGTCGTCGTGAACGGCAGCGGCCTCATTTATACCAATCGCGGCACGGCGACCGGCGGGATCGGTGGTGACGGCGGAATCACTAGCGGAGGTGGTAACTCCGGCGGCAATGGCGGTGACGGCGGTGTCGGTGTCGCCTTCACCGGCAGCGGCACGCTGGTCAATTCGGGGACAGTTGCCGGCGCGAGCGGCGGCGCGGGCGGAGCTGGCTCCAGTGGGGCTACGGCCGGTACGGCCGGCACCGGCGGTGCCGGCATCGTGGGCGCGGGGCTTACCATCATCAACAGCGGCAGCATCACGGGCGGCCTTTCCGGCGACGGCGTGACCCGCGCCAACGCCATCAGTTTCACGGGCGGCAGCAACATGCTGGAATTGCAAGCCGGCTCCACGATCACCGGCAATGTGGTCGGCACCGGCACCGATACGCTGCGGCTCGGCGGTTCCAGCAACGCAAGCTTCGACGTGTCCAACATTGGGGCGTCGGCGCAGTACCAGGGCTTCTCGACCTTCGTGAAGACCGGCAGCAGCACCTGGACTCTGAGCGGCACGACGACAACTACAACGCCCTGGATCATCAACCAGGGCACGCTGCTGCTGTCGAGCGCCGGCGCGCTGGGGGCGGCAAGCGGCACGACCACCGTGTCCGGCGGTACGCTCGATCTCGGCGGCACCACGCAGACGCAAGCGGTGGTGAATCTGACCGGTGGCACGATCCAGAACGGTGGCCTGAACGCGGCGATCGTCTCCACCGGCGGCACGATCGGCGGCATCGGTGGCACTGCAAGCCTGACGACGACGGGCGGCACCACGATCGTGACCGGCACCAACACCTACAGCGGCGCAACGACCGTCAACGGCGGCGTGCTTGAGGTCGACGGCTCGATCACCGATCCGACAGTCAACTCCGGCGGCACGCTGAGCGGCACCGGCTCGGTGGGCGCAACGCAAATCAATGCCGGCGGCACCTTCGCGCCAGGCAACGGCACGGCGGGATCGTCGATGACGGTCGCGGGCAGTCTCGTGTTCCAGTCGGGCGCGATCTACCTCGTGCAGGTCAATCCTTCGACGGCGTCGTTCGCCAGTGTCACTGGCAGCGCGACACTTAACGGCGCCAGTGTGAATGCGGTGTTCGCGAACGGCAGCTATGTCAGCAAGCAATACACGATCCTGACCGCAAACAGCGTCGGCGGGACGTTTGGCTCGCTGGCGAGCACCAATCTGCCGACGAATTTCTCGAGCAGCTTGAGCTATGACGCAACCCACGCCTATCTCAATCTGACACTGAATTTCACGCCGTCGCCGCCGCCCAATTTCGGCAATGGCCTTTCCGGCAACCAGCAGGCGATCGGCAATGCTTTGGTCGGCTTCTTCAACGCGACCGGCGGCATTCCTCTGGTCTACGGGACGTTGAACGCCAGCGGACTGACGCAAGCCTCCGGCGAAGCCGCGACAGGTTCGCAGCAGACGACGTTCAATGCGATGGGCCAGTTCATGGGCCTGCTCACCGATCCCTTCATGCAGCGGAGCGGCGGCGCCGGCTTGACGCCCGGCGCGTCTGGCTTTGCGGGGAAGGAGGCGAGTGCCTATGCACCGCGCCAGCGCACCGATGCGTTCGCGATGATCACCAAGGCACCGCCCGCTGCGCCCTTCGTGCAGCGCTGGAGCGTGTGGGGCGCGGGCTTCGGCGGCGCGCAGAGCACGAATGGCAACTTGGCGGCAGGTTCGAACGACACCACCAGCCGCATTGCCGGCACCGCGGTCGGCGCGGACTATCTGTTCTCGCCGAACACGCTGGCCGGCTTTGCGCTCGCCGGCGGCGGCACCAATTTCAGCGTCAACGGTTTCGGCTCCGGCCGCTCCGACCTGTTTCAGGTCGGAGCTTACATCCGCCATATCGAAGGGCCAGCCTATATCTCCGCAGCACTGTCGTACGGCTGGCAGGACATCACCACCGATCGTTACGTCACCGTTGCGGGCCTCGATCATCTCCGTGCCGAGTACAACGCCAACGCCTATTCAGGCCGGGTCGAAGGTGGCTATGGCTTCGTCGGGCCGCTGATCGGCGGCATCGGGCTTACGCCTTACGCCGCGGCCCAGTTCAGCACCTTCGACCTGCCGGCCTATGCCGAGCAAGTCATCTCGGGCAGCTCGGCCTTTGCGCTCGCTTACGCATCGAAAAGCGTTACCAATCCGCGCACCGAACTTGGCCTCCGCAGCGACAAATCCTTCGCGCTTCAAGACAGCGTCTTGACGCTGCGCGGCCGGATTGCCTGGGCGCACGATTTCAATCCGGATCGTTCGATCGGTGCAACCTTCCAGGCGCTGCCCGGCGCGAGCTTCGTCGTCAACGGCGCTGCGCAAGCCTCCGATTCCGCACTCACCACGGCATCTGCCGAGATGAAATGGCTGAACGGCTGGTCGACCGCTGCAACCTTCGAGGGCGAGTTCTCCAACGTGACGCGCTCCTACGCCGGCAAGGGCGTCGTACGATACGCTTGGTGAACGTCGGCTCCTGTGAAGGGTTTCGGATGCCGGCCGCCGAATGTGCCGCCCCGTCAGTGATGCGGCCGGCATCCGAAACCCTTCACAATTAGCCGACATGGTGCAAGTCGGTTTCAGTGTCGTCTTCCGAGAGCAACGCGGACGCGACCAGTGCTTCCTATCCGGGAGAGGCGGGCCACGAACGGCCTGCCAATCTGAATTCACGACACCTGGCAGGTAAGGCCGCCCGCATGACGCGGACGGCCTCGCTCATAACCGTCACTAGCTCAATGCAGCGGAGCGCCGTTGCCCAGTGCGTAGGTCACGAGATCCTTCAGCTTGAAATCGGGACCGGTCACCGGTGCCCAGTTCGGATCGAGCGACAGCACGGAGGAGGCGTCGCCGAACATCATGCCGAGGAAGACTTCGGCGACGATGCGTCCGCCGACCGGGCCGAGCTGCGGCGTGTTGATGCCGGTTGCCGGCGCACCGGTGGCTGGGACCGCGACCGCTGTCTTGAACTGGCGCGCTTCGGCGAGGATGTAGGTCCAGAGCGGACAGTTGCCCTTGAATGCGCCGTTGGCGATCGACGCGATCGGGACTTGCGGATCGCCCGACGACGGGACGTCGACGGCGCGGCCGACGATGATCTGCTCGTCGGTCAGCGGCGTCACGTGCATCGCCCTGGCGACCGCCTGGCCCGACGGCAGTCCGAGCCGCCAGCCCCGTTCGAGATTGCGCAGCGCCAGCGACGATGGATTGGAGGCGACCTCCGGCGGCAGCTTGCGCAAGGGGTCGACCAGCGAGGTGTCGATGCGATAGGCAAGCTGGAGCCGCCTTTTGTTGTCAGGATTGGTGCTGTCGTCCTCGACGCCATAGGCGCGCGTGTCGATGTCGATGAACCGTCCCCAGTCGATGGCGCGTCCCGGCCCCATGGCGCGGAAACCGGTCAGCGCGTTGTTGTCGGGGTTGTTGGGATCGGGGAAGATCTGCAGCAGCATGTTGTCGGCATCGTTGAGCCGGTAGCCGGGCCGGATCATGGAGTGGCCGAGCCGGTAGGCCGCGACCGAGAATTCGACCGGCATGTAGGGAAAGCTCTTCCAGTGATAATAGGCGAGCTTGCTGCGATCGTAGCGGCCGCCGCTCTTGAGATCGTTCAGCACGCCGGCATTGACGATGCGCGGCAGGAAGTCATTCAGCACGACGTATTGATAGTGGAAGCGCACGCGCTGCTGCACGTCCTGGAATGAGAGCCCCTCGTTGTCGTCGACCATGCGGTTGTGAAAGCGCAGCATCAATCCCTGCAGCTGCGAGACGATGCTGTTCTCGTCGTTGCGGGGATCGCCGATCAATGCGCGCCCCTTGAAGCGCGGCAGGTCGAAGGCGCCGGACACGCCGGTGCCGGTCAGCGTCTCGCCGAGCAGGAACTTGCCGTTGTTGTCGTACATGTAGGGCTGGTCGTTCGGTCCGCGCCCGTAGAGATTGTCCAGATCGAACGAGGGGGTGCGGAAATCGACGAGCCCGTCCGGGTCCTGCTGCTTGGTCAGCGAGCTCACCGGATCGAAGGTGATGTCGTGATCGATGAACTGGCCGAAATAGGTGTAGAGCGCGGGAATGCCGCTCTCTTCGGCGTCGGGGCCGTCCTTGGGCCGATCAAAATCGCCGACCATGTTGTCGGCGAGCGCGGCGAGATTTGCGATCGTGTCGGCTTCGTTCCGGCCGAATGTCGCCGGCGTCAGCGTGCGAAACATGCGGCCGAAGCGGCCTTGTGACAGCGGCGAGCGGGTGGCGTTGAGACCGCGGGGCGCAATGGCGTGACGACTGCTCATAAAGATCCTCCATGAAAATTGACGACGGTGGGCAACTAAAGCTGAGGTTGTTCGTCATAAGATATGCATGTGAGGCTAGATGGCGGAATTCGGCGTCACTATGCGCTGCTTCACACATCGTGCGATGTCGATCCGGTTCCATGAGCAGGCGTTGCGATCAAGCTGCGGATGCGCTTTGCAAATTCTTCTCGCGTCCGCGCCGAATAACATTCTCGTCATCGACAATGTCGGCGCGAAGCACTCTCAGCTTCGCATGGAGACTGCAGCGGCGTCGCCGCGAGGCATTCACCTGTTCCAGGACTCGCCCGACACCTTGTCGTGCGCGTCTTGGTCCCGGAACGTGCGCTACGCTCGGGATGCGCCTGTGATGTGGCAAGCCGTGGTGGGCTATGTGAACTCGGCCACAGCTTGCGGCCGTGCTCCCGCCTATCTTCGGTGGAGATGCACGCGTCGGTCCCGCGGGATGACGCTTCCGTCATTCTGGGATCAGGCATTTGGAGGTTCTGATGCAACGATCATGTCTGCTGGCTGCGACCGCGGCACTGGCGCTCATCATGCAAACGCCCCTCGCGCTGGCGCAGACGGCGCCCGCTGCAGGCGGCACGTCGGCCGCCGCGACGCCGGCTGCGACCACTGCGCCGGCCGCGACCACCGACACATCGACCCCGCCGGCAGGCCCGAAGAAGAGCGCCGGGAAGAAGCCGAAGAAGAGGATGACGCGGCAGCAGGAGATCGATCATTCGATCGACACAGGCACCGTCCCGGCGCGCTATCGCAGCTCCGTGCCGAAACAGTATCAGCAATATATTCCGTTCGAGAAGCAGTGATCGGTCGCACCGCGCCGCGAGGTGCTCCCCGCCTTGCGCCGCGGTGAGGCTGGCCCGGAGCCATGCGATAGCGAGGGCTCGATCTGATCGGCTGCCCCTGTGGCGGACCACGGTGCCGGTGCTAGACTGGCGCTAGTCGGGGGAAGCCGTGATGAGCGACGACGCAAAGGATGCTGGCCTCGTGGCCATGATCAGCAGCATCCTGGGAGGCAACAGGCGCGCAGAGGCCGCTAGCCCGCCGCCGCTTGCTGACGTCGCGCCGGCCGCACCAGCGGCCGCAGCCGTCCCGGACGTGGCGCAAATCCCGGAGGCGGAATCTCCGAAGCTCCAGGATGCATCGGATGAAGCCGTCGCGGCCCCGAAACAGGTCGCTCAATCCCTGACGCCGGATGGCAAGCGACGGCTGCCTGCAGCGGCAATTGCGGAGCTCGTGCTCGGCGAGTTGCGCAAGCTCGAGGATTTTCCGGCGACCGGCGTCTCGGTAACGGTCTATGGCTATCGGAACTGGAACGCGATGCTCACCTTCGCGCCGTTCTCGACCAGCTTCCAGAACGCGACCCGGTTCCGCCAGGCCCTGCCGGATCTCGTCTTCAAGCTGCGCCGTTTCGTCGATCTTGAGATATAAGGGATCGGCCCGATTGGGGTGACTCGATGCCAGCCTCGAACTCGTAAACCTCTCCCGTAGGGAGAGGTCGGATTGCATCGAAGATGCGGTCCGGGGTTTCGGTCTCATGCTCCAACTCTGATACAGTCGCGCAAGACTGTTCGACAGGATTTTCGAATTGAGCGTCGCCTTTACCAAGGAAGAGAGCGCCGAGACCGCCTCCGAGACGTTGCTGCCGGATCGTCCGATCTCGCCGCATCCGAACCTCGTGACGGAGACGGGCTTGCAGGCGTTGCAGACCCAGCTGCAGGCCGCGCGCGAAGCCTATGAGGCCGCGCAAGCGATCGACGACGTCAACGAGAAGCGCCGGCAATCGGCGGTGCCGTTGCGCGATATCAGATACTTCGCCGAACGGCTGCGCACCGCGCAACTCGTTGCCGCCCCGTCGTCAAACGAGACGGTCGCCTTCGGCAGTACCGTGACCTTCAGCCGTGCCGATGGCCGCGTTCAGACCTACCGCATCGTCGGCGAGGACGAGGCCGATCCGAAGGCCGGCTCGATCTCGTTCGTGTCGCCGGTCGCAATATCCCTGATGGGAAAAGCCATCGGCGAGGTCGCCGTTTCAGGGACGCAGGAACTCGAAATCGTCGCAATCGCCTAGCGATCCGCGCCGGCCGGGTCATCGCGCCGTCAAGCAAAAACCGTAAGTTGATCAAAATTGGAGATGATCCTGCCTCCGGGGCGGTCGGCAAAACTTTGCGTGGAGCGAGGTTCGATATGTCTTTGAGCAAGGCCTTTAATGAGCGATTGACGGAACTGAAGTTTCATCCCGCCGTTCTCGCGGTCAGACAGATCAAGAAGCGACTGGCCGACAGTGGACCTGCACTGCGCCTCAAGTTCAACACCCAAAAGCGCGACGAGATCATCGGCGCGTACAAGCGCGGGTCGAGCGTGCAGGATATCATCGACTTTACCAAGCATCATATGGGGACCGGCTCCTGTCAGATCGAGGCGGAGATATCGGCGGCGCTCGACTACATCGCGGCAACCGCTCCCAAGACGGTCGTTGAAATCGGTACGCTGAACGGCGGAACGTCGCTCCTGTTCGGACGGTTTCTTCCGACGATGGAGACGATGATCTGCATCGATCTGCATGTGAAGAACAAGGAAATGCTGAAGCTGCTGGCGACGGCGAAGCAGCACTGGACATTCTTCGACATGCCGTCCTACGCCGATGACAGCGTCAGGCGCGTCGAGAAATTTCTGGGTGGCCGGCAGATCGACGCATTGTTCATCGACGGCGATCATCGGTATGAAGGCGTCAAGCAGGACTTTCTGTGCTACCGGCCATTCGTTCGCGAAGGCGGCATCATCCTGTTCCACGACATCTGCGAGTCCAGCGGCAACACCAGCGCCTGGGCCGGTGGTGTCCCGCAGCTCTGGCGCGAATTGTCGCCGCACTATGAGCACCGGGAATTCATCCAGAACCGCAGCCAGGAAGGTTTTGGCATCGGCGCGCTGAAATACACCAAGTCAGCGAACCCGTTCCCTTCGACGTGAGGTCTGTCGGGGGCCAGGCCGGGAGGAGCGCGCAGCGGATCGACGGCGCCTATCAAAGGCGCTGGTAGTCAGCGGGCCGGTCGGCGGCAGGCGTTCTCTGGTTTTCAACCGGACGGAGATCCAAAGCTCGTTTCGACGCACGGCTACGGCCCAAGACTGCAGAGGAACCTAAATTCACCTGCGAACTTAGCTCCGACCGCATGCCGCGGCCGGAGGCAGGGTTTTGAGAAATCCACTGTTGCCGATCCTGATCGTTGAAGACGATTTCTTCATCACCGAGATGATCCGCACGGCGTTGGCCGAGGGTGGCTTCCAATCGGAGGTGGTGGCATCGGGCGAGGAAGCCCTTCCCCTCTTGCAGGAGAAGCACTCCGAATACCGCGCGCTCGTGACCGACATCAATTTGAAGGGCCAGCTCAGCGGGTGGGATGTTGCCAAGCGCGCCAGGGAACTCGGTCCGGATATTCCGGTCGTCTACATGACCGGCGCTGCCGCGGACGAATGGCCCTCGCATGGCGTGCCCAAAAGCGTGCTGTTGCAAAAGCCCTTCGCCCCAGCACAGATCGTGACTGCGATCTCGCAACTGCTGAATCAAACCCCGCCCGTGCACGAATAGGCCCGCTGTCCGAGCTGACCGCTCAGCGGCGCGATCCTTTCGGGATGCTGCCATCATGCCCCTGTTTTGCCCGACGAGCAAGGCGTTTTCGGATAAATCGTAACCCATTGATCCGGCGGATGCCGGCTACTGTGCATGGGGTTGTTTTCGACATTTCGATCGGGCAGGCGAGGAAAGCCGCCCGCGCTGGCGATCTCAGCAACCGATCGGGTTCAGGAGGAAAAATGGTGGGCGCACAAGGGATCGAACCTTGGACCTCTCCCGTGTGAAGGGAACGCTCTCCCGCTGAGCTATGCGCCCGGGACCATCATGCAGACGGCCGGACTTTTCGCCCGGCCGGCGCATCGGAGCCCGCGATTTAGAAGTGCGGACCCAAGGTGTCAAGTTTCCAGGCGGCTTGCGGCCGGAAAACCTTGCGTCGACCGCACAAATCGGCGGCGGGGCCGGATTTCGGACGATTTACGCGCCCTGCTGGCGGGCGCGGGAGGCGTGCGCCTGGAGCGCGCGGATGCGCTCGGCCAGCGTTCCGCCGCCCTCGGGCAAGGGGCTTGCTGCCGCGCCGTTGGTCGCGACGCCATTGGCCGGGCGCGGCGCCGGTTTCGATGGCGGGCCGGCCTCGGCCGCCAGCAGCGCCTCGATCGGCGAGTTCGGGCCCTCGAGCTGCATCGCGAGCTTGGCCACTTCGGCCGCGATGTCGTTGATGCGCTCGCGCAGCAGCGCGTTCTCCATCCGCTCAGTCGCCCAGGAGCTCTCCGCCTGCTGCTGGATCGCGTTAATGTCGCGCTGGAGCTTGGCGCGCTCGTCGCGGGCGATGCGCAGCTGCTCTTCCAGCGCGGTCTTCTCGGCGCGGAGCTGCTCCATCGCGGCCGACGACTTGCCGCCGCTCAAGGCCGCCATCTCGACGCGCAGCTCCTTGAGGGTGCGCTCGGCGCTCTCGTTGGCCTGGCGGAGCTGGTTGTTCTCGAAGTCGCGCTCGGCCAGCAGCTTGCCTTGGGTGGAGAGGCGGCCTTCGAGATCGGCGACGCGGCCCGAGAGCATCTCGGCTTCCTTCACCTGCACGATCAGCTGGCGATCGAGCTCGGTGACGCGCTGGCTCAGATTCTCGACACGGCCGCGCGCCTCAGTGAGCTCCCGCGAAGCGGTCTCGGATTCGGTTCGCTCCTGCGCCAGGCGGGCCTGCGTCGCCGCAAACTCCTTCTCGGCGTCGCCGACGCGGTCCTTCAATGCCTCGATCTGCGCGCGCACCGCGACCAGCTCGACCTGACGGCTCTCCGCCATCATCGAGCGGTCGGACAGTTCGGAATTGATCTTTGCGAGCTCGGCCTGCTTGTCGGCCAGCGCAATCTCGGCTTCGCGCAAGGCTTCGGTCTTGGCGCTGAATTCCTCTTCGGTGGCGCGGAGCTGCTCCTTTACCGCCTTCTCGCGCGCTTCGAGCGCGAAGATCGTGGCGTTCTTCTCGCCGAGCTCGATCTTCATGCGGTTGATGGCATCGCTCTTCTTGCCGAGCTCGGCGAGCTGGCTCGTGGTCTTGCTCTTGAGCTGCTCGACGCTCATCTCCAGCCGCCGCGCCGACATGGCGAACTCGGCGCGGAGCTGGTCCTTGTCGGCCTGGATCTCCGCCATCGACAGCGGCGTGGCAGCCTCGAGCCGGCGCGTGGTCAGGCGGACCGCGCGGTTGTGCACCAGCGGCACGATCGCAAGCCAGCACAGCATCGACAGCAGGAAACCGATCGCCAGGTACATGATCGGTTCGACCATGGGCCAGAACTCCGAGAGCTAAGGAAAAATTTACCAACGACAATGCATGCGGGACCGGCAAAAAGCCAGCCCCAGCCTGTCGTTAACCTTGATCCGTGAGGGGATGGACGCGGTCGCCTAGAACGGGTTCCAGGTCGCGCGCGGCGTATATTTGAGATAGCCGATATTGGCACCGAGGCGTAAGCCCAGGCCGGAGCGGATCGGCACCAGCACGATGTTGTTGGCGGTGAGCGCCGTCATGCCGAAGCCGCCGATGATATAGGCCGAGCCGTCGATGCCGGCGAAGCGCTGGTAGATCGCGTTGGTGGCGGGCAGGTTGTAGACCAGCGTCATGGTGCGCGCGCCATCGCCGCCCCAGTCGAAGCCGAGCGAGGGACCCTGCCAGTAGACGCGCAGGTCGCCGGCGTTCTTGGTGTAGAGCGTGCCTTCGCCATAGCGCAGGCCGGCAACGAAGGCGCCCGAGCCTTCCTCGCCCAGGATGTAGCCGTTCGGCAGGCCCCATTGGCTGACCGCCTTCTCGATGATCGAGGCGAGCCCGCGCGAGACGTTGCCGAAGAAGCGATGGCCGGCGGTGACGAGCTCGTCCGGCCCATAGGTGTTGGGCGACGGGGTCCGTTGCGGCGGCGGCAGGTCCGGCGGCGGCGCGGCCGTCTGGGCGGAGGCCGGCACGGTCCAGCCAGCCAGCGCGATGAGCGCCACTGCGGCAAGGCGTGATGCGAAAGTCATAAAAGAACCCCTGGTATCGATTCCGTCCGCTTCCCTTAACCTGACGCCAACAGGCACGGCTCTAGGTTGCGCCGGATGTCCCCTCGACTCGGATGTTATCCGCAGCAACTATGACGGCACAACGGCAGGAAGATAGCCCTTTGCGCCCCGGAATTGCCTTGATCGGCGCTCTGGTCGGCATGCTGGCGGGCACTTGGCTCGCCTGCTCTGGGTTGCCGGCCCTGGCCGCCACCACCGAACGGATCGTCGTCAATCGTTTCTCGGGCGTCGCCATCGAGGGCTTCGATCCCGTGGCCTATTTCGTCGATGGCGGCGCGGAGCAGGGGACGGCGGAGTTCGAGGCCAATCTCTTGGGCGCGGTCTGGCGCTTCCGCAACGAGGGCAACCGAGCGGAATTCCTGGCCCATCCCGAAATCTACGGGCCGCAGTTCGGCGGCTACGACCCCGTCGACATCGCGCGCAGCGTGACCGTCGCCGGAAATCCCCGCTTTTTCGTGATCTCGGCGCAGCGGCTCTATCTGTTCAGCCGCGAAGACAACCGCGCCGCCTTCGCCGCCAATCCGGAGCGCTTCCTCTATGAGGTCGGCAAGCGCTGGCCGGCGCTCCAGGACAAGCTCAGTCAGTAGGTCGCTACCGCTTCGGCATCGCCCCAGGCGATGAACGCCGGGATGATGAAGCCGGTGTCGCCGCGCTCGCCGAAGCGAAGCTCGCCGCCGCTGCCGTCGGTGACCTTGCCGCCGGCGGCGGTCACCACCGCGCAACCTGCCCCAACGTCCCATTCGCAAGTCGGCCCGAAGCGGGGATAGATATCGGCGCTCCCCTCCGCGATCCGGCCAAACTTCACAGCCGAGCCGCACGTCTTTCTGACGGCATTGGGCCTGTTGTCGATGAAGGCCTCGCTCTTGGGATCGCCATGCGAGCGGCTCACCGCCGCGACCCAGGGCTCGCCGTGCCCGGGAAGCTTCCGCGTCCGGATCGGCTCGGCGCGGCCGATGGTTGCGCCGTCAAATCTCACGCGCTCGGCGCCACGGCCGACGATACCGCGCCAGAGCAGCCCGAGCGCGGGTGCGCTGACAATGCCGAGCAGCGGCACGCCGTCGGTCACGAGGGCAAGGTTGACGGTGAACTCGTCGCGGCCGGCGACGAACTCCTTGGTGCCGTCGAGCGGATCGATCAGGAAGAAACTGCCGCGAAATGGTGGCGAGGCGAGGTGGGTCCGCTCCTCCGAGAGTGTCGGCACGCTGCCGGCAAGCCCCGCCAGCCCCTCCGCAATGATCCGGTCGGCGGCGAGGTCGGCCTCGGTCACCGGCGAGCCGTCCTGCTTGCCGTCGACCCGCATCGCCGCGCGGTTCACGCCAAGAATTGCGTCGCCGGCCTGCAGCACCAGCGCGGTCAGGGGCTCCATCAGCCGGTCAGCCGCTTCGCTGTCGATGATCCTCACCTGCATGCCTCATTCATCGGCAAGCCTCACCCTCTCTTCACGCGATTCGCTCCGGTTCGTTCGACCGGCGCTTTATGGCCGCTTCGTACCTATCCGCAAGCTAGCTGCCACAGGCTGGCGAATGTTAGAACCCGCAACATCCGTCAAGCATGCGTGATTCGCCGCGTCCGCGCCGTGCAATTCCAGGAACCCTTTATGTCTGACGCTCCGTCTTCAGGTACCGCTTCTGCTCCCGATATGCTCGAACTCGCCGCCCTCCTGTGCTCGCGGGTCTGTCATGATCTCATCAGCCCGGTCGGCGCCATCGTCAATGGGCTCGAAGTGCTCGACGACGATCCCAAGCCCGAGGACCGGGAATTCGCGCTCGACCTGATTCGCAAGAGCGCGAAAACGGCCTCCGCCCGCCTGCAGTTCTGCCGCCTCGCCTTCGGCGCCGCCGGCTCCTCCGGTGCGCAGATTGACCTCGGCGATGCCCAGACCATGGCGCGCGGCCACATCGAGGACGGCAAGTGTACGATCACTTGGAATCTCCCGCGGCTGCTGCTGCCGAAGAATCGCGTCAAGCTGTTGCTCAACATGCTGGTCGTCGCCCAGCACACGATCCCGCGCGGCGGCATGCTGACGGTTGATCCGATCGGCGAGGGCGAGACGATGAGCTTCCGCATCACCGCGACCGGACATAACGCGCGCCTGCCGCAGAACATCTCCGAGCTTCTCAGCGGCGAGCGCGGACCTGCCGCGGATGCGCACGCGATCCAGCCTTATTACACGCGGCTGTTGGCGCAGGCCTGCGGTCTGGCCGTCACGCTCAAGCCTGAAGGCGAAGCGATCATCATTACCGCTTCGTAAACGTGCACATCGCTGTCAGGGGTTAATCCAATCTTTACGAGGCGCTTCGGCTTGTCCGGAGCGCCTTATCTCTTTGTTGGTTCCGTTCTTTTGCACATACTCAACCAATATTAAACGCTTTGCGGTGAAGCTGGCCCCATTCTGAAGTGGCGCATCACGTCTCGTGCGTGCCCCTCCCTGTATGAAGGCCTGTTTTCATGGATGATCTGTTGCGGGAGTTTCTGACGGAGACCAGCGAGAGCCTGGACACCGTGGACAATCAGCTGGTGAAGTTCGAGCAGGAGCCGA
>NZ_LBJG01000081.1 GCF_028128765.1 Bradyrhizobium sp. CCBAU 51627
AAGCTTGCCTGATGGGAGCCGGGTGAGGCGAGAGTCTCACGCCCGGTTCTGCGAGAGGCTGGAGGTGAAATCCCTCCGGCCTACTCACCCCACAGTGCCGATCCTGGCCAAGGGCCAGACGATCAAAGGACATATCTGGACCTACGTCCGCGACGATCGGCCATTCGGCGGACGGGCGCCGCCGGCTGCGCTCTATTACGCCTCGCGTGACCGGCGGCAGGAGCATCCCACGCGGCATCTTCAAAGCTTCTCCGGTATCCTCCAGGCCGATGCCTATAGCGGCTACAACGAGCTGTATGACGCCTCGCGCGCACAGGGACCGGTCACGCCTGCACTCTGTTAGGCCCACGCCAGGCGGCAGTTCTTCGAGCTGGCGGACATCGCCGCCAATGCGAGGCGAGACAAGAATGCCGCGGCGATCTCGCCGATTGCCCTCGAGGCGGTCAAGCGCATCGATGCCCTGTTCGATATTGAGCGCGGCATCAACGGCCAAAGCGCCGAACAGCGTCTACGCGCGCGCAAAGAGCAAAGCGCACCCCTCATGGCGGCGCTGGAAGCGTGGCTGCGCGAGCAGCGTGCTCGGCTATCGAACTCCTCATCGGTCGCCAAGCCAATCGACTACATGCTGCGCCGCTGGGAACGGTTTGCTCGCTTCATCGATGACGGGCGGATCTGCCTGACAAACAATGCGGCCGAGCGCGCGCTGCGCGGCTTTGCTCTCGGCCGCAAGTCCTGGCTGTTCGCCGGCTCGGAACGCGGCGCTGATCGCGCCGCCATCATGGCGACGCTGATCATGACGGCAAAGCTCAACGACATCGATCCGCAAGCCTGGCTGGCGGACGTCTTGGCTCGCATCAACGATCACGCTGTCCACAGGCTCGAGCAACTCCTGCCATGGAGCTGGGCCTCCGAGATGGAGCGTCGTAAACTGGTGGCATGACCGTCGGTATCGCTCGCCTCAAGATTACACTCGATGACGTCAACCCCGTGGTTCTGCGCCGGGTGGATGTGCCGTTCGACATCAAGCTCGATCGCCTGCACCTGACCATCCAGGCGGCCATGGGTTGGACCAACAGCCATCTCTACGAGCTGCGCGCCGGCGACGTCGGGTGGAGCACGCCTTACCCGGATGCAGATTGGGGCGTCGGCGAGTTTCTCGATGCCCGCAAGGCTCGGCTTAGCGATATCCTCGAAGACGTCGGAATAAAGAAGCTCACATACCTCTATGACTTTGGCGACGGCTGGGAGCATTCGATCAAGGTCGAGCGCCTTATCGATCCCGAGCCCGGCATGCTCTATCCGCGTCTGATCGAAGTCAGCGGCCGCTGTCCTCCCGAGGATTGTGGCGGTCCCTGGGGCTATGCCGAACTCCTCGAAGCCATCAAGGACCCCACCCACGAACGCCACGCCGAACTCACCGAATGGATCGGCGACGATTTCGATCCCGACGCCGACGAGGCCGCGTGGCTCACCACGGAAGTTGCGGCTCTCGCCAAAAAATGGTCACGCAAACCCGCAGCCAAGCGGGCCAAACGCACCTAACCAGCGGCCTTCACCGGAGGGTTACGGCGAAGCGAACATTGCGTTCTTTGCTTCACGCCGCTGAATTTATGGGTACATGGCCTAGTTTGCTGTCGAAGAGGTATCTTCTCGAGCTAAAGCGATCGGTCTCGACGGCTGGTCAGATATGGTCGAGGTTTGATAGCCTGCAGGCACTCGACCTTGCCACTGCTCGTCGGGCCTGCTGCAGGCTTCGCTTCGTCCCACGTGGGCGCATCCCGATCCTGCGGGCGCCTTCTTCAGGTTCTCACAAACATCCGGCGAATTGCCTACCGCATTTTGCGATCGGCCCACCTCTTGATATCGGAAACCGTGAGCGCCTTGAGGAACGGATTGGCGTTGACCAGCTTTTCGCGTGTGGTCTGACCCGTCGCGTCAGCGGCGGCCATAAGGGAAGCAGCATCGGCATTTTCTGCAGCGGACAATAGCGCCACGGCGCCCGCCGGTCCCGCAAAATGGGCAAGGTAGAGAGAACCGGGCGAGATCGGCAGACCGCGCTTGTTTAGCATCGCGGCATATTCCTCCACCAGTCGCGTGGCGATCTCTCGCGCAAGCTCGGGATCTCGCCGCAGGTCCAGAAGTTCCTTGTCGCTGCGCCCCTGGATCAGATCTCGTCGGTGCCTTCGAACGGCTTCGAGCCACGTGTCATCGAGGAATTGGGCCGCACCGGTCGCGCTCGACCGCTTGTTTCTTTTATTCGGGTCACCATTGGACTCGGCTGAGATGATGCGCTCGACCAATGTCTTCTCGGCCATCTTGTCGATCGATTTCCCATTCAAACGAGCGTCGCGAAACAGTACGAAACTTGCGACGAAAGCCAGGCCGACCGCCACTCCAAGTAACAACGTAATGGATTCTGCAGGCAGCCAGTCCCTCGTGGCGACAACGTACCCGCGCTCGTCCGGGCGCGGTGGCCGGATCTCCTCAGGGCCGCGCGCGTGCCCTGCCTCATGCGCGACGAGCCGCGAGGCGCCGTCGACCATCTTGCTGATATGGAGAGATTGATGGGCTAGGTCTGGCATCGCGTTGACAGGTTCAGTACTCGGAATAGGCCCTCGAAGACCCCCGACGGGCAGGGCTTGACCTCCGCGACCGGTCTGATGAGATTGAGTTTCGCAGTTGCCGTTCCGCGCTCGACCCGAGGTTTGGGCAGCGCGACGGCGGATTTTCGTTCGCGTGCACTCCGCTTCTGCTCGATGATCTTCGAAGTCTGTTGCACAACAATCGCTGTTTGATTCGGCAGATGCACCACTTCGTTCGAGGACATTGGCTGTGGTTGCGCTTGAAGCATATGCGGGATTTCGAGTCGGTCTGCCGTCGTCAGCGTATCGTGTGGGCCAACCGCGGCATGAGCGGGCAGCGCATTCACAGGCTTTATCGCGCGCGGCGATGTATCGAGCTCCATCACCGCGAGTGTACCGAGGCCAGCAAGCATGAGAGCCACTCTCATCTGACACATTCTCCGAAGGAGAAGCCTCGCTCAAAGCCCGCCGGAAATGAGCGCCGGAAGTTCGGAGGACGATTGCAGAGATCCAATGAGGCGGCTTGGCGGCAGAAGTGAACCAGTCGGCGCGCTTACGGGAGAAGATCAGAGACAGGGTTAACGCGCGGAGGGCCCGGTTGGATGTGCGGAAATGAAGGAGGGGAGGGCGTTCCGCGATCTAAAGACCTGCCTTTGCGGTTGCGTCAGGCCGGAGCGGGATGGCCGCGGCTTCGTTCGGACCTTGGGTAGCTGGCCCCGGGTGTTCACCGAGGCCGGTGAAAAGTGCCGTATGATTGAATGTCTCGAGATCGACGTATCGGCGGAGCTTGACGATATCCGGCACTGCAGCAGGGACGAACTGGGCTGGGGCAGCTGCATAGAGGCCAAACGAACGCGATCAGCCAATGTCACGCCAAGGGGCGCTACTACGAGAGCATGTTCACCGTTGTCGTGAAAGCCTCTTGTCGGCTGAGCGGATATCGCACGTGGGTGGACAACTCGCCCGACCTGCCGAGCAACGCTCCATCTTTGGCGCTTGGGCTGCAAACATCCCTAATTCGGTCTCCCCATCTTCGTGCTGCCGCCACAAACAGGACTCACGAATGCGTGACCGCGTATTGGGGAGAAAAGTAATGCGCGCACGCTCCGGAATTCTTCAAATCAGTCGAGCAGGCTGCTGAAGACCTGACACAGCTGGCTGCGGCCGAAGGCAAAAAGAGGCGCGCGGACTTACTCAATTCGCGCACCTCCGGGCCGTTTCACGGCGACTGAAGTCAGACGCAGTTCACAGCGGCCTCCAGCGACGCGGATGGTGCCGGTAATAATCGTAGTCGTGATCGCAGTCATCGTAGCCGTAGTAACCGGGTCCGCCGAGGACGATGGTTACACCACCCCGATGGCCGCCCCCGTGATGCCAGCCGCCAAACTCAAATGCGGAGGCGGAGGTTGGGGCCAGAGCAGCCGCACCCAACGAAGCTGCGGCAACTGCAGTAAAAAAGAATTTGCGCAACATGATCGATTCCTCTCTGTCAGGTTTGATGGAAGTCCTGCGTCAACATGGCCTGGGGCCTGCGCAGCGGTGAATTGATATCGCGACAGACCGAGTGAACTCTGTGACACGCGCCACACATTGGTCGGCGATACCGGATTGCTCCTGTCGGCGAACAACAGATCGCAGAATGGATGAAGATCACCGAGTGAATTTCTGTTCACGACGAACACGAATTGGAGCGTGACGTCGACCTTTCTCGGCGCGCCAGGTGGTGACAAGGAATGCACCGACACTCTCGAGTCGAGATCAACGACGATTTTTGAGAGCAGGGAATCTAGGGCACTACGGACCACGCGGCAGGCCGACTGATGTCTTCGCAGCCCTCACAAAAAGGTTTCGTGGGGCGTCGCGCCTGCAGCTCTTGCCCGAATGTGTGACGTTGCTCACGGTGCGCGTTCTCTCTCCCGACTATTCAGATTCCGTTCGCGGGGAATCCTCCCCTCCAATCCAAAGGAGAATGACATGAGCCATGAAATCCGGGAGCTGAGCATAGATGATCTGGACGATGTCTCGGGCGGCAACAAGATCGTCGAAATCGCGATCAACGTTGTTGCAAACCTTGTTTATGATGGCCTGAAGTGGCTCGTGAACAACGGCACGATCCAGGGCGGCCAGGCCAGCTGCGGCATGGGCCATTTGCCTTGCTAGTCAGTTGCTCGAATTGAGGCGCCTGCAGGTGCTTTCGGGCCTTCAGGCGCTCGTCGCTCGGGAAGCAGGAGGGCGCCCCCGCGCGTTCAACGCTCCCAGACGCGGAGCCGCAGGTGGGGCAGGCGATTTCGATCTTGCATCAGCGAGTATTTCGGAATAATCGCATTATGCCACTGTTTTGCCCGACGCGTCAAATGGCTTTGGTTGAGCGCGCGCCGCGGGAGGCGTAAGTCCTTGATCCGACATGGACCGCCTACTGTGCATGGGGTTGTTTTCGAGATTGGCGGGATGTGATGGTCCTGAAAGCGGACCGCTCGTGCAGCTAAGAGCCTGATTCGCTGCACATTTCGCGTTGGCTGGGCGTGCCCGGGCGATCCGCCACGCGGAACTTTTTCCTCACCGCCGCGTTATCTCGGCATGACAGAAGACCTTTCCTTCCGACGCAAACCCCTGACTCCTGAACAGCGCCAGGCCCGCGATGCGGCTCGCCGGATCGAGGCCGAGAAGGCCATGCGCGACCATGAGGAAGCGCAGAAGGCATTTCACGCCAACCGCGAGCGGCTGAAGGCCGAGCGGCTGGCGCGCGAGGCGGCTGCAGCCAAAGGCTGACGAGACCTGACCGGCCGGGCGTCACTTGCGGCCGGGCGGGTGTGCGGTCGTCAGCCATGAGTCTGAGGGCCTTTAGGGCGACGGCACTTGCCGGCGACTTTGGGCAGGCCTGACCCTGCGAGGCCCATTGTCGAGAGCGCGGCCTGCTACAGGCGCACGCGCTCAAACCATCCAAATTCCAGAAGCCGTCTGTTCATGCATCCGGCCTGCCACGGCCGCAGTCCAGCTGCCGGCTTGACGGCGTCCGCCTTCGGTCGGAAGATTCAGATGAACTCAATAGACGAGAGCCACGGAGAATTCGCCCCCCAATCGGCGTAACGCAAACGGAGCTGACCATGACCACGTTCGACAAGCGCGAGCAGGGCTTTGAGGCCAAATTCGCCCATGAGGAGGAGCTCATGTTCAAGGCCGCGGCGCGGTCGAACAAGCTGCTCGGGCTCTGGGCCGCAGGTCAGCTCGGACTCGACGGCGATGCGGCGGCGGCTTACGCGACGGCGCTGGTCACGGACAATCTGGCGAACCAGACAATGGACGAGACCCTGAACAAGGTGTCGGGCGACCTCGCTGACAAGGGGATTTCCCGCGAGCAGGTCGCGCTAAAACTCCAGGAATGCCTGCATCAGGCGTTGGCGCAGCTCGAGGCCGCATCGCGCCAGGCCGGCTAGTTGGGCGCACGCGCCTCACTCGGCACGCCTGCGCGCAGTCGCGTCGCTGAACCTGTCGACGAAGGCGATCCCGATCGCCGAGACCACGAAGGTGATGGGGATCAGCACCTGCCACATCACGCCGTTCTCGGTGAAGCTGGCGCGGTTCGAGCCGAGATTGCCGGCCTCGATGAATGTGCGCAGCAGCGCGAACCGAAGATGATCATCGGCAACAGGCTGATCCACCTCGCCGGATTGGCCGGTGGAAGACGGGAACGCCCCTTCGCCGCCTGTGGATGAGACGGTCTCATGCTATCTTGGCATATCGCGGGGAGCTGAGGAGAGGCGGACAGTGCTGCGCAGCGGCTTTGGCAAATGGATTGGCAGGCTTGTGCTTGCGAGCACAGGGATCGTTCTTGGCGCCGGCGCCTCCAAGGTGTCGGCGACGCCGCTGACGCCGTTCCGCTATGAGGCGCAGGCCCAGCGCCATTGTCCCGGCGACAAAGTGGTGTGGCTGGATTTCAGGAAGGGCGTCTACTACCGCAAGGGGCAGAAGCTCTATGCCCAGGGCTTCGACGGCAGTTTCGTTTGCCTGAGTGAAGCGCGAGACAGCCTCTATCGCAGTTCGCCGCTGGGGTTGCGCTGAGCGGGCACGCAGGCCGCGCGAGCTTGGGTTCGATGGATTAGCCGAAGGCCAGCGCCACGAGGCTCGAGCAGAGCAGGACCAGACCGCCCGCGGTCAAGGCCAGAAAGCCATCAGATACGAAGTCATGTTTGCGCATGAGACACCTGCTGCTCTCGTCTTCGATGCTCGATCGGATTGCTTAAAATTGTCCGAACGGGCCGCCTTGAAGAAGTGATGCAATGTCGCCCGCGCGAGTGCCTTCAGGCCCTCGTGCGGTAGCCTTCAAACGCATGGGCCAGGAAGATCCCCGCGCTTACCAGACCCATCAGTGCCGAAACCGTCTCGATCATCGTTAAATTCCAATCCCGCCCCTGCACGCGAGAAAACGCGGGCGGCCTTGCACAGTCAAAAGAATTCCGGTGAAGCGCGTGACAATGGGGGTGGAGTGAGCTTTTGGCGCAACAGCTTGTGCGGGACTGGCACAGCGGAGGTGGCCCTGAGGCCCTCGCGCCCTGTAGATCAACGGACAATTGCGAACGTCCTGTTTACCATCCCGGTGCGAACGCTGTGGGCTCCCCATTTCCGCCGTGTTCGGGTTGCGTTATCGTTACCACCTCTGGGACGGTGGTGGGCCGCCGCGGAGCTTGAGGACCGGACGGCGCGCTCCGCAGGCAAGCGGATTGGGTCCGTCTGCGGCGAAATGGTATTGGGGCGAATGGGGATCCGAAGGTCAGATTCGGTGGTGCGGGCCGCGCGGTGCGCTGCGGTGGTCGGCACGTGCCTCGCGCTCGCCAATTGCGCCTCGTCCAACAAGTTCGCCAGCCGGGTCGATCCCAAATATGGCGTGTCATCGAGCCCGCGAGTCGTGGCCTGGGGCGATCCTGTCCCGAAGGGCGGCGGCACCTATCGCGTCGGCAAGCCCTATGTGGTGGGGGGCCGGACCTATGTGCCGGAGGAGGACGTCAACTACCGGGCCGAGGGCATGGCATCCTGGTACGGCGACGATTTCCACGGCCGCCTGACCGCCAATGGCGAAGTGTTCGACATGGGCTCGCTGACAGCGGCGCATCCGACCCTGCCGATGCCGTCCTATGCACGGGTGACCAACCTGTCGAACGGCAAGTCGCTGATTGTCCGCGTCAATGATCGCGGCCCCTACCATGGCAACCGTCTCATCGACGTCTCGAACAAAGCCGCCGAACTGCTTGAATTCAAAGGCAATGGCGTCGCCAAGGTCCGGGTCGAATATGTCGGCCGGGCGCCGCTCGAAGGCTCCGACGACCGCCAACTGATGGCGACCTTGCGCACCGGCGTTCCGGCGCCGTCGCCCTCGATGGTCCGGGTCGCCTCGGCAAGGCCCTTCGTGCCGGAGCTGCCGTCGTCGAGCCGTGGCGCCATCCGCGGCGAAGTCCCGATGCCGGAGGGACGGCCCTACAGCCTCGGCAACACCTCGGCGGACGTCGCTTCGCTCAACGCGACCTCGGAAATGTCGGCCTCGAGCCGCAGCCGGGGCCGGGCGCTCCAGAATGTTCGGCAGGTGTCCTATGATCAGGACGGGCGCTATGTCGGCAATCCTCTTGCCGCCTCCGATGACGGCGCAGCCGAGGCTCGCAGCATCCTCACAGGCCGCGGCCTGTACTGATCTCGAACAACGCGTCACGGCCTAGTGCTGGGCCGCTTCGCCCAGGAATCTGAGCAGCGCCGCATTCACCTCGCCGGGCCGCTCCTGTTGTACCCAGTGGCCGGTGCCCTCGATGATCAGCTTTCGCGTGAGATTGGGCAGCACGCGCTCCAGCTCGTTGACGCGCTTGGCGCCGATCAGGCCGGTGATGACGGCGTCTTGCGCCCCGGCGATGAAGAGGGAGGGCTGGTGGATCTGCGCATCCTGCCAGGGCGCGGTCAGCTCCCAATTGCGATCGAGGTTGCGGTACCAGTTCAGCCCGCCGCGGAATCCGGATGAGCGGAAGCTTTCGGTGAAATGAGCGAGATCGTCTTCGCTCAGCCACGCCGGCAGCGGCTCCTCGGTCGTGGCATGGCCGAGAAAGCCCTTGCCCTCTTGCACGAACATCGCCGCATTCGGATCGGCCAATCCGCGCCCGCCGAGCACGATGCGCATGGTGCGGGCGACGTCATGCTCGAACTCGGCCTCCGCGACGCCGGGCGCCTGGAAATACTGCCAGTAGAAATTGGTGATGCCGCCCTGGCGCAGCAGCTCGAGCGGTTTGCCGCGTCCGCGGAACGGCGGCGGCACGCTCAGGCCTGCGACCGCCGTAAAGATATCAGGGCGGAACAGCGCGGCATGCCAGGCGACCGGCGCGCCCCAATCGTGGCCGACCACCATCGCCTTGGCCGCGCCGAGCGCCTGGACCAGGCCGACGATGTCGCCGACCAGGTCAAAGATCGAATAGGCGGCGACGTCGGCCGGCGCCGCGCTCTGGCCGTAGCCGCGCATGTCCGGCGCCACGACATGAAACCCGGCGGCCGCGAGCGCCGCGATCTGGTGCCGCCAGGAATAGGATGTCTCCGGCCAGCCGTGGCACAGCACCACCAGCGGCCCCTGGCCCGCCTCGCGGATGAAGAGGTCAATCCCATTGGCCTTGATCACGCGAGTGGTGGGCATCGCTTTTCCGCCTTTTTTCAGAGGTTTGGTCGAAAATCGTGAGATACTACGATAAGGACGCCCCGAGAATCGTGCAATCTCCGAGGCGAGCACTGATCCTCGTGTTGTTCGCACCGATTCCAACTGTTAAAACGCAGCTCTCAGGGCTTCGCCATGGCATTTCGTCTCATCCCGCTCGGTCGGACCCGGTTCACGCCCGGAGCGCTGACGCGCGGGCTGGTCGCCGCAGCGCTCGCGGTGAGCCTCAGCTGGGGCGGGGTGCTCAACGCCGCCAACCAGAGCGTCCAGGGCGCCAAGAAGGTGGAAGATTCCGGCTTCGACGGCGCCGCTCCCACCGCGATCCTGATGGAGGCCTCCAGCGGCAGCGTGCTGTTCGAGAAGAACGCGGACGAGCTGCGCGCGCCCTCCAGCATGATGAAGCTGATGACGGCGGAGGTCGTGTTCAACGCGATCAAGAAGGGCGAGGTCAAGCTGACCGACGAATACCGGATCAGCGAGAACGCCTGGCGCAGGGGCGGGGCTCCCTCGGGCACCTCGACGATGTTTGCGGCCATCAATAGCAAGGTCTCCGTCGACGACCTGCTGCACGGCGCAATCATCCAGAGCGGCAACGACGCTTGCATCGCGCTCGCCGAGGGCATCGCCGGCAATGAGCGGATCTTTGCCTCCGACTTCATGACCAAGCGCGCCCGCGAACTCGGCATGACCAAGTCGACCTTCGCCAATTCCAACGGCTTGCCCGACCCCGGCAACAAGATGACGGTCCGCGAGCTCGGCATGCTCGCCCGTCACATCATCCTGGACTTTCCAGAATTCTACAAACTGTTCGGCGAGAAGGAGTTCACCTGGAACAAGATCCGGCAGCCCAACCGCAATCCGCTGCTCAATTCGATGGAAGGCGCTGACGGACTGAAGACCGGCTACACCAAGGAGGGCGGTTACGGCATGGTTGGCTCGACCGTGCAGAACGGCACGCGGTTGATCGTCGTCGTCAACGGGCTGGAAGACTCCGAGGATCGGGCTACCGAAGCCAAGAAGATGCTGGAATGGGGGTTTCGCAATTTCGAGAGCCGCACGCTGATCGCGGCCGACCAGCCGGTCGGCTATGCCAAGGTGTTCGGCGGCGACAGCCGCTCCGTGAAGCTCGTCGCGAAAGAGCCTGTGAAGGTGATGGTGCACAAGAACGGCAGCGACAAGCTGATCGCGCGCATCGTCTATAGCGGCCCGGTGCGCGCCCCGATCGAAGCAGGGCAGAAGGTCGGCGTGGTCAGGGTCTGGCGCAGCGGCACCATCGCTGTGGAAACGCCGGTCTATACAGCCGAAGCGATTGGCACCGGTTCGACCGTGCGCCGCGCGATCGATGGGGCCAGCGAGCTCGTGATCGGCATGTTCCGCGCGGGCGTCGAGAAGCTCTGATCATGAGTGAGAGTACGGGACAGCGGCCGTCCGGACGCGGACGCTTCATCACCTTTGAAGGCGGTGAGGGGACGGGCAAGTCGACCCAGATCAAGAAGCTTGCCGATCGTCTCACTGCGGCCAGGCTCCGCACGATTGTCACGCGCGAGCCGGGCGGCTCGCCGGGCGCCGAAATCATGCGCCATCTGGTACTGTCGGGAATGGGCAAGCTGCTCGGCCCCGAGGCCGAGACGCTGCTGTTTGCCGCGGCCCGCGATGACCATGTCCGCACCAGGATCGCGCCCGCGCTCAATCAGGGCATTTGGGTGTTGTGCGATCGCTTCGCCGACTCGACACGGGCCTATCAGGGCAGCCTCGGCAGCGTCCCAGCCGGTCTCATCAATGCCATGCAGCGCGTCACGATCGGCGATCTCAAGCCCGATCTGACCATCATCCTCGATCTGCCGGTGGAGATCGGCCTGGCACGCGCGGCAGCGCGGCGCGGCGGCGGTGCTCCTGACAGGTTCGAAAGCGAGAAGCTCAGCTTCCATCAGGGCCTGCGCGAGGCCTATCGCAAGATCGCAGCGGACGATCCGGCACGCTGCGTGCTGATCGATGCCAATTCCGACCCTGATACGGTCGCCGGCCGCGTCTGGGCCGCACTACGCGATCGCCTCCTGCCGACACCAGCATCGGTGGTATCCGTATGAGCCCGCGCCAGACCGAGCGCGAGAGCGCCATCCCGCATCCGCGCGAGACCAGCCTTCTGTTCGGCCATCGCGAGGCCGAGAGCGCGCTGCTGACTGCCTATCGCAGCGGGCGCATCCCGCATGCCTGGCTGATCGGCGGCCCGCAAGGCATCGGCAAGGCGACGCTGGCCTATCGCATGGCGCGGTTCGTGCTTGCTCACGGCCAGCCGTTATCGTCCCTCGTGCAGGACGCCGAAGACCTCGCGCTCGATCCTGATGATGCCGTGGCGCGACAGGTCGCGGCGGGCTCGCATGGCGGCCTGCTGACGCTCGAGCGCACCGCCAATGATCGTGGCGTGATGCGCACAGTCATCACCGTGGACGAAACGCGCGAGACCATCACGTTCTTCGGTTCGACCGCCGCCGCGGAAGGCTGGCGCGTTTGCATCGTCGACACCGTCGACGAGCTCAATCCGAATGCGGCGAATGCGCTGCTGAAGATCCTGGAAGAGCCGCCGCAGCGATCGCTGTTCCTGCTGGTGAGCCACGCGCCCGCACGCGCCCTCGCCACGATTCAGTCGCGTTGCCGCAAGCTGCGGCTGCGATCGTTGACGACCGATGAGGTGATTGGCGCGGCCGCGGCGGTTGCAGGCCTTGCACCAACCGATCTGGCGCTGCGAGAGGCGGCCGAGGCCTCCGAGGGCAGTGTCGCTCGGGCGCTGACGCTGCTCGGCGGCGACGCACTGAAACTTCAGCAACGCACGGCGGCGCTGCTGGCGCGACTGCCGGACGTCGATCCGCGCGAATTGCACACGCTCGGCGATTCGCTTGGCACCAGCGACCGCGTCGCGCTTGCGGCCTTCATCGACGGCATCGATCGCTGGATCGCGGTCCGCCTGCATGCGGACGAGGCCAATGCCAACCAGAACCTGCCGCGCCTTGCGCGCCTAAGCGAGGTATGGGAAAAGATCGTCCGCGCCGCGCGCGACACCGAAACCTACAATCTGGAGCGAAAGCCCTTGGTTTTCTCGGTGTTCGGCTGGCTGGCGGACGCAACGCGCTAGAGCATGATCCGGAAGAGTACGGAGCGGTTTTCCGAAGAGGTCATGCTCAACAATGACCAAACGCAAATTCGTTTCCAGATTTCGGGAAGCCGGTAAAGGAATTCGTCGTGGCAACGCGAGCTAAGAAAACCGCCAGGGGCAAGAAGGCCGCCAAGAAAACTGCCAAGAAAGCCACGAAGAAGGCTCCAAAGGCACTTGCGCGCAAAGCCGCCAAGAAGGTCAAGAAGACCAAGAAGGTCGGTGCCAGGAAGGGCCTGAAAAAGGGCGCGTCAAAACCGGCAAAGAAGGCGGGCAAGAAGGCTGCGAAGAAGGCAGCTGCCAAAAAGCCTGCAAATGCTCCGGCGAAGAAGGTGGCCAACAAGGCGCGCCTGACCGCGCCCGCCGTGACGGCCGTGCCGGCTGCCGTCGCTCCGGCGCCCAAAGCCGTGAAGCCCAAGGCCTCACGCCCCAAGGCTCCACCTGCGCCGAGGCCGGTGGCGGCGGCCACGATACCGGCAGCGCCTGTTGCCGCGCCTGCGCGCGACAATGTCTTCTATATCACCACTGCGATCGCGTATCCCAATGGCGTTCCGCATATCGGCCACGCCTATGAGGCGATCGCGACCGACGCGCTGGCGCGCTTTGCACGGCTCGACGGCAAGGACGTGTTCTTCCTGACCGGTACCGATGAGCACGGTCTGAAGATGGTCCAGACCGCGCAGAACGAGGGCCTGACGCCGGCCGCACTCGCGACCCGCAACGCGGGCCGATTCAAGCAGATGGACGAGCGATTGAACGTGTCGTTCGACCGTTTCATTCGCACCACAGAGGCGCAGCACCATCGATCGACCAAGGAAATCTGGCGGCGCATGGAAGCCAATGGCGACATCTATGCGGACACCTATTCCGGCTGGTACTCGGTGCGTGATGAGGCCTATTACGGCGAAGACGAGACACGCCTGAACGACGACGGAGTACGCCTGGGCCCGCAGGGCACGCCGGTCGAGTGGGTCGAGGAGAAGAGCTATTTCTTCCGCCTGTCCGCTTATCAGGACAGGCTGCTGAAGCTGTACACGGAAAATCCGGATTTCATCGGCCCGGACTCGCGCCGCAACGAGGTGGTGAGTTTCGTCAAGGGCGGTCTGCGCGATCTCTCGATCTCGCGCACAACGTTCGACTGGGGCGTCAAGGTGCCCGGCGACGAAGAGCACGTGATGTATGTCTGGGTCGACGCGCTGACCAATTACATCACCGGCGTCGGCTTTCCCGACGAGAGCGACAAGAACTGGCGTTACTGGCCGGCCGATGTGCACATCATCGGCAAGGACATCATCCGCTTCCACGCCGTGTACTGGCCCGCATTCCTGATGTCTGCCGGAATTCCCGTGCAAAAGCGGGTCTACGCCCACGGCTTCCTGTTCAATAGGGGCGAGAAGATGTCGAAGTCGGTCGGCAACGTCGTCGATCCCTTCAATCTCGCAGATCAATATGGCGTCGACCAGATGCGTTATTTCTTCCTGCGCGAGGTGCCGTTCGGCCAGGACGGCAACTACAACCATGAAGCCATCGTCGCGCGCATCAATGCCGATCTCGCCAACGATCTCGGCAATCTCGCGCAGCGCTCGCTGTCGATGATCGCCAAGCAGCTCGGCGGCGTGCTGCCGGCGCCTGGCGCGTTCAGCGACAATGACAAGGCGATTTTGGCGATGGCTGACGGCATGATCGCCGCGAGCCGCGAGGCGATGGCGACGCAGCAGATCCATCAATGGCTCAACGCCGTGTGGGCGGTGGTCGCGGAGGCCAACCGTTATTTCGCAGGCGAAGCGCCGTGGGCGCTGGCAAAAACGGATCCAGCGCGGCAGCGGACGGTGCTCTATGTCACCGCCGAAGTCGTGCGCCAGATCGCGATCCTGGCGCAGCCGGCGATGCCGGTTGCCTGCGGCAAGCTGCTCGACAGCCTCGGTATCCCCGCGGACGAGCGCAACTTTGCGATGCTGGGCGGAGACAAGCGCATCGCGGCCGGTTCGCCCCTGCCGGCGCCGACGCCGGCGTTCCCGCGTTACGTCGAGCCGGCAGCCTGAGGCGGACGTCACGATGCTGGTCGATAGCCACTGCCATCTGGATTTTCCGGACTTCGCGGAAGACCTCGACGGGATCGTATCACGTGCCCGTGCGGCCGGGATCGGCCGCATGGTCACGATCTCGACGCGGGTGCGGAAGCTCGACCAGCTTCTCGCCATCGCCGGGCGCTACGACGACGTCTATTGCTCGGTGGGCACCCATCCGCACAACGCAGATGAGGAAGACGGCATTTCGCCGGACGAGTTGATCGCGCTCACGCAGAATCCGAAGGTGGTTGCGCTCGGCGAAGCCGGGCTCGACTATTTTTACGACAACGGCTCGCCGGAAGCGCAGGCGAGGGGCTTTCGCGCTCATATCGCCGCCGCACGCGCCACCGGCTTGCCGCTCGTCATCCACACTCGCGAGGCCGACGAGGATTGCGCTCGCATTCTGGAAGAGGAGGTGGCGAAGGGATCGTTTCGCGCCGTGCTGCATTGTTACACCGGCGGGCGCGAGCTGGCGCTGAAGGCGGTGTCGCTGGGACTCTATATCGGCTTCACGGGCATCCTGACCTTCAAGAAGTCGGATGCCTTGCGTGCGCTTGCGGCCGAACTGCCGTCCGACCGCATTCTGGTTGAAACAGACTCGCCCTATCTTGCGCCGGGCAAGTTCCGGGGCAAGCGCAACGAGCCGGCCTATGTTGTCGAAGTCGCCAAGGTGCTCGCCGAAACGCGCGGCGTGTCGCTTGAGGAGATCTCGCGCCAGACCAGTGAAAACTTCTTCCGCCTGTTCTCCAAGGTGAAAGCTTGAGGTTCTGAGCCGCATGACGCTGACGCTGACGATCCTGGGTTGCGGCTCCTCCGCCGGCGTGCCGCGCCCGGCGCTCGGCTGGGGCGCCTGCGATCCCGGTAACCCCAAGAACCGCCGCCGGCGCTGCTCGCTACTGGTCGAACAGACCGGCGAGCACGGCACCACGCGCATCGTCATCGACACCTCCCCGGACCTGCGCGAGCAGCTCATCGATGCCAATGTCGATCATATCGATGCGGTGTTCCTGACGCACGAGCATGCCGATCAAACTCACGGCATGGATGATCTGCGCTCCGTCGTCCTGCATATGCGCAAGCGCATTCCGACCTATTTCAACCAGTCGACCGCCAAGGACATCATGGCGCGGTTCTCCTATTGCTTCATCTCGCCGGAGGGCAGCGACTATCCGCCGATCCTCACCCGGCATTCGATAGAGGCGGGCGAAAGCCAGACCGTTCTGGGGAAGGGAGGTGCGGTGACCATGACGGCTTTCCTGGTCCAGCACGGCCAAATTCCCGCGCTCGGCTATCGCATCGGCAACGCAGCCTACACGCCCGACCTGAACGACATCCCGCGCGAGAGCTGGGGGGCTTTGGAAAATCTCGATCTCTGGATCGTCGACGGCCTGCGCTACACCGGCCATCCCAGTCATTTCAGCATCAACGATGCGTTGTCCTGGATCGAGCGTTTCAAGCCGAAGCGCGCCGTCATCACCAACATGACCGCCGACGTCGACTACGAGGTGATCCGGCAGACGCTGCCGGCGGGCGTGGTGCCGGCCTATGACGGGCTGCGGCTGGAGACGACCTAAGCCCGGCTGGGGAAAATCCGCAGCAGGCCGGCATGTTCCTTGCCTGCAAGGCCCTGATCGTGTTGGTCTAATGTCTCAAAGACAGACGTGTGACGGCGGCGATAATCAGCCAGGACCGGCAAGGCGCAGAAGCATGGGACGCATGAGGATTGGGGGCCGCATTGGCGGAGCATGACGATATCGAAGCACCGGGGCTGCTCCGGCGCGCTCTTGACCTTCTCTATCTCGGCGCGGGCTACGCAGCCGGCATTTTCCTGGTCGCGATCTTCGCGATCATGATGGTCATGTCGGTCGGCAGGCAATTCGCCATCAACATTCCCGCCGGCGACGATTTCGCATCCTGGTGCATGGCCGCGATGGCCTTTCTCGGCCTCGCCCACACCTTCAAGCGCGGCGAGATGATCCGAGTTGGCCTCTTGCTGGAGCGTCTGCACGGGCGCGTGCGGCAGGCCGCCGAAATCGTGGCACTCGGCATCGCGACCGCGTTCATTCTCTACTTCACGCGGCATGCAGCGCAGATGGCTTACGACTCCTGGCGCTTCAACGACGTAGCCCAAGGCGTCGTTGCCGCTCCTCTCTGGATTCCACAGCTCGGCTTTGCCGGCGGCCTTGCGATCCTGTCGATCGCAGTCATCGATGAAATGGTCAATGTGCTGCGTGGCGGCCGCCCGACCTACGAGCAGGGTTCGCCCGACGAGACGCCGGACGAGTTCATCGAACGGATCTCGCAGGGCGGCGGGGGGTGATCATGGCCAATCTCGGTATGATCGAGCTTTCGTTCATCCTGCTCGGCGTGATGATCCTGCTGCTGGGGAGCGGCGTCTGGATCGCCGTGTCGCTTGGGCTGGTGGGTTTTGTGGCGATGGCGCTGACCACGAGCCTGCCGCTCGGCTCCGTGCTGGCCACCACCACCTGGAGCGCGAGCGCGTCCTGGACGCTGGCCGCATTGCCGCTCTTCATCTGGATGGGAGAAATCCTGTTCCGGACGAAATTATCGGAGGAGATGTTTCGCGGATTGTCGCCCTGGGTGCAATGGCTGCCCGGGCGGCTGACCCATGTGAACGTCATCGGCTGCGGCATCTTTGCGGCCGTGTCGGGCTCCTCGGCTGCGACTTGTGCGACAATCGGCAAGATCGCGCTACCCGAGCTCGACGGGCGCGGTTACGACAAGGGCCTCAGTCTCGGCTCCCTGGCAGGCTCCGGAACGCTCGGCTTGCTGATCCCACCGTCGATCCCGATGGTCGTCTATGCGGTCACGGCCAACGTTTCGGTCTTGCAGGTGTTTCTGGGCGGCTTCCTGCCGGGCGCGCTCGTCATGGTGCTTTACTCCGGCTACATCATCATCTGGTCGCTGCTCAACCCGAAGAAGATCCCGCCGCGCGATCCTCCGATGCCGTTCCGGCAGAAGCTGAAGGAGTCGGCCAAGCTTGTGCCGTGCCTGCTGCTGATCCTCTCGGTCTTCCTCTCGCTCGTGCTCGGCTTTGCGACCGCGACCGAATGCGCTGCGTGGGGCGTCGCCGGCGCGCTGCTGCTGGCATGGTGGAGCCGAACGCTCACGCGCAAGAACTTCGTCGAGAGCGTCATGAGCGCGACGCGCCTGACCTGCATGATCATGCTCATTCTCGCGGGAGCCGCGTACACAACGGCCGCGATGGCCTATACCGGCATTCCGGCGGCGCTCGCCACCTGGGTGCAAGGGCAGCAGCTCACGCCGAGCATGCTCGCGCTCTATCTGAGCATCATGTACATCATCCTCGGCTGCCTGATCGACGGCATCTCGATGATCGTGCTGACGGCCGTCATCGTGCTGCCGATGGTGAAGCAGGCTGGGCTCGATCTAATCTGGTTCGGGGTCTATCTCATTATCCATGTCGAGATGGCTCAGATCACCCCGCCGGTCGGCTTCAACCTGTTCGTGCTTCAGAACATGAGTGGCCGCGATACCCTGACCGTCGCCAAGGCCGCGTTCCCGTTCTTTATGCTGCTGCTAGCCGCCGTGTTCATCATCACCGAATATCCGCAAATCGTGCTGTTTCTGCCCAAGCTCGCGTTCCCCGACTAAGGGTTTTGCGCTTTACCGTGAGGAGAAGTTCGATGACGTCCCGTTTGTTGCTTTCAGGATTGATCGCTGGTGCGCTGTTGGCCGCGACGCCCGCCATGGCCCAGACCAAATGGAATTTGCCCGCGGCGTATCCGGCCGACAATCCGCACTCGGAAAACCTGGTCGCGTTCGCCAAGGACGTCGAAGCTGCCACTTCGGGAAAGCTCCTGATCACGGTTCATCCGAACGCCTCGCTGTTCAAAGCCCCGGACATCAAGCGCGCAGTCGTGACCGGGCAGGCGCAAATGGGCGAATTGCTGCTCTCGATCCACGAGAATGAGGATCCTGTATTCGGGATCGACGTCGTGCCGTTCCTTGCGACGAGCTTTCCCCAGGCTATGAAATTGTATCAGGCCTCAAAGCCGCTGATCGCGAAGAAGCTGGACGCGCAAGGCTTGAAGCTTCTGTTCGCGGTGCCGTGGGCGCCGCAGGGCGTCTACGTCAACAAGCCGCTCGCCTCGATCGAGGACATGAAGGGCCTGAAATGGCGCGCCTATAACGTTGGCACCGCACGCATCGGCGAATTGGTCGGCGCTCAGTCCGTGACGATCCAGGCCGCGGAGCTTCCGCAAGCGCTTGCGACGGGCGTGGTGAATTCGTTCATGTCGTCGGGCGGCACGGGCTACGATTCCAAGGCGTGGGAATCCCTGAAATACTTCTACGACGTGCAGGCCTGGATTCCGAAGGACTACACCTTCGTCAACAAGGCGGCATTCGAAGCCCTCGACAAGCCGACCCAGGAGGCCATCCTCAAGGCCGCGGCTACGGCGGAAACGCGCGGCTGGAAGGCCTGGGAAGAGAAGGCCAATTGGTACATCGACCAGCTCAAGGCCAAGGGCATGACCGTCGAGCCGCCCAGCCCGGCGCTGAAGGCCGGTTTCGAAAAGATCGGTGAGCAGCTCACAGCCGACTGGCTCAAGAAAGCCGGGGCGGACGGCCAGGCCGTGATCGACGCCTACAAGAAGATGTGAGGACGAAGCAGCCCTCCGCCTGAATTCCCAGGCGGAGGGCTCTACGGTCTCCTTCAGGCCGAAATGGCCCTGGCCGAGCCGACTTCATTGCGCAGCAGGAATTTCTGGATCTTGCCCGTCGATGTCTTCGGGATCGGCCCGAACACGACGGCCTTCGGCGTCTTGAAGCCGCTCAAATGCGTGCGGCAGAAGGCGATGATGTCGGCCTCGCTCGCGCTCGCGCCGTCCTTGAGCTCGATGAAGGCGCAGGGCACCTCGCCCCATTTCGGATCGGGCTTGGCGACCACGGCGGCGAACAGCACGGCCGGGTGCTTGTAGAGAATGTCCTCGACTTCGACGGACGAGACGTTTTCGCCGCCGGAGATGATGATGTCCTTGGAACGGTCCTTGATCGTGACGTAGCCGTGTTCGTCGAGCACGCCGAGATCGCCGGTGTGAAACCAGCCGCCCTCGAAGGCTTCCCTGGTTGCTTTCTCGTTCTTGAGATATCCCTTCATCACGATATTGCCGCGGAACATGACCTCGCCGATGGTCTCACCGTCGCGCGGCACCTCCTGCATGGTCTTGGGATCGATGACGGTGACGTTTTCCTCGAGCGGGTAGGGCACGCCCTGCCGGCGCTTCATGCGCGCGCGCTCGGCGGGGGGAAGATCGTCCCAGCCAGGCTGCTCGGCACAGACGGAGGCGGGGCCGTAGACCTCGGTCAGGCCATAGACGTGCGTGAGCTTAATTCCGATGCTCTCGGCGCCTTCCAGCACCGCGACAGGCGGCGCAGCGCCGGCGATCAGGCCGACGACGTGGCGAGCCGCGTTGCCCTTCGGTGCGTCGGGCGCGTTGATCAGCGTGTTGTAGACGATCGGCGCGCCGCACATATGGGTGACGCCGTGGCTCTTGATCAGCTCGAAGATTCGTGTTGGCTCGACCTTGCGCAGGCAGACATTGATGCCGGCGGCTGCCGCGATGGTCCAGGGGAAGCACCAGCCGTTGCAATGGAACATCGGCAGCGTCCAGAGATAGACCGGGTGCTGGCCAAGATTGCCGGCGAGGATGTTGCTGACGGCGTTCAGGTAGGCGCCACGATGATGGGTGACGACGCCCTTGGGATTGCCCGTCGTGCCCGAGGTGTAGCTCAGCGCGATCGCGTCCCATTCGTCGCTCGGGGTGATCGCCGCAAAATCCGGATCGCCTTGCGCGACGGCCGCTTCATATTCGATCTCGCCGATGCGCTTGCCGCCCTTGAAGGCGGCATCGTCGACGTCGATCACGAACGGCTTGGGTCCGGCCATCTGCGCCAACGCGTCGGTGATCACACCGGAAAATTCGGGGTCGACCAGGATGATCCTGGCGCCGCCGTGGTCGAGCTGAAACGCGATCGAGGGTGCATCGAGCCGGATGTTGAGCGCGTTGAGTACGGCGCCGGTCATCGGGACCGCGAAATGCGCCTCGTTCATCGCCGGGATGTTCGGCAGCATCGCCGCCACGGTGTCGCCGACACCGATGCCTTTGCCGGCGAGATAAGATGCAAAGCGCTTGCAGCGCTCGTGCGTCTGGGCCCACGTGAAGCTGCGGCCCTCATAAACCGTGCTGACGTGATCCGGATAAACCGCGGCGCTGCGCGCGAGGAAGCTCAGCGGCGACAGCGGCACGTAATTGGCGCGAGTCTTGTCGAGACCGATATTGTACTGGTTCTGCCGATCACTCATCGACACCCTCCGTGACGCCGCGCTTTACAGGAATCCGATCGAAATCCAGGGGAAGACCGCGACGATGATCAATCCCACCAGCAGCGCCACCAGATAACCCCAGATCGGCCTGATGCCGTCGGCCGGATCGACGCGTCCAATGGCACAGGCCGCATAATAGCCGACGCCGAAGGGCGGAGCGAATAGTCCGATACCCATCGCCAGAATGATCACCATGGCGTAGTGCACTTCATGCACACCAACGGCGCGGGCGATCGGAAACAGCAGGGGTCCGAACAGCACGATCGCGGGGATGCCCTCCAGTACGCTGCCGAGGATCGTGAAGGCCAGGATAGACACGGCGATGAAGCTCGCAGCTCCCCCGGGCAATCCGGTCATGGCTGCCGCCAGCGAGCGCGAGAATCCTGATTGGGTCAGGCCCCAGGCCATCCCGGTGGCCGTGCCGATGATCAGCAGGATCGCCCCCGAGAGCGCCGCGGTCTCGACCAGCATCGGAAACAGCCGCCGCCAGTCGAAGCGGCGGTAGACCAGAAGGCCGACCAGGGCGCCATAGACGATGCCGATGGTGGAGACCTCAGTCGCGGTCGCGATGCCCTCGACGACGGCGTAGCGGATCACGAAGGGCAGCGCGAGCGCGGGCAGGGCGAAGATGAAGGTCTTGCCGATCTCGGAGGCCGTGGCGCGGCGGACATGGCTCATGTCCTCGTGGCGGTAACGCCACCAGACCAGCATGCACAGCGTGAGCGCGAGCACGACACCGGGCAGCAGACCGCCGGTGAACAGCGCCGCGATCGAGACGCCGGTGACGGAGCCGATCGTGATCAGCACGAGGCTCGGCGGAATGGTTTCGGTTTGCGCGCCGGTCGCCGCCAGCAGCGCGACGAGATCGCCGGGCTTGGCGCCGCGCTGCTTCATCTCCGGAAACAGCACGGGCGCGACCGCGGCCATGTCGGCGGCCTTGGCGCCCGATATGCCGGAGACCAGATACATGGCGCCTACCAGCACGTAATGCAGGCCGCCGCGGACGTGGCCGAGCAGGCTTCCCAGGAACGCCACCATGGCCCGGGCCATGCCTGTCATCTCGATCAGAAGCCCGAGGAACACGAACAGTGGCACCGACAGCAGGATCAAATGGCTCATGCCCTCGTCCATCCGCCCGACGAGCACCATGACGGGCGTGCGCGTGGTCAACGCCAGATAGCCGAAGATTGCGAGGCCAAAGCCGAACGCAATGGGAACGCCGGCGAAGACGCAGAAGCCGGCGACGCCGACGAAGAAGATAACGAGGTTGAGATTGCCGAGAGGCCGTAAGTAGGGCTGCGCCAGCCAGAACAGGCCGACCACGACGAGGACGGAGATCACGGCCGTCAGCACCATGCGATAATCGGCGGTGCGGAGCAGCCGGACCAGCGCGAATGCGGCCATCAGGCAAATCCCGACCGGCAGCGCGACGGCGCGCCACATGTTCGAAATCTGCAGCGCGGGTGTGGTGATGAAGCTTTCCTCGTAGGCGTAGTCCCAGGACGGCCAGATGATCAGCACAAGGAACGCGAGCGCTGCGCAGGTCGCGATCAGGTCGAGATAGGCGCGCATGGCCGGCCGCGCCCGCGCGACAACCGCGGTCATGCGCATGTGCTCGGAGCGGCGAAATGCGACCGCCGCGCCCAGCATCGCTAGCCACAGGAACAGAATCGAGGCGAGTTCGTCGGACCAGATCAGCGGCCGGTGCAAGCCGTAGCGCGCGACGACGCCCGCAAACAGGATCGCGATCTCGACAACCACCAGAATGGCCGCCGGGATTTCGACAGCGAGGCCGAGGATGTGCTCGAGCGAAGCCAGCAGAGAGGATCGGCGAGGGGGCTGAACAGCCACCTCGCCCACGACTTCGGTCACCTGAACCTCGACCTGAGCCATGACGGCCCCAACGCGTTACGACAGCTTGCCGACGGCCTTTTCCAGCAGCTCCCAGGCCTGCTCGCCATACTTGCCCTTCCACTCGGCATAGAAGCCGGCGGTGCGCAGCTTGTCGCGGAACGGCGCGACCGCGGGCTGGTTGAAGGTCAGACCCTTGCCCGCGAGCTCCTGCTGGAGACCAGCATTCAGCTTGGCAGTGTCCTCACGCTCCTTGATGGCGGCGGCGTTGATGTTCTTGGCGACGATGGTGCGCACGTCCTGTGGGAGTTTTTCCCAGGCTCTCCGGTTGGCCAGGAACCAGAAGCCATCCCACATGTGGTTGGTCAGCGAGCAGTATTTCTGCACTTCGTAGAGCTTTGCCGTCGAGATGATCGCCAGCGGGTTCTCCTGGCCCTCGACGATCTTGGTCTGAAGCGCGGAATAGACCTCGGCGAAATTGATCGAGGCGGGCGCGGCGTCGAAGGCCTTGAACATCGAGGTCCACAGCGGAGATACCGGCACACGAATCTTGAAGCCCTTGAAGTCGTCAGGACCGTTGATGGGCTTGGTCGACGACGTGGTCTGGCGGAAGCCGTTGTCCCAGATCTTGTCCATGACCTCGAGGCCGGCTTTCTTGATCTCGCCGCGGACATAGGCGCCGAGGTCGCCGTCCATGGCCTTCCAGACCGTGCCGTAATCCGGGAACGCGAAGCCGATGCCGTTGATGGATGCCGCCGGTACCAGGGTCGACAGAATCAGGCCGGACAGCGTGAAAAACTCGACGCCGCCGGAACGGATCTGGCTCAGCATATCGGTATCCGACCCAAGCTGGTTATTGGGAAAAATCTGGAGATCGAATTTGCCGTTGGTTTCGCTCTTGATCGCCGCAGCCATCTCCTTGGCGCGGATATTGAGCGGGTGCGTATCGGGCAGGTTGTTGGCGTATTTGTAGGTGAACTCGGCAGCCTGAGCACGGGCCACATAGGGTGCGCCGACACCGCCAAAGACGGCGGTCGCGGCGGAAGCCTTGAGAAGCGTGCGGCGGGAAAAACTCATGGGTCTGCTTCCTCAGAAGAATTGTTCTTGTTGTGAGACGCAAACCATACGGACGTCAGGCCTGAAGGTCATCTGCGATCTCGCGAAGCTCGCTTATTGCAGCCGGACAAGGTCGCGGCAATATCGGCTTTCAGACGAGGCCGCTGGTGCGTGCAAACTGCGGATCGATGCCTCAGACCATGGCGGCTCGAAAGTCGGATCTGTGAAGCTCCAATGGCAGGAGTTTCGCCTAAATCATTGATCAAATTGAATATAAAGATATTCCATAATATACCTTATGCGAATCGCGGATACGGCGGATCAAGGACGCGGCGCAGCAGGTGTGCTCCGCCAAATCGAGATCGTTGTTGGCCCCTTGCCCCATCAGAGACTGAACCGTGACGGCAGCTCGAGCCAGTGAGGCTCTGTTTCTGAAGTGGATCGAGTCGCGTCATCCCAAGGCGAAGGAAGCCGATCGGCCATCCGGCTGGCCGACATGCCGCGGGCGACGGTTGGCGCGGTGTCCGGCACTGGCGGAAGCAGCCGTTGACCGCAAACCGCAAGCGCTAGTTCGCCGAAAGAGAACGGAGCCAGGCCAATCTGGAGATCGCCCTCTCCGCCATCTGTTGCAGGTGCTCGGTGCGCGCAGCGTCGTCCGAGCGTTCGGCCCCATCGAGATAGCTGTCGACCAGGGCCTCGGCGATCTCCAGCGAATCCTTGTCTTCGAGCGAGGCCGGAAAGCGGCCGACATCGGCGGCGGCATCGGCCATCCTGGCCGTCTCGTCGTGCAGCTGCCGTGTACGGACTGCGCTTGGCCCGCTCATATGTCGCTCGAGATCAGCAAGCTGGTCTGCCAGGCGAAGCTCGAGCCTCCGCGCATCGATCTGCAATGTTGCGGTTCCTGATCCAGCGGAGGGTTCCCGCGCGTGCTCGCGATGGTAGGCGCGGCGCCTCTCCTTCCGCAGCGCGGTAACATGGCCGAGTTCTTCCCTTGCCATGGCCTCGGACGCCTGCTTGACCTCGGGATCATCGGAGTAGGCCGCGAGATAGGACCAGAACGCGAAGGCGCGTTCCTCATTGCGGACCGCCATTGCGAGCGCGCGATAGGGCGTCATCAATCGGGACGTCTTCACCTCTGCGGCAGCTTCCGGATCAATCGCTTCGGGCGTTTGCCAGCGCACTAGCGCGGGATCTGGAACTTTGCCGCGGCGTGACTGTGACCATTGCGCGACGCTGTCGACGTGCTCGCGCTCCGCGGAACCCAGCTTCGCGAACACATCGGCCAGATCATGCTTGCCCTGCTTGCGCATCTCTTCGGCCAAATCGTCGTAACGATTTGCCGCCTCCAGCTCCATTCCATGCGCTAGCGCAAAGAGCTCGTCGAGAGACTCCACTACACCACCGGGCTCGGCACTCAGCAATGACGTGCGTAGGAATGGCATGACGATGGCTCCAGATGCAGACGACTAGTTCGGCTCCGCACGCACATAAGGAGTTTTGCGGAGTTGACACATGCGGTCGCGGACGATGAGTTTTACACGTCAGCGGCGACAAATCATCGACGAAGAATCTTTCATCACGCGCGGCCCTCTCGGCCGCGCAGATCGCGTTTGAATCGAAATGTCGCAGCAGCCGCATGACAATAATGGCTTCGCGAGGCGTGCAGCATTCGCGCTTGCAGGCTGGCTATTGATGTGCCTGGCGTACATCTCGCCCGCCTTCGCCGCCAGCGACTTACCGACATACCTACCGAAGCTCGCGCCTGCGGAATTTTTCCCCGGTGCGGATCGTTTTGGTCCTCCGCAAGGCGATCCGCCCATTGTTCCGGTCTATCGCGGCGACCAGCTGCAGGGATTTGTTTTTTTGAACTCCGATTTGGCCAACGCCATCGGATACTCGGGCAAGCCGATCCACATCCTGGCAGGGATCGATCCGAATGGCGTGATCACCGGCATCAAGCTTGTCGATCACAAGGAACCGATCGTGCTGGTCGGCATTCCGGAGGCCCGTATCGTCGCTGCCATGAATTCGCTGGTCGGCAAGAACATGAAGCCGGTCGCCAGTGGAGCCGAGAACCCGCCGCAGGTCGATATCGTCAGCGGCGCGACCGTCACGGTGCTGGTGATGAGCGACAGCATCGTCCGCGCGGCGTCCAAGCTGATCCGGAGCGGTCGCGTCGGCGGCGGAGACGGCGCGGCGGCATCGGCAGCCCTGCCCCCGGTCATCAAGACTCTCGATCTCGAACACAGCGAAGTGCGCGACTGGGAGAGTCTCGTCGGCGACGGCTCGGTGCGCCGGCTTCGTCTCGGGATCGGCGACGTCAATGAGGCCTTCGCAAAGTCCGGCAACGCGGCGGCGAGCCAGTATCCCGAGCCCGGCGATGCGAGCGACAGCTTTATCGACCTGTATGCTGCGCTGGTGACTGCGCCCACGATCGGCCGCAGCCTGCTCGGCGACGATGGCTATCAACGGCTGAAGGACAGGCTGAAGCCGGGACAGCAGGCGATCGTCGTCGCGGGCAATGGCGTCTACTCTTTCAAGGGCTCGGCCTATGTACGCGGCGGCATTTTCGATCGCATCGAGATTTTGCAGGACGGCAACAGCACTCGGTTCCGCGACCGCAACCATACGCGACTTGGTGCGCTGGACGCTGCGGGCGCTCCCGAGTTCAAGGAAATCGCACTGTTCGTCACGCCTCCCGAGTTCACGCTCGATCCGACGCAGCCCTGGCAGCTTCAATTGCTCGTGCAGCGAAGCCTGGGCGGACGCGACAAGGCTTTCCTGACATTCGACATCAACTACGCCCTGCCCGATCAATACATGCGCCGCGAGCAGCGCGCGGTCACCGTGCCGGAGAGCGCCCAGGCCCCTGCAGCGCAGGCGCCGGCAGCGGCCGCCCCGCCGCCGGAGACGGATGAGCCGCTCTGGATGCGGATCTGGCGTGCGAACACGGTCTCGGTCGGTATTACAGCGTTCATGCTGGCCGCCCTCACCGGCATCTTCTTCTTCCAGAACCTGCTGGTGCGCCGTCCGGTGCTCTACAATTGGGTTCGGCGAGGCTATCTCGCCCTCGTCCTGGTCTGGCTGGGCTGGTACGCAAACGCCCAGCTCTCGGTGGTCAATGTCGTCACCTTCACCAATGCGCTGGTGACCGGCTTTCACTGGGAATTCTTTCTCGCCGCTCCGCTGATCTTCATTCTGTGGGCAGCGACGGCGGGAGGTCTTCTATTCTGGGGGCGCGGTCCGTTCTGCGGCTGGCTATGTCCCTTCGGCGCGCTGCAGGAGCTGACCAACCAGGCCGCCAAATGGTTGAAGGTGCCGCAAATCACGGTGCCGTGGGGACTGCACGAGCGGCTCTGGCCTATCAAGTATATCGTCTTCCTGGGGCTGTTCGGCTTGTCGCTCTACTCCGTCGACATGGCCGAACGGTTTGCCGAGATCGAACCGTTCAAGACGGCAATCATCCTGAAGTTCGCGGGCCAATGGCCGTTCGTCCTTTACGCGGTGGCGCTGCTCGTGATCGGCCTCTTCATCGAGCGCTTTTTCTGCCGCTACCTCTGTCCGCTCGGTGCAGCGCTTGCGATTCCTGGACGCCTGAGGACGTTCGAATGGCTTCGCCGCTGGCAGGAATGCGGCTCACCATGCCAGCGCTGCGCCAAGGAGTGTCCGGTGCAGTCGATCCATCCCGAGGGACATATCAACGTCAATGAATGCATCTACTGCATGCATTGCCAGGAGCTCTACTACGACGACCATCGCTGTCCGCACATGATCCAGGTGCGGCTGAAGCGCGAGAAGCGTCAGGCGTTGTCATCGCCCTCGATGCGCGCGGGCGGCAAGGGGCCCGCCACCGTTATCACCGCTGGCGGCAAGCCTGTCGGCGTATCAGCCGTCACCTCTCCACCTGAAACCTGAAACCGAAAGCCGAGGAGGCAATCATGAGCGACAACGACAGAGCAAAGGGCGTCAGCCGACGAACGGTGCTGGGAACAACAGCGGCCGCTGCGGGCATGGGCCTGGCAGGCGGAGCGACCCTGAAGGACAGCGGCGGATTCATCTCGCCCGCCGACGCTCAAACGAAGGCACCCGCGGCAGCGCCGGCGCGACCGGGGCTGCAGAAGGCGGAAGTGGCGCCTGGCGAACTCGACGAATACTACGTGTTCTTTTCGAGCGGACAGTCCGGCGAGATGCGGATCCTCGGCCTCCCCTCGATGCGCGAGCTGATGCGCGTTCCGGTGTTCAACCGCTGCAGCGCGACCGGCTGGGGCCTGACCAATGAAAGCCTCAAGGTTCTCACCGAGGGCCTGCAGCCCGCCACGCGCGAATTCCTCAAGACGCGTGGCGGCACGTTCCTGAACGGCGATCTCCACCATCCGCATATCTCCTTCACGGACGGCACTTATGACGGCCGCTACGCCTTCATGAACGACAAGGCCAACACGCGCGTCGCGCGGGTGCGGCTCGACGTGATGAAGTGCGACAAGATCATCGAGCTGCCCAACCAGCATACGGTCCACGGCTTGAGGGTGCAGAAATATCCGCGCACCGGTTACGTGTTTGCCAATGGCGAGGATGGTGTGCCCCTGCCCAATGACGGCAAGGTCCTGGACGATCCCAAACAGTATCGGTCGATCTTCAGTGCGATCGACGGCGACACGATGAAGGTCGCCTGGCAGGTGATCGTCAGCGGCAATCTCGACAACGTCGATGCTGACTACCAGGGCAAGTACGCGTTCTCGACCTGCTACAACGGCGAGGAAGGCGTCACTCTGGCTGAAATGACGGCAAACGAACAGGATTGGGTCGTCATCTTCAACATCAAGCGAATCGAGGAGGCCGTCAAGAAAGGCGACTTCAAGGAAATGAACGGCGTGCCCGTGATCGACGGCCGCAAGGGGTCAGCCTATACCCGGTACGTACCTGTCTCGAACAATCCGCACGGCATGAACACGGCGCCGGACGGCATCCACATCGTCGCCGCCGGAAAGCTCTCCCCGACCGTCACCGTCATGGACGTGCGGCTTTTCGACCAGTTGTTCGACGATAAGATCAAGCCGCGCGACGTCGTCGTCGCCGAGCCCGAACTCGGCCTCGGACCGCTGCATACGGCCTATGACGGCAAGGGCAACGCCTATACGACCCTGTTCCTCGACAGCCAGATCGTCAAATGGAACATCGATCTGGCCAAGCGAGCCTTCAAGGGAGAAAAGGTCAATCCCATCCTCCAGAAGCTCGACGTGCACTATCAGCCGGGTCACAACCACAGCTCCATGGGGCAGACCAAGGAGGCCGACGGAAAATGGCTGATCTCGCTGAACAAGTTCTCCAAGGACCGCTTCCTGAACGTCGGACCGCTCAAGCCCGAGAACGATCAGCTGATCGACATCTCGGGCGACCAGATGAAGCTGGTTCACGATGGCCCCAGCTTCGCCGAGCCGCATGATGCGACCATCGTTCACCGTTCCAAGATCAACCCGATCTCGATCTGGGACCGCGCGGATCCGATGTTTGCGGATGCGGTCAAGCAGGCCAAGGCGGACGGCGTCAATCTGGAGGCGGATTCGAAGATTATTCGCGACGGCAACAAGGTGCGCGTCTACATGACCTCGACCGCGCCGGCGTTTGGCCTCGAGAAGTTCGATGTCAAACAGGGTGACGAGGTTACCGTCTACATTACCAATATCGATGCGGTCGAGGATCTCACCCACGGCTTCTGCATCGTGAACTATGGTATCCAGATGGAAGTCGCGCCGATGGCCACCGCGTCCGTGACGTTCACGGCCAGCAAGCCGGGAGTTTACTGGTATTACTGCTCCTGGTTCTGCCACGCCATGCACATGGAAATGAAAGGCCGGATGTTGGTCGAGCCGAAGTCGGTCTGACGGGAGTGAGCTCGTGAACGTCTTGTTGCGCATGGTCCCGGCGGCGCTGGCCGCCGCCGGGGTATTCGGCTTCGCCAGCGCGGAGACCCTGACGGCCACGCCGGGGCAGCCGTTGCAGGCGTTGCTGGATAGCGCGCACGCCGGCGACGTCGTCGAGCTCTCCCCCGGCGACTATCACGGCTCGGTCCGGATCGATCGTTCGTTGCAGCTGGTCGGCAGGCAGGCCGCAGTGCTCGACGGTGGCGGCACCGACAGCGTCATCACGGTCAACGCGCCTGATGTCACGGTCCGCGGCGTGACCATCCGGGGATCCGGCCGCGATCTGCAGGCCATGAACTCCGGAATCTTCCTGGAGAAGACGGCCGAACGCGCGACGATCGAGGGTAACCGACTGGTGGAAAACCTGTTCGGTATCTACGTGCACGGCGCCCGGGGTTCGCGGGTCGCACGCAACGACATCGAGGGTCTGCGCGGCGGCCGTCTCAGCGAGGCCGGCAACGGCATCTCGCTCTGGAATGCCCCCGACGTCACCATCGCGGACAACACGTTCCGTTACGGCCGCGACGGCATCTTCTCGGTCTCGAGCAGCAAGGACCGCTTCATCAACAACCGTTTCGACCAGGTCCGCTTCGCGATTCATTACATGTACACCAATGACAGCGAAGTCAGCGGCAACGTCTCGATCGGCAATCATGTCGGATACGCTATCATGTATTCGAACCGGCTGGTGATCCGCGGCAACGTCTCCGATCACGATCGCGACCACGGATTCCTGTTCAACTACGCGAACTACGCCGACATCGACGGCAACCGTGTCACAGGCGGCCCGCTGAGCTCGTCAATGGATGCGACGGACAGCGGTCTTGACGACGAACGAGACATGCTTCCGGACTCGGCGCGGGCGCGCCCGCTTCGGAGCGGCCCCGAAAAATGCGTGTTCATCTACAACGCCAACCACAATAAGTTCCGCAACAACTGGTTCGAGCGCTGCGCCATCGGCGTGCACTTCACCGCCGGCTCCGAAGGCAACGAGATCACGGGCAACGCCTTCGTGAACAACGCCAACCAGGTGAAATACGTTGGCACGCGCAACCTGGATTGGTCGAGCGGCGGGCGCGGCAATTACTGGAGCGACAATCCGGCATTCGACCTCAACGGCGACGGAATCGCCGATACGGCGTATCGGCCGAACGATCTCATCGATCGCGTGCTGTGGACTGCGCCCGCTGCAAAGGTCCTCATCAACAGCCCCGCCGTCCAGGTGATCCGCTGGGCGCAGGCGCAATTCCCGGCCCTGCTGCCGGGAGGCGTCATCGATAGCCACCCTCTGATCTCCCCGCCCCCGCGTCGCACGGCCCAGGAGGCGCGGCGATGAAGACGGTGCGCATCTCCGGCGTCACGAAAGATTACGGCAGTGTCAAAGCCGTCCGCGACGCCTCGTTCGAGCTCAACGAAGGCGAGCTGGTGGCCCTGATCGGCCATAACGGCGCCGGCAAGACCACACTCATGAAACTGATGCTGGGGCTGATACGGCCGACCGGCGGCTCCATCGAGGTTCTCGGAGACAATCCTGCCGCCGGCGAATTTGCCGGCCGCCGGCAACTTGGATACCTGCCGGAGAATGTCTCCTTCGACGCCGCGCTGACCGCGCGCGAGACTCAGGCCTTCTACGCCAGGCTGAAGCGCGAGCCGGTGGCGACGGCGCTCGATCTGCTCGACACCGTCGGGCTGGGAGCGGCCAGCCGTCGCCGGGTCGGTACCTATTCGAAGGGCATGCGCCAGCGCCTCGGACTGGCGCAGGCGTTGATCGGACGTCCGCGGGTTCTGCTGCTGGACGAGCCGACCACCGGACTCGATCCGGAGCTGCGTCAGACCTTCTACGACGTCATCCAGCGGCTTGCGGCCGATGGTGCCACCGTGTTGCTGTCATCTCACGTCCTCACAGAACTCGAGGAGCGCGCCGGCCGGGTCATCATCATGAACCGAGGTATCAAGGTCGCGGACGGATCGATCGCAGAGCTGCGCCGGCTCGCCCAGCTGCCCACCAGGATCCGTCTCAAGGTCTCGGGCCTTGCTCCGAGCGAACTGCCGGGCTGGGCCCCTCAGGATGTGACCTGCCGCCGTTTGAATGGCCACATCGTCGAGATCGACGCCGCGCCGGAGCGAAAGATCGAGCTGCTGCACCGCGCGACGGCCTTGGGCAATTCGGTCGAGGACGTCGACGTGGTTCCGCCGTCCCTGGATGAGCTTTACGCTCACTTCCTCAGGCAATCGGAGCAGGCGTGATGAATGTCCTGATCGTCGCAGCCAAGGAGATCCACCAGGCCATTCGCAATCGCTGGGTGCTCGCGGCTACGCTGCTGCTCGCCGGGCTTGCGCTGTCGCTGAGCTTTCTCGGCAGCGCGCCAACCGGGAACGTCGGGGTTCGCGCGCTCGACGTGGTCATCGTCAGCCTGTCGAGCCTGACGATCTTTCTGGTTCCGCTGATCGCGCTTCTGATCTCCCACGACGCCATCGTCGGCGAGATGGAGCGCGGAACGATGCTGTTGCTGCTGAGCTATCCGGTCGCGCGCTGGCAGGTGTTGCTCGGCAAGTTCCTGGGCCATCTCGCCGTTCTCGCCTTCGCGACCTGCCTCGGCTATGGGCTTGCCGTCGGGGCATTGGCGGCGACAGGCAGCCACATCGATACCGATAGCCTGCTGGCGTTCATGGCGATGATCGGCTCCTCCGTGCTGTTGGGCGCAGCTTTCGTGGCGATCGGATACCTGGTCAGCGCGCTTGTGCGTGACCGGGGAACCGCGGCCGGCATCTGCATCGGGTTGTGGCTGCTGCTGGTCCTGATCTACGACATGGCGCTGCTGGGCGTGCTTGCCCTCGACCAGGGACGCAACATCTCACCGACAGCGCTCAACGCCATGCTGCTGTCGAATCCGACCGATGCTTACCGGCTGATCAATCTGACCGGGTTCGCCAATGTCAGCACCTTTGCCGGCATGGCCGGCCTCGCGCAAAGCACGTCGCTGACAGTGCCTGTGCTTCTGGCCGCCCTGCTCTGCTGGACCATGGTTCCGCTGGCACTGGCCGCGCTCGCTTTCTCGCGGAGAGAGCTATGAGACAATGGGCGATTGCTTGCACATTGTTGCTGCCGCTCGCACTTGCGGGCTGCAACGAGAAACAGGCTGCGAAAATTCCGCCGCCGCAGCGGATGACCGCGGAGGACATCGGCCACTATTGCGGCATGAACGTGCTGGAGCACCCGGGGCCGAAAGGGCATATCTTCGTCGCCAGCCTGATGGAGCCCGTCTGGTTCTCGTCCGTGCGCGACACACTCGCGTTTACCCGTCTGCCGGATGAGCCCAAGGACATTCAGGCGATCTACGTCTCCGACATGGCCAAAGCGCCGAGCTGGGACAAGCCGGGCCCCGACAATTGGGTCGAGGCGCACAAGGCGCTGTTCGTGATCGAAAGCCGGGTCAGAAGCGGCATGGGAGGAGATGAGGCCGTTCCGTTCTCCGACCGCGGCGCAGCCGAGAAGTTCGCCGACGAAAATGGCGGCAGGATCGTAAGCTTCGACGAAGTGCCTCGCGACTATGTCTTGACGTCGGCAACTGCCGACATTGGTGCGGCGTCCGAAGCGACCGACGGGCTGCCGGCTGAGCGATCGAAGGGGCAACCATGACACAAATGCCGACGCGGCGACGCTTCATCAGGATCAGTGCCGCAGCAGCGGGTCTCGGCCTGCTGTCCAGCGGGCGCTTCGTTCGCGCCGAGGTCGCGCCAGCCGTCTGGCAAGGCACGATGCTGGGGGCGGTCGCGACGATGGAGATTCACCACGAGGACCGCAGCCGGGCGGAGCGACTGATCGCACTCGCTTGCGCCGAGGCGCGCCGGCTCGAGCGGCTGTTCAGCCTTTACTTGAACGATTCAGCCCTGGTCGAATTGAACCGCACCGGGATCCTGGTTGATCCCGCCGCCGAGATGGTCGACCTGCTATCGACCTCGCAGCACTACGCGAGGCTGACGGGCGGACTGTTCGATGTGACCGTGCAGCCGCTGTGGGATCTCTACGCCAGCCATTTCTCGCAAGATGACGCCGACCCGGCGGGCCCGGCGGCGGCGGCGATCCAGGCCGCGCTCGCGCACATCGGGAGCGACCGCATGACGGTCGGCCGCGACCGCATCGTGATGCCCCGCGGCATGGCGGTCACTCTGAACGGAATTGCGCAAGGCTATGTCACGGACAAGGTGGTGGACTTGCTGCGGGCCCACGGCGTGGCCCACAGCCTGGTCGATATGGGGGAAGCTCGAGCGATTGGCACGCGACCGGATGGACGACCATGGGAGATCGGCATCGCCGATCCGGACGTTACGGGCCAGACGAAAGCGGTGCTTCCGATTGCCGACCGTGCAGTGTCCACCTCGGGCAATTATGGTTTCAGGTTCGATCCCCGGGCCCAATTCAACCACCTGTTCGATCCGCGAACCGGCGGATGCGCTCACCGCTATCGCAGCGTGACCACGGTGTCGCGCAACGCGACCGCGGCAGACGCCTTGTCCACAGCGTTCAGCTTCATGCCGGAGAAGGACATTCGATCGTTGCTGCCGCGTGTCGAGATCGACCGCGTGCACCTCATCAATGACGCTGGCCAATCCACCGAACTCATCGCATAGCGGTTCTTCGATCGTCCGACGCGGAGAACGGAGCGCGGCAAATCCTAGCCCGTCGAGCTGGCCGAAGCCGATATCGCACGTGAACCGCGTGCCGAGGTTCGACTTGCCGCCTCGGGGGTCTTGCCGAGCAACGGTGCAAACTGCTCCGCCGTGATCGTTTCATTTGCGATCAATAATTCGACGCCGGCATCGAGGTCGACTCGCCGCCGTTGCAGGATATCGCGAGCACGACGGTCGCCCTCCTCGACCAGATTCCGCACCGCAAGGTCGATCTCACGGCCCGTCGCTTCCGCGGCCGCAACGATGGTATCCTGGGTGGCAGCCATAAAGGCCTGAGGTTTCGGCGCATAGGTGCGTTGCCCGACAGTCTCGTCCATGCCGTATTTGGTCACCATCTCGATCGCGACTTCGGTCGCGCGTTGAAGATCGTCAGCGGCGCCGGTCGAAATGGCTCCGTCGAAAATCAGGCGCTCGGAGGCGCGTCCTCCCATTAGCACGGCAATGCGGTTCTTCAGTTCCTCGACCGTGAGCAAGAACCTGTCCTCGGTCGGACGCTGGATGGTGTATCCCAGCGCCCCGATCCCGCGTGGGATAATCGACACCTTCTGCACGGGATCGACGCCAGGCAGGCTCGCGGCGACGAGGGCATGCCCCATCTCGTGGTACGCAACCCTGCGCCTTTCGTTCTTGCCGAGTACCCTGCTCTTCTTTTCGATTCCGGCCACGATCCGCTCGATCGCCGTCACGAAATCGGCGAACGAGACCTCCTCGCCGCTACGCCTTGTCGCTGCGATCGCGGCCTCGTTGATGAGGTTGGCCAGATCAGCTCCGGTGAACCCGGTCGTGAGGCCGGCGACCTTCTCGAGGTCGACATCCTCGCTCATGCGAATCTTGCGGACGTGCACCTTGAGAATGGCCACGCGCCCGTTCTTGTCCGGCCGGTCGACCAGGACCTGTCGATCGAATCTGCCGGCGCGCAGCAGCGCGGGATCCAGGATCTCGGGCCGATTGGTGGCTGCGAGCAGGATGACCCCGGCGCTTGGGTCGAACCCATCGAGCTCCGACAGCAGCTGGTTGAGGGTCTGCTCTTTCTCGTCATAGCCGCCGACCGAGAGCGGCCCGCGGCTGCGTCCCAGCGCGTCGAGCTCATCCACGAAGATGATGCAGGGCGCAGCCTTGCGGGCCTGTTCAAACAGGTCGCGGACGCGCGCAGCGCCAACGCCCACGAACATCTCCACGAATTCCGAGCCGGAGATCGAGAAGAATGGGACAGCGGCCTCGCCAGCCACGGCACGGGCCAGCAGGGTCTTCCCGGTCCCGGGCGGCCCGACCAGCAGGATTCCCTTTGGCACGTGGGCGCCCAGACGGCCGTAGCTCTTGGGGTCCTTCAGGAATGAAACCACTTCCTGAAGCTCGAACTTCGCCTCGTCGACGCCGGCAACGTCGGCGAAGGTGACCTTGATGTCCTTCTCGACATAGACCTTGGCGCGGGACTTGCCGATCGCCATCAGTCCCCCAAATCCCTGGCCGCCGGTCACACCGCGACCAAGCCAGAACCAGATCAGGAAGAAGACGATAACAGGGAAAATCCAGGACAGCAGGCTTTGCAGTCCGCCGCCGGCTGGAATACCGGTCACGCTCACGCCTTTGGCTGCGAGCTTCTCGGCCAAAGCGAGATCAACCCGTGCGGTTACGAACGCCGATTTTCCGCTCGGAAGCGGCTCCTTCAATTTTCCCTGGATCGTGTCCGTCCCGACCGACACCTCGGCGAGCTTGTCCTGGGCGAGCAATTGCTCAAACTGGCTATAGGGGATGGTTTCAATCGAATTGTACGCCGTCGAGATGAACTGGAACGCGACGAGCAGCATGCCACCCACGAAGATGATGGCCATCGCAATGGTCTGCTTGCGCGATATTTGTTCGGAATCCACCTGCTTCTCCATCAGCGTCGGCCGCCATTTTGAAAGCTACCGGCGCAGCGGTGACTTACACTTGACTCAGGTCAACGCGGCGCTGGCCGCAAGGCAGCGCCTTTAGGGCGGAGGGCTCGCAGTGGCGATGCCGGCAGTCGCAGCGATGTCCGACGCTCTAGCGCAGCGGCAGCAGCTCAAGCTGGCTCTGCGCCTTCTTGACGGCCGCCCCGAACCAGCTCTGGCTGGGCGCTTCCCTGGCGAAGCATTTGGTGTAGGCGTCCATCGCCTGGTCTTCCCTGGCCATGGAATCCTGCGGAGCCTTCCTCGCCATCATCTGCTTCCAGATCTTCTCGCAAGCCGGAATCTCGGCTGTCTTGACGGCGTCGGTGGCGGCGAGGAAATAGACCTTCTCGCCCTGCATCGCGACGACGTCGATTTCATGCGGCGCCCCCTTCAGACCGCCATTGCCGCGAAGGCCGAGCACGGCCACGGCCACACTCGCGGATGCGGGCTTGGTGATCGGCAATTCCGCATATTTGGCAAAGGCGGCGTCCTGGATCGCCTGATAGTAGAATCGGTCCGACCGGAATGCCGCATCGACCTGCTGCGGCATGCCGTCGTTGCTGTGTTCGCGCAGCCAGTGCTTGAGCAGCGTGGCCGTGGTCACAACGGCCTGCTGCTTGTCGCCTTCGGTGGCGAAGCCGAGCCCGTCGAGATGGCCGAAGCCGATGTCTTCCCTAAACAGCGTATCGACGTTCGACTTGCCGTCGGCCGGCAGGCCCTTGATCGTGACCCGTCCGACGATGCCGCGCAGCACGCCGGTCAACTCGTTGAGCGCCGCCTCGTGCTGCTTGTAGGTTTCGTCGCTCTCCTTGGCCTTCGAGAACCTTGCGACGTAGCGCTCGCGAAGATCGAGATAGTGCTCCTCGGGAGAATCCGCGTGCACGGGCGTGGCGAAGGCGAGCAGGCAGAGCACGGCAAGCGATCTCATCGCGACGATATCCGCAAGACAGGAATGATCTCCAGTCTTTGTGGCCGTGGCGGGCGCGAAGGTTCATCCCGGCCGCCTACTCCTCCCGAGAACCAATCCTTCACCATGGCTTGCGGGTGCGATTGAGCCCTGGGAAGCCCAACGGTAAAATCGCCAGCAGAGTGTTCGGGAAGGCTGGGCATCCGGGGGCGACGTCCATGAGCGAATTGCGTGCTGCGACCAGGCAATCCACGGCCAGGACCGGGATCATCGAGTTCGACGGCGCCAGGGGCGTCCTGAGCATCCCCTGCACCATCGCAGACGTCTCTGGCACGGGAGCCCGACTGAAGCTCGACTGGTCGCTGGCGTTTCCAAAAGAGGCCACCCTGATCTTCGCCGATGGCTTGCGCAAGGCCTGCCGCGTCGCCTGGCAGAAGCGGCGGCTGCTCGGCGTCGCCTTTGCCGACGGCATCGCGAGCGCGGACGAGCAGGCCCTCATGATGACCGAGGAGGAGCAGGCTTTGCATAGGCGCCATATTGGCGCCCAGGTCAGAGGCGCGCGCGAGGCGCGTGGCTATACCGAGGCTCAGATCGCCAATCTCGTCGGCGTCTCGCCCGAATTCATCTCACGCGCCGAGAGCGGCGCGATCAGCATCCCCCTCCACCAGCTCACCCACATGGCCGACCTGTTACTGGTCGATCTGGACGGGCTGATTGCTGGTCCCGCCTCGATTGCATCGCCGCCGGTCGAGCCGCGGGCGGATGCCTTTGCCGAGACGCTCCTCCGTTAACCCTTGTCGCAGCACGAGCCTCTGGCGGCATTCTGCTCGCTCGCAAGCACGCTGCGGCTGTTGCGATCCGGCGGGATGTCGCCGGCCGCGTTGGCTGCAAAGAAGCCGGTCGGCTTCAGCGTGAAGCCGGCATATTCGACCGGCATGATCGGAAAATCCTCGGGCTTGCAGATATGGGTGTGGCCGAAGGAGTGCCAAAGTACGAGATCCGTGTTCTCGATGTTACGGTTCTGCGCGGCATAGCGCGGCAAACCGTCGCCGCCGGCATGGTTGTTGGGGTAATCGCCGCTGGCGTACTTTTCCGCCGGATCGAATGCCGTCACCCAGACGTGCTTGGTCGCGAAGCCGCCGCGCTTGCGCACATAGCTACCCTCCTGCGCCAGCATCAGCGGGCTCGGATTGACCACGAGCTTCTAGGCGGGCGCTTGGCCGACCGAATTGGTCTCGTTGGGATTGCTGATCTTCCAGAACCGGCCGGTCTCGCCATTGGCAACGGCCGCGGCGTCGCGCTCGCGCGACAGCACGCGCGTCGTGGTGTCGAACACATTGCCATGCGGATTGTCGCGGCCCCAGGGCCGCGGCACGAACTCGTGCTCGCTCACCGTGTTGCCGCCGCCGTCGAGATCCATGTGCAGGCGCACGTTGAAGAAGTGCTGGTGGGTTGGCCCGCCGAGATTGTCGTCGACCATGCCGCCCCATTTGTACATCTCGCCTGAGGGCACGGCGGCTGTCTGGATGATGCCGGTGAGTTTTGTCTCGAGCTGGATCGTGCCGTCCTGGTAGAGGTACCAATAGAAGCCGTAATCGTAATTTCCGACGGTCGCAAAGAACGAGATGACGAGCCGCCGGGACCTGCGGACCTCGAACAGGCCATTCCGGAACTCGTAGTGTTTCCAGGCAATTCCGTAGTCTTCTTCATGCAGGCAGATGGCATTCTGCATGACGAAGGGTTTTCCGTTGTTATCGGCGGCCGGCACGTCGAAATAGTGGATTGTGCCGAGGCAGTCGCAGCCGAGCTCGAGCACGTTGGCGAGCATGCCAAGCCCATATTCGCCGGCGTCGAACGCCGACTTCCAGAAATGGTTTGCGGTCGGGTCGGCATAGGGCACCACCATTTCGGTGACGCTGGCGCGATGAATCAGCGAACGCTTGCGCGCGCCGTCCTGGTAGGCGAGCTGGTGCAGCACCAGCCCTTCGCGTGGCGTGAAGCCGACGCGAAAACTCCATTTCTGCCAGTCGACCTGCCAGCCGTCGACCTTGAAGCCAGGCCCCTCCGGCTGCACGATATGTAGCGGCTTGATGTCGGGGCGCGGGTTTCGGATTTCATGCGCACCGTAGTTCCGCTTCTTGCGCGGGATCGGGACAACAGGATCCTCGTCGGTGAGGTCGATCACCCTGCCTCCGATCAGGTCGACAACGGCGACCACGCCCTCGATCGGATGCGCATAGCCGTTGTCCTGGAGCTGCTCGCGAAAATAGCTGACGGCGCGCACAATGCGCGCGCCACGCTCGAACTCGTAATCGAAGAACCCTGATGAGAACGGGTCGACCTGCACCAACTCGATGTCCCTGTCGGTGAGCCCGCGCCGATGCATCGCTGCGCGCCATCCCGGGTCGGCCTTCACCACGGCCTCGCACTTGAAGAACTCCTCCAGCATCACCGACGGCTGCCCATAGGGAGCCTCGCGGTTCGGGATGACTTTTCGGACAACGATCTCATTGCGGGCGAGATCGACAACGTGCTCGATCGCCTCGCCCGTCAGCACGTCGAGCGTCAGCACGAAGGCGTGGCGCCGCGTTTCGCCTGCAGTCAGCTGCTGCTTGGTCGGCTCTTCCAGGCGCACCGTCGGGAAGCGGCAGTTTTCGAGCGAGATCGCAGCGGCGCGCACCAGCGTGCAAGCCGCGGTGATCTCCTCGGCGGTCAGGGGATCCAGCGGATGCGGCGTGGCGCGTTGCGCTTGAGATTTGGCGTTCACGGCGTCGAGCATGGTGATGTCCAAACCATCAGCGCGGAGCGAGCTGGGTCGCGATGGCGCGGAAGGCCGCGAACCAGCGCTGATCGATCGGCACGTCCATCGCCTTCGGCTGCGTCGCGAGCTTGACGATCACCGTGTCCGAGTCGAGATCGACATGGAGGTGCTGGCCGTGGATGCCGATTCCGGTCAGCGCGTTGCGCGCCGGATCGATCGTGAACCATTTGCTGCGATAGCGCGCACCCGGGAAGAACTCGGCGAGATCGCCATCGGCCCAGGCCTTGGGGTCGCCGTTCTCTCTGATATCGTCGATCCACCAGCCCGGCACGACCTGCCGCCCCTCAACGACGCCGCGATTGCGCATCATCTCGCCGAATCGCAGCAGATCGCGCGCGGTGACCGAGATGCCGCCGGCGATGCGGCCCATGCCGTGGCTGTCGAGCGTGAGCGAGCCGTCCTCCTCCGCGCCCAAGGGCGGCCAGAGATATTCGGAGAGGATGCGATGGTAGGGCATGCCGCAGGCACGCTCATAGACCCAGCCGAGCACTTCAGTGTTGGTCGAGACGTAGTGGAACACCTTGCCATGCGGCTTGCCGGTGCCGCGGAGCGTGGCGAGATAGGCGCGCTGATGGCTGGGCTCGACGCCTGGCGGCGGCACGTCCCAGCCAGAGGAGAAGCGATAGCGCGCGACATCGCCAGCGGGATCCTCGTAATCCTCCTCGAAGTTGATGGCGACAACCATGTCGAGCAGGTTGCGGACCGTGCAGGTGCCGTAGACCGAGGTCTCGAGTTCCGGCACATAGCGCACCACCCTCGCCTCCGGATCGACCAGGCCACGCCCGGCCAGCACGCCGCCAAGCGTGCCGGCGATCGCCTTGCTGATAGAGCAGATCAGATGCGGCGTGGTCACGCTCATGCCGTCGCCATACCATTCGTGGATCAAGGTGCCCCGATGCATCACCAGCAGCGCGTCTGCGAATGTCTCGCGCAGCGTCGCTTCGATCGTGGTCGCCTGGCCGTCGGGCGCGGTGAAGCCGAGCTTTGCCAGCTCGCGCGGGGCGCTCACTATCTTCGTAGGCTGGGCCGAGCGGCGGACCTCGCCAGTCGGCAGCACCTCACGGGTGTGGGTGAAGCCCCAGCGGATGGCGGGAAAGCTGCGCCAGTTGGCGCGGGTCACCAGGGCCTCAGGCGCGGGCGGGCTGCCACGCATGATTTCGGTCGGTCGCATCTCGATTTCTCCGCAAGGCGGCGCCGTTGCCGGCAATGCCAATGGCAGTGAGCAACACTGCACACAGACCGCGGCGGGCGTTATCGAGATCCGGCAATATTTTGCTGGACAGGGCCCGTGGCCGTGCCAGTCTACTGTGCGAGCTCATGCTCGCAAATTCAGACGTATAGTCATGGCTTTGAGCGAAACTCCTCCGATTCCGGACTCGCCTGTGACCTTGCTTCAGGCGAGCAGCGCCGACGTGGATGAGCACTGCGCCGGCCTCGGTCGCTGGCGGCTGAACTACGACCAGATCAGCGCCGGCGCATTTACCGGCAGTTTCACCCAACTCTCCCTGCCCCGTGTCGATGTGTTCCGCGAGATCACGAGCCAGCAGGTCCGCCAATACGGGCAGTTGGGCGACGATAGCGTCGGCATCGGCCTGCCCTGGCAGGGCGAAGGCGACCTCAATTGCAACGGCACCCATATCGCTGACGCGCAGGTGATCGCCTGCATCGACGCCGAGGTCGATATGTGCACACCGAAAGCGTTCGAGCTCCGAGGCGTGGTCGTCAGCGCGGCGCTGATTGAGGAGCTTGGTGCACGCTTTGATATCGAATTGCCGCGCGCCGCCTGGCATCAGTTGCGCGTGATCGAGATGGCGGAGACTCCGGTCGCGCGGCTACGCGCGCATCTCGCGGCGATCTACCAGACGATCGCCATCGCGCCGGAGCGATTCAACGATCCCGCCGCGCGGCAGGCGCTGGAAGATGCCCTCCTCGTCGTGATCATGGATATGCTGCCGACGGCGCGCCCAACGAATCCCGGCCGCAGCGCTGTGGCGCGCAAGCGTACCGTCGACCGCGCCCGCGCCCTGATGCACGACAGCGCCGACCGTTCGCTCTCGCTGCTCGAGATCTGCAAGGCAGTAGGCGCCAGCCCGCGCAAGCTCAGCTATTGCTTTCAGGAAGTCCTTGGCACCAGCCCGATGCACTATTGGCGCGCCATGCGGCTGAACCGCGTCCGGCGTGATCTCAAGCGCGGCGCCGGAAAGTCGGTCTACGACGTCGCCGTGCAGCACGGCTTCTGGCACTTCAGCCAGTTCTCGCTCGACTACAGGCGTCACTTCTCCGAGCTGCCCTCGGAGACGCTGCGGCGCGCCAGGCCGGCTGCCTGACACGGATCAGCGATGCCGCAGCCGACGATTGACCCGGCGCGCCAGATAATCGCCCGCGCTCTGCACGAGCTGCACCAGCGCGATCAGCACGACGACCACGGCCAGCATCATCTCCGGCATGAAGCGCTGGTAGCCGTAGCGGATGCCGAGATCGCCAAGCCCGCCTCCGCCCACCGCACCGACCATGGCGGAGTAGCCGAGCAGGCTGACGACCGCGAGGGTGAGCGCCAGCAGCAGGCCGGGCAGCGCCTCGGGGATCAGCACCTTGAACACGATCTGGATCGGCGAGGCCCCGAACGAGGACGCGGTCTCGATCAGGCCGCCATCGACCTCGCGGATCGCCCCTTCGACCAAGCGCGCGATGAACGGCGTCGAGGCGATCGTCAGCGGCACGATTGCGGCCGTCGAACCGATCGAGGTGCCTGCAATCAGCCGCGTGAACGGGATGATGGCGACGACGAGAATGATGAAGGGTGTCGAGCGCGTCGCATTCACGATGGCGCCGAGCACGCGGTTGACGAGGGGCGCCGCGAACAGCTCGCCCTTCCGGCTGGTGGCGAGGAACACGCCGAGCGGCAGGCCGATGGCGGTGCCGAGCAGCGCGGCGATACCGACCATGTACAGGCTCTCGAAGGTCGCCTGGACGATCAAATTGATGAGTTCAGGCGACATAGCCGAGACGCTCCGCCGAGATCTGATGTTGAGAGAGCCAGACCAGTGCGCGCGCCGCGGCGCTGTCCCCGCCGGGAATGCCCAGCACCAGAGTGCCGACATGCTGGCCGCCGATCTCGTCGATGCGTGCCGACAGCAGCGAGACGTCGAAGCCGAGCTCGCGGGCCAGCCGCGCGATCAGCGTGTCGCCGGCCCCTGCCCCGCGCACCTGAACGCGGATGACGGCATGGCCGCAAGGCTCCTGCACGATCCGGCTCGCCAGCGAGACCGGCAGGCTGTCGCCGGTCACCTCTGCCAGGAACGACTGCGTGATCGGATGCTTCGGATGGGTGAAGATGTCGGCGACATGGCCGCTCTCGACGACGTGGCCGGCATCGAGCACGACGACGTCCCTGGCGAGCTGGCGCACCACGGACATTTCGTGGGTGATCAGCACGATGGTCACCCCGAGCTCGCGGTTGATATTCGCAAGCAGATCGAGGATCGCGCGGGTGGTCTGAGGGTCGAGCGCGGAGGTCGCCTCGTCCGACAGCAGCACCCTCGGCCGCGTCGCCAGCGCGCGGGCGATGCCGACACGCTGCTTCTGGCCGCCGGAGAGTTCTGATGGATAGCGATCGTGCTTGTCGGCGATGCCGACGAGCGCCAGCAGCTCGGTCACGCGCGCGCGGATCTCGGTCTTGGGCCAGCCGGCGATCTCCAGCGGCAGCGCGATATTGTCGGCCGCGGTGCGCGAGGACAGCAGGTTGAAATGCTGGAAGATCATGCCGATCGAGCGCTGCGCGAGCCGCAACTCTCGCCCCGTGAGCGCCGAGATATCCCTGTTGTCGACAACAACGCGGCCCGTGCTGGGCTTCTCCAATCCATTGATGAGCCGCACAAGGCTCGACTTGCCGGCGCCGGAGCGGCCGATCACGCCGGTAATCGAGCCGCGGGGAATCGCAAAATCGATATTCCGCAAAGCGACCACGCCGGGCTTGCCGCGATAGGCTGGATAGGTCTTCGAGATGTTCTCGAACCGGACCATCACCTCGGGCTGAACCGCGGCGTGCCGGATCTCGACCGGCTCTCCGATCACGAGTGATGGGTGCGCATTCATGGAAAGGGCTTTCATGCACGACATTTTGCGCGCCCGCCCAACAGGCGCACGCGAACCAGGTCGGTATCCAGGCGACGGAGGTTGGAACAAAGGCAGGCGTCCGACGGCCGCGCTGCACTGCACTGCAGCACACTTTCGCCCTTTCCAGTCTTCCTTGCAATGTCAGATATTCGCGGAGGATTGGGCCAAGTTTTCACAATCCCTCCCCAGAGAAGAAAATTCGTCTACCGGGTATCAGCTGCGGCCGGGCTCATCGGACCATGCTCAGCCAGGGCAGCACGACCAGCAACAGCCCGGCGAAATAGAGCACCCCGAAAACCAGGCCAAAGCCCCAGAACTGGCCCTTCCCGATGTAACCGCTGCCGTAATACATCGGCGCCGGACCGGTCGCGTAAGGCGAGATCACGCCCATCAGGCCGAGCGAATACATGCACAGCATGGCCAGCGTCGTCACGGGCAGATCGGGGATGCCGGAGCCGACCGCGAGCACCACCGGCAGAACAGCGGCCGCGTGCGAGGTGATGCTCGAAAAGAAATAGTGGATCCAGAAGAACAGCGCGACCAGCAGGATCATCGCGGTCGACGGCGCGAGCCCGGTGAGCGGTTTTGCGAATTCATTGGCGAACCATCTGATGAAGCCGATCTCGTTCAAACCCGAGGCCAGCGTCAGCAGCGAGGTGAAATAGAAGAATACTTCCCAAGCGCTCTTCTCGCTGACGATGTCGGCAAATTCGATCACGCCCGTGACCAGCATCAGCGAGATGACGATGAACACGACGGTCGTGGCGTTGACGAAGTTGGAGCCGAGGATTGGCACATGGATGTCCGGGCTCGAGCCTGCGATCCACAGGAACATCGCGAGCACGATCAGCGCCAGCATGATCCATTCGTTGCGCGACATCGGGCCCATCGCCGCGAGTTCCTTGGCGGCCCATTCGGAAATTTCAGGGCTGCGCTTCACCTCGGGACGGCAGATCACGTAGCTGAGCAGCGGAACGAGAATCATGAGCAAAATACCGAGCGGCGCGAAGCCGACGAACCACTGGCCCCAGCTCACATCGACGCCAACCGTCTTCTTGGCGATCGCAAGCGCGGCCGCATTCGGCGCCAGCGCCGTGAAGAATAGCGAGCTCGTGATCGCGGTCGCCGCGAACGCGGTCCACATCACGTAGGTGCCGATCTTGCCCGCGGTCGGGCCCGGCTCGGAGCCATAGATGCGCGGGATGTTGCTGATGATGGGATAGACGATGCCGCCGCTGCGCGCTGTGTTGGACGGCGTCGCCGGCGCGAGCAGGAAGTCGGACATCGCGACCGCATAGCCAAGCCCGAGCGTGTTCCGCCCCAGGCGCTGGACCAGCACCAACGCGATGCGCCGGCCGAGCTGGCTCTTGCGATAGCCGATCGAGAACACGAACGCCCCGACAATCAGCCACACCGTGCTCTCGGCAAAGCCCGCCAGCATCCAACGCAGAGATTTGTTGGGATCGGCGTCGATATAGCCACTGATGCCCGCGACCGTGAGCCCGATCAGGCCGACCGCGCCGACCGGCATCGATTCCAGGATCAGCCCGGTGATGACGGCCGCGAACACCGCGAAATAGTGCCACTGGTTGACATTGAGGCCTGCCGGCACCGGCGCCAGGTAGATCGCGAGCCACACCACCAGCGGCGCAACAAGTTTCCAGCGAAAGCCTTTCGCCTCAGATGCCTGCGAACTGGCGGTCATGGGCCCTCCCCCTCAATCGACTGCGAATAGCCCGTTGGCCGGGCCGTTTGTCCCGGCGCGGCGTATACGGATTGTGTGTGCCGCGATCAATGGGCAGGCCGTTTATCGTCCCCTGAACCGCGGCTTGCGGCGACCCAGGAAGGCCTGAAGGCCCTCCTTGTGGTCCTCACTGAGGCTCGCCAGAGCGAATTGGTCGACATCCATATGGCTGGCGAGGTCATCCAGCGCATGCGCGAGCCGATTGACCGTCAGCTTGGTCATGGCGACCGAGAGCGGCGGCTGTGCGGCCACCTTGCGGGCCAGTTCCATGGCGGCATCGAACGCGTAGCCGGGATCGACCACCTGCTCGACCAGGCCCCATTCATAGGCCTCGTCGGCGGAGATGCGATCATCGGCCAGGATCACCGCCTGCTTGGTGCGGGCCGGCCCCATCAGATGCAGCATGCGCGGAATGCTCTGCCAGCTCATGTTCATGCCGAGCCCGATCTCGGGCACCCGAAAATGCGCATCGCTGCCCATCACGCGGAAGTCGAGCGCGACCGCAAGCGCGACACCACCGCCAATGCAAAATCCTTCGATCGCTGCGATGGTGATCTGCTCCATCTCCTGCCAGGCGTGGGTCAGGCGCGGCCCGAGCTTGAGATGCCGCCTGAGCGCGCCGAGATCCATCTCCGTGCGGGATCGGCCTTCCGCGTCCTTCAAATCGAACCCGGCGCTGAACGTGCCCGAATTGCCTGTCAGCACCACAACTGACGTCGCCGCGTCATCCTCGAAGCTGCGCGCCGCCGCAGTGAGCTGGCGCAGCGCCTCCGGCGACATCGCATTGATGCCGTCATGGCGATCGAACCGCACCACGGCGATTCGCCCCTCCGGCCCGAGGCCTTTCTCGATCTTGATGAAGTCCTTCATGGGGAGTCTCCAAGGCTGATTTGACCCGATCGTAGCGCTTAAACGGCGTCACGAATATGGGACTATCCGCGCAGCAACGAATGCTCGACAGGACAGGAGCATTGCGCTTAATCTTTCGGCCATGAGCCACGATCACCATCATCACCACGATCATTCGGAATTGTCGGAGACCGAGCTGCGTGTGCGCGCGCTCGAGACTGTCCTGACCGAAAAAGGTTACGTCGAGCCGGCCGCGCTCGACGCCATCATCCAGGCCTATGAGACCAAGATCGGCCCGCATAATGGCGCGCGCGTCGTCGCCAAGGCCTGGACTGATTCGGCGTTCAAGAACGCGCTGCTGGAGGACGGCAGCAAGGCGATCGGCACGCTCGGGCATGTCAGCCGCGTCGGCGATCATCTCGTCGTGGTCGAGAACACGCCCACGCGTCACAACATGGTCGTGTGCACATTGTGCTCCTGCTATCCTTGGGAAATGCTGGGATTGCCGCCCGTCTGGTACAAGGCCTCACCCTATCGTTCGCGCGCGGTGAAGGATCCGCGCGGCGTGCTCGCCGATTTCGGCGTCAGCCTCCCGAAGGACATGGAGATCCGGGTGTGGGACTCCACCGCCGAGACCCGTTTCCTGGTGCTGCCGATGCGACCGGCGGGCACGGAAGGCTGGAGCGAGGAGCGGCTCGCCGAGCTGGTTACCCGCGACTCCATGATCGGGACCGGCTTTCCCAAGACGCCCGGAGCGCCGTCGTGAACGGCGTCCACGACATGGGCGGCATGGACGGGTTCGGCAAGGTCGAGCCCGAGCCGAACGAGCCGATGTTTCACGAGGCGTGGGAGTCCCGCGTTCTGGCGATGGTGCGCGCGATGGGGGCGGCCGGCGCGTTCAACATCGACACGTCGCGCTACTATCGCGAGACGATCCCGCCGCACGTCTACCTGTCGAGTTCCTATTACAAGAAGTGGTTCCTCGGCCTTGAAGAGATGCTGATCGACAAGGGTTACCTCACCCGCGAGGAGGTCGCTGCCGGCCACGCGATGCAGCCCGGCAAGGCGCTCAAGCACGGCAAGTTCGATCTCGCCAATGTTGAGCGCGTGATGGTGCGCGGCCAATTCGCCCGCCCTGCTCCCGCCGCCGCCAAGTTCAAGATCGGCGATCGCGTCCGCGCGAAGAACATTCATCCGGCCACGCACACGCGGCTGCCGCGCTATGTGCGCGGCCATGTCGGCATTGTCGAGCTGAACCACGGCTGCCACGTCTTTCCTGATACAGCGGCGATGGAGCGCGGCGAGCATCCACAATGGCTTTACACCGTGGTGTTTGAAGGTCGCGATCTCTGGGGCGCAGATGCTGATCCCACCCTCAAGGTCTCGATCGACGCGTTCGAGCCCTATCTGGATCCGGCGTGATGAGCAGCAGCGCGGCTGCCGCCGCGACGGCGGGCATCTCGAGTATTCCGCGCGATGAGGACGGCCCGGTGTTCCGGGCGCCGTGGGAAGCACATGCCTTCGCGATGGCCTTGAGCCTGCACGAGCGGGGCGTGTTTACCTGGCCCGAATGGGCCGCAGCACTGGCCGAAGAGATCAAGCGCGCGCAGGCGGCCGGCGACCCTGATACGGGCGAGACCTACTATCTGCACTGGCTCGCCACGCTGGAGGGCCTCGTCGCGCGCAAGGGTGTCGCGTCGATGGAGACGTTGCATCGCTATCGCGACGCTTGGGACCACGCCGCGGATCGGACACCGCACGGCAAGCCGATCGAGCTGCGGCCGGAGGATTTCGGTTAGGCCCACGCCTCACTCTCGTGTCCCGGACGCGCTATAGCGTGGAACGCTGCTGCGCAGAGCCAGGACCAGAAAGCCACCCAGCACCATTCAGAGACACGTGCCCCGGCTCTGCGGCGTACCGCTGAAGAAGCGCTGCGCCGCGTCCGGGGCACGGAGTATGGCGAGGCAGCTACCTCCCTGCCACAAACTCCCGCCACCCCTTCGCCCGCAAACTGCACGCCGGGCACTCGCCGCAGCCGTAGCCCCAATCGTGCCGCGCGCCGCGTTCGCCGAGATAGCAAGTGTGCGACTGCTCGCGGATGAGATCGACGAGCCCCTCGCCGCCGAGATCGTGCGCGAGCTTCCACGTCGCAGCCTTGTCGATCCACATCAGCGGCGTATGCAATTCGAACTTGCGGGCCATCCCAAGCGAGAGTGCGGTCTGCATCGCACGAATGGTCTCGTCGCGGCAGTCGGGATAGCCGGAATAGTCCGTCTCGCACATGCCGCCGACGATGTGGGTGATGCCACGGCGATATGCGAGTGCCGCCGCAAAGGTCAAGAACACGAGGTTGCGGCCCGGCACAAAGGTGTTCGGCAAGCCGTCGGCGCCCATGGCGATCGCGACGTCACGCGTCAGCGCCGTTTCGGACACGGCGGCCAGCGTCGGGATCGACAGCGTGTGGCTCTCGCCGAGTTTTGCCGCCCAGTCGGGCTGCAAGCTTTTGATGCCGTCGAACAGCCGCTCGCGGCAATCGAGCTCGACGGCGTGCCGTTGTCCGTACGCGAACCCCAACGTTTCCACCCGCGCAAAGCGGCTCAACGCCCAGGCGAGGCAGGTGGTGGAATCCTGACCGCCGGAGAACAGCACCAGCGCCGTTTGTGATGAATATGCGTCGCTCATGGCCCGCGCTTTAGCACCTCCAGGCCCGGCGCGCCAATCGGTGGAAATCGGCCTGTTCCCGCGCGTCCCGCTGGGAACGGCGGCCCGCTTTTGGCATAAGGTTTTGGACCGAGGAGACTGCCCGCCAATGACCCCTTCCCGCGACATTTCCCGCCTGATCGAGATCATGGCGGCACTGCGCACGCCGGTGACTGGCTGTCCCTGGGACCTCGAGCAGAACTTTGCGACGATTGCGCCCTACACGATCGAAGAAGCCTATGAGGTGGTCGACGCCATCGAGCGCGGCGATCTCGACGATCTCCGCGAGGAGCTCGGCGATCTCCTGCTGCAGGTGGTGTTCCACGCCCAGATGGCTTCGGAGCAAAGCGCTTTCGCTTTTGGAGACGTCGTCGAGGCCATCACACGAAAAATGATCCGCCGCCATCCTCATGTCTTCGCCGACAAGGACGGAAATCTCGCTCCCTCGCACGTCAAGGAAGTCTGGGACCGAATCAAGGCCGAGGAGAAAGCCGAGCGCGCCGCGCGCCGGCCGCCTGAGGCAGAGCCGCCGCACAAATCGCTGCTGTCAGGCATCAGGGCCGGCCAGCCTGCGTTGACGCGCGCCATGGAGCTGCAGCGAAAAGCTTCCACCGTCGGCTTCGACTGGAACGACCCGCGCGCCGTGCTGCAAAAGATTCGCGAGGAGGCCGACGAGATCGAAGCGGCACTCGACCGGAACGACAAGCAGGAGATCGCGGAAGAGACCGGCGACCTGATGTTCGCCCTCGTCAACCTCGCCCGCCATGTCGACGCCGATCCGGAAGCCGCACTGCGTGCGACCAATGCGAAGTTCGAGCGGCGGTTTGCTTATATCGAGCGGGCGCTGGAGGCGCAGGGACGCACGCTGGAGCAGGCGTCGCTGGCGGAGATGGACGCGCTGTGGAATGCGGCGAAAGGCGAGACGAAGCCAACGTCAGAGGGACGCAAGGAAACGAGCCGCTGACGCCCAAGTCGTCCTGGCGAAAGCCAGGACGACTATGTGGCGTGGTGCGGCACGGCGTCGAACCTGTTCACCACGATATCCCGCTTGGTCTCGTCCACCCGCACGGTCATGTCGAAGCGGCCGTCGTGCAGTTCTTTCGCCAGCACCTCGGCATTCCGATGCAGCCAGGAGATGCCGGCGCCATCGGCGGCATCGATCGAGAGATCGAGCGTGGTGCGCTTGGCGGCGAGCCGCTCCTCGATCGCGGCGAGCAGTGCATCGATGCCCTCGCCTGAGACGGCCGAGACCAGCATCGCCGGATGATCCTCCGGCCGGCGCGCCGCGATGTTCAGAAGCTCCTCGCGCTTTTCAGGCGCGTAGCGGTCGATCTTGTTCCAGACCTCGATGATGCGGCCTGAGTCATCGGGGTTGATGCCGAGCTGGCGCAGCACGGCGTCGACGTCGCTCTGCTGGGCTTCGGCATCCTCATGCGAGATGTCGCGGACGTGGAGTATGACGTCAGCCTCGAGCACCTCTTCCAGCGTGGCGCGGAAGGCGGCGACGAGCTGGGTCGGCAGGTTGGAGATGAAACCGACCGTGTCGGACAGCATTGCCTTGCCGCCATGCGGCAGGTTGAGCGCGCGCAGGGTCGGATCGAGCGTGGCAAACAGCATGTCGGCGGCCTGCACGTCGGCACGGGTCAGGCGGTTGAACAGCGTTGACTTGCCGGCATTGGTGTACCCGACCAGAGCGACGACGCGATACGGCACGCGCTGGCGGCCGGCGCGATGCAGACGGCGTGTCGCCTGGACCTTCTTCAGTTCGCCCTCGAGCTTGGTGATGCGCTCCTGGATCAGGCGACGGTCGGCCTCGATCTGCGTCTCGCCAGGACCGCCCATGAATCCAAAACCGCCGCGCTGGCGTTCGAGATGGGTCCACGAACGCACCAGGCGCGAGCGCTGGTAGTTGAGATGGGCGAGCTCGACCTGGAGCGAGCCTTCCTTGGTCTTGGCGCGGCGGCCGAAGATTTCGAGAATGAGCCCGGTGCGGTCGAGCACCTTGGCATGCAATTCCTTCTCGAGATTGCGCTGCTGGATCGGCGCCAGCGCACAATCCATCACCACGAGCTCGACATCGAGGGACTTGGCGAGTGCAGCGATCTCCTCGACCTTGCCCTTGCCGATGTAAGTGGCGGGCCGGATCTGGCTGATCGGCGCGATGATCGCATCGGCAATGACGAGATCGATCGCACGCGCGAGGCCTGCGGCTTCATCAAGCCGGGCCTCGGCATTGCGTTGGACATGACTTTCCGATTGCGCGTCGGCATCTGCCGCGCGCCCTCGCAAATAGGGGCCGATGACAAGCACCCGCCCCGTCTGTTTAGCCCCTGCCGACCGCGGACGGTCGGCATCCCCGTCGAAATTCCGGGGTTCCAATCAGAGCACTCTCAAGCCGGCTGATCCTCGCCGCCTTCGAACAGCTGGATCGGTGCACCCGGCATGATGGTCGAGATCGCATGCTTGTAGACGAGCTGCGAATGACCGTCGCGCCGAAGCAGCAAACAGAAATTGTCGAACCAGGTCACGATGCCCTGGAGCTTCACTCCGTTGACCAGAAAGATCGTCAGTGGCGTCTTGGTTTTGCGAACGTGATTGAGGAAGGTGTCCTGTAGGTTTTGTGCGCGGTCTGCCGCCATTGTTTTTTTCTCGCTTTGAGTTTCTTTTTATTGCGCCGGCTGCGGCCCCGTTCTGCAAGTTTGGGGCCTTCATCCGGTTGCCGTCCCTCTGAGATCCCCCTCTAGGGAACAGCAGGTTGATTAGAAGGCAGGCGGACCTATTAGGCAAGCCGGTTCAAGCGGCAGGACGCGCCCTAATTCTCCGAAAAACTACGGAAATCGAGCTTTTTCCCGGATATCGCCCGTGCCCGCAGCGCGCGCGGGCCTCAACCAACGCCCAATGCCTTCAACTTCCGGTGCAGCGCCGAACGTTCCATGCCAACAAACTCGGCCGTACGAGAAATATTTCCTGAAAAACGGCTGATCTGGGCAATCAAATAGTCGCGCTCGAACACTTCACGCGCCTCACGCAGCGGCAGACCCATGATGTGCTCGCCATTGTTGCTGGTCGGCATTGCCGGCACCATCGAGCCCACGTCCTGCGGCAGCATGTCTGCGGTGATGATGACCTCCGGCCCGCCGGCGGCGAGAATCATGACTCGTTCAACGTTGTTGCGGAGCTGGCGCACATTGCCCGGCCACACATGCGATTGCAGCACCGCCATCGCATCCTGGCCGATCTGCCGCTTGGGCAAGCCGCTGCCGGCCGAGATCTGCTCCATGAAATAGTCGATCAGCTCCGGGATGTCCTCGCGCCGCTCCGAGAGCGCAGGTACGCGGATCGGCACCACCGAGAGCCGGTGATAGAGGTCCTCGCGGAAATGGCCGGCCGCGATCTCCTCTTCGAGATTGCGCGCGGTCGAGGAGATGATGCGGACATCGACCTGCACCTTGGCGGTGCCGCCGACGCGCTGGAACGACTGCTCGACCAGCACGCGCAAGATCTTGTTCTGGGTCTCGCGCGGCATGTCCGCGATCTCATCGATGAACAGCGTGCCGCCATGTGCTTCCTCGAGCGCGCCAGGCTTGCGCGGGTGCTCGCCGTTGGACTGCTCGACGCCGAACAGCTCATGCTCCATCCGCTCCGGCGTGATCGCGGCAGCGTTGATGACGACGAAGGGCCCGTCGGCGCGTCCCGAAGCCGTATGCAGCGTGCGCGCGGTCAATTCCTTGCCGGCGCCCGCGGGGCCGACGATCAGGATGCGGCTATTGGCTTTCGCCGCGCGCTCGATGGTCTGGCGCAGCTGGTTCATGCTGGGCGAGCGCCCGACCAGCTGGCTGGCGCTGGGCGCGAGCTGCTTCAGCTCCTTGACCTCGCGCTTGAGCCGCGAGTTCTCCAGCGCCCTGGTCGCGACCAGGATCAGCCGGTCGGCCTTGAACGGCTTTTCAATGAAGTCGTAGGCGCCACGCTTGATCGCGGCGACTGCTGTCTCGATGTTGCCGTGGCCGGAGATCATCACGACAGGCAGATCGGCATTATCCTTCTTGACCTGCTCCAGGAGCTGCAAGCCGTCGAGCTTGGATCCCTGCAGCCAGATGTCGAGGAACACCAGATGCGGCCGGCGGTTGGCGATTTCAGCCAGCGCAGAGTCGCTGTCGCGTGCGGTCCTTGTAACAAACCCCTCGTCTTCGAGGATGCCTGCAACGAGATCCCGAATATCGGCCTCATCATCGACAATCAGAATTTCACTTGCCATGGGTCGCGCCTGTCTTGTCAGCTGCCTGTTGAGGCTTCGATTTTCGGTGAATCATTGGTCTGTGCAGCCGGCTCTTTGGTTTCGGCCGCCGGCTGTTTTGTTTCCCGCGCCGTGACGGCCGGCGCCTGCTCGGCCCCGTCGGCCTTCTTGGCCTGGCCGGAGATCGCAAAGCGCATCCGCATCCAGGCACCGCGCTGGCCCTCGCGGAAGTCGGAGGCGTCCTTCAGCTCGATGCGGCCGCCATGGTCTTCCAGCACGCGGCCAACGATCGCAAGGCCGAGGCCGGTGCCCTTGGCGCGCGTGGTCACATAGGGCTCAAGCAGCCGCGAACGCGCGACCTTGGGCAGGCCGATGCCGTTATCGATGACGTCGATCAGCACGTCCTCGCCCTCACGCGACACCACAACGTCGATCCGGCCCTTTCCCCCGTCCTTGCCGAGCTCTTCCGGCGGGACCTGCTCGATCGCCTCGGTGGCGTTCTTGACGATATTGGTGACCGCCTGCGAGATCAGCCGGCGGTCGAACTGGGCGCGCAGCGGATCTTCCCTGAACACCGCCTCGATATCGAGCTCGGGATGGGCGACCTTCATCAGGAACACGGCCTGCCGCACGGTGTCGGCGACGTCCTCGCCTTCCATCACGGGCTTGGGCATCCGCGCAAAACGCGAGAACTCGTCGACCATGCGCCTGATGTCGTCGACCTGGCGGACGATCGTGTCGGTGCACTGGTCGAAGATCTGTTTGTCCTTGGTCTCGGTGATGTCCTTGCCGAACTTGCGGCGGATGCGTTCGGCCGAGAGCTGGATCGGCGTCAGCGGGTTCTTGATCTCGTGGGCGATACGGCGAGCAACGTCGCCCCAGGCCGAGGTGCGCTGTGCCGAGACCAGCTCGGTGATGTCGTCGAGCGTGATGATGTAGCTGTCGTGCGGCTGGTTTTTCTCGGCGCTGACGCGAACCGACAGATTACGCTCGGTGCCGTCGCGGGTGATCGTGATCTGGCCCTGCACCAGCCGCTGGGTCCCTTCCCGCGACGTCTTCATCATCTCGTCGAGCTCGGGCAGCACGTCGGAGAGCGGATGGCCGAGCGTCTCGGCCTCGGAATGCCCGATCAGCTTCTCGGCGGAACGGTTGAGGATGCCAACGCTGCCCGAGCTATCGACGCCGATGATGCCGGCGCTCGCTGACGACAACACGGCCTCGATGAAACGGCGGCGGCTGTCGATGAGATCGCTGGCATTGACGAGTTCGTCGCGCTGGCTGCGCAGCTCCTGCGTCATCTTGTTGAAGGTCTCGCCCAGCTGGGCGAGGTCGCCTTCCGATTTGTGCACAGGCACCTGGACGTGCAGATCACCCGTGGAGACGGTGTTGGCCGCGTTCATCAATCGCCTGATCGGCGCCACCAGCGAGTTGGCGAAGTTGAGCCCGATCAGCACCGAGGCCATCAAAATGGTCAGCGCGATCACTGCGAACATCAGCGCGAATGCGACCTGGATGCCGAGCTTGCGCGACTCGATCTGCGCGTATTCGGCGACGCTGAGCTCGGTCTGCCTGAGCTGAGCGACGACCCTTGGATCAAGAGGGCGAGCGACGTACAGGAACGTATTGGTAAAGCCTCTGAGCCTGATCACAGCGGCAACGAGATTTTGATCGGGCAAGACCGCGATCTCGGGCTCATTCTCGTTGACGTTCTGAAGAAATTCCGGCGCAGGCGGCGCGAAGGCGAGCGGGACGCCCCCGGTCTCCGCCGACAGGATCGGATTGGCGTCCTTGCCCATGAGCATCGCGCCCGGGAGGTTGCGTGCCGCTGCGCTCGAGGTCAAAAGCTGCAGGAACGACTGCCGATCCTGGTCAAACAACAGCGGAGCGCGCGAGACGTCGTTGGCCATGCCGAGAATGTCGCCGCGAATCACCTGCGCGTGCTCCTGCACATAGGCGCGCGCAATGATCAGCGAATTCTGGATGACCTCCTTGGTCGGTCCCGAGAACAGGCGGTCAAGGCCGCGTTCGATCGTGACATTGGCGACGATGGCCACCAGCACCGCCGGCAGCACGGCAACGATCGAGAACAGACCGACGATCTGGACGTGCAGCCGCGCCGCTGCCCGCCCCCGCCGGCGGGCCTGGATCATCTGCCAGACCTCGCGGACGATGATCCCGATCAGGAGCAGGATGGTGCCTGCATTGATCGCCAGGAAGGAGCTGACGACCTCCGGGGTCGGCTCGATGCTGGTCAGGCCTGTCAAAACCAGGAAGGTCAGGAGCGCCGACAGCAGCGCCAGGGCGACGGCAAACGGGGCCAGCCAGCGTCGCACCGACCAGCGCCGGGGCTCTTCCGCTGGGGCCGTGTCAAAGGATGCGGCCGAGGTATCTGCGCTGGTCATTCCGGCAATGGGGTGCTGAAAACGGATCCGCGATGGGCGGATACTGATGTATTCGTACCACATTGTTGCTGAATTGCGACAATTCCGCGGCGTCCCCGCCGCGGCGGACTGGCACATCCACAGCCAATAGCGGGGCAATTTCTGGTGGCCGGGAACGGAATCCGACCATTCCGGCTTGACCCGACATGGATAGGATCTTTCTCGCCGTCATGGTGTCGGCCGTACTCCTGCTGATCGTGGCCTCTGACCTCCTGGTCAACGGCCCGAGCAGGCAGGAGGAGACGGCGGAGATGGCCAATATTCAGCCGATAGCGGCGCGCCTGATCAGATAGGCGCGACGGGACAATTCATACGTTCCAGCGGAACGTTTCAGCCCTATCAAGACTTCTGCTCACCGCGCCAGCCGCAACGGCCAGCGCGATCCGGACAGGCTCAGCTCCGCTCTGGTAGGGGGAGCTGAGCCACCTCCGCGCAAACGCGGTTTGTTGCGAGGACTAGCCGCCGCTCCTGTAAACTTGGATATCCAGATCCCGGATCTTCTTCCGCAGCGTGTTGCGATTCAGGCCGAGCAGGTCGGCAGCGCGGATCTGGTTGCCGCGGGTGGCGGCCAGCGCGGCGGTGAGCAGCGGCACCTCGATCTCCTTGAGGATGCGGTGATAGAGGCCCGGCGGCGGCACGCCGTTCGGGAAACCCTGGAAGTGCGATGAGAGATAGGCCTCCACCGCGCCGCCGAGATTGTCGACGCCCTGCTGGACCGCGGCGCCCGGGCTGACCGACGGCGGCGCGAGCTCGCCATCGATGACGGACGCCGTGATCACGTCCTGCGGATAGAGCGCGGCGAGACGACGCGCGAGGTTTTCCAGCTCGCGCACGTTGCCCGGCCAGCGATGCTGCTTCAGCCGCTCCAGCGCCAGCGCATCGAGCTTCTTCGGCGGCAATCCGTCCTTCTCGGCGAGCGCGAAGAAGTGCCGCACCAGATCCGGCAAATCCTCGATGCGCTCGCGCAAGGGCGGCAGCCGCAGCGGCACGACGTTGAGACGGAAGAACAGATCTTCACGGAACAGCCCCTGCTGGATCAGGACGCGCAGATCCTTGTTGGAGGCTGCGACGATGCGCACGTCGGTCTTGATCGGGGTACGGCCGCCAACGGTGGTGTATTCGCCCTGCTGCAGCACGCGCAGCAGACGGGTCTGCGCCTCCATCGGCATGTCGCCGATCTCATCCAGGAACAGCGTGCCGCCCTCGGCCTGCTCGAACCGGCCGGAGGCGCGCGTGTTGGCACCGGTGAAGGCGCCGCGCTCGTGGCCGAACAGCTCGGATTCGATGAGATCGCGCGGGATTGCCGCCATGTTGACCGCAACGAACGGACCGTTGCGGCGCTTGCCGTAATCGTGCAGCGCGCGCGCCACCAGCTCCTTGCCGGTGCCGGACTCGCCCGTGATCATCACGGTGAGATCGGTCTGCATCAGGCGCGCGAGCACGCGGTAGATTTCCTGCATCGCCGGTGAGCGGCCGACCAGCGGGATCGCCTCCATCTCGGCGTCCTCGTCCGGCGTTGCCACCCGCTCCTTCGGCTCTGCGAGTGCACGGCCGACGATCGCGATCAGCTCCTTCAGGTCGAAGGGCTTTGGCAGATATTCATAAGCGCCGCGCTCGGAGGCGCGGATCGCCGTCATGAAGGTGTTTTGCGCACTCATGACGATGACGGGCAAATTCGGCCGCATCTTCTTGATCCGCGGCAAGAGGTCGAAGGCGTTTTCGTCCGGCATCACCACGTCGGTGATGACCAGATCGCCCTCCCCCTGGCTGACCCAGCGCCACAGCGTCGCGGCGTTGCCGGTCAGCCTGACTTCATACCCGGCCCGGGAAAGTGCCTGGTTGAGAACCGTGCGGATGGCGGTGTCGTCATCAGCTACGAGAATGCTACCTGCGGGCATTGTTAATCCTCATTTTGCCCCCTGTGATGCAGACGACGACTTCCCGGCAGAGCCGTCGCGACTGCTGTGATCGGCGTGTTTGACCGATGTTGAGTACATCGGCATCAGCACGCGGAAAGTGGTCTTGCGCGGCTGAGACTCGCATTCGATGATGCCCCCGTGATCGCCGACGATCTTGGCGACCAAAGCAAGACCGAGGCCAGAGCCGGTCTGCTTGGTGGTCACGAAGGGGTCGAACAAATTGGGCAGAAGATCGTCCGGCACGCCTGGTCCATTGTCCCTCACGCAGAACTCCAGCGGCAGGGATACCCGGGATTTTTGACCGGGGACTGACAGGCGCACGCCGGGGCGGAATGCGGTGGTGAGCTGGATCTCGGCGTCGGGAACGTCGATCAGCGCCTCGGCGGCGTTCTTCACCAGATTGAGGAAGACCTGGATCAGCTGATCCTGGTTCGCCAGCACCGGCGGCAGCGAGGGATCGTAGTCCTCGATGAAGCGGATGTTGCGGGCGAAGCCCGACTGCGCCAGCCGCTTCACATGATCGAGCACCGAGTGGATGTTGACGGGGCCGCGCACCACCGGCCGTTCGTCCCCGAACACCTCCATGCGGTCGACCAGCGTGACGATGCGGTCGGCCTCGTCGCAGATCAGGCGGGTCAGCATGCGGTCTTCGGACGATGCCTGCTGCTCCAGCAGCTGCGCCGCGCCGCGGATGCCCGAAAGCGGGTTCTTGATCTCGTGCGCCAGCATCGCGGCGAGCGCGATCACCGAGCGCGCGGCGCTGCGATGGGTGAGCTGGCGATCCATCTTGTCGGCGATGGAGCGCTCCTGGAGCATAACCACGATATGGCCGGGCCGCTCGGTCAGCGGCGCGACATGCAGATCGACCTGGCGGTCACCGCCCATGCGCGGCGTGCCGAGATCGACCTTGTATTCGTTCACGGGCGAGTTCGACGAGCGCACCTGGTCGATCAGCGCCAGCAAGGGGCTGCCGAACGGCACCAGCTCCTTCAGCGACTGTCGCTTCAAGAACTGTGTCGAGATGTCGAAGAAGGCTTCGGTCGCGATATTGGCGGCGATGATCTTGCCGTCCGGCCCGATCATCAGCACGGGATTGGGCAACGCATCGAGAATCGCGTCGCTGTCGGACGGCTTGAGATGGTCAGCGGCCGAGGTCATGCAGCAGCGCTCCATGCGAAATCGTCGAAGGCATCCTGCAGCGACTTGTGAACGAGATTCGGATCCTCGGAGGTCAGGATCTTCCGGCGCCAGCCCTTCAGCGTCTCGATCGGCGCACCGCTCGCTGCCGCTGCAACGTCGAGCGCCCAGCCGAGATGCTTTCGCGCATGCTTGAGGCCGACCCGCAAGCCGTAGAGTGCGCAGACGCCTTCATAGAGCGTGCGGACATAATGAAGTTGCTTTTCAAGCGACGGCGTGGCTTCAGCCGCCCCGCCGGTGAGACGGCGGCCGATCTCGCCAGGAAGCCAGGGCTGGCCCTGCGCGCCGCGGCCGATCATCACGGCATCCGCCCCGGAGGCATCGAGCGCCGCGAGCGCCGTCTCGTAGCTGGTGATATCGCCATTGACGACGAGCGGAATGGAGATGGCTTCGCGCACGGCACGGATCGCATCCCAATCGGCCTGGCCCTTGTAGAATTGGCAGCGGGTTCGGCCGTGGACCGTGACGAGTTTGACGCCGGCGGCCTCGGCACGACGGGCCAGTTCCGGTGCGTTGCGGCTGCGGTCGTCCCAGCCGAGCCGCATCTTCAGCGTCACCGGAACCTTTACCGCGGCGATCGTGGCCTCGATCAGGCTGACGGCGTGATCGAGATCGCGCATCAGGGCCGAGCCCGACTGGCCGCCGGTGACATGGCGGGCCGGACAGCCCATGTTGATGTCGATGATGTCGGCGCCCTCGGCCTCGGCGATCCGGGCGCCTTCCGCCATCCAACGCGCTTCGCAGCCGGCGAGCTGGACTACATGCGGCCCGACCCCGGTCGCCTCGCAGCGCAGCCGCGACATGCGGTGGCCGCTGGCGAGTTCATCGCTGGCAGTCATTTCAGAGACGACCAGACCCGCCCCCAGCTCGGCGGCGAGCTTGCGGACGGGCGAGTCGGTCACGCCCGACATCGGTGCCAGGAAGACCGGGGTGGCGACCTCAATATCGCCTATCTTCAAGGACTTAGAGCCTGATACTGCCGAGCCGGTCACTGGGGTCTCGTTGCGTGGGCAGCGCCCCATCGCGCCTGCCATGGTTTATCTTGCGCACAATTCTTGTGCAGTCAAGCGTCATGCCTACAGTTTAGACAGTTCTGCAAAGCTTTCAAGTGCAGTGCAGCAAAATGCTTGACGCCACAATCCCGGGAAACCCCTTTTTTTGCGGGCCTGCCGTGCTAGAGGCATGCCGGCAATCACCCCGCGCCTGACGCATCCCTTAACAGTCGAATATTTGAGTCCTATGGCGAAATCACAGCGCACTGCAGTCGTCCTTGTCGCGGCCGGACGTGGCCTGCGTGCAGGCGCCGGTGGTCCCAAGCAATATCGAGAGATCGGCGGCGTACCGGTGATCTACCGCGCGATGGAAGCCTTTAGCACCCACCCCGAAATCTTCGCCGTGCAGCCGGTGGTGAATCCCGATGACAGCGCCATGTTCACGGCGGCGGTCGCAGGTCTCAAGCACGAGGCGCCGACCAATGGCGGCGCGACCCGCCAGGCTTCGGTGCTCGCTGGCCTCGAAGCGCTGGCCAGGCACGAACCTGACATCGTCCTGATTCACGACGCCGCCCGTCCCTTCGTCTCTTCAGGCGTGATCTCGCGTGCGATCGAGGCGGCAGGCCGGACTGGCGCTGCGATCCCGGTCGTCCCGGTCACAGACACGATCAAGATCACCAGCGCGAGCGGCGATGTCGAGGACACGCCGGACCGCGCGCGTTTGCGAATTGCGCAGACGCCGCAATCCTTTCGTTTCGACGTCATCCTCGAAGCGCATCGTCGCGCGGCCAAGGACGGACGAAGCGATTTCACCGATGATGCCGCAATCGCCGAATGGGCGGGATTGACGGTTGCGACCTTTGAAGGCGATGTTGCCAATATGAAGCTCACCACTCCCGAAGATTTCGTGCGCGAGGAAGCGCGCCTGGCCAGCCTGCTCGGCGACATCAGGACCGGCACCGGCTACGACGTGCATGCCTTCGGCGAAGGCGATCATCTCATGCTCTGCGGCGTGCGCGTGCCGCACACCAGGGGCTTTCTCGCCCATTCCGACGGCGACGTCGGCTTGCATGCGCTGGTCGATGCCATCCTCGGCGCGCTCGCGGACGGGGACATCGGCTCGCACTTCCCGCCGAGCGATGCGACGTGGAAGGGCGCCTCCTCCGACCAGTTCCTGAAATACGCCATCGAGCGCGTCACGGCGCGCGGCGGCCGCATCGCCAATCTCGAGGTCACCATGATCTGCGAGCGGCCGAAGATCGGCCCGCTCCGTGACGCCATGCGCGCGCGCATCGCCGAGATCTCCGGCGTCGACATCTCCCGCGTCGCCGTGAAAGCGACGACCAGCGAGCGGCTCGGCTTCACGGGCCGCGAGGAAGGCATCGCGGCTACCGCGAGCGCCACCATTCGTCTTCCCTGGGGCGCGTAAGGCCATGGGCGGCAGCGACGCACGCGCCCTCTCCCGCTCGCTGCTCGATCTGTGCCGAATGCGCAAGCTGACGATCGCGACCGCCGAGTCCTGCACCGGTGGCCTCGTCGCCGGCGCGCTGACCGACATCCCCGGCTCGTCTGACGTGATCGACCGCGGCTTCGTCACCTATTCCAACGAGGCCAAGCGCGCGATGCTCGGCGTCGAGGCCTCAACGCTCGCTAATTTCGGCGCCGTCAGCAAGGAAACCGCAACCGCCATGGCGGTCGGCGCGCTCGAGCGCGCCGATGTCGATCTTGCCGTTGCCATCACCGGCATCGCCGGCCCCGGCGGCGCGACCCCGGGGAAGCCGGTCGGTCTCGTCCATTTTGCCGCCGCAACGCGCGATGGCCGCATCATCCATCGCGAGCAGCGCTTTGGCGCGATCGGCCGGAGCGCCGTGCGCGCCCGTTCAGTAGTCGAAGCGCTGCGCATGCTGATGGAGCTCGCCCGCGGCCCGCAAGCCGCGGCCAAGCCGCGCCGCCCCGCTGCGGCGACGAGGCTTCGTCCGCGCGTGACACGTTCGCCGCGACGGCACGCCGTGAAGCGCAGGCCGCCGCGGTCGCCGCGCGGCTAACTCCAATCATGCTGCCGCCAGCAGCGCACTCGCATGATGGAGAATGCATTGCTTGACCGCGTCGGCCTCGGACGGCTTCGCCTTCGCGCTGACCGTCAATTCCAGAATCGGTGACGCGGGATTGGCGAGGCTACAAGAGCTTGCGCTGACCGACAGGCAAAACACCCAATCGGCGGGTCAATTCCCGCACGCGAAAATATTCCGCTTTACCGAATTTCCGATTTACAGTAGAAGCCTCCCACCTCACCCCGGTCAGAGGGGCGTATCGCGATCGTCACGAACGTGGGGTGGGCCGTGGTGGACGCCGACTGCATCGGCGCGAATGGCATTGCGGGGCGGGAGACCGTGAGCGAGAGCCAGGCGCGCGTACGACAGGTGCGGTCAGCGTACGGCAAAACCGTGTCGTCCTGACGCCCGGGGTCTGTGCGTCAAGTCTTGCGGTGATGCGTTGGACCCAACCGGGCCCGCGCATCAGCCATCTGCAAGGCGACGGGGGCAATAGTGCATCGCTCCCCGGGGAGAGCGCGGCATAAGCCGTAAACCCACTGCGCAGGGAAGGCCGGGTTGTTTCCGGCTTCACCTGTATGCCGCTGTGCAGCCTCTTGTAGCGCAACCTTCGCACAGTGGACCGCGGGTGCCAGCCGGCACCCGGTCTTCCCTGCGCCCTCTGACTTCAGAGGGTGACACAGCGACGCAACACTCGGGCAGGAACTGCCGCGAGACCGCAGCGTCATGTCCAGCTTCCAAGAAGCCTGCGAGGCTGTTGATTCGATTGCGATCGCAATGCAGACATCGCAATCACGTTCCTGTGCGACCTTGCGTATGAAAATATTGGCGCGCAATACTGTCGCTGCACGTTGTGGTCCGGAATCAACCGGGCCAGCATTGTGGAGGTCGACGGACGTGTTCGCTCGCGCCGCGGCTACGGCCGTCGTGATGATCACCTTGGCCGCGATCGATGGTGCGGCCGCACAAATCGCCAACCAACCGCCGGATACGATGGCGGCGCGAGTGGAGGCGTGCACGCCTTGTCACGGCAACAAGGGCGAAGGCACCAGCGATGTTTATTTCCCGCGCCTTGCGGGCAAGCCAGCCGGCTATCTCTACAATCAGCTGCTCGCTTTCAAGAGTGGCCGGCGGAAGTACCCGCCGATGAATTATCTGCTCGAGTTCCTGACCGAGCCGTATTTGCAGCAAATGGCGGACTATTTCGCCGATCAGCATCCGCCTTTGCCGCCCGTCGCAGCGAATGATGCGAGTCAGGAGGTGCTGCAGCGCGGCCAGTTGCTGGTGTCGCGCGGCGATCCTCAGCGTCAGATCCCGGCGTGCGGGAGCTGCCACGGACCAGCCTTGACGGGAATGGAGCCGGGAATTCCGGGCCTGCTCGGACTGCGGCCGAACTACATCAGCGCGCAATTGGGAGCGTGGCGCTATGGCACCCGCACCGCAAAGGCGCCGGACTGCATGCAGCAGGTTGCCGCCCGGCTGACCGAGGAGGACGTCACGGCGGTCGCGGCATGGCTCGCAAGCCGTCAGGCCCCGGTGAATCTTGCTCCGGTGCCCAAGGGCACCTACGTGCTGCCATTCGCCTGCGGCAGTGAAGGGGATTGAGCAGATGGGGATGCGTTGGTGCTCACCAATCCTTGGCGTATGGCTGTTGCTCCTGACCGGATCGATCGTCGAGGCGCAGCAGGCCGCCCCTCCTGCAAGCAACATCGTCGCGCGTGGCGAATATCTGGCGCGCGCCGGTGATTGTATCGCCTGCCACACTGCGCCGGAGGGGCGAACGTTCGCCGGCGGGCGCGCCATGCCCACACCGTTCGGGACTCTGTATTCGTCCAACATCACGCCAGACCGGGAGACCGGGATCGGCAAATGGACCGCGGAGGACTTTTACAAGTCAATGCATTACGGCCGTTTTCCGGACGGTGGATTGATGTATCCGGCGATGCCATTCGCGTCCTATACCAAGGTCACGCGCGCCGATACCGACGCGATTTTCGCCTATTTGAAGTCGATCCCGCCGGTGAACCAACGAAACCGCGAGCACGATCTGCGCTTCCCCTATGACAACCGCCAGCTCATCCTCGGCTGGCGTACGTTGTTCTTCAGCGAGGGCGAGTTCAAGCCCGATCCGACCAAATCGGCCGAATGGAATCGCGGCGCCTATCTGGTCGAAGGCCTCGGCCATTGCGGCATGTGCCATTCGCCGATCAACGCGCTGGGCGGCACCTCGCAGTCCGATGCCTTCAAGGGCGGCTTGATTCCGATGCAGAACTGGTACGCGCCCTCGCTCACCTCCAACCGCGAAGCGGGTCTCGGCGACTGGAGCATCAAGGACATCACCAACCTGCTCCAGACCGGCGTCTCCGCGCGCGGCGTAGTCTACGGGCCGATGGCCGAGGTGGTGCACAACAGCCTGCAATATCTCAACGACGACGATACGCGCGCGATGGCGGTGTATCTCAAGGGCATCGCGGAAGCTTCGTCGCCGCCGCCAGCAAGCTCGGCGCTGCCGAGCACCGAGAGCAGCCTGCTGATCAGCCTCGGCAAGACCGTCTATGACAAGAACTGCGCGAGCTGTCATGGCGCGCAGGGCGAAGGCAAGCCGCCGCACTGGCCGCCGCTCGCAAACAACCAGTCGATCGAGATGCAGTCGGCGGTCAATCCGATCCGCATGGTGCTCAATGGCGGCTATCCGCCCGGGACCAAGGGCAATCCGATGCCCTATGGCATGCCACCCTTCGCCGGTCTGCTCTCCGACAACGAGGTCGCCGCCGTCGTCTCCTACGTCCGCACCGCCTGGGGCAATCGCGGCACGCCGGTCTCGGCGCGCGAGGCCAACGAACTGCGCTCCGCACCGCTGAACTGAGAGGCGCCAGAGATCCGTCATGTTCAACTCAGATCCGCCGACCAGCCCAGCCGTCGCCGACCAGGCCGTTGATGAGATCGTTACCCGCGGACCTTCAGGCGCAATCGCGCTCGCCGGCGTCGCCACGGCCTGCGTGGTCGCGATGTGGCTCGCCTTCTATCTGTTCGTCTTCCTGCCGCGCGGATCGCTGCAATGAGCGCCGAAGATACCCATGGCAGCAGCGTCGAGGTCGCGGCCCGCGTCGAACGGCGCTGGACCGCCATTGCCGTGATCATCATCGTGGCGATGGCGCTGCTTGCGGCTTTCGCCGGCATCCATCAGGCGACCATGCCGCAGCCGCGCGTCGAGACCACCGACCCCTCGCGGCTGCATCTGTCCGGGGAATTCGTCGAAAGCAATCTTGGCAGCATGCTGGAAGCCAACGGCAATGTGACGGTGCGCGCAATTGGCCAGCAATATTCCTTCACGCCGGCCTGCATCGTGGTGCCCGTGGATACGCCGATCACCTTACGCGCCACCAGCGCGGACGTCGTGCACGGAATTCTCATCCAGGGCACCAACGTCAATACCATGCTGGTCCCGGGCTACATCTCCGAGCAGCTGATGCGCTTTACGCGGACCGGCGACTATCTGATGCCCTGCCAGGAGTTCTGCTCCTTCGGCCATGAGGGCATGTGGGGCAAGGTCAAGGTGGTCGACAAGACCAACTTTGCGAACCGGGCGAAGGCTGGTGGGAGGCTGAGCTGTGTTGGTCAATAGGAAGCTCATTCTCGCCCATTTCTGGCTGGCCTTCGGCGTGTTCGGCGTCGCGCTGACGCTCGGCGCCTGGCAGATGTTCATCCGCAGCCCGATCGGGACGTGGTTGTCCAATCCGGAGCTCTACTACCGCTCGCTGACCGCGCATGGCACGGTGATGGGCTACGTATTCCCAACCCTGGTCGCGATGGGCTTTGGCTATGCCATAGCTGAATCCGCGCTGGAGCAGCGCCTGGTCGGTGTACGCTGGGCCTGGACCGGATTCTGGCTGATCGTCGTCGGCAGCGTCATGGCGGTGATCCCGATCGCACTTGGCCGGGCCTCGGTGCTCTACACCTTCTACCCGCCGCTGATCGGCAATCTGTTCTACTATCTCGGCGTCGTGCTGGTCGTCGTCGGCTCATGGATCTGGGTCGCGCTGATGTCGATCAACCTCCGCGTCTGGCGCAAGGCCCATCCCGGCGCGCCTGTGCCACTCGCGATGTTCGCCAATGTCGCCGGGTCATACCTTTGGGCCTGGACCGCAGTCGGCGCCGCGCTTGAGCTGCTGCTCCAGATCATTCCCGTCGCGGCCGGGCTGAAGAACACCATCGACGCCGGCCTCGCCCGCATCTTCTTCTCCTGGACGCTGCACGCCATCGTCTATTTCTGGCTGATGCCGACCTACATCGCCTATTACACCATCGTGCCGCGAGCGATCGGCGGCCGGGTCTATTCCGACGCCATGGCGCGGATTTCCTTCATTCTGTTCCTGGTGGTGGCGATGCCGATCGGCATGCACCACACCTTCGCCGATCCGCAAGTCGGCGCCGGCTTCAAATTCATCCATTCGGCCTTCACGGCGCTGGTCGCATTGCCGACCCTGCTGACCGTCTTCACGATCTGCGCCTCGGTCGAAATCGCGGCACGTCTGCGCGGTGGCCGAGGGATGTTCGGCTGGATCAGGGCCCTCCCCTGGGACAATCCGATGATGCTGGCGCTCGCATTCTCATTCGTCATGCTCGGCTTCGGCGGCGCCGGCGGCCTGATCAACATGAGCTATCAGCTCGACACCACGATCCATAACACGCAGTGGATCACCGGCCATTTCCACCTCATCTTCGGCGGCGCGATCGTGATCATGTATTTTGCGATCGCCTATGATCTGTGGCCGCATCTGACCGGGCGCGAACTGGTCGACATCCGCCTGATCCGCACCCAGCTCTGGCTGTGGTTCATCGGCATGATCGTCACCACTTTCCCGTGGCATTGGGTCGGCATTCTGGGGATGCCGCGCCGCATGGCCTATTTCGATTTCAGCGATCCTGCGATCGCGCCGCAGGCACTCTCGGTCACTTTCTCCGTTATCGGCGGCTTCATTCTGCTGGCCTCGGGCATCATGTTCATCATCATCCTCGCCCGTGGCATGCGCGCCCCGCAGGCTGATGCCGGCGCGTATCGGTTTGCGCTGGCTGTGCACCAGCCGACGACCGTACCGGTCGCGCTCAACACGCATGCGCTGTGGGTGGCGCTGATGATCGCGCTCACCATCACCAATTACGGCTATCCGATCCTCAACCTCGCGACCGCGGCGGGAACGTCGGTGCCGGCGGTTTATGTGGGAGCGCAGTGATGAGCACCCGCGACCTCTTCACCTTCAGCAACCGCCATTTCAGCATTGGTGTCGGCGTTACCGCCGCGATTCTGATCGTGACGGCCATTGCCGGATTCGTCGTGCTGCCCTTCGCACAGCCCTGGGTTCAGTTCGCCGGTGTCTGGGACGCGATCTGCAGCGCTGCCGGCCTGCCGCAGCGCGCGCCGAAAGTGATTGCTCCCGAGCAGGGCAAGCGTCTGTCGGAGGTCGTGCTGACGTCGGGCACGTTGTCGCGTCCGAGTCAGGAGGCGATCGGGCGCGGCGCCACCCTGGCGCAGCGCTGCGCCATCTGCCACGGCCCGACCGGCATCAGCCGCGCCGATTCTCCCAACCTCGCCGGCCAATACGCCGCCGTGATCTACAAGGAGTTGCATGATTTCCGCTCCGGCGCGCGGACCAACGCCGTGATGTCGCCGTTCGCCGTCAACCTGGCCGACGAGGAAATCGCAGATCTCTCAAACTATTACGCCTATCTGCCGCGACTGCCGGCCTATCACCCGACGCCGCAACTGCCCAAGCCAAACATCGTCATCTACGGCGCGCCCATGCGCGGCATCGCCCCCTGCGGCTCCTGCCACGGCAGCCTCGACAACAAGACCGGCAGCCCGTGGCTCGAGGGACAGTCCGAGGCCTATATGAAGGCGCAGCTCAAGGCCTTTGCATCCGACGAGCGCCACAATGACATCAGCCAGCAGATGCGCAACATCGCCCGTGCCATGTCGCCGCAGGAGATTGAGGCAGCGGCGGCGTATTACGCCTCGCAACCGCCCGACATCGTGAAGGCCGTGGATTGAAATGAGGAGCTCGTGCCCCGGACGCAGCGCAGCGCTCCTTCGGCGATGCGCTGCAGAGCCGGGCCCATCTATCGAGTGAGGAGTCTGGCACCATGGGTCCCTGCTCTGCGCAGCAACGCTACGCGTTGCAGCGCGTCCGGGACACGAGAGCTACATGCCAACTACGACGACGCCAGTTTCGGCCGGCCGTAGATCGCGTCGGCGCGCTTTTCGAACGCGGTGGAAAACCGCGCAAACGCGGCGTCGAACATCGAGCCCATCAGCATCGCCAGCATGCGGCTCTTGAATTCATAGGCGAGGAAGAAACCGACGTCGCAGACATCGTCGCCTTTGGGCTCGAAAGTCCAGCGGTTTTCGAGATTACTGAACGGACCTTGCAGATATTCGACCAGGATTTTCAGATTGGCGCGTTCGAGCGTCACACGGCTGGTGAAGGATTCCTTGACCAGCTTGAAAGAGACCGTCATGTCGGCGACCAGCACCTCGGTTCCGTCGGGCTTGGCCATGCGTTGGCGAATCTTCAGCGCACTGCACAGCGGCACGAATTCCGGGTAGCGCTCGACATCGGCGACCAGATCGAACATCTCGGATGCGCTGTGATTGACACGGCGCTTGCTCGAAAATTTGGGCATATCGGTTCAGCGCGCGGTCGCGGCCCGCGCAGCCTTCAGTCTCGCAAAATCCTCGCCGGCGTGATGCGACGAACGGGTCAGCGGGCTCGCCGACACCATCAGGAATCCCTTGGTGTAGGCGACCTTTTCGTAAGAGGCGAACTCGTCCGGCGGCACATAACGCATCACGGCGTGATGCTTGCGCGTCGGTTGCAGATATTGCCCGATGGTCAGAAAGTCGACGTCGGCGGAGCGCAGATCATCCATCACCTGCTGCACCTCGTGGCGCTCTTCGCCGAGGCCGACCATGATGCCGGACTTGGTGAAGATGGTGGGATCGAGTTCCTTGACCCGCTGCAGCAGCCGGATCGAGTGGAAATAGCGCGCGCCGGGCCGCACCGTGAGATAGCGCGACGGCACCGTCTCGAGATTGTGGTTGAAGACGTCGGGCTTCGCCGCAACGACGACCTCAAGCGCGCCTTCCTTGCGCAAAAAGTCCGGCGTCAGGATCTCGATCGTGGTCGAGGGACATGCGGCCCTGATCGCACGGATGGTTTGGGCGAAGTGCTCGGCGCCGCCGTCGGAGAGATCGTCGCGGTCCACGGAGGTGATGACGACGTGGGCGAGGCCCAGCTTGGCAGTCGCCTCGGCAACATGTTGCGGCTCGGCCGCATCCAGCGCATTCGGCAGACCGGTCTTGACGTTGCAGAAGGCGCAGGCCCGGGTGCAGGTGTCACCCATGATCATGAACGTCGCGTGCTTCTTGTCCCAGCACTCGCCAATGTTCGGGCAGCCCGCCTCCTCGCACACGGTGTGCAGTCCGTTGGACTTCACGATGTTGCGTGTGTCGGCATAGCCGCGGGTGTTAGGGGCGCGCACGCGGATCCAGTCCGGCTTCGGCGGCGAAGCGGAATCGGGGCGGTTCACCTTTTCGGGGTGGCGCGGGCGCAGCGGGTTCGTGACGGTATCGACAATAACGACCATGATCTGTCCGGTCTGTTCAGGTCCTACCTAGTCGGTCTGCCTGCGCGCTGCAACCCGGCTCGCGCCGCTTCAGGGAACATGGCAGATATGGGCAATATCCTGCTCTGTTCTCAGGCGATTCTCAGCTCGAATGGCTCCAGTATCGAAACCTTCCACACCACGGCTGGGCAAGACTCTGAAGCGGGCCTTTTTCGACAGGTCCGTCCGCGACGTCGCCCACGATTTGATCGGTGCCACCATGTTGGTCGACGACGTTGGCGGGATCATCGTCGAGGTCGAGGCCTATCATCATACCGAGCCGGCGGCGCACTCGTACAACGGTCCGACGCCGCGGAACCGGATCATGTTCGGTCCGCCCGGCTTTGCTTATGTTTACCGCTCCTACGGCATCCACTGGTGCGTCAACTTCGTCTGCGAGGGGGAAGGCTCGGCCAGCGCGGTCCTGATCCGCGCACTGGAGCCGACCCATGGCATCGCCGCCATGCGACGCCGCCGCCATCTCCAGGATCTTCACGCGCTGTGCTCGGGCCCGGGCAAGCTGACCGAGGCTCTGGGCATCACGATCGCGCACAACACCCTGCCTTTGGACCGGCCGCCGATTGCGCTGCATGCGCGGACGGAGGATGTCGAGGTTGCGACTGGCATCCGGATCGGCATCACCAAGGCCGTCGAGCTGCCCTGGCGCTATGGCGTCAGAGGCTCAAAGTTTCTGAGCAAGCCGTTTCCGAAATGATCGTCATTCCGGGGCGGCTCGAAGAGCCGAACCCGGTAGCTCGAAATTCCAGGTGTGGTCCTTCGGACCATCCCGGAATGACGGACCGCTCACGACGCCTGCTTGAGCCGCTCCAGCGCCTCGAGCAGCTTGGCTTTGCGGGCCAGCGCCGCCTCGCGCTTTTCGCGCTCCTCCTCGACGACCTCCTCGGCCGCGTTGACGACGAATTTCTCGTTGGCGAGCTTCGCCTCAGCGCGCTTGATGTCGGCGTCAGCCTTCGCGATCTCCTTGTCGAGACGCGTGCGCTCGGCCGCAATATCAACCACGCCCTTCAGCGGCAGTGCGGCCACCTCGCCGCGCACGAGGAGCTGAACCGCGCCGTCAGGCGCGCGGTCGGCGAACGAGATCTCGGAGAGACGCGCCATGCGCTTGATGACATCGGTCCAGCGCGGCGCGCGTTCCCTGGTCTCGGCGGAAGCGCCGGCGAGCACCAGTGCCGTCAGCGTCGCAGGCGGGATGTTCATCTCGGCGCGCACCGAGCGGATTTGGGTGACGAGGTCAATCACCCAGCCGATCTCGGCTTCCGCCTTGGGATCGCTGAAGTCGGCATGATCGAAGATCGGCATGACGAACGCCGGCGAGACCAGCGGATCGGTCGGTCCGGCCGCGGCCGCAAGCATCGCGAGTTGTTCGGGCGTCGGCCCGGTCGGTTTCAGCGGCCATGGCGCAAGTGCGAGCAGGCTCTCGCGCTTGGCCGTCACTTCCCACAGCTCTTCGGTGATGAACGGCATAAAGGGGTGCAGCAGCTTCAGGATCTCGTCGCGCGCCCAGGCCACCATGGCGCGGGTCTCGTCCTTCAGCGGGCCATCTGCGCCGAGGAGCGCAGGCTTTGCGAGTTCGACGTACCAGTCGCAATAGATATTCAGGACAAACCGATACATCGCGCCCGCAGCTTCGTTGAAACTGTGAGCTTCAAGTGCCTCTGTCACTTCGCGCGTGGTTTCCGCGGCCTTATGCGCGATCCAGCGATTCAGCGGCTCCTTTGCCTTCGCCGGCTCAAAACCTTCCGGCACGACGCAGTTGTTCATCTCCGCGAAACGGCAGGAATTCCAGAGCTTGGTCGCGAAATTCCGATTGATCTCGACCAACTGCGAGGAAAGCTTGATGTCATGCGTGTGGGCTGCCTCGCGAGCCAACGCAAAGCGCAGAGCATCAGCACCGTATTCGTCGATCAAGTTGAGCGGATCGATGACGTTGCCCTTCGACTTCGACATCTTGGCGCCCTTCTCGTCACGGACGAGACGGTGGATGTAGACCGTCGAGAACGGCGCCTCCTTCATGAAGTGAAGACCCATCATCATCATGCGGGCGACCCAGAAGAAGATGATGTCCCAGCCTGTGACAAGCACATTGGTCGGGTAGTAGCGCTTCACCTCGGGCGTGTCTTCGGGCCAGCCGAGCGTCGAGAACGGCCACAGCGCCGAAGAGAACCAGGTGTCGAGCACATCCTCATCACGGGTGATGAAGCCTTCGCGCTTGTTGCGATCGAGAGCCATCTCGCGGCCCTGCTCGGCCGTGATGACTTCCTGCTCGACGTAGTAGCCGAGAGCGTGGCTGATCGCCTCCTCCTCGGTCTCGGCGACGAAGACCTTGCCATCCGGGCCGTACCAGGCCGGGATCTGATGGCCCCACCAGAGCTGGCGCGAGATGCACCACGGCTGGATGTTCTCCATCCATTCGAAATAGGTCTTTTCCCAGTTCTTCGGCACGAAGCTGGTTTCGCCCGAACGCACCGCCGCGATCGCGGGCTTTGCGAGCGTCTTCGCGTCGACGTACCACTGGTCGGTCAGATATGGCTCGATCACGCTGCCGGAGCGGTCGCCGTGCGGCACCATGTGGGTGTGTGGCTCGATCCGCTCGACGAAGCCGAACGACTCCAACCGCTCGACGATGCGCTTGCGCGCTGCGAAGCGATCGGTCTTGTGAAACTCTTCGGCGAATTGCCCGGCGCCTTCCGGCAGGTCGCGCAGATAGTCCTCGTTATCCACGAGGTCGAGGCAGCCTTCCTTGTCGAGCACGCTGATCCGGCGCAGGCCGTGGCGATTGCCGACCTCGAAATCGTTGAAGTCGTGCGCCGGTGTCACCTTCACCGCGCCCGACCCCTTCGCCGGATCGGAATACTCATCGGCGACGATCTTGATCCTGCGGCCGACCAGCGGCAGGACGACGTTCTTGCCGACCAGCTTCTGGTAGCGCTCATCCTCGGGATGCACGGCAACGCCCGTATCGCCGAGCATTGTCTCCGGGCGCGTCGTGGCGACCACGATGAAGCTGGAGGGATTCCCGGGGCTGAAGGTCTTCCCCTCGATCGGATAGCGCAGATACCAAAGGCTGCCCTTGACCTCGGTCTGCTGCACCTCGAGATCGGAGATCGCGGTGAGCAGCTTGGTGTCCCAATTCACCAGCCGCTTGTCCTTGTAGATCAGGCCGTCGCGATGCAACTGGACGAACACCTTGACCACGGCCTTCGACAGGCCTTCGTCCATGGTGAAGCGCTCACGCGACCAGTCGCAGGAGGCGCCGAGGCGCTTGAGCTGGTTGATGATGGTGTCGCCGCTCTCGGCCTTCCATTGCCAGACCCGCTCCAGAAACCTCTCGCGGCCCATCTCGCGGCGGCCGGGCTGCTGGCGCTCCATCAGCTGACGCTCGACCACCATCTGGGTGGCGATGCCGGCATGATCGGTACCGGGCTGCCACAGCACGTCGCGGCCGCGCATACGCTCGAAGCGGCACAGGATGTCCTGGAGCGTGTTGTTGAGGGCGTGGCCCATGTGCAGCGAGCCCGTCACATTCGGCGGCGGGATCACAATGGTAAAGGGCACTGCATCGCGGCGATCGGGACGACCGGCCTTGAAGGCAAGGCTGTCCTCCCACACCACGGACATGCGGGCTTCGATATCGGCGGGCTGGTAATTTTTCTCGATCATGGGGCTGTTAGAAAGCCGCGCGCGGGGTTCAAGTCAACGGAAAGCTCAGCGGCGAAAGGGCTTTCCGGCCCGACGGACAGGTCAAATATGACACAGGAGCGGGGCTTTATCGGGGCTGTGCGGCCTGCTTCACCGGCCGCCGCGCGAGACCCGCTCGATCTCGGCCTTCACGATGCGCTCGACCAGTCCCGGCAGATTGTCGTCGAGCCAGGATTTCAGCATCGGGCGCAGCATCTCCTTGACCAGATCCTCCAGCGTACGGGCATTGCTGCTGAGCACGGTGTGGGCCAGGGAGTTGAAGGCGGATTCGACGGCGGAGACCGTCGATTGCGCCAGAATCGGTTGCTGCGGGGGCAGCGGCGGTGCATCGAAGTCGACCGGCGCATAAGAGGGCGACGGGCGCGGTTGCGGCGACTCGGCGAATTCCAAGTCGTCGCGCGGCTCGACCTTTCGGAAGCTTGGCGGCGGCGGCGCCGGTGTCGGCGCCGGATCCATCGCCATATCGTCGGTCAGCTCGAGCACGTCGGGTTCGGGCTCAGGCTCGGGTTCCGGCACCCGCACCTCGGGTGCAGGCGTGGCCTCGTCGAGCCCCGCCAGCAGCGCGTCGATATCGTCTTGGCTGTTGGGGCCGGCGCCCGCTGCGGGCGCGGGAGCCGGCGCGGGCTTTGGGGCCTGCGGTGGCATCGGCTTTTCGGCGGCAGGTTTTGCAGACACGACCTTGGATGGTGGAGCGTCGGCCAACGCCTGCGGCTTTGGCGCGGGTGCGGCGGGCGCCGGTGCGGGCTTGGCGGCCTCGACCGGCGGCGGCTTGGCCTCGTCATCGGCAATGATGCGCCGGATCGAGGCCAGAATCTCCTCCATGGAGGGTTCTGTGACCTTTGCAGGCTGCGTCATCTCCGACTCCACATCATCAACGCCCTCGCATGCGTTGTTTTACACCAAGCACGACAGGATTGGCCGGTTCCGGATGTGCGCCCCGACATTTTCGTCGCGACAGCCAGACTTGTCCCCAGATCACAGCTCTACGTGAGGCAGTGCGCCCCTGCCCCGTCACTCAAGCATTACGCATGCAACATCGGATGCGGAGCGAATCGACCCGCAGCTTCCAGGCAAGGCTATGTCAGGGATTTTGGCGATTGCAAGCAAAGCCCCGGTCGGCCTCGGCTGTTTGCGAGATCGACCGGAGGACTACGGGACTTAGCGTCCGTCAGGCGTGCGGACGCCGGCCCAGCTATCGCGGACCTGCTGGTAGTGCACGCTGGGATCGTAGACGGTGGTGTTGAGGCCGAGCACTTGCGGCGCGAGTCGACCGACCGCATTCAGCACCGAATAGGATGCGACGACCCGGTCGTGCTGTGCAGTGACGAGCGCGACGCGCGCGTTGACCAGCGCCTGCTGCGCATTGAGCACGTCCAGCGTGGTGCGCTGACCCGCTTTCGCCTCTTCACGCACGCCGTTCAGCGCGATCTCGGAGGCCGTCACCTGGGCCTGCGCAGACTGGACCTGCGCCTTGCCCGCTTCCAGCTGGCCCCAGGCCTGCACGACATTGGCGCGGGTCTGATCGCGGAGGGTTTCCAGATTGAGACGCTGCTGCGCCAGGTTTTCCTTGGACTGGCGGATCAGCGCATATTCAGCACCGCCCTGAAAGATCGGCACGGAGGCCGTTGCGATCGCGGAGGCGCTATTGGTTCGGAAAATCTGGATGGTCTGCTGGTAGGACGTGCTGACACCCGCCTGGACCGTGACCGTCGGCAGCAGCGCGCCTTCGTTGATCTTGACCTGGAGATAGTTGACGTCGACGCCGTACATCGCGGCCGTGACGTTGGGATTCTCCACCAGGCTGAGATTGACAGCGGAGGCGATCGAAGGGGGCAGAAAGCGATCGACCGGCGAGCCCGGGGCAAGGTTCGATGGCTCGTTTCCGATGATCCGGCGGAAGTTGGCGCGCGTCGTCGTCAGATTCGATTCGGCGGTCAGAGCCTGGGTTCTTCCGGCGGCCAGCTGTGCTTCGGATTGCGCCACGTCTGTGCGCGTGACCTCGCCGACGTTGAAACGATCGCGCGTCTGCTTCAGCGTCTGCTCGAGCACGCGCACGTTGCTGCGTTGAACCTCCAGCGTTGCGGCATCGCGAAGGTAGTCCATGTAGGCCGTTGCGGCCTGCAGCAGGACCGTCTGCTCAAGCACGCGCAACGCCTCGCGCGCCCCGGAGACCTGGCTCTCCGCCGCGCGCGTCCTGTTGGCGGTTTGATTGCCATTATAGAGCGTCTGGTTGACCGTCAGGCTGGCGCTGTTGGGTTGAAGGGGCGGGTCGGTATGGATCGACAAGCCTTTCTGCACCTGCTGGACATCCTGATATTGATACCCGGTGGTGAGGCTCAAATTGACCCTGGGACGATAGCCCGACAGCGCCTGCGGCACGTTCTCGTCGGTGGAGCGCACCTGGGCACGCTGGGCGTTGAGCTGCGGATTGTTCTGATAGGCGCGCACCAGCGCAGCCTCGATCGTATCCGCCAAGGCAGGCGTCGGCCCGGCGAGCGCCAGCAACAGGACCGAAACCGCTGCTCCGGTGAAGAGCTTCACCCCATGCATCCCTAAAATTCCGTTCATTCTCACGCCAGACTCGTGCCCGCGAGCCTGGTTACCGTATCCGAGTGGAGTCGTTGCCCCGAAGCAACATAGGACGCGGTCGAGCGCAACGGAACTACCTCATGCTGGTTCTCAGCGGAAACTCTTCACGTGCAGCATCCCGGCCACACTTCTGATTCAGAACGGGATTTTTACGGGATTTGGACGGTCAGAAGACGAACGCGGCGGCCCGTTCCAAGCCCGGGAGCACCGGGGCTGCCGCATCGAACAGCGGCCGATGGCCAAACTCACCGTGGAAACGGGTCACGATCATGGCGCGCGACGGGCGGGATTCGGCCGAGACGCCCACCAGGCGCCCGCCTTCCCTCAGCTGGCCAAACAGCCCTTCCGGCGTCACTTCGGTAGCGCCGTTGAGGACGATCACATCATAGGGCGCGGCGGACGCATCACCTTCGGCACACGCAGCAGCCTTGCAGCTGACGTTGCTGAGCCCGAGCGCGGCGAAGGCGTCCCTGGCTTTCGCAACCAGAGCCGAATCGGTCTCAATTGCCGTGACCTGCCGTGCCAGCTTCGCGGTCAGCGCGGCGAGATAGCCGGTGGCACAGCCGACGACCAGCACGTTGTCGCCCTCGCCGATCTCGGCGGCCTGGAGCAGCTTGCCGGTCAGCTGCGGCTTGATCAGGAAGCGCTTGGCGCCGCCCTCGCTGACGTCGAGATCGAGGTCGAGATAGGCCAAGGCCTGCCGGCTCGCCGGCACGAACACCTCACGAGGAACCGTGAGCATGGCATCGAGAATGCGGCGATCGGTGACGTCATTGGTGCGCACCTGGCCATCGACCATTTTTTGGCGCGCGGTCGAGAAACCGGACATTTACGGACCCTGCGAGGCGGACGATGCCGCGGAGATGAGTTGGCGGCATCTTTGGAACAGGCTCCGCGAAAACGCAACACGTCCGTTGGCCGGACGGCCAACGGCGATGCCAATGCGAAAATCGGGCGAAAGATGGCCTATTCGATCGCGACGGCGAGGCGTCCAATCAGGGCCGCAACTTCGTCCAGCCGCGCCGAATCGGGGGTCTCAACCGCGCGGGCGAGGCAGGCAAGGCATTCATCGTCGCTCAATTCTGGAACATCCGCCGGAAGAATCGAGGGGGCCTGCTGGGCGCGGTCGATCTGGATGTCGAGCATGGGAATCAGCTCCGTAAGAGTCCGGCCCTCCCAAGCTCGATTTGAATTGAGTCGATTTGGTGCCCCTGCCGCACACATCGGCTTGAACGCGATTCCCTGCTCCACGCAGCCTCGGCGACGCTGGAGAGATTGATCCAGCAATCTCGTGCGCCGCCTTAACGGGCGCTCGGAAATACCTGAATATCAAGCGGAATTTGGCTCCCCGGGCTGGATTCGAACCAGCGACCATCCGATTAACAGTCGGATGCTCTACCGCTGAGCTACCGAGGAAAAGGCGAACCAGTCGTTCGCGCGCGGCTGCGTATAACAAAGCCGGTTGCGCTTGCAAAGGACGAATTCGCCGTCATTCGCAAAGCAACGGGGAAGGGCTTAGTCAGCCCCTCCCGGAGCTTGGGTTGCAGCGCGTTGCTCGGCCAAATTCACAGATCGGCGGGGTTTGTTGTCTCCGGCGCACGCGCCGCTGGCATCGCGGCCTCGTTGCTCTTGCCGGTCACGGCGCCGACCAATGCTTTCACGGGATCGTCGCCCGGCGCGAAACCGCTCTGGCGCAAGATCTCGTCGATCATCGGACGCAGCGCGTGCACCTTGAGCAACTCGCCGGCGAGCCCCTCGCCGAAGCCGACGCCGCCGCCCACAGCCCCGTTACCGTTGCCGCCGAAGGCGCCGCCGGTGTGCAGGATGCGGACGTCCTTGAGATTGGAGATCGGCCTCACCATCTCGGCGAGCGCCGACGGCATCGTCTCGATGCGCTTCTTGGCGATCTCGAAATCGATGACGTTGCTGCCGAGCTTGTTCTGCGCCTCGTTCTTCATGGTGATGACGGCAGCTTCTGCCTCACCGATATTCCTGACGCCGACCGCCTTGATCTTGTTGGACTCGGCTTCCGCCGTGGCCAGCGTCTTGACGGCCTCGGCGCGGTCGAGCGAGGCCTTCTTCTCGGCTTCGGCCGCGACGATCAGCTCGGTCGACTTGCGCTCGGCTTCCGTGCGGGCAGCGAGCACCTGCGTCAGACGGGCGCGGTCGGCGACTTCGACCGCACGTGCGGTCACGACCTTTTCTTCTGCGGAGACCGCGAGCGCCTCGGCGGCCTTGGCCTCGGCGACGGCCTCCGAGGTCTGCTTGCTCTTGGCCGCGATCTGGATCTCGTTCTCCTGCGTCGCGATCTGAATCTCGCGCTGCGCGTCGGTCTTGCGCTTGTTGATCGCGAGGTCCGACTCGATGACCGCGGTTTCCTTGACCTGCTTCGCACCGGCCTCCTTCTCGGCGACGGCTCGATCGGTGTCGATACGGGCGTTCTCTTCGGTCAGTCGCGCGGTCTGCGTCGCGGTTGCGACTTCGGCCCGCGTGCTCGCGGTCTTGTTGGCGATGTCGCGCTCCTGCGACAGCTCGGCCTCTTTCTTGGTCCGCTCGATCCCGAGCGTCTGCTGCCGCGCCTCCAGATCCTTCTGCGCGATCGCGACCTCGTTGTCGCGCACGATCGCATTGCGGTCGCGCCGGCGGGTTTCGGTAATGGTCTTGAGCTGGGTGAGACCTTCGGCGTCGAAGAAGTTTTCCGGGTTGAAGAACTTGACGTCGGTCTGGTCCAGCTTGGTCAGCGACACCGACTCGAGTTCGAGGCCGTTCGACTTGACGTCGGACTCGACCGTGGACTGCACGTGCTTGACGAAGTCCGAGCGCTTCTCCTGGAGCTCCAGGATGGTCATGGTCGCCGCCACCGAGCGCAGGCCGTCGACGAATTTGGCTTCGACCTGGTTGCGCAGCGCTTCCGCATCATTGGTCAGCGCGCCCAGCGTCTGGCTGGCGAGCGCGATGCTCTCTTCATCGGGGCGGACCCGCACGTAGAACTCGGCCACGATGTCGACGCGCAAGCGGTCCTTGGTGATGAGGGATTCCCGCTCCTTGCGTTCGACGGTGAGCCGCAGCGTCTTCAGATTGACGCTGGCATAGGAGTGGAAGATCGGCAGGATCATGGCGCCGCCGTCGAGGACGACCTTCTTGCCGCCAAGGCCGGTACGGACGAAGGCCTCGTCACGCGTCGCCCGCTTGTAGAGGATGGTGAAGACGATCCCGAGGACGACGATCAGCGCGACGCCGATCATGGCCGGGACTGCGATGTCGAACATGACTTTCTCCGCTAATGGACTTGCTGGTTTAGAGTGGCTTTGGTCGGTTTGAGTTCATCGTCGGCCTTCACTGCGACGAAACGGGTGTCGACGCGATCGACCAGGAGGACGAGGGTCCCCTGCGGCAGCGGCATCGAGTCGGGCGCGGCCACGGCCAGGACGAAGTGTCTGTTGCCGTGGACGTCGGCGACGCTGACGCGGCCCGGTGGGCCCTGGTCGAGCGGGCCGACGACGACCTCCCCGACCCGGCCGACGAGATCGCCGAGACCGACTGCATAGCTCTCGTCCTTGGGAATGATGCGTGCGATGCCGCCGCTCGCGGCACGGACCAGCGGCACCGAGACGACGACCGCCGCGAGCGAGGCGATCGAGGCCGGCAGAGGACCGGCGACCATCCGCGCGACGTCCTGGATCAGGAAGCCGGTAATCGAGAAGGCGCCGAGCGCCAGCAGCAGGAAGATCAACAGCGGCACGCCGCCGACATTGACCCATGAGATAGCGTTGATGACGCCGTTGTCGCTGGGATGGCTGAAATCGATGCTGGTGCCGAGCATCTCGCTCAGGGAGGCTCCGACCAGCATCGTGACCACTTCGAGCGTGCCGACGATGAGGATCATGGCCGCCGCGATCGCGAACGGCCGGACCTCCGGCGACATGACGTGTTCGAGCAATGCGCTCATGACACGATACCCTCAGGAGCGCGACTTCAACCGCGCGAGCCTCGCCGCAATCTCCTTGTCGCGATGCAGCGCGCTCAGTTCGTCGATGTCGCTCGAATACGGAATGCCCGGCGGCACGCCGGTGACGCGCGCCACCGCCCTGCCCGCACGCAACGCCTTCGCCGCCGCAGAGCTGCCGCCGCGCTTGCGCGGCGAATTCGAAGCCTGGTGGCTCGCAGCCGCCTCGCTCTTTTCCAGATCGAGGCGGCGCTGCTCGGCATCCTGAAGCGCCGAGAGCACCGCGCGCAGCGACGTCACGCATTGCTCGATCTTTTCGTTGTTCTCGTCGATGGCTCGGGAGAGCACCTCGAACTGCGCCTCGAGATCCATCTGCCGCGCGATTCCGGCGCGGGCGAGATCGTCGCGGTTGTCAGCAATCGCGCCCTCGATCTTGGCGGTGAGATCGGTCATCTCGCGTTCAATCTCGGTGCGGCGCGCATTGAGGCGATACTCCTCGGCGCGCGCGGCCGCGAGCGCATCGCGCGCCTCGCTTTCGGCCCGTTCGATCTCGCGGATGGCCTGGCCGACCACTTTCAGCTTGTTGTTGCCTTCCGCCTGCTCGATCGCGTCATAGGCGATGCCGGCGATCAGACGCCCGACCCGTGACAGGAAATTCTCGGGAGCGGCTGCGATGGTGTCCATAGCGTTCTCCTCCTCTGGCAGACTGTTCGGCGTGACGCCGTAGTGAACCTCGAAACCGTCGTCGGTGCGGATCAGATGCGCAGGCACGCTCTGTCCCCAGCCTTCCGCATAGCCGGCGTAGTCGAAGGGCACGTTGAAGCGCCCTTGCACGGTTGAAATCGAAATGGTTGCCGGGCCCTTGATCTTGGCGAGCTTGTCGTCGAGCGGCAGGCGGCGACCCTGTGCCGCGCGATACTCGGCGCGGTCGCGCAGGCCCAGCGTCACCAGCCGCGAGGGCAGCGCCGTTTGTTTTCGGATCGGCTCATAGGCGTGGGCATGCAGCAGCACGACGTTGGAGCCCACATTATGGGTCCGCGCGACCTCATCCAGGATCTCCATCATGCGGTCATAGGCCCTGAACGTCGCCTCTATCGCTGCCTTGGCCGCGGGGTCAGGGGCTAGCCTGTAACGCAGCGCCGAAGGCGCATATCGGGGTGACGGGCTCATGGAAAGCACTAAAGCACCATTTTGGTGCTTTACAAGAGGGAAGCTCGATCACGTTCCACTGATCCTGAGGCACTCTGGGGATTAGTCGCTGCCGCCCGGGCCCGCGTTCAAGGCGGGTCATCACCTCTAGATCACCACCCCAAGACTTCTTACACGCAAGGGTTGCAGTTTGTGGAAAGCTTCCGCTTTACCTGGAACACCCGGCTTCGAAAGCGTGATGGCATTAGGTCCGATAGCCTGAATTTTTGAGGTAGTTGGCGCATTCCTCGGAGGTGAAGGCGTCGAGTGCATGGCCGATTGCG
>NZ_LBJG01000082.1 GCF_028128765.1 Bradyrhizobium sp. CCBAU 51627
CAGCCTTCCGGCTATCGCCAGCTGACCTGCCCGGCCCTGGCCGGTGAACGCGGTGACCCGCCGCCAGCTACACCATGCAAGGGGACACGATCGCGGCGAGCCCTTTTCTGCCCTGTCGCTTCCGACGAACCGCGGGGTACTCAGGACCGTCGCCGTCTGCGCTGCGGTATCGGTGGCTGCTGCGCTCCATTCGATTCACATTCGTGCTGGGACCGACCTCCGTCCGCCTAGAGCGCGTCGAGCGATGAACGATCGCCTCTCAAGACTCAGATTGTTTGTCCGCGCCGCGCGGACCAGCAGCTTTTCCAGCGCCGGTCGCGAGCTCGGCCTGACGCAGCCGACTGCATCCCGCCTAATCGCCGCGCTTGAGGAGGACATCGGCACCACGTTATTCAGCCGCGCCACGCGAGCGGTGGCGCTGACCGAGCTCGGCGCCACATACCTGGTGCGCATCGAGTCGATCTTGGCGGCGCTTGACGAGGCGGATCACGAAGCGCGCGGAACAGGAGAACTGCGGGGCACACTGCGCGTCGGCACGTCATCAAGTTTCGTTCTCAGGGAAATCATCCCGCGACTCTCCGGCTTTTTAAGGCAATACACGCTGCTGAGGATTGAGCTAGTGACGAACGACCGGTACCAAGACCTCGTGACTGAGGGTATCGACGTGGCGTTCCGGCTCGGAGCCCTGCCCGACTCGAGTGCGATGGCTTGCAAAATCATGCACCTTCCGAAGGTGCTAGTGGCTCCCGGACTACCTGCGAGAGCGCGGAGCGCCCATTACGCCCTCAGACCTTGCTCACCACTCGGTGATCATCGGTCCGGCGCACTCATCGTCAACTTTCTGCTCGCGCAAAGATGGCCGTGTCACCTCAGTGCGCTTGCAAGCCAGCTCGCGATCACGATCAGCGAAGGAGCCACAGCAAGCGCCGTCGCTGGATTGGGGATCGCCGCGTCGAGCGAAACCACTGTGCGGGCAGAGCTCGCGACCAGGCGGCTCGTGCGGGTCCTGCCTGAGTGGGATTTCGGCTCCATGGAGGTCAATGCACTCTTTATCGGCGGAAAGACCACAAAGCCTGCCGCAGGGGCATTTGCCGATTTCCTGGCCAGGGGGCTCCGCCCACCTCGCGGCGCATCAGTTCGGCGCTCAGGGGCTCCAGAAAGCGTGTCCGTGCGTCCAAACCAATAGACCAGGCTGTTCTAACGTGTGCATGCAAATGGCATCCATATGCCGTGATTTTGGCGGCCCGTGAGGTCGTCAAGTGCATAGACAGGAGAAACTCATCGGAGAATCCATGGAGCTTCATCAAGTTCGCTATTTCCTCGCGGTCGCATCCACGCTCAACTTCACGCGCGCGGCTGAGCAATGCAATGTTACGCAGCCCGCTTTGACTAAGGGAATTCAGAAGCTGGAGCAGGAACTCGGGGGCCAGTTGATTTACCGTGAGCGCCAGCTGACGCAACTCACCGACCTCGGGAAAGAAGTTCTTCCGATGCTGGCGCGCACGCTTGCCTCGGCAGAGACGGCGCGTCGCAGAGCTAGGGAATTCCAACGCAAAGAGGTCGCACCACTTAAGATCGGCCTCGCCCCCTCCATCTCGGCTTCGCTCGTCCTTGATCTGATAGCTGAGATCGCAAAGTTCGTCCCAGGGCTTACTGTTGAGCTGCGCGAAGGCGCGGCGGAGAAGCTGATCGACCTGCTGCTCGAGGGAGAGGTCAACGCCGCAATCGTCGGGGACGTTCAGGACATACCCCCTCGCATCGACGACTGGTTGCTCTTTGAAGAGCGCTACGTCGCGGTTCTAGCGCAGACACACCAACTCGCAAATCGCCACTCGATTGGGATTGACGATCTCCGCGAGACCGTCTTGCTGGAGCGCGTAGGATGCGACGTCGCTCCGAAGATCCAACGGTCGTATTTCCCCAAAGAACCTCCCCATCTGGGCCACTGCAGCGGTCACGACTTGCACCTTCAGTACATGGCCGCAGCTGGGTTCGGCGTGATACTCGCGCCCGAGCACATGCCACGCCTTCCGACGCTAAAGACCATTCCCCTCGAGGGGGACCCGATTTCGCGGGAGGTGCGGCTGCTGGCTGTGCAGGGACGCCGCTACTCGCCGGCACAGGACGCTTTCATCAAGGTCGCGCGGCTTCGAGACTGGTCGATCGAAGTCCGCCAGAGAGACATCCCGCCCGGAAGGCTCCCGGAGATGGCGACCACGCCCGCGCTAACACGCACGTCGACAACGAACCGATTCCAGCGCATCGATCCCATCGCTTGAGGCCTCACCCGTTCCAAAGAAGCCCTATGAGATGCAGCCCGGATCCGAGCCGGTGAGTGCTTTCAGCGCCGCCGCATTCTCAACAGGATTTGCCGTACAACCGTGGCCGTCGTTTCGCGTTCGATCTGAGTCTCGGAGCGAAAAAATCCAATAATTTCAGTCAGGGGATTAGGGCGGAGGCTATTCTGATTCCATCGGAGTCAGGTAGCCAGAATTAGGATTCCATTGGAGTTACTTGGTCGGTCAGGCGAGATCGTACTGCTACGGGGCCGAATTAGGGCGGTGATGTCGAAGGATGAAGGCGCGTATCTAGCGCGAACGCTTCCTGAAGGTGCTGCTGGTACACGCCTTTCGCCCTGGTCGGGTCGAAGATCAGATTCCAGCTGTGATTGGACACCACACTTGGGATCATGACGAATTTGTGCTTGGCCAGGAGCGCATCCCCGAACGCCTGCTGGCCTGCGCCTGGGATGCCCGGTCGCAGCCAATTGGCGTTCGGAACGTCGGCAGGGCGAACAATATGAACGTCAGACACGTCGGAGATATAAAGCGCGGTCAGTACGTGAGGCAGAGTGTCTAGCGCTTTGAAGCCTTTGTGAACCGCCACTTCGAGTATCGCGGTCGCTGGATCAAGCGCGCAATACACAACGCGAACGCCTTTGCTGTTCCACCGGCCGCCGACCTGGAATGCGCCTTCGCCACTATCCCAGGTCGACGCAAAGCGCGCCTGATCGAGGCGCCAAGCGATGAGCTTGCCGCCTCCCAATGGCTCTACAGAAAGCGTCATGCATAGACGCCATATGCGAGGCGTGTGAGGTACTGTTCAACGAGCTCGATGCCCGCCGGAGTGGCAAGGAGGTCGATCGGGCGACGCTGGTCAAGACCGATGGCCGGACGCTCGAGCCACTGCTCGGCTTCTTCCTGCGAACCGAACACGTCCGTGGCCTTGGCGAGGATTTCGGCAAACTTCCAGGTCCGCCCACTTTGCTCCTGGCTGAGCGGCTTGTCCGGAGCGTCCTTGCGTCGCTGAAAGGTGCGAAGGCTCATTCCGAACGCTTTTTCCAGCGAGTCCGTTTGAATGATGAGGAGGTGACGGACGAAGTGGGTCAACGCAGAGCCTGGCAGTCCGTCCAGCAGCAGTTCGTGGGCGTCGAGGGCGCTTGTGATCCGGCGCGACAGGATGCGTGGCCCGCCGAGCAAATCGGCCACCTTCTGCAGATCATTGCCTGGCCCCTTTGGAGCCGGTTTCTCGGCTGCGGCAGTCATAGTAGCCTCGCGTCACGTGTCGCTAAATATACGTCACATGTCGCAACTAATCAAGCCTAACCCTCCACGGAACTTGCCTGAATCTTGGTTGCAGAGGGCGGTGGGGTACTTGCTGACAGGATACATAGCGGCGAAAACCAGCCGTTCCTGGCGCATTGCCGAACTTAGGGGCGGTACTCGCCAACGTCGCCAACTTCTGCGACTTCGATTGCTATGGGGGAACTTTGTCTACGCTCAAGGCCGCGCTTGGCTGGGCGACAGTATTGAACGACTTGGCCTGGAGCTGATACAACTCGATCCGCTCCGTCTTAACCGCTGCGCCCCGAAGAGGCTCCGACCTCCAATTGGAGCAGACAGGATTCGGATCTCGTGAGAAACGCCAGAAGAGATCGGACCTTGACCCGACAGACTCCAATTGAAGGCGAATGACTCAGATCGAACACGAGACGACAGTGGCATCAACTCGTCGGAGGTCACGATAACCGGCAGACTTTCTTATGCGAATGCCGGAGATTCCTCCGCGAGCGGCCCGGCGAAAGAAATACTCGCCCGAACTATTCCGAGGCGGCTGCTTTGCGCATTGCACGGCTACGATCGTTGCCTCATAGCGCCGAGTCATTCGCGCTAATTGACGCGAGTTGGACGAAGGCGAGGTAATTGGCGCGGTTTGTCGGGCGCGTCGCTACCGGAGTCGCTCGCGCCCGGCCGGATAAGGTTCGCCGCTCGGGAGGCGCGAGCGGAAGACTGATCCAGTCGCCCCGCTCTATTCCGCAGCAACGGCGTGGTTGGCGCGCACTTCCGCGGTCAGCCACATCAGCGATTTGGTTGTTACGATGACGGTAAGATAGACCAAGAGCTGCATCTGCGTCGGCTGATCGGTATAGCCGATCAGCGTGTGCAAGGCGCGTCCGGGAATGCTCGTCTCGGGCAAAAGCCAGCCTAAGTTCCACACGACTGTGTCGAGCGAGGTTAGCCAGTTGGCGCGCTCCAGAAAAGCAACGGCCTGTGCCGCCATACCCGCCGCGAGGAGGGTGATCAGAACTGTCGTTGTTACAAACAGCGGGCGCGACGGAATCCGCACCAGGCCCAAATAAGTCACAAGGCAAACTGCAGCGCCGAGCAAGAGGCCAAGGCAGCCGCCAACGATCAAATCCAGGGCCGAACCGCCGTCGGAGGTGACGACGCCATAGAGAAACAGCGCGACCTCGCTGCCTTCGCGCAGTACGGCAACGCCGACCACGACCGCCAGAGCCAATAGAGGCTTGCTGCCTGCGGCCACCGCTTGGCCAACCGCGCGCATTTCGACCGCAATCTCCCGCCCGTGGCGCGCCATCCAGACATTATGCCAAGTCAGCATCACAACGGCGACCCCGAGAATAGCGGCATTGAACAGCTCCTGTCCCATGCCCTCGAACAGCTGCGACAGCCCACCGGCAGATGCCGCGACGAAACACGCCCCGGCCACACCTGCCAGCATGCCGCCGGCAACCCAGCGATCGCGGCGCGCGACCCCGCGGGTAACCGCGAGCACAATTCCGACGATCAGGCCTGCCTCGAAGACCTCGCGGAAGACGATGATGAGCGCGGCGAGCACGAGATAGACGCCCTATTCGACGACGAGCGCGCCGCGCGCTTTTTCGTTGAAGTCATCGTAGAACTCATAACGCCCGGCCTTGAGAGCGCGGACGTTGATCACACCCTGGCTCTTGGCGGTCACTACCTTTTCCACCCTGAGGGAGGTGCTTTCGAACTCCATCGCCTTCCCCTCGAGATTCCTGATCCGGAAGACAACCGGCTTGTCCGCCGGCGCACGTACCTCGTGCGGCTGAAACTGCCCGTTAGAGTAGCTGATCTGAATTTCCGTTGCTTGCTGGGCCGACGCCGTCGACAGCGGCAAAATCGCCGTGCAGAGCGCTGCGAGAGCGAGTTTTCTGGTCGCGGTCAAAACGTGCATCTGTAGGCCTTCCTCTTTGAGGGACGTCAGAACTCGACGGCGAATTTGAGTTTGGCGCGGTTGCGCTGGAACTCGGCAAGATTGAGCGAAAACGGGGCTCCAACTTCGCGGCCCCATATCTGCGTGCTCCAGGCCGCTGTCATGAACATCTTCGGCGTGAACCGGACATAGAGCGTCGGACCGAGCATCACTGTGTCGCCGGTAAAGGCCGAGAGTGCGAAGTCGTCATAATGGCGCAGATACCAAACTTCGCCTCCGATCACGACATTGGGCGTGATTCGGAACGACAGCGCCGCGGAGGCGCCGAGTTTAGTTTCCCGAATGGTCTCATCCAGCAATGTGTGGGTATATTCGGGTTCATATAATAGGTTGAACCCGGCAAACAGCCGCTTTCTAACGAGTTCGAGGTCGGCATTGAGTGTTGTCTCGAATTCATAGTTGTGAACCCGCTCGCCGCTTGTCTCATCGATGAGCCGCACCGTAGGCTCGAAAGCCAGCGTCACAGACAGTGGATTGTTCGACGTCCGTTCGAGGGCGAGGTAGCGGAATTCACCAAACCCGCCGCTGAACGCCAACTGGCGACGGTCGTCGAGGTCGGCTACGGTCCCGATGTCGTGGGTTGATCCGAGCGCCCCAAACTCGATTTGCACAAATTGAGACGGCGTGAATTCGAACTCATACTTGGTCTCGGTCGCGGTGTAGCGTCCATCGCGCTTGCCAAATCGGCCGATCGTGTCGGTCGTGAATTCCTTTTCGCCTTCGATGCCGATACCCGAACCGGTCGTGAAGCCGAAAATGTATTTCGTTTCGATATCTCGCCAAGTATCCGAGTCGTCGGCGCGGGCGAGGCCGCCCAGGCAAAGAAATGCGAATACACCGGAGACGACGGCATAACGCCACCCAAAGGCATTTCCCGCTGGCATCGATTGCCTCACCGTCATTGATGGAGCTTGACGCCTGTAATCGATGATCGCCAGACCCGCAAAAAGACTCCTTCTAAACTAGAGCGATTCTAAATTGTAAGTCAGAAAGTGCATGCGCCGCCGCTTCGAGCACACCAGCCTTTAGTTCCCGGCAGACTGCGTCGCACGATGTCGCGCCCGCCGCGGCCTGCACCTTGAAATAATGCAATCAATTTGAGGGAGCTGCCTCCGGGCTGCTCATTCCTTCCACCTGTGGGCCTTTAACGATCTCGGAAGGCATCCGCTTTATCACCGTTTACGATTGACCGGACATCGGGCGGCCGGCCGCTGAATGAGCACCTAGCCTAGTCCGACAGCATCGGCGTGTTTTCGCAATCGCGACGCCCGGCGCGCGGAACTTACCGCGTGGGAAAGCCAAGCCCGCGGATGCACTGGCATCCCCCTTACAGCTGTGGCCGCGAGACCACTGCTCGGGGCCTTGTATCTTCCACACGGCCCCGCACCTCCTGGGTTGTCGTGAGACGTCAGGACGCCGCTTAGCTCACGCCGGACCCAAGTGGAAGCTGAGTAGATCGAGCTCAGATGTCACCACCAGCGGAACGTATATCGCCGGCGGCCGTGCCAACGCTCTTGCAGAATGAACGATCCTCACGCGGCGTCGGATTGCTCGATCGCATCTTCGTCCGGAGCAGCCCTTGATGACCGTTCGCTCTGCGCATTGGAGCGATATTCTGACGGGTCGCTCCCGTAGTATTTACGAAAGCTGCGCGTAAAGCTGCTCCGACTCTGGTAGCCGACGTTTAGAGCGACCTGGTCGATCGATAGCGCGTTGGCCGCGAGCAGATCAGCAGCGTGGCGCATCCTAAGGCGGCGCAACAGTGACATGGGTGCCTCTCCGAAGGCAGCGGAGAATCGCGCCATGAAAGCTGAGCGGCTCAGACCGACGGCGTGCGACAGACTTTGAACGGTGTGCGGAAGCGAGGGACGCGAGGCCATCTCAGCGAAAGCTCGTGCGATTGGCGGGTCACTTAACATGGCGAAGCGCTCAACCCAGGCTTTCGTCGAGACCAGGCAACGTCGAAGCAGGGCGAGCAATACGACCTTCAGTAGCGCTGCCGACATTGGCCCCACACCGACGTCCTGGGCCGCGAGCTCGGCTAACGCGCAAGCGATCACCTGGTCGAGCTGGTCATGTACGTCGAATGTCTCAACAATCGGCGCTGCGAGGGATGCGAACAAGTCAAGCGCTGGACCGTAGGTCGCTCGAAAAGTGCCGCACGCAAGTACGAGTGTCGGTTGGTCATCTCCGACAGTGTGCCGGTACGACGAGCCGGGCACGAAAAGGCCTACACTGCCCTTGCCGACATTTCGTAGTGCGGTCGGGCGCTCCGTGGCGACGATCCTCATTGCGCGTCCGGGCGGAACGATTACCAATGTATGCGGCGTCAGACGGATAGGGCTTTCCCCGTCCATCAGGATGAAACCGACGCCTCGAACGCAGTAGTGGATGGTGCACGCGTCCACGCGCGCAACGGGCAAGTGGGCACCCGCCGCAAGCAAGCATTGCGACAGCCTAACAAAGCTAATGTCCAATGTGGTCATCAACTTGTCGAGGTCTTTTCGCGATATACGCCAGAACGGCTCACCTGCCACGTCCAAAAGCCTTTTGTTGCTCAGATTCATATGAACTCAGCTCCGGAGGGCTGTACAACGCCATCTCACGCGAGCAGCCAGCCTCAAAATCGAGCGAACGGTCCTTCCGCGCTCTGACTTGATCTGGGATTTTGATTGTGTGTCGGTGTCGTTGCGTTCGACTGAACACGCTGACGAAATAGCCAGTTGCGGCTCACAGAGTAGTAGTTGCAGCCGAATTAGATATATTCAGCCACGACATGAATAATCCGGCTGAGCGTCTGAACTATAATAAATTGGCGCGAACGCGCACCAACGCGCGTCAACAGGAACCTCAGCCCAGTCGTGGCGGCTCGAGACCAACCAACCCCGGATGTAGAATCTCGAGCAAGCAGGTAGCCCTGTCACTCTCGACTGCTTTGGTCTGCCCCGCGATACTTATGCGAGTAACCGTAAGACCGCAAACTGCCCTTTTCATGTCCTGCGATGACGGCCGACACCTCGACGACAGTACCGTCTTCAACCGCTGATCGCAACAAAGCCAGAGGCAGACGCGCACTGCGCTCTGACGATACCCGAACCTATCGAATGCATATCCAAAAGGAATTTTCAATTTCCTCCGCTGTAGCCGATCTTAGGCCTCGAGAGCCCGGCCACCGGATGCCAACGATCTAAGGCGACTAATCGCGCCAATTCGCGCGGCGCGGGCAAAGGAGTCCCGATGAAATTACCAGCGACCGGCTCGCCGTTCCCCCGCATCAAGTCAGCTAGGACCTCTCTCTCATGCTTTCACTCCACGACGATTTCAACTTTGTTGCGCGGCTGCGCCTACTTTGAGCTTGGGAAAAAAGGGATGTTCGCAATGAACAACGCAGGAAAGGTTGGAGCGTTTTTCGCGACGCTCCTGTTTGCGGGAGCAGCTGCCGATCCGGGCTACGCGCAGAATGCTGAGCACGGAAAAATCGTCTTCCAAGCCTGCGCTACGTGCCACACTACGGATCAGACCAACCGTGTTGGACCCGGCCTAGGAGGACTCATTGGCAGGAAGGCAGGTACGGCCCCGGGATTCCACTACAGTGACGCGATGAAGAAGTCCGATATTGTTTGGGATACCAAGATTCTCGATGCGTATCTTGAAGCGCCGCAGAAAGTGGTTCCCGGAAACAAGATGCCCTACGCAGGAATGACGAACCCAACCGATCGGGCCGACCTCGTCGGCTATCTGGCAACGCTGAAATAGGAGCTCGTTAGGCGAGACATCAGCAAGGTACAGCCCGTTTCTGACGTGAAACGTCCTTACTGCCGACTGCATGTGCAAGCGTCCGAATCGCGGTCCTCTTCCGATCGGCTGATGTTCGAGGGAACCGACACTTGGAAAGCCAACTCTAGGCGGTGAGCCTTTCGAAATGTGCCTCAGCGACAGTGTGCCCGCTGTCGCGTACTACAACACGGAGGATGGGCGCATCGTCCTTCTTCACACTAAGGTGCCGCCGGAGCCCATGGCCCGGGACACGGATGACGACTGGGGCATGGCGTTTCGAAACGTTTACGATAAGCTTAGAACCGAGTAGTCGCGAAGTTCCGCTGATTTCGTGCGCCTCCCGACGCCCCGAATACGGCGTGCTCCTCGATGGCTGATGATAAGCCCAATACAGTTCCGGCAATCGCCTGCGGGGCAGCGACATTAGTCCTGGTTCGGCGTAGGCAAGCGAAATTAGACGATCTCTACCGACCAGCACACCGATTGCTAGGAGGCTCATATCCCCGCCGAGGTCCGCGAATTTACGTGAGCGGACCTCCTGTCCTCATACGCACTCACTTCTTGCTGGTGCGTCACGCTGGGCAACATCGGCTCCGGCAAGTCGGCGTGTATAACGCCGCAACACAGATGAAGTCATTATGGCCGTTCGTTTCGGTTATCTATCTCCGGATTTCGCAATTACCTTCAGAGTAAAAGGAGCGTCAAGAGGTCAAAATGTCGTTCTCTGTCTATGAAATCACAGTTCCTGTCATGGTACATGGACTGAACGTAATGGATAAATATCTCGACGACGCTAAGGCGCTCGAACGGTTCAAAGGGTTTGAGGCCGGGGCGATTCTTGGCGAGAGGCTCGCGCCAGACATCACCTTCGGAGAACAGTTCTCCGTGATTTGCAACAAGGTCGAGGCACACATTGCAAAATTAATGCGAGAGGCCCCGCCGGGACCACGCGACATCGCGATGGCGTATCCGGCGTTGAACAGTAGACTAATCGAAACTCGCAGCTTCCTGAAAAACGTGCAGCCGGTGCGCAGTCCCACACATACGAACTTACGCCGCCTATCGTTCGTGGATGGTTCGGCGGCGACGACTACATCCGGCACCTAGTACTACCGGACTTCTTTTTCCATATCTCAGTTGCGCACGCGATCCTCCGGAAGCTCGGAGCGAAAATCGGAAAGCGCGACTACCTCGGCAATCTTGCTCAGCAGAGTGGCGGTGACTACTCGTAGAGGCGGACGCGACGCGTGGCATGATCCACGCCCTTCAAGGCAGGGAGGGCGAGTTTGACGGATGCCGTAGGCACCAGCGCTGCGAGAGGTCATCCGAATAGACGCCGCCTGTCGCGATCACGAGTATTCCATACGCGGTCTTTTCGACCGAATAGATCCCGCTGGCGCTGTTACTCAGTCTTATATCTCACCCGTCGGGTCCGGATCGTCATCGCTGCGCGCTGTGACGCCCTCTGGATTACTGGCACGGACTAAGAAGGACATCGCATAGCATCCACAAAAACAGCGGAGTACCGCCTTTCAACGTCGACCTCACAGGACGTGCCGCCGATCTTTAACTTGAAAGCGATGGATGCCTCTCGATGGCGCAGGATGCAGCCGGTTGGCCCGGCATGCATCGACGGGAACGAGGTGCTACGAACGAACGCGGATGATCGTCTTCCCCTTGTGTCGTTCGGTCGAGTTAAAGGCGGCGATGGCCTCGTCCAGGGACGAGACGGCACCGATGTTCGTGCGCAGTCGTCCGTCTCGCGCCCGCTGGACGATCTCACCCAATTGGGCGCGATCAGATTCGACGACGAAATCGATCGCAAAACCGTCAGCGGGCCGTGTCTCGATCGGGCCGGCAATGCTTACCAACGTTCCTCCGGCTCGAACTAGTGCCGCGGATCGTTTCCCAATATCGCCGCCAAAGACATCGAAAACCAGATCGACTGGGCCGACGTCTTCCAATGCGTCGCCCCCAAGATCGACGAACTCTTGCGCGCCGAACTCGAACGCCGCCGCTCGGTCGGGGGCGCGTCCAGTGCCGATGACGTAGGCGCCAGCCTCTCGTGCGAGTTGGATCGCCATTGAACCCACTGCACCGGCGGCGCCATGAGCGAGGATGCTCTGCCCCGCCTTAAGGCGACCGTGCTGGATCAGCCCCTGCCATGCGGTCAAGCCAGGCATCGGCAGGCTTGCGCCCACCACAAAATCGACATCGCCCGGCAGCGGCGCGAGGTTGCGGGCATCGACGGCCACATACTCGGCCAGGGTGCCGTCGCGATACCAGTCGGCGAGACCAAACACTCGTTGTCCGACCGACAGTCCTGTCGTGCCGTAGCCGAGCGCGGTAACCACTCCGGCCAGCTCGTGCCCAGGGACCGACGGTGTTCGGTTACGATCGAGGCGATCAGTCCAACTTGGAGGCCAGGTCAGCTCATCCCAAGTAAAGCCCGACGCATGAACCTCAACCACAACGTCGTTTATTGCTGCCTGCGGCTGCTGCCGCTCCACGAGCTTCATCCCGCTTGTTCCGGCGGCTTGGTTGGTCACAATGATCGCCTTCATGGGAATTTCCTCTTCGCCATTTCTCTGTGTAGTTGAGTCTCTTCCGGCTTCTTCGCGCCACCTCACTCCGCCGCGGTTGCTATCGACTGCGTCGGCCGGCCCTCGTTCTTGCCTTCTGCGAGGTTCCGCACCACCATGTAGAAGATGGGCGTGAAGATCAGGCCGAACAATGTAACGCCCAGCATGCCGAAGAAGACGGCGACGCCGACCGCTTCACGCATTTCCGATCCCGACCCGGTGGAGAAGACGAGCGGCAGCACGCCAAGGACGAAAGCGAACGAGGTCATCAGGATTGGCCGCAGTCTCAACCGGCAAGCCTCGATAACGGCCTCCAGGCGCGGTTTTCCCCTAAGCTCGATGTCCCGCGCAAACTCGACGATCAGGATCGCGTTCTTGGCCGCAAGCCCCACCAGCACCACGAAGCCGATCTGCGTCAGGATGTTAATATCCTGGCCCATGATGCGCACGCCGATCGTGGCTGCAAACAGGCACATCGGCACGATCAGGATCACCGCCAGTGGCAGAGTCCAGCTGCCGTACTGTGCCGCGAGGACCAGATAGACGAACAGCACGCAGATCGGAAACACATACAGTCCGGCATTGCCACCCGTCACCTGTTGGTAGGACAGATCGGTCCATTCAAAAGAAAAGCCGCTCGGTAATGTTTTGTCGGCGAGTTGCTTGATGGTGTTGAGCGCCGTCTTCGAGCTCACGCCCGGTGCCGGCTCGCCCTGCAGTTCGGATGCTGAGTAGAGATTGTAGCGCGCGACACGATCGGGCCCGGAGACATCCTTCAAGTCCACTACGCTGCCGAGCATAACCATGTCACCGGCCGCGTTTCGGGTGCGCAGCCGCGCCAAATCGGAGGCCTCCCTTCGGAATGGCAGATCGGCCTGCGCGGTGACGTGGTAGGTGCGCCCAAACAGGTTGAAATCATTTACATAGGTCGAACCGAAGTAGGTCTGAATCGTGTCGTTAATGCTGGCGATGGGAACACCGAGCTTCTGCGCCTTCACGCGATCGATTTCGACGAATAGCTGCGGCGTATTCGCCGTAAACGGCGAGAACACCGACGTTAGGTTTGGCGACTTTCGTGCGGCGGCCACGAGCTCGTCCGTCGCAGCCCCCAGCAACTCGGGACCGCGCCCCTGTCGATCCTGGATGCGGATGGCGAAGCCCCCGCCGGTGCCGATGCCTGGCACCGCAGGCGGTGGAATAACGATGACGAAGGCGCCCTGGATCGCCGACAGCCGCTTTCGCAGGTTCGCAGTGATCACGCTGGCAGTCAGACCCTTCCTAACCCGGGCCTCGGGATCGTCGAACACGGGAAACAGTGCCGCGGCGTTACCCGCCTGCGTGCGCGTCGCCCCCGAGAAGCCAGCAAACGCCGCGACACGGACGATACCTGGCGTATCAAGCGCGATCCGCTCGATTTCGCGCACCACCGCGGTGGTCCGCACAAGCGAAGCAGCCCCCGGCAATTGCACCGAGATGATTAGGTAACCACGATCCTGCGCGGGAATGAAACCCTGCGAGGTGGTAGCGAGCAGCCAGCCGGCGCTGCCGATCAGCGCGACATAGATTGCAAGCATCACCACCGTATGGCGGATCACGAAGTCGGCGGCGGCCGCATAACCGTGCGCCAGGCGATCGAAGATGCGATTGAAAAGAACGGCGAAGCTGTCCCAGCCACGGGCAATGATGTTCCAGCGCGCCGGCCGACGTTTCTCCTCATGCGGAGTAAGGATCTTCGATGCCAGTGCTGGCGACAGCGTTAGCGAGCAGAAGCACGAAATCGCGGTTGCGACCGCGATGGTGACGGCGAATTGCTGGAAGAACCGCCCGGAGATGCCGCCGAGGAACGCGGTCGGCACGAACACTGCGCAGAGCACGAGCGCAATCGACACAAGCGCACCGCCAACCTCCTCCATCGTCTTGAGCGCCGCCTCGCGCCGGCTCATACCGAGCTGAAGATGTCGCTCGACATTCTCCACAACCACGATGGCGTCGTCGACTACGATGCCGACCGCAAGCACGAGGCCGAACAACGTGAGGTTATTGATGCCGAAGCCGAGCGCGGCCATCGCTGCAAAGGTGCCGACCAACGACACCGGAATTGCGACAATCGGGATGATCGCAGGCCGCCAACCTTGAAGGAACACCAGCACCACGATCACCACGAGCGCCATCGCCTCGTAGATCGTCTTGATCAGCTCATGGATCGATTGGGCGATGAACTCGGTGGGATTGTAGCCTATATTATAGTCGAGCCCCTTTGGGAAGCTCGTCTTGAGCTGCACCATCGTGTCGGAGATATGCTTCGCAGTGGCGAGCGCATTCGATCCGGGCCGTTGCGTCACCACCATCGCGACGGCAGATTTACGCAGTATGAAGCTGTTGGTGGTGTAGGCCAGCGCGCCAAGCTCGATCCGCGCGACATCGCGCAGCCGTACGGTACGGCCGTCGGAACCAGCCTTCACCACGATGTCCTCAAATTGCCTGATATCCTTGAGGCGGCCAGTGAAGACGAGGTTCGGCTGGAATGCGCGATCAGCAATTGGCGGCTCCGCAATCTGGCCGCCGGCGATCTGCAGGTTCTGAGCGCGGACCGCAGCAATGACGTCGCTCGATGTCATGCCAAGACTAGCGATCTTGTCGGGGTCGAGCCATAGTCGCATCGAGTAGTCGCGCGCGCCAAACATCTGGATATCGCCGACGCCGTCGAGTCGTAACAGCTGGTCGCGTACCTGCAACAGTGTGTAATTTGAGATGTAGAGCTGGTCGAAGCTATCGTCTGGCGAAAGCATGAACACGACCATGAGGATATCGGGCGAGTTCTTGCGGGTGATTACTCCGTTGCGCTGCACCTCCTCCGGCAGCCGCGGCTGCGCGATCGCGACGCGGTTCTGCACTAGGACTTGGGCCTTGTCGAGATCGGTACCAAGCTTAAAGGTCACGGTTATCGTGAGCTGGCCGTTGGAGGTCGCTTGGCTGTACAAGTACAGCATGTCCTCGACACCATTGATCTCCTGCTCGATGGGAGCTGCGACCGTGTCGGATACAGTCTGTGCCGAAGCGCCGGGGTATTGCGTGGTGACCGTAACCGTAGGCGGCACTACCTGCGGATATTCAGAGACGGGGAGTGTCTGGTACGCGATCGTGCCCACAATCAAGAGCACGATCGATAGCACCATCGCTAGAATGGGCTGATTGACGGAAAGACGTCCGAGATTCATGACTTACTGCCGCTGATCTCGACGTTGCGCGGGCTCACTTTAGCGCCAACGCGGGCTCGCTGAAGGCCGTCGATGATGACACGGTCCTCCGGCTTCAGGCCCGTGCGAATCACGCGCAGTCCCTGGTCCAACGGGCCAAGTTCGACCGCGCGCGCTTCCACGGTGTTGTCATCCTTCACCACGAACACGATCTTGCGCGACTGATCGGTCGCGATCGCTACATCTGGCAAAAGAAGCGCCTCATACGGCGAGGAGCCAATCAGCCGGACGCGGCCAAACTGGCCGGGCAGGATGGATAGATCGTGGTTCGGGATGATCGCGCGGCTGCGCAAAGTGCCGGTGGACACATCGAGCCGGTTGTCGATGAAATCCATATGGCCTACATGCGATGGTTTGGCTTCGCCGGTCAGCGCAACCTGCACTGGATTAGGCGTATCGCGCGAGCTCGGCCGCCTACCCTCGAACCACAACTTGCTGTTCTTGAGATAGGTCGCCTCGTCAACGTCGAAATAAATGTACATTGGGTCCATTGACACGATGGTGGTAAGTAGCGTCGAACCGCCATTGTCGCTCCCCTGCACGAGGTTACCGACGCTCACGAAATGACGGCTGACGCGACCGGTGATCGGCGCCACCACATGCGTGAACTCGACATTAAGCTGGGCGGCCTTTAGCGCACCTTCGGCGATAGTCTCGGCGGCGTGAGCTGCCTCCAAGGCTTCGCGACGCTGGTCGACAACTTGCTCGGAGACAGCGCTGGTCTTTACGAGGGTGAGCCCGCGCTCAAGCTCTCGCTTGGCCAGCTCTGTCTTGGCGCGCGCATCGGCAAGCTGACCGTCGGCTTGAGTTGCCACCGCCTCGAACGGACGAGGATCGATGACGTAGAGCAGATCCCCAGCGCGCACCATGTCGCCGTCTTTGAACTCGACACTGGTGACAAAGCCACCGACGCGGGCGCGGACTTGCACCTCCTGGATCGCCTCGAACCGGCCAGTGAACTCGTCCCAGTCGGTGACCGTGCGCTTGACCGGTTGTGCCACCGTCACCGACGGCGGCGGCGCGGCCGCTTGCGACTGCGCCTTCTCGTTGCACCCCGCCAACACAAGCGTAAGCAGCATACAGACCGATGCGACGACGCATCGGTGAAACCGAGGGAGGATGAACCGGATCGCCGCAGCCATTCCTTCAGCCGCACTCACTTCTGACTCTCCCAAACAAGCTAGAACGCTCGACTGACTGAGACAGGTCGACAGTGTCCTCTTGCGGCAACGTGACGTTTGCGGTCATTTCTGATCGATCCAGACGCAATTACTGCAGGAAAAGCAGCAATATTTTGGAGCAGATAGCTCGATCGACGGCACGGCCATCAGACGCGACAGCCTCAATTGCGCCGCTGCGCTGCATGTCGAGTCTCCAATAGCAACGTGTCCCGCGCGTCGGTTCCGCATTGAAAGTTGCGATAAGAGGGAGAGTGACCTTGCAGCGCGGCGAAGGGAAATTACAATTCGCCATGGACTTGATAAACGATTGTTATCGCTACTTTTCGAGTGGCAGGATCTTTAGTCGGGATGCACGACCACTCGCACATTGGGTCCGGCGCGTCCTGTCAGCAGAGAGCTCTGAGCCACGCTGAGTCAGCGAATCCGCAATAAACGTCGTCATGACCCGCACAACGTCTACGCTACTTAGGTCGCGAGCCCGGAGAGACACTCTATCCGTAATCTGCGTCAGCGAAACGCACGAACAAGTCTAAGGTCCGCCATTCATGATGCGCATGAATAACTCAGATACATTTTGACCGGCTAGCAGGTTTGGCGTCTTGCGTGCTAACTGCGCCGTTCTATCTAGGCATTACTTGCCTTCTGCGGACGCTTTGAACTACCCGCCTTCCTGGAAGTCGTCTCGTACTCTGTTTCTCGGCCGTGACTCTGTAGGGTTGTGATGGACGAAAGTGTTGGCGAGCAAAATCGCAGGACGCACCTCGAGAAGCGATACAGCTATCTCCCTTTTGCACCGGCGGCGGCGGCGATTTGTTATCCATTTCTCCTCGATGTTTTCCATGCCATCGTCGGTACGCAAGTGGTAAGCTTGCCACCTTTCGCAGTCGCCAGCGCGACATTCGCCTTGGTCGTTGCGTTCGTGGTGCCGTTTCTCGGGATCGCCCTGGCTTGTCGACCAACGTACGGTCCAGGTTCGAGACGCCTCGCCTATGCGAGCGTGGTGTCGCCAACCCTCTATGTGTTTCTCGGCGTTGTGCAAGCTCTAATCAAGAGCCCTATTCCCGATGAGGTCATTTGGTGCGCGATCTGGCTCGCAATCGCGAAATGGTCGCAGTCTGCCCGAGATCCGGTTAAATCAGCTGAGCCTGCGGTGGGAGGTTGGCGGAGTGTCCACGGAGTATCGGCCCTGGTCCTCAGCCTATATGTGGTGTTTCATCTCGCCAACCATCTGTTCGGCTTGATAGGTCCTGACGCGCACGCCGCAGTAATGAAGATCGGACGCATGGCCTATCGCTCTACCGTAGGTGAACCGTTGTTGATTGCAACGATGCTTTTCCAGATCGGCACCGGCCTCTTTCTGGCGTGGCGCTGGAGCGCTACGGCGCATAACTTCCAGAGGACCTATCAGGTCGCTTCGGGAGCCTATCTTTCAGTCTTTATTCTCGGCCACATGAATTCAGTCTTCGTCTACGCTCGAAGCTTTCTCGGCATACCCACGGATTGGAACTTCGCAATCGGAGCTCCGACTGGTCTCATTCATGACGCTTGGAACATCCGTCTACTGCCTCACTACGCGCTCGGCGTCTTCTTTGTCCTGAGCCATCTCGCTTCAGGATTAAGAGTGGTTCTGATCGCACACGGTGTTGATCAACGTGTTGCCGGTCGTCTTTGGGGTACCTGCCTCGCTATAAGCGCGGTCGTAGCGTCAGCAATCATCGCGGGAATGTCTGGAGTCCGGATCGGTGCATTGGTCTCGTGAGTTTCGTCAGCTCTGGCATACGTCTTTTGGACAGGGCATTGATTTGCTCTCCTATCGATGCTTCCAAGCGCACCATTCCTAGTGTAGCCCCGCCGAACGATGACTACGATCCGGCGACCGCTGATGAGCTATATACCTGCAGCCTTCCCGAAGCAGCAAAGATCACTTGCGATTCTCGATCCGCATGCAATCCGACGGCCTCACCTCCGAGAACCCTCCTGCAAGAACCTATATGGGTTAGGTATCCGCCCTTGCCGAGTCATATAGCTCGATTGGCGACACATCGTAGTCAAGTCTCGGCACCATCGCGCAATGGCTTGGTCGTTTTGTCAGGTCGTCTTTCCAAGTCGCATCGCAAGCTGTTTCGAAGAAGGATAAAATATTGCGGAGAATGCCGGTTGAAAGTTCGCAATTTTGGCCAAAACGACTGATCGACATCAAGTTTCGATCCAAGAAGCCCGCTGCTGAGAGTGCGCGCAACGTCGACTCTTCAAAGCTCTTGCAGGGGATTGCTTCCTGATGGGCGGAGCGGAATGTTCAGGGCCATCAAAACGACGCAAGACAATGTTCTGCATCTTGCTTGGACTTGGTCTAAGCTCCCTCGCAAGCGCAATCGTGAATATCGCGCTGCCGAATATCTCACGTTCATTTGCAGGCAATGACGCGGCGACCGTTTGCGTAAATGCGTATCAGCTTTCGGCAACAGTCTGCTTGTTGCCCGTCTCAAGTACGGTTGAATCGCTCGGCCTAAAACGCATCTATGCCGCCGGTCTGACCATTTTTGTTCTCGCATCTTTGGCCTGCGCGTTCGCTCCAACATTGCCTCTGCTGGTGGGTGCCCGCTTGATTCAGGGAGCCGGAGCGGCTGGGCTTTCTGTTGCCGGCGTTGCCCTCGTACGCGTGGTCTATCCGCGCGGCATGGTCAGTAAAGGTCTTGCACTGGTTGCGTTGGCGGTGGCGATACCAGGTGCATTGGGGCCCATCATCGCTGCTGCAATACTTGCCGTTGCAAAATGGCCGTGGTTGTTTCTGGTGAATTTGCCATTCGGCCTCGCGGTACCGCTCTTTATCAACGCCGCACCACCAGACGTTCGGTTCCTCGCGCCCTCGATCTGACCGGGACCGCTCTCAACACGCTTGGATTCGGGCTTTTTGTCATCGGTGTCGGTACGCTGGGTAGCAGCGACGCGCGCATTGGGATCGGAGAGATCGTCGCAGGTCTTTTCTGTTTTGGTCTCTTCATTCGACAACAACAGAAGCATCCCATGCCAATGCTGCCATTCGATCTTTATCGAATACCGGCATTTAGCTTATCGGTGTGGACATCTGTCTGCTCATATGCCGCACAAATCCTGACCTACGTCTCTTTACCTTTCCTACTTGAGACGCGGATGCATCTTTCTGCCGTAGAAACAGGTTTGCTCTTGACGTCCTGGCCGTTTATGACTGCCGTCACGGCCCCGATCGCCGGTCGCTTGACAAGCCGCTTCCCAACGTCATTGATTTGCAGCATCGGTTTGACGTTGTTGGCGGCCGGCCTACTTCTGATGGTTTTCTTGCCAACAAATCCGGCAAAGTTGGATATCGCGTGGCGATTAGCCCTTTGTGGTATCGGTTTCGGTCTTTTCCAGACCCCGAACAACACTGCGATGATGACGGCTGGACCAATCGGACGTAGCGGGGCCGCGAGTGGGATGAATGCTGCGGCTCGCTACGTCGGATGGTCGCTGGGTTCCGCCTTGATTTCGCTGATCTTCGGCGTAGGCGGAGATCATAGCGCGATCTTTTGTTTGGTTGCAGGAATGACGTTTGCTCTGATGGGAGCTGCTACCAGCAGCGTTCGTTCACTCAGATAGTCAACGCGGAATGCCCTACTTCGTCGAAAGTTGTGTTGCGGTTATCTAGGCTAGGTGAGCCGCAGTAGACCGCGTGGTAGGGCCCTAGCCAACCACGCAGGACACCCCGCGAATCACGAGCACCATCCGACACATGCGCGATTTATTTTTCTCCTAGCTAAACCTTGCCTTTCAATTCTTTGCTAAAGATTTGAGGTGGCGGACAAAACTGAGCACATCGTCGGGCATCAGACGGCCGATCGCGCGGGTCGAATAGACGGCCGTCACCACCCGACCTTCGGGGTTCAGGACGAAACCGGTCGCCTGGAGACAGACGGGATCATCATTGACGAAGGCGCCGGTCACAGCAGAAACTGCTCGCGCATCAGCACCGTACGCGACCGGGAAACCAATTTTGTGCTTTTCGACGAGCATCTCCGACTTTTCCCGGTCGTCTACCGATACCGAGACGACCTTGATGCCTTCACTGGCGAATCCGTCCGCCGCTCGCGCGAAAGCGGCGAGTTGAGCGTTACAGTACGGGCACCAGGAGCCACGGTGGAATATAACCACGCCGAACCAACCTGCCAGATCGGCAGGCAAGTTGATTTTGCCGCCTCCGACGCGAGCAAAGGTTAGAGAGGGAAAAACGTCGCCGTTCTGTAGCATCACTATCGGTCTCACTTTTTGAACCACATGGCGCTCAAACGGCCCGCAGCTTCGTCAAGAACGGCCCGCGCATCCAAGGATCAAATCAGCTCGCTGATCTCGTCTCCAAAACACGCGCCGATACGATGAGGTCGTTGCCTGGCATATCGAGCCTTCTAATTCTCAGTGCCCACATGGAATCGAATTCTACAACGTTGGCTTGGAGAATGATCCCATAACGTCGGCGGCGCAAAATCGCTTATCGTCATAAAGTCGATAAACGGTAGTTAATGCCGCTAGCCGCGCAACCCGAGCTAGATGCGATTGGCCGTCTGCAGAAACTCGCCGCCTCGACAGTCGATCACCGTCCCATCCTGCGATAAACGCCCGCCTATCCACTCCGGTACTGACTTCGCAGCACTTCAATGATGTCATGTGTGGCGTCGACATGACACCCCTAAGCTTCAGGTGCCTGCGGCACGTGGGCCCTCGCGCCGATAGATCAGAAAAGGAGCCGCCTCTCCGTACACCGTGGACCCTCTCACCAGCACAATGGTCGCGTCGGAATGGAAACCATAACAGTCAGACATTTCCCTGTATGATGACGTCGTCTTAACATCGCTCGAGCCAAACGCTCCACCGCGAGTTTCAGATATCATATAAAATAGGCGGTCTCGCGACGTCGTCTTCCCGCACGTTACGGCGGAGAGGATCGTGATCTCCTATCTAGAATCGTCATCCTTCTCCGACTTTGCGCGCAACACAAGGGCAACACTTATGAAGATCCGCACCATCGTCGTCGGCAGCGCCGCTCTAGTGTTTTCAATGACTGACCCTATCTGCGCCCATGATAGCCAAGCGCAAACCGTCACGAAGAACTTCGAGGCGGCTATTCCCAATATTCCTGGCAAGTCGCTGATCGCTGTGGAAGTTGATTACGCGCCCGGTGCGGCTTCTCCGTCCCACACCCATGCGAAATCAGCTTTTATTTATGCCTATGTGATCTCAGGCGCGATCGAGTCGAAGGTAAATGATAGCGGGACGCGCATCTATCGGGCTGGCGAGAGCTGGTCTGAATCTCCGGGTGCGCTCCACTCGATCAGCCGTAACGCCAGCAAGACCGAGCCGGCGAAGTTGCTCGCTGTGTTCGTCCTTGACACCAATGACGGCCCGCTCACCACGCCTAGCAACTGACGCTTCGACGCAGTGAGACAGCGACGTCCCTCAAGTAGCAACCATAGAGGAGTAAGAATGCGTTCACTCCGTTCACGCGGCTTGCATCGCATTGAACGATCTCAACCACACTCGCTTGCACATTCAGGACAAACCAACTGCCCACGTTGTCGAGGCTGTTTTGCGGTAGCAATGGTAACCCAGCGCAGGTCTTCACGTGCGACGATTGCGTAAACTGCCTGCGCGACATCAGGACGAACCTCAATGCCGCTATACCTATTGGACGAATCCGCCATTCGGCGACTCAAAGTGCAGCGGCCAACAACGGCGGTCTGAGGGCGACCTCGGCTTCCTGCAAGAGGGCATGGATTTTGACAACATCTGCCGTATTCTTGTCAGTGCACCGTCCCAAGGAACTCCCGTCGGTTGAGCGGCGGCCTATGAGACTGAGTGATTCTGCAAACACACATCGCCAACTTCAGAGGGAGCACAGCTCTCCTCTGCAGTCGGACCCGTTAATCATGCGTCGGTAATCATCGACTGAAGCACTTCATCGCGCAGATAAAAGTAGTGGAAGAGGGCCGCGGCTGTGTGCACGCCAGCAAGCCAGAGGATAGCGTTACCTAGCGTGGTATGTATTTCCATGATCAGATGACCCAGACCATGCGCCTTCGTAATCTGCGGAGCGATGTCGACTCCGGGAAGTGTGACGGGAATCCCCTCAAGCCAAGTACCAAGCACGGCCGTTGTTGGAAGCGCGATGAGGAACGCATAAAGCGCGAGGTGGACGAGCTGCGCGATTAGGGTCATCAATTGTGACATCCGCTGCTGCTTCGCTGGCGCGCCGTCGATCAGGCGCCATATCAACCGCAACACGACCACACTGAAGACAAGAACCCCGAGCGCCTCGTGAATCCTCCGGAGCCCGTCCGCGGAGGCGGAATAGAGCGAGTAGCCATCGCCACTGCTCAGCACATAAGCGATAAGAACCAGCACGGCCGTCAGCCAATGGAATAATCGGGCACCGGCGCCGTATCGAGAGGAAGTGCTGCGCAAAGCGATTACCTCACTTTAAATGCGCTGCGGCATTTGATGAACAGTTGCGGCGCGTTGCGAGAGAAGTGAGCAACTTTTGTTCATGACTTGTCGGCAACGGCCGCTTCGGCTCGCCGACGCATTTGCCCACTCCGTCCGATGGATCACCTCTGGCTCTGATCGGCGTCGCCTTGCAGGTGATCTTGACGAGTTGGTCAGGAAAGGCCTACCGCGCCGCACAGATCGGATTGCTTGCGCGAGCCGACCGAATTCATCGAGAAGCAAGCGCAATCAGACTGCCATTTTCTTGTGGCCTGAGCTCGCCAGAGACATGGATCGCATCACCGAGCTCAAACTGCTGCCTTTCAGCGACCCTCGTTGCCTTCCACGGTGGTCACATGCCCGTTGGCGGCATTTGAACCGCGACCGTTGAAGAGTGCCCCTTCAACTGCGGCGCGTGAAATCACCTTTAGCCATAGATTCGATAGGCCATCGTTATTGTCGCCTCTGCTGTGGCGATGCCATACCGTGGGACGCCTGCAGGCGCATATCCAAGAGACCAGCGCTCGCGCCTTTGGACAACTCGACTTGGCTCGTTTCATGGCGTCGCTCGCTTACCCGCGTCGCCACCAAGTCGATCAACGCAGGACAACCTGGATCTCTGGAGAGAGGCGGGTGGCATTCTTCGCTACGAAGCCGTTGGTAGGCGATAACGGTCGTCTATCGACTCTATGTCGAAAGGTGATTTCCTTTCGCGGCACGGCTCAGCCACAAAGAAGAGGATCACTTGATGCGCCGGGTTCTCTCGATAAAGCCGGCCCGGTTGCAACGCCACTAGCATCACGCTTTTGGCGCCCCTCACGCCAACGCTGAACAACGTCGTCGAGGAGACGGATGATGTCAGATAGCGCTGCAGCCATTCCACTTCGCGCGCTTCCTCCGGATGACCGCGTCTTGGCGCGGGTACTCGCGGCTTACGTGGCGTCGGCGACAATCTGGCTTGTATTCGCCACGGCGGTGGGGCTCCTCGTTAGCTACAAATTCGTTTACCCGGATTTCGCGACCACGCCGGGGTTGTCGTTCGGTCGGCTGCGCGCGATACACACCAGCGGAACATTTTATGCCTGGGCGAGCCAGGCGCTGATTGGGCTTGCGCTGTTCGTCGCTGCTCGCAGTTCTGGCGCAAGGCTCTACAGCGAGCGCCTCGCATGGAGCAGCCTTGCGCTCCTTAATCTTGCCGCGGTACTGGGCACGGTCACGCTCGATCTCGGGTTCACCTACGGCCAGGAGTATCGCGAATGGCTATGGTGGATTCGCGTAATCCTCGGACTCGGCTTGATCACCGCGGTCTGGAATATGATCGCCACTGTCGAGCGCCGGGATGGCGAACATATCTATATTTCTAACTGGTATACTATCGGGGGCACGCTGTGGACGATTGTTATGGTCCTGGTGTCGATGTTGCCGTGGTATCAGTACGGACTGGGTCAGGTCGCGGTGCAGGCCTTCTTCATGCATAACGCCGTCGGACTATGGTTCACGCCTCTATCACTCGGTGTGTCCTACTATGCGCTGCCGAAGCTCCTGAACCGGCCAATCTATTCATATTCTCTCGGCGTCTTCGCATTCTGGACGAATCTCATCTTTTATCCGATCATCGGCGCTCATCATTTTGAATTCAGTCCACTACCATGGTGGCTGCAGACTACGGCCATCGTCTTCAGTGTGGCCATGCTCGTTCCAGTGTTGAGCGGCTCAGCAAACTTCCTTCTCACCTTCCGGGGGACTCACGAATGGGTATATCGCTCACCCGCGGTTTTCATCCTCGTCGGCGTCTATGGCTATTTACTGGGATCCGCGCAAGGCACATTCGAGGCGTTTCGCTCGCTGCAACAGCTTTGGCATCTGACGAATTACACGGTAGGGCACTCGCACCTCACGATGTATGGCTTCGTCACCTTCGCGATCTGGGGCGGCATCTATGCACTGTTGCCGCGCGCAACTGGGAAGTATCCCTATAATCTAGCGATGGGCATTCATTTTTGGCTGTCTGCCGTCGGTGTAGTCATCTATGTTGCGGCGCTGTCGGCCGCCGGCACCATTCAGGGGCTCGACTGGTTCCGAGGACTCACCTTCATCCAGTCGGTCGAAGATGCCGCGCCATACTGGATGTGGCGCTCCGTCGGCGGCTCCCTGATGTTTGCCGGCCATCTAATCTTCGCTTTCAACGTCTGGACGATGACCTACGGTAGGTCCCGCGCCGAGCTTGCCAAAGCCAAGACGGTGCCAGCATGAACAGGACATTTGCCATTTCTGGCGGTTCAACGCTGATCTACACTGGATTAGCCGTTCTTATGGGTGTGCTACCAGGGATCTGGCTGTCGAAGGTGCCGCCGACGCCAGGCCTTAAGCCACTAACCCCGATTGAGGCGCGGGGTCGAGACGTCTATGTCTCCGAAGGCTGCTTCTATTGCCATACCCAGCAAGTACGCCCGCTCTCCGGAGATAAGCCGTTTGGCCGCCCGTCTGCGCCGGGCGATTACGCCTACCAGACTACGGAATTGCTAGGTTCGGAGCGCACTGGTCCAGATTTGAGCAATATCGGCGCGCGGCAATCGAGCAGCATATGGCAGTACATCCATCTCTATCAACCGCGTGCAGTTGTACCACAATCGATCATGCCGGCTTTCCCCTGGCTGTTTAGGACTGTGGGAAGACTGCCACCAGGAGAGAAAGCGGTGCCATTGCCGCCGCAGTTCGCGCGAGGTGATATGGTCATTCCCAGCGACGACGGCAAGGCGCTAGTTGCCTATCTGTTATCACTGAAGCAGCCCCCACTCGCTCCGGCACAGACCCGCGCCGCGACTAAGAGCTCTTCGATCGGGTCCCTGGGGTTTGACGCCACCAAGGGCGCTGCATTGTTCGCCGACAACTGCGCATCCTGCCATGGCGCGGAGGGCATGGGTGTGCCGGGAACGTTTCCGCCGCTTGCTGGAGATGCGGTGGTGAACGACGCCAATCCCACTGCACACATTGGCGCCGTGCTGCACGGACTCAGCGGGCGCGTAATCAATGGTCAAAGCTATGAAGCGCAAATGCCGGGGTTTGCCGATCAACTGTCTGATCAGCAGATTGCTGACATCATCGATCACGAACGATCTTCGTGGGGCAATCGTGGTGCCTTAATCAGTGCGGCTGATGTCGTCGCGGCCCGTGCCAATGAACCATTGCAGAAGCAAGCAGCGACGCCGAAAGAGGCCTTACCGGTAGCGGCCCCGGCATCGACGTTCGATGTTGCGGACGGATCGAAGCTGTTCGCCGACAACTGTGGCGTCTGTCACGGTGCGGAGGGCAAAGGCGTTCCTGGCACATTTCCGCCACTTGCGGGCGATCCGGTCGTTAATGCCACTGATCCTGCCGAACACATCGCCACCATGCTACGCGGCCTCAGCGGCAAGGTAATCGACGGCCAGAAGTACGAAGTGGAGATGCCGCCGTTCGCTGACCGGCTCTCTGATCAGCAGATCGCCGATATCATCAATCACGAACGCACGTCCTGGGGTAACCACGGGGCGTTGGTAACGCCTGCCGAGGTCACGAAGCTCCGCGGCAAAAAATAGGAGGTGACGATGACCGATACGATTACCGCCTGGATTCTCTCGGCGCTTGGCTACCTCTGCACCTCGCCTGCGACCGCTGGTGGTGCTGGCGGTCCTAACCTTGCCGGACCACTGCTCGGCAACATGCTAGTGGCGGGCGGAGCCGGGCTCGTGACAGTCAGTTGCATCGTGGCGGCCGTGTGGATGCTTATCGCCCCGGGCGAACGAGACCCCGATCATCCAAAATATCGCGTCCTGCATGCCGACCGTTAAAGGAATGCAGCACGTGCCCGATCCGCGCATCCGAATCTATCTCGACGAAGCGACCGATCCAGTGACCGATCAGCGGCCGCCGGTGCAGATAGCGCTCGACACAAAGAGCCTCGCCGACGGCGAGCACGCCCTGCGCATCGAAGCCCAGGACGCCACCGGCCAGGTCGGCATCCGACGCCTCCAATTCCAGGTTCGCAACGGCCCTGGAATCACAGTTAGCGGGCTTGGTGATGGGGCCCTCGTTCACGGTACGCTCCGCTTCATAGTCAACGCGTTTGGAGCCGAAGAGCCATTTGAGCCGCACCGCGCGGAATCGCCCTCGCCGATCCCTGTTTGGGTGTGGGTGCTGAGCCTGCTCATCGTTGCTTGGACCGCCTGGTATGTTGCAACGCTTTGGAACGTTCCGACGGACTACGCCAAAACGCCAACCTACTCCACGTCAATGAATCCCTTCAAATTGCGCGCCCGAGGCGACTAACGATGAGGTCCTCAGCCGGGATCAAATTCACATGCCACGCACCATAGTCAACAAACACGGCTTCCCCGGCGTCAGGAAGCGCTCGGACTATGTTAGGCGGCGAAAGCCCTACTACGCCCGCATCAGCACTGGTTGCGAAACCTTCATTTATAGCAAGAACTTCGCGACAGTCGAAGAGGCCGCTTCGGAATATCAACGAATGAAGGCTGAAAAGTCATCGCCACTATCGTCCAGGGACTACCGGTCAGCACCCTGCGGCGAGCTACCCAACAAGTAAGAGGTTTGATCATGGAAGTTCGCCTCGGCACCAGGCGAAGTGACTTGGCCCGCTGGCAAGCCAGTCACGTCGCCAGTCTTATTCGCGGCGTCGAGCCGACCGCTGAGGTAAGGATTGTTTTAACAAGTTCGGTTGGCGATAGAGATCGAAGGTCGTCCTTTCAACAGTTTGGGGGCTTCGGAGCATTCACGAAGGAGGGCGAGGACATGCTTATGCGAAAGGAAGTTGACCTGGTCGTTCATTCTCTCAAGGATCTTCCGACTAGATTGCGGCAAGGCTTGGTATTAGCGGCTGTTCCCAAGAGAGAGGATGCTCGTGACGCGATTTGTGGCGTTACACTGGATCAGCTCGGGCCGGGGTTACGCGTCGGCACCGGATCAATTCGCCGCAAAGCGCAACTTCTCGCTCTATGCAGTGGTCTCGATATTCGACCCATTCGCGGGAACGTTTCTCCAAGGCTTCGTAAGGCAAAGATCCGAGACGGAATAGACGCTACTCTATTGGCAGCGGCAGGACTGTCCCGGCTAGGGCTGCTACATGAGGCCTCACAGGTTCTAGACGCGAATGTCTTTCCGTATGCAGCCGGCCAAGGCGCTCTCGCGGCCGAAGCTCGCGAAGAAGATACGGAACTCATAGCATTGCTTCAAAAGATAGAAGATCGGAAATCGCGCACTGAAGTAGATGCAGAGCGCGCCCTGATGAGAAGTCTCGATGCGGGATGCAGCCTACCCATCGGCGTTTCCGCCACGTTGGTCGCCGGGACACTAACGCTTCGAGGACAGGTGACTCATCCGGATGGTCAATCGAAGATTGCTGATGAATGCGTTGGTCCGGCCGATCAGGCCGAGGCAATCGGCAGACGTCTCGGGCACAAGCTTCTTCAGCAAGGTGCAGGCGAGATACTGAAGGCCGTGCATCGTATGATGGAAGAGCAAAGGGCAATCTGAATTCGATACCTGGCATGATGATGGACTCAGGATCTGGGATACAGCATGCGACTTTAGCGCGTGAAACGCAACGTCTTCCCCCCGACCCTCGGTTCGGCGCTTACAAGCAGAAGTAGATGTCATCCTGCCGACAATCCTGCAGAACCCGTCGAAATTGACCCGCAGCGGACGTTCGTCCATGACCGTGATGATTGCCAGTGTGCTATGACCGCGCCAACCAATGTAAGCACGCTTTGCCGTGTGGTCCTGACGGCCGCAAATGGTATTTCCGCTTCTGAAGCTGTACAGGGAGTGCTTCCATAGTGGTTTACGACCCAAGAAAATTGCTTCTACGTGCGCTTGCCGGCGAGCGTACGGAACGACCGCCAATCTGGCTTATGAGACAAGCTGGCCGGTACCTGCCTGAGTATCTTGTAACGCGGGCCGCAGCCGGCGGAATGCTGGAGCTGTGCAACTCGCCGGAGCACGCGGTGGAAGTCACGCTTCAGCCGATCCGGCGATTTGGTTTCGATGCGGCCATTCTATTCGCGGACCTTCCGCAGATTGCCGCAGCCCTTGGCCAAGTGCTCGAATACAAGGAGGGCGATGGGCCGGTTCTGTCGCCCCCGATCCGTTCGGCTGCGGATGTGGCGCGCCTTAGTCTTACCTGGTTGCACCAGAAATTGGCGCCGATCTATGAGACAGTGCGACGAGTCACCGTCGCCCTCCCTCCAAACGTGGCCTTGATTGGCTACGCGGGGGCGCCCTGGACAGTGGCTACTTACATGGTTGAGGGTCGCGGCGGCGGTGCCACCGACCATGCCACTATCAAGCGATGGGCGTTGAGCAACCCAGAGGAGTTTCAGCCGCTGATCGACCTGTTGACCGAAGCCATCACTCAGTTCCTAGGACGACAGATCGAGTCGGGCGCAGAAGTCATCCAGCTATTTGAGAGCTCGGCGGGTATCCTCCCTGAACCTTTCTTCCAGCGCTGGTGCGTGCAGCCGGTAGCCGCGATCGTCAGCTCCCTTCGCGCCAAATATCCCGACACCCCGATCATTGCCTTTCCGCGCGGCGCCGGTCTGCTTTACCTTGGCTACGCCGAGGCGACCGGGGTCAATTGTGTAGGCCTGGACAGCACCGTCCCGCTCGCTTGGGCCGCCGACAGAATACAGGGCGCCCTTGGGTGCTGCGTGCAAGGCAGCCTGGACAACCAACTACTGGTGGCGGGAGGCGCAGCGATGTACGCAGAAACCGACCGCATCCTGGCAGCCTTGGGGCGGGGACCGTTCATCTTCAATCTCGGCCATGGGATTCTGAAGACCACACGCCCCGAGCATGTCCAATCCTTGGTGCGTCACATAAAGTCGCAATAGCTCGATGGCAGAGGTCGAGCTACCTGGATCCTAATCGAAATCAAATCAGTGCCGTATCCGTATCGCTGCAACGATGCTCGCGCAAGCACATGTACTTGGCCTATAATGTCCGCATCTATTAGCAGCACCATCGCTCGGCATCGATCAAGCGCGACGAGCAAATAACTGAACGCGATTCCCGGCGTCGGGTCCCACTGGCAACATCTTGTGGTCGCCGGCATTGCTGATGCCAAGGCCTTCGTAGCTTTCGTCGCATCACGTCGCCGAGTTTATGAGTACGCGGCCTAAACCTCAAAGCTGGCGACCGCGTTTGTTTCCCAGCGCGCGCGAGAACTCCTCATTTTGAGTCGGCAGGTTAAATCAAATCTTGATCTGGCTGCGCTGACGCTGAAGTTAACCTTGTCAGGTTCCAGCTGCTTGCATTTCAAGTGCGACTTGCGCGCCTTGGTCCGAGGGCCCCAGGAACACGGGGACCTTAATTCGGCTCGCCGAGCACGAACGTGAAAGGCACAACGAAGAGTTCATCGCCCTGATCATCACTGACATGCAAAATCCAGTCACGCCAATCCTCGAGGCTGCGCTCTCTAGTGAGAGATTGTACGATACGGTTCGCATGATCCCGCGCTTCAGCAATATCTTCCACCACTGCGCCGCGGTGATCGACGAAAACCTTCTTGGTGTTCGAACAGTGGAAATATACGTGCGTCATTTCGGCTCCTTCAAACGCGACGGTTTACTTCAGCGTTGTTGGTTTCCTTGATGATGGGATGCCAGGAAATTCGGTTAGGTACACCCCAGGTTTTCACGCGTGGTTGTGAATCAGGGGGACTGCGTCGTGCGACTGGTGGGCAGGAAGAACCATCTCCTTTCCATTGTCCGGCTTGCATTATGATTTTATGTCGAGGCTCCGCGACGCATCTCCGATAAGCTCCCGGTGCGAAGCTCCCCAGAGCAGGACAGTCCCAACGACGGCAGAGAGAATCGAGGCGGCGAACACGGCAATTTTTGCGGCCGAGAAGTCGGTGGCGTTTGGAAATGCCTGACCGGCGATGAAGAGCGACATCGTGAAGCCAATCCCAGCGAGGACTCCTGCCCCGCCCAACTGCCGCCACGAGTACTCATCCGGCTTGACGGCTAGGCCTGTGCGCACAGCCGCGGCGGCCGCGAGGAAGACGCCGAGCGGTTTTCCTAAAGCGAGACCAGCGACGATCGCGGCCATGAGCCGGCCATGGCCGACGAAGACGCCTGGGTTGATCATCACTCCCGCATTCGCCAATGCGAAGATTGGGAGGATAGCGTAGCTCGATCGCGCGCCGGCATGTCGCAGCAGCCTATCGGCGGGCGACTCAAGTCTCTCGTAGATTGCCTCGAGCGCGTGCAGAGCCGAAGTAGAGGGGCCGTTCCTAAGAACTTCACCCTCGTGCCGAGCCTCGGACGCGATGATGGTGCTCGCCTGCGTCATCAGGGCTTCTAAGTTGGCCGGCGGTCGCGTCGGAATAAACAACGCAAGTACCACCCCGGCCAATGTAGGCTGAAGGCCGCCAGCGTATACGGACGCCCACAGCGCAACCCCCAACAGGATGTAGGGCGACAGAAAGTAGACTCCAGATCGGCTCAGCAGCACCAGCGCAACTACAACTGTAGCGGCCGCAGCAAGGTAGGCCAGATGGATCTCACCAGAGTAAAACAGAGCGACGAGGACGATCGCGCCGATGTCGTCAACGATGGCCGCCGCGGTGAGGAAGATACGCAGCTCCACGGGGACGCGAGAGCCCATCACCGCAATCAAAGCAACCGCGAACGCGGTGTCGGTCGCCATCGGGACACCCCATCCGTGCGACCACGGCCCCGCTGGGATGACCAGCGCATACACAAGCGCCGGTCCGGCCATGCCGCCGAGCGCGGCCGCGATCGGAAGCGCGGCCGAACGACGGCTTGCGAGATGGCCCACCGTCATCTCGCGCTTGACTTCCAATCCAACGACCAGGAAGAACACTGTTAACAGCCCGTCATTGACCCAATCAAAGATGGGTTTCCGAAAGGCTATGTTGCCCAAGCTCACGCCGAACTCGCGGCGCCAGAGCGCGTCGAAGTGCGGCCCGATAGGCGAGTTCGTCAAGATGATCGCCGCCGCGGCCGCGAGGACGAGCAGACTGCCGGCTGATGGGCCCCAGCTCGCAAAGTCCAAGGCAGCCGTACGAACGCGGTGGCCGAGCGTACCAAGCATCGCATCAACGAAAGAACTCTCGTCCCAAGGCCCGTCGTAGCGCCGACGGTTGATGTAGAAAGTCGGCGTGAATCTCACTCCGCTCGCGCGCGCGCTTGCAATGTCCGACTCCACTCTCGACCTCGCGCGCCGTACGGCTTCACTGTCGCCAAGCGAGAGGTCCGCGTTCACACCGAGGTCTGCGGCCACCGTGAGGAGATCGTCTTCCGTGAGCTGCGCCGATCTCGTCATAAGCTTGATGTGCGCGGACCAGAACGCTTCGGGCGTACGAGCAAGCTCAACGATCTGTGCAGCCAAAAATGAAAGACTGTTGTTCGCGAGCGGCTTGTGACGGAACACATAGCAGATGCGGTCGCCGAGTTGATCGCGCGCCTGCGCGATGCGATCGTTTGCAGCCCTACAGTGCGGACACGCGTAGCTGCCGTACTCGACCAGCGAGATCTCGGCGTCGGGAGGGCCGAGCACATGTTCCGTATCGTGATCGACCGGTCGATCAAGTCGTCCTGACGGAAATATGCGCTTCATCGCTGAGCCGGTCCCGAGTGTTCGCGCCTGCTACGACCTTGGCGCAGCCGTCGCGGTGTTGAAGACTTGGAATACGTCACCACCGGGCAAGTGCGTGTATGAAATCCTTGTTTCGACGACGCTGCAGGAGAGCCCAGCTGGCTTTACGCGTGGCAAGAAGAGGCGGACCACCGTTCCGGCACCCGGCCGGCTCTCTATCCAGACCGCGCCACCTTGCTTCTCGGCGAAGTGCCGGACCTGAGGGAGTCCGAGTCCAGTGCCGCGACCTTTGAGTTTTGTCGTGAAGTATGGGGTGAAGGCCTGGGACAGGACATTCTCGGGCATGCCCTCTCCGTCATCGGCCACGGCAATCTCGACAAACTCTCCGGCAGTGTTGCCAGAAGGGTCGATGTTCCGCGCAGCGACAGTAATCACGCCCGCGGTTGGCATTGCATCTGCCGAGTTTCGGCAGAGATTGAGCAACGCGAAGTACAGCTCTTCCGGGTCGGCAATGAAGGTCCACAACTCAGTTTCGATTTCCGTGCGGACAGAAACGTCTGGACGCAACACCCGGTCAAGCGTCCCCGCTATCAATGCGAGCTGACTGCCTGTTATACCATTAGACTTTTGGCGCGGTCTCGCTGCGCCAAGGAGCTGCCGACTAAGCGATGCGCTTCGTGTGATCGCATCCTGCATTTTGTCGAGGATGCCCCCCCGGTACGCAGCATCGCTCTGACGCTCGACTTCCCGCAGACCGCTCCCGATGACGGTGAGAAGATTATTGATGTCGTGGACGAACTGCCTCACGTCCGCTATCGTCACCATCGCCCCCTTGTCCGCGACCGCGCCTCGCGCTTCGCATAGCGGATCGGTATGGCGCCAAATCCCCGATACCTCGCCGTCGGACCCGATGACTTGGATCTCCACACATCTAAACGAGCGGCCGCCAACATCATCGTGCACGCAACTCATCCTTCTGACCGCACGTTCCACTCCAACCGCAACGCCGCTCCCGTCCACGAGCACGACTACGTCATCCAACGGCGGGCGCTCGACAGCGCCGGGGTCGCCGATCTGCATTTTGGGATCTCCTGGCATCGGATCGTCCGAGGTAACGTCGGCAACTCCGGCCGCAGCCGGGGACGGGCGACGATGGATCGAGATTGGGCCAAGGACGGTGAAAATTAAAATCACCTCTCGCCATAAAGTCGATAGCCGACTGTTATCGGAATAGCTCAGAAGCGTGCGGCGTGCGGCGGGCGCCAGCGGCACATAGTCGCCTCAGTCCAGTAAAACTCTTGGCCACCAAGAAGGGGTGTTCACGCGACGATCCATTGCCGCGGGTTCCGAGTCTCGGCAATAGCAATGGTGCCGTAGTGTCTCGTTAGCCAAAAAGCGCTCGCCCGTGTCCTTCGGTCGGAAGCGCGATTGCCAGTGCGGCAGAGTATTGCGGCAACCTGCCGTTACTTCGCGGCTCCCCACTCGCACGGATATTCGGACGCCGATGACATCGGGCGAAGCAGCAGTCCGACCGCGTTCAGGCACCAATGCCAATGCGCGCGACAACTTTTTCCTCGACTAGCGGCACCATCGCGCTGCGCTCCCTTGGGCCCTAGCGGTCCGCCAATAATGGTCGTCTATCGACTTCATGGCGAGAGGTGATTTCACTGGCCAGCGCTGGAATGTCATTCTCCCGCAGAGTTAAACTCTGATAGGATCTGCCATGAACGCTCGACTTCGCATTTGCGCGTCTGCGCTCGCACTTGTGATTCCGATCTCAATTGCCGCGCCGTCCAAATCGTCAGCTGCCCCAATTCTTAGTACGTCCATCAAGGCGGCCATACCACCATTGACGACAGATGTGCGCTTAAGGGTGCGGCCTGGTCATCCTCTCGAACCGGCAGCATACGGTCGCTCGGCCTACGACGGCTCTTGGGACCTCGTCTTCGTGACGCAACGAGGAACCTGCGATCGCAACTACAGTTTTACTGTCGATGTGACCAACGGGATTGTTACGCATCCAAATCTCGTGAAGTTTCGGGGTTACGTCGCAAAGTCGGGCGCAGTTCGCGCCTCTGTGACAGTCCACGACAAATATGCCGCGGGTACTGGCAAACTGTTCGCGACCACCGGTCGAGGGACCTGGAGCGGCCACTCAGGATCAGCGCGCTGCTCAGGCTACTGGTCGGCACAACGTAATTGAAGACGCAATGTCGCCACGCGCCCTAACTCAACTGTGGCCGGAACGCTATTGCCGCTATGCCATCTTACCGGAGGAATGTTCTTCGGTAAGCCGGAAACCATAATGGAATGAGATCTCCCAAACTAGCTAGCGTTGCCGTCCTGCTTAGCTTGCTCTCAGCCGCTTCCGACGGGGCAATGCGGCCGCAGGCGCCTCGGTCCATGAGCGAGTCCATCCAGCCGAACGACGCCGCGCCCCTCGATACTAGTCGACTGGCGTTGGTGATTGGCAATTCAGCCTATCCCGACGCGGACTTTCCTCTTCCTCAAATAACGAGCGATGCGGAAGCCTTGACAAATTCTCTTCGCGAGGACGGCTTTTTGGTCGATGCGATTGAGAATACGACGCGTCTCGGAATGACTCGCGCAATCGATCATCTAAAAAACCGACTGCGTTCGAACTCAACTGTGTTGGTTTATTTCGGAGGTTACGGCATCCAATCTGACGGACAGAATTACCTAATCCCTATCGATGCGACGATTTGGAGTGAAGAGGATGTTCGTCGACAAGGTGTAAGCCTCGACCGCCTCCTTTTGCAACTCCGAGATTCCGGAGCACGGGTTAGGCTCGCAGTGATTGAGGCCTCTCGCCGCAATCCGTACGAGCGGCGCTTTAGGACTTATTCACATGGGCTCGCACCCATTCGACTGCCTGTCAACGCGCTTGTGCTGAGCTCAGCCGGGCCTAGTGAAGTAGTCGAAGACTCCGAAGGACTGCATAGTCAGCTGATTAGCGCTCTTCTTGTTCAGATGGAAACCTCAAGGGAGATCGAAGAGGTCTTCAGTAATACTCGAAACGCGGTGGTGGCTGCTACTCGGGGCCAACAAATTCCAGTTGTGTTATCTACGCTGACCGAGAGTTTCCATCTTTCGCGGGCGCAGATCGGCGCTCCAGCGTACTCCGTCGGCTCTGCGATTAGCGGCCATCGGTGACCATACAGATTCAGCTGAATCCAGACGTCAAGCCCAGGGGGCCCCTTCCACCCGCGCCTCTTCGAGAACCTGACAAAGGACGAGGAGAACCATCTCGATTTCCTCGAGACAGCTTGATTTGATCAACCGCGTTGGGCTCGACTTTTGACCCAAGCTTTGGACGAGGACTACTGACATTTCGCCTCATACCGGGGTTGCTCGCAACGCTCATGCCTAGCTCTGCCTGGACTGAGATCGACAGCCCCCGTCACTCGGTCGAGCTGTCAAGCGCGAGGCCCGCCTAAGCATCGATCCTGCAGTATGGCGCGGGGCCTTAGCGCGGTCGTTGTCAAGGTAAAGCCTCAGTAGGCGAAGAGACATTGCGCTCCCCGGCTCCGCAGGGGACCCACGATTATGCGGTCGGGGGGCTATTCGTTGGTAAAGCCCACAACCGGACAATTCACTAGATTGCCCGTCGTCTTCACCGGCCCTCCCGCAGGGCTCACCAGTAAGCCCGCCGCGCTTTTGGCTTCAAGATCGTCGCCGTCGGTGATCAATTTCCTTTGATCCTTCGCGATAGCTTCCTTGGTCCACTCGGCCAATCGTACGTCCCACATCGGAGAGTAGCCGGCGCTGAGCTCGCTGAAGTGCGCGAGGATGTCGAGCGAAGGGCCCTCTCCCTTGATGGCACTGTTGAGTCCCTGGCGATTCGGATCTTTCGCACCCATGCTGCCATTCAAGATCGTATAGATCACCTCGATCGCGCCGCTCTGAAGAATATCGCTTTCCGCAGGTGCAAAGGTGGACGCTTCAAGGGTCGCTGACTCCTCGGAATTTGCGTCAAAACTTAGATAACGCAGGTGCTTTCCGTTCGCGAACCCAAACCGAAGTTTCAAGTCGACAGTGCCCTTATCAGGACAGATGCTTGCTACGGAGTCCGTCACGACAGAGTAATTAGGGCTGCCGTTGCAGAATGAAATTTTTTCGGGCCCGACATCAAATGCTATGACTGGCGCATTGAAGACAATGTTCATGCGATTTGCCACCCGCACCAGTGGGCTGTAGTGCGCATCCCCAATAGATCCGGGTCGGGCTATCTTAGGAGGAAAGAAATTGGGCGCGTCCCCTCCGACCAACTTCTGCGAAGGCGAGAAATCGACGCGCCCCGATTTAAACGTGAAGTTGCCTGAGTCGTCCATTTCCGCAACCCGTGTGCTCTTCAGGTCCTTGGCATCAGCGAGACTCGGCGCCCACGTGAGTCCCATCTTTTGCGATGTATCGTAATCGCTTACATCGGTGAGAACGAACCAAACGGTCTCTCCCGAGGCAAGACGGCCGCGATGGAGCGGTAGAGTCACCACCTCTCGTGCCAGGTCCACCTGGCCAGACATAAGAAATTGCTTCGTGATCTTTTTGCCAGCAGAGGGATCAGCAGCTAAACTTACCTGAGGAATCGACAATGACACCACAAATATCACTATCGATCCGTAGACGCATCTGCCGAACTTCCCGCTAACCTTCATGACTCTACCTTCCTTGCATCCAGTCTGGTTTTACACACGTGACATTGAAGCGTAGTCGCTAAGGGCCTGTCACTTTTTGAGTCCGGGATAGCCTTGAATATAGATCCAGTCAGTCGCTTTGGCAGGGATGTGGCAACCTAGACAATCTGAGCGGAAGTCAGTTGAGGTCGTTTTCACCGGGTCACCCGCGTCAAACCAGGACCAGCCCCAGCCGTTACCCCACAACTTGTTATCGGGGTGACTATTCTTGCTGTCTTTCACCATCATGAACCATCCTTTGAGGCTTTGCTGATGGCTGACGGTCCCAGTCGTCATGTCCGAAGTGGCCGCGACGTACACTTCCTTGACCAGGATCGAGCCCTCGGGATATTTGCCACTCGCCCGATAAGCCGCCGCCGTTCCGGGCGACGCGTAGACCACGTGCATCTCCTTAGCGCCTTTGTCACCTGCAACAGACCAGCTTCCAAGGAATTCGTATGTCGTTCGGTAGTTCTTCGGGACATGCATGTTGCCTGCCCCGTCGACGAGTCGTTCCTGCGCAGACGCGGCCTGGCTAGGTACGAGTTGCGATACGACGCACCCGGCGCTCACAGCCATGAACGACGCGGACGCCACGGCCGCACTTCTGAGAATTTTCATCACGGCTGTCCTACTTCTTGATGGACGGATTCTTGCTGGGCGGCATTTTCTTGGAGCCACTCTGGCCGGGCGGTAGCGGAACCTGGTCGAGCAACGCGTAGAACTGCGTCCATACGTCATCCCGCTTCGCGCTTGCGATGTGGCAGTAGCCGCATTCCTCGACAGGCCGGACTTTAGCAGTCGCCGCTTTTGGTTCGTGATGATTGAAGTTGAAATAGCCCCAACCGTCGCTTGCCTTGTATCTCTCGCTGTCCTTAACGGTCACATCCGCTCCGTTGAACGCCCCCGGGAAAAATCCTTTTCCTGATGGCGCGGTGCTCGAACCGTCCGGATTGGTGGCAGGCTTCATGAGCTGCAATTCCTTCACGAAGATTGTTCCCTCGGGGAAGACGCCCGTCTTCTTGTAAATATCGTAGGAACCGGGCTCGATATATACGTTATGAAATTCTGGGAAGTTTGCTTGAGGCGGGTTCAAGAAGTTCGGCGTCAGTGGCGATCCAACGTAAACCCATTCGTGAAAGTTTTTTGGCAGGATAAGGTCGCCGTCTTTAGTGTATTCAGGAAGATAGCGGCCGGTCGCGTGCCAATCGTCGGGCGGTGGAAGTTGCGGTTGCTGCGCGAAAACTGCGGTTGCTAGAGCGCCAACGCCAAGGACGGCGGAAAGTGCCAGTACGGTGCGTCTCATATTCTCTCTCCTTTGACAGCTCGATATTGCCGATGGGGCAACGACTGCGTTCCTGCGCGAGTGGTCTCATTAACTGCGCGCAGATCAGAGTAGGCATGGATGCAAAAGTGCGAAAGCAACAAAGGGGCATGAAATCAATGCCCGATGGAAATGACGCGCTCTCGAACTATCGTCGGCTCTATCTGTTTCCCGGCAAAGCAACGCCCTGAGTTGCGACTAACGATCATGTCCAGTCCTTTGCTGATGAGCTAGGCTCTTTGCTCATCTGCAGATTGGGCTTGTCATTCCAAATGTCGCACGTGATCCTACGAAAGGGCCAATGCAATCTCCCCGCCGATCCCGAGCCCTGATCACTCAATCTCCACTCGCTCGCGGCTTGCCTCGCCTTCCGAGTGATCGTCTTGTCAGGCAGCTTACGAGCCATTGTCCATCGTGTTTGGTGAAGACACTTCTCTTCAAGAAGGCATAGTGTCTCGAATGTCGACGACTCCTCTTTTGCGTTTGAGGAAGTCTCCTACGTCACACATTGGTTGCATGACACTATCAATCGGCAGGGGAGCTTCGCCTCGGCTTTGTCTACTTCGGCCCGGCTGCCCATCCGGATCGCCAGCTCTCCACTGGTGGACAGCCATCGAGCGTTTTGGACTATGCTCTTGGCGGCATCTTAGAGCGCGGTGAGCGACGAACCATCTCGCTGTTCTTACTGATCTGGTCGTACAACTGACTTAGCTTCCGGGGCCAAGTCGCGATCTTGGAGATTTTTAAGTCCGGGCGGAGTACGCACCATGCAAAAAGGACGGGGCTTAAGCTCGGTCTAAGCTGCCTCAGGCGGCGGCGCTCGATCATAACCGGAGGGTTTTAAAACCATAACTGAGACGAGTGCGAAGTGCTCTGCGGGATGGGCTATAGTCGACCTATGCTCGAGTGACGGATAGGGAAGGTTGACATGGAAAATCTGGACATATCGACTGAGCGTCAAGCGAAGCATCCAGCGCACGGAAGCTCCGGTAAAGAACATTCGTGTACGGACACACACTCGTGCTCGGACATATCGTGCATGAGACGCGCGTTGACGAGGCCTCCAGCGAGCTTCGTCTGGGGCGCCGTCAATTGTGCGACCGAAATATACGAACGCTATTTCAACGACTCTCTTGAGCGCCTGCGTGGGGAACAACGCTATCGCGTCTTCGCTAACATCGAACGCGTCTCCGGTCGCTTCCCAACCGCCAAATGGCGCCGCCCTGACGGATCCGTTACTGATATCACGGTTTGGTGCTCGAATGATTATCTAGGCATGGGACAACATCCGGAGGTCGTGAGCGCGCTGACGGCGGCGGCACACCGCTGCGGTGCGGGAGCAGGTGGAACTCGCAACATCGCGGGAAATAGTTCGCCCTTGGTTGATTTGGAGGACGAACTTGCTGATCTGCACGGCAAGGAGGCAAGTCTCGTCTTCACCTCCGGCTATGTATCGAACCAGGCCAGCATATCCACAATCGGTAAGCTGATCCCAGAGTGCGTAATCTTTTCTGATGCATTCAACCACAATTCGATCATCGAAGGCATTCGTCAATCAGGTTGCGAAAAGCGGATTTTTCGCCACAACGACCTTGGTCACCTTGAGGCCTTGCTGCGCGAGGCGGGAAGCGGTCCCAAGCTCGTCGTTTTCGAATCCGTCTACTCAATGGACGGCGATGTAGCGCCGATCGGCGCAATCTGCGATCTTGCTGAGCGGTATGGGGCAATGACCTACCTTGATGAGGTTCACGCCGTCGGCCTCTATGGCGCTCGAGGCGGCGGAATTAGCGAGCGCGAAGGCGTGATGCATCGCTTGACGGTGATCGAGGGTACTCTCGCTAAGGGATTTGGCTGCATTGGCGGCTATATCTCGGCGTCGCGATCTATTTGCGATGCGGTGCGCAGCTTCGCGCCCGGATTCATCTTCACGACCGCCCTCCCCCCACCGATTGCCGCCGCGGCGCGTGCATCTGTTCGCCACCTGAAACACTCGTCTGCCGAGCGCGAAGCACACCAGCGACAGGCAGCTGCAACGAAAGAGGCGCTCCAAGCCGCCGGGCTTCCGGTTCTCCCGACCGAAACCCACATCGTGCCTGTGATTGTCGGCGATGCGGAGTTGTGCAAGGCGGCAGCCGATCGCCTTCTACAACGCCACGCCATCTATATCCAGCCGATCAACTATCCGACGGTCCCGCGTGGAACGGAGCGGCTGCGGATCACGCCGTCCCCTTATCACGCAGATACCCACATAGCTGAACTCGCAGCTGCGCTGGCTGAGACCTGGAGCGCCCTTTCTCTTTCCTGAGAGTCGTGATCGGTATCACTCCTTTCGCGACCGCCTACCCGGCTTCATCGCCAGGGTGTTGGCTTACCGACGGCGCAGAGTACACTCGGAGGGCATCAGGTGTCCCCGGTGGTGCAGCCGAGGCAGCAAGCTGGGACCATGGAACATCCCTTTCACGTTTGTATGGGCGATCGCGTCGCACATCTTGCCGTCGGCGTTCACAATCGGGCTCGCATCCGTTTAATGGGCAGCCCCGAAGAGCGAACCTCATCGGCCTTCTGGACCGTTCTCCGCCACCAACCCGCTCGAACACGTTTGTCCAAAATCGTCATTCTTTTCGATAAGCCCTCGAAGCGAGGGAGCGAGGGTTCGATGGAAACGATCTCAGAGAAGCAACGGGCAACGAGAACTGAAAATGGATAAAACACAGCAGTCCCATCTGCTGATCGAAGATCTATCCGTGGCGCGCGGCGAGCGCATCCTGCTCGGCGGGATATCTTTGCGACTAAGCTCGGGCCAAATCGCCGAAGTGACGGGTCCCAACGGAGTGGGCAAATCTACACTCTTGCGGGCGATCGCAGGTTTTTTTCCAGTGAGATCCGGCCGCATGTCATGGGTGGAATCCGAAGCCGCGGATTCGGCGCCCCTGGCAGAACGCCTCCACTACATCGGCCATCTTGACGGGCTGAAATCGGCGTTGACCGCCCGCGAAAACCTCGAGATCGGCCTGAGATTTTTGGGGCGAGACCGGCGAACCCCGTTACAGGCGCTGGACCGAATGGAGTTGGCTCATGTTCTTGATCTGCCAGTCGGTTATCTCTCCGCGGGGCAGCGTCGCCGTGTCGCATTGGCCCGGCTCTTGATCGTCGATCGCCCTCTATGGCTGCTCGACGAACCGCTGACTGCGCTCGACCGGCACGCGTGCGCCTTATTGAAGGCTATCGTTGCGGGCCATCTCGGAAGCGGAGGATTGACGCTGGCCGCGACCCACGAACCTCTTGGTCTGCCAGGGACAATCCAAGTCAGGCTTGGAACCAGGTGATGGCCATTTCGCTGAAGTGGGGTCGCAGCCCACGTAGCTGTCTGTCGCGAGGTCGGGAAGATCACGCTGCTCTTCCGATTTCAGTGGAGCGGTGTCTGCCCAATAGCGATACCGGATGGGCATCATGACACGTATTCTCCTCGTCATTTTCGTTCGCGACCTCATGCTAGCCCGCCGCATCGGGGGCGGCGGGATTCTCGGTCTGGTCTTTTTCCTCAGTCTCGTGACGGTCGTACCATTCGCGATCGGGCCTGACCTGCGTTTGCTGTCGCGGATCGGCCCGGCAATTCTATGGATAGCGGCACTTCTCGCGAGTCTATTGGGCCTCGACCGTCTGTTTCAGGCAGATCAAGAGGACGGTTCGCTGGACCAAATGTTCCTGTCGCCGGCGCCCCTAGAACTCATTGTTCTTGTGAAGTGCATGGCTCACTGGTTTGTGACAGGGCTGCCGCTCGTTATGCTCTCGCCTCTGTTTGGCCTAATGTTGGATTTGGATGGCCCAGCCCTCCGATCGGTAGCAGCAACGTTGTTGGTTGGTACGCCGACGTTCACCCTTCTAGGGGCGATCGGGGCGGCCCTTACTGTCACCCTGCGGCGCGGCGGTCTATTGCTATCGATCCTCGTCGTGCCACTAGCCGTACCGGTGCTGATCTTCGGTGTCTCCGCGGCGCAAAGTGCCACAATTTCCTTTTTGACACCGTTCCTGGTCCTCTGCGCACTCGGACTCGCGTCCATCGCGCTCGCTCCGATAGCTGCGGCCGCAGCTCTCCGTACCGCAGGAGAATAATGAGGCATGCAACGAATCGGGTTTTCTTTCGGGGCACCCTTCTGCAACGACTTCGGCCTTGTGCGAACTTGACCTCAGGAAGAGCCTATAGCCGGCTATCGGAGTCAAACGCAGCGGCAAGCTGATCCCGCTCGGCTTGGCTCAATGGTGCCGCTGGCGTGGACTGCTGGCGGCGCAATCCGAACAGGAGAACGATGGCGCCCGCTCCGAGCACCAAAGCCGGCATTCCCCAAAGGAGTGCGGTTTCCAAATCGAGTGGCGGTTTCAGCAGGATAAAGTTTCCGTAACGCTTCACCAGAAAAGCGCGGACCTGCTCATCACTCTCTCCGAGCTTAAGGCGCTCGCGCACCAGCAGGCGAAGGTCCCGCGCGAGCTCTGCCTTGGAATCGTCGATAGACTCATTTTGGCAGACCAGACAACGCAGTCCGGCGGAAATAGCGCGCGCGCGTGCCTCGAGTTTCGGATTGGTCAGGATTTCATCCGGCTGAACCGCCCCCGCCAAGCTAGGGGCGACGCTTACGAGTACGATCGAAAGCAGAAGAATGCGACGAAGCCACGTCATTCGGCGGGCTCCGGCGCTGCGGGGCTGTCGGCGACGCGGAGGCGAGCCGCGCGGCGCGCGAAGCCAATTCGGAGGCGTCTGTCGGACAAGGACACAATCCCTCCGAACGCCATAATGACCGCACCGATCCAGATGCTCGTCACGAGCGGCTTCCAGAACAGGCGCGCATCAACCGAACCATCCGCGTGGCGATCCCCGAGCGAAATGTAGATCTGCCCAAAACTCAGCGTTACGATGCCTGCCTCGGTGACGGTTGTCTGTCGTGTGGGAAAGCTGCGCTTGGCTGGCTCGACGGCTGTCACGTATGCGCCGCCCTTGCTGATAACCGTATGGCCGACGAGCTCCGTGTAGTTCGGGCCCTGTCGCGATTGAAAATTCTCTATAGTGGCTTGATAAGGACCGAGATCGATCCTCTGACCCAACTTGACGGTCGCGATCCGCTCCACACCCCAACCCGTCGCTGCCAAGCCCATGAGGGTCAAGCCAAGGCCTGCGTGAGCGATCGCCCCACCCCACGCGGAGCGCGGCAGCCCGATCGCGCGGGCTAGCATAACCCGGCCGCCTTGCCCTCTTGCCCAGATACGCGACGCCACATCGGTGAACGAACCGACGATGAGGTAGACGGCGAGGCCGAGACCGGCTGCGGCGAAGACGGAGCCGCCCCGGATGACAGCAACGAGCACAATTGAGATTACAAGACCACCCAAGGCTGCGACCGTTACCCGCTGCGCTGCGCCGAGCAGGTCACCGCGCTTCCAGGCGATCGACTGACCGAGCGGCATCAGCAGAACGATAGGCGCTACGAGCGGGCCAAGCGTTAAATTGAAAAACGGTGCGCCGACCGAGATCTTGTCTCCGGACAGCGCCTCAAGCGCGAGCGGATAGAGCGTGCCGGTCAGAACCGTAACGCAGCAGGTGGTCAGCAGCAGGTTGTTGACTGCCAGCGCGCTCTCGCGTGAAACGGGTGCGAACACGCTACGCTCGCTCAGGGAGGGCGCGCGCCACGCGTAGAGCGCGAGTGGCCCGCCGATGAATACGGTCAGTATGACCAGGATGAAGACGCCGCGAGCCGGGTCACTGGCGAACGAATGGACGGAGGTCAGTACTCCGGAGCGCACGAGGAACGTACCCAGCAGCGACAGCGAGAACGTAAGTATCGCCAGGAACAGTGTCCAAATCTTGAGGGCCTCACGCTTCTCCATGACGGCAGCCGAATGGAGGAGCGCAGTGCCCGCAAGCCAGGGCATCAGTGACGCGTTTTCGACCGGATCCCAAAACCAGAATCCGCCCCAGCCTAGGGTGTAATAGGCCCAGTACGACCCCATGGCGATGCCAAGCGTCAAAAAGATCCAGGCAATCAGTATCCAGGGCCGAACGTAGCGGGCCCAAGCAGCGTCTAGCCGGCCACTGATCAGCGCGGCTACCGCGAAGGAGAACACGATCGAAGAACCGACATACCCGACGTAAAGGAGCGGCGGGTGTATGGCGAGGCCCGGGTCTTGAAGCAGCGGATTAAGGTCGAGGCCCTCAAACGGCGCCGGAAATCGTCGCAAGAAGGGATCGGAGGTGAACAGAATGAAACTGAGGAAGGCAAGCGAGATCCAGCCTTGGACGGCCAGCGTATTCGCGCGTAGTTCGTTTGCCATGGCGCGTTCGAAAATCGCTACAGCCGCTCCAAAAGCCGCGAGAATCAGAACCCAAAGCAGCATGGATCCTTCGTGATTGCCCCAGACGCCCGCGATTTTGTATATAAGCGGTTTGGTGGTGAGTGAGTTCTCGGCGACTGTCACGAGACTGAAGTCAGACGCCACATGGGCGTAAGTCAGTGCTGCGAAGGCATAACCTAGGAGCAGGAACTGGGTGATTGCGGCAGGGACCGCGATTGAAGTAAGTGCCGTATCCCCAGTACGGGTTCCCCAGAGTGGCAGAATTGATTGAAGCAGCGCGACTGCGAGAGCCAAAGAAAGCGCGTAATGTCCGGTTTCGATGATCATCTGGTGGTCCCATCAGTAGGGATGTTTCGTGGGAGCGGCGCTATTGCGCTCGCGCAGATCTCTCGTTACGCCAAGTGCCTTCTTGCTTGAGCTTGTCAGCTACCTCCTTGGGCATATATCGCTCGTCGTGTTTTGCTAGCACGGTGTCCGCATGAAAACGGCTCGGTCCTTCCACGGTGCCCTCGGCGACGACGCCCTGTCCTTCCCGGAAGAGATCCGGCAACAATCCGGTGTAGCTGACTTCGACATCGCGTTTTAAGTCTGTCACCGCGAAGATGACAGTCGACGAACCCTCGTGAGTAAGTGAGCCACGTTTAACTAGGCCGCCGATGCGCAGCCGAGTGCCTGGCGGCGGCGCCTTTGCGGCCAGTTCGCTAGGCCCATAAAAAAAGACAATACTGTCCCGCAACGCGAACAGGATGAGCCCTATCGCGATCGTCAAAGTGACGCCAGCTGCGCTGATGATAGCGAGGCGTCTGCTCTTTCGCGTCAAGATCTACTCCTCTAAACGAAGCTGTCTGACGAGTTCATCCACGCGTGCCGACGCTTGCGCGTCGCCTGCTAGCTGAGCACGTGCGCTTGCGACGGCCGCCTCAGCTTTCTTGTGCTCACCCAATGCCGCGTAAGACCTAATAAGTTGTAGCCATCCTTGAAGGTGATGTCCGTCCTTCGAGAGCTTCTCGGCGAGCTCCGCTACCATTCCTCGGATCGCGTTGCTCCGTTGCTCTGGACGGAGCCTTTCAATGTCAGTTCCGGCTTGGCCGGCGTGGATGTCAGGAACTGTGGCAGCGAGGTTAAAATCTGCATTGGACTGCCTCGATGCGATCGGCATGTCAGGCTGGCTGGGAGCGCCGACCTTGAGGTACGATGCGAGCGCGACGAGCGGCAGGACTAAGACGATCGCCAAAGCCGCTGCGGCGCGTCGCTGACCTCCGCGGCGCGACGTTTGCGACCAGCCCTCGGAGGCCGAGTTGAGTGACGCGAGCAGCCGGCGCTCGATTTCGGCGCGAGTCGTCACGGACTCCTCAGGTGCTAGCATTCCGCTGCGCACGTCCTCATCCGCTTCGGTCAGAAGATCGCGATAGAACGTCACATCCGGATCACGAGCGCAAACGGCTCCGCGCCGCTCAGAGAGCGACCGGGCCAGCGCCAGCACGACTGACGACGTCATCATTGCAAAAATGACCCACAGCACGCTTTCAAGGACCTCCGTTCATCTTGGCCACCGCACATCGCACCGTCCGCCAGCATGCGCAGCCAGTGAGGCTCGGGCCACCTGACCGTTCCGCTTTCATTTGCCAACTCCGAATTCCCGAACAATGTAGCGGACGGAGCACTACAATGCTGAGGCAAGAAACGATCCTTCTTGCATTCATCCCGAAAGGATGGAGAGCGTGCCAGGCAGCCGTCATGGACGCTCAGCCTCCGCAATGGCGTCCATCAAACCGGGCCGGCTTGCGTCCGAGATGCCACCAACCAGCTTGTACACAATTGTGCCATCGCCCTTGATCACATACGTCTCGGGAACGCCATAGACGCCGAAATCGATCCCCGTTCGGCCTGAGCGGTCAGTGCCGACCTGTGCGAACGGGTTGCCGTGAGCGGCAAGATAGGCCAGCGCATTTCTGGGATCGTCTTTGTATACAATGCCGGACAGTTTCACACCCAGTCGCTGCAGCGTAGGGTCGCTTGCCAACGCCATCAGGGCCGGTTGTTCTTCCCGACACTCAACACACCATGATGCGAACACGTTCAAGATGGTCACGTGCCCTCTCCGCAAATCTGCGCTCGACAAGCCAGGTGGACCGGATGTTGAAAGCCCTTCGAGCGGCATCAGCACAAATTGCGGTACTGACCTGCCGATCAGAGCAGAGGGCACCAGTGAGGGATCACCTGCCCCGAGCCGCACTAGAAACAATGCCGCAATTCCGCAGAAGACCAATAAAGGGATAACAACCCACAAGCGGGCCAGTGCGTGTCGACGCGTCGACGCGCTCAATGATAGATGAATTGCGGCTGGGATGTTGCTCATGCGCGACCGCGCCGATCCGAGTGATCGAGAAGGCGAGCTAAGGCTCGACGCTGAAGACCATAGTCGATAAGAATCGCCACAATCATTGCCGCCAGGACGGTGCCCGTGACTAGAAATGCCGCCATTATGAATCCGTCATGCCGCAACATAGGTTCAGGAACCTAATTCGGCAGTCAGCATGCGACCCAGCGCCGTTTTGTCACCAGCCGCCCGCGTGATCGCAAGCCGCCGAGCTCGGCGTCGCAGGATCTCGTTGCGAACTGACATAATGTGGAGCGTCACGAACAAGAGCGTGTATGCGAGCGCCATAACAATCAGCGGCCAGAGCATCGAGCCAGCAATCGCCGAGCCCTCCATCCGGAACACCGACGCCGGCTGGTGAAGCGTGTTCCACCAATCAACCGAGAACTTCACAATCGGAATATCGATAAGACCCACCAGGGTCATAATCGAAACTGCTCGTGCCGCCCTACTCGGGTCCTCGATCGTCTGCCAGAGTGCTATGAGACCGAGATAAATGAGAAGCAGAACCAGCATGGAGGTAAGCCGTGCATCCCAGACCCAATAGGTGCCCCACATTGGTTTGCCCCACAACGAGCCCGTGACGAGGCAGATGAAAGTGAAAGCTGCGCCGAGGGGCGCTGCCGCCTTTTGAGCCGCATCGGCGAGTGGATGACGCCATACCAAGGATCCGAACGCAGACACCGCCATGAATGTATAAGCAAGCATTGCGGTCCAGGCGGCGGGAACGTGGATGTACATGATTCGCGCCGTCTCACCTTGCTGGTAGTCGGAGGGCGCGTCGAACGTTCCAAACAGACCAAGCGCGAAGGCGACGGCCGTCGAACCCCAAAGCAGAGGCAGCAGCTTTGCGGCGATGCGCACGAAATTTCCTGGGTTGCTGTAGGCGCTAAAGCTCTGCTTCAAATTTCAATCTCCTGGAAGCCAACCAGCAGGCGGAGAATCGCTCGATTCCGAAAGCGGCGCGCGCAGGGACTCTGTTCTCATTTCGCCTGCAAAGCCGATGAGTATTGCATCACACGAGACACGGGTTCGCAAATTACCCTCGGTTATCATTTCGATGCCCGAAGCTCGGAGATTAGCGATTTCTATCGAGAGGTCCGCCTTGGTCCATCACGCGGATTCTGCACGAAGCGGAGTTAGCCGCGCTCTGAGCCTCGGTGTTGTGTAGTCACGTAGTTGACAATGAGGATGTGGATAAGGGGTGGGATGCGCGATCACCTGGAGAAGCAGCGTCGCGTCTGACGCATGCCCATCGTGTTAACGATAGAAGCACGCAATAGCTCTTCGCCCTCCTGGCTCGCGGCTCGGCGAGGGCTGTTATAGCCTAGCGGATGGTCGAGTGCGGTAAGTTAGCGGTTTAGGTCTGCAGAAGCGGCTTGTCGTGTGGAGCGAACGCCTTAAGCCTTCGTATTGGACTCTTGCTCCATTTGGATAACTGGCCTGTACAGGCGTTCAATTGAGCCGCCAATCGCGATCATTGTATGTATGAGGCCGCGATGGTCCTCCTCTCCCCCCGCCATCGCTGCCCACCTTGGGCGCCTCCCTAGACTTGGGCCGCTTGTGGCAACGCAAGCGGCCTTCTTTTGCGTAAGGCCATTCGGAATAGACCGGCGTTTGATTCAACCGATATCTCTGTACTGTCACTTGATACCTGCGCCCAATGGCGTCAATCACAGGCTCCGTGCTAGCTGTTGATACGGAATGAAACGCAACGGAACCGGCCCGCGAGCAGGCAGTTGCAGGATAAGGTCGGCGGCGTAGCGCCCGACCGACCTTTCCCCTGACCGACACGTGCGTCGCCGATCCCGAAAGTGTCCCTAGTTCGACGGTTCGCTGCGGAGAGCCGGCCATGAAAAACATCGTGCATCTCCTAATCTGGTTTTGGCGAGGCCCGCCCGCGCCCGACACACAACTTGGGCCTATGGCCGAAAATCGGGACCAATCCAGCATGGCCGATTTTGTCCGCATCCTGCAGGCCTACGATCATGACCAGTACGGCGGGAGTTAGGGATATCGAAATCGGCTTACTAGGTCTCATGGGCCTAGTAGAAAATGCGTGGTCATAGGGCCGCCATCATCGGTACCCTTCTAAATGGCCATCGCGGTCCAGTGCACTGGTAGACAATCGGCTAAGTATCTTCGAAGTCACCCTTCCTGATCGAATTCGAGAGAGCGATCTCGCGCCGACCATATGTGGTCGATATTGTTCTGACCGCGAGAAGATAGGCCCGCATCTCGGCTGTACTCAACAGACGGTCGCAAGCCAGGGCGGACGCGATGGTACCACCTCAGACTTGACTTGCTTCAGGTCGGACTAGTCGGCGCGACTAAGTAGAGAAGCATCAAAATTGGGTCGACGCCTACGATAGGCACTGGAATAACAGCCGTTGCCAGGCAAGGCCCCGCCGCTCCGCCTCTCTGGTATTGCGTTTCTTCGTAGCATGCGCGGGACTTTGAGAGACATCTAGCAGAGTCGGGGGCTCGCACGATGGTTCAGAATTCCGCGTTGGTGATTCAGGCCAGCACGAACTAAGTCGAAGCTTGGATATGCCAAAGTCGCAGTCCGGCTCCGCGAAGGTTTACCCCGGTATCGCCCTTCCTATCAGACGCGCAAATGCGAGTGCAATTGAGGACCAGGCTGTCGCACGGCAAGCTCACCTCGAGCCACTCACCGCGCATTTCGGGCGAGGAAAAACCGGCGCTCGACCTGCCGCCCGCACGGTCACCGCCACCGTGACAAACGAACGGATGAACAAGGTCTGAATAGGAACCCGGAGGTCGAATCCATGCGTCTAGCCGATAGAAGGCAGCTGACAGCACGAAGCCAATTTAAGCGAACAGGAGAAGCGATGTCAGAAGGCCACCTACTACTTCCGACGTCCAAACTGGGAGTCAAGCTCCACCAAGCCCACTTACGCAGCAACTCGGAGACGCTACGCGATTCCTCGCGGGGCCATGACGATCGGCAACAGGTTCTAAGTTCGCAAGTATTGCTCCCGATAACCCGGGCCCGAAACATTGAAGATGATCATGCCTCCTCCGTTTTTGATACAGTCCGCCGATTGGACAGTGACCTCGTGGCGGACACGATCCATCCTGTCGTTGAAATCTCCCCGTCCCACGCCGTGGCACGCCTCAGGGTAAACGGGCACGGAATGGCGGCTGAATCTGTGCGACTCGCCGGACGAGGCAAAATCGAAAACCATTTCCGGGCTCCAATGCATATGATCGTGATGTACGAGAAGGGAGAGCGCCGGGACGGAGAGACATTCGTGGAGGGTCTGCCTCGATCTGCGCTCCGAAAACTCGAGCGGAAACTGACATTCGTACCGGCTGGTCTCGAATTTTTTGACTGGCACGAGCTGCGCGGGTCGCAGATGCGGCTCATGTACTTCTACTTCGAGCCGGACAAGCTTTCGTGCCTTTCTAATCCAGGTCTCGCTGGATCCTCGGTAGCTCCACGTCTGCTATTCGAGGACGACACGCTCTGCCACACCGCACTAAAGCTGAAGACGCTCGTGGATGGCCCTGCAGCAGACCCACTTTACTTCAACACTCTCGGTACTCTCCTCATACACGAACTCGTACGCTTCACTTTCGGGCTGCCCAGCATTAAACCTCAGCTTCAAGGCGGCCTGGCCCCGTGGCAGCAACGGCTTGTCACCGCCTACATTCGCGAGCATGTCAATGAGCGAATTCCTATCCGCATATTGGCACAGCTGGTGCGCCTCAGTCCGCATCATTTCTGCCGGGTATTCAAGCAATCTCTCGGAATGCCACCACATCGCTACCAGACCAACCAGCGTGTTGAGCACGCGAAGTTACTGCTGGCGGGCGGGTCGGGTTCGATGACGGAGATCGGGCGGGCGTTGGGCTTTAACAGTCGTAACGCGTTCGCGACGGCGTTCCGGAAGGCGACAGGAATCGCACCCGCCGATTACCGCCGACGCTTGGATTCTCGTATGACAGAAGAATGACCGGAGACTTCGCGACCACCTTCACTAATCGGGAGGTGAGCACCTCGTCGCAACATTGCGATGAGAACGGTCGGGCTTTCGCGGCCCGTTAGCAGCTCGCACCCTCGGGTGAGGAGATGCCTCCAGGCGCCGGCGACCATGAACCAGGCGAGTTTGTAGCACCCAATATTGCGGCGTTCCACCCTGGAACTTGCGCCGCGTGTGCGTTGAACGACCTTCGCGAAGGTGATATTTTTCACATGCTCTATTCGCGTGTCGGGAGAGAAGCACCAGTGGCGCAGCATTCTATTCGAACGCTTGCGGTAGCGGAGGAGCCAACTATTGTCGTTGTGGACGACGACAAGGACTTCCGCGACTCACTCGGAGCTCTCTTCAGCTCGGTCGGGTTCAAGGTCAAGCTGTTTGGGTCGGCAGCGGAATTACTCGAAACTGGCTTGTTCCCCGACGTGGTGAGCTGCCTAGTACTTGATGTCAGATTGCCGGGTTTGGGCGGCCTCGATTTGCAAAGGGAGCTGTCGAAAAAGAGCGCTTCGATTCCTATCATCTTCATGACTGGCCACGGCGACATTCCGATGTCAGTCAAGGCGATGAAGGCAGGGGCTGTGGACTTTCTGACCAAGCCGTTCCGAGAGCAAGACATGCTGGATGCAGTGACGATCGCCCTCGATCGGGATCGAACGCGGCGGAAGACTGAGCAGCGGCTCACGGACCTTAGGTCGCGTTACGAGCGATTGAGCCCGCGCGAGCGAGAAGTATTGGCTCTCGTGACCACTGGTTTAAAAAACAAGCAGATCGCTTTCGAACTAGACGTCGCTGAGATCACCGTAAAGGCGCACCGTGCCCATGTGATGCAAAAGATGGGCACTCAATCGCTGGCCGAGCTTGTCAAAATGGCGGAGATGCTCGGTATAAAGTCGCCCGGGTCCTGATCGCCTTGCGATGGCACATGTTCCATCAGCGAGGATCTTTTTTGCTGCGCAACTCAATCGATGTTCCTGATCTCTCGATGGCCCTACTACCAGTCTAGCGAACGAGCCCGGGTTCAGACTTCGGGCGACGAGAACCGACCTAGACTATTCAGAAGCTCTGCATCAATTATTCCAAAATATAGCACCGATTGTTCCGTGGTGTGGTGTTTCCAGTCCACCGTATAATCGCCAATCCAGAACCTTATCGTTATGTTATACTGAGTGGATAGTCGTCGTACGCTCCTGGAGATGGATAGAGACGAGAGATGCGTCGCGCCGCATCCCCCAACAATCAGGGTGGGGATATGTCTAACGAGATTCGCATTTCAATCATCGATGATGATGACCAATCTCGCGCGGCATTGACGGCCCTCATGCAGGCGATGGGGTTTAAGATTGAGACTTTCCCCTCCGCAGCGGATTTTTTGGCGTCTCCTAACTTCTGCCATGCCTCCTGTTTGATCGTTGATATCCATATGCCGCAAATGACGGGGATGGAGCTGCATAGCTTCTTGACCGGATCTGGCTATGACCTTCCGACGATTCTGATTACAGCCTACCCAGATGACAGAGCGCGAGCTAGGGCTCTGCGTCAGGGCGTCGTTTGCTACCTGGCCAAGCCCATCGACGACGATGATTTGCTTGGATGCGTCCAATCTGCTCTGCAGCGCGCGAAGCCGGATAACATTTAAATGACCGCTCAAGACGTAAATCTCCTGTCCTTCGGGGACGAAGTTCACGCCCGCAGGCGACGGTCTAACATCGGGTTCGGATGCTCAGCTCGAAGATCGTTGCTCTTTGAACGGATCACCGTAAATGTGATAGCCATTAAATTCCCATAGACCCGGCGACTCGCGATCCAAGAACTGGATCCCGCGCACCCATTTCACGCTCTTATACGCATAGAGGTTTGGCACCACGAGCCGCAGCGGGTAGCCGTGCTCGGCCGTGAGGGGCTCGCCGTCATGCCGCAAGGCTAAAATTGTAGTCGGACGCAGAAAATCCGCGATTGGTAGGTTTGCCGTGTACTTGTTCTCGCCATGGACCATCACATGTCGCGCTTCTGGCCGCAACTTCACTCGCTTCATCAATTCTGTGACGAGCAATCCTCCCCAATTGTTGTCGAAGCGGCTCCAGCCATTGACGCAGTGCATGTCCGCAGATAGCTCTGTCTGCGGCAGATTAGAAAACTCTTCCCACGAAAGCCGCAGCTGCACTTCTACTAGCCCGAATACACGAAAATCCCACGACCTGGGACGAAAGATCGGCACCGAGCCCACATGCAGAACCGGCGACTTCAGCGTCAGCGACTGTCCGGGGGGAAGCCGTCCGGCGGCAAGCATCTCGCGCTCCAATTCGCCTCGTTGCTTTGATCCCACACTTACCTCCACCACGAGCTTTAGTGTTCTAGTCGGCGCACATATCATTGGCAACGGCGAGCCGGGTTGCGGCGGACATGCCATACATTGGGTTTCCGAGCAGCAACCCGTCAAATAGTCAGTAATCTCTAAGCGGCGAAGGGATCTTCACTGCTCGTCTTCGTCAGCTTTGAGGTCAGAACGACTTGCAGACTTGGGCTCAAGGCCAGGAACGGTCTTGCTGGTGTTGTGACGGAAAATATTGACTGCTCCGATCACTTCGTCCTCGCTGTCACGGATAGGAAAGACATTCACGAGAGCTAGAAGACGATAACCATTCGGGTGCTCGCAAATTACATCGGCGTTTCGAACAGTGCCGCCGTTATTGATCACCACGGAAGGTGGTGCATGTTCGTGCGGCATCACTTCTCCTGAGGGATAACGAAGAAGGTGTGACCCACAAAACTTCTCCGAAGTTCCAAGAGACGGCGTGCGTCCCCAACCTGCAATCGCGGCTTTGTTGCACTTGACGACGGTCGCATCCTTTTCGAGAACGTATATTCCTACTGGGATGGAATCCATTGCCGCCTGGTCTGCGAGAATGCCTTTTGCGACGAGGTGCCCGTCGACGATTTCTCCTCGGAAGTCGATTCTGTCGAAGTCACCTTCTAAAATCATGGTGCTTGTTGCGTTGGCTGCCATTTTCAACCTCCTTTGCGTACCTCATTGTTCATAGGGCCTATTCGGCCTTGCACTCGAATTTGGGTAAACATAGCCTCGCAGGTCATCATCGTCGTCTCACCGTGCGCCGAACGATGTCTCATTTTGCGCCGATCGCCATCCGGTTGTTGTTCAGCTAAGGCCGCGGAGAGGCGGGTGCGGTGATTAGCTCGCGCGCTGATCGAGACGCAAAGGAACTCTCCGCGTGCGCCTTAAAAAATGGCGGCCCCGAACCCGGCGCCCTCGCTTTGCCTATGTGACCGGTCTAAGATTAGGTTCCAAGGCATTTGGTCGGCCCACCGGATGGTTATGCAAGTCCATTTTTCCACGGACCATATTGCACCGCACGACCGCGTGAGGTCCTGGTGCGAGTACTTCGCGAAGCAGGCCCATAGCATAACACCGGGCGAGATTCCGGATCCCGCTGCCTTTCGCGCGGAAGCAAGCGGTTCGATTGCAGGCGAATTCGCGCTGCTGGAGATAAGTTCGGGACTTGAGAGGGTCCAACGGACGGCAGCCGACGTTGCCAAGGACAAGACCGAAGCGTTCTTCGTCCGCCGATTTCGGACGCCGGTCATCTGGAGGGCTGCGGCACGCAGCACGCCAGTCGACCTGATTCATGAGCCCGGTGATTTCTGCATAAGCTCGACCGAATGGCAATTCGACGCGGAGTGGAAAGGCCCAGCGACGTTCGACCTGCTAATCATCCCGCGGGCTGCACTCTCGCCGATTATAACCGGGGGCCGACTGAAACGCCCGTATCGGTTGGCCGGTGCCTCGCCGCTCGGCTCGCTGCTCGGCGCAGCTATTGATGCGGCGAAGGCACAGGCCCCGCTGCTCCCCAACGAACATGGTGAAGCCGTGCTGCGCAATCTCTGCGGTCTCGTGGCACTGAGCTGTAACATCTCCAACGAAGGCATCAATCGGGGGCGGGATACGCTACAATCGGCGCGGCTAGCGGCCGTCAAGCGTTACGTCGACCTGCATCTCGCCGATCCTTCCCTAACCCCCGCCAGCGCCGCGGCCGCACTCGGCATCTCGGCGCGCCAGGTGCATCGGTTGTTCGAGGCAAACAATGTCAGTTTCGCCCGATACGTTTCGCGCGAGCGACTGCTCCGGTGCCGCGACGCAGTGGCCGACGCGGCGGGAACCGGCCGATCGGTGATCGATATAGCTTTTGGCTGGGGGTTCAACAGTATGGCAACGTTTTATCGCGCGTTCGCAAGCGAGTTCGGTAGCCCGCCCACGATGCTGCGTGCGGCATCGCAAGAACGAGTGAATAGCCAGCGCACGACACGGAAGGACGCATCGTGAATGTTCGGGGCGGTCTCCGGCTTGGCGCTAAGTGAGACGTTGCCCGGCGCTAAATGGGACGACTTCGCAACTGTTTCCGTGTGAATGATGTAGTGACTCACGAAAATCGAGTGCCAATGAGATGCGTCAGGTTGCCAGACGCTTCTATGTGCCTGAGGGATCGTATCCGATTGCTATGATGAGCTGCGTGAGCCGCGCCCGCACGCAAAGGAAATGACATCGTGGATGCTGTGCAGCAGGAGCTTGTCCAGACCACCTTCGCCAGGCTGGCGGTGATGCCAGAGGTCACCGGGGCGTTGTTCTACGAGCGGCTATTCGCCACCAATCCGAATCTCCGGCCGCTGTTCAGAAACAACTTGCGTATTCAGGGCATCAAGCTAATGACCATGCTAGCTATGGTTGTCTACAATCTACCGGCGCCGGATCAACTTTCGCCTGCGATCCGTGACCTTGCCGTCCGCCATGTCGAGTACGGGGTTAAGCTCGCCGACTACGACGCGCTGCGGGAAGCGCTGCTCTGGACCCTCGAACAGGCGCTTGGAGAGGATCTCACGCCCGCCGTTCGTGAGGCGTGGATGGTCTGCTACGATGAACTCGCGGGTGAAATGAAGGCGGCGGCCGGCGTCTGATTTACAATCTCCCGCCTGGCACTAAGCGCCTTTTTTCTTCTCTGGAAACAGTGATCCCGATATGTCCGTTCAGGGTCTTGGTAGTGTGGAAACGGATAGGATGGGGTGGCCGCTATCGGACGACGTTTATGACCTCGTGCGTAACAATCAGATGGTGTCGCGGTGCCCGCCGCGCCCAGCATATTATAGCCGACGACACCCAATCCGCGTCCGCTGGTGGCCATCTGCTGCTGGCCATCTAACGGGCATCCGGATCGGTCAGCGATATCTGTTGATCTTGGCGTGTTGCCCATCGTACGCATACGATGAAAACCGGCTGATTGACGCATGCGCGCGAGAGCCGGGTACCGCTATGATAGCGCTGCGTGAAGGTTAGGCAGCTTGCTGATCGGTGGGTTCTTCAGCTTGCGCGGGAGCTTCCTTTCTGAGGGCAGCAGTTCGTGCAGACGAGAAGCGGGAAGATCGGTGATCCGGACGAGGACGTCAAGCACGAGCCGACGACGAGGTTGAACACGCCGGCCGGAATGCCGGAGCGGGTGATGATTTCAAGCAGTTCGGCAGCGGAAGCCAACGCTTTGACCTTTTTCAACCCGAGCGAACGGAACAGGCTGCTGAGTGATCCGCGAGTGAAGGGATCGTCATCGACCACAAAAACAATCGGGCCTTCTGAGTCTGGAATGCTAAGCACGCGAGATGATGGTAGATTACTCATGGTCGATAAGATGGCTCAGGTCTACTTACATTTAGTCGAGGAATATTCTTTGCGGCGCCGCCATCGCCGACTCGGAGAATGCGCATGATCATTCCGCGCGCGTCGTGCGCTCGCCCGTTTTGGCGAATTACCAAAGGGATTGGCGCAGCGGCGTCCTGCAGGGAGATGATGTCTGCGTCGAGACCTTTGTCGCGGCGCTCCAATGCCGTCCAGAGAACAATGATCCTGAGAAGACAACTCCCAGAGCACTAGGGGCCGTCGCCATCCTGGTTGGCTCTCGCTGAAACGTCTCACTTCGTTAGAGCGATTGAACCAAGTCTGCGCTCGGCCATTGATACTTCGTTCCTGTGAGCATTCTATCCAGATGAATACTCTGAAGTGGTGATGCTGTGGCAACAAGAATGTCACCTATCCCAGGGCTTTCGGGTTACGTGCTGGTGCCCCTACGAGAAAGCACGGACTTTACCCTTTACCGCGGACGAAAGCACGACGACCCCTCGCCGCTCCTAGCGATCGCACTCTTCGAACGGCCGTCGCCTCAGAGTATTAGGCGGCTGATGCACGAATACTCGCTCGGAGCGGAACTCGATCCCGCGTGGGCCGCCAAGCCTCTGGCCGTTACTCGTCACGAAGGGCGGACGATCCTCTTACTCAAGGACCCTGGCGGTCAGCCGCTGGATCGGATTCTTGAGCGTGACCAAGGGCAACCGCTAGACCTCACTCGTTTCCTTAGCACCGCCATTGGGTTGGCAAGAGCACTCGGTCAAGTCCATCAGCGGGGCCTCATACATAAGGATATCAAGCCTGCGAATGTCCTCGTCGACGACGCCGCCAACGCGTGGCTAACGGGATTCGGGATTGCATCCCAACTTCCGCGCGAGCGCCAGTCACCCGAGGCTCCTGAGCTCTTAGCGGGAACGCTCGCTTACATGGCACCCGAGCAGACGGGACGAATGAATCGTTCGATCGACTCTCGGAGCGACCTTTACTCGCTTGGAGTGACGTTTTACGAAATGCTGACCGGAAGCCTGCCATTCTCGGCCTGCGATCCGATGGAATGGGTACACTGCCACATTGCCCAACATCCACCCGCACCCAGCGAGCGAGTCGGAGCCGTGCCGGCCTCGGTGTCTGCGATCACTATGAAGTTGCTCTCCAAGACGGCGGAGGAACGGTATCAGACAGCGGCAGGAGTTGAGAGCGATCTTCGGCGCTGCTTGACACAATGGCAGTCCCGGCGACAGATCGATGACTTCTCTCCTGGCGCTCGAGACGTCCCCGATCGTCTCAGGGTCCCCGAAAAGCTGTATGGGAGAGACCGGGAGGTTGACCGTCTGCTCACTGCCTTCGACCGCATCGTTGGCGGTGGCCGGGCGGAACTTGTGCTTGTCTCTGGACACTCTGGCATCGGCAAATCCGCGGTCGTCAACGAGCTCCACAAATCGCTCGTACCACCACGAGGCTTGTTTGCCTCAGGCAAATCCGAACGTGACAAGCGCGACATTCCGCATGCTGCCTTGGCCCAAGCGTTTCAGAGACTGGTCCAGCGGCTCCTCAGCCAAAGCGAGGAAGACCTGCGCAAATGGCGGGACATACTTCGTGAGGCTCTGGATGCGAACGGACTTCTTCTTGTCGATCTCGTTCCTGAATTAAGGCATGTCATTGGCGAGCAGCCGCCAGTGCCTGAATTGCCGCCGCAGGAGGCGCAGAAACGTTTTCAAACTGTGTTTCGACGCTTCATCAGCGTGTTTGCGCAGCCTGAACATCCCCTCGCCCTGTTCCTAGATGACATGCAATGGCTGGATGTCGCAACCCTTGACCTCCTGCAAGATCTGTTGACGCACAGCGATCTCCGACACTTGCTGATTATCGGTGCGTATCGGGACAACGAGGTCAATACCACCCATTCTTTAGTACGGAAGCTAGACGCGATCCGTCAGGCCGGAGCTGCGGTGCAAGACATCGTTCTCACGCCACTCAGTCGCGGCGATCTAGGTAGACTGCTAGCAGACACCCTTCAATGCAAACTGGCGCGTGCCGCCCCGCTGGCGGAATTGATTCACGAGAAGACCACTGGAAATCCGTACTTCGCGATTCAGTTCATTTCTACTCTGGTGGATGAACGCCTCCTGACATTTGATTACAGCGCGCGGCGTTGGGTATGGGATCTGCGCAGCATCCATGCCAAAGAGTTCACGGATAACGTCGCAGAGCTGATGGTCGATAAGTTGAAGCGCCTTCAGCCCGCAACGCAGATGGTACTCCAGCAGCTCGCCTGCCTGGGCAACACCTCGGATTTCGAAACGCTTCGGATAGGCTATCAAGGCTCGCTTGAGAGCATGCACGACCGTCTCTTCGAGGCCGTGCGATTGGGCCTGATTTTCCGTACGGATAATTCCTATGGATTCACGCACGACCGCGTCCAGGAGGCAGCCTATTCGCTCATACCGATGGACCTGCGTGGCGAGGCTCACCTTCGCATGGGAATGCTCCTCGCCAGGCACACGCCAGCTGAAAAACGTGAGGAAGCGATATTTGAGATCGTCAACCAACTCAATCGGGGCTCTCATCTCATCACCTTTGTAGAGGATCGGGAAAGCGTCGCAGAACTTAATTTGATCGCCGGCCGACGTGCGAAACTCTCGACGGCATACGACTCAGCGCTCAAATTTCTCAGGGCCGGCAGAGCCCTTCTTCCGGATGAGACTTGGGAACGAAATCACCGGCTGATTTACTCAATCGAGTATCTTACAGCCGAGTGCGAGCTGCTGGCCGTCACAGTTGGCCTCGCAGCCGGGGATCCGCTCGAGGAAGTGCAAAAAGAGTGCGAGAACGGGTTGGCATTTGCCAGGCGAGTGCGTTTTGGCCTGGTCATTGAGCACTGCGGAGCTCAACTCGGTCTGATCCTTACCTTGCGCGGGTTAACTGCACAGTTCGGGCGTCTGGATCATGAGGGATACAGCGAAGTGGATACCGAACGCCGCTTGGCTAGAAGCCCCGATCTACTGCTCGCTGAGTTTCATTACTGGACGCGAAAGCTGCAGGCGCATTTTTTGGCCGGAGACCTTGCGGCGGCGGTCGACGCCTCGCTGCACGCGGAACCTCTCCTGTGGACGTCGGCGGCGACTTTCGAGTTGGCGGAGTATCGTTTCTATGGTGCGTTGGCGCACGCGGCCGTCTGCGTTCACGCTACACTGGAGCAGAGATCGTCGCATTTCGATTCTGTTCTGGACCATCACCGACAACTCCAAGCCTGGGCGGAGGTCGACCCCGACACTTTTGAAGACCGCGCTGCCTTGGTAGCTGCCGAAATCGCCCGCATTGAAGGCCGGTTGCTGCAGGCTCAGGAGCTGTACGACCGGGCCATCCGCGAAGCTCACAGATATGGGTTCGTACACAACCAGGCAATTGCCAACGAGATTGCTGCGCGATTCTACGTGGAGCGCGGCCACGAGGAGATTGCGGCCATCTATCTGCGCGCGGCGCGGGCCTGCTATCTCCGCTGGGGAGCCGACGGAAAAGTTCGCCAACTCGAGGAGCTTCATCCTCATCTCAAAGTGGACAAGTCATTCTCGAGTCCCACGGCGACGATGGTGACCCCCAACGAGCAGCTTGATTTAGCTACCATAATTAGAGTCTCGGAAGCGGTGTCCGGGGAAATTGTTTTCGAAAAACTAATCGACACGCTCTTGAGTCTAGCAATCGAACAGGCGGGTGCCGATCGAGGTGTCCTAATTCTGCCGCGTGCCGGCGAATTTAAAATTGAAGCAGAGGCTACAACAAGCAACGGCACCGTGACCGTTACCCTAAAACAGGCACGCGTCACGGCCGCGGATCTGCCGAAGTCTGTGTTTCACTACGTCCTCCGGACTAAAGAAAGCGTTCTCCTGCACGATGCTTCAGGTCAGAGCTCGTTTTCGACTGATGTTTATATTCGCGACCGCTGCTCACGTTCGGTGCTCTGTCTTCCGATACTGAAGCAGACCAGGTTAGTCGGCATGCTATACTTGGAGAACAACCTCGCGACTGGCGCGTTTACGCCTGCTCGAATGGTGGTCCTCACACTACTTGCTTCCCAAGCGGCTATCTCAATTGAGAATGCCGGCCTGTACCGAGAGCTAGCGGAGCGGGAGGCCAGGATTCGACGACTGGTGGACGCCAATATCATCGGCATTTTCGTTTGGGATCTTGAGGGCCGGATCATCGATGCCAATGACGCCTTTCTCCGCATTGTCGGATATGACCGCAACGATCTCATCTCCGGTCGACTGCGCTGGCGGGATCTGACGCCCACCGAATGGCGTGATTCCGACGACCGGCGAGTTGCGGAGCTGGACGCGACCGGAACCGCACACCCATATGAGAAGGAGTACCTCCAGAAGAGCGGCGGCCGGGTGCCAGTGCTGGTCGGGGCAGCGACGCTCGGTGAACCACACGAACAGGGCGTTGCCTTCGTGATCGACTTAACCGAGCGCAAGCGAGCAGAGGAGGAAATGCGCGAGAGCGAGCGACGTTACGCTGAGATGCAGATGGAGCTTGTGCACGCGAATCGCGTCGCGACAATGGGCCACCTGTCCGCGTCTATTGCCCATGAAGTTAACCAGCCAATCGGAGCGACACTCAACAATGCTTCCGCCGCGTTGCGCTGGTTGAGCAAAGAACCAGCGGACCTGGAGAACGCTCGGCAGGCCCTCAACCGGATCTTTGCGAATGGCAACCGCCTCAGCGAAATAGTCGGCCGCATGCGCGCTCTCTTCAAAAAGGCGCCTCTCCGGTACGAAGACGTAGACATCAACGCAGCTATCTTAGAGGTGATCGCCCTGACCCGTGGTGAAGCCATGAAGAATGGCATTTCAGTGCAGTCACACCTTTTGGAGAGCTTGCCGCCCGTTCAAGGGGATCGGGTGCAGGTGCAACAAGTGATCATGAACCTGATCATCAACGCGATCGAAGCCATGAACTCGGTCTGTGAGGAGATGCGAGAGCTAGTGATCACCACCAGCAAAAGTGAACCGGATGGCGTGCTTGTCGAAGTCCAGGACTCGGGTCCGGGTCTGAGTTCTGTGGACCTCGAGCGCGTCTTCGAGGCGTTCAATACGACCAAGCCCAGTGGCTTAGGGATGGGACTATCGATCTGCCGCACCATCGTCGAAGCGCACGGGGGACGACTGTGGGCCGCCGCTGCCGTTCCTCGGGGAGCAATTTTTCGATTTACGCTGCCCTCACAGGCAAATCGAGTTGCGTGAACCGGCAACAAGAAGCCGGTCTCGTCGGTGTGATCTCCTGCGTGATTTCGAGCGCTCTCCGTCGCGCCGGCGATAGAGTCGCACCACTATCGCCCTCGCCCGCTCAGCAAGCTTGGTGCAATAACCGATCTTGCCTTTACAAGCCTGCCTTGCACTAACGTTCACAATCGCTCCGCCCCGACTGCCGACCTGACTTCCAAAACACCATTGAACGTTCGAGCAATTGGATGAACCGTGGATGGCGACGCTATTGCTGGAGTCGGCACGCCAGGGCGCGGGCACCATGGAATAGAGGCTCGACAAACCGCAAGAATGATAACGCTGTAGCAAGAACTGCGCTTAACGCCGCGACCAAGCCGCTCTATCTATTGCTAGCAAGAGCACCGAACACCCCGACGATACGGACAAGCACAATGTGCACCTTGTTAATTGAGCAAACTGAATCGTCCGCACGCGCCGTTGTGACCGACCAGAATGCCGAGTGCTATGACCACCCCACGCGCCTGCTGCGCCTTAAATCGACAGGAACAACGCTCGGGCCGCTACAACTAAAGCTGGAGAAATGAAATGCGCGACTGCGGAGTTTCCAAGCGAAAATGATGTTTGACTCTGCTCTATTCCAATGTTGCCGAGCGCCCCCGCTGCTTGGCGACGCTCAAAGAGTCCGCCAGGAAGCGTACGAACTCACAAACCTCAGCGGCGGCCGGCGCGTCGCGGATTCCACATGACGCACAGACATCAACTAACCAAACATTCGATGCATTTAATAGGCGCAATCTGAAGTCGCCATCGACACAGCGAGATTGGATCGAGGCATGCACAGTCTGGACGATCGAACGCGTTTCTCGGACTCGCAGATTAGGCTGATGTCAACTTCCGCGACATTGGTCGAAGGCAGCGTCAGCGAGAACACTTTTGCCAATGTTCAGGCCGAGACTTCCAGGCCGGTGCACATCAATTTTTTCGTAGAAAGCTCCCCGACACCCCCTTTGACCGTCTCCTCTCCCAACCATGGCAACGAATTAAAATGGTTCGGACCATCACCACTCCTCCGGGTGTGAGCATGCATCTGCAATTTCATCAGGTGCGATACTTCTTGGCCCTCGCGAGGACGCTCAATTTTACGCAGGCTGCTAAGCAATGTAATGTAACCCAACCGGCACTGACAAAGGCGGTCCACAAGCTGGAGGAGGAGCTAGGCGGCGCGTTGATTCACCGTGAGCGTCGTTTCACCCAGCTCACCGAGCTGGGCAAGATAATTCTACCCACGCTGGAGGGGGTATTTGCCGCCGCAGAGGCCGTAAGGCTTCAGGCGCGAAGCTATCAAAAGAAGGCAATTGCCCGGCTCAAGATTGGGCTTGCGCCCTCAATTTCCGCCGCACTGATCACGGAATTGCTCCTGGAACTCGCCAGGATTATCCCTGAACTGAGATTCGACTTACGCGAAGCCGATGGCGACGAGCTCGTAGAGTTGCTTTTGGATGGCGAAATTAATGCGGCCCTGGTCGGCGAGGCTGTGGAGCTACCTGAGAGAATCGACCATTGGCCGCTCTTCCAAGAACGCTATGTACTTGTCCTCTCTCGAGAACATGCGATGACGAGCAGAACCGCTATCTCCATCCAAGATTTGCGCGACGTGGTATTTCTCGAAAGGCCCGGATGTGACGTCGTGGGCCGGTTCCTGCGGGAGTGTTTTGTCGACTATCCTGGTCCTAAAGTTGTGCACACCAGTGATCAGGAAAGGCATCTCCAGCAAATGGCATCCGCCGGATTTGGAGCCATCTTGGTCCCAGAGCATGCTCCTAGGCTGCCGTCGCTGGCTACTATTCCGATTGAGGGCGACCCAGTTCGGCGTGAGGTGCAGCTCCTGGCCGTAGCGGGGAGGCAATATTCGCCGGCGCTTGACGCGTTCATCAAGATTGTGCGTACCCGCGACTGGACAAGTGCGCTGGAAAGACTCCGAGACGCATCTGCCCCTGCCTCAAACAACGACAACATTCGCAACGCTGGCCCGCAACATGGAGATTCCTTATTTGAACCTCGAATCCGGGGCGATCGCCCAAGCGATTGTGAAACAAGTCGGAGCAGAGATCTGGAAGCGCGGCCATCCCGCCAACCGCACTCAATAGGGCGGCGCTGACTGCTCGCGAGACGCTCAGTGTGGGCGGTCGCATTAAGTCGATGCGCCCTGCGGTGCGACGTGGCGAAGCTAGCGTCGTTCGACTCTGCTTTCTTCTTGGTGGATCGATTTCTAACTCTCTGCTGCGATACAGGCACAGAGCACTGCTTCGTACATCTCTACCTCATAGAGAATCGTCCTAGCTGTACCGCAGTCGCATGTCGGAGCGATGTGGCATTTCTCACATGGGCTCTGATGCATGGCCGCGAATTTGCTCGCCCTTTTTTAAACGAGAGGCTCTGCCGACCTCGGGCCAGTCGTACTCTTGTCGGTGTTTCCGTAACCCTCAACTGCAGCACAAGCGCTACAACACCAGAACTCCCCGCCAATGCAGATGATGGCAATCCCCCGATTTTGGGCATTGCGCAGCCTGGCAATAATGATTGTCTATCGACTTGATTGCGAGAGGTGATTTTCATCGCCGAGGTTGCAAGGTTAATCTCGTTGGGTGTTCAAAAACGAGAAGGAGCTACCATGAAGACTCAAATCCGCAGCATAGCGGTTGCGCTTGCAGTTGCGGTTCCTATCGCAGTCGTCGCCACGGCTGACTCGTCGGCAGCGCCGATCAATGCCACATCGATCAAGGCGGGTGTACCTAGCGGAATGACAGCGGCGCGCTACCGGGTACGGCGGAGCCATCCCTACCCTCATCACTGGAGCCACCCCGCTTATTATTCGGGCTGGGGCTATCCGGCCTATGGTTCGTATTGGGGTTACCCGACTGATGAATCATACGATGGGGCCTACGATTCCGGAAACTACGGGTCAGGTTGCTTGCCCGGACCTCGTGTCGGCGCATTTGCAACAGCACCCTGGACTGACACCCCGACGTGTGCGCCGTATTGATGAGATCTCCTACCCTTCCGGGGAGCTGGACAAACGCGTTAGCGTCCCAACTCGTCTGGAACGGGCGGCGCGTAGGACGAATGGTGACAGCAAGGCTTGGCAGCGCGCGGCCCCTCAAGCCGCCGCTAGCTGTGACATCCTTGAGATGTTAGCGGGCTTCAGCTCTCCGCGCCTCGCCCGCTGGGGCGTCAGCAGCAATGCTTCGAGGGGTCGGATTATTTCCGGTTACCCTCAAAGACCGACATCGCTTCCATGATGGAGGCGGAGGACGCTGCCTGACCCGCCGATCTGCGAAGGTGGAGCTGCTGAGCATCGCCCAAGCACCTTCCACAGCCGGTCGTCTTCGAACTTGAACACCATCTCCTCGCCAGCCGCCTCGGGTTGTATTCGCAACAGCCGACGCTCGAGTTGCATCGCGTCAGGCAGCATCGGGCCAACAAGCTGACATCCCGGTGCGACGTATAATTACGCAATAAGAGCGTGAGCGCATTCAGCGCAAGCGAGCGGCATTTCAATGGAAAATTCTTTGTTAGATTGGCCGTTCGTTTCCAGAAGAAACGGGTCTACGCAGTGCGTAAGCATCTGCGGAATTTTTAAATCGAAGAGCCACTGCAGCGTCGTCTCGTTCGATGACGGCCCCCGACCTGATCGAGTTAGAGGTACGGCGGACGCGCTCTCGCGGTCTTGCGGGCCCGGCCGATTACAACCGGGAGCGTTCAAAAGGAAACAATTTCCGCGTGAGCCCGTTCTGAAGGCTCGTATCTTCAGTTTAACACTGAGCGCTTCAGACGCGTGGCCGCCACAGAGAATGAAAACCATAACGATGCTGCATTTCTAAAGGCTCACAAACAAGAATACATTCTCCGTACACCTCATCGATACTCCGTGGCAAACCGCGTCAAGCATCGGTTGATCTCGTTCGCCGCTCCTACTCTCGATGTCACAAGAACTCAAATGAGCAGCAAAGCAAGCAGGAGTAGCGCTATGCCCATTCGCCGCATCACCAGGTCTATCCAGACCTACATCATTGACTATCCTGCAGCCAGCGTCTTGATGATCGCGCCCTTTCGATTGAACTTTAGCAAGAAGAGGCCTGTCGCACCCTGGCTTTGGGCGGTGGCTCGCATGACGGCGTTTCTGCCGCCCACTCTCGCGGACCACGCGATGGGGCTCGTCCGGGTCATTCGTTACTGGCTGCATCCGTGGATGGATGGCGCACTTGGCGCAATTTCCCTTACTCCCTCGCCTGCCCTCCATTTTGGTGGGATCGACATTTGTTGCTACCCGGTTCTCGCCGCTGCGGTCTTGCTCACGGCCCAAACCCTTAGTGCGATTGAAACTGGCACTGCCCTGGTAACCAACCTAGTCCCTCGGGCTATCATGTCGCGATCGCTTCAATTTTAACACCGTCGCAGAACAAGGATATGTCGCGCCTACCCTGAATGAATCATTCGTCTCCAGCGATAATGCGATTGAGACGCTTCGCACAGCCACTTACCCTTTCAATTAATCAAGACAAGCGCATGGGTGGGCGGAGAGGGCCAGTCCCTACATTCTGTACGGCGGCGCTTGGCCAGTGCGGAGCTCTTCCCTTGTGTTGAGACGCTCAGACGGCTGGGCGGCTGGCCGTCAAACCACCCGTTGTTGGTAGCCAACCGCTGGACGAGCGGATTAAGCAAGCCCCATAGACTCCGTCCCGACCAGCGGGCGTAACCGCGCTTCGGCTAGCTGACATTTCACCGAGATCCCTGTCGCGGTCGACAGGGTGAGAACCCGCTTTAAGCTGCGGATTACAATCAACCCTTTCCTGAACGTGATATAGCCTTCAGAGTCGCGTCGTACGCGCTGTATCGTCGTTAGCTTCGCCATCAACAATGAGCGACGAGTAGCCAAGGGACGCTCTATGAGGTCGAGCCAATGAGCTTTCTGCTCGATCTGGTCGGCCGAACCAAGATAGCTGATCCGCTAAATCGCGATGGATGGCTTACTTGCTTTCCTGCAGGCGACGAATCGACCTGGGACGGAACGCGCATGCATCCGCGCAGACGAGCCGCTTACGGACGAACGCGAATGACCTTCTTTCCGCTGACACGCTCAACCTGGTTGAAGGTGGCAACAGCGTCATCGAGCGGCGAGACCATACCGATGTTCGGCCGCAGTCGTCCGTCTCGCACCCGCTGGACGATCTCACCCAGTTGGGCACGGTCGGCTTCGACGACAAAGTCGAGCACCAAGAAGTTGGCGGGCTGTATCTCGATCGGCCCGACGATCGACACCAGCGTTCCGCCGGCTCTCATCAGGCGTGCAGACTGTTTCCCGATATCGCCACCAATGAGATCGAACACCAAATCGACGTCGCGGACGTCTTCCAAGGAGTCGTTCTCAAGGTCGACAAAATCTTGCGCGCCGAAGTCGAGCGCTTTCTGACGGTCTGCGGCCCGACCTGTGCCGATGACGTAGGCGCCGGCTTCACGTGCGAGCTGAGTCACCATCGATCCGACCGCGCCGGCAGCCCCATGCGCGAGGACGCGCTGGCCCGCCCGTAGACGTCCGTGGTCGAATAATCCCTGCCATGCAGTAAGGCCAGAGATGGGTAGGCTCGCACCCACTGTGAAGTCGACGTCGCCCGGCAGCGGCGCAAGATTGCGTGCCTCGACCGCCACGTACTCCGCCAGCGTGCCGTCGCGATACCAGTCGGCGAGGCCGAACACCCGCTGTCCGACCGACAGCCCTGTCGTGCCATAGCCGAGAGCGACGACCACTCCGGCCAACTCGTGCCCAGGAACTGAAGGTGTCCGATCGCGTTCGAGGCGATCGGTCCAGGTCGAGGGCCATGTCAACTCGGTCCCGACGAATCCCGACGCATGAACCTGAACGATAACATCATTTATCGCCGCCTCCGGCTTGGGCCGCTCGACTAGCTTCATTCCGACTGCTCCCGCAGCCTGGCTGGTCACTGAAATGGCTTTCATCGTCCACCTTTTGAGCGTGGTTTCGTGGTGTTCGTATTCTTCGAGGGCTACCAAAATACGATTCAAGATTCGTTCGTCTAATGACCTGAAGCTATGGATTCGATGCCAAAGACGCGGCGTTCAAAGACGCAAAGGTGTGGTACAAATATAGGTATCTGCTTCTGACGACGAAACGAATCGTGAGTGGGTGTAACATGATCATTTCTAAGCGGCATTCGCGTCGCTCAGCCGCGCTCCTGCTCACTCGCGGCGGATCGTTGGAGTTTTGCAATAGATCGGCTGGAGGGCGCGCGGCGTCGATTGCTTCGAGCGCCATGCCGGAGCAGCTCCTCCTGCTCAAGAAGTCGGCCGCGCGGACAAAACTTGCAGACACACTCGATCGATCGGGTCGCGCCACTCAGGAGCGAGATACTACATGTTTTTGGTGATCTTTGAGACGCTACCAAATCGAGAGAAGTGGGATGACTACCTTGACAAGGTCCGGGTACTTCGCCCTGAGTTGGAGCGGGTCGATGGCTTCGTCGACAACACGCGCTACAGAAGCCTGACCCGCGAGGGCTGGATCCTTTCGCTTTCGACCTGGCGGGACGAGAAGTCACTCGTGCGCTGGCGTACCCGCTTGCCTCATCATGAGGTCCAGCAGAAGGGCCGCGACGAAATCCTAGCTGACTACCACCTGCGCGTCGGCCAGATCACCGCTGACAATCGATTGCCGCCGGGTTACGCCCTCACGGACCAGAGGCTCGAGGAGACCGAGTTTGGCGAGGGGACGACGGTCACGTTGATTAGTGCGACTCGCCCGACGGAGTGGAAGCAGACGAACAACCCGTACGACTGCGCCGAGTGGCTCGGTCTAAATCCGTGGGCCGCCGACTGTACGTCTTGGGACATCTTCGAGGCCTTGCTCACGCCTGGCGACCTGATTTTGCTCATATCTTGGAAGGACGCGGCTGCAGCGCTGGCTTACGAGGACACTTCCGTGCTGGACGACAAGGCCAGGGTCCGGAGAGCGCGGATTGTGCGAGACTACGGGAAGTACGACCGGCGCGAGGCGCCTCAGTATTTCGTAGATGCTAAAGGCGGCGAAACCATCCACGCCTGACAATTGCGAGCCCGAGCGGGCTGAACCGCGAAGACCGACCTCCCAAAGTGGAGATTTGACGTCCCAGCGATTCACAAACACCTTTAACTCGAACCACCGTTCGGCTTCGGGCGTCGCAATTGCGCCGCGCGGCAAGTTCGCTTTCCTTTTCCACGCCGCGCGCAGCTTCTCGAAATGGCCAATACGACCGGATAGAATTCAGAGGGAGCCGGCCGGCGGAACAACGGGAAAGTCCTTCTCGGGATCAAACACGTTATTGAAAACGTTCGTCAAAGAGTACATGGCCACCAGAGCGATGATCTCCATGACGTTCGCGTCCGTATAGCCGGCATCGCGGACGGCTTGCAAATCGGCTTCGCTGACTTTGCCCCGGCTCTCGATGACTTTGCGCGCAAACTGGACGGCGGCGTCCCGCTTCGGCTCGATGGCATGCCCCTTCCGAGCGAGCATAATTTCATCCGCCGGCAGCTTGGCCATATGCTCGGCAGTAAAACTATGAACGTTCAGACAATAGTTGCAGCCATTCACTTCGGACACAGCGAGGCCGATGCTGTCACGGGTCTTCACGTCGAGGGCCTTGCTCAACGACGCGAGCAGAGCGGCCCAGGCGTTGAACGCAATTGGGCTTTGCGCGAAGGTAGCCATCATGTTTGGCGTGAAGCCAACCGCCCTAGTGAACGCATCGAGGGTCAGTTTGCTATCCGTAGGCACGTCTTCTCGCTTTAAGGCTGCAGTTCTTGGCATCGCGGTTCCTGTAATTGGGTCCTAAACAAGTTCCAGTACATCGGCCACCGGACGACGCGGCTTCTGCGGCCAATTTCCTGGGCGCTCGGCCCCTACAGACAAGAGCATGACGGGTACTTCCTCCTTGCTCAGTCCGAACTCGCGGTGCACCGCCTCAGCATCGAAACCGATCATCGGCGTCGAGCCAAGCCCCAACGAACGGGCCGCATAGATCATTGCAGCCGCGCCGAAGGTGCCGGTGCGTATTGCCTCGTCGCGTTGGCGCTGCGGGTACTCCATGTAGAGATCGCGCGCAGGAATCTCCCATTCCGGCACCATCTCTTCAGGCATAATGCCTGCTTTCACCAGAGGCGCTAAACGCTCTGGTATTACGCTCGAATCGGCCAGCTGGCCGCAGACGATAAAGGTAACGGCCGCTTCGGTGATTGCAGGCTGACTCCAAGCGATCGGACTCAGTCTCGCCTTGGCTTCGGTCGTGCGCACCGCGATGAATCGCCAGTTCTGCAAGTGAAACGATGTCGGCGCGGTGGTGCCGATCCGCACTAGTTCGCGGATTTGGTCGTCGTTTAAGGTGGCCGCTGGGTCATAGTACTTCGCCGCGCTTCGGCTCAGGATACATTCGATCACGGCGTTGCTCATGGCGACTCCATTACTTTCAGTCATGGTGGTTGCTATACGTGCTGGTATCATTGCAGTGACGAGCAGGTTCGAGCTCACACCGGAGGCGATGGGCCGCTGGCCCCCTCGCCTGGTCCGTCCCACACGCCGGCGCGTCGTGGGCCATAATCTTCCGCATTCATTTGCATACGCAGGAAACTATTCTGGCAGCCCTAGCTCGCCCAATGACCTTTGGTTATGAAATCGATGTCATCGACGGGCCGCGCAAGATTCCATCGAATCGTGCAAACATTCTCCTCTTGCGACGAAACGAATCTCTTATTGGACGGACAGTTCTTGAGAGCCGGCTAGCATAGATGCCTAACAGTTGCGCGGAAGGGGGTGTCCGAGAGAAACAAGAACAATTCCCAAACAAGCAAGATGGCCGCCGGAAACGAGAGAAACCGCGTCCTAGGCTTTCGATCTAGCCCGTCAGGCGCACAATACTTCGATGCGATCTCTAACGAGCGCTGGTCACGCGATTCTTGATCTCTATCTCGCTCGCGCTTGCCAAAAACAACATTAGCTGATCGTCGAATTCGCGGGATCAGTATTTATGAATTGCTCTTCGGGCCGACATCATTCGTCAGATCCGCAGGCTGCTCGGCCCGAGACCCGACAAGTTGGCGAACCTGGTTGAGAACGTCAGATGGTTCTCGGCGGATTGTGAAGTCAGGCTCGACGAAGGCATCCCTGATAACACCGCCTTGATCTATCACGAAGGTCGCCGGAATTGGCAACATCCACTCAGTAGATCCATGACGGTCCGCGAAGTCGTAACCTTGACCCGCATAGTGCGCTTTTGTTTGTTCTGGGACACGAAATAGAACGCCGAAGGATATTGCCACCGCGTGGTCGACATCCGCGAGCATCGTCAGGTCCAGGTTCAACTGCTGTTTGAGCTGCCTCGGAAGATCACGCGTCTCGGGGGACAGCACAACAAGCTTCGCTTTTAGGCTATCAAACTCGGGTTTGACCGCTTGAAGGGCGCGAAGCTCTGCGTTGCAAAATGGGCACCATCCACCCCGGTAGAAGCTCACTACAAGCGGCCCCTCACGACGAAGTTGTTCCGACGAATGAAGCCGGCCATCCGCATCGGGCAGGAGAAACTCTGGTGCCAATTCGCCAACCCGCAACGCGCGCGACGCGACATCGGTCTCCCGCAGCCAATTGACCAGATTAGTGTATGCTTCTCGGTCTGTCCGGTTAAGGCCCGCCAAAAGCTCTGAACGCACCTGTTTCAGGGCCTTAGTTAGATGGTCTGACACCATTTCAATATTCATCTGCACACCGGATCTCTCGAGATGTGGTGATCGCGATTCACGCGGACATAGCGGTCGCTTCGACGCGGCCGCTTTGTTTGGTCTGCGACGAATGAGTCCTGCAGCCGCGCAACCTTTACGAAGGCGTCGAGTGCTGCTGAGTAGCGGCGGCCCTGCACGGCGAGAAGCCGTACCTCTCGCCATACCGTGTCTCCCTCGATCGGAACAGCCTTTAGAGAGGGTAGCCGGGGCATATGCTCAGGCGTGAGGACTATTCCGAGCCCAGCGGCTGCCAAATGTTGCAGGTGCAAATCCCGGCAGCTGCGATGATTGTACTGTGGCAACGCGTCGGGAAAGCAAATACGGTTAAATTTGGGAGCCACGTCACAGTTGAAACGATCCAGAATAGTGGCCGCGCGAAGCGCATCCATTCCGAGCCTGGAAGACAAGCGAGTTCATGAGACGACGCAAGCACGGCGACATAACGCTCCTCAAACAGCGCCAAATGGTCAATTCGTTCTGGCACATCTTCGAGATCACCAACTAAGGCAACATTTGCTTCTCCCTCTAAAAGTAACTCGATTAGGCGCCTTGGCGACTCTTCTCGAAGCTCGACATGACTCTGCGCACCTCCGCGATGGGCTCAAGAACGAGGGAAGCTAAAATGGACGGGGCGATACCAATGATTAATCGAGCTACTTCCTTTTTCTGAAACTCCCTCGCTCGACGCTGAACAGCCTCCGTCGAGGCAAACGCACGCTCAAACATAGGCAACACAGCCAGTAAGATGGGTGAGTTGACGTAGAAAGTACCGAACCTGGTGGAGCTCCATCGGGCGTTCGCCGTCAATGTTTGTCGTTACTATTGAGCATGATCGACAGCTCCGCGGCTTGACGCGAGCGCGCTATGTCCTAGCGCCACCTTGCCACCGGCGGTCCTCCAGTAAAAGCCACATCGGGCATTCCAGGACGAACGGACACCCCTTCTGGATTCTAGAGCTGATCGCCCCCTTGGCTCAGTGCGCCACTCTCGCTCGAATCTGGCTGACCGAGGGAAAGAAGCTCAGTGTAGTCAGCGGTAATATCGGCGCACTCGACAATCTTAACTAGCATCGTCTGTGTCCCGCTCGATTCGCCATTCGTTTCGGCGAGACCGAGACCACATTCGATCCCAGCGGGGTGCAACAGTCTGTCATTCATCTGTGGACGCTGTTCGACACTCACCTCTTCTTCATGAGATCGCTGGTGTACATGCTAATATGGCTGGCACCGTTTCTGATCTGCGAGACCCGCAAATGGATTGGCCCACCAGCTCACTCATCACAAAGCAGTGCATGACATAGCCATGTAAGCCACCGCGCGCATTGGCCCCGTCGAGAGCGACTTGGTTGCTCGACTCTCTTGGTTATTATTTCTGATTCATTCAATTGATGGCGAGCGCCTTTGTCGTCGCAGGCTCCTTCTCCTTGTTAAGGATTACTATCTCCCTCGAGTTAGAGAATGCTTCGTTCAGTTTCGAAGGAACGAGCGCAATTCCTTGGTCCAAAGCTCGGGCGCCGTAGGCCCTAAGAATTTCGCGCTTCCAGCCGAGCAGGCTGCTACATCATTCATGGTCGAGTTAGCGACCGAACATAGCTTAGCAATTGCCGCCGAATAGAAGCTTGGCTTTGCTTGCGCTACGGCCTCACATTCCTCCTAGCTACAGCACCACTAGAACAGCGGCGGCAATAACGATCGTCTATCAATTTCATGTCGAGAGATCATTTCCCTCGCTCGCGACGCGAAGTCACTGTTTGACCCGCATGGTGCGATCACGCTCAGGATCATTCGATGGCGCTCCCCTGTAGACGGCGTCGAGCGATGCCGATTCGCGCAAGAGAGAAAAGCCGCTAATGTCTCAACAAGCCTACGATATTGTCGTTGTCGGAGCGGGGGCGGCTGGATGTGTGGTCGCGAGTTATCTTGCCGAACACACCGATGCTTCAATCGCGCTGATCGAAGCAGGCGACACAGATCGCGATCCGTTCATCCACATTCCTGCCGGCTTCGCCAAGATATTGGCACACGATCGGCATGTCTGGAAGTATGAGACTATTCCCCAGCACGGCACCAAGCGAGCCTATCGCTCAGGAAAGGTGCTTGGCGGAGGCTCCTCGATCAACGCGATGGCCTACGTTCGCGGTCAGATACGCGACTACACAGCGTGGCAGGACGCGGTCGGCGAGACCGGCAACTGGTCGTATAGCGACTTACTTCCCGTCTTTATGGCGCAGGAGAACAATGACACCTTTTACGACGAATTTCACGGCATCGATGGCGGCCTAGCGGTCCAGCAACCCAAAGGCATCAATGAACTGAACCAATACTGCATGAAAGCCTTCCAGGAATATGGGCTACCGTTCAATCCGGACTATAACGGCAAGAGCCAGATCGGCGTCTCACCTGTGCAGTCCACGGTCGGAAACCAGCAGCGCTGCAGCGCTGTCGACGCTTATCTCCGCCCACACCTGACGTCGGGCCGCGTGACTCTTGTCACCGGCAAGACGGTCGTCCGCATCCTCATCGCAAACAAGCAGGTTATTGGCGTCGAACTCATGGAGGGCGCCAGGATCACAGCCGAAAAAGTCGTGCTGTCGGCCGGCAGCGTCCATAGCCCGAAGGTCCTTATGCACTCCGGCATCGGTCCAGCCGAGCAACTTCGCCAGCACGGTATCGCCGTAATCGTCGATTCTCCCGAGGTCGGTGAAAATCTGCAAGATCATCCGATGGTACCGGTGCGTGCCTATGTGAAGGGCGATCTCGGCTATCAGGCCGTCGCGCAAGGCCTCGGCACGGTAAAGGCGGGCCTTCGCTACCTTGTCACCAAGGATGGCCCCGCAGCAGGCAACGGCATCGAGACGGTTTCCCATTGGAATCCATCGGACTTCACCGCCGAACCCACCATACAATGCTATCACGCTCCTATTATTGCGAACCAGGAACTCAGCCCGACGGGCGACCGGTCCGGCATCACCTTCGAACTCGTGGTGCTTCGGCCCAAGAGCCGCGGTTGGGTGCGGTTGGCCGACAGCGCCCCGATGTCGATGCCCCTCATCAACCCGAATTTCATCGGCGAGGAAGATGACTTGAGGGCCGTGGTGCAATCCGTGCGCGCAATTCGCAAGGTTATGGCCCAGGAGTCGCTGGCGCGCGTCATCGAGGAAGAGATGGAGCCCGGACCGATCATCCAGTCGGACGACGATATCGGCGAATGGGCAAAGCACGTCGTGACTACGATGTGGCATCCCGTAGGCACCTGCCGAATGGGCAAGGATGCGCGAGCGGTGGTTGACGCGAGGCTTAGAGTTCGCGGGATCGACGGGCTACGGGTGATCGACGCCTCGATAATGCCGAACATCACTAGCGGCAATACCAACGCTCCAACACAAGCACTCGCCCGTCACGCCACCGCGATGCTGGTCGAGGATCTAAAGCAGAGATAAGGAACACAGGGCAAGTCGACATAGGCAGACGTCGATGGTCTATGAGAGGAAAGCAAATCAGCCGCGTCAACGTCAAGGGGCTCAGCCTGAAAACCGGCAGTATCTTTTCGCGAAGCTTTCTTAAACCGAGCCATCAACAGTGAAGAGCAACACAGCAGCACCCCGGCAAGGACAGACCGAAATGAGTTTAGAAGACGCGAGAACGCGCCGCGAGGCACCACTCCATACTCCGACCACCCTCGGCTCCAATGCTATCAAAGAGATTTCGGCTGCCCTGACGGTACTCCTGGCAGATGTGTTTGCGCTTTACGTCAAGACTAAGAACTTCCATTGGCACATTTCAGGTCCGCACTTCAGGGACTATCACCTTCTTCTCGATGAGCAAGCTGCGCAGATTTTCGCGATGACTGACGATATAGCGGAAAGAGCCCGCAAGATCGGAGGCACAGCGATTCGTTCGATCGGCCACATTGCCAGGGCGAAACACATCGCGGACAATGACGCTGATTTCGTTACACCCGACGACATGCTAGCCGAGCTGAAGGAAGACAACCTCGCGCTCACCCAACGATTGCGGCAGACACGTAACATCTGCGACGAACATGGCGATGTCGCCTCGACCAGCCTGATCGAAAATTGGATCGACCAGGCGGAAGGTCGCACATGGTTCCTCTTCGAGGCGACCCGGAGGGCTTGAGCGCAAGGCCATTCGCACAATTGGGGCAACCCGATGCGCTCCACAAAGAGGGAGGGCTCCCGGCGCCCCCGCCGGACCAAAGTAACAGAGTGCCCGGCAGAACTCAGGGCCGTTCAAATCCAGAGTAGGCACCCGTCCAAGGCGACGTTTGCCAGCGCGCGTGCATAGACGATGCGATCGGCGCACGCGTCTAGACCGTCCCCACAGAGTGAATTGGATATCTGACTTGAGCGACACAAATGGATTGCAGGGCCTCAGAGGCGTGTCGAGACCGGCGGCCGACGCTTCAGAGTCGCCTCCCCGCGACCCGGAATTCGACGTCGACCTGTTCGTCATCGGCGGCGGTTCGGGCGGCGTTCGAGCCGCGCGCGTCGCGGCGGGGTACGGCGCGAGGGTGATGCTCGCTGAGGAGTACCGACTGGGAGGAACGTGCGTTATTCGCGGTTGCGTGCCGAAGAAACTGTTTGTCTACGCGAGCCGCTTCCGAAGCGCGTTCGACGAAGCTACGGCGTTCGGCTGGCACTTGCCGCCATCGCTCGTCGCGGCTAAGGACCGCGAGATTGCACGCCTGGAAAGGCTCTACTGCGAGGGCCAAGAACGTGCGGGCGTCGAGGTCGTGAGGTCTCGCGCTGTGCTCGACGACGCCCATACGGTGCGCCTCATCGAGGACGGCCGCCGCGTTCGCGCGCGCACGATCCTGATCGCGACAGGCGCACGGCCCGAGTTGCCTCCTTTCGACGGCATTGAGCTCGGCATCACCTCGGATGAAGTCTTCGACATAAAGACATTCCCCAAGAAGCTTGTCATTGGCGGCGCCGGATACATTGCGATGGAGTTCGCTGGTCTGTTTGCGGCGTTGGGAAGCGACGTCAGCGTCGTTTGTCGCGGAAGCAACGTCTTGCGCGGCTTCGATGAGGATGTGCGCCAAGCGATGGCGGGGTCCTACACGAACCGTGGCATCAAGCTGATCTTTTGCGATAACATCTGTCGCCTCAAGCGACGGGCCGGGGCCACCGGCGGTGGCCACAACACAGGAAGGATTGACGTTACGACCGAACAGGGCGCGAGGCTTGTAGCCGACGAGGTGCTGCTCGCCTTCGGGCGCGCTCCGAACACGGGTTCCCTCGGACTTGATCGCGCCGGCGTCAAGACTGCCGCAGACGGCGCAATCATCGTAGACGCTAACTCGCGCACGAACATCGGCAATATCTACGCTGTGGGCGATGTGTCGAATCAATTCAATTTAACGCCAGTCGCGATTCGCGAAGGCCATGCGTTCGCCGACACGGTGTTCGGCAATAACGCTTGGCAGGTAGACTACTCCAATATCCCAACCGCCGTCTTCTCCAGCCCGGAGATCGGCACAGTTGGTTTGACGGAGCTGGAAGCGAGAGCGCAATACGGTGCAGTCGACATCTACAAGGTCCGTTTCCGCCCGCTGAAGGCCGTCGTAACAGGGGATTGCGAGGCCTCTCTTCTAAAGGTTGTCGTGGACAGCGAATCTGACCGGATCCTTGGGATCCATATCTTCGCTCACGAGGCCAGCGAGATGATCCAGATGCTCGCGGCCGCGATCGGAAGTGGAGCAACCATGAACGACTTAATGTCAGTCATGGCTGTTCATCCAACCGTTGGGGAGGAACTCGTCGCGATGCGTACGCCCACCGTGCGTTACGACCGGCGCGACGCCTCTGCAGCACTCGTCTCAAGCGCCGCTGATTGACTCAGCCACAGCCGACTCGGAAGGGCTCGCTCGCAGCTGCGTGGGGCCCTTGAGCTCCCTAAATGCAAAGGTCTGGAGCAACCGCGAGACAATCGATAACGTCGCGCCGCCTTCATGGTGTTGAGGACTCTGCCGGTTTGTGTTGGTTGGCTGAACCGGCCACTCGTCGCGCCACGTACGAACACTTCGCAATTTTAGATCTGGATGCGATCATTCCCATCTATTGAACCCGACACTCAAGGCGGCCAGGTGGTCCTGTTCTTGAAGACTGGAGGAGCGTATTCCTGTAACCGCTCGACACAAGCAAAGGCGAAGAACACCAGCAGCGGCCTTTCACCAGCCCATTGCGGCGCGAGAGTGGAATGGAATCGATAACGATCCGGCATTTTTAATGGTTGGCGTTCCCGCATAGCCTTCGGTGCCTATAACCAGGTTCGCGACGTTTGTGTGCAGAGTGCCCGCCGCTATAGAGCGGCCCATCGTCCTTTCGGATGGAGGCAATCACCTCGGCGCAAGCACCGCCGCCAGCAATCGCAAAGGAGCCGCCGATGTCGTTCCGCTTCATCACCAAGTCTTTCCACGCCTATCTGATAGATTATCCCATCGCCTTCCTCCTAATCGTGGCGCCGTTCATGCTGAAACTTGGCCAGAGCGGACCGCTCGCAATATGGCTTTCGGTTATTGTCGGTGTCGCCGCGCTGCTCTTGGCTGCCATGACCGACCATCCCACCGGGCTGGTCCGCATTATTCCCTACCGGATGCATCTTTGGGTTGACCGCGCAGTCGCTATTGCATTTGCGATCGTGCCGTTTGCCTTTAAATTCGCTCAGCTAGATGCCCAGTACTATTGGCTTCTCGCCGCGGCCATCCTGCTCGCGACGTCAGTTTTCAATGCGCCTGAGGAGCCGGTTGCGACGCCTTCGAGATTGTATGGACGCCGCGGCGGTTGAACTCCATCAAAGTCGATGCATCATAGCGGCATCTCCGTCGCAATGGGTCAAAACCCTGGAAAACCCAGGAATTATTCCAATTCGCTTTCGGTTGGGTCAAGAGTAGTACGTCGTCGACTTATCTCACACCCGAAAATGATTGGCGCGTCGTGCTTGGCATCACCAACCAGCTAGCTCTTCTACTTGAGAGCCGCACCCTCGACAGGTCCGGGATGCGGTTTTCAATGTCTTCACGTCGACTCTGGTAACGCCTTCCCAGACATCGCTAGCTGGCCGAACTACGGTGTTTAGAGGACAGCCAATGTAGTCCGACGTGAGCGAGCCTCAGACGATGGCTCATGCAGCTCATCATCAGGTCGGGATTCTTTCACGTTTCTTCCGAAGAAGAGTAGTGATAGACATTCGCATTCGTCGCTTCGATCCCCATTTCAGTCAATATTGAGAACCGCGACGGGTTCACCTAGATGCAAACTTCGCGGACACGACGATTGCAAATACTTTCAGCGCTGCCCTGATTAGATCGATTTCACTTCACTTCGGGTACACCTACTGCTCCCATCGCGGCGACAAGTCCGGCCTGGGTAATCCGAAATTTTCCCCACCCACTCAGGACTATCCATCTGTGGTCGCCAGCAAACCCGATTCCGCGCTCATATTCGCAATCGTGGAGACCTGCCTCTGTGAACCATAACTGCGCCATAGCGTCGGCGATATCGATATCCGGTCCGCAACCGTGCTCGACGAGAATCCGAATTACTTGCAAGGCTTCTTGTTCTTCCATTCCCGTTCTCCCAATTCCCGTCAGCCAGTTTACGCCGGGATCGTGCGCATGCCTTGCCACTTGACAGCGGAGTCCTGCAAAAGCGAACGCAATGTGCCCGCGTCTACCAGCACTGACGAATGTTGGACACACTGAAGGTTGCCTAGCCGCATGTCGCAGCCGCATGAGAAGTGAATGACGATCATCGAGGGCCAGATTGAGCAGGTTCGCTTGAAAGAAGTAGATCGATGAGTCGGGGAGCCGACTGCAACAAGCTCGGTAACCAGTCATTGTTCGTTTGGCATCGCAATGCTATCGGTTCCCATGCACCAACGGTTCGCCGTTCGGAGTGCCAGCATTCAGCAATTTCCGCTCGTACTCGCGCTCGATCAAGCTCCAGCAATGGCAGGAGATCTGCGCCAACCGGAAAGCGTCACGGACTACGACGCAGCCACGCATCATTTCAATAAGCCCATCCTTCCTTAGTTGAAGAAGGCAATCCGTAACGCCGGCACGCCGCACTCCGAGAAGCTGAGCGAGCACTTGGTGTGTAAGAGGGATCTCGTCAGAGACCAGGGCATTGCGAGCGAGCAGGAGCCATCGCGCCAGCCGCTGCTGTAGTTGATGGGCCGTGTTACATGCCCCTGATTGAGCGGTCTGAATAAGCACGGAAGCGATATACGCGTGCACCACGCTGCGGAAAGTCGGCAGGCGAGCAATCGCCTCCTGAAAGCGATCTACGGTGAGGCGATTGGCCGCGCCGGCCACCTGAACAATTCGACGGTGCATCGGCTGCGACTTCGCTGTCAACGCGAGGTGTATTCCGGCAAGCCCTTCCGAGCCGATTAGCCATACCTCAACGAACTCTTGCGGTCCCACCTTGGCACCGACCGACACAAGACCACTCTCGACGAAATAGACGTGTTGCATACGAACGCCGTAGCGATGAAGAACTTGCCGCTTCGTAAGCGGCACCTCTTCCGAGAGCAACAGAACGTGCTTGAGTTCATCAGGTGGGAGCAGACGTAGTAATCTGTTGCGCACTTCATACATCAGATTCAACGTCCTAATACTTTTTAGGTAAACGAGCTTTCCAACTGTACGTTTTCGTACCAAAAAACTGAGCTGGAGAGCGAAGTAACGTTCGTTGGTCAGCTCGCATCTCTTGAGGTTCGGGAGTTGGCTCATGCCGCTACCAGTCCTCAGTATGCGAGGACAGTGCACGACAAGTCGACTGGAGCAGTTGCTTCATGATCAACACTGTCAAGATCGATGCATAAGAGCGCGCCTCGAACTGGTTCCCGGCGGTAACGGAGTCTCTACAGTTGGTGCCAGCTGAATTCTTAGCTTTGGCACTTGCGGATCGCGGCTGCAATAACGACCGTTTATCGATTCTATGGCGGGACGTGATTTCCCTCCGCAGCACTCGAAGGTGATTATCGTGAGTGTTGGACCCCTTCGCTGAATGGTCTGCTCCACCGATCAATGCCAGATCGATCGAGGTAGGAGACCGGCGGTGACATCGGACGTGCGCTATCGGTCGAGCGGGGTCATCCGATGCTTAGTACTGAGAGTATCAACCTCGGCGCTGTTCCGACGGCGCCCTGGACTGGCACGCCGACGTGACCGCCGTACTGATAAATTTCTTCTGCGTTCTCCTGAGGAGAGAGATGCTGAAATGAACAAGACTGCAGAGCCCCAGCCGGCCGAGCGACGGGACATCGCATGGGCAACTTAGCGAACTGGCTTTATCTGATCGGATCGCTGTGCTTTGTTCTTGGTACAGTGATCAACATGCTTCCGGTTTGAGGAAGGCGAACTTCTGTTTGAACGGTTTTAGCATTCCGCGGTCTGGCACCGGTTCTTGAGAGCCAGACGGTCCTGCCTGCCAATGGTTATCCACCTTTATCCTGAAGCGGCTCGACCCTTGCACGTACGCGAAGCGACGCAAAGGTCCAAACTCGAAATTTGCCCCCCGTGCAAAGCCGACAGGGGGCGTCGAAGGTCGTCATTGGTCACCTCGCCTCCACCCCGCGATCTCGAATGTGCGCCCGCTCTAGAGCAGCGTCATTTTGAAAGCGGACCGACAGCAGCCGTCGGGCAAGGTGCTGCTTTGCCATCACCGGGAACGGCCTGGCTGGTCAATACTTTTGTATAGTCGACTCAGACAAATGCAGTGCGCAGATCGACCTCAGTGCAATAGTCCGATCCGTTTTTCCTGACTAGGCTTTGACAAGGAACGGAACAGTCGTCTGGAACTGCCAACGAGAACGGCCAAAAAGCAGGGAAAGAGTGATGAGCTGGATGTTCGACAACGTCGAACGTTTGATCGCCCGGCTGCAGAAGCCGGCCAATCGGGTCGAGCCCTTCGCCTCGGACAATGCAACGATCGCCCTACGCCACGCTCTCCAACCCGGTGACGTCCTGCTGATCGAGGGCAAAGGTCGTATTTCCAGCAGCATCAAGTATATCACCCAATCGACATGGTCGCATTCGGCGTTGTACGTTGGGCCGATAGCTGGCGTCACAAATGGCGACGAGCCGCACGTCCTGATTGAAGCCAATATCGACGAAGGCGTCGTGTCGGCCCCTCTGTCGAAGTATTTGCATTGCCAAACCCGCATCTGCCGGCCAGTCGGCCTGAGCGATTCTGATCGCGAACAGGTGTGCCGCTACGTATTCGAACGCATAGGTCTCGGCTACGACTTCAAAAACGTCATCGACCTCATGCGCTATCTATTCCCTTGCCCCTTCACGAAACGTTGGCGTCGGCGAACCATCGTGCTCGGCTCCGGCGATGCGCGTCGGATCATCTGTTCGTCTCTGATTGCGCAGGCATTCGACGCGGTGCGTTACCCTATCCTGCCCAAGATCACGCACATGGAGAATAAGTCCGGGCGGTACGACGTCGCCGAGAATCGGCATTCGTCTCTCTATGCGCCGCGCGATTTCGATCTATCTCCCTACTTCATGGTGGTGAAGCCCACGCTACCCGACGACTTCAACTATAAGAACATGCGCTGGGCCGATCTCCAAATTGATTGCGCGCAGCCGATACTTTTGCCGGAGACCGAACGCGCGATCGCGGCGGTGGTATAGCCGACATTCCGTAACGTTAGGACAGACTACTAAATTCGAAATCGGTTGACTAGATCAACACCCTGCAGCGAGCATCTGCGACGCTCACGAGCCCCATCTTCAAACGAGCCGAGAATATCCTTACGCGGTACCGGGTACTTGAGCCGACGAAGCTACGCCTTCTCCAAGCCCGTATCGAAAGTCCAAATTACGTGTCCAAGTATCCGCGGCCCCTATTTTTTCTTTGACGAACGACTCGCTTGCGCCGCAATTACGGGCCGAGGGCGGAGAGGTATCCTTGGTAGCATCATCAAAGACGCAAGAATTTGCGCCAAATCTAGCGCGAGATCGAGGTGCAGCCCGCCAAATCTTCCGAACCTTGCGAGATGTGATGTAAAGGAAACCGGCATGGAGCAGTCTCCGCGGATCGGCGACATGATCACTGAAAAATTCGAGCCGCCGGATGACAACACTGTCCGGGACTGGGGCGGTCCGAAGGCGTTCGTGCATTGGGTCGAGCTGCGGAGTTGGATCGGAGCATACTAACCCGGTGTTTTCGCGCCGGATTGGCTTTATGCCGGCAAGAAACGGGGTTGGTCCCTGCGCTACAAGAAGTCCAAGGCATTCTGCACCCTTCTGCCAGAATACAAGCGGTTTATCGTCCTGGTGGTCTTGGGGAGAGCAGAGCGAGAGAAGTTTGAGGAGCGGCGTTATGGCTGGCGCTCGCATCTGGTCAATCTCTACGACCAAGCCAAAACGTACCCAGATGGGAAATGGCTGGCAGCTGCTATCTCCTCCGCGGCTGATCGACACGATGTGACGGAGCTTTTTATTATGAAGCGCCCTCCACCATCACGCGGTTGACGTCAACGGCAATTTACCAAATCGGAAACGAATCGGGCCGTCACGAAAGTTGTTTCAACTGATCGGCGACTCTCAGTCTCTATACTGTAAGCCGTTTATGGAGCCCCGATCGCTTTCATTCGTCTGCATACGACATTCGCTTGCACAGCAGGCAGTGCCACGAAGCGTCAGGCAGGCACAGCTCTGCGATTAGCCGTGACATTTCACTCAGGCATGCTACCGGTCAGAGGGACATGCGTCGTCGACTTGTCCGACAGCGGAAGCGCTTTTTCAGCATGAACTAGAAAAGCAGGAATTTAGCTGAATGCGCACGCTTCCCGCGCCTAGCGAGCGATTTTTTCCTGACATATCAAGCAAGACTTTTCGAGCCCAGTCCTTAACTGTGAGCTGGCATCCTTTTCGCTCTAAGGGTTGGGGTGGCTTCAGCCGTTTCGCCACCGTACCCGTATCTTTCGGGCCCTGCCCTGATCGCCCTCGTCGCCTATACACCGGGTGGCATGAGGATCACCGTCGTAGGCTCGCCACCGATTCAATTTTCGCATAAGTTGGATCCGGAACCCAGCTCGAACATGCCAAAACCTGCGCACAGACGAGATGACCGATCGCCTCCTTGCTTTAACACTTTTCGTCCGTGTCGCACATACCGGTAGCTTCTCGCGGGCCGGCAAGGATCTCGGGCTTTCGCAACCTTCGGCGTCCCGACACATCGCGTCCCTCGAACGCGAGGTAGGCGCGGCCCTCTTCGCGAGGTCGACAAGGGCCGTGGTGCTCACCGAGGCCGGGGCGGACTACCTCGCGAAGGTCGAGCCCGCGCTTGCCATTCTGGAAGAGGCGACCCAAGCCATTCACGGCAAGGGCGTGCTTCGCGGCGTGCTCCGGATAGGCCTCTCGCCTAGTATGGCAATTCGGGAGGTCATTCCGCGACTTCCGGCCTTCATTTCGAAGCACCCTGCGCTGCGGATCGATTTGGCGATGGATGACGGTCGCCAAGACCTCATCAGGAGCGCGATTGACGTCGCGATCCGGTCCGGAAAGTTGGAGGATTCCTCCGCGACTGTAAGAAGGGTAGGATCAAATCCTCTGCTCATCGCCGCCTCGCCGGCCTACCTGAAACGGGCTGGGTACCCGAAAACACCCAACGATCTGTCCGGACATCCCGTGTTGATTGGTGTCCCAGGTTCGAATGGCGTCTGTTGCTTCGAGAAGGACGGAAGAACCGTTTCCATAAAGGTGGAAGCTCCATTGTCGGGGAACATCAACGAAGCGGCCGTGGCTGGCGGCGTTGCCGGGATCGGGATTGTGGCCTGCAGCCTCTGGGGCTGTCGCGCCGAGCTCAAGTCGGGCGCGTTGGTGCAGATCCTCAAGGATTGGAGCATGGGCGCCGCCGACGTCAACGCCATATTCCCAGCCGGACGCGGAGCGAAGTTCGCGGCACGCGCGTTCGTTGATCATTTGGCGAAAAACCTAAAGACCAATCCCTGAATCCTGCCGAGCGTCGGCTGCTTGCCGTTCTCTTGGCGCGAAATCGTTGAATGTGCCTACCAATGAGAGCATGTGGCCATGCGTTCACTACTACTCCAAAAGGCCACCTAGTGAGTTGCGCAGCTAAGCGGAGTGGCGTCGTCGCGATGCGAGGAAATTGCGAAGTTTAACGAGGTCGAGCGTCCGCCCCGTACGAGAGGGAAAACTGCGCCACTGTATCTTGCGATTGACTGATTTGCGCGGCAAGGCTGCAAAGGGCCGAGAGCGCGTCTGCCAGACGCATCACAGTGGATTAGTCGTCCGTGAAGAACTCTGGCTTCAGGCTGGAATGGCCTGAAGCGCGGCGGTGAGAGCCGAGAGGATTTGGCGCAGCAACAGGCTGAGC
>NZ_LBJG01000083.1 GCF_028128765.1 Bradyrhizobium sp. CCBAU 51627
TGGCTCAGCCTGTTGCTGCGCCAAATCCTCTCGGCTCTCACCGCCGCGCTTCAGGCCATTCCAGCCTGAAGCCAGAGTTCTTCACGGACGACTGATCAGAGCGCGACCTTCGAGTCCGATCTCACGATCGAACTTGTCGATCACGTCTTCAAAATCATCGTTAGCCGCGATTGCCTCGGCGATCATTTTGTAGAAACCGGACCGAGTCACTTCGAGGCCAAAAACTTCGTGCGTCAAGCGGCCAACGTTTTCTGCAAACGTTTCGATCTCCGGGCGCTCGATGGTGGCGCCGCCGCCATTGCGTCGAAGCTTCCACACACAACCGCGCGGAACTTCTTGCAAAACCACGGGAGAGTGCGTGGCAACGATGGCAACGCCGTTGCGGTTGATGAGGAGGTCCGAGACGGCGCGGATAAGTGCAGCAAGAAGTGGCGGATGCAAATGTGCTTCGGGCTCATCCATTAGCACCAAGGTGCGCTCTTCAACGCTCTCGACGAGCTTGGTGATGGTTAGAAGTACAATTTTGTGCCCTGAACTAAGTTTTCGAAAAAGTAGCCTCGCTGCCCTTGCGAGTTCCTCTGCATCAAGGTCAAGCAGAGATGTTGCATCGGTCTCCTCGAAGATCGGATCTGATTCAAGAGTTCGAAGTGCTCGTCGCCATCGCTCGCGGCGCTGTTGGCCGGATGCACACGCTTTCGCGCTCGCTATGAAATCATGCGCCAGTTCGTTGGGTTGCTGAGTCAACGTAACAAACTCGTCGCCGCCATCATCTCCTGTCTGACGAATTCGCTTGCGGAGACCTACATTAGTGTAGCGAATCCCTTTCGTGGCGTTTTTTGATTTTCTTACGATGGGGAAGTCGTCGAAGGCAGAGAATGTCACCGATACAATATTTGCGAAGGGGCTTTCGAGTTGCTCGTCGAGCTCATCACCTTCGTCAAAGAACTTCCCATTTTTATCGATGTCCTCCCCTTCGACAAAGGCACGGGACATGGCGTTTAGAAGATGAGACTTCCCTACGCCGTTACGTCCAATGATTACTTGAATATTGCTGGGCGGTTTGGAGGATGGGACGACCTCGAAAACGAGCGAGAGAGGTGCGAACTCGGGGTCGATCTGAGCTGGGCCCTGATAGCGGAATGTATACTCTGTCAAGCGCGCGCCGCCAGCGACAATTCGGCGGAACTGACCTATGAGCGTTCGCTCGCTCACGGATCGCATCAGTGACGTGCCAGTAACCTTTTCCTCGCGCGCCCTCTGATAAAGCTCCTCGTCCGCAACGATATCGTTTAGCGACGCGAGCAACTCGCTCGCGATGTCGGCGTCGAGCTTTTTAATTGCTTCGTAGTAGTCTGAGTCCTGACCGAGCGAGAAAAACGCCGGCCCGAGCCGTGGAAATTGTGCGGGAAGGTTAGGTCGCCGCTGTTTGGCGGCCATGTCAAACTGCCCGATTTTAACGCCGCCGATGTCATGCTTTACCCCCTCGCCGTCGAAGTAGGTCAGTACGTACAGGGTGCTGAACTCGAACCAATCATCCCAATTATCGGTCCAGAGGTAGCCGACGTCCTGACCTTCGGTAGGCGTTCGGTTTCCATTTGGTATGACCTGAAAGCGCATCGGGCGTTCCTCGATCTATTCGTGCGCACCTGCCTGCTCCTGCGTGCGTTTGGCATCTCAGCAGCGGCGGTGCTGATATCAAGAACGGAATCCTCTCAGTGATTACTCACCAGATTCAGTTTCTCGAAGAAGATCCGGTTCCGGTTTTTAGCGTCGCGCAGCATTTTAGTGTAATCGATCACTTCGTAGTACGCGTTAAAGCCACGATGAAAGCCGTAGTACCCTTGATTGTCGGGCGTCACGAAGGCATCGCGATCCTTGAGCGCGCGGCGAAACGTCGGTGTCAGATCGCATACACAATAGACAGTTGCCGGGATATCCTTATTGGATACTGGAACAGGACGCCCCTTGATCTGGAATTCCCCGCTGCGGATTTCCTCGATTAGCTTGAATGCTTGCGACAGAGGATTGTCGGTCTCGTCGTAGTCGTCACGCCCAGGGCGTTTGAATTCAATCGTGGTGATTGAGTTTATTGGATGTTCGGCCGGGTTTGTGTCGGAGAAGAGTATTTTCTCATCAAACGCCACAATGTCCCCCCGCTGAGCCGACTTAGTTTTCAGCATGTCAAGCGAACGCAACTGCTTATCTGATGCGATGAACGAGTGATAGGTCAGTCGCTCATCGATCATCCAAAGGTTCTGCTCGTTGTAAGGAATATCGTTGTTCGTGGTTTGCATCGGAAAAACGAGCTTATGAACAACTTCTTCGAGCGGATATCGCGCACCCTCATCGGGAGGCAGCGAAATTGCACGCTCGAGGAACTCGATGATGATTTTGCGGTGGCCGACGTACTGCGCTAGCGCCGAGACGCCCAACTCGTTGTATTCATCAAGGAACTGAGTGAAGCGACGATGGTACTCTTCGTAGTCGTCGATTTTATCCGCCTCTTTGATGATGCGGCTTCCTTCACGTTTGAGTTCGGTCTCACGCTGATGGAGTTCTCGATGGAGCGCTGTTTCGATCTCGTTGCGCGAGGGAGAAGGCGAGAGCTTGTTGATGAATTTGTCCGCGTTTCTAAGGAGGATGCGATACTGAGGTGCATCCGATGCAACATAGCGCCGGATCTTGTCCATTTTCTCGGTGTTGATTGACGCGATGATGTTTTCTAGATCCTTCTCCACAAATTCGAGAGCGCGCTCGCGAATCTGAGCGCGGGGGATCAACTCTGCGGTGTCGAACAGCGACGGCTCTGCGTCTGCATCGTCGGCGGCGCTAAAGTCGAAGTCTGTGCGACCAATATTTACGTGGGCGCTCAGATAAGGACTCTGCACGATCGCCAGGTAGAAGAACGCTTCGCCGTTTTCGTCCTCGAGCCGAGCGCCGAGATTTGGAACATAGTCCTCTAACTTGTCACTAATAACGCCGCGTTGGTCAGCGGCGTACACGAGCTTATGCTTTGTCGTTCGCGACGTCGGCAGACGAAATCCGTGAAGAGTGAAGGTCGTGTCCCCAATCGCGAATTCATGCTTTGATGAACTCGCTTTATAGTCTCTCTCGAAGATCTCGTTGATGTCGTATCTCTGGCCCTGGTCGATGACGTAGACGCGCGGGCAGTCGGGCTCGATGAACACGAGAATGAAGTGCTCGATGAGCTTCTGAACGATCACGTCGATCGAGCGTGGAATCTTTTCTTTGTAGCTGCGCTTGAGGCCGGAGAGCGTGATCGTGGTGCCGGGGCCTCCAGATTCCACTTTTTTTGGTAGGCCGGCTGTGTCGAGGGTGTATCTTTCGTCGAACATGTACGAGCGCGAAAGCAGTACGTCGTCAGCACGGAACGTACTATTGATCTTTGCCCCGTCGAACGCTTTTAGCCATGTGAAGCGTCCGAGACCCTTTCCACCATAGAGCACCTTGCGGCGCGAGAATGCTGTGTTGAAGGAATCAAAGTTCTCGTCGTCGAGTCCGATCCCGTTGTCTGTTACTTCAAATCCGACGATCGGCGGGTTCTCTTCCTTCAGAAAGGTGCCAGTCTCCCGAGAAACTCCGACGGTTACTATTCCGGCGCCCTTGGGGAGCTTCGCGTCCTTAATTGCTTGGAAGGAGTTCATAACCGCCTCGAACAGCGGCAAAAGTGGCTTCCACTGAGGAAGAACGGTCTGTCGGACCTGGTTTCCAAGGTCAATTTTTATGGACATTTGGTCAGCCGGTGATGCGAGGCAGCAGCATAGTAATGGAAATTTCGATGATCGCAAATCTCGGTTGTATAAAAAGCGTAGTTCTCGCGAGCGGCGGTGTGTGTGCAGCGAGCCTTCCCGACGTGGCTACTTAATTCACTCCAATATCGGTCTCGACTTGCTTCAAGATTTTGCTCGGCGTCGTATTGAGTGCTTGCGCTAACCGAAAGAGCATCACGAGGGTGGGAGACTTAAGTCCGCGCTCGATCTGGCTCACATATGTTCGGTGAATTTTTGCCCGCTCAGCCAACTCCTCCTGAGAGAGCCCGGCAGCGTTTCTCAGGTTTGCAATGATTTTTCCGAAGGGCGCGTTCGGCTTTTTCACGCCTCATAGTCTTGCCTCGAACACTAAAGAGCTACAGACTATAGTATCCAAACCTTCCGCAGGTGAGAGCTGCAATGGATGAGAAGACGGCAAAGATCTTTCGCGATACCCCTTTAAGATTGGACGTCGCTCTGAAGTTGGCTTTTCCCGCCGGGGGATTGACGGTCAAAGGACTCCGAAAGGAAATTGAGAAAGGGCGCTTGGAGGTCGAGCTGATCGCCAACAAGCAGTTCACCACCCTTGCTGCGATCGAACGGATGCGCGAGCTGTGCAAGGTCCCATCAAGGACCATTCGGTCCCATGAAACGCCCTCTCAGTGTGATGTCCTGCCCGATCGCGAAGATCGGAACGGCGAGTCTGACCTTCAGCGGCTCATAAGAGTTACGCGAGAAAAAAGCCGCGCAATACGGCGCGATCAAAGAGTTCAAAAGAGAAAGGGAACTACTTGAGCGTGTTAAACATTTGGAGAACAAGGGTTGTGCCCCAAGTTGTGCCCCAAATTTCCGTGGAAATAAAACCTATTGTAAGTCCTTGATTTCATTGGTGGGCCCGGCAGGACTCGAACCTGCAACCAGACCGTTATGAGCGGCCGGCTCTAACCATTGAGCTACAGGCCCCGCCGCGAGGCGGCCCCGCGGGAACGCGCGGGCTGGCAACGGTGCGCGGTTCGTTTACAGGGATGGAGGCGGGGGTGCAATGCCGGGACGGGCGAGCCGAACACGCCGGCGCCGCGTCGGTGATGATTTTCTAATTTCCGAATTCCGCGATGATGCCCTTATGCGCCTGTTTTGCCCGACAAGTCAACCGGCTGCGCGGAGTGCCAATTTTCGCTGACGTAACCTGCTGAAATCATGCTGCTTTTCTACTGTGCATGGGGTTGTTTTCGACTTTTGAGGCGAGGGGACCACGAGGTCCCCCGTCTTGCCGGCGAATGGATGGTGGCCGGGCCGTCGCCTAGTCCACCGAGACGCCGGCGAACTCCACGACCTTCCGCCACTTCTCGGTCTCGTCCGTGACCAGCTTGCCGAACTCGGCTGGCGTCATCGGCTTGGGGATGCCGCCGGTCTCCGCGAGGCGCGCCACCAGCTTCGGGTCCTTCAGCGCTTCGCCGACGGCCTTGTTGAGGATCTCGACCACTTCGGGCGGCGTGCCCTTCGGCGCGGAGATGCCGTAGAAGCCGACCGATTCGAAGCCGGGCACCGTCTCGGCGATCGCCGGCACGTCGGCCACGCTCGGCCAGCGTTGCGGCGAGGTCACCCCGAGCGCGCGGACGCTACCGCCCTTGGCCTGCTCCAGCGCCGAGGGCAGGTTGTCGAAGATCAGCTGCACCTTGTTGGAGATGATGTCGGGGAAGGCGATCGCCGATCCGCGATAGGGCACATGCACCATGTCGCACTTGGTCATCGCCTTGAACAGTTCGGCCGACATGTGCACCGAGGTGCCGTTGCCGGACGAGGCGAACGAGATCTTGCCGGGATTGGCCTTGCAATAGTCGATGAACTCCTGGACCGTCTTGGCGGGAAACGCGTTGGAGACGACCAGCATGTTGGTGAGCTGCATGATGCTCGCGACCGGGGTGGTGTCGCGCAGGAAGTCGAACGGCAGCTTCTTGTAGAGCGAGGTCGAGATCGCGTTGTTGGGCGCGACGAACAGCAGCGTGTAACCGTCGGGGGCTGCGTTGATCGCGGCGGCGGCCGCGATGTTGCCGCCGGAGCCGGTGCGGTTCTCGACGATGAACTGCTGGCCGAGATGGTCCGACAGCCATTGCGCCATGATGCGGGCGACGATGTCGACCGGCCCGCCGGCGGCAAAGCCGATCAGCCAGTGCACGGGGCGGTCGGGGTAGGCGGCGGAGGCGGGAGGGGCGGCGGCGAAGAGACCTGACAGCAAGACCAGCCCGAAAACACCGTTCCGCAAAATCCGCAACATGACGCCTCCCGTTGCCTTATTGTTGGAGCGCATGCTTTCACAAAATCCGCCCGCTGCCTACATCGCCTCAAGTCGATGTTGACGGAAGGGGCAGCCGGACCGACCATGAAATTCGCCATCTCGGCGTGGTGAAGTGACGGTCGCCGGAAGCGACCGTCACGCCGTCACTTCTTCACCATCGCACATGCCGGGTCCGGCGGCCCAAACGCCTTGTCGCCGGAAATCGTGCTGAGGATCTTGTAATAATCCCACGGATATTTGCTTTCCTCCGGCGTCTTCACCTGCACCAGCCAGAGGTCGTGCACGATCAGATTGTCGTCGCGAAGCTTGCCGTTGCGGGCGAAGAAATCCTCGACCGGCGTCTCGCGCATCTTCGCGGCGACCTTGAGCGGATCGTCGGTGCCAACAGCCTTGATGGCGTTGAGATAGTGCATCACGCTGGAATAGACGCCGGCCTGCCACATCGTCGGCATCTTGTTCATCTTGGCGAAATAGCGCTTCGACCATGCGCGGGTCTTGTCGTCCATGTCCCAGTAGAAAGAAGTCGTCAGCAACAGACCCTGGGCCGCCTGCAGGCCGAGCCCGTGGATGTCGGTGATCAGCGCCAGCAGTGCCGCCATCTGCTGGCCGCCCTTGAACACGCCGAACTCCGAGCCGGTCTTGATCTCGTTCATGTTGTTCGGAGGACCTGCGGCAATGCCGATGATCTTGGCCTTGGAGGCCTGCGCCTGCAGCACGAAGGAGGAGAGGTCGGGCGTCGCGAGCGGCGGCCTCACCGAGCCCAGCACCTTGCCGCCATTGGCAGTGATGACGCTCGAAGCGTCACGCTCCAGCGAATGGCCGAAAGCGTAGTCGTCGGTGATGAAGAACCAGCTGTTGCCGCCGCGCTTGATCACGGCATCCGCGGTGCCGACCGCGAGCGCGCGGGTGTCGAACACCCACTGGATCGCATAAGGCGAGCAGAACTTGCCATGGAAATCCGCGGTGCCGGTGGAATGGGTGATGAACAGCCGCTTCTTCTCGTTGGCGATGTTCTGCACCGCAAGGCCGACGGCCGAGACCGGCACGTCGACGATCAGGTCGACCTGCTCGACGTCGTACCAGCGCCGCGCGATTCCCGCGCCGATGTCGGCCTTGAGCTGGTGGTCGCCGACCACGATGCTGATCGGCTTGCCGAGCACGGTGCCGCCGAAATCGTCGATCGCCATCTGCGCCGCCGTCACCGAACCCTGGCCGGTGGGCGCGGAGGCGGGGCCGTTCATGTCGGTGAGCACGCCGATCTTGACGACGTCGTCGGACACCTGGGCCACTGCGGTGCCCGACAGCAGCGCCGCGGCCAAGGCAGCCGCGGCCGGTAGTCCAAATCTTTTTGGATTCACGCTTGTCCTCCCTGATCCGGCGCGTTGGCCGAAAGTTGCATGTGCCGGGTACGGCCCGGCTGAATTGGTTTCTTTTGCAACTATTCAGGGGCAGGCGTCAATCTCAGGCGGCGAAGCGGATCTGTCCGGCAGGCAGGGGATCGTAGCCGGTCAGCTCCTCGGCGCGCTGGCGCAGCCGCCGTTCGCTGAGAAACCGGATCAAGGCCTGGATCGGAGGGCGGAAATAGCTGCGCCGCCGCATTGCGAGGTCGAGATTCTCCCAGACCAGCGGCACGAAATCGAGCCCCGCCGAGCGTGCCGCCGCGCGCGGCGCCACGCCACAATCGGCCTGGCCGGCGCGGACCACCTCCGCAAGATCCGGCCCGGTGAGGGCCGGCGTCTCGACGCGCCGCAGATCTCGCATCGAGGCGCCCGCGCGCGTCAGCAGCACGTCGAGCAGCAGCTGCGCGCCGGTGCCCTGTTGCCGCGTCGCCATCCGGGCGCCGAGTGCGAGCACGTCGGCAAGACTGCGCAGCCGCTTGGGATTGCCCGGCGGCAGCACGAAACCCTGCTCGCGGCGCACGAAGGCGACAAGCACCGCATCATGCAAATCCGGCGCGTCCCGCAGTGCCGTCACGCAGGCATCGGAGGCGAGATTGCCTTCGGCGTCGAGGCTGTGGAAGTGCACTGCGACCGCCATCACCTCGTCGCGTTGCAGACGCTCGAGCCCGCGCGCACTGCCTTCGGTCATCGACCCCAGGCCGGAGCCGGATTCGCGCAAGCTCCAATCCAGAAGCTCGTCCTGACTGCCGCCCACGACCGGCGGCGGCTCTGGGGTCAGCATGCCGGCCGGTCGCGCCATGCCCGACAGCACCCAGAGATCGAGTTCGTGTCGCGGGAAGAGCCATTTGCCGGTTACCTTGGTGCAGGGGATCGCGCCATTGGTGACGAGTTCGTAGAGCTTTCGTTCGCCTAAGCGGAGATAGTCAGCGGCTTCGCTGGTCGTCAGGAATTCCATCCTGCATTCCTATGCAAATTCTTGCTTCTTTTTGATGTTCACGCGGGTGGAATTCTGCATTTCAGTTTTTGTCCGCGGGAACCATGCCCGATGATCTCGCTGCTTTGCAACACATCCGCGCGCGCGTTTTCTGCTTTGGTGAACGATCTTGAAGGGCGCGCGCGCCGACTTGTCGATTGGACTCGGCGTGGCGCTGGGGCCCATTGCCGAGATTTCCCGAAAGACGCGTCCGATGGGCAATCGCGTCACGAGTGCGGCGCAATCGATCATCATCATGATCGCGTCATAGCCAATGGGAACCTGAGATGGGCCGCCTGTCCGTTGCATTCGCGCTGTCCTGCGGCCTCACGGCGGCCGTTGCGGCCTCATCCGCTGAGGACCGCAGTATCGTCCTCGCCACAACGACGGCGACGCAAGAGTCGGGCCTGCTGGACTATCTGCTGCCGATTTTCCGCGACAAGACCGCTATCGAAGTGACCGTGATCGCGCGGCGCGCCGACGAGGTGCTCAACGGGGCGCGCAGAGGCGAGGCCGATGTGGTGCTGATGCATGCGCGGCCGCAGGAGGAGAAATTCGTCGCCGACGGTTTTGGCGCGAAGAGGTTCGACGTGATGTACAATGACTATGTGTTGATCGGACCGAAGAGCGATCCGGCGGCCGTGAAAGGCAAGGACATCGCGACGGCGCTGAAGGCGATCGAGGCCAAGGGCGCGCCGTTCGTGACGCGCGGCGATCGTTCAGGTACCCACGCGGCGGAGCTCGCGCTCTGGATCGTTGCCGGCATCGACATCGCCAGCGCCAAGGGCGCCTGGTATCGCGAGAGCGGGCGGGGCATGATCGCTGCCCTCGACGCTGCACGCGCGGCGAACGCCTATGTGCTCGCGGACCGCGCCAGCTGGATCGCCTTCAAGAACCGCGGTGGTCTCGATATTGTCGTCGAGGGCGACAAGCGGCTGCTCAACCAGTACGGCGTGATGCTGGTGAATTCGGAGAAGCATCCGAACGTCAAGAAGGAGCTGGGCCTGGCCTTCATCGACTGGTTGATCTCGCCGGAGGGGCAGGCGGCGATCGCCGGCTACAAGGTCGACGGGCAACAGGTGTTCTTTCCGAATGCTGGCAAGTCGGGCGGATGACGGCCGAGACACCAGCGGTTGCCAAGCCGCGCAATGCATGATCCATCATCAGGCATGACCCAGCGCCTCCCGCCCTCGCTGACGCCGCTCGACACCGCGCTCGCTGCGCTGCTGCACGGCCTTGCCCCGGTCACGCCGGTCGAATTGCCACTGGCCGCCGCGGCCGGCTGTATCGCGGCGGGCATGCAGTTGCTGCCGGCCTGCCCGCCGCGCGACATCGCCGCAGCGGACGGCTGGGCTTTGCGCGCGAACGATCTCGTCGGCGCGTCCTCTTATACGCCAGTGCCTTTGACCGAGCTCCCAGTGTGGGTCGAGGTCGGCGACACCATGCCGACGGAATGCGACTGCGTGCTCGATGCCGGGGCGGTCGAGGTATCGGGCCCGCTCGTCCTGGTGCTGGCGGAGGGCGTTCCAGGACAGGGCGTCGCGCGTAGCGGCAGCGACATCGCAGAAAATGCCCCGGCAGCCACAGCGGGATATCCCGTCGACCCGGCAGCTCTGCTGCTCGCGCGCGTTGCGGGTGCGGACAGGCTGAGTGTCAGGCGACCGCGGCTGCGTATCGTCAATGTCCCGGGCGCGACCGCGACGATACACATGATCGCCGACATCGCGCGCGCGGCGGGACTCGATGTGAGCGCACATGAAGCCGGATCGCGCGACGCGGCATCGATCGCGGAGGCGCTCGATGTCTCCTCTTGCGATCTCCTGCTGACGACCGGCGGCAGTGGCGTCGGACGGGCGGATGCCGCCATCGCGGCGCTGGTTCAGTGCGGGGCGCAGCTCGCCCATGGTCTTGCGCTCCAGCCCGGTCGCACGGCAGCCGCCGGGCGGCTCGGAAAAGTTCCTGTCGTCGCTTTGCCCGGCTCGCCCGGTCAGGCGCTCGCGGTCTGGCTTGCGCTGGCGCTTCCGCTCGTCGATCGATTGTCGGCGCGGCAGTCGCGCCGCACGGTGACCTTGCCGCTTGGGTACAAGATCGCCTCCACCGTCGGCATTGCCGAGATCGCGCTGCTGGTCGAGGAACATAAAACATGGATCCCGCTTGCCGTGGGCGAATGGCCGCTTCACGCCATCGCCCGTGCGGATGCATGGCTGCTCATTCCCGCCAGCCACGAAGGATTTGCAGCGGGCGAGCCGGCCGATGCTTATCTGATGCGGGAATGATATGGGTTCCGGGCATGACGATGATCCCAACGCCGCCAGACCACAGGGCGCTTGAGCAGGAGCAATTTTTAAAGATCCTCTCGCGCGAGGACGCGCTGGCGCGTTTCGAGGCGGCTCTGTTTCCCCGTGCGATCCCAAGCGAGCGGCGCAGGCTTGCCGATGCGCTCGGCGCAGCCCTTGCCGAGGACATCACCGCTCCGATCGACGTGCCGCCATTCGACCGCTCCAACGTCGACGGCTTTGCCGTGCGCTCGGGGGACCTTTCAGCGGCTGCTGAAGGTGCGCCTGTACGGCTCGTGCTGAACCGTGAGACAATTCACTGCGGCACCGCGCCGACGCTGCAGGTGGCGGCACGAACTGCAACGCCGATCGCCACCGGCGGCCCGCTGCCGCGTGGTGCCGATGCGGTGGTCATGGTCGAGCACACCCAGCCGGCCGGCTTGCACGCGATTGATGTTCGTCGCGCGGTCTCGCCGGGCCAATTCGTGTCCTATGCAGGCTCCGACATCGCGCGCGGCGAGGCGCTGCTGCGCGCCGGCACGATCATCGGCTCGCGCGAGATCGGCATGCTGGCGGCGTGCGGTATCGCCGAGGTGAATGTTGTGCGGAAGCCCCGTGTCGCGGTAATCTCCACCGGCGACGAACTGGCGCAGCCCGGAGAGGCGCTTGCGCCGGCCGCAATTTACGACACCAATGGCGCCATCGTCGCAGCCGCGATCGATGAGAATGGCGGCGAGGCGATTTTCCTCGGTGCCATTCCCGACCACGAAGCCAAGCTCGAAGCCGCCATGCGCGGTGCGCTGGCGGTTGCCGATATGCTGGTGCTCTCCGGCGGTACGTCGAAGGGCGCGGGCGATCTGTCCCATCGCATTATTGGCAGGCTCGGCCAACCCGGCATCATCGCGCATGGCGTGGCGCTCAAGCCCGGCAAGCCGCTGTGCCTTGCGGTGTGCGACGACAGGCCAGTGGTGATCCTGCCGGGCTTTCCGACCTCGGCGATGTTCACTTTCCACGATATGATCGTGCCCGTGTTGCGCAGGTTGGCTGGTCTGCCGCCGCGCTCGGATGCCAAGGTGAGCGCGGTCGTGCCGGTGCGTATCGCGTCCGAACTCGGCCGCACCGAATTCGTCATGGTCGCGCTGGTCGAGGGCAGGGACAGCCTGATCGCCTATCCCTCCGGCAAAGGCTCCGGCGCGATCACATCCTTCGCGCAGGCCGACGGCTTTCTGCGCATCGACGCCCTCGCAGACCAGATGCCGGCGGGGACGGAAGCCGAGGTGACGCTGTTCACACCGCATGTGCGCGTGCCAGATCTCGTCATCGTCGGCAGTCATTGCACCGGCCTCGATCTCGTCACTGCGCAACTCTCGCATGGGGGGCTGACGGTACGCTCGATTGCGGTCGGCAGTCTCGGCGGGCTTGCAGCCGCGAAGCGCGGCGAATGCGATTTCGCGCCGATTCATCTGTTCGACGACAAGACCGAGACCTACAACACGCCATATTTGGTCGAGGGGCTCGAGCTTGTGCCAGGCTGGCGGCGAATGCAGGGCATCGTCTTCCGCAAGGGCGACAAGCGCTTTGACGGCCTCGGCGCAAAGGAGGCGGTTGCAGCTGCACTCGCCGATCCCGCCTGCATCATGGTCAACCGTAACCAGGGCGCCGGCACGCGCATCCTGATCGACCGTCTGCTCGGCGGTGCACGCCCGGAGGGGTACTGGAACCAGCCGCGCTCGCACAATGCGGTTGCAGCGGCCGTCGCGCAGCACCGCGCCGATTGGGGCATGACCATTGCGCCGGTCGCCCATGCGGTCGGCCTCGGTTTCATTCCGTTTGCGGAAGAGCATTATGACTTTGCGCTGGTGACAGCGCGCAAGCAGCGTCCGGCCGTGCAGGCTTTTCTTGATGCCCTTGGTTCGCAAGAGGCGCGCGCCGCACTCGCGCATGCGGGCTTCCGGCCCGCGTAAGACGGCGGGCGATGCGGCATCCAAGCTGCGCGACGACGGCGGATATGGCATTCAAGAGAGAGTCGGCCATGGCTGATCCCGGGGCATGTCCCGATCAGTGGTCGCCATCCCTCATCCGGTTCAGGTTTCCATGAGCTCCGGTAGCCGCAGCTTCTCGACGCGGTTCCAAAATCGCAAAGCGGCTCAGGCGGCGTCATCCAGCGCCGCCAGCCGGTCGGCCTCGGCGATGTCCTCGACCGTGTTGGCGTTAAAGAACGGATCGAGCGGCTCGGCCGGCCATGTCACCGTCGCGAGCGGATAGCGTGCGGTCCAGCGGTCGATCTTGCGGAGATCTTCGACGACCAGGGCGTGACGTAGTTCGTTACGCAAGGCGACGCACCACAGGCCAATCACCGGATGCGACTGGCCGCCGGATGCGGCAACTGCGAGCTGGGCATTCTCCCGGGCTCGTGCCTCGTGAAGGCGCGCGACGAGATCGCGCGGCAGGAACGGGCAATCGCCGGCGGCGCTGAGCACCCAATCGATGTCCGGGCAGTGTCTTGCAGTCCAGTCGAGAGCGGCAAGAACGCCTGCGAGCGGGCCGGGAAAGCCGGGTACGTCATCGGCGACCACCCGTAAGCCGAACGGGGCAAACCGTGCGGGATCACCATTCGCATTGAGGATCAACCCGTCGCACTGAGGCGAGAGGCGCGCGATCACGCGCTCCAGGATGGTGCGTCCGCCGATGGTTCGCATCGGCTTGTCGCCGCCGCCCATCCGGCGTGCGAGGCCGCCGGCGAGCAGCACGCCAAGAGTCGGCGGAACATTTGTTGCCGGCATACTAGTCGTCACCACCTTCGCCCTTACGCTTGTGCTTCGCCGATTCCTCTTCGACGTAAGCAAGATTCTGATCGTAGACGATCCGTTCCTCGCCCGCGAGCGCGATGAAGCGTTTTCCGCGCGTACGACCGACCAGCGTCAGGCCTACTTGTCTTGCGAGATCGACGCCCCAGGCGGTGAACCCGGAGCGCGACACCAGGATCGGAATCCCCATCCGCACCGTCTTGATCACCATCTCCGAGGTGAGCCGACCCGTGGTGTAGAGGATCTTGTCGGAGGCATCGACGCCGTGGCGGTACATCCAGCCCGCGATCTTGTCGACGGCGTTGTGGCGCCCGACATCCTCGGTGTAGCAGAGCGGCTCGCCCGCCTTGCACAGCACGCAGCCGTGGATCGCGCCGGCCTCGAGATAAAGCGAGGGCATGGTGTTGATGGTCTGCGTCATCTGGTACAGCCAGGAGGTGCGCAGCTCGGCCTTGGGCAGCGCGACACTCTCGACCTCTTCCAGCAGATCGCCGAAGGCGGTGCCCTGCGCGCAGCCCGAGGTCTGCGTCCGCTTCTTCAGCTTGGCCTCGAAATTGGTGTGGTGCTCGGTGCGCACGACGACGACCTGAAGGTCATTGTCGTATTCGACCTCGGTGACCGCGTCATTATATTTCAGCATGTTCTGGTTCAGCAGGTAGCCGAGTGCCAGATATTCCGGATAGTCGCCGATCGTCATCATCGTGACGATCTCCTGCGCATTCAGGTAGAGCGTCAGCGGCCGTTCCATCGGCACCTTGATCTCGACCTTGGCGCCGGTCTGGTCGGTCCCGGTCACGCTCTGGGTCAGGCGCGGGTCTTCGGGATTCGGGACGATCAGGGGCACCGGGGCTTTGTCGATCTTCATCATGGTGGCGACGTTAGCATGACATTCGGGTCAAGCCGATATAAGCATGGCAAGGAATGGGCAAAATGCTTCCGCTCGTCTTTGCGCGCGCGCGAAGCAATCCAGAATCTTTCCACGGGCGGCGGTCTGGATTGCTTCGCTCCGCTCGCAATGACGGGGAGGGGGACAGTAGTTCCATTGGCGACGCTGGTTGCGGAAAGAGACCTGGAATGAAAGTCATCGGCCTTGCAGGCTGGAGCGGTGCGGGCAAGACGACGCTGCTGACGCGGCTGATCCCGCATTTCAACGCGCAGGGCGTGCGCGTCTCCGTGATAAAGCATGCGCATCACCGGTTCGACGTCGACGTGCCCGGCAAGGATTCCTGGCGTCATCGCGAGGCCGGTGCGGCCGAGGTTCTGGTGGCGTCGTCGAACCGCTGGGCCTTGATGCACGAGCTGCGTGGTGCGGCCGAGCCGCGGCTTCCGGAACTTTTGAGCAAATTGTCCGCGGTCGATCTCGTGGTGGTCGAAGGCTTCAAGCGGGAGCTGCACTGCAAGATCGAGGTGCATCGCGCCGCCAACGGCAAGCCGCTGCTGTTTCCTGATGATCCTGGCATTGTCGGGATTGCGACCGACGGTGCGGTTGAAACCCGGTTGCCGACCGTCCATCTGGACGATATCCAGGCCGTAGCGGCATTGCTGTTGCGTGCAGCGATGCCTATCGAGAAAGTGGTTGCAATAAGCGCAGCGATGCGCTGACGAGGCACCATGGCGCAACTGTCGGATGATTGTTTTGCTTTCGGTGGACCGATGATGTCGGTCGACGAGGCCGTTGGTCTGATCGCGGCCCGCGTCAGCGCGGTCGCCGATATCGAGGCGGTGACGCTGGTCGAGGGCGACGGGCGCGTGTTGGCGCACGATATCGCGGCGCCGCTGCCGTTGCCGCCTTTCACCAACTCGGCTGTCGATGGCTACGCCGTCGGCAATGCCGACCTCCCCGAGAAGACAGAACAGGCATTCCCGCTCGACGGCCGCATCCAGGCCGGCGGCCTTGCTCAAGCGCCGATCAAGCCCGGCCACACCGCGCGCATCTTCACGGGCGCGCCGATGCCGCCGGGCGCCGAGACCGTCTTCATGCAGGAAGATGTCCGCATCGATGAATCAGGCAAGGTCGTGCTGCCCTCCGGGCTGAAGCAGGGTGCCAATGTTCGTCCGGCAGGAGAGGACATCCCGGTAGGACAGATTGCCCTGCGCGCCGGTCAGCGACTGCGGCCGCAGCACGTTGCGCTTGCCGCGGCCTTCGGACTGACGCGGCTTGACGTCGTCAGGCGCATCCGCGTTGCTGTGTTCTCGACCGGCGACGAACTCGCCTCGCCCGGTGAGCCGCGTGCGGCCTCGCAGCTGTTCGACTCCAATCGCTTCATGCTGATGGCGATGCTGCGCCGTCTGGGCTGCGAAGTCTCGGATCTCGGCATCCTGCGCGACGAACGGACCTCGCTCGCGAGCGGATTGAAGCGGGTTGCAGGCCACCATGATCTGATCTTGACCACGGGCGGTGTTTCGACCGGGGAGGAAGACCACGTCAAGGCGGCGGTCGAAAGCGTTGGCTCACTCGTGCTGTGGCGGATGGCGATCAAGCCCGGCCGGCCGGTGGCGATGGGCATCATCAACGGCACGCCACTGATCGGACTGCCCGGTAACCCCGTCGCAAGTTTCGTCACTTTCGTCCATGTGGTGCGGCCTACGGTGCTCGCGCTCGCCGGCAGTTTGCCGGAACCACTGTTGCCGATCCCGCTGCGCGCGGCCTTTACCTACAAGAAGAAGCCGGGCCGGCGTGAATATGTGCGCGCTTCCTTGCGCCGCGCTCAGGATGGTACGCTGGAAGCGGTCAAGTTTCCGCGCGAAGGCGCCGGGCTGCTCTCGTCGTTGGTGGAGACCGACGGGCTGATTGAGCTGGGCGAAGATATCACGCGCGTCGAGCCGGGCGAGAGCGTAGGTTTCCTGTCCTATGCAGACGTGATCTGAGCCCTTGCGTTGACGCACTCGCTCCCTCCCGCCATGTTGCAATCATGACCCGAACGACGCTCGACCTCACCGGGCTCAAATGCCCGCTGCCGGCTTTGAAGACACGCAAGGCGCTGAAACCACTGCGGCCGGGCGATCAGCTCGAAGTGCACTGCACCGATCCGTTGTCGGTGATTGATATCCCGAACCTGATCCGCGAGACCGGCGACACGGTGGAGATCACCGAGCGCAATGACGTGCGCATCGTGTTCTTGATAGAAAAAGCGAATGGCTCGATAGACGGCGCCAATGCTGCGCTGCGTTCTTAAGCGCGCGTGACCGCGCTGATACCGACCTTTTATCTATCGACATCGATCACTGCTTCTGCCCCAATTGACTTTGTCCGCACGGGCGCGGAGGTTGAGTCTCGTCTACGATACGCGGACCAGCGGGCCACGCGCGAAGCCTGCACATCGTATCGGGCATAGAGCCCCGTTTGAGGGGTTAACTTTTCAGATGCGTGTGACGATCCTGGCGCGTGTCGGATGATTGTGCGGAGCAGCGGGGACAAAGCTGCAATGCATGGGCTGAGGAACAGGATCTAGCGGCAGCTTGCTTAGAAGGGCGGCTGCAGGGGAGGAGTTTGATGGGCGCTCTATCGTTTCTTGATCGTCAGCATACTGTTGCGGAGCCCGGCTTCAGTCGGTGGATGGTTCCTCCTGCGGCGCTGTGTATTCATTTGTGCATCGGTCAGGCTTACGCTCTCAGCGTGTTCAATCTTCCGATGACCAAGCTGATCGGCATTACCCAGTCGGCACCGGACGATTGGAAGCTGACCGATCTGGGCTGGATTTTCTCGATCGCCATCGTGTTTCTAGGTCTGTCCGCGGCGGTGTTCGGACGCTGGGTGGAAGAAGGGGGACCGCGACGCGCAATGTTCACCGCCGGACTGTGCTGGAGCGGTGGCTTCCTCCTGTCGGCGGTGGGCGTCTATTCCCATAGCCTGTGGCTGATCTATTTTGGCTATGGCGTTCTCGGCGGCTGTGGACTGGGACTCGGTTACATTTCCCCCGTGTCCACGCTGATCAAGTGGTTCCCGGATCGTCCCGGCATGGCCACGGGAATGGCGATTATGGGCTTTGGCGGAGGCGCCTTTATCGCCTCGCCGCTCTCGGTCTGGCTGATGCAGAAATTCTCGACTCCGACGCATGTCGGCGTAGCGGAGGCCTTCATTGCGCTCGGCGTCATCTATTTCTGCTTCATGATGGTTGGCGCGGCGATCGTCCGCATCCCGGCACCGGGCTGGAAGCCTGAAGGCTATACGCCGCCGGCGGTCTCTCAGAAGCTGATCACTACCAAGCACGTCTATGTTTATGATGCGATCAAGACGCCGCAGTTCTGGCTGATCTGGTGTGTCCTCTGCCTCAACGTGACCGCCGGCATCGGCGTTCTCGGACAGGCATCGGCGATGAGCCAGGAGATGTTTCCGGGCCACGTTACGGCACTCGCGGCTGCGGGCTTTGTCGGTCTCTTGAGCCTGTTCAACATGCTCGGTCGCTTCTTCTGGGCTTCGATTTCAGACGTCATCGGACGCAAGAACACCTACTTCTGCTTCTTCGTGTTGGGAACCGTGCTGTATATCGCGGTGCCCTGGACCGGCGCGACAGGCAGCGTTGCACTGTTCGTGCTCTGCTTCGTCATCATCATGAGCATGTATGGCGGAGGATTTGCGACGGTTCCCGCCTATCTGAAAGACATGTTCGGCACGCGCTATGTGGGAGCGATTCACGGCGTGCTCCTGACGGCGTGGTCGGCGGCCGGCGTGTTCGGTCCGGTGCTCGTGAACTACATCCGGCAATACCAGATCGACCACGGCGTCGCGAAGGCGCAGGCCTACAACACCACGATGTACATCATGGCGGGGTTGCTCGTGATCGGCTTCGTCTGCAACTTCCTGATCACGGCCGTTCATGAACGCTATCATATGAGGGACCACGAGACCGAGGAAGCCGAGGCGGATGTCGCCGCCATAGGAAAGCCGGTGGGCGCGTAAGGGGGCAGGACCATGCAGACCACAAATCAGGACAGCTCGATGAAACTGAAGGTTGCCCTCGCTTGGGGCTTCGTCGGCATTCCCCTTCTATGGGGCGTGTTGCAGACCATCGACAATGCGATGAAGCTGTTCAAGTAACGGGTAGGACGCCGTTGGCGTTCGGTTCGTTAGGTCGCAGAAATCGTGGTTACCGGGTTCCATGGCGGGGCGGAGCGCGTGAGCGCCCCGCCCTGACCGCATTTTGAGTTGACCGATAGGCTCAATTATTGGCATCTGGTATGCCAATATTTCGAGTCGATCCTCTTACGAGGAAACGAGGCCATTTGATGAGCCATGACGTGCACCAGGTTCGCGAGTTCGAGCATCCGGGCGAGGGGCGTCGGCGCGCCAAGCCGACGCCCAAGGGGCGGCAGGTCGATCCGACCGCCGCGCACGAAATCGAGCAGTTGCTCGGCGATCGCCCGCGGCGGCGCGATCTGCTGATCGAATATCTCCACCTGATCCAGGACAAATATCACCAGATCTCGGCCGCGCACCTGGCCGCGCTCGCCGACGAGATGAAGCTCGCTTTCGCCGAAGTGTTCGAGACCGCGACCTTCTACGCGCATTTCGACGTGGTGAAGGAAGGCGAGCCCGACATCGCGCCGTTGACGATCCGCGTCTGCGATTCACTGACTTGCGCGATGCTCGGCGGCGAAAAGCTGCTCGCGGATTTGCAGAGCGCATCCGGTCCCGGCATCCGTGTCGTGCGTGCGCCGTGCGTTGGCCGCTGTGACACCGGGCCGGCTGCGGAAGTCGGCCACAACTTCGTCGACCACGCGACCGTGGTCAATGTCATGGCGGCCGCGAAAGCCGGCGACACCCACGTGCATCTGCCCAGATATGTCGATTACGACAGCTATGTCGCCGGGGGCGGCTACAAGCTGCTGAGCCGCCTGCGCTCGGGTGAGTTCTCGAAAGACGATCTGCTGAAGGCGCTCGATGACGCCTCCCTGCGCGGCCTCGGCGGTGCCGGTTTCCCGACGGGCCGCAAATGGCGCGCGGTGCTAGGGGAGCCCGGTCCGCGACTGATGGCGATCAACGGCGACGAGGGCGAGCCCGGCACGTTCAAGGACCGCGTCTATCTCGAAAGCGATCCGCATCGCTTTATCGAAGGCATGCTGATCGGCGCGCATGTGGTGCAGGCCTCCGAGGTGTACATCTATCTGCGCGACGAATATCCGGCCTCGCGCGAAATCCTGACACGCGAGATCGCAAAGCTGCCCGCAGGCGGCCCGACGCTGCACATGCGCCGCGGCGCTGGCGCCTATATCTGCGGGGAAGAGTCCTCGCTGCTCGAGAGCATCGAGGGCAAGCGCGGCCTGCCCCGGCACAAGCCGCCGTACCCGTTCCAGGTCGGCCTGTTCGGCCTGCCGACCTTGATCAACAACATCGAGACGTTGTGGTGGGTACGCGACATCGTCGAGAAGGGCGCGGATTGGTGGAAGGGCAATGGCCGCCACGAGCGTCATGGCCTGCGCAGCTACTCGGTCTCCGGGCGCGTCAAGGATCCCGGCATGAAGCTCGCGCCGGCGGGCATCACCGTGCGCGAACTGATCGACGAATATTGCGGCGGCATGGCCGATGGCCATCAGTTCTACGCTTACCTGCCGGGCGGCGCGTCCGGCGGTATCCTGCCGGCGTCGATGGACGATATCCCGCTCGATTTCGGCACGCTGGAGAAATACGGCTGCTTCATCGGCTCGGCGGCGATCGTGATCCTGTCGCAGAAGGACAGCGTGCGCGCGGCGGCAGTGAATCTGATGAAGTTCTTCGAGGACGAGAGCTGCGGCCAGTGCACGCCGTGCCGCGTCGGAACCCAGAAAGCGGCGCTGCTGATGCAGAAGCCGGTCTGGAACCGTGCCCTGCTGGAAGAATTGAGCCAGGCGATGCGCGATGCCTCGATCTGCGGGCTCGGACAGGCGGCATCGAATCCGCTGTCTTCCGTGATCAAATATTTCCCTGACGAGTTCAAGGAAGCGGCCGAATGACGAAGATTACGTTTGAGCTCGACGGCAAGCAGGTCGAAGCCAAGCCCGGCGAGACGATCTGGCAGGTCGCCAAACGCCAGGGCCGCGAAATTCCGCATCTGTGCTATTCGCCGGCGCCCGACTATCGGCCCGACGGCAATTGCCGCGCCTGCATGGTCGAGATCGAGGGCGAGCGCGTGCTGGCGGCGTCCTGCAAGCGCACGCCGTCGGTCGGCATGAAGGTCAAGACCGAGTCGGCCCGCGCGACTGCCGCGCAGAAGATGGTGATGGAGCTGCTGGTTGCCGACCAGCCGGCGCGCGAAACCAGCCACGATCCGGATTCCAAGTTCTGGCATTGGGCCGAAACCACTGGTGTCACCGAGAGCCGCTTCCCCGCCGCCGAGCGCTGGGCGACCGATGCCAGCCATCCGGCGATGCGGGTCAATCTCGATGCCTGCATCCAGTGCGGTCTCTGCGTGCGCGCCTGCCGCGAGGTCCAGGTCAATGACGTCATCGGCATGGCCTATCGGAACGCCGGCGCCAAGATCGTGTTCGACTTCGACGACCCCATGGGCGAGTCCACTTGTGTGGCCTGCGGCGAATGCGTGCAGGCCTGTCCGACCGGTGCGCTGATGCCGGCCGTGATGCTCGACGACAAGCAGACCCGCGTGACCTACCCCGACAGGAAGGTGGACTCGCTCTGCCCGTTCTGCGGCGTCGGCTGCCAGGTCACCTACGAGGTCAAGGACGAGAAGGTGATCTATGCCGAGGGCCGCGACGGCCCCGCCAATCACAATCGTCTTTGTGTGAAGGGCCGCTTCGGCTTCGACTACATTCACCACCCGCATCGCCTGACAAAGCCGTTGGTACGTCTGCCGAACGCGAAGAAGGATGCCAACGACCAGGTCGATCCGGCCAATCCCTTCACGCATTTTCGTGAAGCGAGCTGGGATGAAGCGCTCGACATCGCCGCCAAAGGTCTCGTCAAGATCCGTGACGAGAAGGGTGTAAAGGCGCTCGCCGGTTTCGGCTCGGCCAAGGGCTCGAACGAAGAGGCCTATCTGTTCCAGAAGCTGGTGCGCACCGGTTTCGGCTCGAACAATGTCGACCATTGCACCCGGCTGTGCCACGCCTCGTCGGTGGCGGCGCTGTTCGAAGGTCTGAGCTCGGGCGCGGTGTCGGCGCCGTTCTCGGCGGCGATGGATGCCGAGGTGATCTGGGTGATCGGCGCCAACCCGACCGTGAACCATCCGGTCGCGGCGACCTTCATCAAGAACGCGGTCAAGCAGAACGGCGCCAAACTGTTCGTGATGGATCCGCGCCGGCAGGCGCTGTCGCGTCATGCGACCAAGCATCTGCAGTTCAAGCCCGGCTCCGACGTCGCCATGTTGAACGCGATGATCAACACGATCATCACCGAGGGCCTGACCGACGACCAGTACATCGCCGGCTACACCGAAGGGTTCGAGGACCTCAAGGAGAAGATCAAGGAGTTCACGCCGGAGAAGATGGAGGCGATCTGCGGCATCCCCGCGCAGACCCTGCGCGAAGTCGCCCGCACCTACGCCCGCGCGAAATCGTCGATCATCTTCTGGGGCATGGGGATCAGCCAGCACGTCCACGGCACCGACAATGCGCGCTGCCTGATTGCGCTGGCGCTGATCACCGGCCAGGTCGGCCGTCCCGGCACCGGCCTGCATCCGCTGCGCGGCCAGAACAACGTGCAAGGCGCCTCCGACGCCGGCCTGATCCCGATGTTCCTGCCGGACTATCAGCCGGTCGGCCGCGACGACATGCGCGGTGCCTTCGAGAAGCTGTGGCAGCAGGACCTCGATCCTGTCCGTGGTCTCACCGTGGTCGAGATCATGAATGCGATCCATGCCGGCGAGATCAACGGCATGTATATCGAGGGTGAGAACCCTGCGATGTCCGATCCCGATCTGCAGCATGCGCGCCAGGCGCTCGCGATGCTCGATCATCTCGTGGTGCAGGATCTCTTCGTCACGGAGACCGCGTTCCACGCCGATGTGATCCTGCCGGCCTCGGCCTTTGCCGAGAAGGACGGCTCCTTCACCAACACCGACCGCCGCGTGCAGCTCGCGCGTCAGGTCATCAAGCCGCCCGGCGATGCGCGGCAGGATCTCTGGATCATCCAGGAGATCGGCAAGCGCATGGGGCTGCCGTGGAATTATGCCGGTCCGGGCGATGTCTACACCGAGATGGCCGAGCTGATGCCGTCGCTGAAGAACATCAGCTGGGAACGACTGGTGCGTGAAGGCGCCGTGACCTATCCGGCCGATGATCCGAACAAGCCCGGCAACGAGATCATCTTCACGACGGGATTCCCGACCGCAAGCGGCCGCGGCAAGATCGTGCCGGCCCATGTCATTCCGCCGGACGAAGTGCCCGACGACGAATATCCGATGGTGCTCTCGACCGGCCGCGTGCTGGAGCACTGGCACACCGGCTCGATGACGCGACGCGCGCAGGTGCTGGACCAGATCGAGCCGGAGGCGGTTGCGTTCATGTCGCCGAAGGACATGCGCAGGAAGAAGCTGGTGCCCGGCGATTTCATCCGCCTCGAGACCCGCCGCGGCGCCATCGAGGTCAAGGTCCGCTCCGACCGTGACGTGCCGGAAAACATGGTGTTCATGCCGTTCTGCTACGCGGAGGCGGCGGCGAACCTGCTGACCAACCCGGCGCTCGATCCGTTCGGCAAGATCCCGGAGTTCAAGTTCTGCGCCGCGCGCGCCGAACGCGCGGAGATGCGGGACGCGGCGGAGTAACAATCCGCGTAAAACAACCCCATGCACAGTAGAATTGGGGTTGAAAGTCTTGAGGAATTTTCGGTATCGCCGAAAATTCCTTGCGGCGTCGGGCAAAACACCTGTATTGGTACATGATCACCAACAACGCCCGGTTTCGCCGCTCGTGGCGATGGCGGTAAACCTAGCCATGTCCAAAGTCACCCCTGCCACCCGCGCGCTCACGTCCGCCGGTGTCGCCTTCAGCGTCCACACCTACGACTACGATCCCGATGCCGAAAGCGTCGGCCTGCAGGCGGCGGCGGCCCTCGGCGAAGATCCGGCGCGCGTCCTCAAAACGCTGATGGCGCTCGTGGACGGCAAGCCGGTCTGCGTGATCGTCCCGTCCGACCAGGAGGTCTCGATGAAGAAGCTCGCCGCTGCCGCGAGCGGAAAGTCGGCACAGATGATGAAGCCGCCTGAGGCCGAGCGCCTGACCGGCTACAAGGTCGGCGGCATCAGCCCGTTCGCGCAGCGCAAGCTGGTCCGCACCGTGATCGAGCAGAGCGCGCTTGCGCATGAGCTGGTTTATCTCAATGGCGGCCAGCGGGGCCTGCAGGTGCGGATGAAGCCTGCCGATGTGCGGGATGTCGTGAAGGCGGTCGTGGCGGACGTGATTGCCTGACGGCCCTTGAGGCAAAGCGAGAGATCGGCGTGCGGCGCCTGGCGATATTTCCGGCAATCGCCACGCTGACCGCTCCCTCCGGGCTTTTGCAATAGCAGGCCGCATGTTTCACGCGCACCGGTATCACCGTCGCTCGTGTTTCGGCGGAGGTCCGCTCCTGTTCACAAATGCTGACGGTGGGCGGGCAGTGTACCAAGGTCGGCTACAGCACAATCCGGAAGTGGCATTGCGTTGACGTGAGCGTCTGACTATACCTCAGGTTGTGACGTGCGTCCGAGCTCTTCGCTCTGATCATCCCGGTTTAGGATCGTCTGAAGGGTCTCCCAATGAAGATAATCCAGGCATCGTGCATGGCTGCAATCATGGTCTGTCTGGCGGGTACTGCGCTCGCCGACGATTTGCAGACCGTCGGCGATCCCGACAGTCTCGGCTTTTCGGCGCGGCGCTTGGCGCGCATGACCTCCTGGTTCGAGGCGCAGAGCGAAAAAGGCGATCCCTCCGGTTTTGTCGTGGGGTTAGCCCGGCGCGGCAAGCTCGCCTATTTGCAGGCCACCGGCTTCGAGGACCATGACAGGAAAACGCCGATGCGGCCGGATTCGATCTTTCGCATCGGATCGATGTCCAAGCAGATCACCAGCGTCGCCACCATGATGCTGGTCGATGAAGGCAAGCTCGACCTCGATGCTCCCGTGGCGCAGTACCTGCCGGAACTCAAGGACATGCGGGTCGTCAAGAAGGATCCGGCCACCGGCGATCCGATCCTTCTGGATCTTGCGCAGAAGGTTTTTGAACCGGCGAAGCGCGCGATGACCATCCGGGACCTTCTGCGCAACACGTCCGGTCTTGTTTACCCCATGGAGGATTACGCCGATCCCGGATTTGGAAATGCGGCGGTACATTTGCTTTACGGCGCCAGAGCTCCGCTTCGGCACGACAAGCCCGTCGGCGCTTTCGTCACGAGCCTCGGCACACTCCCGCTTCTGCACCAGCCGGGCGAAGTCTGGGAATATGCCATCGGCTACGACGTGCTCGGCCGAGTCATCGAAGTCGTGTCGGGCCAGCCCTTCGATCAGTTTCTCCAAAGCCGCCTCTTCGCGCCGCTGCGCATGGTCGATAGCGGCTTCTCGGTACCGCAGGACAAGCTTGCCCGTCTCGTCGCCTTGCCGGGCGCGCAGCCCCAACCCCTTTCGGATGGCGATGTCGGCAAGCCGCAGACGTTCTTCTCGGGCGGCGGAGGCATCGTCTCCACGGTTCCTGATTTTCTGCGCTTCTGCCAGATGCTGCTCAACGGCGGCGAACTTGACGGCGTGCGCATCCTGAAACCTGAAACCGTCGGGCTGATGACGACGAACTCGCTGCCGCCCGACATGCACATCGCAGGACACGAGGTCGGCCCGGCTTTCGGAACGGGATGGGGGCTCGGTTTCGCTGTCCGCACCGATCCGGACTTCAGCGTGATTCCCGGCGCGGTTGGCAGCTTCAACTGGCAGGGAAGCTGGGGCACGTTCTTCTCGGTCGACCCGGCGCAGAAGCTGATCCTCGTCATGATGATGCAGCGAAGCCAGTACAGTGAGAACGGATTCTATTTCAATGCCATCCGGCGTCTGCCGTACACGGCGTTGAAGGTTCCTGAAGCCTCTATTCCCGTCGCGTCAGCGCAAGAAAATTCCGAAAACCTCGCCGAATATGTCGGGCGCTACGATTTCGGCGGGTCGACAAGTTCGCTGGATAGGCAGATCTTGGTCGCCGACGGTAACGGCTGGATCGGGTTCGAGTCCGTTACCGCGGAAACAGGCGGCCTAAGGGTGATCAAATTGGCCGACGCAGGCCCCGCCGCGAAGGCGGGCGTCCTCGCAGGAGACCTCATCACGGCTGTCGGCGGAGCATCGATCAGGGGTGTCACCCTGGAAGCAGCACTTCACCGAATTTCAGGTCCGGCCTATACGGGGATCGAGCTCAAGATCATTCGCCAAAAGCGGAGTGATCCGTTCATCGTCAGCTTTACCCGGGAGGCGGTCCCCGCACACAGCGTCCAGCTCCGAGTCCGTCTCGCGAATGGCCAATTGGTCGTTGAAGCAATAGGTGGCTGGTCGATACTTGATTTTGACAGGGGCCAACCGACGCCCATGGCGGTTCTTTCGAGGGATGAATTCTACGTTCAGGGCGGCGACCATACGCGGATTGCCTTTACTCGCGACGGTGTTGGCAAAGTCAATGGCGCGATTCTCAACCCGGGACCATCGGAGCAGCGCGGCGCGCTCGCCCAATAAGCATGGCAGGCGAATGCCGGGTACTTGAGTTGTCCGAACATGGTGACCACCAACGTATCCCCTCCCGCGGTTTCCTCCCTTGGAGGCTTTCGGACGCCGGCCCGCGGCACTCTCAATCATTGGGCCGGCATCCGAAACTCTTCACATAAGCAGTCGATGCCGACCAAACGGAGCGACTTCCGCTTGACCCGCGGAAGTTGACGTTCATGAGCGCACGTCCTACTGCTTCTGCAGCAGCTTGAGCCGGCAGCGCAGCGCCTCGCGGATGTGTGCGCGCGCGAGTCGTTCAGCCTTGTCGCCGTCGCGCGCGGCGATCGCCTCGATGATGGCATGGTGCTCGCCGTGGCTGGTTAAGGGGCGGCCCGTCACGGTGAAGGTGGTCGGGCCGAGCAGGGCGATCCAGTCCTGCAATTCGCTCGAGGCGTTGTCGAGATAGCGATTGCGGGCGGCACGGCAGATTGTTTCGTGGAATGCGCGGTTGAGCTTTGCCATCTCGGTGGCATCGGTCTCGGATGCTTCCGCGAATGCCTGTTCGATATCCCCAAGCGCCTCGATCTCGGGGGCAGAGGCATGCTCGGCGGCAAGACGCGCGGCGGCGCCTTCCAAGATCTCGCGCATCGCATAGAGCTCGAGCACCTCCGAGATGTCGAGGCTGCGGACGATCAATCCGCGGCCGCCGGCGGGCTCGACGAAGCCTCGCGCCGCGAGCCGGCCCAGCGCCTCCCGCACCGGCGTGCGGCTGACCCTCAGTCGCTGGGCGACTTCCTCCTCGCGCAGGCGGTCGCCCGCGCGGTAGCTGCCGGCCTGAAGCGCCTCGCAGAGCGAGCGAAACACCGCCTCGCCCAGCGCGACACCGCCGCCGCGAGTGATTGATCCGCCTCTCTTTGCCGGACGTCTGGCCATGGTCCCTCGACGCATCCTGCCCATGTAGAGATGCCGCTTGCGCCGTATCTGTATATCTTTGTATACAATAGTACGCAACAGCGAAGCTGGTTGACGCCGGCCGCTGGCGGGGAAGAATGTCTCCGACTTCGTCGTAACGGACAGACGGCATGAGAAGCAAATACGACGTGCTGGTGATCGGCGGCGGGAACGCCGCTCTGTGCGCGGCGATCAGCGCCCGACGGGGCGGCGCTTCAGTGCTTGTGCTCGAAGGCGCGCCGAAATTCTATCGCGGCGGCAACACGCGCCACACCCGCAACATGCGCTGCGCCCATGACGCCGCCACCGAAATCCTCACCGGTCCTTACACCGAGGAGGAGTTCTGGGAGGACCTGCTCCGCGTCACTGGCGGGCAGACCGATGAGGTGCTTGCCCGCCACATGATCCGCGAGTCCAAGGAGATCCTGAACTGGATCATGGAGCAGGGCGTTCGCTGGCAGCCCTCGCTCGGCGGCACGTTGAGTCTCGGCCGCACCAACTCCTTCTTCCTCGGCGGCGGCCGTGCGATGCTCAATGCGCTGTATCTGACCGCCGAGCGCCTCGGCGTGGATGTCGAATACGATGCCAAGGTGACCGAGCTCGTTGTCGAGAACGGCATGTTCCTCGCCGCGCGACTCGAGCGGCCGATCAATGGCGAGACCGAGATTCGCGCGACTTCGCTGGTCGCCGCGGCCGGCGGGTTCGAGGCCAACATCGAATGGCTCAAGCGATATTGGGGCGAGGCTGCCGACAATTTCCTGATCCGCGGCACGCCCTATAATCGCGGGTCGATCCTAAAGATGCTGCTCGACAAAGGCGTACAGGAGGTCGGCGACCCGACCCAGTGCCACGCGGTCGCGATCGACGCCCGCGCGCCGAAATTCGACGGCGGCATCATCACGCGCCACGATTCCGTGGTGTTCGGTATCGTCGTCAACAAGCACGCCCAGCGCTTCTACGACGAGGGCGAGGATATCTGGCCGAAGCGTTATGCGATCTGGGGCCGGCTGGTCGCGGCGCAGCCCGACCAGATCGCCTACATCATCTTCGACTCGACCGTCGTCACCAGCTTCATGCCGACGCTGTTTCCGCCGATTGCCGGGCAGACCATCGCTGAGCTTGCCGGCAAACTCGAACTCGATCCGGCGGCCCTGGAAAAGACCATCACCGAGTTCAACGCCGCGGTACGGCCGGGCACGTTCGATCACACCATCCTCGACGATTGTCGCACCGAAGGCATCACGCCGCCGAAGACGCACTGGGCGCGCAAGATCGAGACGCCGCCATATCTGGCCTATCCGGTGCGGCCGGGCATCACCTTTACCTATCTCGGTACGCGCGTGAACAAGGAAGCGCGGATGTTGATGGCGGACGGCAAGCTATCGGCCAACATGTTCGCGGCCGGCGAGATCATGGCTGGCAACGTGCTCGGCAAGGGCTATGCCGCCGGCATGGGCATGACCATCGGCAGTGTGTTCGGGCGGATCGCAGGACGGGAAGCGGCGAAACATGCACGGAACTAGGATCCTCGACGAAGCCGACCGTCTGATGACGGTCTGTAATTCCTGCCGCTATTGCGAGGGTCTTTGCGCGGTGTTTCCGGCCATGGAGATGCGTCGCGCTTTCTCCGATGGCGATCTCAACTATCTCGCCAATCTCTGCCATGCCTGCGGCGCTTGTTACGTCGATTGCCAATTCTCGCCGCCTCACGAATTCAACGTGAATGTTCCGAAGACGCTCGCGGTCGCGCGCGCCGAGTCGTATGCGTCCTATGCCTGGCCAAAGGCGCTGTCAGGCGCCTTCGCGCGCAACGGGCTGGTCATCAGCATTGTCGCCGCGCTCAGCATGGCAGCCTTCATCCTGGGCTTCGCCGCGCTGAACGACCGTGGCGTGTTGTTGGGTGCACATACCGGCCCCGGCGCTTTCTACAAGCTGATGCCGCATAATGCGATGGCTGCGCTGTTCAGCGCTGCGTTTCTCTACGCGATCTTCGTGCTGGTGATGAGCGTGCGCGCGTTCTGGCGTGACATCGGTACGCCGATCGGTGGGCACGCCGACGGCGGCTCGATCTTCCAGGCGATCCGCGATGCCGGCGAACTGCGCTATCTGCATGGCGGCGGCGTCGGTTGTTACAATGAGGACGACAAGCCGACTGACAGGCGCAAGCTTTTCCATCACCTGACGTTCTACGGATTCCTGCTGTGCTTTGCCGCAACTTCGGTGGCTACGCTCTATCATTACCTGCTCGGCCGCGAGGCGCCGTATCCGTGGTGGGATCTGCCGGTCGTGCTTGGCACGCTCGGCGGCGTCGGTCTCATGGTCGGTCCGATCGGCCTGTTCGTGGCGAAGATGCGACGCGATCCGGCACTGCTTGACGAGATCAGCTACGGCATGGATGTCGGCTTCATCGCCATGCTGTTCCTCACCGGCCTCACCGGCATGCTGCTTCTCATCTTGCGCGAGACCGCCATCATGGGGCCGCTGCTGGCGCTGCATCTCGGTGCAGTCTTCGCGCTGTTCATCACCATGCCCTACGGCAAGTTCGTGCACGGCATCTATCGTTTCGCAGCGCTGGTTCGGTACGCGCAGGAGCGGCGCGGCGAAGCCGGCTCTTGAGGTCACTCTCAGCAGCTCCACGCCGCCGCATCGTGCGTATACGCCGGTGCGACAGCCTGGTTCACCGTTACCCAACCTCGCGCTCCGGCGAAGCCGCCTGCTCGCGGGCCATCGCCGTTGCCGTGACGCAATCGGTCTTGCCGGTGCCGAGCAGCGGCACCTTGTCGACGATGATGATCGTTACGGGCACGGTCAGCTCGGAGACGCCGATCGATTTGGCTTGGGCTTGCATCACACTGCGCTCGGCGTTCTTTTCCGTCGTCAGCAGTACGATGCACTCGCCCTTGCGCTGGTCGGGGATCGACGCGGCGACCGAGGCGGCCCGCGGCCAAAGGGCGGTCGCAATGCTCTCGACCGCGGACAGCGAGATTCATTTCGTCGCCGTCACGCGCGGGCGGCTTCGCGCGGCCTTGCGGCGGCGAGAACGACGTCCGGTTTCCCGTTGTCGACTTGAACCCGGTTGCGCCCCTTTTCCTTGGCGCGATAGCAGGCGGCATCCGCCCGGCGCATCGCTTCTTCGAGTGTGATATTGCCGTCGGAAATGCAGGTGACGCCGATGCTGCCGGTCACAGCAAAGCAGCGATCGTCCCAGGCGAAGCTGAACAGTTCGAGCGACCGCCGCAGGCGCTCGGCAATATCGACGGCATCGTATGACGGACATTGCGGCAGGATCAGGCCGAATTCGTCACCGCCGAGCCGGGCGACCAGATCGCGCGGCCGCCGGTCCTGCTGCAAAAATTGCGCGACCTCGCGCAGCAGCCGGTCGCCGGCGAGATGACCGCAGCTGTCGTTGACGGTCTTGAATTGGTCGAGGTCGAGCAGGATCAGGCCGAGCGAGTCTTCACCGCGACCATCGAGCTCAATTTGCAGGCGGGCTTCGAAGGCACGCCGGTTGGCGATTCCGGTCAGCCAGTCATGCGAGGCCTGAAAGGCGAGGCGATCCTTCTCCGCATGCAACGCGTCCTCGAAAGCCAGCCTTTGCAGCACCAGTCGCCGTGTGTGCCAGATCAGGAGCAAGATCAAGGTCGCCGCGGTCGCGATGTTCAGCCATGTCAGCGTCAGTTTGATGGTTCGGGAGCCTTCGCCGAGGACGGTCGAGAACCGCTCGGCATGTCCCGTGAATTGCCTGTTCAGCTCCGAAAGCCGCGACGACAGCAGTTGCAGGCGCTTGCTGTCCCCGACGGGGCCGTCCTTCAGTTCACTCCGGATGACTTCGCCGAAGACGCTGAGCTCCAGCAGCACCGGATCGGTGGCAGCCCACTCCCGAATCGCTTCCTTGAGAAAGTTGACCTGATTGAAATAGCAGAACAGCCAGATCAGGCCTGGAACATCGTCCGGGTGGTTGCCGCCTTGCAGGAAGCCGACGCGGGCGAGCTCGACGTCGACCGGATCGCCCTCGAGCGCCCATCTTGCATATTCGTCGCCGATGGGGACGGCGAGCGAGGTCCGGTATCGTGCGAACTGCTTGGCATCGCCCGAATGCAGATAAAGATTGAGGAAGTAGACCGCGTTCTTCTGTGAGCGCGACCACATCGCCTCGCCTGCGACATAGGCGCGAACCGATGACATCACCTCCAGGCTGAATCCGGCGATCGCCGCCTGGAGCACGACGACCATCACGAACGGCGAGACAAGCTTGATCACGTGAAGGAAGCTGCGTTCCTTCGCCGACGTTGTTGTTCTGCGAAACACCCTGCGTTCCCCAAATCACTCAACGATCCCAGCGGAGCGTTCCGCTCATAACGCGAACCTGGTTGAAACGCTGCTTAACTCGACCAGAGATGGTCGAGCGACCGTGGCGCAGGGTGAACGCGCCATGAAGCAGATGCGCGCAGATCGCAGCAAATGCGACTCAGCCGGAACCGGCGCGCCCATGCGGCGAATCCGACCTTTGCGATTTACGCGATCGAGAGGATTGGGCTTGCGGCTAAACCAGCACCGGCTGGCGCACGCGGCCGGCATCGCCGAACACGCGCAAGTACCGCTCGATCTCCGAGGGCATGCCGGTCGCCTTCTCCGGATTGTCGGAGAGCTTGACGGCCGGACGGCCATCGACCGACGACACCTTGCAGACCAGCGAGATGGGATCGAGATTGAACGAGCCGTCCGGCGCGCAGCCGACGAAGTCGTTGGTGAGGTTGGTCCCCCAGCCGAACGAGAGTCGCACGCGGCCTGCGAAATGGTGGTAGGTCTGTTCGATCGAGCCGACATCCATCGCGTCGGAGAACACGAGCAGCTTGTCCTTGGGATTGCGACCTTTCTTTTGCCACCAGGCAACGATCTCCTCGCCGGCCTGGATCGGCGGCGCGCTGTCGGGGCGGAAGCCGGTCCAGTCAGCCACCCATTCCGGCGCATCGCGCAGGAAAGCCTTGGTGCCGAAGGCGTCCGGCAGCGCGATCAGCAGATTGCCGCCATAGGTCTGGCGCCACTGATCGAGGATGCGATAGGGCGCCCAGCGCAATTCCTCGTCGTCCCTCGCGAGCGCAGCCGCGACCATCGGCAGCTCGTGCGCATTGGTGCCGATCGCTTCGAGATCGTTGTCCATCGCAAGCAGCACGTTGGAGGTGCCGATGAAGGACGGGCCAAGGCCTTCCTTCACGGCTTCCACACACCAGCGCTGCCAGAGAAAGCCGTGGCGGCGGCGGGTGCCGAAGTCGGACAACCGCAAATTCTCCAGTTTGCGCAGCCGCTCCACCTTGGTCCACAGCTTGGCCTTGGCGCGGGCATAGAGCACGTCGAGCTCGAAGCGGCCGCGGCCCTTCATCGCCGAACGTGAGCGCAATTCGTTGAGGATGGCGAGCGCCGGAATCTCCCACATCGTGGTGTGGGTCCACGGCCCGTGGAAATGCAGCTCGTACTGGCCCTCGACCTTGCGCAGCTCGTATTCGGGAAGGCGGAATTCGGCGAGCCAGCGGATGAAGTCCGCTGAAAACATGTGGGTCTTGCCGTAGAAGGTGTTACCGGCGAGCCAGATCAGCTCCTTCTTGGAGAAGCGAATGGTCCTGGCGTGGTCGAGCTGGGCGCGGAGCTCGCCCTCGTCGATGATCTCGGCGAGGCGGACATGGCGCGAGCGGTTGATGACCGAAAAGGTGACCTGTTGATCCGGATAGTCATCCCGAATCATATTCAACATCAATAGCTTATAGAAGTCGGTATCGAGCAGGCTGCGGATGATGGGATCCAGCCGCCAGCTGTGATTGTAGGTTCGGCTCGCAATGTCGGTCACTGTCATAGGCCAATTCTAGCGTGGCCGCCCGCGCGCAACCAGTGGGTTTCGGGCAGGACAGGACATCGCCCGTGTGGCCGGATCGGCCGCAGCCTTTGCCGAGTCCCGGTTCAGCCGCCAGCGGCCGTCGCTGCGACCGTCTCGAGCTGGCTCCTGATCCAGCGATGCGCAGGGTCCTTCTGATAGCGCTGGTGCCAGACCATGAACATCGGCAGTTCGGCCAGCGTCCGCGTGCGTGAGGCCAGCGGAATCCGCGCATGTGCGAAGCCACGCATGACGGCGGATGCGAGCAGACTCGGCATGCTCGCCAGCATCTGCGAGCCGCGCAGGAAGGACGGCACACCGGAGAAGCTCGGCACGGAGATGGCGATGTCGCGGTGGAGGCCGTTCGCAGCAAGCCGGCGGTCGAAGTCGAGCCGCTCGTTATCGGTGTAGACCACGGTGATGTGACGCGCGGCGAGGTAGGCGCTGCGGCCCGCTGGTGCGGCGCGCGCCTTGTGGTCGAAATAGCAGACGTAATGATCGCTCAGCAGCCGCTTCTGCACGATGTCGATGCCAACAGGCGGCAGCGGCGTGATCAGGAGGTCGCAGCGATTCTCGCGCAGCATGGCCGGCGAGGGCGATTGCGATGGAATCACGCGCAGGTTCAGGCTCTTCACTTGCGCGGCGACATGTCCGAAGAAGCGCGGCAACAGCAGGTCGCGCTGGAAATCGTTGGCGGCGATCGTCAGCGAAAGCTGTGCGCTTGCCGGTTCGAAGGTGACGCCGCCGGCGAAGCTGCGCATCTCGTCGATCAGCGCGCGCGCCTTCGCGGCCAGCGCCTGGGCATGGGCGGTCGCGACGATGCCGCGGCCGGATTTCGCGAACAGTGGATCGCCGGCGATCCGCCGCAGCTTGTTCAGTCCGTGGCTGACCGCCGACTGCGTCAGGCCGAGACGCGTGGCGGCCGATGTCACCGAGCCCTCCTCGAGCACGGCGAGGAACAGTTCGAGGGCATGGCCATCAAGGGCCAAATGATCGATTTCCTTCATGCTATGCATTATAATTGATCTATTTATTTGTGGAATAGGCCGGCCCATGATCCCGCCAACACGCCGCGCCAGGACCGGTCGCGGTCACAGGGAGAGACACCGCCGATGAATGCCCAGGCGCCAGCCTTGCAGGACCCCCGCCTCAATCGCCCCGAGCCGTTCACGCCGCGCGACGGCGGCTTCTTCCAGCGCGACCGCTCGATCCATCCGCCGGCGCACGCGCCCGGCTACAAATCCTCAGTGCTGCGTTCCCCGCGCCAGTCGCTGCTGTCGCTGGAGAATTCGGTCTCCGAGTTCACGGGACCGGTGTTCGGTCACAACGATCTCGGCCCGCTGGACAATGATCTGATCCGCAACTACGCCAAGGACGGCGATCCCGTCGGCGAGCGCATCATCGTCCATGGCCGTGTGCTGGACGAGACCGGTCGCGGCGTGCCGAACACGCTGGTCGAGTTCTGGCAGGCCAATGCCGGCGGCCGCTACCGGCACAAGAAGGATACGTATCTTGCGCCGATCGATCCCAATTTCGGCGGCTGCGGCCGCGCGCTGACGGACGACACCGGCTACTATTATTTCCGCACCGTGAAGCCGGGGCCTTATCCCTGGCGCAACTACGTCAACAGCTGGCGCCCGGCTCACATCCATTTCTCGGTGTTCGGCTCGGGCTTCGCGCAGCGGCTGATCACGCAGATGTATTTCGAAGGCGACCCGCTGATCCCGGTCTGCCCGATCCTGACGACGATCCCGGACAAGGACGCGCTCGACCGCCTCGTGGCGCCACTCGACCTCAACGCCTCGACGCCGTTCGACTCGCTCGCCTACCGCTTCGATATCGTCCTGCGCGGCCAGCGCTCCACCTATTTCGAAAATCGTACCGCGGGGAACTAAGATCCATGCCGCAGCCGCTCAACTATCTCAAGGAAACCGCCTCGCAGACCGCCGGGCCCTATGTCCATATCGGCCTGATCCCGGCCATGGCCGGATTCGATATCTTCGAGAAGAACTTTTCCAATGTGCTGGTGACGCCGAACACGCAAGGCGAACGCATCACGCTCGAAGGCAGGGTGCTCGACGGCACCGGCACGCCGCTGCGCGACGTGCTGCTGGAGATCTGGCAGGCCAATGCGGCCGGCCGCTACAACCATCCGGCCGATCGCTCAGCCGGCGCGCTGGACCAGGACTTCCGCGGCTGGGGCCGCGCGGGTTCCGATTTCGAGAGCGGGCTGGTGACTTTCGAGACAATCAAGCCCGGCGCGATCATCGACAAGGCGGGTCGCAAATGCGCCCCGCACGTCAACGTCTGGATCGTTGCGCGTGGCATCAACATCGGATTGAACACGCGCCTCTATTTCTCGGATGAAGAAGCCGCCAACGCCGCCGACCCGGTGCTCAACCTGATCGAGCAGCCGGTACGACGGGCGACCCTGATCGCAAGACGTGGCGAGCGTGCCGGCAAGATCGTGTATTCCTTCACGATCAATCTGCAGGGGCCGGAGGAGACGGTGTTCTTCGACGTCTGATTGATCCCGTCTGCAATGAAGCGGCCCCGTCCGACGACGGGGCCGTTTCTGTTGTCGCCACCGCTTCGACGCATGAGTGAGACCAAAGTCTAGACAGGGGACCTCGGCCGGTCGGGAACCAAATCGCTTCTGGATCTTTGCTTCGACAGGTTCCACGCGGAGGGTATCATGAGCAGGCTGAAAGAGCGCGAAACCGCCCCTGACGTCTACAATCTATTTCTCGCTGCGGTTCTCTTTATATCGCCGTGGCTGTTCAAGCTGACGAACAGCCAGGGCAAGATCGACCTCTGGATCACGAGCGCAATCATCGTCGTGCTCTCGCTGGCGGCCATCATTGCCTACCAGGACTGGGAGGAGTGGATCAACGTCCTGATGGGCGTCTGGCTGATTGTCTCGCCTTGGCTGCTCGGATTTCCGCATACGCGCGCGATGCATCTGAGCATTGGTTTCGGCATCGTCATCGTGTTTCTGGCGTTACTGGATCTGTTCCTGCACTACGAAAAGAGGCATCCGGAGGATGTGTCCGCAGAGCCTGGGCGTGAGGCGGCACGAGAGTAACGCGCTAGTCCCCGCCATGGAGTTGTGCGCGAAAGGCGCGCGGCGATAGCCCGGTGGCTGCGGAGTAGATCCGGCTGAAATAAGCGGGGTCCTCGAAGCCGAGTGCGTAGGCGATCGTCGAGACGGGCAGATTGGTATAGACGAGGTTGCGCCGCGCTTCGCGGATCAGCCGGTTCAGGATCAGGTGCGAGGCGGTATCGCCGGTCGCCGCGCGCGTGACGCGGTTGAGATGCGTCGGCGTGATCGCGAGCGCCTTCGCGTAGTCCGCCACGGTCCAGCGCTCCAGATGATGCTGTTCGAGCAGGGCCTCGAAACGACGGAATAGGTTTGACTCTGCGTTGCCGACGCCGCCGCTCTCGCCCGTGAGCGCACGTGCCACGAGGCCGATCATGGCCGCCGACAATGCGCGCAGCACATGCGCACGGCCGAAATCGCGTGCGGCATGCTCGGCGAAGATCTGCTTCATGGTGGCGCGGATCTGCGCCGTGCCGCGCGCCACCGCCGATCGAGATAGCACGCCGCGCAGCCCCTCGGCGGCAAGCAGCGCCTCGTCCAGGATTTCCGCAGCGATGGTCAGCACCCAGCCCTGGGTTCCTGGAATGAAACGGAAGCCGTGGACATGGCCAACCGGCACGTTGACGACCTGCATCGGTTTCAAGGGCACGACGCGTCCGTCGAGCGTCGCTTCGCCGCCGCCGCGCTCGATCAGAAGCACCTGGTGCAGCCGGGCATGCCGGTGCACGGCAAGGTTCCAGTCATGCAGCACCGAGCGGGACGCGATCGTCTCGCAATGGACGACATCGGGCAGGTCGCTGGCCTCGCCGAACAGATTGTAGACCCGGATGGCCGGAATGGGGGCTGTGGTTCTCATGTTCGAATAGTACAAGACAATGGCGGAAGCCTCCATCGGTCCGAGCTGCGAAATCTGCAAAAAAGTGCAGACGGGAGGACGGAAAAATGAAAGTTCAGGTCTGTATCATCGGTGGTGGACCGTCCGGGCTGCTGTTGTCCCAGCTCTTGCACCTGAAGGGCATCGACACGGTCGTGTTGGAAAAATACAGCCGCGACCACGTGCTGGCCCGCATCCGTGCCGGCGTGCTCGAGCACGGCTTCGCCGAACTGATGCGCGAGGCGCAATGCGGCGAGCGGATGGACCGCGAGGGTGAGATCCACAATGGATTCGAGATCGCTCATGATGGCGTGCTCTCCCATATCGATCTGCACAAGCATTCCGGTGGCAATTCGGTGCTGGTCTATGGCCAGACCGAGTTGACGCGCGACCTCTACGAGGCGCGCGACCGTCTCGGCGGCGCTGTGGTGCACAATGCCGAAGACGTGACACCGCATGATCTGACCTCGGATCGGCCCTACGTGACGTATCGGGCAAACGGCGAGACCATCCGCATTGATTGCGACTACATCGTCGGCGCCGACGGCTTCCACGGCGTCAGCCGCAAATCGATCCCGAAGGACGTGCTGCGCGAATATGAGAAGGTCTATCCGTTCGGCTGGTTAGGCGTGCTGTCGCGCACCAAGCCGGTCTCTCCGGAGCTGATCTATGTGAAGCACGAACGTGGTTTCGCGCTCTGCTCGCTGCGCTCACAGGTGCTGAGCCGGTACTACGTCCAGGTGCCCCTCACCGACAAGGTCGAGGACTGGTCGGACGATGCGTTCTGGGCCGAGCTGAAGCGTCGCTTGCCGGACGAGGTCGCCGCGCGACTGATCACCGGTCCCTCGATCGAAAAGAGCATCGCGCCGCTGCGCAGTTTCGTCGCCGAGCCGATGAGCTATGGCCGCCTGTTCCTCGCCGGCGATGCCGCCCACATCGTGCCGCCGACCGGCGCGCGCGGGCTGAACAGTGCAGCGTCCGACATCTATTATCTCTATCACGCGATGCTCGCGCATTATCAGCAAGGCGACGATTCAGGGCTCAAGGGCTATTCCGCCAAGGCGCTGGCGCGGATCTGGAAGGCGCAGCGCTTCTCGTGGTGGATGACGATGATGCTGCATCGCTTCCCCGACCGTTCCGAGTACGAAGACCGGCTCCAGCAGACCGAGCTGGAGTACCTGTTGTCGTCCGAGACGGCACAGCGGTTGCTCGCGGAGAACTATGTGGGGCTGCCGTTCTGAACGGCGGCCTTGCTGTCGCGCTCCTCCAGGGAAGGATACTCCGGGGAAGGAGGCGAGACGGCTACTTTCCTTCCAGCGTGTTTACCGGCGTCCAGTCGGACGGCGGTGGATTGGCCGTCAGTGTCCGCGCACGTCTGGCGAAATATCGCGACGGCGGATCATCGCCGGCGATGCTTTCGAACTGCTCGGCGGCTTTTGCGAAGTCGCGCGCACGCCAGTACGCAAGTCCTTTGGCGTAGTTCGCCGCGCGGATGCCTTGGTCCTGGGTCTCCTGGTCCTTCTCCGCGAGCGGCTCGTACACCCTGATCGGCTCGTCGCGACCGTGCACCCTGACCAGGTCCAGTTCGCGCCAGGCGTAGACGCCGCCGCTCTGGTTCACGGTCATCTCGGACGCCAGGATCACGGTGCCAAAATATTTGTTGGCACCTTCGAGCCGTGAGGCGAGGTTTACGGTGTCACTCATGACGGTGTAGTTGAAGCGTCGGCGCGAGCCGATATTGCCGACCACGGCTTCGCCGCTGTTCAGCCCGATGCGGTGGGCAAGGCCGCGGCCCCGAAACGCGGGATGGCTGTCGTTGAGCTCGTCAAGCCGGTCGCGGCATTGCAGCGCGGCGGCGACCGCGTTCCGGGCGTGATCGGGATCATCGGCCGGCGCACCGAACATCGCGACGATGGAATCGCCGATATACTTGTCGACATAGCCACCATGGCTTTCGATGATGTCGGTCATGGCGGAGAGATATTCGTTCATCAGTGCGACCAGTTCGGCCGGCGTCATCTTCTCGGCAATCGAGGAAAAGCCGCTGAGGTCCGAGAAGAACATGGTGATGTTGCGCATCTCGCCGCCGAGCGCGGGCATCTTGCCGGAGGCGACCATGCTGTCGATCACCTCCGGCGCGAGATAGAACGCAAAGCTCTTGCGCAGGAAGCGCTCCTCGCGGTCGGCGATCACGAAGCGGTAACCGATCATCATTGCGAGGGCTGCAAGGCCTGCAAGCACCGGCTCGGCCAGGGGAAGTGCGATGGCGTGCACGAACATGCCGACAGCCACAGCGGCGTAGACGAGGGTGAGCCCAAGCCAGGTGAGCGCCGCGCCGGTCGGAGCGAGCAGGCAGGCGACAGCGGCAATGATGGCCGCGAACATGATCGTCAGAACAAGCCGCAGCGGGAAGCCGATCTCGGTGATGGCATCATGCTCGAGCAGATTTCGTATGGCCGTGGCATGGACGAAGACGCCGGCGACCGAGCTGCGTGCCGCTCGCGCGGCGCGCGCGGGAGCGGGCAGGGCGCATCGCGCCGCCGGCGTTCCGTCATATCCGCGGCCCAAATGCATTGAGGTGAGCTTGCGATCATCGAAGGTAAGGAGGCTGCCGAGCAACACGATCTTGCCGTCGAAGGCGCGGCGGAAGAAGTCGATATCTGCTTTTTCGACGCAGGCGCGCAAATCGGCGAAGGAATAGGTCGGGATGTCGCGGCCCATGCCGCGGAAGTTGAGCGTGAGCGTGTTGGGGACCGCGCTCGGGATCGCATAGTCCGACAGCTTCGTCACGCCGCTCGGTCCGGTTTCGGGCCTTGCATCGAGCGAGCGTGCCGCGAGTTCGACGGCCATTGTGGGCACCGGCTGTCCCTCGACGGAAAAGCTGAGCGGCATTCGCCGGATCACGTTGTCGGCGTCGGTATGGACGTTGAGGGAGCGGATGTTGTTCCTCACCGCCAACTGTTGCGCGCGATCGGGCCTGTCCGGATGGTCGTTGCTGAGAATCTCGCCGAGCAGGAGCTTGCCGCCGTCGGAGAGCCGCCTGAGTGCGATCAGATAGTCCCGGTCAAATCCTCTCACGCGGCTGCCGAATGACGCATCGCCGAAGGGAATTTCCGACTGCTCGATCGAGCTCGGAAAGATGACGTCGAATCCGATGACCTTGGCGCCGCCATCCGTGATGCTGCCGAGCACCCGCCCGATCTCACGGGTCCAGGTCTGCGTCGGCGACCCCTTGAAGGGCGGGGTCTCGTAGGTCTCCCCGTCAATCGCGACGACGACAACCGGCGATGTCGCGGGGTCGCGGCGGTCGCCAGCCAGCTCCCAGCGCAAAGCCGTGAGTATGTCCAGCGAGAGACCCTGCAGTCTCTGGAGCGGCGGAGACGTGAGAGCCGCGCCAGTGACGAGTGCAATCAGGATCGCCGCAACGATGTCCCGTCTGCCGATCCGCCGCATCGTTGCTGCCGTGGGTCTATTCAAGCCGCAGCAGGCGACCGACGATCGGGGTCGGCGACGCGGTCGCGCTGGCGTCGACCTGGAAGGTGTAGCGCTTGTTTCCGAGCTTCGCGAGATAGCTGCCGCCCGGGGTCAGAGACTTGCCGGCTTTCGAAAGGTCGTAGAATTTTCTGGCGACCATGATGTCGTTCTTGAGCGGAAGTGTGATCGTTGGCTCCTTGCCGTCGGTGCGTTCAATCACCAGCGTGCTGCCGCTCTTGGCCTGGATCAGCGGGGCGACGCCGTAGATCGTCGGCAGTTTGGTGTTGGTATCGGCTCGCATGCTGCGGAACGTGGTTGCTGCGCTCTGGTTCGCCTCGCGCTCGGAGAGTTGGGCGGCGTTGCCATCGCACGGCACCTTGACGCGCTGGACGTTGCCGAGCTGCACCGTGCTCTGCTCCGTGCCGACCAGCACGACGCCTTCGGTGATGGTCTCGCGCAGGCAGGATTTCAGGTAGCTGAGCGTGATACCGGCCTTGGGGCCAAGCTTGATGATCTTGCCGGGCGCCACATAGTCCATGAATTCGATGCCCTCGACCTTGCCCTGCACATCCTCGACGATGGCAGCGGGTGTCTGCGCGACGGCTGGCGCGCTCAGGCAAAGGACGCCCACGATGGCGCCGATCAGGCTTCTCATGATTTTCTTATCCAGTTCGAACGATATGCGACCGATCCTCGCCCCGGCGCGAGCCTAGCAGAAGACGGCCCAAGGAAGTGTGATCAGAATCACTCTTGGTATTGGTGCACCCAAGCAGGAACAGGTTCAAACCGTTGATGGCAGAAAACGGCGGCTCGGCAAACCGTGAATGCATGCGCATATCAGACCGCGGTGGTCTCCGGCGGGCCGCCTTGGTCCGGACGGCTCCCGGCGGTCCTCATATTATGTCCTCATATTATAGAGAGTGCGAGGCAGCCTCTGATTTCTGAAATAGCGTCGTGCTCGGCCGGGCGGCGATGCCCAGCACCTCATCCCAGCGCGACAGAAAGGCCTCGACGCAGGCCGGATCGAACTGCCGTCCCCGGTTCTCGATTAGATGGTCACGCGCCAATTCCAGCGGCATCGGCTCTTTGTATGGTCGTCGCGTCGTCAGGGCGTCGAACACGTCGGCGACCGCGACCACGCGCGCCGCGACCGGGATCTCGTCCGCCTTAAGGCCGTTTGGATAGCCGGTGCCGTCCCAGCGCTCGTGATGGCCCGCGGCAATTTGTGCACCGAGCTGGATCAGCTCGCAGCTGGAATCGGCCAGGATCTTTTCGCCGATCGTCGCATGGGTGCGAATCACGGCCATCTCGTCCTCGGTCAGCTTGCCCGGCTTGAGCAGGATGTCGTCGGGAATGGCGACCTTGCCGACATCGTGCAGCGGGGCGGCCAGATAGATGTCGCGGCAGAGCCGGGCGGGGAGACCGAGCTGTTCGGCGATGATCCGGCTGTAGCGGGCGACCCGGAGCGTGTGCTCGCCGGTGTCGTTGTCGCGGTACTCGACCGCGAGCGCGAGCCGCAGGATGATCTCCTCCTCGCGCTCGCCGAGTTTCCGTGTCGCGGCAGCGACCTCGCTGGCCAGATGCGCAGCGCGATCGTTGAGCTTGCGTACGGCTGCACCAAGCTGAATCAAATTCCGCAAACGCACCGTCATCTCGATGCTCTGCGGTGCCTTGGGCAGGAAATCGGTTGCACCCGCCTGCAGCGCTTCCATCTTGATGTCGTCGGTCTGTCGCGACGTGATCATCGCGATCGGAATATCGGTGCAGGCCGGTAGCGTACGAAGCGCGCGGATGAAGCTGATGCCATCCATGTGCGGCATTTCATAGTCGACAAGCACGAGGTCGAATACGCGCTCGCGCGCGCAAGCCAGCGCCTCGACCGGGTCGAGGAATGTGGTGGCCTCGACGAGGCTTTCCGCTTCGATATGACGTTTCAGGAAGTTGAGGACGGAGCGGCTGTCATCAACCAGAAGCGCTTGGGCCAGCATCGGCGACCGGACTCGTTCGGATGGCGAGGCGTGATCCCAATGAATAGCCCGCGCGATTTAACGCGGAGCAAATGTCCCGCCGCGGCAAACGGCCTCGACGCTGCACGCCATGCATGAGATTTGAGCGGGTCATGCACGTTTGCATGCACGCGCGAAGTTATAAGGATTGTGACCCGTAGTTGTACGGAGCATTCCATTAGGGGTTTGCATACTCTCGGACCCGGATAGTCGTCGTGTGGGATTCGCGCCGTTGGGGGCAGCGGAGCTTCCAGTCAATTTGGGGGGCGAATGTCGTCTGATGTCACTGAGCCGAAGTGGTCCCTACGGCTGCCTGCAGATTGCAGCATCGCTGCGATCCGCAATGTCTACGACCTGATCCGCGAAGCCTTCGGCCGGCAGGACCGACTCGAGATCGATTGCTCAAGCGTCGACAAGGCCGACGTGACCTCGATTCAACTTCTGCTGTCGACCGCCAAGACCGGTGAGGCCCGGGGCCGCCCGGTGGTGCTCACATCGTTCTCCCAGTCTCTGCGCAACACCCTTCGCCGCGCCGGCTTCGCCAGCGAGGCAATGATTGGTCAGCACTTTCCGCAAAAGAAAGATGGCGTCTAATGGCCACGATCCTCACCGTCGACGATTCTCCCAGCATCCGGCAGATGATCAAGGTCGTGCTCGAGCCGGCCGGTCATAGCGTGATCGAGGCCGGTGACGGGGCGCAGGGCCTCGCCAAGGCGCAGGCCGGCAAGCTCGATCTCGTGATCACTGATCTCAATATGCCCGTCATGAACGGGCTGGAGCTGATCAAGGCGCTTCGCAAGCTGCCGAGCGCCGTCGGCATGCCCATCGTGTTCCTGACCACCGAATCCAACGACACGGTGAAGCAGGAAGCCAAGAGCGCCGGGGCCACCGGCTGGATCACAAAGCCGTTCAAGCCCGAGCAACTGCTCGCCGTCGTCGCAAAACTGGTGCGCGCATGAGCGCGATGGACCCGACCGAGATATTCCGACAGGAAGCGAGCGAGCTGTTCGAGGTTCTGGAAGGAGCCCTGCTCGACCTCGGTCAGCGTCCCGACGACCGCGAACTGGTCGATTCCGCGTTTCGCGCCCTGCATACCATCAAGGGCTCCGGCGCCATGTTCGGCTTCGACAAGGTCGCCTCCTTCACCCACGAATTCGAGACTGCCTTCGATCGTGTCCGCAAGGGCGAGATCAGGCCGACCCAGGAGTTGATCTCGGTCGCGCTCGCCGCCAAGGATTATATTCGCGCGCTGATCGAGAATCCGCAGTCGACTGACGATATCATCGGTGAAGCCATCCTCGACGACCTCAAGCGCTTCGTGTCTTCCGACCAGCCCGCTGTGGCGGTCGTCGAGATCGCCGAGGCTCCGCCGCTGGCCCCCGGCGGGAGCAAGCAGGCTGGCTGGCACCTCTTCCTGGAATTCGAATCCCACATCCTGCGCAACGGCTCGAACCCGCTCGATCTGCTGGAAGATCTCTGTAAGCTCGGCCCCTGTTTCGTCGTGCCGATCACCGACGGCGTTCCGTTCCTCGACGAGATGGAACCGGAAGACTGCTATCTGAAGTGGGACGTCAAGCTGCACGCGGCCTGCGACAAGGCCGCGATCGACGACGTCTTCATGTTCGTCTCGGACGAGATGAAGCTGACGCTTTCACCGCTGGAGCATGTCGAAGCACCCGTGCCGGCACCGCTGTTGCAGCTCCTCGACGAGGAGCCCGCCCTGGCGGCCGAGATGCCGGCACCGACCGTCGAGGCTCCCGTTGTCGAGCAGCTCGTCGCAAAGGCGGAGCACGGGCCGCAAGCTCAGCCCGAAGTCAAAGTCGAAGCCAAGACCGAACCTAAGATCGAACCCAAGGCCGAAGCCAAGCGCGACGATCGCGGCATCGCCACCGTCCGCGTTCAGGCCGAGCGCCTCGACGAGCTGATGGACCGGGTCGGCGAGCTCGTGATCGCGCAAGCGCGCCTGACCCAGCTCGCATCCGCGGGTTCGGATCTCTCGATCAAGATGATCGCGGAAGAGATCGAGCGCCTCGCTTCGTCCTTGCGCGACACCACGATGGGCGCCCGCATGGTGCCGATCGGCTCGCTGTTCGGCCGCTTCCGCCGCTTGGTGCACGATCTGTCGCGGGACCTGTCGAAGCCGGTTGAATTCGTCACCTCGGGCGAGGATACCGAGCTCGACAAGACCATGATCGAGTGCCTGGCCGATCCGCTGGTGCACCTGATCCGCAACGCCATCGACCATGGTATCGAAGACACTGCGACCCGTTCCGCCAACGGCAAGTCCGAGCAGGGCCGCATCGAGCTCGCGGCCGTGCATTCCGGTGCGCAGGTGCTCGTCACCGTGAAGGACAACGGTGGGGGCCTTAATACCGCCCGCATCCGCGCCAAGGCCGAAGAGCAGGGCCTGATCGCTCCGGGTGCTGCGCTGTCCGATCACGAGATCCACCAATTCCTGTTCCATCCGGGCTTCTCGACCGCGCAGACCATTTCTGCGCTGTCCGGTCGTGGCGTCGGCATGGACGTGGTCAAGCGCACCATCGAGAACATGCGCGGCTCGATCGACTTGTCGACCCGACCGGGGCAGGGCACCACGGTGACGCTGCGCCTGCCGCTGACGCTCGCCATCATCGAGGGCCTTCTGATCCGCGTCGGCGAAGGCCGTTACATCATTCCGCTGTCGGCCGTGGAGGAGTGCATCGAGCTGACTGCCGAGGACGAGCGGTCCCGCGGGCGCAACTTCCTCAACGTGCGTGGCAACCTCGTGCCCTTCCTCCGCCTGCGCGAGCTCATGTCGTCCTCGGGTACGCCTGATCAGCACCAGAAGACGATCATCATTTCGACCGGCGAAACTCACGTCGGCCTGGTCGCCGACCAGATCATTGGCAACCACCAGACCGTGATCAAGTCGCTCTCCAAGCTGCATTCAGACGTCACGATTTTCTCCGGGGCAACCATTCTCGGCGACGGGACGGCGGCGCTGATCCTGGACGTGGCGCAGCTTATCGCGCTGGCGCAGTCGAAAGTCGAGAAGCAGCATATCAGCGAGGCGGCGTGATGAGCGATGGTTTGGCGACGGAACACCAGGCCGACGCGATGCAGGTCGTGATGATCGGCCTTGGCGAGGAGAAATTCGCACTCGACGCGGGCCTCGTCCGCGAGATCATCGATCCTGTGCCGGTGACCAAGGTTGCGGGCGCCCGGTCCTTCGTTCCAAGCGTGATCAACGTGCGCGGCAACGTCATTCCGCTTGCTGACCTGCGCATCCGCTTCGGCATGCCGCAGCTCGAAGATTCTGCGGATACGCGCATCGTCGTCATTGAGATCGAGCTCGACAACGAGCCCGTCCTGGTCGGCGTCACCGCCGATAAGGTCTACGAGGTCACGGAAATTTCGCAGACCGACGTGCAGCAGACGCCGCGCGTCGGCATGCACTGGAAGCCGGAGTTCATCCGTTTCATCGCGAAGTGGCGTGAACAGTTCGTCATCGTTCCCAACATGGAACGCATCCTGAATTGAGATCATGGCTCCGCGAGGGGCTTAGGGGCAGGGGCTGAAAGATGAGATTTACGGTCAAGGCAAAGCTGGCCAGCGCGTTCGGCTTGGTCATCGTGTTGTCCATGGTCGCCGGCGGCGTCGCCTACATGAAGCTCGGCGACATGATGGCGACTGCCGACAGCATGGTCCTGCGCGCCAAGCGAATGGAGAAGGCGGGCGAGATCGAAAAGCTCATCCTGCTGCAGCTGCGGGCGGAGAAAAACGCCATTCTGGGCAATGATGCCGAGGCCCAACAATTCGCCGCCGACGCCGTCAAGCGCCGCGAGGACGCAATCAAGAGCCGGGATGAAGTCTATGCTCTCGCCAGCGAAGCGGGCAAGAAGCTGCTGGACGGCTTCTCGACGGTCTACGGCAAGATGAACGCCTACCAGGAGGAGACGATCAACCTGGCGAGAACCGACAAGGCGAAAGCGACCGAGCGTTCGATGAACGAAGGCCGCAAGGTTGTCGCGGACGCGCTCGAAGCAATGGGCGCCTATGTGCAAAACACCAAGAAGCAGATGGCCGAGCAAGCCGTCCAGTCGAAGGAAGAAGGCCACCAGGCTCAGCTCATGTTGATGACCCTGATCGGAATCTCGCTTGCGGCTGCGATCGCCGCGGCGCTGTGGATCTCGATCTCGATCAGCCGGGCGCTCGGACGTGCCGTCAGCCTCGCTGGTGCGGTCGCGGGCGGCGACCTCAGCCAGACGATCAATGTCACCAGCAATGACGAGGTCGGCGATCTCGTCAAGTCGCTGAATGGCATGGTCGGGAAGCTCCGGCAAATCGTCGCGGAGGCGCTCACTGCCGCGCAGAACGTCTCGGCCGGCAGCCAGGAGCTCTCCGCAAGCGCCGAGCAGCTCTCGCAGGGCGCGACCGAGCAGGCCTCGTCTGCCGAGGAGGCGTCCTCCTCGATGGAGGAAATGGCCTCGAACGTGAAGCAGAACGCCGATAACGCCAACCAGACCGAGAAGATCGCGGCGCAGTCGGCCAAGGATGCGGAAGTCAGCGGCATCGCCGTCGGCCGAGCGGTCCAGGCGATGCAGACCATCGCCGAGAAAATCACCATCGTGCAGGAGATCGCGCGTCAGACCGATCTGCTCGCCCTGAACGCGGCAGTCGAGGCTGCCCGCGCCGGCGAGCACGGCAAGGGCTTTGCGGTGGTTGCTTCCGAGGTGCGCAAGCTGGCCGAGCGGAGCCAGGCTGCGGCCGCCGACATCGGCACGCTGTCGAGCGAGACCGTGAAGGTCGCGCAGGATGCCGGCAGCATGCTGTCGAAGCTGGTGCCTGACATCAAGAAGACGGCCGAACTGGTCCGGGAAATCACGGCGGCCTGCCGCGAGCAGGACGTCGGTTCGGCCCAGATCAACCAGGCGATCCAGCAGCTCGACAAGGTCGGCCAGCAGAACGCCAGCGCTTCCGAGCAGGTGTCATCGACCTCGGAAGAACTCGCCTCTCAGGCCGAGCAACTCCAGTCGACGATCTCGTTCTTCCGAATCGAGCAAGCCGGCCGTGGCGAGAGCGCTGCCTCCGCGCCGATCGACCGTGCAGTCACCCAGCTCCGCAACAAGGCGGGACAGATGCAGGCGGCCGACCGTGGCGCGAAGAAGCCCGTGCCTGCGCGCAAGCCGGCGCGCGCGATGAAGGTCGCGGGCGCAGGAGGCGGCTTTGCCTTCGACCTGGATGACGGCGAAGACGACCGCGACGCCGAGTTTCAACGCTGAGCACCGCTTAACCCAACTGACCCGGGACTTGGCAATGGCCGCAACCTCTCAATATCTGACGCTCGGGCTCGCCGGCGAGACCTTCGGCATCAGCATCCGCAATGTCCGCGAGATCCTCGACATGCGGCCGATCTCGCGGCTTCCCCACGCGCCGAGCTTCCTGCTCGGGATGATCGACGTGCGCGGCGCGGGCTATCCGATCGTCGACCTCAGGACCAAGCTCGGGCTGCCAAATGTGGCGGCGACCGAAGCGACGCGCATCATCATTCTCGACGTACCGATGCAGGACCGTCTGGTCGGCGTCGGCTTCGTCGCCGATTGCGTGTTCGAAGTGACCGATATCGACGAGCAGGCGATCGAGCCCGTGCCCGATGTGGGCGGCCAATGGCAGTCCGACTATGCCGCCGGAATCGGTCGCAAGGGCGAGAAGTTCGTCGTCATCTTCGATCTGGCCAAGCTGATGGCCCACGACGAGATACCGGAAGGGCGCGGCGCCGATACATCGCGCGCCGCCTGAGTCGACAAGAATAACGCGCGGTCAGGCCCAAGCAAACTCAATTCGAATCAACGAGATCAAGATGAGATTTACCGTCAAAGCCAAACTCGCGAGCGCCTTCGGCATCGTCATCCTACTTTCCATGGTCGCCGGCGGCGTTGCTTATCTGAAGCTCAACGACACGGTGGGCACCACGGGGCACTTGTCGGCGCGGGCGGCTCGTCTTGCCAAAGTCGCCGAGCTTCAGGAGAGCGTTCTGCTCCAGGTGCGAGCCGAGAAGAATGCGATCCTGGCGGCGACTGAGGCCGATCAAAACAACTTTATTGGCCAGATCGGGCAGCTTCGTGAACGCGCCTTGAAGGTCAAGGACGAAGCCTATGTCGGCGCGAGTGAGGCCGGCAAGAAGATGATCGATGCATTCGCGTCGGCCTACGCCCATTCGAATACGGTGCAGGACGAAACGCTCAGGACGGCCAAGCAGGACAAGGCGAGGGCAGCCGAACGCTCGATGAAAGAAGGTCTCGCGGCCACGACGCCCGCGCTGAACGCCGCAAACGACTACATCAATTATGTGAAGAAGCAGATGGCCGAGGAGAGTGAGGCGGCCAAAGTCGAAGGCAGCCAGGCGATCATCACCTTGCTCGCCCTCGTTGCTGCGTCGCTGGTCATTGCCGTCGTCGCCGCGATCTGGATCGCGCTCAACATCAGCCGCTCTCTGACACAGGCCGTCGGCCTGGCGGATGCGGTTGCCCTTGGCGATCTCAGTCACAAGATCGAAGCGTCCAGCAACGACGAGATCGGCGATCTCTTGAAGTCGCTGAGTGCGATGACTGTCAATTTGAACAAGACGGCCGCCGTTGCCAATGCGATCGCGCAGGGCAATCTCACCGTCGAGGCCACGCCACTGTCGGACAAGGATACGCTCGGTCTCGCGCTCGAGCGCATGGTCGAGAAACTTCGGCAAATCGTCTCGGAAGCTCTCACCGCGGCGCAGAACGTCTCGGCCGGCAGCCAGGAGCTCTCGGCCAGTGCCGAGCAGCTCTCGCAGGGAGCGACGGAGCAGGCCTCGTCTGCAGAGGAAGCCTCTTCCTCGATGGAAGAGATGGCCTCCAACGTGAAGCAGAATGCCGACAACGCCAACCAGACCGAGAAGATCGCCGCGCAATCCGCCAAGGATGCGGAAGCGAGCGGAGCGGCGGTGGGACGTGCCGTCAATGCGATGCAGACGATCGCCGAAAAGATCACCATCGTGCAGGAGATCGCGCGGCAGACCGACCTGCTTGCGCTCAACGCAGCCGTCGAAGCCGCGCGTGCCGGCGAGCACGGCAAGGGTTTTGCCGTGGTGGCCTCCGAGGTCCGCAAGCTGGCCGAGCGAAGCCAGGCCGCCGCTGCCGAGATCGGCACGCTGTCAGGCGAAACCGTCAAGGTCGCGCAGGACGCCGGTGCCATGCTGGCCAAGCTCGTCCCCGATATCAAGAAGACCGCGGAGCTGGTCGAGGAGATCACAGCGGCCTGCCGCGAGCAGGACGTCGGCTCGGCCCAGATCAACCAGGCAATCCAGCAACTCGACAAGGTCGGCCAGCAGAACGCCAGCGCCTCCGAGCAGGTGTCCTCGACTTCGGAAGAGCTGGCTTCGCAGGCCGAGCAGCTCCAGGCGACGATCGCCTATTTCCGCATCGAGCAGAGCGGAAAGGAACAGGCGGCAGCGCCGACCGACCGGGCGGTGACCCAGCTCCGCGCCAAGGCAGCGCAGATGGCGGCGGCGGATCGTCCGGCCAGGAAGGTGCAGGCCAAGCCGGCACGTGCGGCGAAGGCGGCCGGCGGTGGTGGTTTTGCCTTCGAGTTGAACGATCGCGAGGACGATCGGGACGCCGAGTTTCAGCGCTAGGAGCGTACGGATCGGCCTGGCCCTCTCGGCCAGACCGACCCGTCTCGGTTACAGCAGACGCGCAGGAATCGAAATGGTCCGTATGGCCCGACATTCAGTGCAGGCGGTCGCTCCGGGCCCAGGTAGGCGGCCATGACGCCTGCCGTTCAGGATATGGCCGTGCATCTGTCGGACCGTCATTTCCGCACCATTGCCGAATTGATCGAGGGCCAGGTCGGAATCAAGCTGCCGCAAGGCAAGCGCTTGATGCTGGAAGGGCGGCTGCACAAGCGTGTGCGCGCGTTGAATTTCTCCGACCTCAACGAGTATGTCGAGAATCTGTTCGAGGCAGATCATTTCGACGTCGAACTCACCCATCTCATCGATGTGGTGACGACCAACAAGACCGATTTCTTCCGCGAGCCACAGCATTTCGAGTTCATGAGGGAGGCCGCCGTCCCAGCGCTACTGAAGTCGCACAAGCGCAGGACCGCCAACCTGAAGATCTGGAGCTCAGCAAGCTCGACCGGCATGGAAGCCTATACCGCGGCCATGGTGCTGGACGACATGACGCGAAGCGGGTCGCGGTTTGAGTTCCGCATCCTCGGCACCGATATCTCGACCGCGGTGCTGCGCCTGGCAAAGACGGCGATCTACAGCCGTGACGTGCTCGCGCCGGTGCCGGAGCATTTCGTCAAGAGATATTTCCTGTCGTCGCGCGACAAATCGCGCGGTGAGGTGCGGGTGGTGCCGGAATTGCGGCGCATGACGCATTTCATGCGGATGAACCTGATGGATTCGTCCTATCCGGTCGATCGGGACGTCGACATGATCTTCTGCCGCAACGTGCTGATCTATTTCGACAAGCCGACGCAGCGGAAGGTGGTCGAGCAGCTCTGCAACCATCTGCGACCGGGTGGCTATTTGCTGGTTGGGCACTCGGAATCCATGATTCACAGCTCCGTTCCGGGTCTGAAGCAAGTTCAGCCAACCATTTTCCAGGTCTGATTGGGGGCACGCTCAACATGCCCAAGGAAAACGTTCGGGTGCTGATCGTGGATGACTCGGCCTCGGTCCGCCAAATCCTTCAGACCATTCTCAATGAGGATCCTGATATCGAGGTGATGGCGACGGCGTCCGATCCGTTCGTGGCGGCGCGGCGCCTGCAGGACGAAATCCCTGATGTCATGATCCTTGACCTCGAGATGCCGCGCATGGACGGAATGACGTTCCTGCGCAAGATCATGGCGCAACGCCCGATCCCGGTGATCATCTGCTCCTCGCTCACCGAGGAAGGGTCGAACGTGATGTTCGAGGCGTTCGAGGCGGGCGCCGTCGACATCGTGCCGAAGCCGAAGATCGATACGCGGCAGGCGCTGCTCGAATGCTCCACGCGACTACGTGAATCCGTGAAGTCGGCGGCGCGCGCACGGGTACGGCCGCGCACGGAACGACGGGTGATCGAGAAGAAGCTGACGGCCGACGCCATCATCCCGCCGCCGGTGCAGGGTAAGGTCCGGCCGGCAACCGAAGGCATCGTCTGCATCGGTGCATCGACCGGCGGTACGGAAGCGCTCAATGACGTTCTGGAGATGCTGCCGGCGAACTGCCCTCCCATTCTGATCGTCCAGCATATGCCGGCGGGCTTCACGGCCGCTTTCGCCAGGCGTCTCGACAGCATTTGCCAGATCCGCGTCAAGGAGGCGGAGGATCGTGAGCCGGTGTTGCCAGGCTGCGCGTATATCGCGCCGGGCGCTCGCCACATGCTGCTCCAGCGCATCGGTCTGCGCTATCAGGTCGCGATCAAGGATGGCCCGCCGGTCTCGCGCCATCGCCCTTCCGTCGACGTGCTGTTTCGCTCCGCGGCCCAGCATGCCGGCGCCAACGCGCTCGGGATCATCATGACGGGCATGGGCGATGACGGCGCGCGCGGCATGCTGGAGATGCGCAAGCTCGGTGCCTCGACCCGGGCGCAGGACGAGGAGAGCTGCGTGGTGTTCGGCATGCCCAAGGAAGCCATCGCGCATGGCGGGGTCGAGAAGGTGGTTGCGCTGCATCACATTCCGCGCGAGATCATGCACTGGTACCAGGCCGGGCACGCGGCGGCGGCGGGCTGATCGCGATGGCTGCCACTCCCGCCAGCATGCTGAGTGATGAGATCGCCGCGGTCGAGGACGTCTCGTCGCGCATCGAGGATGTATTTGCGCGCGTCGGCCACGAACTTGGTCGCGGCCACATCATCTTCAAGGAGCTGAATCAGGGTCTTGCGTCTCTTTCCAGGGAACTCTCCGGCGCCGAGATCGAGGGAGCCGCAACTGCGCTGCAGGAGATCGCGGCGCGGCTGAGTGAGCTGGCGCGGGCGCTGCCGGCCGAGAGTGCGCTGCTCGCGATGATCGGCAAGAACACGACCGAGGCGTCTGCGCTGCTGAAACCTCTGTTCAAGCATATCCAGATGATCACCATCATCGCGCGCAGCGCGCGGATCGAGGCGGCGTCGCTCGACGGCGATCGCGAGGGTTTTCTCGCTTTCACTCAGGAAGCCTACGACCTCGGCAAGGCCGTGCAGACGTCGATCGAGGGTTGCGCGCGGGATCAGCAGCGTCTGTCGGAAGCGGTCGCTGCCGCATCCGGTCGGCAGAAGCAGTTCGAGAGCCGCTACGGCGATCTGCTGGCCGCGCAAAGCGCCGAACTCGGTGCGGCCTATTCCGGCCTGCACGACCAGCGCAGCAAGAGCAGCCACCTCGCCGATCTCGCGAGCGGCAGTACGCGAAAGATCGCCGAGGCGGTCGGCGGCGCAATCATTTCCTTGCAGGCCGGTGACAGCGCGCGGCAACGCCTGGAACATGTCTGTCATGGCCTGCGCCTTTCGTCCGGCTCGGAGCCGAGTCTCGTTCCGGGACCGCTCGCAAGCGAAGACGGCGCGCATGCGATCCGCCGGCTGCAGGCGGCACAGCTCAGGGATGCCCAAGGCGAGTTCGGCGGCGATATCGGCCAGATCATCCGGGCGCTGTCGGCGATCCTGAATGATGCAGGGAACGTCGTCGGACACGGCCGCTCGCTGTTCGGCGGCGAAGACGGCTCCTCGTCATCGTTCCTGAATCGCGTCAAGCAGACGTTGGCCCAGGCATCGACCCTGATCGCCACCTGCGAGAGCGCCGGCCGCTCGGTCGACGAGGCGCTGGCGGTCGTCGAGGATACGCTGGCGAAATTCCGCCAGGCCATTGCGGGCCTGGCCGAAGCCACGGTCGATATCACGCTGATCGGCATGAACGCAGGCCTCAAGGCGAGCCATCTCGGCAGCCGCGGTAGCGCCTTCGTCGTCATCGCCAACGAGCTCAAGGCGACCGCCGACCAGGTCTCGGCCGGCGCCGGACGCCTGCGGCCGGTCCTCGATGACATCGAGCGCTCCGCCAACGAATTGAAGCATCTCCGCGTCCAGGGCGATCCCGCTCAGCTCGCCAACCTCGAGCCGCAGATCCTCCAGGCGCTGCGCGAGGTCGAGGCCGGCAACGAGCGACTCGGCAAGTTGATGAACCGGCTCGTCGATGAAGGCGCGGAGTTCGAAGGCCTGTTGAATTCGGCGCAAGGCCTGATGAGCTCGCTCGATGGGAGTTCCGCGAGCTTGCCTGCCGTCGCTGCGCGGCTCGAGGCCGCAAGTGCAGACGCGCGTCGACCGCAGGCGCAGGATGAGGCACTGCTCGACGATCTCTTTGCGCGCTACACGATGGAGCGCGAGCGCAACGTTCATCGGGAATTTCTGCAATCCCTCGGGCTTGCATCGACCGCTGCCGCGCGTCCGGTCGAGCCGATCGAGGCGGCGGATGACGGCATAGAACTATTTTGAGTTTGCCGCCGAAGTCGCCGGTGCAGCGACGGCAATTTGACGAATTGATTTTGCCGGGCGTTAACCTTGGCCGAATGCGCGCCGCATCGGTCATTGTCGCGCCCCAGAGTTGGTCGCAAATAGGTTTGCAATTTGCGACGGATATTCTTCATGCTGAGAGACGGCAAATACGTGGCCTGGTTCAGGACCGCGCGCGCTCAGGGCACGGGCCTTGTGGAGTTGGTCGACGGACGGATCTCTGGCAGCGACAGCTTCTTCACCTATGGCGGCTCCTATCAGGTCGATCAGCAGCGTTTCACGGCCGTCCTCACCGTGAAGCGGCATACCGAGGGCAGCCCGAGCGTGTTCGGCCCTGATGAAGTCGAGGTCGATCTGTCCGGCACAAGCAGCGGCGCAATGGCGATATGCTCGGGCATGGCAAGGCAGGCGCCCGAAATCGGCTTCGAGGCGACGCTGATCTACAGCCAAGATGAAGTCGTTCCAGCCGGCCCCAAACGCGGGATCGTGAGGCTCAACGCCGACAAGTTGCCCAAGGGGATCGACGGCCGCTCGCGGCCGCGGCCTCCATTCGCGCCCTCCAGGCCTCCCGCGTCCTGATGATCCCGCGCCTTAGCTTTGCGTTGACGCTGTTGTCGCGAAAGCATGTGGCGACCGCACTGCGGCAAGTTTGCTTTTAGATGTGGAATCTAGGTTGAGGCCCATAACAAAAGGCGGACAGGGACATGCCTCAGATCTGGATGACATATGACGAATTCGCGACACTCAGCGGCTGTAGCGCCGCTGAAGCCAGGGCGAAGGCCCTGCATCTGTCGCTCGATCGCCGCAAGAGCCGCGATGGAAACACCCGCGTCAAGCTGAATCCCGCCTTGATGGCGCGGTTTTACGAGACCCTTCGCGAGACCGAGTTCGATCTCGACCGTGCGATCACGGCTCTCCGCGAAACCCATCGGCAGATGTCCGGGAGCATCGCGGCCAATCCGGGCAGCCAACTGCGCGCTCAGGTGGCGAAGTAGGCAGTTGGACTGATCCGCATATCGCCTCGACGACGCGATCGGGCGCAGCTCACGTCAGGACGGCGGCCTCGGAAGAAAGGCCAGAATTGTCTGGGCGAGGATGACTCCGACGGTGCCGCCGGCCGCCTTTTGCAGCACATCCATGAGTGCTGGATCGCGGTCGGGCGTCAACGCCTGCAATAGCTCGAGGCTGACTGCGACGGCGACTACGAGCGTGCAAGTCAGCCCGAGGCGTCCCGGCAGCAGGAAGGAGAGCAGGAATCCCAGCAGTGCGTAGGCGCTGAATCGTTCGATCACGACGACCCAATACGCCTCGGCATGGCCCACGAGGACCGGTCTGCCCGCCAGCTTGGCAAGCGTGGCATAGACGATGAGACCGAGGCAGACGGCCGCTGCTGCGATGAGATGGTTCCGGCGCATCTTGGCATCATAGCTGCTCGGCCAGGGCGCCGCTCCCGAAAGCCGAGAACATCGTTAAAACGCGTAGATCTGAACGGTGCGTTCCGGACAAATGGTTTCGTGCCTGACCGGACTTGCTGTTGCGCCGTCCGCTAGGCGCGAGGTTCAACGCCGGTTGTAGGACCAGCCCTTGTCGACATCGGTCGGGTAGCGCGCCGCGAAATACGGATTCTTCAGGCAGTTGTGCGCCGGATCATAGATCCAGTCGGCGCATTCGCGAAAATTCAGGAATCTGCAGTCGAAGCCAAATGCGCACCACGGCGCTCCGTTCGGAAATCCGAACCGCACTGGAACCTGCGCTGAGGCCATCGAGGGCAAAGTCAGAAGCAATGCTACGCCGAGGGCACGGGACAACATGTGCAATCCTCCAACAGGCCATGACGCGGATAGCGAGGCAAATTGTGCGACCGTTCTCCGCAAGGCGGGACAGTGTCCAATCATCGTCGCCGGATAGTTTAACATCGGCGCGTGGCGAGATCGAGAGCGTTGAGGCGTCCGGATGCGCCGTACCGCGGCAGCTGGCTGTCCCTGCCGGCGGGAGGCGCACAGGTCCGCGGATTGTCGCGGCAGACTTGCGTCTGGCGTTAATTCTTCTTGGAAGCGCGGGACTTGAGCGACAGCCCGAGGCGCAGGGCCATGCGCTTGATCGCATCGGGCGAGCGCCCGAGCTGTTTTGCCGCTTCTTCGACTGACGTCGAAGATTTGGCCAGCTCCATGAGCCGGCGGTCTTCCTTGAACGACCAGGGCTTGCGTGCCATAACCGAAATGATCCTCTCGCATCGTCACAACAACAAAGCCGCCCAGCGGACCCAGGTCGCTCGACGGCTTTGCTCGGGTGGGGCCGGGCCTTGGGGGAGCCCGGTGCGAAGATGGATATGCGATCGGTGAGACTTCGCAACAAACAACGCGGATTAAGCTAACCTCTCAACCTTACCGGGACAAAATCGGCCGCAACGCTCCGTATGAGTCCGGGGTTTTGCTGCTCTGCGGGCCGTGCCGGGCCGATACCGGCCCGCGATCGAGGGATTGGCTTGCCGTCACGTCCAGGTCCCGCTTCGTGCTCGGCAAGGAAATACAGAGGCGGATTCAAAGTCGGTTGAAGAATGATGCTGTGGCGGCACGCATCGAGCAGCAAGAATTTCCTGAGTGGATGCGTCACGAGTTCGTCGAATTCGTTCGGCTATGATCGCGCAAACAATACGAACAGATCAGAAGATCGAGATGCTTCAAAAAGCGCTGTCAGCCATGCCTCTCGCAAAGATAAGAGAGCGAGCCTACGAAGGAATCTTCTTCAGCGTTGCTCTGATCGCAATGGCGGGGTGGGTCTATTTCATTGTTCTGTCGTCGGTGAGATTCTTCTTCTGGTTCGTCGGTTGATTCGCGCGAGCAGGGCAGAGCCGGATGCTGCCCAAAAATTCGCGCCCTTGAGCACAAAATCAGCGACCGTCATCACGATCTCGACACAACTCGAAGCTGAGATCGTTGCGTCAAAAGGAGACCGCCGCGAGGAGAGCTCGCGGTGGCGGTGACCTTCATGCGGGTGTTTGAGTGGGATTTGCGATCGTCGTCGGGAAACGCTGGCGGCCCGTCGACACCAAAGAGGTTTGGCATGACTTGTTTCAAGGACAACAATGCGCCGCGGCGGTACTTTGTCGATGCGGTCGGCAAGCGCGTTCTGATCGGTCTTACGCCCGAGGAGACCTTTGAGTTCGAGCGGCTCGACAGCAAACCGGACGGCGGTCGAACTGAGGCAATGCGGGTCGAGCACGGTTGCCGGCCTGCTCCCGACGAGGAACGCTGGCTGGAGCTATATGCCAAGCATGAAGGCGCGTGGAAACTCTGGATGACGCAGAGCCGCGTCGATGGGCCTGATTTTGCGTCTACGACCGGAGCTTAGGTCCACTCTGCGAAGCCAGGTGGCGCAGGAAAGAGTTTCGCCAGTCTGTCCAGCCCCATTCCCCGCACCCTCGCGTCCAGGGCATGCCGGGCGATGACGTGCCTGAACTTCCATTCGGGGCCGGAAAATTGATCCGCGTCCCAGACCTGCGGCTTGGGACGTCCGTCCAGGCCGCGAATCCAGACCAAGAAGCATTCGTCCATCCGCTTGCATATCCCTTTTGCGGTTCGACCTCGCCGGCCGGGCGCCAATGTCTTGCGGGACCACAGGATCGCGAATGGCCGACCGATTCCCTATCCCAAGCCGATGCGCTTCTGCTGATAACCGCGGTCGAGAATGGCTTGCCACCAATTCCGGTTTTCGAAGAACCAGCGAACCGTCTTGGCCAAGCCGCTTTCGAAATTCTCGTCAGCGCGCCATCCGAGTTCGCGCTCGAGCTTCGAGGCGTCGATGGCGTAGCGGCGATCGTGGCCGGGGCGGTCGGCGACAAAGGAGATAAGGCCCCGCCGGGAGCCCGCCGGGCGTGGCGACATTTCGTCGAGCAGGTTGCAAATGCCTTCCACAACGTGCAGGTTGGTACGCTCGTTTCGACCGCCGACATTGTACGTCTCGCCGATCGCACCGCGCTCAAGAACGAGGGCGAGCGCCTTGGCGTGATCCTCGACGTAGAGCCAGTCGCGGATGTTCTGTCCGTCGCCGTAGACCGGCAGCGGCTCTCCGGCGAGGCCCTTGATGATGATGTGAGGAATGAGCTTCTCGGGAAAGTGATAGGGGCCGTAATTGTTCGAGCAGTTCGTCACCATCGTCGGAAGGTCGTAGGTCTCACGCCAGGCGCGGACCAGATGGTCGGACGACGCCTTGCTCGCAGAGTAGGGCGAATTGGGCGAATAGGACGTGGTCTCGGTGAAATAACCGTCCTTGCCGAGCGAGCCGAACACCTCGTCGGTGGAGATGTGGAGGAAGCGGAACTGCGCGCGCTGGTCCGGGCTCAACGTTCTCCAATATCGCAGCGCTTCTTGCAGTAGCGTGAACGTGCCGACGATGTTGGTCTGGATGAATTCGCCGGGACCGTCGATCGAGCGATCGACATGGCTCTCTGCCGCGAGGTTCATCACCGCGGCGGGCTGGTATTTCTCGAACAGCTTGCGAAGCGACGTGGCCTCGCAAATGCATTGCTTCTCGAATGCATAACGCGGGTTCGCCTCGGCGTCGGGGATCGAATCTAGATTGGCCGCATAGGTCAGCTTGTCGATGTTGACGACGCGCGCCTGCGTGTCACGGAGAAGATGACGCACGACTGCGGAGCCAATGAAACCCGCACCGCCCGTGACGAAGATCGTGGAGCCTTTGAAACGCATGAATGATCTGCCTCAGTCGTGAGCGAACGAACGGGCCACCGATTGCAGATACTGGCCGTAGCTGCTCTTGGCGGTCTTCTCGGCGACCTTCGCGAAGGCTTCGAGAGAGATGTAGCCGCGCCGCAGGGCAATTTCCTCCGGGCAGGCGATGCGCAATCCCTGGCGCTGTTCCAGGATCTGCACGAAATGACTGGCTTCGACCAGAGATGCGTGCGTGCCGGTGTCGAGCCAGGCAAACCCGCGTCCGAGCACTTCGACGAACAGGTCGCCGCGGGCGAGGTAGGCGTTGTTTACGTCGGTGATCTCGATTTCGCCGCGCGCGGAAGGTTTGATCTCTGCCGCGATGTCGACGACGCTGTTGTCGTAGAAATAAAGGCCAGTCACGGCCACGTTCGACTTCGGTTTCTTGGGCTTCTCCTCGATCGAGCGCGCGCGGCCGTCAGCGCCGAGCTCGACCACGCCGTATTGTTCGGGTGAGTTGACGACATAGCCGAAGATGGTGGCGCCGCTCGTGCGTGCCGCCGCCTTGCCGAGCATTTCCGGAAGTCCGTGGCCGTAGAAGATGTTGTCTCCGAGAACCAGGGCAACGGAATCCGACCCGACGAATTCGCGGCCAACGATGAAGGCGTCGGCAAGACCACGAGGAGTCTCCTGGGTGGCGTAGGAGAAGTTGACGCCGATCTCGTCTCCATCGCCGAGCAAGCGCTGAAACAGCGGCTTGTCCTGCGGCGTCGAGATGATGAGAATGTCGCGAATTCCCGCCAGCATCAATGTCGAGAGCGGATAGTAGATCATCGGTTTGTCAAAAACCGGAAGCAGTTGCTTCGACACCACTGTCGTGACGGGATAAAGGCGCGAGCCAGTTCCGCCAGCGAGTATGATTCCTTTCATTCGGTCCCTCTGGTTTACCAACCTGTAAATATCAGATAGTGTGCGCTGCACAAGATCGTTATGTGCGCGGAGCTGAAGTCGCTGGAATGAACGTTATCAAGACAGATCTGCCCGAAGTTTTGATCATCGAGCCGAAGCTCTTCGGTGATCAACGCGGCTTTTTCTTGGAGACCTATCAATTCGAGCGCTATGCGCAGAGCGGGGTTACGCGACCGTTCGTTCAAGACAATCTGTCACGCTCGCGTCATGGAGTGTTGCGCGGGCTGCATCTCCAGAATCCTTTCACGCAAGGCAAGCTGGTGTCGGCGCTGCGCGGCCGCGTTTTGGATGTTGCCGTCGATGTTCGCATCGGCAGCCCAAATTTTGGGCGTCATGTTGCTGTCGAATTGAGTGAGGACAACCACCGGCAATTGTGGGTTCCTCGCGGTTTCGCGCATGGCTTTGCGGTTCTCTCCGAGACCGCCGACTTCTTCTATAAATGCGACGCGCTCTATAGTCCGAAGGATGAGATCTCTATTCGATGGAACGATCCTGCGATCGGCATCGACTGGGGTCTCGCGGATCCGTCGCTGTCGCCCAAGGATACCGACGCGCCGTTGCTTGCAGATGTGAAGAATCTCCCGCGTTACGGGGAGATCTGACATGAGAATCCTGCTGACGGGCTCTGCAGGGCAGGTGGGCGGAGCGCTGCTTCCGCTGCTTCGCGAGCGGGCCGATGTCGTTGCGCCGTTGCGCGACCAGTTCGACCTGTCGCGGCCGGACCAGCTTGCAGACAAGCTTGAAACGATCAAGCCGGATCTGATCGTCAATCCCGCGGCTTATACCGCTGTCGATCGTGCCGAAGACGAGCGAGAGCTCGCTTTTCGGATCAATGCGGAGTCCCCCAGAGCGATCGCCCAATGGGCCGCGCCGCGCGGCGTGCCGCTGGTGCATTTCTCGACAGATTATGTTTTCGATGGCTCCGGCGATCGTGCCTGGCACGAGGACAGCACGCCGGCTCCGCTCTCGGTCTATGGTCAAAGCAAGCTCGCCGGCGATCTGGCCATTGCCGAAGCCGGTGCCTTGCATGTGATCGCACGCACCTCATGGGTGTACGCTGCAACCGGTACGAATTTTCTCAAGACAATCGTGCGGCTGGCTGGAGAACGCGAGCAGTTGCGGATCGTTGTCGACCAGATCGGTGCGCCGACGACAGCGAATGCGATTTCACAAGCGGTGGTTGCAATGCTGCCATGGAGCGACGACGGCCTCGGCAAGGCCTTCGAGCAGCGAAGCGGCGTTGTCAATCTCGTCTGCGCAGGCGAGACCAGCTGGCACGGCTTTGCGACTGCGATCGTCGCCGGGCTGCGGTCGCGGGGCGCGAAATTCGCCGTGAAGGAAATCGTTCCAATCCGCTCTGACGAATTTCCGGTCAAGGCGAAGCGGCCGTCCAATTCCCGCCTCGATCTGAGGCGGCTGCGCGAGCGCTTCGGAATCACGCCGCCGAGCTGGCAGCAGGCGCTCGATCGCGAGCTGGATGCACTTCGGGCGACGATGTAAACGCCGGTTCACAAGGCGGAATCGGAGCGCAACGTTTCGCGGCCTTTAACCTTTGTTAACCATCCAGGGCCCATTTTCCGGTCCTGGCGCCTCGAACCGGAAATGCACGCATGTTTCAGCTCTTCTTGCGGGCCCGCACGCATAATTTCCTGAAAGACCGTTTCGGCGGAGAGCAGACATTCCGTGCCCGCTCGCCCGAACGCGACGCGGAAACCGATCGAACGCGCATTGAAGCGATCATGGTCGCGGTCGAGAACGCGCTGAATGCCGCGGAGCGGGAACAATCCGGCCTGAACCGCCGGGTGGAAGACGTGCTGGCGCGCGCCGCCGTGACCATCGGCAACGGCGATGACGAATATCTCGAGCGCGAGGCGCTGGATAATCACCACCAGGATCTGTTCGACAAGGAAATCCTGAACGGCCAGCGCAGACTCAAGGAGCTCGGCGCCTCGATCGCCCATTTCAAGTTCCTGAAGGCGGCGATCCTCAGCCGATTCCCCGAATACCGGCCGTCGGCGAGCCAGACCAACTGAGGCGCCTCGCTAGATCGCGAGCATGCTGTTGCCCTGAATCGACAGCAGCGTCAGGTTGCCGGTGGCATAGGCTCCGGTATCGATATTGGCGCGATTCTCGAGCAGCTCGGCCTGCCGCACCGGCGTATGGCCGTGCACGACGTATTTCCCGAAACGCTTCTTGCTCTGGAGAAATTCGTCCCTGATCCACAGCAGATCCTGCTCGCGCTGTTCGGACAGTGGGATGCCCGGACGAACGCCCGCATGCACGAAGAAAAAGTCGCCGCATGTGAATGTAGGCCGCAATTGCCGCAGGAACGCGATATGCTGAGGCGGCATCGCAGACGTGAGCTCGCGCACGAGATCGGACTGTTCGTCCTTGCTGAGGTCCGGCGGCGCCGAGATTCCATAGGACATCAAGGTCTGGATGCCGCCGAACTGAAACCAGTCGGCGGTGCGCGAGGGATCGTCCAGCACCGAGCTGAAATAGGCCTCGTGATTGCCCTTGAGAAAGACCGTGTTGCGGTGGCGGCTGCGGCCGATCAGGAGATCCAGGGTACGACGCGAGTCCGGTCCGCGATCGATGTAGTCGCCGAGAAAGACCTCGATTGCGCGATACGGCCGGCTGTTCGCCATGTCGGCATCGATGACGGCGAACATCTGCTCGAGCAGATGCGCGCAGCCGTGAATGTCGCTGAGGGCGTAGATGCGCACGCCGTTCGGCAGCTTAGGCCGGGGCGAATTTTGAGTCGCGGTCATGACCATGAGGTGCAACTCTTTCAGAGTGCTTCGCCCGGGATGTCAATATGCTATCGGCGAAATCGGGTCATCACGAGCCGCTTTTTTCCCCATTCATGCGATGTGGACGCTCGTTCGTGCGTCCGCTCGATCAACCGTGGTTGTTGGACCTTGTTTCGACGCGCGCGGGCGTGGCTTAGCCGAAGCTGCCGTCGAATGATGGCGCGGCCGGTCCGCGACGGTTTGTCGCTCGCGCCCGCACCAGGAGCGCGCCGCAGAAATAGCCGAGCTGGAGCGCTGCCGAAAACACGAGGATCATGCCGAGAATGTGAGCTGATCCATGTCCTTGCCAGGCTGATACCAGCCCCAGCATCGTCGCACCGAGAACGATCGCCGGAGGCACGATAAAGATTCGGAAGCGGCCTCCCAGCAACGATCCGATCAGCAAAGCGAAAACGATTACGGTACTCACGGCACAGCTCCCCAAACGGCCATGAGTGTTAATGGGGCCGACCTAATGACGGCTTAAGCGACAGGGTTGAATATCCGTTCAAATGCACGCGATGTGATGCGCCGGAATAGCGCGCATGGCGCGAAAGACGGCGGAGTGCTCGGCGAAATGTCAGCGCTGTGACAGTCGCTTGAGCACTCATGCGTCGAGGTGTTGCGTTGCAGAAAAATCGATTTGATTTTTTCACTGCAGTGCCGCAATGTTGCTTTGTTTAGTTAAGAGATTGCCCGCGACGCATCGCAAATTCGAATCGACTGCTTGCAATGGTCCGATTGCGAGTGCGTGACGTGGCAGCGAGGTTCGGATGGCTGTAGCAACTTATGGTTCGGAAAATTACTACTCGGCTGTATCGAACCGGCGCGGTGCTCTCCAACGACCACTTCAGATCGCTCTGATCGGAGGCGACTTCCTTGCCCTCCTGCTCAGCTATTTCGCGGCGAGCGGCCTGTACCGCCTGCTCGTCGCCGAGCAGGATTCGTCGGTGGGCGCGGGCCTCGTGGTTAGCGCCGTGTTCGTGACGATTGCGTACTTCCAAGGCGTCTACGATCACCATCGTCTGCTGAATACGGTCTGGCAGCTCCGCAAGGCGCTTGCGATCTGGGTCGTCTCCTTAACAATTCTTGCGGTCGAGGCGTTCCTGCTCAAATCGTCGGCGGATCTGTCGCGTGGAACCACTCTGCTGTTTGCCGCGACCGGCGTTGTTGCTCTGGGCGGGCTCCGGGTGCTGTGGCGCACCGCCCTGAACTCGAGCTATGCCAGAGGCCGTCTGGTTGACAGGAAAGTCGTTCTCCTCAGCCTCAAGCCGCTCGACTTCACGTCGAGCCGCTTCAAGGATCTGCGCAAGCATGGCTTCAACGTTGTCCGGCATTTCGTCCTCGACTCGTCCGAACACGGTGCAGGTTGGGATCACGAGATTCGCGATGTGGTGCGCCAGGGACGGGCTGCAGACGTGGAAGAATATCTGCTCGTCATCGACTGGGACGAAATGCCTTTGCTCCAGAAGCTGAGCCAGCACCTGCGCGTGGTCCCCCAGCCGATCCGCCTCCTGCCGGACTTCCCGATCGCCGATCTGGTCTCGCGTCCGTTCCAGCCCGTCAGCGGCACGGTTGCAATCGAGATCCAGCGCGCGCCGCTCACCGTGTTCGAGCGGGCGCAGAAGCGCTGCCTCGATATCGGTCTTGCCTCGTTCGCTCTGCTGCTGCTGGCGCCGCTGCTGGTGACGGCCGCGATCATGATCAAGCTGGATTCCATCGGCAGCGTGATCTTCAAGCAGTCCCGGCGCGGCTTCAACGGCAAGCCGTTCCAGATCTGGAAGTTTCGATCCATGACGGTGGCGGAGAACGGCCATACCGTGACCCAGGCGACCAGGTCTGACGCTCGCGTCACCCGCGTCGGTCGCGTATTGCGGCGGACCAGCATCGACGAGTTGCCGCAGCTCTGGAACGTCCTGCGCGGCGAGATGTCGCTGGTCGGACCACGTCCGCACGCGCTCGCGCATGACAATTATTACGACCAGCTCATCAGCAACTACGTGTATCGGCATCACATGAAGCCGGGCCTGACCGGTTGGGCCCAGGTCAACGGTTTCCGTGGCGAGACGCCGACCATCGACCTGATGGAGAAGCGCGTCGAGTATGACGTCTGGTACGTCAGCAACTGGAGCATCTGGCTCGACATCAGGATCATCCTGAAGACCGCGCTGGCGCTGATTCACCAGGAAGCCTACTGAGCGGGCCGAAATCCGCCGCTCGCGCGGGCCGTCTAAGCGACCGAACGCCGGCGGCTGTGTCCGGTCATCAACGCACTCTTAATTGTCGAGCAGATAACGCGGCCGATCGTCCGGCGGATAGCACCGATGCTGGATCCGGCCGCCTGCAGCTCGAACGAGATACCAGAACGCCATCCTCTCCCGTTCCGATAGGTCACAGGTCACATCCAGCAGCCTGCTGCGGGCCGATGCCGGAGACTGGACGAAGAGGGCGGCCGCACTGCTGAACAGCCGGTCGTGGAACACGTCGTTGAAATCCTGGACCGCGCCGTCCGTCAGCTCCGGCGGCAGAGCCTGGAAGGCTCGGAAAGCGAGCGGCACGCGCATCAATTGCAGCCAGAGTTCGTGCGGCGCCAAGCGGTAGGATTGGGCCAGAAACGCGAGGGTTGTTGCTGTCATTCCCTCCTGGCGGGCGCCGGACCAGAATGCCCCCAACCATCCGAGCGACTCGGTTGGCGCGCACGCCAGCAGGATCCTGCTCATCCGCCGTACGGCACTGACATCCGCATCCGCCTGCACCAGATCGGTGCCGCGGACGGTCATGTCAGCGGCCGACAATTGCAGGACGAGTAGTTCCCGAAGAGCCTTGGGGTCGCACTGGCGCTGAGCCGCGGGCAGGTTCGCCTGGACGATCTGCCTCAGTAGCGAGGCGTCGTAGCTCTCGCCGGCGGCAATCTGCCTGGCCACGCGCGACACGCTGAGGTCGGTCAGATTGGGGAGAGCCGATGCCGCCCAGGCGAGAGCGGATGCGCCCAGCAGGAAGCTGGCGCCTCGCGCCAGCCAGTGCCAGGCGCGAGATGCGCTTTTTCTAGGCGCCCTCGACATAATAGGCGTTGTAGTGCGAGCCTTTATAACCCTCGATGCGCTTCAGCATCTTCGGGTTCGCACCGTTAAGCACGGCGCCCATCACCTTCTTCTGAATGCCTTCGGAGCTCGACATCGATTCCTGCAGGGCGGTCCGGGTCGTCCGACCCCACTCGATGACGTAAATGAACGCGTCGATGAGATGGCTGATGGCCTTGGCATCGGTGACCGGCATCACCGGAGCCAGATCGATGACGATGTAATCGTACTCGTTTCGCAGCAACGACAGCAGATCGGCCATCGCCTTCGAGGCCATGATGTCGGCCGAGTTCACCATGCGCGAAACGGCGAACGAGGGCAGGAAATCCAGTCCGGTCTCGGCGCTCCGCCTGATGTGATGTCCGACCGACTGCGGGTCCTTGAGAGCCTCGATCAATCCGCTCTTGGCGGTCGCGTCGAGCTCCTTGGTCAGCGAACGCGTGTGGAGGTCGCCGTCGATCAGCAGCACGCGCTTTCCGGTGAACGCGGTCAGGTGCGCGAAGTTGGCTGAAACCGTGGTTTTCCCTTCCTTCGGAAGCGAGGACACGATGCCGATGACCTTCACCTCGCGGGACAGGCGGGCGAGATCGATCGAGACCTTGATGTTGCGCATGGTCTCGGCATAGCGCGAGAAGGGATGATCGATGACGTAGCGGGAAAGCTGGGCGCTTGCCTCGAGCTGCGCGCCATCAGGCGATCGCAGCGCGCGGATTCGCGGCGAGCCCATCGGCTTCGTGCCGATCGCCGGAAGCACCCCGAGACATTTGACGCCGATCTCGTCCTCGACTTCGCTCGAGGAGCGCAGCACGTCGCTCAGCATCTCCCGGGCAAAGGCGGCTCCCAGGCCGAAGCAAAGGCCGCCGAACAGGGCACCGATCAGGGAGAGTACCGTCTTGGGCGAGCTCTTGCGATCCGGCTTCACGGCCGTGCTGATGATGCGGGCTTCGCTGATCGGGAAGCTCTGGTTCTGCATCGCCTGCTGCTGCTTCTCCAGGAAGTTGTTGTACAGGTTGCGGTAAGTGTCGGCCGCGCTCTCGAGATCGCGCAGCTTCACCTGCGCCTGGCCCGTGTTGCCCGCCTGGCTGACGAGATTCTTGAGGTTTTGCTCCAGCGACGTCTCGCGGCTCTTCGCGATTTCGTAGTCGCTGCGATAGGCATCGCCAATCCGCTTGACTTCGTCCGCGATCGACTTGCGCAGCTCCTCCATCCGATTGGCGAGATTGATCGAGGCCTGATGGTTCTTTCCATACTTGGCCGACCAATCGGCATATTGCGCCGAAAGATCGAGATATTGCGCGCGCAGCCGTGTGATCACGGGATTGTTGAGCGCATCGGTAACCGTCGGCTGGGCAAGGTCCTTGTCGCTGATCCCGTCGATGCGATCCAATCGTGCCTTGGCCTCGGCGGTGGCCGCCCGCGCCTGCACGAGCTGGGTGTTCACGTCGGTGAGCTGCTGCTCGTTCATCAGACCGCGGCTGGTGCCGACGATGTTGTTCTGGCTCTTGAAGGTCTGCACGGCGCGGTCGCTGGCGGTCGCCTGCTCGCGCAGCTCGGCGCTGCGCTGCTGCAGCCATTCGCTGGCGCGCTTGGTGGATTGGTACTTCGCGTCGAGAGCGCCGACGATATAGGCATCCGCGATCTCGTTGGCGATCCGGGCCGCCTTGTCGGGGTCCCTTGAACGGAAGCTGGCCGACAGGACGTATGTCGACAGCAGGCGTTCGACCTTGAGGTTGTTCTCCACCGCGGCGACAGTGCCGCGTTCGATGCGTTCCTTCGACGCAGGTCCGTCCGATCCGAACAGGCCAATCACCTTTCCGATAATCGCGCCAAGCAGGCCAGGATCCGAACCGTTGAACTCGGGATCCTCCGTCAGGTTCATGCGACGGACGACGGACCGGATCAGATCGTCGGAGGTGATGATCTCGACCTGGCTGTCGACGAAGCCGGGGTCGATGAGCGCGTTGGATGCGTTGTTGTCCTTGTCGAGTACCTGCGTCTGGCGGGTATCCATCAGGATCCGCGTGTTCGCCGTGTACATCGGCGTCGCGGTCAGCAGATAGACCAGCACGATCGCCACGGCGGCGCCGACCACGGCTGCAATGACAGGCCACTGCCGGCGCAGAATCCCGATGATGCGCTCGATGCTGAGCGTGGCGCCCGCCAACTCTAGAGCGGTCCGCTCCTGAACGTGAAAATGCTCTCTGGGCTGATACATCTGAATGTTCATCGACCTGACGTGAGATTATTGGGGGAGTGGCGCGAGAGTGAACGGATCGCCGATTTCCGTACTCCATTCGCCAGTCATGAGGCTGTTCGCAGCGTCTGAGGGCTTCTTGGTTGGCGGCGTTTGCGCGCTTCCCGTTGTCTGGCCAGCCACCGAATTCGGATCGAATTCGACGGCCTCCAGCTCCGCAGAGTAACCAGAGCTCACCGCTGAATCCGCCAGCTTTTGTACAAACTGACTGATCTTCTGCGCATTTTCGGGCTTGCGGGGCACACAGACCAGCTGTGCTCGGCGCAGCGCCATGCCAATCGCGGCGCGCTCGACGTTGGAAGACTCGCTGATGAGGTCGTGCACCGAAGGAAGGATGGATATATCGGTGACGATATAGGCGGCAAGGCGACCCGTGAGCTTGCTGCGGTCGTTGCGAACATCGCGCAGCAGCGACGCTGGCTCGAACTGGAAGGCTTGCAGGACAGTCACGGGGACCCGGTCCGATTGCTCGACGCATTGCGCCTCGCAGCGACCTGCCGCACACACCACAATCAGCAACGCCAAGCTGATCGCACCCAGGGCGCCCAGACTGCGACCGGCAAATCGTTGTCGTAGAGGCAGGGCCAAACCACTCATCACGTTCATTCAAACCGCCGCAAGGCTTCGCTCAAATCAGTGTCGCGCTTAACTATGTCAAATTCTTGTGCGGTGCAAAATATAGTCTGAAACTGCAGAAATTCATAACGAATTTAGTACGGCGCGAGTGCCGCATTGTGCACAAACATAACGCAACGCCCGCGGCAAAAGCCGCGGGCGTTGACCTAGGTTAAGCTTGCTCTGTGCGGTGAGGCGCTGCTGCTCAATTGATCACAGCGAAGAACCCGCAGCCTGCGCAAAGCGCTTGTCGCGAAGCCGGCGTCCGTGATCGCCGATGTTCACCCAGAAGCGGGGATCGCTGCCTGACTGCATCGATATCCACTCATAGCCCAGCGAGTCCCAGGGGCGAACGCTCGAGGACAGGTTGTCCAGAACGACGTCGCCATCCGAAAGCCGCGCAACCAACACGAGATGACCCTGTCCGCCGTCGATCCGCACAACTGCAAGGCGTAGGGCGGCCTGCGGCCATCCCGTCGCGATCAGTTGGTGCCGCTTGGTGACCGCATAGTCGTTGCAGTCGCCGGCCGCTGGAGCAACCGTCCAGTTTGCGGCGATCGGATCCGTCGGTTTGTGCATCGGTGCGATGGCTTGGTTGACCGACATGTTCACCTGCCGAAGCACCGCCATGGCAGCATCGGCAGGCGGCAGACTGCGTTCGTCGGCATCGGCGCGGCATTCCGCGGCGTTGTTCATGCAGAACTTGACGAAGTTCATCGGCGCGAGCGTGTTGTCGAATTCTTGGATGAACGACGCTTCGACCGGACGTTGTCCGGTATCCGACCCGGCTTTTGCCGTGGTGCTGGCGCACGCGATGACGGCTGCGAGCAACGGCGCGTACAACAGTTTCATCTTATCCCCCGTTATCCGTCCTACTTGACGCAACAGGTCTCGCACAGAGATTTTAGGGCCGGGTTCCCCGAACCTCTAAAATTGAACGCAAATGCCCGGCCACGCTTTCACGCGGCCGGCTCTGGTTAATTAATCCGCTTAGGTTGAATTCGTTCCCCGACTAGCGCGACGGGCTGGTGGCGGTCAGCGATGACGTTCCGGTCGAGGCCGCAAACAAGGCGTTCGTCTGGATGGCGGGGCTCGCTCCGGAGGTGAACGAGATGGGAGAAGGCGAGTTGATTGTCCCGCCGCCGCGCTGATCGGCCGTCGTGCCTTGTCCGCCGCCCGCGCTCGTGTCGCCGTTCGCGGCCGCGCCCACGATCGCCTCAGTCGGAATATCACCGGTGATGCTTGTAAAGGACTGAATCAGCCCGGCATTTTCTGTCTTCAACACGACGGCCTGGATTTCCTGAGCAAACTGAGGCTGCGTCAGCACGCAAACCGCGGCAGCGGTGCCCATTCCTGCGCCAACCGCGCGGCCCTGGTCATCCGAGCTCGCCTTGGCGAGTGAGATCATGCCCTCCAGCGTTTCAGGTCTGTTGGTCAGGAGATCCCGGATCTGAGACGCGAGGCCGCCCTGACCGTCTTTGAACTGGTTGAGCAAAGCCTCGGGCTTATCGAGGAACTCGATGGCCCGTTCAGAGCTCACCGCGGCGGGATTTGGAACGCAGCTGGGCTGGGCTGCAAAGGCCGATGTCGCTGCTGTCATCGCAAGCAAAGTGGCCCCGAGCCCCACGGCTTTAAGCATTCGACTCCTCAATGATGCAATCATGAAAGTTTGCAAGCAAATTTGTCTCAACATATTGGCAAAGCCGCAATTACGCTACTTTTTTGCTCCGCCGAGGACCTGCATTGTGCCAGCCCGCAGCCGGTGATGGCTGCGAAGAACACGCCGAAGCCGGGGATCTGCAACGAAAAGTCGATGCTCGTATGCAAGAAGCCTAGCGTCGCCACACTTGCGCCGATAATCGGTATGTAGCGGTCGCGCCGCCGATGCAAGCTTCCGTTTAGCAGCTGGTAAAGATACCAGAGACATGTGACCATAATCAAACACGCGGCGGGGATGCCGAGCTCAACTGCAAGCTCAAGCGGCGTGCTGTGCGCACGATCCCACACGCCGAGGCTGCCCAGCGCATCGGGCCTGTAGGCCGGAAAGGCACTCTCGAAGTTTCCGTACCCGATTCCGAGCCAAGGATGCTGCTGGATCATCATCAGTACGGCCCGGTACGCTGTGAACCGCTGTTCATCGACGAGGCCGTAGGTCAAAATTCTTCCCGCCACGGCACCGCCGACGAGCTGAAACAGAAAGAGCAGCGCGACGGCTGTCCCCGCAATCCATCCCCAGCGGCGAAATTTGCTGACGCGTAGCGGCGCAAAGAACAGCGCGGTCGCTAGAAAGACGGTCAGGATCAGCAGCAAAAGCCCCGCGCGCGAACCCGTCATGGCCGTCGCCACCAGGCAAACGACAAAGCCGCCGGCCAGTGCAAATGGCGAGGCGAGATAATAGGCAATCAGTGCCGTCATCCGCCGCGACGGCGGGCGGGCCGGCCGATCCTGGCGATAGATAAAGCGCAATAATGGCGCGAGAAACAGCAGCGCGCACGTTCCGAAGAACGTGGCAGCCGTGTTTCTGTTGACGAACGTTCCGGTGACGAAGCCGAGATAGGCTTCCTTGCGACGGAACAGGAGCGTGGTCGGATCGCCAATTCCGGCCAGGATTGCATAGAGCGCGTAGCCGAGGCCTGCCCAGGCCAGGATACGCAGCAGCTGCCGCGCATGCTCCGCGTTCGTTGCGATGTAGGCTGCACGCGTGAAGGCAAGCGCGAACAGCAGCGGATAGCCGAATGCGAGCCAGGGACCGTTCGCCGTAACGGAGACGCGATCAGGGAGATCTCTGCTCGTTACGGCTCGCGCCGCCGCCCACGCTGGATCGCCTTGATGAAAGGCTGGATTCGGCCATAACTGCATCGTGATCACCGCCGCGACGACGACAAGGACGACGAACAGCGGCGACAGCAAACGGAAATCGTCGACGGTGGCGCTGCGCAAATCGGCAGTGATAAGGCTGAACGCGAGCAGCACAGTCCAGATGCAGATCCACACCGTCTCGGCGGAGCCGAAGGGGAGCGGGGCCAACACGAAGACGCCGATCGCCGCAAACCGCGAAGTCTTATACAAAATCAACTCCTGAGGAGTCGCGCTGCGACTCCCGCAATCCAGTTCCTGAAAGCTCGATGCCCTTTTGCCACATTCGTGCCGAATGAATAGGCTAGTTGCGCTGCTTCGCGAACATGCAGGGTGCACAACATCAATGCCCCCGGCGTCTTGACAAGCCAGCTATGTCGCAGACGGCGCGCTGCTCGTGGTCGAGGCAAGCGATCTTCGTCTGTCTTTTTCGCTGACGGGCACGTTCCTGCGGCAAATTAGCCGTCGTGCCGCCTCTTGCGAGGTGCACGACTCCTCCAAAACGAAATGCATGCGACGAGTGCCGGGCGGACATTGTATTCGCGTCGAATGCTCAGTAGAGATGTTGCACTGCAAGGTGCAAGGAAATGGCCGTGACGGTGCCTGTTCATCGCGAGAAAGCACATGTCCTTACTCTGGACAGCATTCGAGGAATCGCCGCGGTCACCGTGGTCATTCACCACGTGATCTTGATGCCGACCTTCCTCGCGGCATTTCCGAACCACGCCTGGCTCGACGGCCCCTTCTTCCGTAGCGGCGGATTTCTGGTCGACCTGTTCTTTGTGCTGAGCGGCATGGTGATGTCGTTGAGCTACGTGCAACCGGACTTCGGGCATTTCTCCTTGCGCGAGTTCATGCTGCGGCGGTTTGCGCGCGTATATCCGCTGCACATTGTCATGCTCCTCGTCATGCTTCTTTTTCGTCTCGCGCGCATCGGACTTGGGCTGCTGCTGGCGGGCGTGGTCATCGCGGCTCCAACCGCGTTCGAGGTCAACAACGGGTACTCCTTCTTTCTCAACGTATTCCTGCTCCATTCGCTTGGATTCATCCACTACTTGAACTGGAACGCGCCGAGCTGGAGCATCAGTGTCGAGTTCTACACCTATCTCGTGTTCGGCGTCGTGCTGCTGGTGGCCCAGCGTTTCGGTTCGCTGGTCTGGCTCTACGTTCTCTCCGCCGCGCTCGCGATCGTGAGCTGGCTGGTACTCACGGTGGTCATCGCGAGGCCGCATCTGGGCGCTCAATATGATTGGGGCATCCTGCGATGCTTCGTAAGTTTCTTTCTCGGTGTACTCACGGTGAGGGCGGTGCAAGGTCTGCCGCGCACGATCAGCCCTGGGGCCCAGGGCACCATTCAGTTCGTCGCGATGGTTGCAAGCGTGGTCCATGTCTCCCTGATCGAAGCCTATCCGTGGGTCAGCTTCCTTGCGCCGGTGACGTTTGCCGTGTTTCTCGGCTCGCTGCTGGCGTTCCCGCAAGCTGCCGTCGTGCCGTCACTGTTGACGACGAAGCCGCTGATCTGGCTCGGCCAGCGCTCCTACTCGATCTACATGGTCCACGCATTCGTCGTCGTCTTTGCCGAATATTTCGTTCGCGGCATCGGTCCGCGCCCCGTCGCGGCGCTGGATGCCATCTATCCCGGCCTGGCGACGACGCTGAACCTTGCGATCGTGCTCGCGGCCGTCCTCGCGCTCTCGCAACTGACCTATCGCTATGTCGAATTGCCCGGCGGCCGGCTGGTCAGGAACATGTTCCGCAAGTCGCCGGAATTTTCGACGGGCTCGGCCGCGCCCTCCACACGTCTATCAGGCTAAGGACGAGTATGACGACAGTGCAACGAAGCATGGTGGCGATACAGCGAGCTCCGCTGTTCTTGTGGAGCTCGTTCAGCCTCGAAGCGGTTGCGTTGAGCACGTACTTCCTGCGTGACGATTTTTCGGCCGCCTTGCGCTACTACTTTTCCATTTATCACCTGACGCCGCTCTGGTTCGTTCCGGATGCTTTCGGTCTGGTCTGCCTCGGCCTGTTCATCTATCGCTGCATCATTCGCAACCGGAGCATCATTGCGGTGCTGGTGCTGCTGCAGATCTTCCTGTCGCTCGGAATCGGCTATCTCTTCCTCGGGAACACCACGGCGCTGGCTTCGTCCTTCAAGATGATGCTGCCGGTGTTCATCGGGTTCTGCTTCTGCGACGCGGAGACCGGCTCGTACAAGAAGCTCCTGGTGCTGATGGCCATCCTGTTCTACGTGTCAATCTTCGGTGTGATCCTGTCAGCGCACTGGAAAGCGCCGTGGGTGGGCTACAACTACGAGGCCTTCGGCATCAAAAGGCAGGCAGGCCGGGTCTGGTGGTCCGGTGCCGAGCAGCGGCTGTCCGGCTTTTCGGAGGACAACACCGTGGTCAGCCTCTTCATCCTGGCCACTTTCGTGACGACCTCGATACGCAAGAACATCTGGTGGTGTCTGTTCTTCGGAGGCGTCGCCCTTTATGCGCTGAAGCTGACGACGAGCAAAACCACCCTGGGCGTGCTTGTCATGTATCTGGCGGCGCTGATCGTCGTTCGATTGCTGCCGGAACGATTACGCTTCCCGACCGTCAGGATGTTGGCGATCTGGTCCTATCTGGCGATTCTTGTCCCCATTCTGCTGATCCTGATCTTCGGCGGGACGTCGGTCGGCTCCAAGGATCTATTCTTCAGCCTGATCGACCGCATCAACAACAGCTGGCAAAAACCGTTCATCTATCTGACGCAGTTGATGCCGATTGCCTACGTCACCGGATGCGGCGTCGGCTGTTTCAACTACCCGCAGGCCGCATTCTCGAATCTGGCCTCGTACTGGGTGTCGGTGGACAATTTCTACCTCACGACCTACCTGATGTTCGGCGTGCCGTTCATCATCTTCATGTTCATGGTGATTCGCGCGACCTTGCTGACGACGGACATCTATAAGCTGTCGCTCACGTTCGTGATGAACATTTTCAGCATCACGGTGGCCGACTACGGGCCGGCATCGGGCCTTCTGATCATGTCGTTCATCTTCAGCGAGGTGTTCTCGCGACGGGCTTCCTCGTTCTTCCAGGAGAGACGCGGGCTTAAGCCACCGCGGCGCGCGATCGCTCCCGACGGCGCGCCGGCGATGGCCGGCGCCGTGCCCAGGTTGAACGAGTCGGGTTGAAGGACCGGCGATGCACAGACGGCTCGCATTTATAGACACGCTGCGCGGCATCGCGGTCATTGCCGTGCTGCTGCAACATGCCCTTGAGCAGATCGTGCTGAACCAGGCGTCCGGCGATTATTACCGGGTCTTCCACGATGCGGTCGGCGAATATTTCAATTTCGGCCGCTTCGGCGTTGTGCTGTTCTTCTTCGTCAGCGGCTTCGTCATTCCTAACAGTTTCCCGAACAGCCCTGCGCCGATTCGCGATTTTGCCATCAGCCGCTTTTTCAGACTCTACCCGGCCTATTGGGTCTCGATCGCCGTCGTTCTGCTGCTTGCGCCGGCGCTGGAGGGCAAGACATTTCCTCTGTCGCAGGTCGTTGCCAACATCACCATGCTGCAGATGTTCGTCAATGTGGCGAACCTCAACATCGGATATTGGACGCTGGCCGTCGAATTGATCTTCTATGTTGCGTGTATCGCGCTGTTCGCGATCGGTCTGCTCAGGGCCCGCTGGACTGCGATCTGCATCATCGTCGCCGCGTCCCTGCTCGCGATTGTTGCCTTTCCCTTCGTCAAGAGCCACCTGTTCTGGGGCCTGCTCGAGCTCATGCTGGACCTGACCGCGATGTTCTTCGGCAAGGTGGTCCGCGATGCCGTGTTCGGCGAACGATCCCAGTGGCGCAATGTCGCGCTCTGCGGGCTGCTCTATGTGCTTTATGTTGCGGCCTGCGCCTACCGGCGCTACGGCGTGGACTATCAGGACAATTTCTTCTGCGCTTACGGCATGGGCGCCGCCTATATCGGAGCCGCCGGCGTGTTTCTGGCGTTTGCAGGTCTTGGCGAGCGCGGAGCCTCGAGCGTTCTGTCCTTTGTCGGCCGCATCAGCTACTCGGTCTATCTGATGGGGCCCTATGTGCTGGTTGTGATCGTGCAGTTTTTCGGCACGGGTCAGAGCCCGGCGCAATGGTCACTCTTCGTCGTCGGAGTTGTTTTGGTGTCGATCTTAGTCAGCTGGTTGAACTATCTGGCTGTGGAGAAGCCGATGGTGACCTTTGGTCACCGGTTTCGTTCGCAGGCATTTGCCGCGGTCGCGCTCCAGCCGTCGCTGCGGGGACAGGGGGCCGAATGAGCAGCCAGGCCGAAAAAACCTACGCGGAGTCCGGCGGCGCATTCGTGGCGTCAATTCAGGGATTGCGTGGCATTGCTGCGCTCACCGTCCTGATCTGTCACTTTCGCGACATGCCGAAGGGCGGCATGCCGGATGTCCCGGGCGCGGGCTTTCTGCCGCCGATCTGGCCATGGCTCCAGGCAGTGCTCAACTCGGGCGGTCACGGCGTCGAGCTATTCTTCATGATCAGCGGCTTCCTGATTCCCGCCAGCCTCGTACGGCACGCCTCGATCGGGAAGTTCTTCTACGACCGTGTCCTGCGCATCATGCCGCTCTTCGTCATCCTGCACCTGACGCTGTTTCTGGTAGGGCCGTTTGTCGGATACAAGTTCTTCCGAGGGTTGGATCTGCCTGGCTATGTCGAGATATTCATCGCCAACCTGTTCTTCCTGCAGAATGCGCTCGGCTTGCCGATCGCTCAGCAGAACGCGTGGACGCTGACCTACGAGTGGGCGTTCTACATCTGGTTTGCGCTGAGCTTCGGTGCAGTCGTCCGGCTCAAGAACTGGTGGTTGGCAGCTCCCATGATGGTGCTTGCCGTGATTTGCCTGCTCAACTGGCCGATCGCCGCATTCTTCGGCATCGGCATGCTTTTCAGTGCCACCAACATCCGAATTCCCGCTCCCGGTGTCCTGGGGCTCGTTGCGGGCCTGATCTGCTTCGTTGCAATGTATGCAGCGCTCGATCTCTTCCATCCGTTCGTCAGCCTCATCCCCGGCTTTCTCCTGTTCGGGATGGTGCTTGCGCCGGGGTCGGGCATCTCGGCCGTGCTCAAAGTGCCGCCGCTGCAATATCTCGGAAAGATCAGCTACAGCTTCTATCTGGTCCATCCCTTCGTGCTGTTTCCGCTGCAGATGATCGGCTTGAAGCTCGTGGACCGCGGCTTCGATCGCTGGGTGCTGTGGTCCGGCTTCGTGATCCTGGGATCGGCCCTGGTGCTGATCGCCAGCGCCATGACCTACGAGATCATCGAGGTCCGCTTCCGCCGTCTGATCGACGCGACATGCCGCAACGCTCTCTTTGGAGAAGCAGCGCAGCGCCGGCCGGCCTGATCGCAACCGGCCGGTGCCGTCAAGCCGGCCGTTGATAGAAGCGTCGCAGGCGCAGCGCCGGTTTTTCGATCACGTTCCAGGAGAACGACGCAAATCCCAGCGTCAGCATCACGACGATCGGCAGGATCACGGCCAGCGAAAGCCGATGGTCCGACCCCAGCACGCGCTGGGAAATGTCGATCGTCGCCTGGGTGATCGGAAAGCCGTAGAGATAGATGCCGTAGGAGAGGTCCTGCCGAAACAGGCTGTCGAACGCCTTGAAGCTCTGCATGCCGATATAGACCGTGCAGTAGGTCAGGAAGATGCCGGCGAGCGGCAGCAGCACGTTGAGCCACATGATTCCCGCGTAGCAGGCGGCGGAGATCGCAAAGATCGTCCAGTGGATCGGCACGTATCTGGCGTTCAGGCGGAACACGATGCCGAAGAAGAACATGAAAACGAGATACCAGCCGGCCAGCCTGGTCGAATCGGATCGGACGTTGAAAGTCGCGGGATCGATGAAATAGGCGAGGAGCTCCGCCACCAGCGCGGCGCCGACCAGAAGCGTGATCCAGCGGACCTTGCGCGTCTCGCTCGAGATCATGTGCGTGAAAAGAAGCGCGAAGGCGAAGACGTAGCACCAGAGCTCCCAGGGCAGGGTCCAGAGATTGGCGTTGACCATCTCCGGCCAGGGATTGTGCAGGAACAGGCCCGGCAGCTCGAAGGTGACGTGACCGGCGATGTTGCCGAAATAGCGGTAGAACTGGTACTCCGACAGATATTGCGACAGCGGCAATTGCGTCAGCAGCGGTCCGACGACGAGCGCGCAGAGCGTCACCTCGACACTGAGCGCCGGGACGATCCGCAAGACGCGGTTGATGAAGAACGTCTTCAGATCCGGATTCTTGATGGCGCTGCCGGTCACCAGGAATCCGCTCAGCGCGAAAAACATCCCGACAAGCGCAATCAGGCCGGGTCTGAGAAGCTCCTGGATGATCTCGGAGGCCTGCAGATGGCTGAAGGACAGGGCGGTCAATCCACCCATCTTGTCAAAGGCGGCCGCGGCTGGATCCTTCAGCACGAACACCGCCATTCCCGGCTCATCGAGCTTCTTGACGAAGGCGGCGCCGGCGAACAGCCCGGCAACGGCCACACGACAATGATGTGACAGGATGACCAGCGACAGCAGGTGCCGCATCATGTTGAAGCCTGGTCCGAGGCCGTTGTTCTTGGCCAGGATAGTTTCCGCGGTGTCGTACCGTGCCAGGCCCGACTGGATCGTATCGGGCAGCTGCCGGAAGCGCGACGGAGCGGAGGGGCGCTCGCGGCCGACCGCGCCCGGCAACGAAACGGCCGCGAACTCTGCCTCTCGATCCGTTTGCGACATCTTCGTACGGCCTTTCATGCGCCTGTCTGGACGGCATCACTGGATGCCACGGAGTTGAAGCCAATTCATGGCCGCGGCTGCTGCTGCCACAGCATCGGATCGCGGTTTCCGCCCAGCGCCGCTATGCGACGACCGAGCGGCGCCCCAGCCTTCGGCAATAGCCAATGAGCGGCCGTTCGACATACCAATGGATCAGGATTCCGGCGAGCACCGAGCCGATCACGGCGAGAACGACGAAGAGAGCCGAGGGCAATGGATTGTGGAGCCGGGCCGAGATCTGAATCAGCACGATCGCGGCCGCGGCGTGGGTAAGATAGATCGAATAGGAGGCATCCCCCAGCAACATGCCAAGGGAATGCAGCGGTCCCGGGCGTTCGGTCGAGGCGATGCCGAGCCACACCACCAGCGTCGCGAACAGGGTCCACCACAAGGCCCGAAGCCCGTTGTCTTCCGAAAGGGTTGCCCCGACAATGGCGGTCGCCAGGGTGGCGGCGGCGATTGTGAGCAGGAAAGCTCCTGGATAGCGGCTGCGGACCAGCGGATGACCTTTCAGCCATAGCAGGCCCAAGGCAAAGCCCATGCCGAACTGGAGGTTGGGCATCATGATGTTGCCATAACCGACCACGGTTGCGAGCGCGAGGCCCGTATTGTCCGGATGCAGCAGTTCCGGCCACGCCAGCAGACGCGCCGCCGTGTACCAGGCCAGCGGCGCAAGGAACCAGGCCACCAGCAGCGGCAGCAGCGGGCGTGGCCGCAACATCGTCAAAGCGAACAGGATGTAGAAAATGAACTCATGCCTGAGCGTCCACACGACGTAGGGCCTCAATTCCCCGATCGGCCACAGCACCATGGCCTTCAGCGCAAGGACGGGGTCCGGTTTGGCCGTGCCGGCGAGCGACAGCAGGTTGTAACCGATCACACATACCCACATGAACGGAATGATGCGCACGAAGCGCCGGAGAAAGAACTCCGCGCGCGTGCTGCGGATCGGGCCGAATGAAACAATCGTGATGATGAAGCCGCTGATGACGAAGAAGATCGCGACGCCGAACAGGCCGGTTTCGGCGAGGAGGAACGGGCTCTCGCCATAAGAAGGCGGTAGGCTGACCAGCCAGTTGACGTGCCAGATCACGACCAGAATGGCTGCAAACCCGCGCAGGTATTGAATTCCCGGTACGATCCCGCCGTTGGGAGATCGTGCGCCCTCGATATCCGTCAATGTCGCCTCAATGCCGCGCTGGTTCCCGACTTTACCGATCGCTTCAGTGATCGGTCAAATCCTAGTTTTTAGGCGCGATGATGATGGTCGAGGCAAATATTGTCGCGGCGAGGGACCGCAATACGATCGCGTGGATTGTGCGGGAGGCGCGGGATCACAACGACGCTTGCGGCGAAGCAGGGCTCCGCCGCACGCATTCGCGGGTCGGTCAGACGAACGCGAAGTCGTTGCTGGTCAGGTTCGCGGCGACGACGTTCTTCAGCAGGATCGAGTCATTCGCCGTGACATGGACCAGGGTGTCGGCTCCCGATTGGCTGATCTGGAGATGACTGTAGTCCGTCGCCATCAGCTTTGAGATCGCGACCGTGTCGTAGCCCGCTGCCGACCCGGCATGGAAGCCGTTCACCGTGTCGTTGCCGCCGCCGAACGAGATCGTGGTCGAGCCGGCGCCGGCCACCGCGAAGATGTCGTTTCCGGCGCCGCCGGCGAGCGTGATGCCTGCCACCTTGGCCGACGCGTTGTGCGTGCCGTCCGAGTTCAGGATGTCGACAGAGGCCAGATTGCCGGCGGTGTTGTAGAAGTCGTGCTCGGTGCTGGTGGCGTTGAAGTAGAAATTGTCGTGCGACCCGTCGGCATTGGTGACGTACATCTTGGTCTTGACGCCGTCGGTGTAGACCGTCGTCGAGGACGAGCCGTCGGTGTTCTGGGCGAAGTCGCTGGCGATCTTGCCGCTCGAATAAGTCTGGGTGTCCTTCGAGCCGTCGGCATTGGTGATGTAGACGGACGTCTTGACGCCGCTGCTGTAGTTTGTGGTCGTGGTGTTGCCGCTGTCCTTGGCCACCGTCTGGGTCACGCTGCCTGTCGTGTCGTAGGTAGACGTCAGGCTCGAGCCATTGGCATAGTTCTGCACCTCCGTGGTCTTGTGCCCCGTCGAGTCGTACAGGTCGGTCGTAATGCTGCCGTCCGAATTGACCACCTTGGAGTATTGCAGGCTGCCGTCGGCGTGCAGATCGGTGATCGACGTGATGCTGCCGTCCGCCTTGATCTGCTGGATCTCGGTTGTGTAGGCCTTGCCGGTGATGTTGAAGAACGTATTGGTGTGCGTGCCGTCGGCATGCGTTTCATACGTCGCCGTCTTGACGTCGTTGCTGTAGACAGTTGTCGACGACGATCCGTCGGCCTTCGTCACGACGTCGCTGGTGATCACCCCGGCAGAGAACAGCTTGGTTTCCTTGGTGCCGTCGAGGCTGGTGATGTAGATCGAGGTCTGGACACCGGCGCTGAGGTTCGTGGTGGTGACGGTGCCGTTCGCGTCCTTCGCGGCGGTCTGCGTCACGATGCCCGAGGTGTTGTAGGTGGTCGTGAGGCTCGACCCGTCGGTATAATTCCGGACGTCCGTCGTCTTCTGGCCGGCATTGTTGTAGAGGTCGGTCGTGGTGCTGCCATCCGCGTTCAGCACCTTGGTGTACTGCGTGGTGCCGTCGAGGTGCAGATTGGTGATGCTGGTCACCGTACCATCGGCCTTGGTGTTCAGGATCTGGGTCGTGTAAGCCTGGCCAGTGATGTTATAGAACGTGTTGGTGTGGGTGCCGTCGGCATTGGTGACGTAGAGCTTGGATTTCACCCCGTTCGCGTACATCGTCGTGGACGATGATCCGTCGGCCCTCTGCACCACGTCGCTGGTGATCAGGCCGGTCGTGAACAGCTTGGTCTCCCTGGTGCCGTCGAAGGCGGTGATGTAGATCGAGGTCTGGACCCCTGCGCTGAAGTTCGTGATCGTGGTGGTGCCGTTCGCGGCCTTCGCGTTGGTCTGCGTCACGACACCCGAAATGTTGTAGGTCTTCGTCAGGTTCGATCCGTCGGCATAGTTGAACACGTCGGACGTCTTCTGGCCGGCGTTGTTGTAGAGTCCGGTGACGGTGCTGCCGTCCGCGTTCACGACCTTGGTGTACTGCGTGGTGCCGTCGAGGTGCAGGTTGGTGATGGAGGTCACCGTGCCGTCGGCCCTGGTGTGCAGGATCTGCGTCGTGTAGGCCTGACCGGTGATGTTGTAGAACGTGTTGGTGTGGGTACCGTCGGCGTTGGTGACATATACCTTGGACTTGACCCCGTTGACGAACATCGTCATCGACGACGACCCGTCCGTCTTCTGGACGAGGTCGCTGCTGATCTGACCGGCCGTGAACAGCTTGGTTTCACGGGTGCCGTCGGCGCTGGTGATGTAGATCGAGGTCTGCACGCCCGCGACATAGTTCGTGGTGGTCGTGTTGCCGCCGCTCTTGGCGATGGTCTGCGTCACCCCGCCGGCCGTGTTGTAGTTCGTGGTCAGGCTCGACCCGTCGGCGTAGCTGTGCACCTCCGACGTCTTCTGGCCCGCGGTATTGTAGAAATCCGTGGTGGTGCTGCCATCGGCATTGACCACCTTGGTGTACTGGGTCGTTCCGTCGGCGTGCAGGTTCGTGACGGCCGTGACCGTTCCGTCCGCCTTGGTGGCCAGGATCTGGGTCGTGTAGGCCTGCCCGGTGATGCCGTAGAACGTGTTGGTATGCGTGCCGTCGGCATTGGTCAGGTAGACCTTGGACTTCAAGCCGTTCGCGTAGATTGTCGTCGTGCTCGACTTGTCCGAATTGATGACAGTTTCGCTGGAGATGCTGCCGTCCGGATTGTAGTTGATGGTCTGCTTCGAGCCGTCCGTACCGACGATCAACTCCTGCGTCTTCACGCCATTCGAGTACAGGACCGTGTCGCTGCTCGAATCGACGTTGACGAGCGACTTGCTGGTGATGACGCCGTTGCTGAAGTTCGAGGTCTGCGTTCCCGTCAGCGTGCCCGAGGCATTGAAGAACTTGGTCTCGCTCCAGCTCGTCGTGGAGGTGGTGACAGAGAAGGAGTAGCCGCCCTGAATCGCCGCAAGGGCGTTGCCGTAGTGCGAGATGATGTAGCTCATCGTCGATGCGGAGGCGACAGGGAGCACATGCGTATCGGTCAGCGTGATCGACTGCAGTGTGGTCGAGGCGGAGAGGTCGGCGAGCTCGGCCACGATCTCGGCCGCCGTACCCGTGACGGCGGTAGCCTGGGTCCCGCCTGAGGACGCCCGGGCGACGCCGTCGATCTCGATGATGATCGGGTGATCGCTTACCGGAATCGTGAACGAGCTGACATTGCTGTAGGTCGCGATCGGGTCGGTTCCGCCGGTCGGATCGTAGACCTTGATCGACTGATGCACGGCGTCGAGCTGGACCGTGACGGTCTGGCTCGGGTTGCTGATCTCGGTGTTCGTCGTCGGATCCCAGACCTTCGGTTCGGCCCAGACGACGAGATCGTAGGCGCCGTTGGTCTTGCCGAGCACCATGCTGTTGCCGGAGTCCGGCATATTGCTGAGCGTATAGTTCAGCGGACTCGTCGGCTGGCCGCTGCCTGTTCCGTCGTCGTTGAGGATCGTCGTCAAATTGTGGACCGCAGTGGCCGCAAGCTTGGGCGTGCCGTCGTCGTAGAACAGCCCGAAATGGCTCTGCGCATTGGTGTCGCTGCTCGACGAGTTGCGATCGAGCAACTCGTAGAGATAGGTCTTGCCGACGCCGTCCTTGAAGGCGTCCATTACCGTGTTGAGGATCGATTTCGCCTGAACCGCCTCGTTGACTCCGAGGAACGGCGTGGTGCTCAGCGTCGTGTAGCCGGTTTCGGTGATGACCGAAGGATCGCCGGGAGACACCGAGCTCGCGAGATCGAGCGCCGACGACAGAGCGGCTCCCGGCGTGGTGCCGGTGCTTACATAGGCGTGGGAGTTGGCGTAATCCGAGTACGCGCCGAGATCGCCGAGCTTCGCGAAGTCGGCGGGATCGTTGTAGCCGAGAGTGAGGTTGTAGACGGGAAGTTTGGCGAGCGACGCGTCGGCCTTGATCGCGGCGTAGTACGCCTGCTGGAACTGCGCGGCGGCTTCGATCGTCGAACTGCCGTTGTAGCTGAACGCCTGGAGGTTGACCTCGTTCAGGCCCTCCAGGGCGAGGATGCTGCCCGGGTGTTTCGCCTGAAACGCGTCGAGCGCATCGATGTATTGCTGCAGACCCGCTGCGCCCGACGCCGGAATCGACGATGAAACGCCGAGATCGAACTTGTAGCCCGCGCTTGCCAGGCCATCTAGCACTGGTTGTGCCGCCGGGATGTTGGTCAAACCGTCACGAAGCGAAGTGACACCGAGATATTTCAGGTCTGCTTCGACGAGTGCGAGGTTGTTGTAGCCGCCCCACGCATACGACACATGGGTGTTGACTCCGATGGAACTCGTGAACGCACTTGCCGACAAGACAGTTTGATTGGTGCTCGTGATGGTCGTCGTCATGATTTGCTCTGGTGATGCCCGCTGTTGCTGTTTGGATAGCGGCAGAGTTTCTCAGTGACGTTAGAAAGAAGGCTAAAGATGTAGATAACGACGGCTTTTCGCAGAATGAACTGCAAGTATTTTCAGCACATTGCGAGATGTTGCTTGTTCCCTGTGGGAACTCGTCGCGATTGCCTAGTTACGATTCACTCTGACCCGTTGTTCTACGGGAATGTTTGCATGATAGCGGAGTGAATCGTTTGCAAGAGCGAAAATGATTCGTTGCGTGCTAGTGCGCTGACGCGATGCTCGATGGCGAAGCGCCGGGCAGTTGATACTCGGCGCGCCATCCCAGCCGCTGCGCGTCGCCGTCGGCGATGGCTTCGAGCAGCGGTCGAAGCGCCTTTCGCGCGCCATTGAAACTGCGATGAGCCAGAATTGCCTCGATCGCGAGGATACCGACATAGCTCATCCGGTTGATGCGGTAGATAATCGGGGAGGTTGTATACCGTTTCTCAATCAAGATCCGGTTCCGGCAGGCATAATACAGCCGCCAGGCCGGCGCCTCGGGGCTGACCAGGGCGCTGCGCGCGCTGGTGCTCGGCTTGTCCCAGGACTCCTCGGCGTCATTGATGCAGCCGACATCGGTCAGATAGATGGCAACGCCTGCATCCATCAGGCGCAGCGAGTAGTCGTGGTCGTCGCTATAAAGGACGAACTCCTTATTTGGCGGTGAAACCTTCCTGACGGCCGCCATCGGCAGCAGCAATCCGCCATAGGGCGCGGTATCGATCCGGCGCAGGTGAAATTCCCCGTAATTGTCCGGGGATCGCCGGGTCGAACGTGTGAGCCTTCGCCACAGCTTCGACGGAAGCGAGGCGAGATGAAAGTTGAGAAACGAGTTGTTGCGGATCGCCACCGCGGTCTGGTCGGCGAGAAGGGTCGGATAGATGCCCCGATGCCTGCGCAGTGCGCAGAGGCCGATATCGTCGCTCGCGCCGAGCGCCGTGTGCAGGGCGAGGAGGCGCTCCAGGAATCCGTCCTCGCCGACATTGTCGTCGTCCAGGATCAGGACGAACCGCAGGTCCTTGTCCTCAAGGCGCTGAGCCGCGGTGATGCCTGCGTGAAATCCGCCGGCCGATCCCAGGTTTGAATCGAGCCTGATGATATCGACCGGTGGTTGCCGCGCGAAATCATCCGTGGCCACCGGGCGGTTGCACCCGTTGTCGACGACAATCACACGCCCGACCGCAGGGCTGGCCTGGACCGCGGCAACCGTCCGTCTCACCAATTGCTCGCGACGTCCGTAGGTCACGATGACACATGCGACCGAGCGTCCTGCGTTCGTCGAGCGATCGAGGGCGATTTGCGACGTTAGTTCGAGAGGGGCATTCATCGATACAGTCTCGCTCGGCATTCAGTCGTTCCGTTCAGGCGACATTATAGATACTCGGTGGAATTGGAACGGCAATTCCAGCGGCAACTTTGGCCACAAAACCGTGCAATCGCTTTGCGCGCGTTCCGCAAGCGCCCTTCGGCTGCGTCTTTGTCGGTGCGAGCGTATTGTGATCACATTGTGAAGGCAGGCTTCGCCTCGATGCACTGATACCTGATCGGATCGCGTGCATGCAGTTTCTCGAGCGCGTGGAGGCGCAATGTTCCTGGCAGTGAAGAGATTGTTTCTGATGGCGCTGTTGCCGTTGCTCGCTCTGGTGGCATCCGTCGGAAATGCCGCCGCAGGTCCGCTGACATGGGGGGTCGATGGTCCCGATGGCCGGCGCGCGGACCTGAAGGCGATCTTCGAGGTCATGCGGGCGCGTGGGCTCACGCAATACAGGGTCGGCGCAAATCTCGCGCGGGACACCGATCCCTACGCGGTCCAGATGTACCGGGACATGCTGGCGCTCGCCAAGACTTACGGCATCACACTGAAACCGATCTTGGCGACCCCGTTTGCCTGGGGCGATCGCACCGATGGCGGCAAGTATCCGGCCGGCGACTCGAATGCGCTGTATCGGCAGGGCTATTCGAGAACCTATAGCTTCGTGGTCAATTTCAAGGACCAGATCAACGATTGGGAACTGGGCAACGAGATCAACCTTCTTGCCCTGGATTCCAGCGGCAAGAAGCTCTACGGCCGCGGCTGGACCGCCGAGGAATTCGACATGCCGGCCATGAACGACTGGGCCGCGGTCCTCAAGGGCATGTCGGACGCGATCGACAAGATCAATCACGACTATGGACTGCACTTGCGACGCGTGCTCAACACCACGTCAACCATGTTCGGCTTCCTCGACTTCATGGCGTCGAAGGGCGTCGGATTCGACGTCATCTCCTACCATTATTATGAATCCCTCAATCAGAATCCGAACCGCGCATGGGGCGGCAGCAGGCAGCCCTACAATCTCTTCAAGAAGCTTGCGTCCTACGGCAAGCCGGTCGTCTTCAACGAGGTCAATTGCGCGGAGATCTACAAGCCCACTTACGAGAACGAAGCCGGCAAGCCCATGACCGAAGCGTGTTATAAGAGCCTATATGCAACTCTTGGTTTCATCACCCACCAGGTCGATGCCAATGTCGAGAGCGTGCTGATCTATGAGATGCTCGATGAGCCGGCCAAGGCTCCTCCGGAGAATCGCTTCGGCCTGATGTACGACATCCATACGCCGAAGGTGCCGCTCTACATGGTGTCGCGCTTCGCCGGAAAGGCGCTGGCGCCTCATGAAGCCGAGGAACTGAGTAAGCGCGGAATGTAGGCGCGGCGGGCGCCGCGCCGGTACGGGATGTCGCCTATATCCAAAGCCATGGGCAGACGCGGTCCAAGGCTACCCGGATATAGAACTTCCAGATGTTGTCTGTCGCATATCCCTTGTTGTCGAGGCCGCGGATTCCGCTCACGAGCGGAACCGTCCGGAACCGGCGCACGAATTTGGACGTCTTCGGTGCGGCGTCGAAATCGTCACGCAGCGCCTTCTCGGGGAATGCAGCGGCGGAAGTCTCCTCGTACAGCTTGCATTTGCCCTGGAGATATTGCCGATAGCCTGCCTTGGTCCATGCCATCATGTACATGTCGACCACCCGTTTCGGGTAGTTCCGCATGTTGACGTAGAAGGCGAATTCCTTCGGGCGCTTCTCGATCAGCCTGGCGAGATTGAGCACGATGTATCGGCCCGTCACCTTCCAGATCGGCGTATCGGCGTCGCATTCCCGAATGAAACGCGAGTTTTCCATCGCGTAGTCGAGGAGGAACAGCTCGCCATAGCCGCGGCCGTACATCTGCGGATAGTCCAGTCCCGGAAAGGAAACGAACTCGATCCTGTCGACGATGTTCAACTGCTGGGCGATGGCCTTGAGGCTGGACAGGTCGGATTCCGAGTTCTCGACGAAGACGATCCGGTCGATGCATTGCCCGACCAGCCTGCCGTAGAACCACAGCGCGTCTTCATAATCCTTGCGGCGGAGGGCGGGGTCCTTGCGGCCGAGGCTTCGCACGTCGGCTTTCGGCGTGATGGTCGCCGTCATGATCAGAATGTTCATGGGTCCTTTCGATTTCATCTCATCGGTCTTCTGCGTTCCGGCGCTAGGTGGCGGGGACGCGCTCCTTGCTCAGCTCGAGATCGCGTAGACCAAGCAGACTGCGCACCAGCTGCCGATGAAACAGCAGATAGCAGATCGCGATCGTCACGATGTAAACGGTCGTGCCAAGCAGCCAGGCTGACGCCGGTGTGGCCGGAATCTCCATGGCGCGATTTGCGGCGATGAGGCCGAGGATCGTGGCGACGGTTGCGGGCGCGAGTGCCCTGACCAGATTGGCAACCGGCAGATTGGTCTCCCAGGAGGTGATCAGCATCGTGGCAACGGAGACAATCAGCGTCACCGCAAGGTAGATCTTGATGATCCCGATCAGCCCAAATCTGAGCCCGACGACGAAGGCCACGATCGTCGAAAGGCTGTTGGCAGTCGAAACCCAGAATTGCAGCTGTGCCTTGCCTCGCGACAGCAGCATGGCGCCGCTGTAGGCGGTGATCGACTGCGCCGCCCCGGCGATCGCCATCAGTCCGACCAAGGGGATGATGCCGGTCCATTTGGCCGGAAAGAATGCCGTGAACAGGTAGTCGGCGCCGAACGAGAGATAAAGCATGCTGGGAAAGACCACAGCCGCCGTCAGCGAGAGCACGCCGCAAATGATCTCGTTGCGCTGCTTCAGCGATCCTGTCACCGCCTGACGGCTGAGCGTCGCCATCAGGACGCCGCTGCCGGGCCAGGTGATGACCATCAGCGGCAGAATCATGATCTGATAGGCGAGCCCGTACAAACCGACCGCGGCCGCGCCAACGGCGCCGCCGATCAAAACGTTGCCGACGGCGCGGCCGGCAAAGTTGAGCAGATTGCTCGCGAGCACCCAGCCGCCGAAGGTCAGGATCGAGCGCACGCGGCTCCACTGAAAGTTAAGCCGGACGTGACTTCGCGCAATGATTGCGAAGGCTGCAGCTCGAACGACCTGCACCACCACGTAATAGCTCACGAGCGCCCAGACGCCCCAGCCCAGAAAGGCGCCCGCCACACATGTGATCACCGAAATGATGACGGCGACGATCTCCACGCTCGCCACGATCTGATAACGCAAATGCCGCTCAAGCACGGCGCGCGGGCCCAGCGCGGCGATCGAGAGCACCACCGAAATCGACAAGGTGGCCAGAACGCTGCCCAGTCCCTCCATCTCGAGGCCGTTGGCAAGCGGCGCGGCGATCGCCGCCAGGATCACGGCGCACAGCAGGCCGATGGCGCAGATCAGCGTGATCGCGGCACCGGCTTCATCGCGATCGAGCGTGCGCCGCTGCACCATCGCGCTCGACATGCCGAGATCGGTGAGCAGCGCGATGAATCCGACGAAAGGCAGCGAAAAGGTGACGAGGCCGAATTCGGCGGGCGCCGCAAAATACGTCATCATCACGGTCATCGCGAACTGCAGACCGGATTTGACAACGTTCATGCCGGACATCGACAGCAGGTTTTTCAGCATTCCGTCGATCTCCGGGTGCCACGGCGCGACACCCACTCGGGTTCCAAATGACCCAGCCCTGTTACCGCGCGTTTATCTCGCACATGCACAACTGGCAAGACAAGCAATGAGAATGAAATGTGTTGCCGCGTTGTTGGGCAGACTGCTTTTCATCTCGCATCGAGATGTCATGCTGTCGTTACACGCGCGGCCGCGATGTGTCGGCGGCCTCCAGGAAGCGTCCCTTCCACGCGAGCAGCGCGACCATGGCGGCGGCTGTCACGATTTTCACCATCAGCCAAACCACGGACTGCGATGAAATGGCCGAAAATGTGGCTATGAACGCGGCGGCCGCAACAGATGCCGCGACGAGGCCCCATCGCGGCGCCGCGCCGAACCGCAACATCGGCCCGCTCGCAAGCACAATGACCACTCCGGTTGCGAGGATCGCGCCGATAAGGACGTCTGTCGGTGCTGCAGTGATGGCCTGTGTCGGCACGGCGACGGCCAGGACCAGCAACAATTGGCAGAGAGCGACGACGACGAGGCGCAACGCGGATTTCGTCAGATGCGGGACGATCGCGAGCGTGGATTGCAAGTGACAGTGCATGAAATAGAAGCAGGCTGCGGCGGCCGAGGTCTGCAGGAAGCTCGCCAGAATGGACGGCGGCACGAATATTTGTCCCGCATCGGGCAGAAAGCCGATGAGCCCGCCCAGCATCACCATGGTGGCGCACATGATGAAATCGAGGAGGTGCGCCACGGCGGCGCGGGCATCGTTCGCGCTGCCGCGCTCGAATTGATGCACCACTTCCGGGTAGTTGACGGTATGGATAGCGGCGACCAACACCGCGAACGGCCGCTGCAGGAGGTCGATGGCCATCGAAAATCCCGCCGTCACCGCGGGCGCGGCATCACCCAGGGCGGAAACCACGACGAAGCGGATCGAGACGGGAACCGAAAGGTGGAGCACTGAGGCGCCGGCGGCCAGCATCCCGTAGCGGGCAAAATCGCTCCAGTCCTTGAGCAGGGCGGGGTGCGGCACTCTGCGCAGGGCGTGGGGATGCAGCAACTGGCCGGCGATCAGGCTGGCGACTTGGGCCGCCAGCATGCCCAGGAGAGCGGCATTGGCCGTACCGTAGATCCATGCGCCCGCGGTCGCTCCGCCGATCATCAATGTGGCCCTGAGGATGAGCAGAAAGGCGGCTGTGCCAAGCCGGTGCGAGACGCGGACGACCATGAAATGAAGATCCGTCGCGCCCTGGGCGACGGCGAGTGCGAGGCCGGTGAACCCCACGCTCGCGGAAATCGGTGTCACGACCGCGGCTGCCAGGCCTCCGATCGCCAGCAGTACAAGTGCGCTGGCGAGCGCGGCGCCAAACAGGGACGATCTCAGCCGCGCGGCGTCTTCTTTCATGGCCGCAGCCAGAAACCGCACGCCGGCCAATTGCAGCCACTCGAACATCAGCACGCTGAGCAACTGGCTCGAAGCAAGCGTGAGCGAAAATTTGGCGTAGGCGAGCGGCGCGAGGACGCGGCCCAGCAGAAAGATGAGGATGATCGCCGCCGCGCTCTGGTAGACGACGCCGACGAGTGCGAACAGACGGGTCATGGGACGTTCGAGCTGCGGGGCGGGGCGCAGGAAGGAGCAGGCTCGTTGCGCAAGACAGCCATCCCCAGGACTATTGCGGGCGCCGGCTCAGAAGCGCGAAGGCGTCACGGTATTCGTCGATGACATCAGCAAAGGTGCGATGGTCGTTCTTGTTGGCCAGTCTTTCGAACATCTCCGCCAGCTCCTGCGGATTTGCGATGATCCGCAGGATGCTGTCGGCAAGGGATTTCGGGTCAGGCGCGGTCAACCAGCCGACTGCGCCGCGTTTCACCGCTTCCGGAATTCCGCCAAACCTGGTCCCCAGAAACGGCTTGCGCGCCGCCTGGGCGTCGGCCACGACCAGCGGGCCCGGCTCCTCCCAGATCGGTGGGATCACGACAACGTCGATCAGGCGGTAGAATTGTTCGGGCTCGACGAATCCCAGAAATTCGATATGCGCCTTCGGCGCCAGCGCCCTGAGCGCGTGCTGGATCTCCGCGCTTGCGACCCCTGCGATGACGAGCCGCACGCGGTCATGCGGCAGGTCCGCGAAAGCCTTGACGAGATTGTAGATGCCCTTCTCTTCGGTGAGACGGCCGATGAAGCCGAATGTCAGCGGTGGGCCGGAAGGGGCTTTTCCGGGCGCGGAGACCGGCATCGTCGATGCGTGCGGAATCACCCTGCGCAGCTCGGCGTCGGCGAAAAGTCCGGTCTCGAGATGGATGTCGAGAATGCGCTGGCTGACTCCGACGACGCCGCGCAGATATCGGGTCGCGTTGCGGCGGTTGATCGTCAGCAATTTGCAGCTCATGCAGGTGTGCTCGCAGGTCTTTCCGTCGGAAAAGCGCGAGCATCGCGGGCAGGTCAGATAGTAGTCGTGCAACGTGTGCAGGACCGGTACGCCAAGCTCGGCCGCGACCTTCCACACCGCCGTGGTGAGGCCCGAGAGGTTGTTCGAATGGAGCACGTCCGGCCTGAAGGCCTTTATCCTGCTGGCGACAAGTTCGGCGCTTCGACTCCAGTCCTCCATCGCATGCCACAAGCCCCTCGCTGGTGCGCTTCGCTGTCCGGTGAAGGGCCGGTAGATGTTCCTGACGGGAGCCGAGTACACCTCGACGCCGGCGCTCGTCTCCATCGCTTGTTCGGGAAACGACGCAGCCCGAACGACCTCGACGGTATCGCCGCTCTTGAGCAGGCCTTCGGCAATGCGGCGCACGAATATTTCGGCGCCGCCGACCACCTTCGGCGCGCCCGGTGTCGGGTACAGTGACGATGTGATCAAAATCCTCATGCCAAGAATCTCATCCAAAATGCGGCTTTGAACGAACCCCGAGAGTCCTCTTCATGTGTCTCCATCGGTGTTCGAAGTGCCTTCCAAATAGACGTCGAGATATTGTCGGGTGACAGCTTCTGGCGTGAAGCTGGCAGAAAATTCAGGCCGTGGTGGGAAAGCCTTCTTCCATTTGGGCGCCTCGCTGATTGCCTGCTTCATCAGTTCGGCCAGTCGGTGGAAGTCACTCGGTTCGTACGAGCCGAGCGTCGTCGAGAAATGAGAGATCTCCGGTATTCCGCCGGCAGTCGAGCAAATCGTGGCCCGGCCGGCATTGATGCTCTCTATCAGTGTGCGCGGCAACGGCTCCGGCCAGACCGAGCTGATGAGACAAATATCCACGGTGGAGTAGAACTCCGTGGGTTTTACGAAGCCAAGCCATTTGATTTTCGGATTATCATACCTTCCTCTCAGTTCTCGTTCGTAAGCTTCGAGACCCTTTCCGGCGATTTTGAGTTGCCAGCCCTGCTCGGGCAGCAGCGAGACCGCCTTGAGCACGACATCGATGCCTTTTTCCGGCTCGATGCGGCCGATGAAGCCGAACGTCATGTCGGCGTCGGAGGACGGCGGTGCCGGCCGGACGCTGGAGTCCGCGATGTTGTAGATCACCTTGTGCGCAACGTCCGGAAAGAAACCGAGTTTCAGGTGCCGGTCGAGCACGTACTGGCTGTTGGAGACCACTGCATCGACCATCCGGGATGCATAGAGATGAGGCATGGTCATCGTCGTGCACGCCAGGCAACGCTGCTCGCAGGTGGCGCCCTTGCTGAAGAGCGTCGATCGCTTGCAGATCAGCGAATAGTCGCGCAGCGTATGGACGATACGGATGTTGCGGCGCTTGGCCTCCGCCCACAAGGACACGGAAAATCCGGTCAGGTTGTTGGTGTGAACGACATCCGGCTTCTCGGTGTCGAGAATAGCGCCAAACCGCTTCGCCGCGCGTCTGTTCCAGGTATCGCGCAGATGCCATCGCAGACGGTCGAGACGGGGCGGCTTGCGGTCCTGTCCGAACGGCCAGTACGCGTTGTCGATCTGTACCCTGTAGGTGCGGATGCCGTTGCGATCGCCCACCGACACCTCGCCGGCCTTCTGCAGGCTGACGACGGCTACGTGATGGCCATTGCGCATGAAGGCTTCTGCGAGCAGCGATACCGATACCTCGGCTCCTCCCATGATGTCGGGTGGATAGAGGGTGTTCACGATGAGTATCTTCAACGATCGCCTCATGCGTTGATCGATGACGGAGGGCGCACCTCGCTTGCCACGCAATAGCTGGCTCTGCAATCGCATTCGGTCCCAAAACGGCGTGAACGATGTGCGCCCGGACGAGACCGACTCTTCATCCGATATTCAAGAAGCAGGCCATGGAGGCCCGGTCCGGACCACCGCGACGGAGGAATCCGGTCCGGACCTCGCCGGATGAACGTGCGTTGTCGCTGCTACTTCGAGTTGACCACGACGCTGGAGATGTTCGACGCGTTTGTCGAGGCCGCGTCAAGCGGGGCCATGAGCTTGATAAATTCATTCGATGGCGATTCCGCGACCGAAATCACGTCGTGATCGCGCATCCTGAATGTATCGGCCTGGAACCAGCCGTCGGGCTTGCTCATGTCGAACTTGTAGACGGCGGGGACCGTCTTGGTCGGGAATTGCGACACGTCGATCCCGATCTGCTCGAGCAGCGGCTTCGGCTCGAAGCGGTAGACGAAGATCGACTTGGAATCGGCGCGCGCGCCATCGAGGCCGCCCGCCTTGGCGAGCGCTTCGGCCAGCGACATGTTGTCGTTCTCGAAGGTGAAGCGACGGTTGTTGGTGCCGCCGATCGAGCCCGGCGACGGCGTCGAGCCGAACGCCATGTAGACCCTCGGAATGCGGGTGAGGAAGACCACGTCGCCGGGCGCGAGCAGCGCATCCTCGCTGGGATGATGCACGACCGAGGACATCGACTCGCTATAGGTGCGTCCTTCGCGCTTGATCGTGATCGTGCTCTCGTAGGACGGATATTTGGGACCACCGGCGCGCGCGATCGCGCCCATCAGGCGAATGCCGCCCGGGTCGACCGGAAAGCGTTGCGGCGAGTTGACTTCGCCGAGTACGCTGATCTGGTTGCCGCGCTGCTCGGCGACGCTCACGACCGCCTGCGGGTCGATGGCGCGATCCTTGAGCCGTTCGCGGACGATGTTCGAGACTGCACGCGGCGTCAGCCCGGCAACCTTGATCGATCCGGCGTAGGGGATGTTGATGTTGCCGGACTGGTCGACCTGCTGGCGCGGGATATCGACGAAGTTGCCCGGTCGCACGCCGGCTTCGCGCGGAATGAACAGGCCGCCGGCCTGGGCTTCGTAGACGGTGACGGTGACGATGTCGCCGACGCCGATCGTCACGTCGCGATAATTGCCGCCGGGGAGGTGGGAGAAGATCAATCCCGAGCTGTCGGTGAGCGCGTTGGTCGCCTGCATCACGGCGGGATTGACCGGCATCAGGGCATACGCGAGCGGCGCGCTCGGCTCGGTGACCAGCGCGGCATTGGTGTGCGTGGAAACGGCATCGGGAGCATCGAGCGGAATGACGTTCGCGCAGCCCGTCAAGGAAATGCCGACCGTAGCAATGGCCAGAATCCGGCTAATCCCGAAGTCCCAATGAATTTGTTCGGTCGTCGCCAATGTCATTTCCTCACTCACGTAAAATCTGATTTACCGTAGCAACCAACCTCGTGCGGAGTCACGGCTGCGTCTTCCCGTTTATGGTAAAGCACTTATGGCTGTGACCTTATTGCAACTTCTGACTCCACGAATCCGTGTGAATGGCTGTCCAATATTTGTGCGGCACGTTCTCATTTCCTATGCAACGCGCAAACCAGACATGCGCATGTCAGATCGGTGTCACGATTAAGGCGACTTGATCTCGTGAGCAGGACGCGAGGTCGTCGAAGCGTCCCACGCATCGCCGCGAGACGGTGCTCTCCAAACTTCAAGCGGGAGATGTCGATCTGAAGTAAGCCTGCGTTGCAGCTCCGCGTGCGCGGTCGGTTAGGGGCGCGTCGTTTCTTTCGACGGGGTGATTCTGCCGCCATTAAGGCTTCGACCGGAAAGCCGGCATCGATGCCGGCGTTTGTAAGGTCTTCCTAATCCTGCTCCGACTAGGTGTCAGGCAACAAATCAGGGAAGCGAAAACAATGCTGCAAGCCGGGTCCATAATAGCATTCGTCGGTTTTCTGACCTGCGCAATTGTCCTGTCGGCAGTGGCGTGGTCGTTCTCCGATCAAAGCGTCATCGACGCCGACCTTCCGCGGGATGATGTTCGTCAGGCGACCTGATCGGCCGGTTCTAGGATCGGAGATTGTTCGGAAAGTCGGACTGCAGCTTGGCCTCTTGTCCCGCCTTGTTCTCGTCACTTTGCAAGACCTCGGCATACACCTGAGACAAGGTGCGGTGGGTCTGCTCGATGTCGTAGAGGCGGATGAAGCGTTCGTATCCGGCCTGGCCAATTGCGGCCAGATCCAGCTGCGCTGCGCGCCGAAATCCCTCAATCAGCTTTTCGGGCGAGACCTCGTCGCACAGCACGCCTGTCACGCCGTCTTCGACGATCTCGGGCAGGGCGCCGATGCGGAATGCGATAATCGGCTTGGCTGCCCGCATGGCCTCGATGGCGACGAGGCCGAACGCCTCCCAGCGCGAAGGGATCGCCACGATATCAGCCTGGTCGAGCTCGGCTTCGATCTGATTACGATCCATCCAGCCCAACAGTGAAACGTTAGCCGGCAGGTCGCTGCTGCGGAACTTGCTGACGACCGAGGCACCGATGAGGCGCACATCGAGCGTATCTCCGAGTGCGCGCGCCGCCTCGATCAAGAGATCATATCCCTTTTGGCGGTCGAGGCGTCCGATGAAGAGGACCTTGATCTTCGCCGACCGCGACGGCGCTGCGGACAAGTCGCGCGCGGGACGCTGCCTGGAAATTCCGTTGTGCACGAGGACGAGGTGTTTCGCCGCAATACCGACCTTGACGGCGTCGGTTCGCTCGCTCTCGGAGATGCAAACGATGCGATGGGTCAACTTCGACAGCAGGAGCTCGGCGAACTCGGTAACGGCGCGGCTGAGGCGGCCCGTCTCGCGGCCGAAGGCCCATCCATGCGGACAATATACGATGCGCGAACGTCGATAGGCCAGCCACAGCGCCGGACGGACGACGAGCCCGGCGAACGACGAATGCAGGTGAATGATGTTCGGCCGCTGCTGCCGGACTGCGCGCATGGTTGCAGACAGCATCGCGAACAGGCCGAGGGCGTTGCGGCCCTCGCGAGGGAAGGTGGTGACGGCGTCATCCTCGATGTTGACCAGGTCATCGCGATGGTCGGACGGAACGACATAGCCGACGTTGCCCCGCCCGAAGCTCGCGCGCTGGTGCGGATGAAGCTCGTTGAGATAGGTTGCAATGCCGCCTCTCACCGTTTCGGCGACATGCAGAACCTTCAGGCCGCTGGACAACCGTCGATCCTTCCTTGTCTTGCGGAGATCACCCTTAACGCCTCCAAGCAGCAATATTTGGGCCGCGTTATGGTGCTGTTCCGCCGGGTCCGGTCTGCCGAGCCGGCCTGGCGAGCACCTGGAGCAGGGCGGCGGCTGATTTGGTCCATGAATATGCCGCCAGCCGCTCCCGCTGCTTCGCTTGTTCCACCGGAGAAATCCTACCGAGATCAATCCTTTCGCGCATTCTCGCCGACAGCTCGTCGGCGTTGAGGGGATCGAAATAGACAGCGGCGTCGGCGCAGGTCTCGCGTACGGCAGCGGCGGAACTCGCAATGACCGGGCACGCGAAGTACATCGCTTCGAGGGGAGGGATGCCGAAGCCCTCGTAAAGGCTCGGAAAAACGAACGCGGCAGCCCTGGCGAAGAGTGCGGCGACAGCCTCGTCCTTGAGGCGGCCCGCCATCACGATGCCGGCGCTCGACTGCGCAGCACCGCCGCCGAAGACCTTATTGTTGTCGCCTCCGACCACGACCAGCGGAAAATCCGTGCGGCCGAGCCGCTCGGCTGCACGGATCGCGGTGTCGACATTCTTGTTCTTCGTCATCGAGCCGACAAAGAGGAAGAATCGATAGGGTTCAAGGCGCAGAGACTCGATGATGGAGAAGTCGGGCTCGACCGACGCGAAGTGCTCCGCACTGTTTGGAATGATGGGTATCGACGCCGGGTCCAGCGCGAGGACGCTGGCAAGTTCATTGCGTGAAAACGTCGAAACCGTTGCAATGGTCGCTGTGCGTGCCAGCAAGCGGCCGAGCGTCCGGTGCAGAGCGAGGTATTTCCAGCTGAAGAAGTCCGGCCTTTTGAAGACCTGCGCATCGTGGATCACGACGAGATGGTTGCGGTGAAGCACGGGACCGGAATTGGCGAGACTGATGAGGCGCGTGCCGGCGGCTGCGCGCGCCAGATCGATCTGATCCCATGCGTGTCCCCGCAAGGTCCCGACTTGCTTGACCTTGATGCGGCGAAGTTCGGCAAGTCTCGTCGCATCCGGCGGCACGAGAATCTGCCACTCTGCAGCCAGGAGTTGCTGCGCGGCCTCGCCGCTCGCCAGCAGGCGGTCCATCGCTTTGACGATCTCGGCTGCGTAGCGTTGCACGCCTGTCAGCGACTGCGTCAGGAACCTGCCATTGATAGAGAGTTTCAAAAGTCTAGCTTTTTCTTTGCGGGTGTTGTTGCATGTATCTTGCGCGAACGCTGCCTCTAGACTGAGCATTCGTGCCGATTATGCGTTCTAGGATGTGTAGCACATGTGACGTTGGCGCCCGAACATCCACGCAGGCCGATAGCACGCAAGGCTGCATGATGCCATCATGTTTCCTACACATTTCGATGCGCTTACATGGACTGACCGATTTGATTTGTCGCGAATGTGCAAACCTTGCCTCTGATGCCATGGTCTGGCATTGCTGCGCGGAACGAACGAGAGGACGACTTTGCCACCAGTGATCGTGACCGGCGCTGCCGGCTTTATCGGGATGCACGTTTGCGAACGGCTGTTGGCGCGTGGCGAGCAGGTCGTTGGCATCGATTCAATCACTCCGTATTACGACCCGGCTCTGAAGCGGGCGCGGCTCGCAACGCTTCAGCCCATCAGAGGTTTCAGCTTCTACGAGATCGATCTTACGGATTTCGCTGCAGTGACGCGCGTATTCGACGAGGTCTGTCCGGATCGCGTCGTGCATCTTGCAGCGCAGCCCGGCGTGCGCGCCTCGATCGACGATCCCGTCGCCAGCATCCGCGCCAATTGTGACGGCTTTGTTACCGTGCTCGAAGCCGGCCGGCGCCATGGCTTGGCCCATCTCGTCTATGCCTCGTCGAGCTCGGTCTATGGTGCCAATCGCACCTTGCCTTACTCGACCGAGCAATCGGTGAACCATCCGGTCAGCCTGTATGCCGCGAGCAAGAAGGCCAACGAGCTGATGGCGCATACCTTTGCGCATGTTCACAAGCTGCCGGTGACCGGCCTTCGCTTCTTCACCGTCTACGGTCCGTGGGGCCGGCCCGACATGGCCGTTTGGCTGTTCACGCACGCGATCTTCGCGAATGAGCCGATCAAGATATTCAACAATGGCGAAATGTGGCGCGACTTCACTTATGTCGACGACATCGTCGAAGGCGTGATCCGCACACTCGATCGGCCTGCGACGCCGAACCCGGCCTGGAACGCGGAAGCGCCGGAGAATTCGTCGAGTTCTGCACCATATCGCCTCTATAATATCGGCAACAACAGGTCAGTGAAGCTGCTCGAGTTCGTCGAGACGCTGGAGAAGATCATTGGCAAGCCTGCGATCCGCAAGCTGCTGCCCATGCAACCAGGCGACGTCCTGGAGACGCGGGCCGACATTTCCGCGCTCCAGCGCGATGTCGGTTTCGCGCCGTCGACACCGATTGCGGAAGGTCTCGGCCGCTTCGTCGAATGGTATCGGCAATATCATCGTCTATGACCCCTGACGTGAGTTACTCGCAAGTGTTTCAGAAGATCATCCCCCTGATCATGTGCGGCGGCGCCGGCACGCGGCTTTGGCCGGCTTCGCGCGAGGTGCGCCCGAAGCAATTCCTGCCGTTGTTCGGCGCACGCTCGACCTTCCAGGACACGCTGCTGCGCGTCTCCGACGCTGCGCTGTTCGACCGCCCTGTTGTCATCACCAACGCGGCCTACCGCTTCATGGTGCTGGAGCAGCTCGCCGAGATCGGCATCGAGGCCGACGTGATCCTCGAGCCGATGCGGCGCGACTCCGGCCCCGCGATCGCCGCCGGCGCGGCGTTTGCGCAA
>NZ_LBJG01000084.1 GCF_028128765.1 Bradyrhizobium sp. CCBAU 51627
CCATGCTGGCCTCCTTCCAGCCAGCATGGTGAATCAGAAAGAAGCTGATTTGGGAATCCCAAATCGATTCAACCTAACCTCATCCCGCTTTAGACCGGCAAGATCACTCGCCGTCGAGCCCGCTCTCAGCAAGTTCGCGGAGCGCGTTGGTATCGAGCACGACGATGGCGCCGTGCTCGAGGCGCACCCAGCTTCGTCCGGCCCAGGCACGCAATTGCTTGTTGATGCTCTCGCGCGTCATCCCCACCATCTCGCTAATCTCCTGCTGGGTGATCGCGAGCGTGCCGCTGCCGGAATCGAGCTTGCGCTCTTCGGTGAGCCCGAGCAGCGCGCTGGCAAGCCGCCCCGGCAGATTCTGCAGGATCACTTGTTCGACCTGCTGGCTGGTCCAGCGCAGCCGCGCGCAAAGCAGTTCGATGAATTTCATCGCGAGCGCCGGCTGGCTCTTCACGAATGGCAGGAAGTCGCGGCGGTCAATGATGTAGAGCTCGCAGTTGGTGTTGGCCGTCGCGTCCGCCGACCGCGGCGCACCATCAAGCACAGCAATTTCGCCGAAAATTTCGCCGGGGCCGATCAGATTGAGAATGGCGTTCCGGCCATCGGGCGACGAAGAGGAAATCTTCACTGTGCCGGAGATCACCGCAAACAGATTATTCCCGGGATCTCCCTTGGCAGCAATCGTTGCACCGCGCTTGACCGTGGTGTGCTTGGCATAGCGGCACAGTTGATCGAGCGCTTCCGGATCCAGATCTGCGAAGATCGGATGCTTGCGCAGGACGGACAGTTTGCTACCCGACGACTGCCGGGGATCGCCGGTCTTGTCCTGAGGCACGCCGGGACTCCTGAGACTGCGAGGCACTGGAGTTCCTGCGTAGTCAACGTTGCCCGGCTTTTCAACCGGAAAGCATGGGGCGCAGGTTGAAGCAGATACCGCAGGAATGCCGCAATCACGCCACGAAAGCGCATCCGCAGGCTGCGCCCATGCGGATCGCGCCATGCAAAGTTGCAGAAACAGCAAACTCTTGCGGCTCGGCCAGAGGCACTGGGGCGGCGACCGCGGAAGGAGCCCTGGCAGGCGTTAAGATACGACCATTATCTCAGGAAATTCAACGCTTCGCACCCGAATCGAGCCGGACTCCGCTGGTCTGTCGGTCCGCCCAAGCCAAGGCTGCGGCGAATACGACAAACATGGTCACGACAGCAATGGTCACCAGCAGCGCATCGATCGGCATCCTACCCTCCCAATATTTTGAGCATTATTTGCGACCAATCATCGGCGTCATTGATTCAGATCAAAAATCAAGCAGCGCTCGGGCAAAGTCAGGATTCAGGCCGCAGCCAGCGCCTCGACTCGCGCGGGATCGCGCAGGCAGATTCCGCCATGGACGATCTCGATCGCTCCGTGCCGTTCCAGCTTGGTGAAGGTGCGGCTGACCGTCTCGATGGTCAGGCCAAGATAGTCAGCGATGTCCTGCCGGCTCATCGGAAGAGGAACGATATTCGATGAGCCCTTCACCGAGACCAGCCGCTCCCGCCAGCCGAGCAGAAATGTCGCAACTTTTTCGTCCGCCGAGCGGCGGCCGAGCAAAACCATATGGTCGCGCGCCTGGCTCAACTCGCGAATTGCGAGCTCATTGATCCGTTGGAGCAGATGCGGCCGGTCTTCGATGAAGCGGCCGAACGGTACCTTCGCGAACTGGCACGCAGTCACCGCACCAATCGCATCGGCCGAAAAATTGTGCCGACCGGACATGTTCATCCCCAGGAAATCGCCAGGCAGGGCAAAGCCCACGATCTGTCGGCGGCCGTCAGGCAACAGCTTGTAGAGCCGCATAACGCCTTCGAGCAGGTTGAAGAACGAGGTCGTGATGTCCTCCTCGGAGAACACGGTCTCTCCCGTCGAGAAATGAACACGGCGCCCGAGATGCTCGAACTCCCTCAGCTCGGCCGGGTCCAGCGACGCACAAACCGCCGTGCCGCGGACCGCACAATCGCTGCAAAAATGACCGTTCGGCTCAATCATCGTCACGGAAGCCCTCATCCACCCACCCAAACGCCCTGGATTTGCACCGGACAGAGTCCGCCGCGCGGAGTGCATTTTACTGCATTGCGCCAAACCCGATTGACCCAGGTCAAATTTGACGTCTATCCCCACCCTATTCTGCATCGAGAGTTCGACGGGGACCAATTTCCGTGCTGCAAAACGCACTGCGCAACGGCTTGATCGTGCTGCTTTTGACCACACCCGCGCTCGCCGCGCCGACGGCCGAACAACGCGGCAAAGCCTATGCACGGGCCAATTGCGCACGCTGCCATGCTATCGACCGCCGCTCCGAAAGCCCTCTGAAGATTGCTCCGCCGTTCAGGACCCTGCACCAACGCTACCCGATTGATGCCCTCGAGGAAGCGCTCGCCGAAGGCATCTATACCGGCCACGCCGACATGCCCGCCTTCGAACTCGATCCTGACCAGATCCACGACCTGCTGTCCTATCTCAAAACGCTTGAATAGCCGGCAGGTGCTGTCACACCGCCAGTACCGTCCAGCCGATCAGCTCCTTGGCAATGCGGGCAAAAGCTGCGTCGAACGCCGCGACCGCGGCTGCCGGCTCGACCTTGTCGAGCTTTTCATTGGTCTCGAGCAAGCGCGATGCGATCACCTTGCCATTCTTGTCGACGATCCGCGCCGATAGTCCGATCTCGACCCGGCTCTCGCCGTCGGTGGCAATGCCGAAACGCCTGATGTCGATCAGGAGCTGATAGTCCGCCTGCCCCAGATCGGCCGTCCGTAGCGGAGCGTGCGCGATATCGTAATTTTCGAAACTGTCGATCAATCGCGCCTGCACCAGCTTTGGAATGCTATCGGCCCACAGGAATTCGGCAAAGCCCTTGAAGTCGCCGACCGGCGAGAACAGCATCCGCTGCGTCTGGAGCATGGCGACGGCGGTCGGCTCGGGTACGGCCAGCGACGCCGACAGCGTCTTGCCGGCCGGTCCGAGATTCTGCGGCGTGCGGAGATCGTAAGTGATCTTCTGTGCAGGCGCGCCGCCGCCGGTCATCTTCTCAAGGCCAGCCAGGATGCCGTCAATCTTGCCGGTGTTGCGCGCCAGCCCGTCCGAGAACGTCTTGAGATTGGCGATCGTGTCCCTAAGCGGTCCGGAATTGTCCTCCAGCACGGTATCGACGCGCCGCAGGGCATCGCGCGCCGCCTGCGTCATGCTCTGGCCCGCGCCGGCCTCGGCGACCAGGGTCAGCGGCTCGCTGGATTTGGCGACGATCATGCCGCCCTCCAGCGTCACCACCGGCACGCCGGTCAGTCCTTGAAACTCGAGCCCAACTTTGGTGTCGGTGCGCACGGGCGTCGTCGAGGCAACCGAGATCGTGGCATTGACGAAGCGCGGATTGTCCGGCGCGAGGCCGAGCTGGGTCACTTCGCCGACCCGGATGCCGTTGAACAGCACCCCGGCACCGACCAGCAGGCCCGGGACCGGTCCCTGGAACTGGACGTGATAGCTCGTACGCGGTCCGATGCCGCCGGTGTTGTTCAGCCAATAGACGAAGCCGAATACCGCGAGGATCGCAGCCAGCACGAAGGTGCCGATCAGCACATAAGGAGCGCGGGTTTCCATGTTTCATCTCATCTCGTGTTGCAGCATCTGCGAGCGCTTGCCGTGGAAATAGGCGCGCACCCAGGGATGCTCGGATTGCAGCAATTCGCGCATCGGGCCGATTGCGACGATCTTGCCGTCGGCAAGCGCGGCGACGCGGTCGCAGACGGTGGTGAGGCTGGCGAGGTCATGGGTCACCATGAATACGGTCAGCCCCAGGGTCTTTTGCAGCGTGCGGATCAGCGCATCGAAATCGCCGGCGGCGATCGGATCGAGGCCGGACGTCGGCTCGTCGAGGAACAGGATGGGGGGATCGAGTGCAAGCGCGCGCGCCAGCGCAACGCGCTTGGTCATGCCACCGGACAATTCTGCCGGATATTTGTCGCCATCCTCCGGACGCAGCCCGACCATCTCGAGCTTGGCGATCGCGATCTCGTCCATCAGATCCAGCGACAGCGTGAGATTTTCGCGAAGTGGAAATTGCACGTTTTGCCGGACCGTCAGTGAAGAGAACAGTGCACCCTGCTGAAACAGGATGCCCCAGGTCGTGGCCGTGCTGCGGTCATGCGCGCCGCCGATCGGCTGTCCCATGATTTCGATGGTGCCGCTACGGCGCGGGATCAGGCCGATGATGGTGCGCATCAGTACCGACTTGCCACCACCGGACGCCCCTACCAGCCCGAGGATTTCGCCGCGGCGGACGTCGAGCGACAGGTGGTCGAGTACGATCTGGCGGCCGAAGCCGACTACGAGGTCACGAACACCGATCGCAACCTCTGCATGGGGCTCGGGCATCGTCACATTCCGATTGAGGCGAAGAAGATCGCAAACAGGCCGTCGAGCACGATCACCAGGAAGATCGACTTGACCACCGAGGTTGTCGTCTGCCGGCCGAGCGACTCCGCACTGCCCTTCACCCGCAACCCTTCGCTGCAGGCAACGATCCCGATCACCAGCGCCATGAAAGGCGCTTTCAGGATTCCGACCTCGAAATGGGTGACGGAGATGGCGTCATGCAGCCGGGCGATGTAGATGGCTGGCCCCATGTCACCGTAGAACTGCGCAACGAGGCCGCCGCCATAGAGCGCGGCAATCGATCCGATGAAGGTGAGGATTGGCAGTGCGATGACGAGTGCGGCCACCCGCGGCAGGATCAGGACGTCGACGGGATCGAGCCCCATGGTCGAGAGCGCATCGATCTCCTCACGCATCTTCATCGAGCCGAGCTCCGCCGTATAGGCGCTTCCCGAGCGGCCCGCGACCATGATGGCGACGATCAACACGCCGAGCTCACGCAGGACGAGGATGCCGACCATGTCGACAGTGTAGGACTCCGCGCCGAACCTGCGAAAATGGAAGAAACCTTGCTGGGCAATGATGGCACCAATCAAGAACGTGATCAGCACGACGATGGGAATGGCCTGCAACCCGATTCGGTTGAGCTGATAGACCAACGACGTCAGCCGCAGCGAGCGGGGCCGGCGCACGACTCCAAGCACGGCCATAAACAAGGCGCCGAGCATTCGCAGAAAGATCGTGATATCTTCGCGGGCACCGATCGTGGCCTTGCCGAGATCGTCCAGCCTGAGCAGGATTGGGCTAGGCGCGGCCACCTGCGCCGGCGCGTGGCGATTGACCTGCCGCACCTCCTCGAGCAGACCGCTGAAGTGATCGGCCACGCCCACGATATCGGCCGGCCTGCCGGATGATGCAGCCTGGCGCGACAGCTTCTCCAGGACCCAGGCGCCGAGCGTATCGAGCGCGCTGATGCCCGACATATCCAGCGTTACGGCTCTCGATTGAGAGACCTCTGCGACGACCGATCGGGACAGCGTTTCGAGTGTTGCTACGTTGGCTGCAATCCACGGCCCCTCCGGCCGCAATTCCAGCTTGCCGCCAGACGGGGTTGCGAGCAGCAGAGGTTCCGAATTCACACGCATATCCTCATGAGACCACCGGTCCCCTGTTGTTGATCTTGTAGGCCGGCATGAAGCGGCCGGATTGACGCAAATCAATGGGCGTTGGGCCCGCTCACATAGGCTTCCGTCATGCAATGGAGACCGCCAATGTTCGATACCGGCAGAATGAGCGATGAGCTAAAGGCACTGAAGGTCGACGTCACACGTCTGCTGAGCACCGCCGGGGAGGACATGTTCGAAACGTCAAAGGACCGTACCGAAGCCCTCGCCGATCAGATCAGGGCCGCGCTGGCCGAGCTCGGCGAAACCGTCAGCGAGGAGCAGGAGCAGCTGCACGATCTCATCACCGAGCGCCCGGTGGCCTCGCTCGCTTCCGCCTTTGCACTCGGCGTGGTCGTCGGCTTCATGCTGAGGAGACACTAGGTGAATACCGAGAATGTGGTCAAACATCTGCGCGCCCTGTGGCGTACGGACAGGATCATCGCTGATATCAGGCTCCGCCACCTGCTCATCGGGTTCGGCATGCGGGCCTTCGCGGCGCTGATCGCCGCCTTTGGGCTCCTGATGCTGGAGCTGTCGGCCTATTTCGCGCTGGTCCAGATCTGGAGCGCGATCGCCGCAGCGGCCGTGCTCGGAGCGATCAATTTTGCCATCGCGGCTCTCCTCTTCACCGTCGCGGGGCGTCCGCCGTCAGGTCGCGACATCGAGCTCGCCAATGAAATCCACGACACATCGATCGAAGCACTTCAGGTCGAAGCCCGCGCGTTCCAAGCCGAATTGACTGGCGCGGTCCATCATCCGCTCAGCACGATCGTGCCGGTGCTGGTGCCGCTGATCGCCATCATCGTCAAGAACATGCGAAAGCCGGCCAAACAGCCCGCCACAACCCCAAGCTCCGAAGCTCGCTCGTAGTCGCGACGGTCAGAGCTTCAGCCGAACGTCGCAGATATCGGGCTCGGTCGGGTCCGGCTTCACCTCGAAACCGAGGTGCCGGCACATCTCGAGCATGACGACGTTCTCCTTGAGCACATCGCCCGAGATGGTCTTGAGCCCTTCCGACCTCGCATAATCGATGATCAGCTGCATCAGGGCCCAGCCGAGCCCCCTGCCCTTGAGGTCGGAGCGCAGCAGGATTGCGTACTCACCGCTCTCGTAGATCGAATCCGAGTGGAGCCGCACCACGCCGACCATCTCGTTCTTGTCGTCGAATGCAATGAACGCCATGGCGCGCGCGTAGTCGAGCTGGGTGAGGCGCGCGATGAACTCGTGAGTAAACTCCTTCATCGGCGCAAAAAAGCGCAGGCGGAGATCGTGGGCTGTAACGTGACGAAGGAACTCGTGAATGGTCGGCTCGTCCTCCGGGCGCAGGGGACGCACTGAAATGTGCCAGCCATCTTTCAGCGTAAAACGGCGCTCCCATTGTGACGGATAGGCGCGGACGGCGAGATTGGCGGGGCCCGTGCCCGCGAATTTCCGCTGCGGCGGCCCTACCGCGACGCGGGCATCGACCGCTGTGACGCCGGTTTCGTCCGCGAGCAGCGGATTGATATCGAGCTCGCGGATTTCGGGAATATCGGTCGCCATTTGCGCCAGCTTGACCAGGACCAGGGCGACGGCGTCTTCCTTGACGGCCGGCACGTCACGATAGGCACGGAGCAATCGCGACACACGGGTACGATCGATCAGATCCCGGGCGAGCTGCAAATCGAGTGGCGGCAGCGCCAGGGCCTTGTCGTTGATGATCTCCACCGCCGTGCCGCCCCGGCCGAACACGACCACCGTGCCGAAAGTGGGATCGTCGGCGAGGCCCAGGATCAGCTCGCGCGCCTTTGCCTTGACGACCATCGCTTGCACGATGACGCCGTCAATGCGGGCTTCGGGCCGCAACTTCTTCGCCCGCGCAAGAATATTGGCCGCCGCTCCTCGCACCGCAGCCGGCGTGGTCAGGTTGAGCACGACCCCGCCGACATCGGACTTGTGCACGATATCGCGCGACAGGATCTTGAGCACGACGGTCGCGCCTTGTGCAAATATCTCGTCCGCATAGGCGACCGCCTGCTCGACATCATCAGCCGCATAGGTCGGCACCATCGCGATGTCATAGCACCCGAGCAGATGCTTGATCTCGACGGGCTCGAGCCATTCGCGACCGTCGGCAATGGCCCTTGCGACAATTTGCTTTGCAGCCGCCACATCAGGCACAAAGGTGTCGGGCATCGCCGGGGGAACCTGGCTCAACTCGTCGATCACCTCGCGATGACGGACCAGATGCATGAAGCCGCGCACCGCGTCATCTTCGGTCGGGTAGTTCGGAATGCCGGCGCCGGACAGCGTCGCAATGATCTCCTGATCGGCCCCGACCCAGGCTGCCAGCACCGGCTTGGCCCAGCTGCGGTGCTTCTCGCGATATTTGCTGACGAGTTCGGTCACGGTCGTCGCGATCTGGGCGGCCGAAGCGATCGCGGTCTGCACGTTGAGCACGAGAACCGCGTCGTTACCCGGATCGTCGAGCAGCACTTCCAGCGCTGCGGCATAACGCGAGGCATCGGCGTCGCCGACAATGTCGATGGGATTGGCGCCGGACCAAGTCGGAGGCAGCACTGCGTCCAGCTTCTGGCGCGTATCCGGTACCATGGGAGCGGGGAGTCCGCCGAGATCCGCCAACCGGTCGATGGCCAGGACGCCGATACCGCCACCATTGGTGAGAATGGCCAAGCGCTTCCCCGCCGGCGATCCGATTCGACCGAGCGTCTCGGCACAATCGAACAGCTCACGCAGATCAGACACCCGAAGGACGCCGGCGCGACGGAAGGCGGCATCATAGACCGCGTCCGCACCCGCGAGCGCGCCCGTATGTGTGGCGGCAGCCTTCGCACCCTGCGCCATCCGGCCGGATTTGACCACAACGACAGGCTTCACGCGCGCGGCTGCGCGCGCCGCCGACATGAACTTCCGCGCGTCCTTGACGGCCTCGATGTAGAGCAGGATGGCACGAGTCTTGTGATCCATCGCGAAATAGTCGAGCAGGTCCGCGATGTCGACATCGATCTGATCGCCGATCGTGACGATGCCCGAGAAGCCGACGCCACGCTGCGCGGCCCAATCCACCATGCCGGCCGCGATCGCCCCCGATTGCGAGATCAGCGCGAGGGTTCCCGCTCCCGGCATGTGCGCGGCGAAACTCGCATTGAGGTTGACGCCGGGCATCATGATGCCGAGGCAATTGGGGCCGATCAGCCGCATACCATACTTGCGGGCAGCTGCGACGGCGGCTTCCTCGAGGGATCCCGGCCCACGACCGAGCCCCGCCGAGACGATCAGCGCGCCGGCCGAGCCGCGACGCCCGGCTTGATCGATGATGTCGGGAACCTGATCCGCCGGCGCCGCAATGACGACGAGCTCCGGCAGGAAAGGCAATTGAGCCAGGCTGCTCACCGCAGCCACCCCGCCGATCTCCGCATGACGCGCGTTCACCAGGCCGAACTGCCCCTTGAAGGCCGATTTGCGAACATTTTCCAGAACCGCGCGTCCCACGGACGCTTGTCGGGGGCTCGCCCCGACAAGTGCCACTGACTGGGGCGACAGCAGGTTTTTCAGGCGGTAAGTCGACATGGTCACAATCGTCCGATCGGGCTCCGGGTCCGGCAAGTACGAAACTAACCCGAATAGGAGTTGGAAACGCAACCTAGTGCGACATCATCACCCAGCACGGTGGCTGGCCGATGACAGTCTTGGTCACACCGCCCCAGACGATCTCATTCAGGCGCGAGTGGTGATAGGCACCCATGACGATGGCGTCGACGGCGTGGGACTGCGCCCAAGCCCCCAGCACCTTGCCGATTGAGCTTCCGCTGCTCTTCACAGTTTCGAAGGACGCATAAACCCCATGTTCCCTGAGGTGGTGGACGAGACTGAGGCCCGATTGTGCGATGACTTCGGTCTTGTCGTCCGCCACGGTCACCACACGGACCGAAGCAGCTGCCTGAATCATCGGCAGGGCGTCGCCAACAGCGCGCGCGGCGCGAGCCGAGTGGTCCCAGGCGATCACGACATGCTCGAATTCCGGCCGCAGCGCGTCCGCGTGCTGCTCTGGACAGAGCAGCAGCGGCCGGCCGGATTCAAAGAGGAAAGTTTCAACGATGTTTTCGGTTCGGCTGTCGTGGGCCTTTACGGGGATCAGGCTGAGATCGCTGAAGCGTGCATGCTCCGCCAGGGTCGATGCGATCTGGTCCGCCGGCACCTTGCCCGATCGGCTTTGGGCACGCGTACCGGTGCGCGAGGCCGCTTCAGTGAATACATTCAGGAGCTGCTGCATATCGCCCTCCTCGCACACAACGCTGAGTTCTGCGGACTCCTTGGCATCGGGAAAGACCACATTCGGGCGCACGAAAACGTCGTCCTCCAGCGCGAGCCCGGTGATTCTGGCGCCGAGGTCGGCTGCAACGGCGACGCATTTCTCAATCGCGGCGAGCGCAGGCCCGCTCGGCTGACCGACAAGCGGCAGAAAGACGTCCTTGATGGGCATCGGGATTCTCCTTCCGAACCACAATAAGCCGCTCTTCGTCAGGTCCCTTGATTCTCGTCAAGGCGGGGAACGCCGCCCGCGCCGGCAAAGACCGGCGTTGACCAAGGTCAAGCACTGGCCGCGCAGTCGCTCTATGGGTATTCAGTCGGAGCGGTTTGTCCCCGGAGAGCCCTTATGCGTGCGATGGTGTTACCGGTCCCACGAGCGCGGCTCCGAATGGAGGAGCGGCCTGACCCAGTCCCCGGCGTTGGCCAGATTCGGGTGAAGATAAGCGCTTGCGGGGTATGTCGCACCGACCTGCATGTCGTCGACGCCGAGTTGCCCGATATTCACTATCCGATCGTGCCTGGCCATGAGATCATTGGCCGGGTCGACCTCGTTGGCCCCAATGTTACAACGCACGTGCTTGGTGACCGGGTCGGCATTCCCTGGCTCGGCTTCACATGCGGAAGATGTCGATTCTGTCGGGAAGGCATGGAAAATCTGTGCGACGCACCGCTGTTCACCGGCTATACGCGTGACGGCGGCTACGCAACACACACCATCGCCGATGCCCGCTACGCATTTCCAATCGGCGAAGGCGACAATGACGTGGAGATTGCCCCATTGCTGTGCGCAGGGCTGATCGGCTGGCGCTCGCTGGTGCTGGCTGGTCCCGCAGAGAGACTCGGCCTCTACGGCTTTGGCGCGGCCGGCCATATCGTCGCACAAGTCGCAATCTGGCAGCGGCGATCTGTCTATGCATTCACGCGCCGGGGCGATGACGCCGCTCAAGACCTCGCGCGACGTCTTGGTGTCGTCTGGGCGGGGGCTTCCGACGAAATACCCGCCGAGCTGCTCGACGCCGCCATTATCTACGCACCAGCCGGGGAACTGGTTCCGGCTGCGTTGCGCGCCGTCCGAAAAGGTGGTCGCGTGGTGTGCGCCGGCATCCATATGTCCGACATCCCGAGCTTTCCATATCATTTGCTCTGGGAGGAACGGCAGTTAGTCTCGGTCGCCAATCTGACCCGGCAGGACGGACTGGATTTTCTCAAGGTCGCACCACAAGCCGGTGTGCGCACCGAGACGAAGGCATTTCCGCTGGATCAAGCCAACGAGGTTCTGGGCATGCTGCGGAACGGTCAGATCCTGGGCGCGGCCGTCCTGACGCCCTGACGGTGCTTCCGATGCCTGCTTCGATGAAAGATCAAACGGCGATCCAGGAACGGGTCTTCCAGGCCCTGGCTGGACATCCGGGCGTGACGCGGATCGATACGCATGGCGCCTCGGTTTTTCTCGACGGCGATCGTGCGTTGAAAATCAAGCGAGCCGTGCGGTTTCCCTTCCTCGACTATTCGACGCTCGAGAAGCGCAAGGCGGCCTGCGAGGAGGAAATCCGGATCAACCGGCCGCTCGCGCCACAGATCTACTACGGCGTCATCGCGATCACTGAGGAGCCGGATGGATCGGTGAAGGTCAACGGCCATGGCCAGCCGATCGAATACGCCGTTGACATGTCGCGTTTCGACGAGAGCCAGACGCTGGACCATCTGGCGAAGACGCTAAAGTTCGATGCGGATCTTGCATCAGCCATTGCCGGCGCGATCGCGGCATCGCACGCGGCGGCAACGCGTGCCGACGGCAAGGCATGGATTTCCGCGATCCCTGCCCTGATCGACGGCAACAGTGCGGGCCTGCAGAACCGCAATCATCTTCAGGGCGCAGACATCGAACAGCTCGCGCGCGCTTCGCACGAAGCATTCCTGCGCACCCGTCCCTTGCTTGAAGAACGCGGCCGCCAAGGCTTCGTCCGCCGTTGCCACGGCGACCTGCATCTCGCGAATATCGTGCTGATTGACCAGCGGCCCGTGCTGTTCGATGCCATCGAATTCGATGCACAGATGGCCACGGTCGACGTGCTCTACGATCTCGCCTTCACGCTGATGGACCTGCTGCGCCACGATCAGCCGCTGGCCGCAAACGTTGTCCTGAACCGTTACCTTGCCGCGACGCCGTCCGAAAACCTCGATGCGCTCGGCGCGCTGCCGCTGTTCATGTCCATTCGCGCCGCGGTTCGGGCCCAGGTGGCCTTGGCACGGCCGAAGTCATCACATTCCAATGATGCCGATATCCTTGACGAGGCGCGCCGCTACTTTGAGCTTGCCCGGACGCTGATCCAGCCTCCTGCTCCCCGTCTGATCGCGGTCGGCGGGCTGTCGGGCACTGGCAAGACGGTTTTGGCAGCGGCTCTCGCACCAACCGTCGTACCGCAGCCGGGCGCCGTAGTGCTCCGCAGCGATGTCATTCGCAAGGAAATGTTCGGAGTGGCCGACACGGACCGGCTGCCACCATCTGCCTACACGCCCGAACTTGCACAGCGGGTTTATGCAATCTTGGCCGAGCGCGCCCGCCATGTGCTGGCCCAGGGCCATTCAGTGATCATTGACGGCGTGTTCGCCCGCGATGTCGAGCGAGACGCCGTCGCCACACTGGCCCGAGATTGCAACGTGCCTCTCACCGGACTCTTCCTGGTCGCGGATCTGGCAACCCGGCAGGCTCGAATCGGCGGCCGGCGCGGCGATGCATCCGATGCCACGCAAGAGGTTGCCGCCTTGCAAGAGCGCTATAAGATCGGCCCTATCGGGTGGGCGAGCATCGATGCATCCGGGACACAAGCGCAGACGCTCCAGAGCTGCCGGGATGCGATCGTTGAAAACAAATAAGGCAATCTGATTGGCGCGGGCTAGGATGGCGCACCCGACCATGAGTTCGACGGCGACCGGCCCTGCCAAGCCGGCGGCGGGCCGTAATGCGCGGCCAGGCCGCCTCAGCCCCGGCATGGCCTGCGATACGGCCTTTCGGATCATCGCCCGCCGGCATCTCGCCGCCGTCCTCGCCCAGCACGACGGCACATGCCGCGGCGATCCGGATGCGTTGCACCAGATCCGGATCGCCTTGACCCACCTGCGGACCGCGATTCGCTTCTTTTCGCCCATGGTCGACGATGCACTGCGGCCCAAAGTCTGGGCCGAGTTGAAATGGCTGAATAGCCAGCTCGGCATGGTGCGGGACCTCGACGTCGCCATCGAACGCGTGGTCGCCGGCGCGGAGCTCGCCGAGCTCCACCACTGGGACGAAAGGCGCGACGAAAGTCATCGCCTGCTGGCCCGCGCGCTGCGATCGGCGAGATATCGCCGTCTGGTCGAACAGACATCGAGCTGGATCGAGGGCGGCCCCTGGTCAACCAGGCGCAGCAAGGAAGCCATCAGACTTCGCCGCGGCCCTCTCGCCGACCACGCCATGGCGCAATTGACCGATTGGGAAAGGACGCTGCTGAAGAAGGCCCGGAAGCTACGCAAGCTTGACGTCGAGAAAAGGCACAAGCTGCGGATTCTCAACAAGCGGCTGACTTATTCGATCGAGTCGCTGGAGGATCTGTTCGCCGACAAGTCGCTGAAAAAGCAGAAGGCGATCCTCAAGCAATTGCGCAGGGCGCAAAAGTCGCTAGGGCAGCTGAACGATGATGCGCGCGGTCAGATGCTGGCCACGTCACTGAACGAGGCCGTTCCCAAGACAGCCACTCGATTTCTCGACCCCAAGCGCGAACGGAAGCTACTGCGAACGGCCGCGACGGCCTATCGCAAACTCGAAAAGGCCAAGCCCCTCCGCCCCTGCGACCTGTCTCCGGATCCGGAGCCCGAGCATTAGGTGCGGACGTAGTCGCCCGGTGCATCTGGAAGGCTGCCAATGTCGCCGTACCCGATCGGCGGCGGATCGCAAGGCTCGCCGGATTTCGCGATGAGCCAGCGAGTCCACTCCGGCCACCACGATCCCTCGATATGCGGGGCCAGCTTCAGCCATTCATCCGGGCCGACATAGGGCGCGTCCGCACCCTTGGTCATTACCTGATAGCTGTGCCCGGCCTCGTCGGGCGGCGCGACGACGCCGGCATTGTGGCCGCCGCTGGTCAACAGGAAGGTCAGGTCGGCATCGACCTGATAATGGAGCTTGTGCACGGATCGCCACGGCGCCACGTGATCGGTGAGTGTGCCGACCACGAACATCGGGATGTGAATGTCGGAAAGAGAAATATTTCTGCCTTCGACAGGATAACGTCCCTCGGCCAGATCATTGTTGAGGAACAGCTTTCGCAGATATTCCGAATGCATCCGATACGGCAGCCGCGTCGCGTCGGCGTTCCAGGCCATCAGATCACTCGGCGCCGACGCCTCGCCCATCAGGTAGTCATGCGACAACCGCGACCAGATCAGATCGTTCGAACGCAGCAGCGCGAACGCGCTCGCCATCTGCGTCGTATCGAGATAGCCTCGCTGCCACATCATGTCTTCGAGAAAGGCAACCTGGCTATCGTTGATGAAGAGCGTCAGCTCGCCGGCCTCGGTGAAGTCAGTTTGCGCGGCCAGGAGAGTGATAGTCCCGAGACGATCGTCGCCGTCGCGCGCCATCGCGGCGGCAGCGATCGACAGCAAGGTGCCGCCGAGACAATACCCGAGCGCGTGAATCTTCTGCGCCGGTACGATTCGGCCAATCACATCCAGCGCCGCCATCACGCCCAGCTTGCGATAATCGTCGAACGCGACATCCCGATCTCTTACGTCCGGATTGCGCCAGGAGATTGCGAAGACGGTAAAGCCTTGGTCGGTGAGATATTTGACCAGCGAGTTCTGCGGCGACAGATCGAGGATATAGTATTTCATGATCCAGGCCGGCACGATCAGGATCGGCTCGGGCCGCACCTGCGCCGTGGTTGGATGGTACTGGATCAACTCGATCAGCTCGTTGCGGTACACGACCTTGCCGGGCGACACCGCAACCGTCTTGCCGACGATAAACTGCCCGTCCAGGACGGACTTCGCGGCTGCAAGCGTCCGCATCAGGTCGCCGCACCAGTTCTGTCCGCCGAAGATGAAATTCTCGCCGCCACTCTGAAACGCCTTCTCCAGCACCTGCGGATTGGTCATTGCGAAATTCGACGGCGCCAGCATGTCGAGCATCTGGCGCACAGAGAATTCGACGATCGCCTCGTTCGCATGCGAGACGCCGCGCACGCCCGTCGTAGCATCGTGCCACCAGCGCTCTCCGAGCAGAAACGCCTGCGCAAGAACATTGAACGGCGCGGCCTCCCATTGCGGCGCCCTGAAGCGGCGATCCCGGCCCTCCGGCCGGATCACGGACCATGGCTTTTGCTCGGGCGACGTCGCGTGCGCGGCAGCTTCCAGCAGACGGCCGGAGTCACGAACGACGCTCTCAGCAATCTCCATTCGACGCTGGGGCGCCCCCGCAAGATGCAAGCTCCAATCGAGCCAAGCGAGCAGCAAGGCCGTCGGCGAGAGTCCACCCGTGAACCGCGCGAGCAAAGCGTGGAACGTGCGATCGAGTGGGTAGGATTCCGGCACCGACTTGACGGCCGATTTCTCCGCGGTTGGCTCGGTGTTCGTCACCGAGCAGGCGACGTCCACAATCGGATCGATGGAGACCACCGACTGTTCGGGCTGGGGAAGAATTCGCATAACGTTCATGGGTTTCCTGCGCGCTGCTGGTCGCATGTGACAGGATATGACCGTCTGCCTTGGAGACGTTGAGCTGCATCAATTCCAGGAAGCAATCACAATCGCTTAATCCGCGAGAACCGGTCCGCCCGCTTGACCTGCGTCAAACTGCGCCGCGGGGCCTGATCTAGATTTCCCATCGAAGTTCGAAAAGCCAGCGGAGCATTCCATGCGCGCCCACCAGATCATGACCCGGTCGGTTATCTCGGTCACGCCCGACACCAGCATTGTCGAGGCCGCCAATATCATGCTGAAGCGTCACGTCAGCGGCCTCACCGTAGTCGACGATCGAGGCAAGCTGGTTGGCGTGGTCTCGGAAGGCGACTTCATCCGCCGCAGCGAGATCGGCACCGGGCGCAAGCGTGGCCGCTGGTTGAGATTCATCCTCGGACCCGGCACGTCGGCCAGCGACTTCGTCCACGAGCACGGTCGCAAGATTTCCGAGGTGATGACCGCATCGCCCGTGACCATCACCGAGGACACCGCGCTCGCCGAAATCGTCGACCTCATGGAACAGAATAACGTGAAGCGCTTGCCCGTCGTGCGCGGCGACAAGGTCGTGGGCATCGTGTCACGCGCCAACTTGTTGCAGGCAGTGGCGGGCCTCGCGCGCGAGGTACCCGACCCGACCGCCGACGATGATCACATCCGCAGCCGCATCATCGACGCCATGGAGAAGCACGACTGGTGCCCGTTTGGGCTGAACGTCATCGTGCGCGACGGCATCGTTCACCTCAGCGGCGTCATTACGGAAGAACGCTCACGTCAGGCTGCGGTCGTCGCAGCGGAGAATGTCGAGGGCGTGAAGAAGGTGCACGACCATCTATGCTGGGTCGACACCATGTCGGGCGTTTACCTGAACTCGCCCGAGGACGACGAGCTCGCCAAAGCGGGCTGAAACGACGAGCTGAACGGCAAGCATATCAACGAGGAATGACGGCCGTGGCTTCGATCTCGACGCGCGCCGCCTTCTCGACGAGACGGACGACCTGGACCAGCGCCATCGCGGGATAATGCGCGCCGAAGATGGCGCGGTAGATCTGGCCGAGTTCCTTCAGATTCGTCAGGTATTCGTCCATGTCGACGACGTACCAGGTCAGACGCACCAGGTGCTCGGGCCGCGCACCGCCCTCCGCCAAAATCTCGGCGATATTGCTCAGGGTCTGGCGCACTTGAGCGACAAAGCCGTCCGCGAGACGCTCTCGGGCATCCCAGCCAATTACGCCCCCCGTGACGACAATGCGGCCCTCGGCGGCCATACCGTTGGCATAGCCCTTCGGCATCGGCCAGCCCAAAGGCTGGAGCACCTGCGCCCTGGGGCTGGCATCATCCTCGGTGGCGGCTGGCAGCACCGCAAGCTGGGGGCCTTTCGGCGTTGTCACGGACAATTCTCGATCCTCATCTCATTCCGCCGCGACGCCCGAGGACGCCGCAGCCGCCTGCGCCAATTGGCGCAAGGCAAAACGCTTCAATTTGCCGGTCTCGGTCTTCGGCAGCTGCGTCACGAACTCGATCGCGCGTGGATATTTGTACGGCGCGATCTCGCGTTTAACATGCTCCTGCAGCTCGGCTGCGAGCTTTGCGTCCGGCGTCACGCCGGGTGCGGCAATGACATAGGCCTTCACGATCATTCCGCGCGCCTCGTCCGGTGCACCGACGACGCCGCACTCGACGACGGATGGGTGCGTGAGCAGCGCCGCCTCGACGTCAGGGCCTGCAATATTGTAGCCGGCGGAAACGATCATGTCGTCGGAGCGCGACTGGTACCAGAAATAGCCGTCGCCATCCATCAGATAGGTGTCGCCGGTGATATTCCAGCCATTCTGGACGTATTTGCGCTGACGTTCGTCGGCGAGATAGCGGCAACCAGTCGGTCCGCGCACCGCGAGTTTCCCCATCGTGCCCGTCGGCAAATCATTGCCGTCGTCATCGACGATTTTGGCCTCATAGCCCGGCACCGGCTTGCCCGTCGCGCCGGGACGAATTTCCTCCTCGGTCGCACTGATGAAGATGTGCAGCAGCTCCGTCGAGCCAATGCCGTCCATCAGCTTGACGCCAGTGGCTTTCAGCCAGGCGTCGAACGTCGGCTTGGGCAACGTCTCACCCGCGGAGACGCACTTTCGCAGTGAAGAAATGTCGCGGCCAGCAAGCTTGCCGATCATCGCCCGGTACGCGGTCGGCGCCGTGAAGCAGACCGTAGTCTTGTATTGCTCGATTGCCGCCAGGATGTCGTCGGGCGTCGTCTTCTCGAGAACGACGAAAGAGGCGCCAATGTGCATCGGAAACAGCACGCCGCCAAATCCGAACGTGAAAGCAAGCGGCGCGGAGCCGACGAACCGGTCCTTCTGTTCGGCCCGCAGGATATTGCGCGCATACGCGTCACACACCGCCAGCATGTCCCGATGGAAATGCATGGTGCCCTTGGGATCGCCGGTCGTACCCGACGTAAAGGCAATCAGGCAGATGTCGTCGGACGCTGTATCGACCGCAGTGAACTCCGGGCTCGCATCCGCGATCAGCGCCTCGAGCGAGTCGGATGCGCCATTGCCCCAATAGACCACGCGCTTGAGGCCGGGCGCAGCCTGCTTCGATTTCTCCATCTCTTCGGAGAGCTTGCCGTCGCAGAGGGCGAGCGTTATCTCCGCCTTCTGGATCGGATAGGACAGCTCCTTGGCGCGCAGCAGCGGCATCGTCGCTACACAAATGCCGCCGGCCTTGATCACGGCCAGATAAGTCGCAACCATCATCGGGTTGTTGGCCGAGCGCAGCAGCACGCGCCCCCCAGTCACAAGACCGAGCTTGCCGACCAGCACATTGGCGATGCGGTTCACCAGCGCCTGCAGTTCGCGATAGGTGTAGCTGACGGCGGGACTGATGACGCAGAGCGCGTCGCCGTGCCCCTGCTCAACCCAGCGGTCGAGAAAATAGCTGACGCAATTCAATCGCGGCGGATATTGCAACTCTGGCCGCGTGAAGATGAACTCCGGCCACAGCTCGGGCGGCGGCAGATACTGCCGCGCGAACGTGTCGACATGGGCGGTCGCAGCGTTTGCGTCATGCGAGCCCGAGACTTGAATCTTGGCGGCGTCGGCCATCGCACGCTCCTTTGCGCATGGAAAGCACCCGGCAGCACTCACTCAAAACATTTTAGGCTTAAAACAATTTCGTGCAATAGCGGATTTTGAGCAGTTCATGCATTTTCCCGCGGCAAAGTGGGATTGGCGAGCGCCTTGGGGCTTACGGCCGGCGACGCGCGGCCGATTTCTGCGCCGAGGCCTTGGTCTTGGCCAGCAGCCGCATCAGTTCACGTACGTCCTTTGGCGTCAGATCGGCGAAGAGATCGGCGATCCAGGTCTCGTGTTCCGCAGCCATCCGGCGGAATTCGGCGCGACCGAGCTTTGTGAGGCGGATCACCTGGACCCGGCGGTCGGTCTCCGAGGTGCGGCGGTCGAGATGGCCGGATTCCACGAGACGCTCGACGAGGCCAGTGACATTGCCGTTGGACACCATCATGCGCTTGGAGACGTCCGACAGTGTCATGCCGTCGGGCGCCTTGTCGAGTTGCGCCATGAGATCGAAACGGGGCAGCGTGACATCGAAGCGCTGCCGCAAGCGGCCGCGGACCTCCCCCTCGATCAGCGTGGTGCAGGTCAGCAGCCGCAACCACAGCCGGAGCTCTTCGGCATGGTCCTCCGGCGTTTCGGCAGCTTTCGTCTCGGAATCGAGCATCTCGATGCAGTCACTCACGGCATTGGCGCCGACACGGATTCCCCCAACATTTTGAGCTTCAAATAAATCCGCTCCGGCCGCAAGCCCAAAGCTGCAACAATCGACCGCGCCGGAATTTCTTTAGGCTTCAAATAATTTGGCGCGCGGCTTGCATGCGCCGCAGCCGGCAAGATGGTGACGTCCTAAGCTTGCTTGCCGCGGTAGCCATCATCGGCATAAGCTCGGATCGAAGTGCACGCGGCTTGCAGCGCAAGCCCGATATCACGGGGGGACAGATCATGAAGACGCAACTGACTTTGGCTGCGGCCGCCTTGCTGCTCGGCACCGCGATGAGTTCTGCCTTCGCCCAGGAAAAGATCAAGCTCGGCGTGATCGTGACGCTATCGGGACCCGCCGCTGCGCTGGGCCAGCAGGTTCGCGACGGCTTTGCACTTGCGGTCAAAGATCTCGGCGGCAAGATGGGGGGCCGCGATGTCGAAGTGGTCGTCGTCGATGATGAGTTGAAGCCCGACGCGGCCGTGACCAAGGTCAAGGGCCTGCTCGAGCGCGACAAGGTCGACTTCGTTGTCGGGCCGATCTTCTCCAATATCCTGCAGGCGATCCACCGGCCGGTTACGGACTCCAAGACATTCTTGATCAGTCCCAACGCCGGCCCGTCGACCTTTGCCGGCAAGGACTGCAACCCGTTCTTCTATGTGACATCCTATCAAAACGACCAGGTACATGAGATCCTCGGGAAGGTGGCGCAGGATCGCGGCTACAAGCGCGTGTATGTGATGGTACCGAACTATCAGGCCGGCAAGGATTCGGTCGCGGGCTTCAAGCTGGACTACAAAGGCGAGATCGTCGAAGAGTCCTACATGCCGCTGAACACGCTGGATTTCCAGCCGGAGCTATCGAAGATTGCGGCCCAGAAGCCTGATGCGCTGTTCACGTTCATGCCGGGAGGGCTCGGCGTCAATCTCGTCAAGCAGTACAAGCAGGCAGGTCTCGCCGATAGCATTCCAGTGCTCTCTGCCTTCACAGTGGATGAATCGACTTTGCCGGCGCAGCAGGATGCAGCCGTCGGCATGTTTGGCGGCGCCAACTGGGCGCCCAATCTCGACAATCCCCAAAACAAGAAGTTCGTCGCCGCCTATGAGACCACGTATAACAGCGTGCCCGGCACTTACGCTTTCCAGGCCCATGATGCTGCAATGCTGATCGACAGCGCAGTCAAGAGCGTAAAGGGTGATCTCTCCAACAAGGACGCCGTTGCGGCTGCGCTCAAGAAGGCGGACTTCACGTCGCTGCGCGGGTCGTTCAAGTTCAACACCAACGGCTATCCGATTCAGGATTTCTACCTGACCAAGGTCGCCAAACGCCCGGACGGCAAGTTCCAGACCGAGATCGTTCAGAAGGTTTTTGAGAATTACGGCGACCGCTATGCCAAGGATTGCAAGGCGAACTAAGGCTGCGCGTCGCGTTAAGGGAGGACTGCCATGAAAAGCGAAATCACCGGCATCACACGGGCCAATGAGGGAATCCAGGGCATCTCCTGGAACATTCTCGGCCAGACCTATGTGCCCAAGAGCTGCGCCGAGAACAGCTTCTCCTGGCACGCCACCCTGCCACCGGGCACATTCGTGCCGCCGCACATCCATCCCGATCAGGATGAGTATCTCTACATGCTGGAGGGCAAGCTCGACTTCATGCTCGGCAATTCAGAGGCGCAGGCGACCCCCGGCGATCTGATCCGGCTTGGCATGGGCGTGCCACACGGTATCTTCAACAAATCGGACCAGACGGCAAAAGTTCTGTTCTGGGTGTCACCGACCAAAAAACTGTTCGACCTGTTCTGGGGCCTTCACAACATGAAGGAGCAGAAGCCGGAGGACGTGGTGGCGATGGCCGCCGAGTTCAACATCCACTTCCTGCCGCCGCCGCCCGGCGCCAGCTAAGCGCGCACCGCTGCGAGCCCCGGCACCGCAGCGAAGCCGGCTTTGGTGGCGTAACCGCGAACGATCGCCTCGCGCTGCGAATAGCTCAGCACATTGTCGACATTCTCGAAGCCGTCGGGCGCGAGCTGCTCGACGGCGTCGATGACGCCCTCTGGGCCGCCGCGTCGATTGGAGCGGACGATATCTGCGGTCATAGGCAGCCGCTTTTTCTCGTATTCCATGAGCGCCTGTCGCGGATGCTCGGCGCGAACCAGTGCGTCGGCGAGACAACGCGCGTCGAGGATTGCCTGCGAGGCGCCGTTGGATCCCACCGGATACATGGGATGCGCGGCATCGCCGAGCAGCGTGACGCGACCCGACGACCAATAGGGCAAGGGATCGCGGTCGCAGGTCGGATATTCGTAGAATTCGGGCGTCGCCGAGATCAGGCTCTTCACGTCGATGTAAGGCACGGAGAAGCGCGCGACGTGCGGCATCAGCTCCTCGCGTCGACCCGGGCGGGACCAGTCTTCTTTCCGCGGCGGCGGCGCATTGCCCTCGCCTACTTTCACCAGCACTGCCCAATTGGTGAGACGGCTCGCCGAGCTCGAACCCTCTGCGATCGGATAGATCACCACCTTGGCATTGAGGCCGCCCGCGACGATCATCGACTTGCCTGTGAGGAACAGCGGCCAGTCGCGCGCACCGCGCCACAGCATCAAACCGTTCCAGCACGGCGGTCCCTCGTTCGGGAACAGCGTGTCACGGACCCGCGAATGGATGCCGTCGGCCCCGATCAGGATGTCGCCTCGCGCGGTGTGGATGTGCGCGTCGGCGCGGTCGAAGAAATAGGCGGTGACGCCACCCTCATCTTGCGTGAACGCACCGAGCCGGCAACCGGTGTGGATAGCCTCCGCCCCAAGCCGCTCCTCGACGGCGCGATGGATGACGCCCTGAAGACGGCCGCGGTGGATCGAGAATTGCGGCACGTCGTGGCCGGCGTCGATGCCGCGGGCTTCGCGCCAGACCTCCTGGCCATGGCGGTTGAGGTAATAGAGCTGGTCGGTCCGGATCGCGACCTCATCGAGCTTCTGCAGGAGACCAAGGCTGGCAAGCTCGCGCATGGCGTGCGGAAGCGTGTTGATACCGACACCGAGCTCTCTGATCGTGTCGGACTGCTCGAAAATTTCGCAGCTGATGCCGCGGGCCCGCAGCATCAAAGCCGTGGTGAGACCACCAATACCACCGCCGACGATAATCGCCTTCATCGCCCTCAACTCCACTCGAATACGCCAGGCAATGGGGTTAACGTCGCACGGGCAGTCACTCCGCCGCAAGCGGCTTTGTCGCCTCGGCCTTGAGCTCGGCCCGGGTCTTGGGCTTAGCCTTAATTCGCAGCTCCTCGAGATCCTGCCGGTCGCGGATGCTATTGCGGAAAATCTGTTCCTGGCCGGGCAGATATTGCCGCGGGCAGAACGTGTTCTCCGCCCCATACCAGGCCGCCGCCTTCATGGTGAAGAAGGGGTCGACCAGATGCGGCCGCCCGAGCGCAACCAGGTCGGCCCGGCCGGCCGCCAAAATGGTGTTGGCCTGGTCCGCTGTTGTGATGTTGCCGACGCACATGGTCGCCACCCGCGCCTCGTTGCGGACCTGATCGGAGAAGGGCGTCTGGAACATGCGGCCATAGACCGGCTGTGCATCGCGGACGGTCTGCCCGGTCGAGACGTCGACGAGATCGACGCCGGCCTCAGCGAAGGCTCGCGCGATGGCAACCGCATCGTCACCCGTGATGCCGCCATCTGCCCAGTCAGTCGCGGAAATACGCACCGACATCGGCTTGTGCTTCGGCCATACAGCCCGCAAGGCCTCGAAGACCTCGAGCGGGAAGCGCAGCCGGTTTTCGAACGAGCCGCCATATTCGTCTGTACGCGTGTTCGTCAGCGGCGAGATGAAGCTCGCGAGCAGATAGCCGTGGGCGCAATGCAGTTCGAGCATATCGAAGCCGCAACGCTCGCCGCGCTCGGCCGCGGCGACGAACGAGTCTCGCACTGCATTCATTCCGGCACGATCGAGCTCACGCGGCACCTGGCTATCGGAAAAGTAAGGCAGCGGCGAAGCCGAGACCACATCCCAGCCGCCTTCGTCCAGTGGGCGATCGATGCCGTCCCACATCAGCTTGGTCGCGCCTTTGCGGCCGGCATGCCCGAGTTGCAGGCAGATTTTCGCGGCGGAGTTGCCGTGAACGAAATCCACGATACGTCGCCAAGCCGTCTCCTGCTCGTCATTCCACAATCCGGCGCAACCCGGCGTGATCCGGGCATCACGGCTGACGCAGGTCATCTCGGTGAAGATCAGGCCCGCACCGCCAATGGCGCGCGAGCCGTAATGCACCAGATGAAAGTCGGTCGGCACGCCTTCCTTCGCCGAGTACATGCACATCGGCGACATCACGGCACGGTTGGCGATCTCCATCTTGCGCAAACGGATTGGCTGAAACAGCGGCACCGTCGTCTTTTCGGTGTCGACGTTGAAGCCGTTGCTCCGCACCTGCCGGGCGAACGACTTCTCGACCTCGCTCACAAAATCGGGCGCGCGGAGCTTCAGATTGTCATAAGTGATCGCTTTGGAGCGCGTCATCACGCCGAAGGCGAATTGCACGGGATCGAAATCCCAGAAGCGGTCGACGTGCTCGAACCAGACCAGCGAGACGTCCGCGGCGTGCTGGGTCTTCTCGACCTCCTCGCGGCGGCCATGCTCATAAACCTCGAGCGCGGCCTTGAGATCAGGCGCCGTCGCCATCGCCTCGGCCAGCGCGATCGCATCTTCCATCGCCAGCTTGGTCCCGGAACCGATCGAGAAATGCGCGCTCGCCTTGGCGTCGCCGAGCAGGACCATGTTGTCCTTGACCCAGCGCTTGCTGCGGATCATCGGGAAGTTGCGCCACATCGAGCGGTTGGTGAGCAACTTGTGTCCATCAAGGAACCAACCAAAGATCTCAGCCATCCGTGCAGCGGATTGGGCTTCATTCAACCCGGTCAGCCCCGCCCGCTCAAATGTCGCCGGATCGGTCTCGAAGATCCAGGTCGAGAGCCCGGCTTCGTACTGATAGGCATGGGCGATGAAGGGTCCCCACTCCGTTTCCTGAAAGATAAAGGTGAAGGCGTCGAGCGGCCTGGTCGAGCCCATCCACGCGAACTTGTTGGTGCGAACGTCGACCTCCGGCTGGAAGTCCTCGGCATATTTCTCGCGGAAACGGCTGTTGACGCCATCGGCGATCAGGATGAGATCGGCCTCGGCAAAGCGCAATTCGTCGTCGATATCCTCCTCGAAATGCAGGCTGACACCGAGCTCGCGCGCTCGCTCTTGCAGGATCAACAGCAGCTTTCGCCGCGAGCAGCCGCAAAAACCGTTGCCGCCGACCCGGTGCACCGTGCCGCGAAAATGGACAGCGATATCGTCCCAGTAAGCGAATTCCTGGGTGATGCGACGGTAGGTCGGCAGATCGTGCTTTTCGAAATTGTCGAGCGTGGCGTCCGAAAACACCACGCCGAAGCCGAACGTATCGTCGGCGCGGTTGCGCTCATAGACAGTGATGTCGGCGCTCGGGCGCTGCTTCTTCAGCAGGATCGCTGCGTAGAGACCCGCAGGTCCACCACCGATGATCGCGACTTTCATGGGCGCCTCGCCAATTCACCCGGCCATGAAAACTATTTTAAGCATAAAGTAATTTCTGGCAAGTCTCGTTTAGCGGTGGTGGGCGACCGGAATTTGCCGCTCAGTCCCCCCTGAAGATCGGTTTGACCTTGTTGGCAAAAGCTTCGTAAGCGCGCTCGAAATCGGCTGTCGTCATGCACAAGGCCTGGGCGACAGCTTCAGCCTCGATCGCTTCCTCCACCGACATTGCCCATTCCATCGCCAGCATCCGCTTGGTCATGGTGTTACCGAAGGTCGGCCCTTCCGCCACCTGCTTGGCGAGCAGCTGCGCCTGGGGGAGGACTTGCTCCGGTGTGACGATCCGGCTGAAGAAGCCCCAGCGTTCCCCTTCTTCTGCGGTCATGAACCGGCCGGTGTACAGGAGTTCGGAGGCGCGGGACTGGCCGATGATCCGCGGCAGGATCGCGCAGGCGCCCATGTCGCACCCGGCAAGACCGACCTTGTTGAACAGGAACGCCACCTTGGCTCCGCTCGCGACGAGCCGCATGTCGGACGCCATGGCGATGATCGCGCCAGCGCCGGCGCAGATGCCCTCGACCGCGGCCACGATCGGCTGTGGACAGGCCCGCATCGCCTTGACGAGATCACCGGTCATCCGCGTGAACGCCGTCAGCCCCTTGGTGTCCATCTTCACCAGCGGGCCGATGATCTCGAACACATCGCCGCCGGAGGAAAAATTGCCGCCGGCACCGGTGACCACGATCGACTTGACCGCATCGTCGAAGGCGCAGGCGCGGAAGAAATCCGTCAGCTCGCGATAGCTCTCGAAGGTCAGCGGATTCTTCCGCTCCGGACGGTTGAGCGTTACCGTGGCAACGCCGTCGACCACCGCCAACAGGAAGTGTTGCGGCGAATAATCCGCCAGCGGCACGGTGACGGGGTTGGCTGGTCTGCTCATACGATCTCCTTAGCTTTCTTGCTCCGCGCCTGCGCCCCCGCACTAGATTTCGCCACCGGCGACCGCAATCGCCTGTCCGGTGATGGCTCCGGCGTCTTCGCTGCACAGCCAGAGCACCGCATTAGCTACTTCTCGCGGCCTGATCAGGCGGCCCTGCGGATTGTGCTTGGCCAGTTCGGCGATCGCCTGCTCGCGGGTTCGCCCGGTCTTCTTCATGATGCTGTCGATGCTGCCGGCAACCAGATCAGTGTCGGTGAAGCCAGGGCACACAGCATTCACAGTGACGTTGCTGCCGGCCATCTCCAGGGCCAGCGAACGCACGAGACCGACCACAGCGTGCTTCGCCGCCGTGTACGCGCTCACATACGCATAGCCTTTGAGCCCGGCCGTCGATGCAATGGCGACGACGCGTCCATACGGGCTATCTTTCATCCCTGGCAGCACGGCGCGGAAGGCATGGACAACACCCATGAAATTAACTTCCATCATGCGCGCAAAAAGGGCACCGTCCGATTTCGCAAATGGCGCGGATTCGGCGCTGCCGGCGTTGGCGATCAGGATATCGATCGGCTTTCGCGCCTGGGCTTCGGCGATCGCCGCATTCAGCGCAGTTTCGTCCGAAACGTCGGCAATAGCGGCATAATGTGCTGCGCCCGCGTTGACAGCCTCCTCGAGGGGGGCAGCGCTCCGGCCGAGCACCGTCACAGTGGCACCAGCCCCGACAAGGGCCCCCGCAATCGCGCGGCCGATGCCGCGACCTCCTCCGGTCACCAGCGCGTGCGGCGAATGCGGCAACCCGGACATGCGCTTGCTCCCTAGGATCTGCTGATCGTTCTCCCGATATATTTTAACCTTCAAATTTTTGCAACGAAAGCGCCGATCGACGCCGCCAACGCTGTTACGCGGGCGAACGGCCCGAAAATTGCTTTAAGTATAAAATTATCTCTTCCCATCCTCTGCGAGCCTGTTAGCATCTCCTGGCCAAGCAAAAGGACGTCGCGTGTCGCAGCCTGTGCCAATGACAACAAGGGACGGAGGCTTCGCCTATGAAGTCTCGGGCAATCCGGCGGCCACGTCCCTGATTTTCCTGCACGGCATCGGTGGTGCGGCGCGAGCCTGGCGGCAACAGCTCGCCACATTCGGCGATCGTTTCCACACGATCGCATGGGACATGCCGGGCTATGGCGGATCGGCGCCGCTCGGCAGCGTCAGCATCGCTGCCTTGGCTGATGCACTCCAGCATTTTATCGAGCAGATCGGGGTGAGAAGCCCGATTCTGGTTGGACATTCGATCGGCGGCATGGTCGTCCAGAAATGGCTGACGCAATCGCCGAAACTCGCTCGCGCCGTTGTCCTTGCGCAAACCAGCCCGGCATTCGGCAAGGCCGATGGCGACTGGCAGAAATCGTTCATAGAGTCGCGGCTGGGCCCGCTCAATCGCGGTGAGACCATGAACTCGCTGGCGCCTTCGCTGGTGAAGGAACTCGTCGGCGATGATCCCGATCCCAACGGAATGGAGCTTGCGCGCGAGTGCATGGCAAGCGTGCCCGAAGCGAGCTATCGCGCCATGATGCTTGCGCTGGTCGGCTTCGATCAGCGCAGCACGCTCAAGGACATTTCGGTTCCGACCCTGCTGCTGTCCGGCTCCAAGGACAACAATGCGCCTGCGCCGATGATGGCAAAGATGGCGACCTACATTCCCGCGGCCGAATATGTCGAACTCCCCGGCGTCGGCCATCTTGCCAACCTTGAACGACCGGACGCCTTCGGCAAAGCGCTCGGCCGCTTCGTCGATTCTATCCTCGCAAATCACGGGTGACTGCACCATGACCATGCAAGTCAGCAAGACCATCGGCGCAACCGACAAGGTCGTGCTGGATGCGCCGATCTTCGATCCCGCGGCATTCCGGCTGAGCGACGAACAGGCCGCTATTGTCGCGCGGGCGCGCGAGATCGGCCAGAGCGTGTTCGCTGGTCGTGCCGCCGTCTACGATCGCGAGGCCGTGTTCCCGACAGAGAATTATCGTGACCTGCATCGCGTCGGCTTGCTCGGCATCGCTGTGCCCAGGAAGCATGGCGGGCTGGGGGCGAACTACCAGACCTACGCGCTGGCCGCAGCGGAGGTCGGCCGTTATTGCGGCGCAACCGCGCTGACCTGGAACATGCATGTCTGCTCGACGCTGTGGTCAGGACCGCTGGCCGATGATCTCGATATGGATGCTGAGACCCGCGCCGAACATGAAAAGCGGCGTGCCATCCACTACAAGCGGATCGTCGAGGACGGCGCGATCTATTCGCAACCCTTTTCCGAGGGCGGAGCGGCGGCCGCCGGCGGCGTTGCCTTCGGCACGGAGGCGAAGCCTGTCGAAGGCGGCTGGATCGTCAACGGCAAGAAGATCTTTGCATCGCTCTCCGGCCATGCCGACTATTACGGCGTGCTCTGCACCGAGATTGAGGAGGGCGAGAAGGCCTCACGCCGCAATACGCTTTACCTCGCGATATCGGCAAAATCACAAGGCGTTTCCGTCGTCGGCGATTGGGATCCACTCGGCATGCGCGGAACCGTCTCCCGAACGCTGCTGTTCAAGGACGCGTTCGTGCCGGAAGATTCCGCGCTGATGCCACGCGGGGTCTATTTCCAGGCCGCAATGCGCTGGCCCCACATGTTCCTGACGCTGTCACCGACCTATATGGGTCTCGCACAAGCGGCTTACGATTTCACGGTGCGTTATCTGCGCGGCGAGGTACCGGGCATGCCGCCGGTCAAGCGGCGGATGTACCCGACCAAGCAGATTGCGGTCGCGCAGATGCAGATCAAGCTGGAGCAGATCAAGGCGGTCTGGTTCCAAGCTATCACCGAGGCACGCGCCAATCCGAGCAAGGAGCAGGTGCTGCGGGCTTATGCCGCGCAATATTCGGTGATGGAAGGCGCCAATGAGCTCGCTGCGCTCGCCATCCGCACCTGCGGCGGACAGGCGATGCTCCGCTCGCTACCGCTGGAGCGCATCTATCGCGACAGCCGCTGCGGCTCGCTGATGCTGCCCTGGACGGCTGAGCTCTGCCTCGACCGGATCGGTCGCGAGGCGCTGTATGAGGCCGGCGAAACGGACGACTGACGGTGGATCTCTGCAGTCTGATCGATCGCAACGCGGCGTTCGCGCCAGACAAGACGGCCGTTGCCTTTGAGGGTGAGCGGCTGAGCTACGCCGCATTCGCAGACCGCGTCGGGCGGACCGCCACAGCCTTGAAACGGGAGTTCGGTGTCGGCCGCGGTGATCGCGTCGCGATCCTGAGCCTGAACCGGCCGGACTATCTGGTCCTGCTCTATGCCTGTGCACGGCTCGGCGCGATGCTGGTGCCACTGAACTGGCGGCTGGCGGTTGCCGAGCAGCTCTTCATCCTCACCGATGCCGGCGCCAAGGTGCTCGTGCTTGAGCAAGCCTTTGAGGGTGTTCTTTCCGAACTCTCGCGGGGCACTGCAGTCATCGGCTTCGATTTTGCGCCCTTGCGTGGCGTGACTTTCGAAGGTCTGGTAGCACGCAGCCAGGGTAGCGGGCGCAACCCGCACACCGATCTCTCCTGCCCGTTGCTCATCGTCTATACGTCAGGCACGACCGGTCGCCCGAAAGGCGCGGTGCTGCGCCAGGAGGCACTGTTCTGGAACGGCGTCATGAGCCAGCACATGCACAACATGACCTCGGACGATCATGTATTGACGGTGCTGCCGTTCTTCCACGTCGGCGGTCTCAACATCCAGACGACCGCGGCGCTCCAGCTTGGCGCGACGGTCACCATCCAAGCCCGGTTCACGCCGGACACGGCGCTCGCGACCATCGAGCGGGATCGCCCGACCCTCACGGTGATGGTGCCGGCGATCATCCAGGCTGTCAGCGAGCATCCCGCCTGGGCGACGACCGATCTCTCCTCGCTGAAAGCCGTCGCCACCGGCTCGACCATTGTGCCGCCACACCTGATTGATCGCTTCGTCGCGCGCGGCGTGCCGGTGCTGCAGGTTTATGGCTCGACCGAAACCTGCCCTATCGCCATCTACACGCGCCTCGGCGGCGACCTGTCGCGCACGGGATCAACCGGACTTGCCGGCCTGTGCTGCGAAGCCAGGGTGATTGATCAGGGCGGCAATGAAGTGCCGGTGGGCACGCCCGGCGAAATCGCCGTACGAGGGCCCAACGTGTTCTTCGAATATTGGGGCAATGCGGACGCGACGCGCGAGGCGCTGCAGGACGGCTGGTATCGCACCGGCGATATCGGCCTGTGCGACCCCGAAGGCTATTTCTGGGTTCGTGATCGCAAGAAGAACATGATCATTTCCGGCGGCGAGAACGTCTACCCGGCCGAGGTCGAGCGTGTTCTGCTGGAACATCCAGATGTCAGCGAATGCGCCGTGATCGGAAGGCAGGACCCGCGCTGGGACGAGGTGCCGATTGCGTATGTCATCCGGCGATCCGGCTGCCGCATCGAAGCGGACGAGCTGAGGGCGCATCTTCAGGCCCAGCTCGCCCGCTACAAGGTTCCGCGCGACATCGTTTTCGTCGCGGACCTGCCGCGTACTGCGCTGGGCAAGGTTCAGCACTTCCTGCTGAAGCAGCTTGATGCGCAATCGCGCGCGCAAGGAGAAGCATCTTGAAGATTGCGGTTCTGGGTGGAGGAAACGGCTCTTTCGCGGCCGCAGGCGATTTTGCACTGTCGGGGCATGAGGTCCGGCTCTGGCGCCGTGACGCCGGGCTGGTCGAAGCCCATCGTGCCGCCGGCTCACGCATCCTCGTCAAGGACCACAATGGCCGGCACGACGTCAAGCTGGCGAAGGTGACGAACGACATCGCCGAAGCGATCAACGGCGCGGAGCTGATCCTGTGTCCTGCCCCCGCCTTCGCGCAGCAGGACATCGCGCGTTTGCTCGCTCCGCATCTGCGCGACGGTCAGGTCGTGTTTCTGCCACCCGCGACCTTCGGCTCGATGATCTTCGCCCAGGCCGCGCGCGATGCCGGCAATCGCGCCCAAGCGAGCTTTGCTGAGACCGGCACATTGCCCTGGCTCACCCGCAAGCACGGGTCCTTCGAGGTCGCAATCACCATCCGCGCAAAGCGGCTGCCGGTCGGCGTGTTCCCGCTCAACCAGGCGTCGCACGCGCTCGAGGTGATTGGACGCGCGTTCCCCGATGCGATCGAGCCCTGCGGTGACGCGCTATCCGGCGCGCTGATGAATGCAGGCCCTATCATTCATCCCCCGTTGATCGTGATGAACGCGGGTCCGATCGAGCATTTCGAGCGGTGGGACATTCACAAGGAAGGAACGCAAGCTGCGATCCGGCGGGTGACTGACGCACTGGATGCCGAGAGGATCGCTGTGCGCGAGGTGCTTGGATATAGCGCACCGCATTTTCCGCTCGCGCACCATTACGCCAAGGAAGGCGAGATCTGGATGTACGGCCGCGGCTCGCATGATCGTCTGACGGATTCCGGCGATTGGCGCGAGCGGATCGTGCTGACCGAGCACCGCTACATGCGCGAGGATTTGAGGCTGGGACTATCGCTGCTGGTGTCCGTTGCTGGTCTGGCAGGCGTCGGCACACCGCTCGCCAAGGCCTTTCTGGCAATCGGCGGCGCAATCTGTGGCGAGGACTTTGCGCAAGGCGGCCGCACCTTGGAGACCCTGGGGCTTGGCAAGTTTCACAAGGCCGAATTGCAAACACTGCTTCGCGAAGGATTCTGACTGATGACCCGACGCGCCAACATAGCCTGCCTCGGGGCCGGTCGCATGGGCTGCGGCATCGCCGTCGCTTTCGCCTATGCGGGGCACATTGTCACGATGATCGACATCAAGGCGCGCACGGAGGAAGATTTCGCCAGACTGGAGGCGGACGCGCTCGGTGAAGTCAGGAAGACCTTTGCCAACCTCTCCAAGCTGGGACTGCTGACGGAGGCAGACGCTAATCTGCTCATTGCGCGGGTTTCGGTGCTTCCGGCGCGCCAATGCGGCGCCGCACTGTCCGGAGCCGGAATAGTCTTCGAGGGCGTTCCCGAGGTCGTCGAGCTCAAGCGCGAGGTGCTAGCGGCGGCTTCACGACAGGTCAGCCCCGACACGATCATTGCCTCGACGACGTCGACCATTCTCGTTGACGATCTCTCCAGCGCAATCGTGAATCCCCGCCGGTTCCTCAATGTGCACTGGCTCAACCCGGCCTATCTGATTCCGCTCGTGGAAGTGTCACCCGGCCAGGCCACGGACCCAGCCATCATCGAGGAGGTGAAGGCCCTGCTCGAAAGCATCGGCAAGGTACCCGTCGTCTGCGCTGCCACACCCGGATTCATCGTCCCGCGTATCCAGGCCCTCGCCATGAATGAGGCCGCACGCATGGTCGAAGAAGGCGTCGCCAGTGCGGAGGAGATCGACAAAGCGATCCGCTACGGATTCGGCTTCCGCTATGCCGTGCTCGGGCTACTCGAGTTCATCGATTGGGGCGGCGGGGATATCCTTTACTACGCCAGCCGCTACCTCGAAGGGGCGCTCGGCAGCGACCGATATCGTGCACCGGACGTCATCTCACGCAATATGCATGAGGGCCGGATCGGCTTGCGCACGGGCGCTGGCTTCCTCGATTACTCAAGCATGGACGTCGAGGCCTATCGCGCGAAACGGCTCCAGGCCATGGTCGACCTGCTTCGGCACTTCGACCTAGCTCGCCCGCCGGTCATCGACCGCGGTTAGCCGAAGACGTCCTGGAGGACACCTTCCCGCACCACCGCGATGCCATCGAGTTCGATGGTCGTTCCCATCATCGGTAGGTCAAAATGGCCCGCAGTGTAGCGGCCCGCGAACTCATTGGCACCGGTCGAGAACAGAAAGTTGCCGGACACGGCGCGAATTTCAGTGCCGTTGGTGTCGCGCTGGTCATACATCGACAGCGCCTCATAGCGGGCCGCCGGATTCATGCCGAAGCCGACATGCGACACGGCGTAGGCCTCGCGGTCCCCCCAGGCGGCGAGATAAGCACGCATCATCGCCGCATCCGTGCCAATACCTTCCAGCTCGACGACGTAATCGTCCTTCAGGGTCATTTTCACCGGTGAGGTCAAATAGCGCTTGAAGGTGAGGTTGATATCGCCGGGCGCCATCACCAGCGTGCCGTTGATCGTTCCGCTCTTCGGGAAACTGACGACGATGCCGCCCGGCCAATGTGCCAGCGTGCCCGGCTTGTCGGTCCAACCCCACACACCGACCGTCGAAGCGCCGACCATGTCCACATCGAGGGCTGTGCCGGCTTTCGATGTCACTCGCATCCGCTTGGTCCCGCGCAGCATCTTGGCGGCAGCGCGAACGCGCTTCTCAAGCGCGGGATCCGGCGTCATCCGCTCCAGCGCCTCCGGGTGCTCGTTGGAGATCACCAGGATGCGCGCGCCGGCTTTCAGGATCTCAGGTGTCTCCACCGCATGCATCAGGCCCTCAATGGTGCAATCCACCACGAATCCGGCCTGCTGAAGCGCGCTGATCACCGGACTGAGCTTCTGAATCGCCTCGCTGGCCCCTGTCGAACGAACCGGGACGATGTTCCGGTTGCGCGGCGTCGGCATGACGACGTGGAACGGCTTCGCTCCCATTCGCAGGAGGGCCAGCTCTGCGAGGTGCACATTCAGCGCACGCGACTGCGTCTCGGAGAGGATCGCCGCGGTATCGCCGGCCTTGACGGCGCATCGCTCAAAGATTTCGCAAAATGCGTCGATCCATTTTGCCTCGATGCGATCAGCCAGCATGATTCACTCCCGGTCTTCTGGTTTTCTTGTTCGTCAGCTCAGGCCTCTGGAAAGCCCCGCAGGAGGTACGATCGCACGGCGCCCAGGAAGGCATTCAGGACCAATCCCAGCAGCGAGATCGTAATCAGCGGCACAAACATGTCGACAGCCTGGAAGGTGCGGGCGGCCGTCACGAGCGCATGCCCCAAGCCGTCCGTCGATGTGATCATCTCGGCCAGAAACACCACGATGCAGGAAATGACAAGGCCGATCCGGCACCCGGTCAAGATCGACGGCATCGCGGCCGGCAACACGACCCTGAATAGGATTTGGTAACGCGGCGTTCCCGCCGCCATCGCCGACCAGATCAGCTTCTGTTCGACCGTCGAGGCGCCGTAATAGGTGGACAGCAGAATGGGAAAGAGCGCGTCCGCGGTCACCAGCGTAATTTTCGATCCGTGGCCGAAGCCAAGAAGTAGCAGCAACGCCGGATAGAGCGCGACCTTCGGCAACGGCGCGAGCACGCGCACGATCGGCCGAACCAACTCGTTGATCGCAGGGCTAGCGGCGGCCGCAATACCGATGCTGACGCCGAGCACGACCGCAATCGCGAAGCCGGCAAACAGCCGGATCAGCGTCGCCGCGATTTCCTGCTGGAACGTCCAGGTCACGAGTTGCTGGAGCAGCCGGCCGAAGACGACGCCCGGCGGCGGCAGCAGGACCACAGGCGCGAAGCCGAATGAGACCAAGCCCTGCCACAGCGCGATCACCGATACGATTGGTGCCAGCCCGAAGATGAGGTTTGCCGAGAGAGAACGCGGCATCATGAGAAGCTCAGCGGCATGTCGAACTGCGGCTCAGACCAGCGCACTAGCCTTGCACGAATGCGCTCGAACGCCGCATCCAGGCAAATGCCCATCGCACCGACAATGATGATCATTGCGTAGACCGTGTCGTACTGGCCCATATCAAGCGCGTTGAACAGGATGTTCCCCGCTCCTGACTGACGCGCGATCATCTCGCTGGTAATCATCGTGATCAATGCCAGCACAAGGCCAGTGCGGCACCCGGTCAGGATTTCCGGAAGCGCGGCAGGCAACACGATTCGGGCCAGGCGCTGCAAGGGCGAAAGTCCCATCGCCGCGCCAGACCACAGCATCTTCTCTTCGACGGCCTTGGCACCCTCAAAGCTGTGGTAGATCACGGGGAGGCTGACGCCGAGGAAGATCACCAGCGTCTTGGTGATATCGCCGACACCAAGCCACAGCATAATGATCGGCATCAACGCCGCCTTCGGCACCGGGTAGATTACCATCAGCAGCGGGTTGAAGAAGGCTGCAACAGCCCGGCTGCGGCCCATCAACAGACCGAGCGGAATCGAAACCAGTACCGCGATGCCGAAGCCGATCGCCATGCGACGGAGCGACGCCAGGATGTTGATCAGAGATTCCTGGTCGCCGAGGATATCCGGTATCGTCCGGATCGCTTCTAGCGCGGTCGGGAAACTATCGCTCTTGAGCGCGAGCGACGCGATCTGCCACACCGCCAACAAGGCGGCGCAAGCCAGCACGGGCGCAGCGCGTCTGGTCAAGGCAGCTGCCGAGATCAAGACGGCGACCCGACTTTATCGCTTTCATCGAACATGCGCTCGATGTCGACGACACATTTCTGATAGCGCGGGTCCAGCAGCAGCTCGTTACGGCGTCGCGGTCGCGGCAAATCGATCTCGATGACTTCCCGAATGCGACCGGGGGATTTCGACATCATCACGACCTTGTCCGAGAGGAAGACGGCTTCGTCGACGGAGTGGGTGACGAACAGCACCGTCTTGCGGTCACGCTCCCAGATATTCAGCAGATCGTTCTGAAGGCGCGTTCGGGTATGAGCATCGAGCGCACCGAACGGCTCGTCCATCAACAGGACCTCGGGATGGTAGGCGAGCGTTCGAGCCAGTGCGACGCGCTGCTTCATGCCGCCCGATAGTTCTTTGGGGTAGAAATTCTCGTAGCCCTTCAGGCCGACCATCTCTATCAGGGCTCGGCTTTGTACCTCTGCCTCGTTGGCGCGCACGCCCTGTTGGCGAGGGCCATACATCACGTTGCCCAGCACGGTCTTCCACGGAAACAGCGCGAACTCCTGGAATACCGGTCCACGATCCGGCCCCGGTCCCGTGATCGCCTGTCCTTTCATCTTCGCCGCGCCGGTGGTTGGACTGACGAAGCCACCGACGATGTAAAGCAGGGTCGACTTGCCACAGCCGGACGGACCGAGGATGGAGACGAACGCGCCCTCCTCGATCGTCAGGGAGATATCCGACAGCGCCAAGTGGTCCTTGCGCGCCGAGGTCTGGAAGACCTGCGAGACGCGGTCGATCTCGATGATCGTAGAAGCCGGCCTTTGTGACGTCACCGGTCTCACCCATTCACTCGATCTCGAAGGCACTACCTTCATCCCGTTTCTAGCATCACTTACGCGAATGTCATGCAGCCGCTCAGCTGAATGCCATCCGTCAGCGCACGAGCTTAGCAAGAAACTTGCCAAAACGTTCCGTCATTTTTCGCGCGCACGATGCTTCAATCGAACCACGGCCACTCCGCCGGTCCTTCATGCGTGACGGCTCCGCCTGGTGCTTGACCGACCAGACGTGCATATTTCGCCAAGGCGCCAGCGCGATGGCGCGGCGGGCGCTGCTTCCAATCGCGCCGGCGTGCAGCGAGTTCCTGCTCGTCGACCAACAGGTCCATGCGGCGGCCGGTAGCATCAATCCGGATCCTGTCGCCATCGCGCACGAGCGCCAGTGGACCACCGACGTACGCCTCCGGAGAGACATAGCCAATGCACATGCCGCGCGTGGCACCCGAAAACCGCCCATCGGTGATGAGGGCGACCTTCTCACCCATGCCCTGGCCATAGATCAGTGCGGTGACGCCGAGCATCTCGCGCATACCGGGACCGCCGACTGGCCCTTCGTTGCGGATCACCAAGACTTCGCCGGCCTTGTAGCTGCGGTCGCGAACAGCCGCCACGCAAGCTTCCTCATCCTCGAAGACGCGCGCTACACCTTCGAAGAACTGGCTTTTCAAGCCCGCGACCTTGATGACCGCGCCATCGGGACAGAGATTGCCCTTCAGCACCGCAACGCCGCCGTCAGGCATGATCGGCGCGCGGGCCGCATAAACGACTTCTCCATCAGGCGCATTGGCCGCACCGTATTCTTCCGCAAGCGTACGGCCCGTGATGGTGAGGCAACTGGCATCGATATGCCCGCTCTGGATCAACTCGCGGATCACGACAGCCGCGCCGCCGATGTCGTAGACGTCTTTCGCCGTGTACTTTCCCCCGGGGCGCAAGTTTCCGATCAACGGCGTTCTGGCGAAGACCTCTCCGACATTGCCGATTGTAAATCCAATCCCGGCCTCGTTGGCGATCGCCGGCAGGTGTAGCGCGGCATTGGTCGAACCACCCGTCGCGGCAACAATCGCCGCACCGTTTTCCAGCGACTTTCGCGTCACGATATCGCGTGGCAGCGGACCGCCACGCGCCAGCATCTCCATGATCAGCCGTCCGGCGCGGCGCGAGATCTGGGCGCGCTCGGCGTAGACGCCGGGCACCATCGATACATTGGGAATGGTCAGGCCCATTGCCTCCGACACCATCCCCATGGTGTTCGCGGTGAACTGGCCGGCGCAGGCGCCGATGGTCGGCAGGCAGGCGCGCTCGATGCGCTCAAGTGTCGCGGCGTCGATCTCTCCGGTCATGAAGCTACCGACAGCCTCGTAGGAGTCGAGCACCGTCAGCGTCCGCCCATCGACGCGGCCCGGCAGCGAGCTACCGCCATAGATGAAGATCGAAGGCACGTTACAACGAACCATGCCCATCATCACGCCGGGAAGCGTCTTGTCGCACCCGCCATATCCGATCAGGGCGTCATAGGCGAGGCCGTGAACGACGGCTTCGATGGAGTCGGCGATCAACTCGCGCGAGAACAGAGAGAACTTCATCCCCTCGTGATTCATGCTGATGCCGTCCGACACCGAGATGGTCGAGAATTCGCGCGGCGTGCCGCCAGCCTCCTCGATCCCGATCTTGGCCGCGGCCACCTGGAAGTCATGCGTCATGTTGCAGGGCGTCTGTTCGCCCTTCATGCTGACAATGCCCACCATCGGCTTGGCGATGGCCGCATCATCCAGCCCCATGCCGCGCATGAAGGCGCGGTGCGGCGCTCTGTCGAGGCCGTCAGTGGTAATCCGTGATCGCAACTTCTTCATGATCGCATCGTCTTCATGCCACGTCGCGCACCCGGCGGGACATGGCCCCTCGTGGTCTTGCGGGCCCGCGGATCGCCTATTGCAGCGGCGCCACGATCGTTGGATGCTTGAACTGCGCCACATCCAGCTTCGGCAGCATCCCCGTATCCGCATAGATGTCGAGCATCTTCTGGATCGCCGGGAAATTCGGCGCAGCGCCGGGATCGCGGCCAAAATCATTGTCCTTCAGCAGGTAGGTGTCGAGCACTGGAATCGGCGCTTTTAGAACTTCATTGACAACCTTCAGCGTCTCTTCGCGGTTCGCCAGCGCCTTCTTCATGCCCGACGTGATGTCGCGGACATAGGCCTTGGCTAGTTCAGGGTTCTTGTCGACGAAATCGGCGCGACAGGCTTCCAGGATATGCACGATGTTCGGCATGGCCTGCGACAGCGAGAACAATTTGCGAGTGCCGCCCTTGGCTTCCGCCCGCGCCGCAAAGGGCTGGTTCATGTTGACCGCATCGACGCGGCCCTGGCGCAGAGCATCCTCGGAGACGGCGAAGCCAACCTCGACCAGCTTGATGTCCTTGGCCGGATCGACGCCATTCTGCTTCAGCAGCAGGTTAAAGGGACCTTGCGTGCCGCCGCCGATCACGGAAATGCCGACGGTCTTGCCCTTGAGGTCGGCGATCGTCTTGATTGGGGAATCATCCATGACCGCCCAGTAGACCGAGAAGCCGCCGGGCTTCTCGAACACGTGCTGCGCCACTATGTAGGCCTTGAGATTGCCGCCGACTACGCCATTGGCAAGCGACAGCGGCGCCTGCGTCGCGCAATCCAGAGCGCCGGCCGCCAAGGCCTGCGTCATCGGCGCGGTGCCCTGAAACTGGGTCCATTCGATCTTATAGGTCTTCCCGATATCCGGAAATTCGGCCGGCCCGCGCATCATCCAGTATTTGGATTCCTCGGCCGGGATGGTCCAGCCCACGCGGATGGTCTGCTGGGCCTGTGAGGCGCTTGCGCCCGCGATCATGGCCGTTACAGCCCCTATTGCCAGCATCCACCTCGAAACTGCCCGCATCGTGCCCACTCCGTTGCTCCGGCGCCGACCGACGCCACCCAACCCGACCGGCTCAAATGTTTCATGGTTCAAACAATCAGGCAAGCCATGCGTGCCGGCTGGTTTCGCTGCGGAATGCGTTCTGTATGGTGCGAGTGGTCGCGCGGCGCTGCGCCGCGACAGAAGGAGGCAACCCATGGCTGATCCGAGCAAGATAAACGCGCAAGGCATCGAGAGGCTCGGCTATCTCGGCCTCGGGCTGATGGGAACGCCGATGACCCGTCGGCTGCTCGAGGCCGGTTATCACGTCAGCGTCTGGAACCGTTCGGAGAGCAAGGTCGCTCCGCTCGTTGAAGCCGGCGCCAAGTGCGCCGACACGCCGCGTGAGCTCTTGGCGAGCTGCGACATCGTCTTCATGTGCCTGACCGATGCCGCCGCCGTCGAAGAGGTGGTCTTCGGAAAGGAGGGTCTTGCAGCCGCTTCTGGTGCAGGCAAGCTCCTGGTCGACTTCTCCTCGATCCACCCCGACGCCGCACGCGAGCTCGCGATACGCTTGAAAGCCGGGAATGGCGCAAGCTGGATTGATGCGCCGGTGTCCGGCGGCACCAAGGGTGCCGAAGAAGGCACGCTGGCCATCATGGCGGGCGGAGAAGCTGCTGATATTGAGAGGGCGCGCCCTTATGTGCTGGCCATGGCACGCCGGTTCACCCACATGGGTCCGATCGGGGCTGGACAGACCACAAAGCTCTGCAACCAGGTGATCGTGGGGTGCGCCATGGCGGTGCTTGCGGAGGCCACGCGCCTTGCCTCGAATGCAGGAATTGACGCGAGCCGGTTGCCCGAAGCGCTGGCCGGCGGTTTTGCGGATTCGATCCCGCTTCAGCTCTTCGTCCCGCGCATGGTCCAGGGGATCCATTCGCCGCCGCTCGGCCATATCGCGACGATGCTGAAGGACCTCGATACGGTTGCCGACGTGGCACGGGCGACGTCAACGCCGGTACCGATGGCGACACTTGCAGGCCAGATATTCAGGTTGGCCAAGGCCGCACGCGGCGCAGACGCTGACGCTTTGGAAATTTACAAGCTCTCCGCCACCGACCACTGAACTAACGAGCGCACTCGAGTTGCCCCTACGACGACTTCTTGCGCTCGTCGTCAGCCAGAAAGCGGCCATACGTCCCCCGCGCAAACAGCAGCGGCTCTTTTGCGCCATAGGCATAAGCCTCGACCGCACCGAGAAAGATCACGTGATCGCCACCATAATAGCGATTGACGGATCGGCACTGAAAGTTGGCCACGCTCTCGGCAAGGACCGGTGCATTTCCGAGGCCAGGCGTCCAGTTCACGCCCGCGAATTTGTCGTCGGATGACTTTGCAAATTTGTTTGCAAGCGCCTGCTGCGAGGTGCCCAGCACGTGGACCGTGAAATGGCTGGCGTTCTGGAACACGGTCAGGCTCGATGAATAGACTCCGAGGCTCCAGAGGACCAGGGGTGGATTCAAGGAGACCGACGCAAACGAATTGCAGGTGATACCGTACGGCTTTCCATCAGCGGCCGTCGCTGTGATGATTGTTACACCCGTCCCGTAGGTGCCGAGTGCGTTGCGAAAATCACGCGGATCAATCTGCGAGCTGTCGCTCGCGAATTCATTGGCCGGATCAGGAGCGGCAGGCTGTTTTGGCAAGTCATTCATCGGCCGGTCTCACAGCGTGAGATTCTCGGACGGAAGGCCGAGTGCCACGCGTCCAAAGTTGGTTCCGGCCGCATCGAAATTGAATGCGAGGTGCGAATTGATCGCGTGTGCATCGCGAAACTGCCGCTGCAACACGCCGGTCGTGAACAGGCCGCGCGCGCCGCTCGCCGAGAACAGCATCGAGACGGCCTCCGTGCACAGATTGACCGAGAATGCTCCATCGCGTCGATATCTGGTCTTGGTCGCCATGTCGGGTGTGTGGCCGCGCCGGGCGTCCTCCATCGCCGCGATGCAGGCCGAGCGCATGATGAGGCGCGCAGCATCGATCTTGGCGGAGGCCTCCGCGATCTTGATTTGCGTGCTCTGGAAATCGCTCAGCTTGGCGCGGTTGTATGTCGATATGCGGTGACGGACGACCTCCGCATAATCGTCCAGGCATGCCTGCGCATTCCCGAGTGCGACGCCGGAGAGAACATAGGGAAACAAAGAGAACACGGGCAGCGCGTACAGCGGATTGGGGTTCACCTTGCTGCCGGGCGTCGCGCCGCCAGCGAGATCACCGACAGCGACCGTCATGTGCTCGGGCACAAAGGCGTCCCTGACTTCCACATCCGACGAGCCCGTGCCGCGCAGTCCGGCGACGTTCCAGGTGTCGAGGATCTTGTAGTCGGCCTTCGGCAACAGGAAGATGCGGTATTCGATACCGTCGGCTTCGTCCTCGGAGGAGACGACGCTCGCAAGCATGTTCCACGCGCAGGAGCCAACGCCCGACGAGAACGGCCAGCTTCCGTGCAGCCGGTATCCGCGCTCCACCTTGCTGGCGCGGCCGGCAGGGAAGATGAACGAGGAGGCAATCAGCACGTCCGGATCTCGGCCCCAGACCGCATCCTGCGCGCTCTGCTCGAACATGCCGAGCATCCAATGGTGGCTCGCTAGATTGGCAAGATTCCATGCCACCGACGCGTCGGCCCGTCCCAGCAGCTCGGCGCAATCGACCAGAGCGACGTAGTCGAGCTCGGCGCCGCCAATGCGTTTCGGCTGAAGCATCCGGAACAGCCCAGCCTCATGCAGGTCCCGCTCGGTCTCCGGTGGCAGGTGCCGCAGTTCCTCGGTGCGAGCCGCCCGCTCAAGCAACTGCGGCACGAGAGATCGGGCTTTGGCGATCATCGCCGCATAGGCTGGATCGCCGGAGACTGATCCTACCGACTGCCCCTTGCTCGACTGTTCATCAGGCGCCATTCGCGTCCCTCGCTCTCGTGTATTTATGCGGCGGGAACCCAATCAAATCAAGCTGGAGCGGCGCTCAGTCCGACCCTTTGGCCTTGCGCGGACCAAATGCGCCTTTTTCGGCCAACGCCGCCATCCGCCTCTCGTCGTAACCAAGCGTCTCGCGCATGACACGTTCTGTGTGCTCTCCCAACAGTGGCGCGGCCTGGGGATCAACAGTCGCTGTCAGGCTCATGGTGATCGGCGGCTCGATGTTCGGCACCCACTGCGCCGTGCGATGTGGGATCCGGCTCAATCGCGCGCGTTCCCGAGCTTCGGGCGCATTGAATCCCTCTTCGACGGTTCGGAGATAACCGACCGGGATATTGGCCAGCTTCATCTTCGTCATCCAGTTCTCGAGAGTGTCGCTCGCGAAAACTTCGGCGATGGCCGCACGGAGGCGCTCCTTGTTTTCGGATCGCGCTTTCCGCGTCGCAAATTTCGGATCGGTGATGAGATCCGGGCGGTTCAGCACTTCGACCGCCAGTCGTCGATACAAACGATCATTGGCGCAAGCCATGTAAAGCGGACCATCGGAGGCCTCGTAGACACCGACGGTCGGTGACCCGCTCGGCGAGTTACCGAAGCGCCCGGGGTTCTCGCCGTTGATGAGATAGGCCATGCCGTAGAAGCCGGTCATCCCCATGGCAACGTCGAACAGCGCGACCTCGACGTGCTGTCCCCGGCCGAGTCGATCCCGCGCCAGCAGCGCCAGCAGGATGGCATTGCAGGCAGACATCCCGGTCGCCATGTCGACAATTGGCGGGCCAGTACGAACCGCCGGACCATCAGCGAATCCATTGAGCGACATGAAGCCGCTCTCGGCTTGCGTGATGGGATCAAAGCCCGGGCGCGAGGCGAACGGTCCCGTGCGCCCGTATGCGGAGATCGAGCAATAAACCAGCCGCGGGTTGAGCGGCGCCACAGCCGCGTAATCGAGGCCGAACTTCTTCATGACCCCGCTGGAGAAATTTTCGACGACCACGTCCGCCTTGCGGATCAGATCCAACGCGATCTCGCGCGCCTCCGGCACCGAGAGATCGAGCGCAATGCCGCTTTTATTCCGGTTCAGGCTGAGATAAGCCGCGCTTTCGCCGCCGATCTCGGCATGTTCATAGGCGCGCGTGTCGTCGCCTCCATCTGGGTTTTCGATCTTGATGACGCGCGCGCCGAAATCGGCGAGCGTCTGGGTGCAGGCGGGCCCAGCAACCACGCGTGTGAAATCGATGACCAGCAGACCATCAAGTGCGCTCGGCCCTCCCGCCGCCCGCGACGGCCGTTCCGGCAATTGAGGCTTGGTGGACATCGCTGGTGCTCCCTTGCATCGGCTTGTGCTCGCCGAACTCTCTGCAAGCAAACTAAAGCCTTACGGAGCCGACTTCGCAAGGGCTTCAGATGCAACGCTTCAAGACGCAAAAAGGACCCGGCAGCGGTCAGGCTGCCGGGTCCTCAAACATGCCAGACGAACAAGGCCGCACCTGCGCCGGTGCGTGCCGCTAGCCTCGCGAAAACACCTTCCGCACCGCGGAAAACCCCTTCAGCGAAGCAACCGTCGCCAATAGAGCGTATGCGACCAGGCCCAGGGGATCACGGGTTCGTAAAGCTGATAGCCGGCTTTGATGAAGTTATTCGCTGAGACAACATTGTCCGTCGTATCGGAGACGATACCATACCACCCGATGCGACGCCCTTGCGCTTCTATCGCACGCGTCAACCTGAGCTGAAGTCCCCTGCCCCGATGCCGCTGCATGACACCGACTCTGGAGAAGTAGCCGCTATTTCGCACGTAGGTGGATGGTACGACCCCCGCAAAGGCGATCGCATCGTGGCCATGATAGGCGAGCCACCACGCGCCCAGTCCAAACTGCGGCATCGCCGCAGCATCGAAGAACGTCAGCCGATGCAGATCGGTCAAAGTTTCGGCAATGTCTTCGTCGGACGCATCGACCATACGAATTCTGTACATGGCGTGATCCAGAACAAAGGAATGGACTCAATCGGCCGCGCGGCACTCCGCGACGGGGAGCTCACTTACCCAGCACAACTTTCACACCTAGCCAGACGGCCCCCATCAGGCCGGTGGCAATCACCGTGATCACGGCCTTGAAGGTGTAGCTCTGCGCCTGCTCCACGCTTTTTCGCCACCGCCGCAGGTGCTGGAAATCGGCCCTGACCTCCTTCCGGTCATCATCTTCGATGCCAAAGCTCGCCAGCACGGACGCCACCGCCTTCAGCACGATCGCATCGATGCTGTCCTGCTGGAGCCTTTGCTGCTCGGCCAGCGTTTCGGCGACGATGGCCCTGATCTCGTCGTCTGGTTTCTTCACCGCTTGATGATCCTTGCAACATTCTCGAAGCCGCGCTTGGCGAAGTAAAACGAGACGACAAGATTGGCGGTGGTCGCCGCAAATCCCGCCAGGGGGTCCGTTGATCCAAGGCCCATCACCTTGTCCCAGACGAGGAGCTTCGCGAAATAGACGGTGACGCAATACCCGATCAACTTGTCGGGCTCGTACCAATAGCCGAGCTCGGCCATTCTATATTGCGTGACAGTTGTTGTTTCGGCTGTCTGCGCCGCGATCTCGTTCGCTGCGAGATCCGCTGCGACCTTGCTGTCCACGTTCTCAGCTTTCAGCTTGGCGCTATATGCGTCGATCAGCGCCTTAACGACGGGACCGCCGAGGAGCGAGATGATCGTCATCCACATCAGTTATTCTCCGCAGGGTTCGCAGGCGCGCGATGATCGTCACGACGGAGATCGCGAGCAGGATGCGCCCCGTGATCTTGACATCGCCGACGGCCGCGCTGATTTGGTCCTTGACGCCAGGATCGCCCAAAGCGTCGGCAAGCTCGTCGACGATCGAGGCCAATGCACCGGCAAGCGCGATGCAGTAGCTCCAGGCGATCGTCACGGAATGCAGGCAGATGGCCTTGATCCTTGCGAGCATCACAGCATGGCCCGCAGCACAGCGAGCCTGGTCTCCAGCGACTTGACCTGGGCTTCGGTGCCGGTCACGAACCGGAGCAACGCATCCTTGCAAAGCCAGCAGGCGCCGAAGCCCGCCGCGAAGGCGATCACATCAAAAATGGTCCTCATATTCATTTCCTTTTAAAGATGGCTCTGATCAGAGTGGCGACGAACGCGCCGATCGAGCCTTTCGACGGGTTCGTCAGAGATGGCTTGGCCGGTTCGCCACTCGTCGACCTTGCTGCGATCCTGGTCCCCGCGAAGCGGATGTCCGGATCAAGCTCCGCCAGCGCCATCCACAGCGCCGCGCAGCCAAGCTGCGGGTCGACTTTGCCGGGATCGTAGATGCCATCGCGCACGTATTTTCCGGCCCGGTACTGATCGGTCCCAGACCAGAGATAGGGCGACGGCACAGCGCGGACCGCGTAGCCGACGCCGTTGTAGGTCTCGAGCGCAGTCAATGCGCCTGCGATCGACCAATCCTCGTGGTGAGCCAGGAATGGGGGACACTTGACCAGCGCATCGACTGCAGCAGCCTCCCAGGAGTCAAAGGGCCCCCGCCCGGCCGGAACGTGCACAGAGACACGGTTCCAGGGGTCGCCCTGGGCCAGGGAGGCATTCCATTGCTGCGACGATTCCCGCTCGTGGATGACCGCGATGGCCGGCCAAGGGACGCCGGTCTGCCGCTCAACGGCCTGATAGCGCTGCTTCGCTTTGTAGAGGCGTAATGCAACACCGGCGGCTTCTGCCTTCCGCGTTAGCTTGGCATTCGCCCAGCGCCTAGCATTCGCCCGAGTGAGGGCGTTCAGGTCTACCATGGGTTGACTCGGGTTGGGGTTAGGGTGATATCAAGTCAGAATGAGAAATATACTGAAACAAAGCAGCACTTTGCGACGAGCGATCTATTGGGCTCGTATGCAGAGGGCTTCTTCACAGTCTGACGAAGGCTCAATCATCGAAAGTCTAACGACACAAGCACCCAAGACTTTTGTTGAGTTTGGCTTCCATCCGGTCGAATTCAATTGCTTACAACTAGCAAGGACAGACGATTGGCAAGGCGTGCTTATCGATGGCAACGCGGACCAAGTCGCGGATGCAAGGCGTCTGCTTTCGAAGCGCATCCGCGCCATCCAACGTTTCATCACGCTCGAAAACATTGACTTCATAAAAGATCTGTTTCCTCGACTGGGAGTTCTATCGATTGATGTAGACGGCAACGATTATTGGTTTCTAGAGCGCCTCATCGATACGAGACCGACTGTCATTTGTGTAGAGTACAATTCAAGCTTTGGCCTTGAGCCCGTCACCGTCCCTTACCACTCTGATTTCGACCGCCACAAATACCACCCACGAGGATGGTACCATGGAGCATCTATTACAGCTCTTGCTTCGCTCTGCACCAAGCACGGGTACGGGCTAGCGGCGGTCTCTTCGGGAGGAATGAATGCAGTCTTTACTGAGACGGGCACTCTCGACCCCATTAAAGAGTGGAAATCGAATTCGCTTCGTCAGCGCTACTCAAAGATGACGCAAGAGGAGCAGTGGGCGTCAGTTAAAACGATGCCACTAATCAATGTTCAAGCACTTCAAACGAGGTGATCAATATCAGAAACGGACCTGTTAGGAGGACCTGGCGCTGTTGTCTTCCAGATCTCTAGTCTTTACGGCGCTCCGGCCTTTCGCATTGAATACTCGGGAACGAGTTCATCCAAACCCTAGATAATGCGAATGACGTAGTTGCAGATTATCGTTGGCTGCACGTTATTGTGAGCACCACCACTGCCGGTGGTTTGAATAGATATCCCTGTGGTCGCGAGCGGAATGGTCGTATGCGTCATCTGAAAAGCATTTCCTCCGCCGGCAGCGCTGCCGACGACGTTGTCACCCCACAACCCTGCAGAGACTCCTGGAGGAGTATGCGCATGTCCCGGGTCGGTGACTCCATGACTGTGAATGGGCATCTGGGCGATTGTGATGGTCTGGCCCTCCACCCCTCCAGCAGCGCCAAGGTTGCTTGCGGACGTGCCAAAATACGATGCCGTTAGTCGTCCGGCTGCCGATCCGCCCATATCATCCTTCTTCGCAGTTATACGACCCCGAAGATCTGGAATATTGAACGTCGTCAATCCATCACCGGCACCGTACGTTGTACCAAATAGCGCGAAGAGCGAATCGTATATCGAGCGTGAGATCGCTTGCCCGTACGGGAATACAAACGAACTATTCGGTGCAGCCGCACCCCAATAGTCAAAGCCCGCGCCAATCGGGATGTTATACGGATTGCCAAACAAACCACGGAGATAGAATGCGCCGTCGGAATTATTGTAAACCGCGTCGTACGGAGTGCCTTGAATGATGATCCCTGAAGGCAATTCGATACCGGGAGCCGATCGCAGTGGTCTCGGTCCAAGACCATCGACATTTAGCGTCACCGTAGCACCGTTAGTCGTATGTGGCACAAATGCGACTGCCTGCCCGTTGAGATGCGTTAGGGAATCGAACCCCTGAAAGCTCGACATTGAGTACGCCGTGCTAGTCCCGCTCGTCACGATCGCTCCCGCCATATCATCGCGATATTTGGCGATCGCCGCCATCATTGCGCGCGCGGAATCGTTGACGCTGGAAGGGGACTGCCCCTCGGCCCAATTGACCGTCGAGTCTGCCGTCGCGTCGGCGGACGCCGTCTGAGACCATTTGTAGAGAGTCATCTTGTTTCCTTGATTCAGTGGCGCGCCATCGTCGCCATCGCAAATTCCCAAGGCACCCACGCGCCCCGCGGAAGGTCAATCCGAATTCTCCGCCTCGCTGCCGCACAATTCGATATACTGCGCGCAACGGCAGGCCGGCGCGCGCGCCGTGAGCAGGTTGCGGATCACGCCGGGTGGCACTCCGGGGCTTTGGCTTGCGATCTTCGCCACGCGCTCATCAATGATGCCATCGATCTCCGCGCGAAGCTCTTCGATCCGTTCTTCAAGTCTCGCCGCGCGCTGTTTCGTCGCCATGCGTCATTCCGTCCTTTAATTGAGTTTCAAGCGCCACCAGCTTCCGACCGGCGGCTGCCGCTTCGTTCTGTGCGCGGCGGAGCGCGCGTTCGCGCTGTTCTTCGTGAGCCGCGAGATAGGCCTGGATGTCGTAAGGCAACGAGCGGAACCGTTCCTTGAACTGCCTCGGCCACGACCGAGGCGGCGGAACCGCCGCAACTGCGCTCATCGCGTCTGCGGCGGGGCTGCCAAGCGTGGGATCGGCGAGGCCAAGCGATGCATGCATCCGCGAGACGTCCTGCATGGCCGGCCACAGCCGATGCACACCCAACGATGCACATTCGGTAACGAACCGCGCGATCGACGAAGGCGTTGCAGGACATGCGTTCACGTTGTTCAACTCGCACCATTTGACGAACATCGGCGCATCGAGTCGCCGAGCCTGCGCGAGTGCCGCCAGGAGCGGATGGGTCATCGGTTCGCTTTGCGCAGCGCCTCGTGGAGGCTGCCGATGCGCCGGCGCAGATCGACGAGCTGGACACGCCTTCTCAAGCTATGAGGGCTCGAATCGATTTCGCCGCTCAGCTCGGCATCGAACCGCTCGAGCGCGGCTACCCGCTTTTTGAGGCCGTAGAGCGCAAAGTTCTCCGCAATCCGATCCGGCGACATCGGCTCGCCATAGAGGTTGCCGGTAATGGACTCGGCGCGGTCGATGAAGTCTCTGTCGTCTTCTCTCATGGTTGAGTTCCTGTCGTAGACACGTGCCGATCCGGCCTGGCAATTGTCAAAGATTGCAGGAGAGATCGACTGGCGATTAGGAGAATAGAGATGAGCTGGCGTCGTGCCCAAACGTGAGGCGAGTTACATCATCTTCTGTTCGGCGAGCGCAGACTTTTCACCGCCGGCCCGCCGTCTTCGCCTGGTAGAGCGCCACTGCATCCTTGAGATCGCCGGAGCTGGACAGCCGGGCGCTCAACGCGCGCAGATCATGCTGATCGCGTTCGCCGCGGCTGGCCGCCATGCCCGGCCTTTGCACCGGCGGTACCGGCTTTGCCGTCACAGCGTCCCTCGCCTTCATCATCAGCCGGTACTTGCCGGCGTCGTCCTGCAGCCCGCGGAAGATGATCAGCCCGTCGCCGGGCGTCTCGATCTTGTCGCTGAACAGCTTGAAACCGTGACCAAGCCCGAGGCTCGCGATCTTGCCCTCGATCAGCCGCTTCGAGGATTGCGCCAGCGAATGCTGCGCCTCGCGGATGCAAACCGCGAGCGTGCCGCGCTCGGCCTGGCAGGTCTCGACCAGGAGCTCGCCGAAGAAGTGTGATTTGCCCGAGCCGCGCCCGCCGTAAACGCCCTTGTAGCGCGCGGGTTTCAGCAGCGGCGCGAAGATCTTGGCCGTTGGAATTTTCAAGGTGGACATGGCGAGCGCCTCGTCTCCAACGATGGCGCTAGGACACTTCGCCGCCGGACTTTTCCGGATGCACGATGATGCGCTCGATCCGGTGGATCAATTCCAGCACGCCGTCTTCGGCGTTGTCGATCGGCTGCGCGGCCTTGCCATAGCCGCGCTCGAGGATCGCGTTCGCGGCCGACGCGCGGGCCGCCGGCGTCGCATCGCTATTGCGCATGATGCCGACGAGAACCTTGATGGCTGTCCCGGCATGGCTGCGCGCGAGCGAGCGGATCTCGGTCAGCGTTCGCGCTTTCGATCGTCCCTTCGCGACCGGACGGGAGACGTCCGCGAACTTGGGCTCATATTCGAGTCCGTCACTCATGCGAACGCCTCCCACATCACGATCGCGACCAGGCCCGCCAGCGCGAGCGATATCAGATAGACCGTCATCGTTTCTCCAAGAGAAATACAAGAAAACAACAATGCGGCAGATCGCGGCACGAGGCGCGATCGTTTCGGCGCGAACCTTATCTCCGTCTTGCGGAGGCCGCGGCGGCGCAAGCAAAGGCTCGCGCCGCGGGCCGGCACGTTCGCGCGTGCACGGCCAATAAAGATGGTTCGGACGGCGGCGCGCTGTTCGGCGCTCCATGAACGCGTTTCAACGAGGGCGAGGCCGCGATGCGCGGGACGCCGTCCGATTCCTGAGATCGAAACGAAAAAGCCCGCAGCGGATGTCCCGCGCGGGCCTCACAAACTCGTTTCGATGATGCCATTATGCCGGTGTTTTGCCCGACGTGTCAAACTGCGAATTGCAATCGGAGCAAGGCCCGTCGCGATCGAAACGCTGCGATCCCGCGGCGACATGAAAAAACCCGCTGCGGATCGCTCCGCGCGGGCTGAACTGAACTCTCTCGATCATGCCACTATGCCAGTGTTTTGCCCGACGTGTCAAAGGACATTGAGCGGGGTTAAAAAAACTCGACCATGGATCGCTAGTCTTGGCGAAGCAGCGGCTGTATCCAGCGAGAGAACCATTCTTCCGCATCATTTGGCTTATTGCTCGAGGCATCAAGTCCCCAGACCGGCGGTGGAATGGCATAGCCCGGCTCATCAGCGAATGCACTGAGCGGGCTGCTTACCCGCTGGGGGTGCCTTCCTTGCTCTCGCCAATTGCTAAATCGAGCGTCGAACTCAGGAGAAGGCAGATACGGCACCGGCGCGCTACCCGACTCGAACACGCTACCCGCATTCGAGGCGTTCACGCGAGTGAGACGCCGGACTTCTTCAGGCGCAGCGACTTCCGCTGCAGAATGCATCGTCGCATCCGGCACGCTCGGCGGCTGGGTGGGCATTGTTCCGGCCGGGATCCCAGGCCAATTGCCGAATCTTTCGGCGAAATTGTCGACCCGGCCTGGCTCGCTGGCTGTCACCAAAAGTGGCGATCCCGTTCTGGATTCACCGACTGAAGGACCGCCTCCAGCAATGCTCTCACGATCCAACGAGGCAAAAGAAGACGCTCCCTTTGCAAAGACCCTTTCATCGCCAACTTCAGTCGGATTTGCGGAACCAGACTCTAGGCCGCGCCCGCTGGCGGCGCCCGCAACCGCGCCAACACCTAGCGCCGCCACGAGCCACGCAGGCAACGTGAAAGCTGCTACACCGAGAGCAGCCGCGCCCGCGAGCCAAGGGAGAAGAGATGAGCCGGATGTGGAGGAAGAGGGATAGGCCAATCCTGGCGATCCTGCAGATGAAGGATAGATCAGTCCCGTGGCCATATCGTACTGCAGAGTTGGATCTTCCGGCGGCGCGGCAGTGCTCGGAGGTGGCTGTCCAATCCGTTGCCAAGCCGGGTCCAGCGCAGGAAAACCGCGCAGCCCAAAAGTTAGAGAGGAATTACCAGGTGTAAATCCTTCCGGCTGCTTCACCTCGTCCGGGGACATCGGAATGAAGCCGGGCAGCCCGGTGTTGACAAAAGATGGCACCAAACCTGGAAGCTCGGGAACCGATCCAATCGCAGTGAACTGTCTTGAGATCGGAGAGCCTTTAGGAAATTGGTTTCGTATCTTGATACGATCTTCAAGGCTCAGCGTGCTGGTCGGGGAAAGGATGGGCCAGTGAAGGGCTCCATTCCATTGCCCAGATCCACTCAGCTGATTGATCGTGTCCAGCATCTCCTGAATTTGATCTTCATTGTCTTTGGCATAGCTCCTCCAATTCTTAAACCATCTCTCGTTCGCCGCGTTTGCCTGCTCGCGAGTCACCCCAGTTGGCGTGTTGGGAAATAGATGGCCATTCGCCTGCGCGTATTTGGCCGCGGCCAAAAGCCTATTCAGATCGGAAGCAATCTCGTCGAACCGCGATTCGCGGCCCGCTACGCCAGCCGCGAACTCATCTGTTGACTCGACCTCATCGAGGTATTCCAAGAACCCATTGTAATACGATCGAAGATGTCCTCCGGAGTGTGGGCTCGACTTGAGATCGTCGGCAAGTCCCTGCGTGGCAGGTAGAGCCATACGATTCTTGATCCCATCAATGTCGAAGCGATTAGCCAGGCGGTTTATGACCGGATGTTCTGCAAGAAGTTGAGGCAAGATGTGATGAATCGGAAACATGCGACCGATGCTTTCTGGCGCACGCCGGCATCCGAGCTGACCATGAGCTCAGTCGGCATTTTTGATTGCAATCGATTGGTGAGACGGCCAGCGATTGGAGCTGGCATTGGATTTGCGCGCCGCAGTCGGTGCAGCCGCGCTAGTTAGTATTGCTGCTAGGCGAGCAAGTACTCTCGACGTCGGCGCCTGAACCGACGGCATGACGCAAACGTGCGGCCGCACCAAAGACTGGCGCCGTGCCTCTTATGCTATGTTTGTGGAAAAGGGACCTTCGTTCCCTAGAGGAAGAAGCGTTGCGTAAAGGTCAACAAGTGACCAATGTTCGCTTTCGACTCTTGATATGCGAGATCGTGCACCAACGTGCGATTACCCACGGGACACATCTTCGAAGCTTATTCCCCTCATACCGGCCTCCCTGCACGCATCCTTCATGATTTGATCACAAATGACGCCAACCCAGAATCGTGGTCTGAAGATATGGGCTGAACCGACGGCCTGTTGTTTAAAGACCAGTCGGGCCCCGGCCATAAGATCATATCGCCTGTACGGGGTCCCATCATCCACGATTGTGCCTTGCGACTTTTGCTCGTCGATAGCATCGAGTACGCGAATGACGTCGCAAAGCCAGTAGGTTGGCGCAGCCGGTCCAGTCAACGATCGCGTTTCGCACTTCAAGAATACTACGCCCTCTCGATCTATACTTTCGAGAAGATCCTTCATCCGATCGGATGCGAGCCGAAAGCCGTAAAAAAGCTCCCAGTCGCCTGGTGCCCGACCAAGAGATCGGTCGATCAGCAGGCGCGGCGATTCGGGGAGTGGCGGAAAGCCGCGCCGGCCCGGCGGCGGCATTAGAAGGCGGCCCCCATTCAGAGCGGCGGTATTTTCGATTTTTACCCCTGGCGCAGTGTGAAATCCGCCTATTGATACACGGTAGAATTTTGCAGTCTTTGGTTTTCGCATGCGCTTCTCAATCGAGGATGCAGCCATGAATTGTCGTCTCATCTTCCTCACAGGCGCTATCGCGCTGAGTAAGCGAGCTATGCTCCGTTAGGGCGAGCCGTCCGTACAAAGAAACACGGGCATGCCGTTGAACTGGTCGGAATTCTTGTAGCGCACAGCGATGCGCTCGTTCGCGTCGCCGCCAAATGTATCGCCCTCTTTGAGCACGCGTCCATGCTCGATGAGATAGACGGCAAGGCCGGCCACCCTTTCGATCAGCGCCTCGAGCGTCAGCCCGGAGGTCTCGAACTGAATCTCGCGATCGACAAAAGCGGTCAGCCCCATCGTTACCGCACCGATGCCTCTTTGCCAGCGGAAAGGCAGGACATCGACCCAGAGCGAGAAAGGATAGTCGGGGAACGGCGCATAGGATCGCCGGGAGAAGTGCAGCCAATGATCAGCCGGTCGTGCGACCTTGCCATCCCAGACCACGGCGCAGCATTCCGGCACAGTCGCTATCAACGCGCCGATAACAGCAGTCATCAAACGAGCCTTGGGCAGTAATGGCTGGCTTTGTCCGACCACCGAGACGATCAAATGACCGCGGTGTCGCGCCGCGACGGTGTTCGCCTCCGGCCAGGCCATCGTCGTGCGCGACCACAACCCTGGATCCTGTGGAATGGGCGCCGGCATTGACATCACGGCGATGAGTTGATCGCCGCAGTGGAGCACCGATCCACCCGCGGAACGCTGGCGGATAGCCGCCGCATCGGCCTCCATCTCCGCCGCCAGCTCCGGGTGGCGGGTGCGAAGCGCCTCGGCAAGCGCGACCATGTCCGGCGTTGCCGGTCTCTCCAGCAAGACAAGCCCAAGAAAGGATCTACTCATCACAGCCTCGGTCGGGATCGAGCGTCAGACAAATTCATTGTCACTCGCCCTCGGGTTGAATCGAACATACAGGGAACAAAGTCAACATCTTTCTCGCCCGCGGCTAATTCGAAATTTTAACGTCAAGCGCGGAGACGATTGACAGGCACAATGAGCGATCGGATCCAAAAGCAGAAAGCCCGCGACGGATGTTCCGGGCGGGCTGCAAACTCCTTCAATGATGCCATTCTGCCAGTGCTTTGCCCGACGGGTCAAGCTTCACTTATGATAAACCGAACATGCTCGGCAACTTGAGACGCCGGACAATTATCGTGCTCCAACGGTCACCATCGCATCGATGACATCAGCATGAAAAAGCCCGCGGCGGATGCGTTCCGCGCGGGCTCACCTAAGATTTCGATGATGCCATTATGCCGGTGTTTTGCCCGACGTGTCAAACGAACGATCTGGCAGCGTGGCGCGTTGGTCGATCAGGAGGATCGGCCATGACTTCAAGAACAGCTGCGCCCAAATCGCCGCGAGATCTGCCGAGACGGAGGCCGCGCATGGACAAGGAGCGGGAGAGGCAAGCGGCTGTCATCGCGGACGCCGGCGAGACTGAAGACAACAGCCGCGATCTCGTGCACGGCGAGGGTGGAACCATCGACCGGCCGACCACGCCCGGCGAACTGTCCAGGGACGATTAGGCCGCCGCTTCCGGCAACGCCCCTCCTCCCAGCTTGATATGTGGTGCGCTAGGGGCTTGCTTCAAGCGCCAAGCCCCGGTGTACACCCCGCGCCTCACAGCCAGCCGAGGGGGTCACCACATGCCTGTCCTGCTTCCGAAGTCACGCGCGCGCATCCGCACCTCACTGAGGCGAGACGCGCACGTGGCCGACCATGCCGTCATCATCGCCGGCGGCGGGCCGACCGGATTGATGCTGGCCGCGGAGCTGGCGCTCGCCGGATGCGATGTCGCGATCGTCGAGCGCCGCGCCAGCCAGGGTCTCACGGGCACGCGGGCCGGCGGCCTGCACGCGCGCAGCCTCGAGATCCTAGATCAGCGCGGCGTGGCGGATCGCTTCCTGCGCGAAGGCAAGGTCGTCCAGCTCGCCGGCTTTGCCTGGACGCGGCTCGATATCGGCGATCTGCCCACCCGCCATCCTTACGGGCTCGCGCTGCGGCAAAGCCACATCGAACGCATCCTGGCCGACTGGGTCGCCGAACTCGGCGTCCCCGTTTATCGCGACCGTGAGGTGAGCGATGTCGTGCAGGACGAGGCCGGCGTCGACGTGACGCTCGCTGGCGGCGAGATCTTGCGCGCGGAATACCTCGTCGGCTGCGACGGCGGCCGCAGCCGGGTGCGCAAGGCGGCCGGCATAGCATTCGCCGGCAAGGATCCGACGCTCAGCAACCTCATGGCCGAGGTCGAGATGCGCGAGACGCCGGCATGGGGCCTGCGTCACGATGCGCTCGGCTTTCACGGCCTCAGCACGAGCGAGAGCGGGCGTGTGCTGGTGGTCATGACGGAAGCAACGTTCGATCGCAGCGGCGAGCCTTCCTTGCGCGACCTCAGCGAGGCGCTCGTTGCCGTGTACGGCACCGATTTCGGCGCCCATAGCCCGGCCTGGATCTCCCGCTTTACCGACGCGGCGCGGCAGGCCGTCTCCTATCGCGCAGGGCGCGTGCTGCTCGCTGGCGATGCCGCGCATATCCATCACTCCGTCGGCGGACAGGGCCTCAACACCGGCCTGCAGGATGCCGTCAATCTCGGCTGGAAGCTGGCGCTGGTGGCAAAGGGCGTTGCGCCCGACAGCCTGCTCGACAGCTACCATGCCGAACGCCATCCCGTCGCCGCGCGCGTCTTGCGCAACACGCGTGCGCAGATCGCCTTGCTCCGCCGCGACGACGACGGCCTTAAGGCCGCGCGCGAGGTGATGTCCGAACTGCTTGCGATGGACGCGCCGCGCCGGCGCTATGGCGCGATGATGAGCGGGCTCGACATCCACTATGATCTCGGCGACGGGCATCCCCTGCTCGGCCGCCGCGTGCCCGATCTCGCATTGGCGATCGAAGGCCGGCCGCAGCCTCTGTTCACGCTGCTGCACCAGGCGCGCGGCCTGCTGCTCAATCTTGGTGGGCTTGAGGACCTCGACATCTCGCCCTTCGCCGATCGCGTCACGCGCATCGATGCCGTCCATGATGGCGCATGGGAACTCCCGTCCGTCGGCGCGGTCTCGGCGCCGAAGGCCGTGCTGGTGCGGCCCGACGGCCATGTGGCGTGGGTGGGTGATCAGGGCAGCGGCGGACTTGCCGAGGCGCTGACGCGGTGGTTCGGCGCGGCATAAACACGGCAGGCGTTGCTGAAGCAAACAAGCCCGCGGCGCGGCTTGCGATCAGTCGCCCGTGGGCGAGCTGTAGGACGGCTGCCCGCCGTGCTGGGATTCGTCGTACACGCCGTATGTCCGGTAGGGATGCTCCCGCCGCCCGAAGTAATAGCCCGGCGCAGGAGCGTAGGCATAGACATAGTCCGGGTCTGGGGCATAGCCATAGTCGGGACCCGGCGCATAGGCATAGGCCGACGAGGCCGCGCCTGCGAGGAGAGCGCCGGCAATCAATCCGCCGGCGAATCCAGGGCCGAAGTGCCGGGCCTGGGCGGGCACCGTGGTCGCAATTCCGGTCAGCGCCAGCGCGCCGACGGTTGCACAAATGCGTGCTGATGATCTCATGCTCAACCTTTCCAAGCTGTGTGGTGAACCAACGCCGGCGGCTCGTTGTGGTTGCCTGATATGCACGTGAAAGGATCGTCATGAGAACGGCTCCGGCGCAGACGGGGGGCACGCGCGCCGGAGCCGTCATTCCAGGCCGACCAGTCGGCGGCAGGGCCGGCCGTCTCTCCAAATCAGGTTCGAAGCGGGAAGTTCCAAACGGCGAAAGCCGGCGCGTCCGTCAGTGCTCCTGTTGGGCGATCTTGGATGCTTCGTTATGGATGCGATGGATCGGCGCGCGATGGTTCGGCATGGACGTGCTCCCTGGCTTTGCAGGCGGGCGCACACTCTCGGTCTCTCAGCCACCGACGCCCACGGACAGAGCCTTGGCCGGTGATGGGAGATAAACGACCCGAAGTCGCTCTTGTTCAAAAGTGAACTTTAGACTCGCCGGTGTGCAAGATGAGTAAACGGCTGAAAACGCTCAAACATCGCGTGAGAAAATGTCGCGGATATTTTCGCGCCAATGTATCAAAGGATGAAGACTCCCTTCGAGACGGGTCGTACAGTTAAGCATCACCGCAAGGCCCGTGGCAGATATCGGTGATGAGAACGCCGGTCGCGCTCCCGCCTTCCTCGAACATGGGAGCAGCGCCATGTTGAAGCGGCGTCGTTTCAAGCAAACCAAGACACTTTCCCAGAGACTCGCGGACGAAGCCGCGCAATTGCGCGAAGAGGCGCGCGTGCTGGCGCCGGGACGGCGCCGCGAGCTGTTGCTGCGCCGGGCGCGGCAGGACGAATTGGCGATGCAAATCGACGCCTGGCTGCATTCACCGGGCCTGAGGGCGCCGACATGACACAACAATATCGCGCCTATCTGGTCGGCGAGAACGGCGTCTTCCGCTCCGCCGAAGCGTTCGAGGCGCAAAGCGATACGTCGGCCCTCGACTTCGCGCAGCAGTTCGCGCGGCGCGGCGATGTCGAGGTCTGGCAGCTCGGCCGGAAGATCGGTCTGCTGAAGGGGCCGCGGCCGCACGAAGCCTCCTGATGCGAAGCGGGCGCGAGGGCGGGCGCGGCTACGCGGCCCGCGACACTTGCGCCGTCCGCTCGACCTGCGCCTCCAGCAGGGCGATCGAGGTCCGCAGATTGTCGCGGCGCGCACGCAAGGTCTGCGCCAGCATGGAATAGGTGGGGCTGCCGGGATCGGCATTCCCGGCCTTGCGCTCTTCCTCGGCAATGTCGCTCTCCAGCATCTGCATCCGCCAGTTGAGGTCGGAGATGAGCGCGTGGAGCTTCAAGGACGCGGTCGCTTCGAAACGGGACGTTGACTGCATGTGATCGCCTCAATCTGAAACGGCCCGATGGGCCGGGTGGGGATTGAGACATCACGGAGCAAAAGCGATGCCACGCCCTTGGACGAACCGGCGAGCCTCAGCGCCTCACTCGTCGGCCAGCTTCCGCTCGATATAGGCGTCGACCGTCTCGGCGAACGAGCGCTGCACGCCGACCGAAGTGACATGCAGCTCGATCGCGTCCTGCTGCAGCACGCGCAGGCCGCGTCTGCGTGCGCTGACCGGGGCCATCGCCAGATAGTCGTCGATGGCGCCCGTCGCCAGCGGGATGCCCTTCGGATCCCCTCTCGCGATCAGCAGGCGCAGAAAGCTCAGGCAATCGGCCAGACCCGCCATGGCTGGTATCTCAGCCTTGCTGCGACTTCGGCTTCGGCTTCCGGACGGGCTGGGTATGCGTCCCGAACAGCGCCAGCAGCAACGCGACTTCTTCCTTCGAACCGATCTGGATCATGACTGTCTCCTTTTCGCTCCGTTGGTCGGTTCCAACGGGGTGGGAGTTCAGGACGATCTGGTTTCAGGACTGTTTCAAAGCTGTTTCGTCATGGCCGGCACATCGCTTGGGAGGGGCGAATGCGGATCGCTCAGCCGTTCGGCTGCCAGCCGATGATCGCGCCGACGAGGCATAGCAGCGCGCCGAACGCCGTGCCGCCCATCTGCATCCAGTACCGGATCGGGGTGGTGTCGCGGTCAAATTCCTGCCGCGACCATCTCGACCAGTCCAGCCAGTCGTCGCTGACGAACAGGATCTTTCGCTCGACATAGCCGACCCAGGCCTTGCGGGCGCAATAGATGCTGATCCCGATCGCAAGCAGTCGATAGAGCAGATCAAGAGCGGGGTTCATGTGGAGCATCCGTTCGCCGGCTCGGGCTGGTGGGGTGCTAGCTCTGCCCGTCTTGGTCTCGCCGGAGAGGATGCAGGTTCAATCGGAACGCCAAAGCCGGCCGGAGCAACATCAAGGACGTGGAGACACGCGGCGCAGAGCCCCGACCTAGGCGGGATCGCTGCCTGCCGGCGCGGCGGCTCCGTCGGCCTTCCCGCGTGCTCTTGCCCCAGCCGCGATCGAGCAGCTCCTTTGCCGCGGCGACGCGCGCAAACGCGTTTGCGGTCTCTCGCATCATAATTGCGGAGAGCACTGGATGGCCATGTCGGTCTTGCTCCGCGCCAGCTCCTGAATGTGCGCCAGCGTCGGAGCCATGAAATCATCGCTGGTGATAGGCTGAGGGACGGGTTGGTACGCTGGTATTGGTCTCCTGATCCTGGTCATTTCAAATCCTCCTCAAATGGGCAATTGAGTCTGCGGCATAAAAAGGCTCCTGCCGCGGGCCGGCACGTTCGCGCGTGCTCGGCCAAAATTCGTTCGGACGGCGGCGCGCTGATCGGCGCTCCATGAACGCGTTTCAACGAGGCGAGGCCGCGATGCGCGGGGACGCCGTCCGATCTCGACATCGAAACGAAAAAACCCGCGGCGGACGCTTCCGGCGTGGGCGAACGTTTCGATGATGTCATTGTGCTTGTGTCCTGCCCGGCGTACCAAACGAGGGAAGTCGTCGATGATTAAGAACTCAGCATCTAGGCCAGTGTTGGACCAGAAGCAGTCGTCTGGGTTCGAGCGGATTGGCTACGATCGGACGGTGATGCGATAGACTCGTGCGTTGCCCTCCACGCCACGCAATGGGGCGTCGAATTCCTCGACATCGTGGCGGGTCAACAGCTCGCGAATGCCGGGCGCCGTGTACAGCGCTTCAGTCAGACAGATTTCTCCTGCACCTGCGAATGACTGCACTCGCGCGGCTATATTCACGGTCTGGCCGAAGTAGTCGAGATTTTCGTTGAGGGTTACGGCAATGGAGGGTCCGCAGTGTGCGCCCATTTTTAGGACAATGGCGGGCTGGTCTCGCTCAAGGTTGAACTGGTCGATTCCCTGCAGCATTTGGAGCGCCGCGGCGACCGCGTCGACCGGCCGGGAGAATGCAGCCATCACGGCGTCACCGATGGTCTTCACGATAGCACCGGCATGCCGTTGAGCGACTGTGTCGAGCAGAGCGAAATGCTCCCTGATCAGCGCATAGGCATTAAGATCTCCGAGATGATCGTAAAGCGCGGTCGAGCCTTTCAAGTCGGTGAACAGGAGGGTCACCTGCCGTACGCCGAGGCCTTCCTCCTCGTCCACGCGCTCGGAGCGGAACAGCTTCCGGAAAGTCTGTCGCGTCAGCAACATGCCGCCAGACACGTAAGGATCAAACTCGAGCGCCGGCTTTTCCGGCATGGCTACGATCTCAGGTGGCCAGTTGATCAAGAGCACCGAGCCCCGTTTCGCGCCGGTATTGCTGATCTCGAAGACGGCGCGCCCTGACGGCACGGCCGAAACAGCGGATGTGAAGCGCCGCCCATCGTAAGTGATACGAATGACTGCCGGAGTGCCGAGCGGGGCTGCCGCGGAGTCCGTCACGGGTAATGTGAAGCCAGCCTGCGTCTGAACGTTCACACCCGAGATGGCGCCACACTTGATCTCGGTCTGCAAGGTCGTGGTCACGCCTGGTGGCAGATACGTCATGCCGCACACGAAGGTGCGAAGAACATCAACAAATCGGGTTTGGCCGCCGGGCAGCCGCCCGCTGTCCGCAAACTTCAGCTTCCAATGCAAGTCCTCGATCGAGAGGGTGTCAACGTCGTGCAATGAGAGGCGCCGGACTTGCGGCGAGACGGAGAAAGAAGCTTGAATGAAGTCGTCGAGATCCGCCTGACCGTCGATATCGCATAATCCGCAGACGAAATGGCTGCGGATTGCTCTCAGCTTGCCGAAGCTTTCCAGCACCAGGCCGGAATGGGGACACAGAATGTCCCAATGCAGATCGACTAACCCGACGCGAGCGGCGTGGAGGAACAGGTCTATCGCTTCCTGCTCAGCCACACCGCGATCTCGAGCAAACGACAACGGGTTGGCGCGGAAGATGCTGACCTCGTCGCCGCTTCGGATCAGGGTTTCAAACTTTGAAATGACCCGCGGGCTCCACGCCCTGGCCTGCTCAATCTGGGTCATCTTGCTTTCGAGAAGCCGTTCGTCAATGGACGTCATCGGCAGCTCCTGGCGGTGAAACAATAATATCAATTCTATCCGCTGGCGGCCATAACACACCGGCAGCTCGTTGCCTTGCCTTAACCCCGTCGGTGATAGGTCAATCGCGCCGGTTTGGCGCCGCTCCACTCGTATCCGATCTGCCTCCGAGAGCCAACGCCTGGAGAATCATCGGAATTCGCCGGTAATGCCAACACGGCAAGTGGTTTGCCTATAACGGCGCAATAGACTCCAACCGAAAAATGCCTACCACGGACTGATCCGTGCGGGCTGACCCGAACTTTTCGATGATGCCATTCTGCCAGTGTTTTGCCCGACGGGTCAACAACAATTAACGAAAACCCGAAGCGGCGCGCGACGGGGGGACCGCAGGCCAGAGCCGCCACCAGAGCTGGCCTATCGGCGGTAGGCCGGCACGACGCAAAGTCCAGATCGAAAGCGATAGCTCCTACCGCTCCTTGCGCCTCAAACTTTAATCGAATCCCCCCCACCGGATTTGGCGGAATGAAATCTCTCCGCCCCATGCTGGTACATGTCGCGTTCTCACAATGAGGGAGCCAATGTACTACGTCGCCGCCGCATTGCTCGGGCTTTCGGGACTGTTCTATTCGGCAGGCCGTCACGAGCTTGGCTCGTTCGGCGCGGATGTGTGCAGTTATGGCGGCCCGTTCTGCGACAGCCCGATGATCATCTTCACCGGCGCGGCGCTGGCCGCTGCCTGGGGCATGTTCGTCAGCGTCAAGTAGGACGCAAAATTAAGGCCGGGCGACCGGCGGCGCCATTGTCGCACGTCCAGGCTTACTGGCGCGCCGCCCCGCTCGCTCCCGGAATCTGTCCGCCGAATTTGGACGGCCCGGTGCCGCTGACACTGGTCGGTCCACCGGCCGTCCCGTTCGGGTCGGTGCGCGCCGCGGTCCGTCCCGGACCATGCATCATGTTCATCGTGTTGGACCAACCGTGATGGCGGGCGTGGCGGGTCGCGTGGGCCGAGGCATAGCCGGCCGGGAGCGCCAACAGGATCGCCAGGGTCAGTGTCGCTGCTTTCATCGGTGTTACCTCCTGTCGGGAAAACCGTTCGGCGACCTGCTCGTTCCTCGACCCAGGGACCAGCCTACAGCGCCAGCTGTTTTCGCACCGCGGCTGCCGAATTGCCGACCTTGTCGACGGCCTGTTGCAGCTCCTCCCTGGAGACACCGAGCGCGTGGGTCCAGTACTTGACCTCCCAGGCCTCGTTCATGTTGATCTTGCTGCGGTCCGGTTGTTCGCGCTTCGTCAGATGGTCCATCGCGGCGTCCTCCTCACGACACAAGAACGTCAGAACGCCCCCGCCGTTCCGAGCCAGAGTCGCTGAACGATCTCATCCGCCAGCGCCCGAGCGTAGGCGACATGTTTTGGCGCGACACGCTGGCGGATGCCGCCGTGTCCCGGGAATGGATCGTCAATGTCGGCCTAGTCGCACCGTGTGGCAAGTCGGCGTCGAACTCGCCCGCCATGATCAGCGCCGAAGCTTCGTCGGGCTCGCCGCGAACCGTCGCGGACCAGTGCGGCCGCTTGATCCGGCGCGAGCGGATCGACAATGGTTGGGGTCAGAAGGTGGCTCATGGGCGCTCACTACAATTTAAGCGCGCGTCTCGCAGGAGCGTCGCGCGCCGCCGCAAGCGATAGAGTTACGCGCGCGTCTTGAAACGGTGCTAGAGCCGCGCAACGCAGTCGCGCCAGCCCATCGCCGGCTGCCCCCGAAGGAACTTTCCAGCCCGGTTTGCGCTTAAACCTCGAATTCACAATTTCCCGAAGGTCACCCCTGTCGAACCGATCCAAACGTGAAGCCTCCAAGCGCGCCAGCGTCGCCGCGCCGACCAAGTCGGCACCGACGCCGCTGCAGCGGCTTGGGCCAGGCCTGATCACCGGAGCGGCCGACGACGATCCGTCGGGCATCGCCACCTATTCCCAGGCCGGCGCGCAATTCGGCTACGGGCTACTCTGGACGGTATTCCTGACCACGCCGTTCATGATCGCCATCCAGCTCGTCAGCGCGCAGATCGGCCGGGTGACCGGCAAGGGGTTGGCGGCCAATGTGATGGAGCTCGCGCCGCGATGGCTGGTGCTGGGGCTCGTGGCGCTGCTCGTGGTCGCGAACACCTTCAACATCGCCGCCGATATTGCCGCGATGGCGGAATCGCTCTCGCTCGTCATCGGCGGGCTCAATCACGAGCACGCGCTGATCTTCGCCGCCGGCTCGACCCTGCTTCAGGTGTTTCTGCCCTATCGTCGCTACGCGCCGGTGTTGAAATTGCTCACCCTGACCCTGTTCGCCTATGTCGCCACCGCCTTCACGGTGAAAATTCCCTGGAGCACGGCGCTCCTGGCCGCGGTGTGGCCGAAGGCGAATATCAGCGCCGACTACTTCATGATGGTCGTGGCCGTCCTCGGCACCACCATCAGCCCGTACCTGTTCTTCTGGCAGGCCTCCCAGGAGGTCGAGGAGATGAACCTTGGCAGGCGCGACAAGCCGCTGCGCGAGGAGACCCGGCGCGGCGCCGATCCCGAGCTCACGCGCATCAGGGTCGACACGATCTCCGGCATGCTGCTGTCGAACGGCATCGCGTTCTTCATCATCCTGACCACGGCCTCGGTGCTGAACGCCAACGGCGTCACCAACATCAATTCGGCGACGCAAGCGGCCGAGGCGTTGCGACCGCTCGCCGGCGACTTCACCTTCGCATTGTTCGCCCTCGGCATCATCGGTACGGGTCTTCTGGCGATCCCGGTGCTGGCGGGCTCGGCGGCCTATGGCGTCGCCGAGATCTTCGGCTGGCGCGCCACGCTGGAGGCAAGGCCCGAGAAGGCGGTCGGCTTCTACACCATCATCGCCGCCGCAACGATCATCGGCTTCGGGCTCGGCTTCACCGGGATCGATTCCATCCACATGCTGGTGTGGAGTGCGGTGCTCAACGGCATCGTGGCCGTTCCGATCATGGCGATGATGATGTTGATCGTCTCGAGCCGCGCCATCATGGGCCGCTTCAGGGCCCGCCAATGGCTGATCGCCCTTGGCTGGCTCGGCACCGCGCTGATGGCGCTGGCCGTGCTCGCCTTGCTCGGCTCGTCGGTGTCTGGCTAAACCGGCGACAGCGCCGCCGAGATTTGCGAGGCGATGATGAACGCCGCAAACACCGCCGGCACGCTGATGAATCGCAAGAACTGATCTATTGAAAGCAAGGTTGTCTCCCCAAAGACAAAGCGCCCTCGTCCGCCGCGCTACTCTACCCCTTGCGCGACGTGCTGATCGGCCGTCAGAAGCTGGTCGGAAATAGCGGCCACACTCATCGTGAGCAGCGCCAAGATCGAAATCATCGCCATGAATTTCATGCGCGCAAAGTCGATTCGGATTGTGGCCAAAAACGTCTGGCCTTCGCGCGATTTCGGGACGATCCCAAGAAACATCACGGTCCCCGGATTCTACGGGCCTTCCGCCGGCACCGCCAAGAATCGACGGCCTGCCAAGCGTTTGCGGACTTCACGACACTCGGTCATTAGCCTAACAATTGTGGCTGGGCCCAGGCTTGCGACCGGGACACAAATCAACAAGACCCCGCGGGGCGCGATAGGGAGCGACATGACAAAATCGTCAAAAGCAACGAGCCTGGAGATCCTCGCCTGCGATGCCGGCTGGAGGAATTACCACTTCGTCAAGGTGACGACGGAAGACGGCATCGTCGGCTGGAGCGAGTTTGACGAGGGTTTTGGCTCACCCGGCGTCGGCGCTGCGATCCAGCGGCTCTCGGAGCGCGTCATCGGCCAGAATGTCTTCCAGCACGAGCGCATCTATGCCCAACTGTTCGCGGCCACCCGCCCCGCGGCCGGCGGTGTGGTCGCCCAGGCACTGGGAGCGATCGAGAATGCGCTGCTCGATGCCAAGGCCAAATGCCTCGGCGTCCCCTGCTACGAGCTTCTCGGCGGCAAGATCCGCGACCGCATCAGGGTCTATTGGTCGCATTGTGCGACGTGGCGGATCAATCATCCGTCTTGGTACAAGCCGGCGATCGAAAACCTCGACGGAGTCAAGGCGATGGGCCGGGAGGTGCGCGAGAAGAGATTCACCGCGCTCAAGACCAATATCTTCTCCTATGACGAGGGCAAGCCGACCGGCTGGCGACCCGGCTTCGGTTCGCCCTTTGCGCCCGAGATCAATGTCGACCGAAAGATCCTGCGCGATCTGCGCACGCATCTGGAAGCGATCCGCGACGGCGCGGGTCCTGATGTCGATATCCTGCTCGACTGCAATTTCAACGCCAAGACCGAAGGCTACTTGAAGATCCTGCGCGAGATCGCCGATCTCGACATGTTCTGGATCGAGATCGACAGCTTCAATCCGCAGGCCCTTGGCTACATCCGCAGGCAGAGTCCGCATCCCGTCTCATCGTGCGAGACGTTGTTGGGCCTGCGCGAATTCCTGCCCTATTTCCACGAGCAGGCAATGGATGTGGCGATCATCGACACGCCCTGGAATGGCCTGTGGCAATCGATGAAGATCGCCTCGGCAGCCGAAGCCTTCGAGGTCAACGTCGCACCGCACAATTTCTACGGTCATCTCTGCTCGATGATGAACGCGCATTTCTGCGCGGCGGTGCCGAACCTGCGCATCATGGAGATCGACATCGACCGTCTCGCCTGGGACCGCGAATTGTTCACGCATGAACCGGAGATCGTGAACGGCCATCTGATCATTCCGAACCGTCCCGGCTGGGGCACCGAACCCAACGAGGAGGCCCTTCGCGCCCATCCACCAAGGACGAGCGGCGGCCTCTTGAATTACGGCAGCAAGAGCTGAGAAATCCTAGGGCGTCACCGGGTTAACGGCTGGCGACGTCTTCGGCCGCGCGGGCTCGATTGGCGACTTGGGCTCGGTCGGAAGCACGACGGCGCCGGCCGCACGTGCCGCCTCCCCGGTGGTCGCATACATGGCGACATGGGCCGGCTGGGTCTTGGCCCGGCTCCAAGGGCCGTGGTCGACAATCAGCATCGCCGCAATCGTTACCCCGGCAACGATCAGCGCGATCACGCCGGGATGACGGAGCGCCGTAGACATGGAATTTACGAAACGTACATCCGTCATTGAAGGGTCCGCTTTCTTCCTGTCGCAGGTAAATTCAATTCCGCCCCACCCGGTTCCCAGCAGCTCCCAGCAAGTTCCGCGCCAAAGCGCGGAACTCCCGCAGCGTCACTTCACGTCCAGCCGCGCATCCCCCACGAACCCGTCACGATTTGGCATTTTGATGGCAGCAAGCGATTTCGCATCAAGCGTCGCATCGGGTCCCACCAGCCCATTGAGATTGAGGATAAAGGCCGACACCGCGTAGACATCCTCGTCGCTCAGCGACTGCGGCGCGTTCTGCGGTATGCCGCGACGGATGTAGTCGAATAACGTCGGGGCGTAGGGCCAGTAGCTGCCGACGGTGCGGACCGGCTTGGCGGTCCCGATCGTGCCCCGGCCGCCGGCGAGGCGGTCACCGACCCCGCCTTCATCTTTGTCGCCATGACACGACGCGCATTGCTGCGCGAACACCTCGCGTCCATGACTGACTGATCCGCTGCTCATTGCGGGCGCTCGGCTCAAGCTCGGCCCGCATGAAACCTTCTGCGATGCGCATTTGCAATTCGCGCGCATTTCAAAAGTTGGCAATTTTGATCAGAACCGACCTAAGCCCATCGGCCCCAACCGCAGTTCCATCTTTCGCGATGCACAATGGCGGGCGTTACTCTCCCGGCGCGATCGCGTTGCTGGGCGTCGGCCGATCAGCGATCTGCTGGCCGAACAGGCTGCCGATCAGTTCCACCGCGGTGCGCGCGGTGCGGCCACGCTCGTCCAGGAACGGATTGAGCTCGACGATATCGACCGATCCCACCACACCGGAATCGTGCAGCAACTCCATGATCAGATGCGCCTCGCGATAGGTCGCTCCACCCGGCACCGTGGTGCCGACGCCAGGCGCGACGCAGGGGTCGAGAAAATCGACATCGAAGCTGACATGCAGCACGCCGTTGTTGGCCTTGACCCGCTCGATGACGCGCCGAATCAGCACTGCGACGCCGAACTCGTCGATCTGGCGCATGTCGACGACCCTGATGCGGCGTGCACGCATGAGCTCCTTCTCGAGCTTGTCGATCGATCGCGCGCCGAACAGGTCGAGCCGGTCAGGCTCGATTGGCGCACGGGGGTCATCGCCCAGCAGACCATCGAGGCCTGCCTCACCGCACAGGAATGCCGCTGACATGCCATGCATATTGGCGGTGATCGTCGTCTCAGGCGTGTTGTAGTCGGCATGGGCATCGAGCCAGAGTACGAACAACTCGCGGCCGCGCTCCTGCCAATGCCGCGCCATCGCATTGACCGATCCCATCGACAGCGTGTGGTCGCCGCCGAGGAAGATCGGCAGAGCACCGGTTTGCGCAATCTCATAGCCGCGACGGCTGAGCACGCGGGTCCAGCGCTGGATTTCGCGATAGTGATTGGCCTTCTCCGGCGGCCTGTCGCTGAGATCCTTCACTTCGGCCACCGAGAGGTCGCCATAATCCACGACTTCGAAATCCAGACTTTCGAGCAGCGTTGCAAGGCCGGCGGTCCGCAGCGCCGCCGGCCCCATCAAGGTACCGCGCTGCGAAGCACCCATGTCGATCGGGGCGCCCAGCAGCGCGATGCGCCGGGCTCGATCCGCGATGGTTCGATCGGTCACGGCAATCTCCTGAGATCAGCAAAGGTTGCACCAGCGTAACAGAGATTCGCACCCGTCGTTTCACGGGGAAGCTGGAACGAAATCCCGGGCGCCGCATTTCCACTGCAAGGTCGGCACCCGCCGTCTAAGACGGCGCCTGTCGCGGATAGCCAAAGGCCAACGAGCCCGCTGTTCAGAGCAAGCGCACGCGCGGATAGCCAAAGGTGCCGGCCTCATTTGTTTCGTCAATTTGGAGATGGCGCTTGAGCACGGACATACCGCAGTCCTCACCCCAGCCCGGCGTGACCGAGCGCGCCATCGACGCAGCGACTGATGTGTCCCACACCATCGGAGAGGTCGCAGGTGGCCTGCGTGCTGCCGTCGATCGTCTCACCTATGCGATTGACGAAGCGCGAAAGCCCGGACGGCCGCTCGCGACGGTGGCGGCGATCACACGCGAAGCGCCCCTCGCCAGCCTGTTCGTTGCTTTCCTCTTTGGCGTTGCGATCGCCCGTCGGCGCTAGGTCGTTCGAACGATTAGCGCGAAGCTCCGGTCTTGTTGAAGCAAGTTGGCCGCGGGACAATATGTCGGCGGCCAGCTCGTCATCGCACATCGCCGACGCCGATGCTGCACTGATAGAGAAAGGCCGCGCCATCCGGAGCGCGGCCCATGATCTGGAGCGACAAGCTCACCAGTGGTGGTGATGCCAGCGGTGCCGGACCACGGGATAGGACCCGCGGTAATAGGCGTAGGCGGGGCGCACGACGCGGCGATAACGATAGCCATAGGTCACGGGCCGCGTGTAATAGGTGGTCGTGGCGTATCCGCCGCCCCAACGATACGGTGCATCGTATCCATAGTCGTAGTCATAAGCGTACGGGCCGCCATAGTAGCCGGCGCCGTAATAGCCTGGACCGTATCCGTAGTAGCCATAGCCAGGCCCCCAGCCATAGGCCGAGGAGGCAAGGCCGCCAATCACGGCCCCCGCAACAAGGCCGCCCGCGAGGCCCGGTCCCCAGTCGCGCCACTGAGCTTGGGCGGGAGAGGTCGCCGCTATCGAACTTAAACCAAGAGCGCCGACCATCAAGGTCGACATCGCAATCTTGTTCATCGAGATTCCTTTCACTTCCACATTGCTTGCGCCCCGTCGATAACGGGAAAATTAGGCAATGGTTGCTCATGCCGGCTTGTCTCCTCTCTTCGTCTAACGAACGGGAAAAACCGGAAACCTTCCGAAGTGCGTTGAGTTGGCAGCGACGAGGCCCGCTTGCGAAGAGTGAAGTATGGTCGACGAAACTGTCTTGAAGAACGCAGCGGAGACCGCATGAACGGTGTATCGGGCGCAGCACCCCGATGTGGACGCCAAGGATACCGGTACTCGCGCAGGGTCGGAGCTTCCCGATACTTCCGTGGGCCACGCGCGCGACGAGCATTTTCAGATTCACGCCGCGCTGACGGCTTCTAGCTCGGCCGCCAGAAATTGCTTCTCGAAGGCGTCGGCTGGCATTGGACGACCGAAGAAGTAGCCCTGCCCTTCCTCGCATCCCATGCTTACCAGGAAGTCGGCCGTCGCGCGATTCTCGATGCCTTCGGCAACAACGGTCAGGCCAAGCTGCTTGCTGAGACCGATGGTCGAGCCGACAATTGCGGCGTCGTCGGAGTCCGCGAGCAGATCGAGTACGAACGAGCGATCGATCTTGAGCCCGTCGAGCGGAAACTTCTTCAGATAGCTCAAGCTCGCATAGCCCGTTCCGAAATCGTCGAACAGGATGCGCACCCCGAGCTGCTGGATCCGCTTGAACATGTCGAGCACCCGGATTTCGTCGTGCAGCAGGATGTCCTCGGTGACTTCGATCTCCAGCAGCGAGGGCGTCAACGCCGTCGTCTTCAACAGCTCCGCGACCGAATGCGCCAAATCGCCCGATTGGAGCTGCGATGGCGAGAGGTTGATTGCAACGCGCACAGCGTTGCCGGACAATTCCCACGCACGGGCCTGGCGGGCGGCGGTCTCCATCACCCAGCTCGAGATCCGCTCGGACAGCGCAGAGGTGTTGACCACGGGCATGAACTCTCCCGGCGAGACGTAGCCACGCACCGGGTGTCGCCAGCGGATCAGCGCTTCGGCTCCGACCAGACCGCCATCGATCAGGCGAACCTGGGGCTGATAGAACAGCTCGAACTCGCCGCGATCGGCGGCAAGCGCCAGTTCGCTCTCCAGCGTCAGCCGGCTTTCCAGCTCCTGCCTGATCGCGCTCTCGAAGATCACGTGACCGCCACGTCGCGTCTGCTTGGCTTTGGATAGCGCGAGATGGCCATTGCTCAGGAGATCGTCCGCGTTCTGTCCACCGTCCGGATAGACAGCAACACCCATACTGATTCTGACCCGATGCTGGCGCGTACCCGTTGCGAGCGGCGCCTCGAACGCAATCACAATCCGCTCGGCGAATGCGGCAATCGGCTCGCTTGCGCAATCCAGCGCAATTGCAAACTCGTCACCGCCGAGGCGGGCAACTACCGCCTTGCTGCCGGCTTCGGTCTGCAGCCGCTCGGCCACTGCCCGCAGCACGAGATCGCCGGCCGAGTGTCCAAGCATGTCGTTGATCTGCTGAAAGCCATCGAGCCCCAGCACGAGCAACGCGACCTCGGAAGATCGCCGCTCCGCAGCAGCAATCAGACTGACGAGGCCCGCATGGAGCATGTTGCGGTTGGCAAGCCCCGTCAGCGCATCATGTTCGGCGAGATACCTGACGCGCTCGGTCTCGCGCTTACGAGCGGAAATGTCGCGCAGGATCGCGCCAAATTGGAAGCCGTCCGTTCCCTGCCAGCCCGAGAAGCTCGCCTCGACAGGAAAGGTTTCGCCGTTCTTGCGCCGGCCCTCGAACTCGACGACGACGGCACCGCCGGGGACCAGCAAGGCCTGGCGCGCAGCGTCCCGGATGGCGAGGGTCTTTGCGCCGGCTTCCGCCGGAATGGCGCAGAGCGTCTCGAACGGGCGACCAAGCATTTCGGTCGGCATATAGCCAAAGATCGCGCTCGCGCCGGGATTCCAGACCGTGATCCGGTGATGTTCGTCGGTGCAGACCAGACCATCGCCGAGCGACATCGCAATGCGATGAAAGCGGCTTTCCGCGATCCGTCCGAGCAGGCTGCGGAAATCGATCTCATCCAGCGCGATCGCCGTCAGATAAGCGACGATCGCGATGTGGAAGAGCGACGTATCGATGACGAGCGGCCAATGTTCCTGCACAAGACCCGCAGTCAGTTCGATACCTGCCCCGGATGCGATCAGGACCGCGACGCGGACACCCGGGGCGACCCGGCGCCATGAGTACATCATCAGTAGGCTGATGATGCCGAGGCCGGCGATCATGCCGACATCGGACGTCCAGTGCAGCATGCGGTTCTGCAGGACCGATTCTGCCGCCAGGGCCTGGAGGACCGGCCCCGCGACGATACGGCCATTTGGCACACTGAAACGGTCGCCGAGTTCGAGTGCGGTGGCGCCGACAATGACCTTCTTGTCTCTCACTTTGTCGAGCGCCGCGGCATCCCCCCGCAGTACGTCGACATAAGAAACGCTGGGAATGGATGTCGCCCGAATGCTGAAATCGATCAGGAAAGGCGGTCGTCGATTGACGTCCTGCCCGGCCAGCACGATGGCCATGGAGGGCATTTGGACATCTCCGAGCTTCTCGCCGACCGGGTAGCGGCGAACGAGCCCATCCGGTTCGATCGCGACATTGACGACTGCCGGCCACGATTGGTTGCCGAACGGCTTCAGGGGACGATTGATGTGCGCCGCGCCGCCATTTGGCGTCGGCTGCTTGAAGGACGGCAGGATGGTCGAGCCTCCGACCTCCCGAAGCGCGGAGAGGAAGGCCTCGTCGGAGGCAGTATCTGAGGGCGTGCTGAAGTCGACGTCGAAAGCGATATCCCGAGCGCCGGCAGCCTCAAGCCTGTGCAGGAGGTCGGCATGCAGACGACGCGGCCAGGGCCACACGCCGATCTGGTCGATCGAGGGGGCGTCGATCGCCACCACGACGACGTTGCCGCTGGCGGAACGCGATTGCCATGCGAAGCGGAGATCCGTGAGCGCGTTGCGAAGCGCGGGGTGCCATCCCGTGGACAGCACGACCGCCAGCGCGATCATGACAAGGATATGCGGCCGATAGCGTTTCACCTTGCTCCCCTGCACCGGCGACCCTCGCCGCCAAGTGCCCCCTCTGTTCGCGGCATGCGCCTAGTGATGTCCCCTGCCCGGCTCCGGACCGTGCTGGTTACCGCCGTTACCAGCGTTTCTGCTGCCGCTATTTCCGTAGCCGTAGCCGTTGCCGGTGGCACCGCCGTTGCCGCTGTTGCCGTTGCCGTTATTTCCGTTGCCGTTGTTGCCGTTATTTCCGCCCGGCGCGTCCCTGGGAGACCCGGCTGTGGCGGCAGCGATGGACGGACCGGATGACGCCGAGTCCGAACGGGCCGCGCCGGTGCTGCTGCTCTCGGTGATCGCCGTGACGGTCGCGCTGTTGGTCGCGCTGGTCGTCGCACCCGACTTGCCGTCGCTCCACACCGTATTGGTGTTGGCGTCCGCGTTACGCACGCGCCCGTGCGCGACGCCGTCGTGAGCGAGCCCATGCGTCACCTTGTGGAAGTTGAGCCTGACGTCGCCGAGCGGGCTCGAGATGCGTACCAACCCGGCCTTGGGCGCCTGAGCTCCGCCGGCGTGATGCGATGGCGTCGGCGCACCGGTGATCTTGACGCCCTTGTCGATCGGACCGAGCGCATGGATGGTGTGGCCGTCCGCCGCATTGCGCGGCGCCGACAGACCCGACTTCGGCACAGGGACGCGCTCGATCGTCGAGGCACGCGGCGTGCCTTGCTCGATCGGATTGAGCGTACCGGGGCCATCCAGGCGCAGGCCGGGCTTGCCGTGCTCGAAGGCGGTGGCCACCTGCCCCGGCATGACCTGGGCGACCTGGCCGGTCTTGAAATCGGACACTTCAACCTGGCCGCGGAGCACGCCGACCTTGGTGCTGCCTGCGCCGACCTTAACGCTGAAATGCGTCCCTTTGACCACGGCGGCGAGATAGGGCGTCTCGACCTCGAAGTGCTTGACATTGCGCTTCTCGACCTCGAGCAGGATCGAGCCCGCCTGCTGGATGATGGTGGTCGGAAGTCCCTCTTTCTTCTCGGCCGGCACGCCGACCACGGAGTTCGGAGAGATCAAGATCGTCTCTTCGCCGCGAACGAGCAGCACCCGTCCGTTACGCCCGGTGCGAATGGTATCGCCCGGCTTCAGCGTCTCTTCCTGGTTCAAGGATACCTGCTGGGCGCCGTTGGTGGCGAGCCAGACCTCACCCGACGACTTGCTGACCGACCAGACGCCGTCATCCGCAGCGGATGCGTCGGGCGCCGATCCCAGGATCAGCGCTGCCATCAAGGCGCACCACGTTCCAATTCGGACAATCATGACGGACTCCAGCGTGAATCACCGCGAGCCTGATGCGTATCCGAAATCACTCAAGATTGGCTTAGCAGGAACCGGGGAGTCCCACGGGTGCGTTAACCGATCATTGACCATAAAAAACTATGAAAAATCATGCGGCTACCCAATCGTTACCGGCCTCTGGAGATCTCTCCGTCAAACTACGCAGAAGGGCACGCGCATGGCGCGGCGGGGCGGTATCTCGCTGCCGCGCTCGTGCTGCTCGCGTCGACATTTGCGGGAATCTCACAGGCGGTGGCGCAACAGGCCAACCAGCCGGGGTTCGACCCCCGTCAACCCGAGAAATACTTCGAAAACCAAACCGAGCAGGAATCCCTGAGCCGGCCTCCGGTGACGCTGCCTTCGGTCGGCCAACCCAAACCCGGCGGAGATACCAGACCACAATTCGTGCTGCGCGGCATCAGCGTCAGCGGCGCCGACGCCATCCCGCACGATAGCATCGCCACCATTTACCGGCCCTATCTCGGCAAGCAGGTCGCGCAAGCCGACCTCGCCGCAATCGCCGGTGCGATCAGCGATCTCTACCGCGCACAGGGCTTTCATCTGAGCCGGGCGATCGTGCCGCCGCAGGACATCACCGACGGCCGTGTCCGGATCCAGGTGATTGAAGGCACCATCGTCGAGGCCGACCTGAAAGGCGATGGCGTCGAGCAGTTCGGCGTGAGATCGATGCTCGCGCCGGTCCTGGCCGAACAGCCGTCGCGCCTTGCAACACTCGAACGCCAGCTCTTCCTCATCAACGGCAGGCCGGGGGTTCGTATCACCGATACTGCGCTGGAGGAGATCGAGGCGGCGACGGGTCGCTTCCGCCTCACCGTCTATCTGAAGACGTGGCACGTCTTTACCTCCTTCGGCCTGGACAATCTCGGCTCATCGTCGGTCGGTCCGTGGCAGAGCTATGCGACGGGCGCCTTCAATTCCTACCTCGCGCCCGGCGACACGCTAGCTGTCAACCTGTCGACCATTGCCAGCGACCCGCGCGAGCTTGGTTTCGGGCGGCTGTCCTATGACACGCCGGTCGGGGTCGATGGTGTGCGCCTTGGTGCATCAGTCCTCTACAGCGCAGTCCGGCCCGGCGATGCCCGCAGGTTCTCCAGCGACATCACCACGACCGAAGCGTTCGAGATGCGTGCCGGCATCGTCCCTCTACAGTCGCAGTCTTCCTCGCTCGTCCTGACGGCGGCGACGACCTTCAGCAACGTGTCGGAGCACGATCTCTACGGTCCCTGGTACAACGATCACATCAGGACTGCGAGCCTAACTGCCGATTACCGGCTCCAGGATCGCTTCGGCGGCACCACCTACGCAACGATGACCTATCGCCAGGGCCTCGATGTCTTCGGCGCCTCGCATTTCAACGACGATCTATTGTCGCGTGATGGTTCGTCCTCGAACTTTTCTGTGCTGGATTTCTGGTTCACGCGCTACCAGACTCTCAATGACGCATGGTCGCTCAAGTTGGCTGCGGCGAGCCAGACCGCGTCGCGTCCACTGTTCACTTCGCAGCAATTCTATCTGGGCGGCGCAGCCTTCGGCCGCGGTTATGGTGCGGCCGAGATCAGCGGCGACAACGGTCTTGCCGGCTCGCTCGAGCTGCGGTTCGACCAGAAGCTCGATTTCCGCTATTGGAGCGGTTACCAGCTCTACGCCTTCGGCGATGCCGGAGCGGTCTGGAACGATGGTTACCGGCTGCGCGACGGCCTGGCCCTGACGTCGGCCGGTGCCGGCGTGCGATTTTTTCTGCCGCAAGATCTACAAGCAGATTTCGGCGTAGCCGTCCCCTTGAGCTACCGGGCGCCCGACAATGAGGGCCGCAGCCCTCGCTTTCTCTTCACCCTGTCTAGCGCCTTCAGGCTTTGCCCTGACCGCGGCAGGGGCGGCTGTCTCTAGTCGCGCAATCTCGCCTCGATGGGACCCTTCCGGGGCCGTCCGCATACTTGCCTAAATTTAATCCCGTAGCGTGCTCACAATCGCTCGATCCGGGCGTTTTCAATAGCCATGTTCAGTCAAAAGTGATTGAGACGGAACCATGAAGAGGGTGTTTGCAATTCTTGCCTTTCTCTGCGTCCTTGCGGTGGGCCAATACATCGTCGTCAGCAAATTCGCGATCCGTCACGAGACGCTGTCCTTGTTCGATGCTTCACGCCAGAGGCCCATCTCTGTTGAGATCGCCGTGCGGCACGACTACGAGACCAAGGCCAATCTCGGTCTCTGGAAGCTCCCGGTCGCCATCATCAGCAATGGCAATACCGTCAAGGCGACCGAATACTCCTTCCTCGCCAACGTGCTTGCGGCACGCGGCTATCTCGTCGCCAGCATACAGCAGGATCTTCCGAGCGATCCGCCCCTGATGACCCATGTCGGCCAGCCATATGTCGGCCGGCGCGAGGTCTATATGCGGTGCGAGGCCAACATCCTCTTCGTGCTGAACACGTTGAAGGGTCGGCAGGAGAATGCTGACTACGACCACATCACGCTGGTTGGCCATTCCAATGGCGGCGACGTCTCCATGTATGTCGCCAAGCAGCATCCCGAGCTTGTGTCGAAAGTGATCACGCTCGACAATCTCCGGGTGCCCTTCGTCCTTAACGACCGCATGAAGATCCTGTCGTTCCGCTCCAAGGATCCGCATTTCGTGACCGACCCCGGCGTGCTACCGACACCGGAAGAAGCCAAGGCGCGCGGCATCGACATCATCCATACCGGCGCGCAGCACACCGAGATGAGTGATCGCGGTCCTGAATCGGTCAAGGAGAAGATCCAGGCAACCCTTGACCGCTTTCTGCGCGACAGCGCCAGCAGCACGCTCGCACCGGCCGATACGACCACCCCGATGATCATGAATCCCGGCGACTTCTAGGCGGGACGCTTTGCGGCAGATCAACGCAGTTCCATGCCGACCAGGATAGAAAGGTCACGCAGTATTGGAGAGGCACGTGTCGCACCATACCGAAAGGCTTGATATGGAGAGCCTTGGCCTGCCGCCGGCGAGGGTGCCCGGATTTGCAAGGCATTTCTATCGTTCGGTCCGCAGGCTGCTGCGGTCAATCATTGCCCGCATCGACCTCTCGCAGTTTCCGGGATCGTGCTGTGGGTAAGTACCCGGTCCGCAGTCGAATGAGACAGGTAAATCTGATGCGCGAACGTGTGGGACAAATCTGGCTTCTGCTCGCAACAGTTTCTGGCCTCGGTGTGTCGCCGGCTTTCGCGGCCGATGCCGACCACGGCGCTGATCTCGCCCGGCGCTGGTGTGCGACCTGCCATGTGGTGGCGAGCGGTCAGACCCAAGCCAGCGCGGATGTGCCCTCTTTCGCATCGGTTGCGCGCAAGCCCGATTTCAGCCCGGAGAGACTCGCCTTCTTCCTGCTCGACCCACATCCGAAGATGCCGAACTTTCCCTTGAGCCGGACCGAAGCCGCCGACCTAGCGGCTTATATCGGGTCACTGCGGCAATAGCCTGCGCCAAAGTCCGAAAATGCAAATCCCTGCCGGGGTGAACCGACAGGGATCAGCAGAAAGGATGATGGACGGCGGATGACGCACATCCGGTGGCCCATCATGGACCTGCACCAGGATTGAAATGCGCATCACGCCGCTGCGCAAGACCAATTTGTGAGCAGCCGAGGACTTGCCTTTTCAGGACTTGCCCTTGCCCGACTGCATGAAGTTGCCGGTCATCTGGCGCATGTGATCGCCGGCATTGGTGAACTGGCTGCGCAGGAACTCGGACTGGATTCGCATCGCTTCCTGAAGATCGGTTGCATGGACCAGCTTGCGGGCATGTTCGAACGCCGCCTTCATGTTCTGCTCGGTGAAGGCGAGCGCCTGCTTGGACACGTCTGCACTCGCTCCGGGGACAGACGACATCGATTTGGTGGCGGCATCGAAAAACATTCCGAATGCCTTCTCCGCCTGGTCAATCGTCTTTTCGGCCAGGTCACGCAGTTCTGCCGGCACTTCGAGCTTCGGTTCGATCATGGTCGCTCTCCTCCCATTTTCCTGACTGATTATCACATTTGTCGCACCGCCATCTAGCGGCCAAGCTCTGGCAGCACCCGCCGACCGGCCGGTCCGCCTCAGGCTGGAAGCTGGACAAAGCGTAATGTCGGCGCGATGGGGCTCAGGACAATGGAAGTTCGGGGAGGGTTTCGTTGGCGACAAGGTCTTCCACCAGCTTGATGACCTCGAAGCGCTGGCGGGGCGCCAGCTTGAGAAAGGCGCGCAGCAGGCGGAGACTCTCGACAGTACTGTTCGCGGGCGCGCCGAGTTTGAGATGCAGTTCAGCCGCGAAATTGAGGTTTTTCATCTCGCACCTATGACAGGACTCGGGCTTTCGCGGTCGAACATCGGAGGCCCGATCGAGGACGGGACGTCGTCACCACGCCATGGCAACGACAAACTCAAGGTCGGAGCATCCCAGCATCTTGCACGCTGGGGCTACGCGTCTGAACGAACCTCGGCCGACCCGAGAAGTTGCAACTATGGCAAGGAACAACCCTCCAGGCAAGCCCAACAGTAAGACTCAGCGATGCTTCGCCAGCATCGCGCCTCGGCAATTCCGGATAACAGGAATACGCACCGCCGTCACCCACCTGCGTCAAGAAGCAGCAACAGTGACCACACAGTCCCGATCACTGTCAATTAGACCAGCGTTTCATCTTGTTTCCGCGGTGAACGGAGGTTGGCAACCGCCGACTAGCGCTTCTTCAGCGTATACACGTAATCGTTGAGCCCGATTTCAGCGGTTGCATCGTCCAGGAAATGAACGTCGATTTCGCACCCAGTTTCCAGCGTCCTGATACTGGCCCCTGTGAAGCCGAGTGAAGCGGCAAACGCCCTGGGATCGGCTTTCTTATCGGCATTCATCATCTCATCGAATGCGCCCTGGAACAGCATCTCGGGGCCATAATTCGTCAGCTTGTATTGCGGCCTGGCACAGGCAAATGGATGCGGACCGGATATCTCCCTGGACTTCAAAACCACTGTCTTGCCCAGCAGCCGCGCGCGCTCGGCATCGTCAGGCTTGCGGTGCGGATCGGACCATGGCGCGACCACGGCCGCGGTCAATGTCCAGCTTCCGAGATAGAAGGGATCGGCAGCCGCGGCGGGGCCGGCCATGCCGAAAGATGCGAACAAGCAAACAAAGCTGGCGAATTTCATCCGACGGGTCCCCCTTGGTTCTCTTGGCTTGGACTCGCCGCTCCGCAACATGGTTCATCAGCACCGATATTTCCGGTGCCGTGAACCGTTGTTCAATATCCCGCGACCAAGCGGTTGCGAAACGGCCACGCAGATAACGGGCGCCATGGCTGACGGTCTATTCGATTCAGGCGCGCGTCAGCAAAGGACGACGGCATGCTTTCTCGCTGCGATCTCATCAAGGGCGCCGCGGTTGCGCTTCTCACACTCTCGACACAGGGCGCACGGGCGCAGGAGACCAAAATGAACCTTTTCAAGATCGTGACCATCAAGGACGAGATCATCATCGGCTTGTCGCCCGATGAGCTGCAGGCGCTGGGCGGCAACGACGCCAGCGCGGTCGCGCACGCCCTGGCGAAGAAGGGCGATCTTACCGTCTGGCAGTACAACGTACACCGCGGACAGAACGGTGAAATGCAACAAGCGCCCACCGCAAGGATCGGCCTGCTGGCCAACGCCTCGCTCCGCGTCGAGCCCTACACCACGCCCTATCAGATCATACCGCATCCGTAAGACGCAGGAGGTCTGCCGGCGGCACAGCCCGCCGGCTCCTCATTCAGCGACGCCGGACCGAAGCATCCGTCGCAAAACCGTAGACCAGCGCCAGCCGATCGAGACATTCGCGAAAGCGCCGCCCGAAGTAGTCATTCCAGCGCTGGGTGCGGACGGCACGTCGCTGACCGATCTGGTCCATGGTCAAGCCGAGGACCAGCACGTCATGGACCAGCGCGACTCCGTCGGTGCCAAGCTCGCGCTCGACCCGGTTCAGCCGCAGCACAGCCTGGCGCTGGCTCTCGGTCACGGGCTCGCGGGAACGCGTTCCATCGACATATTCCCGAGTCGGATCCATGGCCTGAGGACCCCGCTCGGCCTTTTCCCAATCATTCTGATAGGCGCGGCCACCCCGGTACTGCGCCTCATCGATCTGATGGTGCGAATGCAGCCGGCCAAGCGGATCGTTTCGGATCGACCGCATGGCGACGATCTTCTCGTCCGGATCGAGCGCGAGCGGGTTATCGACCTCTGCCTCTATGACCTCGGCATTGAACGGCAGGTCGCGCGAGCGCCGGTCGTGAAGTTCGGTCAGTCGGTAGGACCTGTTACGTCTGACACGAGCCACTCGAAAACTCCTTTGCGAATTGACATTAAAAAGGAAGGTCGCGCGGATCAGGCGGCGGAGACGAGCCTCAGCACGACGGCAGCAGCCGTACGGGCCGCGCCGGGACCGCGGGTGAGGCGCGCATGCGGCGCGCAATAGCTTGAGCCTGCTTGACGTGGGTGGCCGCAGAAGCTGATCTCCTCCCCCTCCTTGTCGCCGCCATAGGGGTAGCGGCAATCGCCCCGTTCGAGCTCCTCCAGCGTGATCAGGCGCGGCTGGACGCCGACGCAGCGCAGTTTGACCGGATTGGCAGGTTTCAGGGCCGATGGCGGCGGCAGATTCAGGGCGGGTGGCGCGGCACGAGGCGGTGTGAGCGGAGCAGGCCCGTCCGGCAAGGACGGTACGATCGACGGACTTACCATTCGTTCTGGCGTGCCGATGCCGAGCCCAAGCCGCTTGGCGCGACCGATCACCGCGTTGCGCGTGTAAGCTGTTCCAAACCTTGCGTTAATCTGTCTTCCGATCTCCGCATATGACAGTCCCTTGAAGAAATAGTCGCAAAGCGCGTCGGAATGCTCCGACGACCAATGGCCCGGTTCCATGCTGCTGTCCTGTGATGCGCCCCGATTCCACGATCCGGAGGCGAAACACACATTCCGTTATTCCGAAGACGATGTCAACTCAATAATTCTGATATTCATAATTGCATTAATTCCGAATTTCGGATTACAAGGGATGGAGCCATGGGCAATCGAGGGAATCACCATGTTGGACGTTGCGATGATCGAGCGGGGTCTGGAAAAGACGGGCAAGAGCAAGGGCGGACTGGCCGCAGCGATGGGCGTGCGCCCCGGCGCGGTGTCGGAAATCCTCGGTGGCGAACGCCTGGTGAAAGCCTCGGAAATCATTCCGATCATGGAATATCTTGAGCTGAACCTCGCGCCGATCATGGGCCGCGTCGGCGCCGGAGCCGTGATCGAGCCTGACGTCGAGCAGGTTCCGCCGGAAGGGCTCGGCGATATCGCGCTGCCGTTCCCGATCATGGAAGAAACCGTTGCCTTCGAGATCGTCGGCGATTCGATGCTGCCCAAATACGAGAGCGGCGACGTGATCGTGGTCTACAAGGACCAGCGTCATCCGCTCTCGAGCTTCTACGGCGAAGAAGCCGTGGTCCGGCTCAAGACCGGCGAGCGCTACCTGAAGACGATTGAACGGGGCAAATCCCCTTCCGTCGTCAACCTCACCAGCTTCAACGCCAAGCCGATCATCGGCGTCAAGCTCGACTGGGTCGGAGAGATCTGCCTGTCGATGCCCAAGGGCCAACTTGAGAGGCTGCGCGCCAAGTCGGCGCGGCCGCGCAAGAAGGGGCGCTAGGCGCAGATTTCCGATTTCTGGAAATTGACCTTGACTTAATTCCGTTTTTCAGAAATGCTCTGCCGCGCGCCCGGCCTTGGGCGCGGCAGGATCGTTTCATGCAGTATTTCGTCGTGATGATCGATTATGGACGACGCGGGCGCGAAGCGATCGTCGACCCTGAGATCACAAGGCGCGAGGTCGTCTCCCGTGTCAGCTCCGGGGAATACCAGAACATCTCCTTCATTCACGAAATCACGGAGAATTCCGTCGAGGACCTGACCGAAGCCATTTTGGCTGAGGCCGCCCTCCCCGAAATCGCGCCTGAAGATATCGATCTCCAGGCCGATCGCCTCGATCACGCCCGCGACCTGCGCAAGCACGAGCGAACGTGACGCGGGCCTGATCGGCCTGCAGCACCGTCCAGCAGGCGATCACACCGTGAGAACGGTCGATCCCGTGGTCTTGCGCGCGGCGAGATCGGCATGCGCCTTGGCGGCGTCCTTCAGTGCATAAGTCTGGCGCACCTCGATCTTGACCGCCCCGGACTTGACGACGTCGAACAGCTCGTTCGCCATCGCGACCAGGTTCTCGCGCTTGGCGGCGTAAGTGAACAGCGTCGGCCGGGTGACATAGAGCGAGCCCTTCTGCGCGAGCAGGCCAAGATTGAGCGGCTCGACCGCACCCGAGGATGCACCGAACAGCGCGGCGACGCCGAGCGGCGCGAGGCAGTCCAGCGACTTCAGGAACGTGTCCTTGCCGACGGAATCATAGACCACCGGGACCTTCTTGCCCCCAGTAATCTCGTCGACGCGCTTCACAAAGTCCTCGCGGGTGTAGATGATGACGTGGTCGCAACCATGTGCCTTGGCGAGCTTTGCCTTCTCATCATTGCTGACCGTACCAATCACTGTTGCCCCGAGATGCTTGGCCCATTGGCTCAGGATCAGGCCAACGCCACCGGCGGCCGCATGCAGCAGAATGGTGTCGCCGGCCTTCACGCGATAGGTCTGCCGGATCAGATATTGTGTGGTCAGTCCCTTCAGCATCATCGCGGCCGCGGTCTTGTCGTCGACGCCGTCAGGCAATTTCAACAGCCGATCGGCGGGGATCAGCCGCGCCTCGGAATAGGCGCCGAGCGGCGAAGCCCCGTAGGCGACGCGATCGCCGGGCTTCAGATCGGTGACGCCCGGCCCGACTTCCTCCACAACCCCAGCTGCCTCGCTGCCCAGCCCGCTCGGCAATTGCACCGGATACACACCCGAGCGGTTGTAGATATCGACGAAGTTGAGACCGACGGCGGTATGGCGGACGCGCGCCTCGCCCGGTCCCGGCTTGCCGACGCTGACCTCCTCCCAAACCAGGACTTCCGGACCGCCGGTCTTGTGAAAACGAATGGCGTGGGTCATGGGCGTTGCTCCTTTATCGTTGCGGTGAAGGTCGGAGAAAAGCGGACCGCCCAGTGATTTAGGCATTTGGTCCATCCGTGACAGTCGGAACACGTAACAAGAATGTCACAGCTGAGAGCAAACCTCCGCTGTTCCGGCTCTGTTCGAAAGAGTTGATGACGGCATTTGCGGCGTCAAGCAGTAGCCTCTGCGCGGGGTTTGGTGGTCGCCTGCGAAGGAGAGCCGAGATGCCAGCTTATGTACAGCATCATCAGGATATCGAAATCGCGCCCGTGAATTGCCCGACGTGCATGGGGTTCCTGCCGATGTATGTGCGCGAGGTCGAACCGCATTGGAGCCTTGCCAAGATCGACTTCGTCTATGAATGCGCCGATTGCGGCGCCGAGGTCAGACAGACGATCCGCAAGCCGGAATTGCTTCGGAACTGATCGCACGACTACGCCTCACCAAGTATTTGCGCCACGCGGAAAAACGCCGTTTGCGCGGGGCGGGCCCGTCCCAAACGAGGCTTGTTCTTTGCGGGGAACGCAGGCAGAACAAGCCTCAAGCAAGACCTTTGGGAGCGCCGTTTCGTGGCTGAACAGAAGGCCTCGACCTCGATCGAGGCAGTGGAGAGCGGCCTCGCCGCGCAGGGTTATATCGCGAGCCGGCAGATCGCGACCGCAGTCTACTTGTCGCAAAAGATCGAGAAGCCGATCCTTGTCGAGGGACCTGCGGGCGTCGGCAAGACCGAGCTGGCCAAGGCGATCGCTGGCTGGCGCGGCAAGAAGATGATCCGCCTGCAATGCTACGAAGGCCTCGACGAAGCCAAGGCGCTCTACGAGTGGAAATACGCCAAGCAGCTTCTGTATACGCAAATCCTCAAGGACAAGCTCGGCGAAGTTCTCGGCGGCGCGCAGACGCTGCGCGCCGCGCTCGACCAGCTGCATGATTTCGGTGACGTTTTCTTCTCCAAGGAATTCGTCGAGCCGCGGCCCCTGCTCCAGGCGCTGGAGCAACCGGGCGGCTGCGTGCTGCTGATCGACGAAATCGACAAGTCGGACGCCGAATTCGAATCGCTGCTGCTGGAAATCCTCTCCGACTTCCAGGTCACGATCCCTGAACTCGGCACGGTCTCTGCAATCACGCCGCCGACGGTGATCCTCACCTCCAACAGCGAACGCGATCTCGGCGACGCCTTGAAGCGACGCTGCCTGCATCTGCATATCGGCTTCCCCGAGCAGCGGCTGGAAGAACGCATCGTCGAGAGCCGCGTGCCCGGCATCTCGCAGACGCTGCGCCGGCAGATGGTCGGCTTCATCCACGAGATTCGCTCGCTGGACCTGAAGAAACTGCCCTCGGTCAGCGAGACCATCGATTGGGCGCGCGTGCTGGTGCTGCTCCAGGCTTCCGGGCTCGACACGGAGATCGTCAAGGACACCCTCAACGTGCTCTTGAAATATGAGGCCGATATCGAGGCCGCGGCACCACAAATTACGACCTTCATTGCCAAGGCGGCTCGGTCCAACGTCTTCGGTTGACGCCGATGCGGGAGAACCTTCATCGTTTCTTTCGGGCAGCGCGCGGCGCCGGCGTCCATGTTTCGCCCGCCGAAAGCATCGATGCGATGCGCGCGGTGGCACAGGTCGGTCTCACCGACCGCGCCATCCTGCGCGACACGCTGCTCCTGACGCTCGCCAAGTCGCAGGACGAGAAGCTCGCGCTTGGCGACTGCTTTGATCTGTTCTTCAGCCAACCCGAGCCGCCGCAGGATCAAGCTGAAGCCAATAACGACGCCTCGCAGGACGGGGATCAGCCCCCCTCTTCTGGCTCGGCCAGCGAAGCGGGCGGCGGCCAGCCGGCGGAAGGACTTGGCCCGCTCGCGCAGATCCTACTTTCGCAGGATCGCAACGCAATCCAAGCCGCCATCGCCAGCGCTTCCGGTGCAGCCTCACTGTCCGACATCCGCTATTCCACACAGCGCGGCATCTTCTCCAGCCGCATCCTCGACGCCATGGGCCTTCAGCGTCTGCGCGACGATCTCGACGAAATCACTGCGACCAACCCGGCGCTGGCCGAGCGCCTGCGCGCCGCACTCGATGCCCTGCGCGAAGCGGTGCGCGACACCGTCTCGCAGGGGCTTGCGCTTTATGCCCGCGAGGAGGCAGAAAATCTCCGCAACGAGATCCTGCGGAATGCGCCGCTGGCCCGCATCGAGCGCCGCCAGGTCGCGGAGATGCGGGCTCTCATCCGGCAGATCGCGCGCCGCCTGCGCGAACGTTACTCCAAGCCGCGCAAGCGCCAGCGCCGCGGCCATCTCGACGTCCGCCGAACGCTGCGCCGCAACGCCGCCTGGGGCGGCGTCCCCTTCCTGACCGCGTGGAAGCGCAAGCACCGCGACCGGCCGAAGATCGTGGCGCTGTGCGACATCTCCGGCTCGGTTGCGCAGGTCTCGGACTTCTTCCTGCTCCTCATCCACTCGCTGCATGAGGTGGTGGACGACGTCCGCTCCTTCGCATTCTCCTCGCATCTGATCGAGGTCAGCGAGATCCTGGAGAAGAAGCCGCCCGAAGAGGCGATGGCCGAGATCATGTCCACGGTCGGATTCGGCTCCTCCGACTACGGTTCTTCGCTGGTCGATTTCGAAAGGGACTTCATGAGCACCCTGACGCCACAGACCACGGTGATCGTGCTCGGCGATGCCCGCAGCAACAATCTCGACCCGCGCGCCGACATCCTCCGCCGAATCTCCGAACGCTCGAAGCGGCTGGTCTGGCTCAATCCCGAAGGACGGCTGGCCTGGGGCTTTGGCGATTCCGAGATGCCGCGCTACGCGACCTTCTGCAGCGTAGTGCGGCAATGCGCCACCGCGCAGCAACTCGAGCGCGCGGTCTCGGATATCGTTGCGACTTACCAGTAAGGCTCGGGGCTCGCAGGGAACGTCAGCTTCGCACAAGCTCCGCGTGAGCGACATTGCACTCCCGAAAGTGATACGCAATTTCGTCGAGAGCGCGCTGTTCCCATTCCTGCGCCTGCGTGAGCCAGAAAACCCAGCGCTCAAAATCGCGCTCGGCGCGCTCACGGCAAAGGAATTCCTGACTGCGAATTTCCACCAGCCTGTTCATGCACTCACACTCCTTGTCTTGGTCTTGTCGTGTGAAGCCATTCCCCGCAAGTCAGCGTAGCAGAATCATGAAGGCACGTCTCATTCCTTCTCTGCATATCGCGGCGGAGAATGGGACAGCAGCGCTTCCCGTGCACTGCATTCGTCGCAACGCAACATCAAATATGGATCATCAATTAGTGATCCGTGATCGGGACGATCTCGCGTCCGATCGAACTATTGTGGCGCAACGGACTGAGGCAATTCGTGAAGAGTGGTTCTAAACAGCTCACCGAATTACCGACTCATTGTCGTCGCATGGTCTTCATGCAGCGCCGCTAACAGGGGCGCGCGAACAGGGCTATCGCTTGAGGCAAGATGAGCAACGACGTCGATTTCGATCTTTCGCCTGATCAATGGGTGGCGCTGCGTGCGCTTCGTAATCCAGTGTCGAACGGTGGCCTCTCGAAGGCCTACCTGCTTGAAGATCTCGTCAAGCTCGGGCTCGTTGTTATTCACGACGGCACGCCGGCGATGACTGCGACCGGCCGCAAGGTGCTGGTGCGCGGATCGTGCCGGCTCCTCGACGTCGCGGCATGAGATCTGCTGTGCGGAGAGCGGAAGGCGACGTCGACCGCACCGAGACGGCGTGGGTCTTGTAGGCGGCGAGCTGGCTGGACATGACCGCGGGATAGCACCCACGGATCAGTCGTTCCACTCCAAGAGCGGCGCCCCGTATGCCCTCCTCCAGACCGACAGGAAGCGCGGAAACCAGGAATGGGCCACCGCGCCCTGATAAGCCCAGGTGCGATATTTCAGCCCCTGCTCGGAAATCAATTCCTGATAGCCACCGTGGACCTCGGTCGCGGTGCGGATGTCCTTCAAGATCGCTTGCGCGCACGGCCGATAGGTTTCGCGCCCGGCGAACTCGTCGAAGTCCAGCATTCGATCGGCGAACTCGACGTTGAACGTCGGCCACGACGATCGCCCCTGATAGGCCGGCGCCGCAATCTTGTGGATCATCTTGTTGCGCGGATTGTCCGCCGACACCAGGAAGTGGAACGTGCTGGGAATGCGGAAGCGTGGCTCGGCGATGATCAGATCCGCCGTGGCCGCAAACAATGCGCGCTCGCTCGCATCGTTCATATTCCAGAAGCCGCGATGCACGCTGACGAAATCCAGCGCGACCGAGGACGCCGGCGTGCCTGCCGAGCCATCCAGCGAATGCCTGATATAACCGTCCCTGCCGAACAGGCGGAGCAGGTCCTGCTTGTATTGCGCGAGGTCGCGCCCGAGCAGCCGCTTCAGCTCGCTCTCCTCGATCACGCCGTGTTGCACGCCCCAGACGAAAGTCGTGTACACGCAGGCATTCGTGACGAAACGCCGACGTTCGGCGCGGGTGTCGGTTGCCGCAGAGCGAGGCCGGCTGGCGTCGCAGAGCAAATATCTGCTGCCCTGAGCGTCGAACGGCTCCAGCTCGCTCGCAAGCCTCAGGATTGCGCGCTTCAGGTCGCCACCATATTCGGTCAGCAACAGGCGACCGGCATGCGCGCATTGCGCCATCGCCAGATAGGACGACGTCCGGTCCTCGGCGGAGAGCATCTGCTGGAGCCCGGCCAGAATGCCGAGCAGCGTATCCGAGGGCCGCGAGAAATAGTTCACCCCGAGATACCGGCCGCGCCCTGCCGGAACGATGGTGGTCGTGACGACCTCGGCGCGAACGGCCTCCAACAACAGGCGCACGCTTCTTTCGAGAAGGCGCGCCCGCCGCACCGCGTCCTGCGCATCCATGATAGTCTCGGGATCGAGAACATCAGGATAGAACCAGGCGAAGTCGCGCGGATAGTAGGCGGAGGCGTGCGGCGCGCCTGTGACGAGGAACGCCTCTGAGAGCGCAAACGCGCTCTCCATCGCGTACCGATAAAGGTCCTCGATGAGCGCCGAACGATGTTGCGGCCGCCTCAGGCACCGATCACCGAGAAAATTGACCGCTTGAAGTGCGTTGGCGAGGAGGGTGGCGGCCACGCCCTGGTAGAACCGATTTCCACGATGTGACGGCAAGGAAAAATCGCTGGCTCGTATGGGCGGGTGTCTCGTGATCCCGGGAAGGAAGGGTCAGCGCGCCAAATGTGATTGATTCGTATCTCATCCAAATGACGCAACGCCTCCGGGGCAAGCCTGCCCAACTCCATTGCATACAATGATGATATTACGCACAATATTTAATCATTGAGATTTCTTGACCAAGATTCGATCTCTAAAATAAGCCATGCATATCAGACGCTCAGGTAAATATGCCCTCTCCCTAACCTCTGGCACGAAGCTTGCGACATCCTATCCTGGGCTTCGTCAGACCGGCGTAGCCGCGAGGTAAAGGCGGTCCATTCCGCCAAGGGGAGCAAGCAATGGATTTAGGCAGGATTTCACGACGTCACTTGTTGCAGGGCGGTGCTGCCCTCACCCTCGGCGCAGCGGCCGGCGTCCGTCCGACCTTTGCGGCTGAGACGACGATCGGCTTCATCTATGTCGGCTCACGTGACGACTACGGTTACAATCAAGCGCACGCCCAAGGCGCGGCGGCGCTGAAGAAGATTCCCGGCCTCAAGGTCGTCGAGGAAGAGAAAGTACCGGAGACCGATGCGGTCGAGAAGACGATCGAGTCCATGATCAACCTGGACGGCGCTACCCTGCTCTTCCCGACCTCGTTCGGCTACTACAATCCGCACATGATCAAGATGGCCACCAAGTACCCGAAGCTGCGCTTCGAGCACTGCGGCGGCCTCTGGACTGACAAGGACCCGAAGAACGCCGGCAGCTATTTTGGTTATATCGACGAAGCCCAGTACATCTCCGGCATCATCGCCGGCTACACTTCCAAGAGCGGCAAACTCGGCTTCGTCGCGGCCAAGCCGATCCCGCAGGTGCTGCGCAACATCAACGCCTTCGCGCTCGGCGCCAAGCTCGCCAATCCCAAAGCCACCACCCAGGTCATCTTCACCGGCGACTGGTCGATGCCAGTCAAGGAAGCCGAAGCCACCAACAGCCTGATCGACCAGGGCGTGGACGTGCTCACCTGCCATGTCGACGGCCCGAAGACGATGGTCGAGAATGCCGCACGCCGCGGCGCCTTCGTCTGCGGCTATCATACCAACCAGTCGCCGCTCGCGCCGAAAGCATATCTCACCGGCGCCGAGTGGAACTGGGAGGCGCTCTATCCGAAGTTCGTGAAGATGATCGCCGCCGGAGAGAGTATCCCGAACTTCTATCGCGGCGGCCTCAAGGAAGAGATCGTGAAGACGTCGCCCTATGGCGAAGCCGTCTCCGCCGAGGCGCGCAAGCATGCCGACGACATCAAGGCAAAATTCCTGTCGGCCGAGGGCTACACCATCTTCAAGGGCGGGCTGGTCGACAATAAGGGCAAGACCGTGATCGCGGCCGGCACCGACCGCGGTCAGAAGGATCCCGAACTCGAGAAGATGGACTATCTCGTCGAGGGCGTGATCGGAGCGACTTCGTGACGACGGAAGCTGCGGATTCTGCCGAGGCGGTCGGGATAATTGCCCCGGCCGCCGATCCCGGCTTTCTCCAGCGTCACGGCGGCACGATCGAATATGTCCTGATCCCGGGCGCCGCACTCGTCGCTGCGCTCGCGGTGTTCGGAATCTTCGTCATGCTGTCCGGCAAGGACCCGCTCGACCTCTATTTCTACATGTACTACGGCGCGTTCGGCACTTGGTTCTCCTGGCAAAACACGCTGACGCGTGCAGCGCCTCTCATCCTCACCGCGCTTTGCACGGCGCTACCGGCGCAACTCGGCATGGTCATCATCGGCGGCGAAGGCGCGCTGCTGATCGGCGCGCTGACGGCGACAAGCGCCGCGCTCGCACTCCAGGGCCTGCCGCCGCTGGTGATCCAGATTGCGATGGTCTGCGCCGGCGTGATTGGCGGCGGCTTGTGGATCATGCTGGCAGGCGCGCTGCGACAGTATCGCGGCGTAAACGAGACGATCTCGAGCCTCTTGCTCGTCTACATCGCACTCGCGATCCTCAATCATCTCGTGGAAGGCGCGATGCGCGATCCCGCGAGCCTGAACAAGCCGTCGACCCGCGAGATCGGCGCCGCCAACATGATCGGCACGATCCCCGGCACCGACGTGCATTGGGGGCTTGTCTTCGGCGTGATCGCGGCGATCGCCGCCTACATCCTGATCTATCACACCGTGTTCGGCTTCGCCGCGCGGATTGCAGGCGGCAATATCCGGGCTGCCAAGATTGTCGGTCTAGGCGTCAGCAAGCTGATCCTGACCATCTGCTTCCTCGCCGGAGGTGCCGCAGGCCTTGCCGGCATGGTCGAGGTCGCAGCGGTGCAGGGCCGCACCAACGCCAACCTCGCTGCCGGCTACGGTTTCACTGGCATCCTTGTCGCCTTCCTCGCGCGGCAAAATCCGCTTGCGATCATTCCCGTAGCGATCCTGCTCGGCGGCATTAGCGCCAGCGGCGGCCTGTTGCAGCGTCGCCTGGGACTGCCCGATGCATCCGTGCTGGTACTGCAGGGCATCATCTTCGTCTTCGTGCTCGCCAGCGATGCGCTCTACGGCCGAATCGGTTTCCTGAAAGGCAAGTCGTGATGGCAGACGGATCGATCGGCCTCTGGACGGTGCCGCTCGCCGTACTCGGCGGCGCCATTCGCGTCTCCACGCCCTTCCTGTTCGTCAGCCTGGGCGAATGCATCACCGAGCGTTCGGGCCGGATCAATCTCGGCCTCGAGGGTACGCTGGTGATGGGCGCGATGAGCGCTTATGGTATCTCCTACCTGACGGGATCACCCTGGCTCGGCGTGCTCGCCGCGGGCATCACCGGTGCGCTGCTGGGCGCGCTGCATGCCGGCATCTGCTCGCTGCCCCGCGTCAACGACGTCGCGGTCGGCATCGCGCTGATGCTGTTCGGCACCGGCCTCGCCTTCTATCTCGGCAAGCCACTGATCGAGCCGACCGCACCGCGCCTGCCCGCGATCGATTTCGGCTGGTGGAGCGACATCCCGCAGGTGCGCGCCGCGCTGCGGGTCAACGTCCTGTTCCTGATCGGCGTCGCACTTGCGCCAATTCTTTACTGGGCCTTCCGCACCACACGCTGGGGCCTCCTCATCCGCACCGCCGGTGAGAGCTCTGACGCAGCGCGCGCGATGGGCCACTCCGTGCTGCTGATCCGCCTGCGCGCCACAATGGTCGGCGGCTTCCTCGCCGGCATCGGCGGCTCCTTCTTGTCGCTGTTCTACCCCGGCAGCTGGAACGAAGGCCTCTCCTCAGGCCAAGGCATCACCGCGGTCGCGCTCGTCATCTTCGCACGCTGGGATCCCCTGCTCTGCCTATGGACCTCGCTGGCCTTTGGCGGCGCGGCGGCGCTTGGACCGGCGCTGCAATCGGTTGGCGTCACCTCCGGCTACCATCTCTTCAACGCGGCGCCCTACATCCTCACCCTGGCAATCATGATCATCACCTGCTCGCCCAAACGCACCCTGACCGGAGCCCCGGCCGAATTGTCGATCACCCGCTAGAGAGCACAACCATGCCCGAGCGCTACATCAAGTCCGAGCCATACGCCTGGCCCTACAACGGCGATCTCCGGCCTGAGAACACCGCACTCATCATCATAGACATGCAGACCGATTTCTGCGGCGTCGGCGGCTATGTCGACAAGATGGGCTATGATCTCTCGCTGACGCGAGCTCCGATCGAGCCGATCAAGAACGTGCTCGCTGTCATGCGCAAGCAGGGTTTCCACATCATCCACACTCGCGAGGGTCACCGCCCGGATCTCTCCGACCTTCCCGCCAACAAGCGCTGGCGCTCGCGCCAGATCGGCGCCGGCATCGGCGATCCCGGTCCGTGCGGCCGGATCCTCGTGCGCGGCGAGCCCGGCTGGGACATCATCGAGGAACTGGCGCCGCTGCCGGGCGAGCCGATTATCGACAAGCCCGGCAAGGGCTCGTTCTGTGCCACCGACCTGGAATTGATCCTGCGCGTGCGCGGCATAGAGAACATCGTTCTCACAGGCATCACCACCGACGTCTGCGTCCACACCACGATGCGCGAGGCCAACGACCGCGGCTTCGAATGCGTGCTGCTGCATGACTGCTGCGGCGCGACCGACAAGAGCAATCACGACCACGCGCTGAAGATGATCAAGATGCAGGGGGGCGTATTCGGCGCGGTCTCGACCTCGGACGCCTTCATCGGGGCGATTTCGTGATCATCGGCGAGCCGCCTCCGCCGTCGGGTGCGTTCGGCGTCGACGCCATCGCCATGACCATGCGCTTCGGCGATTTCCTCGCGCTTGACAATGTCGAACTGAAGGTGCGGCCGGGCTCGTTTCACGCGCTCCTCGGCGAGAACGGGGCCGGAAAGTCTACTCTCGTCAAATGCATCATGGGCTACTATCACGCCACCGAAGGCGACATCCTCATCGGCGGCCGCGAGCAGGCGATCGCCAACCCGAAGGATGCCCATGCCCTCGGCCTCGGCATGGTCTACCAGCACTTTACGCTGGTGCCGGCCATGACGGTGGCCGAAAACCTGGTGCTGGCGCGCGACGACGTGCCGGCCGTGGTGAACTGGCCGATGGAGATGAAGGAGCTTGAGGCGTTCCTGGCGCGGATGCCCTTCAAGGTGCCGCTTTCCGCCAAGGTCTCGGATATCTCCGCCGGTGAACGGCAGAAGTGCGAGATCCTCAAGCAGCTCTATTTGGAGCGCCGCTTCCTGATCCTGGATGAACCGACCTCGGTGCTGACGCCGGCCGAAGCCGACGAGGTGCTGGGCATGCTCCGTGACATGGTCGTCAAGGGCGAGCTGACGATTTTGATGATCACGCACAAGTTCCGCGAGGTCATGGCCTTCGCCGACGAGGTCACCATCCTGCGCCGCGGCAAGCTCGCCGGCGCCGGCAAGGTTTCCGAGCTGACGCCGGCTGCGATGGCGCGCACCATGATCGGCGCCGAGCAGCTGACGGCCCAGCCGGCGCGCACCGGCGAAGCCGGCAAGGCCAGGTTGGAACTGGCAAAGCTCCGCGCGCTCGACGATGCCGGCGCTATCGCGGTGCATGACGTCTCCCTCACCGTACGTGCCGGCGAGATCGTCGGCGTTGCCGGTGTCTCCGGTAACGGCCAGCGCCAGCTTGTCGAGGTCCTGGCCGGCCAGCGCGAGGCCGAAGGCGGCGAGATCCGTGTCGCGGGCGATCCCTATCACGCCAGCCGCGAGGAAATGCGGCGCCACAAGATGTCGCTGCTGCCAGAGGAGCCGCTGAAGAACGCCTGCGTCGGCGGCATGAGCGTCGCCGACAACATCGCCTTCCGCGAGTTCGATCGTGCGCCCTTTGCCAGTGGTGGCTGGTGGCTCAACCGCGGCGCTTTCCGCGATGCCGCGAGGATGAAGATCGACCAGTACAAGATCAAGACCCGCATGCCCGAGACGCCGATCTCGGCGCTGTCGGGTGGCAATGTCCAGCGCGCGGTGCTTGCCCGCGAGCTTGCGGGCGATGTCGAAGTATTGATCGCGGCCAATCCCTGCTTCGGCCTCGACTTCGCGGCCGTGGCGCAGATTCACGCCGAGATCATGGCCGCGCGCAACCGCGGCGCCGCGGTTCTGCTCGTCAGCGAAGACCTCGACGAATTGCTCGAACTGTCGGACAGGCTGGTGGTGATGTTCCACGGCGAATTCGTGTATGAAGCACGAACCAGCGAAGCCGATCTCACCGAGGTCGGCCGGCACATGGCGGGACACTGACCAGGGAACAGGGATGAGCGGCGCAACTGAGCGCGACCAACAGTTCTTGCGCTTGTCCTTTGCGGTCGCGCGCCGTTCCCTCACGCATGGCAACCATCCCTTCGGCTGCATCGTCGTCAATGCCGACGGCAAGGTGCTGATCGAGACCGAGAACGGCTACATGCCTGATCACGACGGCACCGCACATGCCGAACGCCTGGCGGCCACCGAGGCGTGCCGAACGCTCAGCCGCGAAATACTGGCGCGGTCGACGCTCTATTCTTCCGCCGAGCCCTGCGCGATGTGTTCAGGCGCGATCTACTGGGCCGGCATCGGCCGCGTGGTCTATGGCCTCAGCGAGCACCGCCTGCGCAGGATCACCGGCAACCATCCGGAGAATCCGACACTCGACCTGCCCTGCCGCGATGTCTTTGCCAGCGGCCAGCGTCCGACCGAGGTCGTCGGCCCGCTGCTGGAAGACGAAGCCGCAGCGCTGCACGATGGCGTGTGGACGAAGTAGCGCTTCTCAGCAATCGGTGCCGTAGAGTGGGCAAAGGCGCGTTTGCGCCGTGCCCACCATCTCTCTTGGTCGCAATGCGAGGGCACGCTTTCGCTTTGCCCACCCCGCGACAGTTGCATCTCCCCATCTTAGAGCAGAATGGCGCCGCGCATTCCTGCGCGACGCCATCCCAATCGCGAAATTGCAAGCGATCAGAACTTCACAGTCACACCACCGTACACCGTGGACTCGGTGCAGCTGTTGGTGCTCTGTCCGGTCGCAGCGACCGTGCAGACGCCGGGCGCGGCGTTGTGGTCGAGACCGAACTTGTTCTGCCAGTAGCGATAGGCGACCCAGAGGTCGACGAAGTGCGAGTACTTGTCACCCCACACCGCCTTCGACGCATCGAAGGTCAGGCGGATCGGCTCGCTGTTCAGCTCGGTCTTGGATGCGGTCGACAACCGGCCAATGCCTGAGAGCGCAGGTAAGCCGTTCGAGTCGCCCTTCGGACCGTACCAGCCGGCACGGCCGCTGATCGACCAGAACTGCATGTTCGGCGGCAGGAAGCCGAGGTCCATGTAGTAGTTGATTTCGACGGCCCAGGTCGGGTCGTAGGATACGTTGCCATCGGAGTTGCACGATGTCCCCGGTACTGCGCCTCCAGCGAAGACCGTACCGCACTGCGTGAACGCGTTGTGATTCGAGAACTCCCAGTACATCAAGGGCGCAACGTTGATGTAACCCTTGTAGGGCAGGTCGAATGCGAATTGCAGACCGGCAACGACGTCACGCTTGGCGGGCGCAAGGAAGGTGTTCTCGCTGTTGCCGTCCATGCCGACTTCGAACGAGATGTTGTGCAGAGGGCCCGCCGTGAAGGCCTTGGTATTGAACAGCTCGTTCCAGCCCAAGGTCGAGCGGAACAGACCGTAGATCTCGGTTGCACCCGCGCAGTTACCCGCCGCAAAGTTGGACAGCAGTCCGGGTGCGATGCAAGGATTGGACGGATCGTTTTGACCCGACTTGAACATCGAGATGGTGAAGAAGTTGGTGCCGTAGGCCCAGAGGTCGAAGTGGGTGAACGAGTAGACCTGCTTGGCCGTCTTGCCGTTGATGCTGCCATCCGGGCGGGTGCTCCACATGCCGGGATCGGTACCCTTCGGCATCCAGGAGAACGACACACGGTCGTCGATCACCAGGAAGAACGGGAGATCAGGCGCCTTCTTCGCAGCCTTGACCGGCAAATCCGCGGCGTGCGTCAGGCCACCAGTGGCGAGCGAAGCAAGTGACAGCAGCGCGGCTGCTACTGTCCTGAAACGAAATGACATCCTGAATACCCCCAAGTTTGGACGCGTAGAAATGAACGTCCCCTGGGTGCGACACTTGCGCCGAAGTCCCGAGGTGAGAAGCCTCAACTTTTTTCAAGGCATGCCGCTTGTTTCGGCAGCACGCGGCATGGTGCGTATCATTTGAGGGGATTCGTGCGGCAACATTTCCCGCCGATCAACCACGCCACATACGCCGATGCCGAACATTCCCGTCTGATTTTGTTTGGCTTTTGGGTTGAGGCAACGACCCGATCGCGGCTATCGAAGACGATCGCCATCGTCCTGGTCTCATGCATACGAGCCGCGGTGCGACTTTGCTCAACTTCACGTCAAGCCTGCATGGCCGGTTCCGATTTAGCTTAGACCGTTACAAATTTGCAACAATCGCCAAGCCCACGACGCGATCGCAATGGTCCTCCAAGGACGAACAGGTCGCCGGAAGTGGCCACGACTCGTGACACCGGCGCCCTGCCGAAGCGTTGAGCAAGGGATGACGCTTTTTCACACCTTACGCGGCGGTTCAAACTAGCCCACTATTGAGGCAATTCATGCCATGCCAGCGCTTCAGCGAATGTTAGATCCGACGCCTAGCGGCCCGCATTCCGGCGAGTCCCCGTTGCTCAGGACGGTCGGGCTTACCAAACGCTATGGGGACTTCCTCGCCAACGATTCCATCGACATCGACGTCTGGCCGAAGGAAATCCACGCGCTGCTCGGCGAGAATGGCGCCGGCAAGTCGACGCTGGTGAAAGCGATCTATGGGCTCATCCAGCCCAGCGCCGGCGAGATCCGCTGGCAGGGCGAGCGAATCGTGCTGTCCGGTCCTGCCGAGGCGCGCAGCCGCGGCATCGGTATGGTGTTCCAGCACTTCTCGCTGTTCGACAATCTCACGGTCGCCGAGAATGTCGCGCTCGGTCTCGACGGCAAGGAATCCTTCAAGGACATGTCGGCGCGGCTGGAGCAGGTATCGAAGACCTACGGTCTGCCGCTCGATCCCAAGCGCGAGGTGTGGCAATTGTCGGTCGGCGAGCGCCAGCGCATTGAGATCGTCCGCGCGCTGATGCAGGACCCGAAATTCCTGATCCTGGACGAACCGACCGCGGTGCTGACACCGCAGGAGGCCGACCAACTTTTCGTGGTGCTGGAGCGGCTCAAAGCGGAAGGCCGCGCCATCCTCTATATCAGCCACAAGCTCGAGGAGGTGAAGCGGCTCTGCGATACCGCCACGATCCTGCGCGGCGGCCGGAAGATCCAGACCTGCAATCCCCGGCTCGAGACCGCCGCCTCGCTTGCACGCATGATGGTCGGCGGCGAGATCAAGGAGGTGAAGCCCGCCGCCGGCCGCAAGACCACGATTCCGCGGCTGGTCGTCAACGACCTCACGCTCGCGCCCGACGAGGCGCACGGGGTGCGGCTCGCGCATATCTCGTTCGAGCTCAAGGGCGGCGAGATCCTCGGGATCGCCGGCGTCGCCGGCAACGGTCAGGATGAGCTGTTCGCGGCCTTGTCCGGTGAGCGGCTGTCGAAGGATCCCGGCACCATTGTCATCGAGGGCGTTGCCGCCGGGCACCTGTCGATCACCAAGCGGCGCAAGCTCGGCGCTGCCTTTGTGCCCGAAGAGCGGCTCGGCCACGGTACCGCGCCGCGCATGAAGCTGTCGGAGAATGCGCTGCTGACGGGGCACGCGGCAAGCGGCATGGTCAATCACGGCTTCATCGACACCGCCGCGACGCTGAAGACCGTGGACAAGGCGACCGAGACTTTTGACGTTCGCAAGGCCAAGCGGGATCCGGAAGCCGCATCCCTTTCGGGCGGCAATCTGCAAAAATTCATCGTCGGCCGCGAGATCCTGCGCAACCCCGCAGTGCTGGTGGTAAGCCAGCCGACCTGGGGCGTCGATGCCGGTGCCGCTGCCGTGATCCGGCAGGCCTTGCTTGACCTTGCAACCGCAGGCGCCGCGGTGCTGGTGACGAGCCAGGATCTCGACGAGCTGGCCGAGATCGCCGACCGCATCGCCGTGATGTTCCACGGCCGGCTGTCTGCTCCGCTCGAAGCAAGCGAAGCAACCCGCGAGAAGCTCGGCCTGCTCATGGGCGGCAGCAGCCTCGAGCCGAAGGAGGCCGCGCATGCAGTTGGTGCTTGAGAAGCGCACTGAGCGCTCCAACACGATCGCCCTGGTCTCGCCGCTGATCGCCATCGGCCTCACGATCGTGACCATGACCATCCTGTTTGCGATCCTCGGCAAGAATCCGCTGCTCGCCCTGCACGCCTATTTCATCGCACCGTTGACCGACGGCTATTCACTCCAGGAGATCGCGGTCAAGGCGACGCCGCTGGTGATGATCGCGATCGGGCTGGCGCTCTGTTATCTCGCCAATGCCTGGAACATCGGCGCCGAAGGACAATTCCTGATCGGCGCCGTCGCCGGAAGCTGGATCGCGGTGAAGACGCAAGGCACCGACGCCGGCGCCTGGGTGCTGCCGGCGATGCTCGTACTTGCGGCAGCCGCGGGCGCGCTCTATGCGCTGATCCCGGCGATCTGCAAGGTGAAGTTCGGCGCCAGTGAGATCCTCACCAGCCTGATGCTGGTCTATGTCGCCGACCTGCTGCTGGACTACCTCGTCCGCGGTCCCTGGCGCGATCCGAACGGCTTCAACTTTCCGACCACGGCCGAGTTCGATCCAGTGGCGACGGTGCCATTGCTTATCGAAGGCGGCCGGCTGCATCTCGGCTCGATCATCGCGCTGCTGGTCGTTGCAGCCGCAGCAATCCTGCTCGGGCGCACGATCAAGGGATTCGAGATCCGCGTGGTGGGTGCCGCGCCGCGGGCGGCGCGGTTTGGCGGCTTCAACGCCAACCAGCTGGTCATCCTGACGTTCGCAGTATCAGGTGCGCTCGCCGGCCTTGCGGGCATTATCGAAGTCGCAGGTCCCGTCGGACATCTCCAACCCGGCATCTCGCCCGGCTACGGTTTCACCGCAATCATCGTCGCGTTCCTCGGCCGGTTGAACCCGCTTGGAATATTAATTGCAGGCCTTTTTCTCGCACTAACCTTTATCGGCGGCGAGCAGGCACAGATCGCGATGAAGATCCCGTTGGATGTCACCAAGGTTTTTCAGGGCATTTTGCTGTTCTACGTGCTCGCCTGCGATTCCCTCATCCTCTACCGCTTCAAGCTGGTCTTGGCGAACCGACAGGTGACCCGTGGAGCTGGTTGAAGCCATCATCCTGTCGGTGCTCGCCGCCTCGACGCCGCTCCTGATCGCCGCAACGGGCGAACTCGTCACCGAGCGTTCCGGCGTGCTCAACCTCGGCGTCGAGGGCATGATGATCGTCGGCGCGGCCTGCGGCTTCGGCGGCGCTTGGCTCACCGGATCAATCTTCATCGGCGCGCTGTCCGGCATCATCGCGGGAACGCTGATGTCGCTGATCTTTGCGCTGATGGCGCTTGGCCTCGCCGTCAACCAGGTCGCGACCGGCCTGGCGCTGACCATTCTCGGCATCGGCCTGTCGGGCCTGATCGGTGCCGGCTTTGTTGGCGAGCGCCTCACGCCGGCCGCACAGCTTCACATTCCCGGCCTCACGGACGTTCCACTGATCGGACGCGTGCTGTTCGGCCAGGACGCTTTCGTCTATTTCTCCATCGCACTCATCATCGGCGTCTGGTGGTTCCTGTACCGCACGCGCGCAGGATTGATCCTGCGTGCCTGCGGCGACAACCACGTCTCCGCGCATGCGCTCGGCTATCCCGTGCTGCGCATCCGCACGCTCGCCGTGATGTTCGGCGGCGCTTGCGCCGGCCTTGCGGGCGCCTATCTGCCGCTCGCCTACACGCCGTTCTTCATTCCCGGCATGACCGCCGGTCGCGGCTGGATCGCGCTGGCGCTGGTCGTGTTCGCGTCGTGGCGACCGGGCCGGCTGGTCATTGGCGCTTATCTGTTCGGCGCAGTGACGATCCTGCAATTACATGCGCAGGGCTGGGGCGTCGGCATTCCCTCGCAATTCATGTCGGCGCTCCCTTATCTCGCGACCGTCGTCGTGCTGGTCCTGCTCTCCCGCGCGCGCACTGGCGGCTCGACCGCGCCGGCCGCGCTCGGCACCGCGTTCGTGCCTGACCGCTAGAGATTTGATTTCCGCGGCGTGCGCGATGGGGCGCGCACGTTGCGGATCGTGGCTTTCCCCTGATGTTTGGAGATTGATGATGAGGAAATCACTTCTTGCGCTGGCTGCCGGCCTTCTGCTTGCCGGGAGCGTCAGCGCAGCCTCCGCCGCCGACAAGCTGAAAGTCGGCTTCATTTACCTCGGCCCGATCGGCGATCTCGGCTGGACCTACCAGCATGAGCTCGCCCGCCAGGCGCTGGTGAAGGAGTTCGGCGACAAGATCGAAACCACCTATCTCGAAAACGTGCCCGAGGGCCCCGACGCCGAACGCGCCATCGAACAGCTCGTCCGTGCCGGCAACAAGCTGATTTTCACGACCTCGTTCGGCTACATGGATCCGACGCTGAAGGTCGCGAAAAAATATCCGAACGTGCATTTCGAGCACGCCACCGGCTACAAGCGCAACGCGAATATGTCGACCTATTCATCGAAGTGGTATCAGGGCCGCTACATTCAAGGCCTGATCGCGGCGAAGATGTCGAAGTCCGGCGTGCTCGGCTATATCGGCTCGTTCCCGATTCCGGAGGTCGTCTCCGGCATCAACGCGACGATGATCGCGGCGCAGAGCATCAACCCGAACATCAAGGTCAAGATCATCTGGGCCAACACCTGGTTCGACCCGGGCAAGGAAGCCGACGCCGCCAAGGCGCTGATCGACCAGGGCGCCGACGTGATCATGCAGCATACGGATTCGCCCGCCGCGATGCAGATCGCCAGCGAACGCGGCAAGCTCGCCTTCGGCCAGGACTCCGAGATGATCAAGTTCGGACCGAAGACCCAGTTGACCTCGATCCTCGACACTTGGGCGCCCTACTACATCGCCCGCGTCAAGGCCGAACTCGACGGCACCTGGAAGTCCGAGGATACCTGGGGCGGCCTCGACAGCCACATGTTCGCAATGGCGCCGTACACCAACATGCCCGACGACGTGAAGAAGATTGCCGAGGATGCCCAGGCCGCGATCATCGCGGGCAAGCTGCATCCGTTCAAATGCCCGGTCATTGGGCAGGACGGCAAGGAGATCGAGTGCAAGGGCGGCGCCAATCTCGCGGACGGCCAGATCCTCGGCATGAATTTCTACGTCAAGGGCATCGACGACAAGCTGCCGGGCAAGTAGCACGCTTCTTGCATCACCTAAATGACCTGCTCCTCCCGGAGGAGGTTTGGAGGGGGTGGCCAGAAGCACCCGGCACTTGTGGTCGCCCCCTCCTTCTCATTTGCTATCCCGCCTGCATCTGCTATCCCGCCTGCATCGCCCGCGCCGCGGCGCCATGCCGGCGGATGAGCTCCGGAACGTCCAGTCCCGGGATGGCGCCGTCGACCACGGCCCAGTTCCCCGCCACCATGACCCGATCGGCCCGATGCGCGCCGCACAGCACCAGGGCGGCGATGGGATCGCCGTGGCCGGAGAAGCGCAACTCGTCCAGCTTGAACAGTGCGAGGTCGGCGGCGTTGCCGACCGCGATCTCGCCAAGCTCCGGACGGCCGACGCAGGCCGCCGAGCCCTTGGTGGCCCAGCGCAGCGCATCCTTGTGGCTGACCTTGGTCACGCCGTAGCGCGCCCGCTGGAGCAAGAACGCCGCGCGCACTTCCTGCATCAGGTTCGATCCGTCGTTCGATGCCGAGCCGTCGACCCCAATGCCGATGCCGACGCCGGCCTCCTCCATCTCGCAGACGGGGCAACAGCCGGAGGCCAGCAGCTGATTGCTGCACGCGCAGTGGCTGATGGTCGTTTTGGCCCTGCCGAGCCGCTTCATCTCGTCGGCGTTGAAGAAGATACCGTGCGCGAGCCAGGTTCGCGCATTCAGCCAGCCGCATTGTTCGAGATAGTCGAGCGGGCGGCAGCCATACATCTGTTGGCAGAATTTGTTCTCATCCTCTGTCTCGGCGAGATGGGTGTGCAGGCGCACATCGAGCTTGCCGGCGAGGTCGGCGGTGGCGCGCATCAGCGACGTCGTCACCGAGAACGGCGAGCAAGGCGCCAGCGCAATCTGCACCATCGCATCCGCCCCGCGCTGGTGATGCTTCGCGACCACGCGCGCACTGTCGGCGAGGATCGTGTCCTCGTCCTGCACGACGCTGTCAGGCGGCAGGCCGCCGTCGCGTTGCGACAGGTTCATCGAGCCGCGCGTCAGCAGCACGCGCACGCCAAGCCGCTTTGCGACGTCAACCTCGACGTCGACGGACTCTTCGAGGCCCGCCGGGAAGACATAGTGATGATCCGTCGTGGTCGTACACCCCGAGAGCAGCAGCTCCGACATCGCCACCGTGACGCCGAGTTGCAGCCGCTCAGGCGTCAGCTTCGCCCATATCGGATAGAGCGCCTGGAGCCAGGGAAACAGCTCGCGATCCATTGCCGCCGGCAGCGCCCGCGTCAGCGTCTGATAAAAATGGTGATGGGTGTTGATGAGGCCCGGCAGCACGACATGCACGCTCGCATCGAACACCGTAACGTCGGTGGTCACAGGCGTCCCGCCTGCGGGCACGAGTTCAATGATTCGGCCGTCCTTAACCACGATCCCGCGCTCGGCATCGTCGGCGAGGATCGCCAGGGGATCCCTGATCCAGATCGCCTTTGCGTCACTCATGCACTTGCTTCTCCTCCCATTCGCTACCGGTCTGCAACGCAAGTGCCAACCCGAGAGCGTAAATTGCCGCGACTTGTTGTTGCTACTTGGCGCTGGTCTTGCAAGACTTTCCCTCGAGCCAATTCACCCGGCGCAGGCGTTGTCGCAGCCATGGACTTGAATACCATCACAGCGGTTTCTCATCCGCAAACGCGCTCCGAGCTGCCCGTTTGGACGCCAGGTGATGCTTGGCTTGCGGGCGGCACGTGGCTGTTCTCGGAGCCACAAGCCCACCTGACGCGGCTGATCGATCTCACCGATCTGAAATGGCCGGCGCTGTCGATCACACCGAGCCACCTCAGCATCGCCGCCACCTGCACGATCTCGCAACTCGATGCGCTCACCGTCCCGCCTGAGTGGCTCGCAGCCCCGCTGATCAGCCAGTGCTGCCGCGCCTTCCTCGCCTCCTTCAAGATCTGGAAGACGGCGACGGTTGGCGGCAATCTCTGCATGTCGTTGCCCGCAGGGCCGATGATCTCGCTCACATCAGCGCTCGACGGCGTCTGCACCATCTGGAAGGCCGGTGGTGGCGAGCAGAGGATTCCCGTCGCCGATTTCGTCACCGGCAACCAGCGCAACCGCCTGTCGCCGGGCGACCTGCTGCGGCAGATCGATGTTCCGCTTGCTGCACTGAAGCGCCGCTCCGCCTTTCGTCAGATCTCGCTCGCGCCAGTCGGCCGCTCCGCGGCCCTTCTGATCGGAAGTCTCGATAGTATGGGAGCGCTGACGCTGACGATCACCGCCTCGACCGTACGTCCGATCCAGGTATCGTTTCCGAAGCCGCCGGACGCGGACACGCTTCGCGCCGCCATCGCCGAGGAGATTACCGACGATCTCTATCACACCGACCTTCATGGCAAGCCATTCTGGCGCAAGCACATGACGCTGCGGCTCGCCGAGGAGATCCGCGCCGAGCTTCTGGGGGCAACGCCGCCATGAGCTTTGAAATCAACGGCACGGTGTTCCCGCAAACACCGCGCGCCGGTCAATGCCTGCGCACATTCCTGCGCGAGCTCGGCCATTTCGGCGTGAAGAAGGGCTGCGATGCCGGCGATTGCGGTGCCTGTACCGTGCTGCTCGACGGCGAACCCGTGCATAGCTGCCTGATCCCCGCGTTTCGCGCTGAGGGGCGCGCTGTCACCACGATCGAGGGCCTCGGCAGCGAGCACGGTGCGCATCCGATGCAGCAGGCCTTCCTCGACGCACAGGGGTTCCAATGCGGCTTCTGCACCGCCGGCATGATTCTGACCTGCGCCTCGCTGAACCAGGCCCAGCGTACTGATCTCGGCACGGCGCTGAAGGGCAATATCTGCCGCTGCACCGGGTATCGGTCGATCGAGGACGCGATCCACGGCAAGACCAATGTCGAGGCCATCGTCGAGGCCGGCGCGGCGTTCGGCCACAGCCTGCCGGCGCCCGCGGGTCCCGACGTCGTCCGCGGCAGGGCGCGCTACACGTTCGACACGCAGATCGGCGGCTTGCTGCACATCAAGCTGCTGCGCTCGCCGCATGCGCATGCCAGGATCGTGTCGATCGACCGGTCGGCGGCGATGGCCGTGCCCGGCGTGCAGGCTGTCCTGACGCACGAGGATGCGCCTTCGGTTCTGTTCTCGACGGCGCGGCATGAGAATCACTGGATGGACCCCGAGGACACGCGTGTCCTCGACGATGTGGTCCGCTTCATCGGCCAGAAGGTCGCCGCCGTGGTCGCCGAGAGCGAGGGTGCGGCCGAGGAGGCCTGCCGCCGGCTCAGGATCACGTACGAAATCCTGCCCGCGCTGATCGACTCCGAGCGGGCGATGATGCCGGGTGCACCACGCGTTCATCCTGATCGCACCAGCGCGAACCGCGTTGCGGATGCGGAGCGCAATCTCGTTGCAGAGATTCATGGTGAGTTCGGCGATGTCGCCTCCGCGCTCGCGACTTCCGCGGTCACTTACGAGGCCACTTTCCACAGCCACCGTGTGCAGCACGCCGCGCTGGAGACCCATGGCGGCCTTGCCTGGCTCGATGAAGCAGGCGTGCTCAACGTCCGCACCTCGACGCAGGTGCCGTTCCTGACCCGGCGCGCGCTCTCGAATATCTTTGGGCTTCCGATCGACAAGGTCCGCGTGTTCTGCGAGCGGGTCGGCGGGGGCTTCGGCGGCAAGCAGGAGATGTTCGTCGAGGATATCCTGGCGCTGGCCGCACTGAAGACCGGACGGCCCGTCAAGCTCGAGCTCACCCGCGAGGAGCAATTCATCGCGACCTCGACGCGCCATCCGATGCGGGTCCACATCAAGGCCGGCGCCGACGTCGACGGCAAGCTCACCACGCTGCAGCTCGACGTGCTCTCCAACACCGGCGCCTACGGCAATCACGGCCCCTCCGTGATGTTCCACGCGGTGGCGGAGTCCATCGCGGTCTATAACTGCCCGAACAAGCGGGTCGACGGCTTCGTCGTCTACACCAACACCGTGCCCGCAGGTGCGTTTCGCGGTTATGGCCTGCCGCAGGCCGTCATCGCGGTGGAAGCTGCGATCGACGAGCTGGCCAAGCAGCTCGGCATCAGCCCCTACGACATGCGTCGCCGCAATATCGTCAGACCCGGCGATCCCATGCTGTCGCCGCCCGAATCCGAATACCAGGACGTGCTCTACGGTTCCTACGGGCTCGACGAGTGCATCGATCTCGTCGAGCGCGCGATGCAGGCAGACCAGCCAGCACCTGACCTGTCGCCGGAATGGCTGATCGGAGATGGCATCGCACTGACCATGATCGACACGGTGCCGCCCGCCGGCCACATCGCGGATGCCACGATCACGCTCAACGACGATGGCGGCTTCGATCTCACCGTCGGCACCGCCGAATTCGGCAACGGCACCAGCACCGTGCACCGGCAGATCGCCGCGACTATCCTTGCGACCACCGTCGATAGGATCCGCCTGCGCCAATCCGACACCGCCCATGGCGGCCACGACACCGGCGCCTATGGCAGCACCGGAATATTCGTTGCCGGCAAGGCGACGCAGGCCGCGGCCACGCAGATCGCGACTGAGTTGAAGGCCGCTGCCGCCGACGCGTGGCTTTGCGATATCTCGAATTGCATCCTCGAGGGTGAGGCCGTCGTCAGCGGCGTGCGACGGATTTCGTTTGCCGAGCTCGCCAAGTTCGCGCGCGAAAGCGGCCGTCCGCTGGCAGGCCACGGCAATTCCGAGGGAACGCCGCGATCTGTCGGCTTCAACGTGCAGGGCTTTCGTGTCGCCGTGAACAAGGGCACCGGCGAGGTCAGGATTCTCAGGAGCGTGCAGGCCGCCGATGCCGGCGTCGTCGCCAATCCCATGCAATGCCGCGGGCAGATCGAGGGTGGGGTTGCGCAGGCGCTTGGTGCTGCGCTCTATGAGGAGATGGTGATCGACGCAGAGGGGCGCGTCACCAATCCCAAGTTCCGTGACTATCATCTGCCGTCCTTCGCAGACGTGCCGCGAACCGAAGTGTTTTTCGCCCAGACGTCCGACACCATCGGACCGCTCGGCGCGAAGTCGATGAGCGAGAGCCCGTACAATCCGGTTGCAGCCGCGCTCGGCAACGCGATTGCAGATGCCACCGGCATCCGCTTCACCGCACCGCCTTTCAAGCCGGACCGCCTGTTTCCGGCGCTCCTCGACAAATTCGGCGGCTAGAGCATCCGTCACTTAAGCTGAAGCGTATCCGTCGTGGCGGAAGTAGTTTTGGCATTCCTGAGGCGAGAAGTCGTCGATGAGAACGGCG
>NZ_LBJG01000085.1 GCF_028128765.1 Bradyrhizobium sp. CCBAU 51627
AATCGGCCATGCACTCGACGCCTTCACCTCCGAGGAATGCGCCAACTACCTCAAAAATTCAGGCTATCGGACCTAATGCCATCACGCTTTAGGCCCTGAACTGCCGTCGGTACAAATCCGGCTCGCGTCGGAGCGCGTCTTGCAACTCATGCATCCGGCGTGTGTCTTCCGCGGTGAAGGCTGACACCTCGCTTGTCCAACTCTCCCGCCGAACAGGAATGCACTGGGCTATCGGCGTTCCCTTCGGAAGCACGCCGTGGAAGTTCGTATCATGCCAGTTCGCGGGAAAATGGATCCAGTTGTCGACGTAACGGTCGCAATCGACGAGACCGCTGAGCGTCGTGAAAGGCAGGTCGAACCGGTTGATGGGGTGCGTGAAGTAGAGCGCGTAGCCTGCCGGGGCTTCAATCGTCCAGAGATTGTGGAACTTGACAACGAAGCGATCGTCGTCGAACAGCGGCGTGCCCGTAACCTGGCCAGGATCGTGGAAGCTGATCGGCGAGCGTGGAAAATTGATCTCGCCTGTCGGCAAGTCGTTGTCCCAAGTAATCTGGCCATCCTCCACCCGTAAATCGCAGATCAGCGGAATGAGAAAGCCGTTTGTCATGGCGTCGACGAAGGGTGGACAGCGCTTTACGGTCTGCTCTTCCTGGAGATTTAGCGCGCTGAAGGCCTTTGTCGGCATCGCTTTGAGCCAGCCGGGAAGGCCGAGGCTCGCCGGAACAGGAATCGGCAGCAAACCTTCAAGCGCCTGGGGGCAGCGGAATTTTATTGTCAGCTTATCTTCGGACATCGCGCGAGGTTATCCTCCCTCCTCTTATTGGGCTAGCAAACTCCCACTCTGGAACGAATGATATCAGAGTGCGCGCTGAGCGTCTTGCTTCAAACCTATAGGCGCAATGGCGACCTCCTTCTTCCCGGCGATGTCTGGTTGCGGCCCATCGCGACTTTGCTACGGTTGCCCAAGACGGGCGGTATTAGGGCGAAGCGGACATCGCGCACGGCCTATAAGTACGCGTCTGAAGTTTCGATTAGCTGGCTCCGGCCGCATGGCGGCCGGATCGCCGCCACCGGCGCGCGCAAGATAGATGCCGTCGTCCAGCCGCCATGGCTCGATCTGTCAAGTCCCGCCCAGATGCAGCGCCTTTCATCACGATAGAGCCGCCGGTCGTCCCACCACGCATTCCTTCATCCCTTTTGCCGGGTCGGCTGTCCCTCAATCCTTGTCCCCCCGAATGGTTCGATCATCGTGCGGATCAACCGTTCGGGAAACCCCGTCGGTAGAGCGACATTCTGACGAACTGCAGGGGCGCAAGCCAGATGGACAAGGAATACAACTCCCAAATTGGACGGGGCGTCATGATCGTGCTCGCCACAGTCGTAGCCGCGTATTCCTTGCGATACTACGGCGCGTTGGGAAACGTGTGGGCCGGTATCGATCCAAAGATCAAGGCAGTCATATTGCAGGCGCCGCTACAGGCTCTGATCCATATGTTCATCGCCCCGGTCGCATTGGCCCTCGGTCCGCTCCAGTTCTATCCGGGGTTACGCGTGCGCCGTCCGATGTTGCATCGATGGTCAGGCCGAGTTTACGTCCTGGCATGCGTGACGGGTGGAGGAGGCGCATTGGCTACAGTACCGTTTGCTTCGGGCGGATGGGTAGCGGGTCTCGGCTTCGGAATTCTCGCCTTGTTGTGGGTCGGAACGACCACGGCCGCCTGGATTTCGGCAGTACGGAGGCAATTTGAATGGCACCGGCTGCTCATGCGATTCAGCTATGCGATGACATTCGGAGCCGTTGTTCTTCGCTTGCAGATTCCAGTCGGCTATCTGTTGGGCTACGACAGCTACTCCAGCATGTCCCCGGTTCTGGCGTTTACTTCGTGGGTACCCAATGTCGTCATTGTTGCCCTGTATTCGATGCAGGAAGCCCGGTGGTGTTCTCGCTCATCGGAGTCTGCGCGCTTATGAGCCCAGACGCCGCCGACCTCGTGGCCCGTGATGTCGGCGACCTCTTCCGGTCCCAGCATCTTCGGCTTGCCGCCGATCTGCGCGCGAACTCAATGGCTGGTCCATCCTCGCGGCTATCGGCAGTTTTTCTTCTACGTCGAGACACCGAATAGCTTGCGCACTGCTGGCAGCCATTCGCCGGTCATCGTGAACTCGAGTCCCAGTCGAGCTCCGCAGGCAATCGCCAGCATGGTGATCGGCGCCGAGACGGCGAGCGTCGAGAACGCGCTCAAGCCCTGGCCGATGGTGCATCCCATCGACATGACCCCTCCGAAGCCCATCAGGAGTGCGCCGGTCATGTGACGCTTCAATTCGCGCGCGTCGTCGCAGGCTTCCCAGCGAAAGCCGCGCGCGAGCATCGCCGAGGCGAAAGAGCTTGCCACGACACCGGCAACGGAGCCGATGCCGAAATTCAGCCGCGCACCTGAGAAGGTGGCGACGTAGAGGATGGTGTCGCCGAGTGGCGCGACGAAAGTGAGCGATGAGACGCGGGCGGGGTCGAATTCGTCGTCGGCCAGCCACCCCGTCGCGAACCAGCCGAATGCGATCGCGCCGCCGACGGCGAGACCCGAGACCAATAGTCGGGGCGACCGGATCAGCCGGCCGTCTGCAAAGGCCCAGACCGCGAGCGCAATGGCAATCGACACGACGAGGAGTGCACGCATCGCACTTCCGGCGCCCAGCAGCGAGGTCAAGGTCTGGTTGGTGCCCTCCGGGAGCCGCAGCGACAAAGGTTCGATCAGCATCACGCGCAACATCCCGGTGATGCCGCGCATGGTCGCGAGCGCAGAGAGGCCGAGCACGAGAAAGACAACGATGGCTCGCAAATCGCCGCCGCCGACGCGGACCAGCGTGCCGAAACCGCAGGTGCCGACCAGGGCCATGCCGATGCCGAACATCAACCCGCCGACGATCGCGCCGCCAAGTCCGATCGACGACGTCAGGTAGATCGACCGCGACAGATCGACGACACCGAATTCGGCAAGCGCCTGGGTCGCAAGCAGCGCCACGGCCGCAGCCAGCGCAAAGGACTTCAGCCGGCGTAAATCCGACCCGAAAAACGCGTCCTCGAGCATCGCGAGTGTGCAAAACCGTCCGGCACGACCGGCGACGCCGAGCACGGCGCCGGCGGCAAGCCCGCATGCAAACGCTATGGTTGACGGATTCAGCATTCCTCCCGGAGATGTTTGTTCTTCGCCTCGGGCACTCTGCGCCGGAAGGCCGCCGAAATCCAGCGCGGAGAATTACCGGCGGCGACGGCGCACCGGCTCGCAGAACACATCGTAGACCGCGGTCAATATCTTGCGGACGTCCTCGCTGGCGAGGCTGTAGTAGATTGTCTTGCCATCGCGGCGGGTGGTGACGAGCCGGTCGAGCCGCAGCCGCGCGAGTTGCTGGGAGACGGTCGACTGCCGTTCGCCGAGGAACTGCTCGAGTTCGGTCACCGACTTCTCGCCCTCGGCGAGGATGCAAAGCAGCAGCAATCGGGATTCATGCGACAGCGCCTTTAGCATGTCGCTCGCCTCGCGCGCCTTCTCGATCATCTGCTCGAGTTCGGCGGATCCCTCGATCTCCTTCAGCTTTGGCAACGGCATCGCGTCAAATTCCTCAACGACATCTTCTAGTCACGACCTGCCGGGCGTCGATCCCGATCCGGCCAGGATCCGGCTCAGCAGGCCGAAGAAGAAGGAATCCCCCGGATAGCCGCGAATGCGGCCGATCTCCCGGCCCTCTTGTACCACGACGAAGCTCGGCGTGAAGACACCCGGATCGATTCCGGAGAGATCGGCGGGCAGCGGACGGTTGAGGTCGACGCGGCGCAGCGGCGCCGCCCGGCCCTCCTCGGTCCTGCTGTAGATCGGCGCGATCTCGGCGTCAAAGCGCGCGCACCACACGCAGCCGGCCCGTTCGAACATGACGAGTTCGGCCGCGCGCGATCCCGTCGCGGGCAGCGCGAGCATGATGGCGACCACGAGCAATCCGATGATTCGGCTCATCCTGCGCAATGGACCTCTGGACTTCGTTGCCCCTTTATATCATTAAATTCGTATATGTGCTAGGGATGGATGCAATGACCTTGGACGTCACGCTTGGCGCGGCTTTTGTCGCGGGCCTCTTGTCGTTTCTGTCGCCCTGCATCCTGCCGCTCGTCCCGCCGTTCCTCTGCTACATGGCCGGCGTCTCTGTCACGGATCTCTCGGATGGTCGGCCTGAACTGCGGCCACGCATCCTGGTCTCGGCGCTAGCCTTCGTGGCCGGTTTTTCCCTGGTTTTCGTCGCGCTTGGTTCGACGGCATCGATGGCAGGACGTTTCATTTCTGCTCATCTTTCGACGCTCGGCATCGCCGCAGGCGTCCTGATCGTCGTGATGGGTCTGCATTTTCTCGGCGTGATCAGAATTCCGCTCCTCTATCGCAGCGCCACGCTGCAGATCGAGAGCCGGCCAGCCGGCGTCGCGGGCGCCTTCGTCATGGGGCTGGCGTTCGCGTTCGGGTGGACGCCCTGCGCGGGGCCGATCCTCGCTGCCGTCCTGCTCATGGCGGGATCCGAGGATACCACCGCAAGAGGGGCTTTATTGCTGCTTGCCTATTCGGTCGGCACCGGCATTCCCTTTCTTGTCGCCGCCGCTTTCACCGGTCGCTTCATCGGAGCGCTCGGCCGCGTGCGCCGGCACCTCGGCATGGTCGAGAAGACCATGGGCGCCTTTCTGGTCGCGACGGGATTGATGTTCTTGACCGGGCTGATGCCTGCAGTCTCGGAATGGCTGCTGGAGCTTTTTCCCGCGCTGACCAGCATCGGTTGATCTAGCCGAAACGGAAATCCAGCAGCTGGGCGTAAGACTGCAGCTCGATCAGGTAGCGATGCACGAGCGCTCCGTCGCCGGCCATCGCCGCATGGGCGATCTCGCTGCTGCTGGCGATCGCGCCCTCGATCAGCCGGCGGAACTCGTTTCTTTCAGCGATGTCCGCCCGCGCCCAATCGTTGCAACGCTGCAGACGATCGCGCAGTGCACTCGCCGCGGCAACGGTATCCTCGGCATGAGCAGGTGCGGGCTGCTCGCCGTACCGCGTGGCTGCAATGCGCAACGTTTCCATGGCGGGCGCGATCTCGAAGACGCAGTCGCCGAGATCGTAGAGGCCGGACTGGCGCCGAAGCTGATGGAATGATTGGCGAAGCAGCTGCAGCTCACGGCCGGCGGCGACATTGTCTCCGCTGTCGAGTGCGTGCGCGACGGCTCCAAGCCGCTCGCCCCCTTGGCCGAGAAATTCCGTCAGCGTGGCCGGCATGTGCGGGGGCGGGAGATTCGACGCAGTTGTCTCGAGCCGCTTCCAGGCTGTCACGGCCTCTTCGGTCTCCATCTGCGCCAACGCGATGTTTCCGGTTCGCGCGTAGCTCGCGGCCGTGCGCAGATTGGCCATGATAGGCTCCATCGCCGATGCGAAATGCTTCGCGCCGTCGTTCTCGGCGCCCCACGCGAGCGTGCCGCAGGCCAGAAATGCCAAAAGCGCGATGATGCAGCGCAAGATGGGAAATCCTTGTCATATTATGATATTTGAATATCATAATTAAACTGATGCAACCCGCAATATCCTTCGAGGCTGAAATTCCCGATGTCCCTCAGCAGGTCGACGCGGCGTGATTTTCTGGCATTGGCCTCGGGCGCCGCGCTTGCCGCCGGCTGCGGGGAAGCCGTGGCCGAGCCCGTGCTGGGAGATGATGGGCTCTATCACGAGCCCTGGTTCCTGCAGAGCTTCCTCGATCTGCGCGAGGACCTCGAGACCGCTGCCGCCAACGGCAAGCGCCTCGCCATCATGTGGGAGTTGCGCGGTTGCCCCTATTGCCGCGAAACGCATCTGGTGAATTTCGCGGATGCCGGTATTGCGAACTACATCCGCGACAATTTCGAGGTGCTCCAGCTCAATCTGATCGGGTCCCGCAAGGTTACGGACTTCGATCGTCAGGAATTGTCCGAGAAGGATCTTGCCCAGAGATACGGGATCAGATTTACCCCGACGTTCCAGTTCTTTCCGCCGTCTTCCAGCGGCATCGAGGCGAGCGCACCGATGGCGAGGGAGGTCGCGCGGGCGCCCGGCTATCTGAAGCCGCAACATTTCCTGGCGATGTTCCGTTTCGTGCGGGAGCGCGCCTATGAACGCGGCTCGTTCAGGGATTTCCTCGCCGCCAGCGGCTAGGCCCCGCGATCGCGCGCAGATTTATCTTGACGTCGCCTAATACATTAACATATCATGATTTATGAATGTGACGGGTCGTTGGGCCCGTCATCAACGAGGCGGGCGTCACCTCGCCATCAAGGGTAGGAAACATGCGGCGCTCGCTTGCTGCTGCGTTTGCTTTATGTCTGATGGTCGGTAGCGCCTGCGCGCAGGAGCCGATCAAGCTCGACATCGTCAGCGATTCCCTGCCGAAATCCCTGACCGGTTCGCCCGGCAATGCCGAGGCCGGCAAGAAAGTGTTCTTGACCCGCACGCTCGGCAATTGCCTGGCTTGCCATCAAGTCACCAGCCTGAAATCCGAGGAATTCCACGGTGAGTTCGGTCCGTCGCTCGACGGCGTGGCCGGCCGCTATACCGAGGCGCAATTGCGCCTCATCGTCGCCGACCCCAAGCGCATCTTCACCGACACGGTCATGCCGGCCTTCCTCAAGAACGACGGCTTGAACCGTGTGCGCCCGGAGTTCGTCGGCAAGTCCATTCTGACGGCCGCGCAGGTCGAAGATGTCATCGCTTTTCTCAAGACGCTGAACTGACGGCGAGGAGGATTAGGAATGAAGGCCATCAATCGACGGCAGGCATTTGCGCTCGGGGGCGGCTTCGTCCTGCTGACCCTGATGCCCATGGCGGCCGATGCCGAAGTGACGAACGACGCGGCGAAGTGGATCGAGAAGTTCACCGGCGGCAAGCAGCCGGCCAAGGGTAGGATTTCGCTCGATCTGCCCGAGATCGCGGAGAACGGCAACACCGTGCCGTTGTCGATCAACATCGAGAGTCCGATGACCGCGGAGTCCTACGTCAAGGACGTCATGATCATCGCCGACGGCAACCCGAATGCGGGCGTCGCGACGTTGTCGTTCACACCGATGTCGGGCAAGGCGGAAGCTTCGATCCGCATCCGGCTCGCGACCACGCAGAATGTGATTGCGATCGCGAAGATGAGCGACGGTTCGCTGTTCACGGAGCAGAAGACCGTCAAGGTCACCATCGGCGGCTGCGGCGGCTAAGGGCTGAGGAGAGAGAAGATGGCAGACAAACCGCGCATCAAGCTTCCCAAGGAAGCAGCCAAGGGCGAAGTCATCCAGATCAAGACGCTGGTCTCGCACGTCATGGAATCGGGGCAGCGCAAGGACGCGCAGGGTAAGACCATTCCGCGCAAGATCATCAACAAGTTCGCATGCGAGTTCAACGGCAAGCCGGTGTTCGCTTGCGCGCTGGAGCCTGCGATCTCGGCCAATCCCTACATCCAGTTCGATGCCAGGATCGACGAGGCCGGCACGTTCAAGTTCTCCTGGACCGACGACGACGGCACGGTGATCGCAGCCGAAGAGAAGATCGCGCTCAAGGCCTGATGCGCGCCGCGCTTCGAGGGAGGGACCGATGCTGCAACGATATCTTGGGTTCGCCGCCGCGGTCGTCGTGCTCGCGTCGGTCGCGACCTGCGCCTCCGCGCAGGAAGCCGAACGCAAGGGCATCCCGGCACCGCCCGGGCACGTGTTCAAGACCATCATCTCCGGCTACGAATTCCGCAGCAAGGAGACCCGTGCGCTTCAGGACGACGATCTCGAAAATCCGGGCTTTCTCGCCGTAGAACGCGCCGCCGACGTCTGGAAGAAGGTCGAGGGCAGTGAGGGCAAGTCCTGCATGAGTTGCCATGGCGAAGCCGAGACCAGCATGAAGGGCGTCGGCGCCGCCATGCCGAAATGGGACGACAAGCTGAAGAAGCCGGTCAATCTCGAGCAGCGCATCAACATCTGCCGCACCGAACACATGAAGGCGGAGCCGTGGAAATTCAAGTCCCAGGAACTGACCGACATGACGACTTTCGTGCGCTACCAGTCGCACGGCATGCCGGCGACGGTGAAGACCGACGGCCCGATGTCGCCCTGGTTCGAGCGCGGCAAGCAGACCTATTACACACGTTTCGGCCAGCTTGATCTCGCCTGCGCCTCCTGCCACGAGCGCAACAACGGCAAGTTCATGCGCGCGGATTTTCTGAGCCAGGGCCAGACCAACGGCTTTCCGACCTACCGGCTGCGTGACCAGCGCCTGGTGCCGCTGCACGAGCGGTTTGAGGGCTGCATGTTCGACGTGCGCGCCGAGCCGTTCAAGCCCTTATCGGACGAGTTCCTTGCGCTCGAAATCTATGTCGCCTGGCGGGGTATCGGATTGCCAGTCGAGACGCCGTCGGTGCGCAACTGAAACGATGAGCTTGCAGGAGTACTGCGCATGATCTCACGCCGCGAATTCATCCAGGTGGCTGCGGCAACGGCGGCACTCTCGACCGGTGTCGGCGCCGGCCTGACCCGAGCGGTTGCCCAGCAGCGCCTGACCGAGAAGGAGTTGCTGGCGTTCGAGCCGCTCGGCAACGTCACGCTGGTGCATGTGACCGACATCCACGGTCAGCTCATGCCGCTCTATTTCCGCGAGCCGTCGACCAATCTCGGCGTGGGCGAAGCGAAGGGGCTTCCGCCGCACGTCACCGGCAAGGAGTTCCTCGCCCGCTTCGGTATCGCGCCGGGCTCGTCGGCAGCCTACGCCCTGACGTCGGAGGATTTCGAAGCGCTGGCCAAGAGCTACGGCCGGATCGGCGGTCTGGATCGTGCCGCCACCGTGATAAAGGCCATCCGCGCCGAGCGCGGCGACAAGGTGGCGCTGCTCGACGGCGGCGACACCTGGCAGGGATCGTGGTCGTCTTTGAAGACGCGCGGCCAGGACATGATCGACTGCGTGGCGCTGCTCAGGCCCGACGCCATGACTGGCCATTGGGAGTTCACTTACGGCACCGAGCGCGTGAAGCAGGCGATCGAGAGCCTCGGTTTCCCGTTCCTCGGCCTCAACATTCGCGATACCGAATGGAACGAGGCAGCGTTCGACGCCTCGACCATGATCGAGCGCGGCGGCGTCAAGATCGCGGTGCTCGGCCAGGCATTTCCCTATACGCCGGTTGCCAATCCGCGCTGGATGATTCCGAACTGGTCCTTTGGCGTGCGCGAGGAGGATGTCCAGGCGCAGGTCGACAAGGCTCGCAAGAGTGGCGCGCAGCTCGTCGTGCTGCTCTCCCACAATGGCTTCGACGTCGATCGCAAGCTTGCCAGCCGCGTCAAGGGCATCGACGTCATCCTGACCGGGCACACACATGACGCGCTGCCGGAGGCGGTCAAGGTCGGAAAGACGCTGCTGATCGCTTCCGGCTCGTCGGGCAAGTTCGTCTCGCGGCTCGATCTCGACGTCCGCGACGGCGAGGTCAAGGCTTTCAGGTACAAGCTCATCCCGCTGTTTTCCGATGTGATCACGGCGGACACCGAGATGGCTGCCAAGATCGCCGAGGTGCGCAAGCCCTTCGCGTCGGAGCTGTCCAAGGTGCTCGGCAAGACGGAGTCGCTGCTCTATCGGCGTGGGAATTTCAACGGCACGTTCGATGATCTGATCTGCCAGGCGCTGATGCAGGAGCGCGATGCCGAGATCGCGCTCTCGCCCGGCTTCCGCTGGGGCACCAGCGTTCTACCGGGTCAGGACATCACCTTCGAGGACGTCACCAACGCAACCGCGATCACCTATCCAGCCGTCTACCGTATGGGCATGACGGGGGCGCGATTGAAGGAGATCATCGAGGACGTTGCCGACAACCTCTTCAACGTCGATCCCTATTATCAGCAGGGCGGCGACATGGTGCGGATCGGCGGGCTGTCCTACGCGATCGATGTCACGAAGCCGCAAGGCAGCCGCATCTCGGACTTGCAGCTGGTCAAGACCGGCGCGCCGATCGACCCCGCCAGGGAATATCAGGTCGCCGGCTGGGCCAGCGTCAATGAAGGAACCGAAGGGCCGCCGATCTGGGAGCTCGTCGGCAATTATCTGACCCGAGAGAAGGTGGTTCGCCTCGAACCCAACAGAGCTGTCAAAGTCACCGGAGCGTAAGAAGCGATGTCGAAGATGGACAGTCCCCGGCAATCCCGACGCAACTTTCTGGCCGCTGGGGCCGGTGTTGCCGCATCGGTGCTTGCCAAGCCCGCTCTTGCCGGCGGCGGCAATCCGGCCAACCAGCCTCCAAATGTCCCCGAATGGACCAAGGCCCTCGGCGAAGGCGTCGCCGTGCGCCCGTACGGCAAGCCTTCGAAATTCGAGAAGGACGTCGTCCGGCGCGACGTCGAATGGCTGACCGCCTCGCGCGAATCCTCGGTGAGTTTCACGCCGCTGCACGAGCTCGAAGGCATCATCACGCCGAACGGACTCTGCTTCGAGCGGCATCACGGCGGCATCGCCGAGATCGATCCGGCCGACCATCGCCTGATGATCCATGGGTTGGTCGAACGTCCGCTGATCCTGACTCTGGAGGAGCTGAAGCGCTATCCGCGCGTCAACCGCATCCATTTCATGGAGTGTGCTGCCAACTCCGGCATGGAGTGGCGCGGCGCGCAGCTCAATGGGTGTCAGTTCACCCACGGCATGATCCACTGCGTGCAGTACACCGGCGTGTCGCTGCGCACACTGCTGGAAGAGGCCGGCGTGAAGACCAACGGCAAGTGGTTGCTGGTCGAGGGCGCCGACGCGGCGGCGATGGATCGCAGCCTGCCGATCGAGAAGGCGCTCGACGACTGCATCATCGCCTACAAGATGAATGGCGAGGCGCTCTATCCCGAACAGGGCTACCCGATGCGGCTCGTGGTGCCGGGCTGGCAGGGCAATCTCTGGGTCAAGTGGCTGCGCCGCATCAAGGTCGGCGACCAGCCCTGGCACACCCGCGAGGAGACGTCGAAATACACGGATCTGCTCCCGAACGGCAAGGCGCGGCGCTTCACCTGGTCGATGGACGCCAAGTCGGTGATCACAAGCCCGAGTCCGCAGGCGCCGATCAGGCACGGCAAGGGTTTCACGATCGTCTCGGGTCTCGCCTGGAGCGGCAATGGCAAAGTGAAGCGGGTTGACGTGTCGCTCGACGGCGGCCGCAACTGGTGGCCGGCGCGGCTCGATGGTCCCGTGCTCGACAAGGCGCTGACACGTTTCTATTACGAGTTCGACTGGAACGGCGAACCGCTGCTGCTGCAATCGCGCGTGCAGGACGAGACCGATTACGTGCAGCCGAGCAAGGCCGAGCTGCGCAAGATCCGCGGCGTCAACTCCATCTATCACAACAATGGCATCCAGACCTGGCACGTACAGGCCAATGGTGAGGTCGAGAATGTCGAAGTCGCCTAAGTTCATTGCAGCCGCGCTGCTCGCTTGCGCGCTGAGCGCGCCGGCGCTCGCGCAACAGAAGGCGGACGCCAAGGGCGGGCCGCGCTATCACATCGGACGCGCACCGACCGCGGACGAGATCCGTGGTTGGGATATCGACGTCCGGCCCGACGGTCAGGGCCTGCCGGAGGGCAAGGGCACGGTCGCACAGGGCGAAAAGCTGTTCATGGACAATTGCTCGACCTGCCACGGCGAGTTCGGTGAAGGCAACGGCCGCTGGCCGGTGCTGGCCGGCGGCAAGGGCTCGCTGACATCTGACAATCCGGTCAAGACCGTCGGCTCGTACTGGCCCTACGCGTCTACCGTATTCGACTATGTCCGTCACGCCATGCCCTACGGCAATGCGGAATCGTTTTCGGTCAACGAATACTACGCGCTGGTCGCCTATGTGCTGTACCTGAACGACGTCGTCACCGACCAGAATTTCGAGCTGACCAACAAGAATCTTGCCACGATCAAGATGCCGAACGAGCAGGGCTTTGTGATGGACGACCGTGCCACCAGCGAGAAGTCGTTCTGGCAGAAAGATCCCTGCATGAAGGATTGCATAGCGCCGGTCAAAATCACCGCGCGCGCCGCCGTCATCGACGTGACGCCTGAAGACACGAAGGACGGGAAGCCGAGAGGCGTGGAGTGAGGGCGGAAGCAAGCCGCCGCTCGGCGCTGTGCGCGGCGCTTGGCGTCGGCTTGCTCATCGCAGCCTTTCAGGCTCCGGCGCAGGCGGCCGAGCCGCACCGGCTCGCGCTGCAGATCAGTGACGACGACCCGGTCAAGATGCGCGCCGTGCTCGATGTTGCGGCCAACGTCTCGCGGCATTATTCCGGGCAGGGCGAGGACGTCGAGATCGTCATCATCGCTTTCAACGGAGGTCTCGATATGCTGCTTGCGGACCGCTCGCCGGTGAAGGAGCGCCTGGTGAATTTCCTGAAATCGATGCCCAATGCGAGTTTCATCGCCTGCGGCAACACGCTGGAGACGTTGGCTGCGAAGGAGGGCCGGCGACCGCCGCTGATCGAGGACATCAGCGTCACCCAGGTCGGCGTTGCCGCGCTGATGGATCTGGCGGAAAAGAACTGGACGATCGTCCGTCCCTGAGGAGGGGATCCGCTCGATGCGATGGTTGCTGGGACTGGTTGTCTTGCTCGTGCTGGCAGTGCCCGCCGACGCCACCGAGCAGGAGCTCGAACTGTCGATCAACGGCCACACGGCGCTCGCGACATTGCGCACGCCAACGTCGATGGGGCCGGATACGCCGCTCGTCGTGATGACTCACGGCACGCTCGCCCACAAGGACATGGAAGTCGTCCAGGGCGTTGCCAAGGCGCTTGAACAGCGCGGCATCGCTACGCTCGCCCATACGCTGTCGCTGGGGCTCGACCGCCGCAAGGGTATGTATGACTGCGCCGTGCGGCATGACTATGTCACTGCAGATGCGGTTGCGGAGATCGCGGCGTGGGTGAACCGGGCAAAGGACATATCCCGGCTCGTCTTCACGTTCGGCCATTCTCGCGGCGGCAACCAGGTCGCGCGCTACCTGGCCGCGAACGAGGCCCCGCCGGTGGCTGGCGCGGTGCTGCTGGCGCCGGTTACCGCGAAGGCCGAAGCCGACTTGCGGGTCTCCTATGCCCGGACTTATGGCAAGCCGCTCGAGCCATTGCTGGAGCAGGCAACGAAGGCTGTCGTAGCGGGCCGCGGCGGAGAGTGGATGGACGTGCCGGGCTTTATCTATTGCCGCAACGCGGTAGTGACCGCGCGCAGCTTCACGTCCTTCTATGCTGCCGATGCCAGCCAGGATACCGCAGCGCTGGTGTCGCGCGTGAAGCTGCCGGTGCTGGTGCTCGCCGCCACCAAGGACGCGGTCGTTCCCGATGTGATAGCGTCCTTCGCACCGCTAGCCGATTCGAGCGGCGGCCGGGTGCATCTCGACAAGATCGATGACGCCGATCATTTTTTTCGCGACCTTTTCGCGGAAGACGTCGCCGATCACATTGCTGACTTCATCAAGCAGACACGATAGGAGGGACCATGCAGCGTCGATCCATGCTTCGCGCGAGCCTTGCCGGACTATTCGGCGCTCTTGCCCTGCGCGAGGCCTCCGCGGCGACGGAAGCGCCCACGCGACAGCGCGTCGTCTATCACCTCGCCGATGCCGAACGTGTCGTCTTCGTTCTGGGCAACCTCCAGAATCACGTCGATGGCGTCGGCGGACCCGGCAAGGCCGACATCAGGCTGGTCGTGCATGGACCGGCGCTCCGCGCCTTTCACGCGCTCGCCGCCGAGGATCACACCGTTGCGATGATGACGAAGCTCGTCGATGCCGGCGTCGGATTTGATGCCTGCGCCAACACCATGAAGGCGCAGGGCGTCAAGCTCGACGACCTCACGCCGGGCTTCGTGGTGGCCGAGAAAGGTGGCGTGGTGCGGCTCGCCGAGCTGCAACAGCAGGGATATGCCTATCTGCGGCCATGACCGATATCGCGAGCCTTGATTTGGCTCATATGACGCTGCATCGGCGAGCGATAGATTGGCATAGCTTCAGGGAAAACCGAGGTGGCTGTGCAGACCACGCTGATCGATCTCCTGGGGGAAGACCTGCTGTCATGGCTGGGCGGACTCCTGGTCGGCGGCCTCTTTGGATTTTTCGCCCAGCGCAGCCGCTTCTGCTTGCGCGCCGCGGCCGTCGAATTCTCCCGCGGTGAGGGCGGGCCGCGCCTTGCGGTCTGGCTCCTGACTTTTGCCGCGGCTCTCGCTGGTACGCAGGCGCTGGTTGCGGTCGGTTGGCTGGACGTGTCCGAGGCGCGCCAGCTCGCACAGCAGGGCAGCATCTCGGGCGCGCTGATCGGCGGCGTGATGTTCGGCTGCGGCATGATCCTCGCCCGCGGGTGCGCCAGCCGGCTGCTCGTGCTCTCGGCCAACGGCAATCTCAGGGCCCTGCTGTCGGGCCTGGTGTTTGCGGTCACTGCGCAGGCCTCATATCGCGGACTGCTGTCACCTGCGCGTGACTGGGTGACCAACCTCTGGCTGGTGGATGGCGGCCCGTCGCGCGACATCATGGCGGTGTTCGGCGGCGGCACGCCCGAGAAGCTCGCCTTTGGCGGACTATGGCTGATCGCGGGGCTCGCTTTCGCCTTTCGCAGTCAGTTGCCGCGCCGGCTGATCGTCGCCGCGCTGGCCACCGGCGCGACCGTCGTGGCGGGCTGGTCCTTCACCTATCAGCTCGCACAGGCTTCCTTCGCACCGGTGACGCTGAAGAGCCTCACCTTTAGTGGCCCCTCGGCCGAATTGCTGATGCTGGTCCTGAACAGCTCGCAGCTCCGGCTCGGATTCGATCTCGGCATCATTCCCGGTGTATTCCTCGGCTCGTTCGTCGCCGCGACACGCGCGCATGAGCTGAAGCTCGAAGGATTTTCGGACGGGCTCGGCATGCGCCGCTATCTGCTCGGCGCGGTGCTGATGGGGTTTGGCGCCATGCTCGCGGGCGGCTGCGCGGTTGGCGCCGGCGTGACCGGTGCCTCGGTGTTCGCGCTCACCGCCTGGCTCGTGCTCGGCGGCATGTGGTTGGGGGCGGGGCTCACCGATCTGCTCGTCGACCGTGGCGGCGTGACGCAGCCGCAGCAGGCGAGTCCGACAGCGTCGAGCGCTGATGCAATACTTTAGAGATTGCTAAATTAAGTTTTTTGAATATGATTTTCTCTGCGGATTGATCGTGCCGTGAGAGCGCGTCACGGGCCGCCGTCGGGGAAACGCATATGACCACCATTACGGAAAGCTACGTTCGCGAAGCTCCGCGCACCGCGCGGGTAGACTGGTCGCCCTATCTCGTCGGCGCCGGTATCGGACTTCTGAGCTGGATCGCCTTTGCGGTGTTCGGCGATCCGCTCGGCGTTACCACCGCTTATTCGCGCATCGCCTCGCTGTTCGCAGTCCCTGTCATTGGACCGGAGGCGGTAGCGCAGAATTCCTACTGGAAGAGCATGCCACTGAAGTGGGACTATGGCGTCTGGTTCCTCGTGGGCATTCCCGCAGGGGCGTTCATCGCAGCGGCGATGTCGGGCACGTGGCGGCTCGAGCTCGTGCCGGAGGTCTGGAAAGAGCGGTTCGGACCATCGATCGCCAAGCGCTTTGTCGGCGCGTTCCTCGGTGGCGCCGTGATCATGTACGGCGCGCGCCTCGCGGGCGGCTGCACCAGCGGACATGGCATCTCCGGCGGGTTGCAGCTCGCGGTCTCGAGCTGGCTGTTCCTCGCGGTGATGTTCGCCACCGGGCTCGGTATTTCCGCGCTCATGTTCCGCAAGCGCTGAGAGGAGGAACAGAGATGACTGCGATGATGACGATCCTTGGTCCGCTCGTGATGGGCGCAGCCTTCGGTTTCCTGCTGCAGCGTGGCAAGGTGACCAGCTGCAATGTGATTGAGAATCAGTTCCGTCTGCGCGACTTCACCGTGCTGAAGGTGATGGGCACCGCGATCGTGGTCGGCGGCATCGGCGTGCTGCTGCTCGTCGATACCGGCAACACGAAGTACTACGTCAAGGACGCCAACCTGCTGGCGGTCGCGCTCGGCGCCGCGCTGTTCGGCGTCGGCATGGTGGTCTACGGCTACTGTCCGGGAACGGCGCTTGGCGCCATCGCAACCGGCAGCGTCCATGCCCTGGTCGGTGCGCTCGGTATGATCGTCGGTGCCATTCTTTACGCCCTCAGCTTCGACTGGCTGAAGGCCCACGTGCTCAACGTCTGGGCATTGGGCAAGGTTCGCCTTCCGGACCTGACGAACATCCCCGATGTCGCCTGGTTCGCTGCACTTGCGGTCGGCGCTGCGCTGTTCTTCTGGTGGATCGAATCCACGGAGGCCAGGCAGAAGCGCAGCTAGTTGGCCAGGCGACGCGCTCAGCGGGCCGGAAGCCTATCGTTTGCGAGGGCCGCAGAACAGCCGGTGCAGGGTCGAAACCAGCTCTTCGACTCGCGGATCGGCAAGGCGATACCACATCGTTTGAGCGTCGCGCCGGGCCGTGACGACGCCCTCCGCCTTCAGCTTGGCCAGATGCTGCGACAGCGCCGAGGCGGACAGCCCCACCTCCTCGGCGAGTGTCCCGCCATTGGCTTCGCCATATTCGACCAGCTTGCAGACGATGAGCAGGCGATGTTCGTTGGCGAACATGCGCATCAATGCGGCCACATCTCTGGCTTGTCGCTCCAGCGCGCGGGTGTTTGGTCTTCCCATGACGGCGTTCAATAGCACCTGCGTTGTGCTGTCAACGCGTCCGCGCTGATCAGAAAGGCAAGGCACTTGAACGGCACGCCGGGTTGAACTTGGCTGGTCTGCGAGAGACACATTTCCCTCGCACAAAATCAGGCCGCAAGACGTTGCCTTATCGCTTTTCTGTGGCGCCCATGATGGACTGGAACGAGAGTTCAAGTTCTTCAATTGCTTAGAAGGCGGCGTGTGCACGACGTGTGCACCAAGAGATCAAGAAAAATCTCGTCACAGCCATGTCAGCAGACCTCGTGAAATGAGATTGGGCTGCCTCGGGTCGGCGGAAGAGCACGCCCATTGTTTCCGAGGGCAGGGGAGACAGGTGAGTGCCGACGATCAGCATCAGTTGCTGAAAACATGCCACCCTCTCATCCCGCTCCGTGCAGCCCCGCTGGTCGAACTTGCTGCACCCATTGCTTGAGTTCGATCATGTTAGCCGCGCTTTGGCGAGGTCGTTTCTGGAGCGAAACAGGTGTGGTCGGCGGCGACGGCAGACTTCGGCCGATGAGGAGACTGCTCACGCTCTCAATCGTTTCGTTGAACGTTCAGTAAAATCATTTGCTAAACATGCTTGGCGTTGGCCAACTTCTGGCTCGCCGGTTATCCAGGCGGGCTGGATTGCTCGCGGCGCGAGATCGGCGATCGAATCTTCCGACAGATATGGAAATTTTGCTGCGCTGCGAACATCCCGGCTGTGCGCGCGGACGTCGCAAAATCTTTTCGCTAGCTAGCGATAAACCGGCTTGACGGCTTCCAGAATTTAGTAATACGTTTAGTGCCACAAAAAAACTAAACATCGCGCATCGAGCCGATGTGTGGGAGGAGTCCAAGCCCTTCCGGACCCGTTTCCGGAAATGGTCCGTCTCGTTCTCCACTCATCGCTCCTCAAACTCGGTTTCAGGGTCTTGGCGTCGTTCCGGCAGGGAGCGCCGAGCGGGTTAGATGCTTCAACGAGAGAGGAAACGGATATGCGGACATTCAATTGGCTAAGAAGCTCGGCGGCAACCACGGTCCTCGGGACGGCGCTGCTGGGAATATTTGGTGGAGGCGAAGCCGCAGCTCAGGGCAAGCAGCTCACGCTGTGCTGGGCGGCCTGGGATCCGGCCAACGCGCTGGTCGAGCTCGGCAAGGACTTCACCAAGCAATCCGGCATCGAGATGAAGTACGAGTTCGTCCCATGGACGAGTTATGCCGATCGCTTCCTCAATGAGCTCAACTCCCACGGCAAGCTCTGCGACCTGATCATCGGCGACAGCCAGTGGATCGGCGGGGCTGCCGAGAACAAATGGTACGTCAAGCTCAACGATTTCTTCGACAAGGAGAAGATATCGATGGACGACTTCGTCCCGGCGACGGTGGTCGGCTATTCGCAGTGGCCGAAGAACTCGCCGAACTATTGGGCGCTGCCGGCCATGGCCGATGCGGTGGGCTGGACCTATCGCAAGGACTGGTTCTCACGGCCCGAAATTCAATCCGCGTTCAAGGCCAAGTACGGCCGCGACCTGGCGCCGCCGAAGACCTACGACGAGCTGAAGCAGATCGCGGAGTTCTTCCAGGGTCGCGAGATCGACGGCAAGAAGGTCTACGGCGCCTATATCTTTACCGAGCGCGGCTCCGAAGGCATCACCATGGGCGTGACCAACGTGCTCTACAATTACGGCTTCGGCTACGACAATCCGAAGAGGCCGTACCAGATGCAGGGCGTCGTCAATTCACCGGAAGCGGCCAAGGGGCTCGAGTTCTACAAGGAGCTCTACAAGTGCTGCACCGCGCCCGGCATGACCAACGCCTACATGCAGGAAGGACTTGATGCCTTCAAGTCCGGTCAGGTGGCGATGCAGATGAACTGGTTCGCCTTCTTCCCGGGCCTCTACAAGGATCCTAACGTCGGCGGCGACAGAATAGGCTTCTTCGTCAATCCGGCCGGCCCGAACGGACACTTCACCCAGCTCGGCGGACAGGGCATCTCGGTCGTGGCGACCTCCGATCGCAAGGACGACGCGCTGGCCTACATCAAGTGGTTCGCGCAGCCCGCCGTGCAGCAGAAGTGGTGGCAGCTCGGCGGCTATTCGGCGCTCAAGGCGGTGGTCGACGCGCCCGACTTCCCGAAGAGCGCGGCATTCGCGCCGCAATTCCTGGAATCGATGGGCATTGTCAAGGACTTCTGGGCCGAGCCGTCCTACGCGCAACTGCTGCTCGATATGCAGAAGCGGGTGCATGACTACGTCGTTGCCGACAAGGGCACGGCGCAGCAGGCGCTCGATCTCCTGGTCAAGGATTGGACCAAGGTTTTCAAGGAGCAGGGTAAGCAGGTCGCGTCGCAATAGGCGCGGTATTCGCGTCAACCGAACTGGTTTCCCCGGGATGTGCCTCGGGGAAACCGAACCAGCCAGCCGATGGACAAGATGACGACGATCCTTCAACCCGATGATGCTATCATCCCCGGCGTGAGCGAGCCCGCCAAATCTCGTGCCACGCGGCGCGTCCGCGGCCTGTCGGACCGGACCATCGCCTGGCTGTTCGTTGCGCCGACGATCGCGCTATTGCTGGTGATCAACATCTTTCCACTGGCGTGGATGATCCGGCTGTCCTTCACCAGCCTCAATCTCAGCATGTCCTATCTGCCGCTGCGGTTCGTCGGGCTCGACAATTTCACCGACATCCTGACCGACGAGGACGTCTGGTTCCGGCTCCAAACCACGGCGCAATTCGTGATCTGGTCGGTCGCGCTGCAGGTGGTCGTCGGGTTCGGCCTGGCGCTCCTGATCAACCGCCAGTTTCGCGGTCACAGCTTCTGGACCACGATCATCCTCTTGCCGATGATGCTGTCGCCGGCGGTGGTCGGCAACTTCTGGACGCTGCTGTTGCAACCGCAGATCGGGCCGTTCAATTACCTGATCAGCCTGTTTACGGGTGTGCCGCCGAGCTCGTTCAGCATGACCGGGCAGGTTTCGCTCGCGCCCTGGACCATCGTGCTGGTCGACACCTGGATGTGGGCGCCCTACGTCATGCTGATTTGCCTCGCCGGGCTGCGCTCCATTCCCGACTACATCTATGAGGCGGCCGAAGTCGATCGCGCCTCGGCCTGGCGGCAATTCTGGTCGATCACGCTGCCGATGACGGTGCCGTTCCTGATGCTCGCGGTGCTGTTCCGCGCGATCGAGAACTTCAAGATGTTCGACATGGTGAATCTCCTGACGTCGGGAGGGCCGGGATCGACTACGGAGCTCGTATCGATCACGCTGAAGCGCGCGGCGTTCGAGAAATGGCGCACCGGCTATTCCTCCGCGCTCGCCATCATCCTGTTCGTGACCGTGTTCGGTGCCGCCAACGTCTACGTCAAAGCGCTCAACAAGGTGAAGCAACGATGACCGCTGCCGTCGCCAAATCCACCGCTCACTCGATCGTCGAAGCCTCGCCGCGTGCCAGGGCCGTGGCCGGTAGCCTCGTCATCCTGTATGCCGTGATCACGATCCTGCCGCTGCTCTGGATCGTTGCCACCGCGTTCAAGTCGCAGAGCGACGCCATCGCCTATCCGCCGAAGGTGCTCTTCGAGCCGACGCTCGAAGGCTACGTGAACCTGTTCACCGTGCGTACCCGTCAGACGCCGGACTTCATCGCCAAGCTGCCGCCGCCGGAAACGTGGTACGACAAGCTGGTGCGCCAGCGGGACATGGTCATTGCCGGACCGTCGAAGGTCGTGCCACGTTTCGTCAACTCGTTGATCATCGGGTTCGGCTCGACATTCCTGGCCGTCTTTCTCGGCACGCTCGCGGCCTACGCATTCTCGCGCTTTCGCATTCCCCTGGCTGACGACCTCCTGTTCTTCATCCTCTCGACGCGAATGATGCCGCCAGTCGCGGTCGCGATCCCGATCTATCTGATGTACCGCCAGCTCAACCTGACCGACACCAGGCTCGGAATGATCCTGCTCTACACCGCCGTGAACGTCTCGCTCGCGGTCTGGCTGCTCAAGGGGTTCATCGACGAGATCCCGCGCGAGTATGAGGAGGCCGCTCTCGTCGACGGCTACACGCGGCTCCAGGCCCTGCGCAAGGTGGTACTGCCGCAGGCCGTCACGGGAATTGCGGCAACCGCGATCTTCTGCCTGATCTTCTCGTGGAACGAATATGCCTTCGCGGTTCTCCTGACGAGCGGCGAAGCGCAGACCATGCCGCCATTCATCCCCTTCATCATCGGCGAGGGCGGGCAGGATTGGCCAGCGGTGGCTGCCGCGACCACGCTGTTCGTCGTCCCGATCGTCCTGTTCACCGTGTTGTTGCGCAAACACCTGTTGCGCGGCATCACCTTCGGAGCTGTGCGCAAATGAGCGGTTCTGCGGTCGCCAGAAGGGGAGTGTCTCGCTGGCTCCGACGCGGGCCTTGGGAGACGGGCGCGATGACCCTGATCGGTGGCGGCATCATCATGCTGGTGCAGCCGTGGTCGATTGATCTGTACAGCTATTCCTTCGCGACGATCCTCGCCGGCACGGTTGGCTATGTCATCGTCAGCCATTTTCCGGAATAGGGCGGTAGCCATGGCACAAATCCGCGTCGAAAACTTGCGCAAGTCGTTCGATCAGTTCACGGCCGTGCAAGGCTCGAACTTCACCATCGATGATGGCACCTTTTTCGCGATGCTGGGGCCCTCCGGTTGCGGCAAGACGACCACGTTGCGCATGATTGCGGGCCTCGAGCTGCCGACCGAGGGCAGGATCCTGCTCGACAGCGAGGACGTGACGTTCCGCCGTGCGGCGGCCCGCGACATCGCCTTCGTCTTCCAGCTTTTCGCCCTCTATCCGCATATGAATGTTGCCGACAATATCGGCTTTCCCCTGAAGTGCCAGGGCATGGGCCGGCGCCAGGTTCGCGAGCGCGTGCAGGAAACAGCGCGGCTCCTGCGGATCGAGCATCTCCTGTCGAGCAAGACGTCAAAGCTGTCGGGTGGCGACCGGCAGCGGGTCGCGCTTGGGCGCGCCATGGTCAGGCGGCCGAAGGCCTTTCTGATGGACGAGCCATTGGGAGCACTCGATGCCGAGTTTCGTCATCTGATGTGCGGCGAGCTTCGCGACCTCCATGATCGCATTGGTGCAACTACGGTCTACGTGACGCACGACCAGCTCGAGGCGATGTCGATGGCGGATCAGATCGCCGTCATGAACAAGGGATGCGTCGAACAGATCGGTTCGCCGCAGGAGATCTACGACCGGCCCGCGAGCATGTTCGTGGCCGACTTCATCGGTTCGCCGCCGATGAATTTCTTGCGATTTGAGAGCGGCCTGCGATCCGGCGATCGGGCTGTCGCGTTTCACAGCGTCAGCGTCGAAGTTCCGCAGATTTGTGAGGATCGCGCGAGCGCGCTGCTGGCTCTCGGGATACGTCCGGAGCATATCCGCTTCGCCGACGCGGCCCCCGTGCGCGGCGAGGTATTCGGCGCAGAATATCTCGGCACGACGCAAATCGTCACGGTCGACACGGCGCATGGACGCGTCGCGGCCCGGCTGCCCTCCAGCGCGTCGGTGCGGATCGGCGAAATGGTGGGTCTCGAATTCCACTCCGAACGGCTCGCGCTGTTTGATGTCGGCAGCGGTTTGGCTATTCGGACCGCCAACGAGGGGAGCGCGGGCCATGGCTGACGTCACCTTACGCAACATCAGCAAGCGGTTTGGCGCGGTCGAGGCGGTCCGCGAGCTTTCGCTGGCGGTGAATGACGGAGAATTCCTGGTCCTGCTCGGACCGAGTGGTGCCGGCAAGACCACGACGCTGCGGCTGATCACCGGGCTCGAGACCCCCGACGCCGGCTCAGTCATGATCGACGGCCGCGACGTCACGCATGATCCGCCGGGATCTCGCGATATCGCCTTCGTCTTTCAGCAGTACTCGCTGTATCCGCATCTCACGGTCTATGACAATCTGGCGTTCCCGCTGCGCTCGCCCGCGCGGCGCGTGCCGGAGCCCGTCATCCGCAAGCGCGTGGAGCAGACGGCGGAGCTGCTGCATATCGCAAGCAAGCTGAACAATCGTGCCACCCGGCTGTCCGGCGGTGAGATGCAGCGGGTCGCCATCGGCCGCGCGCTGGTGCGCGATCCCTCGATCTACCTGATGGACGAACCGCTCTCGTCGCTGGATGCGAAGCTCCGTTCGGAGCTCCGTCTCGAGCTCAAGCGGATCCAGCTCGAGCTCGGCGCGACCATCCTTTACGTGACCCACGACCAGGTCGAGGCCATGACCATGGCCTCCCGGATCGGCGTGATCAAGGACGGCCAGCTTCTTCAGCTTGGCACGCCGCGGGAGATTTACGAAAGCCCGTCCAGCAGCTATGTCGCCTCCCGCCTCGGGACTCCCCTAATCAACTTCCTTCCGGCTCGTCTCTTGTCCGACGTACCGGTTCCGCCGGGAACAGAGACGGTCGGCATCCGGACCGAGCATCTGCAGATCGCTGCGCGCAATGGTGGGCGGATGATCGGCCGCGTGCACCGCGTCGAGCACCTCGGCGAGCAGAATCATGTTCATTTGGATTATAGGGGTGAGATGCTCGTGACGCTTGCGGACCCGCATCGGCCCCTGCAGGCAGGCCAGGAGGTCGAACTGCACCTGGTGCATCCGCTTTGTTTCGATCGCGCGGGGCAACGCATCTCCGCGATGATTCACTAGAGGATCCATTCGATGTCGCTGCAACCCGAGACATTCAAGTCGTTGGTCAAGATGGCCGCAGAGCAGGTCATCGCCAGCGCGCCGGAGCTCACAAGCCTGGATCAGGCGATCGGCGATGGCGACCATGGAACAAACATGAAGCGTGGATTTGAAGCCGTGCTCGGCAAGCTCGATGCCATCTCCGCGCAGCCGCTCGACGACGCGCTGAAAATGATCGGCAAGACCCTGGTGATGACGGTCGGCGGCGCGTCCGGGCCGCTTTACGGGAGCTTCTTCCTCGCCGCCGGCGAGGCGCTCTCGCACAACAAACACTTGCCGGACGACCTCGCGGACGTCTTCGGCAGCGGCGTGAACGCCGTCAGCGCCCGCGGCCGCTCGCAGGCCGGCGAGAAGACGATGCTCGACGTGCTTGTTCCCGTCCTGGAAACGCTGAAGACGGCGGCAGGCCAGCCGGATCTGATCGCGCGCGTCCGGACCACCGCCGGCGAGGCGGTCGAGCGGACCGCGCCGATGCAGGCCACCAAGGGGCGGGCGTCGTTCCTTGGATCGCGCAGCATCGGACACGTCGATCCCGGCGCCCGCTCGAGTTGCGTTCTCGTGCAGGCTGTCTGCGCGAGCCTGGAGGGACAGCAATGACTGAAACCGTGGGGATCGTGATCGTCTCGCATTCGAAGGACATCGCCAAGGGCACCGCCGACATGGTGCGGCAGATGGTCGGCAGCGAGGTCAGGGTGGCGTTCTGCGGCGGCAATCCCGATGGCGGATTGGGCACCAGCGTCTCCCTGATCATCGACGCCATCAATGATGCCTGGTCCGCCAAGGGCGTCGCAGTCCTCGTCGATCTGGGCGGAGCCGAAACCAACAGTGAAATGGCGGTTGAGATGCTGGAGCCCGCGCGGCGCGAGCTCGTTGTCGTATGCAACGCGCCGATCGTCGAGGGCGCCGTGATGGCGGCTACCGAGGCGGCAGGCGGCAGCTCACTGGCGCAGGTGAAGGCCGTGGCCGAGGAACTCTCTGCCGACTAACGCGTCGGCGAAGCGATGATGGAAGATGACATGCTGGACAAAGCGGACGGACAGATTTTCACCGGTAATGTGCGGCTGGTGCACGCGGTGGGTATGCACGCGCGCCCCGCGGTCAAGCTGACCAAGCTCGCGAAGAAGTTCCAGGCCCAGATTTCCGTGCGGGTCGCAGGCGTGGCCGAGTGGATCAATGCCAAGAGCGTGGTCAAGATCATGGCGATGCGCGCGGCCCACGGCAGCACGATCGAGATCAAGGCATCCGGCAGTGACGCGGAAGCCGCCGTTGCGGCGCTGATCGATCTGATCGCAACCGATTTTCCCGACGAGGCTTAGCAGCATGCAGGGTGGCGCGACAGGACTGGCCTATCGCGGTAGAACCGCCTCGATCGGCTTTGCTCATGGCCGGCTTGTCCGTGTCGACGCGGACACCAACGGCGAGCGTGTCGCGGGTAACCTCGCTGAAGAGGCGCTTGCCCTTCGCGCTGCAATTGACGCGGCAAGCGGGCAGATCGCGGATCTCGCCGGGATCGCCGGCGGCGAGGCTGCGCAGATTCTCGAATTCCAGGTCGCGCTGCTGGAGGACGAGGATTTCATCGAAGCGATCTTCGCATCGATCGGCGATGGCGATCCGGCGGATGTCGCATGGCGTTCGGCACTCGACGCGCAGATCGCGGACTACAATTCGGCGGCGGACGAATATCTGAAGGCACGCTCCTCGGACCTTGCAGATCTGCGCGACCGCGTGATCAACATTCTGCGGGGAGGCGAGGGTAAGGCCCTGAAAATTCCAAGCGGAGCCGTCGTCTGCGCCGACGATCTGCCGCCCTCGCGATTTCTGGAGATTGACTGGTCCGGCGGTGGCGGGCTCGCGCTCTTGCGCGGCAGTCCCACCAGCCACGTCGCGATGCTGGCGCGCGCGCGGGGCATCCCCATGGTCGTGCAGCTTGGCGCGATTCCCGATATCGGAGCCACCGCGCTGCTTGACGGCGAGGGCGCGACGCTCGAGCTCGATCCCAATGCGGAGCAGGTTCGCCTGTTCGAGAAGCGGCGCGAAAGCCATCGCAAGAGCAGGGCGTCTGCGCGCGCGATCCTGCGACGGCCGACAGCATCGTGGCGCGGCGAGCGGATCAAGCTGTTCATCAATATCCAGCGCGTCGACGATCTCGAGCACGCCGACGCGCAATATGCCGATGGGATCGGCCTCATGCGCACCGAGTTTCTGCTGACGGAGCGGGGCGGTTTGCCCGATGAGGAGACACAGTTTCAGGCTTACGATGCGGTGCTGCGTTGGGCCGACCAGCGCCCGGTCACCATTCGCACGTTTGACGCGGGCGGCGACAAGCCTATCGCCGGCTTCACGCTGGACGGCGAAGCCAATCCGTTCCTCGGAGTTCGGGGCTTGCGGCTTTGCCTGGCCCGGCCCGAGATCTTTGCCATTCAGCTCCGCGCGCTGGCACGGGCCGCCGTGCGCGGAAACCTCAAGGTCATGTTTCCGATGGTCACGTCTGCGGGTGAGCTCGAGGCGGGGCGGAAGCTGTTTGCCGATGTCGTGCAGCGCTTGCAGGCGGACGGGATTGCCGCGATGCTTCCCGAGCTGGGAATCATGGTCGAAGTCCCGGCGGCGGCCCTGGTGATCACGAGCTTCAAGGCCTCCTTCTTCTCAATCGGCTCGAACGATCTCGCGCAATATGTCCTTGCCTGCGATCGTTCCAATGGAGCGCTCGCCCCCTTGATGGACCCGCTGCATCCGGCGGTGCTCGAACTGATCGCTCGGACCGCCGAGCATGGGCGGCGCGCCGCGATCAGCGTCAGCCTCTGCGGCGACATGGCAGGCGATCCGCGCTGCCTTCCCGCATTACTGAACTGCGGCCTGCGTGAGCTCTCTGTGAATGCATCGGCGCTCGCGCACATCAAGCAGACGATCGACCGGCTGAGCAGCGGAGGTGGCCTTGGCTGATACGGCGATCGACGAACCGGCGGAAGCCGGCGCTGTTGCGGTTTACAAACGGATCTTCAAGGAGGTGCTGGAGAGCCGCCCGTCGGGCATGCGGCTGCGTCTTGCGCATGCCATGGGGAAGAACCGCAGCTTCGTCAGCCAGATCAGCAACCCCGCTTATCCGGTGCCGATACCCGTGCAGCATCTCAACACGATCTTCGATGTCTGCCACTTCCCGCCGCAGGCGAAGTCCGCTTTTCTTCGCGCCTATGCGCGGGCGCATCCGCGTCGGATCGGCCGGTTGACCGAAGGATCGCACGAGCGGACCTTGACGCTGCACTTGCCGGATCTCGGCAGCGCCAAGCGGAACGCCGAGCTCGATGCGCTGCTCCAGGAATTCGCGCGGCGCTTGATTGCCATCATGAGGGAAAAATAAGGCGTGAGGCCAAAGGAAGAAGCGGGGAGGAGACAATGAAGAAGTTCATCAATTCGGTCGACGGCGTGCTTGCGGAGAGCTTGGACGGGCTTGCGGCCGCACATGCCGATCTCGTCGCGCTTGGGCCGGAGCGGAAATTCGTTCAGCGCCGTGAGCTGAACTCGAAGAAGGTCGCACTCGTTTCGGGTGGCGGCAGCGGGCATGAGCCGCTGCATGCGGGCTTCGTCGGCTATGGCATGCTCGACGCCGCCTGTCCGGGACAGGTCTTCACGTCGCCGACGCCGGACCAGATCGTCGAGGCCGCCCAGGCGGTTGCCGGTGAAGCCGGCGTGCTGTTCATCGTGAAGAACTATGCAGGCGACCGCATGAATTTCGAGATGGCCGCTGAGATCGCCGAAGGCCGCACTGCCACCATCGTGACCGACGACGACGTCGCGGTCGAGAACTCGACACACACCATCGGGCGCCGCGGCGTGGCGGGCACATTGATCGTCGAGAAGATCGTCGGCGCGGCGGCCGAGAAGGGCGCCGACCTCGAGGGCTGCGTTGCGCTCGGCGAGCGCGTCAACGCGCGCACGCGCTCGATGGGGGTGGCGCTGACGAGCTGCACTGTGCCTGCCGCAGGCACGCCGACCTTCTCGCTCGGCGAGGACGAGATGGAGGTTGGTGTCGGCATTCACGGTGAGCCGGGACGGCGCCGGGTCAAGCTGGAGCAGGCCGACGCGATCGCGGACGAGATGACGACGGCCATCGCGCAGGATCTCAACGCGCGCGACGGGGCAGAAGCCCTCTTGCTCGTCAACGGATTTGGCGGAACGCCGACGATCGAGCTCTATCTGATGTACAATGCGGCGCGCCGACTGCTCGAAAAGCGCGGTTTGCGCATTGCTCGCTCGCTGGTCGGCAGCTTCGTCACCTCGCTGGACATGGCCGGGTGCTCGCTCACCGTGAGCGTGCTCGATAGTGAGACCGCGGCGCTCTGGGACCATCCCGTGCGCACGGCCGCGTTGAAATGGTGACCGCGGCCGCGAATGGCCTTTGACTTTTTCCGATCGCGCATCGGTTGACGATCAGCCGAGGCCACGCCTCGCGTATGCACCGGGAATCTTCCGGTTCACCCTCCCTGAAACTTGCCGTGTCCCTCGGGCACGGCATTCTTTTACGTGCCGAGTAGAGAGCTATCTCCCGTCGGTCCGATGCCCCTGACGCTCTATTGAGGCATTTCCTGAATTGCGCTCACGTTGTGGCGCATGTGGCGTACCCTCGTAGCGTTGGATCAATGCTGATTTCCTTGCCAAAGCTGCTTCTTGGTTTCGGTTGAATGTGCGTCGCACTTGGCGTTTTCTTTGTGTCGCTCGTGCTGCGATGAGAGTGGAGGGAGGAATGGCTCCAGCGACAAAGCGCCAATTTTCCGAGGCGACTGAGTGAACGTCGCCGTTCGTGTGCACTCGGGCTTCCGCGTGCACAATGTGTGCATGGAGAATGCAGATTGGGCGTCTTGGCTTCCAGCAGGGGGATATGATTCTGGAAAAAAGCAAAATATATCAAAGCTGGGTCGCGCTGGATTTCCCAATCGGTCCAATCCGTTATGGGATTGGGTGGAGACAGAATAGATCAATGAAATGAATGACTTGCGCTATCTATTTTCCGTCGCCCCCATGATGGACTGGACGGACCGGCATTGCCGGGTGTTCCACCGCCATCTGTCCCGGCGGGCGTTGCTTTATACGGAAATGCTGACCACAGGGGCCATCATTCATGGTGACCGGGAGCGGCTGCTTGGGTTCGACGCGATGGAGCATCCTGTCGCGCTTCAGCTCGGCGGGTCGGACCCCGGCGAGCTGGCGAGGGCGGCGCGGATCGGCGAAGAGTTCGGCTATGACGAGATCAACCTCAATGTCGGCTGCCCGTCCGATCGCGTGAAGGATGGCCGCTTTGGCGCCTGCCTGATGGCGGAGCCGGAACTCGTGGCGAGGTGCGTCGAGGCGATGAAGGGCGCGGTCGCCATTCCCGTCACCGTCAAGTGCCGCATCGGCATCGATGCTCAGGATCCGGAAGTCGCGCTGGACACGCTCGCGCGCGCGGTGGTCGCCGCCGGCTGCGATGCGCTGATCGTGCATGCCCGAAAGGCCTGGCTCAACGGCCTGTCGCCCAGGGAGAATCGCGACATCCCGCCGCTGGACTATGATCGCGTCTACCGGCTCAAGCGTGCGATGCCCGACGTTCCGGTCATCATCAACGGCGGTGTTCTGACCCTCGACGAGGCGAAAGCGCATCTTGCCCATGTCGACGGCGTCATGCTTGGTCGTGCCGCCTATCAGGAGCCGTGGCGGCTGCTGTCGGTCGATTCCGACATTTTCGGCGAGGCGGCACCGCACGCCACGATGCAGGACGCATTCGAGGCAATGATGCCCTACATCGAAGCGCAGCTTGTCCGCGGCACGCGGCTGCATGCCATCACCCGGCATTTCGTCGGTGCATTCCACGCAGTGCCTGGGGCGCGCGCTTTTCGCCGTCATCTTGCCGAGCACGGTACAGGCCCGGGGGCAAATCTGACTGTATTGAGAGATGCGATCGCCAAACTCGCGCTCAGACAGGCCGCCTAGCGCACCGTTCCTGGCTTCGAAGACTTCGATCCTCGGCGATTGTCCTGTTTCGCGAGAGTGGCATTTTCGCTCAACGACCCAGGCGGCCAGCTGAAAGAGTGCAGGCGGAGCATCGCCTCTGACCGGGGTGCGGCGCCAGCGCGCCATGCAGAAACGCACCTGTACAGGGTCGCATGGCCTTCGTAACTTTCGCCGCGCAATTTCAGGAGATGGGGACGTGGCAAGGAAGACGGCGAAGAAGCAAAGCGTTTCGAAGAAAGCAGCGAAAACCTCGAGCAAGAAGAGCCCAGTCCGCAAGCGGGCCGTCGCCAAGACGGCAAAGAAAATCGCGGCGCCGGCTCGCAAATCCGCGGCGGTACGCCGTCCCAGAGGGCCGGCCTGGCAATGGTCGGCGGTAGAAACCGCGGCGGCGATCCGCTCCGGCGCAATCTCCGCGGTGGAAACCGTCGAGGCGCATCTGGAGCGGATGCATGCCGTCAATCCGAGGCTGAATGCGGTCGTCGTCGATCTCGGTGAGGAAGCGCTGACGGCGGCGCATGCGGCCGACAAGCAGCGCGCCAGGGGCGGCGAACTCGGTCTCCTGCACGGCGTGCCCGTGACCATCAAGGAGAACGTCGACTATGAGGGCCGGCCCAATTTCAACGGCGTTCCCGCCAACAAGAATCTCATCGCGCCATCGGATTCGCCTGTTGTCCGCAACCTGAAGAAATCAGGCGCGATCGTCATTGGTCTCACTAACACGTCGGAATTCTCGTTCCGCGGCTTCACCGATAATCCGCTGCATGGGCTGACGCTCAATCCCTGGGACCCTGATATCACCTGCGGCGGCTCCTCGGGCGGTGCGGGTTCGGCGGTCGCCGCCGGCATCGGTACCATCGCCCATGGCAACGATATCGGTGGCTCGCTGCGCTGGCCGGCGCATTGCAATGGTGTTGCCACCATCAAGCCGACGCAGGGCCGCATTCCCGCTTTCAACGCAAGCGCAACGGCGGAGCGGCCGATGCTGGCGCACCTGATGTCGGCGCAGGGGCCGCTCGCCCGCCACGTCTCGGACGTCCGTTTGGCGCTCGAGGTGATGAGCCAGCGCGATCCGCGCGATCCCTGGTGGGTGCCGGCGCCGCTGACCGGGCCGAAGCCGAAGGGTCCGATCAAGGTCGCGTTGGCCAGGATACCCGAAGACATGGAGGTCGATCCGGCGGTTAGCGCTGCGCTCCGCCAGGCCGCCGATCATCTGGAGCGATCCGGCTATCGCGTCAGCGAGGTCGAGGTGCCCGACATCAACGGCGTCTGGCAGACCTGGTGCGACATCATCACCAACGAGACGGTGGTGATGCAGGAGGCCGGCATGCTGAAGGTCACATCGGAGGACTTCCACAAGGCGTGGAGCGGGATGAAGACCAAGGCCAATGTCCTCGATCTCAAGGCCTGGATGCAGGCGACGGCCGCCCGCAACGGCCATATCCGCGCCTGGCAGATGTTCTTCGAGGAGTATCCGGTGGTGCTGGCGCCGACAACGGTGAAGCCGACGCCGGGGCCGCGCGAGGACACCGTCAGCGCCGAGCGCGTGCAGGAAATCTTCTGGGGTGAAATCCGCTTCATCTCCGCGATCAACGTGCTGGGCCTGCCCGGCGCGGTGGTGCCCGTGGCCGTGCACGACGGCAAGCCGATCGGCGTGCAACTCATCGCGGGCCGCTACCGCGAGGATCTGGCTCTGGATGCGGCCGCGGCGATCGAAAAGCGCGCCGGCGTGCTGGCACACCGGCTCTGGGAAATGATGGCCTGATCTGGCGCAGCCATCCCGGAGCATTGCAATTTGCGGCAATGACGATCTCGCGGGCGAGATCGTCATCCACTTTCGGCCCGCTGGCGTCCCTGACGATATCGGCTGGACAGTTAATCCAAATTGACTCAAATTTTAGCCAATTCACCAACAACCATTAGGGTTACTTCCTCGATCTCTAAGCGAATTATTGTCCGCTTTACCACCCACCTCTAACAGGGAAACGGCGGACAACGCACATGCCTCATACAGGCCAATAAGTGCGGCCCGCGTCCCACGCGGAGGTGGTACGATGCGCAACGAGACGATCGCTATTCACGCCGGCTACGAGCCCGAAGCCACCACGCACGCAGTCGCCGTGCCGATCTACCAGACCGCGGCCTACGCCTTCGACAGCGCCGACCACGGCGCAGCGCTCTTCAACCTCGAGGCCGAAGGCTTTCGCTACAGCCGCATCGCCAATCCCACCAGCGCCGTGCTGGAGAAGCGTATCGCCCAGCTCGAAGGCGGTGTCGGCGCGCTTGCGGTTGCAACCGGCCAGGCCGCGCTGCATTTCGCCTTCGTCAATGTGGCCGACCACGGCGGCAATATCGTCTCCGTGCCGCAGCTCTACGGCACCACGCACACGCTGCTCTCCCACATCCTACCGCGGCAGGGCATTACGGGCCGCTTCGCCGAGAGCGACGCGCCTGATGCGATTGCAAAGCTGATCGACGAGAACACCCGCGCGGTGTTCGCCGAGACCATCGGCAACCCCGCCGGCAATGTCTGCGACATCGAGGCGCTGGCGAAAATTGCGCATGCGCATGGTGTGCCGCTGATCGTCGACAACACGGTCGCAACGCCCATCCTGCTCAAGCCGTTTGACTACGGCGCCGACATCGCCGTGCATTCGTTGACCAAATTCCTGGGCGGTCACGGCACCACGCTCGGCGGCGCGATCGTCGATTCCGGAAATTTTCCCTGGGCCAGGCATGCCGAGCGTTTCCCGGCCTACAACAAGCCGGATGCCTCCTATCACGGCCTCGTCTATGCCGAGCGCTTCGGCAGGACCGCCTATATCGAGCGCGCGCGCAGCGTCTATCAGCGCACGATGGGCTCGGTGCTGTCACCGTTCAATGCGTTCCTGCTGCTTCAGGGCATCGAGACCGTGGCGCTGCGCATGGAGCGCCACGTCGAGAACGCCCGCAAGGTCGCCGAATTCCTTCGCAAGGACCCGCGCGTGGCCTGGGTCAATTACACCGGCTTTCCGGACAGCCCCTATTATCCGCTGGTCCAAAAGTATCTCAACGGCAACGCCTCTTCGCTGTTCACCTTCGGCATCAAAGGCGGGATGGAGGCCGGCAAAACCTTCTATGACGCGCTGAAGCTGATCACGCGCCTTGTCAACATCGGCGACGCCAAGTCGCTGGCCTGCCATCCAGCCTCGACCACGCACCGCCAGATGTCGCCGGAGCAGCAGCGCACAGCCGGTGTGCTGCCGGAGACCATCCGCCTCTCGATCGGTATCGAGCATGCGGCCGATATCATCGAGGACATCGACCAGGCACTGGAAAAAGCCTGCCCGGCCGCACGCCTTCAGGCCGCGGAGTAGGCAACCGGGCCGATGAACGTCTTGATCGCCAGGGATCAAGGGATCGCAAGCCCGGCGCTGGTGCCGGCCGAGGGTGATTTCGCGCGCGATCGCGGCGGCACCGATCTCACCATCGGTCTGATCAACAACATGCCTGATACGGCGCTGAAAGCGACAGAGCGGCAATTCATGAAGCTGCTCCAGGCCGCCGCGGGCCCACGCCGTGTGCGCTTCCATTGTTTCTCGCTGCCGTCGGTAAAGCGCTCGCCGGAAGCGAGATGGCATGTCGAGAGCGAATATTCCGATCTTTCCGATCTCAAGCGCCAGAGATTCGACGGTCTGATCGTGACCGGCGCCGAGCCGGTCGCGCCCGAGCTCGACCAGGAGCCGTACTGGCGTGACCTCACCGAGTTGATCGACTGGGCCAAGGCCAACACCCGCTCGACGATCTGGTCATGCCTCGCGGCACACGCCGCGGTGCTGCATCTCGATCGGGTCGAACGGCAGCGTCTGCCGGCCAAATGTCATGGCATCTTCGATTGTGAGGCTGTGACCGGCGACGCGTTGACACGCGATGCGCCGGCGCCGCTCAAGGTTTCGCATTCTCGCCTGAACGAAGTGGCGGAGAATGATCTCACTCAGGCTGGGTATCAGGTGCTGACCCGATCGGCCCGGGCAGGAGTCGACATCTTCGTCAGGCAATATGCCAGCCGTTTCATCTTTTTCCAGGGGCACCCCGAATATGACGCGCTGTCGCTCCAACGCGAATATCTGCGCGACATCGGCCGTTACCTCGCGCGCCAGCGAGAGATCTATCCGGCCCTCCCTCTGAGTTATTTCGACGAAGCGACGGAGGAAAAGCTGGCGCGCTTCGAGAAGCGGGCGAGGCAGCAGCGTCATCCCGCGCTCACCAACGAATTGCCTGCACTGACCTTGCGCGCGGATATCGACGCGGGCACCGCCGCCGCGGCGCTTTTCCGCAATTGGCTGCAATATCTCGGCGCCGATGCCCCGCTGCTCGCGCGTTAAGCGGGGCGTCTGGTTCCGCGTTAGGATTACCCAAGCGTTAGGCTTGCCTCGGACCACGTGCAAATGTTTCAGTGGAGAAACGTGGAATCACAGGGAATGCACCCTTGCTGTCGGACCTCAACGGACGCTTGAGCAATCGGCTGGCCCGGCATTTCCGCGCCGCGCCGCACCGTTTGCCAGCGCATGCGCCGATGGTGAGCTTTACCTTCGATGACGCGCCCGATAGCTCCGCAGGCGAGGGCGCCGCGCTGCTCGAAGCGCATGGCGGCCGCGGCACGTTCTACCTTGCCGGCAGTCTGATCGACCAGCCCGGGGATCATTGGCGCGGGCTATCGAGCGATGCGATCGTCCGGCTGCATCGCGGCGGTCACGAGATCGGCTGCCACACCTTCTCGCATCTGCGCGCGGTCGATCTCGACGAGCGCGCAATGGCGCGCGAGATCGAGCGCAACCGCAACTATTTTCACAGCATCGACTCCTCGATCCGGCTCGAGAATTTCGCCTATCCGTATGGCCTCGCCTCGGTCTGGCGGAAGCCTCAGCTCGCCAAAACTTTCCGCTCGGCGCGGGGTATCCTTCCCGGCGTCAACAGCGACGTCATCGATCTCCAGTTCCTCCGCGCCTCGCCCCTGGTCGATTGTGAGATCGATGTGGCGGGCGTGGACCGCTACTTCGACGAGGCACTGGCAAGCGGCGGCTGGCTGATCTTCTACGGTCATGACGTCGTCGACCACCCGAGCCCCTATGGCTGCACGCCCGCGCTGCTGCGCCACGCGCTGGAGGCCGCGGAACAGCGCGGCATGCCGATCGTGACGGTCGCCGAGGCCTTGCGCAGGATCGGCGCGTAGCTTTTCACCGCCCCTTCAAACGGAGGGTGAAGATGTGCTTGCCACGCCCGCGCGGTCATGCGACTGGCCTGTGACGAATCTCTCAACGCCCAGACGCGCCCATGTCCGCCCCTTCCACCGCTCCGTTGCCGGCGCCGGCCGATGGCCGCGATGCGCTGTCGGTGCTGCATTCGGTGTTCGGTCTGCCGGGTTTCCGCGGCGCCCAATCCGAGATCATCCGGTATGTCACCGCGGGCGGCAATTGCCTGGTGCTGATGCCGACCGGCGGCGGCAAGTCGCTGTGCTATCAATTGCCGTCCCTGTTGCGCGAGGGCTGCGGCATCGTGGTCTCGCCCCTGATTGCGCTGATGCGCGATCAGGTCGCGGGCCTGATCGAGGCCGGCGTCAATGCAGCCGCGCTGAACTCGTCGCTATCGTTGCAGGAAGCCTCCGACATCGAGCGGCGCCTGATCGCGGGCGATCTCGACCTGCTCTATGTCGCGCCGGAACGGCTGGTGACGCCACGCTGCCTGTCGATGCTGGCGCAGGCGAGGGTAGCGTTGTTCGCGATCGACGAAGCGCATTGCGTCTCGCAATGGGGACACGATTTCCGGCCTGAATATGTCGGCCTCTCCGTCATCGCCGAGCGCTTTCCCGACGTGCCGCGCATCGCGCTGACCGCAACCGCTGACGAATTGACGCGGAAAGAGATCGTTCAGCGGCTCCAGCTGGCAGACAGCCCGCAATTCGTCTCGAGCTTCGACCGCCCCAATATCCGCTACGAGATCGTCGACAAGCGCAATGCGGTGTCGCAACTCAAGGAGTTCATCCGGGAGCGCCATGCGGGTGATGCTGGCGTGGTCTATTGCCTCTCGCGCAACCGCGTCGAGGAGGTTGCCGCCGCGCTGGCCGATGCCGGCATTGCAGCGCTGCCCTACCACGCCGGCCTCGATAGCAGCGTGCGCTCGCGGAATCAGGACCGCTTCCTCAATGAGGACGGTATCGTCATCGTCGCGACCATCGCTTTCGGCATGGGCATCGACAAGCCGGATGTACGGTTCGTTGCGCATCTGGACCTGCCCAAGAGCATCGAAGCCTATTACCAGGAGACGGGCCGCGCGGGGCGCGACGGCAAACCGTCGGCGGCCTGGATGGCCTATGGGCTCTCCGACATCGTGCAGCAGCGCCGCATGATCGACGAGTCCAGCGGCTCTGACGACTTCAAGCGTGTCTCGATCGGCAAGCTCGATGCTCTGGTCGGGCTCGCAGAAACCGCGCAATGCCGGCGCAGGCGCCTGCTCGCCTACTTCGGCGAGGCAGTGACGGCAGACAATTGCGGCAATTGCGACAATTGCCTGACGCCACCCAAAATGCGCGACGGCAGGGTGCTGGCGCAGAAGCTGCTATCCTGCGTCTATCGCACCGGGCAGCGCTTCGGCGCGATGCATCTGATCGACGTGCTGATTGGTCGCCTGACCGAGAAGGTGACGCAGTTCGGCCACGACAAGTTGTCGGTGTTCGGCATCGGGCGCGAGCTCAATGAAAAGCAGTGGCGCACCGTGCTGCGGCAGCTGGTGGCGATGGGACATTTGCAGAGCGACAGTGAGGCCTTTGGCGCTCTGAAGCTGACGGAGTCCGCGCGCGGCGTTCTGCGTGGGGAGACGGAGGTGTGGCTGCGTGAGGAGGCGCCGGGCACCCGTATCCGCACGAGCCGTGCAAAGTCCCGGCGCGGCGATCTTGCGCCGGCGGCGAACGCTCCGCAGGGCGATGTCGATCCGGAATTGCGTGCGCGGCTGCGCTCCTGGCGTTCGGATGTGGCGCGCGAACGCGGCGTGCCCGCCTATGTCGTGCTGCACGATGCCACCATCGACGGCATCGTCCGGGCCTGGCCGACCACGCTGGACGAACTGCGCAATGTTCCTGGCATCGGCGACAAGAAGCTCGAGCATTACGGCGAGGAGCTGCTGCAGATCGTGCGGACGCGATAACGCTCGCCAACTACCCCGCCGTCATCCCGGACAAGCGCGCCGCCAAACGCGATTTTGTGATTATGGGTCCCGGGCTCGCGACTTCGCCGCGCCCCGGGACCGACAGTCTTTGCGGGCTAGCCGTTCCGGAACGCGTAACCGTAGCCGTTCAGCGCCGGCGCGCCGCCGAGATGGGCGTACAGAATCTTTGCGCCCTTCTCGAAATAGCCCTTCCTGGTCAGGTCGATCAGGCCCTGCATCGATTTGCCTTCATAGACAGGATCGGTGATCATTGCCTCTAACCGCGCGGTGAGGCGGATCGCTTCCTTTGTCTCTTCCGACGGCACGCCATAGGCCGGATAGGCGTAATCTTCGATCAGCACGACGTCGTCTGCAACGATGTCCTTGCCAAGCTCGACCAGCTTGGCCGTGTTCTGCGCGATCGAGAGCACCTGCGCCTTGGTCTGATCGGGAGTGAACGACCCATCGATGCCGATCACCTTTCGCGCGCGGCCGTCGGCGGCGAAGCCGACCAGCATGCCGGCATGTGTCGAGCCGGTGACGGTGCAGACGATGATGTAGTCGAACTTGAAGCCGAGTTCCTTCTCCTGCTTGCGCACTTCCTCGGCGAAGCCGACATAGCCGAGCCCGCCATATTTGTGCACGGAGGCGCCGGCGGGAATCGCATAAGGCTTGCCGCCCGCCGCCTTCACTTCCTCGACCGCCTGCTCCCAGCTCTTGCGAATGCCGATGTCGAAGCCGTCATCGACCAGGCGCACGTCGGCGCCCATGATGCGCGAGAGCATGATGTTGCCGACACGGTCATAGACGGCGTCTTCATGCGGCACCCAGGCTTCCTGCACCAGGCGGCACTTCATGCCAATCTTGGCGGCGACCGCGGCGATCATCCGGGTGTGGTTCGACTGCACGCCGCCGATCGATACCAGCGTGTCGGCATTCGAGGCGATCGCATCGGGAATGATGTATTCGAGCTTGCGCAGCTTGTTGCCGCCATAGGCGAGGCCGGAATTGCAGTCCTCGCGCTTGGCGTAGATCTCGACGTTGCCGCCGAGGTGCTTCGACAGTCGCTCCAGCTTCTCGATGGGTGTCGGTCCGAAGGTCAGCGGATAGCGTGCGAATTTGTCCAGGTTCATTGCATCATCCCGATTGGCGTTATGGCTGGGATGTCGCTAGCATTGTGAAGCAAAAAGGTGCTTTCGAATATTGCGCCAGTACTGCGCATTATCTTGCGCAAATGGCGCCACCTGCTAAGACTTCTTTCGAGTTTGACTGCTTTTTCGAAAGATCCTTTCATGGCCGCCCGGCTCGACCGAACCGACCTTAAAATATTGAGATTGCTGCAAAATAACGGCCGCCTCAGCAACGCCGAGCTGGCCGTATCAGTCGCGATCAGCCCCGCCACCTGCCATCGCCGCACCCAGCGCCTGTTCGAGGACGGGTTTATCGCCACTGTCCGCGCCATGGTGGCACCGAAGAAGGTGGCGAAGGGCACGCTCGTGATGGTCGGCGTGGTGCTCGACCGCTCGACCCCGGAGAGTTTCGCCACTTTCGAGCAGGCGATCGCCAGGCTGAAATTCGTACTCGACTGTCACCTCGTCGCCGGCGATTTCGACTATTTCCTGAAGATCCGCGTCGGCGACATGGAGGACTTCAACCGCATCCATGGCGAGCAGCTGATCGCGCTGCCCGGCGTCCGCCAGACCCGCACCTTCTTCGTCATGAAGGAGGTCGTCGACAACGCGCCGCTGGAGTTTTGAGCAGAGCGTTTTCCAGCGAAGTGGAGGCCGGTTCGCGTCATGAAAACGCGTCAAACAATCGTGCTATCGATGCGCAATGCGCCTCATGAGAGATTCGTCCGATGCAACCGCTTCCCTTTCGTCAGCATGATCCCATCGCCCCCAGCTACCGGCGCGGCTGGGTCGACAAGGCCATTGCTGCCATCGAAGCCGACCAGTGCCGTACCGCCGACACCCATCTGATTCGCCTGATCGTGCCGGCGCTGTCTGGCATCGACCTTTATCTGAAAGACGAATCCACGCATCCGACCGGCAGTCTGAAGCACCGGCTGGCGCGCTCGCTGTTCCTTTACGCGCTCTGCAACGGCCACATCCGCGAAGGCACGCCCGTCGTGGAGGCGTCGTCCGGCTCGACCGCGGTGTCGGAAGCCTATTTCGCGGAGATGATCGGCGTGCCTTTCTACGCCGTGATGCCGCGCACGACCTCGGCCGAGAAGATCGCCGCCATCGCGCATTATGGCGGCAATTGCCACCTGATTGACGACGGTCGCGCGCTCTACGCGGAGGCCGCCGCGCTCGCGGCCCGGCTCGGCGGTCACTACATGGACCAGTTCACTTTTGCGGAGCGCGCCACCGACTGGCGCGGCAACAACAACATCGCAGAGTCCATCTTCACGCAGTTGAAAGGCGAGCCGCGTCCGCTTCCGGACTGGATCGTGATGGGGGCTGGCACGGGCGGCACCTCGGCCACCATCGGCCGCTATTTGCGCTATCGCCAATATCCGACGCGCCTGTGCGTCGCCGATGTCGAGCATTCCGCGTTCTTCGATTGCTTCCGCTCGCAGGACCGCTCGCATGTTTGCGAACGTCCCTCGTTGATCGAAGGCGTCGGCCGGCCGCGCTGCGAACCGTCCTTCGTGCCGGGTGTGGTCGACCGCATGATGAAGATTCCCGATGCGGCGACGATCGCGGCGATGAACGTGCTGTCGCGCCGGCTGCGACGTGCGGTCGGCGGCTCCACGGGCACCAACTTCCTGGCGCTGTGCCGCCTTGCCTCGGAGATGCGAAAGGCAGGCCAGACCGGATCGCTTGTGACGCTGATCTGCGATTCCGGCGAGCGTTACCGGCAGACCTATTACGAGCCTGCCTGGCTCGCCGCGCGCGGTCTCGATCCGGCGCCGTTCGAGGCGGCCTTGTCGTCGTTTCTGGAGACTGCGCAGCCATTGGCGCTTGCGGTCGAGGACGTCGTCAATCCCCAGAGCCCATGAAGCCGAGGGCTTCGTAGCGGCGTCTTTTCCATCTGCGAAATTGCAGCGATGTCACAGCAACTTCACTTGCCATGCGTGTGCACGCAAGCGAGCTTGGCGTCTTCTCAACGAGGAGACCCACCGTGCGCCTTCCCATTCTCGATCCGAAAGAGCTGACCGACGAGCAGAAGCCGCTCTATGCCGACATGCAAGCGGGTATCAGGGGCCACTTCAAGGGCTTCGTGAACATGCGCGACGACGGCGCGCTGCTCGGGCCGTGGAATCCCTGGCTCCGCGAGCCGCGCTTCGGCAAGCCGGTGTGGGAGCTGGTCAAGGCGATCGCGTCGAACCCGCTGCTGCCGGCGCCGGTGCGCGAGGTCGCGATCCTCGTCACAGGCTCGCATTTCCGCTCCGGCTACGAGCTCTATGCTCACGTGCTGGTCGCCGAGCAGCGCGGCCTCTCGGACGAGAAGCTCGCGACGATCGTCGCCGGACAACGGCCGGTCGATCTTACCAAGCAGGAGGCGGTCGCCTACGACATGGCATCTGCGTTGGTGAACGGCGGCGTGCTGCCCGAGCTGACCTATCGGGCCGCGGTGAAGGAATTCGGCGAGCACGGCGCGGCCGAGCTGTCCTATCTGGTCGGCGTCTATTGCATGGTCTCGGTCACGCTGAACACGTTCGACGTGCCTGTGCCGGATTAGTTGCGGCGAGCGATCATCACTCCGCCGCCTTGCTTGCAGGCGGCGGGGACTTCCAGGCGACATAGGTCAGCATACGGCCGCCATTCGACGTCGTGGTGCAATGGGCTCTGATGCGCCGACCGTCGGGCGTCTGAAGGTCGCGCAAAATCTTTCCGGCAAGGAACGCCCGTTCCGCGACCAAGCGGGACATTCGCGGCCTCCAATGCGAACAACGAAGCGAAGCGCGGGACGAGCGTCGCGCGAGGTCCCTTGCCCCGGTGTAACGTGCCCGATGTTTTCGGATGAGGATTAACGACCAGTTGACGCGGAACTTACAAACAATCTGCCGCAGCTCCCGGGTTAATTGCGCACCGCATAGAGCGGTGTGCGCAGCGTCACCTGGTAGGCCGGCCTCGGCATCCACGCGATCTGCGCGGTGATGCCGAACAGGCGGTTGTCGTTATCGTCCATGCGGTCAAGGTCGAGCCGCAGGATCGGCTGGGTGAAGGACTGCACCAGCGTCCGGCCCGCAAGCTGCGCGCCGCCGAACGACTGCATGCCGAAGCGGCCGATGAACTTCCAGTTGCTCGGCCATTGGTAATAGCCGCCGGCATAGAGGATCGTGTTCGGCCGGATGCTGGCGAACGGGCTTGCGATCGTGGTGTAGGTGTATTGCATGCCGGCAAGCCAGCCGCGCGTCTCGTCCTCATCGAGCGCGTAGTCGAACTCCAGGATGTTGTTGAACGAATTCGTCATGCCCTGTTCGTTCGGCACCGACTGCGTCAGGGTCGACTGTAGCGTGATGGTCGGGATCCTGCCGCCGTTCTGCTGGTAGAGATCGGCCTGGACGCCGATATTCCAGCTGGTGATGTCGAAGGTAGACCAGCCGCCGCCGATGTCGGTGGTCGAGCCCGATACGCCACCATAGAGCGAGACGCGATCGTTGACGTCGACCGTCAGCGGCAGGTCGACCGCAATCGATCTAGCGGCCGGCAGCCCGTTCGGCAGCGTCGTGCCCCGTCGTGCGGCCAGGGCTTCGAACGCGGCCGCCAGCGACGTGTTGCCAAAGCCGAGCGCGAGCGTGCCCGCGGGGATCGTGGCATAGATCGTGCGCAGATCGAGATAGATGTTCGGGACGGCAGGCTTCGCCGGTGTTTTCTCATCCTCATCGGCGGCGAAGGCGCCGCCTGCCGATATCGTCAGGCAAAGCAGTCCCATCGCGACAGCGCACAATCCCGTAACCTGCAATGGTCTGTGATGTGACAAGTGGCGATCCGACGCGTGGCGCTGTGACGACAACGGATTGCTAGATGGAACGTGTTCACAGGTCTGGTCAAGCGGGATCCCAGCCAAGGAACGCGATTTGCCCTGCGGTGATCGCACCGGCACACTCTCCCGCGATGGGAGAGGCGAGGATATGCGTTACCTTTCCACCGCCCGCCGCACCTGCTCGCCGATCTGCGACAGCACGAGCTGCGCTTGCGGCAGGATCGCGCCCATGGCGTGAAAATTGTGGACCATGCCATCATGACAGACGTGCTCGACCGCGACGCCTGCCGCTAGCAGCTTGCGCGCGTAAGCATTGCCCTCGTCGCGCATCGGGTCGAACTCGGCGGTGTGGATGATTGCCGTCGGCAGGCCCGCGAGCCGTGTCGCACGCAAGGGCGAGATGCGGGGATCGGCCGCATCCAGGCCCTCGGGCAGGTAGTCGGACAGGTCGGCCTCGATGGTGACGCGATCGATCAGATGCCCTTCCGCGAAGGCCTCGCGTGAAGGTGAGGTCTCCTCGAAATCGAGCACCGGGCAGATCAGGCATTGCGCGACGATCGAGAGGCCGGCGCTCTGCGCTGCCTCCTGGCAAACGATCGCGGCCAGCGTCGCACCGCCGGAATCGCCGCCAACCACGAGGCGCTCGGCATCAATGCCTAGCGAGGAGGCTTCGCGCGCGACCCATTCGGTCGCCGCGATCGCGTCGTCGACGGCGGCAGGATATTTGTGTTCGGGCGCGAGGCGATAGTCGACGGAAACGAGACGACACCCGGTCGCATGCGCCAGCGCCGCCGCGATGCGGTCATGTGTCGCAACGCTGCCGGCCACGAGCCCACCTCCATGAAAGAACACGAAGCCCGGAGCGCTCTCCGCGGCAGACGCGGGCGAATAGAGGCGATAGGGCAGCGCTCCGCCCGGACCGGGCAGAATGCCGTCCGACACGGCCACGTCAGGCGCCTCGGCTCGGGCAAACTGCATCAGCTTCGCCAGTGACTGCCGCCGTGCCTCGACGCTCGGCCGGCTGCGCGCCTGGGGCGCAGCGGCAGCCATCATGGTCAACAAGCGCTTTGCGAGCGGATCGAGCGGCATGGGAAGCTCCGTGACATACCCGACATTATAACCGGTTTGACCGCGGCGTCGTCTTTCCTTCCGGGGTGGGAATGGTGCTTTCCCGCAGCAATTCGTTTAGAAATCGGGACAATAGTGCTTGGATCATTCTGAGGGGAGGCTTGATATGGCCGAGATCAAGAAGCCGATCGAATATTCGCCGAGCTGGACCTTCTTCGAGGGCAAATGGCATGACGGCAACGTGCCGATCATGGGACCGCGCACGCACGCGGCCTGGCTTGGTTCGGTGGTGTTCGATGGTGCGCGCGCGTTCGAAGGCGTCGCGCCCGATCTCGATCGCCATGTCACTCGCGCCAATCAGTCCGCGATCAATTTTGGCCTGAAGCCGGTGGTCGATGCCGGCACCTGGCTCTCGCTCGCCAATGAAGGCATTGCGCGCTTCGCCGCGAATGCCGAGCTCTATATCCGACCGATGTACTGGGCCCAGAACGGATCGGGCGGCGGCGTGCTGTTCGACCCGGAGACCACCAATTGGTGCCTTTGCATCTACGAGGCGCCGATGCCGAAGCCGGTCGGGAACGCGATCACGCTGTCGCCGTTCCGCAGGCCCGCGGCCGAATGCGCGCCGGTCGACGCCAAGGCTGCCTGCCTCTATCCGAACAATTCGCGCGCGCTCGCGGAAGCGGCCTCGCGCGGTTTCCAGAACGCGCTGATGCTCGACATGCTCGGCAACGTCGCCGAGTTCGGCAATTCCAACGTGTTCATGGCGAAAGACGGCGTGGTCTTCACGCCGGCGCCGAACGGCACCTTCCTCAACGGCATCACGCGCCAGCGCGTCATCAGCCTGCTTCGCGGTGAGGGCGTGACCGTGGTCGAGAAGACGCTGCGTTATACCGACTTCGTCGCCGCCGACGAGATTTTCTCAACGGGCAATTTCGCCAAGGTCGCGCCGGTGATTCGCATCGATGGGCGCGAACTGAAGCCGGGCCCGCTCTACACCAAGGCGCGAAAACTCTATTGGGACTTTGCGCATGCGGTGAAGCTGGCGGCGTAGGGAACCATTTGCTCCGCTGTCATCGCCCGGCCTTGACCAGGCGATCCAGTATTCCAGAGACAGTGATAGGATACGGAGAAGCCGCGGCGTACTGGATGCCCCGGTCAAGCCGGGGCATGACACCGGCTTCTTAAAGGCGTCTTTTTAGCCCCGTCGCCGGAATCGGCTGAACTGAAACGCCTGCGTCGAATTCCACGGCGTGCGGTGGATCTCGCTTCGCGTCTCGACCAGCTCGAACTCCGGCCCGAGCTCGCCTGACAGGCTGGCGCTGTCGTGCCGCTGCACCGGCAGGCCGCTGCATTTCTCCGGTCCGTCGAGCGCGAATGTCCCGATGATGACATGTCCACCGGGCGCAAGCGCCGATCGCAGGCGCTCGACGTAGGCGGCCCGGTCGCGCGGATCGGTCAGGAAGTGAAAGGCGGCGCGGTCGTGCCAGATATCGTAAGTCTTCGCTGGCCGCCATGTCGTGGCGTCGGCAACGATCCAATCGATCGCTGAAGCGGCGCTTCCGATTCGTTGCTTCGCTGCATCGAGTGCGTTGGCAGAGAGGTCCAGCACGGCGAGATTGTGGTATCCGTCGCGCAGCAGGGCATCGGCCAGTCGCGACGCGCCGCCGCCGATGTCGATGATAGCGGCGCTGCGGTCGGGGGCCGCAGCGCGAATCATCTCGAGCGAGATCGCAGGGTTGTCCTGAAACCAGCTGACCTCGGTCTCGCCCTTGGTGGCGTAGACAGTCTGCCAGTGCGTGGTGCGGTCGGACATGGAAGCTCCGGCGTTGGCCGGACGGCGGCGCCCGCATGGCGGTGCCGCAATCGGTTGGTCGTTTGCGCGCCCGCCCCATGCGGACGCGCCGGCGCGTGAAACCCTACTCTTCCTTTTTCGACATCCGTTCGAGGCGTTCCTGCATGTCCTTCATCTGCTGGCGCAGGTCCTCGATGTTGGTGTCCTTCGGTGCTTCAGCGTTCGCATCGGGCTCCGGTTCCGGAGTGGCCGAGCGCGCGGGCGGAGCGAAGGGCTTGAACATCGAGAAGGTCTGCTGGAACAGCTCCATGTTGCGGCGGACCTGTTCTTCCAGCGGCGCAAAGGGAGTGCCGGACAACGTGTTGGCGATCTGCTTGCGGAACTTCTCCTGCTCCTGGGTCAGGGTCGCAATCGACTGCTCCAGATATTTCGGCACCACCATTTGCATGCTGTCGCCGTAGAAGCGGATCAACTGGCGCAGGAAGGTGGTCGGGAGCAGATTCTGGCCGGCCTTGTTCTCCTGCTCGAAAATGATCTGGGCGAGCACGGAGCGGGTGATGTCGTCGCCGGTCTTGGCGTCGTAGACCAGGAAATCCTCGCCGTCCTTGACCATGGCGGCGAGATCTTCGAGCGTCACATAGGTGCTCGTTCCGGTGTTATAGAGCCGGCGGTTCGCGTATTTCTTGATGGTGGTGGGTTGGTCTGATTTCGCCATGGGCTCTCACTTGCAAGCGCGGAGAACAGGAACCTGCAGGGCTATGCCGCAGGGCGGGAAGAGTACGCAACGCAACAAAATAAGCATTTTCAAAGGGCTCACGCTACCGTTTTGTGCGGCACGGTTAATTGCAGAGCAAAATCTTGCTTGCGAAAACGCCAAGAACGCTATTTTGAATGCGCTGCGGCATGAATTTGGTGACCCGCCGATTGACATGCCGCAATGACGTTAACAGGATGCCGTTCGAGACTGGCGAGCCGTTTTCCCAGCCCCGTCTGCCCCCAATAACCCCAGGAGATGCCCATGTCAGACGATGTCGTCATCGTCAGCGCCGCCCGCACCCCGGTCGGAAGCTTCAACGGAGCCTTCGCGACCCTTCCCGCCCATGACCTCGGTGCTATCGCCATCAAGGCCGCGCTGGAGCGCGGTGGTATCGAGCCCGGCCGGGTCTCGGAAGTCATCATGGGCCAGATTCTGACCGCAGGTCAGGGGCAAAACCCGGCCCGCCAGGCTTCGATCATGGCCGGCATCCCCGTGGACAGCCCGGCCTGGGGCGTCAACCAGCTCTGCGGCTCGGGACTGCGCTCGGTCGCGCTTGGCTATCAGGCGTTGGTCAACGGTGATTCCGACATCGTGGTCGCTGGTGGGCAGGAGTCCATGAGCATGGCGCAACACGCCCAGCACCTGCGCGGCGGCGTCAAGATGGGCGGCCTCGAATTCGTTGACACCATGATCAAGGATGGCCTGTGGGACGCCTTCAATGGCTACCATATGGGCAACACCGCCGAGAACGTGGCCAAGCAATTTCAGATCACCCGCGCCCAGCAGGACGAGTTTGCGGTCGCTTCGCAGAACAAGGCGGAGGCCGCGCAGAAGGCCGGCAAGTTCAAGGACGAGATCGTTCCGGTCACCATCAAGAGCCGCAAGGGTGACGTGGTGGTCGACACCGACGAATATCCGCGCCACGGCGCAACCCTGGACGCGATGGGCAAGCTCCGTCCCGCCTTCGAGAAGGACGGCACCGTGACGGCCGGCAACGCATCCGGCATCAATGATGGCGCAGCCGCCGTCGTATTGATGACCGCGAAGCAGGCGGCCAAGGAAGGCAAGAAGCCGCTCGCCCGAATCGTGTCTTGGGCGCATGCCGGCGTCGATCCGAAGATCATGGGGACCGGCCCGATCCCAGCCTCGCGTCTTGCGTTGAAGAAGGCCGGCTGGAATGTCGGTGATCTCGATCTGATCGAGGCCAACGAAGCCTTCGCGGCACAGGCCTGCGCCGTCAACAAGGACCTCGGGTGGGACACGTCCAAGGTCAACGTCAATGGCGGCGCGATCGCGATCGGCCATCCGATCGGCGCTTCCGGCGCGCGCGTGCTGGTGACGCTGCTGCACGAGATGCAGAAGCGTGATTCGAAGAAGGGCCTTGCCACGCTGTGCATCGGCGGCGGCATGGGCATTGCGATGTGTCTGGCGCGCGACTGAGCTTACACTTGACCGACGGGTGCGCTGCACACGTCGGTGAGTGCGTTGCACGCGATTAAAAAGGCGGCGGTTGCAAATCAAATATTCTTCGCATCCGCTCAAGCCTCGACTAAATACAAGCGCCCGGCTCAACGCCGGGCGTTTTGTTCTTGATGTCCGTCAAACCAACCGCATAATCCAACGTTAAAAACGATCACGCCAGAAACGTCCGAAGAGTCCAAGGGAAGGAATAAGACATGGCACGTGTTGCATTGGTCACGGGTGGTACGCGGGGCATCGGTGCTGCGATCAGCAAGGCGCTGAAGGCGGCTGGCTACAAGGTCGCGGCGAGTTACGCCGGCAACGATGCGGCGGCGGAGAAGTTCAAGGCCGAGACCGGCATCGCGGTCTACAAATGGGACGTCAGCAGCTTCGATGCCTGCGCCGAAGGCGTGAAGAAGGTCGAAGCCGACCTCGGTCCGATCGAGGTGCTCGTCAACAATGCCGGCATCACCCGCGATACCGCCTTCCACAAGATGACGCTCGAGCAGTGGAACGCCGTCATCAACACCAATCTCGGCTCGCTGTTCAACATGACGCGCCAGGTGATCGAGGGCATGCGTTCGCGCAAGTTCGGTCGCATCATCTCGATCTCGTCGATCAACGGCCAGAAGGGCCAGTTCGGCCAAGTCAACTATTCCGCGGCGAAGGCCGGCGACATCGGCTTCACCAAGGCGCTTGCGCTCGAGAATGCCAAGGGCGGCATCACCGTCAACGCGATCTGCCCCGGCTATATCAACACCGAAATGGTGCAGGCGGTGCCGAAGGACGTTCTGGAGAAGAGCGTGATCCCGCAGATCCCGGCCAACCGGCTGGGTGAGCCCGAGGAGATCGCGCGCGCGGTCGTGTTCCTGGCGGCCGACGACTCCGGTTTCATTACCGGCTCGACGCTGACGGTCAACGGCGGACAGTACATGGTGTGATGCGACCGCATCACACCGGGTGATATTGTTCACATCGTCATGCCCGGGCTTGTCCCGGGCATCCACGGCCCTACAACAACCGTCGCCACGGAAGAGCGTTGATGGCTGGGATAAGCCCGGCCATGACGGAAACATTGGGCCGATGACTCCCCGCACCGCCACGCTGATCGGACTGACCGCGATCCTGATGTGGTCGCTGCTGTCGGTGACGACGGTGGCGACCGGAAGGATTCCGGCGTTTCAACTCGCGGCAATGACCTTTGCGATCGGCGGTCTCGTCGGCCTGCTCACCTGGATCGGTCGGGGCGAGGCGACGAAGAGCCTGCGTCAGCCGCTGGTCGTGTGGGTCGTCGGCGTCGGCGGTTTGTTTGGCTATCACGCGCTCTATTTCCTCGCACTGCGCTTCGCGCCGCCGGCGGAAGCCGGCCTTCTCAATTACATGTGGCCGCTATTGATCGTGCTGTTCTCGTCCTTCCTGCCGGGCGAGCGGCTCGCCGTGCATCATATCATCGGTGCCGTGCTCGGCCTCGTCGGCACCGTTCTGCTGTTTGCCGGCAACACCTCCGGCTTCGCGCCGGGCGCGGTGCCGGGATTGATCGCGGCTTTCATTGCCGCGTTCGTCTGGGCGACCTATTCGGTGCTGTCGCGGCGGTTGAAGGCCGTCCCGACCGATGCGGTCGCCGGCTTCTGTCTCGCAACATCGGTGCTCGCGGCGTTGATGCACGGTTTGCTTGAAGCCACTGTGTGGCCCGAGAGCGCGTTGCAATGGCTCGCCGTGATCGGGCTCGGCGTCGGCCCCGTGGGTGCGGCCTTCTACGCCTGGGACATCGGCATGAAACGAGGCGACATCCGCGTGCTCGGCGCCGCCTCCTACGCGACGCCGCTGCTGTCGACGGGCTTCCTCATCGCCGCCGGTTTTGCCAAAGCCAGCGCCAACATCGCGATTGCAGCGATCCTGATCGCCGGCGGCGGCCTGATCGCGGCCAAGGACATGGTGCTGCGGAAGCGATGAGAGCCCTCTAAGGCTCCCACCCCTTCGGCGCGAGCTCGAATTTTGCAAACTCGAAAGCGGGTGCCACGGTGCAGCCGACCAGCGTCCACTCGCCGGTGGACTCTGCCATCTGCCACGCGTCCGCGGGAACGATCGCCTGCGGCCGCTCGCCGCTCATAAGGTCGGCGCCGAGGCGCACCTCGTGTTGGGAGCAGCCGTCATGGGCGATGCGCAGCGTCAGCGGGCTACCGGCATAATAGTGCCAGGTCTCGACCGCATCGATGCGATGCCAGTGCGAGCGCTCGCCGCGCGCGAGCAGGAAGTAGATCAGAGTCGAGCGCGAGCGGCCGTTGGCGTCGGTGGTCTGGTCGCGGAAGGTCTCACGATAATGTCCGCCCTCGGGATGCGGACGGAGTTCGAGGCGTGCGATGATCTCGGCTGCGGTCGGCATCGATCCCCGTCAGGACTTGTTCTTCAGGATTTGTTTTTGCGCTCGCGCAGTTCGCCGAACACTGCGGCGGCATCCGCACCCTTCATGTGTAACCTGGCCGCCACCGACGGTTCATCCGCACGCAGGAACACGTTTGCTCGCTTCTCATCACCAAGCAGTGAGGGAATGGTCGGCTTGTTTTCCGCCCGCAGCTTCGCAACCTCGGCCGCGCGGGCCTGAAGCGCTGCGTTGTCCGGCTCCACCGTGAGCGCGAATTTGACGTTGGATGCCGTATATTCGTGGCCGCAATAGAGCTTGAAATCGTCGGGCAGCGCCCGCAGCTTCAACAGCGAGTCCCACATCATCGGATAATTGCCTTCGAACACGCGGCCGCAGCCGATCGAGAACAGCGTGTCGGCGGCGAACAGGGTCTTCTCGGTGTCGAACACGTAGGAGATGTGGTCGAGCGTGTGGCCAGGCGTCTCCAGCACGCGCCCGAGCAGCGTGCCGATCTTGACCACGTCGCCATTGGCGACGCGCAGATCGACATCGGCGATCGCAGTCGTCTTGTCATGCGGCCCGACGACGCGGCAATTGTATTTCCGCTTGAGCTCGGCGACCCCGCCGACATGATCGCCGTGATGATGGGTGATCAGGATGTCGGTGAGCTGCCAGCCCTCCCGTTCCAGCGCCTTGATGATGGGGCCGGCTTCCGGTGCGTCGATCGACGCGGTTGCCTTGGTTTCCACGTCGTGGATCAGATAACCGAAATTGTCGTTTAAACAGGTGAAAGTACGAATTTCGGCGGCCATGACATCTCCATCGGGCTCAGCCCCGTCAGACAAATATGGCGTTAACGTTGCGCAGGCAATGCAATATTCCGCGCGCGGCGGCAGCCTTGTGCATGTTACATTGCCGCCATGACCATCGACGTCGTCGACCTCAGAGAGTTCTATTCCCGGCGCCTCGGCATCGTGGCGCGGCAGATGATCAATCGCGGGATCCGGGAGCGCTGGCGGGGCGCCGAGGGGCAGCGTGTGCTCGGCATCGGCTATCCGACGCCCTATCTCGGACTGTTTCGCGAGGACGCGGAGCGCTGCATCGCCTTCATGCCGGCAGCCCAGGGCGTGTTGAAATGGCCGACCGGGCGGCCGGCGCTGGCCTCGCTGGTCGACGAGTTCTCGCTGCCGCTTCCCGACGCCGCGGTGGACCGCATCCTGCTGGTCCACGCGCTCGAGATGTCGGATGATCCGGCCGCGCTGCTGCGCGAGGTCTGGCGCGTGCTGTCGCCGTCCGGGCGTGTCATCGCGGTGATCCCGAATCGGCGCGGGGTATGGACGCGCAGCGACAACACGCCGTTCGGCCACGGCCGTCCCTACTCGCGCTCACAGATCACGGACCTGTTGCGCCAGACCTGGTTCACGCCGACCGCCTGGGGCGAGGCGCTGTTCATGCCGCCTTATGCGGGCCGCTGGGTGCTGAAATCGGCGCAGATGTGGGAACGCGCCGGCGCGGCGCTGTCGCTGCCGTTCGCCGGCGTCCACATCGTCGAAGCGACCAAGCAGGTCTATCGTGCCATCCCGGCCAAGCGCGAACGGGCGCGGCTGATTCCCTCGTTGAAGCCGGTCCTGGTGCCGTCCTCGACGACGGTGACGCGGACCTGAAAACAAATCGTCCCGGCGAAGCCGGGACGATGCAGTCCACGAAGATCAAGAGAGTTGGGCAGCTTACTCGCCGGGGGCGAGATCGTCGCTGGTCGCCGCGGGAGCGGCCTCGCGCTCGGGGCGTGGGCCGCCATGCGGCCGGCGCCGCCGCCGCGGATAACGCTCGCCACCACCACCGCTGCCGCCTTCGAAGCCGCCAGGCGCGCCGCTCGTCTGCGGCTGCGCGCCGGTGATGAAGGATGGCAGCCGATCGACGTTGCCGGCATCGGCGACGACCGGCTGCGGCTGGTTCTGCGGCTGCGGCTGCTGATGATATTGCGGCTGCGGACGATGGTCGCGTTCGCGATGCTCGCGCGGTTGCTGCTGATCGCGCTGATAGGGCTGCTGGTTGTCGCGCGGCTGGTAGTCGCGCTGGTGGTGATCACGCTGGCCGTCGCGGTCGCGCATGAAGGGCTGCTGCGGCGGCGGCTGCGGAACGAAGCCGGGCTCCTGGCCGAACGCCGAGAAGTTCTCGCCGTCATCCTCGCCATCGTCGCTGCCGGTGCTGCTGGGCTCGTCGCCGCGCGGCTGCTGGCTCTGGCGGAACTGTTCCTGCGCCGCGGCGATCAGGCGGAAATAGTGCTCGGCATGCTGGTAGTAGTTTTCGGCGGCGACCGGGTCGCCCGAAGAACGCGCGTCACGCGCAAGCTGAAGATATTTTTCGGCGATGTGCGAGGCGGTGCCGCGGATCTTGATGTCTGGGCCGTTCGATTCGAAGACCCGGGTCATCGGGTTCTGGCCGCGCCGGTTGTTGTTATTGTTGTTGTTGCGGTTGCGCATCCGCTGCTTGTTCTGACCGTTTCTCATGTCCTGCCTTTGATTCCAGCCCTAAAGGTTGCACGCATCACTGATTGCCTGGAGTAGCCTGCGGACAGCGGTTCACAGTCCTCGCGCGCACCGCGCGCAAGGGCGGATTGAACCCTGCCAATGTTCGTCGACCGTCGCGTTCAACAAAGACGCGTTCCCCACCCGCCAGCATCCATTGCCAGCGAACCCATTCATATCGCCTGCCGAAACAAGCCCAGCTTTCTTGCGTAAGTCTTCAAGCGCAATATCAGGCTTTCGTTCACTTTGCGGTCGGTAAGCAGCGCAGCTTAACTGGCCATCGCGCTCAACAGGACCTGCGGCTTGGAACCTATAATCAGTAAAGCTCTCGCCCGAGAGCCCGGCTTTCGCCCGTAGGTCTACGGGGCCGGCACCGATGTGTTGACCGGAAAGTAGTCGTTCCCACGGGATATTCCAAGAGGTTTTTGGAGCCCAATCCGGCTTTTATGGGGGCATTTTTCGGGCCGAGACGGCCCTGGGAATGCCCGCCAGGTCGGTCTTGGGCGGCCTGTCGATCGATAACGCGGCAGCTGCCATCAAGGTTTCAATATCTCCGGCCTGGCCCCGTCCGGCCTCGACGACCAGGATGCCGCCGGGCGCGAGCCGCTCGGCCGCCTGCGGGATCAGGGCGCGATAGGCGTCGTAGCCGTCATTGCCGCCGTCGAGTGCCAGATGCGGATCGTGCTCGCGTACCTCGATGCTCAGTTTCGGAATTTCCCCGGCGGGAATATAGGGCGGGTTCGATACGATCAGGTCGAACGGCCCGCGAAGCGCCGCCGCGTAGGAGCAGGCGACGAAGCCAGCGCGGTCGGAAAGGCCCAGGGCGGCGGCATTGCCCCTGGCGGTATGAAGCGCGGTCAGGCTGAGATCGGTGCCGACGCCAAACGCATCGGGAATCTCGTGCAGCAGCGCCAGCAGAATGGCGCCCGATCCCGTGCCGATATCAGCGATGCGCGGCCGTCGCCCCGCGTTCGCGCGCTCGCGAAAGATCTCGAGTGCCAGCTCGACCACGGTCTCGGTATCAGGCCGCGGCACCAGCGTCGCTTCGGACAGCCGGAACGGCAAGCCCCAGAATTCCCGCACGCCGAGAATGCGGGCGACCGGCTCATGGGCGAGCCTTCGCTTTGCGTATCCTTCGAGCCGCACAGCCTCCTCGGGCGTGAGATATCGTTCCGCCTGCACGACCAAGCCGGTCAGATCGAGCCCCAGCGCGGCGCCCACGAGCAGGCGAGCATCCAGCGACGGATCCTCGATGCCGGCCGCCTGCAGCCGCGCCGCAAGCGCGCGCCGCGCACGCTCGATGCTGGGTCCGGAATCGAAATCTGCCGTCAAGGGAACCGTCCTGCCTGGCATCGTGGATAGATCGGCAGCATCGCTTGCGTCAACGGAAAGGAGCGCGTTTGATCGCGCTTCGCAGCGAAGGAGAGATCGCGTGAGTGCTCAATCGAAGCGGGCGACCGAACGTACGGTCTCTGCGACATCCTCAAAGGGCGCTGCGATGCGCGAGGCTGATTACAGAGCGCTTGCGCAATTCCGCCACCAGCTCCGCACATTCCTCGCCTTCAGCGAGACGGCGGCCCAAAGCGCTGGATTGACGCCGCAGCAGCATCAGGCGCTGCTTGCGATCAAGGGATTGGCGAGCCCCAACGGCGCCAGCGTCGGCGATATCGCAGGCTTCCTCCTGATCCGGCACCATACCGCCGTGGAGCTGGTCGATCGCATGGCGAAACTGAACCTGATCGGCCGGGAAGCCGATCCCGGAGATGCGCGCCGCGTCCTGGTCAAGCTGACCGTCAAGGGCGAGCAGAAGCTGCGCTCGCTCTCGCGCATTCATCTGGACGAGCTGCGTGCCGCCGCTCCGGCTCTGGCCAAGATCCTGCGATCGTTCCGGGCCAAAACGCGCTGAGGCTCAGGCCGCCGCGCCTTGCGCCGCAAGCTGGGCGGCCTGGTGTTCGGTGGTCAGTGCATCGGTGAGTTCGCCGAGCGCCTCGCCTGATATCACCTGTGGCAGCTTGTAGAGCGTCAGGTTGATGCGGTGGTCGGTGACGCGGCCCTGCGGAAAGTTATAGGTGCGGATCCGCTCCGAGCGGTCGCCGGAGCCGACCTTCTCCTTTCGCTCGGCCGAGCGCGCGGCGTCGGCACGCTGCCGCTCTGCGTCGTAGATGCGCGAGCGCAGGATGTTCATGGCGGAAGCGCGGTTCTTGTGCTGGGAGCGGCTGTCCTGCATCATCACCACGATGCCGGTCGGAATGTGGGTGATGCGGATCGCCGATTCCGTCTTGTTGACGTGCTGGCCGCCCGCGCCTTGCGCACGCATGGTCTCGATGCGCAGATCCTCGTTCTTGATCTCGACGTCGACATCCTCGACCTCGGGCAACACGGCGACCGTCGCCGCCGAGGTGTGGATGCGGCCCTGCGTCTCGGTGTCAGGCACGCGCTGGACGCGGTGCACGCCGGATTCGAATTTCAGCTTGGAGAAAGCGCCGCGGCCCTGCACCTCCGCAATGATTTCCTTGTAACCGCCGACGGTGCCTTCGCTCGCCGAGATCACCTCGACCTTCCAGCCCTGCAAGGCGGCAAAGCGCTCGTACATCCGGAACAGATCACCGGCGAACAGCGAAGCCTCGTCGCCGCCGGTGCCGGCGCGGATTTCCAGCACCACGTTGCGGTCGTCCATGGCGTCCTTGGGCAGCAGCGCGACACGGATCTTCTGTACGAGATCCTCGATCTTCGGATTGAGCTCGTCGCGCTCGGCTTCAGCCATGCTGCGCATTTCGGCATCGGTTGCCGGGTCGGCGATCAGCGCTTCGGTGTCGGCGAGCTCCTTGACGGCGGCGCGGTAGGTCTTCACCGCCTCGATCAAGGGAGTGATCTCGGCGAGCTCGCGTGTGACCTGCACGTAGCGCTCGGAGGAGAGCCGTCCGAGCGATTCGGCTTCGAGCGAAGCGTGATGCGCAAGCAGGACGTCCAGTTTGGCTTCGGGAAGTGACGACATCGGTTTGGTCTCAAAAGCGGAGGGAGGCGGCGGCGACGGGCGGCAGGCCGCTACAACGCCAGGCCTTCGGCCTCGGCAAATTCCGTCAGCTTCTGCCGGATCGAGACGCTGCCGGTCGGCGCATCCAGCAGCGGGCCGAGCATCGCTGCGGCCTTCTTGGCATCGAGGTCGATCACCATTGCCTTGACCGGGCCGAGCGCGGTCGCCGAGAGCGACAGCGAGCGGTAGCCCATTGCGATCAAGGCCAATGCGCCGATCGGCTTCGAGGCCATCTCGCCGCAGAGCGACAGCGATTTCTTCGCGGCCTGCGATTTCTGCGCGATGTCGCGCAGCGCCCGCAGGATCGGTGTCGACATGGTGTCGAAGCGCTCGGAGACCTTGGCATTGCCGCGGTCGACCGCGAACAGGAACTGGAACAGATCGTTGGAGCCGACCGAAATGAAGTCGACCTTCTTCAAGAGCTCGTCGAGCTGATAGAGCAGCGCCGGCACCTCGACCATGGTCCCGATATCGATTCTTTCAGGCAGCGTGTGGCCGTGCTGGCGCAAGTATGTCAGCTCGCGCTCGACCAGCGCCTTCGCTGCATCGAACTCGGCGACCTCCGAGATCATCGGAAACATGATGCGCAGCGCGCGGCCGCCGCCGGCACGCAGCAGCGCGCGGATCTGGCCGCGCAACAGGCCGGGCCGGTCAAGCCCGAGTCGGATCGCGCGCCAGCCGAGCGCGGGATTCTCCTCGATCACCGTCTCCATATAGGGCAGCGCCTTGTCGCCGCCGATGTCGAGGGTCCGGAAGGTGACGGGCTTGGGGCCTGCGGCATCCAGCACGGCGCGGTAGAGCGCGAGCTGGTCGCTGGTGCGCGGTAGGCTCTGGCCGACCATGAATTGCAGCTCGGTGCGGAACAGGCCGATGCCGGCGCTGCCGGTATCGTCGATATGCGGCAGGTCGATCGCGAGGCCCGCATTAATCAAAAGCTCGACCTTCTCGCCGTCCTTGGTGACGCAGGGCCGGTCCCGCAGCGCAAGATATTGCGCCTGGCGGCGGGCGCGGAAGCGCACCCGCTCGGCATAGGCTGCCTCGATCTCCTGCGACGGGCGCACATAGATCGCGCCCGAGGTGCCGTCGACGATGATGGCGTCGCCGGGGTCGGCAATGCCGGGCGCGTTCGGCACCTCGCCGACCGCGGGAATGCCGAGCGCGCGCGCCACGATCGAGACGTGGGAGTTGGCGGTGCCTTCCTCGAGCACGATGCCACGCAGGCGCTTGCGGTCGTAATCGAGCAGCGCCGCCGGTCCCATCGCGCGCGCGATGACGATGGCGTTGTCGGGCAATTGCTCGCGCGACGGTGCGTGGTCCTGGCCGACGAGCTGTCGCATCAGGCGGTAGCCGAGATCCTCGAGATCGTGCAGCCGGTCGCGCAAATAGGGATCGGTCGAGCGCAGCATGCGCGCGCGGGTGTCGGACTGCACGCGCTCCACCGCCGCTTCGGCCGTGAGGCCGGTGGCGACCGCCTCGTGCAGCTTGTGCGACCAGCCCTGGTCGTTGGCGAACATGCGGTAGGCTTCGAGCACGTCGCGGTGTTCGCCGCCTTCGGCGACATCGCCGCGCTCCAGCATGCGGTCGAGGTCCGATCGCAGCTTGGCGAGCGCCGCGTCGAGCCGCTTGATCTCCTTCGGCAGGTCTTCGGCGATGTAGTCCTTGATGACGACGCGCGGTTCGTGCAGCACGACATGGCCGAGCGCGATGCCTTCCGAGAGGATGGCGCCCGCCTTCTGGGTGGAATGGCGTGCGGCCGGCTCGAGGCCGGGCTGGGCCAGCGCGGACAATTCGCCGGAGGCGATCAGCTCCGCCAGCACCATGGCGGTGGTCTGCAACGCCTCGAGCTCTTCCTCGACATAGGTGCGCTTGGCGCGGTTCTGCACCACCAGCACGCCGAGCGTGTTGCCGGCGCGCAGGATCGGCACGCCGAGGAAGGAGTGATAGATCTCTTCGCCGGTCTCCGGGCGGAACGAGAAGGCCGGATGGCTTTGGGCGTCGTTCAAATTGAGTGGCGTCGCCTCGCTGGCGACGAGGCCGACCAGGCCCTCATGGGCGCTCAGCACGGTATGGTGCACGGCCTCGCGGTTGAGACCTTCGGTGGCGTAAAGCTCGAGCGTGTTGTCGACGCGCAGCACGTAGACCGAGCATACCTCGGCCACCATGTTGGCGGCGATCAGCACCACGATCTTGTCCAGCCGCTCCTGGGCCGAGACCTGCTCCGCCATGGTTTCGCGGAGCCGTCTCAACAAGACGCGGGGACCTCCCGACGCGCTCCGCATGAACCGTCAATCTCCTCCGTCTGCCCGGCCCGGCGGTATCGGCCGGCGGCTGGCCAAAAATTCCAGAAAAACAACCAAATTGTTTGTCCGGCGCAGGCGCAAACCTTCGCTTGCACCGAATCAGCGGCCTGAACTGGGACACAGTCTGCGGCAGCCCACCCTGTTCGCCGTATAGCGAATCGAGGCTTGTTTTGCCAAGCAAAACGCCTGCCAAACGCGAAGGTGTGTACACCTTCGCGTTTGCTGCGACCGCTAAGAGAAAATTAGGTCTAAGCCTGATCGAGGCCGTAGAGCGTGTGCAGAGTGCGCACCGCAAGCTCGGTATAGGCGGTGTCGATCAGAACCGAGAATTTGATCTCGGAGGTTGTGATGGCCCGGATGTTGATATTCCGTCCGGCGAGGGCCGAAAAGGCCTGGGCGGCGACGCCGGCGTGGCTGCGCATGCCGCTACCGATGACCGAAATCTTGGCGACGTCGGTAGCGGTATCAAGCCTGGCATAGCCGATCTTGGCCTTGGCGGCGGTAATCGTGTCCTTGGCGCGGTTATAGTCGGCGGCCGGCACCGTGAAGGTGAGGTCCGTGGTCTTGCCGTCCTCAGACACGTTCTGGACGATCATATCGACGTTGATATTGGCATCCGCGAGCGGGCCGAAGATCGACGCAGCGACCCCGGGCTTGTCCTCGATCTGGCGCACCGAGATCTGGGCTTCGTCCTTCGAAAAGGCGATGCCGGTGACGACGTGGCTTTCCATGATCTCCTCCTCGCTGCAGATCAGCGTGCCGGGCGGCTGGTTGGCATGCGGGTCGATATCCTCGGGCTTGTCGAAGCTCGAGCGGACGAAGATCGGCATGTTGTGGACCATGCCGAGTTCCACCGAACGGACCTGGAGCACTTTGGCGCCCTGCGAGGCCAGTTCCAGCATGTCTTCGAACGCGATCTTGTCCAGCCTCTTGGCCTTCGGCACGATTCGCGGGTCGGTGGTGTAGACGCCGTCGACGTCGGTGTAGATGTCGCAGCGGTCGGCCTTGACCGCGGCGGCGATCGCCACGGCCGAGGTGTCGGAGCCGCCGCGGCCGAGCGTCGTGATGCGGTTGGTCTTGGGATCGATCCCCTGGAAGCCGGCGATCACCGCGACCTCCTTGCGATCCCGGAATCGGTTGATGATCTCGCTGCCGTCGATGTCCTCGATCCGGGCCGAGGCATGGGCGTCGCTGGTCTTGATGGGGAGCTGCCAGCCCTGCCAGGAGCGGGCCTGGATACCCATGCTCTGGAGCACGATGGCCAGCAGGCCCGATGTGACCTGTTCGCCGGAGGCCACCACGGCGTCATATTCGCGCGCGTCGTGCATCGGCGAGGCCTCGGTGCACCAGGCCACCAGTTCGTTGGTCTTGCCCGACATCGCCGAGACGACCACGGCCACTTCATGGCCGGCGTCGACCTCACGCTTCACATGGCGTGCGACGTTGCGGATACGTTCGATATTGGCGACGGACGTGCCGCCGAATTTCATCACGAGGCGGCTCATGACGACGCGTGCATTCCCTCTTGAGGATCAGTATGGTGACCCGCGCTGGGCCGGATGCCAGGGGATACCGACCGCGCGTATACAGAGGGGCGGGGCCGGGGGCAAGCGGGTTCCTGCATCGCCAATCCGGGCAATGGGTTATTAGAGGTTATGGCGCGCTATATCGACGAGATCCTGCAGCCCGGCGAGCGGGTGCTGTATTCGACCAATGCACATTGGATCTTCTATTTCCCGGCCATTCTGGCCTGGATCGTGGCCATCGTTCTGTTCGCCATTTCCCGCCAGACCGACATTTACAGCATCATGATCCTGTGCCTGTTCGGCTCCGGCCTGGTGGCGCTGGGCGCCCTGTACTGGACCGTGAAGGGCTGGTTCCATCGCTTCACCACCGAGACCGACGTCACCAATCTCAGGGTTGTGCACAAGACCGGGTTCATCAAGCGCCGCACCTTTGAAATGGCGCTGGACAAGGTCGAGAGTGTCGACGTCGATCAGACGATTCTCGGACGAATTCTCAACTACGGCGACGTGACCATTCGCGGCGTCGGCGAGGGGATCGAGACGATCAAAACCATCGCCTCGCCGCTGGCCTTCCGTAGTTCGATCACCACGCGGTAGGACCGCGCGCAACCATGAGCATGCAGCAAGATACTTCCGCACCAGCAAGCCTCCCGCCCGGCTCGACCGTCGATGCCGCCGAGATCGCGAAATTCTCGAAACTCTCCGCCGAGTGGTGGGACCCCAAGGGGAAGATGGCGCCGCTGCACCGGATCAATCCGCTGCGGCTCGGCTACATCCGCGACGCCGCCTGCCGCAAGTTCGAGCGCAATGTGCGCAGCCTCAACTGCCTCGCCGGCTTGCGCGTGCTCGACATCGGCTGCGGCGCCGGCCTGCTCTGCGAGCCGCTGTCGCGGCTGGGCGCACAGGTCATCGGCGTCGACCCGTCCGCGAGCAACATTGCGGCGGCAAAGCTGCATGCCGACAAGAGCCACCTTGCGATCGACTATCGGTGCACCACGGTCGAGGAGATCGACCCGCGCGAGCGCTTCGATATCGTGCTGGCGATGGAGGTGGTCGAGCACGTCGTCGATGTCGGCGTCTTCCTGAAGCGCTGCGCCTCGATGCTGAAGCCGAACGGCCTGATGGTGGTCTCGACGCTGAACCGCAACTGGAAGAGCTTTGCGCTCGCCATCGTCGGCGCCGAATACGTCCTGCGTTGGCTGCCGCGCGGCACCCACGAGTGGAACAAGTTCGTCACCCCCGACGAGCTGACCAAACACCTGCTCGACAATCGTCTCGTCATCACCGAGCAGACCGGCGTCGTCTACTCGCCCTTCGCCGACAAATGGACGCTCTCGTCGGACATGGACGTGAACTACATGGTGGTGGCGGAGGGGATGGTGTGAGGGCAGGCTGCGAATACAAAATCGGTGTCGTCCCGGCCTAGGGCGCAATTGCGCGCGGGGGCCGGGACGACAACGAGTTTTTAGCAAGAGCATCGCTCCTATGACGTGGGCGTGATTGACCCGCGGCCGTGGCGTCGGCAGGTTGCATTATCATTCCCGTAGCAGTCCCCATCCCCCATGCCCACCGTCACCAGCCTCTGGATTCCCTTCACGGTCATTGCTGCGCTCGGCCAGGTCGCGCGCAATGCGATGCAGCGGTCTTTGACCAAGCCGCTGGGGACCTGGGGTGCGACCAATATCCGCTTCCTGTTCGGCTTCCCGTTCTCGCTGCTCTTCTTGGGCGTCGTGCTGGTCGCAACTGGCGATCATGTGAGCATGCCGCGGTCAGTGTTCTGGCCGTGGCTGCTGCTGGGCGCGCTCAGCCAGATCATCGCGACCGGTCTGATGCTGCTCGCGATGAACGACCGCTCCTTCGTGGTGACGACGGCATATCTCAAGACCGAGGCGATCCAGACCGCGATCTTCGGCTTCGTCTTCCTCGGCGATCACCTGACCTGGCTGAAGGTGCTGGCGATCGTGATCGCGACGGTCGGCGTCGTCACCACCGCGCTGCGGCCGGGCGGCGAGAAGGGCTTTGCCGAGCTGAAGCCGACGATCACCGGCCTGGTCGCCGCGGCGGCGTTCGCCCTCTCCGCGGTCGGTTTCCGCGGCGCCATCATCACGGTGCCGAACGTCTCCTTCGTGACGGCATCCTCCTTCACGCTGGTGCTCGGCCTGTTCGTGCAAACGCTGGTGCTGACGATCTATCTGCTCTGGCGCGCACCTAATGTATTGCGGGGAATTCTCGGAATGTGGCGGCCATCGATGCTCGCCGGCTTCACGGGCGCCTTCGCTTCTCAGTTCTGGTTCCTGGCATTCGCGCTGACGGCCGCTGCCAATGTTCGCACGCTTGCGCTGATCGAGGTGCTGTTCGCGCAGGGCGTGGCATATTACTCGTTCAAGCAGCCGATCGCGCCGCGCGAGATCCTTGGCATCGTGCTGATCGTGGTCGGCGTGGCGCTGCTGGTGGGATTCTGACGCGCTTTGCGCGTCAGTTCCGGTCTTCCGGCAGTGTCGGCAGCGGCGACACCTCGATGCCTTCCTCGATCAGCGACTTCGCCTCATCCGGCGAGGCTTCGCCGTAGATCGGGCGGTGCTCCTTGTCGCCGTAATGCATCGCGCGGGCTTCATTCGCAAAGCGCTCGCCGACATTGTCGGCGTTCTTCACGATGTGGTCGCGCAGCTCTTTCAGCTTGGCGCGCAGCTCGCGCTCCTGGGCCATCATCAGCGAGGTCGGTCCTGACGGCGTAGCCTCGGGTGCGGCGGTCGTCGCCGGCTCCGGTGGCGGTGCTGCGCGGCCGCGGCCCTTTTTGGCGACGATGCGCGGCGCCATGATCGCCTTATCGACCTTGGCCGAGCCGCAGATCGGACAGGTGACGAGCTTGCGCTTCACCTGCGAATCATAAGCGGACGAGCTCTGAAACCAGCTCTCGAACTCATGCTTGCGGTCGCAATGGAGTGCGTAGCGGATCATGCCGATCCCCGCACCAGGTGGAGGTGATCCGGCCCGGCCTTGGGATCGGAGACACCGAAGCGGCGGCCGTGCTGGAGCGAGGGGATCGCGCGGCGCGCGGTCTCGACCTTGGCCGGGTCGATCTGGGCCATGATGATGCCGGGCTCGACATCGCCCTCGGCGAGAATCTCGCCCCAGGGATCGATGATCAGCGAGTGGCCATAGGTCTCGCGCTTGTTCTCGTGAGTGCCCGCCTGGGCGGCTGCGAAGATGAAGCAGCCGGTCTCGATCGCGCGCGCGCGCAGCAGGACGTGCCAGTGCGCTTCGCCGGTCTTGCGGGTGAAAGCCGATGGCACCGTGATAAAGGATGCACCGCTCTCGGCCAGCGCGCGGTAGAGCGCGGGAAAGCGCACGTCGTAGCAGATCGTCAGGCCCACACGGCCCCAGGGCAGGTCGGAGATCACGGCGGTCTCGCCCGGCTGGTAGTTGGCGGACTCGCGATAGCTCTCGCCGTCGGGCAGTTCGATGTCGAACATGTGGATCTTGTCGTAGCTCGCGAGCACATTGCCCTCGGGCCCGATCAGGAAGGAGCGGTTGACCGCCTTCTCCGGCGAGAAGCGCAGCGCCAGCGAGCCGACATGGATGTGGATGTTCAGCTCTGCTGCGAGCGCGCGATACGCCTTCAGCGAGGTGTCATCCTCTTCGCTCTGGAGATGCTCGAACAGCGCCTTGCGGTTCAGCTGCATCATATTGCTGACCTCAGGGGTCTGCACGTAGTCAGCGCCCTTGGCAGCGGCCTCCCGGATCAGCCTGGTTGCCTGCGCGAGGCTCGGCTCGGGCATCAAGCCGGTGCGCATCTGCACCATGGCAGCGGTAAAGGTTCTGTCTTGAGCTTGATTGTGGCTCATGAGACCGCCTTGACGCTTTCGAGCATGCCGTCGAGCTTGCCTTCGCGGTCGAGCGCATAGAGATCGTCGCAGCCGCCGACATGGGTTCCGCCGATCCAGATCTGCGGGAAGGTCGAGCCCTGGCCGGCGCGATCGTACATCTCCTCGCGCCAGGACGGGTTCTTGGCGACGTCGAATTCGGTGAAGGCCGCCTTCTTGCGGGTCAGAAGCGACCTGGCGGCGGAACAATAGCCGCATCCCGGCCTGGTATACATCTCGACAGCAGCGGTCATGGCGTCCAGCGCTCTCATGTCATGAATTTATTGAATTATATGGGACTTTACCTGATCTCGACAACCCGGGCAAAGACCAGCACGTCGACCTGGGCTGCCTTGGCACGCAGCAGAGCGCGCGCACAGGCATCCAAGGTCGCACCCGATGTCAGGACGTCGTCGACCAGGATGATGCGCCGGCCTTGGACCTCGGCCTGACGGTCGGGGGATACCTGGAATGCCCCCTGGACATTGGTGGCCCGCTGTGCCCGCGACAGGCCGATCTGCTGCTCGGTGGCGCGCACCCGGCGCAGCACTTCGCCCCGTACCTTCACCCCGCTCTGCCGCGCGATGATGTGCGCCAGCGCCCCGGACTGGTTGTAGCGTCGCCGCCAGGCCCGGCGCCAGTGCAGCGGCACCGGCACCAGCATGTCGGCGCCCGCGAGCAGTTCGCCGCCCGCGCGCACCATCCAGCGGCCCATGGCGGGCGCGAGGTCCGTGCGGTCCTGGTATTTCAGCGCATGCACCAGGATGCGTGCGACGTCGTCGTAGCGCACCGCCGCGCGGGCCCGCTGGTAGGCCGGCGGGCTCGCGATGGCCTCCATCGACAGCATGTCGGGACCGGGGTCATAGACAAAGGGAATGCCAAGCCGCGGGCAGTACGGTCGTTCGATGAACGACAGCTTTGCCCAGCACGCCGCGCACACGCCCTCGCCATCGACCGGCTCGCGACAGGACACGCATAAAGTCGGCAGGGCGATGTCGAGCGAGAGCTTGGCCACGCGCGTGAGCACGTGGCGGCCGGCCAACCAGGCAGCTCGCAAGGGTGCGGCGATGGAACGGGTGGGGGCAGCGTCGGCGTCCATGGGAGGAGGCTAGCGTTCCGCTAGCGCGGGCTCAAGCCGCAGTCTCGTGCCCCGGGACGCAACGCAGCGCGGAGCGGTGCGTTGCTGAGCCGGGGCCCAGAAGCTGCATGCGCAGAAGCATGGGTCCCTGTGTCTGCTGAGCGTCACTGCGTGCCGCACCGCGTCCGGGACACGAGAGATTGCAATGACCAGCACGATCGGCGTAACCAGCGGCATGGCTCAGGACCCGCAGACCCCGCCCGCGTTATTTGATCGCGCCTTGCTGCATGCGCGGCAGCGGCGTGCGCAGGCGCAAGGCGAAGTGGCATTTCTGCTCGACCGGGTCGTCGAGGACATGTCGGACCGGCTGGCCGCAGTGATGCGGGAGTTTCGCGCGCCGGCCGACCTCTGGACGCCAGGTGAGGGGCTCGCCGCTCTTTGCGCCCGGCTGCCCTCCATCCAACGGATCGCGCTCGATGCTGCAGGCTCGGAGAAATTGCCGTTCGCGCCTGAGAGCCTCGATCTCGTCGTCTCGGCGCTGGCGCTGCAATTCGTCAACGATCTGCCGGGCGTGCTTGCGCAAATTCGTCGTGCGCTGAAGCCGGATGGCATGCTGCTGGCCGCGATGATCGGCGGCGACAGCCTGACCGAGCTACGGCAGGCTTTTGCCGCGGCGGAGGCCGAATGCGAGGGCGGCGTGTCGCCGCGCGTCGCGCCGTTCGCCGATCTGCGCGACATCGGCGCGCTGTTGCAGCGGGCGGGCTTTGCGCTGCCGGTGACCGATGTCGATCGCGTCGTGGTGCGTTATGGCAATGCGTTCGCCTTGATGCAGGATCTCCGCCGCATGGGCGCGGCCAACGTCCTGATCGAGCGCCGCCGCACCCCGAGCCGGCGCGCGACGCTGCTGCGCATGGCCGAAATCTACGCCGAGCGCTTTGCCGATGCCGACGGGCGCATCCGCGCCACCTTCGACATCATCTGGTTGTCCGGCTGGGCGCCGCATGCAAGCCAGCAGCAGCCGCTGAAGCCGGGTTCGGCGAAAGCGAGCCTTGCGGAGGCGGTGAAGAAGGCGGGAAAAGAGTGACACGTGTCCCGGACGCGCTGCAGCGTGAAACGCTGCTGCGGAGAGCCGGGACCGCGCTCTTTGCCTCTCTGGGCTCCGGCTCTGCAGCGCACCGCAAGGGCGCTGCGCTGCGTCCGGGGCACGGCCCGCCTCACATCAGCAAATCGATCAAATGCGGGATCAGCGGAATGTCCGCGGGCGGCATCGGATAGTCGCGCAGCTTGTTGGCTCGGACCCAGGCGAGGGTCTGGCCCTCGCGGGGCGTCACCAGCCCTTCCCAGCGCCGGCAGATATAGAGCGGCATCAAGAGATGAAAGGTCTCGTAGCCGTGGCTCGCAAACGTGAGCGGCGCGAGGCACGGCTCGGCGACGGTGATGCCGAGCTCCTCGTGGAGCTCGCGGATCAGGCTCTGTTCGGGCCGTTCGCCGGGTTCACACTTGCCGCCGGGAAATTCCCAGAGGCCGGCGAGCGTCTTGCCTTCCGGTCGCTGCGCGATCAGGACGCGCTTGTCGGCATCGACCAGCGCGCAGGCCACCACCAGTGTGAGCTTGAGCTCGGCCATGATCGCTAGGACCGGTAGTCCCCGTTAATCGCGACATATTCCTTGGTGAGGTCGCAGGTCAGCACGCGGTCGCGGCCCTTGCCGAGGCCGAGCGAGACCAGAATCGCGATCTCCGGGGCCTTCATCGCTTCCGACACCTGCGCCTCGTCATAGGATGGATCGCGCGCGCCGCTCTTGGCGACGCGGATGCCGTTGAACGAGATCGACAGCTTGTCGCGATCGGCCGGCTCGCCGGCCTTGCCGACCGCCATCACCACGCGGCCCCAATTGGCGTCTTCGCCGGCGATCGCGGTCTTCACCAGCGGCGAGTTGGCGATCGACATCGCGATCTTGCGCGCCGAGGCCTTGGTCTTGGCGCCCTCGACGGTGATCTCGACCAGCTTGCGCGCGCCTTCGCCGTCGCGGGCGACCTGTTCCGAGAGATTGGCGAGGATCTGGTTGAAGGCTTTCACGAAGGCCTTCAGGCGCGGATCGCTCGCGCGGCTGATCTTGGGTGCGCCGTGCTCGGCGGCGGCGCCGGTGGCGAAGGCCAGCAGCGTGTCCGAGGTCGAGGTGTCGCCGTCGATCGTGACCGCGTTGAACGTGTCCTCGACGCCGGCCTTGAGCAGCGCCTGGAGCGCGGCGGGCGCGATCGGCGCGTCGGTGAAGATGAAGGACAGCATCGTCGCCATGTCGGGCGCGATCATGCCCGCGCCCTTGGCCATGCCGTTGATGGTGACCTTGGCCTTGCCGAGCTTCACGGTCGCGGTCGCGACCTTCGGGAAGGTGTCCGTGGTCATGATCGCCTTGGCGGCGGCGAGGTATTCGCCTGCTTCCGCTGATACGGCGAGGCGTCCCAGCACGCCGTCGAACTTGGTCGCGTCCAGCGGCTCGCCGATCACGCCGGTCGAGGCCAGGAAAATCTCGCTCTCGCTGCACCCGACCGCCTTGGCCGCGATCTTCGCGGTCAGGGCCGTGGAGGCGCGGCCGGTCTTGCCGGTGAAGGCATTGGCGTTGCCGGAATTGACGACCAGCGCGCGGGCTTTGCCGCCCTTCAGCTTGGCGCGGCACCATTCGACCGGCGCGGACGGGCACTTCGACTTGGTGAAGACGCCGGCCACCGCGGTGCCCTTGTCCATGATGGCCAGCAGCACGTCGGTACGGTTCTTGTAGCGGATGCCGGCCTCGGCCGTCGCAAGACGGACGCCCGCGATCACGGGCATATCGGGGACGTTCTTCGGGGCGAGGGGAGAGACGGAGGAGGACATCGCGAGGCGCCTTCGTGGGAACTGGATAAGCAGATGCCCGGCACGGGGGCCGGGCATCACGAAGGCTTAGATACTCTTGGCGTCAGCGAAGTGACAGCAAATTCTTACTTCTTGGCGGGAGGCGCCATCTTGCCGTCGGCAGGCTTGACATCGGCAGGCTTGGTCGCGTCGGCCGGCTTGGCATCCTTGGACGCATCAGCCTGATCCATCCGTTCGACCTTGGCATCCGCGCGGAGCTTGGCGACGTAGTCGGCCTGGGCCTTGCGGGTGACGTACTGCTCGATCTGGGGCTTGACCTGCTCGAAGTCCGGCGCCTTGCGGTTGCGCTTTTCCTCGACCTTGATGATGTGCCAGCCGAACTGCGACTTCACGGGGTCGGAGATCTTGCCCGGCTCCAGCGCGAACGCGACCGCCGAGAATTCCGGCACCATCTGTTCCTTGGTGAAGAAGCCGAGGTCGCCGCCGTCGGCGGAACCCGGATCCTTGGACTTCTTCTTGGCGAGCTCGGCGAAATCGGCGCCCTTGTCGAGCTCGGCCTTCACCGCCTTGGCCTCGTCCTCGGTCTCGACCAGGATGTGGCGGGCGCGCACTTCCTGCTCGCCGGTGATCTGCTTGGAGGCCTCCTCATAGACCTTCTTCATGGTATCGGGGGTCGTGGCGGCCTTGCCTTCGTTGGCGAGCAGGCTGTCCATCAGCAGGCGGTTGCGAGCGAACGCCATCCGCTTCTTGAACTCGTCGCTGTCGGCGACCTTCTTGTCCTCGGCGGCCTTGGCCACGATCTTCATGTCGATCAGGAACGACAGGACGTTCTCGTCCTTGGTCGCCGGATCCATCTGGGCGAGGCTCGGTCCGAGCTCCTCCTCGGCCATGGTGACGTCGCTCTTCTTGATTTCAGCGCCATTGACCTTGGCCAGAACGGGATCGTCGGCCGCCCGGAGCGGGCCCGCGAACGCCAAACACAGCGCCAGGGCCAGGGAGCCAGCCAGGGCGGACGCATGGCGAAAACGCTGGCCGGTAGTTACCGGGAACGAGGTGGTCATGGAAAATCCTTATGTTGAAGCAGGGGCTGCTTGAGCGGGGCGGACACTCGCCCAATTCAGGGGGGCTTGGCAACGCGAAAAGTCTGTCAAAATGATGAATTAGCCGCAATGCGGCCGCCGTTGACAAGGCCCTGACCGGGCCATATCTCTGCCCGGTCGCGACCATGGCGATGGCGTTTATTTTGCTGCGTTTTTGGCCGGTGAACCCAGACTAGCCCAATTCCCACCCATATGGCGGATGACCCCGCAGTCCGGGCTCTGGCGTCAGAAGGCGTCACGGTGAGTTGATAGGCTGGCGGGTGACAACTTCGTAGGCCCAACGCGGTTGAATCGCGAACACAGGAACTAGGCATGATCGGCGCGCTCGCCCGCAAGTTTTTCGGCTCCGCCAACGACCGGCGGGTGAAGGGATATCAGTCCCGCATCAACGCGATCAACGCGCTGGAGCCCGAGTTCGCCAAACTTTCCGACGAGGCGCTCAAGGCCCGCACCGCCGAGTTCAAGAAGCAGCTTGCCGAAGGCAAGACGCTGGACGACCTCCTGGTGCCCGCCTTCGCCACGGTGCGCGAGGCGGCCAAGCGCACGCTCGGCCAGCGTCATTTCGACGTCCAGCTGATCGGCGGCATGGTGCTTCATGAGGGTGACATCGCCGAGATGAAGACCGGCGAAGGCAAGACGCTGGTCGCAACGCTTGCAGTCTACCTCAACGCACTTGCGGGCAAAGGCGTCCACGTCGTCACCGTCAACGATTACCTCGCCCGCCGCGACTCCGGCTGGATGGGGCAGATCTACGGCTTCCTCGGCATGACCACGGGCGTGATCGTCCATGGCCTCGACGATGCCGAGCGCAAGGCAGCCTATGCCTGCGACATCACCTACGGCACCAACAACGAATACGGCTTCGACTATCTGCGCGACAATATGAAGTACCGGCTCGAGGACATGGTCCAGCGGCCGCACTTCTTCGCCATCGTCGACGAAGTCGACTCCATCCTGATCGACGAAGCGCGCACGCCGCTGATCATCTCCGGCCCGCTCGACGATCGCTCGGATTTCTACAACACCATCGACAGCTTCCTGCCCAAGCTCGACAAGAGCGATTACGAGGTCGACGAGAAGCAGCGCACCGTGACGCTGACCGAAGGCGGCATGGAGAAGATCGAGACGCTGCTGCGCGACGCCGGCCAGCTCAAGGGCGAGTCGCTTTACGACGTCGAGAACGTCTCCGTCGTCCACCACATCAACCAGGCGCTGCGCGCCCACACGCTGTTCACCCGCGACAAGGACTACATCGTCCGCGACGACGAGGTCGTCATCATCGACGAGTTCACCGGGCGCATGATGCCGGGCCGGCGTTATTCGGAAGGCCTGCACCAGGCGCTGGAGGCCAAGGAGCACGTCCAGGTTCAACCCGAGAACCAGACGCTGGCCTCGATCACCTTCCAGAACTATTTCCGCATGTACGAGAAGCTCGCGGGCATGACCGGCACGGCCGCGACCGAAGCCGACGAGCTGTTCGACATCTACAAGCTCGAGGTCGTGGAGATCCCGACCAACCTGGCGATCGCGCGCCTCGACGAGGACGACGAGGTCTACCGGACGCAAAAGGAAAAATACCAGGCGATCCTCGCCGAGATCGAGCGCGCGAACGCACGGCTCCAGCCGGTGCTGGTCGGTACCGCCTCGATCGAGAAGTCGGAAGTGCTGGCCGAGTTCCTGAAGCAGAACGGCTACAAGCAGATCGACTTCGGCAAGGAGAACGCGCTCGACAAGCTCTATGCCGCCGCGCGGGCCGGCAAGCCGGCAAAGCTGTTCGCGGTGCTGAATGCGCGCTTCCACGAGCAGGAAGCCTACATCGTCGCCGAAGCCGGCGTGCCGGGCGCGATCACGATCGCGACCAACATGGCCGGCCGCGGTACCGACATCAAGCTCGGCGGATCGCTCGAGATGCGCATCCAGCAGGAAACTGTGGGCATCGAGGACGAGGCCGAGAAGGCATCGAGGATCGAGCAGATCAAGGCCGACATCGCCCATTTCCGTGACATCGTGCTGAAGGCGGAAGAAACCGTCGAGGTCGAGCCGGCCAAGGGTAGCAAGCCCGCCAAGACCGTGAAGAAGCCGGGCGGCCTCTACATCATCGGCTCTGAGCGGCATGAATCCCGCCGCATCGACAACCAGCTCCGCGGCCGTTCCGGCCGTCAGGGTGACCCTGGCCGCTCAAAGTTCTTCCTGTCGCTGGAAGACGATCTGATGCGCATCTTCGGCTCGGATCGCCTCGACAGCATGCTGCAGCGTCTCGGCCTGCAGGAGGGCGAGGCGATCATCCATCCCTGGATCAACAAGGCGCTCGAGAAGGCGCAGCAGAAGGTCGAGGCCCGCAACTTCGACATCCGCAAAAATCTGCTCAAGTTCGACAACGTCCAGAACGACCAGCGCAAGGTGATCTTCGACCAGCGCGTCGACCTGATGAAGGACGAGAGCGTCGCCGAGACCGTCGCCGACATGCGCCACGCTTTCATCGAGGATCTCGTCGCCAAACACGTGCCCGAGCATGCCTATGCCGAGCAGTGGGACGTCGCCGGCCTGAAGGACGAGCTGAAGCGCGTGCTCGATCTCGACCTGCCGGTCGACGACTGGGCCAAGGAAGAGGGCATCGCCGACGAGGAGCTGCTCAACCGCATCGAGAACCGTGCCGATGAGCACATGGCGGCCAAGGTCGGGCAATGGGGTCCCGACGTGATGCGTTACGTCGAGAAGACCATTCTCTTGCAGACGCTCGACCATCTCTGGCGCGAGCATCTGATCATGCTCGATCATCTGCGCCAGGTCATCGGCCTGCGTGGCTACGGCCAGCGCGATCCGCTGCAGGAGTACAAGACCGAAGCCTTCAACCTCTTCCAGGAGATGAGCGCGCACTTGCGCGAGGCCGTCACCGCGCAGCTGATGCGGGTCGAGATCGTCCCGCCGGAGCAGGAAGCGCCCGTGCTGCCGCAGATGGAAGCGCACAAGTTCGATCCGAACACAGGCGAAGATGAAATGGCCGTCGCCAACGTCTCGCTGGCCCCGCAGCACACCGACGCCGCGTTGCGTGACCCGAAGAACCCGGCCAGCTGGGGCAAGGTCGGCCGCAACGAGGATTGCCCCTGCGGCTCCGGCAAGAAGTTCAAGCACTGCCACGGACGGTATGCGTAAGGCCTGAATGTGAGGCGCGGTGCTCGCGCCTCATTCAACGCCGTCGTCGCCCGGCTTGACCGGGCGACCTAGTGCGCCGCGGCGCCTCGGTTCAATCACATTGGTCTCTGGAATACTGGATCGGCCGATTAAATCGGGCGATGACGGTTGTGCCTATGGCGGGCAGCTTCCTCCACATCGTCGTCCTGGATCTGCGCTTCGCTTGTCCAGGGCGGCGAGGAGATTGAATCGTCGCCCTCAATTGGAGCTGTCGATCAAGCTCTCCAGCAGCCGCTTCAGTTCGCTCGTCGACTTGTCCCCGTAGCTTTCCAAAATGTGCTCTTCCTGGTCGACTGCGAGCGAGTTGAGCTTCTTGCACAGCACCTTGCCGCGGTCGGAGATGAACATCAGCACCTTGCGGCGATCGTTGGGATCCTGCACGCGATAGACCAGTGCGTCGGAGACCATGCGATCGATCATCTTGGTCAGCGTCGGATGGTTGAGCAGCACCGCGTCCGCAAGATCGCCCATCGAATGGCCGTCGCCGTCCGACAGCACCTTCAGGATGCGCCACTGCTCGACAGGAACTCCCTCCTTGCTCAAGCGCAGTTCCAACTGCCGGTTGATCTCCCGGTTGGCTTGCGCGAGCAGATAAGCGAGATGTTCGGTGATGGGAGCGTTCGATTTTGCCACGGCTAAGACTTCGTCTTGACCCAAATGAGTGAATGTCTTGCAATCAATGCTGCATCTATATGCACTTCAATTGTTGAATATTCAATATTTTCAAAATAGGATCATTGCCCAACAAAAGGGCGGATGCCGCGGCCGCCTGCTCAATGTGCTTTCAGGTCTGGTGCCAGACAGGAGTTGGCGTGCGCGCGACGGTGAACTTCCCGGCTCACGGCGGTCCGGCGTTACCGCCGTCCCTGCTGTTCAGGAATCTGTCGTCATCGGCGAATGACGGCGGCTTGTTGCCGAGTGATCACGCCTTTTTCAAACGCCGTGGCGCCAACAAGCTGCGCGTCGGCGGCTTCATCTGCTGCACCGGCTCGCCTGGGATCTGGGGACCCTGCGCCACCAACAGCGCGCAGCTCGCGGTCGCCGAGATCAACAAGCGCGGCGGTATCCTCGGCCGCGAGATCGAACTGTCCATCTACGACGCCGGCGGACCGCTCGACGAGGTCCTGAACCGCGCCGAGCAGGCGATCGCGTCTGACGAGCTCGATCTGATCCTCGGCCTGCACACCAGCGCGGTCCGCGTCGGCTTGCGCGACGTCACCACGCGCCACCGCATCCCCTATATCTACACACCGGTCTATGAAGGCGGCGAGCGCACGCCGGGGGTGATGGCGATCGGCGAAACACCGCGCTGGCAGAGCCGGCCGTCGATCCACTGGCTGGCCGACGTCAAGAAGGCGCAGCGCTGGTATCTGATCGGCAGCGACTACGTCTGGCCCTGGCAGTCGCACCGGGCCGTGAAGAATTACATCAGGGAAACCGGTGGCTACGTCGTCGGGGAGGAGTTCGTGCCCCTCGGCGAGGACAATCACGAGCCGCATCTGGCGCGCATCCGCGCCGCGCGGCCTGACGTGGTGCTGATCTCGCTGATCGGCACCGACAGCAGCACCTTCAATCGCGCTTTCGGCGAATGCGGCCTGGGTGCCACCACGCTGCGGCTTGCCGGCGCCATGGACGACACCGTTCTGCTCGGCATCGGCGCCGACAACAGCGAGAACATGTTCTGCGCGTCCGGCTATTTCACCGGCACCGGCACGCGCGCCAATGACGACTTCCAGAGCCGCTATCGCGCGATGTTCGGCCCGAACGCGCCGCCGATCGGCTCGGTTGGACAGTCCGCTTACGAAGGCCTGCGTTTCCTCGAAGCGGTCGCCAACAAGACCGGCTCATTGGCGACACGGCCGATGCTCGCAGCCGGCCGCAACATCGTCTACAGCGGCGCCCGCGGAGTGGTCACCATTCGCGATGGGCGCGCGCGGATGCCGATGCATCTCGCCGCGGCCGATGGCCTCGACTTCAGGCTAATCAAGCCGATCTGACGCGAGGCTGATCAAGCCGATCTGACGCGCGCAGCGGTCCGCGCTGGCGCCATTGCAAAATAATACTTGAAAAGGAAAATATTTCCGTTTTGAATGTATCGGTGGGGCCGGCGGCATGCGCGTCGCGCTTGAGCGGCCCCGCCCAACGTTTTCAAGGAACCGCGTCAAGAAACTTCAGGAGAGCGCCGTGACAGTTGTCCTTCCCACGCCAGCCCAGCTTCGCAGCGTCGCCGAGCAGTGCGGCCTTTCGCTGACCGACGACGACGTCGCCTCGTTCCGCGGCCTGATGCAGGGCTCGATCGAGGCCTACAATCTCGTGGCCACGATGCCGGACGAGGTGCCGGAGGTGAAATATCCGCGCACGCCGGGCCATCGGCCGTCGCCGGAGGCGAACCCGCGCAACGCCTGGTACCGCAAGTCCACGGTGAAGGGCGCCGCCAACGGCAAGCTCAAGGGCAAGACCGTCGCGCTCAAGGACAACATCATGCTGGCCGGCGTGCCCATGACCAACGGCTCGTCGACGCTGGAAGGCTATGTGCCCGATTTCGACGCCACCATCGTCACGCGTATGCTGGACGCCGGCGCCGAGATCGTCGGCAAAACCCATTGCGAGCACTTCTGCCTGTCCGGCGGCAGCCACACCGGTTCCTATGGGCCGGTACACAATCCGCACAAGATGGGCTACTCGGCCGGCGGCTCCTCCTCAGGCTCGGGCGTCGTGGTCGCGCTCGGCGAGGTCGACATGGCGATCGGCGGCGACCAGGGCGGCTCGATCCGCATGCCGTCATCGTTCTGCGGCATCTATGGCATGAAGCCGACCTGGGGCCTCGTGCCCTATACCGGCATCATGCCGATCGAGATCTACGTCGATCATACCGGCCCGATGACGGCGACGGTCGCCGACAACGCGCTGCTGCTCGAAGTGCTCGCCGGCGATGACGGCTACGATCCGCGCATCAAGGCCCCGAAGGTCGAGGAATACACCAAGGCGCTCGGCCAGGGCGTCAAGGGCATGAAGATCGGCATCCTCAAGGAAGGCTTTGAGCAGGCGGGCGCAGAGGCTGCGGTGAACGAAAGCGTGCGCGAAGCGGCGAAGCGGTTCAAGGATCTCGGCGCCAGCGTCGAGACGGTGTCGGTCCCGATGCATCTCCTGGGCGGCGCGATCTGGACCCCGATCGGCACCGAAGGCCTGACCCAGACCATGATGTTCGGCGACGGTTACGGCCTTTCCCGCGGCGATCTCTATTCGACCTCGCTGATGGATTTTCACCGCGGCTGGCGCCGGCAGGCCGATTCGCTGTCCGAGACCACGAAATTGTTCATGATGCTCGGCACCTACATCAATAACAATTTCGGTCCGCGCTTCTACGGCAAGGCGCTGAACATCTCGCGGCGGCTCACCGCCGCCTACGACAAGGCGTTCGGGGATTACGACCTGCTCTTGCTGCCGACGACGCCGATGAAGGCGACGAAGCTGCCGGAGCCGACCGCCAGCCGCGAGGAGTATGTCGCACGCGCGCTCGAGATGATCTCCAACACTGCGCCGTTCGACATCACCCATCATCCCGCGATGTCGCTGCCCTGCGGCATGGTCGATGGCTTGCCGGTCGGACTGATGCTGGTCGGTCGCATGTTCGAGGAATCCACCATCTACCGCGCCGCGCATGCGTTCGAGCAGATCGGCGACTGGAAGAAGATGTGAGCCGGTGAAGGCGGGCTGGGCTGCAGAGCGTTTTCGAGCGAAGTGGATACCGGTTCGCGTCAAGAAAATGCGTCGAGACAAGAATCCAACGTATGGCTAACGCATTCGTCGCAGCGTTCGAGATCCTGAGTTTTGGCGCGATCATCGTCCTGATCGTGCTGGGGCTCGGGATCATCGCCAGCATGATGGGCATCTTCAACTTCGCGCAGGGCGAGTTCGTCCTGCTCGGGGCCTATATCACCTATCTCGCCTACGCCAAGGGCCTACCGATCTGGACCGGCATGGTCGCCGCACCCTTCCTGGTCGGTGCGCTCGGCTTCGTGCTGGAGGCGCTGATCATCAGGCGCTTCTACGCCGCGCCGATCGTGGCCATGCTCGGCACCTACGCGCTCGGCCTGATCATCCGCGAATCGGTGCGCGGACTGATCGGCGGCTTCTATCTCACCGTGCCCGAGCCGATCGGCGGCTCGATCGATATCGGCACCATGCACATCTCGGCGTGGCGCTTCACCATCATCGTCGTCACGCTGCTGGTGATGGCGGGTTGCTATCTCCTGCTCTCCCGTACGAGCTTTGGCCTCCGCATGCGCGCCACGCTGGAAAATCCGTCGCTGGCGCGGGCCTCAGGCATCTCCACGCCACTGATGTACGGCGCCACCTTTGCGTTCGGCTCCGCGCTCGCCGGCCTTGCCGGCGCGCTGATCGTGCCGGTGTTCAGCCTCTATGCCGATCTCGGCATCCGCTTCCTGATCCAGGGCTTTGTCGCGGTCATGGTCGGTGGCGTCGGCTCCTTCATCGGTCCCGTCGCCGGCGCCGGCGTGATCGGCACGCTCAGCGCCGCGCTGCCCTGGGTGATGGCACCCGTGGTCGCCGATGTGCTCGTTTTCGTTCTTGCCATTGCCTTCATCAAATTCCGGCCGCAGGGCCTCATCGCTGGAAAAGGGGTTTAGTCATATGTTCGATCGTCAGCTCTCGCGCCGCCGCTTCCTGTCCAATTTCGCGTTCGCGTCCGGCGCGGTCGCGACCGGGGTCGGCAGCTGGGTGATCCCTGCGCCCTGGGCCAACGCCGCCGAAGGCCCGATCAAGGTCGGCATCGCGACCGACCTCACCGGCCCGATCGCCTATGCCGGCAATGCCGACGCCAATGTCGCCAAGATGGTGATCAAGGAGATCAACGCGTCAGGCGGCCTGCTCGGCCGTCCGCTCGAGCTCTACATCGAGGACACCGCCTCGAACGAATCGGTCGCGGTCGGCAACGTGCGCAAGCTGATCCAGCGCGACAAGGTCGACATGGTGTTAGGGGGCATCACCTCGTCGATGCGCAATGCGATCAAGGACCCGATCGTGACGCGCGGCAAGACGCTCTACATCTATCCGCAGCTGTATGAAGGCAAGGAGTGCACGCCTTATCTGTTCTGCACCGGGCCGACGCCGGCGCAGCAATGCGACGAGTTCATCCCCTGGCTGATCAAGAACGGCGGCAAGAAGTTCGCGCTGCCCAGCGCCAACTATGTCTGGCCGCATACGCTCAATGTCTATGCCCGCAAAGTAATCGAAGCCAATGGCGGCGAGGTGGTGTTCGAGGAATACTATCCGCTCGACCAGATCGACTTTTCCGCGACCGTCAACCGCATCATCTCCAACAAGATCGACGTCGTCTTCAACACCGTCATCCCTCCCGGTGTCGGTCCGTTCTTCAAGCAGCTTTATGAAGCGGGCTTCCTCAAGAATGGCGGGCGTCTCGCCTGTGTCTACTATGACGAGAACACCCTCAACATCAATCAGGCGAATGAAATCGAGGGCCTTGCCAGCTGCCTCGACTATTTCAAGGTCCTCGCCAAGGAGAACCCGTTCGACGCAAAAATCCAGGCGGCCTACGAGAAGGATTTTCCGGGCAACTTCCTGTTCGCCGCTGGCAGTGCCGCGACCGGCACCTATCGCGGCCTCAAGCTGTGGGAAGCCGCCGTCAAGGAAGCCGGCAAGATCGATCGCGAATCGGTCGCCGCCGCGCTCGACCATGCCAAGATCGCCGAAGGCCCCGGGGGACCTGCCGAGATGGTGCCAGGCAAACGGCACTGCAAGATGAAGATGTACACCGCCGTCGCCAAGGGTGGGAATTACGAGATCGTCGCGCGCAGCGAAGGTCTGGTCGATCCCAAGGAATGTTGAGGCGGCCGTTCTTCACCTCTCCCCGCCGGGGAGAGGTGAAATTCCAGCTGGTACCAGGTGAACCCAATTCAGGGATGTTTTAACTTGAAATGCCGAAGTCGATGGGTGCAGTGAAACAGGTGATCCCCGCCGAGATCGACGGGGAGACCGACCTCGCAATGGATAGCCACGGAACGGCAGGGAAGGCCGCATCGGTGCGAAAAGTCCTGCCGATGGTGGAGGGCGTGGTGCTGGTCGCCGCGCTGGTCGCGCCGCTGGCGCTGCAGGACTACCTCACGGTGTTCGCAACGCGCGTGATCATTCTCGCGCTGTTCGCGCTGTCGTTCGACCTGGTCTGGGGCTATGCCGGCATCATGAGCTTTGGTCAGGCCCTGTTCTTTGGCTCGGCCGGCTATGGCGTCGCGCTGCTCGCCCGGGACTTCGATATCACCAACGTCTTTCTGGTGCTGCCCGCGGGCACGCTGATCGGCCTGATCTTCGCGCTGCTGCTCGGCGGCTTCCTGCTGCTGGGCCGGCATCCCTCCAGCGTGATCTTCGTCTCGCTGGGCACGTTGACCGGCTCGTACGCTGCCGACCGGCTCGCGCGCGGCTGGTACTATCTCGGCGGCCAGAACGGCATTCCGTCGATCGCGCCGATGACATCAGGTGGTTATGAATTTTCGGAAGGGCCGGCGTTCTACTATCTCGTGCTTGGCATCCTCGTCGTTGTCTACCTGCTCTGCCGCTTCCTGGTGCGTTCGCAGTTCGGCCTCGCCCTCGCCGGCCTGCGTGAGAACGAGCAACGCATCGCCTTTTTCGGCTACAAGGCGCAGCATCTGAAAGCGATCATCTTCGCGATCGGCGGCGCTATCGCAGGTCTCGCCGGCAGCCTCTATGCCTTCCACGAAGGGTTTGTCTGGCCAAACATGGTCGGCGTGGTGGTCTCGACCCAGGTGGTGCTCTACGTGCTGTTCGGCGGCTCCGGCACCCTGATCGGTGCCGTCATCGGCACCGTCATCGTCGAGGGCGTCAGCTTCTGGCTCTCGGATAATTATCGCGACGTCTGGCCGATCATTTTGGGCCTGTTGCTGCTGCTGGTGATCCTGTTCCGGCCGCTCGGTCTGATCAGTTTTGTGCTGGGCGAGCGCGAGCGGGTCGGCAGCTTTGGTGCCAGCATCAAGGGGAAGCAAAATGGCGCTCCTTGAGGCCGCAGGCGTCTCGAAGATCTTCGGCAAGCTCACCGCGCTTGATGAAGCCGCGCTCACCGTCGGCGAAAACGAGTTTCACGGCCTGATCGGCCCGAACGGTTCCGGCAAGAGCACGCTGATGAAGTGCATCGCCGGCGCCGAAGTCCCTACGCAAGGCAAGGTAAGCTTCGTCAACACCGACATCACCGCCTTCACGCCGACCGAGCGGGCGCGCGCCGGCATGAGCCTGAAATTCCAGATCACCTCGGTGCTGCCGTCGCTGACGCTGTACGACAACATCCTGCTCGCACTGCAGGCGCAGTCCTCGCTGTTCGATCTCGTGTTCTCGCGCACGCGCGCCGCGCTGCACGATCAGGTCATGACCATGCTGACGCAATTCCGGCTCGCCGACCGCGCTTTCGAAGCGGCAGCCGCGCTCTCGCACGGCCAGCAGCAATGGCTGGAGATCGCGATGGCGCTCGCGGGCAAGCCGAAACTGCTGCTGCTCGACGAGCCGACCGGCGGCATGAGCCTGGAGGAGCGCCGCGTCACCGGCGAACTGCTGCAGCCGATCAAGAAGCACTGCTCGCTCGTCATCGTCGAGCACGACCTCGATTTCATCCGCGACATCTGTGACCGGTTGACCGTGCTCGACCAGGGCAAGGTGCTGGCCTCTGGCACCGTGTCCGAGATCCAGTCCAATCCGTCCGTCCAGGAGATCTATTTGCGCCGTGCCTGAATTCCTGGACATCAAGCATCTCGACGCCGGCTATGGCCGCAGCCAGGTCCTGTTCGACGTCACCCTCGGCATTCCCTGGCGCGGCGGCGTTGCCGTGCTCGGGCGCAATGGCGCCGGCAAGACCACGCTGATGAAGACCATCGTCGGTGAACTGCCGGCGTGGAAGGGCGAGGTCGGCTTCGACGGCCGCGACATCAGCCGCCGCCGGCCCGAGGAGCGTGTCCGCGCGGGCATCGGCTACGTGCCGCAGGAGCACTCGGTGTTCGCGCGCCTGTCGGTGCGCGACAATCTCGCGGTCGGCTCGCTCTTCAGCAAGGATGCCAATGCGGTCGACCGTGTGCTCAGCATCTTCCCGAAGCTCGGCCAGCGCCTCGACCAGCCCGCCGGCACGCTGTCCGGCGGCGAGCGCAAGATGCTCGCCATCGGCCGTGCCATGTTGGGGGATCCAAAACTGCTGCTGCTCGACGAGCCGACCGAAGGCGTCTGGATCGGCGTGATCGAGGAGATCACCGAGCGCCTGATCGAGCTCGCGAAGAGCATTGCCGTCATCATCGTCGAGCAACACCTGGACCTGGCGCTCCGCGTTGCCGACTACGCCTATGTGCTGGATCGCGGCCGCGTCGCGCTGCAGGGCGCGGCGAGCGAGGTGAAGGGCAATCCCGAGCTGATGCGGTACCTGGCGCCGTAGGGGGTGGCCGCGTCTTCCCGATTCGATTGTCAAACAGCCATGACATCGCGATCCCGCGACGCTGTGCGCCCGGATTTTGTTCCGCTTTCGCGCCCTTCGAATCGGAAGGGCGCAGGGAAGGCCGGGTACCGGCTGGTACCCGCGAGCCCCTGTGCATGATGCGTGAGGTAGACGCTCACAGGGGAAACACAGGTACAGCCCGATAACCGGCCTTCCCTGCGCAGTGGTTGAACGGCTTATGTCGCGCTCTCCTCGGGGAGCGATGCACTATTGCCCCCGTCGCCTTGCAGCTTGCCGATGCGCGTCGTCCGGTTGGACAAGCGCGAACCACCACAAGACTTGACGTACAGACTTCGGACGTCAGGACCACACGATTTTGCCGTACGCAGGATAGCCCGTCTTCGCCCTGTGGGGCTTTGGCCGGGCGCAGCGCCGTCGTGCACGCGCCCGCGCATCGCTCACGGGGACTACCCGCCCTGCGACCGCATCTGGCGCCAACGCCGCCCGCGTCCACCGCAACCCACCCCACGAACCGTGACGATCGCGACCCGCCCCTTCCGGAGGGATGAGATGGCGCGGAGCATAAGGTGTTTCGGGTGTTCGGGTAAAGAGAAATTTTATTTATCCGAAGGGATTGAACTTGAGAAAATGGGGCGTTTCGCTTTGCTATAGAGCCGCCACGCCAACCTCGCTTCTGCAATATCTTTTATCGACTGCCTCTCTCGCCCGGCTCAGAATTCAGGCGAACGTTATCTCGGCTCTGCGAAATACGTCGTTGGCGTCATGAGGAGTGCACCGTCGAGTGGTGGAGCTATCTCAAACATCTGCGCCCGATTGTGAAAGTGAAAGACTCGCCGGATTCGATACTTGTCGCTTCGTTCCGCGGCGACATCGACCTCGCGCCTAGTGAGCCAAAACGCAGTCCGTTCGTGTCCGCATGTCGTCTTGACCTCCAGCAGTCGCTCTTGGCCGTCAGCTTCAAATGAGCGCACGTCATAACCGTAGCCATCTCCGTCCAAGTCGGAGACCCAGCGAACGCTACTGGCGAGGTCTTCGCGCCCCGCGCGCCGTAGACGGTCTTGCTCAAAAGTCACGACGAATCTCTCACCGGCCTTGCCCAATTGACGATTCCTAGCGTCGCGCTCAGCTGGATCGAACTTGCCGACCAAGCGGCGGACAGCAGGCGTCAACGTCTTGTCGATGTCTTCGACGGGTGGCGGGGCAACGAATACCCCATCATCACTCATCGTCAGCGGTTGAGTGTCGATATTCGCAGGATAAAGGAAGTCCGGTGTATGGCGGACGTTGCGCTCGACTGCGGCCACCAAAGCATCTTGATAATGTGCCAGGGGCTTGTAGCCATTAATCCACTGCGCACCGAGCCTATCGAGAACAGCGGAGATATTCTGAAGCTTACGTTCGATTGACCCTTCCGAGCGATGGACGATTGTCAGCAGTTGGCGTCGATTTTGCGCCTTACTGTAGGCTGCACCCGCTCTCTCAAGCGCCAACATCTGAAAATAGCTATCGACCACGGCGGAGATCTCAGTCTCCGTCCAAGGCGTTCCAGCGATGCCCTCAGTGCGCTCCCGATCCAAGTCTTAACCCCTTGGAGATAGAGAGAGTACCAGGGAGTGCACGAGACGCAATCTAGGTGATGATAATGCCGGAGGAGTCGGCGAGAGGTTTCGTTAGAGACTACCGCCTGTCTACTTCATCGCGCCAAAGCGGCTGTCGAACGAGTTCGACGAGACCACGGGCGCGGCGCCCGCCATCTGCGAGCTTCCACTCGCGGCGGCGTCGTTCACCGACGGCTTCAGCGCGGGCCGCGTGGCAGCCATCTTGGTCTCGGCGGGTTTGGCCGGCTCGGCGGGCTTTGCGGCAACTGCCGGCTTGTCCTTGGCGGCATCGTGGTGCCCCGGCGCGAACCGCGTCACGGCGGCCTTCAGCCGCGATGCTGCGGTCGTCGGCGTCGTGGCGGGAGCGACGGACGCAGTTGCTTGCGGCGGCGGCGTGGTCGCCGTCGCGTCGGCGGTGCCAAAGCCCATCTTGCGGCCGAGGTTGGAGAAGAAGCCGGACTTTTCGGCAGGCTGCGCCGAGGCGACGCGGGTGTTGCTCGCGGGCGCGGCGACGACCGGCTCTTCCTGCGGCGTGGCGGCGACCGGCTCGAGATTCGGCTTCGGCGGATTGACGGTGCCGGGGATGGTGCCCGGTGCCTTCGACATCGCCAGCATCTGCAGCGTATTGCCTTCGGCGCTCTCCGACAGGCCGGTCGAGCCTTCCGGAATCTTGGCCGCGAAGATCTTGTTCATGCCGCCGTCGATGCCGGTGTTCATACGCGCCACCGGCGTGCCCTTGGCGACGAGCTTGTTGTACTCGGCCTCGTCGCGCTGCTCCTTCTCGCGCACGGCGCTGGCGATCTCCTCGGGGATCACATAGGCCGGGCACTTTGCCGAAGCGTCGAACACGGGATCGCGCTTGGCGTCGGGTGCCTTGGCCGCGTCGAATACGTATTTCTTCTCGCAGAAATCGACCTTCGGCTCCTGCCGCGTCACCTCGAAATGATCATAGCCTTCCTTGATCATCCGCCAGAACGGCATGTTGGGGTTGTTGCGGTGCTTGGCCATGTTCACCGGCGTCATCCGGAACGGATAGGCCTGGAACTGGAACGCCTTCTGGCCGCCGAAGAAGGACTCGCGGCCGAGCGAATAGATCTCCGCGATCTGCTCGTCCGTCATGGCGTAGCAGCCGCGCGAGGAGCAATCGCCATGCACCATCAGCTGCGAGCCGGTGCGGCCCAGCGCCTTGTCGAAGGCGTTGGGGAAGCCGGTGTTGAATGAGAGGTAATAGGCCGATTGCGGATTCATCTGGCTCGGATTGATCGAGTAGAATCCTTCCGGCGCCTGGCGGTCGCCTTCGCGCACCTTCGGGCCAAGATCGCCCGACCAGCGGCAGATCGGATAGGTCTTGAGCAGGGCGAACTGGCCGGAGCGGGTCTGCTTCCAGACCTCGAGCTCGGCCTCCTGCTTGAACAGGCGGATCAGGATCGGCGATTGCAGATCCATGTTCTTCTCGCCCATCGCGGCGACAAGCTTGGGCGAGACCGGCTGGTTGGCCTTGGCGTTGGTCGCCAGCGACACCTGATCGGTGTCGCAGCCGGCAAGCACAACGCTGGCGGCAAGCGCAACCGAAGCCAAGAGCGCGCGAGCAAGCGAACGAGAATTCAAGATAGACCCCACAACGTGCCGGGCAAGGAGCGCGAACCCCGATTGCGGAGCCTGGCCTGACCGGAACGTCCGGCACTTTCAGACCAAGCCCCAGCGCTTATGCCCTGAAGCCATTGATTAAAATTCTAACCTCCGCACCTTGGGGTCGCAACCCGAGCTGGGATCACGAGCCCGTTGGCCCAAAGGCGTGGTCAACAGAGACTTAAACTGGGCCGGAACTTGGACTTTGCAGCGGAACCGGTACTGAGATCGCCGATTTGGGCAAAAAAAGGGTTAATGCCGGGTTACCGACCTCTCCGCTCGCGGGGGAGGGGGAGCGCACCGGCGCTTAACCTGCCCGAATCAGCCCAGTTTCCGGCCGATATCGAGGAATTTCTGCCGGCGCTGCTTGCGGACGGCCTCGCCATCCATGCCGCGGAGCTCGTCAAAGGCCTTGGCGATGGCTTCGCCGGTGGTGGCGATCATGGCGGCGGGATCGCGATGGGCGCCGCCGACCGGCTCCTTCAGGATGGCATCGATCACCCCGAAGCGCAGCATGTCCTGGGCGGTGATCTTCATGTTGTTGGCGGCTTCCTGTGCCTTGCTGCCGTCGCGCCAGAGGATGGAGGAGGCGGCCTCTGGCGAGATCACGCTGTAGATCGCGTGCTCCAGCATCAAGACCCTGTTGGCGGTGGTGATCGCGATGGCGCCCCCCGACATGCCCTCGCCGGTGATGATGGCGACGTTCGGCACGGTCAGCGCCATGCAGGCGTCGGTCGAGCGGGCGATGGCTTCGGCCTGGCCGCGCTCCTCGGCGCCGATGCCGGGATAGGCGCCGGCGGAATCGGCGAGCGACAGCACCGGCAGGCCGAACCGCTCGGCCATCTCCATCAGCCGCACGCATTTGCGATAGCCCTCCGGCCTCGCCATGCCGAAATTGTGCTTGATGCGGCTTTCGGTGGAATCGCCCTTTTCCTGGCCCATCACGCAGATCGGCTCGCCGCGGAAACGGCCGAACCCCGCGACCAGCGCCTCGTCCTCGCCGAACTTGCGGTCACCGGCGAGCGGGGTGAATTCGGTGATCAGGCCCTTGATGAAGTCGGAAAAATGCGGCCGCTGCGGATGCCGCGCCACCAGCATCTTCTGCCACGGCGTCAGGTTTTGATAGAGGTCGGCCAGCGCCTGCGCCGCCTTGTCCTCGATCCGGCCGATCTCCTCGGCGATGTCGGTGCCGGAGGCCGCCAACGTCCTGAGCTCGTCGACCTTGGAATCGAGTTCGGCGACGGGCTTTTCGAAGTCGAGATAGCTGCGCATCTGGTCTGGCATCGTTTCAATATAGGGGGACGGGGCGAGAGAGCGAAGCGAGGTTGGCTTCAGTCAAGAAGTGGAGCTTCTTCAAGGGCTTGACCTGTGCGCTCTGAGGGAGCGCGGCAAATCATGGACAGGGCCACGGCTCTTTCTGCGGAGATGTGACCGAAGTCAAGGCGCTTTCATCGTCGTCCCGGCCGGGCTCTGGTGTCCCGGATGCGCTGCAGCGCACTGCCGAAGTGGCGCTACGCTGCGTCCGGGGCATAGTCTCACTTCTCCGCCAGCGGGTGCAGGTCGCGCACCAGGCTCTTCAGCCGCTCCTCGACCACATGAGTGTAGATCTGGGTCGTCGAGATGTCGGTATGGCCGAGCAGGGTCTGCACGATGCGCAAATCGGCGCCGTTGTGAAGCAAGTGGCTGGCAAAGGCGTGTCGCAGCACGTGCGGGGACACCAGCCGGGCCTGCAGGCCCGTGGCGACCGCGAGTTCCTTGAGATCGCGGGCAAAGTGCTGCCGCGTCAGGTGACCGCTCTCGCCGAAGGAGGGAAACAGCCATTTCGAGGCGGCGAGGCCGCCCTTCTTCTCACCCTTGGCGGCTTCGGTCGCGGCGAGATAATCCGCCATGGCCTGGCGCGAGGCCTCGTTCAGCGGCACCAGCCGTTCCTTGTCGCCCTTGCCGCGCACCACGATCATGCGGGCGTCGCGCTTGGCCGCCGAACGCGGCAGCGACACCAGCTCGGAGACGCGCAGGCCCGTGGCGTAGAGCACCTCGAGCAGGCAATAGAGTCGCAAAGCGCGCAGCCGTTGCGAGGGCGAGGCGTCCGCCGCCTCGCTCATCTCCCTGGCGCGGCGGAGCATACGGTCGACATCTGAGATCGACAGCACCTTCGGCAGGCCGCGGCCGCGCTTGGGGCCCGACAGGATCGCCGCGGGATCTTCGGCTCGGATGCGCTCGTTCAGCAGAAATCGGAACAGATGCCGCATCGCCGAGAGCCGTCGCGCGACGCTGGAGGATTTGAAGCCACGCGCATCGAGATCGCTGAGATAGTCGCGCAGGACTTGCGTTTCGGCGTCCACAAAGCTGTGGCCGACGCGGCCGAGAAACTCGGAGAAATCGGTGAGGTCGCGGCGGTAGGCGTCGAGCGTGTTGGGCCCGGCGCCCTGTTCCGCCGCGAGCATGTCGAGGAACAGGCCGGTGAGTCTGGTGTCTGAGGGCTTGCTGGCGGAGGATCTGCGCATGCCCTTCAGGCTAGCTCCTATTTCTTGAGAAACTTATCCGGCGGGATCGTCACCGTCATTTCCCGCGGCTTCGGATTGACGAAGTTGGCCAGCGCGAACACCACGCCATAGACGATGCCGGCGATCACGGCGACGACCGTCAGGAAGCGGAACAGGCTGGGCATCGGGCAAGGTCTCGGCGAAGTCTCAGGTTTGCAAATTAACCAATGAAATCATCCAACATGTTCGCCGTTTCGTGGCAAGAGTCCTCTGGCGAGGGCCCCGAGGGGGTCGTATAGGTGGCCGGGATGCCGCCTTTGGCGGCAAATCGAGCGAGATCCAATCGAGCGGAATGATGCCCGACGCCGTGTTGCCAGCCCAAGCGAGCCCCGAGGCCGACATCTTGTCGGCGCTCGGAACGCGTTCGATCGTGCTGGTCGGCATGATGGGCGTCGGCAAGTCGACCATTGGCCGCCGCATGGCGGCGCGCCTCAAGCTGCCCTTCGTCGATGCCGACACCGAGATCGAGGCGGCGGCCGGCATGACCATACCGGAGATCTTCGAGCGCCATGGCGAGCCGCATTTCCGCGACGGCGAGGCGCGGGTGATCGCGCGCCTGCTCGACGGCGGACCGGTGGTGCTGGCGACGGGCGGCGGCGCCTTCATGCGCGAGGAGACGCGGAGCCGCATCGCGGCCAAGGCGATCTCGATCTGGCTCAAGGCCGACCATGACGTCATCATGCGCCGCGTGCGCCGCCGCGCCGATCGTCCGCTGCTCCAGACCGCCGACCCCGAGGGAACCGTGACGCGCCTGCTCACCGAGCGCGAGCCGGTCTACAGCCATGCCGATCTCACCATCGCCTCGCGCGATGTGCCGCACGACAGAATCGTCGATGAGACCATCGCGACGCTGCGCGCCTATCTCTGCGGCGAGCCGGCCGCCCAACCTGCTGCCGACGTTGCGAGTGCCATTCGATGACCGCGCCCCTGAAGCATTCCGAACCTATCAATGTCGACGTCGCGCTCGGTGATCGCGCCTATGACATCGTTATCGGCCGCGGCGTGCTGGCTTCGCTCGGCGAACGCGTTGCCGCATTGCGTCCCGGCGTACGCACCGCCATCGTCACCGACCGCACCGTGGCAAAATACTGGCTGGAGCCGACTGAGGCTTCACTTGCTGCCGCCGGCATCCCGACCTCGCGCGTCGTGGTGGAGGAAGGCGAGATCTCCAAGACTTATGCGGGCCTCGAAAAGGTCAGCGAAGCCCTGATCGCCGCCAGGATCGAACGCAACGATCTCGTCATCGCGCTCGGCGGCGGCGTCGTCGGCGATCTCGCCGGCTTTGCCGCCGCGATCCTGCGCCGTGGCGTCGATTTCGTGCAGGTGCCGACCTCGCTGCTGGCACAGGTCGATTCATCCGTCGGCGGCAAGACCGGCATCAACTCGCCGCAGGGCAAGAATCTGCTCGGCGCCTTCCACCAGCCGGTGCTTGTCATCGCCGACACCGCCGTGCTCGACACGCTGTCGCCGCGGCAGTTCCGCGCCGGTTATGCCGAGGTCGCCAAATATGGCGTGCTTGGCGACGAGGCCTTCTTCTCCTGGCTGGAGAAGAACCATGCCGACATCTTCAAGGGCGGTTCGGCGCGCGAGCATGCGATCGCGACCTCCTGCCGCGCCAAGGCCGGTGTCGTCTCGCGCGACGAGCGCGAGACCGGCGAGCGCGCGCTGCTCAATCTCGGCCACACCTTCGGCCACGCGCTGGAAGCCGCAACCGGCTTCTCCGACCGCCTGTTCCACGGCGAGGGCGTCGCGATCGGCATGACGCTGGCGGCGCAGTTCTCGGCCAGGCTCGGCATGATCGGCGAGGCTGATGCGGCCCGTGTCGAGCGCCATCTGATCGAGGCAGGTCTTCCGACCCGCTTGCAGGACATCGCCGGTTTTGCGCAGGAAGGCCTTGCGGACGCCGACGCGCTGATAGCGCTGATGGCACAGGACAAGAAGGTCAAGCGCGGCAAGCTCACCTTCATCCTGCTGGAGGCCGTGGGGCGCGCTGTCATCGCCAAGGATGTCGAACCGACCCCGGTGCGCGACTTCCTGAAGGACAAGCTCACCCGCAAGGCCTGATACGTTGTTGAGTGCTGTATGGATTGGCTCGGCTTCACCATCGTCGTCATCTGCCTGCTCATCTCGGGCTTCTTCGCCGCGAGCGAGACCGCGCTGACCGGCGCTTCGCGCGCCAGCATGCTGCGGCTGTCCAAGCAGGGTAATCGCGACGCCGACGTCGTCTCGCAATTGCTCGACATGCGCGAGCGCCTGATCGGCGCGCTGCTGCTCGGCAACAACATCGCCAATATCACGGCCTCAGCGCTCGCAACGTCCATCTTCACCGCCTGGTTCGGCGAAGTCGGCGTGCTCTATGCCACCGGCGTGATGACGGCGCTGGTCGTGATCTTCGCGGAAGTGCTCCCCAAGACCATCGCCATCAACGCGCCTGATCGCATGGCGCTCGCGGTCGCGCGTCCGATGCGGCTGACCATGTATGTGCTGGGGCCGCTGCTGCGGGTGGTGGAGGTCATCGTACGCCTGTTGATGCGCGGCTTCGGCCTTGCCGGCGAGCACCAGGCGATCCTGTCGCCGACCGAACGCCTGCGCGGTGCGGTCGACCTGCTGCACCACGAGGGCAAGGTCGAGAAGCAGGACCGCGACATGCTCGGCGGCCTGCTCGACCTGCGCGAGCTCCAGGTCTCCGACGTCATGATCCATCGCACCGAGATGATGATGATCAACGCCGATCTGCCGCCGGAAGAGCTGGTACGCGAAGTGCTCGCGACCGAATACACCCGCATTCCGCTCTGGCGCGAGAAGCCCGAAAACATCATCGGCGTGCTCCACGCCAAGGATCTGTTGCGCGCGATCCGCGCGTCCGACGGCGACACCTCGCGCATCGACGTCTCCACCATCGCGCTGCCGCCCTGGTTCGTGCCGGAGATGCGCCCGGTATCCGAGCAGTTGAAGGCGTTCCGCCGGCGCAAAACCCATTTCGCGCTTGTGGTCGACGAGTATGGCGAGGTCGAAGGTCTCGTGACGCTCGAAGACATCCTGGAGGAGATCGTCGGCGACATCTCCGACGAGCACGACGTCGTGGTCGCAGGCGTGCGGGCCCAGCCGGACGGCTCCGTCGTGGTCGACGGCTCGGTGCCGATCCGCGACCTCAACCGCGCCATGGACTGGCGCCTGCCCGATGAAGAGGCAACCACCGTCGCCGGCCTCGTCATCCACGAGGCGCGCTCGATCCCCGATCGCGGCCAGAGCTTCACGTTCCACGGCTTCCGTTTCCGCGTCCTGCGCCGGGAACGCAACCGCATCACCGCGCTCCGTATTTCACCGGTGCCGCGCGAGGCCGAGATGGAAGAGGCAAAGCCGAGACGGGCGGGGAAGTCGTTTTGATTCTTACCCTCCCCCTCCAGGGGAGGGTAGGAAGCTATCCTTCCCCCGGCGCCTGGGCATGGATCGCAAGCGCATGCACGCTGCCGGAGAGTTCCGCAGCCAGCGCCGAATTTATCATGCGATGGCGATCGACCCGGCTCTTCCCTTTGAAGGCATCAGATACAATATAAACGCGGAAGTGTGTCTCACCGCTCGGCCGATGGCCGGCGTGACCCTCATGCAAATGTGACTCGTCGACGACTTGCAGGCTTTCCGGCGTGAAAGCTTCCTGCAACTTGTTGCTGATAGTGTCTTTCATAACCATGAGTGCCATTAAGGGACGCGATTGCACCCCGTCAACTCCAGTGGTCAGCTAATTGCAATGTCAAGACTTGAAGGTTTTTGCATTGCGTAGTCAAAGTCAGCCATGCCGATCGATTCATCAAAGTTCTTCGACTCCATCCGCGTAAAGCCGCGGGGCAAGCAGCCCGAGGCGAAGCCGCGCGACACCGTGGTCGCCTGCGAGTGGGCGGGATGTCAGAACAAGGGCGCGCACCGTGCCCCGAAGGGACGCGAGAACCAGCGCGAGTACTGGCATTTCTGCCTCGATCACGTGCGCGAGTACAACCAGAACTACAATTTCTTCTCCGGCATGAATGCCGAGGCCGTCGCGCGCTACCAGAAGGATGCGCTGACCGGCCATCGTCCGACCTGGAAGATGGGCGCCAATGGGGGCAAGAAGGGTCCGGAAGCCGATATCGACATGGCGTCCGATCCGTTCAGCATGTTCAGCGAGATCAACGGCCGTGCGAGCTGGCGCAAGGGCCCCGAAGCGGAGCCCAAGGCGGAAACGCGCAAGGTGATGAACGCCGAGCGCAAGGCGCTTCAGGTCATGGGCCTTGGCCCCAGTGCCACGCTCGCCGACGTCAAGACCAAGTACAAGGCGTTGGTCAAGCAGCACCATCCCGACGCCAATGGTGGCGACCGCTCCACCGAGGATCGCCTGATCGAGATCATCAAGGCGTATAATTATCTGAAGACCGTGGTGCGGGAGGCGTAAAGGCCTTCGCTCACTTCTTCCCTTCTCCCCTTGTGGGAGAAGGTGGCGCGAAGCGCAGGATGAGGGGGTCTCTCCACGCGCAAACTGTCCGTGAGGACGGAGACCCCTTGTCTCGCCGCTACGCGGCGAGCCACCCTCTCCCACAAGGGGAGAGGGAAAGCGCGCTGCGCTATACAACCGCCGACCTCACGCCTCCGGCATCGCCCCGACATAGGACGAGCTCGGCCGGATCAGTCGCCCCGTGCGCTGCTGCTCACGTGCATGGGCTGTCCAGCCTGCCGCGCGCGCCACCGCGAAGATCGGCGTGAACGCCTGGCGCGGGATCGCCAGCGCATCCAGCAGGATTGCGGTGAAGAACTCCACGTTCGTCTCCAGCGGCCGCTCCGGATTCTTCTTGCGCAAGGCGGCCCGGATATAGGCCTCGACCTCGCCGGCAAACGGCAAATCGGTGCCGTTGGACGCGAGTGCCTCGACCGCGGTCTTGAGCACGTCGGCGCGGGGATCGCGGACGCGATAGACGCGATGACCAAAACCCATCATGCGCTCGCCGCGCGCCAGCGCCGCGTCGACCCAGGGCTGGATGCGCTCGCGCGAGCCGATGGCATCGAGCATTTCCAGCACCGGCTCCGGCGCGCCGCCATGCAGGGGACCGGTGAGCGCGCAATAGCCTGCGGTGACGGCCGCAAACAGATCGGCTTGCGTCGAGGCCACCACGCGTGCGGTGAAGGTCGAGGCGTTCATGCCGTGATCGCTGGCCGTGACCAGATAGGCATCCAGCGCTGTCACCTCGCGCGCGGCGGGCGCGCGCCCATGCAGCATGCGCAGCGTATCGGCGGCGTGGCTGACGTTCGGATCGGGCGCGATCGGGTCGAGCCCTTTTTTTCGCCGGACCAGCGCGCCCGCGATCACCGGAAACGCGCCGACGATGGTCGCTTCATGTTCCAGGCCGTGCTCGGCGCGAAGTCCCGCGACCGCCGCACGAAACCCGTCGACGATGCCCATGCCGCGCGTCGCCGGCAGCAGGTCGGAGAGCCGTGCGAAGGCGCGTTCGCGTGCCGCTCCCAGGCTCGCACGGACATTGGCTTCGGTGAGGGTGGTCTTGCTGGCGCCGTTCCAGAGCCGGGCGGTGACGCCCTCAAAACTCGAGATGGCGGCGAGGCGGCCGACATGCTCGCCGGCGATGATCAATTCGCCGCGCTCGCCGTCGACATGGCTCAGCACGGTCTCGGCCGCAGGAACGCCGTCCAGTCCGATCTGGCTTTTGGTGAGGTGGATGTTCATGACCCAAATCTCCCTTTGCACTGCACCAGGAGAAATTCGGTCGTCTCGACAGATTGATCAATCTTGATTACATAAATCAATATGAAAAATTCTGATGGCCTCTACCTCTCCGCCCGGGAAGCCGCGGCCGAGCTCGCGATCTCGCGGGCCACGCTCTACGCCTATGTCAGCCGCGGCCTGATCCGTTCCGAGCCGACGGCGGACTCGCGCAAGAACCGCTACCGCGCCGAGGACGTCCGTGCCCTCAAGGAACGCCGCGTGCCGTCGCCCGAGCCGCGCGGCCTGCGCAGCTTCGATGCCGACCTGCCCGTCATGGACACGGAGATATCGACCATCACCGAGGAGGGAGCGATCTATCGCGGCGTCAACTGCGTCGATCTCGCCGAGAACGACACGCTGGAGCACACCGCGACGCTGCTCTGGGACGTCTCGGACGTCGATCCCTTCGCTCCGGATAACCAGCCAAAGATCTCCGACGAGATGCGCGCGATCGCGGACGCCGCGCGACGCGCAGCGCCGATCGATCGTGCCATCGCCGTGCTCGCATTGGCCACCAGCGCCGATTCCCGTGCCTTCACCCGCGCCCCCGACGGCCGTGCACTGGTCGGCGCGCGCATCGTCCGTTTGCTGGTCGCGACCATGCTCAACGCCGAGCCGTCGGCCGAGCCGCTGCATCATCAGATCGCGCACGCCTGGGCAGGCGGCAACAAGCATGCACCCGATCTGATCCGGCGTGCGCTGGTGCTGCTGGCCGATCATGAGCTGAACGCCTCGACCTTCACCGCGCGCTGCGCGGCCTCGACCGGGCTCAGTCTTTACGACGCCGTCATTGCCGGACTTGCCGCGCTGAAAGGCCCAAAACACGGCGGCGCCGGCGTGCTGGCCTCGCAGCTCGTCAAGACCCTGATCGACCGCGATGTCGAGCCGATGGTGCGCGAGCGCGTGGCGCTGGGCGAACGTTTTCCCGGCTTCGGCCACGGCGTCTACAAGCGCGGCGACCCCCGTGCGCAATCGCTGCTGAACGCCTTGGCCCGTGCCGGCGCGCCACGCAAATTCACGAAGGAGGTGCCGGAGCGTATTGCGGAGGCGACCGGCGAGTTCGTCAACATCGACTATGTCCTTGCCGTGCTCGTGCACGCGCTGCGCCTGCCTGCAGGCAGCGAGCTCGCGCTGTTCGCCATGGCCCGCAGCGTCGGCTGGATCGCGCATGCCAGCGAGCAATTACAATTCGGCAAGCTGATCCGGCCAAGGGCGAGATATGTGGGACCGGCGCCGGGGCGGAGAGCGATCAACGTGGAGTCCAGAAGCTAGCCCAGCCGCGCGTTCGCCGATGGCGCGCGCATCGAGCTCGTTTGCGCCATCCCATTCGTCAGCCACAAGCAAATGCAGCTGTCGATTGGGTAATCGCGCCAAACGTCAAGGAGCCTGTCCCACCGATGAGGCGATCGCCTCGCGGCGTACCTACAAAATACGCATCAATTTGTGGGCCAGATCACTACCGAAACAAAAGAAGTGGTGTGTTCTTCTGTGGTCGGTCTGTTGGGCTTCTGCAGATGACCGAGGGAAATAGACCGCCTGTTTGGAATCTCCCTTGCATTGAACATCGCTTGGTCAGCAGCCTCTATACGTTATCTGAATGTTCTGATTTTTCAGTCTGTTTCGGCGGAGGCATTTCAATGAGCCGATCTGCTTCAGACATACCTTCAAACCATTTGTCGGCGCCGTGCGATCTCAATGGATGCGCGATGCGGCCTGAACCGGGGCGTCTGGCCTGCCTTGCAAGCCGGATGAAGATTCACTTCGAGCCTCACAGCGGCGATTGAAGTCCACAGCGGCGCGCGTCGAGTGCGGTCAGCGCTTTCAGCTTCGCCGATGAACCTCTTTTGCATTCTCGCGTACCGAAGCACATGCGTTCGTTCTCATTCCGACCCGCCATCACAACAGCGAGGGAAGCCGATGAACAAGAGCGACAAAGCTGAGCCACAGGGCACGCCTGGGCTGGATCGGCGGCAATTGCTGCGCTTCGTCACCGCCACCGGCGTCACTGCCGCCGCGGTCGTCCAGCCTCGCATCGCATCCGCCGAAATCTACGAGCAAGGAGACGAGCAGTGCCGGGTCGCCGAACCCGCCGTCAAGTCTGTTGATCTCGGCGAAGACTTGCTGAGCGATTTCATTGCGGTCTCGCAAGCCTTGACAGGTGCACCGGAGCCGGCGCGAAAGCGTCGCTTGGCCGGCGAGTATCTTCAGCGCTTCGCCGAGCTATGGGACCCGACCAAGACGGACATCCCCAATCCGGGCTACATGCCGAAGCTGCTGGCGCTTCGCGACAAGTACAAAAGTCTTCCCGACGGGACGCCCGAGGCCAAGGCCGCAAAGCTCATGAACGATCCGAGCGTCGCCGATGCGGCGCAGCAGGTGATCTTTCTCTGGTACGTGTCTGCGTTCTTTATCGAGCCGCCTGACAACACGATCGGCGCCAAGCCGGGCACCTTCAGAGCCGGCAAGACCTGGATCTATGGCACGGCCGACCAGTACCGCCAATCATTGCTGTGGCCGCTCCTGCGCGCCCACGCGCCAGCGATGCCCCAGCCCGGTGGCGGACCGGGATACTGGGCCGCTCCGGCAAAATTGATCGTGGCCTGAGAATCGGAACGGGAGGCATCACATGGCGCTGAACCCCACGACCGACCATTTTGACGTCATCATCGTCGGCTCCGGCATCGCCGGGGCTCTCGCGGCGGACCGCCTGGTGAAGAAAGGCAAAAACGTCTGCATCATCGAAGCCGGCGGCTTCGCGACGGACGAACGTAACCGCGATCGCATGCTCGACCACTACATTGGCTCGCCCTCCAAGGCGACCGACGCGCCGTTCTGCGGCGACGCCGTGTTGGCCGAGCAGCCCAATCCGCGGCGATCGCCCGACGGGCTCAACATCGACAAGCTCCCCGACGGCGCCAATTATTACTACTACCCGCCGGATTACGGCACGGCGAACGACACACAAAAGCGCGACAAATTCCTCAGCTACTATGAGCGCGTGGTCGGCGGATCGACGTGGCACTGGCAGGGAATCTATGTCCGCATGATTCCGAGCGACTTCACCATGTCGGATCTCGGGATCGATACGTCGAAGCTGACGTCCAATCCGAGCAATTTCAGCCTGGACTGGCCGCTCTCTTATTCCGAACTCGAGCCGGACTATGTCGCAGCCGAGCAGGAGCTCGGGGTTTCCGGCGATCCCCCGAACGAGCGTCTTTACCGTAGCCAGCGACGCTACCGGCAGCGGCCGGCCGGTTATCCGATGGCCTCACTGGTCCCGAGCTATCTCGACAGGAAGATCTCGCAGGCGCTCAGGCAAAAGCGCCTTGCGGTCGGACCGGAGATCCCGAAGGTCAATCTCCCGGGACTGAACCGCGAGGAGATCGCGCTGAACGTGACGACGGTGCCCCACGCGATCCTGTCGCAGGACAAGGACGGGCGGCAGGCCTGTGACGGGCGCACCTCGTGCGTTCCGCTGTGCCCGACTGGTGCGCGCTACGATGCGACCATTCATCTCTGGCGCGCGCGGCAGAACCACAATCCGGCGACGCTCATCAGCCAGGCCGCCGTGAAAGATCTCAAGCTCGACGACAGTGGCAAGCGCGTGCTCGGCGTGAACTACCAGAAATGGCATTGGGACGACCAGAAGCGCACGCGGGTGGCGGACGGCGATCTCGTCTATGCCTCGGCCGACATCGTGGTGCTCGCCGCCAACGGCATCGAAAATCCGATGATCCTGCTGCGCACGCCGGTGCCGGGAACGAGCGCCACGGCAGCGAACTCGAGCGGGATGGTCGGCAAATATCTGATGGACCACCCGATCAAGCAGTCCTACGCCCTGGCCCCCGAAGACCTGTTTCCGTTGCGTGGGCCGCAGACCACGTCGCAGGTCGAGGACCTGCGCGATGGCAAATTCCGCAAGCATTATGCGGCATTCAAGATCTCTCTCAAGAATGACGGCTGGATGACCAATGCGACGGGGGCGCCGCGGGGCGCCACCGCGAACGTCACGGGCAATCCGCTCTACAAGACCGGCGAGGACGGGGACTGGTGGCCCGGCACGATTCTCGATCTGGTCAGCAACCGCAAATACTCCGGGGCCAAGCTGCGCGAAAGACTGGTTCGGTCGATGCGGCACCTCACCTTGAACGCCGCGTGCGAGCAGCTTCCGGTGGAAACCAACTACGTTGCGCTGGCCAAAGACCCGCAGGGCAATGACGTCACCGACGAGATCGGGTTCGTTCGTCCGCAGATCAACTACAAGGTCGATGATCCGATCGGATATGTGCGAAACTCGTTCAAGAAGATCGTCGATGTCCACGCAAAGATCTTCAACGCACTGGGCATCGCGCCGCAGTTCCAGATCTTGCAGGCGGATGCCGATGGCCAGCCGCTGAATTTCGGCGGATCGGGCCATATCATGGGGACGACCCGTATGGGAACGACGCGGACGAACTCGGTGGTCAACAAGGACTGCCAATCGTGGGATCACGAGAACCTGTTCATTCTCGGCAGCTCGGTGTTCCCTACCGCCTCGACGGCAAATCCAACTTCGACGGTTGCCGCGCTGTCGATCCGTACTGTCCGGGCGATCCTCCGCCACATGAGCCAAGCTACGCAAGCCGCAAGCTCCGCAAAACGCAGCGCGTAGGAAGCGAACGAGCCTCAACACCGCAAGTCCACCCAATCGCGCGAGACCGACATCATGGCCACCAACAAGGGATTTGCGGCACAGGAGATCGATCAAACCATTCGGAAAAATCTTGTAAGGCTTCGCAAGCCGGGTGTGCTGACGGTTCGGCCCGGCTTCGAGATCGCAGGCGGTCAGTTGACCGGCAAGCAAGCCGTCGTCGCCACGGTGCACACCAAGAAGGCCCCCGGGGATCTCGCCCGCAGCGATCTCTTACCCACGAAGCTCGGCAAATTCCCCGTCGACGTACGCGAAGCCAGCGCACATCAGCGTCTTCGTGTCGTGGATCCGGCCGCCGCGGCTCTGAGCGAGATTCACGCACGGCCGGAGGAAAGAGAACCGGTCTGGCCGCTGGAGCGCGAGATGCCGAGCGGAAAGCTGCTCGACGATCCGGCGAGCGAGACGCAGACCGCATTCGCGCAATCCAGGACGACGCAACCGGCAATCCACCAGGCGATTTCCGCACACGCGGCGAAACAACAGCTGCCATATTCGCCCCCGCCGGGCGCGCCCGCGCTCGGCCGACGCCAGCTCAACGCCACGATCACCGTTGCCGTGAGCCCGGATGCCGGCTACGCGACCCTGTCGAAATTCCTGGCGGCGACACAGCAGTCGCTGGTGATCGGGATGTACGACTTCACGTCGGGGTCCCTGCTCGCGGACATGCTGTCCGCGCTGTCTGGTCAAGGCACGTTGCAGATGGTCCTCGACGATCCCGCGCCCAACGAGACGCGCGACCAGCTCGACTCGGTCACCGTGCAGAATCTCAGGGACGGCCTCGGTGCGCGCGCCAAGATCGCATGGGCGTTGAACGACAAGGACCCGTTCGTGACCGCCTACATGTTTCCCTACGCCTACCACATCAAGGTGATCGTTCAGGACGATCAGCGGTTCTGGCTGTCGAGCGGCAATTTGAACAACAGCAATGAACCCAATCCCGCGCGGCCGCGGCCGGTGACCGAGGATCGCGACTGGCACGTCGTCATCGAGGACAAGGACCTGACGCAGACCTTCGCCTATTACCTGAACTACGACTATGGGCAGGCGATCCTGCACCAGGCAGCAGGGGCAACTGTCCTCCAAAGGGTGATCGCGGACGCCCGCGCCAAGAGGGCGGCAAACGCAAATCCGCCATCGGTCACTCCCGCGCCGGCGGTGAAGAAGCCGGTTGCGGCCAAGACCTTCCGCAACACCGCGCTTGCAGTCACGCCGCTCCTGACACCCGACGTGCTGCCGGGCGATCTGCCGCAATATCTCACCAATATCATGAACCTGATCGAGAACGCCCAGACTTCGATCTACATTCAGCTCCAATACATCGAATCGTCCAAGGGGGACGGCAGCCTCTATGAGCGGCTGCTGCAGGCCCTTGCGAACAAGATCGCGGAAGGAAAGGACGTCAAGCTGATCGAAAGCGCCCGATGGGGGCTGCCTTGGGCCGAAAAGATGAAGACGATCGGCGTCGACCTCACCGCCAATATCGGCCTCCAGCCCGATGTGCACAACAAGGGCTTCGTGATCGACTCCCAAATAGCGGTGGTGAGCAGCCAGAACTTTTCGCCGTCTGGCGTGCAAACCAACCGCGATGCCGGCGTTATCCTCGAACACGCCGGCATCGCCAAATATTTCGAGAGCATATTCCTGTCCGACTGGCAGAAAATCAAACCAGCCATGGCCGGGGCGGCTGGCGGCAGAGGCAAGAAGGGAGCGGGACCGAAGGCGCCAGCCAAACGAGGACCGACACGCAAGGCCAAAGCCAAGCGCGGACGAGCTGCGCGCTAGCGATGCGATGGAAGCTCCGCTCTCGCGCGCGTCCATCCTTCGAGACCCCAACTTCCGAGACCCCAACTTCGCGGGCGCCTCAGGACGGCGGGATGATTCGATGCACCTGATCTAGGCTGACGGCTTCGCCGCCGCGATCACGCCGTTCTGCTTGCGGCGGTAGAACCAGATCGCGAGGCCGCCGATGATGGCCACCGCCACCACGGTCAAAATCCAGATGTGCTTGAACGGATGCCCATGATGCGGCAGGCCGAAATACTGGTGGAAGGCCGACACCGCCAGCACGCCCGGCAGCACATGGGCCGGCGCCCAGACCAGGATCGCCGGCACGTTGACGGCGTAGAATTTCGCCGGCGCCATCCCCAGCGCGCCGGCGGTCACAGGCACGAAGGCGCGGATCGGCGGCACGAAGCGGGCGAAGAACACGGCCCATGTGCCGAAGCGATGGAAGAAGCTCTCGCTCTCCTCGACCACGCGCGGATATCTGGTCAGCGGCCAGGTATTGAGGATCTTGCGCTGCTGCCGGTGCCCGAGCCAGTAGGCCGAGCCGTCGCCCAGCACGGCGCCGATGGCGGCCGCCAGCAGCACCCATTGCAGCCTCAGATCCCCGCCGGGAACCAGCGCGCTCAGCGCCAGGATGATGGTCGAGCCAGGGATCACCGACCCCGCCACCGGGACCGCCTCGAGCAGGGCCGCCAGGAACAGGGTCAGATAGGCCAGCCACGCATGGACTGAAACGAAGGAGATCAGGGGATCAAGAAAGGAGGTCACGAGGTCTCTGTAGCGGGCTGGGGCATTCGGGTTCAGACCCTACATAAGTAACGTCAGGCGCTGAAAGTGCCATTCGCCTGGGCAGGACGGCTCTCCGGGGCGAAATTTGGGCGAGATTTGCAGGGCAGCCTTCCCAAAATCGCGTTCCTTGCCTATCTAAATGAAAAGACAACGGAACTTTGATTGGGGCGCGGGCTTCTGCCGGCACGTTGTCTCTGATAGGTTCGCACCCGCACCCAGCCGCAGCCAACGTGCAAATAACTGGTCTCGGGATCGCCCGGGACCTCGGAGGATTGATGACGACCGCCGCGATGTCCAAAGTTGAGGAAGTTTCCGGTTTGCCCGACATGAAGGTGTCGGTGCGCCAGGTGTTCGGGATCGACAGCGATCTCGAGGTGCCGGCCTATTCCGAAGTCGATCCTCACGTTCCTGAAGTCGATTCCGACTACCGCTTCGACCGCGCCACCACGCTCGCCATTCTCGCCGGCTTCGCCAAGAACCGCCGCGTCATGGTGACCGGCTATCACGGCACCGGCAAATCCACCCATATCGAGCAGGTCGCCGCCCGCCTGAACTGGCCCTGCGTGCGCGTCAACCTCGACAGCCACATCAGCCGTATCGACCTCGTCGGCAAGGATTCCATCGTGGTCCGCGACGGCAAGCAGGTCACCGAATTCCGCGATGGCATCCTGCCCTGGGCGCTCCAGCACAACGTCGCGCTGGTGTTCGACGAATACGACGCCGGCCGCCCGGACGTGATGTTCGTGATCCAGCGCGTGCTGGAGGTCTCCGGCCGCCTGACGCTGCTCGACCAGAACAAGGTGATCAAGCCGCATCCGGCGTTCCGCCTGTTTGCGACCGCCAACACGGTCGGTCTCGGCGATACCTCGGGCCTCTATCACGGCACCCAGCAGATCAACCAGGGCCAGATGGACCGCTGGTCGATCGTCACCACGCTCAACTATCTCAGCCATGACGAGGAAGTTGAGATCGTGCTGGCCAAGGCCAAGCACTATCGCACCCAGGAAGGCCGCGACATCGTCAACAAGATGGTGCGTCTTGCCGATCTCACCCGCAACGCCTTCGCCAATGGCGATCTGTCGACGGTGATGAGCCCGCGCACGGTGATCACCTGGGCGGAGAACTCCGACATCTTCGGCGATATCGGCTTCGCCTTCCGCGTCACCTTCCTCAACAAGTGCGACGAACTCGAGCGTCCCCTGGTCGCCGAGTTCTACCAGCGCTGCTTCAACGCGGAGCTGCCGGAATCGGCAGTCAACGTGGCGCTCAGCTAAAGTTCGAGATGTCGTCCCGCCCCCGTGCGCAATTGCGCACTAGGCCGGGACGACGGTGAGATCAGATGAGCACCACCTCCAACTCCAAATTCCGCAACACCAAGGAAGCCCCGACCGAGCCGTTCAAGCGCTCGGTCGCCTCCTGCCTGAAGGCGATCGCCAAGACGCCCGAGCTCGACGTCTCGTTCGCGGCGGAGCGTCCGGGCCTCGCGCCGGGCAAGGCGCGGCTGCCCGAGCCCGCGCGCAAGATGACCAAGCGCGATGCGGCGATCGTGCGCGGCCATGCCGATTCCATCGCGCTCAAGCTCGCCTGTCACGATCCCAAGGTGCACCGCAAGCTGATGCCGGGCAATCCGCAGGCGCGCGGCGTGTTCGAGGCGGTGGAGCAGGCGAGGGTCGAGGCGATCGGCGCGCGCCGCATGGCGGGCGTTGCCAAGAACCTCACCGCGATGCTCGACGACCATTTCCATCGCGGCAAGTTCGACGAGATCACCGACCGCGCCGACGCGCCGCTGGCCGATGCCCTGGCGATGCTGGTGCGCGAGCGCCTCACGGGCCTCGCCCCGCCCGCGGCTGCCAAGAAGATGGTCGATCTCTGGCGCCCGATCCTCGAAGACAAGATCGGCAAGCGGCTCGACCGGCTCGACGGCGTGGTCGAGGACCAGACCAGGTTCGGCGATGCCGTGCATGACCTCCTGACCGCGCTGGAGCTCGGTGACGAGCGCAGCGCCGACAGCGAGGACAATGAAGACAACGACGAGAACCAGGACGGCGACAACGATCAGTCCGGCGCCGAGGGCTCGCCCGATTCCGACGCCGCGCAGGAGATGAGCGCCGACCAGGCGCAGGCCTCATCCGAGGAGATGAGCGAGAGCGCGATGGAAAGCGCGCAGGCCTCGACCTCGGACACCTTCGATGACGGCGAGCTCGGCGACGACGAGACGCCGGGCGAGGCGACGCGTCCGAACCAGCACGGCAAGAACGAGCCGCGCGGGCCGGAATACCACGCCTTCGCGCCCAAATTCGACGAGGTCATCGCCGCCGAGGATCTCTGCGACCATGACGAGCTGGAGCGCCTGCGCGCCTATCTCGACAAGCAGCTCGCGCATCTGCAGGGCATCGTCGCCCGCCTCGCCAACCGCCTGCAGCGCCGGCTGATGGCGCAGCAGAACCGCGCCTGGGAGTTCGACCTCGAAGAGGGCATCCTCGATCCCGCGCGCCTGTCGCGCGTGGTCACCGATCCCTATCACCCGCTCTCCTTCATGCACGAGAAGGAGGCGACCTTCCGCGACACCGTGGTGACGCTGCTGCTCGACAATTCCGGCTCGATGCGGGGTCGGCCGATCACGGTCGCCGCCACCTGCGCCGACATCCTCGCACGCACGCTGGAGCGTTGCGGCGTCAAGGTCGAGATCCTGGGCTTCACCACGCGCGCCTGGAAGGGCGGGCAATCGCGCGAGGCGTGGCTGGCCGCCGGCAAGCCGGCCAATCCCGGCCGCCTCAACGATCTCCGCCACATCATCTACAAATCCGCCGACGCCCCCTGGCGTCGTGCGCGGAAAAATCTCGGCCTGATGATGCGCGAGGGGTTGCTGAAGGAGAACATCGACGGCGAGGCGCTCGACTGGGCGCACAAGCGCCTGCTCGGCCGCCCCGAGCAGCGCAAGATCCTGATGATGATCTCTGACGGCGCCCCGGTCGACGATTCCACGCTGTCGGTCAATCCCGGCAATTATCTCGAGCGGCATCTGCGCCACATCATCGAGGAGATCGAGACCCGCTCGCCGGTCGAGCTGATCGCGATCGGCATCGGCCATGACGTGACGCGCTACTATCGCCGCGCGGTGACGATCGTCGATGCCGAGGAGCTCGGCGGCGCCATCACCGAGAAGCTCGCCGAACTGTTCAGCGAGACCAACACGGCGCCCACACAGCCGGCCAGTCGCCCGCGACGCAAATTGCATTCGTGAGCACCCATCAATCCCGCCGCAGCTTCATCGGCCACGCGGCGGCGGGATTTTCCACTCTCGCTCTGTCTCGCCATGCGCACGCGCAGGCCGCGCCAGGTCAGGCGCTGCCCGAGCATGCCGTCACCGCGCCCGTCGGCATCGAGGTCAACGCGCGGCAAATTCCGTTCTTCGAGCCGCGCGACCGCGCCCGCGTGCGCTTCGGCGCCCTGCAATATCGCAGCGGCCTCGTCCTGACCTCGCCGCATCGCGGTTTCGGCGGCCTGTCCGGCTTCCGCTTTCTCGACACGACGGGCGAACGCTTCCTCGCGCTGTCTGATCAAGGCAGCTGGTTCACCGGCCGCATCCGCTACGCGGGCGGCAAGATGACCGGGCTCGACGATGTCGAGGCCGCGCCGATGCTGAACAGCGAGGGACGGCCGATCACGGAGAAGCGACTCTGGTACGACACCGAGTCGCTCGCGCGCGACGGCTCGACTGTCTATGTCGGGCTCGAGCGCGTCAACCAGATCATGCGCTTCGATTTCGCACGCGGCGGCACCAGCGCCCGCGGCGAGGTGCTGCCGACGCCGTCAGCCTTGCGCAAGCTGCCCTATAACAAGGGGCTCGAGGCGCTGGTGTTCGTGCCCCGGGACATGAAGGGCCAGCCGCTCGCGGGCACGCTGATCGCGATGTCGGAAGGCGGCTTTGATGCCGACGGCAATCTGATCGGCTTTTTGATCGGCGGCCCCTCGCCGGGCCAGTTCAGCGTCAGGCGCACGGACAAGCAGTTCATCAGCGATGCCGTGCTGCTGCCGGCGGGTGAGCTCCTGATCCTCGAACGCAAATTCTCCTGGTTCACCGGCATCAATATCCGCATCCGGTCGATCCCGCTGAGATCGATCGCGCCGGGCGCAGTGGTCGATGGGCCCGTGCTGTTCGAGGCCGATCTCGGCCACGAGGTCGACAACATGGAAGGCATCGACGCCCACGTCACGGCCGAGGGCGAGACCGTGCTGACGCTGGTCTCGGACGACAATTTCTCGATGCTCCAACGTACGCTGCTGCTGCAGTTCACGCTTGCAGACTGATGTGTCCCGGACGCGGCGCGGCATGAAATGACGCGACGCTGAGCCGGACCCAGGGTCGCGCGCGCCGTTTCGCTTGGGCCCCCGGCTCAGCAGCGCATCGCCAAGGAGGCGCTGCGCTGCGTCCGGGGCACGACGTCGTTGAACGCACCCGCAGTCCCTTGCGACACATCATCATGCTGCTCCGCCGCGCCATTCTCGCGCTTGCCATCACGCTGTCCGCCCTCTCGCAGGCGCACGCCACGGCCGAGCACACCTATGAGAAGGGCGAGTACGGCATCGTCGCCGGCGGCTGGGCGCCGAACAAGCACCTCGCCATCGCCGTCCATGGCGAGGGCGAGGGCGCACATGACAAATTCCACGCCTATCTGATGGCGGAGCCCAGCCATGTCAGGCTGGACGTGCTCGATGACATCAGCCACGAGAACAATCTCGATACCGCGCCCGACGCCTATTACGCGAGCTGGTCGCCCGACTCGCATTACGTCGCGATCGCCTTCCGCACCGAGCGTCACATCATGACGCTGAACATCTATGCGATCGAGGGCATCCACGCGCGGCTGCTCGCGACGCCCGACCTGTTTCGCAAGGCGGCCGGCCGCACCGTCGTCGTCAAGACCGACGGCGACATGCGCACCTATGTCCCCAGCGTGACCTGGCGGGGGCCGCGCAGCTACGAGCTGAACGACTACCGTCTGTTCGTGGAGAAGGACAGGACGCTGGCCGACAAGCTCGACGATCTCGGCCACCTGAGCAAGATGGACGACGGCCGCTATACAATCGAGTTCTCCGCCCACGCCATCATCACGCTCGACCGCAGGAACCGCAACCATATCGGCCGGTTGCGGCGCGGGGGTTTCGAGCTGTAGCGGCCGTTCCCGGCCTGCGATCAAATGACGGGCGCAATGCATCCGCGACGCGGTGCCATGCTCCGTGCGCACCTCGCAATTCGCGCTTGCCCCACTAAACTTCATGCAATCGCTTCCATCCCTCCCGTCCGGATTTCCTGCATGAGCGTCCTGTTTTCCCCGATCAAGCTGCGCGGCCTCACCCTGAAGAACCGCGTGGTGGTGTCGCCGATGTGCCAGTATTCGGCCGAGGACGGCGTTCCCACCGACTGGCACTTCACCCACATCAACAATCTGGCGCTGTCGGGCGCCGCGATGTTCTGCATCGAGGCGACCCATGTCGAGGCGATCGGCCGCATCACGGCGGGCTGCCTCGGCCTCTACAGCGATGCCTCCGAAGCCGCGCTGAAGCAGATCCTCGCCTCGGTGCGCAAGCATTCCTCCACGGCGATCGCGATGCAGCTCGCCCATGCCGGCCGCAAGGCCTCGAGCGCGCGGCCCTGGGACGGCGGCCAGCTCATCCCGCCGGGCGCAGGCGGCTGGCAGGCCGTGGCGCCCTCGGCGATCCCGCACAAGGAAGGCGAGGCCGCGCCAACAGCGCTCGATGCCGCCGGCTTGAAACGCATCCGCGAGGCTTTTGTTGACGCTGCGAAGCGCGCGGAGCGCATCGGCATCGATGCGATCGAGCTGCACGGCGCGCACGGCTATCTCCTGCATCAATTCCTGTCGCCGATCTCCAACAAGCGCACCGACGAATATGGCGGCAGCCTGCACAACCGCATGCGCTTTCCGCTCGAAGTGTACGACGCGGTGCGCGCGGTGTTCCCGCACGACAAGCCGGTCGGCATGCGCGTGTCGTCGACCGATTGGGTCGAAGGCGGCTGGGACCTGGCGCAGACCATCGAATTCGCGAGCGCCTTGAAGGCGCGCGGCATCGACTGGATCGATGCCTCCTCCGGTGGCGTCTCGCCGCTGCAGAAGATCGCGCTCGGCCCCGGCTATCAGGTGCAGTTCGCCGAGGCCATCAAGCGCGAGACCGGTCTGCCGACCATGGCGGTCGGCCTGATCACCGAGCCGAAGCAGGCGGAGGAGATCGTCGCCTCAGGGAAGGCCGACATGGTCGCGCTCGCCCGCGGCATGCTCTACGACCCCCGTTGGGGCTGGCACGCCGCCGCCGAACTCGGCGGCGAAGTCGAGGCCCCGCCGCAATACTGGCGCTCGCAGCCCTCCACGCAGAAGGCGCTGTTCGGCAAGACGACGTTCGGGGCGAGGTGAGGAGACAGGCGTGAGGCTGCACGTGTGATGCGAGTGTGGTGCGGTGCCCGTCCCACAAACTCGTCATTGTGAGCGCAGCGAAGCAATCCAGGCTGCCCACCGCGGAAGACTCTGGATTGCTTCGCTGCGCTCGCATGACGGCGGGGAAACGACACGCTCGGGGCGCGTCCGGCGACATCGGGGGCAACAACCGCCCCCACCTCCCCCCTCCGTATCTCTCCCAAGCTTCCACTCTCCGCAAAACCGGCCTAACCTCGTCGCAGCTCAACGCCAGCCGAGGTGCGCCATGCGTTATCCCGTCCGCAAAGCTGCCCACATCTTCGAGCGCGTCGGTCTCGCGGTGGCGGGCGCGGCGTGCGGACTGTTCGTCGGCGCCGACGTCGGCTCGGCGATTCCCCAGCTCACCACGCAAGGCTTTCTGCTGCTGATGATGCTGCTCGGCGGCATCGGCTTCTATCTCGGCATCGACACGCCGCAGATGCCGTTCGACGACGCGCACAGCCATATCGACGCCGCGGAGTTCCTGAGCTCCGCCGGCACCCTGTTCGCCACCGTCATCGCGTTCGTCTCGGTCGCCGTCATCGTGCTGCGGCTCGAGCCGCATATCGGCTGGACCTGGTTCACCCTGTCCGTGTGGATCGCCGGCGTCGCCATGCAGATCATCGCGGGCGCGAAGGCCCGGATGCGCAAGGCGTAGGATTGTAGTTGTTGAGTACGGTCGTGCCGCAAGCACAACTGCGTTCCCGCCCCCCTTGTGGGATAGGGCTAGGGAGAGGGGTACCACACGACGTGCGCTCTCCTATCAAGCGAGATTCCGTTGCCGCCAATCGGCACCATTTGCTGGGCACCCCTCTCCCCAACCCCCAAGGGGGGAGGGAGCCGAGCGGAGCGCTGGGGCTACGTCTCTCGGCTCACGATGATGAAAGTTCGTCCCGCGACCGCACCCCTCAAAACACCACGCCCACCCGCGTGCCGCGCTTCCAGGCGATGCGGCAGCGTTTCTTGGTGTTGACGTGCAAGAGCTCGAAGCGATCGGGGATCTTCACCTGCCCGCCGAGATCGACGCAGGCCCCGCCGGGCGAGTAGTCGATCAGCGTGCAGGGGATGACAGGCGCGCGCGGGTCGGTGATGATCTTGGCCTGGCGGGACACCAGGCCCGATGGTTTCACGCGGGCAAACTTTCGCGGATACTGCGGCACGTCTCCTCCACTCCGCTGGTCTTTCCTCGCGGTCGGATTCCCATCCTGGACACGAAGGTGATGCGATCACGCTAAAGCGGGCTGGAGAATTTTAATGAAAAGTAGCGGCGGGTGGAGAAAGCGGCGGTAACGGGGTGGGGGTGCGCAATTGCGTACCAGGCCAGGACGACGCTGGTCGTGTGGCGCGAGCCTGCCGCCTCACTCTCCGTCATTGCGAGGAGCCCTTGCGACGAAGCAATCCAGAATCCCTCCGCGGAAAGACTCTGGATTGCTTCGCTGCGCTCGCAATGACGCGTGGAGAGATCACCGCTCCGCCCGCCGCCTCACTCTCCGTCATTGCGAGGAGCCCTTGCGACGAGGCAATCCAGAATCCCTCCGCGGAAAGACTCGGGATTGCTTCGCTGCGCTCGCAATGACGCGTGGAGAGATCACCGCTCCGCACACCACCCCTCACGCTCCCTCCATCACCCCGTCCCGCTCCCCGTCCGCCAAATCCACCACCGGCGGCACCGGCATCGGCACCGTCACGTACTCCTTCGGCATGTTCACCGGCCGGTATGTCGCGTCCACCGCCATCCGCTTCAACACGCTCTCATGCACATGCGCGCCTTCGGGGATGACGCGCGGCTCGCAATCGGGGATGTACCAGCCCCAAAACACCTTCCGCTCAGGCCACTCCTTGTACGTCGCGCGCTTCGGCACATATTCCAGCACGCGCCAGGCCGCGCTCATCGAATCGTGCAAGCCGCCCGCCTTGCCGGTGTAGGCAGGCTCGACATATTTGAACGGCGAGTTCTTGCGCTGGACGCCCCAGGCGAGCTGCTTCACGGTCGCCGGGTTGAAGTGCAGGCCAGCCTTCGTCGCCTCCTCGATCATCCAGATCAGCGGATATTTCGACTCGCCGCTCTCGGTCTCCGGATAGCCGCCGCCGACGTCGCAATGCACGCCGGCGAACCACACCTGCAGGATGTCCTGCGGCACCTTCTTCTCATCTCGCACATAGCGGTTGCTCCAATACTCCTGCGGCTCCTCATACTCTTTCAGGCGGAACATGCAGCGCCGCTCGTCGATCGCGATCGCCTGGCGGAAGATGTTGACGCTCGGATTGCGCAGCGTGAAGGCGAGCTCCTCCAGGCTGAACACCAGGACAAACACGTCGCGCCGCGGCACGATCACGCTCGCCACACTGTCCCAGACGCCGATGAAGTGGATGGTCGGCCAGCGCGTCGAGGTGATGCGCGCGAACTGCGCGGCGAGGTCGAATGCGTCCTTCGGCAGCGGCCCCTGGTCGTCGACGACGACGTCCTTGATGTCCTCGATGTCGTTGCCGCGCCCGGTGCCGGAATATTGCTTGTAGGCGATGAGGCCCGAGCCTGCGAGGTTCGCCTGCTCCGGCGAGATCAGGCCGACCTTGTGGATCAGCCCCGCCAGCACGCGCACCGTGTAGGCCCCGCGCGAGAAGCCGAACAGGTAGATCTTGTCGCCGGGCGCATAATGCTCGACCAGGAAGCAATAGGCCGCCAGCACGTTGTCATCGAGCCCGTAGCCGGTGGCGAGCCCCAGCACCGTCTTGATGTTGGCCTTCCACCTGTTCCAGGTCGACGGCTCCGTCACCGTGCCGACCCCGGGATCGTAAAACACCATCTGCCGCGGCTGCGTCTTCTCGGTCTTGCGCAGGCAGCGATAGAGCTTCAGGACGTTGGAGATGTTCTCCGAAATCTCGTTGCCGGTGCCGTCACAGCAGATGACGAGGTTTTTGCCGGCGGGGTTGGCCGAATGCTCCATGGGATGCGCCTCCGGGTGATGCTACCGGGGCGAGTATAGCGGAAAATGAATCCGCTCGGCGGAAATCATTTGCTAAGCTTGTGCGCGGACCGGAATCCTCGGTCGTACTTGGACGCTCGTAAGAACCTCCTCATATATCTGATCTTCCCCGGGCATTTCGATCGTGATCACGAGACCAAATGGGATCGGCTCGTCTATAGGCGTCCCTTGATCTCGCTCCCTCTGAATCTGAATCGGAATTGTCGCGCCGCTTTCAGCTTCGCCGATCTGCGAGCTCGTCCATCTTCGATGAACAACAGTTCCACTTTCGGACTGGCTATTAGAAGGCTGATCTGATGTCGTACCTACACCGGTCATTTGCAGAGAGCTTCGTTCGAGCGCGTCGATCTTGAGTCTTACGGCCCGATAAGCCAGATGCCCAGGCCGGGTAGGTGTAAACCAAGCAAGCGTAGCGCGTATTTCTCTCACAGAAGCTGAGGTTGTAAGTGATTGAGGGACGCTCAGATCGAAGATCAAGGAATCCTCTGGCCCCAAAGTTCCGGTCGCCCACAACGTCGCTCGGTCGTTCGCGCACGCAACAACATTGTCAGGGTCGACGAATCCGAAGCCCAAGTAACGACTGACCTCTCGCCGCCAATGTTCATGATGAAGCTTCATTGTCGGATCGACAATGCTGCGAACAAAAATTTCGCTGCCGCGCCAAGATGCGGAATGAACCAGGAATGATTTAAGGAGAACCGCCCGCTCCGCCAACGGCATCGTTTCGATAATTTGAGGGTACGCCTGTTCAAGGGCATCAAATATTCGATGCCCTGAGTGCGTAGCTAAGGCCGCAGCCGCGCTTGTACCTATCGTGAAGTGCGTTCCAAGCGCTCCATTTTGTGAGGGTGCTGCTACTTTAAGTCCCCAATATCGGCTGGGGTAAGGATGTGGAGCCAGATCTACGGGCGAAGACGCAGGCCCAATCCTAACCCTTTCTCGTCCACCGGCGAACAAGGTCTCAGGTTTAATGGCGCGTCGCAACCCTGGGCCGAGCCTAGAGGAAAAGTTTGGCATCTCTACACCGGTGAATGGCGGAAAGGGTGTAGTGCCCCTGAAGAGCTCTTGTGAAGCATCGCGATGCCAAGCTCCGATCGTCAGAGAATTGATGCTTTCGGCTGGCGCAAGTACTCGGCGGTCAGCCTTTACTGCGTCTATGCCGGCTAGAGTAGCCCGGATTTGTGCATCAAGCGGAGCCGCGGTGAAGGTTGCTTCATTAGGAAAGTCGTTGAGAACGATAGCCTGTCCTGAATTTCCTGCGCTAACGATGAAAAGTAGGCCGTACGTGTAGGACAAATAGTCGAGCGCACGAGCCCATGTAGATATCTTACCGGAAAAGGGCTTCGTTGCGTCGCCAAGGGATAAATTTACAACGATTACTTCTGCCCCATCAGTGCTTCTCATGCGCATGACGGCTTCGAAGACTACATCGACTACAAGCCTATCTTCGTCAAACTTTTCTGCGCCAAATGCTGGCGCATACATAACGGGCCTAAAATAGACTTGACGGCTCAGCGGCGAGGGGCCGTCGTTTAGATCGCCGTGAACAACTAATGAGGCCATTGCCGTCCCGTGCACGCGCTGCCCTACCGCGCGTGCCTCAAGATCGTCCGGGTCGTCAGTTTTTAGCCAGTTAGTAAGCAATGGGTGAGCTTGAACCGGAACAGCATCAAATACGGCTGCTATCGGTTGCTCTCGAGTAGGTGCTGGAATCGCGATCCCTGCTGCGATCATCTCGTCCGCGACATCGATGCCTGTCCCAATGCTCTGGGGAGTGATGGCGGCAACAGGGTCTGCGCCCGCGAGCGACGTCGGATCGAGCGCGGCTATACGGCGTATTTCAGTTGCGGGCACTTCGGCCAACAGGGCGTGGTATGCAAACTCTGGTCGATAGGTCTCGTGGACTACCAGTCCGCCGATCGTCTCGATGAGTTGACGAGCATCATGCTCAGTCGATTGCGACGACTCGACCGAATTTCTGAAGACCAGCTCGATCTCTAATCTGAAGAACTCGGTGTCTGGTGCTTCATCTGCCAGATCATGGAAATATACCCGATTTGCATGCGAGACGCGGTCACTGGGTCCCCAAGGACGGACGGCGCGAAGCTGTGAAAACAGGTCTCTCCAAGGTGTGTAGTTTCTGGGGACACGACCTTCGCGTAGCCAAATTTCCCAAAGCGAAACGATCTGCTGTAGCGCCCCTAATTGAGGGACAAGCAAATAAAACTCAGGGTTTGGGTCGAAGTCGTCGGGTTCAAGCTCTTCTTCGCCCGCAAACTCCAATCCATCTATGCGGTGGACCGCTCTTGCAAAATTCTGCACCGAGCCGGTGACCTCGAAGACAAGAAGTCGTTCCGGAGCTAGCGAGTTTGGGTCAGATCGAAGCTGTAGGGCAGCATCAGGTCGATTCAGAATACCCTGGAGTTGGGAGAAGATGGGGCCGTGATTTTGAGCTTGTGCTTGCCGGTCAAAGCGTCTTGACGTGCCCCCTCCGCCGCCTGATCGGCGCTTTGGGACTTCTCTTGGTTTGTTTAGACGTAGAAGTGGCTTCTGAGGGTCGTGAGGCATCTGGCGTTGCAGTAACCCTTGACGTCCATAACTCAACCTGTTCGCGTACAATATCTTTTAGCTCGCGATTCGCGAGCGAAAGTATGTGCTGTCTCCGGACGGTTTGGCAAAAATCCAAAGCTTCGGCAAAGCTGATTTCACCAAGCTTGGTTGCTAGGCTATCCGCCGATGTTCCCGCGCGCTGCGGCCACCCTTCAAACTGGCGGTCTAGGAAGGCAGCGAGAGCCTCGTGAGAAGGCGAGGGCATAGCTAATCGAAGTTCGAAGCGACGCCACACCGCGCGATCCAATAGTTCGGCGTGATTCGTGGCCGCGACGACAACAACGTAGCTAGGCAAGCGGTCGATCTGCATCAGCAAGAAAGAGACGACGCGCTTGATTTCGCCTGTCTCTTGGCTGTCTCCGCGCTCTTTTCCAATCGAGTCGAATTCATCGAAAAATAAAACACAAGGAACGGTCCGGGCATAGTCAAACAGCCGTGCCAAGCGAGTGTTGGTTTCGCCCAAAAAAGATCCAACGAGCGCATCGTATCTAACCGTAAAGAACGGAACTGCTAGAGCTTCCGCAACAGCTTCAGCGATTGAAGTTTTGCCGTTACCGGGAGGACCTGAGAGCAAGATGCGATGCCGTGGCTGCATGCCGTGAGCTCGTAGCAAGTCAGCTCGATGTTGTTCTTCGATAAGCTGCTTCACTTGCTGAGCAACGGGAAGAGGTAGGATCAACTCTTCCAGACGTTTTCGTGGGATAATTTCTATAATGCTGTCTTTGCCGGCCTGAGCACCGTTCGGTGCGACGTTTGCAGGTGGGGTCACCGTGACGGCGGACAGCGCTCTTTGCAGGCGGTCGGCTAGTACGTGATGGTTCTTCCCTCGTTCTTCTGCAACTGCGGCTTCTACGGATGAACGCAAGGCGGCCCGGTCACCGGTAGCGCCGGCGCGAACTATTGATAGAAGAAGGTCACTTCGTGCCACCGAAAAGCCCTAGCGAAGCAGTTGGCAGCAAAGCTAACACGAGCCGAGGCTCTTACATATAGCCGTGAGAGTGGTCTCATAATTTGGGCTGGCAATGATGTTGCTTCATCCCGCCACAAACAAAAACGGCCGGATCTTCCGATCCGGCCGCTACACAAACTTGACTCGGGCTTAAGCCTACGCCACGCGACGCAACCTAGCCCCCGCCCAACTCTGAAACCTCAGCTCGCCTTCTTGACCGGCGCGTCGCCGACCTTCTTCTCGATGGCGCGCTTCAGCTCGACGGCGCGGGGCGACAGGGTGTCGGCCTTGGCCTTGAGCAGGTAGGCATCTAAGCCGCCATTGTGGTCGACGCTCTTCACCGCGTTGGTGGAGACGCGCAGGCGCACGTTGCGGCCCAGCGCTTCCGAGATGAAGGTGACGTTGACCAGGTTCGGCAGGAAGCGGCGCTTGGTCTTGATGTTGGAGTGGCTGACCTTGTGGCCGACGAGGGGGCCCTTGGCCGTCAGTTCGCAGCGGCGAGACATGGCAAAAATCCTTATCCTGTCCCCCAAGTCTGCGGCGGCCATTCGGGGCGCCACGGGGGAGCAAATTCTCTGTCCTTGCAGGGAGCGGGCGGACGTATAGGGGGAGTGGGCCGGGTAGTCAAGGATTTGGGGCGGGGTTTCGTGGCCCGCGTCATGCCCCCACGAGCGGTGTCATCGCCCGGCCTTGCGCGCAATTGCGCGCTAGGACCGGGCGATCCAGTACTCCGAGCCAGCGCGGCTAGGGTCGTGAAGCCGCGGCGTACTGGATGCCCCGGTCAAGCCGGGGCATGACAGCGCAGGGGGGGCAGCGGAGTTGGTGGGAAGAGGTGTTCAGGTCCGCCGCCCGGAACCTCCGCCAATCACCAAAACGGCAATGTTTAAAACGCCTTACCATCACATAAAGGGCGCAATCGAGGCCGAAGAGTCCGGTGAGTTTCGACCCTTTGCCGCCCCTTTTGCATTGCCTGGCGCAGGAACTGGCTTAAGTAACAAACCACTCGTTTTTCCGATTGGATCGTCCCGTGCCCACGTCTCTCCTCATTCCGCCCCGGCCGCGCGCGGCCGGCCGGCTGGCGCTGGCCGCGTTTGGCGCCCTGGTGCTGGCCTGGGGGGCTGATCCGGCCGCGGCGCAGGGCAAGCTCGAGGCGCAATATGAGGCGACGCTGGCGGGCATTCCGGTCGGCCGCGGCGCCTGGAACATCGATATCCAGGACGAGGTGTTCTCGGCGGCGGCTTCCGGCGGCACCACCGGCCTCCTGAAATCCTTCGCGGGCGGGTCCGGCACCGGCGCCAGCCAGGGGCGCATCGTCAATGGCGCGCTGGTCGCGACCGCCTACCAGGCCTCCACCACCACCTCGAAGAAGACCGAGGAGATCCGCATCATCCTCGACAAGGGGAATGTGAAGGAGTTCGGCATCATTCCGGAACCGCCGGTCGATCCTGATCGCATCGTGGTGACGGACGCGCATCGTCGCGGCGTGTTCGATCCGATGACGGCCTCGCTGGTGCGCGTGCCCGGCAACGGCGATCCGCTGTCGCCGGAGGCCTGCCACGGCGGCGCACCCATCTTCGACGGCCGCATGCGCTACGAGCTCAAGCTCGATTTCAAGCGCATGGAGACGGTGAAAGCCGAGAAGGGGTACAAGGGCCCGGTCGTGGTCTGCGCGCTCTATTTCGTGCCCATCGCCGGCTACATCCCCGACCGCCCGGTGATCAAATATTTGGCCGCCCAGCGCAACATCGAGATCGCGCTCGCGCCGGTCGCCGGCACCCGCATCCTGGTTCCCTTCTGGCTGAAAGTGCCGACGCCGCTGGGGCCTGCGATGCTGGAAGCCACCAGCTTCATCACCACCGCCCAGCCGCCGCGGGTGGCGAAGACGCAGTAGGGCCTTAGCTCTACGGCCTACCGCGCGGGCCGGAAACAGAGCCCAATGAATTCAATGACTTACCTACTGTGCATGGGGTTGTTTTCGCGAAAAGAGGCGAGGGGTTCGCTTTCGGGAATCCATTTGACTCCTCCCCGATTCTGATTCGACTCCGTGCCATCCCCAACTTAACGAAATCCGCCCTCGAAGCGCCGCTTGTGCGACGGCCCGAAACTCCATCTAGTGCACACGCAAAACGAGTCCGCGACATGTTGCGTGAACGGAACGGGACTCCCGCGGGAGTCAGCGATTCGGCCGCGATTCGTTCTAGAGTCGTTCCGAAACTTAAAACGCGAGGGAAAAGCGTCGCAAAGTGAGACAGTTGCGCGAAATTTTCGGAAGCTGTTCCCACACCGTAGGTGTCATCGCCCGGCTTGACCGGGCGCCGCGGCGTACTGGATGCCCCGGTCAAGCCGGGGCATGACAGCAGTGCGTGGGGCGAGCGATCGACATCTCGCGGCCCCATCAAGCACTGACATTCGCCCCATTAGCCATTACCTAATCACCCAGACATGGCCTTTCCTCCTTCCCCCTTCGCTTCCGAGCGGGTGCCCGGCGCCGGCGTCACCGCGGTGCTCGGGCCGACCAACACCGGCAAGACCCATCTCGCCATCGAACGGATGCTGGCGCATTCCTCGGGCATGATCGGCCTGCCGCTGCGCCTGCTCGCGCGCGAGGTCTACAACAAGATCGTTGCCCGCGTCGGCCCAGAGGCCGTCGCGCTGGTGACGGGCGAGGAGAAGATCAAGCCGAGACATCCGCGCTATTGGGTCTCGACCGTCGAGGCGATGCCGCGCGACCTCGATGTCTCCTTTCTCGCCGTCGACGAGATCCAGATCGCCTCCGATCTGGAGCGCGGCCACGTCTTCACGGACCGCATCCTCAACCGCCGCGGCCGCGACGAGACGCTGCTGCTCGGGGCCGCGACGATGCGCCCGATCATCGAGCGGCTGCTGCCGGGCGTGTCGATGATCACGCGACCCCGCCTGTCTAGCCTCGAATTCGCCGGCGACCGCAAGATCACGCGCCAGCCGCGCCGCACGGCGATCGTCGCCTTCTCCGCCGACGAGGTCTACGCCATCGCCGAGCTGATCAAGCGCCAGCATGGCGGCGCCGCCGTGGTGCTGGGCTCGCTGAGCCCACGCACGCGCAATGCGCAGGTCGAGATGTTCCAGAGCGGCGACGTCGATTATCTCGTCGCCACCGACGCTGTCGGCATGGGCCTCAATCTCGACGTCGACCACGTCGCCTTCGCCTCCGACCGCAAGTTCGACGGCTATCAGTTCCGCCGTCTGACGCCGGCCGAGTTCGCGCAAGTCGCCGGCCGTGCCGGCCGCGCCACGCGCAACGGCACCTTCGGCACCACGGGCCGTTGCGCCCCGTTCGAGCCGGAGCTCGTGAATGCGCTCCAGAACCACATCTTCGATCCCGTGAAGATGCTGCAATGGCGCAACTCGAAGCTGGATTTCTCCTCGCTCGGCGCGCTCCAGGTCTCGCTCAACCTGGCCCCCGGCCACGACACCTTGACGCGGGCGCCGATCGCTGAAGACATGCGCGTGCTCGACCATGCCGCCCGCGACGTCGAGGTGCGCGATATCGCGCATGGCAAGGCCGCCGTGGAGCGGCTCTGGGAGGCCTGCCAGGTCCCCGATTACCGGAAGCTGTCGCCGGCAGCCCATGCCGAGTTGGTGACGACGCTGTACGGCTTCCTGATGCAGAAGGGCTGCGTCCCCGATTCCTGGTTCGCCGCCCAGGTCGACCAGGCCGACCGCATCGACGGCGACATCGACACGCTGTCGGCCCGGATCGCGCAGATTCGCACCTGGACCTTCGTCGCCAACCGCCCGGACTGGCTGAAAGACCCCGATCGCTGGCAGGGGATCACGCGGGAGGTCGAAAATAAATTATCGGATGCGCTCCATGAACGCTTGACTGAGCGTTTCGTTGATCGCCGGACCAGTGTATTGATGCGCCGCCTGCGGGAGAACACGAGCTTGAATACGGAAATCGGCAAGACCGGCGAAGTTATCGTCGAAGGCCATGTCATCGGCCGCCTCGATGGCTTCACCTTTGCACCGGATGCGGCGGAAGCCGGCTCCGATGCGAAAGCCTTGCAGGCTGCCGCGCAAGCGGTGCTCGCCGGCGAGATCAATGCGCGCGCCGAAAAGCTGGGCAATGCGCCGGACGAGCAGTTCGTGCTCACCTCGGAAGGCATCATCCGCTGGACCGGCGATGCCGTGGCGCGGCTGTCCGCCGCGGACGATGCGCTGCATCCGCGCATCCGCATCATCTCGGACGAGCGCCTCACCGGCGCGCCGCGCGAGAAGGTGCAGGCGCGGCTCGAGCTCTGGCTCAAGACGCATATCGAAAAGCTGCTCGGGCCGATGTTCGAGCTCAGCAAGGCCGAGGACGTCACCGGCATTGCCCGCGGCATCGCCTATCAGCTGGTCGAGGCGCTCGGCGTGCTCGAGCGTCCGAAGATCGCGAACGAGCTGAAGGATCTCGACCAGCCCTCGCGCGCGACGCTGCGTAAATACGGCGTGCGCTTCGGCGCCTATCACATCTATTTCCCCGGCATCCTGAAGCCCGCCGCGCGCGCGCTGGCCGCTCTCTTGTGGGCGCTGAAGCAGGACAATGTCGATCTGTCGGCGCTGTCGGGCGCGCAGCATCTGGCCTCGTCCGGCCGTACGTCCTTTCCGGTCGACAAGAGTCTGCCGCGCGATGCCTATCGCGTGCTCGGCTACAAGCAGGCCGGCGAGCGCGCCGTCCGCGTCGATATTCTGGAGCGCCTGGCCGATCTGATCCGCCCCGCTTTGGCCTGGCGCGAGAATTCGCCCGGCGAAAGGCCCGCCGGTGCGTTCGACGGCCGCAGCTTCGTCGTGACACAGGCGATGACCTCGCTCACCGGCTCCGCCGGAGAGGATTTTGCCTCGATGCTGCGCGCGCTCGGCTATCGCATGGAGAAGCGTGCGCCGCTGCCGCCGAAGCCGGCCGCGCCTGTTGCTGCGGAGACGCCGGCCACGGAGGCTTTCGCCGAAACGCCCGCGACCGAGGAGGCCGCGGCTCCCGCTGATGCCGCGATCGAAACCGCCGTCACGGTCGAAGACGCGCCCGGCATGGAGCAACACGACGAGCCCGCGCACCAAGAGCCGGCGCTCGAAGCCTCGCCTGAAGCGCCCGTCACGCCGGAAGATGCCCCCGGCATCGCGCCGCCGGCCGAAGAAACCGCTGCACCCGTCGAGGCTGCCGCTGAAGCCGCTCCGGCCGAGATCGCCGCAACGGAAGCTGCTGCCTCTCCCGATGCCGCAGCCCCGGTTGAAGCGGCTGCGACACCGGCCGAGCCCGAGCTCGTCGAGGTCTGGCGTCCGGGCGGCCGCCACGAGGACCGCAAGCCGCGCCACGAGCGCCACCGCCATCAGCGCCACCAAAATCAGCGCCCGCAGGCCGGTGCTGAAACTGGTAGCGCGGCCGTACCCAGCGAAGCTGCCGAAGGTGCCAAGCCGGGTGAGCGCCATCGTCATGGCGGCGGTCATCGCCGCGACGGCCGAGACTTCCGCAAAGGCCGTGAAGGCGGCGAGGGCGGAGAGCGCCGCGACGAGCGCAATCGCAGTTTCCAGGGCAAGGACCGCGACAAGGATCGCGATCGCAACCGCGACGCCAAGAAGTTCGGCGGCGATCGGGACAAGGGCCGCGACAACAGGGGCCGCGACCGCGACAAGGGCCGCGACCGTCAGGGTGGTCCGTCGCTGCGTCCCTACGCCTCGAGCGCCAGCCCGCACGAGCGCGATCGTCCGGCGGACCCGAACTCGCCTTTCGCAAAGCTCGCCGCGCTGAAAGAGCAGCTCGCCGGTCGGAAGGAGTAATCCCACGACCACCGAGCGGCAGCGTCTCGACAAATGGCTGTGGCACGCGCGAGTGGTGAAGGCGCGCAGCTCGGCAGCCGAGCTCGTTGAGTCCGGCCACGTCCGCATCAACGGCGCGCGCGAAACATCGCCGGGCCATGCGATCAAGATCGGCGACGTCATCACCGTCGCGCTCGATCGCACCGTGCGTGTGCTGAAGGTGACCGGGTTCAACGAGCGCCGCGGCGATGCCGCCTCGGCGCGCGTGCTCTACGAGGAGCTCGGCGACGCAAAGCGCAATTAGTTGCGTTCGATATTCATTTCTTGGTCGATCAAACACATAAAGCCGTCATGATCGGGGCTTCCCGACCTTGCAGCGCGGGGCCATCCGCGCTACGCAAGCCGCGACTTTTAAAAGAGCTTTTCGGAGCGTTGGATGACTTACGTCGTCACTGAAAACTGCATCAAGTGCAAGTACACCGACTGCGTCGAGGTTTGCCCGGTCGATTGTTTCTACGAGGGTGACAACATGCTTGTCATCCATCCGGACGAGTGCATCGACTGCGGCGTGTGCGAGCCGGAATGCCCCGCCGACGCCATCAAGCCGGACACGGAACCGGGGCTGGAGAAGTGGCTTCAGGTCAATGCCGAATACGCCAAGAGCTGGCCGAACATCACCCAGAAGAAAGAATCACCCGAAGACGCAAAGGAATTCGACGGAATGGAAGGGAAGTTCGAGAAATATTTTTCTCCGAATCCCGGCTCCGGAGACTAATTAGGGCCTAAACTTAACCCTAATAGCGGCGCTGCCGCCGAAAACCAGCCCTTGAAACCCCTAAATCATTGATTTTTGCGGGAAATGTGCTATATTGGGCACATTAAGCCGAACCCCGTCAGCCCCGTTGGCCCCTCTGGGTTCCCGTGAAACCAAATGTCGAACAGGGGCGTGGCAGTTTCCGCGCGCAGGCTGTGTCACAGAAAACGCGTAAAAAGAGTACTTCAGCGAGGGCTTCCCATAAGGAGGCCAAAAAAGTCGCCGCGGCCACCCGTAGCGCATCCAAGGGTCGGACCGCTGCCAAGGCGCCGCCGGCTGCAAAGTCCTCGAAGAACAAAAGAAGCGCAATGCCTAACAAGACTGCCAAACCGGCCGCGAAAGCGACCGTTGCCAAGCCTGCTGCTGCCAAGCCCGCTGCTGTTAAGGCTCACGCTGCCAAGCCCGTTGCTCCGAAGGCTCCCGCCGCCCCCGCCAAGGCCCCCGTTGCTGCTGCCAAGCCGGCCGTGAAGCCCGCCGCCAGCGCGCCGAAGGTCGAGGAAAAGAAGGTCGTGACCCAGCGTCAGGGCTTCAAGGCCAATGAATTCGTCGTCTATCCCGCTCACGGCGTCGGCCAGATCCTGGCCATCGAGGAGCAGGAGATCGCCGGCGCGAAACTCGAGCTGTTCGTCATCAACTTCATCAAGGACAAGATGACGCTGCGCGTTCCGACCGCCAAGGTCGCCAATGTCGGTATGCGCAAGCTGTCCGAGCCCGCGCTGGTGAAGAAGGCACTTGAGACGCTGAAGGGCCGCGCCCGCGTCAAGCGCACCATGTGGTCGCGCCGCGCCCAGGAATACGAAGCGAAGATCAATTCGGGCGACATCGTCGCGATCGCGGAAGTCGTGCGCGACCTCTATCGCTCGGAATCGCAGCCTGAGCAGTCATACTCCGAACGCCAGCTCTATGAAGCGGCGCTGGATCGTCTGTCACGCGAAATCGCGGTGGTGCAGCACTCGACCGAGACCGAAGCGGTCAAGGAGATCGAGGCCCAGCTCGCCAAGAGCCCGCGTCGCGCCAACGCCAAGGCGGAAGCCGCCGAGGGCGAGACGGATGCCGAGGGCGATACCGACGATAGCGATGGTGACGACACCACCGTCGCCGACGAGGCCGCGTAAGTTCGCTTCGCGCGCCGATTGCAACAGACCAAAAGCCCGGCCGAACGGCCGGGCTTCTTGCTTGGGTTCACCCTAGGCTTTCATCACTTCAGCGGCCGCTTCTCGAGCTTCCTCGCCAGCGTGCGGCGGTGCATGCCCAACCGCCTCGCGGCTTCCGAGATGTTGAAATCCGTCTCGATCAAGGTCTGGTGGATGCGCTCCCATTCCAGCGTCTTGATCGAGGTCGGCCGCACGTCCAGCGCGACGTCGGCGTTGCCCTCGGCCTTGGTGAAGGCGGCCTCGATGTCGTCGGTATTGGAGGGCTTGGTGAGGTAGTGACAGGCCCCTAGCTTGATGGCCTCGACGGCGGTCGAGATGCTGGCAAAGCCCGTCAGCACCACGATCAGCATCTCCTCGTCGTGGGTATGCAACAGCTCGACGCAAGCAAGGCCGGAGGCGCCGCCGAGCTTGAGGTCGACCACGGCGTAACCGAAGGATCTCGCCTCCAGGACTTTGCGGACCTCCTCGATCGAGGCGGCCAGCACGACCTCGTAGCCGCGGCGCTCGAAAGAGCGCTTCAGCGTGCGTGCGAAGCCTTCGTCGTCCTCGACGACGATGAGCGAACGATCAGGGGTCAAAGCTGCCTCCGATCGCGAGCGTTGCGAGCGGCAAGATCAGCCGCACGGTAGCGCCGCGCTTCCTGTGGTTTTCGGCCGTCACGCTGCCCCCCAGCTTGCGCACGACGTTCACCACCAGGAACAGGCCGAGTCCGCCGCCGGCGCGGCCCTTGCTCGACTGATAGGGTTTTCCGAGCTGAGCCAGCATTTCCGGCGCAAAGCCCGGGCCGCGGTCGCTGATCGAGAGCACGAGGTTGTCGCCCTCGCGCTCGGCCACCAGCTCCACCCATTCGCGCGAGACCTCGTAGGCGTTGTCGAGCACGTTGAAGATCACCTGCTTCAGTGCGATGTCGGAGACGATCGCGACGTCCTCGCCAAACGTGTTGACGAAATACAGTGTCCGCGCCGAGCGGGCGTCGCGCCATTCCTCGACCAGCGCGGTGACGAACGCCGTCACCGTCGTCGGAGACGATCCTTCACCGCGTGCTTCCCCCGCCGAGACCAGGATCCCGGTCACGATCGACTTGCAGCGTTGCAGCGATGTTTCCATCTCCGTCAGGTCCTCGGCAAGCTCCTGATCGGCGACGAGATCGGGCATTCGTCGCCAGTCGCTGAGGATGACGGAGAGCGAGGCGAGCGGTGTGCCGAGCTCATGCGCGGCACCGGAGGCGAGCAGACCCATGCGGACGATGTGGTCCTGCTCGGCAGCGTGCTGGCGCAGCGCCGCCAGATGCGCGTCGCGCTCGCGCAGGTTTCTGTTGATGCGGGTGACGAACACGACGAGCAAGACGGCATTGAGGACGAAACCCAGCAGCATGCCGGTGACGGTCAGCGTATAGGTCTCGCTCAGCGGATTGGGCGGCAGGTCGAGCGGCCGGTATGCCACCGTCAGCCACACAAAACTCGCGCAGCTCAGTGCCACCAGCGACCAGGTCGAGCGGGCATCGAGCAGCACCGCGCCGAGCGTGACCTGGAGCAGGAACAGCGAGGTGAAGGGATTGGTGGCACCGCCGCTCAGATAAAGCTGCGCGGTCAGCGCGGCGACATCGAGCATCAGCGCGACAAGCAGCTCATTGTTGGTGATCGCGGCGCGATGACGCACCCAGATCAGGCTCGAGATATTGAGCAGCACCAGCGCGCCGATGACCGCGCCCATGCGGGTCAGGGGCAGGGGAATGCCGAGCCAGAAATGCGCGCCACCGATGGTCACGATCTGGCCGACCACGGCGATCCAGCGCAGCTGGATCAGCAGCGCCATGTTCTTGCGGTTGGTCTCGTCGTCGGTCGGTGCGGCGCCGATCAGCTCGCTGCGTGCGTCCGCCTGCGATTGCAGCGTGACGGCCGGGCCGCCATAATTGTTCCCGTCGTCAGGTCGGTTCGACGATCGTTCCAGCATCTGATCCCGTCCTGCGGGCGGAGGCATCGAAGCCGCCGGCCGGTTCGTGGACGAAGCCGTTCAAGGCTTTCTTGCGGCGGAACAGCCCGCCGCGGAAGGTGACGAAAAGTCTACCGGCCAGCATGAAAGCCAGGGCAAACCACGTCAACGCGTAGACCAGGTGGTTATTGGGAAAGCGGATCACGGTCAATCCGCCGATCGGACCGCCAGCGGATTGTGATCCGGCGTCGGCATCGACGAAGAAAGGCGCGACGTTCTGGAGATCGCGCGCAGCCGCGATCGCGGCGACATCCCGCGAATACCAGCGGTTGTGCTGGGGGACGTTGTCCCTGAGGAATCCGCCTTTCGGCTCGGTGATGCGCAGGAGGCCCGTGATCTCGACCAGTCCTTCCGGATTGCCGGCCTGGCGCGTCGAGGCGTCGCGCCGCTCCGACGGTACGAAGCCACGGTTGATCAGGATGGTCGTGCCGTCGCCGCGCTTCAGCGGCGTCAGCACCCAATAGCCGGGACCTTCCTCGGTGACGGCCTGGACCAGCGTCTCGTGATCATGCAGGAAACGGCCCGAAACGCGGACGTGGCGGTATTCGTCATTTGCAGCGGAGACGGTGGGCCACGAAGCCGACGAGGGGATCGGTTGGGCCGGAGCATGGACGCGCTGCTCGACGCGGTCGATCAGCGCCAGTTTCCAGGTGCGGCGCTCGACCTGCCACACGCCGAGGGCCATCAGAACAACGAAGGCGATCAGCGAGAGCGCCGTGAGCCACAAGGAGGGACGCGCAGCCCTTGCCGGGCCGCGCCGTTCGTTGTCCCCAGGGCTCACGAGATCGCTCATTTCATTCCCGTCATCTCGTGGATCGGCATCATGTTGCTGTTGAGGTGGTTCATCACCCACAGCGAACCGGACAGTGCGATCACCACCATCACGATGGTGAAGATCAGCGCCATCATGCTCCAGCCGTTCTCGGACTTGGTGTTCATGTGCAGGAAGTAGATCATGTGCACCACGATCTGGACGACCGCGAAGGCCATGATGACCAGCGCGGTGATCTGCTTGCTCGGCAGTGCGCCGCTCATCACGAGCCAGAACGGGATCGCGGTGAGCACCACCGAGAGCACGAAGCCGAGCATGTAGCCCGAGAACGTGCTGTGGGCGTGGCCGTCGTCGTGGTGATGATCGTGCGCGCCGGCTGCGTGGGTATCGGTGCTCATCGCAGAACTCCCAGGAGGTAGACGAAGGTGAAGACGCCGATCCAGACCACGTCGAGGAAGTGCCAGAACATCGACAGGCACATCAGGCGACGGCGGTTGGCCTCGATCAGGCCGAAACGCCAGACCTGCACCATCAGGGTCACCAGCCAGATCAGGCCGCAGGAGACGTGCAGGCCATGGGTGCCGACCAGGGTGAAGAAGGCGGACAGAAAGGCGCTGCGCTGAGGCGTGGCGCCCTCATGGATCATGTGGGCGAACTCGGTGAGCTCGATGCCGATGAAGGCGGCACCGAACAGGCCGGTGATCAGGAGCCACATCTGCGTCTGGGCGATCTTGTTCTGCTGCATCGTCAGCATGGCAAAACCGTAGGTGATCGACGACAGCAGCAGCATCGAGGTGTTCACCGCGACGAGGTCGAGGTCGAACAGGTCCTTCGGCGCGGGCCCGGCGGCGTAGTTGGCGCCGAGCACGCCGAAGGCGGCGAACAGCATCGCGAAGATGAGACAGTCGCTCATCAGATAGATCCAGAAGCCGAGCGAGGTGCTGTAGCCTTCGGGATGCGGATGTTCGTCGGCGAGGTAGAAGACCGGCTCGCCGGTTTGTGCGGGATTGACAGCGACAGTCATTTACTTGGCTCCGGCGAGCAGTTTGGTGCGCGCGTCCTCGGTCCGGATGACGTCGTCAGCCGGGATATCGAAGTCGCGGTGATAGTTGAAGGTGTGACCGATCCCGACGGCGAGCATCGCAATGAAGCTCAACGCGGCCAGCCACCACATGTACCAGATCAGGCCGAAGCCCATCGCGGTGGCGAAGCCGGCCAGGATGATGCCGGTGCCGGTGCTGCTTGGCATGTGGATCGGCTTGAACCCGGTGAGCGGACGCTGGTAGCCGCGCTTCTTCATGTCCCACCACGCGTCGTTGTCGTGAACGACGGGGGTGAAGGCGAAGTTGTAGTCCGGCGGAGGCGAGGAGGTCGCCCATTCCAGCGTGCGCGCATTCCAGATGTCGCCGGTGACGTCCTTGAGCTGCTCGCGCTTGAGGAAGCTGACCGCGAACTGCATCAGCATGCTGAGAATGCCGAGGAAGACGAGGCCGGCGCCGATCGCGGCAATGACGAACCAGATCTGCAGCGAGGGATCGTCGAACACGCGCAGGCGGCGGGTCACGCCCATCAGGCCGAGCACGTAGAGCGGCATGAAGGCCATGTAGAATCCGGTGACCCAGAACCAGAACGACAGCTTGCCCCAGAACGGATCGAGCCTGAAGCCGAACGCTTTCGGGAACCAGTAGTTGATGCCGGCGAACGCGCCGAACACCACGCCGCCGATGATGACGTTGTGGAAGTGCGCGATCAGGAACAGGCTGTTGTGCAGGACGAAGTCGGCCGGCGGCACCGCGAGAAGCACGCCGGTCATGCCGCCGAGCACGAAGGTCAGCATGAAGGCGATCGTCCACAGCATCGGCAGCTCGTAGCGGATGCGGCCGCGATACATCGTGAACAACCAGTTGAACATCTTCGCGCCCGTCGGGATCGAGATGATCATCGTGGTTATGCCGAAGAACGAGTTGACGCTGGCGCCCGAGCCCATCGTGAAGAAGTGGTGCAGCCAGACCAGGTACGACAGGATGGTGATGACGACCGTGGCGTAGACCATCGAGGTGTAGCCGAACAGGCGCTTCCCGGAGAAGGTCGAGGTCACTTCCGAGAAGATGCCGAAGGCCGGGAGAACCAGGATGTAGACTTCAGGATGGCCCCAGATCCAGATCAGGTTCACGTACATCATCGGGCTGCCGCCGAAATCGTTCGTGAAGAAGTTGGTGCCGACGTAGCGGTCGAGCGAGAGCAGCGCGAGCACGACGGTCAGGACCGGGAAGGAGGCGACGATCAGGATGTTGGTGCAGAGCGAAGTCCAGGTGAACACCGGCATCCGCATCATGGTCATGCCGGGGCAGCGCAGCTTGACGATGGTGCAGATCAGGTTGATGCCGGATAAGGTCGTTCCGACGCCTGCAACCTGCAATCCCCAGATGTAATAGTCGACGCCGACATCAGGACTGTAGCCGATGTTGGATAGCGGCGGATAGGCCAGCCAGCCGGTGCGGGCGAATTCGCCGATGAACAACGAGAGCATCACGAGCACCGCGCCGCCGACCGTCATCCAGAAGCTGAAATTGTTCAGGAACGGGAATGACACGTCGCGCGCGCCGATCTGCAGCGGCACCACGTAGTTCATCAGGCCGGTGACCAGCGGCATCGCCACGAAGAAGATCATGATCACGCCGTGGGCGGTGAAGACCTGATCGTAGTGATGGGCGGGGAGGAAGCCCTCCGAGCCGCCGAATGCCATCGCCTGCTGCGCCCGCATCATGAGCGCGTCGGCGAAGCCGCGCAGCAGCATCACGATGCCGAGAATTATATACATGATGCCGATGCGCTTGTGATCGACGGTGGTGAACCACTCGCGCCAGAGATAGCCCCAGAGGCGGAAGTAGGTCAGGCCTGCAAGCAGCGTGACGCCGCCGAGCGCGACGACCGCAAAGGTGCCGACGAGGATCGGCTCGTGGATCGGCAGCGAATCGAAGCCGAGCCGGCCGAAGATGAACTTGAGAAGATCAGGAGACATGCTGGATCTCTTTAGGAGTCTGACGTCAGGAGTCTGACTTGGGACGTTGTCCGAGGAAGAAGGACGAGGACTTCAGCGGCGCGAATGTCGGCCGCTTCAGGCCGGCGCCGACGAGCGGCGCGGGGTCGAGCGGCGCCTTGATCGCGGCCGTGGTCTGGCCTTGCGGCGCATCCGGCGTGCAGGTGCCTGCGATGAAGCTCGGCTCGGGTCCGAACGCGGTGCCGCGGCGGGCGTACTTGTCGTAGGAGAGCGGCAGGGTGTTGTTCAGGCCCTCATGGCCGTTGCCACCTTTGGCGTCGATCGCCATCATCTCGCTCTGGCACATCTTGCCGGTCTCGACGCACATGTTGAGGATCAGGCGGTAGAGATCGGAATCGACCGTGCCCCAGCGGCGCACCGGCTCGTTCTCGCTGGGCTTTTCGAGCTGGAGATACTCAGTGCGGCCGAGCGAGCCGCCGGCCGATTTGGCCTGTGCGACCCACGCATCGAAGCCCTTGTCGTCGAGGCCCTGGAAGTTGAAGTGCATGCCGGAGAAGCCGGCGCCGCTGTAGTTCGCCGAGAAGCCCTTATAAGTGCCGGCGTGGTTCACAACGGCATGGAGCTTGGTCTCCATGCCCGGCATCGCATAGATCTGACCGGCGAGCGCGGGGATGTAGAACGAGTTCATCACCGAAGAGGCGGTGATGCGGAAGTTGATCGGACGATCGACGGGTGCGGCCAGATCGTTGACGGTGGCGATGCCGTAATCCGGATAGATGAAGAGCCACTTCCAGTCGAGCGCGACGACGTCGACCTCGAGCGGCGCCTTGGACTGGTCGATCGCGCGGTCGGCATGGATGCGGCCGAGCGTGCGATAGGGGTCGAGCAGATGCGTGCCCATCCAGGTCAGCGCGCCCAGGCAGACGATGATCAACAGCGGTGCCGACCAGATCACCAACTCGAGCTTGGTCGAGTGGTCCCAATCCGGCTCGTAGCGGGCCGAACTGTTGGACTGGCGGTAGCGCCAGGCGAACAGCACCGTCAGCGCCATCACGGGGACGACGATCAGGAGCATCAGGACGGTGGAGATGATGACGAGGTCGCGCTGCTGCGCCGCGATATCGCCGGCTGGCGCCAGCACGATGTAGTTGCAGCCGCTGAGCGCAACTGCCAGGGGTAGCAGCGCCAGGATCTTGAGACGGGACACGGGCCGAGCCTTATGAGAATGAGTTTCCTTTGCGGGGCCAACGGGTAGCTGCGACGCAACAATCCGGACATTGGACAATTTGTCCAATGTTGCGGTGCGGGATGTTGGGTCAGAGAGAGCCAGATTGCCTGGCGCCCCGCCGGGCGGTCGGCTTTGGTTTTCAGGACGTTAAGGGCGCACGAATGGCGATGGCACAGACCCCCGCAATGGCAGACCTCCACTCGGGCGAGCACGGCCACGACCAGGCCAGTCCCGGTGAGATTGCCATCGGCGTCATCATTGGCCGCACCTCGGAATTCTTCGACTTCTTCGTGTTCGCGATCGCCTCGGTGATCGTGTTTCCGCGCCTGGTCTTTCCGTTCACCAGCGAGCTGACCGGCACGCTCTATTCCTTCATGATCTTCGCGCTGGCTTTCATGGCGCGGCCGATCGGCACCGTCATTTTCATGACGGTCGACCGCAGCTACGGCAAGACGGCCAAGCTGATCTCGGCGCTCTTTCTGCTCGGCACCGCCACCGTGGCGCTCGCGTTCCTGCCCGGCTATTCCGAGATCGGCGTCGCCGCGGTCTGGCTGCTGGCGCTGGCGCGCATCGCGCAAGGCCTGGCCTGGGGCGGCGCCTGGGATGGCATGGCCTCGCTGCTGGCGCTGAACGCGCCCGCTTCCAAGCGCGGCTGGTACGCGATGGTGCCGCAACTCGGTGCGCCGCTCGGATTGATCGTCGCGAGCGCGCTGTTCGCCTATTTCGCCGGCAATCTCTCGGCCGACGACTTCTTCGACTGGGGCTGGCGCTATCCGTTCTTCGTCGCCTTCGCCATCAACGTCGTGGCGCTGTTCGCGCGCCTGCGCATGGTGACGACAGAGGAATATGCCTCGCTGTTCGAGACCCGCGAACTCCAGCCCTCGCGCATCTCCGACACGGTTGCCCGGGAAGGCCACAACATCATGCTGGGCGCGTTCGCACCGCTGGCGAGCTTCGCGCTGTTCCACATGGTCACGGTGTTCCCGCTGTCCTGGGTGTTCCTGTTCACCCGCGAGAGCCCGGTGCGCTTCCTGATCATCGAGATCGTCGCCGCCGTGTTCGGCCTCGCCGCGATCGTGGCCTCCGGCATCATCGCCGACCGTGTCGGCCGCAAATCGCTGCTGATGGGATCGGCGATCGCGATCGCGATTTACAGCGGTTTCGCCCCCCAGCTGCTCGATGCCGGCGCGTTCGGCGAGACCATCTACATGGTGATCGGCTTCATCCTGCTCGGCCTGTCGTTCGGCCAGTCCTCGGGCGCGATCGCTTCGAACTTCAAGCAGATGTACCGCTACACGGCCTCCGCGCTGACCTCGGACATGGCCTGGCTGTTCGGCGCCGGGTTCGCACCGCTCGTCGCGCTTCTGCTCGCCACCAATCTCGGCGTCATCGCCTCGGGTGCGTACCTGCTCTCGGGCGCGTTCTGGACCCTGCTCGCGCTCTGGCTCAGCGGCCAGCGCGAGGCGGGCGACATGGACGCGGGAACATCGTCCAACTGACGGGAATAAAATTCGATCGGAACGATCCTGTTTGCTGCCGCAAACAGGAGATCACATGAACGTCCGGTCGAATTCCGTCCTTCCGCGAAGTCCGACACGCCCGGCTCTCGTCGCGATAGCGCTGCTGTGCGCAGCCGGGCCGGCGGGCGCCACCGGCAACGCCGCGCGCGGCCAGACCCTCTACAAGGGCTGCGCAGACTGTCACTCCATCGACGAGAATGGCGTCGGCCCGATGCATAAGGGCGTGGTCGGGCGCAAGGCCGGCAGCGTTCCCGGTTACGACTACTCGCCCGATCTGAAGAATTCGGGGATCGTCTGGAGCGAGGAAAACCTCGACAAATGGCTGATCAGCCCGCAAGCCATGGTGCCGGAGACCAAGATGTTCTTCGACGTGCCGGATGCGCAGGATCGCGCCGATATCATCGCCTATCTGAAGGAAAAAGCGCGGTAACCGCCGCGCGTCAATCCGTCACGATCTTCACGCGGTCGCGCACCTTCACCTGTGCCGTGCGATCGAGGCCATTCAGCACACGAAAACGTTCGGCCGGGTGATCGACCCCGGCCATGCGGTGCGACAGCGATTCCACGGTGTCGCCGGGCTGCACGGTGATGACCTTGATGCGCAGCGGACGCGCGGCCTGGATCTCCTCGAGCGTCAGGCGGCGGAATGAATTGACGGTCTCGCGCGCATTGCGCTCGCTTTCCGTCGATTTCTGCCGCGTGGCGAAGATGAAGCGATAGACGTCGCTGCCGAAACGCAGCGCATAGACCTTGAACTGCCACTGGTCGCCCTTGGCGGTCGCGGATGCGGCCGGGAAGCCGTTGATGGTGAGATCCTCGGTGGACGCCTTCTCGACGCCCTCCATCCAGCCGGAATTGAGGTAATCGCCGAGCGACTGCTCGGCCGGCACGCGCACCACGTCGAAGCGCATTGCCTGCGAGCCGCCCTCGCGCACGCCGATCACCGCCTGCGCGGTGTTGTCCAGCGTGAAATTGTCCGGCGCCTGGAAGGTGAAGCCGAGCTTCGGATGCAGGAAGCGCCGTCCGCGGACGAACCCTTCGCTCGGGTCTTCGCCATAGACGAGGTTGTCGATCGCGGAGAGATAGCTCTCCCGGTCGCGTTCGGCGCCTTCGGGGACCGCATATTGCTGCGCGATGGCCTGTGCATTCTGCACCCGCTCGGGCGTCGCCGGATGCGACGAGGTGAAATCCTGCGCGCGCGGGTCGAGCGAACTCTTGCCGGCCTTCAGCTCCGCATTGCGCTCCATCGCCGAGAGAAAGCGGGCGGCACCATAGGGATCGAAATGCGCCTTGGCGGAGATGCCAACGCCGATGCCGTCAGCCTCGAACTCCTGGTTGCGCGAAAAGCTCGCCATGGTGAGCTTGGTTTTGGCGAGCGCGAGCGCGGTCAGATCGGGGTCGGTGCTCATGTCGGTGACGACGCGAGTGACGATCGCGGCCTGGCGCGCCCGGTCCTCGCGCATCGCGGCGTGCTTGGACAGCACATGCGCCATCTCGTGGCTGAGCACGGAGGACAATTCCGACGTATCGCTCGCAAGCGCGAGCAGCCCGCGCGTGACATAGAGTTGGCCGTTCGGCAGCGCGAAGGCGTTCACCGCGCCGGAATTGAGGATGGTGACCTTGTAGCCCTGATCGGGGCGTTCGGAGGCGGCGACGAGCCGGTCGACGGTCTTGCTGACGAGCGCCTCGAGCCTGGGATCGTCATAAGTACCGCCATAGCTCGCCAGGATGCGTTCGTGCTCCTTCTCGGTCGCCGGGGTTTGGGCAACCGCCGGCTTCGGCTTGGGCATCGCCACCGTCGGCGGGGGTGCGGCGGTCTGGAACCGGCCCATATCGCCGCAACCGGCGAGCGCCGTGCCCAGCGCAAGGCAAAGCGCGGCCGGCGCAGCCCGCAGGCGGCGGCCATCACCTCGTCCGTGCCGTTCTAGCACCCCATTCACGTCGCTTAACCCGTGCCCGGCCCGATTTAAGGCTTTACCCCTGTCGGCTCGTTTGCGCTCAGCAACTCGACCTGTCCCACCCGGAGCATATCAATACGCGGCCCCGTATTCCCCTCAATCCATCCCCGAACGCGAACTCGCTTATTTTCCAAGGACTTAATGGTAATTCCGGCGTTTTCGAACGCCGGCAGATTGCGCTTTGAAATAGTCGCCGTAAAGCCGCGTGTCCAGCTTCGTCCGAAGTTGAGGTAGGTCATTGCCCCAGCTTGTCGGACCGACAGGACTTTGCCCTCGACCACCATAAAGCGCCCGATCCCGGCCAAAATATCGTCCAGACTTTCCGCGTTTTTTATGGCCGATGGGTCAGCCCAGCTGCCCTTTTTTTGGCGCCGTGCCTCAGCTTCGGACGCCATCAGGGCGGCTGCGCACTCCTTGTCCGCGATCTCGGCTGACACGAGGGCGTCGCCCTGGGCAAGGAGTGCCGCCTGCACGGAGGTGTCGCTTTCGCCGATGAAGACCAGTGCGCCCTGGCGGCCGTAGCGGTCAGGCGTGTCGTCGGTGCCGCGCAGGATGACGTCGCGGCCGACGAGCAGCGAAGTCAATGCTTGCTTCGTCGTTGCTGTCGCTTCGATCCCGGTGAGGCGGACATCGCGGCCATCGTCGAGACGGATGCTGCGTGCATCGACCACCGCCACGACGCGGCCCTCGCCTTGCGTGTCGAATTGGCAAGGCGTGGCGGACGCGGCGCCAGCCATGACGAGAAGAAGTGCGACGATGAGGTGAAGGCGCTGCGTCACATGACCCGGAGAGGTTGCGTTACGCTCCAGCTTTACCTCAAGTATAGCGGATCGCGAAGAGTTTTCCTCTCACTCCGTCATTGCGAGGAGCGACGCGACGAAGCAATCCAGACTGCCTCTGAGGAAAGATTCTGGATTGCTTCGCGTCGCTCGCAATGATGCGGCGACATTTGTTCGCACCTCACCATTCCGCTTTGCGGAAAACACAAAGCCGTCGCGAGCTGCGCATCGCGCTTCTGCTTGCTGCGCTGCTGCGCATGCGGCATGATTGCGGGAACACCAATAATCAAGCCGCCATCAGAGCCAGGCGATCAAGGGAGTTTTTTCCATGAAGCATATTTTGTCGGGCATTTTTGCCGCCGCGTTTGCCCTCAGCGCAATCGCCGCGCAGGCCCAGGACAAGCCTCCCCTGAAGATCGGCGGCATTCTCGATATGTCGAGCCTGTACGCCGACATCACCGGCCCCGGCAGCGAGACCGCGGCCAAGATGGCTGTCGAGGATTTTGGCGGCGAGGTGCTCGGCCGCAAGATCGAAGTGCTGGCGGCCGATCATCAGAACAAGGCCGATCTCGCCGCCAACATCGCGCGCGACATGATCGACAACCAGGGCGTCGAGATGATCTACGATGTCGCGGCCTCCGCCACCGCGCTTGCGGCCGGCGAGATCGCCAAGGCGCGGGGCAAAATCATCATTTTCAACGGACCGGGCTCGATCCGGCTCTCCAACGAGGCCTGCGGCCCCTATACCGTGCACTACGTGTTCGACACCTTCGGGCAGGCCAATGTCACCGGCCTTGCGGCAGTGAAATCCGGGCTCGACACCTGGTTCTTCCTCACCGCCGACTACGCCTTCGGCCAGGATCTGGAGAAGGACACCACGAACGTCGTGGTGAAGACCGGCGGCAAGGTGCTCGGCAGCGTGCGTCATCCGCTCAACACCTCGGACTTCTCGTCATTCCTGCTGCAGGCGCAGGCCTCGAAAGCCAAGGTGATCGGACTTGCAAATGCAGGCGGCGACACCGTCAACGCCATCAAGCAGGCGGCCGAGTTCGGCATCATGAAGGGCGGCCAGAAGGTCTCGCCGCTGCTCGCCTTCGTCACCGACATCGACTCGATCGGGCTCGAGACCGCGCAGGGCCTGCTGCTCGCCGAAGCGTTCTACTGGGACATGAACGATGAGACGCGCGCTTTCTCGAAACGCTTCATGGAGCGCGTCAAGCGGCCGCCGACCTCGGCGCAGGCCGGCGTCTACTCCTCCGTCACGCATTACCTGAAGGCGGTGAAGGCGGCGGGCACGACCGATGCTGCGGCGGTCATGAAGCTGATGAAGGAGACACCGATCAACGACTTCTTCGCTCATGGCGGCAAGATCCGCCAGGACGGCCGCATGGTGCACGACATGTACCTGTTCGAGGTCAAGAAGCCGTCGGAATCGAAGGGCCGCTGGGACGACTACAAGCTGCTCGCCACCGTGCCGGCCAACGAGGCGTTCCAGGCGCTCGAGCAGTCGCGCTGCCCGCTGGTGAAGAAGTGACGCGGAGCGTCATCCCGGGGCTCGCGTAGCGAGAACCCGGGATCCATGGCGCGGCAGTGACGGTTGATCAATGGATTCCGGGTTCGCGACTTCGTCGCGCCCCGGAATGACAAGACAAACAACAACAACAACAAGGGAGACGTCCCATGAACGACATGGTTCTGCAAAAGCTCGAAGGCGGGCTGCTCACCATTACCATGAACCGTCCCGAGCGGAAGAATGCGCTCAATCCGGAGATGGTCGCAGGTCTCGGCGAAGCTGCGCGGCGCGCCGCTGACGATCCCGAGGTACGGGCGGTGCTGTTCAAGGGAGCCGGCGGCTCGTTCTGTGTCGGCGGTGACGTCAAGTCGATGGCCGCGGGCCGCGCGCCGCTGCCGTTCGAGGTGAAGATGGCAAACTTGCGCCGAGGCATGGAGGTCTCGCGCATCCTGCATCAGATGCCAAAGCCCGTGGTGGCGCAGCTCGACGGTGCCGCGGCCGGCGCCGGCCTCTCGATGGCGCTGTCCTGCGATCTGCGCATCGCCTCAGAATCCTGCAAGATCACCACGGCCTTTGCCAAGGTCGGCTTCTCTGGCGACTACGGCGGCACCTATTTCCTGACCCAACTGCTCGGCAGCGCCCGGGCGCGCGAGCTGTACCTCATGTCGCCGGTGCTGACCGCCAGGGAAGCGCATGCGATCGGCATGGTGACGAAGGTCGTGCCCGATGCCGAGATCGACGCGGCCGCGCACGAGCTCGCACTGTCGCTGGCGCAGGGACCCTCGATCGCGCTCGGCTACATCAAGCGCAACATCAACAATGCCGAGCATCTGCCGCTGGAGGATTGCTTCGACGGCGAGGCGATCCATCACACCCGCTGCGGCGACACCGAAGACCACAAGGAGGCCGCCAAGGCCTTTGTCGAGAAGCGCAAGCCGTCTTTCAAGGGCGCATGACAATGGCGCCCTATATGCAGCTGCGGCAGATCTGTCTCGTCGCCCCGCAGCTTGCGCCAGTCATTTCCGACATCGCGGAGATCATGGGCCTTTCCGTCTGCTACCGCGACGGCAATGTCGCAAAGTACGGCCTGGAGAACGCGCTGCTGCCGGTCGATACGATCCTGCTGGAGGTGGTGGCGCCGTTCAAGGAGGGCACCACGGCCGGCCGCTTCATCGGGAAGACCGGCGGTCGCGGCGGCTACATGGCGATCTTCTGCTGCAACGATCCCGACGAGCGCGGCCGTCATGCGAACGCGATGGGCGTGCGCACCGCCAATGTGATCGACCACGCGCCGTATCACGGCGTGCAGCTCCATCCCCGCGACTGCCGCGCCGCCTTCATCGAGTTCAATCACACCGAAGGCAGCGACGACATTCTGGGCCCTTATCCGCCGGCCGGACCGGACTGGCAAAAGTTCATCCGGAAGGACGTGACGCAGGCGTTGACGGCGGTGGAGATGCAAAGCCCGGATCCGCAAGGGCTGGCCGAGCACTGGGGCAAAATCACCGGGGTTGTGGCTGATGGCTGCGAGCTGAAACTGCCCAATGCGATTTTCCGCTTCGTGAACGGCGCTAGCGAGATCATGAGTGCGCTGGAGTTTCGGGTGGCTGATGCTGCGCAGGTGCTGCATGCCGCCAAGGCGAAGGGCCTTGCGGTTGCGGGCAATGAGTTTCTGCTGGGCGGCGTGACGTTCCGCGTAGGTTGATCGCGTTTAAACCCTCTCCCCCTTGTGGGAGAGGGTGGATCGCCGCGAAGCGGCGAGACGGGTGAGCGACTATCTCTGTTGTCAAGTTGCATTAGCGTAGGTGGTACGCGCATCGCGAGCTTTGGCGTTGAGGCGAACGAGAAGCTTTCGG
>NZ_LBJG01000086.1 GCF_028128765.1 Bradyrhizobium sp. CCBAU 51627
CATCCATGCTGGCCTCCTTCCAGCCAGCATGGTGAATCAGAAAGAAGCTGATTTGGGAATCCCAAATCGATTCAACCTAACCTCATCCCGCTTGAGGCGCCGCTCTTTCCACCGCAAAATCACAAATTCTGTAAAGGCGAATATTTTTTACGCCGATGAATTGCCCCACCGCTCGTGTGTTTTGCCCGACAGGCAACACAGAGGCCGTAGACCCATCGGGCGCTCGATCTCCGCGGAGACAGGCGTGGCACCAGGCTCCCCCCTCCGCCCGACGAACCCAGATAGACTCATCAGATGGTTTTGACGGCAGACGCAACTGCGTCATGAATCTGTCAGATATGCTTCTGAGGCTCTCTGATCTGCGCCGGATTTGCACCAATCAACAGCTTGTCCGCAGCATATCCACAGCTGCGGTCCGACGGATTTGTATCAGTATCCCAAAGCACTTGCTGCGCACAAATCCACAAGGCTACTCAACTCCCGCGCTGGTCGAACACGGCGCGGCAGGCTTCGCTCAAGCCGGACCGGTTGCGCCGCAGGCATGCCGTGATGGCGCGGACATTGGGGATTTCGCCGGCGCAGAACCGGTAGACGTCGGGCGTGCAGGCCCGCCGCTGCTCGGGCGTGCCCTGCTGCGCCTGGGCGACAGGCGAAAACAGGGTCAGGAACAACCCGACCGTGGAGGCACGGCCTGCCCGGCTTCTCACACTCGCAAACCGCAAGAACCTCGCCTTCATGACCGGTCTCCCGTCTGCCCTGCCGCCCGGCCTGTTGTTGGCCAGTGTGGGCAAGGCGTAGGCGGAATAAATCCCGGGACATGTGATCTCTTTCACACTCGCGCGGCTGAGTGGGAACCTAGAGTTCCCCAGGGGATTTTCAGGAATCGCTAACCAATCGGATCCCGATCGCCGGATCGTTAAAATGCGACCGATCGGGTCAATCGGGAAACAAGCCGGCTTTGCGACTGTGCGCCATCCGTGGTCCGGAGGGTGTGATGAGCGAAGCCGAATTCAACTTGATGCTGGATGCCGTCCGCGACGCCATGACCAATGAAGATTTCGTGCCCGCGCCGGAGGAATTCGTGCCACGCTCGTGGAGCTTCGACGCAACGCCCAAAGCCGCCAACGACAATGAGGGCGCCTGGCCCCTGTTGCCCTTTCCGGACGGCTGGTACGCGGCGTGCTGAAACCTCGCCGCCAGGCGCGAGGTTGCAAGACGGCCCGCGGGGTTGCCTAAACCGCTGATCCCCTATATTGGTCCGCCCTCGTTGAGGCCACGTGGCGGAGTGGTTACGCAACGGTCTGCAAAACCGTGTACACCAGTTCAATTCTGGTCGTGGCCTCCATCACAACTGATTAATATCTCAGCATAAAATCGGCCCCTGCGCCGACCCCGCCGCTCCGGCGGAGCTCGTCTGTCCGGGTGCGGTCACCGGGTTTGCCCGGGATGATCGGCCCCCCCGATTCAGATCACCTGGCATGACCTTCGCATCAGCCAGGGATGCAGTCCCAACAAACGAGCGCTGGAGAGCACGTGGGCGAGATCATCCGATTTGTACCGAAGGCCGAGCAGGAACGGGCTCGCCTCATTCGCGAGGCGCGCGCGATCTATGACAGCATCTTCCCGCCGTCCGCCTCCCACGAGGTGCCGCAGACGAGCGAGGAAAGCGTCAAGAACTAGCCGTGCGGGTCATGCCTTCTTGCCGCGGCGGAAATCACGACGGCGGCCTTTTGGTGCCGGCTTCGGCGCCAGTTCGGGCATCTCCGCCTGCACCTCGCGATAGCGCGCCAGCATGCGTTCAAAACTGGCGTTGAGCGTCGCGGCGATGTCGGGGCGCCGCTCGAGCCCCGCCAGGATGATCGCCGCCGCCTCGATGGTCGACAGTCCATCCTTGCGCGGCTCCTTGCGCAACCGCCCGTAACGCGACGGCCGCGCAGGATTGAGGATCACGCGCTGGCATTTCAGCATCCAGGGATTGCGCCACCACAGCGCCTTGGCCTGGCTCCAGGTGCCGTCGAGCAGCACCACGCCTTCGAGCTTGTTGAAAATAGCCCGCTGGTTATCCGCAACCTCGCCCTTGCGGTTGAGCGCGACGATCTCGCCCTCCGCCTCGAGGTCGGCCGCGCGCGCCGAGCCGAGATAGAGCACGGCCCAATGCGAGGCGTTCTCGATCGAGTGCCCGAGTGCCTTGGACAGGCTCGGCCATGACAGGCCAACCCGCACGGTCGCATCGGCGAAATGTTTGGCGAGGAGCCGCGCCGTGCCTAGCGCCCTGTCCTGCTCCTGCGGATGCTGGAGGATCAGAAGCGACAGCTTGTTCTCGATCGGTGTGACACTGTCGCAGATGCAGAGCGGCATCGGCTTCTGACAGTGCGGGCATTCGGGGATCGGCTCCGGCGTTGCGGCCGTGATTTCAGCTGGGTTCGACATGATCGCGGCTATACGCTTCGCACGGCGGATCAACAACCTATTCCGCCGGCGCCGCCAGCGCGCGTGGTTCGGACCGCCGGCGCAGGCGGTCGATCAACAGGTAAATGACCGGCGTGGTGTAGAGCGTCAGGACCTGCGACACGAACAGGCCGCCGATAATGGTGATGCCAAGCGGGCGCCGCAACTCCGTACCCGGCCCGGTCGCCACCACCAGCGGAATGCCGGCGAACAGCGCCGCCATGGTCGTCATCAGGATCGGGCGGAAACGCGCCTGGCAGGCCTCGAAGATCGCTTCCGCCGAGGAAAGGCCGCGCTGACGCTCGGCATCGAGCGCGAAATCGACCATCATGATGCCGTTCTTCTTGACGATGCCGATCAAGAGGATGATGCCGACAAAGGCGATCACCGTCAGCGGCGTGTTGGTGATCTGCAGCGCAAGCAGCGCGCCAAGGCCGGCCGACGGCAACGTCGAGATGATCGTGAGCGGATGGGCAAGACTCTCGTAGAGCACCCCGAGCACGATATACATCGCTACCAGCGCCCCGAGGATCAAAAGCGGTTGACGCCCACTGGTCCTGGCGAAATCGCCGGCATTGCCGTCAAAGCTGCCGCGGATGCCCTCGGGCATATGCAGTTCGTCGACCGCGCGCTGGATATTCTGCGTCGCAGTCTGGAGCGTGACGTTGGGCAGCGTATTGAACGACACGGTGGTCGAGGGAAATCCTTGGGAGTGAAACACGGCGAGCGCGGCCAGCCCACGCGTTGCGTGCACCACGGCCGAGAGCGGCACCTGCACGTCGCCTGCGCCGGCAACATAGATGCGGTCGAGATTGGACGGATCGACCTGGAATTTCGGATCGGTCTCCAGCACGATCATGTACTGGTTGCGTTGGGTGTAGATGATCGAGATCTGACGCTGGGAGAACGCGTTGTTGAGCGCGTTGTTGATGTCCTGCACACGGACACCGAGCCGCGAGGCGGCCTGGCGGTCGATCGCCAGCGTGAGTTGCAAGCCGCCGGGATCGCGATCGGCGGACACGTCGGTGATGCCTTCGACCGTCTCCATGCGCTTGGCAACCAACGGCGCCCATTTCTGCAAGAGATCGAGATCGGTACTCGTCAACGTGTACTGGTAATTGGAATCGCTCTGTCTGCCGCCGGCACGGACGTCCTGGGCGGCGAACATGAAGAGGCGGATGCCGGGCACCCGATAAAGATTGCGGCGAAGGCGGTCGATCACCGTTTCGGTCGAGACATGGTCACGTTCCGCCGGCGGCTTGAGCGTGATGAACATGGTGCCGCGATTCGAGGCCGCTCCGCCCGGTCCGCCCCCGCTTGGCAGCACCGAGGCGATGCCCGCGACCGCCGGGTCAGCCATCACGATGTCGGCAAGCTGTTGCTGGAGCCCGCGCATGGATTGGAACGAGATATCGGCGGAGGCCCGCGTCGCGCCGATCACGAAGCCGGAATCGTCGGTCGGGAAATAACCCTTCGGAACCTTGATGTAGAGCGTCACCGTCAGCGCGATGGTCGCGAAGAACACCAGAAGCGTGAGCAGCGGAAATTCCAGCACCGTGCGTAGCGTCCGCGCATAGAAGCCGACGAGGCGCGACAGCGAGCCCTCAATCAGGCGGTCGAACAGGGTCGCGGTCCCCGAGGTCGTGTGCCGGACGTAATGGGCGCAGATCATCGGCGTGACGGTGAGCGAAACCACTGTCGAGACCACGATCGCAAAGGTCAACGTCAGGGAGAATTCGCGCAACAGGCGGCCGACGATACCATCCATGAAGATCAGCGGCGTGAACGCAGCGATCAGCGACAAGGAGATGGACAGCACGGTGAAGCCGATCTGCCTGGCGCCCTCCAGCGCCGCCCGCATCGGCCGCATGCCGTGCTCGAGATTGCGGAACATGTTCTCGATCATCACGATGGCGTCGTCGACCACGAAGCCGACCGAAATGGCGAGCGCCATCAGCGAGAGGTTGTCGATCGAATAGCCGGCGACCCACATCCCGGCACAGGTGCCGGCGAGCGTCAGCGGCACGGAAATGCCGGCCGCGATCATCGGCGTCATCCGGCGCAGGAACACGAACACGACGACCATCACCAGAAGCGCTGTGGCAAGCAGCGTCCACTGCATGTCCTCGACGCTGGCGCGGATGGTGCTGGTGCGATCGACAAGGGTCGAGATCTCGATCCCCGCCGGGATCCACTGCTTCAGCTCCGGGATCAGCGCCTTGACCCGGTCGACGGTGTCAATGACGTTGGCGTCGCCCTGCTTGGTGATCTGGATGATCACCGCCGGCTGCTTGTTGAACCAGGCGATGGAGCGGACATTCTTGACGGAGTCCTCGATCTCGGCGACGTCGGAGAGCCGCACGAAATTGCCATTCGCGCTTCGGATGACGATGTCGGCAAACTCCTTGGCCGTGCGCATCTGGCGGTTGAGCCCAAGTGTCTCGCTCTGGCGTTCGCCGCCGAAAATGCCGACGGGCCCGAGCGGGTTGGCATTGATGATCGCAGTTCGGACATCGTCGGTGGCAATGCCGGCGTTGGATAGCGCAACCGGATTGAGTTGGATGCGCACTGCCGGCTGATCGGCGCCTGCGATGGTCACGTTGCCGACGCCCGGCACCTGCGAGATGCGTTGCGCCAGGACGCTGTCGGCAACGTCGTAGATTGCGCTGCCGGACAGTGTCTTCGAGGTCAGCGCCAGCACGAAGACTGGCGCGCCGGCGGTGTTCGCTTTCCGGAACCGCGGCAGCGTCGGCAGATCGCTGGGCAGGTCGACCAAGGCGGCGTTGATCGCCGCCTGTACGTCACGCGCGGCCTTGTCGATGTTGCGGCTGATATCGAACTGGAGCTGGATGCTGGTGGTGCCGAGCGACGAGGTCGAGGTGATCTGGTTGATACCGGCGATCTCACCTAACCGCCGTTCCAGCGGGGAGGCAACGGTCGCTGCCATCACCGACGGATCGGCGCCGGGCCGACTGGCCGACACGAAGATGGCGGGAAAGTCGACATTGGGGACCGAGGCGACAGGCAGGAATTCGTATGCAACGACACCGAGGAGGAACAGTCCGATCGACAGCAGCGTGGTCGCGACGGGGCGGCGGATGAAGGGCTCCGAGATCGATGCCATTACTGCATCCCCTCGGTCGCGCCGGCCGTGGGCGGTCCCTCGGGCTCCGGCGGCGGCAATGCCTGCTCGAGGCGGCGGTTGATGCGGTCGAGGGCGAGGTAGATCACGGGCGTGGTGTAGAGCGTCAGCAGCTGGCTCAGCAGCAGGCCGCCGATGATGGAGATGCCGAGCGGAAAGCGCAGCTCGGCACCGGTGCCGCTCTCGATTGCCAGCGGCAGCGCGCCGAACAGCGCGGCCAGCGTCGTCATCATGATCGGGCGGAAGCGCAACAGGCACGCCTGCACGATCGCCTCATGCGCCGGCATGCCCTGCCCGCGCTCGGCCTCGAGCGCGAAGTCGATCATCATGATCGCGTTCTTCTTGACGATGCCCATCAGTAGGATGATGCCGATCAGGCCGATCACCGAGAGGTCCTGGCCGCACAGGATCAGCGCCAGGATCGCGCCGACGCCGGCAGAGGGCAGCGTCGACAGGATCGTGATCGGGTGGATGTAGCTCTCATAGAGCACGCCCAGCACGATATAGATCGTGATCACGGCGGCGAGCAGCAGCCAGGGCTGGCCGGCCAGCGCCTTGGCGAATTCGGCGGCATCCCCTGCGTACACGCCGACGATGCTGTTGGGCATCCCGATGCGGGTCTCGATCGTCTTCACCGCCTCAACGGCATCGCCGAGCGCGGCGCCCGGGGCGAGATTGAAGCTGAGCGAGACCGCCGGGAATTGCGCCTGGTGCGAGATCGCGAGCGGCGCCGTGGTGCGTTTGAGCGTCGCCACCGCGGACAGCGGCACCTGCGCATTCGGTGCGCCAGCCGTGGCACTCGCCCCGCCCGGCAGATAGAGCTTCGACAGGATCGAGGGATCGCGCTGGTACATCGGCAGCGCCTCCAGCACCACGCGGTACTGGTTGGCCTGGCCGTAGATGGTCGAGATCTGCCGCTGGGCAAACGCGTCGTTCAGCGTGTCGGTTATGGCCTGCAGGCTGACGCCGAGCTGGCCGGCGCGGGTGCGATCGACCTCGAGCTGCGCGCGCAGGCCGCCTTCCTGCGCCTCTGAAGAGACGTCACGGAACAAGGGCTCGCGCCGCATCTCGTCGACGAGCTTGCGTGCCCATTCGGAGACCAGCGTCGCATCGGTGCCGGTCAGCGTGTACTGGTATTGCGAACGGCTCGACTGGGTCGATATCTGCACGTCCTGCACCGGCTGGAAGTACACGGTCATGCCGGGAATGCCGGAGACCCGTTGCTTCAGCCGGGTCACGACCACACCGACATCGTCGCGCCGCTCGCCGCGCGGCTTCAGCGTCATGACGAGGCGTCCGACATTGATGGTCGGATTGACCGAGCCCGCGCCGATCACCGAGACCACGCCTGTCACGTCAGGATCGGCCTTGATGGCGTCGGCGGCCTCGGCCTGGCGCTTCTGCATCTCCGCGAACGACACATCCGGCCCCGCCTCCGTCACCGCCGTGATCGAGGCGGTGTCCTGGAGCGGCAGGAACCCCTTGGGCGCGACGACGTAGAGGAGCAGCGTTGCGATCAGCGTCGCGAAGGTCGCGAGCAGCGTGGCGCGCTGGCGCTCCAGCACCCAGAGCAGCGTGTGGTGGTAGAATTCGACGGTGCGGTCGATGAAGCGGCTGACGGCGGCAAGCCCCGGCACCGCAAGCTCCTGATGAGCATGTCGCAGCAGGCGCGAGCACATCATCGGCGTCAGCGTCAGCGACACCACGGCCGAGGTGACGACCGCAATCGTCAGCGTCAGCGCGAATTCGCGGAACATGCGCCCGACAAGACCCGACATGAACAAGAGCGGGATGAAAACCGCGATCAGCGATACCGTCAGCGAGATCACGGTGAAGCCGATCTCGCTGGCGCCCTTCAGCGACGCCTGCATCGCGTCGTCGCCATTCTCCATGTGGCGGACGATGTTCTCGATCATCACGATGGCGTCGTCGACGACGAAGCCGGTACCGATGGTGAGCGCCATTAGGGAGAGGTTGTCGAGGCTGAAGCCGGCAAAATACATGATGCCGAAGCTCGTGATCAGCGATAGCGGCAGCGCCACGCCCGCGATCAGCGTGGCGCGCAGCGAGCGCAGGAACAAAAGCACCACCAGCGTCACCAGCACCACGCTGAGGACCAGCGTGAACTGCACGTCGTGGACAGAAGCGCGAATGGTGACGGTGCGGTCGGAGACGATGGTCAGTTTTACGCCGGCCGGAATGGCACGCTGCACCTTCGGGATTTCGGTGCGGATCTGCTTGACGACGTCGATGACGTTGGCGCCGGGCTGACGCTGGATGTCGATGATGACGGCCGGCGTGCCCTGGTACCAGCCGCCGGTGCGGTCGTTCTCGAGTCCATCGACGATCTGCGCGACGTCGCCGATCGTCACAGGCGAGCCGTTGCGGTAGGCGATGATGATCGGCCTATAGGCGTCGGCAGCAGCGATCTGGTCGTTGGCGGCGATGATGTAGGATTGCTGTGCGCCGTCGAGCGAGCCCTTGGGCCCGGAGACGTTGGCGTTGGCGATCGCGGCGCGCAGATCCTCCATGGCGATGCCGTAGGCGGCAAGCCGCGCCAAATCGGCCTGGATGCGCACGGCCGGCTTCAGCCCGCCGAGCACCGAGACACGGCCGACGCCGGAGATCTGGCTGAGACGTTGGGCCAGCAGCGTGTCGGCGATGTCGCTCATCGCACGCAGGGAGATCGTGTCCGAGCGCAGCGCTAGCGTCATGACGGGCGCGTCCGCCGGGTTCACCTTGGCGTAGGTCGGCGGATAAGGCAGCGTCTTGGGCAGGACGCCGGCGGCGGCATTGATCGCGGCCTGCACGTCCTGGGTGGCGCCGTCGATGTCGCGGTTGAGGTCGAACTGCAGCGAGATCTGGCTGACGCCGAACGAGCTGGTCGAGTTTATCGCCGTGAGCGACGGGATCTGGCCGAGCTGCCGCTCCAGGGGCGCGGTGATCAGCGAGGCGATCACGTCGGGGCTCGCCCCCGGCAGCTGCGTCGTCACCTGAACGGTCGGGAAGTCGACCTGCGGCAGCGCCGAGACCGGCAGCGCGAAATAGCCGAGCAGGCCGCCGATCAGCAGCGCAATGCCGAGCAGCGAGGTCGCGATCGGACGGCGAATGAAGGGTTCGGAGACACCCATGGGATAGGCCTGCCGCTCAAGCGGCTGTTGTCGGGATCATGGCTGCTTGGCTCCAGGTCCGGATGCACTCGGACTTGCTCCTGGCCCCGGTGCCGGTCCAGTCTGGCCCTTCTGGTCGCCTTCGCTGCTCTTTCGCTTGGCGCGGAACTCGGTGTCCTTGCTCTGGCCGTCCTTCTGACCGTTCTTGGCGCCATTCTTGTTCTGAGCGTCGGGCGCACGTGTGCGCTTGCGCGGGGCGAGATCGGCCGACGGGGTCTGCTCGTCGCGGCCGATGATGACCTTGGAGCCGTCGGAGAGATTGGCAAAGCCCGTGGTGACGACCTTGTCGTTCGCCGTCAGACCGCTCGCTATGACCGCGTCGTGCTCGTTCTGCTGGGTCACCGTCACGGGCTTGGCCGAGACAATGTCGCCCTCGCCGATGACGTAGCTGAAGGTGCCGATCGGCCCGCGTTGCACCGCCGATGTCGGCACCACCAGCGCCTGTGTCAAGGTCTCGACCTTGAGGCGGACATTGACGAACTGGCCCGGCCAGAGCTGGTAATTCGCGTTGGGGAACTCGGCCTTGAGCCTGAGCGTGCCGGTGGTCTGGTCGACCTGGTTGTCGATACCGGTCAGCTTGCCGGTGTCGATCACGGTGACGCCGTCATTGCCGAACACATCGACCGACAGCGCGCCTTTCGCCGCGGCCGCATTGACGCGCATGATCTGCTGCTGCGGCAGGCTGAACCACACCGCGATCGGCTGCAATTGCGTGATGACGACGAGGCCGGTGGTGTCGGAGGCGTGGATGATGTTGCCCTGGTCGACCTGGCGCAGACCGACGCGGCCCGAGATCGGCGCGACGATCTTGGTGTAGCTCAGCGTCGCCGCCGCGTTGTCGATCGCGGCCTGGTCCGCCTTGACCAGCGCCTCGGTCTGCGCGACCAGCGCGCGCTGGGTGTCGGCCTGCTGCTTGGAGCCGGCATTGGAGGCGGCGAGCTGCTCGTAGCGCGTCAGGTCGATGCGCTGATTGGCGAGCTGGGCCTCGTCCTGCGCTTTCTTGGCGACGGCCTGGTCATAGGTCGCCTGGTAGAGCGCGGGGTCGATCTCGCCAAGCACGTCGCCCTTCTTGACGTCCTGGCCCTCGGTGAATTTCACCGCGATCAGTTTGCCGTCGACCTGGGAGCGCACGGTGACCGTATTGAGCGCGCGGATCGCGCCGACGCCGTCGAGATAAACAGGAACATCCTGGACCTTGGGCGTCGCCGCAAGCACCGGCACCGGGAGATCGGGCCGCTGGTTGCGGCCGTTCGCCTGCTGCGGCTGCTGATGCATGATGGTCCAGCCGAGATAACCAAGGCCGCCGAGGATCGCGAGTGTGATCAGGGTCATGACGAAGCCGCGGCCGCGCGACTTTTTCGCCGTCCCGTCTTTCGCGCCGTCCTTCGTATCCGGCTTAAAGAGCATTGACCGGTTTCTCCATTCGCGGCTCCCAGCCGCCACCAAGCGCCTGATACAGGCTAACGATGGCAAGAAGCCGTGCGAGCTGCGCTTGCGACAGCGCGTCTTCGGCCTGGAACAGCGTCAGCTGGGTGTTGAGCACGGTAACGATATCGGCCGTGCCGGCGCGCAGCTGCTGCTCGGCGAGGTCGAAGGCGCGCCGTGACGCGTTGACGACATCGCGCTGCAATTGCAGCTTGAGCGTGGTCTGCTTGATCGAAAACAGCGCGTTGTCGACGTCGGTAAAGGCCTGGACGATGGTCTTGCGGTAGGTCTGCAGCAACTCGTCCTTCCGCGCCTTGGCATATTCGAAATTGCCGAGGATCCTGCCACCGTCGAAGATCGGCTGTGTCGCGCTGCCGACCAGCTGGAAGAACGCCGCGTGCGGCTGGAACAGCGAGACCAGCGCCGAGCTCTGATAGCCGCCATTGCCGGTGAGCTGGATGGTCGGGAAGAACTGCGCGCGGGCATTGCCGATATTGGCTGTTGCGGAGGCGAGCTGGGCCTCCTGCCGGCGGATGTCGGGCCGCTGCGTCAACAGCTCCGACGGCAGGCCCGGCGTGACGCGCGGGATCGCGATCCGGTCCAGCGAGCCGCCCGCGAGGCGCACGCTCTCCGGCGGTCGCGATACCAGCACCGCGAGCGCATTGGTGTTCTGGTCGAGGGTCTGGCGCAACGGCGGCACCAGCGCTTTCTGATTGGCCAGCACGCTCTCCTGCTGGGCGACATCGAGATCGGTCCCCGTCCCCGCCTTGCGGCGCTCGCGGATGGCATCGAGGATGCGTTGGGCGCTGGCGATGTTGCGCTGGGCGGTGCGCAGGCGGTCCTGCGAGGCCAGCACCTGGAAATAGGCATTGGCAACGGCTGCAAGCGTCGTCAGCGCGACGGTGTCGCGGTCGAAGCGGTTGGCATGGGCGGTCTCCTCCGCCGTTTGCAGCGCGTCGCGGTTCTGCCCCCAGAAGTCGAGCTGGTAGCTGGCACTCAGCGAAGCCTGGTAATTGACGACCTCGCGGCCGCCGTTGGTGAGTCCCGAAGCCGAGGAGCCGGAGGTGCGCGAATAAGCCTCTTGTCCGGTCCCCGACAGGCTCGGCAACAATGCCGCGCCCGCCTGCCGCGCTTGCGCGTCGGCCTCGACGATGCGCGACACGGCTGCGGCGATGTCGAGGTTGACGGTCTGCGCCTCCTCCATCAGCTGCGACAGCTCCGCCGAGCGGAAGCCGCGCCACCAATCCAGCGACGGCGGCGCATCGGCCTTTCCGGCGTATTTGTATTGCGCGGGCACATCCAGCGCGGGATCGGGCAGGTCCTGGGTCAGCACGCAGGCACCCAAGCTCGACGCAAGGCACACCACCGCGACCGCACGCAGCGTTCGGGATGCAGGTCCAATGAACTGCCGCATGGCTGGAATCCGCTGTGTCCAGTCCACCCCCCTGCCGGCCAGACCGTGCCATCGCCGCACGGCCGGATTGGCCGATTCGCTGGCGGACGGCCGGAGGCCTTTCTGAAACTCGTTCACAGCGTGATGCTTTCTGCGCAACCTGAAATCCATATTAGCCGGGTGCGGAACCGCGGGACAGTCCCGCACCTGCTAAGCGCACAGCCAGCCAAAGCGAGGCGAGAACGACTCGAGCGAAAGATGTCCTTGTCTCGCAAGGACTTCTTCCGCTTCCGAAACAGTCGGAAACGCGGTCCAGCTTACCAAGATTTCATGTGATATTGCAGCCACAGTTGCCCCGAGGCGCCGAACCGGGAGCTCGGCTCGCCCGCAACGCACGGTCGTCATCTCTCGTGGTCGTCGGAACCGGCCCGACCGTCCGTTGACCGCGACCGGCGGCCATAGCCATGGCCGTCACGAGAGCTTTGACCATGCGTCATCGCCGCGCATAGCGATTAGATGCTGCGATGCTCGCCGACGCAGAACCGCGCGGCCGCGACATCCATCGTCATCGGTTATTCCGAATAGAATCCTTCCGTATCGCGCGGTTTTGGCCGAAGGGGAGACAATCGGCGCCTCGTCCAGATGCCGCAGGGCAGCGTAACCGTGAAACCATCTTGGCGCGCGGCAAAACACGCCCCTATATTATTGATCGCTGACCATTTGCCGGGGCGCGCTCTGGTCCAGCGATAGGAGCGGGATGGGCGCGCTCGGGCAGTATCCGTTGGGGCTATGGATCTGCCGATGTCGAATGCCGTCTCGGTGACACCTGATGACGTCGAAACCGTGCTCGCGGACCTGCCGCGCATCGTTCGCCTTGCGCTTACCTTCGGCTCGCGACTGCGGCGCGGCACGCTCGATGTCACTCTGCCAGATGGGCGCGTGATCCGGCTCGGCGGACTCGAGCCGGGTCCAAACGCCGCCATGCGCCTGCACAATTATGGCTTTGCCTCGCGTCTGATCAACGGCGGCGACATCGGCATTGCGGAGGCCTATCTCGCCAGCGATTGGGATACACCCGATCTGACGCAGTTTCTCTACCTGTTCTGCCTGAACCACGAGCTGATCCAGGCCATGTTGCGTGACAAGCCGCTGATGCGGTTCGTTCAGATGGTGCAGCACTGGTTCAACCGCAACACGCGCCGCCAGGCCCGGCGCAACATCCACGCCCATTACGACATCGGCAATGAATTCTACTCGGCCTGGCTCGATCCGAGCATGACCTATTCGTCGGCCTTGTTCGAGGAATCGACCACGGACCTCACGGCCGCCCAGACCAACAAATATCGCCGCCTCGCCGAGGCGCTCGACCTGAAGCCGGGCCAGAAGCTGCTCGAGATCGGCTGTGGCTGGGGCGGCTTCGCCGAATTTGCCGCCAAGACTTATGGCGCGCGCGTGGTTGGATTGACGATCTCGACTGAGCAGCGCGACTTCGCGCAGAAGCGCATCCACGAAGCCGGCCTCGCCGAGAAAGTCGAAATTCGCCTGCAGGACTATCGCGATGAACGTGACCGGTACGACCGGATCGCCTCGATCGAGATGATCGAGGCGGTCGGCGAGCAGTTCTGGCCGCGCTATTTCGCACAGCTGCGTGATCGGCTGCTGCCGGGCGGATTGGCCGGCATCCAGGCCATCACGATCCAGGACAGACTTTTCCAGGGCTACCGGCGTGAGGTCGACTTCATCCAGCGCTATGTCTTTCCCGGCGGGATGCTGCCCTCGCCGGCGGTGTTGAAGTCGCTCGGAGACCGGTTCGGCGTTCCTGTCATCCGCGAGCACATCTTCGGGCAAGATTATGCCAAGACGCTCGCCACCTGGCGAAGTAATTTCCGCGCGGCGTGGCCGGGTCTCGTGCCGCTCGGTTTCGACGACAGGTTCCGGCGGCTGTGGGAGTACTATCTCGCTTATTGCGAGGCCGGATTCCTCTCCGGCAATATCGACGTCCGACAGGTCATCTTCGCAAAGCAGCAATAAGAGTTTGCGCCCTCGCCTTGTGTGGCCCGCGACCCTACTTTAGGGTCGCGCCCATATCGTGAACCAGCCGGTAATTGCCTGACATGACCATCAAAAACGACGTTGTCGAAGCCATCGGCAACACTCCGCTCATCAAGCTCAAGCGCGCGTCCGAACTGACCGGCTGCACGATCCTCGGCAAGGCCGAGTTCATGAATCCCGGCCAGTCGGTCAAGGATCGTGCCGGCAAATGGATGATCCTGGAAGCCGAGAAACGCGGCGAGCTGAAGCCGGGGGGCCTCGTGGTCGAAGCAACCGCCGGCAACACCGGCATCGGCCTTGCCGTGGTGGCAAGCGCGCGCGGCTATCGCACGCTGATCGTGATTCCGGAGACGCAGAGCCAGGAGAAGAAGGACTTTCTGAAGCTGTGCGGTGCCGAGCTCCTGGAATCGCCGGCACTGCCCTACTCCAATCCCAACAACTACCAGCATGTCGGCCGCCGCCTTGCCGACGAGCTGCGCAAGACCGAGCCGAACGGCGTGCTGTTCGCCGACCAGTGGAACAACCTCGACAACGCGAAGGCGCATTACGACTCGACCGGCCCCGAGATCTGGGCGCAGACCGGCGGCAAGATCGACGGGTTCGTCTGTTCAGTCGGCAGCGGCGGTACGCTCGCCGGCATCAGCCGCTTTCTGAAAGAGAAGAACAAGGACATCCGGATTGCCTGCGCCGATCCGCACGGAGCCGGCATGTTCGAATACTTCAGGACCGGCGAAGCCAAGGCGACGCCCGGTGACTCCATCACGGAAGGCATCGGGCTCGGCCGCAAAACCGCGATCGTCGAAAGCGCGAAGGTCGACGATGCCTATCTCATCCCCGACGCTGAAGCTGTCACGATGATCTACGAGCTGCTCCAGCACGAAGGCCTGTGCCTCGGCGGCTCCACCGGCATCAACATCGTCGGCGCGCTGCGCCTCGCTAAGCAGCTCGGGCCGGGCAAGACCATCGTTACCATCCTGTGCGATTCCGGCAGCCGCTATCAGTCAAAGCTGTTCAATGCCGACTTCATGCGCGCCAAGAACCTGCCGGTGCCGGAATGGCTGGAGAAACGCAGCAACATCAAGCTGCCGTTCGTCTAAGTCCAAGAGGGGTTCGGCTCGAGCTCGGCGCAGTTCCATGGGGCGGCCCCTGCGGGACCGATTATGCGGTCATCGTCGCACAATAATCGCGCCAGAACCGGCGATAGGCCGCCTCTACCCTGCTCGCGTAGATCTCGACATTGCCGGCGGGCGAAGCTGCGATCTGTGCTGGCAAGCCCGCGCGCAGCTTGGCCAGATGGCCGTGCCTCCGGAATCTTGCGGCAATCAGCGCAGAATCTGGCTGAGGAACAGTTTTGTGCGGGCATGCTGCGGGGTGGCGAAGAATTCGTTCGGCGTGTTGGCCTCGATGATCTGGCCGGCATCCATGAAAATGACGCGGTTGGCGACCTCGCGGGCAAAGCCCATCTCGTGGGTCACGACCAGCATGGTCATGCCCTCTTTCGCCAGGTCGACCATGGTGTCGAGAACCTCCTTGACCATTTCAGGATCGAGCGCCGAGGTTGGCTCGTCGAACAGCATCACCTTCGGATTCATCGTCAGGGCGCGTGCGATCGCGACCCGTTGCTGCTGACCGCCGGACATCTGACCGGGAAACTTGTTGGCCTGATGCGGGATCTTGACCCGCTCCAGGAACTTCATCGCGGTCTCCTCGGCATCCTTCTTGGGAATGTTGCGGACCCAGATCGGTGCCAGCGTGCAGTTGTCGAGCACGGTGAGATGCGGAAACAGATTGAAACTCTGGAACACCATGCCGACCTCGCGGCGCACCGCGTCGACATGCTTGAGGTTCGGCCCGAGCTCGATGCCGTCGACGACGATCTCGCCCTCCTGGAACTCCTCCAGCGCATTGATGCAGCGGATCAGCGTCGACTTGCCCGAGCCCGACGGACCGCAGATCACGATCCGCTCGCCCTTCTCGACCTCGAGGTCGATGTCGCGCAGCACGTGAAAGTCGCCGTACCATTTGTTGAGGCCGGATATCTTGACGATGGGGTCGGACATGGTGAGCTCCATCAGTTGCGGCGGTGGGCGTTGAGACGACGCTCGACGAAGAGCGAATAGCGCGACATGCCAAAGCAGAAGGTGAAGTAGATGATTCCGGTGAACGCAAATCCGGTGAAGGCGGTCGAGGGCGTGGTCCAGACCGGATCGGCGAATGAGGCGCGCAGCGAGCCGAGCAGATCGAACAATGCGACGATCGAGACCAGCGACGTGTCCTTGAACAGCGAGATGAAGCTGTTGACGATCGCGGGAATGACGTGGCGCAACGCCTGTGGCAGCACGATCAGCGAAGTCGTCTTCCACCAGGACAAGCCGAGCGCGGAGGCTGCCTCGCCCTGCCCGCGCGGCACCGCCGCCAGACCGCCGCGCAAGTTCTCGGCCTGATAGGCGCCGGTGAACAGCGAAACGCCGATCAGTGCGCGTACCAGGCCGTCGACGGTGAAGTTCCCCGGCAGGAACAAGGGCAGCATGTAGGTCGCGAAGAACAGCACGGTGATCAACGGCACCCCGCGCCAGAATTCGATATAGGTGATCGAGAAGATCCGGATCAGGGGAATGGTCGATCGCCGGCCGAGCGCCAGCGCAATGCCGATCGGCAATGACGCCACGATGCCGGTAATTGCGATCACCAGCGTCACCAGCAACCCGCCCCACAGCCGCGTATCGACGATCGGCAGGCCGCCGTGATCCAGCCCCATCAGCTTGATCACCGCGGCCATTGCCGCGAACGTGGCGAGGCTGCCGACCAAGGGCCGCGAACCTCCGCGCGCTCCGCCACCGAGCACGAACAGGATCACCGATACGATCACGGCAGTGATCAGGAAGTCGAGCCAAGGCCCCTGTCCTGCCGCCTGCATCTGATCGCGCAGCCAGGTCAATGGAAAGATCACCCAGTGCAGCAACGTGCCGACCAGCGCGATAATGCCGCCGATCGCCCAGAGCAGCGGGCCGACGGCCGACGTCTTGCTCAGGCCGACCAGAACCTCACCGACTCCGCTGATGCTGTCGGCGAACAATTGCAGCAGGTCCGCCACCCAGCTCACGCCGAAGCCGGTGATGCCGCCGCCATGCAGCAGGAAGAATGCGACCGCGGGAAAGGCGAAGAAGAACAGCCCGGCATTCAAGCCCTTGGAAGGAAGCTTCGGAATGAGCAGCGGCAAGAGCAGCACTGCGCCGAGCGCGAAGGTCAGGTTGACCCGCCAGAGCTCGGCCGCGGGATAGAAGCCGTAGAAAAGCTGAGTGAACTTGGCCTGGATGAAGGGCCAGCAGGCGCCAACCGGATGGCCTGCATTCTCGGCGAGGCAGGCCGTGCGATCCTTGCCGCTCCAGACCGCATCGACCAGCAGGAACTTGATGGTGGGAACGACGGTGTACCAGACCAGCAACAGGCCGAGGATCGTCAGCAGGATATTGGTCGGAGAGTTCAACAGGCGCGTGCGCGCAAAGCCGAGGAAACCGGTTGTCGTCACCGGCGCCGGGCGCTCGGCAACCAGATCCCGCCGGACAAAGGAGGACGCGGCCAGATCGCTCATGCGCCAAGGCTCCGGCTGATGCGCCAGCCATAGACGCTCATGATGGCGCTGGTGGCGAGCGAGATCAGGAGATAGACGCCCATCGTCATGACGAGGATCTCGATCGCCTGTCCGGTCTGGCTGAGCGCAGTGCCGGCAAACACCGAGACCAGATCGGGATAGCCGATCGCGACCGCAAGCGACGAGTTCTTGGTCAGGTTGAGGTACTGGTTGGTGAGCGGCGGTACGATCACGCGCATGGCCTGCGGCACTACGATCAGCCGCAACGTCGCGCCTCGGCTGAGGCCCAGCGACGAGCCCGCCTCCATCTGTCCCTTATGGACCGACAGGATGCCGGCACGGACGATCTCGGCGATGAACGCCGCCGTATAGGTCGACAGCCCGACCGTCAATGCGACGAGTTCCGGAATGATCCGCGTGCCGCCGGCGAAGTTGAATCCCCTCAGCTGCGGAAATTCGAACGTGACGGGCGGACCGAACGCAAGCATCGTGACGAGCGGCAATCCGACGAGCAATGTCAGCACGTACGGCCAGATTCGGATCGCGCGGCCTTGACCAAACAGCATTTGCCGCGCGTAGCTGCGCAACGCCAGCGAGGTGACGATGCCGAGCGCCAGCGCCGCGAGGAATGCAACGAGCCCGGGCTGCGCGAGTGGCGACGGCACGATCACGCCGCGATTATTCAGGAAGATCGCACTGAAGATGGAGAGGCTCTGCCGCGGCGCCGGCAGTGCCGCGAGCACGGCGAGATACCAGAACAGGATCTGGAATAGGAGCGGCAGGTTGCGGATGGCCTCGACATAGAGACCGCCGACGCGCGACACCAGCCAGTTGGGCGACAAACGGCAGAGTGCGACGCCGAAACCGATCACGGTGGCAAAGACAATGCCGACCACCGAGACAAGCAGCGTGTTCAGGATGCCGACCAAAAAGACGCGGAAGTAGGTATCGGACCCCGAATAGGAAATCAGGGTCTGGTTGACGTCGAAGCTGGCGCTGTTTTGCAGGAACCCGAAGCCCGCAGCGATGTGCTGGGTTTCCAGGTTGGTCCGGGCGTTCGATATGACCTCATAGGCGATCCAAGCCAGGATCGCGCCAAAGACAAGCTGGACGGCAACGCCGTTCCAGCCTGCCCTGCCACCGAGCGCGCGCCTCAGCTTCAGCGCGAGTTGCGGTGGCGGTTTCCGGGCCCCGACGCCCATCGGCGCAGCCTGCGCGTCTGCCGATCAGCGGATCGGCGGCGCGTATTGCAGGCCGCCCTTGGTCCAGAGATTATTGAGACCGCGGCTGATCTTGAGCGGCGAGCCGGCGCCGACATTGCGATCGAACGACTCGCCATAATTGCCGACCGCCTTCACGATCCGGATCACCCAGTCCTTGGTGAGGCCCAGCTGTTCGCCGAGATTGCCGTCGGTGCCGAGCACCCGCTTCAGCTCCGGCTTGTCGGATTTCGCCATTTCGTCGACGTTCTTCTGCGTGATGCCGAGCTCCTCGGCCGTGACCATCGCGAACAGCGTCCATTTCACGATGTCGAACCACTGATCGTCGCCATGGCGCACCATCGGCCCCAGCGGTTCCTTGGAAATGATCTCGGGCAGCACGACATGATCGGCCGGATTGGTGAGCTTCAGGCGGCTGGCATAGAGGCCGGATGAATCGTCCGTGAAGACGTCGCAGCGGCCCGACTCGTAGGCCTTGATCGCTTCGTCGATCGTGCCGAACGCGATCACCTCGTACTTCATGTTGTTGGCCTTGAAGTAGTCGGCCAGGTTCAATTCGGTGGTGGTGCCGGTCTGGACGCAAACCGAGGCGCTGTTGAGCTCCAGCGCGGAATTGACCTTGAGCGACTTCTTCACCATGAAGCCCTGCCCGTCATAATAGGTAACCCCGGTGAAGTTGGCGCCGAGCGAGGTATCGCGCGATACCGTCCAGGTGGTGTTGCGCGACAGCACGTCGATCTCGCCGGATTGCAGCGCCGTGAAGCGGTCCTTGGCCGACAGCGGCACGAACTTGATCTTGGTCGGGTCGTTCAGGACCGCCGCCGCGATCGCGCGGCAGACATCGACATCGATGCCGGTCCAGTTGCCCTTGTCGTCGGGCGAGGAGAAGCCGGGCAGGCCCTGGCTGACGCCGCAGGACAGCATGCCGCGGTCCTTGATGGTCTTGAGCGTTTGCGCCTCGGCGGCCTGGGCAGAGAGGCCGGCGGCGAGAGCAAGAGAGAGAGCCAGGGTTACGCGTTTCATGGGCTGAAGGCCTTTCAAAGATCGTCTCAAGGTCAGGAATGTTGTCTCAGGATCGTCTCTGCCGGGGCAAATCCTACTAAGACCTGCCTTGCAAGAGTCATGCTGGAAAACCTTGCCGAACACTCGCCCATCCTGAGAGGCCATACCCTAATCCCCGCCGCAGGCGCCCGCCTTTACGGCTGTGACGCAAGGTCCGGTCAGACGATGGATCGAAGGTCGCGGCTGCCCCTCAACATGCAGCGACTGAATAGCACCTGCGCATCACAGAACGACTGGCGAGCCGGGTCAAGGGGTTGACGGGACTCTTCTGTGTTCTGTTATTAACAATTGCGGCCTTAAGGCCGTCCCGACCGTGCGATCCGCGCCCGGCGGCAACGCGCTTTTTGAAAGCAGACGCATGGATTCCTCGCACCCCGCACAGCAGCAGGCCGAAACCCGGCTGGTTACCTCCGGTCGCGACACCAAGGCGCAGAAGGGGTTCGTCAATCCGCCGGTGTTCCATGGCTCGACCGTGCTCTATCCGACCGCCGAGGACCTGCATGCCCATCGCGGCGAGTTCACCTATGGCCGCCATGGGACCCCGACCACCCGGGCGTTCCAGGACACGCTGATGGCGTTGGAGGGGCCGCAATGCGCCGGCGTCGGCATCGTGCCCTCGGGGCTCTCGGCGATCTCCACCACCCTGCTCTCGGTGCTGAAGACGGGCGACCATCTTCTGGTCGTCGACAATATCTACCGGCCCTCGCGCAATTTCTGCAACGGCATGCTCGCCCGCTACGGCGTCGAGACCACCTATTTCGATCCGCTGATCGGTGCGGGCATCGAAAAGCTGTTCAAACCCAGTACCCGTGCCGTGCTCGTCGAGGCTCCGGGCTCGCAGTCGTTCGAGATGCCCGATATCCGCGCCATCGCCCAGGTCGCGCACGCGAAGGGCGCACTCGTCATTGACGACAACACCTGGGCAACGCCGCTCTATCACCGCTCGCTCGAGCAGGGCGTCGACATCTCCATGCAGGCCGCCACCAAATATATCGGCGGCCATTCCGACATCATGTTCGGCACCATCTCGGCCAATGCCAAGGCCTGGCCTCAGATCTCGGAAGGCATCCGCCTGCTCGGCGTCTGTGCCGGTCCTGATGACGTCTTCCTGGCGCTGCGCGGCCTCCGCACGTTGTCGGTGCGGCTGGCGCAGCATCATCGCTCCGGCCTCGACATGGCGCGCTGGCTCGCGGCGAGACCTGAAGTCGCGCGCGTGCTGCATCCAGGGCTCGAGACCGATCCGGGTCATGCGATCTGGAAGCGCGATTTCACCGGCGCCTCGGGCCTGTTCAGCATCGTGCTGAAACCGGCCCCGCAGAGCGCGGTCGACACCATGCTCAACACGCTCAAGCTGTTCGGCATGGGCTTTTCCTGGGGCGGCTTCGAGAGCCTGGCCATTCCCTTCGACTGCGACGCTTATCGCACCGCGACCAAGTGGGCACCGGGCGGCCCGACACTGCGCCTCCACATCGGGCTCGAGAACGTCGACGATCTCAAGGCCGACCTCGATCGCGGCTTCGCTGCCCTCAAAGCGGCAATGTAAGCCTGCTCACGTGGCAATGCGCCTGCGGACGCCAAGCCTCGCCGCAGGAACGAGCAACCGACGCAAACGTTAGCGCCGATGCGCCAACAAATGGTTTGAACCTCAAGCATTTGGCGCTAGCCTCACCAGTCGACTCTCATCCGGACACGGAGCATGGGAACGTTGGTTCTGCTCGATCTGATGGGCGGCGTGGCGTTGCTGCTGTGGGGCCTGCACATGGTCCAGAGCGGCATCCTGCGCGCCTTTGGCCCCGATCTGCGACGCCTGCTCGGCAGGGCCCTCGGCAACCGCTTCAGCGCATTTGCCGCAGGCCTGGGCCTCACCGCACTGCTTCAGAGCAGCACGGCGACCGCGCTGCTCACCAGCTCCTTTGCCGCAGAGGGCCTGCTCAGCCTGGTCGCCGCGCTTGCCATCATGCTGGGCGCCAACGTCGGCACGACGCTCATCGTGCAGGCGCTGTCGTTCAACATCGCCGCAATTGCGCCCGTGCTGTTCGTGCTCGGCCTCGTCGCCTTTCGTTCCGGCCCGCGCTCGCGGATCAAGGATGTCGGCCGGCTTTGCATCGGCCTCGGCTTGATGCTGCTGTCGCTGCATATCCTGCTCGACACGCTGGCGCCTGCGGAGAATGCGCCTGGTGTGCGTGTCGTGATGTCGGCGATAACAGGCGACCCCGTCCTGTGCATCGTTGTCGCGGCGTCGATCACCTGGGCCGTGCATTCGAGCGTCGCCAGCGTGCTGCTGATCATGTCGCTGGCCTATTCGCAGTTCATCACGCCTGATGCGGCGCTGGCGCTGGTGTTGGGTGCCAATCTCGGCAGTGCTGTCAACCCCGTGTTTGAAGGCGCAAGGCGCGACGATCCGGCGAGCTACCGCCTGCCGGTGGGCAATCTCGTCAATCGTGTCATCGGCATTGCACTGGCCCTGCCGTTCCTGGGCACGATCGCGAGCCATATGCACGCCTGGCAACCCGACCTCGCCAGGATGATTGCGGCGTTTCACATCGCCTTCAACGTTGGCACCGCCATCATCTTCATCGGCCTGCTCGATACCATGTCGCACCTGCTGACCCGCCTGCTGCCCGATCGCGTGCAGGACACCGATCCGGCCCGGCCGCGCTATCTCGACGAAAGCGCGCTGGAGACGCCCTCGCTCGCGCTCGCCGATGCTGCGCGCGAGACGCTGCGCATGGGCGATCTCGTCGAAACCATGCTGCGCAAGGTGATGGCCGCGATGATGACGGGCGACCGCTCGCTGGTCGACCAGGTCTCGAAGACGGACAATATCGTCGACAGCCTGGACGAGGCCATCAAGCTCTACGTCACGAAGCTGACCCGCGGCAGTCTCGACGAGAGCGAGGGCCGGCGGGCGATGGAGATCATCTCCTTCGCGATCAACCTGGAGCATATCGGCGACATCATCGACAAGAACCTGAGCGAGCTCGCCACCAAGAAGATCAAGCGGCGCTTGCAGTTCTCGCCCGAGGGCGCCGACGAGCTCGCCGCCTTCCACAAGCGCACGATGGATTCCTTACGGATCGCGTTCGGCGTGTTCATGTCGGGCGATGCCAACGAGGCGCGCAGGCTGCTGGTGGAAAAGACCGCGCTGAAGAACACCGAACTCGCCGCTGTCGAACGCCATCTCGACCGACTGCGCGAGGGTCGCCCGGAGACCATCGAGACCACGTCGCTGCATCTCGACGTGCTGCGCGATCTCAGGCGCATCCACTCGCATATCTGCTCGGTCGCCTATCCGGTGCTGGATGCAGCCGGCGAGCCCTATCGCCGGACCGAGGCGGAAACGGCCGCCCTGCCCGCCTCAGGCGCGACGGCGCTGCCGCGCTGATGCGTCCGATCAGCGGTCCAGCGTCTTCGACGCGCGGCCGCGGTTCTTGATGATCAGCATGATGTTGCGGACATAGATGATGGTTGCCAGCGCCTGCCCGAGGATGATGATGGGCTCGCGCTTCACGACGCCATAGACCAGCGTCATCAGGCCGCCGCCCATCGAGCAGAACCAGAAGGCCATCGGCACCACGCTGTTGCCGGCGCGCTCGCTCGCGATCCACTGCACCAGGAAGCGCGCGGTGAAGAACAGTTGCGCGACAAGCCCGAAGGCGAGCCAGAAATCGAACTTGGCGACGAAGACGTCGTAGAGATAGTTGCTCAGCGCCTGGCCGTACTGGATGATCATGCCTTCACCTCGGTCACTTCAGGCGTCGGTTTCTTGCGGCGGATCAGCCACCACACGCCGGCGAGATCCATGATCCCGATCCACAGCCGGTCGAAGAATCCGTAATTGGACACGCCGGAATGGCGCGGCCGGTCGATCACGTCGACATAGGCGATCTCAAATCCTTCGCGGCGCATCAGCGCAGGCAGAAAACGATGCAGCCCGTCGAAATAGGGCATCATCAGGAACACCTCGCGACGGAACGCCTTCAGCCCGCAGCCGGTGTCGCGCGTGCCGTCCTTGAGGATGGCATTTCGGATCTTGTTGGCGACCCGCGACTGCAATTTCTTGAAGCCGGTGTCTTTGCGCCCGACGCGTTGTCCCGCGGCAAGCCCGACATTGGCGCCCTTCTCGACCGCCGCGATCAGGTCCGGCAGGAAGGCGGGGTTGTTCTGGCCGTCACCATCGAGCGTCGCCACGATGGCGCCGCGGGCCGCGCGCACGCCGCTGCGCACTGCCGCCGACTGGCCACCTGACTTCGCATGGCGCAACTGCCGCAAATTGTCCCGCCGCGCCATGATCGCCGCAAGCCGCTCGCCGGTCGCATCGGTCGAGCCGTCGTTGACATAGATGATCTCATAGGCCCAGCGGCCATCGAGCGCGGCCGTGATCTCCTCGATCAGGGGAGCAATGTTGTCGGCTTCGTTGCGCACGGGGACGACAATGGAAACCGAAGGCTGGGACGACGACAAATCGAGCGCTCGTGGTTGGATTGGCCTGCGACCTGGGGAACCGGCGGCCCCGGCAAGCAGCCGCTTTTATGGGGCGGATGGGCTACGGGCAACCCTTTTGAAGCCCCCTGGAAGCGGCACGATGGTGCCGTCCGCCTGGATGGCAAAAGCCAGCCGGCGCGCCGCAAACCAGTAGCGGACCGCCATGGCGCCGACCATGCCGACCAGCGCGCCGGCCGTGACGTCGCTCGGATGATGTGCGAGCAGGACAAGACGCGTCAGCAGGATCGCGATCGCGTAAGTGAACATGACCACGCGCAGGCGTGGCCAAAGCGCCGAGACAGCAAACGCCAATGCGAACGCCGTCACCGCATGGCCCGACGGGAGGCTGGTATAAGCCCCGGTCCCCTCGAAGGGAATGAAGTTGAAGGGATCCGCCTTGCCGCCGACGAACGGCCGTCCGCGGCCGATGAGATATTTCAGGATCTCGGCGACGAACACCGACACGGCAACGGACAGAAACAGATATTGCAGCCTTGTGCCGAAGCCGAGCAGCACTGCGCGGCGCGTGCCGTGCATCCCGGCGGCCACGAGCGCCACGATGACCAGCGCAACACCCAGGACCGCGAGCACATTCTCGTCCTTGCCGAAATCGGTGAGAATGCGGATCGGCCAGAGCGACGGCGTGCCGCGCGCCGGCATCAACTGGATCTCGGTTCGGTCAAACGCGAGCATCAGCAAGATGATCAGCGCCGCACCCGCCGCACTGAGCCAAAGCGAATGCCGCGCCAGCTTTCGCGCGGCCGCGGCTCGGCGCGAATGCGAGGGCGGGCGCACGAGCTGCGCCAGCGCGTGCCCCGAGACCGTGAGCAGCTGCAGCGGGTAGCTCGCACGCGGCGCGATGGAGGTGGAGTCCGACATCCTATTCCGTGCCCTCGGAGCGGAAGATCGAGATCGAGATCGCGCGTCCTTGGGAGAAATTGTAGCCGTCGATGCGCGGGCCGACCTTGTAGCGCAATCCGATCGCCTCGGCGCGCTGCGCGAAGCTGCGCTCCGAACGCTGCTCGATCAGCGCAAACCGGCAGCTTCCCTGCCTCAGGAAATCGGCAGCGCCCGATCCGTCGGTCAGCAACGTCCGCGTTCCCGTCAGGAAGACGAGGCTCGGCTCGGCATAGCCGGCCGAGGCCGCCCGCGGGCCGACGCAGGTCACGTTGCGCAAGGCGCGCGCGATCTCGATGCTCGGAAACAGCGGCGTCAGCGACGGCAGCACGATGCCATAGACCACCACCGCCAGCATCAGTGCGGCGACCAGTGCGTTGAGCAACGAGCGCTCCGCGCGATTATTGTCGTACAGCCACCAGGCAAACAGGCCGAAGATCAGCGAGGCCGCGATGAACGGCCAAGCCACGAAAGCCGGCTGCCGGGTCAGCACCACGGCGCCGACCACCGCGATGATCGAACCGCCCGCGGGAATTGCGAACCACCAGGCCGAGCCGCGTGCGAGCCACGAGCGCGACAGCACGTTCCGCTCCAGCGCGCCGGCCGTGAGGATCGCAATCGCCGGATAGAGCGGCAGCACGTAATGCGGCAGCTTGGTCAGCACCGCCTCGAACACGATCCAGGACGGGATCAGCCAGGACAGCAGGAACTGCGCGCCGGGCTCACGCCGCGCCCGCCACACCGCGGGCGCCGCCATGGCCGCGAGCGGCGCACCGGGCCAGAACGTGATCCAGAACAGCGCCAGGTAAAGTCCGGGCGGCGCGCCGTGTGATTCCTGCGCACCGAGCTTGCTCAGCATGTCGCCGCCGACTGAATCGGCGAAAAAGGCATCGCCCGCCCGCCAGAAGATGGCGACGAACCAGGGCAACACCAGCACCAGCATCCACATCAGGCCCCAGACCGGGCGCAAGCGCCAGAGCCACGAGGAATCGCGGTCCTGGATCGCGAGCGCGACGATGGTGAGTCCTGCGAACATCAGGATCAGCGGGCCCTTGATCAGGATGCCGACAGCGAGCGCGGTCCAGAAGATCGCGGGCCAGCTCCAGGGCGGATGGGTCTCGTCCTCGGCACGCTGCCAGGACAGATAGGCGCGCGACATCGCGCCCATCGCGGCGACCACTGAGAGCAGCAGCACGGCATCCGTCTTGGCGAGCCGGGCCTCGACACCGAGCAGCACCGAGGCGGCCATCAGCAGCGCGGCAAGCACTGCCGCGCGCCGCGTGACGAAGCCGAGCGCGGTCCAATAGGTCATCAGCACCGCGCCGATGGCGCCGATCAGCGAGGGCAGCCGATAGACCCAGATCCGCAACTCGGCCTTCGGCAGCTTCAGCGCTGTCGCGGTCTCGACCGCCGCCGATTGCAACCAGTAGATGCCGACCGGTTTCTTGTAGCGAACGTCCTCCTGGAAGCGGATGTCGACGTAATCGCCACTCTCGACCATCTGCTTGGTGGCCTGCGCAAAGCGCGCCTCGTCGCGGTCGACGGGCGGGATGGTGAAGAATCCGGGCAGAAACAGCAGCAGCGCGCACAGCACCAGGAAGCCCACGGCACGGGCGTGGCTGCCGGTGACAAAATCGAGCATCAGCACGAGCCGACCGCCCGGATTTACCGGCATTTTCGGCTCTCGGGGCGCTCCAAAACGGGGAGTCGGATAGGTCTCGGCCATTGGTTCCGCTTACGCTGAAACCGCCATCGCCACAACCGCTTAAGCCGCTCTCATTGAATTCGAATGACGACTGTGTCCGCGGCGCCCGTGGCGTCGATCACAGTCAGCCGTGCAAAGCCCGGGCCGGGCGGGTCGATCAGGCGCTGGCGGCGTCCATCGATCTCGCCGCGCGCGGTTCCGTTGACCATGACGGTCATCGGCAACACCCCGCCGGCGACCTTGACGGGCATGGCCGCGGCTTCTGTGCCGCCTGAGCGATCTACGTCGATCCGGGCGCCATTCAGCGGGAACTGGATGTGGAGCACCTGTTCGCCGCCGGTGCGGATGAGTTCTCCAACCGGGCGAAACCGCTTCAGCGGCAACGGCAACTTCGCGTTGCTGGCCACCAGGGTTCCCTTGGGCGCCTTCGGCAGCGGAACCAGCGTCTTGCCGGTGCGCGCGAAGGCATCGAACAGGATGGGCGCTGCGGCCACCCGGCCGATCAGGCCGGGAACCGGCGCGCCATCGGGCCTGCCGACCCAGACGCCGACGGTCATCCGGCCGTCGAATCCAACCGACCAGGCGTCACGATAGCCGTAGGAGGTGCCGGTCTTGAAGGCGATGCGGTTATGGACGGCATTTTCCGGCGGCGGGGTTCCCAACAGCACATTGCCGACCTGCCAAGCTGCAACCTGATCCAGCAGCCGCAGCGGCTCGCGATCGTCCCTGGCGCTCATGATCTCGCGCAGCGGCTTGGTGGTGCCGAGCCGGGGGAAACCTGCATACAGTTGCACGAGGTCCTGGAGCGTGACACCGACGCCGCCGAGACCCATGGCGAGCCCCGGTGCTTCATCTTTGGGCAGGACCAGATTGCCGCCGGCCTGTCGCAGCCGCGCGGCCAGACGGCTCGAGCCGACGCGGTCGAGCAGCACGATCGCCGGCACGTTCAGCGACATCTGCAACGCCTTCTTTACCGGCACCGTGCCCTGGAACGTCATGTCGAAATTTTCCGGAGCGTAGGAGCCGAAACGCACTGGACGGTCGTCGATCAAACTATCGGGGTGAACAAAACCGTCCTCGAAGGCGAGGCCGTAGATGAACGGTTTCAGCGTCGAGCCCGGCGAGCGGATGGCGCGGGTCATGTCGACCTGCCCTGCCCGGCTCTCGTCGAAATAATCCGCCGAGCCGACACGGGCGAGCACGTCACCGCTGTCGTTGTCGACCACGATGATGCCGACCGAGACGTTCGGTCCCAATGCGATCGCGCGGTCGCGCGCCAGCGGCTCGAGCACCTTCTGGAGATTGGAGTCGAGCGTCAGCTTGATGACCGGGGCATCCTTGACGGTCGCAAGCGCGGTGTCGGAGGCATGCGGCGCCAGAATCGGCATCGGCTTGCGCAGCTTTGGAATGGGTACGGCCTTCGCCTGCCTGGCATCGTCCGCGCTCACCACGTGGTCCTCGACCATGCGGTCGAGCACACGATCGCGCGCGATACGAGCGATATCCGGATGGCGATCGAGCCGGCGCGTCTCCGGCGATTGCGGCAGAGCCACCAGCAGAGCCGCCTCGGCCAGCGACAGCCGCTTCGGCTCCTTGCCGAGATAGGCAATCGATGCGGCGCGGATGCCTTCGAGATTGCCGCCATAGGGCGCCAGCGCGAGATAGAGGTTGAGGATCTCGTCCTTGCTCAAGCTGCGCTCCAGCTCGATCGCGCGGACGATCTGGTGCAGTTTTGCGTAGAGCGAGCGCTGCCGCCGCGGCTCCATCAGCCGAGCGAGCTGCATTGAGATGGTCGAACCGCCGGACACGATATGGCCGCGCGTCGACAGCTGGATCGCGGCGCGGGCCAGCGCCAGCGGATCGATGCCGTCATGGGCATAGAAGCGCTGGTCCTCATAGGCGAACAGCAGCTTGAGGTAAGTCGGATCGACATCGGATTTGGCATCGACCGGCAACCGCCAGCGTCCGTCGGCCATAGCGTAGGCGCGCAACAGCTTTCCGTTGCGGTCGACGACGGTGGTCGAAACGCGCCGGGCTTCATCGAGCGGCAGCGGACCGAGGGAATAGACCCAGCCGACGAAGCCGACGACGGTGAGGATGAAGGCGAGCGCGAGGGCGGAGAGGAAGCGCATGCTCGTGCGCCCTCCTCCGTCATGGCCGGGCTTGTCCCGGCCATCCACGCTCTTGCTAGCCGAGCCAAAGTCCGTGGAGGCCCGGGACAAGCCCGGGCATGACGACGAAGATTGTGGCACGTGCGGAACGCTATTCATCCAAAGCACTCACTTCGCCGCCCGCACCTCGACGGTGCCCGTGCCGGTGCGGCCATAGCGCGAGGGATTGTACATGTCCTCGACATAGGCCTGCGGCAGCACATATTTGCCGGGCGAGACCACACGCACGACATAGGCGACGGTGAACACCGCCTTGGAATCCGAGGCGCGATCGACGGCCGCCGTGAAGCGGTCGTCGCGGAACTCGGTGTTCTCAGGCTCCGCACCGTCCTCGATCCAGTCCAGCGTGCCGCTGTCGCCCGACGATACCAGCTTCGGGTTGTCGATCTCGAGGCCGGCCGGCAGATAATCGGACACCATGATGTGGCCGTACTCCGGCTTTGCCTCCGTGATCTTCAACACCACGGCGAAGCGATCGTTCTGCTTGACCTTGCTGATATCGGCCGGCTTGCCATCGAGCGTGAAATAGTTCCGCTCGATCTTGAAGCCGTTAGACGCGGCCGGCTCCAGGGTCACAGGCGAACCGGACACCGAGACCACCGCCTGCACAGGCGCATCGCCGGTGTTGGTGATCTTCAGCGGCTTGCCGCTCAGCGTGTCCGACTTGTAGCTGCGGTAGAGCGCGGTCTTGATCGGCTGGCCATCGACCTCGATCGAGAGATTCTCCTTGGCCAGCGCGCGCGCCGCCAGCACCAGCCACGCATTCTCCTGCGTGGAGGTGTAGGGCGTAAGCCCGCGCGCGGTCTCGACCCGCGCCACCGCTTGCGTCAGCGTCGCCTTCGGCGCATTGCCTTCGCTCGCGAGCGAGACGAGGGCAGCGGCATCGCGCAGCTGCGAGCCATAGTCGGCGCGGCCGAATTCCAGTACCGGCTTTGGCGCGAGGCTGTCGAGCGCCGCGCCATAGACCCGCTCCGCGCGGTTGCGGTCGCCGACCAGCGCCAGCGCCGCCGCAAGCTGAGACTTCGCAATCGGGGTAGCGAGATTGTTCAGCTTGGTGTCGGCGAGATAGCGCAGATCGCCGATGGGAGCAGCGCCATTGCGGGCGAGCACGTAGAGGCCATAGGCGAGATCGCGGCCGCCGTCCTTCTCCGGCTCATTGCCGTTGACGACGGAGTTGCGAATCCGATCCAGCGCGTTCTTGAACAGGACGTCCGGTACCACAAAGCCCTTTTCACGGGCACGGGTGAGGAAGTCTGTCACATAGGCATCGAGCCAGGCATCGTCGCCGCCCGCCGACCACAGGCCGAACGAGCCATTGGAGCCCTGACGGGCCAAAAGCCGCTCGATGGCGTCCCGGATACGCTGGTCGACCTCGGTATCCATGGCGAGATGCGCCCCGGCCGCGAGGTCGTTGACGTAGAGTAGCGGCATCGCGCGGCTCGTGATCTGCTCCGAGCAGCCATAGGGATAGCGGTCGAGCGCCTTGAGGATCGTCGCCGCATCGAGCGCCGTCGACAGGCTCGCCGAGACCGAGACGCTGCCGGTACCCGGCACGAGGTCGGAGAACATGTCCGAGGTCAGCGTCAGGCTCTCGCCCTTCGCCAGGGTGCGGATCGAGCGCCGCGCCAGCACCTGCGTCGCCGCCTTGACGTCGAACGCATAGTGACGCGCCAGCGCGAGGCCATTCGGCCCCTTGATGTCGACGTCGAGCGTCGCCTGCCCAGCCGCTGTCGCATCGAGCGCGAGCGCGAACGAATTGCGCTGCTTGGCCGCGAGCTTGACGGCGGTGGCGGCATTGCCGGTCATCTTCACCGGGCCGCCGGTCTTCACCTTGATCACGTAGTCGCCGGCCTGCCCCTCGACATTGTCGATCTCGAGGTTGACCGTGCCGTGGTCGCCATTGAGCAGGAAGCGCGGCAATGTCGTGGTCAGCACGACAGGGTCGCGGATCACGACGTCGGTGTTGGCGCGGCCGAGCTTGGTGGCGGTCCACGCCACCGCCATCACGCGAGCGGTGCCGGCGAACTCAGGTATGTCGAAGCTCACCTCGGCGCTGCCGTCGGCGCCGACGGTGACGATGCCCGAATAAAGCGCCAGCGGCTTCTGCGCAGGCGGCGAGCCCTGGAGCTCGGCTGCGCCGGCGTCACCGCCCGACTTGATCTGGCCGCGCGTGCCCGACATGCCGTCGATCAGCTGCCCATAGAGATCGCGGATCTCCGCGGAGAGCTGGCGCTGGCCGAGATAATAGTCATCCGGCGCCGGCGGCTTGTAATTGGTGAGGTTGAGAATGCCGACATCGACGGCGGCGATGACCACCTTGGCGTCCTCGCCTGGATTGAGTCCGTCGAGCTTGACCGGAATCTTCAGCATCGAATTCGGCCGGATCAGCGTCGGGGGCGTCAGCTTCACCTGGAGCGTGCGGGCCTGCTTGTCGATCCCGAACCATTTCAGGCCAATCGCACGGCCCGGCATGCGCTGGGCGGCCGCATCGAGCGGACGGCGCAGCGTCGCCACCACATAGGCGCCCGTGCCCCAGTCCCTGCCGACCGGGATCTTCAACTGCGCGGTGCCTTCCTTGATGTCGATGGTTTGCGTCGTCAGCAGGCGGTCGCCGACAACATTGACGGTGAGCTTGCCAGCGGTGCGGGCATTGACCGACACCGTCATGGTGTCGCCGGAAGCGTATTGCGGCTTGTCGATCGAGGTCTCCAGCAGATCCGGCGTGTCGGCGCTGCCGTCGGAATACCAGCCGACGTCGAACTGCACCGAGGTCACCGGGCCGTCAGCGTCGTTCGACTTCACGTCGAGACGGTAGCGGCCGGGGCGCGGCGCCAGGGAGATGCGGGTGGGCTTGTCGGCGGCGATGGCAACGTCGCCATCGGCCACACGCGAGGTCGACTTGACCGGCTCGTACTCCCAGTAATTGTTCTGGCGATACCACTGATAGCGCGACTCCATCTTCAGGAGTTCATAGCGCAGGCCGTCTCGGGCAAGGGTCTTGCCCTCGGGCGAGACGAACACGACGTCGAACTCGGCCTTGTCGCCTTCCGCGACGTTCTTGTCTGCGAACAGCGGCTTGATGCCAATCAGGGCGGTCGCGGGCGCGACCGGCAGCACCAGCTTGCGTTCGACGGCGCGCCCTCCGGTCTCGACCATGCGGACGAAGATCTGCGCCTCCTGCGGGCGGGTCGATGCCGGCTGCTTGTCCAGCGTTACGGGAAAGGTCGCAACGCCATTGGCGTCGGCCTCGGGCAGATTCTCCAGCGGTGTACGCTCATTCGAGGTGGTCTCTTCGTCGGCGACGCCGAACTGATAGCCGGAAAAGCCTGGCCGCTCGGCAGCCGGCGCAATCAGCAAATCGCCCTCGAGCTGGAGGCCGGACGCCGGCGCGCCATAGAGGAAATGGCCATCTGCCTTGAGTTCTACAGGAGTATTAGCTTTGATCAGCTTGTCCTTGGCGGACAAGTCGAATTCGATCCTGTCAGGAACGTAGTCCTCGACCATGAACGTGGTCTCACCGACCGAAGAGCCCTTCGGATCGGTGAAGGCGCGCACCCGCCAGGTGCCGGTCGGCACGGCCGAATTGAGCGGCACAGCGAGCGTGCGGCCGCCGGCGCCCTGGTCGGCGAGCTGAGCGCGGCGAAATTCGACGCCGTCGGGGCGCTCGATCACCAGGGTCAGCGGCCCGCCATTGACGGCATTGCCCTGCCCATCGCGCAGCAGTGCGGTCAGATAGACGGTCTCGCTGGAGCGGTAGACGCCGCGCTCGGCATAGACGAAGGCATCGGCGCCCGAGGGCACCGCGCGCCCCGCAACGCCGCGGTCGCTGAGGTCGAAGGCGGAGGTCTTGAGGCTGAGGAAGGCATAGTCGGCCTTCTCGCCGGTGACGGTCAGCATCGCCGGCGACAGGCCGCCCTCGCCGCGTGCGAGCCCTGTCTCGAACAGAACGTGGCCGGCGGCGTCGGTCGTGCGCATCGCCAAAATCTCGTTGTTGCGGGCGACCAGCCGCACCTCGGCCTTGCCGACCGGGTCGGTCGAGGCCAGCGAGTTGACGAAGACGTGGATGCCGTCATTGCCGGAATAGGCGGTGACGCCGAGATCAGAGACGATGAACCATTGCGTGGCGAGCTGGTAATCGTCGTCCGAGCCAGGCCCCTTGGCAGCGGCGGTCATCACATAGACGCCGGGCTGCAGCTCGCCGAGCGCCTCGTCGACCGGGAATGCAGTCGTGATGTCCTGGTTCAGCGTCATCGCGGTCGCCAGCTCGCCGGACCAGACCTTGACGCCCCGCTCGTTACCGAGTTCGGAGAGCTGATATTTCGACAATGTCTTCTGGAAGTCGCTGTCGACCACCGTGTTGATCAAATTGCGGTCGCCGATGCGGAAGACGTTGATGTTCACCGCGGGCGTGTTGACGCCGACCACGGGAATGCCGCGCTGGCCGGTGCGCGGCAGCACATAGGCGCGGCTGGTGAAGCGCACGAACGGTTTGCGGTCGCGCACATAGATGTTGAACTCGGCCGATTTCGGCAGCCCCTCCTTCACGGTGGATGGCAGGCCGGCGCGCAAGTTGATGTTGTAGCGCTCGCCGTGCTTCAGCCCGTCGATGCAGAGCTGCTTGCCCTCGGCCGACAGCGCCGGCTTGTCCTGGCCCGCCAGCGCCAGGAACGGCGCGAAATCGGTGCGCTTGGCGAGCTCCTCGGAGAACTGGAAGCACGCGCGCGGGCTCGCCGAATCCGAGTCCACGGTATAGTCGAGCAGCCGGAAGCCATGCTCGTCGCGCAGCTTCTCATATTGACCGCGAACGTCGGCGACCTCCTTGGTATCGAGCGACAGTCGGAGCGAATCCAGCGCCGGCCGGAATAAATGCCGTTCGGCCAACGCCCTGCCGAGCACGGCGAGCGCGTCGGCCTCCTCGCCCGGATTGCCGGCGCGCATATAGGCGATGTAAGCGGCGGTCGAGGCACGTTCCAGCAGGAAAGTCTGTTCGCTCGAGCTCTTCGGCGTGATCTGGAAAATGGCTCTGGCGAGCCGCAACCAGTTGCCGGCATCCTCCGGCGTGGTCGCGGCGATCTGACCGAGCACCGACAGGCCCGTGCGGAAATCGAAGCGCTTGAAGGCGGCGTCGGCGTCGGTGCGCAGCGTCGCATTGGTCTTGGCGACTGGCCCCGCTTCGCTCCTGATCTGCGCTTCCAGCTTGATCGCGGAATCGGCGAGATCATCGCGCTTGAACGCTTTTTCAGCGGCGTGCGCAGCACTCAGGCCGAACGCCAGCGTGGCGCAGAGGGTGACGGCGCGAACCAGACCGATCATGAATGGACTCCCGGAAATCGCGGACGAAGGCCGCGGCGGCGATAAGTGCGCGGAAAGGTGACAGACTCAAGGCGATGGAACCAGAGGTGCAAAACGTCACATTCGCCATGGCAAGCCACGCCCAGAGGAGACCGATCAAGATACCACCGCGCGCGCCGTCCTGTGGCGCAGCCAATATCAGACCAGTCGACCGGTGACCGTGTCCCGGAAGCTAGCCAGCGTTGCCGGCGACGTGATCCGTCGTCCAGTCCGCTGCCGCTCAACCCGGCACCCTGACACTTCACCGTCCGTTTTGTCGTCCCAGAGAGGAAAACGGTTCGGTTCAGACTTGGCGAAGCGCCGGATTTTTCATATTGGCATGCTATACGAACAGCGGCCCGCCCAAGGCGGGCGGCTCAGGACGGTCCCGTAGCTCAACTGGATAGAGCATCAGATTTCTACTCTGAGGGTTGCAGGTTCGATTCCTGCCGGGATCGCCAGTCTTTCAGTTTTCAAATCACCATCTTGGCGGCGTTTCGCCTCCGTTCTTCAGCGTGATTCGTGTTGCGCGGCGTTCCCAGCCCGTTGCAATGATTTCAGCGCCTGACCCGACATTACAAATCGCTCCACGCAACACGGCGGCAACACCAGCTTTCGCGATGTGTTCATGGGAGCCGCGCGATGACGCTTTGATGGTGGGATGACCATCCGTCTCATCAAGCACGAAGCCATGCCGGACACCGGAAGCTTTGAAGTGCGCTTCGCTGATGGTCGCCGGAGTGTCTACTTCTACGTCGACGGACTTTCCGTCGCGTCAGTTGCGGCCGGAGCAGATGATCCGCGAGGAAGCCCTCAACTTGGCGACGATGTTCGCGCGAATTATGCGCGGGATAATCGAAGGGTGGCCGTTGGCTGACCAGAGGGCCTTACGCAATTGCCATCGACAGGATGGTGGCGAGGGCGACGAGCAAGGGGTACCTCCTTAGAGGTACGGCATGTCACATGCCTGTGGCATGGCCGTTGCAGAGAATAAAGCGCTGCCGGGACCTGTATTTCGAGCCCAACAGCGCTTCTTTCGTCAGCCCTGGTTATTTTTTGAGGAACCACCCCATGCCATCGGCCACCATTGAATTGATCGTTTCCGCTTACGTACGTTTGAAGAACCGGCGGGCGCTGGACGATATGCGTGACCTTCGGCACGAGCTGCTCAAAGATCTGCAGGCTGCGTCCGGCTTCGATTCGCGCCGGGCCCTTGAGGAGGTTCGGAAGGACCTGCGAGTAATCGAGCAAGGGCTAGCGCAGCTCCGACTGCCACAAGTGACGCTGCCCGAGAACGAGTGGCGCTGAATAGACCCGCCAACGTGAACCGGCGGGCGTTCGATTTGTCGGAAAATTTCAGGGCCGATGTAGCTGCACAATCGGCGCCGACTTCTGCGTCGGCTCAGGAGAGTCGAGGAATCCGGTAACAAGCTGCGTCCTGCTCAAGGTCGCAGTACCGGCGTTCATGATTAACGCGCCACGTGTCGCTCCCTTGCCAACCCGCTGCCATTCACGAACGCGTGGGTTGGTTCGTCCCGGGCTTTGAACCAGACGGATGCGCCCTATGTATCGGCGGCGGGCGAGCTTTGCCCGAGAAGGACTGTCGATGCCGCGAACTGAACTAATGAGAATGGGAATCGCCTTCGCGGTGGCGATCGTGGCAATTTCGTTTCTGGCGCTCGATGCAATCGTGGACGTTAACTCCAGCGCGATCACGAAGCGAATCGAGACGATGCAGGCTTCCATCGCGGATGTCGCCATGAGCCGGCATCAGCTCGCCTCCACCGTTCAGGCCTGGACGCATCGAGGCGATCAGAAGCAACCATCAGCGATCGAGTGATGCCGGCACGGCAATAAGTCGGCCGGCAAATTGACGACGTGCCGCGGCGTGACGATCAGAGCCGGCATTGGTTCGATCGCCACCACTCCGCAATCGCCGCTGCGAGGTCATTCCACGGCTTGGTCGGCAGATCCGGGACCGCGACCCGGACGCTGTACCGGTCCGTGGTCGCGTCGTGAAACCATTCGGTCGCGGCGAAGTCGAAACCGAAGCTGCCGGCGTGGCGGATGGGATGTCCCTTCCGGCTGAGGTCGTGGCTCATGGCCTCTGCTGCTTGCCGCGCACTTGTCTCGTCAAGGGGATGGCCAGCGCGGAGCGTGACGTAGAGGCCGTGGGTGAAGTGGAGTTCGGCCGCGAGCGAAGCAAGCTCGTGCGCAAAAAGCCTGGCCGCATGGCGACCATTGCGCAGGATGGCTGCGACACGCGTCTTCGTTAACGCCCAATAGGCGTCGCTGCCCACATAGGGCGGGAAATGCGCCGGCAGCGCCGCGCCCCCCAGGAGCCGGATTGCGTCGCGAGTGTCCGCTGCCATCTGCTCGACCATCGAACGGCACGGTTTGGCGCCCTGCTCGCTCCAGCTGACCAAAACCGCAGAACCGAGCCTGCCGTATTCCGCGCCGAGCGAATCCAGCTTGTTATGGCTTCGCACCATCACGACCGGAAGCTTGGATCGCTTTGCCCAGCGCAGCACGCGCCGGATGCGTCCCGACCGTCCGGCGAGGCAGGTCGTGTCGAATACCAGCAGGTCGAGCGCGGCCGCGTCGCAGTGCAGGACGGCTTCGAACGCGCCGGCAGAGACGCACGAATCCAGCAGCAGAATTCGCGGCGCGCCTGTCCGTGCAAACGCGCCCAGGAGCGGCAGTTTCAGCGGGACGAGACGCAAGGTTGGGACAAAACGCTTGATGAGCTCCAGCGTCTCGCCGTAGGAGCCCGGCAGCACCAGGATGTCTCCGTTGGAGAAAGTTGATGCGGAAGCCAGCAGCAGCGTCGAGATCGCGGCCATGCCGGACGCGGAATAGAGCGTCTCGCCGGCGCAGCCATGCCCGAGTTCATAGAACGAAGGGCCAGCGACACTGAGATCTGCCCGCTGGTAGTCATAGCTGAAAGCGAACGGACCGCTGGTGGGACAGGCCGATGCCGACCACGCCGTCTCCGTCGCCTTCCAGTCCTGCAGCGCATGCTCCGCATGCAGCATGGCGGTGAGCTGGAATTTTGTCTTGATGACCTCATCCACCGATCGCGGCCGGGGCAAGCGCCGCGGGTTCTTCAGGCAACCGTTCAGCAGCCCGATTTCCCTGTGCTTGCGATCCAGATAGGCTTCAATGGTCTCCATGCGCGTCTTGATGTCACGGTCGGAAAGCTTCCATCGCTCTTCAACGCTTGGCGTGTGCTGGAGGTCCAACGGCGGCGTTTCGTTCGTTCACGATCCGACTCCGCTTCGTTCCCGGAGCACGAATCGAGACAGCGAAATCTCCTCCTTGAGGAGTCTTAACGCCGCGTTTCTGCAGCTTGAGTTGGTCAAGCTTCGAGCGGCACAAACACAGGCCGCATCCGATACGCGTCGATCGCGGCGTTCGAGAGCAGCAGTCTGCGCCGCTCGCCGCGGATCATCATGCGGTCGATCCTGTTCAGGATGAAGCGGGCAGCATCCGTGCGCTCGCCCGTGAGCAGACCGGACCGGTCGAGATATTTCCAGGCGATCTGGAAGGACTGTGCGCGCAATTCAAGGTCTGTCATGTCAGGCCAACGTCGGCCGGGAACAGATGTTCCTATTGCGAGCTATGGTGGCGCGAAGCATTCGCGCGTCGTGGCGAGCGCCGGTCGACAACATGCGAAGATCGCGTGGAACGGGATCGCGACCACCGTGTTGTCTGCGATGAAATAGAGTGGTGCCGACCCGCCAACCCCGGTCGGCTTTGAAGGGCCCCGTGCTTTCCCCCCGAGCACGGGGCTTTCTCATGAATGGGGATGAAGTCCGGGCAAATGATTCGGTCAGGCGAAAATCAGTCTCTCTGCTCGTCGTCGCGACGATCGCGGGCGAGCTGATGCCAAGCCAGGGCCAGCTCGATGAGTCGTTGCCGGTCGGCGCCTTCGGATTCCGCCGCCCGCCTCATCGCCGCCTCGGCTTCAAGTTGTGGGTCGTACTTCGTACACATAAGACCGACTCTAGCCGGCCGATATGGACAAGTGCGTGGCAATTTCGTCCGTATGATTGCGGAGGAAAAAATCTCCCGCCGTGCGCTTCCGCACGATATTACCACGATCGATTTTGCGCGCGCCCGCGGCGAGGTCGCGCTACCGGCGGTCTTCGTATTTTCCTCATTCCATAGCAATCCAGGCGGGTCCAACGAAAACGAGGCGGGCACGGGCCCGCCTCGTTCATGCTGGATTGCACGCTAGAGGTTCAGTAGCAGGCGCGGGGATCAGCCTGCACATACTGGCCGCTCGGATAGCGGTAATAACAAACGTCCTCGGCCCAATAGTAGCCGGGCCGCGAAGCGGCGGTTGCGCCTGCGATTGCTCCGGTGGCGCCGCCGATGACGGCGCCAGCGGCCGCACCCGAAGCGTTGCCAGACAGCAAGCCACCGAGCACCCCACCAACGATGGCTCCGCCGAGCGCGCTCGCGCCGGGATCGGCCGGCGGCGGCGGGGGCGGCGGCGGTTCATAAGCGACTGGCGGGCCGGGCGGCGCGTAGGCCACCGGCACGTCGTCGATATAGTCTTCAGAGATGTAGGCGGGCGGACCGTCCATCCGCTGCGGATAATAGTACCAGACGCCACCGACGTCCCACCACCAGCCGGACCGGCCATTGTGGACCTCATGGCGCCAGCGTCCGCCCTCCCAGGCAAGATTGCCTCGATAGGGATGTCCATCCCAGTCGCGCGTCGGCGCCGGGCCGCGTGCCACGTGGCGCCCGGGTCGCGGAGCCGGGCCACCGGCTCGGTGCGGGCCTGGGACTGGTGCCACATGAGCCTGGTTACCAGGCTGGGGCGCGGGCCGTGCGGCCTGCTGCGGCGGAGGCCCCTTGCGGATCTTCTGATTGGTCTGGGGCGGCGCGCCGGTACCCTGCCCCGGCGGCTGGTCGGCGCCCTTCGGCGGACCTGCGTCCTGCGCTTGCGCTGATAGCGCCAGCAACGACATGGCCGAGACCATGGGAACGATAATCTTCATGCGGCTGGACGCACTCATCCGTGCCTACCCCCTACTTTCAGAAATTGCCGTGATCCAGGCGCGATAAACGATTCGGATCGCGCCCGGCGGATGCCGGATGCCATAACTGACCTGCCAAAAGTGACCTGTCGGAATTGACCTGCCAACCCGGCTGTGTCCCGTTACAAATGATTAAGATCACGGCAATTTTTCGTTCGGCGACGACTCACCAAAGCGCCTCTAGCGGGCCGGCTCGATCACATTGCAATTGCTGCGCCCTGACATCAGGCAGTCCTGCATCTTGCTGGCCGCGGTGAGGTTGCGGGCGAGCCACAAGCCGATCCCGAGGATGACGGCAGCAATGATCAACCCCGCGATTGCGCCGCGGCGGCTTCCGCCGGATTGGGCTTTCGGCGGCGCGCCGGGCTTTGCGGTCGGGTCAGATTTGGACTCAGGCTGCGGCATGGGGGCCTTGTCGCTCGGTGGGCCCCTGTATCACCTCTGCTGCGTCCCGTCACATCCGACGCGGCTTACCCCCTGGTCGGCTTCATCGGCTCTTTGCGCGAGGTCTCGACTGCCGGGATTGCATGCTGCGCGCGCGGTGCGCAGCTCGTGAGAATGAACGCGGTCTGGGTGCACTCCCAATTGGCACCCAAAACGCTACTCTCGATGGGTTGCGGCCGGCCGGCCAAGAGCAGCGCGCCGGCGACCGCCACTGCGGCGGCCGTGATTGCAAGGGCCTTCGCGCTCAGCCGGAAAGAGATCATGCCCGTGCTCCGTCTCGTTGGGGCGGACGCTAGGCGCCGCCGCTGGGTGCCCTTATGAGGGACATCACAATTCGGCAGTTTTTCCGGGCTACGAAGGATCGGCTGGGTCCAGCGATTTCGTTGACCTGATCGGCTGCGATTATGGGTGGCTTCACGGCGCGCGGCGATGTACACGCTTCTGCGTCGCGTGGCGCCTGCTTGTGCCCAGCCGACGTACCAACAGGCAGTGATGTAGGATCGAAAGCGAGGAAGACAAGGCTCGTCGATGAGTGGATTCAGGGAACCCGGCTTCGCAGACCGGCAAAAGGCGGCGCAGGACGCACGCAAAAATCTGTTGAACAAATTCAAGTCGCAGCCGGGCCCCGACGATCCGGCGGTGGTCGCTCGCCGCGCCGAGCGGGAGGCCCTCGCCGCCAAGCGCGCCGAGGCCAAGGCCGCTCGCGAAGCCGAAAAGGCCGAGCAAAAGCGCCTCGACGAAGAAGCCAAGGCCGCTGAGGCGGCGCGCATCGCACGCGAAGCTGAAGAAGCAATTGCCAGGCAGGCCGCGCTCGAAGCCGAGCAGAAGGCCAAGCGCGACGCCCGTTACGCCGCCCGCAAGGCCAAGCGGAAGTAAGCTTCAACGGAATTTGACCTGAAGCGCACCCGCTTCAGGTCAGATCATGATGTCCCGGCCGGGTCCGCGCGAATGCGCGACACGATGATGGACCTTGAGGCGAACCGGCGGAGCGCATGCCCGGTTCGCCACGTTGGACGACCGGGCGGACGCGAAGATCAGTTCTTCTTCATCATCCCGTCGTCCTTCTTCACGCCGTCCTTCGACATGTGATCCTTCTTCATGCCGTCGTCCTTGGACATGGTGTCTTTCTTCATGCTGTCCTTGGACATCGTGTCCTTTTTCATCATGCCGTCATCCTTGCCCATCTTGTCCTGAGCAAAGGCGGCCGGCGACAGCGCCAGGCCAAGCGAGAGAGCGGCAGCCGAGACGCCGAGCGCGATGCGGGTGCGAATGGTCATGAGAAATCTTCCCTTCGAGGTGATGTTTGTCAGCGACGTGTGCCGCTACCCAGTCTCGACGGATCGACGCCTATGCTTGTTACGCGAGGCCGCAGATCTTTTTGGATGTCTTCGGCGCGCCTCGCGCGATCGCGCCTGATGCACAGCATTAGCGATGGGACGGTGTCACCGGCGTGTGCAGCGCAGCAAGGCCAACCCTTGCCGCGGCATTACGTCTCGAACTATCAAATGAGATAACTCGACGTCCAAGACCGGATAGGATGGGCCTCCGCGCCGGTCTCATGACCCACCCAGATCAGCTCAAGCAAGAATAGTCCTAAGAACCGTCCAAGGGGATCTACCATGTTCACGCGCCGCCATCTGCTCGCGACCGCCGTCGCTGCGCCCGCCATTCTCCGTTTCGGCATTGGCACCGCGCATGCCGCGACCACGCTGAAGATCTCGCACCAATTCCCGGGCGGCACCATCGACAAGGGCGATTTTCGCGACCGGCTCTGCCGCATGTTTGCAGCCGAAGTCAGCAAGCGTAGCAACGGCGACATCGCCGCGGAAATCTATCCAAACTCCTCGCTGATCAAGACCAACGCGCAGTTCTCCGCCATGCGCAAGGGCGCGCTCGACATCTCTCTGTATCCGATGCCCTATGCCGGCGGCGAATTGCCCGAGACCAATATCGGCCTGATGCCCGGCCTCGTCACCACTTACGATCAGGGCATGCGCTGGAAGAAGGAGCCGGTCGGCAAGGCGCTGACAGACTTCCTCGCCGACAAGGGCATCATCCTCCTGACCTGGGTGTGGCAGGCCGGCGGCGTCGCCAGCCGCTCCAAGCCGATCGTGGCACCGGAAGATGCCAAGGGCATGAAGGTGCGCGGCGGTTCGCGCGAGATGGACATGGTGCTGCAGACCGCCGGCGCCTCGGTCCTCTCTGTCCCCTCCAACGAAATCTACGCGGCGATGCAGACCGGCGCCTGCGACGCCGGCATCACTTCCTCCACCAGCCTGATTTCGTTCCGCCTCGAAGAGGTCGCGAAGTCGCTGACCTCGGGCGCCGGCGCGTCCTACTGGTTCATGCTCGAGCCGCTGATGATGTCGAAGGCGATCTTCGACAAACTGCCGAAGAACCAGCAGGACATCCTGGTCGCTGTGGGCGCAGAGCTCGAAGCTTTCGGCCGCAAGGGCGCGCAGGATGACGACGTCGAGGTCGCGAAGGTCTACGAGAAGGCCGGCGCCAAGGTTTCGGCGCTCGATGCCGCGACCGTCGGCAAGTGGCGCGACATCGCCCGCGACACCGCGTGGAAGGATTACGGCGCCAAGACCGCGACCGCTGCGAACCTGCTCAAGCTCGCCTCCGACGTCGCTGCATGAGCCACGGTCCGCTTCCGGATCGAGACGATCAGGCGAATGCTGCTGCAAGCACCGGCCTTGCGGCAGCGCTCGATCGCGGCCTCGCCATCCTCAACCGCATCATCGTCGTGTTTGCCGCGCTGGCGCTGGTCGCGGCCTGTGCGATCCTGAGCTACAGCGTGCTGAGCCGCGCGCTGTTCAAGGCCGCCAATTACTGGCAGGATGAAGCCGCCGTGTTCCTGCTGGTCGGCGCCACCTTCATGACGGCGGCCTATGTGCAGCAGAACCGTGGCCACATCGGCATCGAGGCCTTCGTCGGGCTCTTGTCCCCGCTGGCGAACAGGATCCGGCTCTGGTTCGTCGACGCCGTGACGTTGATGTTCTGCGCCTTCTTTACGTGGAAGTCCTGGACGCTGGCGCATGAAGCCTACGTCGACGGCCAGGTCTCGAACTCGATGTGGTCGCCGCCGCTTGCCATTCCCTATTCCCTGATGGCGCTCGGCATGAGCCTGCTCTGCGTCCAGATCCTCGTTCAGTTGGCGCTGCCTTTCGCAGGAACCAGGCGTCCATGAGCGTTTTCGGCATCGGTATCGCTTACGGAGTCGCGACGCTGCTCGTGATGTTTTCGGGCATGCCGATTGCGTTCGCACTCGGCGCAGTCGCGGTCGTGTTCATGGGCATCTACATGCCCTCGGCGTCGCTCGATACGGTGACGCAAAACGTCTACGAGGAGATGGCCTCGATCACGCTGCTGTCGATCCCGCTCTTCATCCTGAAGGGTGCCGCAATCGGCAAATCGCGCGCCGGCCAGGATCTCTATTCGGCGCTGCATGCCTGGCTGCATCGCGTGCCCGGCGGCCTCGGCGTTGCCAACGTGTTCGCCTGCGCGCTGTTCGCGGCGATGGCGGGCTCGAGCCCCGCGACCTGCTCTGCGATCGGCTCGGCCGGGATCCCCGAGATGCGCAAGCGCGGCTACTCCGGCGGTTTTGCTGCCGGCATCATCGCCGCCGGCGGCACGCTCGGCATTCTGCTGCCGCCCTCGATCACCATGATCCTGTTTGCGGTGGCCGCTGAAAAATCGCTCGGACGCCTGTTTCTCGCCGGCATCGGCCCCGGCCTGCTGCTGGTCTCCCTGTTCGGATTCTACGCGGTGTTCCGTTTTCGCCGGGAATATGCCGCGGCCGAAGCGATCTACAAGAACGGCGGCCCGGAGGCGGCAATCCTCGCGCGGGACGAGTACACACTCGCCGAACGCTTCAGTGTGCTACCCCGCGTGATCCCATTCGTCCTGCTGCTGACCGGTGTGATGGCCGCGCTCTATGGCGGCTTTGCCACGCCGTCGGAGACCGCCGGCCTCGGCGGCCTTCTCGCACTGGGATTAATTGCAGCCATCTACGGTGTGTGGCGACCGGAAGACCTCGGCCCGATCATGAAATCGACGATCCGGGAATCCACCATGCTGATGATGATCATCGGCATGTCGCTGCTCTATTCCTACGTGATGAGCTATCTGCACATCTCGCAATCGGCGGCCGAATCCGTCGTCGCGATGCATCTGCCGCGCTGGGGGCTGTTGTTTGCGATTCTCGTCATGGTCGTCGTGCTCGGCTTCTTTCTCCCGCCGGTCTCGATCATCCTGATGACTGCACCGATCATCCTGCCACCGCTGCGCGCCGCCAATTTCGACATCATCTGGTTCGGCGTCGTCATGACCATCGTGATGGAGATGGGGCTGATCCATCCCCCCGTCGGCCTCAACATCTTCGTCATCCGCAACGTCGCGCCTGATATTTCGCTGAGCGAGGTGATCTGGGGCACGCTGCCCTTCGTGCTCCTGATGATGGGCGCGGTGCTGCTGCTGTGCCTCGTGCCGGAAATCTCGACCTGGCTGCCGGATCTGGTGATGGGGCCGGACGGGAGCAGGTAGCGCCGAATCGTCCCGTCATTGCTGCGAGGAGCTCTTGCGACGAAGCAATCCGGACTGCCTCGACGGAACCGCTCTGGATTGCTTCGCTACGCTCACAATGACGGAGAACTAGGGGACTGCCCGCTTCTTCTTCGCGTTCAGCGCCGTCGCGACGCGGCTCACCGGTGGCTTGCCCAGCACGACGCTCATCGCGTTCGTCGCCGCCAGCAGCTTCTCCAAATCGACGCCGGTACTCACGCCCATGCCCTCGAGCATGTAGACGACATCCTCGGTCGCAACGTTGCCCGTCGCCCCGGGCGCGTAGGGACAACCGCCGAGCCCGCCCGCAGCGGCATCGATGACGCGAATGCCCTCCTCTAGCCCCGCATAGAGATTGGCCAGCGCCTGGCCGTACGTGTCGTGGAAATGCATCGCGAGCTTCGCAGCGGGAACATTGGCAGCCACCGCGCGCAGCATCTCCTTGGCCTTGGCTGGCGTGCCGACGCCGATGGTGTCGCCGAGTGAAATCTCGTAGCAGCCGCGCTCCCACAACGTGCTGGCGAGGTCGGCCACGGCCTTCGGCTTGATCTCGCCGTCAAAGGGGCAGCCGAGCACGCAGGAGATGTAGCCGCGCACCTTGACGCCGTCGGCCTTGGCGCGCGCCAGAACCGGCTTGAACCGCTCGATGGATTCCGCGACCGTGCAATTGATGTTGGCGCGGGAAAAACCTTCCGAGGCTGCCGCGAAGACCGAGACGACCTGTGCGCCGGCCGCGCGCGCGGCGTCATAGCCCTTCTCGTTCGGCACCAGCACGTGGAATTCGGCGCCGGTCAGATGATCGATGCCTCGCAGCACGGCATCCGAGCTTGCCATCTGCGGGATCGCCTTGGGCGAGACGAAGGCGCCGACCTCGACCGTGTCGAGCCCGGCCGCGACCAGCGCCTCGATGAAGGCGATGCGGGCCTCGACGCTGATTGATGCCTTCTCGTTCTGGAGGCCGTCGCGAGGCCCCATCTCGATGATGCGGACGGAGTCGCTCATGTCACTCCTCCGACGGCTCGACCACGGCGAGCTCGACGCCTTCCTGGACGATGTCGCCGACCTTGCACTTGACCGTCTTCAGGACGCCCGCAAACGGCGCGCGCAGCGTCTGCTCCATCTTCATGACTTCCAGGGTGAGGATCGGCGCGCCCTTCTCGAGCTTCGCCCCCTCTTCGGCCAGCACGGCGACGACCGTGCCTGGCAAGGGAGCAACGATCTTGTCCTCGCCGACATGCTCCTCGCTCTCGCCGCCGAACGGGTCGACCCAATGCAGGTCGAAGCGGCCGTTGCGCGTGCGCAAATACAGCTCATGCCCGTCGATCACGGCGGCGACCGAGGATTTGACGCCATCGAGCGTCAGATCAAAACCGGCATCCTTCGGTACCACCGCGAAAGCCAGTTCGCGTTCGCCAATCACCAGCGTCGACGGCCCGCTGCCGTAATTGAGCGTGATCTTCTGCTCGGGGCCGTGGCCAACGCGGAAGGCAAAGCTGCGCTGGCGGCGGCCGACCGGCATCCAGCCAAACGTCTGCCACGGCGAACTCGCCTCGCCTTGCGTGGCGCGCTCCTCGTCATTGACGATCGCGGCCACTGCGGCGCAGAGCTCGAGCTCGCCGGGCGCGGACGCGGTCTGCGTCAAGGCCGCGAGCTCGCGCTCGATGAAGCCGGTGTCGATCGCGTTCGCGCGCACCTTCGGATGCGTGATCAGCGCCGACAGGAACGGAATGTTGGTGACGATCCCGCGAACGTCGGAGTCCTCCAGGGCGCGGTTGAGCCGGTCGATCGCCACATCCCGCGTCGGTGCCCATGCGATCATTTTGGCGAGCATTGCGTCGTAATACGGCGAGACGCTATCGCCCTCGCGGTAACCGGCGTCAATGCGCAGGCCGCCGGTCTCGGCCGGCAGCCGCCAGGTCGAGATCCTGCCGACCGACGGCATGAAGTTCTTGGTCGGATTTTCCGCGTAGACGCGCGCCTCGACGGCGTGGCCGTTGAGCTTGATCTCGTCCTGCTTCAAGGGCAGCGCCTCGCCGAACGCGACGCGCAGCTGCCATTCGACGAGATCGATGCCCGTGATCAGCTCGGTCACGGGATGCTCGACCTGCAGGCGCGTGTTCATCTCGATGAAGAACACGTCCTTGCCGTCGGAGACGAACTCGATGGTACCGGCGCCGACATAGTTCACGGCGCCCGCCGCCTTTCGCGCGGCAGCGCAGACGATCTCGCGTTGGGCGGGGCTGAGCGTCGGCGACGGCGCCTCCTCGATCACCTTCTGATGGCGGCGCTGCAGGGTGCATTCGCGCTCGAACAGCGAGAGCAGATTGCCGTGGCTGTCGCCGATGATCTGCACCTCGATATGCCGGGGATTGTCGACATATCTTTCGATCAGCATGCGATCGTCCCCGAACGCAGCCTTGGCTTCGCGCTTGGCGCTGACGATCGCGGGCGCAAGCTCGGCCGCCGAGCGCACGATGCGCATGCCGCGGCCACCGCCGCCGGCGGACGCCTTCACCAGAATGGGGAAGCCGATCTTGTCCGCGGCCTTAGCCAGCGTCGCATCGTCCTGAGCCTCGCCGTGATAGCCCGGCACCAGCGGTACGCCGGCCTTCTCCATCAGCGCTTTCGAGCCGGACTTCGAGCCCATCGCCGTCATCATCCCGGCGGTCGGGCCGACAAAGACGAGGCCGGCATCGAAGCAGGCCCGCGCGAACTCGGCGTTCTCGGACAGGAAGCCGTAACCGGGATGCACGGCTTCAGCGCCGGTCTTGCGCGCGGCCTCGATCAGCCGCTCGACATTGAGGTAGCTGTCGCGGGCGCGTGCGGGCCCGATCAGCACGGCCTCGTCCGCGAGCGCGACATGCGTCGCATCGCGGTCGGCCTCGGAATAAACAGCGACGGTGCGCAGGCCCATGGCGCGGGCTGTGCGGATGACGCGGCAGGCGATTTCGCCGCGGTTGGCGATCAGGAGGGTGCGAAAACGACGGTAGAGCTTTGAACGGTCCATCGCATCACATCCTGAACAGGCCGAATTTCGTCGGCTCGATCGGCGCGTTCGACGCCGCCGAGAGCCCGAGGCCGAGCACGAGGCGGGTGTCGGCCGGGTCGATCACCCCATCGTCCCACAGCCGCGCGGTCGCGTAATAAGGGTGTCCCTGGCTCTCATATTGCGCGCGGATCGGCTCACGGAATTTGTCTTCCTCTTCCCTGGACCAGCTGTCGCCCTTGGCCTCGATATTGTCGCGGCGGACCTGGCTCAGCACCATCGAGGCCTGCTCGCCGCCCATCACCGAGATGCGCGCGTTCGGCCACATCCAGAGGAAGCGCGGCGAATAGGCGCGGCCGCACATGCCGTAATTGCCGGCGCCGTAGGAGCCGCCGATCACCACGGTGAATTTCGGCACGGAGGCGGTCGCAACCGCCGTCACCAGCTTGGCGCCGTCGCGCGCGATGCCGCCGGCCTCGTATTTCTTGCCAACCATGAAGCCGGTGATGTTCTGCAGGAACACCAAGGGAATGCCGCGCTGGCAGCACAGCTCGATGAAATGCGCCCCCTTCAGCGAGCTCTCGCTGAACAGAATGCCGTTGTTGGCGATGATGCCGACCGGATAGCCCCAGATATGGGCGAAGCCGCACACCAGCGTCGTGCCGTAGAGCTTCTTGAACTCGTCGAACTCCGAGCCGTCGACAACGCGGGCGATGATGTCGCGCACATCGAACGGTTTCCGGCCATCGACCGGCACCACGCCGTAAATCTCCTCCGCCGCAAACAACGGATCGCGCGGCTTGTGCATGTTGAGGTTCGGCCGCACTGATGGCTTGAGCGTGCCGACGATGCGGCGGGCAATGCCGATCGCATGCGCATCGTTCTGGGCGTAGTGGTCGGTCACGCCCGACTGGCGCGAATGCACGTCGGCGCCGCCGAGTTCCTCGGCGCTGACGACCTCGCCCGTCGCGGCCTTCACCAGCGGCGGGCCGCCGAGGAAGATGGTGCCCTGGTTGCGGACGATGATGCTCTCATCCGACATCGCAGGCACGTAGGCGCCGCCGGCGGTGCAGGAGCCCATCACGATCGCAAGCTGCGGAATGCCAGCTGAGGACATCTGCGCCTGGTTGTAAAAGATGCGGCCGAAATGCCGCTCGTCCGGAAAGATCTCGTCCTGCAGCGGCAGGAAGGCGCCGCCGGAATCGACCAGGTAGACGCAAGGAAGATTGTTCTGCCGCGCGATGTCCTGCGCACGCAGATGCTTCTTCACGGTCATCGGATAATAGGTGCCACCCTTGATGGTGGCGTCGTTGGCGACAACAACGCATTCGCGGCCCGAGATGCGACCGACCCCGGTGACGATGCTCGCCGAATGCACGTCGCCGCCATAGAGGCCATGGGCCGCCAGCGGCGACAGCTCCAGGAACGAGGTGCCGGAATCGATCAGCAGATCGACGCGCTCGCGCGCCAGCATCTTGCCGCGCGCGGTGTGGCGTTTGCGCGAGGCCTCGCCGCCGCCACCAGCGACCTGGGCGAGCTTCTCGCGCAAGTCCGCGACGAGCGCGCGCATGGCGTCGGCATTGCGCGAAAAATCTGACGACGATGGATCGATGCTGGAATGGAGCGGCATGTTGATTCCAATGAGGTGAAGATTTTAGGCCGTCTCGGACATCAACTCGCGGCCGATCAGCATGCGGCGGACCTCGGAGGTCCCCGCCCCGATCTCGTAGAGCTTGGCATCGCGCCAGAGGCGGCCGACCGGAAACTCGGACGTATAGCCGACGCCGCCGAGCGCCTGGATCGCTTCACCCGCCATCCACGTCGCCTTCTCCGCGGAATAGAGGATCGCGGCGGCCGCGTCCTTGCGCAGGCTGCGCGCGTGATCGGCGCGGTCGCAGGCCTTTCCGACGGCATAGACATAGGCACGCGTGGCCTGCCAGGTCGAATACATGTCGGCGAGCTTGCCCTGCATCAGCTGGAAATCGCCGATCGGCTGGCCGAATTGCTTGCGTTCGTGCATGTAGGGCACCACGGCATCCATACAGGCCGCCATGATGCCGAGCGGGCCGCCGGACAGCACCGCGCGCTCATAGTCGAGGCCGGACATCAGCACCTTGACGCCCTCGCCCACCTTGCCGAGCACATTCTCTTCCGGCACCTCGCATTCGTCGAAGAACAACGGGTAGGTGTTGGAGCCGCGCATGCCGAGCTTGTCGAGATGCTGGCCGTGGGTGAAGCCCTTGAAGCCTTTTTCAATCAGGAAGGCGGTCATGCCGCGCGGGCCGGCCTCGGGATCGGTCTTGGCGTAGACAACCAGCACGTCGGCGTCACCGCCGTTGGTGATCCACATCTTCGAGCCGTTGAGCACGTAGCGATCGCCGCGCTTGTCGGCGCGCAGCTTCATCGAGACGACGTCAGAGCCGGCGCCCGGCTCGGACATCGCGAGCGCGCCGACATATTCGCCTGATATCAGCTTCGGCAGATAGCGCTGGCGCTGCGCGTCATTGCCGTTGCGGCGGATCTGGTTGACGCAGAGGTTGGAGTGGGCGCCATAGGACAGCCCGACCGCGGCCGAGCCGCGCGAAATCTCCTCCATGGCGACCACATGGGCGAGATAGCCCATGTTGGAGCCGCCATATTGCTCGGGCGCGGTCATGCCGAGCAGGCCGAGGTCGCCAAAGCGCTTCCAGAGGTCGGCGGGAAACAGATTGGCCTTCTCGACCTCGGCCGCGCGCGGGGCCACCTCGGCCTCGACAAAGGCGCGCACGGTGTCGCGCAGCATGCTGATGTCTTCGCCCAGATCGAAATCGATGCTCGGGATGTTCAAGGCGATTCCTCCAAGGATCTTGCAAGTTCTTGCGGTCCGAACCTACCCCCACCTGGGCACCCCGGCGGTCGAAAAGGTTGCATTTTCCGCCAAGTTTGGCGAGGATTTTCCAAAGGATTTTTCGATGCCCCTTCAAGCCGCGACCGGCACCCCCCGCCGCGCCATGACCCCCGCCGCCTTCGTCCGGGGCGTGGTCGCGGCCTATGCCCGCTACGGCAAGGATCCGGCCGAGGCGTTGAACAGGGGTCAGGTCCTCCCTGATCTCGTCATATCGGGCGATGGGCGGGTGACGGCCGCCCAGTTCGAGGCGCTCGCTGGCCACGCCATGCGCGAGCTCGACGACGAGGCCCTCGGCTGGTTCTCGCGCCGGCTGCCTTGGGGCAGCTATGGCATGCTGTGCCGCGCCTCGATCACCGCGCCCACACTCGAGGTCGCGCTCAAGCGCTGGTGCCGGCATCATCGCCTCCTGACCGAAGACGTGCTGTTCGAGCTGGCCGTCGGCGAGGAGACCGCGACCATCTCGATTCGGGAGCAGCGCCAGCTCGGCGATTTGCGCGAGTTCTGCCTCGTCACCCTGCTCCGCTATGTGCTCGGCTTCTCTTGCTGGGCGGTCGATTCCACGATCGCGCTGCGCGCGGCGGAATTCCCCTATGACGAGCCCGGCCACGTCTCGGTCTACCCGACGATCTTCTGCAAGGCCGTCCGCTTCGGCGCGGACCGCGCCGGCATCTGCTTTGACCGGCACTATCTTTCGCTGCCGCTCACGCGCAGTGCAGCCGACCTCGACAGCATGCTCAAGGGCGCGCTGCGCCTGACCGTGCTGCCCTATCGGCCCTATCGCCGCGACCGGCTCCTGGTCGAGCGCGTCCGGCGCGTGCTGCGCGCCTCGCGCGGACGCAGTCTCGGCGCCGAGGATGTGGCCAGCGAGCTCGCGCTGTCCACCCGCACCATGCATCGCCGGCTGCGCGAGGAGGCAACCTCGCTGCGCGAGCTCAAGGAGGAAGCAAAGCTCGAGCTCGCCAAGCTGGAGCTGATGCGCGGTCGCGCCCCGATCAAGCGGATCGCGGAGATCGCGGGATTCCGCAACGAGAAGAGCTTTTCGCGGGCTTTCCGCAACTGGACCGGCGCCAGCCCGCGTGAGTTTCGCGGGCGGTACCGTTGAGGCGCCCGCGTGTCGCGTGCTTGTCACAAATTTACGGCCCCCGAGATCACCTCGGAGGCCGCAAAGCTCGAAACGGCTTCTAACGCCTGGCGTTAGTTCGATTTGGTCTGGGCGCCCGGACGAAGCTTCGGATGCCTGGTCTGCTTCGGCTGGAAGGCAAGCGCGTCGTTCGTGGTCTTCGCGCCGCCGCTCTGCGAGCAGGTGCCGCCGATGCCGCTGGCTGCGGACCGGCAGGCTTCCATGGTCGGATAGCCGCAGCCGTGAGCTGCCTGGGCGCCGTTGGTAATGCAGTAGTCGTCAGCCTTTGCGGTCGGCGCCGTCAGAACCAGGAACGCAGATGCAAACAGCGTCGCAGCGGAAGCTGCAAACGTCTTCGATATCGAGGTCATGTTGTCTTTCCTGTTTAAGGAGTCCCACAAAACAGTCCTCGGCATGCGACGCAGGCTGAGGCTTCACACCCCGGATGTAGGCCGCGCCCGTGAGCCGACAATCACGGCTCGGCGCATTGCAGCACTTCGCAAATAACATGTCTTTGTTACGTGATTTACTAAGCTAGATAATTCCACAAAGCTGTATAATTCCTGTCATGAAAGCGAGCTTCGCCGGTCCCTACCCTGCGGATGTCGCAGCCACGACATCAGGCACGGGAAGCGGCACGTCCTTGGCAACGCCCAGCACCGGAAAGCTGCGGACGTTTTTCACGTTCGGCATGGCGGCAAAATGCAAAAGTTGCTGGCGCATGCTCTCGACACTCGGCGCGACGCATTTGAGGAGATAGTCGGTGTCGCCCGAAATGCGCCAGCACTGCTGGATCCGCGGGATCGCTGATATCGAGCCCTCGAATGCTTCCAGCACCGGCTGGGACTGGCTGCCGAGCTGGATCGAGACGAACGACACCACCTCGTAGCCGAGCAGCCGCTCGTCGATGACGGCGCGCACCGCGCGGATCACGCCGCGGCTGAACAGCGATTTGAGCCGCCGCAGGCAGTTCGGCGCGGACACGCCGACGCGCAGTGCCAGCTCGTTGTTGCGAACCCGCCCGTCCTGCTGCAGCTCCGATAAGATCTTCAGATCGACGCCGTCGAGCTGGTCACGCCCGGCCATCCCCTGCCCTCATCATGGTCCCGTCATGCGCATCAGCGAAGCACGCGGCGGGATGGGTGCCAAGGGCCCGGCTCGGGCGACCGCCCCTTCCAGGTCGTCATGGCCGGGCTTGTCCCGGCCATCGACGCTCTTTCACGCTGCCCAAAGACGCGGATGCCCGCGACGAACCCGGGCATGACCAAGTCGAGGATTGTGAAGTGGACTTCAGTGCGTCCAGGGCTCGCCGCGGCGGAAGGAGAAATTATCGGCGTAGGCGATCTGGCGTTGCAGCGATTCCTTGGGCTCGATCACCTGGTAGGCGATGCCCTTCCGCTCGCAATAGGCGACCGCCTCGTCCCTGGTGTGGAAGCGCAGCGTGATCTGCTGCTTCATGTCGCCGGACGAGGTCCAGCCCATCAGCGGCTCGACCGCGCGCGGCTGCTCCGGCTCGTAGTCGAGCTGCCATTCCTTGGTCTTGGACCGGCCGGATTGCATCGCGTTCTTGGCGGGCTTGAAAATGCGTGCGGTCATTGGCGGTCCGGCCTCTTGGTCTTTCGTTCGATTTTAGTGCGTCACGGTAGCGATTGGTGGAAACCGTGGGCATAGTATAGAGACACCTTCGGGAACTGATCGGTGATTCCGGCCCTCCGGGTCCCTCAGCGATGGGTATAGTCATTATGCTGCACTGTGACAATTGCGTACCCACCTTCCGCCCGGGAATCCCGCCCGGCGGCTGTGCCTCGCCAACACCAGCATATCCGTCCCCTTCGAGAGCGTCCGTCGCATGGCCTTTCTGAACATCAATGCCACGCTGCCCGAAAAGGGCCGTGACCTCAGGCTCGACCTGTTCCGCGGCATCGCCAATTGGGCGATCTTCCTCGATCACATCCCCGACAACATCGTGAACTGGATCACGACGCGCAACTACGGCTTTTCCGACGCCGCCGACCTGTTCGTCTTCATCTCCGGCTACACCGCCTCCTTCGTCTATGCCCGCATGATGCTGGAGCGCGGCTTCATCGTCGGTGCCACCCGTCTCACCAAGCGGGTCTGGCAGCTCTACGTCGCCCACATCATCCTGTTCGTGATCTACATCGCTTCGATCAGCTATCTTGCGCTGCGCTTCGGCGATTCCGAGATGATCAACGAGTTCAACGTCGCCGGCCTCGTCGACAACGCCACCGAGACGCTGCGCCAGGGGCTGTTCCTGCGCTTCAAGCCGCTCAATCTCGACGTGCTGCCGCTCTACATCGTGCTGATGGGCCTGTTTCCGCCGGTGCTCTGGTTCATGCTGCGCAAGCCCGATCTGACGATGGGGCTGTCCATCATTCTCTGGCTGACTGCGCGTCATTTCAACCTGAACCTGAACGCCTATCCGGCCGGCCAGTGGTACTTCAACCCCTATTGCTGGCAGGTGCTGTTCGTGTTCGGTGCCTGGTGCGCGATGGGCGGCGCACGCCGCTCGATGACGCTGATCAACGCGCCCGTCACGCTGTGGCTCTGCCTCGGCTATCTTCTGTTCGCGCTCGTCATGACCATGGCCGGCCGCTTCCCTACCCTCGGGGGCATGTTCCCGGAATGGCTGTTCTCGACGTTCAATCCGAACGACAAGACCAACCTCGCGCCCTACCGCTTCATCCATTTCGTCGTGATCGTGATCCTGGTGATCCGCTTCGTGCCGAAGGAATGGCCGGGCCTGGAATGGAAGATCTTCGATCCGCTGATCGTCTGCGGCCAGCAATCGCTTGCCGTGTTCTGCGTCGGCGTATTCCTGTCCTTCGTCGGCCATTTCGAGCTGTCGATGAGCTCGGGCTCGGTGTTCGCGCAGCTGTTCGTCTCCATCGCGGGCATCGCGATCATGACGACGGTCGCCTATTACATCTCCTGGTCGAAGCGGCAGGACAAGCCGCTGAAGCCGCCGCCGGCGAAGCCCGCGGCGAGCCCGGCAGCCAAGGCAGCCTGAGACGCCCGCTTTTTCAAGCGAGCGTCGAACGTCGATTGCCCTGCCTTTCTAGTTCAGGAGCGACTTGACCTGCGTCAACCGGCGGCGGCGCCGGCCGACTTAGTGTCTGGTCGACAGACGCCGCCGCGATGTTGGCGGCCTTCCCCTCGGACAAGGCCCAAGCACATGCCCTCTCATTTTCACGCCGTCGTCTGGATCGATCATTCGCAGGCCCGGATCTTCCATCTCGGCCTCAGCGGCTCCGACGAAGTCACCTTGCACCCGCAGCTCGCGACGCGGCATCTTCATCACAAGGCCAACGCCATCGGCAGTGGTCATGCCGCACCTGACAAGGCCTTTTATGCCGAGGTGACCAAGGCCATCACCGATGCCGGCGAGATCCTCATCATCGGTCCGGCGGGTGCGAAGGCGGAGCTCGCCAGCCACATCCGCGCTCATGCGCCCGATGTCGCCAAGCGGATTGCCGCGGTGGAGGCAGCCGATCATCCCTCGGACAACGAGATCGTCGCCTACGCAAAACGTCACTTCAAATTGCCGCTGCCACGCATTCAGGCGCCAGGAGCGGCCGCGGGCGAGCGACACGCCGGTTGAGGCATTGCCTCCAGTTCAGGCCGCCGCCTCGCCGTCGTATTCGGTGAATTTCTTGTAGATCCAGTCACGGCCGTCGTGACGGCGCCAGACCTTGCCGTAGGCGAGCTGCCCGTTGATCGAGCGGCGCGGCACGATAACGGTCCAGAGGTGCCAGATCTCGGTCCAATCCGACGGTTGGCGGGGAGTTTTCGAGCTGAGATCGAAAGCCATGACGAACAACTCGCGCGAGACGAAACGCCGCGACGAATGTGATCTCGTCTGAGCCGCAGATGCGGCGTCGTCGCGTGCCGGGACCGCCTTGATAGCAGTCATCAAGACGGCCGCAACGACAGCTCGCGTTTAACCTAACCGATCAACCTTACCCGCCGACATGCAGCTGCCTTGCCGGTTGAAAGGCTTGCCGGTCTTTCCTAAGATATCTGCGCAATTTGAGAATAGGCAGGCCCTGGGAAGCCCGCCCTCGTGATTTCGAGCTCGGACTGAACTTTTCTGAGAAGCTCATTGCGCTGGTTGACGTTCATGGATTTCCAATCTGCCTATTTGCGTCTGGCGATGATTTCGCCGCCCCTGGCACCCATGACCAAGCCGACCCAGGACAGGCCGCCGAAGGTTGCCAACGACAATTATCCGGTCTGGCCGCTGATCCCGTTTCCGGCGGGCTGGCACGCCTCGAATTGAATCGGAAAAGGCGCAACGCCGCGCAAGCGGAGTATCATCGCTTGGCGGCGTCCGTTTAGACGTTGGGCGCTGAAATCCCCAACACTCATGTGTCTATGGCGACGCCCAAAGGTTCGAAGAAGATTTGACAATTCTGCGCCGTCAACCGATTCAAATCCTTGCGGAAATCGCGCAGAAGGTCGTCGACGAGAAGGAGGGGCGCCGAGGGTTTGACGTCGCGGCTGACCGGCCTTGCGACCACGCCTTGACCGAAGAGGCAATGGCACCGATCGACATGGAAACCCCGCCTGAAGGGATATTCGAGGGCACGGCGCTAGCGTGCCGTCTTACCCCTTCAACCAAGCATGCGTGAAACATGTCGACGCGCACTCGCACCTCCGCCTCCGGGAAGCAACCAATCCCCCTGCCACGCGTTACAGGGTTTTCCCACCTTCCACATGCCTGCGAGCAGCTCGCCGCCCGCCTCCCTACGCCATGAGCTTCGGTACGCCATCAATGGACAGTCATCCCGTCTCACGTCCGTGTGACCTGGAGCGTGGCCGGTGAATTTTCGCGAGCAATGCGAGACCAATGAAGAACAGGCCGCTGGCCAAGGGGATGCTGTGAGCCAAGCTGAGACGACCGGGAAATTGTCCGCGGCTAAAGAGCCCCGGACGTCACTGTTTGCAGTCTGCTGGCTCGGGATCGCGGCGATCGCGATGATGGGCTGGATCTGCGCGCTGGGCTGGCTGGCCTGGCGCCTGGCGAATTGGGCGTTGTTCTGAAGTCTGTGCCGGCCGGCGTGGCGCGCCGGCCCTGCCCATCACATCAATAGTGGTAGTTCACGCCGATCATTGCAGCATGGATCGTGTCCTAGAGATGAGCCACGGTCACGCCTTGGATCGGACTGATCAGCTGTATCGGGCCCTTCGTGCCGAAGTCATGGTAATTGTATTCGCATCAATCCGGGGCAAAGCACCATGTGCTTAGAGGAGAGCGTGACAAAGAAGGCTGCGGCTTGCAGCGAGTGCACAACACGCATCGATATCAGGTGTCCAGCGGCACAGGCGGCGCGCTGAACGTCTCATGCACCTCGTACGAGCTTCTTTGAGGTGTTTTGTATCGCATTGGAGCAAGCAACGAGAGCACCGAGCGAGCCTGCTAACCCGCATGTAATGAACCGCTACGGCACGCCCCGCGTTAATCGATATCAATCTCGACCTACCGGCATTTATTGATGATCGGGAAGGCCCAAGAAAAGCGAATTCTACTTGGGCGCTCAACTCAGCCCGACTCTCAACGCCTTCTTAGCCTCTTCAGTTGCTGCATGGCGACCACCGCCGTACTGGCCAACATTGTTAAAGAGCTGCATTAGCGGGGTTTGCGGCTGCCTCGGCGTCCGGAAACAGGCCTAAGAATCGAAGATGCCACGCTGTCGGTTCGTGCAAAGGCATACACATTGGCATCGATATCTCAGATTTCCGAGACGAACGGCGGCGACTAGTCCGGCATATGGGCCGAAACTCTGTAACCGCGATGTCGCAAGGGCCAGTGCATCCGGAGAAACCTCTAGCGTAGCTCCCGCGTCCTCGATACTCTTCGAGGTACAAGCTTAGATTGAGCTAGCTCACACCAAGGGCGCCATTGGATGATAATTAATTTGAGTTATGAGGCCAGCGCTAATAGCGCACCTGCATATTTTTTCTCTGATTTGAATGCAGCCGCACAGATCTTGGACGCTGTGCTTCCGGCTCCAATCACCGTCAATATCGAGGTTGGCTACGGTGAAATTTTCGAGAATGGCGCCGACGTTGCGCTACCGAGCGGTTTTTCTGAGGGAGGCCCGGCTTGGGGTCAATATCTTTCATACTCAAGCGTTCGATCACTTCTTGTAAGTAATGCGACTGCGCCCTACGCGATTGCAGCGGCCAATAGTTTGCCAATCAATAATCCTACCAATCAGTCGGGTGTATTGCTCAGCAACACCCAGGAAAAGCTATTCGGGATGCTGCCCTCCAACGACACAGCAACTGACGGCTATGTCGGCTTTGGCGTTGGCTGGAGCAGTTATCTTGGCGTAGCGCTACATGAAATTACGCATGCAATGGGCAGAGCTGGCAATAGCTCCAATACCGCAGATACCATCCTGAATTTGTACAAATTTTCGTCGCCCGGTGTTCTGGATTTCACGACCGCCGCTGGGTACTTTTCTATCGACGGAGGTAATACAAATCTTCAGAACTTCGATTCTACGGGAGTTGATCCCTGGGATTGGTCTGCTGGGTTACCGGATCCATTCAGCCTGGATGGAAGTAATTTTAGTACGCTATCTAGCGCGGATATCATCGTACTCAACGCGCTTGGTCTTACTGATCTCCCGCCACCTCCGCCTGCCGTGTCAGTGGTCAGCGACTCAGCCGCTATCCGCGGCCAGACTTTACCATTGTCATCTCTCGTCACGATTTCTGATCCAGCGCACAAGGGCTATCAAAAGCTGGAGCTGTGGGATGCGAATGGCTCGGCATCGGGCGGCCAATTTGTTGTAAATGGGGTGGCCCAATCCGGAGGTCATGAGATTGACGTTGCACCCGGCGATGTTGCGAACACTGTCTTTCATGTAGGTACCGGGACGGGTTCGGACACTTTATGGGCGCGGCTTTTGGAGAACGATGGAACGCTTACTCCCTGGCAGCAGTTCTCAGTGTCTCTTCAACCGCCAACTCTGACCGTACACAACGTCCTGGTCGCGACGCGAGCCCAAGTTATACCTCTGTCCACCTTGGTGACGGTTTCAGATCCGAACGGCCTCAGCTATCAAAAACCGAGCTGTGGGACTCGAATGGCACAGTGGCAAGCGGTCAGTTCGTGGTCAACGGCCTGGCGCAAACGGGCGGCCATGAAATCGATGTGAGCCCAGCCGATATTGCCAACACCGTATTTGACGTCGGCGCATTTGGCGGCACAGATACGTTGTGGGCAAGATTGCTGGAAAACGACGACACTCTGACAGGCTGGCAGGGACTCACGGTCGTAGGGCCAACCGACAACGCGCCCTTGGTCTCTGCCTCGGATTTCACCGCGACGCATGGCCAGAACGTTGCGGCTTCAAGCCTTTTTTCGGTCACCGACGCGGACAACGATACGATTACAAACTACCAGCTATGGGATTCAACCGGCGATCCGGCTAGCGGGCACTGGGTGATCGGCGGGATCGCTCAAGACGCCAACATCGCCATCAACGTCTCCGCAGCCCAGTTGGGCAGCACCAGCTTCCAGAGTGGTTCCGGCTCGGACGACCTGTGGGTACGCGCCTATGACGGTTTTGAATGGGGCGCGTGGAAGGAGTTCCACGTCAACGCCCCAGTTGACCACGCACCCCTTGTCACTGCTGCCGACTATAATGCAATCCACAACCAAAACATCGCGGCCTCCGGCCTATTCACTGTAACTGATGCGGATGGGGATACGATCATCAACTACCAGCTCTGGGACTCGACAACGGATCCGTCCAGCGGTCACTGGGTTGTCGGCGGCGTATCGCAGAGTTCGAATGTCGCCATCGACGTCAGCGCCGCGCAGCTGGCAAATACGACGTTCCAGAGCGGCTCCGGATCCGATGATTTGTGGGTGCGGGCCAATGACGGCACGCTATGGGGTGCGTGGAAGGAGTTCCACGTCAATGCTCCGATCGACAACGCTCCCGTGGTCAATGCATCGGATATGAACGCGACCCACGGACAGAACATCGCTGCTGCCAGCCTGTTCACGGCCAGCGATGCCGATCACGATACGATCACCGGCTACCAGTTTTGGGATTCGACCGCCGATTCCGCGAGCGGGCATTTTGTGGTCGCTGGTGCTGCACAGCCGTCGAACCAGAGCATAGATGTCAGCGCCGCCCAGCTGGCGAATACGTCATTCCAGAGCGGCTCAGGATCGGATGACCTGTGGGTTCGTGCCTTCGACGGGACGAAATGGAGCAGCTGGAAGGAGTTCCACGTCAACGCTCCGCTGGACAATCCCCCGGTCGTCACTGCATCGGATTTCACGGCGACCCACAATCAGAATGTGGCAGCTTCAACTCTGTTCTCGACCTCTGATGCGGATGGAGACGCTGTCACGAACTATCAGCTGTGGGACTCGACGGCTGACCCGAGCAGCGGCCATTGGGTGGTCGGGGGCACAGTGCAGGCCGCCAACGTCGCTATTGGCGTCACGGCAGCGCAGCTCTCGACCACGACTTTCCAGAGTGGATCAGGCTCAGATGATCTCTGGGCTCGCGCTTACGACGGCATCGCCTGGGGCGCATGGAAGGAATTTCATGTCAACGCCCCGCTGGATCGCGCGCCCGTGGTCACAGCTGCCGACTTCCACGCCACGCCCAATCAGAGCGTTGCGGCATCATCCCTGTTCTCGGTATCGGACGCAGATGGCGACAGCATCTCGCAGTATCAGTTCTGGGATTCCACGCCCGCGGCCGCAAGCGGCCACTGGTCCGTTTCCGGGGCCGCCCAGCCAACCAACACTGCAATCAACGTCAGTGCGGCTCAGCTCGCGGCGACAAGTTTCCAAAGCGGCACCGTGTCGGACGATCTCTGGGTTAGAGCCAGCGACGGCGCGATCTGGAGCAACTGGCAGGAGTTCCATGTGCTGGTGTAAATTCTGCGGATACCCGTTGTTTCGCACTGGCCCCGAGCGAGGACGCCAAGCTGGACCCGGTAGGCGCTATCGAGTGGACCGCACTCCTTCGGTCGAAGGAAGGCCAAGCGTGTCCTTGTAGCTCCGCTACGGACCTCTTACCGACGTCCTGTAACCCCACTCAAAGTCTGGCCGCACATCGGCGGTGGAAGGTCCGGCCACCCACTGATGCGCGGCGCCCGTGGCCTGCGCCACCGCCAGCGCGCCGGCCGTGACCTGCAGGCTGCCGTTGATCGTGAGCGACAGCGTGCGGTCGGCCGAAAGATTGCCGCCGCCGGCGAGTGGCGCCGCGGTGTTGATGTTGCGCGCGGCCGGGACGTTGTTGGCATTGAAAACGATCGCGCTGGTGCCAAGCACGATCGGATCGGCGCTCGGGCATTCGAACAGCATGGTGCTGAAGGTCGCGCCCTGCGCCGCCATGACGAGCAGGCCGCTCGCCCAGTCGGAATTGTTGTTGGCGTCGATCGCCCGCGTCCATGGGCCGGTGGAGGCGTTGTAGATGCCGTTCGTTGTCTGGTCCGTCTGCGCCCGCACCAGCACGCGGTTCCCGGCCGCCAGCGCCACCCCGTCGACCGTCTGCAGGCCGGAGAGCGTGATGTTGGCAGTGGTCGCGACCAGGCACGGCGCCTTGATGGCGAGGCCCGGATTCGGGCTGCCGGCAATGGCGGTGTCCGTGGCGTCGACGCTGACGCCCCGGCGGTCCGTGGTGGCCATGTGGGGGAATCTCCGCTAGTCGCTTGCCCTGGCGCCGCGGTCGTGGAATCGTCGCGCAACCGGGGGTAGGCAAAATGAAAAGACTGATGCTGCTGGGCGCGCTATGCGCGCTGTCGGGCTGTCAAACGGCCGGGGCTGACGCGAACATTTACGGCGGCGCGTTCGGGCAGCGCGTCGTCGGCAACGAGACCTATGTGACGGTCTCCAATGTCTGGAACGAGATGGACGCCCTGCCGCTGGCCGACCAGCATTGCAAGCAGTTCAGCAAGGCGGCGCGCTTCAACCGGATGGAAGGACCGCGCGCGATCTTCGATTGCGTCCGCTAGCGCCCGCCGATCGCCTGGCCCAGCGCCGGCGCGAGGCCCTGGCTGTTGACCTTGCGGGGGCTTAGCCAGAACTCGATTCCCGAGCGCTGCTTCATCCCCTGCTCCATCCGGTCGAGATAGCCGGGATTGAGCAGGCGGTTGGTGACGAGGTAATCGAACGCCGCGCGCGTGTAGATCATGTTCATGAAGGGCAGATTGTCGCGCGCCGTCTTCACCGCGAGCGCGGCGGTCTGGCTGCCCTTGTGCTTGTCCTGGTCGAAGGCGGCGTCGCGGGCGTCCTGCTTCAACAGGTTGTAGAGCTCGACCAGCCGGTTGGCCTGGCCGAGCGTCGGGCCGGCGAGGCCCTCCAGGAAGTTCATGCCGTGGCGGGAATATTCGCCGAGCAGGTAGTCGCCGTAGATCGAGGCGGCGCCGCCGCGCAGGAACGCGGCCATCAGCGCGTCGCGCGGCTGGCTGCGCCATTGCGCGTTGGGATCCTGACCCTTGAAGATCGCGTTCAGATAGTTCGCCATTGCGCCGGCGAGCGTGGTGCCGACGATCAGCTCGGTGATCCCGGCGACCTTGTCCATGCGCCGGCCGCCGCCGCGCAGCTCGGTCTCCCAGGTCCTGGTCAGCATCGTCGCCGGGAATTGCTTGAACTGCATCAACAGGCGCAGCGCGAGGTTCAGCGGCGAGTTGCGCTGGGTGCCCTGCAGCAGCATCGCCTTCTCGCGGGCGCCGGGCTCGATGACGGCATATCGCCCGCGCTCTCCGAAATAGGCCCAGAGCTTGAGCGCCAGCTCCTGCCCGACCAGGCCGCCGGGGATGATCCATTCCATCTTGAGCATCGTGCTCGAGGCCTGCTCGCTGATCGACTTTCCACCGTTCCGCGAGACGTGGGGCGGTTTCTACTGGCCGAAGGTGGCGCGGTGGCTGGACTCGGACAACGAGGTGAGAACAGATGAGCGGGTCGCCCCCTCACCAGACGTCCAGGACGAAGAGCCCTTCCGACATGCCCCGCCGCGGAGAAAGGCGGGTTCAAGATCGGCCGCAACAATCTGGGATACTGGCTGGCCAACCAGGTCACCCGCGACCCCATGGGGTTTCCCGACACCTGCATTCCGTTGCCACCGGGCGCGACTGACGAAGAGATCGGGGAGCTATGTCGCGGCTACACGGCGCAACTGCGGGCACACATCGAGGCCGAGAAGAAGAAGCTCGCGACGGACGAGCCTTCACTGACCAAGACCCGCTACGACGGGACGATCAAGACGGCGTGCCAGATCTACCAGGAGCACCCGAACTCCCCGTTCAACTACAACATCAGCCACACGACGCGCCGAGGATATCTGGCGGACCTCAAGGTCATCATCGAGAGCGTGGGGCATCGTCGCGTCAAGAACGTCACCGTGCTGGACTGTCAGGCCTTCTATCGGGAGTGGCGCAAGGGCGCGGAGTATGTCGACGAGGACGGCGAGCGCTGGCGAGGGCCGGACAATACAATCGCGATGCTGCGAACCGTGATCCGCTTCATGGCTGCGCTGCGCCATGCCGACTGCAAGCTCCTGGCCGAGGAAGGTGCAGTTCGAGCGCGAGGGCGCGCGCGAGCAGGAGCGGACCTATCAGCACGTTCGCGACTTCCTTCGTGCCGCGCGCGACCTGGCCGCCAAGGACTTCATCCCGCGCGATCGCGCGCTCTATATGTCGATCGGCGTTGCCGCGCAGTTCCAGCTGATGCTGCGCCAGGGCGACATCATCGGCAAATGGTCGCCACGCAAGGCCGATGCGAAATTTCCGACCGGCATCGAGATCTTGCACGTGGAGAACGAGACCTGGGCGGGCTTCTTCACCTGGGAGAAGGTGCCGGGCTGGCGCTGGCGAACGCGCACGTCCAAGTCGAAGTATCGTGCAGCGGCCGAGTTCGACCTGCAGATCTACGACCTGCTCTATCCGCTGCTCGAACATCCTTGAGCTGCTGCAGAAGCTGAGCGGCGGCAAGCTCTACCGCGAGGTCATGGAAGATGCGCAGGCCGCGCTCGCCGCGGCCGAGCGCGCACGAACAACGTAAGAACCGCGTGTCAGAATCACGTCAGAATCACAGGGAAAAAGTTTAGGAGAATCAACGTCGGGAGTGGTCGGGGCAGCTGGATTCGAACCAACGACCTGCAGTACCCAAAACTGCCGCGCTACCAGGCTGCGCTATACCCCGAATGTCCGGCGAGCCCTGTCGATACACGCTTCCAAGAGAGCCAGCAAGCGGCCAGCCCGGGCGGCCAAGTCCGCAGGACCTATTTGTTGCCGAACAGGGGGTGGCCGACCCGATCGCCGACGCGAATGCCGTATTTCTGCGCTGTTCCCGCCACCACCTCCAGGACGGCCCGGGCAGGCCCTCGTGACGAAATAATCCTGGTCGAGAGCGGCTCGGTATTTTCCGCGATGCGCAGGATCCGGCCGTCGGCGCGGATGAAGATCATATCGAGCGGGACATAAGTGTTCTTCATCCACATCGACACTTCCTGCTCGGGATTGAAGTCGAACAGCATCCCTTTGCCGTCGGCCAATTCCTTGCGGTACATCAGCCCGGTCTGCTTCTCCTCCTCCGTGGTCGCCATTTCCACCGAGAACACCTGTACTCCGTTCCTGGTGACGATCTCGAGCGGCTGGAAGCCGGCGGCGCGAGCGGGCGCGCCGGCGACCGCGAAACCGACAATGACGAGAACGGCAGCAAGCCAGCCCTGGGCACGGGACCTGGCGGCCTTTCGATCAAAGCGCATGGGCGGGAAACTCGGCAGGGAAATTCTGAACGACAGGGATTGGGCCAAACGGCTTCGGATGGCGACATCCTTACGCGGCCACCGTCCGAAAAGCCAGAAGCGCGCAGGCCAAGCCGCGCGCTTCTGCTCACGAATACGGAAATTTGAAGCCGCTAGTGCGACTGGAGCCCCGGCGAACCCGTCTCGGGATGGATCTCGGCCGCCATCATGCCCTTGGAGCCCGGCCCGAACCGGACCAGCACATACTGGCCTGGCCGCAATTCGGTCATCCCGAAACGACGCAGCGTTTCCATGTGCACGAAGATGTCGGGGGTGCCCTCTCCGCACGTCAGGAAGCCGAAGCCGCGCAGCCGGTTGAACCATTTGACCTGCGCGCGCTCCAGCCCGCTGGTCGGTGTGACCGTGACGTGGGTGCGCGGCGGCAGCATCTGCGCGGGATGGATCGCGGTCGACTCGTCCATCGAAACCACGCGGAAGGCCTGATAGCCCTTGGCGCGCTGGATGCACTCGACGACAATGCGCGCTCCCTCATAGGCGGTCTGGAAGCCGTCGCGCCTCAGCACGGTAACATGCAGGAGCACGTCGGGCCAGCCATTGTCAGGGACGATGAAGCCGTAGCCCTTTGAGGCGTCGAACCATTTGATGACGCCATGAACCTCGACGAGGTTGGCGCTACCCTCACCTAGCCCGGTGAAAGGACCGAGCGCATTGTCACGACCGCCGCCGTGTTCGCCTGACACGGGAACTCCCAGTTTCTTGGACTCAAATCCGTCCGACGACCCCATAACCCCGGACCCCACACATGCCATGCAACCCGCCACATTGGCGGCGCTCGAATCACGCGTCTTAAGAGAATCTTCTCACTTCGACGCGACGCGAATCTTTCGACTCAAAAGATAACACTCCCGGTTGCGACGCATAGACAAAAAAGAGATTCGCCGGAACCTATGAACAGCTTGCACAGCCGCGAATCAAACTAACGCCTCAATTGCCAACAAAGGGTCCGAGCGTTTCGCCGATGTCATGGCGGATGACGAGATCGGCGATGTTGTCCTGCTCGGTCGGCTCGCGATTGATGATCGCCAGGCGCGCACCGGCCTCCTTCGCCATCATCGGAAAGCCCGCCGCCGGCCACACCACGAGCGAGGAACCGATGGCGATGAAGAGATCGCAAGCCCGTGACAGTTCGGTCGCACGCTGCATTTCATCTTCCGGCATCGCCTGACCGAATGAGATCGTTGCGGTTTTGACCGGCTCGTCGCATGCGCTGCAGTTCGGCGCGGCGCCGTCCCGGTCGAACCGGCGCTTCACCCAGTCAAGCTGATAGACCTGCCCGCATCCGATGCAGCGCGCGTAAGTGGTATTGCCATGAAGTTCAATCACGCGATCGGGAGCGAAGCCTGAGGCCTGGTGCAGATTGTCGATGTTCTGGGTGATGACCGCGGGGATCTTGCCGGCGCGATGTAACGAAGCCAGCGCGCGATGGCCGCGGCCGGGCTTCGCTGCGGCGAACACCTCCTGCATCGCAAAACGGCGGCGCCAGGATTCGTCGCGGGCGGACTGGCTGGCGACGAACTCGCCGAACTCGATCGGGCGATTGCGCGTCCAAATTCCGCCCGGCGAGCGGAAGTCCGGGATGCCGCATTCGGTCGAGATGCCGGCGCCGGTGAACGGCACGATGATCTTGGCTCTTGCGATCATGTCGCCGAGTCGTTCGACGCCGCTCTGAAGGTCCTCTGCAATCATGCGCCGCCTCCCGATTTATTTTCGCGCCAGCCGCACACATGCAAGCGACAAGATTGTTGACGCTCTTATCCACCGCCGTGCAAGTCGCGAGCGCAATCGGGTGGCAATTTTTTCCGATCTTCCCTTATCACAATCCTGCAATGCCTCCTCCCCATTGACGCCCCAATCAGGAGCGCCAATGCATGTGTTAACGCGACTCAACGTGATTGCGGCGGCAGTGCTTGAGTTGGAAGTGCACACATACTCCGGTGTAGTGGGGATTTGACATGACCGAAGACGAACAACGCAAAATCCGCGAACGCGAAGAGATCGCCGCCCGAGTCGCCGCCTTCCGTGCCACCCAGGAAAAATTCAAGCGCGAGCGCGAAGAGTATTTTGTCTCGACGCTCGAGAGCGCCCGCAAGGTGGAACGGCCCTCGCTCTGGCCGTAAGCCATCGCGCAGACATTTGTGCGCACGAAAAAGCCCGGAGCGTCGCTCCGGGCTTTTCGATTCGTCGCCCGTTACCAGTAGTGGCGATAGTAATAGTGGTGCCGGTAATAGGGGCGGTAATAGACATACGGGCCAGGGCCGTAGTCATCGTAGTACACGGGGCCGCCGTAATAGTCATACGGACCGTAATAGCCGTACGGATGGGACGCCGCGACCGCGCCCGCAGTGATCGCGCCGGCGGCCAGACCGAACGCCAGGCCCGGCCCAATGCCTCGCGCCGCCGCAGGTGCCGGTGCCGCGACCGCGGTCACGCCGACAGCCGCAACGGTCGCCAGAACTGCGAGTGTCTTCCTCATGATTTCCTCCTTCGCGTTTCGCGGGGACAACGCAGACTCTCCGCAATGGTTCGCGTCGCCCGGAACTGCACTGCGCAGAAAAAATCTCACCAGCGAGGAACAATGCCCGGAAACGCGGATTGGACTTCCAAGTGCGGGAGCCTCCGCCCTCCGGCTCGAGGCGACAGCACGAAGCCCCGTCAGCATCTCCGCGGTGCTGGCGGGGTTTTCAGTTTGGAACGACAAAAATGGCAGCAGACATGCATCGCTGCCAAACGGGGCGGAGGTCGAGGAGGAGAGAGTGCCGATATCCGCTTTGCTGGCCCGCATTCGCAGGCTTGTTCCCAAGAAGAATGCGCGACATTACGACGAGATCGTCCGCAGTTTCGGTGTCGGCGCGCTGCGCCCGCCGCCGTCTCCGATGAGCGACGGCGAGCTCGCCCGTGCCATCGCCGAGTTCCTCAAGGACTCGCCCTCGACGGAATCGGTTGCAGCGCTGGGCCGGCGGCTCGATCCCACCTCGCCGCTCTAACTCGCGATTCTTTTTCAGAGGGGAACAAGCATCTCTCGCGCGCGTTGCAGCCGTTCTACGAGAAGAGGCTTGTCATGCCCGCTTGGCTCGAAGTCCTGCTCAACCTGTCTGGCTATGCCGGCTTCGTGGCGCTGGCGACCAGCGGCGTCGCGTGCCCGCGCGAGCCCGACGACGACGAGGTCTACGGCAGCAAGCGCTAGTGCGCGCGCGCCAGCTTGGTTGATCTTGTTTGTTCCGAATTCGCTTTGTTCCGGCTTCGCCGCCGTTTCGTTCGCGAAGAACGAATCGGACTCCCCGAAATCAGCATGCGGCACGTCTTAACAAATCGTTCGCATGCAAATGAGAGACAGAACCGCCGCAAGCATCGATCGCGGCCGCTACAACAACGACACCATCACGCAAAGTATCGCGCTGACTGGTTTTGAGACACCCCCTCGGACGAAATTCTGAAGAGGAGCGAGCTGTTCTGCATCCGACTCCATTTCGTTCTCCGAGAACGAATCGGATTCGAACAATCAGCACGACGCCGTTCCTAACGATCGATGAAGCGGCGCGCCGTTACGCCGTCGCCTCAAGTCTTGAACGCTCAAGCTGCAGCGCGCCTGGCGTTGCTCTTCTCGGAGAAGCATTCCAGGATCTGAATGCGGAGCTCCTCTGCGGCCGGGCCCTCGACTTTCCGAAGTTGATTCCAGAGCCGGATCACTTCGCGCTGTTTCTCGATGGTCATGAGTCACCTCCAAAGCGGATGACTCACTAGAACAAACTGAGAACAAAAAGTCCAGCCTCTCGCACCGGATTTCCCCTGCTCGTGGCGTTGAACCTTTTCGGCACGCCATTGACCCATCGAGGTTGGGGATTTCAGCAGTCGATACGGCAGCGCCGCGAGCGACGAACATGGTCCGTCACCGCGCGGTTGCCTTTTGGATTTTCAACCTTACGTTAGAGCTACTGCTGACGGCCAGGCGCTGAAATCCCATCGCCGTCAGCTAGAGAGCCCCGTGCGCAAGCGCGGGGTTTTCTTTTGGGAGACCGTGCTGCTGGAGCCGCGCAGACGGCGCGCGACGGCCGGATCAGACGGCGTCCTTGGCCACCTTCAGCGGCGAGGCCTTGACCGACTTGCTCGCCGGCTTCGCCGCGAACTGCATCGGCTCCTTGGTGAAAGGGTTGATGCCCATGCGGGCCTCGGTCGCGGGCTTGTTGACCACCGACATTTTCACGAAGCCGGGAATGACGAACTCACCGGACTCGTTGAGCTCCTTGTAACCGACCGTCGCCATGTACTCGATGACCGACTTCACATCGTTCTTCGCAAGCTGCGTGCCTTCCGCAATTGCATCAATCAACTGGGTCTTGGTCATCTTCGCCATGTCTGGATTTCCTCTGAATTGGGTGCGCGCGAGCCGCGGTGTAGCTTTGTCCGGGAAGCGGTAAAACTACGCGGGCAGCGCGTCGGTTCAGGCCGGTGGCCATGAAGCAGCCGGGCTTAGAACCCATTGAGGCCGAAAACGCAAGCAGCAGTTCGACGTGAGTTCCGTCATGTCTGGCTAATTCCTGGCGCTATTTCTCCTGGGCCATACTGGCGAGATATCTGGCTGGCGGCTTGCCCAGCGCCTTCCTGAACATCGTGATGAAGGCCGTGACCGATTCATAGCCGAGATCGGCGGAGACCTGCTGCACGCTCGCCCCCGAGGCGAGCTCGCGGATCGCGACGATCAGATGCAATTGCTGACGCCAACGTCCAAACGTCAGGCCGGTCTCCCTGACGACGAGGCGTGCAAGGCTGCTTTCGCTGAGCGCGACGTGATCGGCCCATTGCGCCAGCGTGCGGCGGTCGGCGGGATTGTCCGCCAGCGCGGCCGCGATGCGCTTGACGCGCGGCTCGCGCGAGAGCGGCAGATGCAATTGCTGCACGGGCATGCGCGGCAACTCGCCGAGCAGCACGCCGATCAGGCGCTCCCGCCTTGCCTCGTCATGCTGTGCGCCGTCGGACAGCTCGACGATCAACTCGCGCAGCAGGGGCGAGATCGAGATGGTGCAGCAGCGATCCGGCAGATCGACCAGGTCCGCCTCGATGTAGACGAAGAACAGCCGCGCATTCGCAGTCGCACGATTGCTGTGCGGCATGCCGGAGGGGATCCAGACCGCGCAATGCGGCGGCACCATCCACAGGCCGCTGGGAACGCGACACGTCACGCCGCCTCCGAGCGAGGCCACGAGCTGTCCCTTGCGGTGGCTGTGCTCGGGTACCTCCCCTTTGGTCCCGTCGGCATCGACACGCACGGCAATGATAGGCGCGGACCGGTCGTCCACATCCAGGTCGAGCCAGGGATAACGAAGAGGGTATCGGAGCTTTTGCCTGATCATTGATCGTTTTTAGCTATCGATTGGAATTATATGCGAATTCATCGCGCGGCAAAGTCGCTAGTTTTTCAGTCGCCCCAACCAAGGAGATGCGACCGTGCATGGCTCGATAAGCTTTCAAGCGGCCCGGCTGGGCCGGCAGGTGCGCACGCAAGCCGGCCAGGTCCGCGGCCGGCCGCGCGACGACAGCGGCGTGCTCGCGTTCAAGGGCATCCCCTACGCAGCTCCTCCGGTCGGCCCATTGCGCTGGTGCGCGCCGCAGCCACCGGCGCCGTGGCGCGGCGTGCGCGATGCGTCCGCTTTCGGCGCTGCAAGCCTGTCGTCGCTCGAAAACGATCCACGGCCGGGACCGTGCGCCGAGGATTGCCTCTCGCTCAATGTGTGGACCGCCGCGCACGAGGCTGACGAGAAGCGGCCGGTGATGGTGTGGATTCACGGCGGCGGCTTTCAGTTCGGCTCCTCGGCCAATCCCGCCACCGACGGCCGCGCGCTGGCGGCGAAGGGCGTCGTCGTTGTCAGCTTCAACTATCGCCTGGGCATCTTCGGCTTCCTCGCCCATCCCGAGCTCGACGCGGAAGCGCCATCGGGCAATTACGGCCTGCAGGACCAACTCGCGGCGCTGCGCTGGGTCCAGGCCAATATCGCTGCATTCGGCGGTGACCCCGACAACGTCACCCTGTTCGGCGAATCCGCCGGCGCCATGGCCCTCGGCCTCCTGATGGCATCGCGGCTCGCGCGCGGGCTGTTCCACAAGGCAATCGCCCAGAGCGGCGCGTTCTGGGACGGCCGGCACGGGCCGCTGCAAACTCATGACGAAGCGCGCGCACGGGGCCTTGCGTTTGCGCGCCGGCTAGGCGGTGCGTCGATCGCAGCCCTGCGCGCCATGCCGGCCGAGCCGTTGAATGCAGCCGCGCCCTGGAGTTTTGCGCGCGATCACGTCACGGCAGCGTTCTCGCCCAGCATCGATCATCATCTGGTCCCGGATGCGCCCGCGCGGCGCTTCCTGCGCGGCGAGCAGATGCACATTCCCCTGCTCGCCGGCTGGAACGGCGCGGAGGGCTTCCCCTTCATGTCGCAATCGCTTCCCCATCATCAGCCGCGGGCGTTTCGCGCGGCGGCCGAAGAGCTGTTCGGCAAAGACCGGCTGGCGGACTTTCTCAGCCACTACCCCGCCGATACCGACGCAGAGGCCAAGGCGTCCGCCGCCGCGCTCACCGGCGACATGGTGGTCGGCGAGCAGTGCTGGCAGGCGCTGCGTCTGCATCGCAGCAGCACGCGCGCACCGGTCTATGGCTACCACTTCGTCTACACCTCGCCCTACACGCCGATCGCCTCGCACGTGACCGAGATCCCCTTCGTCTTCGGCACGCTGACGCCGCAGCGGGTGATCGGCTGCGCCGCGCCGCCCGATGAAGCCGACCGCGCGCTGGCGCAGACCATGATGAGCTATTGGGTGAACTTCGCGACATCAGGCAATCCCAATGGATCCGGCCTGCCGTTCTGGCCGGCCTATGACGAGCGCGAGATCGTGCAGATCCTCGGAAACACCATCGAAGCCCGCGCCAATCCGCACGCGAAGCGCTTTCGCTTCCTCGCCAGCTTCAGGGAGAACGGGGTTCTCCCGATGCGCTGGCGAGGTGACGTGGGCGGCTGAAGAGAGCCCCGAATATTCCCCAGCGGAGTTTTCCACACGATGCGTCACCTCATCGTGAAACTTTCATCTCGATCGATGTTGTTCAGACTCTGGTAACCCAACGCCGCCACTCTCCATGCAGTCCTGTTGCGTTGGAGTACCCAGAAAGTGCTGAATTTTGACGAGCTGCGTGAACTCGCAGCCGATGTTCGCGTATTTGTCGATGTCGCGGAAGACAAAGCCGCGGCGCTCAGAACCATCATCGCCGCCTATGACGTCGTGCTGGCGATCTTCCCGTCGGGAGACGGCATGGGCCTGCACGTCATCAAAGGCAAAGAGATCCTCGACAAGATCGCAAAGTCGCGCAGCCACGCGACCTACAGCCACACGGCGATCGCGGTTCCCGACCTCGAGCATGCCGAAGTGCTGAAGTACCTGACGGCGCCGGTCGAGCAGCAGATCGCGGCGTAGCCGGTCAGCGCGGCCACAGCGAGCGATCGTCGTCGCAGGCAGTCGCTCTTCGATGCCCCCACATGGCGACGACGAAGCCGAGGGCGAGGATGTGCACTACGCTCTTTGAGCGCGGTGCCTGCGCCAACCGCGACAGAAGCAGGCGATTCATGCGCTCGTGATCGGCGAAAGAGCCCTCGCCTTCGATGGGACGGAGAATGGTTGTGTCGTGATCGACGACACCAGGATGATTGCGAGGCTCGCGATCGCCAGGCCAGCAAATACGTCCACGAAATAGTGCCCGCCGACCAGCGGCGTCGCGATCAACATCATTGCGCTCATCATGAACGCCCAGGGGCGCATCCACCAGACACCCCACCATGCCCACAAGGCCAGGCCGGCTGCGGCGGCGTGGAAGCTGGGAAACGTTACGACTCCGCCGATCTGCGAGATGTTGAAGATATGCAGGTCGCCGCTCCTGATTCCGGGCAAGCGCTCAAGCTGGATCAAATAGCCACTGGCTTTGAAACCCGCGAACTCCGTTGGTAGACCATACATTTGATACGTGCCGATAGCGGGCATGAGCGCAGACAAGAAAGCGACAACGAAGATCGTGAGAAAGGTCGCGAGCGTGAAGCGTTGAAGCCGCACATAGTTCTTGGTGAGACCGAGAACGATCGGAACACCGAAAGGAGGCAGTGCGAGCGCCAAATAGGCCAGATAAAAGTATGGCAGCAACTCCGGCCGGGATACCATGAATTTGTAATACGCGGCCCAATCCATACCGAGCATCTTGTCCCAACGGTCGAGCATTTCGTCCTGCAGCGGCAAATTCACCGATGCTGCAATGTAGGTCAGCATGGCTGCAAGCAGCCCGAGGAAGCCAAGCTGAGCGACGGACAGGGCGACAAAAGCAAGCCGGGAATAATTTCGCCGGAGCAAGAAGTGACCGGATGCGACCAACGCTGCAGAAAACGACAATCCGGCCCACGCCTCCCGGTCAAGTTCCAAGGAGAAGCCGACGATGGGATTGAAAACACCATCGAAGAGCGCAAGTACTCCGAGGGCGATCCAGTTAAGTCGATAAAGGCGAAAAGCATTTTCGCGAATTGCCTCGACGGACATTTTGCTTCCACAGTTTTTGCCGTGGCGCTTTGTAAGCGGAACAACTTAAAGGAATCATTGCGTCCGTTCGCAGCTGGTGCCCGAATCTATCTTTAATTGAATTTTTGGTTCATTCCCGCTGTGCATGACCCCCGCGGGTCGGACGGCACCAGGATAGATTGGCGCGGGATTGGGCATCAGGCACCAGGCCCCCACCTCCACGTCGGCGGCCCTGCAATTCGCCGCGAGCAGGTCGCGATACAGCCCATCATCGCCGCGGGCGATCGCTCTTCAATGCCCCCACACGACGAGGATGACGCCGAGCACGAGAATGCCGAGGCCGATGACGACGCTCGCGACTTCAGCGGCGTTGTCCACGCCGAACAATTTGACGATGGCGGTCCCGACCACGTTGAGGACCATTTCGAAGACGAAGCCGAGCAAGGCGTCGAGCATGGTGGCTCACCCTGCCTTGCCGGACTTCATGCCATGCACCACGTCGCCGATCGCGCCGCCCACGACCAGTGCAGCGAAGACAGGCCAGCCCGCGGACGCAACCAGGATCGTCGCCAGATGCGCATCTTCGCCCGGCCACCTGTAGGCATCGAGGACGGCGAAGAAGACCACCGCGATCAGGCAGCCCACCACCAGATGTCGTTTGAACCAGCTCACGGCGAGATGTCCTCGTTTGCAGCCGTTGGTCGCCGCTACCCTCGTGCGGGTTCGGAGGTCGAGCCATCTGCTTTGTGACGACGGTCACAGCAGGCCAACAGCCGTTCGGCGTACTCCTGCGATCACAGGTGCAAGGGGAGCGCGCTCCCCGTCGACGGCGGAATGGTCCGCCGCCGGATCTCATCAGGAGCAGAACCATGCAGAACAGTGATCATACGAACCCTGGAATGACCGAGCTGACGGATGCCGAGCTCGAAATGATCGTCGGCGGCAACTGGCTGGGCGACGCCTTCCGCGCGATCGGCAACGCAATCGTTCATGCCGTCGAGTGGGTCGGCGGCATCATCGCCGGCGGCTTGCGAGGCCCAGGATGTTTTCCCGGCCCGTTCGGCTCGGGGTCGGGACCGGGCCAGCCGCCGCCCCTGTGATGTCGTTTTTCCCGTCGTCACCGCGAAAGTCGGAGGCCGTCGCGTTGGCGGCCTCTTTGGTGCTGGATCTGCAATTGCGGTTTCCGATTGTCGCGCGGAGAGAGCATCGCGCATTTCGAACATCGCTTCGCGATGACAGCCCATCAAATGCGCGGGCTGTCGCGCCTCGCTTCGTCCCCGTAGTCTAAGGCACCTCGCTCCGTCGCGGCCTGCCGATCGAGTGCGGCTTATTGAGAAAATAATCGCGATTGCCCGTTGCAGCTTCGGCGTATTGGTCGATGGCAACGATGATGGCCTGGACGTGCGCATAGCACCATCCTTCACGCGTCGCCCTACACCGGACATCGTGAAGCGCCGCGAGGAACGGCGAAAGTTCGGGCTCGTCGATAAAATACCTGAGGGGCTCTTTCACCAATTACGTCCTCCGAGCACCCTGCCCTTGCGCGGCGGCTCCGCGCCTTTCAGCGCATCCCGCTGAGCGCAGAGGGTTTCGATCCTGGCCTGCATGCGCGAGAGCAGCGCCTCGGCCGCGGCCGTGCCGATGCGCGCCCGCTGCAGCATCAGGATCTCCTTCCGCTGCCGCCCAAGCTGGCCCCGCATGTGCTCGATGTCCCGCCTGAGCTGGTTCAGGTCCGGCATGGTCCGCCTCATGATGTGAAGATGACCATGAGAACAAAAACGGAACGAAGAGTCGAGTCCGACGTTGGTCGGAAAAGCAGATTTGTCATGAAAGGAGAGGGTATCCCGCTTGATCGCCTTCAATTTGTTGGCCGTCGGAAACTGGCGGTTCTTTCCTCGTCCTGCCACAGGTCATCTTCGAAATGCCTGTCACTGTAATTATCGTGTCTCACTTCAGGGGTGCAGTCCAATGCTGTCACCGTAATCCCGGTGACGCACAAGATCCCCGGCAAAACAGCCGAGCCCTCGAAGGCAAATGTGCCGCGACGGTGACAATGCACTCAACCATGCCGCAGCCCGTGAACCCGTGCGGCTCACATCAGCCTGGCGCATGTGAATTCAGTTTTTCCGGTGCCGCGCGCGACCGACGGGAACGCGATTTCGACCGCTCCAGGGAACCGTCAGAAGCACGTCCATAGACCTGCTACCTGCCCTTTGACTTAGGTCAACATAGCGCCCGCCCGCATAGCTCCTTCTACTCGGGGCGGGGGATACAAAGCTCAGGAGCCTGCAATGAGCAGCAAAGCAAGCTTTGCGGCGATCGCGCTGCTGGCGACAACTTCCTCTCTCGCCTACGCAGCCGAGGTGCCATCGACGGTGGGAGTAGCGCAGCCGAGCGCCGCCGACCTGAAAAGCCTGACGGACATGCGTGTCGGCATGGTCAAGGCCGCCTTGCAATTGACGCCCGACCAGGAAAAACTCTGGCCAGCCGTCGAGGAGGCCATCCGCAACAGGGCGAAGAACCGGCAGGCTCGCCTGGAGCGGGTCGCCGAATTGCGTGACGACGCAATGGATCCCCTCCACCAAACCAACCCGGTCGAGCTCATGCAACGCAGAGCGGACCGGCTGATTCAGCGCGGAGCCGATCTCAAGAAGCTCGCCGATGCCTGGGAGCCACTCTACAAAACATTGAGCGATGATCAGAAGAGGAGAATGTCTTTTGCTTCGTATGTCGTCATGCGGGGCATGCACGATGTGATCGAGCACAGCCTCGAAGCTCAGGATGACGACGATTAGAGTCAGCAACGTGGAGATAGATCATGCTTCGATACATCCTCACTGCTTTGGCAGCTCTCATTCTGGTGACTGCCAGTCTCATTCCCGATGACGCGCTCGCCCGGCGAGGTGGCGGTGGTGGCGGGTACCGCGGTGGTGGTGGCATGCGTGCCGGGGGCTTTCATGGCGGTGGCATGCGCGCATCCCACGTCCGCGGCGGTGGCGTTCACGCCGGGCGCATCCACGGTGGCCGCGGCTACCGCGTCGCCGGAGGTCCTCGGCCGTCGCATCCGATCGCGGGCCGTCCCGGCCGTCCCGGCTATCCGGGCCGTCCGATCGCAGGCCGTCCGGGCCGTCCAATCGCCGGCTACCCCGGATATGGTGGCGGCTACTATCGCCCGGGTTGGGGCTACGGTGCCGCCGCTGTAGGAGCAGCAGCTGCTGCAGGAGCTTACGGCTACTACAACAACTACAACAGCGGCTGCTACTACGACACCTATGGCAACTACGTTTGTCCGGGCCAATATCCTTACGGATACCGCTACTGACGAAATCGATCGCGCGCGGGCGGCAGACGCCATACTGCCCCCGCGAGGTCGAACGGCCGACGTTCAAATAGGCGCGAAGCGGACTCTCTCGCCAGGTATCCGGCTTAGGTATCCGGCTTAGCTATCCGGCTTTGCACATGTCGTCATCGCAGACGCAGCAAGGGGGTGCCAATGTGGGTGCTGATGTACGTGTTTTCCTACTCGGTCAGCCCGGCCGCGACCAGCGACAAGGCGGAGTGGAGGCTCCTTCCGACGGTGGTGTTTCAGGAGTTCACGAGCGAAGAGCGATGCAAAGCGGCCAAGTCGGCACTTGAGGGGAGCTTGCAGGATGCGGGAGCCAGGCTGAGAAGCGGCTTGGAGGACCTGAAGAGCATCGGGAAGGCCGATCCCGCCCAGATCATCATCGCCTACAATGTGGCGTGCCTTCCGAAATAAAGTCGATCACGGTGCTGCCACCGTAATCCAAATTCACTTTCAGTTCACGGAGACTGGAAGAATTGCAGCGTCGTTCTGTAGCCGACGTCTGCAAGCGGCGTAGCATCCGCCGTCATGTTCGATCGACTTCATCGGCAAGGGCGAAGGGCGAGAGCGGTTGAAAGCCTGCGCCGCTGGACTGCACCTCCCGAATATCTCAAGATAGTTTCAGTGTCGGTGCACCACATCGTCCGGGGGCCAGCGTGAGTGACGTGTCCCGCGATAAAATTCGGAAAACGGCAGGGAAGAACGATGCAGCGAAAAAGCAATGTGGCGCTTGATGGTGCCATGGCTTGCCTGGCTCTGGGAGCGGCCGTCATGGTCGTTGCGATCTCGCCGGCAAGCGCCGACGATTCAGCCAACATAACACCTGCGCTCAAATGCGCTGACTTGACCGGCTGGACGATGCCGGGATCGACGGCGTCTGTCACCAGGGCCGAAGTGGTGCCGGAGGCGCCGCCGGGGACCGTGCAGCCGTCGCCGCCGGCGCCGGCCACAATATCGGTGGCGCTGCCGCCGAACTGCCGCGCGGATGGCGTGATCGATCAGCGCGTGGGAGTCGAGGGCAAGTCCTACGCGATCGGCTTTGCCGTCGCCCTGCCCGATCGCTGGAACGGCCGGTTCTTGTTTCAGGGCGGCGGCGGTTTGAACGGCTCGATCCGGCCGCCGCTGGGTTACCAGGCGGCCGGCGAGGTGCCGGCGCTGGCGCGCGGCTTTGCCGTTGTTTCGACCGATAGCGGTCATCAGGGCGCGGTGTTCGATGCCTCGTTCCTGAAGGACCAGGAAGCCGCGCTCAACTTCGCCACTGCATCCGTCGGCAAGGTGACCGATGCCGCCAAGGCGATCGTCGCGCATTACTATGGCCAGCCCGCAAAACGTTCCTATTTCACGGGGTGCTCGACCGGAGGCCGCGAAGGCATGCTGGCGTCCGCGCGCTATCCCGAACAATTCGACGGCATCGTCGCCGGCGCGCCTGCGATGCGCACCGGCAACTCCAATATCGGTCTCGCCTGGGCCAACGCGGCCTTCAGCCAGATCGCGCCGAAAGATGCCTCCGGCAAGCCGGAGCCCGCCAGGACTTTTTCCGCTGATGAGCGCAAGCTGATCACGAACGCGATCCTCTATGCCTGCGACGCCAAGGACGGCGTCAAGGATGGCCTGATCTTCGACGCTAAGGCCTGTCAATTCGATCCCGCGGTCCTCACCTGCGACGGCAACAAGACGGAGGCCTGCCTGGCGCCGCCGCAGGTCGATGCCCTCAGGAAAGCTTTTGCCGGACCGAAGAATTCACGCGGCACTTCAGTCTACCCGCCGTTCCCGTGGGACAGCGGCGTGGCAGCCGAAGGCGTTGCCATTCCCGGCATCCTCACCACAGGCGCGCGCAGTCCGGTCGGACCGCCTGTTTGGGAAAGCATCAACGTCGATCAACTCGAAGACCGGGTCAACGCCAGCGGGTTGGAACGCCTCACCAACACCGCCTACTGGACCAACCTTTCGAGCTATTTCGGCCACGGCGGCAAGCTGCTGTTCTACCACGGCGTGAGCGATCCCTGGTTCTCGGCTGAAGACACCGTGAACTACTACGAGCGCATGGCGGCGGATTCCGGCGGCATGGAGACGGTGCGGGAGACATCGAGCCGGGCCTTCCTGGTGCCGGGCATGGGTCACTGCTCGAGCGGCGCAACGCTCGATCGCTTCGATCTCCTCAGCGCGGTCGTGAACTGGGTGGAAGACGGCAAGGCGCCCGATGCGGTGGTCGCGACAGGACCAGCCTTCCCCGGCCGCAGCCGCCCGCTTTGCGCCTATCCGCAACACGCGCAGTACAAGGGCCAAGGCGATCCGGAGAGCGCGGCGAGTTTTGAGTGCAAGTAGGGGAGCAAGCTCTCTGCGAAGCGTGTTCAGAACTCCGCATCGAACTACGGGGACAGTACTGGACTGCACCCCTGAAGTGAGACACGATAATTACAGTGACAGGCATTTCAAGGATGACCTGTGGCAGTACAAGGGAAGAAGAACCGTCAGTTTCCGACGGCCTACAAGATAAAGGCGATCAAGCGGGTTGAGAGAGGTGACGGCGTTCTGCCCGTAGCCCGTGAACTCGGAATTTCCCGCAAGATTCTCCACGACTGGATCAAGGCGTGGAAGACCGATGGGCCAGACGGGCTGAACCGCAAGCGCGGGCCTAAGCCTGGCCCCCGCAAGCTGAAGCCGCCAGCGACGTACAACGACAAGCGCTCCGCCCTCGTACTCGCCAAAGCGCGTATCGCCGAGCTTGAAGGGCTGGTGGGTCGCCAGCAGATGGACCTCGATTTTTTTTCGGCAAGCCTTGCGCGCCTTGGAGCGGCCGGCAGCGCAAGGCAAATCCGCATCCGCATCCGCATCATCGAAGTCATCCAAGCGATGACTTCGCAAGCAACAAATCCAAACGTCGACGTGCAGCGACTATGCCGCCTCGCGGGTCTGCCGCGCGCGACGTATTACCGTCATCTCGCCAAACGCAGCAGCGAGACAGCCGAGTGCGAGCTGCGCGACGTGATCCAGCGCATCTGCCTCAAGCACGTCTTCTACGGCTATCGGCGGGTGACCGCGGCTCTCCGGCGCCAAGGTATGGCGGTGAATGCCAAGAAAGCTCGTAGGATGGGTTGAGCCCTTGCGAAACTCATCTCTTCTCGATCGTCGCTCTCCCTAAGCCGGACAGGACCCATCAGCAACGTCGGCGTCCGCTCGGCCGGATTGACCGTGAAGAAGCCTCCACTCGGAACGAGGTTGCGACGGTCCACGGTCATGCCGAGACTTTACAACGCAACAAGAGCGATGGGTTTCGCAAGAGCTCAACCCATCCTACGAAATTACGGTGACAGTGCTGGACTGCCCCCTGAAGTGAGACACGGTAATTGCGGTGACAGGCATTTCAGAATTGCGGTGACAGTGCACCAAACTCATTCGCCATCATCACCTCGCCAGCCATGCGGTTTCGGTCGACGGTAATTGCTGCGTCAGGCGGCTTGACCGCACAACGTAAAAAGGGCCCGGAATTGCACCGGGCTCTTTGTGGATGGGAAGACTAGGAAGCCCATCCTCATGGTAAAAAAACGTTCGCCTACGAACACTCACGCTGGCTGGCCAGCTCCACGCTCCATTACAGAAACACTTGAACCCGCCGAAACGGGCTTGCCCTTGGCGATCTCCTAGCAATCGCTTCCCCGGAGGGCCGTGACCTCACGTTGCGAGGTTTTCCGAGTTCATCAAAATGTGGCCCAAGATCGAACCTCCTCTGGTGAACGTAACGGGAAGTCTGAATATAGGCCATCGCGAGCCACCCACAACTTTTGGCTGGCACTTTTTTCAGGTCACGTCGTCGCCTGCCGCCCGCCCCCTGCCCCTTCTCCCCGTTTCCTGCTATCTCTCCCCCGCCATCCCGGCCCAAAGCAAAACCCCACCGTCCAAAGGGAGCAACAACCATGCGTTATCTCCACACCATGCTGCGCGTGCGCAATCTCGATGTCGCGCTCAAGTTTTACCAGGATGCGCTGGGGCTGAAGGAGGTGCGGCGGATCGAGAACGACAAGGGGCGGTTCACGCTTGTGTTCCTGTGCTCGCCGGACGACTTCGAGGCGTTGAAGAAGCAGCCGCCGACGCGCGGCGCGCCGCTGGTCGAGCTCACTTACAACTGGGACGAGGAGACGTACGGCGAGGACCGCTTCTTCGGCCATCTCGCCTATGAGGTCGACGACATCTACGCCACTTGCGAGAAGCTGCAGAAGGCCGGCGTCACCATCAACCGGCCGCCGCGCGACGGCAACATGGCGTTCGTCCGCTCGCCCGACCTGCACTCGATCGAGCTGTTGCAGAAGGGCGAGCCGAAGCCGCCGCAGGAGCCGTGGGCGTCGATGCCCAACACCGGCCATTGGTAAAGGCCGCGCCACAGGAACAAGGCCGCCTTGCCCGTGTTGTCCCTCCGACAAATGCGATGGAGGAGGACGCGATGGGACGCGGAATTTTGTTGTGGCTGCTGGGTGTGCCGATTCCGGTGATCATTCTGCTGTGGCTGTTCTTCGGCCACTGAGATCGGCGCGAACGCATCTTGCTGATGTCGCGCCGGTTGCTCTGCAATGAAAGCTCCGCTTCCAAAGCGGAGCTTTTTGCATGAGAGGGGCGCGGCAAGGCGCATCCCTTCGTGCGCAAAATTCCGCTATCACCCGCGACTAATCAACGCCGCGGGAGAGGCTCGATGCCGGACACACAGCTGACGATCTGGGGCCGCGCCAATTCGGTCAACGTACAGAAGGTGCTGTGGTGCCTCGCCGAGCTCGGCCTGCCCTATCAGCGCATCGACGCCGGCATGCAATACGGCAAGACGCGCGAGCCTGACTATCTCGCGATGAACCCGAATGCGCGGATCCCGACGCTGGTCGAGGGCGATTTCAGCTTGTGGGAATCCAATTCGATCATGCGCTATCTCTGCCTCGCGCATGGACGCGGCACGCCGATCTATCCCGACGCGCCGAAGATCCGCGCCGGCGTCGACCGCTGGCTCGACTGGACGCTGTCGACAGTGCAGCCGGTCGACCGTCCGGTGTTCTGGGGCATTGTGCGCACGGCGCCCGCCGAGCGCGACATGATCAAGGTGCAGCAGGATGCCGATGCGGCGGCCGAGGTCTGGGCGATCGCCGATCGCCTGCTGTCCACGAGGCCGTTCATGGAGGGCGATGCGTTCACGCTCGCCGATATCGCCGTGGGCGCCTATGCGCGGCGCTGGTTAGGGGTCGAGGGCATCACCCGGCCGGCGCAGCCGAACCTGACACGGTGGCTCGCCGAGCTCGGCAGGCGGGTGGGATTTGCCCAGCACGTGGCGCCGCCGATGTCGTGAGCCGCTGAGGCGGCGTAAGGTGCGGTGCGAGCGTGCGGAATTGCCGTGGCCGCGCAAAATCGGCGGCACCCGCTTCTACTGTGCATGGGGTTGTTTTCGCGTTTTTGTTGGGGACCCCTAGTGCCAGGCGCGCTCGACCGCCACGACGATGGCGATCAGCCCCAGCGTGACGCCGACGGTGGCGAGCTTTGCGGTCCATGACAGCCGGCGGCCGACCCACCAGATCATGACGAGATACATCAGCGCGGGAATGAGCAGCTCGGGGCGCAACAGGTCCGGCGACATGCGATCCCTCAGCGCCGGATCGCCGTGTCGACGCTGATCGAGCCGCCGATCTTCACGCAGGTCCCGGTGGCCTCCACCATATAGAAGCCTCGGCCATAGGAGCCGCAGCTGCTCGCCTTCGCGGCCCCCGAGGCGGCGCCCTTGAGTGGCAGCGTCTTGCCGGATTGCGGCTGGGCGGTCGCCGGCAGGCGCAAGGTCTCGGCGCCCGCTGCGGAGGTCAGTACGAGGGAGATTGGGACGAGGACAGAAAGGCGCATGCCCGCCTTGTAGCCCGGACCGGTGGCAGGCGCTATCCGGACCGCCTGGACTTCAGAGGAACCTGACGCCGGCCGACTTGCCGCGGCGCCAGACCACCTGGCAGCTCCGCCCGGTCCGCGCGTCCCGTGCAAAGGCCATCCGGATCACGCCCGGAAGCTGGCTCGCATCCTCATCCATCGTGATCCTGGCGCCCGAGGCCGAGATGTCCTGGACCAGGCAATGCCGCGCCGCGAATCCGCCGTCGAGCGTGATCCAGGCATGCTGCGACAGCAGTTTGCGGGCAGCGCGCTTCTTGGGCGTTGGCATCGGCGAAAATCTCCTGCACCAGCGCTAGCTCAGGGAACCCTAAGAAACGGTTGAAATCGCGGCCCGAACAGTCCCGGGGCAGGCTATCCACCGCCGCCAAAAGAGCGTTCCGGAACGGCTTGCCCGCGGGCCCAAAGGTCACTATACGTTCGCCCGCTGCAAGCCGCCGGGCACGACTCGGCCGGCCAGCGGGCCTGTTGCCCCATGCGATCAGGCCTTGCGTTTGCTCCCTTCGTCTATCGGTTAGGACGCCACCCTTTCACGGTGGAGAGAGCGGTTCGATTCCGCTAGGGAGCGCCACGCAGTCCTCGTTCCCCTCACCGTTCGCCCGGGAAAGCCGCCGCGCCGCAGGCGTCGGTTTTCATCGCCGTCATTGCGCTTGCGCTCACCGTGGTCGAGGCGCCCGGATCGATCGCGACGCGGCGTGCACGACTGTGGTTCGAAAGGGACGATCAAATTCCTTATCGCGATCGGCGCGCTGGTGCTCGTGATGCCGCTCGGCCGTCCCGGGTGCAAATGACGCGGTTGTGAATGTGCGCCTCTGATAATCGGGACGTTTTGTCGCCGCCCCCGGCACACTACTGCCTCGCCCGTTTACCGGAAATTTACCCCTGCTCCTCAGTCCGGGTATCATTTGCTAAGAATTTGCTTGCTACCGTGGAATTATGGAAACAACCAGAAGCACGATTTAGCGCCCATGTCCGTCGCAGAGTTCCTCAGGCAGCGCGCAGTGGAAGTCAGCGTGGACGGCAGCTATTCGCTGCATCGCTGGTACGATTGTGAGGGCAGGCTGCGAAATTTCGCGTGCCGCACCAAGCGCGTTTCGCCGTTTCGCATGATTGTGGACGTGCCCGTCGTCGGCAAGGTCGGCGAACGCGTGACCTCCTATTTCCAGGACTTCGGCGAATTCCAATGCACGATCAGTGCGACGCTAAAGTCGGGCTTCCTGATGGAGCTCGATATGACGCGTGCGCGTCGCGCCTGGATGTCGGAAAAGTTGACCTGGCTCGAAAAAAAGCAGAAGGACGACAGTATTCGGGAGCTGCGGCGCGACGCACGCTTCGTCCCGCAGGCCTCACACACCGTCCTGACACTCGCCGACGGCAGCAGCTATTCCTGCTTCATCATTGACGTCTCCATGGCCGGCGTCGCGATCTCGTGTGAATACGATCCGCCGATCGGAACCGCGCTGGCGGTCGGCGCCTGCGTCGGGCGCGTCATCCGCAAATTCGACAATGGCTTTGCGGTCAAATTCGCCGAGAAGCAGCAGCGCGACGACCTTGTCCGCTTGATCGTCCGCCAGCCCGTGCTGCAATCGGCCTAAGCCCCCCTTCCAACGTTGCCCTACCGCCGCCCCATTGCGGGATCAGCATTCAAGGGTCCGCGCCACGGCCGGGCACTATCGCTGACTTGCGATCGGGGGACCGAATGGCAGTCAACAAAATCACTTGGGACAGGGTCGGCCGGGTCACCGAGCCCGGGCGCTATATGTACACGTTCGGCTGGCTCACCATCACAGCCGGCGACCTCGAAATCTGGAAGCAATACCCGCAGGCGGCGTTCACACTGCTCGCGCAACATGGTGCCCCTGACGAATTGATCGGCGAGGAATTCCACCTCGGCGCCTTCGATGTCGCTCCCGATGCACCATCGCCCCTCACGACGCACTGAATCGAAGAAGCCTCCGGATTTCGTATTTCGTTGATCCGACTTGGCAATCGCTTCCCACCGGCGCGGCGGCGATCGCTACCATGGATGACGAAAAGGCCCTGCCATACAATTGATTGCGCTTGCATTCTGCCCGAACGGCCGGGATTGATGAACGCGAGCTGTCGCGCTTGTTAAGCGAGGAGACAGCGAGTGCATGACAGATGGTCGCATCGGTGGACGTAGATTACCGGACCAAGGGAACCTATTTTCGGCGCCGATGTACCTGATTGAAGCGTTACCCACCGTCATCGGAACGGCCGCCATCGCCCCGGCGCTGCTGATGCTGTGGCTCGTCATTGCCGCCGAGGAACGCCCGGGGCCGCCGGCTCAGGTCTGGACTGCGTTCCTGCTCGGTGCGGCCAGCATCTCGTTGCTGGGCCTTGCACGCGCCCCCTTCGCCAGGATGATCGACTCGCCCGACAACCCCTGGGCGGCGCTCGCCATGCATTCGATCTTCGGCGTTGCGCTGCCGGAGGAAGCGGTCAAGGTCATCGCGATCGTGCTGGTCTCCTCGACCAAGCGGCGGACCTTCGCCAATCCGATGGATACCGTGGTCTACGGCGCCGCCGTCGGGCTTGGTTTCGCTGCCTACGAGAATCTCGCTTATCTCGTGCAGCATGCCGAGATGTGGCGCTCGCTGGCGGCGCTGCGCAGCGTGCTCACTGTGCCGTTCCATGGTGCGCTCGGCATCATTGCCGGCGCTTACCTCACGATCGCCCGCGCCGGCACCGCACTGGGCGCGAACCGTCGTCATCGCGACTGGGCCCGTCTCTCCAGTCGGCTATTGATGCTGGCGGGCCCGCTGGCGCTGCATTCGGCCTTCGACTTCCCGCTGCTCACCCTGCAAAAGATGCCGGATCTCGATCCGACGCTGCGGATGTGGCTGGGCGGCGCGAGCCTGCTGATCGGCTTCAGCTCGATTGCCTTCGCCATCCGCCTGGTCCGGCGCGTCGCTCGCCACCACGCGCCACGGACCGACATCGCGCGGGAGCGGCTCAGCCAGTTGCGGCGGATGTGGGCACTGCTGCTCGCCGGCGGCGGCATCGGCTTTCTCGGCCTCGCCTTCGTGCTGACCTCGATCCATCACTGGCTGATCAACCCCGAGCGCAATCTGACATTGGCCCTGATCCCGATCGGGCTCACCTCGATCCTGCTCGGCCTTGCGCTTCTGATTGTCACAACCGCGATCTATGTTCTTGGCCGCAACCGCATCCGGACCAGCGCCGAAGGTTTTTCCTCGGCACCCGGCGGCGGGTAAGCCCGCGGGATGGCGAGCGCGTCACGCGCATACTAGATTGAACACACGCCCGTCGATCTGGAGCCTGCCAATGACATCGCCCGAGGAGTTTTCACGGTTGCAGTCCGCCATGAGCCAGGCGGTCAAGGCGCATTGGAAAGCGTTTCTGTTCGAGGGCATCCTGCTCGCCATCCTCGGTGTTGCCGCGCTGGTCCTGCCGCCGCTCGCAAGCCTTGCGACCGCGATCTTCCTCGGCTGGATGTTTCTGATCAGCGGCATCGGCGGACTGATCGCAACCTATTGGGCGCGCAGCGCGCCGGGCTTCTGGTGGTCGCTGATCTCGGCGGCCCTCGCCACGCTGACCGGCATGCTCCTCCTGGCGCGCCCGATGCAGGCGGTGCTGACGCTGACGATCGTGCTCGGCGCCTACTTCCTCGCCGAGGGCGTCACCACCATCATGTATGCGCTCGAGCACCGCCGCGAGCTCAGCGGCCGCTGGTCGTGGCTCCTAGTCTCCGGCCTGGTCGACATCGCGATTGCGTTCATGGTGATCACCGGACTGCCGAGCTCGGCGGAATGGGCCATCGGCGTGCTCGTCGGTATCAATCTGCTGTTTGGCGGCGCCACCTTGATCGGCATGGCCCTGGCGGCGCGCAAAAGCAACAGTTGAGGCGCCTCGGCATCCCTCACGCCCTTTGGGGGGTGACAAGGCGTCCATCGCGCGCTATATGGCCTGCCATGATCACCGTCGCCACCAGCTATTTTTGGTACTTTAGCTACGACAGCTCGCTGGCGGCAGGAGGATCGCGCTCAATCTGAAATATTGAAGCAAACGTCCGAACAGCCGCCAGACCTGGCGGCTTTTTTATTGGCCGGCAGGTTCGAGAAACAGACAGGAGCCCGCCGTGCTGAGCACGACTGACGATCTTCGTATCCGCGAACTGAAAGAGCTGAGCACGCCTGAGGATGTGATGCGGGAAGTCCCGCGCACCCTCACGGCCACCCGTGTGGTAATGGCGGCCCGTAACGCCATCCACGCCATTCTCAACGGCCAGGACGACCGGCTGCTGGTCGTGGTCGGCCCCTGCTCGGTGCATGATCCCAGGGCCGCGCTGGACTATGCCGAGCGTCTCGCCAAACTGCGTGAGGACCTCGCCGATCAGCTCGAGATCGTCATGCGGGTCTATTTCGAGAAGCCGCGCACCACGGTCGGCTGGAAGGGACTGATCAACGATCCCGATCTCGATGGCAGTTTCGACATCAACAAGGGCCTTCGGCTCGCACGCAACGTGCTGTCGGCCGTGAACAATCTCGGCCTGCCCGCCGGCACCGAATTCCTGGACATGACGACGCCGCAATACATCGCCGATCTCGTCTCCTGGGCCGCGATTGGTGCGCGCACGACCGAGAGCCAGATTCACCGCGAGCTGGCTTCGGGGCTGTCGTGCCCGGTCGGCTTCAAGAACGGCACCGATGGCAATGTTCGCATTGCCGCAGATGCGGTGAAATCGGCCTCGCATCCACATCATTTCATGGCCGTCACAAAACTCGGCCGCTCGGCGATCGCCTCGACCGCCGGCAACGAGGACTGTCACATCATTCTACGCGGCGGCAGCAAGCCGAACTTTGACGCGGCGAGCGTCGCGGCGGCCTGCAACGAGCTGACGAAATCCGGCGTCGCGCCGCTGGTGATGGTGGATGCGAGCCACGCCAATTCGAGCAAGAAGCCGGAGAACCAGCCGCTGGTCATGGCCGACATTGCGGGCCAGATCTCCGGCGGCGAGAACCGCATCATGGGCGTGATGATCGAGAGCAACCTTGTCGCCGGCCGCCAGGACGTCGTGGCGGGCAAGCCGCTCGTGTACGGCCAGAGCATCACCGATGGATGCATCGATTGGGCGACCACGGCAGGCGTGCTCGAGCAGCTCGCGGATGCGGTCGAAGTCCGCCGCAACACCGCGCGCGCCGGACGACACGAGCGCTCGGCATAGAACGAGGTCAAAGGCGGGCGGGGCGATGCTGTTCGCGCGCTGCCCGTCGTCCGAAATTCGACCCTAGCAACCGCGGCAGATGCTCTTGATCTTCTTGTCGAGGAGCGCGTCTTCCTTGTTCACGGGATTGTTCGGATCGCTCAGAGTTTTCTCGCTCGGCACGTCGCTGGCGCGCGGCTGGCGATGACCGACAGGCGCCTGCGGCACCGTCCCCGACGAGGCCCCGCCCGACGGCGCTCCCTTGGTAGCGGTTTGGGCAATCGCCGCACCGCCGAGCAAGACCACGAGCGATGCTGCCACCATGATCTTCTTCATATCCGATCCTCCATTCCTCAAGCCCGACGTCTCCTCCGCGACCACTCAGATTTCGGGCGGATAGAGATGAACGTCGCCGCAGTAGTCGACGATACGATAGCGCGTTTCGGTGACCGCATCACCCGCGTCGGCTGCGGTATTTTGTGCTGCCAACACATAATTCGGCCCCACCGGGGATTTGCCGGCGCCGCCGGGAATGTCGATCACGTATTCCGGTTGACACAGTCCTGACACCCGTCCGCGCAGCTCTCGCATCAAGTCCTGTCCATGCGCCAGCGTCGTGCGCAGATGCGCCGTGCCCGGCGCGAGATCGCCGTGATGGAGGTAGTACGGCTTGATCCGGCACTCGACGAAAGCCCGCATCAAATCCGACAGAGCCGTGACGCTGTCATTGACGCCGCGCAACAGCACGGACTGGCTCACCATGGGGATGCCGGCATCGACCAGCTGGGCGCACGCGGCGCGGGCCGGCCCCGTCAGCTCGCGCGCATGGTTGGCGTGCAGCGCGACCCAGGTGGTGGCGCCCTCGACTTTAAGCGCAGTCACCATCTCGTCAGAGATGCGCGAGGGTTCAGCCACAGGCACACGGGTATGAATACGGATGATCTTGACGTGTTCGATCGCAGCGAGATCCGCCATGATCTCGCTCATCCGTCGCGGCGACAGCATCAAGGGATCGCCGCCGGTCAGGATCACCTCCCAGATCTCGCTATGCGCGCGGATATAGTCGATCGCCGCGCGATAGGCCCCGTCCGAGAGTGCGCTCTCCTTGCCGGGCCCCACCATCTCTCGGCGGAAACAGAAACGGCAATAGACCGCGCAGACGTGAACGAGCTTGAACAGCACGCGGTCGGGATAACGATGCACGATCCCTGGAACCGGCGAATGCGGATGGTCTCCGATCGGATCGGCGTCCTCGCCCGGTTGCATCTCCAGCTCCGCGGCCGTCGGAACGAACTGACGGGCGATCGGGTCGTCGGGATCCGAGGTGTCGATGAGTTCGACCAGCGCAGGCGTGATCGCAACCGCATAGCGCGCAGCGACTCTCTCGAGCGAGGGCAATGAGGTCGCGGGAGCGAGGTCCGTAGCTACGAGCTCGGCCGGCCCTCGCAATGTTCGTGCAAGATTGGTTTTCGTCATCTCTCACCCGCAGGCGGTGTCCACACCACCTGGTCAATCCGTGTTGCGCCGCTTGCCAGCATCACCAGCCGGTCGAACCCGAGCGCGACACCGCTCGCCTCCGGCATTGCGGCGACCGCAGCCAAAAAGTCCTCGTCGAGCGGATAGGCCTCGCCGTAGCGGCGCTGCTTCTCCGCCATGGACTCCTTGAAGCGCCTGCGCTGCTCCTCGGCGTCGGTGAGCTCGCCAAAGCCGTTGGCGAGCTCGACGCCGCAGGCGTAGACCTCGAACCGCTCGGCGACCCTGGGATCGCCAGCCTTCGTCCGCGCCAGCGCCGCCTCGGGAGATGGGTATTCGAACAGAATGGTCAAACGCCCCTGCCCGAGATGCGGCTCCACATGCTCGACGAGGACCTTGCTGAAAATGTCCGACCAGGTGTCGTCCTCGGCCACGCGGACCTTGCCGCCGGCCGCCTGGGCGAGCGCGGCACGGTTACCCTCGTTGCCCGAGATTGTCGATAGCAGGTCGATCCCGGCGAACCGGCCGAAGGCGCCGGCAACCGTCAGCAGTTCCGGTTCGGCGAAGGGGTCGGCGGTCCGGCCCCGGAACGAGAAAGTCCCGATTCCGGTTGCCTGCGCGGCCGTGGCGATGACGACCACCGTATCTGCCATGATGGCGTCATAGGGAGTGGCGGCCCGGTACCATTCGAGCATGGTGAATTCGGGCAGATGCAGGTCGCCGCGCTCGCGGTCGCGGAAGACCCGGGCAAACTCGAAAATCCGCTCCTCCCCGGCCGCCAGCAGCTTCTTGCAGGCGAATTCGGGCGAGGTCCGCAAGTACCGGCTGGCACGGCTGCCGTCCGGCCGCATGATCTCGGTCCGGGGAGCGTGCAGATGGGTCTCGTTGCTGGGGGAGACCTGGAGGACGGAGGTTTCGACCTCAACGAACCCCTGCTCGGCGAAAAAGCCCCTGATAGCCCCAGTGATGGCGCCCCTGGCCTGCAGGAACGGGCGCCGGTCGAGGTGGCTTCCGGGTGACCAGAACGGCGAAATCGGCTTGTCCCCTGCCATTAACCGACCGCCCCCCCGGCCAGCAAAGTGCTGGCATCGAACGGCAAAATCAGTATGTTGCGGCCCGAAACGGGTGCCGAGGTCTGATTTGAGGCCCCAAGTCCCCCATCGATTTGACCACGTCCTGGCCGGTGCCGGGCCAAGCAAGCAGGAAATATAGCTTTGAGAGTCATCGCCAGTTCTATTCGCAAGGGCAACGTGATCGAGCAAGACGGCAAGCTCTATGTCGTCGTGAGCGCCGAGAACATCCATCCCGGCAAGGGCACTCCGGTCAGCCAGATCGAAATGCGCCGAATCTCGGACGGGGTAAAGATCTCCGAACGCTACAAGACCACCGATCAGGTCGAAAAGGCCACGATCGAAGAGCGCAACTACACGTTCCTGTATGAAGATGGCGACGGCTTCCACTTCATGAACCCCGAGACCTACGATCAGGTCCAGGTCCCCAAAGACGTCGTCGGCGATGCGGCCGCCTATCTTCAGCCAGACATGACCGTCAAGCTGTCATTGCACGATGTCAACGTTGTCTCGCTCGCTCTGCCGCAGCGCGTGACGCTGGAAGTCGTCGAGACCGAGCCGGTGACCAAGGGCCAGACCGCTTCGTCCTCCTACAAGCCGGCCGTGCTCTCCAATGGCGTCCGCACCACCGTGCCCCCGCACATCTCGGTCGGCACCCGCATCGTGGTAATGACCGAAGACGGCTCCTACTCCGAGCGCGCTAAGGACTAAGCAAGGGATCTGAGCAGGTGCCGCCGGGGGGCGAGACAGTGGTTGGGAAAAGTTTCCGCTTCGTCTCGCAGCTCCTGGCGTCGCTGTCGCTCTTGACCGCCACACCGCTGGCTGCGGACGAAATCCGCAGCCCGTCCCTCACGGCTCTGCGCGTCGATTGGCGCGCAGCGCTCGACCAGCTTCGCACCGAGATCAACAGCCACCCCGCGGTCGCAGCCGATTTCACCTTCGTGCCGCGTCGTTCGGTGGCGCGCTTCGATTCCCGCGCAATGCCGGCACTGGTGCAGCTCAACGCGGTTTCATCGCAATTCTTCACCGGCATTACCCGCAGCTCGGTTCCTGTACTGTTGCCGTTCGATGCCGCCGCCTATCTTGAGGCGCAGCGCAGCAGCGCTGCGGGCACGACGCTCGCGCTGCCGCGCAGCCAGGCCGATTTCAATCCCGTCGACATGTTCGACGCTGGCCCTGCCGGCTACAGCGCGACGTTTTCGCTCGAGCCTGGCGCCGGCGACGGCATGCCGACACGCATTTACGCAAAGCCCGTCGAGGTTCAGATCACGGGATCGGCGCTGGTCTACGACATCGCCGATCCTGCCGGCGGCAAGGGCGAGCCGGTCAAACCGCTTGCGACCATCTATCCCGACCTGCGCAAGTTCATCCGCGAAGGCTATGTGCGCTATGCCTTCACGCGTTTCGGCGTCGCTTATGTAGTGTCGATCCAGTGCCTGGACAGCGTCGCCAAGGCGCGCCGACTTGCCTGCAAGGAGGCCTATCCTGTTGCCGAGCGTTTCCTGAAGGCGTTGCACGTGGCTGGCGGCCAGCGCATGCGGCCGCTCCCGGACGTCGCTTCCGAATTGATCGAGCGTCCCACCGATCGGTCCACGGATTTCAGCTACCGGCCGAGCGGCGACATCATCCCGAACACCGGATATCGCAAGCAGGGTGGTCATCCTGACGAGATGGCCTACGCCCAGATTCGCTTCCCGCTCGAGAAAGCGCCGGCTTTCGTGCATTCGCAATCCTATGCCAAACGCGACAAGGTCGATGGGCCGACCGCCTATCCCTGGCGCGACAATTTCTGCGAGTCGCGCAGCTTCGAGGTCTGGCAGTGCGCCGGCGGCTATGGTCACCAGGGCGAGGACATCCGTGCTGCCAACTGTCCCTCCTCCGGTGACGGTCACGATCCCTGCGATCCCAGGCAGCGCGGAGTCGTTGCCGTACGCGACGCCGTCGTGATCCGCGCGCCGAGCGACCAGGCCGCGACGCTCGAGGTCAACAGCCGGACCGAGCACATCCGCTTCCGCTACATGCACATGAACCCACACGCGTTGAACGCAAGCGGCCTGCTCAATGGCCGCATGGTTACCGAGGGCGAGAAGATCGGCGTGGTCTCGAACTACCTCGATCATCCAGCCGGCACGTCGATGCATCTGCATTTCGACGTCCAGGTGTTCACCCGCGACGGCTGGATCTGGGTCAGCCCCTACGCCACGCTGGTCTCGGCCTATGAGCGTCTGATCCGCGCCCGCGGCCGCGAGATTGGCCCGGAGATCGCCGGCACCCCGCAACCGGTCGCCCATGCGCTGCCCGAGGACGTGGTCAAGCCCGATCTGCGCGAGGGATCGAGCGCCGAAGAGAATTGAAGCGGACGGCGCGATCGGATCCCGGATGAGCGCCGCAACATCCGGGATACCGTTGCCGATTATTCCAGATAGGTCGTCAGCTGTGCGCCCTCATCGGCCACGAACACGGCGATCAGTTCGGCAGGCTCCGTGGTGCTGGCATTGGCCGAGATCAGATGCGTGGCGCCCGGCGGCTCGAAAAACGACTGGCCGACAGCAAACGTCTCGACCGGACCGCCGCTAAGCTGGGAGCGGATCTCGCCCTTTGTGACGTAAGCCGTCACCGAGCCGGCATGCCGATGCGGCCGCGAAAAGCCGCCTGGGCCATAGAACACGCGCACGATGGTGACACGCTTTCCCGGAACGTTGGGCAGCGCATAGGAAGCGATCGGCTCGACCTTGTCGAGCGGCGAGCTATCAGCGGCGGTGGCGCAGAGTGGCGCGAGTGCGCCGGAGACCGTGTCCATCGTCACCGGCAGCGCTTTGCCAATCGCGAGCGCGCAGGCCAGCCCGCCGACAACGGCCAGCGTCACCGAGCGCAATGGCATCGGGCGCAGTGACGTAGCTAATGTCATGGCAGTCATGACACCTCCTCTTGTTCAGATCAGGACGCCACGGCCGGTCGCTTCGCCGGCGTCCATTGGAAGGCTGCGCCGAACCGATTCCAGACATTGATCGAGGCAATTGCGGACGTCAGGTACATCAGCTCGGTCTCGGAGAACTCGCGCCGCACTTCCGCATACACCTCGTCGCCGAAGCCGTCGGGAAGCAGAGTCAGAGCCTCGGCCCAAGCCAACGCCGCGCGCTCCCGCGCCGAGTAGATCGGCGCCTCGCGCCAGACAGCGACAAGATGAAGCTTGTCGACGGGCACTCCAAGCCGCTCCGAGAGCAGGACGTGATGCTGCACGCAAAAGGCACAGCCGTTGATCTGTGAGGCACGTAGCTTCACAAGTTCGAGGAGCTGCTTGTCGAGGCCGGCCTTGGCTGCGACCTGCCCCAGCGCCAGCACCAGATCATACGCATCCGGCGCAATCCTCTTGAAATCTTCGTATTCGCTGCGGGCGTGTGACATTGCCGTTCACCTTGTTTTATTATAAGAATGCTTAGATATTATAAGAGCTCTTATATGACGCGCAAGCCAGCCGGCATCACAAGATCGCCATCGGAACGGAAAACGCCTGTCCCTACCAAGGACCGCCCGGTGCACCTGCCCGCCCCCGGCGAAGGCAAGCGCGGCGAGCAGGGTTATCTCGGCTATCTCCTGCGCCAGGCCCATGCTGCGGTCCGGCTGAAGATGGAACGCACGCTGGCCGATCTCGGCGTGACCTCGCCGCAATTCGCCGTGCTGACCATGCTGAATGCTTATCCTGGACTATCAGGTGCCGACGTTGCCCGTCTCACCTTCCTGACACCGCAGACCGTCGGAGTAATCATTCGCAACCTCGAGCGAGACGGCGCGATTGTGATGACGCCCCATCCCGTCCACGGTCGCATCCAGCAATGGACATTGACGCCGCGCGGCGTGACTTTGCTCAAAGCGTGTCGGGAACGAGTCATCGAATTGGAGAAGCGTCTGGCCAGTGGCCTCGATGCCAAAGCCGAGACAAGCATTCGCCGCTGGCTCGCCAACGTTGCGACGGAGCTACAGGAGAACTAGGCGAGTCTCGTCGCCTCGCTACTCCTCGCCCTTCAAGACTTTCTTGACTTCACCGTCGTGCCAGCTTTCGCCGGCGGCGATCACACGGACGCGGCTGCGGTCCGCGTCATTGATCAGCACATGCGAACTCACCCGGTCGCCGCTCGACTCCAGGCGCAAATCCGTTTCAGGTTTCCAGCTCAGCGTTGCTGCGAGATCGCCGGGGAAAATCCGCCAGCACGATCCGTCGTCGAGCTCGACGACATGGCTTTCCGCATGCGCGCGAATTTTCATTCAACCTCGAGGTCTTACTGAAGAAGACGGCCCCCGGTATGGATTGGCCGGGACCCCGCTCATTCAATCGTTGTCGTGATGAATCACGGTCTTGCTGCGGTTACCGAATTCATCCTCCTTCTTCATCACAGTGGTGCGGTCGGCGGGCTCGCGCTCCTTGATGACGGTAGTCCGATCGCGATCGCGATCACGATACTGGTGGGATTCGCCGACCGTCACGCCGGCGCCGACCGGACCGACGTGAACACCAACTTCATCGGCAAACGCCGGCGCCGCGATAGCTGTGACCATGGCAGCGGCAAACAGACATTTCCTCATTCCGCTCTCCTCCAATATCGTGCGAAGGGAATGCAGCACTGCGACAGTTTGTTCCGGAGGAACAACTGTTCCCGCGTTCCAGTAACCAGCTCCCAGCAGCCCTGTTTCCCGCTAGAATAGCTTCATGAGACACGCTGATTCCTCGGTCCACCGCACCCGCCGCGCCCTGCTCCAATCCACCCTCGGTGCAGCCGCGCTGCTGACCTTCCCGGCACGCGTCCTCGCCTCGCCTCCCGGCTTCGACGAATGGCGTGAGGGTTTTCGCGCTCGCGCAATGGCCAAGGGCATTTCGGCTGCGACCTGGCAGCGCGCGATGGCACGCATCGAGCCCGACATCAGCGTGTTCAAGCAGATGCGCAACCAACCGGAATTCCACGAGCAGATCTGGCAATACATCAACCGCCGCGTATCGGACTGGCGCATCGTCAACGGCAAGATCGCGCTGAAGAACAACGAGGCGCTGTTCGCGCGCATCGAGCGCGATTTCGGCGTCGAGCGCGGCACGCTGCTCGCGCTGTGGGGCGTGGAGTCGGCTTACGGCGATCCCCTCGTGCAGCAGAACCACATGACGCCGGTGTTTCCCTCGCTCGCCGCGCTCGCCTGGAATGAGCCGCGGCGAAAAGCCTATTGGGAGGCGGAGCTGCTCAATGCGCTACGGATCGTCGACAAGGGCTGGAGCACGCCCGAGGAGATGCGCGGCTCGTGGGCCGGGGCGATGGGCCATTCGCAATGGATGCCGGAGGTCTGGCTCAATGTCGGCATCGACTACGACGGCGACGGCAAGGTGTCGCCGTTCGGTAAGCCCGACGACGCGCTGGGTTCGACCGCAAAATATCTCGTCAATCGCGGCAAGTGGCATCGCGGCGAGCATTGGGGCTACGAGGTGCGCGCGCCGGGTGAGATGAGCGGCAGCCGAACCTACGCGGCATGGCAGGCGGCCGGCGTCACCCGCGCCGACGGCCAGGCCTTTCCGCAGCCGAATGCATCGGCACAGATGTGGACACCGGTCGCGGGCGGGCCGACTTTCCTGCTGGGGCCCAATTTCTACTCGGTGAAGAGCTACAATCCCTCGATGAACTATGCACTGGCGATCTGCCATCTGGGCGATCGCTGCCTGGGTGCACCGCCTTTCATCCAGCCGTTTCCCGGTTCAGAGCGCGTGCTGACGCTCGCCGAGGTTCAGGAAATGCAGACGCGACTGACCAGGGCCGGGTTCGATACCGGTGGCACCGACGGCCGCGTCGGCAATGACACCATGAAAGCGATCAAGGATTTCCAGCTACGCGCCGGAATCACGCCGGCCGATGGTTATGGCGGACTGAAAGTGCTGGCCAAGCTGCGGCATGGATCTTAAGCCACCTTCAGTGCCGGTACTGCGGCTCTTCGGCATCGAGCTGGCGACGAATCGCGGCGAGATGCAGCCGCGCCGATTCGGCATCGCCCTCGCGCATCTGCTTGTAGGTCGCGGCTGCGATCGCGGGATCGACCGGCAGCACTTTCCGTCCCGTCGACATCGCCAGCACCTGCACTTCGGCGGCGCGTTCAAGATAGTAGAGATCGTCCCAGGCTTCCGCGATCGTCGGCGCCAGTACCATCACGCCGTGATGCTTCATGAAGACGATGTCGGCGTCGCCCACCGCAGAGGCGATGCGCGCGCCTTCGCTGACGTCGAGCGCGAGGCCGTTGTAATCGCGATCGATCGCCGTGCGGCCGTAGAATTTCAGCGCGGTCTGGCCGGCCCAGATCAGGGGATCGCCCTCGGTCATCGACAAAGCGGTGGCGTAGGGCATGTGGGTGTGGAAGGCGACCTTCGCGCGCGGCAGTCGCTTGTGCATTTCGGCATGGATGTAGAACGCGGTCGCTTCGGGCACGCCCTCGCCGTCGAGCACGTTGCCATGAAAGTCGCAGATCAGGAGCTTTGACGCCGTCAACTCACGAAAGGCGTAACCGTAAGGGTTGACGAGGAACAGATCGTCGTGGCCCGGCACCACCGCCGAGAAGTGATTGCAGATTCCCTCCTCAAACCCGTTGCGGGCCGCCATGCGGAAGCAGGCGGCGAGGTCCTCGCGCGCTGTGCGGATCGCTTCCGTGGCAAGGTCCGGCCGGTTCGAACGGAATGGCGCGGCTGACGAAGAAGAGTGAAGGCTGTGCGCCATGGCGAAGGACACCTTTGTCGGTCGGAAGCTACCCACCTTGTACAGGGGCTGCGCCTGCGCGTCAGCCCCTGCGGCGCCCCTGGCCTGCGTGTTACGCCCGCCGCGGCACGCCGCCGGCGTTCATTCCGCCGTCGATCACGAGCTCGCTGCCGGTGACATAGCGAGAGGCATCTGAGGCCAGATACAGCACGCCGGAGGCAATCTCCGCCGCCTGCCCGGCACGGCCGAGCGGCGTTGCCATCCTGGCCCGCTCCTCGGGATCGATCGGCGCGTTCTGGCCTGCGCCGGTCGCGCCCGTCGGGATCTTGCCCCAGATCGGCGTGTCGATGATGCCGGGATGGACCGAGTTGACGCGGATGCCGTCGCCGGCGGCCGCGCATTCCATCGCGATCGACTTGGCGAACAGCCGGACGCCGCCCTTGGTGGCCGAATAGGCCGACAGGCCCGGCGCGCCGCGCAGGCCCGCGAGCGAGGACATCATGACGATCGAGCCGCCGCCATGCTTGCGCATCAAAGGCAGGCAATGCTTGACCGAAAGAAAGACGCCGTCGAGATTGATCGCGTTCTGCCTGCGCCAGTCGGAGAGCGTCATGTCGGTGATCGAGGGCACGGCGATGCCGATGCCGGCATTGGAGACCATGATGTCGAGCCGGCCGTAGCGTTTGGCGATCTCGGCAACGACCTCGATCCATCGCTCCTCGCTGGTCACGTCCTGCTCCAGGAAGATCGCCTTGCCGCCGGCTTTTGCCACGCGCGCGGCGAGTTCGGGGCCGCGCAGTTCGTCGATATCGGTGATGACGACCGTCGCGCCTTCGCGCGCGAACAGCTCGACGATCGCCTCGCCTATGCCGGACGCGCCGCCTGTAACCAGCGCGACCTTGCCCTCAACCTGCCCTGCCATGTTCACTCCCTTTCTTCTTTGTTGTTTATGCCGTTTGGGGTCGTCATCTAATCGTGGACGGCCCCTGATCCGGTAGCGCGACGTCGATGACGCGAAATTGCACGCGCTCGGCACCCTGATAGCGATCGACCGACAGGGAGCCCGCGACATGCAGTTGCTGGCCGCGATTGGCGAGCAAGGCATTGCCGAGCTTTTGCCCGACTGAACGGAACGCGATGCCATTGACGATGGCACCGTCGCCGGACTTGAAGCGAAGGCGCAGATGCGCCTGGCCGACCTCGTCGGCGAAGACCAGTTGATGCGCCGGCAGCGTCAGCACCGGCTCCGGGTTGCCGCTGCCGAAGGGACCGGCACGATTGAGTGTGGTCGCAAGCTCCGTCGTTACCGCCCGCGCCGAGACTGCGCCATCGATATAGAGCTCGTTGACATGGCGCGCCTCGGCAACATCCCTTGCCAGCGCGTTCTCGAGATAGGCGCGGAATTCGGCCAGCTTCTCTTTCCGCAGCGTCACGCCCGCGGCCATCGCGTGGCCGCCGCCCTTGAGCAGAATGCCATCAGTGACCGCTTGCCGAACCACCTTGCCGAGATCGACGCCGGCGATGGAGCGGCCCGATCCGGTGCCGATGCCGCCGGGCTCGAGCGCAATCGCAAAAGCCGGCCGTGAGAACTTCTCCTTCAGCCGCGAGGCGACGAGGCCGACCACGCCAGGGTGCCAGCCTTCGGACGCGGTGACGATCACGCCGAGCTTGTCCTCCAGCCCGATCGATGCCAGCGCCTCGGCGTCGGCCTGCGCTTCGGCCGCCTGCTCGATGACGCGTCGCTCGCTGTTGAGGCGGTCGAGCTCGGCGGCGATCCGCGCAGCCTCGACGCTGTCGCCTTCCAGCAGGAGCCGTACGCCGAGGTCGGCCCGGCCGATGCGGCCGCCGGCATTGACGCGCGGCCCCAGCATGAAGCCGAGATGCCAGGCCTCCGGCGGACCATTGAGCCGCGCCACATCCATCAGCGCGGTATGACCGACATGGTCGCGCCGCCGCATCGCGATCAGCCCTTTGGCGACGAAGGCGCGGTTCAGGCCGATCAGAGGTGCGACATCCGCGACGGTGCCGAGCGCGACGTGATGCAGCATACCGAGCAAATCGGGCTCGGGCATCTCCGCCGTCCAGAAGCTGCGCTGGCGCAGCTCTCTGTTGACCGCGACCAGCGTCACTAGCACGAGGCCGACAGCGGCGAGATGACCGAGGCCGGAGAGATCGTCGAGCCGGTTCGGATTGACCAGTGCATCCACCTCCGGCAGCTCGGTGCCGGCCTGGTGATGATCGATCACAACCACGGACATGCCGAGACGCTTCGCTTCGGCGAGCGGCTCGATGCTGGTGGTGCCGCAATCGACGGTGACGAGCAGTGTCGCGCCCTTCGCCGCGAGTCCACGCACGGCTTCGACGTTCGGGCCGTAGCCTTCGAAAATGCGATCGGGAATGTGGATCAGCGGATCGAGCCCGCAATGGCGCAGGTGCCAGGCGAGCAGCGCCGCCGAGGTGGCGCCGTCGACGTCGTAGTCGCCGAAGATCGCAACAGTCTCACTCTTCGCGGCCGCATCCGCGATGCGTTTCGCGGCGGCCTCCATCTCCGTCACCGTGAACGGATCGGGCATGAGCTTGCGGATGGTCGGATCGAGGAAATCGGGTACGGCGTCGATATCGACGCCGCGGCCGGCCAGCACCCGCGCCAGCAGCTCCGGCAATTGGTGCTGCTGCACGATAGCGAGCGCCTTGGCCGCGCCGCGCGCATCCAGCCGGTCGCGCCAGAGCTTGTCGGTGAGCGAGCGCGCCACGCCCAGAAAGGTCTGGGGCATTTCGACAGGTAAGGCGATGGCGGGCGGCGTCATGATTCGCGGGTTCGAGTGGTACGGGCCTGGCAGCGGCGATGGCCGCATCTTTTCAGGATTCGGCGGGAATCCTCGGCCATTTGCAATGTCAGCGGCCCAGAAAGCGGTGGATTGCCGGAACACCGAGCGGATTGACTACCATTTGAGCAGCCGCACGCCCAGCAAATTAAGTGGGCGTTAGCCGGAATCTTCGACAACGAGTCTTATTCGATCTGTAACCCGTTGTTCCCAGTTCATTGCAGATCAGACCGCATTGCCAAGGGAAGTCCCCGATGTCTGCTGCGCTGGGTCTGAAAACCAAGCCTGTCACCACCGGCCCCCGCGACGACGATTCCGACATCTCCGCGCTGATCAACCGCCTGACCGCGGAGGTCAACCAGATCGCGGTCGACAAGACCAAATCGATCCAGCAGATCACCAACCAGATGAAGATGCTGGCGCTGAACGCGTTGATCGAGAGTTCGCGTGCCGGCGCACAAGGCGCGGGATTCGCCGTGGTGGCGCAGGAGGTGCGCGGCGTCGGCCAGCAGGTCGAGACCATCGCGCGCGAGCTCGAGACCCAGCTGACGAAACGCACCGGCGACCTGGTCGCCTCGATCGAGCGTATGAGCCAGCGTTCACGCGGCGAGCGCATGATGGATCTGTCGCTCAACGCGGTCGAATTGATCGACCGCAACCTCTATGAGCGCACCTGCGACGTGCGCTGGTGGGCGACCGATTCCGCCGTGGTCGATTGCGCGGCCTCGCCGGCCCCGGCCGCCGTCGCCTATGCCTCGCAGCGGCTCGGCGTCATCCTCGGCGCCTACACCGTCTATCTCGACCTCTGGCTCTGCGACCTCGACGGCAATGTCATCGCCAACGGCCGCGCCGACCGCTCCCGCGTCGTCGGCCAGAACGTCGCCCACACCAAATGGTTTCGCGAGGCGAAAACCTTGCGTTCCGGCGACGACTATGTCGCCGGCGACGTCGAGAACCAGCCGCTGCTCGGCAACGCGCAGGTCGCAACCTATTGCGCCAGCGTTCGCGCCGGCGGCCAGGCCCATGGCGCGCCGATCGGCGTGCTCGCCATCCATTTCGACTGGGAGCCGCAGGCCCGCGCCATCGTTCAGGGCGTGCGCGTCGGCGACCATGACAAGGCGCGCGTGCTGCTGGTCGACTCGAACTTCCGCGTGATCGCCGCCTCCGACGGCCAGGGCATTCTGAGCGAGCGCATCGCCCTGGCGCTGGGCGGCCAGCGCGCGGGCTTCTACCACGACCGGTCAGGCGCGATGATCGCATTCCATGCAACGCCCGGCTACGAGACCTATCGCGGGCTCGGCTGGTACGGCGTCATCGTTTGCGGGGCGTGAGCCGAAGCCCGTCAGTTCGCGAAAACAACCCCATGCACAGTAGCCGGACTGTTGTGGCGACAAGGTTTTTCGAGCGGCCGTCTTTCGATGGATCGGCACCAAGCGCCGCAAGGGTTAGCTGATCGCAACGGCCCGGTGCGCCCGATCGCACTGGCGGGACGTTTGACTCGTCGGGCAAAACACTGGCAGAATGGCATTATCGCAGCATTTGCCAGCCTATTGCGGCCGGCGAGCACCTTGCTCGCCGCGTCAGGTCGGCCGCTTTCCGATAAGACCCTGGACGGGCTCGCTGACGTTCGGCTGCAGCGCGTGCGAGACCATGGGCGGCGGTGCCGGCTGGGCTGGTGTCTCGATCTCCTTGCGCCCGAAGTCCGGCGCATGACGCTCGATGTAAAGCTGGCCTGCCACCAGCATGATGCCGGCGCAGAGCAGCACAAGACTGACCGTCACGAGGTCACGACAGTCGTCCATTGATGTCGCCCACCCAGATGTCGAAGCAGAGAACGTCGGCCCGCCCGGTCCGTTCCAGCACATGAACCACGATGAGCGCGCCGGAACGTTCTGGCCTGTCCCAAGATGACATGCGCCAGAGGCCGGTGTTGACCGGACCCACATCTCCCTGGTGGAGCGCGGAAGTGGAACGTTCCTGACCGGCTGTTGGTGCCGAGCGAAGGAGAACACCTGAAGCTGAAATTTGGATGATGCAGACCTTTGGCTGCTCCATTTGTTGGCGCTAGCTCGATTCACCGTTTAGTGTACGACGACCGGAAGGGGCTGAAAGCAAGGTGCAGCCTTGCGGGGGGTGGAAACGATGTTGGGACGCTTTACTTTCTTAATTTCAGTCTTGCTCCTGACAACACTACCGGCACTTGGCACCGAGCGGGTTGCGTTGGTAATTGGCAATGGTGCGTACATGACGGTACCAGCTCTTCCGAATCCAACACGAGATGCGGCTGACGTTGCTCGCGCTTTGGAGCGCCTCGACTTCAAGGTCACTCAAGTAACCAATGGCACTGCCGTCGACATGCGCAAAGCAATCGTCGAGTTTGGCCGCGCTGCCGAAGGCTCGATGATGGCCGTCGTTTTTTACGCTGGCCACGGCATGGAGGCCGGAGGAGAAAATTGGCTGATTCCAACGGATGCCGAATTGAGGAGCGACACAGATGTCGAGAGCGAAGCAGTCAGTCTGAGGTCTGTGAATCTCCAGGTGAGCAAGGCGCGACAGTTGGGATTGATCATTCTGGACGCGTGCCGCAACAACCCTTTTGAAGCAAAGATGAGGCGGTCCTTGGCCAGCCGCGCAGTTGCCCGTGGACTGGCCCCGACAGAACCAACAGACAATGTACTCATTGCATATGCTGCTCGCGACGGGACTACCGCAAGTGATGGGGACGGAAGGAACAGCCCTTTCACGACTGCGCTTCTTCGACACATCGAGACACCCGGATTGGAGATCTCATTCCTTTTCCGTCGAGTTCGCGATGATGTCATGACCGCGACCAAGCGCGAGCAGCAGCCCTTTGTGTACGGGTCACTGTCAAAAGAGGAGATTTATCTTAAAGGACCGACCGCGAGTCCTCCCAATGCTCCGGCTTCAGGCGTCCCGGCCTCACCTGTTGTTCCTACGCCCCTCGAGCCCAAACCCAACACTGACAACAGCACGCAAAAGCAAGCCCCGACCGCCAGCGCAGTCATTACTGATCGCGGCGCGTTCTCACCCGAGGATGGTCAACGCGTAACGGCAATAGCGACCAAACAGCAATTGAAAATGCCGGAATTCACCATCACGCCCAGCAAGTCGGATTCAGCGGGAGCGAACTCGAAGTTCGTCGGAGTGTGGTCCAGCAAGAAAGGATGGGGCGACGGCAAAGGCCGACATGCAATGCTGATCATTACTGATGTCTCGGCGACCGGCCTAGCCACCGGGTTCTATCTCTGGGGGCCACCCACGAAATCATCCTGGGTGAAAACGCCTGCGGGTTACTCCCGGTTCGCGGAGTACATTGACAAAGACGCTTTCTCGATGAAATACCGCGAGACGATCACTGTAAAATTCGACGCAAAGAACGTAATTAGCTTATCGAATTCAAATCCCGATCATCCCACAGAGCAGCCAACCATCGATCTCTATCCGGTCTGGCAGTTAGTCAAGCCAACACTGGCGGTGAGTTCTCCCTCAAATACTAAGGAGCACCCACAAAAGCCGAAGGAGCTCTCGACCAATTCGCCCTCGCCAATGGTCAGGCGCGAGGACCAATCGCGTTCGGCCAAGCAGGCGCAACAGCCGAGCGGAGATGCTCGATGTGACAGGATGCATGATCGGCTCGGCTGTCTCTGCGCTCTGCAAAACGGAGGCGGCATCTCGCCCGACGGCAAGAGTTGGTGGTCGAAACGCCGTACCACCGATGCTCCCAACGAGGCATTTGTCCGATGCCAAATCCGAGCGGGCAGGACGTAGATCTCTCGGAGCCACAACCATAGCCGGAGAGATGCGAGTTGGACGTAGGCAAGGTAAGTTCCCGCAAGCCTGTCGTAGCGCGCCACACGACGACGTTGTTTGATCCTGTTGAAGAACCGTTCGACCTGGTTGCGGTCGCGATTAAGATACGGGCTGAAGCAGATCAGATCGCTGCGATTGCTTTTCGGAGGATGTTGGCCCAGGCTCCCTTTTTCACGGCCAGTTCTCTTATCCAGTCGGCATCATAGCCACGGTGATTACAGTCCAGCACTGTCACCGTAACAGCCGTAACAGCGGAAGGCGGGACAAAAGAAAGCCGCCAGCCTTGGGGAAGCCGACGGCTTGGGTGGGGCCGCGTAGTGGGGACTACGCGACCTACCGTCTAGCGGGCGGCGCGCCGTGTACTATTAGACATCCAGCGGGGAGCTTGCTCTTCAGCGCTCGTGGATCAGTATCGCGAAGAGCTTCAAAGGAGGTCCAATCCGAGCAACCGATGCCGTCGTTAACCGCGACAACATGATCGCCTACCTGAACGTCAAGCGCCAACGCTACGCGGCTCAGTGCCAAAGTTGCAATAGAAGCGATCAGGATGCGCATGCTGGCATGGGTTTCGCGTCGGTAGCGGATTTGTTAACAGTCCACGAGGCCCGCTCAGGTAGAGCAAATCTTGTCGGTTGGGGCGCGATGAGCGGACCTCCGGTAGACGGGGTACTTTGCAGCGGGCCACAACCGGACTCATGCAACGCAGCAATCACGATTTCTATTCGATCACCTCGTCGGCCTGCGCCAGCAGCGCTGGCGGCACCGTGATGCCCAACCGCTTCGCCGTTTTCAGGTTCAAAATGAGTGTGAATTTGTCGGCCTGCTCGATGGGCAGATCGCCGGGCTTCGCTCCCCTCAGGATTTGGGCGACTTGGCCGCCGGCGCGGCGCGCCTGCTCATCGAAATCGGTATAGTATGACATCAATAGCCCGCCCCGCGTCCAGACGGGGGTGGGACCGAACGCCGGTTTACCGGTCTTTGCGAGAGAGGCCACAATTTGGGGGATGCGGGCCACGAATCTTGGTTCAAGGGACAGAAAGAACGCGCTGACGTCGTCGCGTTGCCCTGACCCAATGGCGCTGTCGACGTCAGCGAGCGTCGGCACCTCATACATGGAAACCGCGAAGCCCAATTGCTGGGCTACCTTTTGTACGGCAGTCCGCTCGACGGGAAATTGACGAGCAGTGTCGGTAAGACCAATGAACCCAAGCCGCGTCAGGTTCGGCACCAGATCCTTGAAAAATTGAAATTGCTTGCTCATCAGGCTCTCTAACCCACCCATGGCGTTCTGGACGTTGCCAGTCACCATGCCGCCCGGCCTTGCATAGCTCTCTACCCAGCCGTACGCGACCGGATCGATTGCAATGCCCGTGAAGACCACCGGCGCGTTCGGTACTTGCCTGTGGATTGGCTTAGGACCACTGGCCACGGTGACATAGACGCGGGGCTTCAAGCCATCCAGTTCCTTGACAATTTCAGGCAGTCGCGCGTAGTCGCCCTCGGCGAAGCGCACCGTCATCACATAGTCCTTGCCTTCGATGAGGCCGGAGCGCTTGAGACCCTCCCGAATACTGGCGCTCCTTGCGGTTGCAATTTCCTCAGTCGCCATGACTAGGACAGCGACGAGCGCCAGGCTCGCAGCCTGCTGAGACCGTGCCGCCGGCGGCCACGCCGCCGCTCCGCCGATCAGTCCGATGAGCTCGCGTCGCTTCATTGCCGGCCCCAACTCAATATCTGTGGGTGATGATAAGCAGGTTTGGACACTGGTCCAAGAGCGCGGGCGGCCGCCAGCCTGTCACGACCGCTCGTCCCCTGAAAGCGGGCATCGCCACCTTTATCAGCTCGTAGGATCGGCCCGTTCATCCAGGCGACACCACCAAGTTGGTGTAGACCTCGAAAGGGGACAGGTCCGTGCGCCCTGATCCGCGAGACGTCCAATGAGGGCCTGCAGACCTCCGCGGGGCCGATGTTATCGCGCGGTTCGTTTGTCAGCCTCCGGGGCCGTCCTTCATGATGTAGCCCATCAGGTCGTCCACGTTGTGCTCCAAATCCCGGATGACGTTCTTGACGACGTCTCCGATCGAGATCACGCCCACGACCTTGCCCGCGTCCAGCACCGGCAGGTGACGAAAGCTGCGCTGAGCCATCATTGCCATGCAGCCTTCCAGCTGATCGTCCGGCTTGACCGTCACCGGGTTGGCCGTCATCACTTGGCCCACCGGCGTCTGCTTCGCATCGAGCCCGGGCAGCAGCACTTTGATAGCGCAGTCACCCTGGGTCACGATGCCGACCAGCACGTCGTCGTCGATGACCAGCACTGACCGGACCCGGTTGTCGCGCATCTGGCGTAAAGCTTCGACGACCATGTCGCCGGAACGAACATGGGTCAGGGCACTACTCTTCTGAGCCAGAGCGCTTCTTACTGTGGTCATCGATTTCCCCTCGTGCGCCCTGTCCTGCCCGCCGCGGTCTGCATCGAAGGATAGTCGAAATAACTTGCATCGTCAGCCCTGCGCCAAAGCCTGCGAGAGAGCCCCGGGGCGCTGCAAAGCCGTCCCGCGCGCGGCGGGTAAGGGCTCTCGCCGCGCGATGACGCCCGCCGTAATCCTCGACAATCCCGACGCGGAGACACCCTCCCCAACCCTCTCCCTCAAGCAAGCGGGACAGGGAGCCCACAGTCAATGCTGCGGCAGCGTGTACATCATGGGTGAGGATCAGCTGGTGCCCTCGACGAAAACGACCGGTGTGCCCTTCGAGACGCTTGCTGCGACGCGCTGCGCGTCCCAATTCGTCAGCCGCACGCAGCCATGCGATTGGCCCTTGGAGATGTTCTGCGGGGACGGCGTACCATGGATGCCGTAACCCTCGGCGGACAGGTTGATCCACACCGTGCCGACCGGGTTGTTCGGCCCGGGCATGATCTTGAAGGGTTTTCGGGAATGAACGCCCTTGAAGTGATAGGCCGGATTATAGCGGTAGGTCGGGTTTTGATCGATCTCGGTGACCTTCAGCGTGCCTGACGGTGATGGCTTCTCCTCGCTGCCGACGCTCGCCGGATAGAAGCCGATCAGCGCATTCGACTTGTCGAACAACTTGACGGTCTGCCTGACCTTGTCGATCTCGACCCTGTCGGCCTTAACGGGCGGAGCGCTGCCGCCCTCGCTGGTGTCGACCACAGCGATGATCTCGCCGGCACGGTCGAAATGGCGCCCCGGATTGAGCGACGCCAGCAGCTGCTCGCTCATGTGAAACTTCTCGGCCAATTCCTCGCGCGGGCTGGTGTAGCCGAGCTTCGGAATGTCCTTCATGTCCTCCATCTTGGCCGGAAGCTTGCGCAGGAAGGGACCTGCGACGTCCTTGTCGGTGATGGTGTAGGTGGTCGTCAGCGGCCGGTCGTCCGTCTGGAGGGCTTTCCAGACATCGTCAGACACCTCGTCAGAAGCAGGCAGTTGCCGCGCTTCCTCAAAGGCGCGAAGCGCTTTCCTGGCGTTCTCGCCGAACTTGCCGTCGATCTCGCCCGGCGAGAAATGGGCCCGATCCAGCAGGACCTGCAGGCGCACCCCAGCCGGGGTCGGCTTGTCCTTCGAAAGGGTCTTCTTCAATGGCTGGGCAGCCGCGATGGCGGCCGGATCCATGCGGGCGGCGAGCACCGGGGTGGCCGTGAAGGCGAGCAGCGTGACTGCAAATGCAATTTTCGCGACCGCGTGCAGCGGCTTCGCCTCGGCCATGGTCCAGCTCCGACGTGGGAACGTTCGTCGGATTGGCAACTCGGCTCGGCGGCGGAAGTTTCCAGTTTTTCCTGAAGGGCGAAAGCGCAGCGCCTACCAGGCAGCCCGGCGCGCTGTCATCTCCGCCGCGAGCAGCACCGCAGCCCGACTGGCGCCGATCGAGGCGATCCCCTGGCCCGCGATGTCGTAGGCCGTGCCGTGCGCGGGCGTGCAGATCGGGAACGGAAAGCCGCCGAGCAGGGTCACGCCGCGATCGAACCCCATCAGCTTCATCGCGATCTGACCCTGGTCGTGATACATGGTCAGCACCGCATCGAATGCGCCGGCCTTGGCGCGCAGGAACACGGTGTCGGCGGGAAATGGGCCCTCGACGGCCATGCCGTCTCGCTTGCCGGCTTCGACCACAGGCGCGATGACGTCGATCTCCTCGCGGCCGAAATTGCCGCCGTCGCCGGCATGCGGGTTGAGGCCCGCCACGGCAATGCGAGGCCGCGCAAAGCCTGCTTTCCGCATGCAGGCATCGGTCAGTTTCAGCGCCCGCTGGATCTGCTCGACGGACAGTTTCGTAGCCACATCCCTCAGCGGAATGTGCGAGGTGACGCGCGCATTCCAGAGTTCTCCGAGCACGTTGAATTCGCTGGCCGGCGTCTTCAGGCCGGCGACTTCCGCGGAGAACGCGATCTCGTCGTCATAGTCGGCACGCGCGAGTCGCATCGCGGCTTTGTTGAACGGCGTGAAGCAGACGGCATCGACCCGGCCGTCCCTGCCGAATTCGAGCGCCCGCTGGTAATTGGCCAGCGCAAACTGTCCGCCCGCAAGGCTCGCCACGCCACGCTCGACCCGCGCGGGATCGAGATGGCCGAGATCAAGGAATAGCGTATCATCAGGCAGCTCATCGAAATCGGCGCCCTGCTCGACCGCCGTCAGTTCCGGCGTGACACCCGCGATCTTCGCACCCTCGTCGAAGATGCGGCGGTCGCCGATCACGACGAGCCGCGCGCGGACGCGGATTTCATCGAGCGACACGAGTTTTGCGGTCAACTCCGGGCTGATGCCGGCGGGGTCTCCCATCGCCAGGGCAATGAGCGGCTTTGCAGTCATATGATCACCTTTTCCTGGGCCGCCGTCTCGGCGGCGGGCGACGTGGATTTGCGGAAGGGGCGCGCAAGCTGCAAGACCAGCGGCAGCAGCAGCAGTGCAATCCCCGCCACCACCAGGCACGTCACCAGCTTGTTGGCGAAGAAGATCCCGAGCGATCCCTTCGACATCAGCATCGATTGCCGGAACGCGTCCTCGGCCTTGTCGCCGATGACGATCGCGAGCACCAGGGGCGCCAGGGGATAGAACAGCTTCTTGAAGAGATAGCCGACGATTCCGAAGCCGAGCATCATGACCACGTCGAGATAGGAGTTCGACACCGAATATGCGCCGACGACGCAGATGATCACGATCAGTGGCGCGATCACCACGAACGGAATCCGCATCAAGGCGGCGAAAACAGGCACGGTCAGCAACACCAGCGCGACCGCGACGATGTTGCCGACATACATCGAGGCGATCAGGCCCCAGACGAAATCTTTCTGGTCGACGAACAGCATCGGCCCTGGATTGAGGCCCCAGATCATCAGCCCGCCCATCATTACGGCCGCGGTCGCCGAGCCGGGAATGCCGAGCGAGAGCATCGGCAGCAGCGCGCTGGTCCCGGCGGCATGATCGGCGGTCTCCGGCGAGATGATGCCTTCGACCTCGCCCGTGCCGAAATAGCGGCCGCGGCGGGAGAAGCGGCGGGCGATGCCGTAGCTCATGAAGGAGGCTGCGGTCGGACCGCCCGGCGTGATCCCCATCCAGCAGCCGATCGCGGCGCTCCGCAGCAGCGCGACGCTATGCCGCGGCAGGCGGCCGACTGCGCGGAACACCTCGCGCCAATCGATCTTCGAGGAGACGGCGCGGGCATGAAACTCCTCTTCGACCGCGACCAGGAGCTCGCCGATGCCGAACAGGCCCATGACGGCGACGACGAAGTTCACGCCCTTGACCAGCTCGTCGATACCCATGGTGAGGCGGACGCTGCCGGACACCGTGTCGATGCCGATCGCGGCGATGGCAAAGCCGATCGCGAGCGCCACCACGGTCTTGATCGGCGCCGCGCCGCCCATGCCGACGAAGCTCGCGAAAGCCAGGAAATAGACCGCGAAATATTCCGGTGGACCGAACGCGAGCGCGACCTGCGCCACCCATGACGCCAGGAAGGTGATCAGGATGACGCCGATCAGCGCGCCGAACGCGGCCGAGCCGAAGGCGGTGGCGAGCGCCGTGGTCGGCCGGCCGTCGCGCGCCATCGGATAGCCGTCGAAAGTGGTTGCGACCGAGGACGGCTCGCCCGGGATGTTGAACAGGATCGAGGTCACCGAGCCGCCGAACAGCGCGCCCCAATACATGCTGGAGAGCAGGATAATCGCCGAGACCGGCTGCATGCCGAAGGTCAGCGGCAGCAGCAGCGACACCCCGTTCGGGGCGCCCAGCCCCGGCAGCACGCCAACGAGAATGCCGAGCAGCACGCCGACGGCCATCAGGACGAGATGCGGCACGGTGACCGCGATGGTGAAGCCGTGCAGGAGCTCTGCGAGATTGCCCATTGCCCGCTCCCTCAGAACCCGAGCACTGCTGCGAGCGCGCCGTGCGGCAGGCTGACCTGGAACATGCGCTCGAACACGACGTAGAGCGCGAGCGCCGTCGCCACGGCCGTGGCCGCCGACCACGGCACGGATTGATGCCGGGGGAACGCGAGCACCGCGAAGACGTAGGCCGCCGAGGCCATGTACATCCCGAGCAGCGGGATCACCGCCACGAAGATCGCGGCGGGCACGAACAGGCCGGCCAGCCGCCACAGCTCGATCGACGTGATCGCGATGGGGACACTCGCCAGCGTCGCGGCCGGTACGATTCCGCGCACCAGATTGTAGAGACTGCCGGCGAGGATGATGATGCCGGTCAGGAACGGGAACGTGCCGGCATCGACGCCCTCGCTCGACCAGCCGATGCCGTTGTCCAGGCTCTGCACCACCACCGCGACACCGAAACTGCCGGTCAGGATGGCGGTGGCAAGCTCGAGGGCGCGGCGTGAGATCATGGTGCGATACCCGCCCTACTTGACCAGCCAGCCCTGCTCGGTCGCGACCTGTTTGACGTGCTCGAGATCCTGCTTGATGAACTGGTCGAACTCGGCACCGGTCAGGAAGGTGTCCACCTGGGAGGTCTTCTCGATATAGTCCTTCCATTCCGGCGTCGCCTGCACCTTCTTCATGAGGTCGACGTAATAGGCGGCCTGCTCCGGCGTGACCTTGCCGGGCAGCCAGACCGTGCGCGGCTGCTCGTATTGCTTGATGTCGAGACCCTGCTCGACGCAGGTGGGCACATCGCTCCAGCCCTCGGTCGCCGTGATCTTGGGCCCCTCGGGGAGCCGCTTCGGGCTGAAGACGCAGAGCGGACGCTGTGTGCCGCCGCGCCATTGCCCCAGACTCTCGCTGGGATTGTTGACATGGGAATCGATATGCCCGCCGGCGAGCTGCACGGCGGCCTCGGCGCCGCTCTTGAATGGGATGTAGGTCAGCTTGACGTGACCGACCTTCTCGATCATGCGCGTCAGCACCTCGTCGGTGTCCTTGGACTGCGCGCCGCCCATCTTGAAGCTGCCGCTGGCTGCCGCCTTCAGATAATCGCCCGCGGTCTTGTAGGGCGCGTCCTGCTTGACCCAGAGCAGGAACTCGTCCTGCGCCATCGCCGCAATCGGCGTGAGATCGGTGTAGTTGAAGGCGACCTTGGAGACCAGCGGCTGCTGCCAGGCGTTCGAGGTGCCGAAGATCACCTTGTAGGGATCGCCGGCGGAAGCCTTGCCGTAGACGTAGCCTTCGGCGCCGCTGCCGCCGCCCTTGTTGACGACGACGATCGGCTGCTCCGTCAGCTTGTGCTTGGTGACGATGTTCTGCACCGCGCGGGCGAGATTGTCGGTGCCGCCGCCGGGCCCGGCCGTCGCCACGAACTCGATCGGCTTCTGCGGCTGCCAGGCCGCGAGCGCCGGCCCGTTGCCTGCGAGCACGGCGACGCTTACTGACAACAGGAAGAGAGATGTCCCACGCATGATTTCCTCCAACTGATTTTTCTGTTTTGCTTGATCAGTCGTCTCGACCGCCGCTCAGGCGACGCGTTCCCTGCGCTCCCCGGAGGCCGAGACGATTGCGCCGTCTTGCTCGAGCGCTTCGATTTGCTTCTGGTCGAACCCGTGCTCGGCCAGCACCTCGCGCGTATGTTCGCCATAAACAGGCGCGCCTGTTGCGACCTTGCCGGGCGTTTCCGAGAACTTGATCGGCAGGCCGATCGTCTTGACCGGGCCGAGCGTGGAATGCTCGACCTCGACGACCATCTCGCGCGCCAGCGTCTGCGGGTCGCTGAGCGCCTCCAGCATGTTGTGCACGGGGCCGCATGGAACGCCCTTCTCGTCCAGCGCCGCGAGCCAGTGCGCGCGCGCCCGGGTGCGGAAGCGTTCGCTGAGGACCGCTTCGAGCTCCTTCAGATTGGCCATGCGGTCGGCGCCCGTGACGAAGCGCGGATCGGCGGCGAGCTCGCTCGCGCCGAGCGCTTCCAGCATCAGCAGCCAATGTTTCTTGTTGGCACCGCCGACCACGAGCCAGCCGTCGGAGGCTTCGAACGCCTGATACGGCGCGTTGAGCGGATGGGCCGAGCCCATCGCGCGCGGCGCGGTGCCGGCGGCGAGCGCGATCGTCGACTGCCAATAGGTCTGCACCAGTGCAGCCTCGTAGAGCGAGGTCTCGACCCACTGCCCCTCCCCGGTCTTGAGGCGATGCGTGTAGGCGGCGAGGATGCCCATGCTCGCGAGCAGGCCGGCGGTGATGTCCGACAGCGGCGGGCCGCATTTCACCGGCGGGCCATCGGGGCGCTCGCCGGTAAAGCTCATGATGCCGCTCATGGCCTGCGCGACCAGGTCGAAGCCGCGACGATGCTTGTAGGGTCCGGTGCGGCCAAAACCCGACAGCGAGCAGTAGATCAGCGCCGGGAATTGCTTGTGCAGCTCCTCATAGCCAAATCCAAGGCGCTCCATCGCGCCGGGCGCAAAATTCTCGACCAGCACGTCGGCATCCGCAATCAGGCGCCGCAGCACCGCTTTGCCGCCGTCTGTCTTCAGATCGAGCACGATGCCGCGCTTGTTGCGGTTCATCATCAAGAAGGAAGCAGCCTCGTCCCCGATCTTCGGCGGCACCGAATGACGGGTGTCATCGCCGTTCGGCCATTTCTCGATCTTGATGACGTCGGCGCCCATGTCGGCGAGCATCAAGGTGCAGGTCGGCCCCGCCATGACATGGGTGAGATCGATGACCTTGAGGCCGGCGAGCGGTCCGGAACGGCGCGAGGTGGATTGCGATCGATCGCTTGGCATCGGAGCGTCCTATTGACCGCGCCACTGCGGGGCGCGCTTGTTGAGGAAAGCATCGAGCCCTTCGCGAAAATCCTGGCTCGTGTAGCACATCAGGATGAGGTCTTCGCCCTCGTCCCGGCTCAGCCGCCGTTGCAGCCGGGCGACCGCCTGCTTGGTCGCGTTCAGCGTCAGCGGCGCGTGGCTTGCAACGAGGCGCGCGATCTCATCAGCACGCTGGTCGAGCGCTGTGAGATCGTCGACGACCTCGCCGAGCAGGCCGATGCTGGCAGCCTCCGCAGCCTCGACGAGGCGCGCGGTGAAGATGAGATCCCTGACCCGCGCCGCCCCGATCAGCGCGGTGAGACGGCTGACATTGGACATCGACAGGCAATTGCCGAGCGTGCGCGCGATGGGAAATCCGATTCTTGTGCTGCGCGTGCCGATGCGCAGGTCGCAGGCCGCGGCAATGCCCGCGCCGCCGCCGGTGCAGAAGCCGTTGATCGCCGCGATCGTCGGGACCCGGCACTGCTCGAGCGTGGTCAGCACCCGGTCGATGCGGTTCTCGTAGTCGATCGAGTCCTGCGGCGTCCTGAATTCGCGGAACTGGTTGATGTCGGTGCCGGAGGCGAAGGCTTTGTCCCCGGCCCCGCGCAGCGCCAGCACCTTGATCGACCGGTCGTCATTGGCCTGCTCGCAGATGCCGGCGAGACGCTCATACATGGCGAAGGTGAAGGCGTTGCGCGCCTGCGGGCGGTTGAAGGTGATCCACCCGACCCCGTCCCGGCGTTCAAAAACGAGGTCGTCCGCCGCCACCGCCTGGTCCATTTTCCTCGGCCCCATCTGTTTTTTGCATTTTTGAATGCAGAATTTGGGATTTTCAAGATATAATTAGCTAGCTTTCGTCTATTGGATTATTTTTGCATTCAAAATTAGAGATGTTCCCATGCTCCATGAGGAAGTCGTCGGCCGCATCCGCGACATTCTGCTCGACGGCGAGATCCCGCCGGGCGCGCGGATTCCCGAGCGCGAGCTGTGCGAGCGGCTCGACATCTCGCGCACGCCGCTGCGTGAAGCGCTCAAGGTGCTGGCCGCGGAAGGCCTCGTGCAGCTGCTGCCCCATCGCGGATCGCGCGCGGCAAAGCTGACCGACAAGGACATGCGCGACCTGTTCGAGGTCTGCCAAGGGCTCGAAGCATTGGCCGGCGAGCTCGCCTGCGAGCGCATCAGCGACACTGAGATCGCTGACATCGCCGCGGCCCACGCCACGATGGTGCAGCATTATCGCGAGGGCGATCTGATCCAGTATTATCGCGGCAACCGCGCCATTCACGAGGGGATCGTCACCGCGGCCGGCAATCCCGTGCTCGCGGGGCTCTACGCATCCGTGACCGCGCGCATCCGCCGCGCGCGCTACGTCACGCCAATGACACCTCAGCGCTGGGCGCTCGCCGTGAAGGAGCACGAGGCCATCCTGAACGCACTGCAGCGCCGCGACGGCACCGGCCTCGCCCACATCCTGCGCGCGCATCTGCGCCACAAGCGTGAAGAGGTATTGCAGGCGGGTTTTGCGGAAACGGAGGCAAGCGAGCTCGCGCTGAAGAGCGCCTGAGGCAGCAGCTCGGCTAGCAGCCGAGCCTGTCGGCGATCCCGCAAAAATCCTTGGCGACGATGTCCCAGGTGCCGGTAGCTTCGAAGTCGACCTTCTGCAAGGGGCCATACTCGGTCGGCCGCGCCACGAAGGCGGTCTTCAGGCCGTATTTTTGCGCGGCGGCGAGGTCGCCATTGTGAGCGGCGACCATCATGACCTCTTCGGGCTTGAGGCAAAGCAGCTTGGCCGCGCCGAGATAGGTTTCGGGATCGGGCTTGTAGTGCTCGAACAGTTCGGCCGACATGATCAGGTCCCAGGGCAGGCCTGCGAACTTCGCCATGTTGGTGAGCAGCGCGACGTTGCCGTTCGAGAGCGGCGAGATCACGAATTTCGTCTTCAGCCGGGTCAGGCCGGCGACGCTGTCGGGCCAGGGATAGAGGCGATGCCAGCCCTTGGTGAGATGGTCGAGGTCGGCGTCGGTGAGGCCCTTGATGGCGAACTTCTCGACCAGCTTTTCCAGCGAGCGGCGATGCAGATCGTCGAGCATGACATAGCCGCGCTCGGGATGCTTGCGCACGTCATCCATCGAGGCGACATACATGCCGCGCCAACCGTCGACGAGCGCGATCCAGTCGGCGGAGATGCCGCGCTGTTTTCCCCACCACATGAAGTCGGTGATCAGGCTGGTGCGCCAGTCGACGACCGTGCCGAACACGTCGAAGATGAGGGCCTTGACGGCGGAGAGATCGGACATTGGCGCTTCCCTGGTTGTTCTTGTTGTCATTCCGGGGGCAATGCGCGGCATCGAACCCGGAATCCAGAAGTCGTGGCGCGAAATTCCGGGTTCTCCGGGCCGCGCGTCGCGCGGTCCCGTCGCTCCGGAAGACGAGCTTCCTAGTCCAGATGGAATTTCGCGAGTTCGCGGTGCTCGGCCTTGATGTACCGCACCGTGCCGGTGACGGAGCGCATCACCACCGTCTCGGTCTCGATCACGCCGTCCTTGCGGAATTTCACCCCTGACAGCAGCGAGCCCGTGGTGACGCCGGTGGCGGCGAACAGGCAGTCGCCGCGCGCCATGTCCTCGATGCCGTAGATCATCTTGGGATCGTTGACGCCCATCTTGGCTGCGCGCTCGCGCTTCTCGTCGGAATCCAGGATGAGGCGGCACTGCATCTGGCCGCCGATGCAGCGCAGCGCCACCGCGGCGAGCACGCCTTCCGGCGCGCCGCCGGTACCGAGATACATGTCGACACCGGTGTTGTCAGGATCGGCGCAGTGGATCACGCCGGCGACATCGCCATCGGTGATGAGGCGTACCGCGGCGCCGGTCGATCGCACGCTCTCGATGATGCTGGCGTGGCGCGGACGGTCGAGCACGAGCACGGTGATGCCCTCGGGCTTGACGCCCTTGGCCTTGGCAAGGCGGCGGACGTTCTCGGCGGGGCTGGCATCGAGCTCGACGACGCCCTTGTCGTAGCCGGGGCCGATCGCGAGCTTCTGCATGTAGACGTCGGGCGCGTGCAGCAGCGTGCCGCCGTCGGCCATCGCCATGGTGGCGATCGAGCCCGGCATGTTCTTGGCGCACAGCGTGGTGCCTTCGAGCGGATCGACGGCGATATCGACCTCGGGGCCGGCGTTCACGCCGACCTTCTCGCCGATGAAGAGCATCGGCGCCTCGTCGCGCTCGCCCTCGCCGATCACGATGGTGCCCTGGATCGGCAGCTTGTTGAGCTCGCGGCGCATCGCGTCAACGGCGGCCTGGTCGGCTGCCTTCTCGTTGCCGTGCCCGCGCAGCCGCGCCGACGACACCGCCGCCCGTTCCGTCACACGCACGATCTCCAGCGTGAGAATACGCTCGAGCAATGCTTGCGGCGGCACTGAAATATGGGTCGACATCGGCTAACTCCTTCGAAGCGTTTCGGACGGACATCTCCGTCCGCATCAACTCGTAACACCCACAGTTCGTTCGAACCGTGTCAGTTCTTCTCAATCCTGATGACCTGCGGCCGCCCGCTGATCACCTTGTCCCTCTGCACGGCCGCAAGCGCGCGGCGCACGGCATCCTCATGCGTGGCATAGGTGATCAGGATGACGGGCACGGGCACCGCCTTGCCGCTCGCCGGCGCAACGCCGCCATTGGGATGGCGCTGCACGATCGATTCGATCGAAATCTTCTGTTCTGCGAGCCGGGTCGCGATCGCAGCAGCGGTGCCCGGGAAATCGCGCGCCAGGAGGCGGATGTAGTAACCGCCTTCGTGCCGCTCCATCGGCGCCTTCCTGGTGTCGCGCAGCTGCGCGATCGGCCGGCCGAACGGATTGGCGCGGATGCCGCGCGCGACGTCCGCGATATCGGCGACGACGGCGGACGCCGTCGCTGCGCCCCCCGCGCCGGGGCCGACCAGCGTGATCGGCGGAATGCCCTCGCCATCGATCGTGACCGCATTGGTGACACCCATCACCTGCGCGATCGAAGAGGTTTTGGGAACCATGGTCGGATGCACGCGCTGCTCGATGCCCTTGGCGGTGCGAACGGCAACGCCGAGCAGCTTGACGCGGTAGCCGAGATCGGCGGCTGCGCGCAGATCTTCGGGTGCGATGGAGGAGATGCCTTCGACATACACCGCGTTTTGAGCAACTTTCGTGCCGAAAGCGAGGCTGGCGAGAATGGCGAGCTTCTGTGCGGTGTCGTGGCCGTCGACGTCGAAGGACGGATCGGCCTCGGCATAGCCGAGCCGCTGCGCGTCCTTGAGGCACTCGGCGAACGACAGGCCCTCCTGCTCCATCCGGGTCAGGATGTAATTGCAGGTGCCGTTGAGAATTCCGTAGACACGATTGATGCCGGTTCCGGCAAGACCCTCGCGCAACGTTTTGATGACGGGGATCGCCGCGCCGACGGCTGCCTCGAAATTCAGCGCACCGCCGTGCTTTTCGGCTGATTTCGCCAGCTTGATGCCATGCTTGGCGAGCAGCGCCTTGTTGGCGGTGACGACCGACTTGCCGGCGTTGAGCGCCGCATCGACGGCGGAGAGCGCAGGATCGCCGGCGCCGCCCATCAGCTCGACGAAGCAGTCGACCTCGGGGTGCGTGGCGAGCGCCAGCGGATCCTTGGCCCATTCGACGCCGCGCAGATCGATGCCGCGCTTCTTCGCCTTCGAGCGCGCGGTGACGGCAACGACGCGAATGCCGCGGCCGCTGCGGCCCGCGAGCACGCGCGCCTGCGTTTCGATCAAACGGACAACTTCGGCGCCCACGGTGCCGAGCCCCGCTATGCCCACTTTCAGGGGTGCAACCATGATGCTTTAGTGAACCTGTCGAAGAGAATTAGCGCCTGTTAGCGAGCGGAACGACGTTGTGCAACGTTTCGATGCCGCTTTCAAGGAAGCGGCGCACGCCGCGCGCGGCCTGCCTGATCCGTTGCTCGTTTTCCACCATGGCGATGCGGACATATCCTTCACCATGCTCGCCGAAGCCGACGCCGGGCGAGACCGCGACGCCGGATTTTTCGACCATCAAGGTCGCGAACTGCATGCTGCCGACGCTGCGGAATGCTTCCGGCAGCGGCACCCAGGCGAACATCGAGGCTTCCGGCGGCGGAATTTCCCAGCCGGCGCGGCCGAACGATTCCACCAGCGCATCGCGGCGCTTGCGATAAGTATCGCGCATCTCCTTGATGCAGTCGTCGGGGCCGTTCAACGCAGCGGTCGCTGCGACCTGCACCGGCGTGAAGGCGCCGTAGTCGAGATAGGATTTGACACGCGCGAGCGCGGCGATCACGCGCTCATTGCCGACGGCAAAGCCCATGCGCCAGCCGGCCATCGAATACGTCTTCGACATCGAGGTGAACTCGACGGTGACGTCCATCGCGCCGGGCACCTGGAGCACGGAGGGCGGTGGATTGTTCTCGTCGAAATAGACTTCTGCATAGGCGAGATCCGACAGGATCAGGATCTCGTGCTTCTTCGCGAAGGCGACGAGGTCCTTGTAGAAGTCGAGGCTCGCGACATAGGCCGTCGGGTTCGACGGGTAGCAGACGACGAGCGCCAGCGGCTTCGGAATCGAATGCACGATGGCCCGTTCCACCGCCTCGAAGAATTGCGGCGTCGGCTCCGAGGGCACCGAGCGGATCACGCCGCCCGCCATCAGGAAGCCGAAGGCGTGAATTGGGTAGCTCGGGTTCGGGCAGAGGATGACGTCGCCGGGCGCGGTGATCGCCTGGGCCACGTTGGCAAAGCCTTCCTTGGAGCCGAGCGTCGCCACCACCTGGGTGTCGGGGTTGAGCTTCACGCCGAAGCGACGCGCATAGTAGCCGGCCTGGGCCCGGCGCAGGCCGGGGATGCCGCGGGAGGCCGAGTAGCGGTCGGTGCGCGGCTTGCCAAGCGTTTCCTTCAGCTTCTCCAGCACATGGGGCGGGGCCGGCAGGTCCGGGTTGCCCATGCCGAGATCGATAATGTCGGCGCCGGCATTCCGCGCAGCCGCCTTGGCTCGGTTGACCTGCTCGAACACGTAAGGCGGAAGGCGGCGGATGCGGTAAAATTCTTCCATGGCTCTCTGGGCTCCGGGCAACCGGTCAAGACAGAATCGACCTGGCCAAGGGGCCAATCCGACAAGAATCGGCCCCACACATCAAAATCACTCAAAATCAGATACTTAGAGCAATCTGCGACGGCGGTGGCTGAAGTCGTTCGCCCTGACTCTCGGCTGAACTGAGGTCTTTTAGCACGGCAAGACGGGGGCGCCAGCGATTACCTTGCGCTGCGCTATTTCGCGTCCTTGGCGGCAATGGCCTGGCGGTCGCGCGCAGCGGCTAGCTCTGCCTCGATCTTGGCACGCTGGTCCGGTGGGATGATTGCCTCGTCACGGTCCGGCGGCAAATCGTGCACCGGGAGGTAGCCACCGGGCTCCCGGGGATGGGCCGGCGCATCAGCGGCTGACATATCCGCGATCTGGCTCGAGCAGCCGCCCAACGCAAACGCCACCATCAGCGCGCAGCACGCAAGCCGCGTCTTTTGCAGGTCCCAAAACGCCAACACCTGGGAAATCCCCTACTCGTCCCAACGCAAGGCTGCCGACAGCTTAATCAACAACCTGCCCAAGCTCAAACCATTGCTGCCCACAAATGGCGCGAGCGAGAAATCATCCAAGGCCCACGGCGCCAGAGGTGCACGTGGATTGTGACAAAAGCAAGAAGCCTTGTCGCAGTGCAGCACATCTTCGCGTTCTGTTTAACACGAAACCGACGAGCTTCGCGGTGACGGATACGGAATGAATCGTTACTGTCCTCTTCATGAGTACCGTCACGACCGACACACCCAAACCCGGGTCAACGTCCGGGAAAACTTCTGAAACGAAGTTCGATGCGGAAGCCTTCGCGATGAATGTCGCGCGGGCGATGGAGAGCGGCGGCAAGGCGCTCGCCGCGTTCCTAAAGCCGCGCGAGAGCGGCGAGGTACAGGACCGTCCGCCGACCGAACTCACCGAAGTCGTCAAGACCTTCACCTCGGTCGCCGAATACTGGCTGTCCGACCAGTCGCGATCGTCCGACCTGCAGACGAGGCTCGCCAAGGATTATCTCGATCTCTGGGGCTCGGCGGCGCGCCGCATGGCCGGACAAGACGCCGCGCCCGCGATCGCGCCCTCGCCGCGCGACAAGCGCTTTGCCGATCCGGAATGGAAGTCGAACCAATTCTTCGACTTCATGATGCAACTCTATCTGCTCACGACCAAATGGGCGCAGGAGCTCGTGCGCGATGCCGAACTCGATGTGCACACCCGCCGCAAGGCCGAATTCTACATCCAGCAGATCACCAACGCGATCTCGCCGTCGAACTTCGTGCTGACCAATCCGGAGGTGCTGCGCGAGACCGTCGCAAGCAGCGGCGAGAATCTCGCGCGCGGCCTGACGATGCTGGCGGAGGACATTGCGGCCGGCAAAGGCATGCTGAAGATCCGCCAGTCCAATCCGGACAACCTCGTCGTCGGCGTCAACATGGCGACGACCCCGGGCAAGGTGATCTACCAGAATGAGATGATGCAGCTGATCCAGTACGCTCCGACCACGGAGAAGGTGCTGCGCACGCCGCTTTTGATCGTGCCGCCCTGGATCAATAAGTTCTACATTCTCGATCTCAAGCCGGAGAAATCCTACATCAAGTGGTGCGTCGACCAGGGCATCACCGTGTTCGTGATCTCGTGGGTCAACCCGGACAAGCGCTTGGGCGCCAAGAGCTGGGAAGACTACATGAAGGAAGGCCCGCTCACGGCGATGGACGTGATCGAGAAGGTCACCGGCGAGATGAAGGTGCACACCGCCGGCTATTGCGTCGGCGGCACCATGCTCGCGACCACACTGGCCTGGCTCGCCGAGAAGCGCCGCCAGCGCGTGAGCTCGGCGACATTCTTTGCCGCCCAGGTGGACTTCACCCATGCCGGCGATCTCCTGGTGTTCGTCGACGAGGAGCAGATCGCGGCGCTCGAGCAGGACATGAAGGCCTCCGGCGTGCTCGAAGGCTCCAAGATGGCGATGGCCTTCAACATGCTGCGCTCGAACGATCTGATCTGGTCTTACGTCGTCAGCAACTACCTCAAAGGCCAGCAGCCGAGCGCCTTCGATCTGTTGCACTGGAATTCCGACGCAACGCGGATGACGCAGGCGAACCATTCCTACTACTTGCGCAACTGCTATCTGGAGAACCGGCTGTCGACCGGCACGATGGTGCTCGACAACACCCTGCTCGACCTCTCCAAGGTCAAGGTGCCCGTCTACAATCTCGCCACCCGCGAGGACCACATCGCGCCGGCGGAATCGGTGCTGTACGGCTCGCAGTTTTTCGGCGGCCCTGTGAAATACGTACTGTCCGGCTCCGGCCACATCGCCGGCGTCGTCAATCCGCCTGCCACGAACAAGTACCAGTACTGGACCAACGACAACATCAAGGCCGCCAATGTCGCCGAGTGGATGAAGGGCGCGGTGGAGCACAAGGGCTCGTGGTGGCCGGATTGGCGCGAATGGCTGGGCAGCCTCGATCCGGAGGAAGTGCCGGCGCGCGGCGTCGGCACCGAGGCGCTGCCTCCGATCGAGGACGCGCCCGGCAGCTATGTCAGGGTTCGCGCGTAGCGCATGATCCGGAAAAGTGCGAAACGGTTTCCGACAAGATCACGTGCGAGCAGAAACCAAGCGCCCTTGCGCATGGCGGAATCTTGGGCGCTTGTATAAGCTCGCTCTCAACGCAGCGATGACAGAGAGGACCGGGTTATGACGCGTGAATTGTTCTGGCTGACGTGCACGGTGATCCTGACCGGGATCCTCTGGATTCCCTACACCATCAACCGCTGCCAGGTTCGAGGCCTCAGTGGCGCGATGGCCAACCCCTCGCGCAGCGACAAGCCCCAGGCGGATTGGGCCAACCGCCTGATGTTCGCGCATGACAACGCGGTCGAGAACCTCGTTCTGTTCGCCCCGCTGGTGCTGATCCTCAACACGATGGAATATTCCTCGAAATGGACGGTGCTCGCCTGCGCGGTCTATTTCTGGGCGCGCGTCGCGCATCTGATCGTCTATGCGCTCGGCATCCCGGTGTTCCGCACCCTCGCCTTTACCGTCGGATTCCTGGCGCAGGCCGTGCTGGCGCTGGCGATCTTCGGGGTGTTTTGACTCTCGACACGACTGCGCAATCGCTCACCAGGCGTAGCGGACGACGCCCTTGCCGGCGTAGCTCTTGGTGACGTTGGAGAACTCGCCCTCGAACGTACCGGCGGCGGACCAGCCGTTGAGCCACTTCTTCTCGACCGCTGCGGTGACCAGCGCCGAGTCCGGCGCCATGGCCGCGCCATTCACGACGAAGCTCGCGCCCGGCAGAGTCTGGAAGGTCGCCGCGACAGCGCGATTAGTGGTGTAGTCGTGCGCCCAGGCGAGCCTCCCGCGCAGCGTGACGACGCCATCGGTCTGGGCGAAGGATTTGTCGGTGCGCAGGCCGAGTTCGGTGCGCGGATCGGTCACGCTCTTGGCGGCATAGGCGAGCGCGAACTGGTTGCTGCCGACGATCGCCTGCTCGGCGTAGACAGGCAGATCGAAGGTGGTGAATTGCGCGGCCGCGTAAGGCGTCCAGCCGAAACCCTGCGTCACGAAGCGATAGCCACCCTCCAGCCGCCCCGAATATGCATTGGCGTTGAACTCGGCGCGCAGGCGGTCGAGGCCCGCGACGGTCACTGTGCGATCGGTGGTGATGTCCTGCCAACCATAAGCGAGGGCGCCGGCGATATAAGCGGGACCGATATTGTGACGGAAGAACGCACCGGCCTGGAACAGGTCAGAGCGTCCGCCGCCAAGCGCATTCGCGACCGTGAAATTGGTGCCGCCGCCGGCAAGCGCGAAGCCGACCAGCGTGTCACGCGAGATGCGGTAGTCGGCGCCGACGGCCGTGCCATAGAGATTGCTGGTGGTGTTGGTCGAGCCCACGACGGCATTGCCGTCGGTCGCTTGCGATCCCCCGAAGCCCGCCGCCCATACGCTCCAGCGCTGTTCGAAGATGGGTGCAACGGGTGCCTTGGTGTAGATAGCGGCATAGGCATCCCGCGCGTTGGTCGAGCGGCTGTTGGCGCGTCCGGCATAGGCGAGGCTCTCGTCCGCATACGCGTTCGGCGAGCCGCCGGCACTGATGCCGTCGCCGCGCCCGTTCACGAACGGGTCCGTTATCAGACCCATGAACTGGCTCATCGCATTGAACGTCGTCTGCTGCGGCGCGCTGCCGACCTCGCCCGAGAGCTGCGACAGACCAGCCGGTGTCAACCCGCCGAATGCGATCGGGATCGAGCCGTTGCTGTTGAAGAAGTTGATGATCGCGTTGCCGACGCTTTGTTGATTGCCGTTCAGGCTGCCCGATGGAGGCGCGAAACTCAGCGCGAGGTTCAGATAGGCGTGAGAGGAATCGTAGCTCAGCGTGGTCTGGAAACCTGACGGCAGAGTGCCATTAAGCACGGTCGGATTGAACGTCCCGCTAACATTGCCTGCAGTCAGGATGGTGTACTGCTTTGCCACATAGGATCCGGCAGCGAATTGTGCGCTCACGGTCGCTCCACCGAGCGTCGCCGTTCCGCTCACGGTCGCGGCGGAGGACGTCGTCGGGTTCACCTGCACGAGGTAGGTCGCGGCCGCACTCAACGTGAGACTACCCGCGACGGCCATGGATGCTGCCGGCGTACCATTGCCCGGCGCGAAGGTGCCGCCGTTCACAGTGAGATTGCCGACGGTACCGACACCCGAGAGGGTGCCGCCCGTATTCACGGTCGTCATCGATGAGCTCGCGATCGTGCCGTCGACCCGCAGCGTTCCGCCATTGACCGTCGTCGTGCCCGTGTAGCTGTTGGCCCCGGTCAGAGTCTCGTTGCCGCTCGCGAGAACGAGGTTACCAGCGCTCTGGATCTTGCCTGCGTACGTATCGTTCGCGTTGGTGATCGTCAGATTCAGGCTTGATCCGAGAAACAGGTTTGCGTTCGAGTTCGTGCCCGCGAGCGACTTGATGGCGCTGTTCGTGTTGGTCACTGACAAGTCCAAGGTGCCGTTGTCGACAACTTTGCTCGAAGTCGCGATCGAGCCTGAACCGATCAGGGAAATGTGCGCGCCGGTATTGATCGTCGTCACGCCCGTATAGGTGTTGGTCCCGCCTAATTCCTGCACTCCCCCCGTCACGGTCAGGCCGCCGGTGCCCGCGATCGTGCCGTAGAATATGTTCACGGGCGACGCATTCGTGATCGTCAGCGTCCGGGCGCCCAGGACGACTTGGCTGCCCGAGACGCCGAAAATGCCGCCGGCGCTGCCGCCCGCGGCCGTGCCCGAGATATCGAATGTGGCGGCCGCGTTCGAGAGATTTACATTGCCGCCGATCGTGCCCGAGCCTTGAAAGAATAGGGTGCCACCGGAGACGTTCGCGTCGCCGCTGATCGTGCCGTTGTTGGTGGACGTGCCGCCCGTCTGGCTCAGCGAGCCCGTGAGGATACCGTCATTGATGAAGGTGGCACTGTTGGTAGCGGTCGTCGTCAGTTGGCCGCTGTTGATGAATGTTCCGCCCGTGATGCTCGTCGCCGTGAATGCGTTTATTCCGCTGACGGTTAACTGCCCGCCGCTCACAGAAATACCAGCGCCCGTCATAAAGTTGGTAATCGTATTCGTGCCGCCCTGATTGATCACGTTCGGCCCGGCGCCATTGAAGTTCACTTGCAGGCCAATAACAATGTAGTTCTGCGACGCCGCGGTGAAGGTCCAGGAGTCCGGCGTAATCGGGGCAGTGACGGTGACCACGGGATCGCCGGGCGGCGCATCAAACACGGCTGACTGGCCGGCATTGACCGGCGGGGCTCCGGCCGGCGGGTTGGCCCAGTTGGTGCCAAGATTGTAGTCCGTCGTTGTCGTGGTGCTGCCGGTACCTCCCCAGGTGTAAGTCTGCGCCTGCGCAGCGCCAGGCAGCGCAAACGTTGCGGCTGCGACGGCGGCAATTGCCGTCGTTTCAAGCAAGTAGCCCCTGAGCCGACCCACGGGCCGCAGCTTCGGACCAAAAACGGAGTTTGCGGGTTGCGCTCGGCGGACAGCAGGGAAACGAATCATCGAAAAACTTCCAATTCCCGAAATGCGGGAAAACCGAGACTCAGATTTCTCACAACACCCGAAACTTCACCAGCAGCAGCCGCAGGTCGCAGCAGCAATCAGAGGAAAATGTTGCAGGAAAGGCACAACCGCGTCGCCTTGAGCCGGCCGAAATGGCGGCTTAGGCCGACTATGTCCCAGCTGCGCAATCATCAGACATACCGACCACGCGCAATGGCGTACCGACCACGCGCAATAATGTGTGTGCCGGCCGGCCTACGCATCCAATCCCCGCCGATGTCGTGCTCCAGTAGGAACGGCGCGCGAGCCGAGCCGCGCGCCTCTCGCCATCGCACTCCACTCGACGATGCTTCGCATCGCCAAGAGGACTTGGGTCTGCTCCGCCCTACGCCTCCGGCAAGCCCAGCATCAGCCGCATGTTCTGCACGGCCGCGCCGGATGCGCCCTTGCCGAGATTGTCGAGCCGGGCGACCAGCACGGCCTGGTGATATTTGTCGCTGGCGAAGACATAGAGCTCGAGCATGTTGGTCTCGTTGAGCGCTTCCGGCTCCAGCCGGCCGCTCTTTGAGGCTTCGTTCTGAAGCGGCATCACCGAGACGTATTTCGAACCGGCGTAGCACTTGGCGAGCGCAGCCTGCAGATCGGCTCCATCAGGCTTGCCCGGCAGCGTGTCGAGCTGAAGCGGCACCGAGACCAGCATGCCCTGCCGGTAGTTACCGACCGAGGGAATGAAGATCGGCCGCCGCGTCAGGTTCGAATAGAGCTGCATCTCGGGCAGATGCTTGTGCTCGAAGCCGAGGCCATAGAGCTCGAAGGACGGGGCACTGCCGTCTTCAAAGCTCGCGATCATCGACTTGCCGCCGCCGGAATAACCGCTCACCGCGTTGACGGTGACGGGATAGTCCTGCGGCAACAGGCCGGCATCGACGATCGGCCGCAGCAGCGCGATCGCGCCGGTCGGATAGCAGCCGGGATTTGAGACCTTCTTCGCGGCCTTGATCTTGCCGGCCTGCTCCGGGGTCAGTTCGGGAAAGCCATAGGCCCAGTCGGGCGCAACCCGGTAGGCCGTCGAGGCGTCCAGCACTTTCGGCGCAGAGATACCCATGCTGTCGACCACCGCAACCGTCTCCCTGGCGGCATCGTCGGGCAGGCAGAGGATGACGAGATCGACCTCCTCCATCAGCGCCTTCTTCGCCGCGGGGTCCTTGCGCTTGTCGTCGGCAATCGTCTTCACGACCACGTCGCTTTGGAGCTTCAGCCGCTCGTTGATGCCGAGGCCGGTGGTGCCGGAGCCGCCGTCGACGAAGACGGTGGCGGGCTTGGTGGCCGCGCCTGATATCGGGGCTTTCGTGGTTTCGGTGAGGCTCATGGTGCGCTCCTTTCGAGCGTGTTCGTGTCGTCTGCAAAAACCTGTGGCCGGATCTGGCGCATCAAGCCTGAAATCTGCTGCGCGTCGGCATCGCCATCGCCCAGCGCATTCGCGATCGCCGCATAGTCGGCGTCCGATTTGTGCTGGTTGAGCTTGAAGCTGCCTTCGACCTCTTCAACCGTCATGACCAGACCCACGATTCCCTTCTTCATCGCATCGAGCCGACCCGCCGTCATCTTGCCCGACGTCCAGGGCTTCTTCGGCAACAGCCAGCTTTCGAACTTGTCGCTGAGCGTGTCGATCTGCACTGCCAGCTCATGATCCGACAACAGCCGCACCGGGCCGGTCAGATGCACCGACTGATAGAGCCAGGTCGGGACCTGATCCGGCGAGACGTACCAGTCCGGCGATACATAGGCATCGGGCCCATTGACCGCGAGCAGCCAGGAGGTCGCGCCGTCCGCCAGCTTTACCAGCGGATTGTGACGGGCGACATGAAAGGCGGCCTGCGGTGTGCCGTCGGCCGCATAGCTCAGATAGAACGGCAGCGATGATGCGACGGGCTTCTTGCCGTCAAAGGCACACATGGTGCCGAAGCCGCGCTCGTCGGCGAATTTCAGGCTCGCGGTGCGGTCCTGCTTGAAATGCGGTGGCGTGTACATCGTGGTCTCCTGCTGGGCCTCCTTTGGGGAGCCGCCGGATCAGATCGCGCTGACAGGAGAGAGAATGCCGCGGATCGGATCCAGCGGCAAAGACGATGATCTCAAACGCGATCGACCGCCCAAACCGCTAAAGCGCGGCGGCGGCGACGGGCGAACAGGATGGTCGCGGCGTTGATCATGGCGCGGGGCTATAAGACGAGATGCGGTTCCCGTCAAGGTTTTGACGTCAGACCACGCGCCAAATCCATTCCATGATCTTCGCGATCACGTCGCCGAACAGAAGGAGCACGGCGGACCAGACCAGGGCCGAGACGAAATTAGCGGCCTGGAAGCTCCAATAAGGCATCTCGAAGATGCCGGCTGCGAGCGGCACCGAGGCGCGCAAGGGACCGAAGAAGCGGCCGATGAAGATGCTGGGTATCCCCCAACTTCGCACGAAGGCCTCGCCTCTCGGCAAGAGTTCCGGATAGCGCGAGAGCGGCCACATCTGGGCGACGTGCTCCTTGTAGCGATAACCGAACCAGTACGAGACCCAGTCGCCCAGCGCTGCGCCGAAGCCGCCGGCGATCCAGACCGGGTAGAAGCTGATGCCGCTTGCCCCGATCAGCGCGCCGATGGCCACGAGAGCGCCCCAGGCCGGGATCAGCAGCGAGATGAAGGCGAGCGACTCCCCGAAGGCGAGCAGGAACACGATCGGAGCGGCCCAGGCCTGGTGAGCGCGCACGAAGTCGGCCAGGGCGTGCGCAAACTGCTCCATTCCGAAATTGCCTTCCCGCCCTGACCCAAGGTGCTGCTGATGAAAAGGACTGGTAAGCCAAGCACTTGTGTGACATCAAGTCACAAAATCCGGCCCGGGCCGGACCGAGACGTCAAATTGCCGGGAATTGCTCGGCCTGCGGCGTAAATTCGCCGGCATTGGCTCCCAACGACGCCCCTGGGGCGGCCCGGCGGTGACCTTTGCCGGCCAGCCATGGCATAGTCGCGCGAACCGATTCGCCGCCTGCGCGGCCCTCAAAACGTATCAAGATATATGTCCAAGACGTTGAAAACCAAAGCTAAAGACGATTTGTTCGAGGCGCATGAGCCGAAGGGGCGCACGGGTGCCGCGAAGGCGTCGCCGCGCGCCAGCGGCGGAGAAGCCGACTACACCGCGGCCGACATCGAGGTGCTCGAGGGCCTGGAACCGGTGCGGCGCCGGCCCGGCATGTATATCGGCGGCACCGATGAAAAGGCGCTGCATCACCTGTTCGCAGAAGTGATCGACAACTCGATGGACGAGGCGCTCGCAGGACATGCGACCTTCATCGGTGTCGAACTCTCCGCGGACGGCTTCCTGACCGTCACCGACAATGGCCGCGGCATTCCTGTCGATCCGCACCCGAAGTTCCCGAAGAAGTCGGCGCTCGAAGTCATCATGTGCACGCTGCATTCGGGCGGCAAGTTCGACAGCAAGGTCTACGAGACCTCGGGCGGTCTGCACGGCGTCGGCATCTCCGTGGTGAACGCCCTCTCCTCGCGCCTTGAGGTCGAGGTCGCGCGCAGCCAGAAGCTCTATCGCATGTCGTTCGAGCGCGGGCATCCCAAGGGCAAGCTTGAGGACCTCGGCAAGGTCAACAATCGCCGTGGCACCCGCGTGCGCTTCAAGCCCGACACCGACATCTTCGGCGCAAAGGCCTCGTTCAAGCCGCAACGCCTGTTCAAGATGACGCGCTCGAAGGCGTATCTGTTCGGTGGCGTCGAGATCCGCTGGAACTGTGCACCCGAACTGCTCAAGGGCATCGAGGACGTGCCGCCGGAAGCCACCTTCCACTTCCCCGGCGGCCTCAAGGACTATCTGGCCGCCGCGATCCACGCCGACACGCTGGTGCATCCCGATATCTTCTCCGGCAAGTCGGGCCGCAACGGCGCGCACGGCGCCTGCGAATGGGCCGTGGCCTGGACGGCCGACGCCGACGGCTTCCTCTCCTCCTACACCAACACGGTGCCGACGCCCGACGGCGGTACGCACGAATCCGGCCTGCGCAGCGCGCTCTTGCGCGGCCTGAAGGATCACGCCGAACGCGTCGGCCAGGGCAAGCGCGCTTCGTCCATCACATCCGAAGACGTGATGGTGGGCGCGGCCGTGATGCTCTCGGTATTCGTGCGCGAGCCCGAATTCCAGGGCCAAACCAAGGATCGCCTCGCCACCGCGGAGGCGCAGCGCATCGTCGAACAGGCGATGAAGGATCCGTTCGACCATTGGCTGTCGGGCAATCCGAACATGGCCAACCGGCTGCTCGACTTCGTCATCGACCGCGCCGAGGAGCGGCTGCGTCGGCGACAGGAGAAAGAGACCGCGCGAAAAACCGCCGGCAAGAAGCTGCGACTGCCCGGCAAGCTCGCCGACTGCACCGACGCCGGCACCGAAGGCTCCGAGCTCTTCATCGTCGAGGGCGACTCGGCCGGCGGCAGCGCCAAGCAGGCGCGCGATCGCAAGACGCAAGCCGTGCTGCCGTTGCGCGGCAAGATCCTCAACGTCGCTTCCGCCGGCAAGGACAAGCTCACGGCGAACGCCCAGCTCTCCGATCTCGTGCAGGCGATCGGCTGCGGCACGCTCGCGCAGTACCGCGAAGAGGATCTGCGCTATCAGCGCATCATCATCATGACCGACGCCGACGTCGACGGCGCCCACATCGCATCGCTGCTGATCACCTTCTTCTACCGGCAGATGCCCCGCCTGATCGACGAGGGTCACCTCTTCCTCGCGGTGCCGCCGCTCTACAAGCTGACCCACGGCACCAAATCGGTCTACGCGCGCGACGACAAGCACAAGGACGAGCTGATCAAGAGCGCGTTCAACGCCAACGCCAAGGTCGAGGTGAACCGCTTCAAAGGCCTCGGCGAGATGATGCCGGCGCAGCTGAAGGAGACCACCATGGATCCGGCCAAGCGGACGCTGCTCAAGGTGGTGCTGCTCGCCGACGACCGCGACACCACCGCGGATTCGGTCGAGCGCCTGATGGGCACCAAGGCCGAGGCGCGTTTCGCCTTCATCTCCGACAAGGCCGAATTTGCCAGCGAGGAATTGCTGGACGTCTGAAGGCACGCTTTACGCTCAAAAGCCGCGGCCCAGAGCCGGGGCTTTTCTATTTGGGGGCGATAGATCCACTTGCGGGGGGATCGACCCACCTCTCAAGGGCGCGACTCGGCCAACGACTCACCGGGCCGGTCTCACGCGAGGGGCTGAGGCAGGATTGCTTCGATTTCGAACAAACGCGAACTCCTAACGAAAACCTACCCGGGCGCGAGGATCGGAATCCCATCTAACCATTTGACACCATGTGATTTTTCGCAATTCAGGTGCCGGCACTCCCAAAGTCCGCCTGCGGGCGTTTTCCGGCGACTGTGCCTGCCCGGCAACAGCTTTTCAGCGAGAACCGTCTATAGTTCAGGCATCAGATCACACGGACTTCGGTGCGCTCGCGCCTGCTACGAACCAAGGTTGGGGATTTCATCATGAAGAAGATTGTGCTCGCGCTGACCGCGGTTGCCGCGATGACCGGATCGGCCTCGGCGGCTGACCTTGCGGCCCGTCCGTACGTGAAGGCTCCGATGGCGGCTCCCGTCGCCAACTGGACCGGCTTCTACATCTTCGGCGGCGGCGGCGGCGGTCTCTCGAACTCCGACCAGCATGTCCAGACCACTGGCACCAACACCGCGCTGACCATCGACCAGCGCCAGGGTGGCTCGGGCTGGTTCGGCACCGTCGGCCTCGGCTACGACTGGCAGTTCAGCAGCAATTGGGTCGCCGGCGTGTTCGCGGACGGTCAGTTCGGCAGCATCCGCGCAACCGTCCAGGATCCGACCGTCGGCATCACTGGCAGCCAGAAGCTGGAAGACTCCTGGGCCGCCGGCGTGCGCCTCGGCTGGCTGGTTGCTCCGAACGTTCTCACCTACGTCAACGGCGGTTACTCTGGTGCCCACTTCGGCCAGACCAACTTCCTGACGCTGGCCGGCGTGCCGGCTGGCATCCATCTCAACAGCTACAACCGCAACGGTTGGTTCATCGGAGGCGGCGTCGAGAACAGCCTGAACTTCTTCGGCATCACCTCGCCCGGCTGGTTCATGAAGACCGAGTATCGTTCGGCTTTCTACAACGCGAAGACCTCGAACGAGCTGGTCGACGGCACCAACGCCCTGGTCGGCCGCGACATTCGCGCCAACAGCTGGAACCAGACAATCTCGACCTCGCTGGTCTACCGCTTCAACTGGACCGGTCCGGTCGTCGCCAAGTACTGAGCTGATCTGAATTCGACTTCAGACGTCAAAGCCCCGGGCACCGCTTGGGGCTTTTTCGTTGTTGCGGGCATGGAAATCCTGAGCCCGCTCCCTCACCCACAACGCGGCCTCGGCGGGCAAAGTCGGTGCACGTCGCACCAGTCCCTTGCCGTTTGGTGATTTGTTGCCGATCGGTAACAGCCATTCCGATGGAACTTTTCTACGTTCCCTGGATCATGGCTGTGGAAAGCAGGGAATCGGAATGAGGAAGAAGTTCGTCGTCGCGCTCGCGGCGATCGCCGCATGTTCGGGATCGGCCAAGGCCGCTGATCTCACCGCGAGGCCTTATGTGAAGGCCCCCATTGCGCCTGCAGCCGCGTGGACCGGCTTCTACGTCTTCGGCGGTGGCGGAGGCGGTCTCTGGAATGCCGACAGCAATGTGGTCGACAACGGAGCCGGGTTTGGTATCGGCAATCCGCTGACGCGCGATGAGCGGCTAGGTGGCAGCGGTTGGTTCGGCACCGTCGGCCTCGGTTACGATTGGCAATTTGCCAGCCGCTGGGTCGCCGGTCTGTTCGCTGACGGCCAGTTCGGAGAGATCCGCGGCTCCCTGTCGGACACCAACGGGGTGTTCGAAGGCCGCGAGAAGCTCCGCACGAGCTACGCCGCAGGTGCGCGGCTCGGCTACCTCGTCGCGCCAAATCTATTGTCCTATGTGAACGCCGGCTATTCCGGCTCTGAATGGTCCGGCGTGGGCCTGTCGTCTCTTTCTGCCCTCCCGGGAACCACGACCGCCCCGCTCACCTCCACCCCCTCTTTCCATCGCAATGGCTTCTTCGTCGGCGGCGGCGTCGAGAACAATCTCAACGTCCTGGGCATCAATGCGCCGGGCTGGTTCATGAAAACCGAATATCGGTCGGCCTTCTACGACCGCACCACCTTGGCGGAGACCTGCACGGCCGCCGGCGCTGCGCTCGGCTGCGGAGGCGGGGTTGCCGGGGCACCAGCGGGGGCAGCCCTCACCTTCAAGCCGTGGGTGCAAACCATCAGCACGTCGCTGGTCTATCGTTTCAATGACAGGGGCATGCCCGCGACTGCCGACCTCGCTCCGCGTCTCTACACCAAGGCTCCCGCGACCCTTGCCGGCCCGAACTGGACCGGGTTCTACGTCTTCGGCGGCGCCGGCGGCGGACTCTGGTCGGCGGACAGCAGCATCGAGACCACCGTTCCGCCCGTGATGCCCATCATGCGCGATCAGCGCCTCGGCGGCAGCGGCTGGTTCGGGACGGTCGGCGTCGGCTACGATTGGCAATTCGCCGGCAATTGGGTCGCGGGTGCCTTTGCGGACGGCCAGTTCGGCGACATCAGAGGCTCCCTCACCCAAACCTTCATGGCCAATGCAGAGGGCACCGAGAAGCTTCGCGTGAGCTACGCGGCCGGCCTTCGGCTCGGCTACCTCGCCGCTCCGAACGTCCTGTCCTACGTCAACACGGGCTATACGGGCTCGGAATGGTCCGGCACCACGCTGAACTCGTTGTTTCTGCCGACTACGCCTTTGTACACGGCTCCCTCGTTCCATCGCGACGGCTGGTTTATCGGCGGTGGTGTGGAGAACAGCCTGAACATCTTCGGCATTGCCGCGCCGGGCTGGTTCATGAAGACGGAATACCGGAGTGCCTATTATGATCGCACTGCGCTGCCGTTGACCTTCACGCCCAACTTTGGCGGCGCTCCGAGCGGCATGTCCGTCACCATCAAGCCCTGGGTACAGACCATCAGCACGTCGCTTGTGTATCGCTTCAACGCCGGGCCAGTGGTCGCGAAGTATTGAAGCGCATCCAGTCTGAACAGCAGAAGCCCCGGCTTGGTCCGGGGCTTTTTCTTGACTCAATCGGCCACGCTGCCTTTCGCGGCCCTGCGGCCACCGCCATTGTATCTGAACCGAAGCTGCGGCTAGTCTTTGCCGGAAGTTTTCGCGACCTGCGGCGATCGTTTGTGCCGCGGGCCGCGACAGAATCAGTCCAATGGGGAGGAATGAATGCGCAGATTTCTGCTTGTCGCAGGCCTGTTTGCCCTCGCCGTCGGGCTGCTCTGGATCGGACAAGGCACCGGCATCGTCGCCTGGCCGCGATCGAGCTTCATGATCAACCAGCTGCAATGGGCCGGCTATGGCGCCGCCATGGCGGGCTTCGGGCTGGTGCTGATCTGGCAGAGCAACCAATAGAAGAAACCAGGACGTGAAAGCATGACATCCAACCGGTTCGATCTCCGCGGCAAGGTCGCGATCGTCACAGGCGGCAACGGCGGCATTGGGCTCGGCCTCGCGCATGGGCTCGCGGATGCCGGCGCCGATATCGCGGTGATCGGACGCAATGAAGCCAAATCGGCCGCAGCCGTCGCAGATCTCAAGGCGCGCGGCGTGAAGGCGATCTCGGTCACAACCGACGTGACCGACAAGGCCGCGGTCGCCGCCATGATCGACCGCGTCATCACGGAGCTCGGCCGCATCGACATCCTGATCAACAACGCCGGCATGAGCATCCGCAAGCCACCGCACGAGCTGGAACTCGACGAGTGGAATAAGGTGATCGACACCAACCTCACCAGTGCCTTCGTCTGCTCGAAGCTGGCCTATCCGGCGCTGAAGGCCTCAGGCAACGGCAAGGTGATCAATATCGGCTCGATGATGTCGATCTTCGGCGCGAGCTTTGCGACCGCCTATGCCGCGAGCAAGGGCGGCATCGTGCAGTACACACGTGCCTGCGCCAACGCCTGGGCCCCCGACAACATCCAGGTCAATGCCATCCTGCCTGGCTGGATCGACACCGATCTCACCCGCGGTGCGCGCAAGCAGGTATCGGGCCTGCACGAGCGCGTTCTGGCGCGCACGCCCGCGGGGCGCTGGGGCGACATCGACGATTTCGCTGGCATTGCCGTCTTCCTCGCCTCCTCAGCCTCGAACTTCGTCACGGGGACCGCGATCCCCGTCGACGGCGGCTTCTCGATCATGGCCTGAGGCCAGTCACGGCCGCACGCAAATCGGGATAGGGGGGCGTCTTGCGACGCCGCCCCTCCCACACCACCGGACATACGGGTCCGTATCCGGCGGTTCAGCGGATTATGCGGGCCG
>NZ_LBJG01000087.1 GCF_028128765.1 Bradyrhizobium sp. CCBAU 51627
CAGCCTTCCGGCTATCGCCAGCTGACCTGCCCGGCCCTGGCCGGTGAACGCGGTGACCCGCCGCCAGCTACACCATGCAAGGGGACACGATCTTCGTCTGCCATGTCGCAGCACCTGACAAAGAGGCTTGAGAGTGCCCCACCGAGGTACTCCACCGTACAATGGCGGTCTGTTCGAGAAACGGCTTATTTTGAAGGGCTTCTGCGCTGTCCAATTTAATGGCGGAGAGGGAGGGATTCGAACCCCCGATAGGCTTGCACCTATGCCGCATTTCGAGTGCGGTGCATTCAACCACTCTGCCACCTCTCCTGAAGGTCGCCATAGTGAGGCAGGGCCCCTGTGGTTGGGGGCGTTCATAAGCGAGGATGGCGGGCCGGGCAAGGCGCGAAAGGGGAAAATCGGGGGGTTGTTTCGCCGGGTTTGGGCTGTTCTCGCCGCGTCGGAGACAATCGGCACCTTTTGCTGGGCTACCCCCCTCCCTAACCCTCCCCCACAAGGGGGGAGGGAACGCACCTGCCCTTGTCGCGGCGAATGAAATCCCAATCTCATCATGCTCTCCCAGAGCACTTGCCGGCCGAAAGGAACCGCCATGGAGCACCTGACGATCTCCGCCAATGGCGCCAAATTCCATGTGGTCCGTGCCGGCAGCGGAAAACCGCTGCTTTTGCTGCATGGTTGGCCGGAAATCTGGCTGACCTGGGAGCCGGTGATGTCAAGGCTTTCGCACCGTTTCAGCCTGATCGCGCCCGATTTGCGCGGCTTTGGCGACAGCGACAAGCCTGATGGCGCTTACGGGCCTGACGGCCACGCCGCCGACATGCTGGCGCTGATGGAGGGGCTCGGCATCGAGCGATTCGGCGTGGTCGGCCATGATGTCGGCGGCGCGGTGATGCAGCCGCTGGCGCGGAAGGCGCCCGAGCGGCTGGCGGGATTGTTCTTCTTCGATTTCGTCTATCCCGGGATCGGGCCGCGGATGGCGGCGCCCGATCGGCTCAATCACATCTGGTACCAGTCCTTCCAGCAGATGGAGATGGCGCCGCTTCTGGTCGGTGCTACCCGCGAGAGCTGCCGGCTCTATATCGCGCACTTCCTGAAAGGTTGGGCGCATCGCAAGGACGCGTTCGACGATGTGCTCGACCTGTTCGGCGACACCTATTTCAGGGACGGCAATCTCGCCGGCGGCTTTGCGCATTATCGGGCGTCGCATGCCGGGCGCATCGCGATGATGAAGGGTGAGGCGCCGCTGATGCCGCCGATCGAGGTGCCGACCTGCGTGCGCTGGGCCGAGCACGATCCGCTGTTTCCCTATGCCTGGACCGACCGGCTGGGCGAGACCTTTGCCCAGCTCGATCTCGCGATGTTCCCTGATGTCGGACACTTTCCCCATCGCGAGAATCCGGAGCGCGCGGCGGCGGAGATCGCAGGGTTCTTTCAGCGCATCGGCTGGAGCTGAATCCGAAGGACGGGGTGGGACCGCCAGACGCGGTAAACACTGGCGGTCCCGTGCCGCTCATTGAAATGCTGGCCAGGAAGGGCGGCTTCGCAGGCCTGCGTGAGGCGACGGTTCCACCGTAGCGTGCGGCCGGGGCCTCGCAACGCAAAGCGATCCTTAACCTAACCGATCAAGGTTACTCCTTGTCCGATTTGGCCGAGTCTTTGTTGTTTTCCTTGGACTTTTTCTTGCCCTCCGTGGAATCCCGGTCCTTGCCGTTGCCGCCATTCCTGTGGCGGTTGGTGAAGCGCGCATTGCCGAGGCCGGTGCCGATGGTGAGCACGCCCCAGCGATCGACGTCCTGCATGAACGGCACCTCGGAGAGGCCCTGAACCACGCCGTCATTGTGCATCAGGATGGCGGTGTCGTGCTCGCCGATGACGGGGATGGCCTCGGCGAGGCTCGCCGGCAGGTTGAACTTGCTGCTCTCCCAATTGCCCGGCAGATTCTGCGCACCCTTCTCTATGGAGCCGTCCGCGTTGATCACGCCGGGACAGGCGATGCCGATAAAGGGCGCGAGCTTGAATCCCTCGGCTTCGGCGTCCTCGATCAGGCCCTCGAGCATCTTGACCAGCCGCTTCACCGCGGCCTCGCGGCTCGGCTCGTCGTCGGCGTGGCGCCACAGATCGGACTTGAAGACGGCTGCCTTGGAGAGATCAGGCGCCTTCTTCCAGCGCGTCTCGACGATGCCGCAGCGGATGTTGGTGCCGCCGATATCGACCGCGAGGATGCTGTCATAGGCCTCGAAAATCCAGGACGGCGCGAGGTGCAGGGCCCCGATCAGGCCGGCATCGTCAGGGTCGAAGCGGATCGGCACCAGATCGACCTTGAAGCCTTCCGATTTGAGGATGATCTCGGCCCGGGCAATGGCGATCTCGCCGAGCCGGCTGGCGCGAAATCCGCCGCCGACCACGATGCATTCGGTCTTGGCCCAGGCCTTGGTCTTGAGGAATCGCCGTGTCACGTAGGCGAGCTCCTGCGCGAAATCCTCGATCGCGCTGTGCACGACGGCCGCGGCCTCCGTATCGTCGCCGCTCAGCACGGCATCGAGGGCCTTCTTGCTGATCTTGTCGGACGGCTCGTCGCCGAACGGATCCTCGCCGCTCTTGCGCAAGGGCTTGCGCCATTCCTCGAGGATCTCGCGAAACGCGCCCTTGCTGGCGCGGTCGCCGAGAAAGCCCTCCTCGTCCTTGATCTCGATGTTGAAGCTGTCGACCTCGACCGAGGGCAGACGGCCCGCCCCATGCTGGGCGATGCCCGTTGTCTTGACCAGTTCGTCCATTGGCATGAAAACCCCTGCCCGAACGCGGAATCGCGAAGGACAACCGCCGGGGAACCCATTGGTTGCTGCGCGGGTCGAGATTCCGTGGCGGGACGGAAAGGGCTCAAATCCTTCAAATCCGGGCGCTTTTCGGCTGACTTCCTTGACTCTTCGCCCCCAACGGCTATAAGTCCGCACAACCGGCGCGGGGCGTTTCTCGCGCCGCTTGTTTTTGCGTGGGTTTTCAAAGGGATAAACTCCCGCCCGCACAAAACTCGCATAAACCCGTAGCGACTGACCAAAAAGCCGGCCCCTGACTGATGTCATGAGGCCGGGATTGAACACGGAGAAAAAACGATGTTCGCAGTCATCAAAACCGGCGGCAAGCAATACCGCGTCGTGCCGGATGATGTTCTCGAAGTAGGCAAGATCGAAGGCGAAGTCGGCTCGATCGTGCAGTTGAATGAAGTTCTGGTGGTCGGCGGCGACACGCCGGTGCTGGGCGTTCCGACGGTGGCCGGTGCCTCCGTTGCGGTCGAGGTGCTCGACCACAAGCGCGGCCCGAAGGTCATCGCGTTCAAAAAGCGCCGCCGCAAGAATTCGCGCCGCAAGCGCGGCTACCGCGACGAGATCACGGTGCTGCGCGTCAGCGAGATCCTGACCGACGGCGCCAAGCCCACCAAGGGCCCGCGTCCGAAGACGGAAAAGGTCGCGAAAGAAGCCGCCGAGTAACCGGGACCGATCACGCCAATTCACGAATTGAGGCGTGCGACGTTTTGAAATGATTCCGTCAAGGAATTGACCTAGAACTACGCAGGATTTCGGAGACGAGCCATGGCTCACAAAAAAGCAGGCGGTTCATCGCGCAACGGTCGCGATTCCAAGGGTAAGCGTCTTGGCATCAAGGTGTTCGGCGGGGAGCACGTGATTCCCGGCAACATCATTGCGCGTCAGCGCGGCACCACCTGGCATCCCGGCCTCAATGTCGGCATGGGCACGGACCACACCCTGTTCGCCAAGATCGAGGGTCGCGTTCAATTCCAGGCCAAAGCCAATGGCCGCACCTTTGTAGCGGTACTCCCGCTCGCAGAGGCTGCTGAATAGACGGTGGATCAATTTGGAGTCCGCCGGGTCCTTGACCGAACCGGCGGAGTTCCCAGAGATCAAATGATCGAAGGCTCCAGGGGAGGCAGGGAAACCGGCCTCCCCTTTCGTTTGACCAATGACTTGACTTGGTGACTTCCAGCGGAGCCGGACATGTTGCAGGACTTTTCGAGCGTGACCTTGCAGGAGGCGAGACCGGGCGTCGTCGCCACCGAGCGGCTAACCTTGCGGCGGCCGACGCTTGCCGACGTCAGGACCATCGCCCACCTCGCCAACGACCGCCGCGTCGCCGAGAACACGCGCCGCCTGCCGCATCCCTATTCGCAGGACGATGCGGTCGCATTCATCCGCGCCACGTCCGCGCTCGGCGCCGAGACCGTGTTCCTGATCGAGCGCGACACCACACCGATCGGCATGGTCGGCATCGACGGCTCCACGCCTGATCAAGCCGAACTCGGCTACTGGCTCGGGTTCGACTATTGGGGCCAGGGCTTTGCCACCGAGGCCGCGCGCGGCGCGATCGATTTCTTCTTCGAGGAGTTCGACGACGACCATCTCTATGCCGGCGCGCGCGTCACCAACCCGGCCTCGCGCAACGTGCTGGAGAAGTGCGGCTTCCAGTGGAGCGGCGTCCAGCTGCACCGTTTCCTGGCGCTGGGCTCGTCGACGCCGGTCGACTGCTTCCGCCTCTCGCGCGGGGTGTGGTCGTCGCTGAAGAGCTGGAGCAGCGCAAGACGGGTGAGGTAGGCGGAAGCGCGGCCGCGCCACGTGCACAGTGTCGTCCCGGCGAAGGCCGGGACGACAGCGTGGTGGTGGCTACACCGGCGGCGTCACCTCTTCGCTCGCACGCCCGAGATCCCGCTCCCGCAAGTAAATGTAGAACCCGGCGCCGATGATGATCGCCGCGCCGACGATGGTCGCCACCGACGGCACGTCGCCGAACACGATGAAGCCGAAGATCACGGCCCAGACGATCATCGAATATTGATACGGCACCACGACGCTCGCCGGCGCAAGCTTCAGCGAGCGGTTGACGCAGAACAGCGCGGTCACGGAAATGAGCCCTGCCAGCGCAAAGAACACGAGGCTGCCAGGGGTCGGCGGCACCCAATGGAAGGCCGACAGCACCGCGCCAAGCGAAAACGTGCCGATGAATTGCGAGGATGCCATCACGATGTCGGGCGTCTTGCGCAGGCTGCGCGTGATCAGCATCAGGGTCGCGAAGGACAGGCTACCGCCGAGCGCGATCAGCGCCGGCAGGCTCACCGTCTGCGCTGAGGGCCGCAGCGCGATCAGCACGCCGCAGAAGCCGATCAGGATCGCCATCCAGCGGCGCCAGCCGACTTTCTCGCCCAGGAAGATCGCGGACATCGCGGTGACGAAGATAGGGCCGGCGAGATAATAGGTGATGACGTCGGCAAGCGGCAGATAGACCGTCGCAAGGAAGAAGGCGGCCACTTCCAGCGTCGACAGCACGACGCGGACCAGTTGCAGGCGCGGCCGCTCCAGATGCAGGAACTGATGCCGCTGCCGCCAGATGAGCGGCGACAGCAACAACAGCGCGGCGCAGGCGCGCAGGAACAGGAGTTGCCCCACCGAATACGTCCCGACCAGGAACTTGCCCGTGGCATCGCCGAACGAGAACATGAAGATCGACAGCACCATGAGCGCGATGCCGGCCAGCCGCGCCGAGCGGTCGTCATAGGCGGAGAGAGATTTGAACAGGGGCATTGAGCGGACTGTGAACGGTCGTCATTGCGAGCGAAGCGAAGCAATCCAGACTGTCTCCGCGGAAATAGCCTGGATTGCTTCGTCGCTTCGCTCCTCGCAATGACAGGCGGAGAGAGCGTCGGGAATCGGCTGGTAGGATCGCTTGGGGTCGTTTTAATGACGTGGGCCACCGCGACAACCCCGCGCAAGTCGAATTGAACGGATTGTCGCACTCTCCGCTTCGCGCTAGCCATCAACGTCACACCGGCAAAAAGAGCTTTGACATGACCGACTTCGACCCGGCCCGGCATCGCATGATCCCGACGCAACGCTGGTTTGAGGATTTCGCGATCGGCGAACGCTTCGTGCTGCCGAGCCGCACGCAGACCTCGGCCGTGTTCGCGGCATTCCAGACCGCGAGCGGCGACACTCATCCGGTGCATTACGACGTGGAGTATTGCCGCGCCCGCGGCATGCCGCATCTGCTCGCGCACGGTTTCCAGACGCTGATCCACACCGCGCCGGGCGCCGGCCTGTTTCCGTTCATGGTCGAGGAATCGCTGGTCGGCTTCCTGGAGCAATCGAGCCGGTTCCTCAAGCCGGTGTTCGCCGACGATACGATCTACCCCGCGCTCGAGGTCACCGAGCTCGTGCCGGGACGCACGACCGGTGCGGTGACGCTTCGCAGCACCGTGTTCAACCAGCGCAAGGAGCTGGTGCTGGAGGGCTTGCAGAAATTCCTGATCCGTCGCCGCCCAACCGGTTAAGCACGGGACGAAATTCGCAGGTTTTCGGCGGATTTGCGGGATCCTCCGGGTTGCCGCGCGGGTCCGGCTGGCCTACCTATGGCCCATGAAATTCCTCGACGAAGCAAAGGTCTATATCCGCTCCGGTGACGGCGGAAACGGCTGCGTGGCGTTCCGCCGCGAGAAGTTCATTGAGTTCGGCGGTCCCTCCGGCGGCAATGGCGGCCGCGGCGGCAACGTCATCATCGAGGTCGCCGACGGCCTCAACACGCTGATCGACTACCGCTACCAGCAGCATTTCAAGGCCCAGAAGGGCGAGAACGGCATGGGCTCGGACCGTCACGGCGCCAACGGCAAGAACATCGTGCTGAAGGTCCCCGTCGGCACCCAGATCTTCGATGAAGACCGCGAGACGCTGATCCACGACTTCACCAAGGTCGGCGAGAAATTCGTGCTGGCCGAGGGCGGCAATGGCGGCTTCGGCAATGCGCATTTCAAATCGTCGACCAACCGCGCGCCGCGCAATGCCAATCCCGGACAGCCCGGCGAGGAGCGCTGGATCTGGCTGCGGCTGAAGCTGATCGCGGATGCCGGCCTCGTCGGCATGCCCAATGCCGGCAAGTCGACCTTCCTGTCCAAAGTCAGCGCGGCGCGGCCGAAGATCGCCGACTATCCCTTCACCACGCTGCATCCGCAACTCGGCGTCGTGAACGCCGACGGCCGCGAATTCGTGCTCGCCGACATTCCCGGCCTGATCGAGGGCGCGCATGAAGGCACCGGCCTCGGCGACCGCTTCCTCGGCCATGTCGAGCGCTGCCGCGTGCTGCTGCACCTGATCGACGCCACCTGCGAGCATGCCGGCAAGGCGTACAAGACGGTGCGCAAGGAGCTCGATGCTTATGGCGGCCAGCTCACGGACAAGATCGAGATCGTCGCACTGAACAAGATCGACGCGGTCGAGCCGGACGAATTGAAGAAGCAGAAGGACCGCCTGAAGCGCGCCGCGAAAAAGACGCCGCTGCTGCTGTCAGGCGCGACCGGCCAGGGCGTGAAGGAAGCGCTCCGCGCGCTGGCCGACGTGATCGGCGAAAGCCCGGTGTCGGCCAAAGCCAAGAGCGCGGCCGAAGCGGAGCCGTGGTCGGCCTGAGACGGGCAGCGCTCTCTCCATACTTCTCCCCAACGGGGAGAGGTTTTCTTCGCGCCGCCAATAGCGCAATATTCAGCTAGCGAAAAGTGGAGCGATAACGCATGGCGCGGGCGAAGAACGTTCTCTGGATCATGTGCGATCAGCTTCGCTATGATTACCTCGGCTGCACCGGTCATCCCACGCTGAAGACGCCGCATATCGACGCCATGGCCAGACGTGGCGTGCTCTTCACCAGGGCCTATGTGCAGTCGCCGATCTGCGGGCCGTCGCGGATGTCGTTCTACACCGGCCGCTACATGCGCTCGCACGGCTCGCACTGGAATGGCTGGCCGCTGCGTGTCGGCGAGCCCACACTTGGTGATCACCTCAACAAAATCGGCGTGCGCAACGTGCTGGTCGGCAAGACCCACATGGCCCCTGATCTCGAAGGCATGAAGGCGCTCGGCATCCCGCCGGAATCTGTCATCGGCGTCCATGTCGCCGAATGCGGGTTCGAGCCCTATGAGCGCGACGACGGTTTGCATCCGACCGGCCGGGCGCGTCCGAAATACGACGAATATCTGCGCAGCCAAGGTTTTGAAGCCAGCAACCCCTGGGAGCATTGGGCCAATTCAGGCGCGGCGGAAGACGGTAGCTTGCAGAACGGCTGGCTGCTGGTGCACGCCGACAAGGCCGCGCGCGTGCCGGACGAGCATTCCGAGACGCCCTACATGACGCGCCGCGCGATGGACTTCATCAGCGGGGCCGAGACGGATGGCAGGCCGTGGTGCCTGCATCTGTCCTACATCAAGCCGCACTGGCCCTACATCGCCCCCGAGCCCTATGCCAGCATGTACTCGACATCAGACATGATCCCGGTGATCCGCTCCGAGCGCGAGCGGCAGAATCCCCATCCGGTGTTCGGCGCCTACATGGACATGCGCTACTCCCGCAACATGGCGCGCGCCGAGGCCCGCGAGAAGGTGATCCCGACCTATATGGGCCTGATCACCCAGATCGACGACCAGATGGGCGTGCTGATGAAGTTCCTGGAGGAACGCGGCCTCACGGAAACCACCATGATCGTGTTCACATCCGATCACGGCGACTATCTCGGCGATCACTGGATGGGCGAAAAAGATCTGTTCCACGAGCAGTCCGCAAAGATCCCGCTGATCATCATCGATCCGTCGAAAGAAGCCGAGGCTACGCGCGGCACGCAGAGCGACGCGCTGGTCGAAGGCATCGATCTCGCGCCCACCTTCGTCGATTATTTCGGCGGCAAGGTGCCGGGCCACATCCTCGAAGGGCGCTCGCTGCTGCCGCTGCTGCGCGGGCCTACTCCGCCCGATTGGCGCAAGGTGGCGTTCTCCGAATACGACTATGCGATGCAGGACGTGCGGCTGAAGCTGAACCAGCCGATCGAGCGCTGCCGCCTGTTCATGGTGTTCGACGGCCGCTGGAAATACATCCATGCCTCCGGCTTCCGCCCGATGCTGTATGACCTCGAAACCGATCCGCAGGAATATGTCGATCGCGGCGACGATCCGGACTGCGCCGGCATCATCGCGCGGCTCCAGGCCGAGCTGTTCGACTGGGCGCTGCATCCCAACGACCACATCACCACGCCGCGTGAAAAGATCGCGAACTATGCCGACAACCAGCTCCAGGTGAAGGGCGGGATTCTTATCGGCATCTGGGATGAGGCGGAGCTGGCGTCGATCAGGGACGGCATCGCGCAGCGCGCGAAGATGTGAGCGTGCAGAGCGAGGCTCTCTCAACTTCGTCGTGCCCGGGGCTTGACTCGCCTGCGCGGCCGAAGCCGCTACCGCGAGGCGAAGGCCCGGGCATCCACGTCTTGCGTCGATCGCTGATGCACGTGGATGGCGGGACAAGCCCGGCCATGACGACGAAAATGGAAGCGTGAGTAGAGATTAATTCTCGATCCTGTACCCCGTCGCCTTCACAATCGGCTGCCAGAACGCCGTATTCGCAGCAAGCTCCTTCGACAGTCCGTCCGCAGTGCTGCCGACCGGGATCAGCCCGATTGCAGTGAGCTTCTCCTTCACCTCGGGCTTGGCGAGCGCCGCGCTGGCAGCCGCGCCGAGCTTGCTCGCAAACTCCGGCGGGCTGCCGGCGGGAAGCCACATGCCGTACCAGGCGTCGGCAACGAGATCGATGCCGCTCTCCTTCAGCGTCGGAACGTCAGGCGCGAATGGCGAACGCTCCGCGCTTGAGACCCCAATGATCTTCACACCCTTGGCGCGGTGCTGCGGCAGCGCATCCGCCAATGTCACGATGCCGAACGAGATGTGCCCGCCGATGATGTCGTTGAGAACAAGCGCGCTGCCGCGATAGGGCACGCGGGTCAGGGGAATGCCGAGATCCTTTTCCAGCTTCGAACCGGCGAAGTGCGGAATGGTGCCGTTGCTCGGCACGCCGAACGAGGTCTTGTCGGGATGCGCTTTCAACCACGCGACGAAGCCCTTGAAGTCGGCGACATCCATCGCCGGGCCGATCACCAGCGCGAACTCAAACCGCGCGAGCAGCGACACCGGCATGAAATCCTTCGCGGTGTCGAAGCTCGGCGTCGTCTCCACCATCGGCAGCAAATACATGGTCGGTCCCGTCGTCACCAGCACCATGCTGCCGTCGGGGCTCGCGCTCTTCACCGATTTGATGCCGATCAGGCCGTCGCCGCCGGTGCGGTTCTCGACCACCACGGTCCGTTGCAGCATCGGCGCGATTTCCTGGGCGATCAGCCGGCACAGCGTATCGCCGCCGGCGCCCGCCGCGAACGGGAAGATGATTTTGGTGAGACCAGCCTGCGCCTGCACCTCGCCAGCTTGCGCCAGTAGCGGCAACCCGAGACAACCAGCCATGAATTTGCGGCGATCCATTCGTTTCCCCCTCCAGGCCGTTATTGGTTGGCGGCATTAGAACCGGGCTGGCGCTCAAGACAAGGCCGACCTTCGCCGTTTACCGGGCCTGCCGCCTTGCGCCGGCCATCGTCCTGCTGCAAAAGCAGGCCTCATCGGCGCCGCCTGCCGCTCCGCCGTCTCACAGAGCAATTCGTCACACGCGCCAACATATACGCACATGGCCAGCCCCGAACTCAGTCAATTCCGCCGCATCGTCGTCAAGGTCGGCTCCGCGCTGCTCGTCGATTCCGACCGGGGCGAGGTGCGGGCGTCGTGGCTGGCTGCGCTCGCCGACGACATGGCCAAGCTGCACAAGGAGGGCCGCGACGTCCTCGTGGTCTCCTCGGGCTCGATCGCGCTCGGCCGCAGCCGGCTCAAGCTGCCGCGCGGTCCGCTGAAGCTGGAGGAAAGCCAGGCCGCCGCCGCCGTCGGCCAGATCGCGCTGGCGCGGATCTGGTCGGAAGTGCTTGGGGCGCACGACATCGGCGCGGGCCAGATTCTGGTGACGCTCCAGGATACCGAGGAGCGCCGCCGCTATCTCAACGCCCGCTCCACCATCGGCAAGCTGCTGGACTGGCGCGCGATCCCTGTGATCAACGAGAATGACACGGTCGCCACGACCGAGATCCGCTACGGCGACAATGACCGGCTCGCCGCGCGCGTCGCCACCATGGCGAGCGCCGATCTCCTGGTGCTGCTCTCCGATATCGACGGTCTCTACGACGCGCCGCCCAAGAACAATCCGAACGCAAAGCTCATTCCGGTGGTCGAAAGCATCTCCTCCGAAATCGAGGCGGTCGCCGGAGATGCCGAGTCCGAGCTGTCGCGCGGTGGCATGCGCACCAAGGTCGAGGCGGCCAAGATCGCGACGACCGGCGGCACGCATATGCTGATCGCCTCCGGCAAGATCGAGCATCCGTTGCAGGCGATCGCCAAGGGCGGCCGCTGCACCTGGTTCCTGACGCCCGCCAATCCCATCACCTCGCGCAAACGCTGGATCGCCGGCACGCTGGAGCCGAAGGGCACGCTGACCATCGACGCCGGCGCGGTGACGGCGCTGCGCGCCGGCGCCAGCCTGCTGCCGGCCGGCGTCATCAAGATCGAGGGCCAGTTCGCCCGCGGCGACGCCGTGATCGTCCGCGGCCCCGACGCCAGCGAGGTCGGCCGCGGCCTGATCGCCTACGACGCCGAGGTCGCCGAGCGGATCAAGGGCCGCTCCTCCCCCGACGTGATGACCATCCTCGGCATCAGCGGGCGCTCCGAGATGATCCACCGCGACGATCTGGTGGTGGGCGGGTAAGGGCCGCCTCCGCCATTCGGGGCGATCCGTTGGCACCGAACTCCGGTGTGCATTTGCGCACCTGAGATGGGGTCAAGCCCCGCCACGACGCCGGAAGCTAGGCCAGTGGTCTAGCCCCAGCAGCCGCCTTCCGAAGCCCTGCCATACCCGCCCCGCCCTTCGCAAAAGCGGGATTTCCGTGCTAGGACACCGCCTTAGCAGAAGGTTTTGACCCCCATGGCCGCCCCCCTGAAAGCCGTCGACGGCAATGCCGATCTTCAGGCGCTGATGTCCGACCTCGCCGCCAAGGCCCGCGCCGCCGCGCGCGTGCTGGCGCTGGCGCCGCCGGAGCAGAAGAACCGGGCGCTGGAAGCCATGGAGCGGGCGATCCGCAGCAATGCTGCTGCGATCCTCGCCGCGAATGCCGAGGACGTCGCCGAAGCTCGTGCGTCCGGTAACACCACGTCCGCCTTCATTGACCGCCTGACGCTGACGCCGGCGCGGATCGAAGGTATGGCCGAGGGCATCGCCGTCGTGCGCGGCATCGCCGATCCCGTCGGCATCGTCACCGAGAGCTGGCAGCGGCCGAATGGCATGACCATCGAGCGCGTGCGCGTGCCGCTCGGCGTCGTCGGCGTGATCTTCGAGAGCCGTCCCAATGTCGCGGCGGATGCCGGCGTGCTCTGTTTGAAGTCCGGCAATGCCGTGATCCTGCGCGGCGGCTCCGACAGTTTTCGATCGTGCCGCGCCATCCATGAATGCCTGGTGCAGGGCCTGCGCGGGGCCGGCCTGCCCGAAGCCGCCATCACGCTGGTGCCGACGCGCGACCGCGCGGCGGTCGGCATGATGCTGTCAGGGCTGAACGGGTCGATCGACGTGATCGTGCCGCGCGGCGGCAAGAGCCTCGTCGCGCGTGTCGAACAGGAAGCGCGCGTACCAGTCTTCGCGCATCTCGAAGGCGTCAATCACGTCTATGTCGATGCCAGTGCCGACCTCGCCATGGCGAAGTCGATCGTGCTCAACGCCAAGATGCGCCGCACCGGCGTCTGCGGTGCGGCCGAAACACTGCTGGTCGATCGTGCCGCTGCCGGCAAGGCGCTCAAGCCGCTCGTCGAGATGCTGATCGAGGCCGGCTGCGAAGTGCGCGGCGATGAGACGGTGCAAGGGACGGATGCGCGCGTAAAGCCTGCCAGCGAAGACGATTGGGACACCGAATATCTCGACGCGATCATCGCGGCGAAGGTGGTCGACGGCGTCGACGGCGCCATCGCGCATATCCAGGACCACGGTTCGCACCATACCGACGCAATCGTGAGCGCGGATGAAGCGGCTGCAAAGAAATTCCTGAGCGAAGTGGATTCCGCGATCGTGCTGCACAACGCCTCGACGCAGTTCGCCGACGGCGGCGAGTTCGGTTTCGGTGCCGAGATCGGCATTGCCACCGGCCGCTTTCACGCCCGCGGCCCTGTCGGCGCCGAGCAGCTGACGAGCTTCAAATATCGCGTTCACGGCACCGGGCAGACGCGGCCGTAAGTAACGTTGCAAGGCGCGGGGCATTGAGCAACAATTTCGTCGTGCCGCGCTTCGTGGCGCAAGCGGTGCCGCCCCATACGGAGGGCATGCGCATCGGCCTGCTCGGCGGCTCGTTCAACCCGCCGCACCAGGCTCATCGCGCGATCAGTCGGTTCGCCCTCAAGAGACTGCAACTCGATCGCGTCTGGTGGCTGGTCACCCCGGGCAATCCTCTCAAGGAGAACGGTAACCTTCATGAGCTCGGCGAGCGCATGCAGGCCGCGCGCGACGTCGCTGGCGATCCCAGGATCGAGGTGAGCTGTCTCGAATCCGTCATTCGCACCCGCTATACTATCGATACGATCAACACCTTGCGCCGCCGCTTCCCGGGCCTGCGCTTTGTCTGGATTATGGGCGCCGACAATCTCGCTCAATTCCATCGTTGGCAGGACTGGCGGCGTATCGCCGCTCAGGTGCCGATGGCAGTCATCGATCGCCCGCCGCAAAGCTTTCGTGCCCTCGCCTCTCCTGCCGCCAGGGCGCTGGAACGCTACCGCCTGCCGGAGAATAAGGCAGGACTGCTTGCGGACCGGCCGGCGCCGGCCTGGGTATTCCTGACCGGATTGAAGCTGAACCTGTCCTCAACGGGCCTGCGGAACCCGGACGGAAGTTGGAAAGGTATGATGTGAGGCATAGTGTGCGGGGTGCAGGGCTCTCTGGCATATTGAAACCCTTAACCCCACATGATGTAGTGTAACCGGTGGGCGCCGGATTCGGCGTTCTCGATACAGTGAAAGGAATGGTCCCTGACCACATCTGTATTGTCCAAGTCTGTTTTACCCAAGGTTGCCAAGCCTACGCGTAAAACATCGACCAAAGCTGCGGCCTTGAAGGCGCAACCCGACGCCGACAAGACGCTGAGCCTGATCCTCTCCCGCCTCGAGGACATGAAGGCGGAAGAGACGGTCACCATCGACCTTCGCGGCAAATCGGCTTACTCCGACTACATGATCGTCACCACCGGCCGGGTGAACCGGCACGTCGGCGCGATCGCGGAGAACGTGACGAAGGGCCTTAAGGAAACCGGCATCAAGAACATCCACGTCGAGGGCTTGCCCAATTGCGACTGGGTGCTGATCGATTCCGGCGACGTGATCGTGCACGTGTTCAGACCCGAGGTCCGCGAGTTCTACAATCTGGAAAGATTGTACACGCAGGGCCCAGGGGCGGCGAAGGCGATCTAGGCTCATTGAGCCGATTTCGAATCGGCTGACGCGCATGCTAGCGTCGTGCGCGCGCAAACTGCGCGCGGTCTTGAAAACGCGACCCTGGAGATTCATGCGTGTTGCTGTCATTGCGGTGGGCCGGCTGAAGCAGGGCCCCGAACGGGAGCTTGCCGAGCGCTATTCCGAGCGGTTCGACGAGGCCGGCCGCAAGCTCGGATTCCGCGAGCTCAGCGTCCACGAAATTCCCGAGAGCCGGGCACGCGACGCCGCGACGCGGATGGCCGAAGAGGCCGCCGCGATCTCCGCGCATATTCCCGACAAGTCGATCCTGGTGGCGCTGGACGAGCGCGGGCAAAACCTCGACTCCACCGTATTCGCACGGCATCTGGCGCGCTGGCGCGACGAGGGCGCCGGTCATACGATCTTCGTGATCGGAGGGGCGGACGGACTTTCGCCCGAATTGCGCCGTAAGGCCAAGCTCGCGATCGCGTTCGGCTCTGCGACCTGGCCGCATCAAATGGTCCGCGTCATGCTTCTGGAACAGCTGTATCGGGCCGCCACCATCCTGGCCGGCCATCCCTATCATCGCGCGTGATTCGCGCCACAACGAGCACCTTTGCCTAACGCGATGCGCGCGCCTGTCCTCAACCTGCTGCTGATCGCCGGCCTCGCGAGCGCAAGCCTCGCGCAAGCTCAGACGGCGGCTCCGGCGCCACAGGCCGCAGCCGTCTCGCCCGACGCGATCAAGCAGCGCGAGCAGGAGCTGGAGGCCGCACGTGCCCGGCAAAAGAGCGCGGAGGAGGCGCAAGCCAAGCTCAAGGCCGAGATCACCGCGCTCGGCCAGGACCGCACCCAGCTCAATCAGCAATTGATCGATACCGCCGCCAACGTCCGCACCGTCGAGACCAAGATCGACGAGGCCGAGGCGCGGCTGAGGACGCTGAACGGCCGCGAGCATGAAGCTCGCGCCTCGCTCGATTCGCGCCGTTCCGACATCGTCGAGGTGCTGGCGGCCCTGCAACGCGCTGGCCGGCGCACGCCGCCGGCGCTGCTGGTGCGGCCCGAAGATGCGCTGCAATCGCTGCGCACCGCGATGCTGCTCGGCGCGGTGGTGCCGGAATTGCGCGGCCGCGCCGAGAAGATCGCAAGCGAGCTCGGGGATCTCGTGGCCTTGCGCAAGAGCATCGCGAGCGAACGCGACCAGCTCGCCTCCGACCGCGACAAGAGCCGCAGCGAGCAGGCCCGGCTCACCGCGCTGGTCGATGAACGGCAGCGCCAGCAGGCCTCGCGCGAAAAGGACCTCGATGCCGAGAATTCGCGCGCCATCACGCTGTCAAAGCAGGTCGGCGATCTCCAGGGGCTGATCGCCAAGATGGAGCAGGACCTGCAAAGCGCCGCCAAGGCGGCCGAGAAAGCGGCCGAGGCCGCAAAGCAGGCCGAGGCCAAGGAGGCCAAGGCAGCGGCGAATGCAGCGGCCAACACCAAGCCCGGCCCGGCCGTGTTCAAGGACCGCTCCCGGACCAGCCCGGCCATCCTGTTCGCGTCGGCCAAGGGACTCCTGCCGCTGCCGGTTAACGGTAACAAGATCAGGGACTTTGGCGGTTCCGATGGAATCGGCGGGATTCAGAAGGGCATTTCGCTGGCCACCAAGCCCGGCTCCCAGGTCACGACGCCGTGCGACGGCTGGGTGGTCTATGCCGGCCCGTTCCGCAGCTATGGACAACTCTTGATCCTCAATGCCGGGGGCGGGTATCATGTCCTGATCGCCGGGATGGAGCGCATTTCGGTCAACATCGGACAGTTTGTGCTCACGGGGGAGCCGGTCGCGACCATGGGGTCGACCTCTCAAGTCGCCTCCATTCTCGCCACGAACGCGAGTCAACCTGTGCTGTATGTCGAGTTCCGTAAAGACGGCACTCCAATCGATCCAGGCCCATGGTGGGCCGCAAATGAAGGCGAGAAGGTTCGCGGATGATGCGCAAGACTTCAGTTATCCTCCTCAGCGCGGCCACCGGTGCGGCGCTGACGCTGTTCGTGACCCAGCCGCGCGCGGTATTCATGGGCTCCAGCGCGCGAGCCGCGACCGCGGACACCTATCGTCAGCTCAACCTGTTCGGTGACGTCTTCGAGCGCGTGCGCTCCGACTATGTCGAGAAGCCCGACGACACCAAGCTGATCGAATCCGCCATCAGCGGCATGCTCTCCGGTCTCGATCCGCATTCGAGCTACATGGACGCCAAGAGCTTCCGCGACATGCAGGTGCAGACCCGCGGCGAGTTCGGTGGTCTCGGCATCGAGGTCACGATGGAAGACGGCCTGATCAAGGTGGTCTCGCCGATCGACGATACGCCCGCCTCGCGCGCCGGCGTCATGGCCAACGACATCATCACCAATCTCGACGACGAGGCGGTGCAGGGCCTGACCCTGAACCAGGCGGTCGAGAAGATGCGCGGGCCCGTCAACACCAAGATCAAGCTGAAGATCATCCGCAAGGGCCAGGACAATCCGATCGACGTCACGCTGGTGCGCGACAACATCCGCGTCCGTTCGGTGCGCGCGCGCGTCGAGGCCGACGACATCGCCTACATCCGCATCACCACCTTCAACGAGCAGACCACCGAGGGCCTGAAGAAGGAGATCGCCAACCTCTCGGGCCAGATCGGCGACAAGCTCAAGGGCTACATCATCGACCTCCGCAACAATCCGGGCGGCCTGCTCGAGGAGGCCGTCACCGTGTCCGACGCGTTCCTGGAGAAGGGCGAGATCGTCTCGACCCGCGGCCGCAATGCCGAGGAGACGCAGCGCCGCACTGCGCATGCCGGCGATCTCACCAAGGGCAAGCCGGTCATCGTGCTGGTCAACGGCGGCTCGGCCTCCGCGTCCGAGATCGTCGCCGGCGCGCTGCAGGACCACAAGCGCGCGACCATCGTCGGCACGCGCTCGTTCGGCAAGGGCTCGGTGCAGACCATCATCCCGCTCGGCTCGGGCAATGGCGCGCTGCGCCTGACCACGGCGCGCTACTACACGCCGTCGGGCAAGTCGATCCAGGCCAAGGGCATCGTGCCCGATATCGAAGTGCTGCAGGACGTGCCGGACGAGCTGAAGTCGCGCACCGACACCAAGGGCGAGGCTTCGCTGCGCGGCCATCTCAAGAACGACGGTGACGAGAAGACCGGCTCGCAGTCCTACGTCCCGCCGGATGCCAAGGACGACAAGGCGCTCAAGCTTGCCGACGACCTGCTCCACGGCATCAAGAACAGCGCCTCCGCGGCGCCGACGCCGGGCAGCGACAGCAAGGCCGGGCCCGCGGACAAGCCGAAGGCAGCGAACTAAGCGCAGTCATCCGATCTGTCGAAAAGGGCGGCTTCCCGGAAGCCGCCCTTTTTGCTTGGAACTCCTGACCTCCCCGGCCTATCCCGGCCTGCCGCCGCTTGACCCCGGCGTGGTATCGTCGGTGGAGTGATTCGGGATCGCGCATGACTGAGACGGCCGACGATCTGAGCGCCCCGCTCGGACAGGACAAGCCGCGCCGGAAACGGCGGCTGCGGCTGCCGTTCACGGCCATGCAGCTGCTGGCGGTCATGCTCGGCCTGTTCCTCGTTGCCTTTGCCGGCTTTGCCATCTTCAACAAGGACCCGCTCGGGGGCGAGCCGCTGACGCGGATCGCGATCCCCAATCCCAAGGCCGGGGACGAGAAGCTTGCTGCCGGCCACGGCGCGGAGATCGCCCAAGAAAGCAGGCATGCGACCAAGGAGGCACCGAAGGAGCCCGCCTCCGGTGAGCAGAAGACCATCACCATGATCGACGGCTCGACCGGCGCGCGCCACGACGTGGTGATCGGCGCCGGCGATGCGCCCGACAAGGGCGAGGCAGCTTCCGCGCCTCCGCCCGTCATGACCGGGATCGATCCAAAGCTGCTGGAAAAATCCCGCTACGGCATGATCCCCGTGATGTCAGGCGATCTCAAGCCGTTCAACGTCTACGCAGCCGACGCCGACCGCGCGAAGGCCGCGAAAATGCCGGTCGTGGCCATCGTGATCGGGGGCCTCGGCGTCGGCGCCGCCAAGACCACGGACGCGATCATGAAGCTGCCGGGCGCGGTGACGCTGGCCTTCACGCCCTATGGCGCCGACCCCGGCAAACTGGCCGAGCGTGCCCGCGCCCAGCGCCACGAGATCTTCCTGCAGATCCCGATGGAGCCCTACGACTTCCCCGACAACGATCCGGGCCCGCAGACGCTGCTGACCTCGCTCACCACTGACCAGAATACCGATCGCCTGTACTGGCACCTGAGCCGCATCCAGGGCTATGCCGGCATCACCAATTTCATGGGGGCCCGCTTCATTGCGACCGACGCGGCGATGCAGCCGATCATCCGCGAGGCCTCCAAGCGCGGGCTCGGCTTCTTCGATGACGGCTCCTCGCCGCGCAGCGTTGCGTCCACGGCGGCGGCCAGCCTGTCCGTGCCGTTCGGCAAGGGCGACATCGCGCTCGATGCCGTGCCGACCCCGACCGAGATCGAGCGCGCCCTGAACAAGCTCGAATCTCTGGCCCGCGAGCGCGGCGTCGCCATAGGCACCGCCTCTGCACTGCCCGTCTCGATCGAGCGGGTCGGCGCCTGGATCAAGACATTGAGCGACCGAGGTATCCTTTTGGTGCCATTGACATCCGCGATGCTGAAATCAAAATCCAGCTAAATCAACGAATTGGTACGCCACGGGCCCGAGCGCCTGACAGCGGCCCGGCAGCACGCGAGAGGGTTTGGCGGAATGGCGCGTTATGAGGATCTGCCCTACCGAACCTGCGTCGGTGTGATGCTGATCAACACGAAGGGCCTCGTATTCATCGGTCGCCGCGCCGGCGGTATCGAGCATGTCGACGACCCCCATGTCTGGCAGATGCCGCAGGGCGGCGTCGACCCCGGCGAGGACACTTGGGACGCAGCCAAGCGCGAGCTCTATGAGGAGACCAGCGTGCGCTCGATCGAGCGGCTGGGCGAGGTGCCGGACTGGCTGATCTACGACATCCCGCGCACGGTGGCGGGGCGCGCCTGGAAGGGCCGCTACCGCGGCCAGCGCCAGAAATGGTTCGCGGTGCGCTTCACCGGCAAGGACAGCGAGATCAACGTCGCCAATCCCGGCGGCGGCGGCCACAAGGCCGAGTTCGTCAACTGGCGCTGGGAGCCCATGAAAAACCTCCCCGAGCTGATCATTCCCTTCAAGCGCCCGGTCTATGAGCGCGTGGTGAAGGAATTTTCCGCGCTCGCGGATGAGTGACCTTATTGTCGTCCCGGGCGATGCGCAGCATCGAATCCGGGACTTCGAGATTCCGGGTTCGCGCTTTCGCGCGCCCCGGAATGACGACGAGAGATATTTGCAAGTGGCCAACGAAAAACCCTACCGTCCCAATGTCGGCATCGCGCTGTTCAATGCCGACGGCCGTGTGCTGATCGGGCACCGCTTCAAGGGCGACGGCCCCGAGATCATCTTGCCGGGGTTCGACTGGCAGATGCCGCAGGGCGGCGTCGACGAGGGCGAGAATTTGCGCGATGCCGCCATGCGCGAGCTCTGGGAGGAGACCAGCGTCGTCAGCGCTGAATTCCTCGGCGAGACCGACTGGCTCACTTACGAATTCCCGCCCTATGACGGCCCGCAGACGCATCGGCTGGCGAAATTCCGCGGCCAGCGTCAGAAGTGGTTCGCGCTGCGCTTTACCGGCAAGGACGACGAGATCGACCCGCTGACGCCGCGCAACGACCAGCCCGCCGAGTTCGACGCCTGGCGCTGGGAGCGCCTCGACCGTGTCGCCGATATCGTGGTGCCGTTCCGCCGCGACGTCTACCGCGCCGTGGCGCGGGAATTTGCGGTCTTCGCTGGCTGAAATCGCGAAAACAACCCCATGCACAGTAGAGTGGGGATTGAGATCGTCCAAGAATTTTGGTCGCGCAAGCCACCATCCTAATTGATCGGCCCGACCGTAAACGGGCCGATCGCGATGACGTGGCAATCGCTGTCGTGCTTGGCACAGTCGGCGAGCGCGCCGTTGACGGCGGTCTGCTCGTCGGCCGCCTTTAGGCCAAGGCCCGGACGTCCGGCGGTGCCGACGGCGACTGCATTCCAGCCCATGCCATCACCGAGCTTGCGCACGACGTCGTCGCGCGCATCGGCCACGATCGAGGGATGGGTCGCGGCATGGAAGAAGCCAACGGCCCTGAGCAGGGTCGGGATCGGCACGACGAACTTATCGTCAACCGCCACGATCATGCAGGCCGAGCCCGCGATGGCGCCGCAGGACTCCAGCGAACGCCGCGCCGAATCGTCGACCGAGGTCGCTCCCAGCGCCATGAAATATTGTCCGCCCGGTCCGAGCGCGACCGTGCGCGATCTCGCCGCAGGTGCGTAGATGTTTTCGAGCCGGGTCCTGGCCTGGTCACGCAGCATCGGAAAATCTTTCGGCGCGAAGGCGCGCTCGGTCATGCTGTCGTGTCGCACCCAGGGCTGCGGCGGCATCGGCGGACTGCCATGGCTGTACACCACCCTGTTGCCGACCGCATAGAGCTCGCAGCGCCGCGGCGATTGCGCGGCATCGGCGCGCTTCTGGCACTGGTCGACCGCGGCATTGCGCGCTGCCTCTTCGGTCGGCTGATTGAGCGCGGAGCCGTAGAAGCCGCCGATGTTCAGGGCATAAGCCTTGTAATCTCCGGCGGCCGAATATTGGTTGCTGAGAAAGGAACGCTGACGCTCGCCGATGAACGGCACCGCGTCCACGGCAAACCCGCCATTCGATGCCGCTGGCGGCGACGGCATTGGCGTTGGTGCCGTCGCAGCCATTTGGGTGGGCGCGGAAGTCGGCATGGGTGTCGGCATCGGCGTCTTCGCGAGCAGCGTCGGCGTCGGGCTGGGCGCTGACGCGGCGACAGGGCTCGACGGTGCCGCGGTGGATTTGGCCTGGCCGGTCTCGAGCTTGGTGAAGTAGAGGAAGCCGCTGACGCCGATCGCGACGATGGAGACGACGCCGACCACGAGCGGCCACATCCAGTTCGGCGCCGGCGCGGCCTTGGCGATCTTCTTCACCTGCGGCGTCGCATAGGTCCCGTCCTCGCGCCGCATCGCCACCATGTAGGCGTGCACCGGCGTCGGGATGTTCTTCACTTCCTGCGCGCCGATGTCGGCGAACTGCACCGACAGCTTGTTGGCGACCTGCTCATGCACCGCGCGCGAGACGCAGATGCCGCCGACTTCCGCCAGCCCCTCGAGCCGGGCTGCGATGTTGACCCCGTCCCCCAGCAGATCGCCGTCGCGCTCGACCACGTCGCCGATCGTGATGCCGATCCGGAACGACATCTGCCGGCTGGGCGGATAGGCCATGTTGCGGGTTCGCAAGGATTCCTGGATGTCGATCGCGCAGCGCACCGCATCGACCGCGCTCGGGAATTCCGCGAGCACCGCGTCACCGGCGGTGTTGAAGATGCGCCCGCTTGCCTTGGCGATGAAGTCGTCAATGACCTCGCGATAGGAGGCCAGACGCCGCAGCGTCTCCTCCTCGTCCTCCGCGACCAGCCTTGAATAACCGGCAATATCGGCTGCGAAAATCGCTGCGATCTTGCGTTTCATCTGTGACCCGCCCCGGAACAAGTTCCGCGGGCGCAGAATGCCGCCATCTCCGGCGCGGTGCAATAAAGTTTCAGCGCCCGCCACATCAGTGACGAGCGCTGAACTTGTCCAGGAATCTGGAGACTATGCCCCGGTGCGATGCGCCGGGGCTTAGTGCATAGCCGTCGTGTTGAGCTGCTGCTGGATGCTCTTGTAGTGGTCGAGCCGTGCGATCGCCTGATCGAGCTCGTCACCCTCGTGCTCCTTCAGATTTTCTTCCATCTCCGAGATGGTCTCGGCGAACTGGGCACGGTCGAGCTCGGCCAGCGAGGTCGCGACGTCGGCGAGCACGGTCAGGCCCTTATCGGAGACTTCGGCAAGACCGCCGAGCACGATGATCTTCTCGTGGCGGCCAGCGGTGGTGACAGTGAGGATGCCCGGGCGGATCGCAGCGACGACCGGCGCATGACCTGCCAACACACCGAAGTCACCCTCGACGCCGGGAATGTCGACCTGGTCGACTTCGCCCGAGAAGGCGAGCTTTTCCGGAGAGACGAGATCGAAGTGGAAGGTGGCCATGGGGCTATCCGTTGTTTTCCGCTTGTCACCCGCGGGGTTGACCCGCGGGTCCATCCATCAAATCGCTGACTTGATGGATTGCCGGGACTTCAGTTCGAAGACGCGCTTCGCGCTTTAGCCCGGCGATGACGAGGTGAGAAAGCTTAGGCTGCTTCCGCAGCCAGCTTCTTGCCCTTCTCGACCGCCTCTTCGATGGTACCGACCATGTAGAAGGCGGCTTCCGGCAGGTGGTCGTACTTGCCTTCCACCAGGCCCTTGAAGCCCTTGATGGTGTCGGCGAGGTCGACGAACTTGCCCGGCGAGCCGGTGAAGATCTCGGCGACGTGGAACGGCTGCGACATGAAGCGCTCGACCTTGCGGGCGCGGGCCACGGTCAGCTTGTCCTCTTCCGAAAGCTCGTCCATGCCGAGAATGGCGATGATGTCCTGGAGCGCCTTGTAGCGCTGCAGCACCTGCTGGACCTGACGGGCGACCGCATAGTGCTCCTCGCCGACGACCAGCGGGGAAAGCATGCGCGAGGTCGAGTCGAGCGGGTCTACCGCCGGATAAATGCCCTTTTCAGCGATCGAGCGCGACAGCGTGGTGGTCGCGTCCAAGTGAGCGAACGAGGTCGCCGGCGCCGGGTCGGTCAAGTCGTCGGCCGGAACGTAGATGGCCTGCACTGAGGTGATCGAGCCCTTCTGCGTGGTGGTGATGCGCTCCTGCAGCGCGCCCATGTCAGTCGCGAGCGTCGGCTGATAGCCCACCGCCGAAGGAATACGGCCGAGCAGCGCCGACACTTCCGAGCCGGCTTGGGTGAAGCGGAAGATGTTGTCGACGAAGAACAGCACGTCCTGTCCCTGATCGCGGAAGTCTTCCGCGATGGTCAGACCCGTGAGCGCGACGCGGGCGCGGGCGCCGGGCGGCTCGTTCATCTGGCCGAACACCAGCGCGCACTTCGACTTCACGCTCGGATCCGGGTTCTTCGGATCGGCGTTGACCTTGGATTCGATGAACTCGTGATAGAGGTCGTTGCCTTCGCGGGTGCGCTCGCCGACGCCGGCGAACACCGAGTAACCACCGTGCGCCTTCGCGACGTTGTTGATCAGTTCCTGAATCAGCACGGTCTTGCCGACGCCGGCGCCGCCGAACAGACCGATCTTGCCGCCCTTGGCGTAGGGAGCGAGGAGATCGACGACCTTGATGCCGGTGACGAGAATTTCCGCTTCGGTCGACTGGTCGGTGTAGGTCGGCGCTTCCTGGTGGATGGCGCGCAGGCCTTCGGTCTTGACGGGTCCGGCTTCGTCGATCGGCTCGCCGATGACGTTGATGATGCGGCCGAGCGTGCCTTCGCCGACGGGAACGCGGATCGGCGCGCCGGTGTCGGTCACTTCCTGGCCGCGGACCAGACCTTCCGTGGTGTCCATCGCGATGGTGCGGACCGTGGACTCGCCGAGATGCTGGGCGACCTCGAGCACCAGGCGGTTGCCGCCGTTCTTGGTCTCGAGCGAGTTGAGAATGGCCGGGAGGTGGCCTTCGAACTGCACGTCGACGACGGCGCCGATGACCTGGGTGACGCGACCGACCTGGGCTGCCATTGAATGTCTCCTTCGATCCGAACTTCTAAGCCACGGTCAGCTCGACCGCGATGTTGCATGTGATGGGTGTCGGTGCGCCTTGGTCAGACGGCCTCGGCACCCGAGATGATTTCGATCAGTTCCTTGGTGATCTGCGCCTGACGCGTGCGGTTGTAGACCAGCGTCTGCTTGCGGATCATTTCACCCGCGTTGCGCGTCGCGTTGTCCATCGCGCTCATCTGCGCGCCGTAGAACGAGGCGTTGTTCTCGAGCAGCGCGCGGAAGATCTGGACCGCGAGGTTACGCGGCAGAAGACGGGTGAGGATCTCGTCCTCTTCCGGCTCGTATTCGTAAGACGTCGTGTTGGCGGCAACGCCCTCCTCGACCACCAGCGGGATGATCTGCTGGGCGGTCGGGATCTGCGCGATCACGGACTTGAAGCGCGAATAGAACAGCGTGCAGACGTCGAACTCGCCGGCGTCGAAACGCGCCAGAACCTTCTTGGCGATGTCCTCGGCGTTGGCGAAGCCGAGCTGACGCACGCTGCGCAGGTCGAGATGCTCGACGATCTGCTTGTCGAACTGGCGGCGGAGCTGCTCGTAGCCCTTGCGGCCGACGCAGAAGAATTTCACTTCCTTGCCCTGTGCGACCAGGGCCAGGGCGCGCTCGCGCGCCAGACGCACGATCGACGAGTTGAACGCGCCTGACAGGCCGCGCTCGCCGGTGCAGACCAGCAGCAGATGAACATGGTCGCGGCCGGTGCCGGCCAGCAACGTCGGCGCACCGGGCGAACCCGCTGCCGCGCTGGCGATGTTGGAGATCACCGCGCTCATCTTGTCGGCGTAGGGACGCGCAGCTTCCGCAGCGGTCTGCGCGCGGCGCAGTTTCGAGGCTGCGACCATCTGCATGGCCTTGGTGATCTTTTGCGTCGCCTTGGTGGAGGCGATGCGCACGCGCATGTCTTTAAGTGACGCCATTCTTCGTTCACCCCGGCGATCTGGCTCTTTGGCCTGACCGCAACCCTATCCAGTCGTCATGTCCGGGCTCGTCCCGGGCATCCACGTAGCTGCCTCGCACGTCGATAGACGTGAATGGCCGGGACAAGCCCGGCCACAACGGCAGTTTTATGCAAAGGACTTCGCGAAGCCTTCGACCACCGACTTCAGCTTGGCAGCGGTGTCGTCGGCGAGATCGCGGCTGTCGCGGATCGCGTTGAGGATGTCGACGTGCTTGCCGCGCAGCAGCGAGAGCAGGCCGTCCTCGAACGCGCGCACCTTATTGAGCGGCAGCGGATCGAGATAGCCGTTGGTACCAGCCCAGATTACGCAAACCTGCTCTTCCATCTTCAGCGGCGAGAATTGCGGCTGCTTCAGGAGTTCGGTCAGGCGCGAGCCGCGATTGAGCAGGCGCTGGGTCGAGGCGTCGAGGTCGGAGCCGAACTGCGCGAACGCCGCCATTTCGCGGTACTGCGCGAGCTCGCCCTTGATCTTGCCGGCGACCTTCTTGGTGGCCTTGGTCTGCGCCGACGAACCGACGCGCGACACCGACAGACCGACGTTCACCGCCGGACGAATGCCCTGGAAGAACAGGTCGGTTTCCAGGAAGATCTGGCCGTCGGTGATCGAGATGACGTTGGTCGGGATGTAGGCCGACACGTCGTTGGCCTGGGTTTCGATGACAGGCAACGCCGTCAGCGAGCCCGAGCCCTGGTCCTTGTTCAGCTTCGCCGCGCGCTCGAGCAGGCGGGAGTGCAGATAGAACACGTCGCCGGGATAGGCTTCGCGGCCCGGCGGGCGGCGCAGCAGCAGCGACATCTGGCGGTAGGCGACGGCCTGCTTCGAAAGGTCGTCATAGATGATGACCGCGTGCATGCCGTTGTCGCGGAAGTACTCGCCCATGGTGCAGCCGGTGAAGGGCGCGATGTACTGCATCGGCGCCGGATCGGAGGCGGTGGCGGCGACGACGATCGAGTATTCGAGCGCGCCCTGCTCTTCCAGCACCTTGACGAACTGGGCAACGGTGGAACGCTTCTGACCGACTGCGACGTAGACGCAGTACAGCTTGATGTTCTCGTCCGGCTGCGCGTTGAGCGGCTTCTGGTTCAGGATGGTATCGAGCGCGATCGCGGTCTTGCCGGTCTGGCGGTCGCCGATGATCAGCTCGCGCTGGCCGCGGCCGATCGGGATCAGGGCGTCGATCGCCTTGAGGCCGGTCGCCATCGGCTCGCTCACCGACTTGCGCGGAATGATGCCAGGCGCCTTGACGTCAACGCGCATGCGCTTGTCGGCCTGGATCGGGCCCTTGCCGTCGATGGGATTGCCGAGCGCGTCGACGACGCGGCCGAGCAGGCCCTTGCCGACCGGCGCGTCCACGATGGCGCGGGTGCGCTTGACGGTCTGGCCTTCCTTAATCTCACGGTCGGCACCGAAAATAACGACACCGACGTTGTCGGTTTCGAGGTTCAGCGCCATGCCGCGGGTGCCGTTCTCGAACTCGACCATTTCACCGGCCTGGACATTGTCCAGACCGTAGACGCGGGCGATACCGTCGCCGACAGACAGCACCTGTCCGACTTCGGAGACCTCAGCTTCCTGGCCGAAATTCTTGATCTGGTCCTTGAGGATCGCGGAAATTTCCGCGGCGCGGATGTCCATCAGCCTGCCTCTTTCATCGCGTGCTTGATCGAATTGAGTTTGGTGCGAAGCGAACTATCGATCATACGGCTGCCAAGCTTCACGACGAGGCCACCGATGATCGAGGGATCGATCTTCACGTTGAGCGCGACGTCCTTGCCGGTCACCGACTTCAGGGCAACCTTGAGGGCGTCGAGATTCTTGTCCGAGAGCGATTCTGCCACCGTCACATCCGCCGTCGCCTCGCCCTTGAACTTGGCGACGAGCGCGCGATAGGCGCGGATGACGTCAGCCACCGCGAACAAGCGGCGGTTGGCGGTCAGCACTTTCAGGAAATTGGCGGTGATGCCGGCGATACCGGCCTTGTCCAGGACGGCCGCGAGCGCCTTGGACTGGGCGTCGGCCGCGAAGACCGGGCTACGGACGAGGCGCTTCAGATCGGCGCTTTCGTTCAGCAGAGCCTCGAACTTGTCGAGATCGGCCTTGACCTCGTCGACCACTTTCTGGTCGCGGGCCAGTTCAAACAAGGCCGTTGCATAACGGCCCGACACACCTGAAACGGACGTATCTTCTGCAGCCACAGACGCGCTCTTTTAGCTGTCAAATTCGCAAGGGAAAAACCGTCGCCACGAAGCGGCGCCTAGCGATCCAAGCCCTTGGAATTCAAGCGGGACTTCGATTTTCGACCGACACGGGAAGTGCCGGGCTCGTTAAAATCGCGGCTTTGCTAGCATGGCAGGCGCGCAGGTGCAACATGACGCCAAATTAAAGGCACGACCTTCTGTCGCCAGTTCGTCGCACATTGCGACAGCTTGGCAGCGCCGACGCCACGGCCCGCTATGTCACCGCGAGCCTCGTGGCGACCCGAGGCCCATTCGTTCCTGACGTCAGCGCATAGCCGCCATGAACACGGCTCGCTGAGCCGTGATGCGGCCCACGTCGGCAGTGCCCGCCGAATACTTACCCAATTCTAAACACTGGCAGCGATAACTTCGCTCTACAGTATTCGCAAGTAATATGGTGGTTAATGATTCGTTAAAGGCAAAGATTACGGAACATCGGCTGAATATCGATTCCGGTCACAAGATATTTCATCAGGACACATACCAGAAATACTGCCCAATTCATGCCTCATTGAGAATCGAAACGCCAACCCGCTCACAAACTGATGGGGGCTCCACTGGCCACATATGTGGCAATACTAGCGTAGGGACCACTAAATGCTGTCTTTGATGACGCTGGGCACTGTAACCCGGCCGCGTACGGCGATTGCTTTCGTCGCTGCAACTCTCGTCCTCGGTGGAACTGCCACCGAAGCTTCCGCCAAATCCAGGCATCACCGGTACTCTCACCACCATCACGGCCATCAAGCCCAGGACGATTCCAACGCGACCTTCGGTTGGCGCAATGCCAATGCGTCCATGACGCCGTCGTCGGGCACGGGCCGGACCTTCTCCGGAATGGCTTCCTATTACGGCAATGAGTCAGGCAGCCGCACCGCTTCCGGTGCGCGCTTCAACCAAAACGCCCTGACCGCCGCGCACCGTTCGCTGCCGTTCGGCACCAAGCTGCGCGTCACCCATGGCGGCCAGAGCGTCATCGTCACCATCAATGACCGTGGCCCGTTCGTACGCGGCCGCGTGCTCGACCTCTCCACCGGCGCTGCCCGCGCCATCGGCCTCACCGGTGCCGGCGTCGGCCGCGTCACTGCGGAAGTCGTCTCCTGACGGCGCTTCGCGCGCCTCAGCCGACACGCGCAGTTTTCATCATCGTCCGCAGGGACATGAGCAGTTTGATGCGCGCGTGAAACAAGCCCGTGGTCTTGGGGGACCGCGGGCTTTTTTGTTGGGCTCATCATTCTCGCTCGCGTCCCGGACGCGCTGCAACGCGCCGGCGTTGCTGCGCAGAGTCGAAGAGATGCTGCGCTGCGCCCGGGGCACGAGAGGAGAGATTACAAAAAGCTCTGCGGATCGACGTCCACCTCGAGCTTCTGGTTGCCCGTCGGCTTCGGGCACACCGCGAGCCAGTTGCGCAAGTAATCCGAGAGATCGAAACCGCGCGCCGATTTCACCAGGATGCGGAAGCGGTAGCGGCCCTTGATGACGGCGAGCGGGGCTTCGGCGGGGCCCAGCACCACGACGCGCTCGTCGCGCGGCGCCAGTGCAACGAGCTTGCGGCCGAGCCCTTCGGCGCTCGGGCGATCGCCTGCGGAGATGATCAGGCTCGCGAGCCGGCCGAACGGCGGATAGAGCGTCTTTTCGCGCAGCTCGATCTCGCTGTCGTAGAAGGCCTCGCGATCGCAGGCGATCAGCGCCTTCATCACGGGGTGCTCGGGCTGATGCGTCTGCAGGTATCCGACGCCGCGACCCTGCTCGCGTCCGGCGCGGCCGATCACCTGGTTGAGCAATTGCCAGGTGCGTTCGGCCGCGCGCGGATCGCCATTGGAAAGACCGAGATCCGCATCGACGACGCCGACCAAATTGAGCCGCGGAAAATTGTGACCCTTGGCGACGAGCTGCGTGCCGATGATGATGTCGACGCGCCCCTCCGCGATCTCGGCAAGCTCGCTGCGCATCGTCTCGATCGAGGTGATGAGATCGCTCGACAGCACCATGGTGCGCGCCTCGGGGAACAGCGCGGCCGCCTCCTCCTGCAGGCGCTCGACGCCGGGGCCGACCGCGACCAACGATTCCTCCGCGGCGCAATGCGGACAGGTCGGCGGCCGCGGCATCGAGAAGCCGCAGTGATGGCAGACGAGGCGTTGCCGAAAGCGGTGATCGACCAGCCAGGCATCGCAGATGGTGCAGGCGAAGCGATGGCCGCAGGCACGGCACAGGGTCAGCGGCGCATAGCCGCGGCGGTTGAGGAACAGCAGCGCCTGCTCGCGCTTTTCGATCGCACCCCTGATCTCGCCGGCCAGCCGCGGCGAGATATAGCGGCCGCGCGCCGGCGGCTCGCGGCGAAGGTCGATGGCCTCGATATGCGGCATATGCTGCCCGCCGAAGCGCGAGGGCAGCGCGACGCGCTGGTAGCGGTTCTTGCGCGCATTGACCTCGGACTCGACCGATGGCGTTGCCGAGGCCAGCACGATCGGGATTTTTGCGATATGCGCGCGCACCACTGCCATGTCACGGGCGTGGTAATGCACGCCCTCGTCCTGCTTGTAGGCCTGGTCGTGCTCTTCATCGACGACGATGAGGCCGAGATTGGTGTAAGGCAGAAACAACGCCGAACGGGCGCCGACCACGACCGGCGCGGTGCCTTCCGAGATTGCCGCCCAGTTGCGCGCGCGGGTGCGCGGGGTGAGCTCGGAATGCCACTCGATCGGGCGCACGCCAAAGCGCTGCGCGAAGCGATCGAGGAACTGGCCGGTCAGCGCGATCTCCGGCATCAGGATCAGCGCCTGTTTGCCGCGACGGATGGTTTCCGCGACGGCCTCGAAATAGACCTCGGTCTTGCCCGAGCCGGTGACGCCGTCGAGCAGCGCGACGTGGAAGGTGCCGTTGGCCGCGAGCGCGCGCATCGCATCGACGCCGGCACGCTGCAGCGGCGAAAAATCCGGGAGGCCGAACTCGGGATCGGGGCTCGGTGGCGGGGGCGGCGGCGGCATCGGCTCGACTGTCAGCGTGCCTTCATCGACGAGGCCGTCGATCACGCCGGCCGAGACGCCGGCTTCCCTGGCGGCCTCGGACTTGCCGTGCAGCAGCCGGTCCGACAGCAGCTCGATCACGCGCGCCCGCGCCGGGGTCAGCCGCCGCGGCGGATCGCCGGTCAGGCGCACGCCTGCGCGGACGCGCTCGGGCCCGAGATTCTCGCCCATCCGCAGGCACATGCGCAGCACCATGCCGCGCGGGCTCAGCGTGTAATTGGCGACCCAGTCGACCACGGAACGCAGCTCGCCCTTCAGCGGCGGAATGTCGAGTTTCTCGTTGACCTCCTTGAGGCGATTGTGCAGGCGTGGATCGGGACTGGCGTTTTCCCTCCAGACCACGGCGAGCACCTCGCGCGCGCCCAGCGGCACACCGACGAGATCGCCCGCCTTCAGCTCCATGCCGCGCGGCACCTTGTACGAATAGGTCTGGTCGAGCGCGACCGGCACCAGCACGTCGACCATGCCGGTCGCATTGGCGGGGGCGGCGTTGCTGCGCGACGTGTGATCCATGGATGGAGAATCGGAACCTTGCGGGCCTGGAGGCTAGCGCGCCGCGGGCACCTTAGCGAACAGTAAACTTGTGTGATGCGATATACTGCGTGGAATCATTTCGTCCAGAGCGCATGAGCAAAGCAGCCGCCCCGAACATCGAGCTCGCCAGCGCCGATCCCTCGATCGCACAAGAGATGGCGCGCTGGCTGTCGCATCTCGGTGCCGAGCGGCGGCTGTCGCCGAAGACGCTGGAGGCCTATGGCCGCGACCTGCGGCAGTGCCTGGATTTCCTCTGCACTCATTGGGGCGAGCGCGTCACGCTCGAGCGTTTCGCCGCCCTGGAGGCCACCGATGTCCGCGCCTTCATGGCGATGCGCCGTGCCGACGACATTGCCGGCCGCTCCCTGATGCGCGCGCTGGCGGGCCTGCGCTCGTTCGGCCGCTTCCTCGAGCGCGAGGGCAAGGGCAAGGTCGGCGCACTCTCCGCGATACGTGCACCCAAGGTCGCAAAAAGCCTGCCGAAGCCGCTGCCGATGGCATCGGCAAAACGTCTCACCGACGCCGACGAGCGCGCCGGCGAGGAACGCGAGACCTGGATCCTGGTGCGCGACGCCGCCGTGATGGCGCTGCTCTATGGCTCGGGCCTGCGCATTTCCGAGGCGCTCGGCCTGAAGCGCCGCGAGGTACCGCGCCCCGGCGAAGGCGACGTGCTTGTCGTCACCGGCAAAGGCAACAAGACGCGCATGGTGCCGGTGCTGCAGAACGTGCTGGCGCTGATCGACGAATATGTCGCGATGTGCCCGCATGCGTTACCGCCGGAGGGACCGATCTTCGTCGGCGCGCGCGGCGGTCCCTTGAGCCCGCGCATCATCCAGCTCGCCATGGAGCGGCTGCGCGGCGCGCTGGGCCTGCCCGACAGCGCCACGCCGCACGCGTTGCGCCACTCCTTCGCCACGCATCTTTTGTCGTGCGGCGGCGACTTGCGCGCGATCCAGGAATTGCTCGGACATTCCTCGCTCTCGACCACGCAAGTCTATACCGGCATCGATTCCGAGCGGCTGCTGGAAGTCTATGCGAGCGCGCATCCGAGACGCTGAAGCAGGCGCTGATTCCTGACATCAAGCTGTCATCACGCGCAGGCCTCTTGCGCGGGCCGCGCGGTTCGGTCAATCGTTGCAGAACCGAGACAGGAGGGATTCATGAGCGCACACGAAAGCATGGAGCACGCCGAGCATGCCGAGCACGCATCGGGCGAGAACAAGAAGATCGCCCTTCTGATCGCGGTGCTTGCGCTGTTCCTGGCCATCTCGGAAACGCTCGGCAAGGGCGCGCAGACCGAATCGATCAGCAAGAATGTCGAGGCGGCCAATCTGTGGGCCTTCTTCCAGGCCAAGAGCGTTCGCCGCACCGTGGTGCAGACCGCCGCCGAGCAGGGCAAGTTGACACTGGGCTCCGCCAGCGACGACGCCATGAAGGCCGCGGTGCAGAAGCAGATCGACGACTGGACCAAGACCGCGCAGCGCTACCGCTCCGAGCCCGACACCGGCGAAGGCACCGAGCAGCTCGCCGAGAGGGCCAAGCACGCCGAACATGAGCGCGACGAAGCGACCGCGAAATATCATCACTTCGAGCTGGCGTCGGCCGCTTTCCAGATCGGCATCGTGCTGGCGTCAGCGACCATCATCACCGGCATGATCGCGCTCGCCTATGTCGGCGGCCTGCTGACGCTCGCCGGCATCGTCATGACCGGACTCGGCCTGTGGTGGCCGCATCTGCTGCATTTGCATTGAAGGGGCGCGGCGGCGCCTGTAGCCACACACAAAGCGTCATGCCCCGGCTTGCCGCCTTCGCTAAGCTTCGGCGAGCCGAGCACCCTGCAGGCCTCGGCATAACCTTGGTGGAGCCGGGACCGGGGCATCCAGTACGCCGAGGCCCCTCGGCTCAGCCACTGCTGCCTCTGGAATACTGGATCGCCCGGTCAAAGCCGGGCGATGACAGCGCGTGTGTGGCAGACAGCTACCGCGCTTCGTGCACGCTCTTGCGGAAGCGTTGGATCAGGCGGAGCGTGCGCGAGGACCAGCCCTCGCCATTGCCTCTGATCAGCTCGCGGATGCGGCGCTTGACCGGCTCGACCAGTTCGGTGGCCTTGGCGCGCAGCCTCAAGACCAGCTCGTAGAGCCGCTCGAACCAGTGCATCTCCAGCAGCTTGTCGCGCGTGACGTCGAACACGAAGGCGGTGACGCCGACGCCGAGCATCTTGGCGAACAGGATCGTGAAGACCGCGCTGGTCCAGTATTCGTGCGTGAGCAGCCAGAGGCCGACCAGCTTGAGCGGAAACAGCGGGATGATCGGAACGGCGAAGACGATCAGCGTCATCGCCGGGGACAGGGCATCGACGCGTTCCGCCAGCCAGGCCTTGAACCGGGCAAGCGGGATCAGCGCGACGACCTTTGCAACGATCGGCTCAAGGTGGTCCCACAGCCAAGCTTCGATCAGGAAGATGATCGCAAGCAGGACCCAGACCGGTTGAAGGAGGCGGCGCAGCATGTGATGTCCCGCCCGGTTCGGCTCTGGGCGCGACCTACATATGGATGGCCCGCTTGCTGACTGCAAGCGCGGCTTCCTTGATGGCCTCCGAGCGGGTCGGATGCGCGTGGCAGGTGCGGGCGAGATCTTCCGCACTGCCGCCAAACTCCATGAGAACGCATGCCTCGTGGATCATTTCGCCGGCTTCGCGGCCGATGATGTGCACGCCGAGCACGCGATCTGTCTTCGCATCTGCGAGAATCTTCACGAAGCCGTCAGTCGTTTGGTTGACCTTGGAGCGGCCGTTGGCGGTAAAGGGAAACTTCCCGACGGTATAGGCGACGCCGGCCTGCTTCAGCTCTTCCTCGGTCTTGCCGACGGAGGAGACTTCCGGCGTGGTGTACACCACGCCCGGGATCACGTCGTAGTTCACGTGGCCGGCCTGGCCGGCGATGATCTCCGCAACCGCAACGCCCTCGTCCTCGGCCTTGTGCGCGAGCATCGGGCCGGCGACGACGTCGCCGATGGCATAGACGCCCTTCAGGCTGGTGGCGAAATGCGGGTCGATCTGCACGCGGCCGCGCGCGTCGAGCGCGACGCCGGCTTCCTTCAGGCCGAGACCATCGGTGTAGGGCACGCGGCCGATGCAGACCAGGACGACGTCAGGCTCGAGCGTCTCGACTGCACCGCCGGGAACCGGTTCGATCGTCGCTTTGAGCGCCTTGCCCGAGACGTCGACACCGGTGAGCTTTGCTCCCAACCTGAACACGAAGCCCTGCTTTTCCAGGATGCGCTGGAATTGCTTGGCGATCTCGCCGTCCATGCCGGGCAGGATGCGGTCGAGGAATTCGACCACGACGACTTCGGCACCTAAGCGCTTCCAGACCGAGCCGAGCTCGAGGCCGATCACGCCGGCGCCGACGATGAGCAGCTTGCCGGGGACCTTGTCCAGCGACAGCGCGCCGGTGGAGGAGACGATGCGCTTCTCGTCGATCTCGATGCCTTTCAGCCGCGCGATATCAGAGCCGGTGGCGATCACGATGTTCTTGGTTTCGATCACCTGCGACTTGCCGTCGGCGGAGACTTCGACCTTGCCGGTGCCCAAGATCTTGCCGGTGCCCTTGAGCACGTCGACCTTGTTCTTCTTCATCAGGAACTCGACGCCCTTGACGTTGCCGTCGATGCCCTGCTGCTTGAAGTTCATCATCGCGGGCAGATCGAGCTTCGGCGCGGACACCGACACGCCCATCTTGGCGAAGGAGTGCCCGGCTTCCTCGAACATCTCCGAGGCGTGCAGCAGCGCCTTGGAGGGCATGCAGCCGACATTGAGACAGGTGCCGCCGAGGGTTGCGTTCTTTTCGACCACGGCGACTTTCATGCCGAGCTGGCTGGCGCGCACCGCGCAGACATAACCGCCAGGTCCGGTGCCGATGACGACGAGATCGTAGGTAGCCATGAGAGAAAGTCCCGTAGGTTTAGCGTGATGAGGATGTGTCAGCGTCCGCCGGCGCTTCAGCGTCCGCCGGACACATCGAGAATGGCCGAGGTGACGTAGGAGGCATCGTCCGACATCAGCCAGACGATCGCATTGGCGATTTCGTCCGCGGTGCCGACGCGCTTCATCGGCACCAGATGGGCCAGCCGATGATGCCGGTCGGGCTCGCCGCCGGAGGCGTGGATGTCGGTGTCGATCAGGCCGGGTCGGATCGCGGCAACGCGAATGCCTTCGCTAGCTACCTCATAACCGAGACCGATGGTGAAGGAATCCACCGCGCCCTTGGACGCGGCATAATCGACATAAGTATTGGGTGCGCCGAGCTTGGCGGCGACCGACGACAGATTGACGATGACGCCGCCCTGGCCGCCGTGCTTGGTCGACATCCGCTTCACGGCTTCACGCGCACAGAGGATGGAGCCGGTGACGTTGACCGCCAGCACGCGCTGGATGCGCTCGGCCGACATCTCGTCGACGCGCACGCCGCTTTGGCCGACGATGCCGCCATTGTTGACGAGAGCGCCAAGCGTGCCGAACTTGTCGGCTTGCCTGAACAGATCGAGGATGTCGCGCTCCTCGGCGACGTCGCATTTCACCGCGATCGCCTTGCCGTTGCTGGCCTCGATCTGCGCGACCACCTCGTCGGCGGCCTTCTTGTTGCTGGCATAGCCGACCACGACACGGTAGCCGCGCGCGGCGGCTGCAAGTGCGGTTGCCCGCCCGATGCCGCGGCTGCCGCCGGTGATGACAACGACCTTATCCGTCATGCGCGCCTCCATGGTTCGACACGCGCCGCCGCGAATGGCGACGGCGCTCGCAGAGCGTCAGGGATCAGAGATCGAGCACCAGGCGCGCCGGATCTTCCAGGCTCTCCTTGACCCGAACCAGGAAGGTGACGGCTTCCTTGCCGTCGATCACGCGGTGATCGTAGGACAGTGCCAGATACATCATCGGGCGGACCTCGATCTTGCCGCCGACGACCATCGGGCGCTCCTGGATCTTGTGCATGCCGAGGATGCCGGACTGCGGCGCATTCAGGATCGGGGTCGACATCAGCGAACCGTAGATGCCGCCGTTGGTGATGGTGAAGGTGCCGCCCTGCATCTCGTCGATCTTGAGCTGGCCGTCACGGGCGCGGCGGCCGAAATCGGCGATGCTCTTCTCGATGTCGGAGATCGACTTGTGGTCGCAGTCGCGCACCACGGGCACGACGAGGCCCTTGTCGGTGCCGACGGCGACGCCGATGTGGTAGTAGTTCTTGTAGATCAGATCGCTGCCGTCGATCTCGGCGTTGACCGCCGGGATGTCCTTCAGCGCCTGCACGACGGCCTTGGTGAAGAAGCCCATGAAGCCGAGCTTGGCGCCATGCTTCTTCTCGAACGCATCCTTGTAATGGGCACGCAGCGCCATGACGTTGGTCATGTCGACCTCGTTGAAGGTCGTGAGCATGGCCGCAGTGTTCTGCACGTCCTTGAGGCGGCGCGCGATGGTCTGGCGCAGGCGGGTCATCTTGACGCGCTCTTCGCGGGCGGCGTCATCTGCCGGCGACGGCGCGCGAACCTGCACGGCGGCGGCGGGCTGGTTGACCGGGGTCGGCGCGGAGGCCGCACGCTCGATCGCAGCGAGCATGTCGCCCTTGGTGACGCGGCCGTCCTTGCCGGAGCCCGGAACGGTCGAGGCGTCGATGCCTGTCTCGGCCGAGAGCTTGCGCACGGACGGCGCGAGCGGGGCATCGGCCGGCGGCGCCTTCGCGGCAGCCGGAGCGGGAGCAGCCGCAGCGGGCGCCGGAGCAGCGGCGGGCTTCGCAGGCGCCGCAGCAGGCTTGGCAGCACCGGCACCATCGGTGATCTGGCCGAGCAGCGCGCCGACCGCGACGGTCGCGCCATCGGCGGCGATGATCTCGCTCAGCGTGCCCGCGGAGGGCGCCGGGACTTCGATGGTGACCTTGTCGGTCTCGAGCTCCACCAAGGGCTCGTCGACGGCGACGGGATCGCCGGCCTTCTTGAACCAGCGGCCGATGGTGGCCTCGGTGACGGATTCGCCGAGCGTCGGCACACGAATTTCAGTCATGGTGTCTTCCTTAAGGGATCGCCAATGCGGTCATGAATTCAGGTGTCATCGCCCGCCCCGGTACGCGATTGCGCACAGGGCGGGGCATGACGACGTCTTAAAAAAACTTCTCAGCTCAGTGCTTCGTCCAGGAACGCCTTCAGCTGCGCCTGATGCTTGGACATCAGACCCGTGGCGGTCGCGGCGGAAGCGGCGCGGCCGACATAACGCGGACGCCGGCTTGCGCCGTTCACCTGGTTCAGCACCCATTCCAGATAGGGCTCGATGAAGTGCCAGGCACCCATGTTGCGCGGCTCTTCCTGGCACCAGATCACTTCGGCCTTCTTGAAGCGGGACAGTTCGGCCACCAGCGCCTTCAGCGGCACCGGATAGAGCTGCTCGACGCGCATCAGGTAGATGTCGTCGATGCCGCGCTTCTCGCGCTCTTCGTAGAGGTCGTAATAGACCTTGCCGGAGCAGAGCACGATGCGGCGGATCTTCTCGTCGGGAACGAGCTTGATCGCCTCGTCCGGCAGCATCTGGGCGTCATCATAGAGGATGCGGTGGAAGGTCGTGCCCTTCGCCAGCTCTTCCAGACGCGATACCGCCCGCTTGTGACGCAGCAGCGATTTCGGCGTCATCATGATCAGGGGTTTGCGGATCTCGCGATGCAGCTGCCGGCGCAGCGCGTGGAAGTAGTTCGCCGGCGTGGTCGGATAGACCACTTGCATGTTGTCTTCCGCGCACATCTGCAGGTAACGCTCGAGGCGCGCCGAAGAGTGCTCCGGTCCCTGACCTTCATAGCCGTGCGGCAACAGGCAGACGAGACCGGACATGCGCAGCCATTTGCGCTCGCCCGAGGAGATGAACTGGTCGAACACGACCTGCGCACCATTGGCGAAGTCGCCGAACTGGGCTTCCCACAGCGTCAGCGTGTTCGGCTCGGCGAGCGAGTAGCCGTATTCGAAGCCGAGCACCGCTTCTTCCGACAGCAGCGAGTTGATGACCTCGTAATGGCCCTGCTCGTTGCCGAGATGGTTGAACGGCGTGTAGCGGCTCTCGTCCTCCTGATCGATCAGCACCGAGTGGCGCTGCGAGAAGGTGCCGCGCTCCGAATCCTGTCCGGACAGACGGACGTGGTGGTTTTCGGCAAGCAGCGTGCAGAATGCCAGCGCTTCGCCGGTCGCCCAGTCGATGCCGTTGCCGCTGTCGATCGCCTTGGCGCGGTTGTCGAGGAAACGCTGGATGGTGCGGTGGACGCGGAAACCATCCGGCACCTTGGTGATCTTGCGGCCGATGTCCTTCAGGACCGGCAGGTCGACGCCGGTCACGCCGCGGCGCGCATCCTCTTCCTGGTCGGCGATCTTGAAACCCGCCCATTTGCCGTCGAGCCAGTCGGCCTTGTTCGGCTTGTAGGAGGTGCCGGCCTCGAACTCGGCATCGAGCCGGGCGCGCCAATCGGCCTTCAGCTTGTCGACCTCCCCCTCGGTGACCACGCCTTCGGCGACCAGGCGCTTGGCGTAGAGCGTGAGGGTCGAGGGATGGGCCGCGATCCGCTTGTACATCACCGGCTGGGTGAAAGCCGGCTCGTCGCCCTCATTGTGGCCGTAGCGGCGATAGCACCACATGTCGATGACGACAGGCTTGTGGAACTTCTGCCGGAATTCGGTCGCCACCTTCGCGGCGAACACGACGGCTTCCGGATCGTCGCCGTTCACGTGGAAGATCGGCGCGTCGATCATCTTCGCCACGTCGGACGGATAGGGCGAGGAACGCGAGTAACGCGGATAGGTGGTGAAGCCGATCTGGTTGTTGACGATGAAGTGCACGGAGCCGCCGGTGCGGTAGCCCTTCAGGTCGGACAGGCCGAAGCATTCGGCAACCACGCCCTGGCCGGCGAACGCGGCATCGCCGTGCATCAGAAGCGGCATCACGGAGATGCGCATGTCAGGCGGATCGCCGTGCTGGTCCTGCTTGGCGCGGACCTTGCCGAGCACGACGGGATCGACGATCTCGAGATGCGAGGGGTTGGCGGTCAGCGACAGATGGATGCGGTTGCCGTCGAACTCGCGGTCCGAGGAGGCGCCGAGGTGATACTTGACGTCACCCGAGCCTTCGACCGCGTCGGGGTTGGCCGAGCCGCCCTTGAACTCGTGGAACAGCGCGCGGTGCGCCTTGCCCATCACCTGCGTCAGCACGTTGAGGCGGCCGCGATGCGGCATGCCCAGCACGATTTCCTTCACGCCGAGATTGCCGCCGCGCTTGATGATCTGCTCGAGCGCGGGGATCAGCGCTTCACCGCCGTCGAGGCCGAAGCGCTTGGTGCCGGTGAACTTGGTGTCGCAGAACTTCTCGAAGCCTTCGGCCTCGACCAGCTTCATCAGGATGGCGCGGCGACCTTCGCGGGTGAACGAGATCTCCTTGTCCGGCCCCTCGATGCGCTCCTGGATCCACGCCTTCTGCGCGGCATTGCTGATATGCATGAACTCGACGCCGAGCGTCTGGCAATAGGTGCGCTCGCAGATCGCGGTGATCTCGCGCAGCGTGCCGTATTCGAGCCCGAGCACGTGATCGAGGAAGATCTTGCGATCGAAATCGGCTTCGGTGAAGCCGTAGGTGCGCGGGTCGAGCTCTTCGCGGTTGCGCTGGGCTTCGATGCCGAGCGGATCGAGCTTGGCGTGGAAGTGGCCGCGCATGCGGTAGGAGCGGATCAGCATCAGCGCGCGGACGGAGTCGCGCGTCGCCTGGAGCAGGTCGGCGGAGGAGAGCGCGGCACCCTTGGCCTGTGCCTTGGCGGCGATCTTGCCGCCGACCGCCTTCTCGACTTCGGCCCAATTGCCGTCGAGCGCGGAGGTCAGGTCATCCTGCGGCGTCAGCGGCCAGTTGTCCCGCTCCCAGGAGGGGCCTTCCGCGTTCTTGCTGATGTCGGCAGGCGCGTCGTTGAGGCTCTTGAAGAACTCCTGCCACTCGGCGTCGACCGAGGAGGGGTCCTTCTGGTAGCGGGCGTAGATTTCGTCGATGTAGGTGGCGTTGGTGCCCTGCAAAAATGATGACAGGGCAAAGGCTGCGTTCGCGTCCTGGCGAGACATACTGGGTTCCTGGCGATTTCGGTTCGCGCATAACAAACGGCGCTGGCGCCGAGCTCCCCCGACAGGGCTCGACGCGACAGGCACCCTTTACCCTATTTGCTGCGAAACTTCGCCCGGAAAAGTACGAAGAAGTGAATTAATCCTTCAACTTTTCGGCAAGCGTATGGCCGAGGCGGGCGGGCGACGGGGACACTGTAATCCCAGCCGATTTCATCGCCTCAGTCTTGGAACCGGCGTCGCCCTTGCCGCCCGAGATGATCGCGCCGGCATGGCCCATGCGGCGGCCAGGAGGGGCGGTGACGCCCGCGATGAAGCCGACCATCGGCTTCTTGCGGCCACGCTTGGCCTCGTCCTTGAGGAACTGGGCGGCGTCCTCCTCGGCGGAACCGCCGATCTCGCCGATCATGATGATCGACTCGGTCCTGGGGTCGGCCAGCAGCATTTCCAGGACGTCGATGAACTCGGTGCCCTTGACCGGGTCGCCGCCGATGCCGACCGCGGTGGTCTGGCCGAGGCCTTCCTGGGAGGTCTGGAACACGGCCTCATAGGTCAGCGTGCCGGAGCGGGAGACGATGCCGACCGAGCCGGTCTTGAAGATGTTGGCCGGCATGATGCCGATCTTGCATTCGCCGGCGGTCATGACACCCGGGCAGTTCGGCCCGATCAGGCGCGACTTGGAGCCGGCGAGCGAGCGCTTCACGCGGACCATGTCGATCACGGGAATGCCTTCGGTGATGCAGACGATCAGCGGGATCTCGGCGTCGATGGCTTCGCAGATCGCGTCCGCAGCGCCCGGCGGCGGCACGTAGATCACCGACGCATCCGCACCGGTCTTCTCACGCGCCTCGCGCACGGTGTCGAACACCGGCAGGTTCAGATGGGTCGAGCCGCCTTTGCCGGGCGAGGTGCCGCCGACCATCTTGGTGCCGTAGGCGATCGCGGCTTCGGAGTGGAAGGTGCCGTTCTTGCCGGTGAAGCCCTGGCAGATGACCTTGGTGTTCTTGTCGATCAGGATGGACATGAGGTCTGCTTTCGCGAAACTAACAGAGTGAGAGGTCAGTGGATGCGGCGGTAGACGCCGGTGAGCACGTCAGCCCAGCCTTCCGCGTCCGGCGAGAACTGGATCTTCAACGAATAAGAGTTGTCGTCGATGATCTCGTAGACGTGGCGTGCATTGCCGCGGAGCGAGCCGCGCACCAGCGTCAGGGTGTTGCCGACCCACCCGCCTGAGGCAGGCGAGGGCGGCGTGTAGCCGAGTGAATCGTACCAGAACAATTTGTAGGTCCGGTCGTCGCGGTCGAAGGTGAAGATGCCGTGGGTGGCAAAGCTCTGCTTGCCGTCGCGCATCTGGACACAGTCCTGGATCAGGTAGAACCCGTTCAGGTCCATGCGCGCGACGACATGGGAGGTCGCCGGCCCGCCTTCCGTCCAGCGGGACGGAAAGACCACCTCTTCACCATTCCATTCGCCGGCGAACGCGGCGAGACGCGCATGCTCTGCAAGTGGAGATGATGCGGCGAGATGGTCCTGGGCCATGGCCTTAGCCTCCCTTGACGGCCTTCACGATCTTCTGCGCGGCGTCGTCGAGATTGTCGGCGGGCACCACGTTCAGGCCGGATTCGCGGATGATCTTCTTGCCGAGCTCGACATTGGTGCCTTCGAGGCGGACCACCAGCGGCACGCTGAGACCGACCTCGCGCACGGCGGCGGTGACGCCTTCGGCGATCACGTCGCACTTCATGATGCCGCCGAAGATGTTGACCAGGATGCCCTTCACGTTGGGATCGGCGGTGATGATCTTGAACGCGGCCGCGACCTTCTCCTTGCTGGCGCTGCCGCCAACGTCGAGGAAGTTCGCCGGCGCCATGCCGTAGAGCTTGATGATGTCCATCGTCGCCATGGCAAGGCCGGCGCCGTTGACCATGCAGCCGATATTGCCGTCGAGCGCGACGTAGTTGAGGTCGTATTTGGACGCCTCGATTTCCTTGGCGTCTTCCTCGGTCTCGTCGCGCAGCGCGAGCACTTCGGGATGACGGAACAGCGCGTTGTCGTCGAACGACACCTTGGCGTCGAGCACGCGGAGCTGGCCCTGCTTGGTCACGACCAGCGGGTTGATCTCCAGCATCGACATGTCCTTGGCGACGAAGGCCGCGTAAAGCTGCGCGGCGAGCTTCTCGGCCTGCTTGGCGAGATCACCGGAGAGATTCAGCGCCTTCGCAACCGTGCGGCCGTGATGGCCCATGATGCCGGTGGCGGGATCGACAGAGAAGGTCACGATCTTCTCGGGGTTGTTGTGCGCGACGTCCTCGATGTTGACGCCGCCTTCTGTCGAGACGACGAAGGAGACCCGCGAGGTTTCGCGGTCGACCAGAATCGAGAGATAGAATTCCTTGTCGATGTCAGAGCCGTCCTCGATGTAGAGGCGGTTGACCTGCTTGCCGGCGGGTCCGGTCTGCACGGTCACCAGCGTGGCACCCAGCATCTGCTTGGCGAATTCGGCGACCTCAGCGGCCGACTTGGCGATGCGGACGCCGCCCTTGTCGCCGGCGGAGGCTTCCTTGAACTTGCCCTTGCCGCGACCGCCGGCATGGATCTGGCTTTTCACCACCCAGACCGGGCCCGGCAGGGCCATGGCCGCCGCATCTGCATCGGCGGCACTCAGGACCGGAACGCCCTTGGAGATTGGCACGCCGAACTCACCCAGCAGCGCTTTGGCCTGATATTCATGGATATTCATATGGTTGCTCCCTGAACCCGCGGGCGGTGACCCCTTAAGGCCCACCTCAGTCTTGTGGCTGGCATACCATATACCACAGGAACTGCAACCCGGATTCTTTGACATCGAAATGGACCAGACCCGCCCCGGTCAGCAGGGTCCGGAAATGAAACCGCCGAAGACCGGGTTTCGATCTTCGGCGGGAATTGTCGCGCTTAGCGGCCGAGAAGATCGGGTGCGATCTTCTTGCAGGCATCAACAAGGCCCTGCACGGCGCCGACCGACTTGTCGAAGGCTTCGCGGTCCTTGCCGGCGAGCTCGATCTCGACGACGCGCTCGACGCCCTTGGAGCCGATCACGACCGGCACGCCGACATACATGTCCTTCACGCTGTACTCGCCGTTCAGGTACGCGGCGCAGGGCAGCACGCGCTTCTTGTCGCGCAGATAGCTCTCGGCCATCGCGATCGCGGAAGCCGCCGGCGCGTAGAAGGCCGAGCCGGTCTTGAGCAGGTTGACGATCTCGGCGCCGCCGTTGCGGGTGCGGTCGACGATCTCGTCGAGGCGCGCCTGCGAGGTCCAGCCCATCTTGACGAGGTCGGGCAGCGGGATGCCGGCGACGGTGGAGTACTTCACCAGCGGCACCATGGTGTCGCCGTGACCGCCGAGCACGAAGGCGGTGACGTCCTCAACGGAGACGTTGAATTCGTCGGCCAGGAAGTAGCGGAAGCGCGCGGAATCGAGCACGCCGGCCATGCCGACGACCTTCTTGTGCGGCAGGCCCGAGGCCTTCTGCAGGGCCCACACCATCGCGTCGAGCGGGTTGGTGATGCAGATGACGAAGGCATCCGGCGCGTACTTCTTGATGCCCGCCCCGACCTGCTCCATGACCTTGAGGTTGATGGAGAGGAGGTCGTCGCGGCTCATGCCGGGCTTGCGCGGCACGCCGGCGGTGACGATGCAGACCTTGGCGTTTTCGAGCGCCTCGTAGGAGTTGGCACCGCTATAGTTCGCGTCGAAGCCGTCGACCGGCGAGGACTGCGCGATATCGAGCGCCTTGCCCTGCGGCACGCCCTCGGCGATGTCGAACATCACGACGTCGCCCAATTCTTTCAGGCCGATGAGGTGAGCCAGCGTTCCGCCGATCTGACCGGAGCCAATCAAAGCAATCTTGTCGCGCGCCATGTGAACCTGTCCTTTAGAGACGTAAGGAGGGGAAAAACTGAGAGGGTGGTTATCCCTTTCGCTTGCCCCGTTCAAGTCGGCGGATGCCCATTTGTCGGGCTTGGCGCGATAGCAGCCAGCATACCCGGTCCGTCATTCCGGGATGCGCCGACAGGCGCAGGCCCGGAATCCATCGGGCGGCGGAGTTTGTAGCGCAATGGATTCCGGGCTCGCGCTTCGCGCGCCCCGGAATGACAGCGCTGGCAAATAGGACTTAAGTCTCCACCAGCCCCTTGGTGGAGCCGCTGGCCGTGGAATCCTTGCGGCCGTGGGGCAGTGCCAGATAGGATTCCGAGCTCATCTCGATCAGGCGCGAGGCGGTCCGCTTGAACTCCATGGCCTCGTTGCCCTCGGTGGCGAGGTAGAGAGAGATCGGGTTGGCATCTGCGGACGCCATCAGCTTCACGGCATTGTCATAGAACGTGTCGATCAGCGTGATGAAGCGCTTGGCGGCGTTGCGTTGGGAGAAGTCCATCACTGGAATATGGTCGACCAGGATGGTGTGATAGTCGTGCGCCAGCCTGAGGTAGTCGGATGCACCGAGCGGCTTCTCGCAGAGATCCGCGAACGAAAACCGCGCCACGCCATGGGCCGCGCACGGCACGTGCAGGGTGCGGCCCTTGATCTGGATGTCGTGCGACTTGCACTTCGCATTGCCGGTCATCCTCTTCCAGGCGCGGTCGAGCGCGGCGTCGGCATCGCCATCCGCCGGCGTCAGCCACATCGGCACACCCTGCAGCTTTTCCAGCCGGAAGTCGGTGCGCGCATCGAGGCGCGAGACGTCCATGTGCTCGGTGATCTGCTTGATGAAAGGCAGGAACAGCGCGCGATTCAAACCGCCCTTGTAGAGATCGTCGGGCGCGACGTTGGAGGTCGCGACCACGACGGTGCCGAGCTCGAACAATTTTGCGAACAGGCGTCCCAGGATCATCGCGTCCGCAATGTCGGTGACGTGGAATTCGTCGAAGCAGAGCAGCCAGCTTTCCTCGAAGATCGCATTCGCCGTCAGCGCGATGACGTCTCCGTCGGGGATCTGTCCGCGCGCGATGCTCTGGCGATAGTCGTAGATGCGCTCGTGCACGTCAGCCATGAATTCGTGGAAATGCGCGCGGCGCTTGTGCTCGACATTCGAGTGCTGGAAGAACAGGTCCATCAGCATCGTCTTGCCGCGGCCAACCTCGCCATGGATGTAGAGCCCGTGCGGCACCTCATCCTTATCGCCGTTGCTGAACAGGCGGGCGAACAGACCCTGCTTGCGCTTGGGGCTGTAGTTCGCGAGGCGCAGATCCAGCGCCGTATAGGCTTCGGCGACTTCGGCCTGCGCGGCGTCGGGCTCGATCGCGCCGGAGGCGATCTCGGCCTGGTATGCATCGCTGAAGGAGGAATTCGGGGTGGAGAGCATCGCCCTTTACCGCCAGAGACCGGCGGAAATTGCAAGCCGTCAATTGGTGGACGGGGTATGCGCTTTCGTGTCCCGGACGCGCAGCAGCGCACGACTTTGCGGCGCACTGCGTCCGGGGCACGAGACCTATTCACACAGCTCGTAGGCGTCCTCGACTACGTACGGGCCGCCGCCGGTCGATGCGCGCGAGGAGAACAGCACGAAGCGCTCCGCCGTGAACGCCTTGCTCGGGAAGTAGCCGCGGATCGAGAGATAGTCGGCGACGTCGCGGTCGGAGGCATCGTGCAGGCGGGCCAGCGTGACGTGCGGGATATATTTGCGCCCCTCCGGATCGAGGCCGATCCGCTGCATCATGCGTTCGAGCTCGGCCTGCAATTCCATCAGCGGCTTGCTTGGCGCAATCGTCGCAACGACCGCCCTCGGCTTGCGGCCGCCAAAACTCGTCAGCCCCTGCACTTTCACCTCGAACGGCTTGCGATCGACGCGAAACAGCATCGATGCGATCTCGTTGGCGGAGGCGCCGTCGATATCGCCGATGAAGCGTAATGTGACGTGATAATTTTCGGGGTCGATCCACCGGGCGCCGGGAAGGCCGCCCCGCAAGTTGGAAAGCGACTGGCCGATCTCGGCCGGAATTTCCAGACCAGTGAACAAACGCGGCATCGTTTCGCACTCCCGATGCTTGGGTACGGCCCCACGAAGCAGAACCATATCCAAATTAGAGCCGGCGACGAATCACCGGTACCCTGATTCCTATCGCAGTTGTGTGACTCTGCGAAGCATCGCGCGTCTCACCCCGGGAAAACCCTGGGAATTAGGGCTGGCGTTGCCTGTTTTTCAACGCCGATGCTCGTTGATGGTGCCAAGGAATGCCTCCACGGTGGGCAGCATCCTGCCAACGACGATGTCGACGCCTTCAGCCGTCGGATGAATGCCGTCGGTCTGGTTGAGCTTGGCATCGGCCGCGACACCGTCGAGGAAGAACGGATAGAGCGGCACGTCGAACTGCTTCGCCAAATCAGGATAAATCGAATTGAAGCGCGCGCCATAGTCGGCGCCGAAATTCGGCGGCGCCAGCATGCCACACAGCATCACGGCGATCTTGCGCGCCTTGAGACGCCGAACGATGTCGGTCAACGCCACCCGCGTCAAGTCGGGGTCGATGCCGCGCATCGCGTCGTTGGCGCCAAGCTCGACGATGACGGCATCAGTTCCATCGGGCACCGACCAGTCGAGCCGGTCGCGGCCGCCGGAGGAGGTGTCCCCCGACACACCGGCGTTGGTCATCTCGACCTCTATGCCTTTGGCCTGCAAAGCTTTTTGAAGCTTCGCCGGGAACGCATCCTGGGCCGGAAGGCCGAGACCGGCGCTCAGGGAATCGCCGAGAACGACAAGCTTGATCGGTTTTGTCGTTTCCGCCCCAGCCGGATGGGCGAGCGTCATCAAAGCGAGCATCAACACGGCTATGTGCATGAACAATCCGTAACGCCTCTCGACCGCGCGTGCGGAGTTGCCATATGACCGGACCATGGACAGTCGCATCGAACCCTCTTCCCTCGCCGGCACGACGCCGGACACCATCGCCATTTCCAATGTCAATCTCTCGCTGGGAACGGGGGCGGCACGCGTTCACATCCTCAAGGATATCAGCCTGCGCGTCGGCTCGGGCGAGACGATCGGCCTGATCGGCCCGTCAGGTTCGGGCAAATCCACGCTGCTGATGGTGATGGCGGGGCTGGAGCGCCCTGACAGTGGAGAGGTGGTGGTGTCAGGCACGCCTTTCAATGCCCTCGACGAGGATGCGCTGGCGCGCTTCCGCGGCCGCCAGGTCGGCATCGTCTTCCAGTCCTTTCACCTGATCCCGACCATGACGGCATTGGAGAACGTCGCGGTGCCGCTCGAGCTCGCCGGCAATCCCGACGCCAACAAGCGCGCGGCCGAAGAGCTGCAATCGGTCGGCCTCGGCGATCGCCTGCATCATTATCCGATGCAGCTCTCCGGCGGCGAGCAGCAGCGCGTCGCGCTCGCGCGCGCGCTGGCGCCCGATCCGGCCATCCTGGTCGCGGATGAGCCGACCGGCAATCTCGACGAGACCACGGGCAAGCAGATCGTCGACCTGCTCTTCACCAAGCACGCCGAACGCGGCATGACCTTGGTGCTGGTCACGCACGATTCCTCGCTCGCGCATCGCTGCGATCGCGTGATCCGCCTGCGCTCGGGCCGCATCGACACCCAGACGACCAAAGCATGAGCGTCGCTGCCGAACCGTTTGCGAAGCCGAACGGCATCGCGCTGTCACTCCGCTATGCCTTGCGCGAATTGCGCGGGGGCTTGCGCGGCTTCTACGTCTTCATCGCCTGCATCGCGCTCGGCGTGATGGCAATCGCCGGCGTCGGCTCGGTGTCGGCAAGCCTGAGCGACGGTCTCGCCCGCGAAGGGCGCACGCTGCTCGGCGGCGACGTCTCCTTCGTGCTGTTCCAGCGGGAAGCCAAGCCCGACGAGGTCGCCTTCCTACGCTCGCGCGGGACTGTCTCGACGGCCGCCACCTTGCGCGGCATGGCGCGCTCGGCCGAGGGCAAGCTGGCGCTGGTCGAGATGAAGGCGGTCGACGACACCTATCCGATGCTCGGACAGTTGACGCTGGCGCCGCCGCTGCCGCTGAGCGATCTGCTCGCGGAGCGCGACGGCGCCTTCGGTGCGGCCGCCGATCCGGCGCTGCTGGCGCGGCTGTCGCTCAAGATCGGCGACCGCGTCACCATTGGTTCGGCGACCTTCCAGATCCGCTCCAGCGTCGAGGCCGAGCCCGACAAGCTCGCCGGCGGCATCGGCTTTGGTCCGCGCTTTTTGATCAGCGAGACGGCCTTGCGTGCCACCGGCCTGATCCAGCCCGGCAGTCTGGTGCGCTGGGTCTATCGCATCAAACTGCCTGACACCGCCAACAGCGACCGCGCCACCGACGCCTTCATCGCCGACGCACGCAACGCCGCGCCGGAGGCCGGGTGGGAGGTCCGCAGCCGCTCCAACGCCTCGCCGCAGCTCGAGCGCAATATCGGCCGCTTCACGCAGTTCCTGACCCTGGTCGGTCTCGCTGCGCTCCTGGTCGGCGGTGTCGGTGTCGCCAACGCCGTGAAGAGCCATATCGACCGTCGGCTCGAGGTGATCGCGGCGTTCAAGGCCGTCGGCGCCACCGGGCGCGACGTGTTCGGCATTTATCTCGCGCAGGTGATCCTGCTCGCCGCGATCGGTTCGGTGATCGGGCTGGCGCTGGGCGCGGCGATGCCGTTTGCCATCGTCGGCCTGTTCGGCAAGCTGCTGCCGCTCCCGGTGGTGCCGGCCGTGCACGTCGATGAGCTCGCGCTGTCGTTCGTCTACGGCCTGCTCACCGCCCTCGCCTTCGGCCTGTGGCCGCTCGGACGCGTGCACGACGTGCCGGTCGCCGCGCTGTTCCGCGACACCATCGCCGCCGAATGGCACCGGCCGCGCGCGAGTTATCTCGTCTTCATGGGCGTCATCGTGGCCCTGCTCGTCGCCGTCGTGATCGGATTGTCCTTCGACAAGCGTATCGCTGCGGTGTTCGTGGTGTCCTCCGTCATCGTGTTCGCAGTGCTGCGCGGCGTCGCCGCCGTGCTGATGGCCATCGCGCGACACCTCCCGCGGACGCGCTTCACCATGCTGCGGCTGGCGATCGCCAACATCCACCGGCCCGGTGCGCTGACGCCCTCGGTCGTGCTCTCGCTCGGCCTCGGCCTCGCGGTGCTCGTGACCATCACCCAGATCGACGGCAATCTGCGCCGGCAGTTCCTCGCCGCGCTGCCCGATCGCGCGCCGTCGTTCTACTTCATCGACATACCGAGCACGCAGGCCGCATCGTTCGACGATTATCTGCGCCAGGTCGCACCGGGCGCGAAGGTCGAGGACGTGCCGATGCTGCGCGGCCGCATCGTCGCCGCCCGCGGCGTGCGCGCCGAGGACCTCAAACCGTCAACCGATTCCGAATGGGTGCTGCAGAGCGACCGCGGCCTCACCTACACCGGCGAGCTGCCGAAGGGCTCCAAGGTGGTCGAAGGTGAATGGTGGGGCGCGCACTATTCCGGCCCGCCGCTGGTCTCGGTGGAGAAGAAGATCGCCGACGGCCTCGGCCTCAAGCTCGGCGACGAAATCGTGGTCAACGTGCTCGGCCGCGACATCCCGGCGAAAATCGGCAATCTGCGCACCATCGACTGGCAGGGGCTCGGCATCAACTTCGTGCTGGTGTTCTCGCCCAACGCCTTCAAGGGCGCACCGCATACCCATATCGCGACGCTGACGGAGGCCGCCGGCGATGCTGCGAGCGACGGCCAGATCATCAAGCAGGTGGCCGACGCCTATCCGATGGTGACGAGCGTGCGCGTGCGGGAGGTGATGGAGACGGTCGGATCGGTCGTGACCAACCTCGCCCTCGCCATTCGCGGCGCCAGCGCCGTGACCCTGATCTCGGCCATCCTTGTGCTGGGCGGCGCGCTCGCGGCCGGCCATCGCCACCGGGTCTATGATGCGGTGATCCTGAAGACGCTCGGCGCCACGCGGCTGCGGCTGCTCGGTGCCTATGCGCTCGAATACCTGCTGATCGGGCTTGCCACCGCGGTGTTTGGCGTGACCGCCGGCAGCATCGCGGCCTGGATGATCGTGACGCGGCTGATGACGCTGACCTTCGTCTGGCAGGCTGCAAGCGCGGCCGGCGTGGTGGCAGCCGCGCTGGTCGTCACCGTCGGCCTCGGGCTCGCCGGCACGCTGCTGGCATTGAACAAAAAGCCCGCCACGGTGTTGCGGAATTTGTGACAAAAGGTAGCGGATTGCTGCACGGGATCGGAAACTGCACGATTCCCGCGATTAACCACGTCTGCTTGTCAGGCTGTCGTCAGGTTGGCGCGCGGAGGGCGACATTCGGCCGCGCGTGGACGGTTGCAGCGAATGTGTTAGTTTCCCACATATCGAGTGGGTTCGGAGCCCCGATTGTTAGCCAAAATTAAGTCGGCAGGCATCGGTATCCGAGATAGAGTTTGACGAACCGGCGGCATGGCGACCCCTATGCCGGACCGGACCAACCAACGGGAATTCGACCATGTCGGACCTCAACCGTAACTACGCTTCTCCCTTCGGCAGGGCCGCCGGGCGTGTTGACGCCGCGACGGTCGATGCCGGCCTGCGCGCCTATATGCTGCGCATCTACAATTATATGAGCATTGGCCTTGCCATCACCGGCCTTGCCGCGCTCGGCGTCTACATGGCCGCCGTGACCGACGTTCCGACGGCGGACGCTGTGCGCGTCGGCAAGATCTTCCTGACGCCGTTCGGCTACGCGATGTTTGTCAGCCCCCTGAAGTGGCTGTTCATGCTCGCGCCGCTCGCCATGGTGTTCGTGATCTCGGCGGGCATCAACCGCCTGGCCCCCTCGACCGCCCAGATCCTGTTCTGGGTGTTCTCGGCGCTGATGGGCGTCTCGCTGTCGTCGATCTTCCTGGTGTTCACGCATACCTCGATCGTACGGGTGTTCTTCATCACCGCGGCAACCTTCGGCGCGCTGAGCCTTTACGGCTACACCACCAAGCGTGACATGACTGCCATGGGCTCGTTCCTGTTCATGGGCCTGATCGGGATCATCATTGCGAGCCTGGTGAACCTGTTCCTGGCGAGCTCTGCGCTGCAGTTCATCGTCTCGGTGGCCGGCGTTCTGGTGTTCGCGGGCCTCACCGCCTGGGACACCCAGCGGCTGAAGAACGACTACATCTACGGCTACGCTTCGGCCGGCGGTGACATCGCGGAGCGTGCGGCCATCACCGGCGCATTGTCGCTGTACTTGAACTTCATCAACCTGTTCACGCTGCTGCTGCAGCTCCTTGGCCAGCGCGACTAAGCGCAAGACGAGAGAGAACGGACACGAGCCCCGGCCGAAAGGCCGGGGTTTTTGTTTGGCACTTGACCTCTCCTCGTCATTGCGAGTTTAAGCAATCCAGAGTCCCTCCGCAGACGCATTTCTGGATTGCTTCGCTGCGCTCGCTATGACGGGCGTGGAAGCGGCATTGGCTCTTCCAGCCGTCCTGCGAACGCACTAGTCTTGCCCCATGTCCGCACCCGAAATCAGGCCCACCACCGAGGCCGACCTTCCCGCCATCACCGCGATCTACCAGCAGGCCGTCCGCGAGGGCACCGCGACCTTCGAGCTGGAACCGCCTGATCTGACCGAGATGACGCGCCGCTATCGCGCGCTGATCGACGGTGGCTATCCCTACTTCGTCGCCCTCCTCGACGGCCGCGTCGCCGGATACGCCTATGCCGGTGCCTACCGGCCTCGTCCGGCCTATCGCTTCACTGTCGAGAACTCGATCTATCTCGATCCCGGCTTCCATCGCCGCGGCATCGGATCATTGCTGCTGGAGCGGCTGATCCGGGAATGCGAGGGGCGCGGCTTCCGCCAGATGATCGCGGTGATCGGCGATTCCGCCAATGCCGGCTCGATCGGCGTGCATAGCAGGGGCGGCTTCAAGATGATCGGCACGCATCCGAATGTCGGCCTGAAATTCGGCCGCTGGCTGGACACGGTGATGATGCAGCGCGAACTCGGCGAGGGCGCGACGACGGTGCCGGGGAAATAGGGCTCGTAGGTGGGCAAAGCGTAGCGTGCCCACCATTTGCAATGATTGAGAGAAATCGTAGGCACGGCGCTTTGCGCCTTTGCCCACCCTACGGCACCACCCGTGCCGCTACACCACCGCCAGTTTCCGGTCGATCACCAGCAGCACGCGCTCGAGCTCGTGGCCGCGGCGCAGGATCAGGCCGGTCGCCGAAATCACACTGTACATGCCCTGCTTGCGGGCGAGCCGCGGATCTTTCTCGATGCGGTAGATCGGCACTTCGGAGGCGCGGCGATAGACCGAGAACACAGCGCGGTCCTTCAGGAAATCGATGGCATAGTCGCGCCACTCGCCGTCGGCGACCATGCGGCCATAGAGATTGAGAATTCGGTGCAGCTCAAGCCGGTTGAACGTCACCCGGCTCGGTTGGGTATTTGCAGCGGCGGGGCGCGCCACTGCGCGCTGCTCGCTCGGATCGGCATCCTCCGACGTCAAACTCATGGGGCGCCTCCTCATCGCTCGGCATGACCGCCTCCGCGACGACCGTCCCCGGAGCCACGGATCATGACAATGGCATGATTGCGCCAACTGTTCCCCGCCGCAAGGGGCTCCTGAACGGCCCTGGGACCGTCTCATTACCGCCGGTCGTCGCGGATCATGACACACGCAACGGTGGAACTTCTCAGCGGCAAACCGTCACGGGATCGTTAGCAGGAATCACAGGATCGCCGCTTTTCCGCCCATCGCCTGCCGCCCTGCACTGCGAAAAGACTGGTGTGCGTTGACCCGGTCCTTTCGGTTCCGGATTCCTCAGCCCCCAGCCCCCCGGGGTCGAACAGGATCGGGTCTGTACGCGCGACAAGGAGGGCCAACGCGAGTTGGTCCTTTTTTGCTTGTGGGGGATGTTTCCCTTCACCGTCATTCCGGGTCGCGCGAAGCGCGAGCCCGGAATCCATCGATCCATTTGTTCAGCTGAGAAATGAATTGCGGAGACGATCCAGGCTCGCTTCAGTGCAGCGACGTGTACGCCGCGCCCAGCATCGCACCAGGTCTTTCGCGACTGCCGTCCTGGACATAGACCACCGCACCGTCGACGCCATCGCGCGACGTCAGATTCTCAAGCGGCACGGTCCAGCTTTCCGGATGTCCGTTCCAGTCGCCCACCTTGAGCAGATTGCGCACGACGTTGTGGTAGGTGATCTGCTGTCCGCGGTTCTCGCCGCGGCTGATCTCGATCGGCACCGCTTTCGCGATCGAGCAGATCCAAACCTCGCCATGCGAGACCGCAGGCTCCTTGCTCGCGGCCACCGATACGTTGATCTGCTTGCCTGCGAGCGACATCGTAACCGGAACGCTCATCACGCCCACGCCCTTGTCGGTCTTGCCGATCGCATTTTCGATGCCGGCACGATCGCTGCCGATGACGTGCGTGGCGCCGTTGACCACGACCTGCGGCGTATAGACCTCGCGGTCGCCGCGCATCCGTGAATAGGCGCGCTGCCGCGCCGAGAAACGCGAATCCGCCAACGTGTCCTTCCAGCCGAGATAATCCCAATAGTCGATCGGCATGCTCAGCGCGATGATCGAGGGATCCTTGGCGAGTTCGCCGATGACCTTGTCGGCGGGCGGGCAGGACGAGCAGCCCTGCGAGGTAAACAATTCGACGACGGCGCGGGGGTCTGCCTGGGCGGGACGGATGATGGCGACGATGGCACAGATACCGAGCGCTCCCGACCAGAATGCACCGGACCAGCGCGTAACGAGATTAGAAGCCATACCAGTCATGTCGAAGGTCACACATCGTCATTCGTTGCGGAGAAAGCTTATCGCCTGATGGTCACCGTAGTCTTACGGGGCGCAGCATACTTAGCCGTCCGACGCAGGATTTCTGCCGGACGAGCCCACCTGAAGCATGCCGCAAACGTGCGAAGGCGGCCTTTTTGATAGGCCGCCTTCGTTTAACCTTCTACTCACGTCGCGGTGAGCCACCGTTCACAAATTCGCGCTTAGGCCGCGAGCTTGCGCAGCACGTAGTGCAGAATACCGCCGTTCCGGTAGTAATCTAGTTCGTCCAGCGTATCGATGCGGCAAAGCAGCGAAACACGCTGCAACGAACCGTCAGCGGATACGATCTCCGCGGTCAGCTTCTGGCGCGGCTTCAGGTCGCCGACCAGGCCGCGCAGCGTGACCTTCTCGTCGCCCTTGAGGCCGAGCGACGACCAGGAGGTGCCTTCCTCGAAGGTCAGCGGCAGCACGCCCATACCGACGAGGTTGGAGCGATGGATGCGCTCGAAGCTCTGGCAGATCACGGCGCGCACGCCGAGCAGACGGGTGCCCTTCGCGGCCCAGTCGCGCGAGGAGCCGTTGCCGTATTCGGCGCCGGCGAACACGACCAGCGGCACCTGCTCCTGCTGGTACTTCATCGCGGCGTCGTAGATCGACATCTGCTCGCCGTCGGGCCAATGCTTGGTGAGACCGCCTTCCGGAATGCTGCCGTCGGCGCCCTTCAGCATGAAGTTCTTGATGCGGATGTTGGCGAAGGTGCCGCGCATCATCACCTCATGGTTGCCGCGACGCGTGCCGTACTGGTTGAAGTCGGCCGGACGCACCTGGTGCTCGCTGAGATATTTGCCCGCGGGCGAGGTGAGCTTGATCGAACCGGCCGGCGAGATGTGGTCGGTGGTGATCTTGTCGCCGAACATGGCGAGGATGCGCGCCTCGACGATGTCGGTGACCGGCTCCGGCTCCTTCTTCATGCCTTCGAAATAGGGCGGGTTCTGCACATAGGTCGAAGACATGTTCCAGCGATAGGTCTCGCTCTCGGTGGTCTTGATCTTGCGCCAGTTGGTATCGCCCTTGAACACGTCGGCATACTTCTTCTTGAAGATCGACGCGGTCACGAACTTCTTCATGAAGGTGTTGATCTCCTTCGTCGTCGGCCAGATGTCCTTCAGGTAGACCGGCTTGCCGTCCTTGCCTTCGCCGAGCGGCTCGACGGCGAGGTTCTTGGTGACGCTGCCGGCGAGCGCGTGCGCGACGACCAGCGGCGGCGAAGCCAGATAGTTCGCCTGCACATCAGGCGAGACGCGGCCTTCGAAGTTGCGATTACCTGACAGCACGGCCGCGGCAACGATGCCGTTGTCGTTGATCGACTTCGAGATCTCTTCCGGCAGCGGGCCGGAATTGCCGATGCAGGTGGTGCAGCCGAACCCGACCAGGTTGAAGCCGACCTTGTCGAGATCCTTCTGCAGACCGGAATCGGCGAGATAGCCCGCAACCACCTGGCTGCCCGGGGCGAGCGAGGTCTTCACCCACGGCTTGGCCTTCAGGCCCTTGGCAGCCGCATTGCGCGCCAGCAGGCCCGCGCCGATCAGCACGCTCGGGTTCGAGGTGTTGGTGCAGGAGGTGATGGCCGCGATCACGACGTCGCCATGGCCGATCTCGTAGTCCTTGCCCTCGACGGCAAAGCGCTTGTTGGGCTCCTCGGCCTTCTTGTACTCCGTGCCGAGCGCGAGCGAAAAACCTTCGGCGACCGACGGCAGTGCGATGCGGCCTTCGGGACGCTTCGGGCCGGCCATCGACGGCACGACGTCGGCGAGGTCGAGCGTCAGCGTCTCCGTGAACACCGGATCGGCCGACTTGGCGGTGCGGAAGAGTCCTTGCGCCTTGGCATAGGCCTGCACGAGCGCAACGCGCGGCGCCGCGCGGCCGGAGGTCTTGAGGTAGTCGATCGCGGCGGCGTCGACGGGGAAGAAGCCGCAGGTCGCGCCATATTCGGGCGCCATGTTGGCGATCGTGGCCTTGTCGGCGACGGAGAGATTGTCGAGCCCCGGACCGAAGAACTCGACGAACTTGCCGACGACGCCGAGCTTGCGCAGCATCTGCGTCACGGTGAGCACGAGGTCGGTCGCGGTGACTCCCTCCTTCATCGCACCCTTCAGCTTGAAGCCGACGACATTCGGCAGCAGCATCGACAACGGCTGGCCGAGCATGCAGGCTTCCGCCTCGATGCCGCCGACGCCCCAGCCGAGAACGGCCAGACCGTTGACCATGGTGGTGTGGGAATCGGTGCCGACGAGCGAGTCGGGATAGGCGACCTCGAACGTGCCGGTCTTCTTGCCGACCGTCATCTTCTCCTTCTTGGTCCACACCGTCTGGGAGAGATATTCGAGATTGACCTGGTGGCAGATGCCGGTGCCGGGCGGCACGACGGAGAAGTTCGAGAATGCCTTCTGGCCCCACTTCAGGAACTCATAGCGCTCCTGGTTCTGCTTGTATTCCTCGGTGACGTTCTTGGCGAACGCCTTGTTGTCGCCGAAGAAGTTCACGATCACGGAGTGGTCGATGACGAGGTCAACGGGGACCAGCGGGTTGATCTTTTCGGCATCGCCGCCGAGCTTCTGCATCGCGTTGCGCATCGCGGCGAGGTCGACGACGGCGGGCACGCCGGTGAAATCCTGCATCAGCACGCGCGCCGGACGGAAGGCGATCTCATGCTCCAGCGACTTCTTGCGCAGCCACTTCGACACCGCGACGATGTCTTCCTTCTTGACCGAGCGGCCATCCTCGTTGCGGAGCAGGTTCTCGAGCAGGACCTTCATCGAGTAGGGGAGTTTCGAAATTCCCTTCAGACCATTCTTCTCGGCCGTGGGCAGGCTGTAATAGACATAGGTCTTGGCGCCGACCTTGAGGGTCTTTTTGCATTTGAAGCTGTCGAGCGAGGTCATGTAGGAATCCCAATTGTTAGATATACCCGGCAGGGGGTATTGTAACACCGTCAGCGTATCAGGCTGGGCCGCTTGCAGGGGCAGGTTGAGTTGCTGCATCAAGTAGTTCCGGGCTTATAGAAGTTTTCTAACCGCGCCGCCACAGCCACAATCGTGCCGCAGCAATTCGCCAGCCAAAAATTCCCATGCGCTACCCCAAGTTTTCCTGAGGCCTGGCTTTGAGCTCGATAATGCAAGGCAAGATGCAGCTTTCCGGACGCGGGCTCGGTTGCGTGCGGGGCGGCCGCCAGGTGTTTTCCGGGCTCGACTTCGAGGCGAGCTCAGGCGAAGCCGTGGCCGTGGTCGGCCGCAACGGATCGGGCAAGACCTCGCTGCTGCGGCTGATCGCGGGCCTGCTCGTCCCGGCGGGCGGCACGATCGTACTGGACGGGGGCGACGCCGAGATGACGCTGCCAGAGCAGTGCCATTATCTCGGTCATCGCGACGCCCTGAAGCCGGCGCTCAGCGTTGCGGAAAACCTGTCATTCTGGGCTGATTTCCTTGGCGGCGAGCGCTCTGATGCGGCCGCGAGCCTCGCCACGGTCGGGCTCGACCACGCAACCCATCTGCCTGCGGGCTTCCTGTCGGCCGGCCAGCGCCGCCGGCTCTCGCTGGCCCGGCTGCTGACGGTCCGGCGGCCGGTCTGGCTGCTGGACGAGCCGACCAACGCGCTTGATGCCGCCGGCCAGGAGATGTTCGGGCACCTGATGCGGCAGCACCTGATCCGCGGCGGCCTGATCATCGCTGCCACCCACGCCCCGCTGGGGCTCGAAGCGCGAGAGCTAAGAATCGGGGGTGTGGCGTGAAGCGCACACACCCTCAGTTTTCCAAGCGGCTCGGCCAACCTCTCTCCGTTCCCTCCCCCCTTGTGGGGGAGGGTCAGGGAGGGGGGTGCCACACGGCAAGGCGCATCGATTCGAGCGTTCGGGAAGTGAGCGCTCTGTTGCTGGTGCATCGCCCCAAACAAACATCTTCCCCGGGGCTACCCCCCTCCCCCTCCCTCCCCCACAAGGGGGAAGGGAGCGCAGCGTGCCCGGGGCTGGCGGCGGGCGCTTACCCGACCATTGGGAGCCCCCCATGACCGCCCTCTCCGCCCTGATCCGGCGGGACATCCGGATCGCGCTCCGCGTTGGCGGCGGGGCGCTGATCGGGGTGCTGTTCTTCCTGACCGTCGTCGTTCTGATGCCGTTCGCGGTTGGACCCGACCTCGCCCTGCTCTCGCGGCTGGGGCCGGCGATTCTGTGGCTCGGCGCGCTCTTGGCGAGCCTGCTGACACTGGACCGGCTGTTCATGGCCGACCACGAGGACGGCTCGCTCGACCTCATCACCATGAGCCGGACGCCGCTGGAACTCGCCTGTGCCGCCAAGGCGCTGGCGCACTGGCTGGCGGCGGGCCTGCCGCTGATTGTTGCAACCCCGGTGCTGGGTCTGCTGCTCAACCTCGACATGGTTGCGACGGGCGCGGTGGCCCTGACGCTGCTGGCGGGCACGCCGGCCCTGACCTTCACCGGCATGATCGGCGCGGCACTGGCGGTGACGCTGCATCGCGGCGGGCTGCTGATGGCCGTGCTGGTGCTGCCGCTCTCGATTCCGGTGTTGATCTTCGGCGTTGCGGCCTCGCAGGCCGCGATCGTCGGTCCCATGACGTTCGGTGCGCCGTTCTCGATCCTGTGCGCGCTGTCGCTGGTCAGCCTCGTGATCGGCCCGTTCGCGGCGGCGGCGAGCCTGAAGCATGGACTGGACTGAAATGGGTCGGTTGCCTTGACCCCGATCAACTTTCGCTGCGCGCTTTCATGCTGATTGCGTGAGCAGCTCCCGGTGATTATCAGGATACCATGTCGCTGATCGACCTCGCCAACCCCACAAGGTTCCTCGCGCTCTCGGCGCGGGTGCTGCCGTGGCTCGCGGCTGCGACCGCGATCCTGCTTGCGGTCGGCCTCTATCTATCCGCTGTTGCGCCCGACGATTATCAGCAGGGCGCGACCGTGAAGATCATGTTCATCCACGTCCCCAATGCGTGGCTGTCGATGTTCGTCTGGGGCGTGATGAGCATGGCCTCGCTCGGCACGCTGGTTTGGCGGCATCCGCTTGCCGACGTCGCGGCCAAAGCCGCCGCACCGATCGGCGCGGCGTTCACCTTCCTGGCGCTGTTCACGGGCTCGCTGTGGGGCCGGCCGATGTGGGGCACCTATTGGGAATGGGATGCGCGGCTGACCTCGGTGCTGATCCTGTTCCTGATGTATCTCGGCCTGATGGCGCTGTGGCGCGCGGTGGAAGATCCCTCGCGCGCGGCGCGCGCAGCCGCGGTGCTGACGCTGGTCGGCGCGCTCAATCTTCCCATCATCAAATTCTCGGTCGACTGGTGGAACACGCTGCACCAGCCGGCCTCGGTGATGCGCATGGGCGGCTCCACGCTCGACAAATCGTTCCTGATTCCGCTGCTGGTGATGGCGGTCGCATTCACGCTGCTGTTCGTCACGCTCCATTTGGCTGCCATGCGCAACGAGATCCTGCGGCGCCGCGTGCGGTCGTTGCAGATGATGCAGGCGAGCCGCGTCGCGTTTTCGAGCGACATGGGGACCGGCTCGCGTCAAGAGAACGCGTCGACGGGGGCTGCATGATCATGTCACTCGGTCCCTACGCGCCCTTCATCGTGACGTCCTATGTCGCAGCAGCCATCGTGGTCGTGCTCCTGATCGGCTGGATCGTGCTCGACTATCGCAACCAGACGGAGCGTTTGCGCGAGCTCGAGCGCAGCGGCATCACCCGCCGCTCCGGCCGCAGCGCGACGGGCACACCATGAGCGATCAATCGACCTCCGCGACGCCGCCGCGCCGCACCTTCCTGATGGTGCTGCCGCTGCTCGCTTTCCTCGGACTTGCCGTGCTGTTCTGGTTCCGGCTCGGCAGCGGCGATCCCTCGCGGATTCCCTCCGCGCTGATCGGACGGCCGGCGCCGCCGACCACGCTGCCGGCGCTCGAGGGATTGCAGACCGACAGCACGCAAGTGCCGGGCCTCGATCCTGCCGCGTTCAAGGGCAAGGTCAGCCTCGTCAATGTCTGGGCCTCCTGGTGCGTGCCCTGCCATGACGAAGCGCCGCTGCTGACAGAGCTCGCCAAGGACAAGCGCTTCCAGCTCGTCGGCATCAACTACAAGGACGCGCCCGACAACGCGCGGCGCTTCCTCGGCCGCTACGGCAATCCGTTCGACCGCGTCGGCACAGATGCCAACGGCCGCGCCTCGATCGAATGGGGGGTCTATGGCGTGCCGGAGACTTTTGTCGTCGGCCGCGAAGGCACCATCGTCTACAAGCTGGTCGGCCCGATCACGCCGGAGAATCTCAAGGCCGTGCTGATGCCCGAGCTCGACAAGGCGCTCAAAGCAGGAAGCGGACCAGGAAGCTGACACCACGGCGCGGACAGGCTTCTGCGCGCACCGAGCTCACGAAACGTTGTCGCGACGATCGGTCGTGTCCGTGGTGCCCGCGAGCAAGCCGGCCACGACATCCCAGCCCTTCTCGAACATGTGTCCGACCTTGTGACCGAAGGAGTGGTCCGGGCGCAACCGCGGCGATTCCAGAATGTGCGTCAGGTGCCGGTGATCGCCCGGAATGGTGTTGATCTCCGCGGCGACGGCGGCCTGGACGGCCGTCATCAGCTCATCCAGGTGCTGGCCCCAGTCGGACCCTTTGAGCTCGATCCAAGTTCTCAGCGCCTCCTCGATCCGGTAGATCTCGCTGACGATCTGCTTCGCCCGCACGGGGCGGTTGTTCCTGAGCGCAAAGAGCAGGAGGTTGTGCTTCTCCTCGATCTGATCGAGCACCATCGAAACCGCAATCGCAAAGGGGGATGCCGCGATCCGCGCCGCAGCCCGGTCGGCCACTGGGCCGGTCGCGACGGCCAGCAGCTCCCAAGGTGTTTCCAGGCGCTTCGCAACGATCGTGAGCGCGAACGGCACGGCATCGGCGCGCTTGGCCTTGAGCGCGCTCAAAAGGCCGAGGAGCTTGTCAAGGCTGGCGCCCTCGAGCCGGGCAATCTTCGGGGCGAGCCCACGGCCAAAATCCTCGAGCTCCCGCTGCATGTCGAGATAGCGCAGCATCTTCTTCAAATCGTCGAACGTCGCATGCGAGCTGGTATAGGCCATCAGGCCGTCGCGAATGGAGGCGATGCCCTCGGCTGAACCGAGCAGGCCCTTGAGCGAGATCAGGACCTTCTTCTGGAACGCTCGGGCCGTCTGCCGCGCCTCGGCCTGCTTGTCGGCGGAGATGACGTTGTTCGCATCGGCGATGTAGTCGGCGGCCATGCTACGCAGCAATTGCTCCGTCACGAGGCTCCAGATCGGTGCGAGCGATCCACGGGCGATCTGGCCGCTATTGGCCCGCTCCGGCGCCCTGTCCACCAGAACCGGCTCGAGCGGCTCGAAGAAGTAACGCGAGGGATTTCCGACGCGATAATGATTCTGGCCGGTGTTGCGGAACTCGGCCCGCAGCGCCGCGATCAGGGGCTCGGAATGTGGAATGTCCTCGCCGAGGAGATGCAGCCGCTCCAGTTCGGCAAGCAGGCGGCGGCGGACCTGCGGGGCGAGCTGCCGGAGGTACTGAATCAGGTGTTCAGCAGTCTGGTCCTGTTTTGTGTTCACCACCGGGCCCTCCGGCGTGCCACCATCTCTTCGCGGGAAAGGCTACCGCCTTCGGTCCTTCAGGCAAGGTAAAGCGCTGATTGCGGTTACAGAGCAATGAAGAGGCCGATCGCATCCGCCGCCCGACCCGACCGTGGGCGCGCGAAGTGCACGGCAGCGTGAATAGCCTGGCCGGCGTTGGCAGGCGGGACCAGGAACCGGGAGTCAGCCTTTGCTGATATCCCCGGCCTCGGCCTCGCTGGTCTCCAGCGAGACCGGCTCGACCCCGTAGCGCTTGGTCAGCGGCATCTGGGCGACGGCGAAGATCATGGTCAGCGGGGTGACCCCAAAGACCTTGAAGTTCACCCAGAAGTCCGTGCTCTGGGTGCGCCAGACCACCTCGTTCAACACCGCCATGCCGGCGAAGAACAGCGCCCAGCGCAGGGTGAGGATGCGCCAGCCCTGCGGGGTCAGGTTGAACATCTGGTCGAACATCACGGCGATGAAGGAGCGGCCGAACAACAAGCCGCCGCCGAGGATCGCGGCGAACAGACCGTAGATGATGGTCGGCTTGACCTTGATGAAGGTCTCGTCGTGCAGCACCAGGGTGAGCGTGCCGAACACCAGCACGATCACGCCTGTCACGATCGCCATGATCGGGATGTGGCGCGTCACCACATAGGAGGCGATCATCGCCGCCACGATTGCCACCATGAAGGCGCCGGTCGCGGCGAACAGGTTGAACTTCGCATTGACGAAAAAGAACACGAGCAGCGGACCGAGCTCGGTCGCAAGCTTGAACAGCGGATGCGGCTGGGTCTTGTCCATTCTCTAGCTTTCGATTCCGGCGATCGCCCGGGCAAAATCGCGTGCCGTGAAGGCTGCGAGATCGTCGACGCCTTCGCCGACGCCGATGAAATGCACGGGCAGCTTGAATTTTTCCGCGAGCGCCACCAGGATGCCGCCGCGCGCGGTGCCGTCGAGCTTGGTCATCACGAGGCCAGTCACCCCCGCGGTGCGATGGAAGGCCTCGACCTGGGACAATGCGTTCTGGCCGACAGTGGCGTCGAGCACGAGCAGCACCGCATGCGGCGCCGAAGCGTCCACCTTTCGGATGACGCGCACGACCTTCTCGAGCTCGTTCATCAGCTCGGCCTTGTTCTGCAAGCGGCCGGCGGTGTCGATCAGCAGCACGTCGATCGCCTGCTCTTTCGCAGCCGTCAGCGCGTTGAACGCAAGGCTCGCCGAGTCCGAGCCCTGCGCGCCCGCAATGACAGGCGTCCTGGTGCGTTCGCCCCAGACCTTCAGCTGCTCGATGGCTGCTGCGCGAAACGTATCGCCGGCGGCCAGCATCACCTTGCGGCCTTCGGAGGCGAATTTTTGCGAGAGCTTGCCGATGGTCGTGGTCTTGCCCGAGCCGTTGACGCCGACCACGAGGATCACGAACGGCTTCTTGGCCGTATCGATCACGAGGGGCTTGGCCACCGGCGCCAGCACCTTCTCAACCTCGGTCGCGACCACGTCCTTGACCTCGTCGGCCGAGATCGCCTTGTCGTACCGCCCGGTGCCGACGGCATCGGCGATCCGCACGGCGACAGATGTGCCGAGGTCGGCGCGCAGCAGCACGTCCTCGATGTCGTCGAGCATGGCGCGGTCGAGCTTGCGCTTGGTCACGAGGTCCGCGACCGCGGTCCCGAGGGAGGACGAGGTCCGCTTCAGCCCGTTGGACAGGCGGCGCCACCAGCTCAGCTTGGGGGTGTCAGTGGTATCGTTCATGGCGGGGGTGTGTTAGCCGTTCCGGCTCCCAAACGAAAGTCTTGACCGAAAGTCCTGCGATTGCTCGATGTTCCCGAATTGACCGCTGACGAGATCCTGGGCCGCGTGCTCCATCGCGACGGCTTGATGCTGGTCATCAACAAGCCGGCCGGCCTTCCGGTGCATCGCGGCCCCAAGGGCGGGCCCAATCTGGAAGACTCCTTCGACGCGCTCCGGTTCGGCCTGCCGCGGCCGCCGGTGCTGGCCCACCGGCTGGACAAGGACACCTCCGGCTGCCTCGTGCTCGGCCGCCATCGCAAGGCCACCGCCTCGCTCGGCCTCCTGTTCAAGCACGGCAAGATCGGCAAGACCTATTGGACCGTGGTCGAAGGCGGGCCGGCGGAGGATGAAGGCACCATCGACATGCCGCTCGGCCGGCTCAACGCCGAGCGTGGCTGGTGGCAGAAGCCGGACCCCGAGGGGCAGAAGGCCATCACCAACTGGAAAGTGATGGGCCGGGGCGAGGGTTTTACCTGGCTCGCCATGGAACCGGTGACCGGCCGGACCCATCAATTGCGGGTGCATTCGTCGGCGACCGGCTGGCCGATCTTTGGTGATAACATCTACGGCAATGGCCCCCGCTTCGGCGAGCCGAAGCTGCATCTGCATTCCCGCGAGATCGTGGTGCCGATCTCCCGGAACAAGGAGCCGATCCGGGTCGTTGCGCCGGCCCCGCCCCACATGCACGAAAAGCTCCGCGCCTGCGGCTGGAACGGCGAATAGCGGCAGCTCTCGTTCACCTCTCGCGTGACGACAATGGCGCCTGCGCGTCACCCAGAAGGCATGGTTTACGAAACGTTCAGTGCTCGTCGCTAATGCTAGCGGTTGCTTAGAACAAGCCTCCCATCCGCTCAGGACGAGCAACGCGTCATGTCCACGGCCGAGCTATCGATCATCGACGAGGTCGAATCCGCGATCCGGGCCGGCTCGCCGGAAAAGGGCATGGAGACCGCGCGGCGCGTCACCGACCTGTTTCTCTCCTCCGCCGGAAGCTTCAACGACGAACAGATTGCCCTGTTCGACGACGTGCTCGAGCGCCTGATCGGCACCATCGAGCTGCGCGCCATTGCCGATGTGGCAGCGCGCGTCGCACTCGCCGAAATCAGCACCCAGCTCGCGCCGATCGCACAGGCGCCGCCGTCAGTGATCCGCCGTCTCGCCAACAACGACGAGATCCGCATCGCCGGTCCCGTACTGCAGGAATCCGCGCGCCTCGACGACGGCGAGCTGGTGAAGATCGCCTCCAGCAAAAGCGAGCCGCATCTGCTTGCGGTCGCCGGCCGCTGGTGGCTGAAGGAGATCGTCACCGACGCATTGCTGGCGCGCCGCTATCCGAGCGTCAGCCGGCGCCTCGCCGTCAATCCCGGGGCGCGCGTCTCGGGCAAGGGCTTTGCCATCATTGTCGGCCAGGCCGAGTCCGATCCGGAGCTCGCCGTCAGCGTCGGCGTCCGCGTCGATCTGCCGCCGAACCTGCGCCGGCAACTGCTGCGCTCGGCGACAGACGCGGTTCGCACGCGATTGCTGTCACGCGCGCCGCCGCATTTGTTCGAGGAAATCCAGGGCGCGATTGCCGCGGCCACCGTCGGCGTCGAGCGTGAAATGTCGGGCGTGCGCGACTTCGAGGGCGCCAAGCGGGCGATTGCAAGTCTCAAGGCGACGGGCCAGCTCAACGAGGCGACGCTGCTCGGCTTTGCCAGGCAACGGCGCTACGAGGAAACCGTCGCGGCATTGGCCGCGCTGTCCGGATCGACCGTCGAGGTGATTCGTCCACTGATGCAAAGCCTGCGCGAAGACGGCCTGTTGGTGCCGTGCAAGGCGGCGCAGCTCAGCTGGGAAACGACGGTTGCCGTGCTCGAAAGCCGTTTTGCGACAGGTGCGATGAAGCCGGCGGATCTTGCGAGAGCGCAGAGCAATTTTGCGCGCATGACGGCCGAGAACGCACGACGCACGCTGCGCTTCTGGCAGGTGCGGGCGTCGTAAGGTTCGCTATTCCACAAACCAACGGTGTCATCACCCGCGAAAGCGGGTGATCCAGTATTCCAGAGACGTTAGTGAGATACGGAGAAGCCGCGGCGTACTGGGTCGCCCGGTCGAGCCGGGCGACGACACTGTCTATGTGGTGAGCCGCTCGCCGTCATTGCCGGCGATCGTCCGCGATACAACACTCCCCACCTGCTCGCGCGCAATCGCCACCGGCAAGTAATGCTCTGTCCGCCCCTGCCCTTCGCGCTCGATCAGCACATTGCGCGTCGCACCGATCTCGGCGGCTAGCCGCTGCCGCAACGCCACTTCGCCAGCCGCTCGCAGCCGTCGCGCACGGTCCTTGATCGCACCGCCCGAAACCTGCGGCATCTTCGCCGCCGGCGTGCCGGGCCGCGGGGAATACGGAAAGACGTGCAGGAACGTCAGGCCGCACGCCTCGACGAGATCGAGCGAGCGCGAGAACATCTCCTCCGTCTCGGTCGGGAAGCCCGCAATGATGTCGGCGCCGAACACGATGTCGGGGCGCAGACGTCGCACCTCATCGCAGAACGCGATCGCGTCGCTCCGCGAATGCCGCCGCTTCATGCGCTTCAGGATCATGTCGTCACCCGATTGCAGTGACAGATGCAGGTGGGGCATCAGTCGCGCATCGCCGGCGATAGCGTCCAGCAGATCGCTATCTGCCTCGATCGAATCGATTGAGGAGATCCGCAGCCGCTTCAGCTCCGGCACATGCCGCAGGATCTGCTTCGTCAGCATGCCGAGTTTGGGCGCGCCCGGCAGGTCAGTGCCGTAGCTGGTGAGATCGACGCCGGTCAGCACGATCTCGGCATGACCGCGTTCGGCCAGAGTGCGAACCTGCTCGACCACGACGCCCATCGGCACCGAGCGCGAATTGCCACGGCCGAACGGGATGATACAGAAGGTGCAGCGATGATCGCAGCCGTTCTGCACCTGCACGAATACGCGCGGCAGACCGCTCGCATAGCCGTCGATGAGATGCGGCGCCATCTCCTTCACGGCCATGATGTCGCTGACGGCGATCTTCTCGCCGGCGCCGAGATCGAAGGCGTCGCGTGCGGCGCGCCACGTATCCCCGCGCATCTTGTCGTCATTGCCGACGACGCGATCGACCTCGATCATGTCGGCGAACATCGCGCTTTGCGTTTGCGCGGCGCAGCCGGTGACGACGATGCGCGCCGAGGGGCGTTCGCGCTTCAATTTGCGGATCGACTGCCGCGCCTGCGCCACCGCCTCGTTGGTGACGGCGCAGCTATTGATGACGATGGTATCGGAAAGCCCCGCGTCCTCCGCTTTGCTGCGGATCACTTCGGCCTCGAAAGCGTTGAGGCGGCAGCCGAAGGTGACGATGTCGACGGCCATTATCCGACCGGCGCGAACAGCGCCGGATCGAACTTGCCTTCATATTCGAAGGTCGCGGTGCCCGTCATCAACACGTGGCCGTCGCGCTCGCGCCATTCGATGCCGAGCTTGCCGCCGGGCAGCGTCATCTCGACCTTGCGCTCGGTGCGCTTCAGCCGCGCGGCCGCAACTGCCGTCGCGCAGGCCGCAGAACCGCAGGCCTTGGTCAGCCCGGAGCCGCGCTCCCAGGTGCGCATGGTGATGTGCTCACGGTCGACGATATGGGCGAGCGTGATATTGGCGCGCTGCGGGAAGACCGGATGATTTTCCAGGAGCGGACCAAAGCGCTGGAGATCATAGGCATTGACGTCATCGACCCAGAAGATCGCATGCGGATTGCCCATGCTGACCACCGACGGCGAGTGCAGGATCGGATTGTCGATCGGCCCGATCTGCAATTCGATGTAGCGGGTGTCGCGAAACTCTTCCGCCAGCGGAATGTCCTGCCAGCCGAACTTGGGCGCGCCCATATCGACGGTGTAGAGATCGGGCGCCGGACCCTGCCAAGCATTGAGCAGGCCGGCGGCGGTCTCGAACGTCGCGGTGGCCTGTCCGGTCTTTTCGAAGATGCGGCGCACGACGCAGCGCATCCCGTTGCCGCAGGCGCCGGCTTCCGAGCCGTCATTGTTGTAGATACTGATGAAGGCTTCAGTGCCGTCGAGCCGCGGCTTCTGCAGCACCATGAGCTGGTCATAGGGCACGCCGCCTTGCGCTGAGGCCACAGCGCGGGCGTCATCCGGCGTGATCTTCCCTGCGGAATCGCGCATGTCGACAACGACGATCTCGTTGCCGATGCCGTTCATCTTGGCAAATGCGTGGTTGGCCAGCGCGCTCATGAAAATTCCCGAATTTCGCCCGTCTTATATGGCGATCCTTGCCGGCTTGGCCAGTGATTTGCGCCCCGCGGGGCCGGGGCGCCTGCCATGACGCATCTGTCATGGGACGAATTTGGCGCTCGCGTGTTAGAACGGCGCGGGTTCGCGCGAAGGGGGATGCGCGACCGGATGTGGGCCTTGGTCGTTAAGGCCTTGGGGAGAATAGAATGATTGGGTTTCGTCGTCTTGCTCTGGCCGCGCTGATCCCGGCGGCGGCCTTGTCGCTTGGCCTGTCCGCCACTCTGGCGCAGACGCCGAGCCCGGCGCCATCGGCCTCGGCGAGCCCCTCGCCGGCCCCCTCGGCCGCGCCCTCCCCGGCCACAAGCACCTCGCCTGCGCCCGCGGCAACTCCCTCGCCGGCACCGTCACCCGCGGCCAGCGCCTCGCCGAGCCCGGCGGCACCACCGCCTGCCGCAGCCGCCACCCCCGCGCCGGTGCAGACCGCAGATCCCTTCGGTCAGGAGATCACGCTCGAGGCCAAGAAGGTCGTGATGGTCAAGGGCACCGCCAATTGGGACTCGGCCTTCGATACGCTGGTCGACGCCTTCAAGGCGCTGAACACGCTGCTCGACAAGCAGGGCATCAAGCCATCAGGCAATCCGATGATCGTCTACACGTCGACCGACGACACCGGTTTCACCTTCTTTGCCGAGATCCCGGTCGAGCAGGACCCGAAGAACCTGCCCAAGGACATGAGCATCGGCAAATCGCCTGAAGGCAAGGCGCTGAAGTTCGTCCATCGCGGTTCCTACGACAACATGGACAACACCTATGAGGCGATCACCAATCACCTCGACGACAAGAAGCTGGAAGCCAAGGACACGTTCATCGAGGAGTATCTCACCGATCCCCTCAAGACGGCCGAGGACAAGCTCGTGATCAATGTATTCGTGCCGTTGAAGTGAGACCGATGAAAAAGCCTGACGTCTTCGCCGCCATTTTCGCCGCCACGCTGCTGGCACCGCCCGCGCTCGCCGATGATTTCCCGTCGGCCATCTCCGTGAGCGGCGAAGCGACCATCTCGGCCGCCCCCGATCTTGCGCAGATCGATGCCGGTGTCGCCAATGACGCCAAATCGGCAAAGGAAGCCTCCGATGCCAACAACGCCGCGATGGGCAAGGTACTGCTGGCGCTGAAAGGCGCCGGCATCCCCGAGAAGGACTACCAGACCTCGCGCCTGTCGCTGCAGCCGCAATATGCGCCGAACCGCTCGAGCGGCGCCTCGCCCGTGGTCGGCTTCCGCGCCTCCAACCGCGTCACGGTCAAGATTCGCGACGTGACCAAGGTGGCCGGCATCATCGACACGCTGGTCGGTGCCGGGGCGAACGACATCGGCAACATCTCGTTTGAAGTAACGCAGGCCTCAAAGCTGCTCGACGGCGCGCGCGAGCAGGCGGTGGCCGATGCTCGCCGCAAGGCCGAGATCTACGCCAAAGCCACTGGCGTTACGCTCGGCGCGCCACTCAGCGTCGCCGAAGGCGGCGCTCCGATGCCGCTGTTCAAGGCGCGAATGACCGCAGCCCCGATGGCTGCGCCCGCGGCTGTCGCACCGGGTGAGGAGACACTGTCGGTGACGGTGAATGTGAGCTGGGCGATCAAGCCCAAGGAACAATAAGTCTCGTGTCCCGGACGCGCTGCAGCGTGAACGCTGCTGCGCAGAGCCGGGACGCAGCAAGGAATACGCATTACGGGGAAACATGGGCCCGGCTCTGCAGCGCACTGTCGAAAAGACGCTGCGCTGCGTCCGGGGCACGAGCGGTATGTGCGGAGAGAGCTAAATCTCAACCACCTGCCCCGGCTTCATCGCGACGAACCGCGCGTGCGGAATTTTCGCCGCATCGAGTGCTTCCACCAGCGCTTTCGCCGGCGCGTCGATCGCCTCATCCGTCAGCTGAAACGTGCCGTGATGATGGCCCAGCGCCTGCTCTGCGCCGCAATCGGCGAGCGCCTTCACCGCATCCTCCGGATTCATGTGCTGGTCGCGCATGAACCAGCGCGGCTCGTAAGCGCCGATCGGCAGGATTGCCAGACGCAGAGCTCCATGCCGCTCGGCGACACGACGGAAATGCCTGCCGTCGCCATAGCCGGAATCGCAGACGACGTAGATCTTCCCCGCCGGCGTCTCCAGCACGAAGCTCGCCCACAGCGCCTTGTTGCGGTCGAACAGGCTGCGCGCCGTCCAGTGCCGCGTCGGCACCAGATGCACGGCAATGCCGCCGCCGAGTTCGACGCGCTCGTGCCAGTCGAACGCCTCCGCCTTGATGGTGGAGTCGGCGCTGCGCATCGTCACGTCGTTGCCGAGCGGGGTGACCACGCGCGGGGCGAAATTCTTGGCGAGCCGCGACAGTGTCGCCATGTCCAGATGGTCGTAATGTCCGTGCGACACCAGCACGGCGTCGATATTGGGCAGCTTTTCGAAGGCGATGCCGGGATCGTTGTGCCGCTTCGGTCCGGCCCAGGCCACCGGCGAGACTCGCATCGACCAGACGGGATCGACCAGGATGTTGAGGCCGCCGGCCTGGATCAGCCAGCTGGCATGGCCGATGAAGGAGAGCCGCACCCTGTCGCCGTCGACCCGCCCCGGCGGAATGTCGGCGTGAGGGCTCGGGGCCCATGCCGGCCATTTCGCGCGCTCCCGCGCGCTGAATTGCCAGCGCAGCACCTCGCGCAGCGATTTTGGCGGCGCGCCGTCCGGATCGAAGAAATGAAGGCCGTTGAAATGGTCGGAGGCGGGGCCGTCATAGGTTTTCATGCGGGACATCAAGGCTGGTGACGGAGGTAAGACATCACCGGCTATATGGGCGGGACGGCCGAAAAAGGAACCCATCACCGGAAACCTCCTGTTTTGAAGGCCTTACCCTGACAAAGGCGTTCCCGACGCCCTAACCTTCCTTGACTTTTGGGCGGGAGCGGCGTTTAACCCCGCCACTTTTCTCGGAAAGGCCTTCTTTTCGACCCGCCGCCTGGCCCTGGAGGCCAGAGGTCAACGCCCGACAGCGCTGTGCGCCCTCGGGCGCAAAGGTGTTTGGAAGATTGCTTCTCGAGGGGAAGTGGTCATCGCCCGACTTGATCGGGCGATCCAGTATCCCGGAGGCGGCTCGGCTAGGACCGAGGCGCCGCGGCGTACTGGATGCCCCGGTCAAGCCGGGGCATGACAGCGGAGAATAACGGCGCGCCCCTCTCCGGGGACAGCAACAGGACAACGGCATTGTTCGACAATCTGTCGGAACGGCTTGGTGGCATTCTCGATCGTCTGACAGGGCGCGGTGCGCTGACCGAAAAGGACGTCGATGCCGCGATGCGCGAGGTGCGCCGCGCGCTGCTCGAGGCCGACGTTGCGCTCGAGGTCGTGCGCAGCTTCACCGAACGCGTCCGCGAGCAGGCGATCGGCGCCACCGTCGTCAAGTCGGTGACACCAGGCCAGATGGTGGTCAAGATCGTCCATGACGAGCTGATCAACACGCTCGGCGCGGAAGGCCAGACCATCGACGTCAATTCGGTGCCGCCGGTGCCGATCATGATGGTCGGCCTGCAGGGCTCGGGTAAGACCACCACCACCGCAAAGCTCGCCCGGCGCCTGGTCCAGCGCGACAAGCGCAAGGTGCTGATGGCTTCGCTCGACGTCTATCGCCCGGCGGCGATGGAGCAGCTGGCCGTGCTCGGCCGCAACCTGGACATTCCGACGCTGCCGATCGTGGCGGGACAGCAGCCGCCGCAGATTGCCAAGCGCGCGCTCGAAGCCGGCAAGCTCGGCGGCTACGACATCGTGCTGCTCGACACCGCCGGCCGGACCACGCTCGACGAAGAGATGATGGCGGAGGCAGCCGCGATCAAAGCCGCAGCGAATCCGCACGAAGTGCTGCTGGTCGCCGATAGCCTCACCGGCCAGGACGCGGTGAACCTCGCGCGTTCGTTCGATCAGCGCGTCGGCCTCACCGGCATCGTGCTGACCCGCGTCGACGGCGACGGCCGCGGCGGCGCCGCGTTGTCCATGCGCGCGGTCACCGGCAAGCCGATCAAGCTGATCGGCACCGGTGAAAAGACCGACGCGCTGGAAGATTTCCATCCTGACCGTATCGCCGGCCGCATCCTCGGCATGGGCGACGTGGTGTCGCTCGTCGAACGCGCTGCCGCCAATATCGACGCTGAAAAGGCCGCGCGCACCGCCGAGCGCATGCGCAAGGGTCAGTTCGATCTCAACGACATGCGCGAGCAGCTGTTGCAGATGGCGAACATGGGCGGCATCAGCGGCCTGATGGGCATGATGCCCGGCATCTCCAAGATGAAGAACCAGATCGCGGCCGCCGGCATCGACGACAAGATCCTGAAGCGCCAGGTCGCGATCATCGATTCCATGACGCGCGACGAGCGCCGTCATCCCGATCTGCTCAAGGCCAGCCGCAAGAAGCGCATCGCGGCCGGAAGCGGACAGAGCGTCGAGCACGTCAACAAGCTTCTGAAGATGCACCGGAACATGGCCGACGTGATGAAGGCCATGGGCTCGGGCAAGCGCGGCCCGCTCGCCGGCATCGCGCAGGCGATGGGCTTTGGTGGCGGCATGAAGATGCCGTCTCCGGAGGAGATGAAAGCACTGCAGGAGAAGATGCAGGGCGGCGGCGGACAGGGTCTGCCCAGCCTGCCGAAGGATTTGCCGCCCGGTCTTCGCACCGGCCTGCCGAACCTGCCCGGACTGACCGGACTGAGCGGCAAGCCGACGCTGCCCGGCCTCGGCGGTTTCCCGGGCAAGAAGAAATGAGGAATTCGTCGCGAGGGATCGCATCGGTCTCGCGCAACGCGGAATACCAATCAACCGAACAAAACGTACTTTGAAGGAGAACTGAATGTCCGTCGTTATCCGCCTCGCCCGCGCAGGCACCAAGAAGCGTCCCGTCTATCACGTCGTCGTCGCCGATTCGCGCTTCCCGCGCGATGGCCGCTTCATCGAGCGTCTCGGCTATTTCAACCCGCTGCTGCCGAAGGACAACGAGACCCGCCTGAAGCTCGACATGGACAAGGTGAAGGCCTGGCTCGCCAAGGGCGCGCAGCCGTCGGACCGCGTGATGCGCTTCCTCGATGCCGCCGGCGTCAAGAAGCGCGAAGCACGCAACAACCCCGAGAAGGCCGTGCCGCGCAAGGAGCGCAAGGCGCAGGCCGAAGCCGCTGCGAAGGGCTAAGGCTCGTCCATGTCGGCGCTGATCTGCGTCGCGCGGATCGGCGCCGCGCATGGTGTGCGCGGCGCGGTCAAATTGTGGACCTTCACCGAAGATCCCTTTGCCGTGAAGCGCTACGGACCGCTCCTCTCGAAGGACGGCAAGCGCCAGTTCGAGCTGGCGCAGGTCCGCGAAGCCAAAGACCATCTGGTCGCGACCTTCAAGGGCATCGCCACCCGCGATGAGGCCGAGCGCCTCAACGGCATCGAACTCTATGTCGCGCGCGACAAACTGCCCGCGACCGATGAGGACGAATATTACCACGCCGATCTGATCGGGCTGACCGCCGTCACCACCGACGGCGATGCGCTCGGCCGCGTGCTCGCGATCCATAATTTCGGCGCCGGCGATATCATCGAGATCGCGCCAATCAAGGGCGCGACGATGCTGCTGCCGTTCTCGAACGCGGTGGTGCCGGAGGTCGACCTCAAAGGGGGCCGCGTGGTGATCGCGCTGCCGCAGGAGATCGAAGGCGACCGGGACGAGGACGATGCTCCCTCCGCGAGTCGTCCCGGCGAAGGCCGGGACCCATAACCACGAAACATGGTTTTTGGCTAAGCTGGCAGCTCCAGCCATCGCAGGACTGAGTGCGGTGGCGGTGGGTCCCGGCCTTCGCCGGGATAACGAGACCTTTTGGATACGATGACAAATCCCTGGCGCGCGACGGTGCTGACGCTGTTTCCGGAGATGTTTCCGGGACCGCTCGGCGTGAGCCTGGCCGGCCGCGCGCTGGCCTCGGGCCTGTGGCAGATCGAGGCGCGGGATATCAGGGCCTCCGCGACCGACCGCCATCGCAGCGTCGATGATACCCCGGCCGGGGGCGGACCGGGCATGGTGCTGCGGGCCGACGTGTTGGCGGCGGCGATCGATGCCGCGGAGATCGGCCCGGAGCGACCGCGCCTCCTGATGAGCCCCAGGGGTCGGCCATTGACCCAGGCCCGCGTCGTCGAGCTGGCCCAGGGCCCCGGCCCCCTGATCGTGTGCGGACGGTTCGAGGGGATCGACCAGCGGGTGATCGATGGCCGCGGCCTGGAGGAGGTCTCGATCGGCGATTACGTGCTGTCGGGGGGCGAAATCGCCGCGATGGCCCTGATCGACGCCTGCGTCCGCCTGCTGCCGGGCGTGATGGGCAAGGAAGCCTCGGGAACCGAGGAAAGTTTCTCGGACGGCCTGCTCGAATATCCTCAATACACCCGGCCCCAGCTGTTCGAAGAGGTTCCGATCCCCGAGATCCTGACCTCCGGGGACCACGCCAAAGTTGCGGCCTGGCGGCGGGCCCAATCGGAGGCCCTGACGGCGGCGCGGCGGCCCGATTTATGGGCCCAAATCCCGCCCAAGGCCCCGAATCGGCCCGGGCGCCAAAAAACGCCAAAAAACAAGACAGACGGGTGACAAACGCTCCGGCTTGCCTTATAGGAGCGCCCACATCCGCAATGGCTGGATAAACGAATTTAGCGCAGCCCCCGTTTGAAAAGGCTGGGCGCGCCGATGGAGATTTACCCATGAACCTGATCAAGCAGCTCGAGCAAGAGCAATTCGACAAGCTGTCCGTCGGCAAGGACATTCCCGAATTCGGTCCCGGCGACACCGTAATCGTCAACGTGAAGGTCGTCGAAGGCGACCGCACCCGCGTGCAGGCCTATGAAGGCGTTTGCATCGGCCGTTCCGGCGGTGGCCTCAACGAGAGCTTCACCGTCCGCAAAATTTCCTACGGCGAGGGCGTCGAGCGCGTGTTCCCGGTGATGTCGCCGATGATCGACTCGATCAAGGTCGTGCGTCGCGGCAAGGTGCGTCGCGCCAAGCTCTATTACCTCCGCAATCTTCGCGGCAAGTCGGCCCGCATCGTCGAGAAGCAGGACCGCCAGACCGCGGTCGGCGAGTAAGCTCCGCCACCAGGCAGGATTCGAAAAGCGCGGGGCTCGGCTTCGCGCTTTTTTGTTGCGTCAGCCGTGCGCGTCAAACCACTCGCGCTTCCAAATCGGCCTGCTATATATTCCTGGAATGTTTCCAGATCTGACCAGCTTCGTAAGCCCCCAGCGCATCGTCATTGACGATCGCTCGCGGTTGCCTGGCCGGTTCTTCGGACGCTTCGCGACCTCGGCAACGTCAGAGCTTACGCGCGCAGCCTAAAAGCTGCGCTGACGATTTTGTTGCCCGCGCGCCAGTCGCGCTCATCTGCTTCACACATTCCTTCGGAGCTTAAGCTCATGTCCAAGCCGACCACCCTGTACGACAAGATCTGGAACGACCATCTGGTGCACGAAGCCGCGGACGGCACCTGCCTGCTCTATATCGACCGCCATCTGGTGCACGAAGTGACCTCGCCGCAGGCGTTCGAAGGCCTGCGCGCGACGGGGCGCAAGGTCCATGCGCCCGAGAAGACGCTGGCGGTCGTCGACCACAACGTGCCGACCACCGACCGTACCAAGCCGAATCCCGATCCTGAAAGCATCGAGCAGATCAAGGCGCTGGCCGAGAACGCCAAGGAATTCGGCATCGAATATTACAACGAGTTCGATAAGCGCCAGGGTATCGTCCACGTCATCGGCCCCGAGCAGGGCTTTACCCTGCCCGGCACCACCATTGTCTGCGGTGACAGCCACACCTCGACGCATGGCGCGTTCGGCGCGCTCGCGCACGGCATCGGCACCTCTGAGGTCGAGCACGTTCTGGCGACGCAGACGCTGATCCAGAAGAAGGCGAAGAACATGCGCGTCACCGTCGACGGCAAATTGCCCGACGGCGTGACCGGCAAGGACATCATCCTGGCCATCATCGGCGAGATCGGCACCGCGGGTGGTACCGGCTACGTGCTGGAATACGCCGGCGAGGCGATCCGCGCGCTCTCGATGGAAGGCCGCATGACGGTCTGCAACATGTCGATCGAAGGCGGCGCTCGCGCCGGCCTCGTCGCGCCCGACCAGAAGGCCTACGACTTCCTGCGTGACCGTCCGAAGTCGCCGAAGGGCGCGGCCTGGGACGCGGCGATGCGCTACTGGGAGAAGCTGCGCTCCGACGAAGGCGCGCATTTCGACCACGAACTGCGCCTCGATGCGGCCAAGCTGCCGCCGATCGTGACCTGGGGCACTTCGCCTGAGGACGTCATCTCGGTGACCGGAATCGTGCCGGATCCCGACAAGATCGCGGATGAGGCCAAGCGCATCTCCAAGCACCGCGCGCTGAAATATATGGGCCTGACGGCGGGCACGAAGATCACCGACATCAAGCTCGACCGCGTCTTCATCGGCTCCTGCACCAACGGCCGTATCGAGGATCTGCGCGCGGCAGCGAAGATTGCCGAGGGCAAGACCGTTTCAGCGAACGTCAACGCCATGGTCGTGCCTGGCTCCGGCATCGTGAAGGAGCAGGCCGAGGCTGAGGGTCTGGACAAGATCTTCATCAAGGCCGGCTTCGAATGGCGCGAGCCCGGTTGCTCGATGTGCCTCGCCATGAACCCGGACAAGCTGAAGCCGGAAGAGCGCTGCGCTTCGACCTCGAACCGTAACTTCGAGGGCCGCCAGGGCTTCAAGGGCCGCACGCATCTGGTGTCGCCGGCGATGGCCGCCGCGGCGGCGATCGCGGGTCACTTCGTCGACGTCAGGGATTGGCGTTAAGCGACTCCCCACATTTGTAGCTGATGCGGCAAGCCGCCGTTAATCGCCTGCACCGACACTGCGTCCTCGCGAGGACGCAGCGTCATGCCCAACAAGCCTGAATATGTCGACCTGATCAGCGAGGCGACCCGTCAGCACCGGCGGCGCGCAACGCCGCTGCGCATCGTCGCCAAGCCCGAGATCGAGGAGACTTCGAAGCTGAGCCGCTGGCCGCCGGCGATGTTCAAGAAATGGAAGATCGAGACGCTGATGCGGTGGAAGCCATCGTCGTGGAATGTGAGGGGCCGACTTTGAGCCACGCACAAAGGGCGCCATGAAGCGCCCTTTTCATTTCGACGGCACTTACCAATAGCGGTACGGGTAGTGCCAGCGGTGCCAGCGGCAGATGCGGCGCGGGCCGTAATAGGTCCAGATGATCCGGCAGCGGCGCGGATAGTGATAGTAGTAGGGATAGTAGCCGCCGCCGTAATAATAGCGCCGGTGGAAGTGGCGATAGCCGTAATACGGGCGATAATAGCCACCGCCCCAGGGACGATGATAGCCGCCATATGCGCCGAAGTGGTGGAAGCCGCCATGGCGATAGCCGCCACCGTGGAAACCACCGAAGTGGCCTCCGCCACCGTGGAAGCCGCCGAAATGTCCGCCGCCGCCATGGCGGACCTGGATCATCATATCATCGCTTGCAGCCTTCGCCGCCGGGAGCGCGGTCGGATTGATCGGCGTCATCGCTTCAGCGCGGCGCGCGGTCCCTGATGACAACATCAGAACAGCAACAGCGGCAAGCCCGAGCAGGCGCAGCGAGCTTGTCCAGGGACGCATGATCCTCAGCATGGAATGTCTCCCTGAATCTGGGCAGTGTCATTGCGGCGCAGTCGTCCCGCCGTCGCTGTTCATTTGCAGTCGCTCCCGAGATTAAACTAGAGGCGGTGACGTGAACGCGCCATGAATGGACGACGCTCCGCGCAAGTCCACGACTAGAGGAATTTGAGAGATGACCATCTATGCGATTGCGCAGTTGAAGATGACGGACCGCGCAGCCTACGACCGCTATCAGGCGCGATTCTTCGACGTGTTCAGGAAGTTCAACGGACGACTGCTGGCCGCTGACGAGCATCCGCGCGTGCTCGAAGGCGCATGGCGGCATGACAAGCTCGTCATGATGTCGTTTCCCGACGAGGCCGCGTTCCTCGCCTTCTCGAACTCACCCGACTACCAGGACATCTCGCGTGATCGCAAAGCGGGTGCGCAAGCGACCGTCCTGCTCGTGAATGGATTTACGCCGGCGGCCGAGCCGGGTCACCAGAACGGCCCGTAGCCGAACACAAACGGCGCGGGCACGCGGTAGGGATAGGGGCGGTAATAGACGGGCCGCGCGTAATAGTGCGGATCGGGACGCGGCGTGTACCGCGCGACGTCGTAGCGCAGATGCCGCCGCCCATCGAACACCGCGCGCCCGGCCGACGCATCCGGCAGCTTCGTCACGCGCTGCGTCGCGGACGCATGGGACAGGCCGGTCGCAAGTCCGACGACTGCGGCGAGTGCGATCCATCTCGTCATGCCGACCTCCGCCTGCAACATCGCCGCGCTGGCCGAGCGCGTATCAGCCGCGGCGCCAGTAGCAGCTCATATGCGGCGTGATCACGGTGCCGCTGGGCCTGTGTTCCTGCACATAGGCCACGTTGCATTCGCGAACCGCGTCAGGCCCCGGATTGTAGCGCGGATAGACGCCATCAGGGCTGTAATACGGCGTGACACGCAAGCGGGTCTGGGGCCGCCTGCGGGGCGGCGGGACGTCGTCGGGTGAGACTGCCTGGGCGATACGGACTTCGGTGCCGGCTGTCTGGGCCTGCGCGCTTACGCCAACTTGCGAAAACAACCCCATGCACAGTAGAGCCACCGCTGTTTTTGCTCGCATTTTATCGCCCACCTGAACCATCCCATTCGAGGCCCCACGCTCCCCGTTTTGCCGGCGCCCGTCAACCTCACGCGCTTATAAAGCCGGATGCATCGCCGCGAAACCCGCGCTAAGACAAGCCGATGTGGACGGACCTGAAAGCGCCCTCGCTGGCCGAGATGGAAGTGACGGCGCACGACATTTTCGAGCGCCTGCCGGCGAAGTTTCGAAAGCTCTGCGAAGGCCTGATCATCCGCGTCGACGACTTCCCGACCGAGGAGGTTCTCGACGAGATGGAGTGCGAGAGCGAGTTCGACCTGCTCGGCCTGTTCCAGGGCGTCGGCCTGCCCCAGCAGAGTCTTGGCGACGTCGCGCGGCTGCCCAACATGGTCTGGCTCTACCGCCGGCCCATCCTGGATTACTGGGCCGAGCACGACGAAAGCCTCGGCCACATCGTCCGCCACGTCCTCATTCACGAGATCGGCCATCATTTCGGCCTCTCCGACGACGATATGGCTGATATCGAGGCTCAGGCGGAGTAGGGCGCGGACTTGTCAGGGCGCGGTGCAGGGAGAAGCATCGTCAGTCGATAGTCGGGCCAGCCCGCGAGCGACAGCGACACCTGCTGATAGTTCAGCAGTCCCATGGCGGGATGATTGAACGCGCGTTCGCCGCCTTCGCGTGCCAGCACCCCCTGCGTCTCCCAGCAGCGCGCGAAGTCGGGGCTTGCGATTCTCAGCTCGTCGACGAGCCGGCGAATATCCGGATCGTCGGAATAGGCCGTCGCCGCGGCGCGGAATTCCGCGACGACGCGATGTGCACGGGACGTCCAGTCAAGGATGAGCGTCTTGGCCTCAGGCCTGAGAAAGATGTAGCGCAGGAGGTTCGTCTCGCCGCCGGCATCAAGCCATCCTGCAAACAGAAGGGACGCTTTCGCATTCCAGCGGCGCGCGGTCCATGTGCGATCGAGGATGTAGGCGGGACCGTCGATCGCATCGACGCAGGCCAGCACGGCCTCGGGTGGGTCATCCACGCTGCCCGGTCGCTCGGGATCGCGCTTGCCGGCAACTTCGAACAGGTAGCTGCGCTCGGCCCGTGACAGCCGCAATCCGCGTGCGAGGCGCGCCAGCGTCGAGGCCGAGACGGAGACATCGCGACCCTGCTCGATCCAGGTGTACCAGGTGGCGCTCAATCCGCAGAGCTGTGCGACCTCCTCGCGCCGGAGGCCGGGCGTGCGCCGTCGTGGCCCGGCGGCGAGGCCGAATTCTGCGGGAGATTGCCGCTCCCGGAGTGCCCGCAGGAATGCGCTGAGCGAGAGAGCCGGGGCGATCGGGTCTTGTGCCTTCATGGTGGTATTTATACCAGGATAACATGTGCTCTTAAACCGGTATCAAGGCCATGCTAGTTCCCAGATCTCGACTTCGTCGCTGCGTAAAGGACGCACGGATATGGGCAAGCAATTTACGAGGATCGAACCAGAGCACAGGGCGTTCATCGAGCGGCAGAAGATCTTCTTCGTCGCCAGCGCCCCGCCGAAAGGACGCGTCAACGTGTCCCCCAAAGGCCTGTCCTGCTTCCGGGTGCTCGGAGACACTGACGTCGCCTATCTCGATTGCACGGGCAGCGGCAGCGAGACCCGCGCGCACCTGATCGCCTCGGATGACAAGCGGCTGACCATCATGTTTTGCGCTTTCGACGGCCCTCCGATGATCCTGCGGCTCTATGGCCAGGGTCGATCGCTGATGCGCGGCACGCCTGAGTACGCCGATCTCGCTCCTGAGTTCGAGGAGATGGACGGGGCGCGCCAGATCATCCGGCTCTCGGTCGAGCTTGTGCAGACATCGTGCGGTATGGGCGTGCCCCTGTTCGACTACAAGCAAGAGCGCGGCAGCCTCATCCGCTACTGGACGGGACAGGGCATCAACAATTTGCGAAAATACTGGGCCCTGAAGAACGTGAAGAGCATCGACGGCCTGCCGACCGGCTTTGTCCCCGACAGCATGGCTCCGCAGGGGCTGACAGATCAGGTCTGACAGACCAAGATTGCCGAATCCGGCCTAGGATTTGTATTCCAACCGGGCTAAACAGCCCTCCCCTGACTGCAAACCGGGAAGCCCAAGATGGACAAGTTCACCACGCTGGAAGGCGTCGCGGCGCCGCTGAAGATCATCAATGTCGACACCGACATGATCATTCCGAAGCAGTACCTCAAGACCATCAAGCGCACCGGCCTTGGCAAGGGGCTGTTCTCCGAGCAGCGCTACAAGGACGACGGCAGCGAGAACCCGGATTTCGTCCTCAACCAGCCCGCCTATCGCAACGCGAAGGTGCTGGTCGCCGGCGACAATTTCGGCTGCGGCTCGAGCCGCGAGCACGCGCCCTGGGCGCTGCTCGACTTCGGCATCCGCTGCGTGATCTCGACCTCGTTCGGCGACATCTTCTACAACAACTGCTTCAAGAACGGCATTCTGCCGATCCGCGTTGCCCAAGAAGACCTCGACAAGCTGTTCGACGACGCCGAGCGCGGCGCCAACGCGACGCTGACGATCGACCTGCCGAACCAGGAGATCCGCGGCCCCGACGGCGGCAAGGTCAAGTTCGAGATCGACCCGTTCCGCAAGCACTGCCTGATCAACGGCCTCGACGACATCGGTCTCACCATGGAGAAGAAGGCCTCGATCGATACCTATGAAGAGAAGCTCAAGCGCGAGCGCGCCTGGGCCTGAGCTCAAAGTTTCATTTGAAGCCCCGGTGCGACCAGCGCCGGGGCTTTTTCTTTGCCGCCGATATCCCGTATAGCTGCGCCCATGCTGCCCGAGATCGTCACCTTCTGGCATGGCCCGATGGACGCGCTGCGCCAGACCTGTCTGCGCTCACAGCTCGCGGCCGGCCACAAGGTCACAGTCTACAGCTTTGACACCATTCCGGGTCTTCCCGCAGGCGTCGGCAACGCCGATGCCGAGGCGATCCTGCCGCACGCCTTCTCCGAACGCTTGCGGCCGCCGCAGCCCGATGGAAGCTGGCGCGACTGGACCACGCTGCAATTCAGCGACTTCTTTCGCATGAAGTTGATGGCGAAGAATCTTGGCCTCTGGCTCGACGCCGATGTGCTGCTGCTGAAACCGGTCGAAATTGACCCGGCAAAGCCTTACTTTGCCTGGGAGCGGCCGCGCCAGCTCGGCAACTCCGTGATCTATTTGCCGCCCGAGCACGGCATCGTCACGGCCTTCGAAGAGCTGGTGGAGCAGGAGGAGCTGACGCCGAACTGGCTGTCACTGCGCCATCGCATCACCTTTGCGATGCGTCGCCTGCGCGGCGGCTCGAACCGTCTCTCCGATATCCGCGTCGCGATCTACGGGCCGGCCGCGCTGACCGCGCTGGCGCGCCGCACCGGCGCATTGCACAACGCGCTGCCGAAGCAATCGTTCTACGCCGTGCACGCCGAGCCAAAGCTGTTCTTCGATCCCTCCAGCTATCTCGGCCTCGTCACCAACCCTGACATCATCGGCCTGCACATCTCGCCAAAAGGCCGTGGCGGCGAAAAGCCGATCCCGGGCAGCCTGTATGCGTGGGCGACGGAGCGGTTTGGCTGAGCGTCCACCCTCTGCCGCCCGCGAAGACGGCGATTGTCGCGACAGCGTCGCATAGCGTCCGGGACACGCGCCCAATTTGATCCAGCGCAACGCCCTCCTGCACCATTGTGCCTAGCCTTGCCGACGTCGCACGAGCCCAATGGAGCTTCGCTATGAGCACCGCAAGCAGGCCCTATCCCATCGTCCAGGATCTCATCGAGTCCTTTGCCGGCTGGCTGAAGCACCGCCGCGAGCTGAACGAGTTGCGACGGCTCGATCGTTTCGATTTCGACCGGATCGCGAACGATCTCAGGATCGCGCCTGATGACCTCGAGGAGCTGGTCCGTCACGGCAAGCACTCCGCCGACGAGCTGCCGAAAATGCTGGATCAGCTCGGCATCAGCGCGGAACGACTAGGCCAGGTGCAGCCGCTGTTGTTGCGCGACATGGAGCGGGTGTGCTCGCTCTGTCAACACAAGGCACGATGCGACCGCGAGCTTGCCGACGGCACTGCTGTCGAGAATTACCACGGCTATTGCGGCAACGCCGCGACGCTGGAATCGCTCGACCGCGCGGAAATCGCCCCGCACTGATCGACCTTTGCGATGGTTGGTCGCGCGTACAGCAGAGCTCTCAGCTTGTCAGCACCTCGCCGGGCGGCAACGGGGTGTAAATAGTATGACAAATGCAAGATTCGGCTTGCAGGGCCCTCGCCCGGAATTGTCCGTGCTTGATCTCGACCAATGCCTCTGTTTGGATGATGATCGTTCGGTAATTCGTATCTCGTATCCCGGATCATCATGGTGAATGAAATCGATGGATTCCGTCGTTCATTGGGCGCCCCTTCACAAGGAAGCGTCGTGACCGCCCACTGCGCTGGTACCGGGAATCGGCTTCTGGCGGCGTTACCGCCGGCGGATCTCGGCCTGCTTACGCCCTACTTCCAGAAGGTCTCGTTCGAGCCCGATGCCGTGCTGGTGCGCTCGGGCGATGAGCTCGACCCGGTTTATTTTCCCCATAGCGGCGCCATCGCCTTCATGCTCGATATGCCGGACGGGCAAACGGTCGCAACCACCCTGATGGGACGGGAAGGCGCCCTGGCCTCGTTCTCCGTGCTCGGCCCGTCGCTTTCATCCGTGACTGCGGTAGCTCGCGTGGCCGGCACAGCGTCGCTGATTTCCGCCGCCAGGTTTCGGGCTGCCTTTGCCCAAAGCGCCGCCATCAGGAACATCGTACAGGTCCACGCCCGCGCGGTGTTGTTGCAGCTCCAGCACGTCGCTGCTTGCAACGCGCTGCACCGGGTGGATGGCCGCATGGCGCGGTGGCTGCTGCAGCTTCACGACCGCGTTCCCGATGGCCGGCTTCCGGTTACGCACGATGCGCTTGCGCAATTGCTTGGGGTGCGACGGACGACAGTGACACTGACGATGAGCAAGCTGCGCGAGGCCGGCGCCGTCCCGTCCGACCGGCGCGGGTTCGTCGAAATCGATCGGACGCGGCTCGAGAAGGCCGCATGTCATTGTTATGCGCTGATGCAGCGCACGATCGATCGGATGTATTGCCAGGAACTGGCCGCACCGGCGCCTGCTCACGGCGAACAGAACATCCCCGCCTTGCGCAGAACAGCGGACGTCGCTTGTCCGCGTTGATGCCTTAACCCTTCCCCATCGCAGCGATCGCATCCGCGATCGCGATCGTGCGCCGCGCCATGTCGGCGTGCAGGCGCTCAACCATCGCCCCGTCAAGGCGGATCGCGCCGCGCGAGACATTTTCAGGCAGCTCGAAGGCCGCGATGATTTTTCGCGCGCGCGCGACTTCCTCTTCCGGCGGCGTAAAGATCGCGTTGCACGCTTCGATCTGCGAAGGATGGATCAGCGTCTTGCCGTCGAAGCCGAGATCGCGCGCTTGCGCACATTCGGTGGCAAAGCCGTCGGAATTGGCTATGTCACTATAGGGGCCATCGAGGATCTCGAGGCCAGCGGCGCGCGTGGCCAGGATGCAATGGGTGATCATCGGGATCATCGCGGCGCGGCCGGGCAGCATCTTGATCCGCGTCTCGCGCGAGATGTCGTTCGGACCGAACACGAAGCCCGACAGGCGCGTCTTGGGATCGCGACCGGCCTCGGCCAGCTCCTCGGCATGCAGCACCGCGCGCGCGGTCTCGATCATCGCCCAGACCTTCACTGTCGGCGCCGCGCCGAGCCTGGCGAGGTCGCGGCCGATGGTCTGCAGATCTTCGATGCTTGAAACTTTTGGAACCAGGATGCCATCGGGCGATGCCTTGGCGGCCATCGCAACGTCATCGGCCCACCATTGCGTGTCGAGGCCGTTGGTGCGGATCAGGATCTCGCGCTTGCCGAAACCCTTGGCGGCAATCGCGGCGGCGATGCCGTCGCGCGCAACCGCCTTGGCGTCAGGGGCGACGGAATCTTCGAGGTCCAGGATCAGGCCGTCGGCGGCAAGGTTCCGCGCCTTTTCCAGCGCACGGGGATTGGAGCCGGGCATGAACAGATGGCTACGGCGCGGGCGGGTCATGCTGATGGTCCTTCCGGTTTCCTCACGCGGGCTATTGACTGGACGCGATAGCATCTGGCCTGCCTATTCGGAAGGCTTGTTCGCGCTAGCGGTATATGATTAGGCATAGGCCATGATCACATTCCCGAAGTCCTTGCTGGAAGGCTACAGGGCCTTCGCCACCCAGCGGCTCCCCGCCGAGCAGAACCGCTATCGCGAACTGTCGGTGAGAGGGCAGTCACCCGAAGTCATGGTGATCGGCTGCTGCGACAGCCGTGTCTCGCCCGAGGTGATCTTCGACGTCGGCCCCGGCGAATTGTTCGTCGTCCGCAACATCGCCAATCTGGTGCCGACCTACCAGCCCGACGAGAACGCCCATGGTGTCTCGGCGGCGCTGGAATATGCGGTGACGGTGCTGAAGGTGAAGCACATCGTGGTGCTCGGCCACGCCCAGTGCGGCGGCATCCGCGCCTTCGTCGACAAGATCGAGCCGCTTACGCCCGGCGACTTCATCGGCAAGTGGATGCAGATGTTCATCAAGCCCGGCGAGGTGGTCGAGCAGCGCAACCACGAGACCATGGCGCAATTCGTCGAGCGTATCGAAAAGGCGGCCGTGTTCCGCAGCCTCGAGAACCTGATGACGTTCCCGTTCGTGCGCAAGGCCGTCGAAGGCGGCCAGATGCAGCTGCACGGCGCCTATTTCGGCGTCGCGGAGGGAACGCTGTTCGTGCTCGACAAGGCGAGCAAGGAATTCAACAGGGCGAATGCCGAGTAGGGAGTGGCGAATGGCGCGTTGCGAATGGAAAATCCATTCGCCATTCGCTACCCACCACTCGCCTCGTTTCAAGCCGCCTGCTTCTTCGCGCTGATCAGCTTGCGGTTGATCAGGACTTCCGCGATCTGAATCGCGTTGAGCGCGGCGCCCTTGCGCAAATTGTCGGACACGCACCAGAGCACGAGACCGTTCTCCACCGTCGCGTCCTCGCGGATGCGGCTGATATAGGTGGCGTCCTCGCCGGCCGCTTCGTACGGCGTCGCGTAGCCGCCGGGCTCCTGCTTGTCGATGACGAGGCAGCCGGGCGCCTTGCGCAGGATCTCGCGCGCGTCGTCCGCACTGATCGGATTTTCGAACTCGATGTTGACGGCCTCGGAGTGGCCGACGAACACGGGCACGCGCACGCAAGTGGCGGTGAGCTTGATCTTGGGATCAAGAATCTTCTTGGTCTCCGCCATCATCTTCCACTCTTCCTTGGTGAAGCCGTCCTCCATGAAGACGTCGATGTGGGGGATGACGTTGAAGGCGATGCGCTTCGGGAATTTCTTCGCGATCAGTTCGTCATTGGTGTAGACGGCCTTGGTCTGCGAGAACAATTCGTCCATCGCATCCTTGCCCGCGCCCGACACCGATTGATAGGTCGAGACCACGACGCGCTTGATGCCAGCCTTGTCGTGCAGCGGCTTCAGCGCGACCACGAGCTGCGCGGTCGAGCAGTTCGGGTTGGCGATGATGTTCTTCTTCTTGAAGCCTTCGGTCGCGGCCGCATTCACCTCGGGCACGATCAGCGGCACGTCCGGGTCCATGCGCCAAGCCGAGGAATTATCGATCACGACGGCGCCGGCGGCGCCGATCTTCGGCGACCATTCCTTGGACACTGACCCGCCTGCCGACATCAGGCAGATGTCGACGTCGGAGAAATCGTAATGCTCGAGCGCTTTGACCTTCAGGGTGCGGTCGCCGTAGGACACCTCGACGCCGACGCTGCGGCGCGACGCCAGGGCCACGACCTCGTCCGCGGGAAACTTGCGCTCATCCAGGATGTTGAGCATTTCCCGTCCGACATTCCCGGTCGCGCCGACGACTGCGACTTTGTAACCCATCGTTCACTCTCCGATGAAAAAGCCCGTTCCTGAAGCTGACGCTTAAACAGGAAGAGCAGCGCTTCTATGCGAGAACCAGCCTCAAGACAACGTTGGACCATGCCTTAGGGACGTGGATGCAGTCGCCCGAGGCCGGCCCGGCCGTCAGCCCCACCCAGATCCACCTGACGCTCGCCAACTTCGCCGACGAGGTCGTCGGCACGCTGGCGCGCCTGTTCGCCTATGTGGGGACGCTCGCTCTGTTTGCCATCCTCGCCGTCGCGGCGCTCCGTCAGCTGCCTGATTTGCGCGACGATGAGCCCGCCGAGAAGCCGGGCTGGGCCGAGGCCTCCCGCTCGCATCCGGCCTTCGCACTCAGCCGATTAGATTCGTCCGAGAAAACAGCCTCTTATACCATCTTCCGGCATCCTGAAGGCGGCCGGCGCGACGTCATGCGCTGGGCCGGCGATGCCGACAAGCCGGTGGCCGAGCTCGAGATCTACCGGGAAGGCAACGAGTTCGACGTCACGCGTCCGGCCGCCGCCGGCCTCGCCGTCCGGATGGGCCTGGATGCGGCCACCGCGCTCGAGCAGGCCGGCCTGATCGATACCAAATTCGGCCCCGTCGCCCTGTTCCGGCCATCAGAGACCAATGCAGGCACGTCAGCCTGCCTGGGCTACCTCAAGCGCAATGAAGAGCCGGGCTTGCAGATCTCCGGCTTTTCCTGCCAGGGCGACACGATGCCGGCCCGCCGTGCGGCGGTCGCCTGCATGCTCAACCGGCTGACGCTGCTGACCTCGGGCAACGAGCCGAAGCTGGCCGAATTGTTCGCCCATGCCGAGCTGAAGCGCCGCTTCTGCGACGCGCAGGGCCCGGCGGACTGGCTGCTGGGCGCCGCGAACGCGCAATTGCGCGGGACGCTTTGACCGGCATCAAGCACAAGTGGCTGGCATCCATGCAACTTTTGCCGATACGCCCGATTATTTCCGGGCCGGTGTGACCCAATAGACCTAGTTGCGGCCACCTCGGCCGGGCTAGTATGGGGTGAAATCGACTGGCGGCATGCCGCCTGAAGGGGACGTGATGAGCTCGAATTTCTCTGTCAAATTGGCGACCTGGCTTGCGGCGGGTGCCGTTGTCGCTGTGGTCCTCGCGGCGCCGGCCTCGGCCGACACCAGGACCAAGCAGCGCTTTGACGATCGCGGCCGTCACTATTACGGCCCGAGTGGACCCAACGCCGTCTACCAGCAGGGCCGCACCCGTATCTATGTCAGCAAGCGCTCCTGGCTCGACGGCGGCACCGAGGTCAATCCGGGCGATCGCAAGTTCACCGACTACGCCTTCCCCCCGGCCGTGGGCTATCCGTCCTTCGCCCGCGAAAACCTCAACCGCCCGATCGACCGCCAGCCGCTGGCGACCCCTGCCGATGTCGGCGGCTATCCGCAGAATTTCCCGCTGTACTGAGGGAAACGCAGCGACCGAATCAAAAGGCCGAGCTCACGCCCGGCCTTTTTGTTTACGCGTTGGCTGCCGGATCGTAACGCCGGCAAAACTCCTCGATCGCCTCCGAGCGGAAATCGGCGAGGCGCTCGAAGATCAATTCGTCCGGCCAATCCCACCAGGCGATGCGGCGCAGGCTTGCCGCGACAGCATCATCGAACCGCTTGCGGATGGGGCGCGCGGGAACGCCGCCGGCGATGGTGTAGGGCGCGACATCGCGGCTGACGACGGCGCCTGCGGCGATCACCGCACCATCGCCGACGGTGACGCCGGGCAGCAGGATGGCGGCGTGGCCGATCCAGACGTCATTGCCGACGATGACCCGGTCCCCGCGGCGCTCCGCGAAGAAGTCGCGGTCGCGGCTCGCGCCCGCCTCGTAATATTCGGGGACGTAGGTAAAGCGATGCTGCGACGGGCGACCCATGGGATGATTGGGCGCGCCGATCCGCACGGAGTTTGCGATGGCGGTGAACTTGCCGATCACGGCGTCAGCAACATCACAGTGCTCGCCAAGATAGGAGTAGTCGCCGAGCGCAGCATATTCGATGCGCGTATGGGCGAGAATCTCGCAGCGCCGCCCGATCTGCGCTTCGCGCTGGCGCACCGTTTCATGGATGAATGTTTCCGCGATCTTGGGGCGGGGTGAGTCCATGAGATGGTTTCCAATGAGGCCTTAGCCCGGATGGAGCGAAGCGCAATCCGGGAAACTCTACCCGCGGAGGGAGAACCCGGATTTCGCTTGCGCTCCATCCGGGCTACGGCTCGTCCGCCTTACGCGTGCAGCTTCTGCAATTCCTTCAGGATCGCTTCGCCCATCTGCGTGGTCGATACGGCGGTGGTGCCTTCCGACTTGATGTCGGCGGTGCGAAGACCGCTGGCGAGTACGGCAGCAATCGCCGCGTCGACCTTGTCGGCGAGCGCGCCCATGTCGAAGGAATAGCGCAGCGCCATGCCGAAGGACGAGATCATCGCGATCGGATTGGCGAGGCCCTTGCCGGCAATGTCGGGCGCCGAGCCGTGCACCGGCTCGTACAGCGCCTTGCGCTTCTTGGTCTTGACGTCGACCTCGCCGAGCGAGGCCGAGGGCAGCATGCCCAGCGAGCCGGTGAGCATCGCCGCGATGTCGGACAGCATGTCGCCGAACAGATTGTCTGTGACGATGACGTCGAACTGCTTCGGCCATTTCACCAGCATCATGCCGCCGGAATCGGCGAGCTGGTGCTCGAGCGTGACGTCAGGGTATTCGCGCTTGTGGAGCGCCGTCATGACCTCGTTCCAGAGCACGCCCGACTTCATGACGTTGCGCTTCTCCATCGACGTCACCTTGTTCTTGCGCTTCCTGGCAAGCTCGAAGGCGACGCGGCCGATGCGCTCGATCTCATAGGTGTCGTAGACCTGGGTATCGATGGCGCGCTTCTGGCCGTTGCCGAGGTCGGTGATGGTCTTGGGCTCGCCGAAATAGACGCCGCCGGTGAGCTCGCGCACGATGACGATGTCGAGGCCCTCGACCGCCTCGCGCTTCAGGCTCGAAGCGTCTGCCAGCGCCGGGTAGCAGACCGCGGGGCGAAGGTTGGCGAACAGAGCGAGATCCTTGCGCAGGCGCAAGAGGCCGGCTTCCGGGCGGACCTCGTAGGGCACCGCATCCCACTTCGGACCGCCGACTGCACCGAAGATCACGGCGTCGGCGGCCTTGGCCTTGGCCATGTCGCCTTCCGAGATCGACACCTTGTGAGCGTCATAGGCGGAGCCGCCGACGAGGCCGGTATCGGTCTCGAACTTGGCGACGCCTGATGAATTGAGCCAGTCGATCAGCCGCTTCACCTCGCCCATCACCTCGGGGCCGATACCGTCGCCGGGGAGCAGCAGCAATTTGTGGGTCGCCATGGTCGTTCTTCCTCAGATTTGTCTCGTCATTGCCGGGCTTGATCCGGCAATCCAGGCCTCTTGAATGATGGATGCCCGGGTCAAGCCCGGGCGTGACGAACGGGGATGAATTTCGGCCGGAGTGCTAGAGCGGCGTTGCGCGCTTGGCAAGACACCATTGCCGCCGCGCGGCTGTGCAAGGCGGGCAGGGCCTGCCACACTGCGGCTCGCCGGAGTATCCCTTGCTAGCCCCTGACCGTCCACCCGTCGCCCATCCCGCACGGCTGATCCTGACCCTGTCGCTGGCCGCAACCGTCGGCCTCGGCATCGGCCGTTTCGCCTATGCGCTGGTGCTGCCCGACATGCGGGAGACCCTCGGCTGGTCCTATTCCGCGGCCGGGTTCATGAACACGATCAACGCCGTCGGCTACCTCGTGGGCGCGCTGGCAGCGTCCCGGCTGATCCAGCGCGTCGGCTGGTCGGCCGCGATCCGCTTGGGAACCGTGGCCTGCGTCGCCGCGCTCGCCACCTGCGCGCTGACAGGGAATTTCATCGCGCTGAGCCTGGCGCGCCTCGTGCTGGGCCTCGGGGCCGCAGCCGGCTTCGTCGCCGGCGGTGCGCTGGCCGCGACGATTGCGCAATCGCGGCCGGAGCGGGCCAATTTCCTGCTGAGTCTGTTCTATGCCGGACCCGGCGTCGGCATTCTCTCCTCGGGGCTGATCGCGCCGTTCACGCTGCAGCATTTCGGCCCGGGCTCGTGGTGGATCGTGTGGTGGGCGATGACGCTGCTCTCGGCCGCGATGACGGTGCCGCTCTTTCTGGTCCGCATCGAGAGCCGCGCGCGCTTCTCCGAAGACAGCCACGCATCCTTCGCCATTGTTCCCGTGCTGATCTATCTCGCCGCATATTTCCTGTTCGGCGCCGGTTACATCGCCTACATGACCTTCATGATCGCCTATGTGCGCGATGCCGGCGGCGGCGACGCGGCGCAGGCCGCGTTCTGGGGCCTGATCGGCCTTAGCGCCTTCGTCACGCCCTGGGCGTGGCGCGGCGTGCTGGCGCTCGACCGCGGCGGCCTCGCCACCGCGATCATCCTCGGCACCAACGCGCTGGGTGCGGCCCTGCCGATCCTCGGGCATTCGCCTGCCTGGCTCGGAATCTCGGCGGTGGTGTTCGGCGTCGCCTTCTTCGCCGTGGTCGGCTCGACCACCGCCTTCGTGCGCTTCAACTATCCGCCGGAGGTATGGCCGACCGCGATCGCGGCGATGACGATCTCGTTCGGCGTCGGCCAGACGCTCGGCCCGATCGTGGTCGGCGCGATCACTGATGCGCTGGGAAGTCTCACCTACGCGCTGAATGTGTCGGCGGCGTTGCTGGCGTTGGGGGCGGTGCTGGCGTTGTGCCAGCGGAAGGTGGGGCCGGCGAAATCACCGGTGCCACGGCAGCGGAGTTAGCTCCCGCTGAACGAATTGTACCCCTGGTCTTCCCAATAGCCGCCCTTGTAGTCGTTGGTGACTTCCATCGACACCACGTATTTCGGGTTCTTGAAGCCGAGCTTCGTCGGCACGCGGATCTTCATCGGGAAGCCGTAGGCGCGCGGCAGGATCTCGTTCGCGTATTTGAACGTCATCTGCGTCTGCGGATGCAGCGCGGTGCGCATGTCCAGCGGCGAGTTGTAGCCGTCCTTGTCGGCGCACTGGAACCAGACGTATTTCGCGCGGGTGTCGGCGCCGATCAATCTGAGGAAGTCGCGCAAGGGCGTGCCGGTCCAGCTGCCGATCGCGCTCCAGCCTTCGACGCAGATGTGACGGGTGATCTGCGTGACCTGCGGGAGTTGATAGAGCTCCTTCAGCGTCCAGGATTTCTTGTTGTCGACGAGGCCGCGCACTTCGAGCTTCCAGTCGTCGCCGTCGACATCAGGCGCGTCGTCGAGATCGTAATAGGCGTTGAACGGGAACGGCTTTGTGATCGCGCTCTCGGGGAAGGTCGGTGCCAGCGCATCAGGATTGAAGATGAAAGCCTGCACGGCGTCGTTGAACTTCGAGACGCTTTTCAGCATCTCCTCGGCTGAGGACGAGTCGACGACATCACAGCCCGTGAGCAGCGTCAGCGCGCCGAGACTGGCGCCGCCCGCGATGAAGCGACGACGGGTGAGATCCGGCATTGTCTTGAGGGAGTCCTTGATCAGCAGCCGCTTGTCGACGCCGGGGATCAGGAATGAACGCTTGGCCATGATGGTTCTCCTAATCAGCGACCGATGATCATCGCCCGCAGGCTCTTCGGCACCAGCAGCGCGAGCAGAACGTGAATGACGAGGAAGGCGCAGATCGCCGCCATGCAGAAGAAATGGACATAGCGCGCGGTCGGGTAATCGCCGAACAGCATCACCAGATAGTAGAGTTGCACCGGCTTCCACATCGACAGGCCCGACAGCACGATCAGCACGCCGACCACGATTATGCCGGCATAGAGCAGGCGCTGGACGTAATTGTAGACCGTGAGATCGTCATGTCCGAGCTTGAAGGTCAGCGCCGCCCTGACGTCGTGCAGCACGCCCGACGGCGTGATCGGCAGCAGCTTTTTGCGGAAGCGGCCGGTGGCGAAACCGGTGACGAGATAGGCGAGGCCGTTGACCATCAACAGCCACATCGCCGCAAAGTGCCAGAGCAGGCCGCCGCCGAGCCAGCCGCCCAGCGTGTACTCGCGCGGGAAGCTGAAGCCGAACAGCGGCGAGGCGTTGTAAATCTGCCAGCCCGACAGGATCATCAGGATCATGGCGACCGCGTTCGTCCAGTGCATGACGCGGACCCAGACCGGCTGGATCACCTTGGCCCTGGTGGCGCTGATCTGCTCGTCGGTCATGGTAAGGCTCGACATGCTGGTTCCGTCCTGAAAATCGTCTGCTACCGAATATACGCCGATGCTTCCGCTTTCGTTACGCCCAGCGGGCCATGGAATCGATGCCCGCAGGCTATCACAGTCACAAAAAAGCGAGCCGGGCGCCCCCGGCTCGCCGTTTGATCGCGTCCCGTTCGGGGGATGAAACCGGGCTGCGCGGGGTTACGTCGCCGGCATCAGCACGGTGTCGACCACATGGATCACGCCGTTGGACTGGTTGACGTTGGAGATCGTGACCATCGAGGTGCCGCCCTTGGCGTCGATGATCCAGACCTTGCCGTCCTGCTTCTTCACCGTCAGTTCCTCGCCTTCGGCCGTCTTCAGCTTCTTGCCGTCGGTGAGGTCGGCAGCCTCGAGCTTGCCGGGCACGACATGGTAGGTGAGGATCTTGGTCAGCGTCGCCTTGTTCTCGGGCTTGACCAGATTATCGACGGTGCCGGCGGGCAGCTTGCCGAAGGCGGCATTGGTCGGCGCGAACACGGTGAAGGGGCCCTTGCCTTCCAGCGTCGGCACCAGGCCGGCCGCCTTCACCGCCGCAACCAGCGTGGTGTGGTCCTTCGAGTTGACCGCGTTTTGGACGATGTTCTTCGACGGGAACATCGCGGCGCCGCCGACCATGACGGTCCTTTCCTCGGCCCGCGCGGGCCCGATGACGGTCGCGGTGATGGCCAGCGCGCTGAAGGCAGCGGCAGTGAGATAGGCAATGCGCTTCGACATGGAGAGTCTCCCGATTTCGATGTGACCGGCAATGACCGGCGTTTGCGTTGGGCAACAACGGCGTCCGCGACAGTTTGACGTGAGGCAGCAGCGCGTCGTTGGCCGAACTACGGGAGAGTTTGCGAAGGGGTTTCGAGGAATAATTTATTGTGATGGGTGAAACTATGGGGAGGCGTGATCGTGTGGTGGCTCAGCCGTCATGATGACGGGGTGTAGCCCGGATGGAGCGAAGCGTAATCCGGGGTTGTCACGTGCGGATCCGCCTGTCCCGGATTGCCCTTCGCTCCATCCGGGCTACGACCTCGCTTCAATCCCTGTTGTTCGGCGTCTGGATAAACCCGCGATTGTGCGTCGGGCTGATCAAGAGCTCGTTGATGCAGACGCGCGGCGGCATCGATGCGATGAACGCGATGGTGCGTCCGAGATCTTCCGGCTGCAGCATCTTGGCCTGCTCCGCCTCGCTCGGCACCACCGGGCGGAGCTTCAGAATCGGCGTCGCCACCTCGCCCGGCATCAGGCAGCAGGCGCGCAGGCCGTTGACGCATTCGTCCATGTTGAAGGAATGGGTTAGCGCCAGCACCGCATGCTTGGTGGTGGTGTAGGCCGGGCCCGGCATCTTGGAGACATGGCGCCCGGCCCAGGACGAGACGTTGATGATCGAGCCGTCCTGCTGCTTGCGCATCGCCGGCAGCACCGCGCGCATGCAATAGAGCACACCGTTGAGATTGACCTGGACCAGCTTGTCCCAGCCCTCCAGTTCCATGTCCCTCCAGCTGCGCTTGGGGACGTTGATGCCGGCATTGTTCACGAGCAGGTCGATGCGGCCGTGCTTCGCGACGATGTGATCGGCGGCCTTCTGGGCCGCGGCCGCGTCGGCGACATCCAGCGCGAGCGCTTCGGCGGTCCCGCCCGCCCCGGTGATCTTCGCGACCACGCCATCCAGGGCGTCCTTGCGCCGGCCGGACACCACCACCGTCCAGCCGTCGGCAGCCAACGCCTCGGCGCCGGCCTCCCCGATCCCGCTGCCGCCGCCCGTGACCCAGGCCACGCGTTTCCCTGATTTGGTCATGCCAACTGTCTCCGTTGCTTCATCGGGGCGGTTTTTGCTAATCCAGCCCTCGGTTTTGACCGGCCTTGTCAGTCTTGCGGTCGAGGAAATCTTGCATGAACCACGCAGCCAACGCCAATTTGTTTTCCCGCCTGTTCGACGGCCTCGACGATCCCAAGCGCCTTGCGATCGAGACCCAGGACGGCGCCCAGATCAGCTATGGCGATCTGATCGCGCGTGCCGGCCAGATGGCGAATGTGCTGGTCGCGCGCGGCGTGAAGCCCGGCGACCGCGTCGCGGTGCAGGTGGAAAAATCGGTCGCCAATATCGTGCTGTATCTCGCAACGGTCAGGGCGGGCGCGGTCTACCTGCCGCTCAACACCGCCTATACGCTCAACGAGCTCGACTATTTCATTGGCGATGCCGAGCCGGCGCTGGTGGTGTGCGATCCCTCCAAGGCGGAAGGCCTTAGCCCCATCGCGGCCAAGGTGAAGGCCAAGGTCGAGACGCTCGGAGCCGACGGCAAGGGTTCGCTGACCGAGGCCGCCGACAAGGCGAGCTCCGAATTCACCACGGTGCCGCGGGCGAACGACGACCTTGCCGCGATCCTCTACACGTCGGGCACCACGGGCCGCTCCAAGGGCGCGATGCTCAGCCACGACAATCTGGCGTCGAACTCGCTCTCGCTGGTCGGCTACTGGCGCTTCACCGACAGGGACGTGCTGATCCACGCGCTGCCGATCTACCACACCCACGGCCTGTTCGTGGCGACCAACGTGACGCTGTTTGCGCGCGCGTCGATGATCTTCCTGCCCAAGCTCGATCCTGATCTCATCATCAAGCTGATGGCGCGCGCGACGGTGCTGATGGGCGTGCCGACGTTCTACACGCGTCTGCTGCAAAATCCCGCGCTGTCGCGCGAGACCACCAAGCACATGCGGCTGTTCATCTCCGGCTCGGCACCGCTGCTCGCCGAGACACATCGCGAATGGTCGGCACGAACAGGTCACGCCGTGCTCGAACGCTACGGCATGACCGAGACCAACATGAACACGTCGAATCCCTACGACGGCGAGCGCGTGCCCGGCGCGGTCGGCTTTCCCCTCCCCGGCGTCTCGGTGCGCGTTACCGAGCCCGAGACCGGCAAGGAATTGCCGCGCGAGGAAATCGGCATGATCGAGGTGAAGGGCCCGAACGTCTTCAAGGGCTACTGGCGTATGCCGGAGAGAACCAAGTCCGAATTCCGGCCCGACGGCTTCTTCATCACCGGCGACCTCGGCAAGATCGACGCCACGGGCTACGTGCACATCCTCGGCCGCGGCAAGGACCTCGTGATCTCAGGCGGCTTCAACGTCTACCCCAAGGAAATCGAGAGCGAGATCGACGCCATGCCGGGCGTGATCGAATCCGCCGTGATCGGCGTGCCCCACGCGGATTTCGGCGAGGGCGTCACCGCGGTGCTGGTTTGCAACAAGGACGCCGAGGTGAGCGAGGCCTCGGTGCTGAAGGCGCTCGACGGCCGGCTCGCGAAATTCAAGATGCCCAAGCGCGTCTTCGTCGTCGACGAACTGCCGCGGAATACGATGGGCAAGGTGCAGAAGAACATCCTGCGCGAGACCTACAAGGATATTTACGCGAAGAAATAGAAGCGAATGCTCCGGGGGTTGGGAGACATGGAACTCGAGCAGGCAGTCCGGATTAACGATCGTCTCCTTGATGCCTGCGCGGCATTAGACAAAGCCCGAATGGCTATTGCGGGACTTGGCAAAGCCGAGCAGCCATGTCTCCGGTCTAAACATCAAGTCGGGCGATGACAGCGGAATGTGTGGTGCGGTCTCAGATCGTCATTGCCCGCCCAACAAGCTCATCACAAACCTACTGCCCACGATAAACAGATAGCACCCGAACGCGACCTCCAGCGTGCGCTTCGACATCGCATGCGCGGCTCGCACGCCGAGCGGCGCGGTGACGAGGCTCATCGGCATCACCAGCACGGCGCCGATGAGCGAGACGTAGCCGAGCGCGAAGGGGATTTGCAGGGCCGTGACGGATGGATAGGTCGCGGCCGCCGGCCAGCCGGCATAGATGTAGCCGAGCGCGCCGGGGATCGAGATCAGCACGGCCAGCGCCGACGAGGTCGCGACCGCCTGATGGATGGGGCGGCCGTAGAAGGTCATCAGCAGATTCGAGAACAGGCCGCCGCCGATGCCCATTAGCGTGGACAGGATCCCGACGCAGAAGCCGTAGACGCCCATCAAGGGGCCCTTGGGCAGATCGTCGCCGAACTTCCAGCCCTCGCGCGCGAAGATGAGACGCGCCGCCGCGGAATAGGCGACGGCGACGAACACGATCTTGAACAGTTTCTCCGGCGCGTAGCGCGCGATCACGCTGCCGGCGACGACGCCGACGACGATCGGCAACCACCACACGCGCAGGATCGTCATGTCGACCGCACCGCGCTTGTAATGCGCCTGGAACGACCGGATCGAGGTCGGGATGATCACTGCGAGCGAGGTGCCGATGCAGAGCGGCATGCGCACCTCGAGCGGGACGCCGGCGATGCGGAAGCATTCGTAGAACACCGGCACGAGAATCGCGCCGCCGCCGATACCGAACACGCCGGCCAGGAATCCCGAGAGCGCGCCGGTTGCGATCAGCAACAGTGCGAGCTCGGTGATCTCCTTGATGTCGAGACCTGCAATCACCCCTGACCTGCCCCGGCGACTGTTCGCAGAGCCTCCAGAACGTGCGCCCGGGTTCGTCTGCCAGACAAGCTGTAGGCGATCCGAGTTCCTCGGTCGACATGCCGTGCCCGCCGTCTGGGGTGGAATGCAGGGTGCGCATATCCTCCGCGGGGCGGAAAAATGGATGGGCAGGGCGGAAATCGGGATTGGAGCGTCGGCCATCCGCTCCGGCGTCGGCGTCATGACGAGATCGGTTCGAACCGTGACCCGCCGGCAGCGGCTTGGAGCCGTTCCAATAGTGATTTCAATGCGCCTCGACCGCCGTCACAAGAGATGAATTTGTGTTCTTTTGTTCGTCGGCACGCCATCGCTCTGGTATACCAAGCCTCTGATTGGCCTTGGTTCATCAGCGTTCTAGAGTTGAACGGCGGTTCGATTTATGGCGATTTGGTGATTGCGCAGGCCAAATCGACTCCGTAAATAGAGCCGACCTTTCGCGATCCCCCGCGCCCCATGCTGGGCCGCAACCAACATCAAAAGCCCATGACCGCACGGATCGAACGACCGCTTTCACCACACATGCAAGTCTACCGCTGGACGTTGACGATGGCGCTGTCCATCGTTCATCGCGCCACCGGTATCGCCCTCTATGTCGGGACCCTGCTGCTGGCCTGGTGGCTGATCGCGGCGGCGTCAAACTCCGCCGGCGCCTATGCCAATGTGCAGGCCTTCACCGGCAGCATCATCGGCCGCCTCATCGTGTTCGGTTATACCTGGGCGCTGATGCACCACATGCTGAGCGGTATCAGGCATTTCGTGTGGGACCTCGGCTTCGGCTTCAAGGCCAATGAGCGCGAAGCGCTGACCTGGGCCGCCCTGATCGGCGGCATCGTTCTGACGATCCTGATCTGGATCATCGCCTACGCGATCGGAGGTGTACGATGAGCGCAACCGATACGCCCAGGCGCAGCATGCGCACCCCGCTCGGCCGCGTCCGCAATCTCGGCGCCGCGCATTCCGGCACGTCTGACTTCTGGCGCCAGCGCATCACCGGCGTCGCCATGACGCTGCTGATGATCCCGGTGATCGTCGTCGTCATGATGCTGCTCGGCAGCAACCAGGCCGGCGCCAAGCTGATCCTCGGCTCGCTGCCGATCGCGGTGATCATGCTGCTCTTCATCATCGCCAGCGCCTGGCACATGAAGATCGGCATGCAGGTCATCATCGAGGACTACGTTCATAACGAGAAGCTGAAGCTCGTCTCGATCATGCTCAACAACTTCTTCTCGATCGCCGTGGCGCTCGCCTCGACCTACGCGATCCTGAAGCTCGCATCCGGAGTGTAACCCATGGCCACCACAACGAATGGCACGGGCAACGGCGCTCCCGCCACCAACGGCAAAGTCTATCCGATCGAAGATCACACCTACGACGTCGTGGTGGTCGGCGCCGGCGGCGCCGGGCTGCGCGCCGTGGTCGGCTGCAGCGAGGCGGGCCTTCGCACCGCCTGCATCACAAAAGTGTTTCCGACCCGCTCGCACACGGTTGCAGCGCAGGGCGGCATCTCGGCTTCGCTCGGCAACATGCACAAGGACGACTGGCGCTGGCACATGTACGACACCGTGAAGGGGTCGGACTGGTTGGGGGATCAGGACGCGATCGAATACATGGTGCGCAATGCGCCGGCAGCCGTCTACGAGCTCGAGCATTGGGGCGTGCCGTTCTCGCGCACCGAAGACGGCAAGATCTACCAGCGCCCGTTCGGCGGCATGACCATGGACTTCGGCAAGGGCCAGGCGCAGCGCACCTGCGCGGCTGCCGACCGCACCGGCCACGCCATGCTGCACACGATGTACGGCCAGTCGCTGCGCCACGCGGCCGAGTTCTTCATCGAATTCTTCGCCATCGACCTGATCATGGATGACCAGGGCGCCTGCCGCGGCGTCATCGCGCTGAAGCTCGACGACGGCACGCTGCATCGCTTCCGCGCGCAAACCACGATCCTGGCGACCGGAGGCTACGGCCGTGCCTACGCCTCCTGCACCTCGGCCCATACCTGCACCGGCGACGGCGGCGGCATGGTGTTGCGCGCCGGCCTGCCGCTCCAGGACATGGAGTTCGTCCAGTTCCATCCGACCGGCATCTATGGTGCGGGCTGCCTCGTTACCGAGGGCGCCCGCGGCGAAGGCGGCTATCTCGTCAACTCCGAAGGCGAGCGCTTCATGGAGCGCTATGCGCCGTCGGCGAAAGACCTCGCCTCGCGCGACGTCGTCTCGCGCGCGATGACCATCGAGATCCGCGAAGGCCGCGGCGTCGGCAAGAAGAAGGATCACATCTTCCTGCATCTCGACCACCTCGATCCGAAGGTGCTGGCCGAGCGGCTGCCCGGTATCTCCGAGTCCGCAAAGATCTTCGCCAATGTCGACGTGACGCGGGAGCCGATTCCGATCGTACCGACCACGCACTACAACATGGGCGGCATCCCGACGAACTATCACGGCGAAGTGCTGACCAAGAAGGACGGCGACGACAATGCCGTGGTCCCCGGCCTGATGGCGCTGGGTGAAGCGGCCTGTGTCTCCGTGCACGGCGCCAACCGCCTCGGTTCCAACTCGCTGATCGACCTTGTCGTGTTCGGCCGTGCCGCAGCGCTGCGCTGCGCCGAGAAGCTAACGCCCAACGCCGAGCAGCCGGAGCTGCCGGCGAACTCGGCAGAACAGGCGCTCGGCCGCCTCGACCATTTCCGGTACGCCTCCGGCGGCACGCCGACTGCGAAGCTGCGCGAAGGCATGCAGCACGTGATGCAGAACAACTGCGCGGTGTTCCGCACCGGCGAAGTGCTGAGCGAGGGCCAGAACCTGATCGCGAAGGTCCATAGCGGCATCACCGACATCGGCGTGTCCGATCGCTCGCTGGTGTGGAATTCGGATCTGGTCGAGACGCTCGAGTTCGACAATCTGATCTCGCAGGCGGTGGTGACGATGAACTCGGCCGCCAACCGCACCGAGAGCCGCGGCGCACATGCGCGCGAGGACTATTCCGAGCGCGACGACAAGAACTGGATGAAACACACGCTGGCCTGGCTGGACGATGCCGGCAAGGTCAAGATCGAGTACCGCCCGGTTCACGACTACACCATGACCAACGACGTGCAGTACATCCCGCCGAAAGCGCGCGTGTATTGATCATTGTCATTGCCGGGCTTGACCCGGCAATCCATCCTTTGAGGATGGATGCCGGGTCGAGCCCGCGCATGACGGAAGAAACCAGAGGCAGGACTAATGGTTGAATTCGCACTTCCGAAGAACTCGAAAATCACCGGCGGCAAGACCTGGCCGAAGCCCGCGGGCGCGACCGAGACGCGCGAGTTTCGCGTCTATCGCTGGAATCCCGACGACGGCAAGAATCCGAGCGTCGACACCTATTACGTCGACGTCAATGATTGCGGTCCGATGGTCCTGGACGGCCTGATCTGGATCAAGAACCACATCGACCCGTCGCTGACCTTCCGCCGCTCCTGCCGCGAAGGCGTCTGCGGCTCCTGCGCCATGAACATCGACGGCCAGAACACGCTGGCCTGCACCCGCTCGATGCACGACGTGAAGGACGGCGCGGTGAAGATCAACCCGCTGCCGCACCAGCCTGTGGTGAAGGATCTGGTTCCCGACCTGACCAATTTCTATGCGCAGTATGCCTCGGTCGAGCCGTGGCTGAAGACGACCTCGCCGACGCCGCAGAAGGAATGGCGCCAGAGCCACGAGGATCGCGAGAAGCTCGACGGCCTCTACGAGTGCATCCTGTGCGCCTGCTGCTCGACCTCCTGCCCGAGCTATTGGTGGAACAGCGACCGCTATCTCGGCCCCGCGGCCCTGCTTCAGGCCAACCGCTGGGTGTCTGATTCGCGGGACGAGGCCACCGGCGAGCGGCTCGACAATCTCGAAGACCCGTTCCGGCTCTATCGCTGCCACACCATCATGAACTGCGCCAAGGCCTGCCCGAAGGGCCTGAATCCGGCCGAAGCCATTGCCGAACTCAAGCTCAAGATGGTCGAGCGTCAGATCTAAGGCCTTTTTCCATGCGACGACCCCCGGTGTAATCGGACAACAAAGTGCGATTTAGACAATAAAGTTCTTACTAGACAAAATAGTCCTTTCTGGTCGCAGCTATCGAGCCACAAGAGCGGGCCAGTTAGCTGTGATCATCGGACAATCTTAAGGCGCCGCGGGTGCGCTGCATCGACAGCGCGTCAGCTGGCGGCCTCCTCAGGCCACTGCGCCAGGATAGCGTTTAGGAGCGAGCCATAGACCCCACCCATTCCGTGGCAAGTCAGCGCATGCCCACCGCGGCCCTTCTTCGTCTGGTAAAATGGCATGCCCCATAGCCGGACGGCTGCAGTTTTCCGGCTGTCCCCCTCGAGCTTGAGATAGATCCTCCACACCGCTCCCCCGCTGGTCCCTTCATAGTCTCCGGGCAGCGTGAAATCCGGATAATCCGTCGGCACGAAATCGAATAGGTCGTAGCCGCCGGTGGTGCGCTCGCCCGAAACTGTGCCGTTCGATGCGCCGTTCGCAAGTTGCTGCAAATGGCGAGAGGGCGGCATTCAGAACGAAGTAGTGCGTTATATGGGCGGTGACGCGAGCTCGAAGCAGGCCCCTTCCTTGAAGCATAGGCAATTTTCCCTGGGGACAAATTCCTGAATGACGCATCTTGAGAGCTTAGCTTCCCACTGCGATTTGCCCGCCACTTTTGATCCGGCCATGCTGATGTGTCGCCGCCGACCAGATAAACCCGGCGGTCCCGAAGCCGGATCTGCTCGCGGGCAAAGTGCCCGGCAAAGGAAGGAGCAAGCTATGATCGAGCGTGAGGAATTGCGGGAGCGATCAGTCTTCAACAGGATCAAAGCGATCTTGATCGATCCCCAGATGAAGTCGGTCGCCAGAATCGACATCAGCAAGAATGCGCGGCTGACCCACTATTTCGGCGCGAAGCCGCGGGCGGCCATGAAATTTCCGAAGGGCGACGTCTTGTTTGCAGGAATCGAAGAGTGCGAGGAGGCGTTTACAGTTGGAGGATCTCGGCCGATCCCGGGACCTGCTCTGATCGTCGGCCGGCGCAGCGGACCCGGGGAGCGCGGTCCGGTACACGTTCGCCTTGCCGAGGTGGTCACGATGGTCCGTTGGACAACCGTAGATGTGCTTCCCAAGCCGCCCGCCACCGTGCGAGCGATCGTGATCGATCCGGAGCAGGGTCAAATCGATGAAGTGGTGATCGCAGCAAACAGGCTTGCGCTGGTGGGCGTATTGGGTGGCCAAGTCGATTCGTACATGCGGGTTCCGGGGAACGACCACGTTGTGTCGTCCGCGACCGGCCCGGCAACGCCTTGGTCCTGGCGAAAGGATGATCTGACGTTCGCCTCGCGATGCGTGCTAGTCGGTCACGATTCAGAGACCGGCTATCTAGCCGATGCTGTGACATCCATAGAGAACCTGCGGAACAGCGTTGCGTTTCGGGGACCTGACGGAAATTGCTGGACCAGCTACGCGGATCGTAAGGCGCAGGCGGAACGGTCGCCGGTGGAGTAGGTCGCTCGGGCGGGCTCGATGCACTCGCGAGATGTGGTCTTTGATTTTCGATGCGCGAAGAGAAGGAATGGATGGGTAAGCCGCGCACCTATTCGTGCTGGGACACGTCGGTAAAGATTCAGGAGGCTGGTCACGGGCTCGGAGTCTACGGGAAGACCTACGAGGGCTTCCCGGGAGGAGGTTACACGCTCACCGGCGACCCGATCAGGATCCATATGACACCAAGCATCCGGTTTCGGATCAAAGATGTCGATGCAGCCATTGCCGAGGCTGATCGCCGCGTAAACGAGCGGGTCTGATCTGTGGAATCATCATTGACCGATACACTCAAACCCACTTGAGGACTGAGCGCACTCGTCGGCGTTGGAACCCGGAGCCGTATAACATTCCGCGCGCTGCCGTCCGGATCATGGTTCAAAGCGAATAGTTGCCGTTACGGAAGACGACGGAGAAAGTGGGACTCACGGATGCGCGGAAATCCGCCGAAAAACAAGGATCCCAGGAAAGCCCGGCCGCGATTTGTGACCACCGCTGTGTACCACCTGACGGGCCGATTCGGCCGTAAATCTCGGGTGATCTCGGGGCGATCGAGGATCGTAGGAGCGGATCCCAAGGCGCCCCCAAGCTCATTTTTGGACGCCCGTCAGTTTGCTGGGGCCCGAGCCGTCCCATTCGCGATCTTTCCAAGTGGAATTTGCAGCCGCTCTGCGTCCGCCTTCGCGGTGCGAGACGGTTTCGTGCTAGTCATCAGGGGACCGAGACAGCGACGGCCCGCCTTGACAGCCACGACCATTGCCGACCCGCAATCCTTCATCCGCGCCAACACCCGGCTGCGGTCGGTGCCGCTGGTGCCGGAAATCGCGGTCTTCCTCGCCGATGAATCGTTGCCGCTCTGGCAGCAGACCGAGAACGAGCTTAACGAGGCCGGCCTTCCCCCACCCTTCTGGGCCTTTGCCTGGGCCGGCGGCCAAGCGCTGGCGCGCTACGTGCTCGATCATCCCGATACCGTGCGAGACCGGCGCGTGCTCGACATCGCTTCTGGCTCCGGACTCGTCGGCATCGCGGCGATGAAGGCCGGCGCGGTCGGGGTGACCGCGTCCGACATCGACGCCTTCGCGATCGCGGCGGCCGAACTCAATGCGGAGGTCAATCAGGTCCACCTCACGTCGTGCGGCAAGGACGTGCTGGACACTCAACCAAATGACCGATGGCAGACCATCCTCGCGGGCGACATTTTCCATGAGCGGGACACCGCGGCGCGTACCTTCGCATTTCTGGCAAATCACGCGCGCGCCGGCGCGACCATCTTGATCGGTGACCCCGGGCGCTCTTTCCTTCCGAAGGCAAAACTCGTCCGACTCGCCGACTATCGCGTACCGGTGACCCGCGACCTAGAAGACGCCGAGATCAAGCATACGGCGGTTTGGACCATCTCGCCGGATTCTCTGTAAGTTGCGGTGTGGGGCGTCAGTCGTGGTCTCGACGAACTCAGGCGCGCAACAGTGCAAGCACCATCAGATCGAGGGCGGCGTCGAGGTCGCCGCGTTCGAGCGCGGCTTCCAGATATTGCCTAGCGCTGATCGGTGGAAGAATGGTCGGAAGCTAGGAACGTCGCTTCGTGGAGATCGGGCAGGAGCGACCTGCAGCAGAATCGGGGGTGGCGGTCAATCGTCGTGCGGCGCGGCAGCACCAGGTCTACGAAGCCTGTCGCGCAGTCACCCCGAATGCCGGAGCGTTCGATGCCGGAGCTACTCGCGGCGAGAGCAAAGCGCTCCAGCCCTGTTTGCGCCAGGCCGGATCCTGCGGCGCCTGGCGGTCGGTCGACGGCCGGGTTGTTCGCTGCGGCTCGCCTCAATTGGTGCAGCCATGCTTCGGCCACGGCCACCCAGCGGGTGGAAGAACACGCGTCCGTTGTAGGGGCTCCGATACCAGACGGTGGTTGAGATAGTGGGACTCTCTTCCTCTACGCCGCGATTGCGCGAAATCCGCCGTAAAACAAGGATTCCCGAAAGGGCCGGCGCCAATTTGTGACCACCGCTGTGTACCACTTCATCGGCCGATTCGGCCGTCAAACTCGACCCATTTCGAGGCGTTTCGGGAAGGATTCGTTAGCCGATCCTTACTCCCGAAACTGCCGGCCTCCGGCTTTCCTGCTCGGCTCCATCGAGAGCGAAAAGGCTTTGAAACATACTCGGTGAAGTTGGCTACACCGTCGCAGCGGGAGACCTCGGCAAGAACATCACCACCTCCGGCCTGGATGTTTTCAAGGATTGCCGTGTCAGCGCGGGCTCGCCGATCAGCAAGGCCGTCAGTGCGCCATGCCCCGTCCGGCCTCTTCGCAAGCGGTCATGCATCGCTGGCAAGCCTCGGCGCAGACCCGACAGTGTTCATGCATCCGGCGTACTTGTTGCACTCCTCGGCGCACAGCCGGCAAGCCGCCGCGCAAGCGTCCAGCATCCGGCGGATCATCTCCTCGTCCGAGCCGGTCCTTCGGGTCGCGATCCTACCTGTGATGTTGCAGATGTCTGCACAATCGAGATTGAGCCGGATGCACTGAGTCAGCGATTTGACGTTGTCCTCGGCGAGGCATGCGTCCGCGCAGGACGTACAAGTCTGGGCGCAGGAGTAGCATTCCTCGATGCAACGGATGAGCGCGTCGTCGGTTTGTCCGCGCACTTGCAGATGCGTGCTGATCATTAGCTGCGCGTGCATGGAAATCTCCATCTCTGGGAACGCTCCGCCCCGCTTCTCCATCCGAGGTGTAGGAAATGGTTTCTATGACCAAGCGGCCCCAAAGGACGGTTCCCGCGAAAGGGGGGGCGGATCCCGGCGGGATTGGAAACGAAGGAGGCGAGATGATGCAAAGGGTCGCTCGGCACTCGCCTGGAATCGAAGGCTCGTGCCCGAAGCCAGCGCAAGGATGCCATCCCGCCAGCGTATGCCTCATACCGGGTGAAGATTGAGGCTGCCCCGCGTAATTCCTGCGCAGTAAGATTTTTCGACTGATCTGTAACCGAAACGATTGCGCGATCGAACTTAGGTGTAGATGGCGAGCATGACCGCGGAAACGGAGCTGAAGGGGCTTATGCTCGCCAGTCAGGAGGGTGACGCGGCCGCGCATCGCATGCTGCTTGAGCGGCTGAGCCGGCATTTGCGCGCCTACTACAAAGGCAAGCTCGCGCAGATCGGTCGAGGCGCAACGGAGGCTGAGGATTTGGTTCAGGAGGCCGTCTTGGCCATTCACGCCCAGCGACACACATTCGATCCGGGGGAGCCGTTGACGCCGTGGCTACACGCGATTGCGCGCTACAAGCTGATCGATTTCCTCCGCCGGAACCGGGCGTTTATGGCCGATGTGCCGATCGAGGAAGCCAGCGAAGTCACCGCGCGCGACGATCACCTCAGCGTGGAGAGCAGCCTTGACCTCCGGCGTCTGCTGAAGCTGCTGCCCGAGAAGATGGGATGCGCGATCGAGGCCGTGAAGGTCGAGGGCCTCAGCGTAGCGGAAGCCGCACGGCGGTGCCGCATCTCTGAATCGAGCGTGAAGGTCAATATTCATCGTGGATTGAGAGCCTTGGCGACGTTGATCGCCCAGAGAGCGCAAACATGAAGACAGACGAACTGATCGCCGCACTCAGCACGAACGTAGAACCGGTCAATCGGCGGGTGGTCGATCGAAGCGTTGGCATCGCGCTGGCGGTCGGAGTTGTCGTTGCGATAGGGATCACGCTCATCGCGCTGGGCGTCCGTAGCGACCTGACGACGCCTCGCGCCGCGATTTTTCTGTTCCTGAAGCTCGCCTTCGCGATCGGAACGGTAGGCGCAGCGTCCCTCTATTTGACGCGGCTTGCCCGTCCCGGAGGAGAGCGAAGGGTCTCTGCCGGATTCGCCGCGCTACCCTTCGCGGCGATTCTGCTGCTCGCCGGCATCCGCCTTGGACAAGCACCGAGCTCGCACTGGGACGAGATGGTGATGGGCAAAGATTGGCTTGAATGCCTCATTTCCATTCCGGTCATTGCCATCGTTCCCTTTGCGGTCGTCATTTGGGCAGTGCGGCAGGCGGCTCCGACCAACCTGGTGCGCACAGGCGCGTTCAGCGGGCTTGTCGCGGGTGGCGTGAGTGCGATCGGCTATGCGCTTCACTGCACCGACGACTCGCTGCCCTTTGTCGCGCTCTGGTATGGCGGCACGATCGTGCTGTGCACGCTCGCGGGCGCAATCCTGGGACCGCGGCTGCTCCGCTGGTAACTGACGTCTCACGTCGGCGTGAGCGTGTAACCGCCGGACGATCGGCTCCGAACTCCTCATTAGAAGCGCAACGCATGCGCTTCAGCAAAATGATGGAGCCGGGACCATGTTGACGAAAAGCCTTCTCGCACTCACGCTTCTGGCGGCGTTGTCCGCCAGTGCCCAGGCGGCCTCGACGATTTCCGACAGAACCTATTGGCCAAACGAGGCCAAGCAGACCGCGCAAGCCAGACCGTTTGTCGCGCAACGCGATCCATACTCGGCGTTCGCCTATGATCGCGGAACGGCGGGGTATCAGCCCGCGACCGCTCCGACGGTCGGCGGACCCGCATGGCGGTATCAGGGCGGACCCAAATCCCGCTAGTTTTCGTGGCCGACGTTCGCTGATTGGCCCATCGAGGGATCGCGGATAAGCTCCGCAATCCCTCTACCTTCTTCATCACGGAGAGGCGTCTGATGACCGACCAAAAACGAAGCGCCGAGAAGGACCGCCTTGCGCGACGGTCCTTTCTGGCCCTGATCGCGGCCGCGACGCTTGGAGCAGCGACCCGCCCCGCCGTTGCCGCTGAACCCATGATCAAGGTCCACAAGGATCCCAACTGCGGCTGCTGCTCGGGCTGGGTACAACACCTGCGCGACGCAGGATTCACGGTCCAGGTGGAGGATGCTTCCGACCTCTCGAACGTCCGGAGCCGCCTGGGCGTCCCGGCCGATCTGGCCGCGTGCCACACGGCAGAGGTGGACGGCTACATCCTTGAGGGACACGTCCCTGCGTCGGCGGTGCGGCGGTTGCTGGCGGAGCGCCCGAAGGCTCTGGGGCTTGCCGTACCCGGCATGCCCGTAGGATCGCCCGGGATGGAAGGTGGACACCCGCAGCCGTACGCGGTGGTTCAGTTTGGACCGGCAGGTCGGACGACGTACATGCGTTTCGTCGGCAAGGAAGCCATCGGCTGACCGTTTGAGAAGGTAACTACCACAGCGTCCGGCTCGCGCATTTGTGAACCGGGGCACTTTCCAGCGTTCCGCCCCTGTGAGACTGTGACCACATGAATGTTCGCCGCTTCTTCAGGTTCCTGCTCGCGGTTCTTGTGACCGCGGGACTGACGGTCGCGCCGCTGGTGACACCGGCGGCGGCGGGACATTCGATGGGCGCGATGCAGATGGCAGACGCGCAAGACATGCCGGATGACATGTCGTGCTGCCCGGACAAGCAGAACAACAAGCAGTGCCAGGACTGCCCGCTCATCGCGATCTGCATGTTGAAGGTACTCCAGACCGGACCGTCGGCGGCAACGGGAAGCATCAGGCAACCCATACGTGAGCTGCTGCGGCCGCTCGATGACATGATTGCCGACGGCCTGACCCGCCCCCCTCCAGACCAGCCCCCTCGATCGATCGTCTGACCGGCGCTGCGGCGCCGGGACGCTGGCGCGCGTCCAGCGCGCGCATTGCGCATGCCGCTTCGGCGGTTCAACAGACGTTTCGAGGAACAGACATCATGAAGATCTCCACTGCTGCGCGCGGGCTGGCCGCCGCGCTGGTCGGCCTTTCGCTCACGGCAGCGCCGAAGTTCGCCTTCGCCGACATCAAGGACTACGAATTCCAACTCGTCGAGCCGACGGTTCAGACGGGCCCCGAGAAGGTCGTGACGGTGCGGCTGGTGAACAGGAAGACCGGCAAACCCGTACCGGACGCGGTCATATTCGCGTCCCGGCTCGACATGGCGCCGGACGGCATGCAGGAGATGGTCACGAAGGTGACCTCGATGCCGGGGACGGAGCCGGGGACGTACCGGTTCAAGGCCAACTTCAGCATGGCGGGCCGCTGGCAATTGTCCCTAGGCGCCAAGGTGCAGGGCGAGACCGGCACGGTCGAAAACAAGCTCGTCGTCACGGCGAAGCAATGAGGCGCGCCATCACCATAGGCGCGGCCGCTGCGATGTGCGCAGCGGCCGGCGCCGCCCTTTACGCGGGCGCGATCCCGCGGGCGAATCCGTTCGCCGGCGCAGTGACGTCGGTCGCCGCAGCGGCCGAAGGCGGCGCGACGATCTACTACCAGGATCCGGACGGGAAGCCGTTCTATTCGCTTGAGCCCAAGAAGACGTCGGATGGGCGCGCTTGGCGCGCCGTGCCGGCGGGTGCCGATGTCAGCTTCGACGAACCTGAGGAGGCGCCGGCGCAGAGCAAGGCGGCGGACGCGAAGGCAGAGCGGAAGATCAAATACTACCGCAACCCGATGGGCCTGCCGGACACCTCGCCGGTGCCGAAGAAGGATTCCATGGGGATGGACTACATCGCCGTCTACGAAGGCGAGGACACCGACGACGGCTCCGTGAAGCTCTCGCTGGGCAAGATCCAGCGCACAGGAGCCAGGTCCGAGCCGGTCGTGCGGCGGCCCGTCACGACCCTGATCCGCGCGCCAGGGACCGTTCAGGAGGACGAGAGACGCGTCTCGGTGGTCGCGCTGCGCTTCGAGGGATTCGTCGAGAGCGTGGCCAACGTCACGACCGGAGATCACGTTCACAAGGGGCAACCGTTGCTGAACGTGTACAGCCCGGCGCTGTCGAGCGCCGCCGCCGAATATCTCTCCGCGATCAACGCCGGCGCCACCGGCAAGGAACTGAAGGGCGCGCGGCGGCGGCTGGAGAATCTCGCCACGCCGGAGCCGGCCATCAAGGAGCTCGAACGCACCAAAGAGATCTCGCTCTCGATTCCATGGCTTGCTCCGCAGGACGGCGAGATCCTCGAGCGCAACGTCGTGCCCGGGATGCGCGCGGGGCCCGGTGACGTGCTGTTCAGGATCGCCGACCACCGCCTGGTCTGGGTGCTCATCGACGTGGCGGAGCGCGATCTGCCGCAGGTCGCCGTCGGCACCAAGGTGACGATCCGGCCGCGGGCGCTCGCCGGCCAGAGCTTCGCCGGCACGGTGGCGCTGATCTATCCCCATCTCAACGCCGCGACGCGCACCGCGCGGATCCGGATCGAGGTGCCCAATCCCGACGAGGTGCTGCGGCCCGAGATGTACGTCGATGCCGAGATCGAGGCCGGCACGGCGGGACCGGTGCTGGCGGTGGCGGAGAGCGCCGTGCTCGACAGCGGAAGCCGCCAGGTCGTCCTGGTCGACAGGGGAGAGGGCCGGTTCGAGCCGCGTGAAGTGAAGCTCAGCCGTCGCGGCGGCGGCTTCGTCGAGGTGACCCACGGCGTGTCGGAGGGCGAGGCCGTCGTCACCTCGGCCAACTTCCTGATCGACGCCGAGAGCAACCTGAAGGCCGCGCTGAAGGGGTTTACCGCGTTCGAGGGTACGCAACCCGCCCAGGCGGCGGGCCCGACGGGAGCGCGCCCATGATCGCCCGCCTCATCGCCTGGTCGGCGCGCAACCTGCTGCTGGTGCTGTTCGGCACCGGCTTTGCCGCTGCGGCCGGAATCTACGCGCTCGTCCATCTGCCGCTCGACGCCATCCCCGACCTCTCCGACACGCAGGTCATCGTCTACACGGAGTATTCAGGGCAGGCGCCACAGGTGATAGAGGACCAGGTCACCTATTCGCTCGCGACCGCCATGCTGACGGTGCCGAGATCCAAGGTCGTGCGCGGCTTCTCCTTCTTCGGGGTCTCCTTCGTCTACGTGATCTTCGAGGACGGCACCGACATCTACTGGGCCCGCTCGCGCGTCCTCGAATTCCTCAACGCCGCGACCTCACGGTTGCCGGCGGGGGTGACGCCGACCATCGGTCCGGACGCGACCGGCGTCGGCTGGGTCTACCAGTACGCGGTAATATCCAAGGAACTGAATCTCGCGGACACACGCACGATCCAGGACTGGAATCTCAAATTCGCGCTGGCCAAGGCCGAGGGCGTCGCGGAGGTCGCGAGCGTTGGCGGCTTCGTCAAGCAGTACAACGTCGTCCTCGACGCTCAGCGGATGCGCGATCTCGGCATCACCATGCAAAAGATCCGGGACGCCATCCGCGCCAGCAACGCCGACGTCGGCGGGCGCACCGTCGAGCTGTCGGAGTTCGAATACGTCATCCGCGGAAAGGGCTACCTGAAGAGTATCGACGATCTCGGTAACATCGTCCTCAAGACCGACAAGGGCACGCCGGTGCTGCTGCGGGACGTCTCCAGGGTCGAACTGGGACCGGACGAGCGGCGCGGCATCACCGAGCTCAACGGCGAGGGGGAAGTCGCCAGCGGGATCGTGCTGCAGCGCTTCGGGATGAATGCGCTCGACGTCATCGAGAACGTCAAGAAGCGGTTCAAGGACATCGCGACCAGTCTGCGGAAATCGGTCGAGATCGTGCCAGTCTACGACCGGTCGAACCTGATCTACGCCGCCATCGACACGCTCAAGCACACCTTGCTCGAGGAAAGTCTCGTCGTCGCGCTGGTATGCGTGGTCTTCCTGCTGCACGTCCGGAGCGCGCTTGTCGCCATCCTGATGCTCCCGGTCGGCGTGCTGATGGCGTTCGGAGCGATGAAGCTGCTCGGGATCGGCTCCAACATCATGAGCCTCGGCGGCATCGCGATCGCCATCGGCGCCATGGTCGACGCCGCCATCGTCATGATCGAGAACGCCCACAAGCACCTGGAACGCGCCAGGCCCGGCAGGTCGCGGATCGCGATCCTGATCGATGCCGCCTCCGAGGTCGGGCCGGCGCTGTTCTTCAGCCTGCTGATCATCACCGTCTCCTTCATGCCGATCTTCACGCTGGAATCGCAGGAGGGGAGGCTGTTCAGCCCGCTCGCCTTCACCAAGACCTTCGCGATGGCAGCGGCCGCGCTGCTCTCGGTGACCCTGGTGCCGGCCTTAATGGTGATCTTCGTCCGCGGGCGGATCGTTCCGGAGCACAAGAATCCGATCAACCGGTTCCTGATATGGATCTACCGCCCGGTCATCAAGGGTGTCTTGCGCGCAAAAACCCTCGTCATCCTGCTCGCGATCGGGGTGCTCGCCGTCACGATCTGGCCCGCCCGCCAGCTCGGCACCGAATTCATGCCGAACCTCAACGAGGGCACGCTGCTCTACATGCCGACGACGCTGCCCGGCATCTCGGTCACCAAGGCGGCCGAACTGATGCAGACCCAGGATCGCATCATCAAGTCGTTTCCGGAAGTGGAGTCCGTCTACGGCAAGGCCGGCCGCGCCTCCACGTCGACTGATCCGGCGCCAACCGAGATGTTCGAGACGGTGGTCAATCTCAAGCCGAAGGAGCAGTGGCGGCCAGGCCTCACGATCGACGGGCTGATCGCCGAAATGGACAAGGCGCTACAGTTTCCCGGCGTGTCGAACGCATGGACGATGCCTATCAAGGCGCGCATCGACATGCTCTCGACCGGCATCCGGACCCCCGTCGGCGTCAAGGTGATCGGCACCGATCTCGTCGAGATCGACAAGCTCGCGAAGCAGATCGAGCAAGTGCTGCGGGTGGTACCCGGGACCTCGTCCGCCTACGCGGAGCGCAGCATCGGCGGCTACTATCTGGAGATCACGCCCGACCGGTCGGCGCTGGCGCGCTATGGAATCATGGTCCAGGACGTCCAGGACACCATCGCGACCGCGCTCGGCGGCCAGGCGGTCACCACCACCGTCGAGGGCCGGCAGCGCTTCACGGTCAACATGCGCTACCCCCGTGACCTCCGGGACGATCCGAAGAAGATCGCAAGCGACGTCCTCGTTCCGATGCCGGCCGGCGGCGCCGTCCCGCTCGCGGAAGTCGCGACCGTCCAACTCGCGAGAGGCCCGACGTCGATCCGGACGGAAAACGCGCAGCTTGCGACCTACATCTACGTGGACATCCGCGACCGCGATCTCGGCGGCTACGTCGCGGAGGCGCAGCGCGCGGTCCAGGCCAGCATCCAGTTTCCGCCGGGCTACTACGTGGTTTGGAGCGGTCAGTACGAATATCTCGAGCGGGCCCTTGCCCGTCTGAAGATCGTCGTGCCGGCGACGCTGCTCATCATCTTCCTGCTGTTGTACCTAAATTTCAGGTCGGTGACGGACACGATGATCGTCATGCTGTCGCTGCCGTTCGCGCTGGTCGGCGGGCTTTGGCTGATGTGGTGGCTCGGATTCAATCTCTCGGTCGCGGTCGCCGTCGGGTTCATCGCACTCGCCGGCGTCGCCGCCGAGACCGGCGTCGTGATGCTGATCTACCTCAACCAAGCGCTCGCGGAGCTCAGGGAGCGCCGCGCCGCCGAGGGTTGGACGCTGAGCCGGATCGACCTCCGCGAGGCCATCATGGAGGGCGCGGTCGAGCGCGTCCGACCCAAGATGATGACGGTGGTCGCCATCATGGCGGGGCTGCTGCCGATCATGTGGAGCACCGGTACCGGCTCCGAGATCATGCAGCGGATCGCGGTGCCGATGATCGGCGGCATGATCTCGTCGACCCTGCTCACGCTGATCGTGATCCCCGCGATCTTCGGCCTGGTCAAAGGCTTCCGTCTGCCTCCTGCGGGCAAACCGCTACCATCGGCGAGGTCGAAAGCGATCGTCACGAAATTGCTAATCTCGGAGCCTGCCAAATGAGGTGATCCAATGATGCAGGACATGATGTCGGGAATGATGGGCGGCATGGGGCTGATCGCAGTGCTGGTCGTGATCGTGCTCGCGCTGGGGGCCGCCGCGCTGGTCAAGTACCTGTTCTTCTCAAAGCGGGGAGATTGAAGATGGATCGCCTTCTCTTCGTGGCATTAGTCGCCTTCTTCGTCTCCTCGCCGGCCGGCGCGCAGCAGGACAGAGTTGCGCGGGGCAAGCGGGATTTTCGCGTCTGCGCGGCCTGTCACTCGCTCGAGCCCGACCGCAACATGACGGGGCCAAGTCTTGCGAACGTCTGGGGAAGGAATGCCGGAGGCCTGCCGAGTTTCGACCGCTACTCCGACGCTCTCAAGGCTTCCGGAATTATCTGGGACGACCGGTCGCTCGATGCCTGGTTGACCGATCCTGCGCGCATGGTGCCGGATAACGAGATGCCGTTCGAGGGCATCAAGGATTCACGCGCTCGCGCGGATCTGTTGGCATTCCTCAAGGAGGCCACCACACCTGGGGCCGCGCCGGAGCGGACGGCCGAAAACCGCATGAACGGGATGGGCGGCATGATGGGAGGGATGATGAGTGGCGGCCGGGCCCCTAATCTGAAGGATCTGGATCCCTCCCAGCACGTCACCGGCATCAGCCACTGCCGGGACACCTATCGCGTGACCACGGCCGACGGCAAGACACGTCACTTCTGGGAGCGCAATCTCCGCCTGAAGACGGATTCCAGCCAAGATGGACCGCAGGGCGGTGCGCCGGCATTGCTACCTGCTGGAATGATGGGCGACCGGGCGGACGTGATCTTCGCCGCGCCCGAGGAGATCAGCAAGTCGATCGCGCCGCAATGCTAGGACAGACCGGATGGGCTTCTACAACGACGTCATCCTTCCCAGACTTTGCGACCTTGCGATGCGCAACAAGGATCTTCTTCCCTATCGGGAGCGGGCGATCCGTGCCGCACAGGGCCGCGTGCTCGAGATCGGCATCGGGTCCGGTCGCAACTTGCCGTTCTACGGACCTGCCGTGAAGCAGGTCGTGGGGCTTGAGCCGGCTACGAAGCTTCTCGAGATGGCGCGACACGCTCCACATCCGGAGACTCCAATCGAGTTTGTGGAAGGTTCGGCCGAGGCGATTCCGATCGAAGGCCGCAGCATCGATACGGTCGTGACGACCTGGACAATGTGCAGCATCCCGAATGTCGATCGCGCCATGACGGAGGCGCGACGGGTTCTGAAACCGGGCGGCAAGCTTGTCTTCGTCGAACACGGGCGCGCGCCCGAACCGCGCGTGCAATGGTGGCAGGATCGCCTGACGCCGGCGTGGAAGCGCATCTCGGGTGGTTGCCACCTCAATCGCGACATTGCCGACCTCCTGAGCAGGAATGGCTTTTACGCGGAAGAGATGCGGACCGGATACATGAACGGTCTGAAGCCTATGACCTTCATGTATGAGGGCCAAGCGAGCACTCGTTGAGGCTTACATCTGGATCTGGAGCGCTCCGGACGCCCTGCCGTGCCGGTGAGCGCCTTGTTCCGGAAGGGCGGCCAGCGGGCCGTTTTTGCCGACGACAGCGGGCGCGCCAAGACTGTGCCGGTCGCCATCGGCCACAGGAACAGCCGGAGGCCGCAGCAGGCAGCGATCACGGTAGGGCCCACGGTCAAAACGCATATCGCGATCGATCGGACGATGGTACTGCTGTCGTTCGCGTTCGCCGCCGCCTGGACGGTGACATCGGCCATGGCGGCGCAGCTGCCACATTGTCGAAGCGTTCGGCGCGACGCCGGCGCAGGCCGTCTTCGCCGCCCTCCATCAGACCCGGCCGGAGAACCGTGTGAATGCGGTCAGCCTCTGCACGGTTGGCTCGACGTCCTGCATGTAGATCTGGGTCCGTAGGAACGCGATCTCGTCGGCGAGAGCGGCCTCGTCGACGTCTATGAACCAGGACTTGGGACGCCCGTCGCTGCCGTCGTTCCACCGGTAGCCCCTGCGCTTCAATGAGTCCTTGAGTTCGAATGCGGTCTGCTCCGCCCAGACCCGCAACGTCGGCTTGCGGGCGGTCTCCAGCAGTAGCGCGAGCGCCGGCGCGCCCGTCGTCGGCAATTCGAAGGCGAGGACCTCGAGCAGGGCGTGGCAATCGTCGACCGCACGGTGCGCCTGGTGGAAGAAGCCTGCGCCGTTCAGCAGATAGCCAAGCTGCGCGCCTGCGAAGCCGTGAGCGCGCCAGTCGATCTCGGTCGCGCTGCAGGCCCAGGCCTTGTGCTCGAACACCGGCCAGTAGCGCTCGACGAACCTCCGGTCGAAACCACTGTTATGAGCGATCGTGACGACTGAGTCGCCGACGAAGTCCGTCACGGCCGCATCGTCGAGCCGGTGCCCCGCCACCATCTCGTCGGTGATTCCGGTGAGTGCAGTGACCTCCGCGGAAATCGGCACGCTGGGCTCATTGAAGGCCGAGAACGTGTCACGGACGCCGACGATCCGTCCGTCCGGCGTGTAGTCGAACTTGACCATCCCGAGCTCGATGATCTCGTCTTTCGCGCCGTCGAGGCCGGTCGTCTCGGTGTCGAGCAGGACGCCGGTCCTGACCTCCTGCCCTGCAGTCGGGACGTAGATCGGTCGGGCGACCAGGCGCCGCAGGACCCGGTAGTCGGGCGACCGGCTCAAAGCTTCGGCCATGGCAGTCAGATCGGTCGTGTCCTGTAACATCGCTGCTCGGAAAGGCTGCCAGAACCGGTCGGCTGGCTCACCGGCAGAATATCCGCAGCGCCGGTGATGAGGTACCTGAAAAACAAGCGATTCACGGGCTTTTCGGCCGTTGTGCATTCGATAGCGGGCATCCGGTCTGCATTCGTCGTTGCAGCGGCGGCTGATCGTCAGCGCGGGCGGCGATTGGGGCATGCATGGCCGCGCGTCCGGTCCTGCCGCCAATAGCCGACATTGCGAACGCCCCAGCTCGCTCGGCCAAGGGCCCCCGTTCAGAGTGTTCGTTGAAAACACCGTGCTTTGTTCTGCGAGGAACCCCTGCGCAACGCTTTCGTTGTGCTGTCTTCCAGACAGCGAAGGATACGATCATGGACCGCGAACATGTGAAGGGCGCCGCCGACAAGGCAAAAGGCGCCATCAAAGAAGGTGCCGGCAAGCTCACTGGCGACAAGGACTTGGAAGCCGAAGGCAAGATCGACAAGGCCAAGGGATCCGCCCACAACGCCGCGGGGGACGTGAAGGATGCGGCGCGGGACGCCGCTGACGCCCTCAAGAAGTAAGCAGAAGAAGCTTAGATCAAAGACTGGCCGCCCCCGGGCGGCCTTTTCGCGCCGATTGAGATGGCGCGGGCTTTCAGCCGGAGATCAGAGGAACGAAGCGGACCTCCTCTATCCTTTCCTCGACGAACCTACCGTCCGGCTCGCGTGTCAGCTTCGTCAGCCACTGCACACCGTCAGGATCGCCGAGCGGGATGAGCAGTCGTCCCAACGGAGCTAGTTGAGCCTTGAGGACGGCGGGCATCTGCGCGCCGGCGGCCGAGACCCAGGATCACGTCGAACTCGCCGCCATCCGGCCAACCTGCGGTCCCGTCGCCATGACGCAGATCCACGTTGCGGCAGCCGAGATGCCGAAGTCGCGATCGGGCGCGCTGCACCAAAGCCTCGTGACGCTCGATCGCGCAAACCTCATGCCCGAGCTTGGCGGCGAGCGCCGCCAGATAACCCGAACCCGCGCCGATCTCCAGAATCCGGTCCGATTTGGCGATCGCGGCAGCCTCGAGCATCTTGGCGACGATGAAGGGCTGAGAGATGGTCTGCCCTTTCGGAATCGGTACGGCAATGTCTTCGTACGCGGCTTCCGCGAACCGCCGATCAAGGAAAATTTCGCGGGGGACCTCGCGCATCGCCAGCAGGACCCGCCTGCTGCGAATACCGCGGCTGGCAATCTGCACGTCGACCATCGCGTCGCGGAGGAAGCGCGACCTCTTGGACCGTTTGCTCTCCCTGACCGCGCGCATGACCTCTCCTAGGCATGGACGATTTCGCTCCAGCAGAGGGAAAACTCGGAAGCCCGCGACTTGCTCCTCGACGAGACGGCCGGGTCGCTCTCGCCGACGAGACCGAGTTCGCTGCCGATGAGTGAATCGCGGAGCTGCCGTCAGGAACGTGCCCGCACCGGGAACGGCCGCCTCCGGACGGAATTGATCTCGCTGAAACCGAGCCCGGAGAACGCTCATGAAGTGGATCTGCACGGCGGCATGCGTGGCCGCAATGGCGCTGGCATCGGCCTCCGGCGCGGACGCCAAGGGTTGCATCAAGGGCGCCATCGTCGGCGGCGTCGCCGGCCACATGGCCGGTCATGGCAAGCTCGGCGCGGCGGCCGGCTGCGCTATCGGCCATCATGAGGCCAACAAGCAGAACCCGAACAATTCGAACGCCCAGGCGCCGTCGGGCCAGAGGTGATTTCCGGATCGGGCCTCCATAGTGTTGGAGAGACGCGATGAAATCGACGGTGTCGGCGCTCGTTCTTGGACTTGCCGTCACGACCTCCATGGTCTCGGCTCAACCGGCGAGATGGACCACCTACTCCATCCCGCAGACAGGTACCTCGGTCGATTTTCCGGCCTCGATCTTTACCGAAGAGGCGGGCCGGCCGGACGGCTACGGACAGCGATTTAGGACTGCTGACGGCCGAGCCGACCTTACGATACAGGCCACGCCCAACGTCTCGAACGATTCACCAGCTGCATTTCTCGCAAAGAAGCATCCGCCCGCGCGCATTCAGTACAAGCGAACGACGCCTCGGTTTTTCGCGGTGTCCAGTTATAAGGGCGACAAGGTCTGGTACGACCGGTGCAACTTCTCAAGTGGATTGATTCACTGCGTCCTGATCAACTACCCGGCGAACGAAGAGCGCGACTGGGACGACATCGTAACGCGGATCAGCCTCTCGCTGAGGGGCAGATAAGGAGGGTGCGGGTGGACCTCGCGCGGGCTGCGCGGGTGCCTATGCCCGTGGCTTCGAGAACACGGAAGTCCGAGAGGCCGCCGCCTTTGGCTATCCTCGCGAGCGCTAGTTCTGAATAGCGGGTCGTGAGACCTTTGGCTATCCGCGACAGGCGCCGTAGTTCAACGGCGGGCGACGGTCCCTGCAGTTCAATAGGGCGGCAAGGCTATCGTTCCTCCGATCTGCCCGCGGCTCGCCGATCTGTGGTTCACGCGGTAGCCGCCGCCCGTCCGGCCCCGGTGATGCGATACTCGATATCTCCGGATGGAAGCGGTTCGGTTTCCACGAGACCAAGCTCCACGAGCCGCGCCACGATTTCATGGTCGAACGTCGGCGGGCTGACCCAGGATTCGCCGAGGAGCTTCCTCAGAAAATCCCGCTCCAGATCGGTCAGCTCCATGCTCTAACTCCGCTCGCCGACTTCGTCCGGCACATTGCGGCGCGTCATCCGATCCGGCCGCTTCATCCCTGGGAGATCAACTTTTCGCCCCGGATTGTGCCAGGAACAGAGGCATCGTGGCCCCGTTGATTCCCGAAGACAACACCCAGGAGGTCAACATGACCATGGAAGATCGCGAGACGTTCAGCCTGATCGGCAGCGACAAGGTCGAGGGCACGAACGCGTACGACGCGAAGGGCGAAAAGGTCGGCTACATCGAGCGCGTCATGATCGACAAGATCAGCGGCAAGGTGTCGTACGCGGTGCTCAGCTTCGGCGGCCTGCTCGGCATCGGCGACGATCACTATCCGCTGCCATGGCAGACGCTGAAATACGACACCAACCTCGGCGGCTATGTAGTCACCGGCATTTCCCAGGACCAGCTCCGCGGCGCCCCCAAATACGCCGACGAGAGCAGTTGGAATTGGAGCGACCCGGCGACGACGCGCTCGGTGAACGCCTATTACGGTGTGCCGGTGGCTTGACACGGCGCATTACGTTGCCTGGCTGGCTGACGTCGGAGGTCGCTCTTCCGCCGGACTGCGGACCAGCGCACTGCCGCACGCGAGACGACCCGGCTCGGTCGCCGAGGAGATTTGAAAGTGAGTGATGCCGTTCGTGTTCTGGTCGTGGAGGATGAAGCTCTCATCGCAAGCTTCGTCGAGGACGCCTTGTCCGACGGCGGTTTCGAGGCCTGCTCGGTCCATTCGGGGGAAGAGGCCATGTGCACCTTTTGCGATGGCCGCGAGGGATGTTGAGTCCTGCTGACGGACGTCAACCTGGGTGACGGCATCAGCGGCTGGGAGCTGGCGCGGCAGATCAGGGAAAAGACGCCTGGCTTTCCCGTGGTCTACATGACGAGCGCCAGCGCGCCTGACTGGCAATCGCAGGGCGTCGACGGCAGCGTCCTGATCCAAAAGCCCTTTGCGCCGGCGCAATTGGCTGCCGTCGTGTCGCAGCTACTCAATGCGGGGGTCTAGCCGCGGCCGCGGCGCGAGCCGCTGCTACCGCCATCCAGTCCCGCAGCAGTCCCTTGTCCTCTTTGGAAAATGACGCCCGCCGCTTGAGATCCTCGAACGTGTCATCGGGATGGCATCGCTCGAAATCCTCTCGGATCAGCGACTCGAGGTAGGTTCGATCCTCGGTGCTGCCTGAATCCAAATGCTGGCGCGAGTCGGTCCTCATGGTTGTCTCCTCGGCGCACGCAGTCGAAGGCGGCCCGGATGCGGCACAACGGCAAGAGCGATCGTTAGTTCACGAACAGATTGGTCCGGATCAACCCGAGGGCTGCTCGGCGGTCGTTGCGACCGCCGCCGCCGTGAGGCCGGTCCGCCGCTGAATTCCTGTAGGGTCACTCCGGCTTCGGCGTCCCCCTTGCCGCCGCACTTCGTGCAACGGTCCGGAAAGATCCTAAGACCGGGTTCGGTGTCGTGCGCTGACTGGTGGTGCCCAGTGCCATTGCAGGCGTCGCACTTGACCTCAGTGGAGCCGCCTTTCCTCATGCTTCGCCCGGACCGGAAAAGTGTGTCGCCGGCGGCGTGGTGCGCGGCGGCGGCAGGGGCCGGGCGCCCCCGCCGGGTTTGCTCTTGGTGTCGTACCTCTTGGCCAGGTCGAGCAGCCGTCTTCGTGTGAACGGAGCCGCTCTTTCCGCAAGATCGCGCGCCCGTTTGCGAAGCCGCTGTAGAACTCTCCCATGACCACCCCACAACATCACCGAAGCAGGATTTGATTGGTGGCGCGGTTCGCTCAAGAGCTCGCTTGTGTCCGCGCGACGATCGGGAATAGGCTAAGCGCAGCGGGGGAAGCCAGATGTCGCTGCAGCACCAAATCCGGAAGCCGTGCCCTCACTGCGGGCGGCCGATGAAGCTTGTGCGCGACGAGGCCATCAGAGGCGGGGAGCGCTACGTCTGCCCCCATTGCGACGACGATCCGCTGCACGACCCCGCCGCCCGGAAGTGGGTGGACGGCCCGCTGCGGCCGCCGGCGAAATAGTGGCCCGGAAAGAAATCGGACCGGGCAGGTTTGGGGGACGCCAGGGCTGGCAAGTTCGTCGCGGGCGCACCAAGTCGTTTGTAGATGCCAAGCATCGGGAGGCGCGATGTCGACGGTCGCAAAACTGCTCGCGCGGAAGCAGGCGCTCTTGGAGCGACTGGAGGGCGATCCTGGGCCGAACGAGCGGGAGGAAATCCAGGCATTGCTCGTCCAGATCGAGACCGCGCTGAACTTGCTCGAGCCGAGAGATGCCGCCGGTCCAAGCGACGAGTGAAGCTAGGTCGTCGCCCGTCAGAGTGCGCTCAGATCGTCTGGTACCTCGCCGAACATGCGGATCAGCTTGGCGTCGCTGAAGTCGCCGCTCGATGGATCTCCTGTCCGGGAGAATGCGATGGCGCCGACATGACCCGGCTTGCGGGAGAGCGCCTCGGCCCGCATCACCGCGGCGTCGGCGCTGAGGCACTCCGTCGCCTCGCCGGCGGCCAGGCCGTCGTCGGAGAAAACGAACGGTAGAGCGACGTAGTAGGTCACATCAGCCATTTGCCTCGTCCTTGTGTTCGCGCGCCGCGCGGAGCAGCCCGCGGGCGTAGCCGGTCGACACCTTGGCCCGGAGCTCGTCGAGCTGTCGCTCCAGGAAGTCGTTGGCGACAAGAAGCGCCTTCACGGCCTCGCGCGGATCGCTTCCGCAGGCAGCGATGGCCTGGTCGGCGGCCAGATCGAGGTCGCCTTCGGCGAGCGTAGCGGGTTCGGGCGCAGCGGGCATAACCTATGTTCCCTATTCGTTCTCGGCGAGTCAAGCGGCTTCCGCAGGTTTAATCTCCCGACCGACCCGGGCTGGGGTAGACTGCGGGGATGGACCTGACGATGGCGCGACGACACCTCCTGGAAGCGGAGCGTCACGTCGCGCTTAGCGAAGGTCACGTCGCCCGGCAGCTCGCAATCGTCAAAAGGCTGGAAAGCGCGGGACACCCGATAGGACTGGCCTGCGATGTGCTCGACACGTTCCGGATGCTATTGGCCTCGCACATCGACCACCGCGACCTGATCCGCCGCGAAATCGATGACTGGAAGGCCGTCCGGAATGTCGGAACCTAGGCGTCCCGATCGTCTTGAATCCCAGTCCCCCGTACCCAGGAGTGTTGCGTCCCCATGGCCCCCCGCGCCAACTGGAAAGGCTTCCTTCGTCTGTCTCTGGTAACCTGTCCGGTGGCGCTCTATCCGGCCACCTCCGAGTCCGAGAAGATCTCGTTCAACCAGCTCAACCGGCAGACCGGCCACCGCATCAAGTACCTGAAGGTCGACGCCGACACCGGTGACGAAGTGCCCAACGAGGACATCGTCAAGGGCTACCAACTCGAGAAGGACCAGTTCATCGAGGTCACCAAGGAGGAGCTCGAGGAGATCGCGCTGGAGTCAACGCGCACCATCGAGATCGACGAGTTCGTCGACAGGTCGGACATCGACCCGCGCTACCTGATCCGCCCGTACTACCTGCGTCCGGACGGCAAGGTCGGGCACGACGCTTTCGCGGTGATCCGCGAGACCATCCGCGAGATGGACAAGGTCGCGATCGGGCGAGTCGTGCTGACCAACCGCGAGCACATCATCGCGCTCGAGGCCCGGGACAAGGGGCTGATCGGTACGCTGCTGCGCTATCCCTACGAGGTCAGGAGCGAACAGGAATATTTCGACGAGATCCAGGACGTGAAGGTCACGAAGGACATGCTGGACCTCGCCAGGCACATCGTGAATCAGAAGGCGGGGCGTTTCGATCCGGAGAAGTTCGAGGATCACTACGAGAGCGCTCTGGTCGAGCTCATCAACCAGAAACGCGCCGGAAAGGTCATCCGACCCAAGGAGCGGCCGAAGGGCGAGAACGTCGTCGATCTGATGGACGCGCTGCGCCAGAGCGTGGGCGGCTCTGTGGCACAAGCCGCGACGCCGAAGAAGCCCGCCAAGAAGCCGGCGGCCGGGCCCCGGCGGAGGTCGGCCTAGGAACCGAGACGGGGGAAGCCGGTTTCTGTGGCGCCACTCTAAGAGGTTCGCACGGATATGAAAGAATCGTCGGCGATAACGGAGGCATCCGGATTGACGGACGAGCAGGCCGCCCTCGAGCGGGCTTCGGCGGACCGGTCGGGCGCGGATACCGGGTCCGCGGACGGCAGGACAACCACGCCAACTTTGCGGGATGCGGCGATGCACTGGGCCGAGCGATTGCGCGAAGTCACCGTGAAAGCCCCGCTGCAGTCGCTCCTTGTCGCGTTTCTGGTCGGCATTTGGTTTGCTCGTCGCCGTTAGGGACCGCCGATGAGGACGCGATCAGGGCCTGGGACAGCAGCGCGAACCGGGCTGCCGAGTTACCGTTGATCTGGCGCAAGTGTCGGGCGTCGAACCCGTGAATCCTACGGACATGCAAAAGCCGGCTGACCATGTACAGCGCAGCGAGCTGAATTCCAGCAAGGCTCGCCTGGAAGAGGCGCGTCGGGCCGCGGAGGAATACGCCGCTGATCTCCGGGAAATCATCAGAAAGCTTCGCGCGCGTCTGCTCAATTGAGACCGGGGGCGCGGCATCAATGCCGGCCGCGCAGTGGAACTCGCTCGCTCGGCGGTCGTTGCCATGGCCGCGGCAAGCAGTAGCGAGTAGGAGAGCACGTGAACCGACGGCAACTTGTTCAGGGGTCGGCGTTGCTGCCGGCGTTGCTGCTCGCCTCGCGCAGCGGTTACGCCGCCACGTCGGATGACGTGTTTGGGCCGTCCACGGTTAGGGACTTGGCCCGTGCGCTGGCCGGCAAACCGTACGAGGCGCCGGACGAGAAGCTTCCGAGCGGATTGAAGGACCTGGACTACGATCAGTATCGTTCGATCCGCTTCTTGCCGGAGCGTGCGCTCTGGCGCGGCAAGAATCTTCCTTTCGAGGCACAGTTTTTTCATCGCGGCTTCTTCTACAAGAACAGGGTGAACATCTTCGAGGTCGCGGACGGAAAGGCTACCGAGCTCAAGTACCGCAAAGAGGACTTTTCTTTCGGCGAGAAGGTCCCGGCGTTCGACGACAGCGATCTCGGGTTTGCTGGCTTTCGCATTCATGCACCGATGAACCGCCCCGACTATTACGACGAGGTCTGCGTCTTCTTAGGGGCGAGCTACTTCCGCGCCGTGGCCAAGGGACAGACATACGGGCTTTCCGCCCGGGGGCTCTCGATCGATACGGGCGAAGCCAAGGGCGAGGAATTTCCGTTCTTCAAGACGTTCTGGCTCGAGCGGCCGGCGTCGGGTGCAACCTCGATGGTCATCCATGCTCTGCTCGACAGCAAGAGCTGCGCCGCGAGCTACCGATTGACCCTCCGCCCTGGGGACACAACGGTCTTTGACGTCGAGATGTCGGTCTACCCGCGCGTCGAGATGCAGCGCGCCGGGCTCGCGCCCATGACCAGCATGTTCTTCTACGGTCCGAACGACCGCAACGACATCGACGATTTCCGCCCCTCAGTCCACGATTCCGACGGCCTCGCGATCTTCAACGGCAAGGGCGAAAGCCTGTGGCGGCCGCTCAGCAATCCGCGTGATCTCCAGATCAGCACCTTTCAGGATCTCAATCCGCGCGGGTTCGGGTTGATGCAGCGGGAGAGAAACTTCTTCGCCTACCAGGACATCGAATCCAGCTTCGAAAAACGTCCAAGTCTCTGGATGGAGCCGATCGGCGATTGGGGCGAGGGCGGCGTCACGCTGTTCGAGATTCCGACGAAGGAAGAGGTTCACGACAACATCGCCGCATTCTGGCGACCGAAAAACCCGCTGCAGGCCAAGGGTGAACACATCTACACCTATCGGCTGCATTGGGGGCCGGATAGCCCGAAGGCGCATTCGCTGGCCCGCTTCACGCGAAGCGGGATAGGGGCGCGGGGCGAGGACGCCCGCCTCTTCGTCCTCGAGCTGGTCGGCGACAACCTGAAGGGCATCGATCCTGCCGGCGTCAAAGGCGTCGTGACGGCGGAGAAATCCGAGGTGAAGAACATCGTCACGCAGCCCAATCCTTACACCGGTGGCTGGCGGCTGAGCTTTCAGTGCCCGGTGAAGGGTGAGCCCGTCGAGCTGCGCGCTTTTCTGACCGAGGGCGACAAGCCCTTGTCGGAAGTCTGGGTCTACCGATGGGCCCCCTGACCACGGCGCCCCGGCCGGTCGCCGGCGATATCGCGACGCAGCGCCTGCTGCCGCGCGAGTCGCCGCTTCCGATGGCTCCTGGCGACCTCGGGAAAAGCCGAGTCCCCGACCGCGTTCCTGCGGCGGCGGGCCACGCGATGGCCTGGAGGCGCGGCCTCATTCTACTCGCGACGGCGGCGCTCACGGGGGCAGGCGGCTACGAGATGTATCGCGTGCTCGAGGTCGGTGGCGTCACCGTCCTCGAAGCCACGGTGCTGGCTCTCTTCCTGGTCCTGCTCGCCTGGGTCTCCTTTTCATTCGCATCCGCATTGGCCGGGTTCTTCGTGCTGCTCGCGCATCGTCCGGACACGGCGACCGGTGCGGAACTGCCTGCAGTTTCGAGCCGCACCGCCATGCTGCTGCCGACCTACAACGAAGACCCGCACCGATTGACGGCCCGGCTGCGCGCGATCATCGAGTCCTTGGAAGCGACGACCCATGGAGAGCTGTTCGACTGGTACGTCCTGAGCGACAGCACCGATCCGGACATCTGGGTCGCAGAAGAAAAGGCACTCCTCGCATTGCGACAGGCGGTCGGCACATCGCGGCTGTACTATCGTCATCGCGCGGACAATACGGCGCGCAAAGCCGGCAACATCGCGGAGTGGATCACGCGGTTCGGCGCTGTGTACGACTTCATGATCGTGCTCGACGCCGACAGCCTCATGAGCGGACAGACCATCGTCAGATTGGTCCATGCGATCGAGACCAACCCCACCGCGGGCCTCGTCCAAACGCTGCCCATGGTCGTCAACGCGCGAAGTCTGTTCAGCCGCGTCCAGCAATTCGCGGGCCGGCTGTACGGACCAATGATCGCCGCCGGCGTCGCTTGGTGGCACGGCTCCGAGGGCAATTACTGGGGCCACAACGCGATCATCCGGGTGAAGGCGTTCGCGGAAGCGGCGGCGCTTCCGCAGCTACGGGGGCGCAAGCCGTTCGGCGGGCACATCCTCAGCCACGATTTCGTCGAGGCAGCGCTGATGCGGCGGGCCGGGTGGGGCATCTACATGCTGCCGATGCTCGGCGGAAGCTACGAAGAGGTGCCGCCTTCGCTGCTCGATTTCGCGGCGCGCGACCGACGCTGGTGCCAGGGCAATCTTCAGCATCTCGCCGTCGTGCCCGCTCGCGGTCTCCACTGGGTGTCACGCCTGCATTTCCTGGTGGGGATCGGGGCATATCTCACGGCGCCGCTGTGGCTGCTCTTCCTGCTGCTGGGGATGCTGATTTCGCTGCAGGCCCGGTTCGTGCGTCCGGAGTATTTTCCCAAGGGCTTCTCGCTGTTTCCGACCTGGCCGGCTCAGGATCCCGTGCTCGCCATTTGGGTGTTCGTCGCCACGATGGGACTGCTACTGATGCCGAAGCTGCTCAGCCTGGTCCTCGTCTGGATGCGGCGCTCGGAGCGACGCGAGTTCGGCGGTCCGTTTCGAACCTCGGCCGGAGTATTCGCAGAGATCCTGGTGTCGGCGCTGATGGCGCCGGTGATGATGATTTTTCAGTCGATTGCCGTGGTCGAGATCCTGGCCGGGCGTGATGCCGGCTGGCAGACCCAAAGGCGCGACGACGGCACGGTGGAACGCCGGGAGCTCTATCGGAAATACGGCATCCCGACCCTGTGCGGCGTTGCGATGGCCGCAAGCGCGTACGCCGTTTCGCTGCCCCTTTTGCTTTGGATGTCGCCGGTGATCGTTGGGCTGCTGTTCGCCGTCCCTATCGGGGCGCTGACGGCCAAGCCGTCGCCCGGCAAACTGTTTGCCACCCCAGAAGACCGAGAGCCGCCTTTGGTCTTGCGCCGGGCCAACGAATTGAGCGCGGCGGCGGGGGCCGGCATCAGACCTGCCCTGGTGGCGCTGCGCGAAGACCCTGAGCTGTTGGCCTTCCACGTCGCTCAGCTGCCGTCTCCTCGAGCCGCCCGGCCCGATACCGTCGACGCCAACCTGGCGGTCGCCCGGGCCAGGGCGGATGCGAGTGAGACGTTCGAAGAGGCTGCCGCGCATCTTTCTTCGCGGGAAGTCTTCTCAATGTTGAACGACGGCTCGTCGCTCTCGACCGTGTTGCAGAAGCCCTAGCGCGCCGATTGCTTCGGGGGCTTAGCTCAGGCATTCGGGAAAATCAGGCAATTAGCCTGCCGCGCTCCGGAACCTTGCCATCATCCGCGGGTTCTTGCAGGCCGCATCCTGCGGTCAGGAGATTACGATGAAGAAGCTGATGCTGACGTGCGCGACCGCCGCGCTGATCTCGACGGGCGCCATGGCGCAGTCCACAGTCGTCACGACCACCACCGGCGCCGGTCATGCCGCCGTGCAGATCGAGCCGGAATACCGCACCAAGATTCGCACCTACGTGACCGAGCACAAGGTTCGTCCGGTGCAGCAGAAGATCGTAGTCGGTCAGCCCGTGCCGCGCGAAGTCGAACTCGAGGCAGTGCCCGCCGACTGGGGTCCTTCGCTCACCAAGTATCGTTACGTCTACTCGGGCGAACGCGTGATGCTGGTCGATCCGTCGACCCGCACGGTCGTCCAGGAGATCGACTAAGCCTTTGGACGGGTCTCTGAATCGAGCGACCCGCCTCCGGTCAATCCGGCCCCGCCGAAACCCCGATTTCTTCCTAGCGAGCGGCCGTTCATGCCGATCATCCGATACTTCGTCTTCGTCGGCGCGCTGCTGCTGGCGCTGCTCTTCGCTGCCGATCTATATCTGCCGGCCCCTGTCGAGCGCACGGGCCCGTCCGATCCCGACAGGACCATCATCGGGATCGCCTCGGCGAGGGCCCTTCCGGAGAAGATCGTATTCGATACGCGTCTGCGCGATGTTCCGATGATCGCGCAGACCGATCCAATCCCTGAAGAACCCCGACACCAGGTGCGCGAAGCCATGGCCGCCATGCCTGCAGCACCTTCCGTGGAGGTCAGGAAGGAAGCGCCGGCTCAAGCCTCCGCGGCGGCCCGTCGCCACCCGAAGCGCTCGGCAAAGCTACAAAGGGGGATACCCGAGCGACGTCTCGCCTTCGAGCGGGCCGATCCATTTGCCGGCGGATGGTGGTGAGTCTGCGCGTGGTGCGCCCAGGAAAAGGCCGCGTCTTGGAGGCGACCTTCGTTGACTTCGGCTGAGCGGATCTCGCCGGTCCCGGTGGTGCCGCTGGGCGGGCGGGCTGCTGGGCGGCCGGTTTTAGGTTGTCTCAGCTGATGCCGCCCGGAAGTGCTCGGTCGGTGCATAGCAGCGTATGGCCGGCGTTAACTTTGTTGAATTTTCCGCACACCATTCCCGCAGTAAGCTAACTCTTCTTGCGTTGGGGGCTCCCATGTTCGATCCGGCCACGACCGCGCTTCTGCGCGCCGTATTTGACGAGGTCTGCGAAGACGTCTCGCGCTACGAAACCGAGGCGCGCACCCATGTCGCGTCAAGGATACTGGAAGCGGCTACGAACGGCGACAGCTCGCCGGAGAGGCTCAAGCAGGTGGGACGCGAGGCCCTTCACGACGCTCCGACGATGTGGCGATAGGCGGAGGGTTGGGGTGAACTTCCAGGTCACTGTGCTCAAGATCCTGGTGAGCTATCCCGATGGATTCGCCCTCATGGCGGACCTCAAGCGCGATATGGCGATTCTGGCGACGAGCGGGCGGGACTGGGCCGAGCGGACCAAGCGCCTCGCTGCTCGCGTGCCCGCTCTCGATATCTTCTCGCAAGGATTGGTCGAACGTCTGAATGGCGGATGGCGTATCACCGAGAAGGGCCGCGGCGTGCTCGAATTCTTGGAAGCAAGGCCTGCCGAGATGCCGGTGGAGAGCGCCGTCCTGGCAGCGGAGCCTTCGGCTTCGGCTACGCCGGCTTCTCCGCTTCTCGTCGCCAGACGCTCTGGCAGAAGCCAGCGCCTTCAGCGTCGCCGTGCGGCACGCGAGCGGGCACGTGCCAAAGCATGCTGAATGCGCGTGCTCTCCGACTGACTTCGCGGACCGGGAAAAACCGGAAACTTTGCTCACCGTCTTGAGTTGCCAGCGACTGGATTGGCCGCGGGAGCTTGAAGATGGTCGACGACGTGGTTCTGAAGAACGCCACCGAGACAGCGTGGTCCGTCTACCGGGCGCGCCACCCCGACGTCGATCCGCAGGACAGCAGGCGCTGCCTTCTCGAGCGCCATCTGCAAAAGCGAGGAGAAGAGCATGAGAGCGATACCGAAGCACTCGCCGGCTTCGGGATTGCTTACCGGCAGCGGTTCTTCCAGGACGGATGTTGAGGACCCTCAAAATGCTCGTCGCGCGTGTAGCCCGCGGAAGCACAAGGCCCTATTGGACGCTGCTCGCGATTTCATTTCTCATCTCCGCGATCGTCGTGATCGGCTTGCGGTTCGTGGTCGGGAGCTGATCGATGCGGATCGCGCAGCTTGCCCCGTTGGCCGAGAGCGTTCCTCCGAAGTTGTATGGCGGCACGGAGCGGGTGATCGCCTGGCTGGTGGATGCGCTGGTCGAACTCGGACACGACGTCACCCTGTTCGCGAGCGGCGACTCCCGCACGAAGGCCAAGCTCCACACGGTGTGGCCCCGCGCGTTGCGTCTGGGGCGACGGGGGGTCGACCCGAACGCCGCCTGCTCGCTGCTGATCGAGGCCGTCGCCGAACGTGCGCACGAATTTGACGTCATTCATTCTCACGTCGACTGGCTGCCCCTGCCGGTGCTGAGCCGGACCGGCGTGCCGTTTCTGACGACGATGCACGGCCGGCTCGACCTTCCTGGCTTGTCCGACGTGATCGGGACGTTCGCTGGCGCCCCTTTCGTCTCCATCTCCGACAATCAGCGCCGTCCGCTTCCGGGTGCCAACTGGATCGCGACGATTCAGCACGGATTGCCCAAGGACCTGTTTCGTCCCTCCTACGAAGCCGGGTCGTACCTGGCCTTTCTGGGGCGGCTGACGGCGGAGAAAGGGCCGGAAGCTGCGATGCGCATCGCCCGCGCCGTCCGAATGCCGCTCCGGATCGCGGCCAAGATTCCTCGCGCGGAGACGGCATATTTCAAGAAGAAGCTCGAGCCTGAGATCGACGGCGAAGAGATCAAGCTTATCGGCGAGGTGGACGAAGCCCGCAAGCAGCCGTTCCTCGCCGGCGCCGCCGCGTTGCTCTTTCCGATCGATTGGCCCGAGCCCTTCGGCCTGGTGATGATCGAGGCGATGGCCTGCGGGACGCCCGTGATCGCCTACCGCTCCGGATCGGTGCCGGAAGTCGTGGAGGACGGCGTCACCGGCTTCATCGTGGACGGCGAGGAGCAGGCGATCGAGGCGATCGAGCAGGTCGTCCGCTTGGATCGACGAAAAGTCCGCGCCCGGTTCGAGGAGCGATTCGTCGCGAGCCGAATGGCGAGGGAATACGAAGAGCGATATCGCGAGCTGGTCGCTGACAGGCAACGCCTGCCGAAGGAATCGTTCGGCCGAAACGAAAGCGGCTCGTCCGCGTACCGGAGGAGCCGTTCGTCAAATCGGCTTTTCGGAATAGAGCCGCCGGATTACTGCTCGGTGCAGACCTTGGTGGTCTTCACGGCGGACTCGGCCTCCGTCTTGGTCTTGTAGACGCCATTGCCCACGACCGTCGTGGTGGTCGTCGTCGGCTTGGTGTCGACGACGGTGCACTTCTTTGTGGTCGCGTCGCGGACGATGTAGAACTCGGCGGCACTGGCGGCCTGGGTGCCGAGAGCGAAAGCGGCGAGCGCGCCGCACAGGATCAGCTTCTTCATGGTGTCCTCCTAAAGCAGTCCATAAGTGGTGACTGCTAACGAGGCTGGCGCGGCCGAAGTTCCACTTATTCCCGGTCGCGGCGGCATGAAGAGAAGAGCTTTCAGGTGGCCTGCTTACCCCCGTCGATGATCTGAAATCGCGGTCCGGTCAGGTGGTCGGGCGGCACGATGACCGCTGTGAAATCCGTGTCCTGCCGTTGGGCGCGTTTGCAATTGGGACAGACGAAGAGGTGCGCAATCATCGTCGCGGGATTGTCCCGCACGAGTTCGGATCGAAACCACTTCATGGCTATGCGGCAATTGGGGCAGGTCGGGTTGCCGACTTGCCCCAAGGAATCCTTCAGTCGTTTCATCGGCCGCCCCCGCCGCTTTGTGTTGGGTAAGTCGTAGCAGCTCGGGCGGCGAGGGAAAGTATAAAAAGATACGCGACCAGCCGACATGCCCCAGTGACACTCGCGCCCAGGCATCTGATCGACGCCGCGGCGGACGCCGTCTTGGTTAACGCTCGCTGGCCATTCCGCGAAGCAGCATCTCCGGTCACCGGAAAAATCCGAGGCATCGATTCCGCGCCAATTGCCGAAATTTCCCGGTTTGGAACTGAAGGAGGCGCGGAGGGTTGATCGGCGTCCACATTTGGGAGGTTTCAGATGAACAAGCGTTTATTCTTGGCTACGACCGCTGCGGTCGCCATCGCGACCTCGGCGTTCGCGCAGTCGTCTCCGAGCACGTCGAGCTCCACTCCGTCCGCGACGCAGCAACAGAAGGACTCCACGTCGACGCCGTCCTCTTCGACGTCGACACCCTCGAATTCGTCGGGCTCGGCTCAGACCACTCCGTCGGGCAACTCGGCTCAGAGCCAGTCGCCGTCGTCGACCGGCCAGACCGCCGGTAGCCAACCGTCCAATTCCGGGACGGGCACCAACACCACGCAGGCGCCGGCCTCGGGCAACTCGACGAACCAGGCCCAGACGAATCAGCCGGCGAATCAGTCCGCGACGCCGTCCAACCAAGCGCAGACCAACACGCCGTCGAGCACGACGCAGAGCTCCAATCCGCCCGCTTCGGGCACCAACCAGGCGCAGTCGCCCACCGGTAGCGGCTCGACCAACACCGCCCAGCAGCCGAACAATCAGCAGAACACCGCGGATCGTTCGTCGAACACCAACGTGAACGCGTCGGTGAACATCAACGACCAGCAGCGGACCCGGATCAGCGCGTCGATCTCGCACCTGAACGTGCAGCCGCTCACCAACGTGAACTTCTCCCTGTCGGTGGGCACCGTGGTCCCGCGCGACATCCACCTGCAGCCGCTGCCGGCCGAGGTCGTCGAGATCGTGCCGCAGTATCGCGGCTACAACTTCGTCCTGGTGAAGGACGAGATCGTGATCGTCGAGCCGTCGACCTACAAGATCGTGACGGTCCTGCCGTACTCCGGCCGCTCGACGGCAGCCGCGCCGGCGCCTGCGCAGCAGCGCAAGGTAACGTTCAGCGATCGCGATCGCGAAGTCGTCCGCAAGCACGCCAAGGCGCGCCCGGTCGAGCGCGAGAAGCGGGTGACCACCGGCAGCTCGGTCCGGACCGAGATCCGAACCGGCGAGCGCGTGCCGGAGGGCGTGGAGATCGAGGCCTTCCCGGAGGAGGTCTATCGGGATGCTCCGACCCTTCGCGAGTACCGGTACATCAACCGGGATAGCCGCACCTACATAGTCGAACCCCATGAACGTCGCGTCATCGAAGAGATCGATTGATCTCGCAACGGAGGAGAAGAACCATGAAGACCATCGTGTTAGGAGCGCTCACGGCGACCCTGATGGCGGCGTCCGCGAATGCCGCCCCGCTCGCCCCTGCGGCCATCGCGCCGGCCGGGCTCGGTGCCACCGAGCAGGTCCGTCTCGTCTGTAACGAGTATGGCCGCTGCTACCGGACCCGCGGTCCCCGCTACGTCCAGCGCTACTACGGCGGGGACGACGGGTACGTGGTCCGCCGGAGCTACGGCTACTATGGCGGCCCCGGCTACTACGATCGCGGCTACGGCTACTATGGCGGTGGCCCGAGCATCGGTTTCAGCTTCGGTACCCGGAGCTGGTGAGCTACGAAAGGGCCGCTCTCGAGCGGCCCTTTCTCCGTCGGTTCCTGTGGGGATGATGAGATGTCGGCTGTTGCGAAGCTCCTGGCTCAGAAAGAGCAGTTGATCGCGCGCCTTGAGACCGATCCGGGTCCGAACGAACGGGCCGAGATCCAGGCGTTGCTTTCAAAGATCGAGACGGCGCTGAAGCTGCTCGGCAGCCAGGATTCCACCGCTGCCGCGGCCGACGAGTAGTGGGCGGCGAGCGATTTCCCTGAAGCTCTCCCAAACGATATCCCGCCGGTATGAAGGCCCCAGCTCTGGGGGGCTAGGGGGCTATGAGCTGGGGCCAGTACGGGGTTCGCCCCTGGGGCAGGGGCACCGGGAAAACTTGGCACCGGCACCTTCGTTCCTGCGCAGAAAGTTGGATTGCGTGATCTGCGAAAGGCTCGGCGGCCACAAAACGGCTAGGCCGGGGGTGCACCCTTTTCCTGGCCGAGCTCCTTGACCATTCGGACGATCTCCTCCGGATGGAAAGGCTTTCTCAAGATGAGGCTGCCTGGGACCGGGCGTGGCGGAACGGGCGAGAACCCGGTGGCGTAGATGACCGGCAGCTCCGGATCCTGCTCACGGTATCTCTCCGCGATCTGCCACCCATCCACTTGTCCGGGCAGCCTGACGTCGGTGACCAGCACGTCCGCGACGCGCCGTTCGCACCAGGCCAGCGCCTCCTCGCCGGTGCTGGCGTGGATCACGTGATAGCCCGCCTCGCGCAGCGCCTCGACGGCGAATTCGCGGATCAGAGGGTCGTCCTCGACGAGAAGTATGCTCACTGCTGACTCTTGACGAAACGCATGTGTCTCGCATCGAACGGCGCAAAGGCTGGCGCGTTCCTGGTTTCGACGGCTTTTGCGGATGAGCCGGTCAAGTGGAATGAAGGCCCCGGCAGGAACGGCTGTCCGCGGCAAGTAGTTTTCAATCCATGAACAGGCTCTATCCGCTGGTTCTGGAGCACTCGCTTCCGGTCGTGGTCCGCTACGGCATCTCGGCTTGCATCATGCTCGTCTGCGCCGTCCTGCAGATGGCCCTTCAGATGCAGACGGGCGCGCCCGGTTACTTCCTGTTGCTCCCCGGCGTGTTCCTGTCAGGCCTGATCTTCGATCGAGGCTCGGGAATCTTCGCGGCCGCGATTGCCGTGGCGGTCGGCGCCTACGTCAGCTACGCGGGCAGCATCGGCCTCGATTTCCTTGCCACGAATTCGCTCTTCGCCATCACCGCGGCCGGGACCGCCACGGTCGCTGAATTCCAGCGGGCGGAGCTCCGGCGGGTCATGCTGGCCGACAAGACCAAGGCCTTGCTGCTGCAGGAGATGGCGCATCGGACCAAGAACAACCTTGCCATCCTCGGGGGCATGATCCGGCTGGAGGCGCGACACGGCAGCCCGGAACTCGCGGCCGCGCTCGAGGCCACCGCCCGAAGGCTGCAGGTGATGGCCGAGGTCTACGACCACCTCTCGGTCAAGCAGGACTCCCGCTCGGTCAACATGCGCTACTTCCTGAACGACGTCGTCGAGAAGGTCTTCCAATCCTTGGCACCGTCGGGGCCCGTCGCCTTCCAGGTGGTCTGTGGCGACTTTTTCCTGCCGCACAACCAGGCCCTTGCGATCGGCATGATCGCCAACGAGCTCGTCACCAACTCCCTGAAGTACGCCTTTCCCGACGACAGGGCAGGTCACGTCACGGTCACGCTTTCGAATGCGGATGAAATCGAGCTGTCGGTTGCAGACAACGGCGTCGGTCTGGCGGATGACGCCGCACCCGGCGGCCTGGGGTCGCGGATCGTCCAGCTTCTCACGCAGCAGCTTGAAGGCGAGATCTCCTACGAGCGGCAGGATCCCGGATTATGCGTTCGGGTGCGCGCGAACCCTCGCTAATTACGACGCGCGCTCTAGGACTCGCAATCGTTCCAGCAGGGACTTCAGGGAAGGCGGAAGCTCCCTGTCGACGCGCAACATCTGGCCAAGCCGTTCGCCGATCTCGGCTGCGATCGCGCGGCCAGGCAGGTCGTCGGGGCGGTCCGGATTGCTCATCGAAGCCAGCTATCCTCCTCGCCCTTACCAACACTCGAGGCCAAAAAGCGTTGCGGTGCCGGTCTGCCGAATGTTCACTTTTGAACAGTTCTATGGGAACTCGGTTGCCCGCGCCGCGTAGAATCGCCGTTATAGCAGGGGCGCCCGGTGACCGAATCTCTCACCATCCTCGTGGCCGAGGACGACTACCAGATCCAGGAAATGGTTGAGGAGGCGCTGACCGAAGCCGGTTTCCGGCCGCAGATCCTGTCGTCGGCGGAAGAAGCCGCGACCGTTCTGAAAAGTGGCATCTATGAATTCCGGGCACTCGTCACGGACGTGAACTTGAAGGGCAAGACGAGCGGCTGGGACCTCGCGCGTCTCGTTCGGGAGCGGGATCCGGAGTTTCCCGTCGTCTACATGACCGGCGCAGCTGCGGACGAATGGGCGAGGCTGGGAGTGCCCAAGAGCATTCTGCTCACCAAGCCCTTCGCCCCCGCCCAGCTTGTCACCGCCGTCTCGCAGCTTCTCAACATGGGATCGGCTCCTCTCTGAGGGAGCGGTCTCCTCCCGCTTCAGAGTAGAGCAACGACTGTGATCATGGCGAGCAGACCGGCCGCCGTCACGCACCAGCACGATAGTTCAAGGATTCGCATACCGCGCCCCCGCTCGAACTTCCTGCCCGCGCGGACGCTATATCCGGAATCGGACTTCGGGAACCGAAACCTTTTCATGCCCTCATGAATTCAGGACAGGGGCTGCAACGCGAGGCGCAGCCAATGTCCAGCATGCCGTTAGGCGACATGGTTCTCACCGTTGCCGTCATGACCATCGCCTTCGTCGGCGAAGTCGCGGTTTTTGCCCTCCTCGGAATCTTCTGAGGGAGGGCCGCGCCACTGTAACGAGGCACGCCGGCGCACCACCCTGAACCCTGAAGGAGCCTGCTGGAGGGAAGTGCGATGTCGAGGTGACGAACCTGCTCGCGCAGAAGCAACAGCTGCTCGAGCGACTGGAGAACGATCCGGGCCCGAACGAGCGCGATGAAATCGAGAGATTGCTCGCCAAATCGAGACCGCCCTGACGTGGCTGGAGTCCAACGACCCGGTCGAGGAAGGCGGACGGCTGTAGCTCTTCGACAGACGGACTTCTTGGAACGGAGCCGGTCGTTCAGCCTTTCTCAAGGCACCGCGCGCAGCAAAGCGCCGGGGGCGGACGGAAGGAGATTTGGATGAGAGCGACAGCGTGGGCGATCGCGTTTGCATTCGCTGCCTCCGCGTCGGCCGTCGCGGCGCAACCGGTCAGATGGACGACCTACAGCATCCCTCAGACCGGCACCTCGGTCGACTTCTCGTCCTCGATCTTCACCGAGGAGGCGGGTCGACCGGATGGATTTGGGCAGCATTTCCGGACCGCCGACGGCCGTGCCGACCTCACGATACAGGCCACCCCCAACGTCGCCAACGATTCCCCGGCCGCCTTCCTCGCGAAAAAAGGTCCACCGTCGCGCATTCAGTACAAGCGGGTGACACCCCGCTTCTTCGCGGTCTCCAGCTACAAGGGGGACAAGGTCTGGTACGACCGCTGCAACTTCGCCCGCCGGCTGGTTCATTGCGTGCTGATCAACTACCCCGCCAGCGAGGAGCACGACTGGGACGACATCGTTACGCGCATCAGCCTGTCACTTCGCAGCAAGTAGTGGTCCGAAGCGGGGCGCCACTCTCTGGGATCAATATGCGACGTAAGGTTTGGCGCTTACGGAGACTTGGAAGTCATCACGTTCACGGCCACCGGATTCTTACGGTCCGATCGCTCCCATGATCATTTACCAACGGCGTCTATAGATCGCCAATGGACATCGAGTACGACCCCGAGCGCGAGGCGGTCGCGGCGATGAAGCTCGCTGCGGAGGCCGATGGAGCCGAACGGCAACGCTGGATCATATTGGCGCTGGCGTGGCAGGAGATTGCGCGAGTCCCCGGTCCGTCGCTCGCAGGCAAGCCCGAACCGGCGACTTAGCCACGGCTTGGCGGGCACTCGGCGCATCGAAAGGAACCGAGCTGGCCTCTCCCGATTGGCTTCTCGCATCAGAACTTCGAAGGAGGTGCTGCGATGGCCGAATCCGCCCCACCTCGCAATCGCATGGTCGAGGTGCAACTTGCCGGCCGCGGCATTCGCGATCGACGCGTTCTGGATGCCATGGCAGAGGTCCCACGCGAGCGGTTCGTCGAATCCGGCTTCGAGGAATTCGCGTATGAGGATTGTGCGTTGCCGATCGCGAACGCGCAGACCATCTCGCAGCCTTATATCGTCGCGTTGATGAGCGAGGCGGCCGAGCTGAAGCCGGCAGACAAGGTGCTCGAGGTCGGCACCGGTTCGGGTTATGCCGCGGCGGTCGCCTCGCGGCTCGCTGGAACGGTCCACACCGTCGAGCGACATGAGGATCTGGCGAGGATCGCCGCACAGCGTCTCGCGGCGCTAGGATACGATAACTGCATTGTTCATACCGGTGACGGCACCCGCGGCCTGCCGCAAGAAGCCCCATTCGACGCCATTCTGGTCGCCGCCGGCGGTCCGACCGTACCGGATGTACTCAAGGCGCAACTGGCCGTCGGCGGGCGCCTCGTCATACCTGTCGGCGATTTCGAAAACGAACAGTCGCTGCTGCGCATTACGCGTCTGAGCGAGACGAAATATGCCGAGGAAACCTTCGGCGCCGTCCGCTTCGTGCCCCTGATCGGAGAGCACGGATGGGCCGAGGACGGCACGCGCTCCGCCAGCAATCACGTCCCCGGGCGCACGCGCTTCCGCTCGCTGCCGGAAATGATTGGCGCCGCCATCGAGCCCTTGCCGGACTTCGACGATCCCACCTTCGGGGGTTTTCTGGATCGGTTCGCGCAGTCCCGAGTCGTTCTGCTGGGCGAAGCCAGCCACGGCACGTCGGAGTTCTACCAGGCGCGCGCCGCGATCACGCGCCACCTGATCGAGAAGCACGGCTTCAAGATCGTTGCGGTGGAAGCGGATTGGCCCGATGCCGCTGCCGTCGACCGGTATGTTCGTCACAGAACATCCCGCGGCACGCGCGAGCGGCCCTTCGAACGCTTCCCGACCTGGATGTGGCGCAATAAAGATGTCGCGGCGTTCGTCGAATGGATGCGCAAACACAATGACGCGAAGCCGGCGAGCGAGCGGGCGGGATTCTATGGCCTCGACATCTACAACATGCGGAGCTCGATCGCAGCCGTTCTCGCCTCCTCAACGAGGTGGATCCCGACGCCGCGGCGGTAGCCCGCGAACGCTACGGATGCCTGACGCCTTGGCAGCGAGAGCCTTCGACCTACGGCCGCGCCGTCCTGACCGAAGGCTATCGGAAATGCGAGGCGGAGATCCTTCGACAGTGCCAAGATATCCTGAAGAAGGAACTGGACTACGCCGCGAACGATCCGGACAGCTTCCTGGACGCCACCCAGAACGCCCGGCTGATCGCCGCGGCCGAGCGCTACTATCGCATCATGTACTGTGGCGGCGCCGAATCCTGGAATCTGCGCGACACGCACATGTTCGAGACCTTGGGCCATATTCTGGACGCGCAAGGCCCCCGATCCAAGGCCGTGGTCTGGGCCCACAACTCCCATATCGGAGACGCCCGCTATACCGAGATGGGCGCCGTCCGTGACGAACTCAACATCGGGCAGCTTTGCCGAGAGAAGTTCGCCGAAGGAGCATCCTTAATTGGATTCGGTACGCACACCGGCACTGTCGCCGCCGCGTCGGACTGGGACGCCGAAATGGAAGTGATGCCGGTGCGGCCTTCCCGGTCGGACAGCTATGAACGTCTCTTGCACGACGCGGGTGCGGCGAGCGGCCTGCTCGAATTCCGCCGGGACGAAGGTCTCCGGCGTCGCCTGCTCGAGCCGCGCCTCGAACGCTTCATCGGCGTCATCTACCGTCCAAACACCGAGCTGAAAAGCCACTACGCGGAAGCCTCGCTGCCTCAGCAGTTCGACGCATTCGTGTGGTTCGACGAAACGCATGCCGTGTGTCCCTTAGAACTGGAACATCGCCCTACCGGCGTCCCGGACACCTACCCCTTCGGGCTGTAAAGGTGGCGTCGCCGAACACCCGCGCGACGTGCAGGCTCGTCGGCGGCGCGCTATCCAGACGCCCCGCGATCTATTCCGCCGGACACTCCGGGCAAGTGTCGCCGATCGAATCCAGCACGTCACGGACTTCCTCGACGGCGTCATCGGCGGAGATCCCGGCCGGGGGACTCTGACGGGCGGCGTCGAAAGCTCGCTGTCGGGCGTGCGGATCGGCCCTGTCCCGCATCCACCCGTGCTCCTCGCATTCGTGGATGGCGCCGGCCTCATGCAGCACGCTGATGGCCCATCCGCGCAGCGTCCGGATCGCCGGCCGTCGTTCCTTCGTCATCAGCATCGAGATCGCTCCTGCCGGGACGAATCCTACCGCCCGCCTGCTCGTTCCAAGCGGTTAGCACGCAGCAGGGATTCGCAATCGGCAGAGCTGGAGCTTGTCCACGTGTTCCACCCGGCTCTGCTGGCTTGAAGTATTCGAGACGCCTTCCCGCGCGCCTCGCCTCAGATGTGCCGCTTTGGCCAATGATCAGCGAACATGCCGTTCAAGCTTTCCAGTTTCATCGGAAGAGCGGGACCCTCTGTTGTGAGGCCGAGATATGAACTGTGCAGACGATGTATCCCCCGTTCCGTCCAGCGTCCGCGTCAAGCGCTTCCCGACCCGCGATGCCTCGGGATCGCGGTTGTCCGCGAGTATTTTTGCGTGTTGCGTGACCTCTGCCCAGAACGTCTGGATGTGCCAGTTCTCAAAATCCTCGAACCATGCGGTTTGGCGGCCGGCAGGCGACCCGCAGCAGGTGCCGCCCGATATCGCCGAGCCGCTGCGTCCGAACTGGGGCGCCGATCGGCTTGGCGTCGACGGAAGCGTCGTCGAGGACGGCCTGCCAGTATTCGGGTGGCATCGGGTCACCTGGACCGACCGCGGGCGATCCTGGCACGCTCCTGCCGACGGAGACGGTGGCGGCGAGCTTCTTCATCTGCTTTTCGGTCGGCATGCGCCAGCTGGCGGGGCGGTCGGTCATCCTTAAATTAGAACACATCATGAACAAGCGAGTCGAGTCGTAGCCCGGGATAACTCCCCTATTTTTTGGGGCGATCCTTGCGAAGTGAGGGCAGTTCGGCTATCTCATGTCTCACACGTGAGGATAAAAATGATTCTGAATATGGCCCAGTTGGGCGGTGGCGAAATCCTGTCCGGAGCGACGACCGGACGGATGGTGCTGGCGGACCTGCTCAAGGCGACAGCCAGCGAGCCGCCGGTGGTCACGCCGGTGTTGTTGAACTTCGAATGGGTCAACGTGGCGACCTCCAGCTTCCTGCGGGAGAGCGTGCTGGCGTTCCGGGACGCGATCCGCAGCCGACGCTCCAATTTCTATCCGGTCGTCGCCAACGTGAACGCCGGCGTCCGCGAAGAGCTCGAGGATCTCCTGAGCCGTCGTGGCGGCGTTCTGATGTCGTGCGTCGCACGCGGCGACGAAGTCATCGAAGCGGCCCCCCTCGGAGAACTCGACCCGAAGCAGCGCCTGACGTTCGACCTGGTGCAGCAGCGCCGTGAGACCGACGCCGGCGAACTGATGCGGGATTTCGCGGCCACGGATCCCGTCAAGAGCCCGACGGCTTGGAACAATCGTTTGGCGAGCTTAGCTATGCTCGGTTTGGTTGCGGAGATCAGCCAGGGCCGATCGAAGCGCTACAGGCCTATTTTCGAAGGGGTTTGATTTCATGGGAGCGGATTTTCTGGAAAGGGCGACTCCGCAATTCGAGAAGTGTTGGGACAAAGGGCGGCTCGATCTCGTCGCCCAGGATCTCTTCACGCGTCTGCCGACGACGAAATCGCGGGCGTTCGAAGCAACACTGCTGGGGGCCGCCCAAGTGAAGAAAGGCGAAAAGATCACGATCGACAAGGTGCGGACCGGGCTGCTGGTGTCGCGCGGGCACACCGAGCTCGCTCTCAGCGAGGACGCGCCCGCGGCGGTGGTCAAGGCGATCGAGGCGAACTGCGGCGTTGCGCAGGGCATCGTGGACGAAGTCCATGAGATGGCCGGTGTCGTGGAGATCTCGGTATGCATCGCCCGACTGCAGTAGCCGCCCGCAAGAAGTCACGATTGCACATCGCCGAGCGAAAGCTCCGGCACGACAGTTCGCTCCATCAGCCTTCGCTAGGCTGCGCGGGATGCGCCGAGAGAAAATTTTGCGGCGGCCTGGCCATCGAGGCCGAAGTCTGGAGCTGCCTCAGCTTCTGCTGCAACGACCCTGGCAAATGTGACAGGGTCTGCCGAAACAATCCCGACTATGCATTCCGCGTCCAGGAGATCGGCGGCTTCGAATTGAAGCTGCCGCAGGCGCCCCTGCTGCCGGCCCCGGCCCTCCCCCTGGTCGTACCTGAGATCTTCCACGGCTCGAAGCGCAGCCGGCATTTCGCGCCCGCGCTCGCGAGCGTTTCGCTTTACGGCATGTTCGACCGCAGGGAGGGTTTGCCGAAATACCGCACGCGGGACGAGCTCAGCGACAACTACAAGATCTCAAGCGGCACGCCGCTGCTGCTCACCGCCATCCAGCGGGACCGTCCGCTGGAGCGATGGTGGGAGCTCGGGCAGGCTCGGCGGAAGGCGATCATCGAAGCGGCTCGGGATTGCGGCGTAGTCTTGGCTACGACCCCGAACTACAGCCTGTTCGTGGACAGGCCGCGCTGGGACGACATGCACGCGATGAAGCGCATCGCGCTGACGCACGGCGAATTCCTGCAAGCCGGAATGCCGGCGGCGCTGCACGTCAACGGCCGGACGGAATGGGACTTCGAACGGTGGGCGACGTTCATCCTCGAGCATCCGGAGGTCACGCACGTCAGCTTCGAATTCACGACGGGGACCGGGCGCCCCACACGCAAGCGGCAACATGCGGCGTGGCTGTGCAGCGTGGCGAAGACGGTAGGGCGGCCCCTGCACCTTCTTGTTCGTGGCGGCAGCGATCTTCTGCCGGAACTGTGCGCGGCGTTCGCCGGGGTCACGTTCTTGGAGACCACCGCGTTCCTGAAGACCATGATGAGGTATCACGCGCTGAAGGGTGAGGCGGTGAGTTGGTGGCCCTATTCCACCGCGGCCAAACAGTTGTTGGATGACCTGTTTGAGACTAACTGGGAGATCTCTCGAGACGCTATCGCGAAGGTGATGCGACGCGATCTTCCCCAGATGCCGGCAGCCGCAATTGCCTGATATCGAGAGCCTCACGTTCGCCGCGCTCGACGGTATCGCTTTCGCCGCCTCGCGCGGCCGTTTAGGTGACGTACCGGAATATGTCGCCGATGACCTCGGTCCGCTGATCGAGATGGTCCAGTTGGCGCGAACGGGCCTCCTGCCTCCGCCGAACTCGGCGCCGTGGCTGCGCTTGAACGGAACGGAGGCGGTCCTGCGCGCGGCCGTCAGTGGTACCGAACGATGGGCATCTCCGTACGGCAACGGCTCGGGCTTCCTCAGATGCGATGTGCTGCAGACGGAGCCGAAGAGGTGGACCGCTTTCCTGCTAGAAACCCACAAGGCGGCGCTGGCGTCGGGCTTCCCCACCCAGACGGTCAGCCGCCTGATGGGGGCCATGGGAGAGCTTGCCGACAACGTGCTGGAGCATTCCGAGGCCGTGCCGACCGGCTTCGTCGTGTACCGCAGTCGCCCCGGATCCTTCGAATTCGCTGTCGCTGACAAAGGTATCGGAACGCTCGCCAGTCTTCGGTCGAACCCTAAGTACGACTACCTGGTCGACGATGGTGACGCGCTGCAATGCGCCCTGACCGATGGCGAATCGCGGTTCGGCAAGGCGACGCAGCGGGGTACCGGATTCAGCACGCTGTTCCGAAGCCTCGTCAACATGAATGCTTCGCTCCGATTCCGGTCGGGCGACCACGCGCTGATCATGCACGGTACATCACCGACGTTGGTCAATGCTCACGTCGCCAAAAAGGCTCGCGCATCGGGCTTCATGACCTCGGTCCATTGTACCATATGACTAAGTGCTGGAGGGGGACGATGCCGTCCTGGTTATGCGCGGTATTGGGTTAGGTCGGGGAAGGCCGGGCTACCTGGCGTCCAGAACTCGACGCTGTCCGAGTGCATCTCGAAGAAGTCCCGATCCGTCGTCACCCGAATTGCCTTCGGTAGATGACCGTTTTCGTAGCGGAAATCCTTGTCGAGCGCTGACGCGGATGTTCCCAGCGGTAGCATCATGGGCCGCGCAAGCACGGCGTGGAGGTCTGCGAGCGTCAAGGCCGGATCTGGTCGAGCAGGCATCTCAAGTTCGACGTCGGCGAAGTCGTCCAGATCGATTCCTTCCGTCCGCCCGACCTCGATTGCTTCCTCGAGCTGCCGAACAGCATCTTGCGTGCGCTCCGGTTCTTCTCCGCTGCCGAGCACGGTGTCTCTGATCAGAGTCGGCAGCTTAGCCAAAATTGGCTGCAACCCGCCCACAACGTTCTCGAACAGATTGATGCGATCGCGGGCTGCTACGTATACATCTGCCTCGACAGTCCCGGCATAATGCAAGTTTACGATGCGAATGTCTGTGAACCGTTGTCCTAGTCTATCGATGCGGCCGATCCGCTGCTCGACGCGCATAGGATTCCAGGGCATGTCGTAATTCACCAAAGCCCCGCAGAACTGGAAATTGAGGCCTTCCGCCGCCGCATCAGTACAGACCAGTATATCTGCCTGATGTTCTCGAAAGCGCCTTTTGACCTCTTCGCGACTGATCCGTTTCCACGAACCATCGTTGCCACGGACTTCGCCTCCACGACCCGAGAAGCACATTATCGACCGGCCGGTCCGCTCGACCAGGTGGTCGCGGAGGTAGTCCATCGTATCGGTGAACTGCGTAAATACCATCGATTGCGGGTAACCGGCGGATTCAAGCTCTTTCAGCACGCCCACAAGCTCGTTAGCCTTCGTATCCGTAGGGAGCATACCGATCTCTTTCAGTAGGCCTTCGATCGTAGCGGCCTCATCAGCGTTCGCGGTCTTCCGCTCCGCCGACGCGATCTCGTCGATATCGTCGAGCTCACCCGCCTCGACGAGGTCTGCGGCATCATCTTCGAATCCGATCTCGTCCTGCGGGGCAACAGCCGAGACGCCTTCCCGACGCTTCTCCAGTGTACACCGAAGGGCGTAGAAGCTCGACGCCAGGCGGCGGCGATAGATGGTCATCACGAAACCGACCGCATTCCGTTCTTCCTGGTCGGCCGCGTTGTAGGCCGTCGAAATGTAGTCTTCCGTACGCCGGTAGAGCGCTGTTTCCTCGAACGAGAGATTGATGAAACGGTCCTCGACCTTCCGGTTCGCGACACGGGCATCGATCTTGCCGGCTTTCGCGTATCGGCGAAGCAATTCCCGGGTATGCCGCGATATCAGCGCCCGCATCGGCGTTGTGCGCCGAATGAGAGCTATGGCTGCCTTCCGCTCCGCAGGTCCGAGCTGCTTTCGCGGTATTGCTGATTCGCTTCGCAGCGCGTCCAAGACCCTTTTGCTCTTGAGACGACTGAGCTTGCTCCACCGCTCAGCATCTTCGCGCGAAATCGCGCCGTACGTACGCTCGACGGACTGAAAGAGCGCCGAAAGCCAGTCCAACGATTCATTCGTAATGACGTCTTTGCGAACCTCTTGGAAGAAGCGATCGAATGCAGTTGCGGTCCATTCTGGTGGCAGCCCGAGTAGACTTAGCAAGTCCCACAATTCGACCGCATGGATCTGCAGCGGGGTCGCGGTCAACAGAATTAGACCCTTATCCGTGTTCCTGCCGCCCAGTTCCCGCATCAGCCGGAGCAACGCGTTGGGGCGTTCTTGGGCAGTGCCTGCAGCGCGCCGGCGCGCGTGATGCGCTTCGTCCAGAACCACTACATCCCAAGCATCGGCCGCGTCCAAGAGTTCGGTCCGCCTGTCCTGACGGCGCGCCAAGTGGCTCGACATGATGACGAAGGGTTCACGGTGCCATTCGCTGCGTGAGACCGTTTTCTCGATCCTGTGTTCGGTAGCGGGCGAATGATACCAAACCAGCTTCTGACCATCGTAGATCGGCCAATTCAGATTGAATTTCTCACGCAGTTCGATCTGCCATTGTTTGCAGACCGATTTCGGCGCCAACACGATTGCTCGTTTGATACGATCGGCCAACCATCCCTGCCGCAGCAACAAGCCGGCTTGAATCGTCTTTCCGAGACCAACCTCGTCTGCTATCAGAAGCTTCGGCGGCCAATTGTGATATAGCCGCTCGAAGGCCTTGACCTGGTGCGCCCACGGGACGATCGCAGACGTCGCCTCGCCGACGCGTTCGCCGCCATTGGGCTGTCTAGCGGCATTGGCAATCCGTCGCCAGAGATCGGCACGCTCCTCGTCGACCGAAACTCCAGGAGCGGGCTCCATCTGGGGCACAAGATGGGGCGGAACGATGATCGGTTTTGCCGATGGGTTGGCCGCTTCTGCGTCGGTGAGCAGCCTAGGGACCCGGTCCGGATCCGGCAAGAACTCCAGAAGCTTTTCTCGGACGGCGGCGGGCACGTCCATAACGATCGCTCTGGTGGCCTTGTCGGCCCAAAGCTTCGCGAAACTCGCTTCCTCCTCTTCTACTCGCGGCCCGTCGGCCCAAGAGGTGAAGCAGTTGAAGCTTTCCCAGTTCTTGGTCCAGCCGGCGGCGGTCTCGTTGTTGCTCCCGCTGAACGCGATCCTGTCGCCGGTCTTGTCCTCGATGATCCCCGTCTTCTCGTGGAAGAGTCCTGGATCCTGGCTGGGGTTCTTGTGTTCGTCGCACGGAATGGCGACCTTCACGTCAAGATATCCCTTCGCGATCATCCACGCTAAAAGCTCAAGTGCGTCTATCGCGAAGGGATGCGACGAGAAGTCGGGAGTCGCCAGCATCGTCTTCTCCACAGCGGCCTTGATGCTCTCGCCGAACTTGATCGCTTCGACTTCCGGTTCTCCGAGGGTGCAGCCCACGATGAGCCGCATGCGCCCTTCGTTGAACACCAAACCCTCGACACCGCGTGCTGCGAGCGCGAGAGCGCGAGGCGAGAAGTACCCGGTAATGCGATCGTACCGTTGCGCAGCGCGCAAACCGGGAACATAGAACAGACGAACCAAGTCACCGTCGTCGAGGGTGTACTTCAATTTCCAGACGCGATCCTGAAGCAGGCTCACGCAGCCTCCTCCGCCCAGAGCTTAAGTTGCTTCGGCTCGTCAACGCTGTCGGCGAAGGCAAGCCTCCGCAATTTTTCCAATGCGTCGAAGTCATCGCTCGCTGATTTGAGGTCTCCCGTGAGCTCGATTTTGGAGAAGCTCATCGAAGGCGGCAGTACCTCCAACAGAGCTTCGAGGCTGTTGAGAAATATGGGATCAGACGCCAACTTGGCGTCTTTGAGAAAGTCTCGAGCAACCTCAAGCGAGCGAGTGCGGGCAAGGTTAGCGGCGAATTGTAGAGCGTCGATCATTCCTCTGGAGCCGTCCGCGCCGCCGAGGGCTCCTTTGGATGACCGAGCCGAACTGTCCCAAAGCCTAATATCCGAGCCCTTCTTCTCGCAGATGCGCCCGATCAACTGATCCAAGTCGGCGCCCACTGCTCGCGCCAGACGAAGACCCTCATCGTACGCGAAGACGGGGCTGCCAAATGCGTCCCAGGCCAACACGTAGAATGACGTGGCTGGATCTAGGTCCGCGCTGCCCCGCATGTTCATCAACTGGTTCAGACGCCATGTCTTCACCTCTCGCCGCGCCGCTTCGAGCGCATCCTCGGGAGTCACTGAATATGGATCAAATGCCTCCTCGAAGAACTCCGCTTGTTTCCGCCGCTTTTTGGCGAGAAGTTCGGGTCGTGGAGTGCCACGTTTCAGCGGCCAGTGGCGGGAAAACTCTTCTAGGGCGGGACCGAAACAAGCAAGGTAAAGGTCGACGCCCGAAATTCCGGCATTTTGGAATTCGGAAACGCGGCTGCGCACGGCTTTGGCGACGAGAGGTTCAACATCTTCCCAATATGTTGCATCGGCCGCGCGGACACCCCGAGGTCTGCAGACGAGAAACATCGTGGAATTAGCCGCCGCCTTGTCCTTGATGTGGAGAGACCCTTCGGGTTCGGTGTTTACCGGCCAGGACGCGCTTATGATGAACCCGGCCTCCATAAGGCCCTTTGTGAGAGCATCCCAGGCCCCCGTTGCTTTGTGAGTAAACATCAGTGTCATCACGCCGGTCGGCTTGATGACACGATGGCACTCCGCAAAGATGCGCTGCATGCGCTCCTGGTAGTCTCGCCCAGCTAGAGCGTCCGCTCCTCTTTGGTTTGCGAATTTGGCTGCGCTGGCCACGGCTTCGTTTTCCTTATCTGTCAGTTGGCGAGTGAAAAGCTCTGGCACGATGTAGCCAGCAGTTCGTTTCAGCCAGACATAGAAGAAATCCGACAGCTCCGCGTACATGACGTTGTTGTAGTATGGCGGATCCATGACGATCACGTCGATCGACTCAGACGGCAGATAATCCAGATCGTCGCCGGAGCGACAAGTAATCGTTACCGACGATGCTTCATATTTTACGTCTTTTGATAGAAGATCGCGCTCATCAGCGCCGTTGCTTACCAGACTGATCAAGCCTTCAAGGGCTGAATCGACTTGCTCCAGAACCCAACGATAGCCCTCCCCGGTGATGAAGGGGGCCATTTCAGCGTACGACCACTTGAATGCGAAATCGTGCCTGTCGAAAACCGACCGCAGGGTGCCGGCTTTGACGTTCCAGCTTGAAAGGCGAGCATTCCAGTTGAGAAATTTGTCTAAAGCGAACGCCAAGTAGACATACGCTGCCTGACGAACGGCGCTGATGCCCGCCGCGGCATCGGCGTCGTACATTTCGCGGTATGTTTCGACCGCTAGACCGTGCCCCAGCAGCTGACGCGGCGAAAACAAATCCCGCCAAAGCGGCATCCCGTATTGAATGGGACGGTCGTCGTTTGATGGATCGGGAAAACTTTCGCTGGGCACCAGATCCAATGCGATCCAGTCTGCCATTTTCGATTCGAGAACGTCCGCGACGTGTCTACTGTTGTCGTCGGAGGCCGCAGCGGCTCGAAAACCTCGCTCCAACTTATCTCGTCCACGTTTTCCTGCGTTCGCTTTCGTTTCGACTCGGCGCTTAAAGGCCATCGCGACGAGTTGTTCGCTCAATGCTCCTTCCTGCGCTTGGCGTTTGATTTCAGTGCCGTCGATCACTCGCCCACAATCCGGAAATGGGCACGTTGCGTCCCCGTCCGAAACCGTGCCAGGAGAGTTTTCCTTTAGCTTATCTACGATCTCGAACCTGCAAGCCCGAGCGGCCGGCTCGCATACTGGAATGACGCGAATTCCGGTGCCGTCTGGCGACAGCTTCCAGTTGGGAGAGAGCGGGATCAAGCCGTCGCAATAGGGACACTTGATCGTCCGGGCCCAAATATAGGCGAGAATCTGGGTCCCACTGGGTTCGGGAGGAAATACGCCTTGGAACTTTGGCTCCGCGCGGGCCAGAAACACCTGAGCTAGATTTCTGAACTCCTCGAGTACGGACGAGCCAAAGTTGGCAGGATATTCGATCGTAGCTTTCTCGATCAGGGCTGCCACGGGATTCAAATCGTTGGCTACGGTTTTGAAGCCCATCCGCACGGCTTCAAAGGGAATTGCGCCGCCGCCGGCGGTAGGATCCAACACTTTGATACCGGACAGGCCAGCCGCTTCTAGCACCGATCGATCGGAAAAATGTTTGAATGCTCTGGGATATCCATACTCTTTGTCGCCAAGCGGCGTCTTGCCCGCGCGGATGGCCCGATCATTTCGCCGCCGAGCCGCAACTGGGTCGCCGTTGATCCCTATCAAGCGAAGGAATTCGTCGTGACCGAAACTGGATGGGAGACAAGAGGCGAGAATCGCAGCCCTGCTCGCGATCAGCGGTCGTCTGGCCCACCACACATGAAGGGAGTTGTGCGGCGGCAAGACCTTGCCGGCCATAGAGAAGCGGCGCTCGCGCACGCTTTCTTCGCCCAACGCTCCAATCGGAAGCCAGCGCTCGATTAGTCTCACGTCTTGCGTCATAATGGTAAATTCACTTTCGCTTCGGATCCGTCATCAAAACACGGAGCGCCGTCAGCACTCGCCTCGGATTCTTGCGATGCACGGCCATCCCAAGCCAGTAGGCGGCTTCTTCGCGGCTCATCTGATCGATACCTTCCGCAACCAGGCGCATGGCATCCCGGCTACGCATGGGAGCCAGCGTCCTGAAAAGAAGCGCGAGGTTCAGCGCCGTCTCCTCCGCGATCCGCGAGCCCATTCCATCCATCGGAAGAATGTCGACTCGGACGCCGACCTCCTTGAGCTTCTTGAGGACGCGGTGCTCGACCAACTCGAGATTGCGCCCCCGCAAACCAGCGACGCGAATCGGAGCCGTGACCTGCGGCGTAGTCGGGGACGGCAACTGCCAGATCTCCAGTTCGGTATCACCGGGCCCGTGCCGGCGGGCGCGGAGCTCGTACTTCGGCTGGGTCCTGGAGATTGCCATCAGGTCTTCCTGTCGGTGGGCGACACGCACTAGAGAACCTCCGCCGTTGCTTCGACATGAGCCGCCGCGCTCGCGAAACGCGTCAGCCTTTCACTAAATTTTTCGGACGTATCGCCGCTCAACGCGAGACCGCCTTCGAACTCGAACGTCAGGACGGTGCTCAAATTGTTGTCGTCAGCCGCTCTGAATTGCGGCTCGAGGTAGCTTTTGATGGTAGACGCATCGGTCGGGCTACCGACGAATCTGAACTCCATCGTGCTCTTGTCCTTCGTCTCATAGGCTCCTTCCATCTCTATGGTCCGTTTCGAACCCTGAATGGTGGCGACCACCGGGACCAGCTTAAATGCGTCGCCCGCGTCGAAGAGTCGAATGGTAACCTTGTCGATCTGAAGCACTTTCTTGGTCCGAGCCTTCTCGAAGACCTGCTTGAGCGCCTCTTTCAGAACGCCCTCGGCCTTAAAGCTGTGGGCATTGTCGACGCTTGGAATAGGAGGCGGAGGCGCGACATCCTCGAAGCCAGTCGGGATCTTTGGCGCCGAGCCATCGCCGCCACCGACGGGCGAAGGGCCCGCTCCTACACCCGTGGGCACCTTCGGCAGGCTCACGGCGACCTGGCGCGGCCAGAGTCCCTTGCTCTTGGCGAAGTCGATCGTGAAGATCATCGCCTGCTCGTCGATCTGGATGTTGGGCATCGGATCGCCTTGGCCAGCGAGGAGTCCTTCGCGTTGGTAGATGTAGACGCCTTCTTCGATCCCCTTGCGGATCAGCTTGCGGAACACGTCGTCCGACAGAAGTATAGACAGCGACGGGTCCTTGCGGAATTCGTCCCGCAAGTCTCGGGCGCTCATCTGTCCCTTCTTAAGTGGAGTGCGATCCCTGATGAACGACGGCGAGTCGGGATTGTCGGACGCATCGCGCAGCTTTCCCTGTTCCTGAAGCTGGCGGAAGATCTGCGTCTGGCCGGAGCCGGGCTTCTCGGAGGCGTTCTGGAGATCGATGACCGCGTGACCGAGAGTCGCCGTCCCGTCGCCGAGGCCCATCTTCGAAGGATATAGGACGTGACGGTAGCAATTCTGGATTGCTATCGCGATCGCGTGCTCGGCCCGCCCATTCTCGATCTTGACCGCTTCCTGCTGATGAGGGGCCAATTCGAGCAACCTCTCCGGACGGCTCAATTCGTGTAGCGCCAGGCGGCGGGTCATCTTTGCCTTCATGTTGGAAAGCTGATGCTCGTCCGCCAGAACGAAGATCAGATTGTTCCTGAGCGATCGGATGCCCTGGGCATCGGAGCCCTTCCGTTCGTAAATCTTGGCGACGAGGTCCGGAACCGATTTCAGATCGGCACCGACCTCGACGGCATCGTGTGACAGCAGGACGAGACGGGGCTTGCCGTCCCCGACGTCGTCGGGCACGTCGTAGGGAGCCGCCGCGAACGGTACGAACTCGAAAATGTTGCCGCCGAAGATCTGCTTAATGCGGTCGCGCAATTCGCTGCGGGCCGCCTCGGCATCGACGTTCTTTTCCTCGCGGCCGATGACCTGCGTCAGATTTGCTTCGGCGTTGAAGCGCAATGGCGCGTTGGGCCGGTCGTCCAGGTATGCCGAGTCCTGACGGAATCGCTGACGGGCGTCGTCGATGAAGCTGAGGTCCGTCTCTGGGTTGAGGATCGTGTATCGCAGGTGATCCGGTGAGATTCCCTTCAGTTCGTTGTTAAAGGCGAACGTGTGGACGAAGACGGCCCTGGCGACATACGACGCGTACGGCAGCATGCCCTTGTAGTTGGCGTCGATCTCCTGAGCGAGCGCCGGCTTTTGGTCGATCGTCGCAATATCACCCTTGATCGCCGAAATGAAGTTGGCCTGCTGCAGCCTAGTGGTGAACTCGGTCCGGACGTCCTCATAGCCAGGATCGATGTGGTGAATATGGATCGCGCTGGCGTCCTTAGGCTTCGAATCCCAAACGTGGCGGACCGTCTTGGCCAGAATTCGCAACATTCCGCGAACCCGCTGGAAGTTTCCGAGTGTCGCGGTCTTGCTCGTCAAGGTGTCCAGAACGTCCGGATGAAAAGGATAGCAGTCCCGGAATTCTTCTATCGTGGTCGACCGTTTTCCGGCTTCGGAGAGCACGCTTTTATTCTGTTGCCAAAGTGCGCCATAGGAATCGATGACTTTTGCCGCAGCTACATCATCGATGCGCGAGAAGATGCGACGCCGGATGACCTTGGCGGTCTCGTCATCCTTGGTGGGATTGAGATGAGTCGCTTTCCGGCCCGACACGCTTTCGAGCTCGAGCATTGTCCGCGCCAAGAACTCGTTTTCGTCGCCGAATGCATCGACACCCTTGCCGTCCTGACGGATCGCCAAGGTGTAGACGACAGCGGCATAGGGGCTAGTTTCGGCGGCCGTGAAGAGAGCCTTTAGGAACGCAGTCAATTGATCGCGCCCGCCCATGTGTTGGACTTTGCGAAGATACTCTCCCATTTCGTCTAGGACGATCAGGACCGGATCGCTTCCGAACAGCTCCCTGAGTGTATCGCTACCAGGCGAAACCTTGTCTTCGTCCGACCGGCGGACGACTTCGTACCCTGTCTTTCCCGCTAGTTGGTAGGCGATCTCCCCCCACGGAGTGAATGCACGGATGCCATCGCCCATCGGGCGACCGTTCGCGGCGTCGGCGTTTTCGCCGTCGAACGCGGCTACTCTTACCTTCGAAGCGGGAACGATCTTGGGATCGACGAATTCAGCTACGTTCGAGACGCCCTGCAGTCCATGAGCAGCATGCACCAATGCTATCAGACCATGGGTTTTACCGCCGCCGAAGGACGTATCCAGTCGGAAGACAGCGGAGATCGCTTGGCCCTGTCCGGACAGGCGTCGACAAACGTTGGATAGAAGTTCTTTGAGTCCTTCGGTCGGATAGGTGTTGGCGAAGAACTGCTTTGGATCGGCATAATCAGCGCTCGCATCGCCTCTGAGGACGCGTGAAAGGTTGGCGGCGAAGTCGCTGTCCGAAATCGACCCGTCTCTGACGTCCTGACGGGGTGTGCACAAATCGAAGACCGTCGGTACCGTCATGAGCGTCTGTCCTCTTTCTTTGCGTTCTGATGACGGTCGAGCCATTCCTTGGCGGCGTCTTCCAGCACCAGTGAAGCCGTCTTGTCGCGCAGCGCCGCCGCGGCTTTTATCCGACGGATGACGTCCGGATCCATGCTAGTTAGGAACTGCTTTTTCTCGCCCTCCGGGGGCTTTCTGCCCCTGGTGGCCTGCTTTCTGCCCGCCATTACCCCGACCCTGCCCGCGCGTTGTGCGACGGTTCGAATCGTCCCATGGGTTGCGGGTGGGAGCAAGGGATTGGTCCGGCCGCGCGACTATTTTCCCCCGGGAAGCACCGGCCTTTTGCTTGATTCCAAGCGAAGCATGCCGCTGAAATATCAGTAGATTCGCCGTAACGGAAGCTACCTAATATATCTATCCAATATAGGTCCTGTGCGCCATTGTCTTTCATGTCCATTCAGAGCGCGATCACCTGCGCACCTCGACGATAGGTAAGTTGCTTGCCAGCACCGCTTCGAAAGCAGAGGACTGATGGATCGCTCTACTTCCGCCCGACGGAGGTCGAGGCACAGCTAACGGCGTTGGAGCATTTGTCCCGGGATGAGTTCCTGAGTAGATGTCAGATCAGGGACCGGACGCACCAGGATTATGTCAGAACCGAGTGCCTCGTTCATTTTATGCGGGCCTGCCATCGGGACAACAGCGAAGCTCGATTTGCGAGCCTATACAGGGTGCTCCTCGAACGGGCTGCGCGTTGCTTGCCGAGGTCCCAGAACACCGACCAAATCTCATCAGGTCAGGCCGAGATAAACGAGCTGGTCCTGGACACGTTGAACATTCTCCTCTCCTGCGATCGGAACGAATACTCGGAGAAGCTCGATTTTTTTGAGATACGGTTCGACGGAGCGATGGCCAAGCTCCGACTCGACGCGCAGCGGACGGTATGGCGTCGACAGAACCGCAATACCTCCTTCGAGGCCGAGGAAACCGGCGAAATCCGGCGGGACGTCGAGAAGGCGATCGGGAACTACAACCCTTTCGAGAACGCAAAAATCGAGTCCCGGGATTACCGGTCGCGTCTGGACGCAGCGATTGACACTCTGCCCACCCTGCAACAGAGGATCATCCAGATGCTCCGAAAGGATGTCCCGATCGACTCCAAGGACCCCTATGCCGTGACGATCTCGAAGACGTTGGGCAAGGTCGAAAAGACGATCAGGCTCAACCGGGACAAGGCGTATGCCGTACTGAAGAGCATCCTGGAAGGAGATCAGACATGAACTCCGTTCCTACTGAGGGAGAGGTTCTCGACGCCTTCGCCGCCGAGCCGAACCACGACGCCGCGACCTTCCAAAGATATCTGGAGAAGTACCCGCAGTTCGCGATCGCCCTTGTCGACCTTTCACGGGAGTTGTCGCGCGAGATCGCAGAAGATGAGGCTCTCTCCGACAGAGAGATTGCCTGGATCGAGAAAGCTACGCGAAAGTATTCTGAAGGCTGGGCGTCCGCAGCTTTTGCCGACCCGACGCTCGAGCAACGACGTGCTGCGGCCAAGGAGCTGCGTGTTCCACGCCAGGTCATCACCGCGATACTCGACTGCAAGGTGGCGGTCGAGACAATTTCACGGCGAACCCGCCGAAGGCTGGCGCTTCAGTTCAACGCGACCGTCGATGGCCTCGTTCAGGCGCTTTCTGGGCCGCAATTGTCTGCCTCGAGAAGCTACAAAGCCGATTCCAGGCCCTCGACAGGAGAGAAAGTCTCTCTTGAGCAGGTCCTGCGGGAGGCCGGCGTATCCGAGGACATCATCGCCGACCTCGTCTCAGAGGATGACTGATCATGGATGCGGTCGAGCTCGGAAGGCAGAGGGCGGCTGCTCTTCACCGAGAGGCCGTGCAAGCTGGGAAAGATCCTTGGCGACCGTACGACTTCGCCGTGGCGGAGGCCAACCGCCGCGGCCTGGACGTCGAGAGGACCGCGCCTGGCGCTGCGGTTCTGGACGGCAGTCGCGCGACGCTGGTCGCGAAGGATGCCCTCATTCTGCACGAAAACGGTGGAAGCCTTTTCGAGCAGGCCTTCCTTGTGGTGCATGAAATCGCTCACGCCGAACTCGGCGATGCTCCCGAAGACGAGGTCCCGATCGAAATCGATCTGGCGCGCCCCGCGGAGGCCTCTCCGATGGGAGTCGACCGCGTGGTCGATTATGGACGGCGGCAGCGTCGCGAGGTCCAGATGGACCTGTTTGCGCGAGAATTCCTTCTTCCCAGGCCCGTGGCGCGGAAGCTGCACGTCGAAGACGGGATGACTGCTTCGGCGATCGCCGAAAAACTCGGCGCCCCGTTCGATGTGGTCGCGCAGCAGCTTCTGGATGCGCTGTTCTTGCCGTCGGTCGAAATATCACCGGAGGAAGCGAGACCGGCTAGACCTCTGAACAAGGAGCAGGCCGATGCCGCCGCCCATCGCGGAGCGGCCTACTTGCTCGAGGCGGGACCGGGGACGGGAAAGACCCAAACCCTGACCGGCAGGATCGAGCTGCTTCTGGGAGACGGGGTGGACCCGCGGCGGATCCTGGTCCTCACGTTCTCGAACAAGGCCGCGGGTGAGATGGCGAGCCGACTGGCCCGCAAGCATCCGACCGAAGCCTCGGCTATGTGGATCGGCACCTTCCACGCATTCGGCCTGGACATCATCCGACGCTTTCATCAGGAGCTGGGCCTTCCGCCGAACCCCAGGCTCATGGACAGGACCGAGGCGGTGGAGCTCCTCGAGAACGAGTTTCCCAAGCTGGGCCTTCGGCATTACCGCGACCTGTACGATCCCACGCAGAAGATCGCGGACATCCTGGCTGCGATCTCGCGCGCCAAGGACGAGGTGGTGGATACCGAGGAATACGCCCAGTTCGCCGAGACCATGAAGAGCAGTGTCCCCACAGCGCGTGCCGAAGAGGCGGAAAAAGCGCTGGAGGTCGCCGAGGTCTATCGCTGCTACGAGCGGCTGAAGCGGGACGCCCACTGCGTTGACTTCGGAGACCTGGTCTCCTTGCCGGTCCGTCTTCTCGAGGGCAATGCCGCCGTCCGGGAACACCTGAGGGGCACATACGATCACGTGCTGGTCGATGAATACCAAGATGTGAACCGAAGCAGCGTCCTTCTTCTGAAGGCGCTGTGCGGCGACGGCGAGAATCTCTGGGCCGTCGGCGACGCTAAACAATCGATCTACCGGTTCCGGGGCGCTTCGTCGTTCAACATGCGGCGCTTCGGAGGCGAGGATTTCCCGGGCGGTATTAGAGGCCGGCTGAAGAAGAACTATCGGTCCACGCCCGAGATCCTTGAATGTTGTTCGCGGTTCGCGGCCGATATGATCGCGGGCGGCGCCGGAAGCGCCCTGGTGTCGACTCGGGACTCCATCGGCAGCGGGCCGGAGTTTCGGACGGTGAAAACGGCCGATCGGCAACCTATCGCCTTGGCTGACGCCATCCGCCAAATGACCGCCCTCGGATATGGCTTCAGGGACCAGGCCGTTTTGTGCACCGGCAACGAGAAGCTGTCCGAGACGGGCCGGGAGCTCGAGCGGCTCGGCATACCGGTGCTTTTCCTCGGAAGTCTATTCGAACGCCCGGAGGTCAAGGACCTTCTCGCGTTTCTCTCCCTCCTGACCGACCGTCGTGCGATGGGCCTGCTGCGAGTGGCGTGCTGGCCCGAGTTCGGGATGTCCATGGCGGATGTCGCGGGGCTGCTGGGCGCGCTGCGGGAGGACAAGTGGGAGCCGCTGACGTGGCTCCGGGATCCTGCGGTCACGACTTGCGCGTCGGCGCCCGGAAGAGAGGCAACGAGCCGGCTGGCGGCTGCCCTAGATGGGTTCGAGATTGGGTCTGGTCCCTGGGAGGTTCTCGCCAGGCTCCTCCTCGACCGGACAGGGATCGGGGCACGGCTCGCGTCTTCCTCGACCGTGTCCGATCGCAGTGCCGCGATCGCGATATGGCAGTTCATGAATTTTGTGCGCGTCCAGCCCGCGGCGCAGGGCTTACCCGTCCGTCGGCTTCTGGACCGTGTCAGGAGGCTTCTACGGCTCGGAGACGACCGGGATCTGCGCCAACTTCCCGCAGCGGCTCAGGGCATCGATGCGGTCCGCCTGATGACCATTCACGGATCCAAAGGTCTCGAATTCCCGGTCGTGCACCTGCCGGGAATGAACAGGAATACGCTGCCGCGGACCCCGCGGGCGCCGACCTGTCTGCCTCCGGACGGGATGATCGAGGGAGCGCGCGGGACCGCCTTGGACCATTTCCGGGCGGGACAGAACGAAGAGCAGGAGTGCCTCTTCTATGTGGCCCTTTCGAGGGCGGAAGAGCGCCTCTTAATCTATGCCGCGACCGAAAACGCGAAGGGGCATCGACGGGAGCCTTCGGAGTTTATTGAGCGGATCGGCCTCGCCCCGCATCATCTGGGCGAGTTGGCGGCGTGCCCGACGGCACCGGAGAAGGAGCCCATCCCTGTCGAGATTGACGGCGCCGTCAGCGTGAGCGGCTTCCAGATCGGCCTGTATGACTCCTGCCAGCGGCGCTTCTTCTACACCCATGTCCTGAACGTCGGCGGCCGGCGCACCCAAACGCCGTTCCTGCAGGTGCACGAATCCGTCCGTGCCGTCCTAAAAGAAATCGTTTCGCGGGGAGCTTTGGCGCCGGTTCAGTCCGAGGTCGAAGCGCTCGTCGACCAAGCCCTCGCTGCGCGCGGCCTGACCGCGCACGGCTACGCCACGGGTTTCCGCGAAATGGCGCTGGGAATGCTCGACTACTTCGTGTCGCAGCGCGCCGGCTATTCGCCGGAGGAGCCCAGGCTGCTTCGGTTGGCCATCGGCACGGGCGAGATCACGATCGCCCCCGACGATGTCCTCACCCGAAAGGACGGCAGACGGGTCTTACGAAGGGTCCAGACCGGTCACTACCGGGAAGACGACGTCGACGAGATCGAGGCGGGAGCGTTCGCGCTCGCGGTGCAGCAGCACTTTCCCGGTGCGGAGGCGCAGGTCCTGCACCTGTCCGACGAGCGGACATCCCCGATCTCGATCAAGGGCAAGCCGCTGCAAAACAAGAGGAAGCAGCTCGAGGCGGCGATCTCTGGAATCCGCGCCGGCGCCTTCGCGCCCGACGAGTCCCAGTACACCTGCCCGAATTGCCCGGCGTTCTTCGTCTGCGGCCCAGTGCCCCCGGGTCCCTTCCGAAAAAAGTTCGGCTGAGAATTACCGGTAGGGCTTTGCCGCACCGATAGTGGGGTGAGGGCCGCAAGGCTCACCCACCAATAGGTGAAAACATGACGATCGACGACCCCTCCTGCCCGCCGGAGCACGGTAACCCGGTGGAACGTGCTCTGGAACATACCCACCACGCCGAACACGACGTCGAAGAGGCCCACCAGCAAGACCGGCGCGCCGAGCATGAGCTCGCCGAAGCCGAACGCGAACTCGAGGAAGCGCTCCATCCGCGCCAAACCGTGATCATCGTGAACGCGCGCAAGCGCACCGTGGAGGGCGACGAGGTCAGCTTTGAAGAGATCGTGCAGCTCGCCTTCCCGGGCTCTCACGAACCGAACGTGGCGTTCTCGATGACTTTCCGCCACGCCGCCTCCGAACCCCATGCCGGCGAACTCGGTCCCGGCGGTCATGTCACGGTCAAGAACGGGACGATCTTCAATGTCACAAAAACTATTCGATCGTAATCCCGACCTCCGCAGGCTGCGCGAGGAAGGCTATGCGGTGCGGATCCGCAGCGGCTTTCTCGTCATGCAGGTGCCTTACGTCGACGCGAAGGGTGAGGTCAGGCTGGGAAGCCTGATCTCCTCCCTTACCTTGGCCGGCGACGTCACCCAGCGCCCCGATACCCACGTTGTCCAATGGGACGGCGGCTATCCCTGCAGCAAGGAGGGCAAGGAGATCGAGGCGCTTCGGCACGGTAGCGGCGACTTCAATCTCGGCAGCGGGTTGACGGCAAAATTCGCCTTCTCCTGCAAGCCACCCGAAGGCTACGCCGACTACCATGCCAAGATGACGACCTACGCCGGCGTCATCGCCGGCCCGGCCGCGGTGATCAAACCGGAGCTCAAGCTGCGTTCGTACGCAGCGCCCGAACCGGAAGAGACGACCGTCTTCAACTACACCGAGACCGCCTCGGATCGCGCGGGGATCGGCGCCCTGACGGATCTGCTCAGGAACGAACGCGTGGTCTTCATCGGCTTGGGAGGGACCGGCGCCTACGCCTTGGACCTCGTCGCGAAGACTCCAGTGCCGGAGATCCGGCTGATCGACGGCGACGACTTCCTGACGCACAACGCCTTCCGGGCGCCGGGCGCGGCGTCGCTGGACGAGCTGCGACAGGTGCAGAAGAAGGTCGACTATCTCGCCGGCATCTATTCCAAGATGCACCGTAACATCGTTCCGCACCCGGTCGCCCTGGATCAGACCAACCTCCACCTGCTGGGCGGCGCGACCTTCGCGTTCATCTGCATGGATGCGGGCGAGCCGAAGAGGTTCGCGGCTCGAAAGTGCGAGGAGATGGACATCCCCTTCATCGACGTCGGGATGGGCCTCGAACTCGTCGACGGATCGCTCGGCGGCATCCTCCGAGTGACTGCCAGTACCCCTGAGATGAGGACACACGTTCACGACGGACGCATCTCGTTCGGCAGCGGCGACGACGAGAACAACCTTTACTCCACCAACATTCAGGTGGCGGACCTCAATGCTCTGAATGCCGCCATGGCCGTCGTGAAGTGGAAGAAGATCCGCGGCTTCTATCGCGATCTGGAGCGCGAACATCACTCCACCTACACCACCGACGGCAACATGCTGCTGAACGGAGATCAATCATGATCAAGATGAAGCAGCTTCGGCATCGATTCGTCGAGACAATGCCCGAAAAGATCGACCCTGGCACCCTGTACATCTCGATGGAATACGCGACCGCCGCACATCGTTGCTGCTGCGGCTGCGGCGAGGAGGTCGTCACCCCGTTCAGTCCCGCGCAATGGAAGATGACGTTCGACGGCGACGCCGTCTCGCTGCACCCGTCAATCGGCAACTGGAACCTGCGCTGCCGCTCGCATTACGTCGTCAGAGAAGGGCGCGTGATCGACGCCGGCGGTTGGACCGACGAGCAGATCGAGGATGGACGTAAGCGGGATAATGAAGCGAGAACGAAGTATCTGGCCGACAAGACTCAAACGAAGACCATGCCGTCCACTTCACCTCCGGCCGGGCGGCGACGCAGTCGATTGGGCCGCCTGATCGACCTGTTCAAGTTAAAGTTCGTGTGAACCTGGCGCGACCGGATGCCGACTCTCTTCCGCTCTCCGGGTCGCGCGATCTCCGCCCCCCTTCAGATAAAGACCAAACATAGCAGAGAGTCCGAATGCTCGAGAGCCATGCACACGAACCTCACATCACCTGTCCGAAATGCAACCATCGGATCCGGCTGACCGAATCGCTGGCCGCTCCGCTGCTTGAGGCAGAGCGCAAGCTCTTTCGGGCCCAGTTGGATTCCAAGGAGTCCGAGTACCGGCAGAAGGCGGAGGAACTGCGGCGGAAGGACGAAGCGCTCGACCGCGCACGCAGCGCCATGGACGCCGAAATCGCCCAAAGGGTTCAGGCGACGAGCGGACAGATCCGCGCGGACGAGCAGAGGAAAGCCCAGGAAGCGGCCTCGGCCGAACTAGACGCCTCGAAGGCCCAGGTCGAAGAGATGCGGCAGACGTTGACGGTCTACAATGCCAAACTGGCCGAGGCCCAACAGGCTCAGGCGGAGGTGCTGCGCCGGCAGCGCGAGCTTGACCAGCAGAAGCGCGAACTCGATCTCCTGATCGAGAAGCGGGTACAGGCGACGCAGGCGGAAATCCACATCAAGGCGCGCCAACAGGCGGAAGACGAGCTCATGGCGCAGGTATCCCAGAAGGATGCTCAGATCGAATCCATGAGCAGAACCATCGAGGACCTGAAACGAAAGGCTTCGCAAGGATCACAACAGACCCAGGGCGAGGTGCTGGAGCTCCAGATCGAGGCGCTTCTGAGGAGCAATTTTCCGAACGACTTGGTCGAGCCCGTCGGAAAGGGCGAGTTGGGAGGCGACATCGTCCAGGCGGTGAACGGCCAGCTCGGGAATGCAGCCGGAACTATCCTTTGGGAGCTCAAGGCGACGAAGAAGTGGAACGACGGCTGGCTCGCCAAGCTGCGAGAGGATCAGCGAAACGCGAAGGCTGACATCGCCCTCATCATTTCGCATGTCTTGCCGAAGGAAGTCGAGACCTTCGGTCTCGTCGACGGTGTGTGGGTCGCGCATCCGCGCTGCGCAATACCGGTCGCGATCGCGCTGCGCCATTCGCTAACCGAGCTCGCCTGCCTTCGGAAGGCCCAGGCAGGGCAGCAGACGAAGATGGAGCACATTTACCAATATCTGATGGGGCCGCGCTTCCGTCAGCGTGTGGAAGGAATCATCGAGAAGTTCGAGGAGCTCAAAGCCGATCTCAGCAAGGAACGCAAATTCATGAACCGGATCTGGGCGAAGCGCGAAGGCCAGATATATGGCGTTATAGAAGCAACGGCGGGCATGTATGGCGACCTGCAGGGCATCGCCGGAACGGCATTGCCCGAGATCGACAGCCTGGACATGCCGCTGCTGGAGGCGCCGTTGGAGGACGGCGAAGATTAATGGCTGTCCTGAAAGACGTCTTCCTAGATTGGCAGGTGATTCTTGACGCGAGTCCTTGCTTGGATTCAGATGGCTATGGTGATCATGAGCGAAGACTGCGGCAGGCTGCTTCCCGGATTCCTGCCTCGCCTTGCTTTTTGCCGGCCTGGGAATGGCAAGGGTTCGCGGAGGAGCCGTGGCTGCGTCACTTACAAGTGCTCAGAAGCGAATAAGGGTCACTCTCGGCCGGAAGGTCAAGGACCTGAGGCTTTCGCTCGAGATGACCCAAGCCGATCTGGCGGAGGAGGCCGAAGTCCGCCGAGCGTTGGTCAGCGAGGTCGAACGAGGCGAGGCTAACCCGACGCTCGACTCTATCGTGCGGATCGCAATAGCACTGGGCGTGGACGCGGCTGAGCTCCTTGGCTCGGATCGCCGCGGCTGACACGATCGAAAGACGTGGATCTTTAGTGCGTTCACGCAAACTTTCGAGGAGTCCGAAGAGAGCCAAGGAGAGCCATAGCTCCGACGCATTTTCTTTGTACGCTATATAGGACGCAGAACTTAGGCCGAGCTGACCGACTGGCTGTCCAAGGCCGATTTCATATCGGAAGCAATCATAAACGACGGTCCCTAGCGGACGTTTGAAGCCATCTTGAGGATCGGCTTACCAAGCGACAGAGCAAGTGTGCCCAATGCTGACGACGAACCCCGCCCCGGGGTGAATGACGAATGCTTTCTAGGACAGAGAAGGGATGCACATGAACGCGATGAGCACTGCCCAACTTCCAAGAGCTCGCTATCCTGCCGCGCGGCCGCTCCTTTTCACAAGTTGCAAATGCCGCGCCGCAATACCGGTGTACGACCCGCTTCTTCGCTATGCCTTGGAACAGGCCTCGTTGGATCCTTCAGTCCGCGAGATCAGCTATCGGACAGGACCCCAGATCGAGTGCCCGCCCATGTCACTGGCCGGCGTGGTGCTTCGTAGGGAAGACGGTACGTTTCTTCTTAGGGTCCATCAAACTTGTCCCGAGCGCAGCGATGAAGAGGACGCGCGCCTCAACTTCGTCCTACAGCAGCACGGCCTGCGCTTGCTCGAGTGGGATGCGAAACATATCCACCGCGAGCCGCTGTTTTCGAACGCGCGCACAGTTTGGTCACATGCAGGACGCCACGTGTCACTGATTGACAGGTTGAAGCTCGCGGTAACACTCGAGGAGGGACCGCAGACCGTCCACGAACTCGAGGAGCGTGCACGTCCGGGCTGCGACGTTGTTGCCGCGGTCTGTGCTCTCGCCTGCCAAGATTTGCTGCGGCTGAATATAGAAGACGCGCATCTTAGTCCCCGAACTGTTGTGCTTGGGCCTTAAACATCGCTGGAAGGCTAGGAGGGTCGATTGGCCCACGGCCTTCATTGAACGCTTGGGAAGAAGATGGTGGCGCATTTCACTGGGATCGGCGCGACAATGCCGGTTGACTCCTTGTCCTTTCTGCAAACGCCTTCGGCAAGATCTCGAAAGCTAAGAGGAGGGCGGAATGTTGAGAGTCACTGTCGAGCTGATACCCGGTGGATTCGAACCGATGCGACGATGCATCGCCATGATGCGCATCTCCAACACCAGCGACTTGACGGACATCTCGGATTATTTGGTGCAGGCGATAGAAGGGGCCAACAAGCTGACCGGCGCGTCGGCGCGCTTCGGCGAGTGCGTCGTGCGCGGCCACGCGCGCAGGCAGCCGGTCTGGGCGCTGTTGGCGAAAGCGTGCGAGGAGATCATTAAGGCGGATTTCGTCGAATTGTAGCTTAAAGGATCTAGTGATCGGCCTGCCTTCACGCGGATGCATGGTCAAACCGAATCAAATCCTCTCTGTGCGCCTGAGGACGACGTCGTTCGTATGCCGGGCATAATGCTGCACCGTGAGATCTGATTTGAATCCGCCTCACTGCACCCCGACGATGCACGTCTCCTCAATTGAGGCGGTTCCTTTGATGATGGGCTGGCGCACCGGCTGCGGCGAGGAGTCATCGGATGACACTCTCCGAAGATCCCGATGGATATAGTCCCGAATCGCTCTCGCTCTCGAATGAAGTTCGCGCGAGAGCGGAGTCGCCTGAAAGGGCCGAAGACGCTCTTCGCACTCGAGGTGACACATGGCTTGTGTGTTCCATTCAGTCAAAACGATGAGACCTATTCCGATCGATGACCCCCAGACTGAAAAGGCGCTTATTCATCTTACACTTGACCGCAACGTCACTGCGATAGACCACTTTGAGCAAATTCAGAGGGGCGACGCTATGATCAAGGCCGATGCGATCTTCATCAGAGATCACAGGGGACGTCACCTACTAGATATTGAATCCAAGTGGATGTCCAAAGAGGTCACTGAGGTCGCCAAGGAGTTTTTGATCCCCCTCTGGACAATTTCGAAGGCCAGCCTTCAAAAGGAACCGCGCTCCAGCAACCAAAACGAGGTGTGGGCGCATCGCGACCACGCGGTGCCGGTGCATCTGCGCATGCAGATATTGTCGGAGCTCGGCCGCAGGCGAGCACTTCGCATGTGCCAACTACAAGCAGCCATTGTCGGCTTCAAATCCACAAGACACTCGATCCTAGCCCTCGCGTGCACGGGTGTCGTGCAGATCGATCTCGAGGCGCCCCCCCTGGGGCCTGATTCGACGGTTCGTAGCGGGCGCTGGTGACCAGCAGGAGGGACTGACTCTCCGCGTCTCGTTATAGCATTGGAAACCAATGAGGAGGACGGAGGCGGCCCCTTCGGGGAGATCAACCATACGTTTACGGTCCAACATTAGGCCTACGATAGCACTTCGTTCGGCGGAATGACCCTGGGTGATTGTCTCGGTTGTCTTGCCTGGGGATCGCTCAATGGCCGGTCGACGCTACACTTGGACTGAGAAGCGCATCGCAAAATTTAAACGCGAAGGGCGAGGCATAGGGACTGGCGCCACGTACATCCCCTGGCTCAAGGTTTCTGACGTCCCATCCCTCGGCAGAAGTCGGCGAGTATTCTGGTCGACTTCTGGTCGCGAGCATCACCTCCTGTCGGACATCGAATTCTACGCATTCCTCCACAAGTGCTACGACGACGCGACCTTGGACATCCGAGAGCAATTTCCTCTTCCGCGGGAGGAAACATTGAAGATCGCTGAGGAGATCCGGGTCCAACATCCGCGTGCGAACGGTGTCAACATCGTTATGACCACCGACCTGTTGGTAACGCAGACTTCTGCTTACGGTCCGGTCGACCTCGCCTACGCTGTCAAACAGGATGCTGATCTCCACGACGAACGAACACTTGAGAAGTTGGAAATCGAACGACTTTATTGGGAGAGTAGAAGCACGCCGTGGAACATCATCGTAGGATCCAGCGTTCGCGGCAACGTTAGCTTTAATCTCGAATGGATGTTCGAATGCCAACGCGATCCCGAGGCGGAGGACGAACCGGCGATCCGCGAGAGCTTCGTCGAGGCCCTTGATGATCTGAAGGCCTTTCCGCTGCGTACAGTTTGCAGCGTCATTGATTCCCGATTGGGCCTTCGACCTGGCCGCACCCTACGGGTTGCTCGAAGGATGCTCAGCCAGAAGAAGCTCCGAGTTAATCTCACGGCGCGCAGCATTCAGGATCTTCCGGCGTCCAACTTCGTAGTTGCTGGGGAAAATTAGTGCCAGATTCTCCAGTTAAGAAACCCATCCTACTCGAACGCATGCTTCTTAGAGAACCCGGCCCTGGGGGCGCGCTGTTTCGCATCGTGCATGTGGACGATGATGGCGAAGCATTCTGGCTCTTTAATGTGGCGGAGTTGGGTTGGCCCGAGCGCGTCCAGCGAGACCTCTTGGCAGATCGATTTGCAACAACTCCGCCCAGCTTCGCCATCGAATATGTCGAACCGTATCGTGTAAATTTGTCCGAGGAGGTACAGGATAGTGCAGCAGCCCGAACCTCAGCACGCAACTGGAAAATCGTGCTCCAACTGCTGGGCGACGATCGCGGCCGAGGTCTGCTGTTCAAAATTCCCCGAAAGGTCAGAATAGAAAAAGTCGTCGAAGACGTTGGCGTGACGCGACCGACGGTTGTCACCGCAATTATGCGATTTTGGCAACGCGGTATGACCCGCCAATCGGTGCGGTCGGACTACGATAATTGCGGCGGACCGGGCAAGACAAGGAGTATCACAAGTGGACGAAAGGTCGGAAGGCCGAGAACCATCGCAACCGGCGTTGGCATTTCGGTCAATGACGACTTGCGGAGAAAAATGCAGGTCGGGGCCGACTATTATCTTAGCCTGCAAAAGCCTTCCCAGAAACGCGCACTGAATTATGTCGTTGAACTCTTCTTTTCACACCGTCAAGACGAGGCGGGTCGACCGACGATCGCGCTAGACGACGATCGACCGACTCTAAAACAATTCGGCCATTTCCTCCGTACCCACTTTCCAGAGAACGATAGATTCAAAGCTCGTCACGGCCAAAAGCGATATGACCTCGAAACGCGGGAGCTTCTCGGCAAGGCTGATCAGAATACAAAGGGACCCGGAGACGAATTTCAAGTCGATGCCACTGTAGCCGACGTCTACCTGCGATCGCAGTTTGATCGGCGACGAATCGTTGGCCGACCGGTTATCTACTTCGTCATTGACGTTTGGAGTCGGTTGATCGTCGGCATATATGTCGGCTTCGAGGGACCGTCGTGGATTGGTGCAATGATGGCTTTGACCAACATGGTCACGCCGAAAGTGGAATTCTGTCAGCAATACGGCATCGAAATCGATCACGAAGAATGGCCTTCACATCACGCTCCTCGTTCTATTCTGGCCGACCGCGGCGAACTGATGAGTGTAAAATTGGGGACGCGTATCGTCGATACCCTCCGTATCCAGATTGGAAATACAACATCAGGACGTGGTGACCTGAAGGCGATTGTTGAATCGCGGTTCAAGATCGTTCCCACCTTCTTTAAGCCGTTCGTACCGGGTTACGTCGAGCCGGACTTTCGAACCAGAGGCGCTCGCGATTATCGGCTTGATTCCGCAATGGACCTTAATGACTTTACGCAGGTCGTTATACGCGCGGTCCTTCAGCACAATCGATCGAAGATTACTGATATTGATACTCCGACCGAAATGACGACAGACGGCATGTCCGCTACGCCGCTTGCTCGTTGGACGTGGGGCATCGAAAATCGAAGCGGAGCATTGAGACAGCTAAGTTATGAGGAAGTCGCATTGGCGGTCATGCCGCGAGACTCGGCTCGCATTACTCCCAACGGCATAAGATTCAGAGGGGGCTTCTATACTTGCGATCAAGCCGAAGCAGATCGTTGGTTCTGGAAGGCACGTAACAAAGGAGGCTGGTCTGTTGAGGTATCGTATGATCCGCGAAGCTTAGACAAACTGTATCTTTGGAATTCAAAGACACCGCACGGATATGAAGCCTGTCGCCTGCTGCCTCCCTACCAAGAGCTCGTTGGTAAAACGCTGTTCGAATATGAGGAGAAGGAGCTCGCCGAGAAGCGCCTCGCTGCTTCCCAAGCTGGAAAACTCCAGGCGCAGGAAATTGAGACTGATGTTGCACTGAGAGCGATCCAGGAAGAAGCGCTCGCTAAAACACGCGACCTGCAGGAGCGCAATACACCCAAAAGGGCTCGAGTGGCAGGCATACGAAACAATAGAGAAGACGAGAAGGCGTTTCAGCGACCTATCGAGACAATCGATTTGGGCTTTCCCGCCGGGCCCCGCGTCAGCTCTCCTGCAGTAGCACCAACCGTCGACGACCCCCCGGACGCTTACGAAGACGACATGCTGTCAAGGCTCGAGTCTCTTGAAGAAGCCAGTAACGCAGGCAAGTAGGAGAGTCCGCAATGTACTCGCACCTCATTCCGGCCGACTACTTGCCGGCCACGCGACCTGAGGCGGCAGGTAATCCTCTCCTCGAGGCACTACCCCCGTTAATGTCGGCCGACGATACGAATTTGCTTTTATCATTTGGTCGTAGGCCGACCTATTCGGATGACGAGCGCATGCTTTCTGCAAGCGAAAGGATGCTGTGCGTCGGCCGCCTAAACGACTATCTGCTCATGATGACCTCTCATGGGGAGATAATCGAGCAGATCGGTCTTATTCTCGATAGCGGCTACGTGCATCGCAACCCAGCACTCCCGGAATTCCAAAAGTCCCTCGTCGGATTCTATCGTCAGCGATTGCAGGGTCGAATCACGCCCATCGAATCTTCCGGACCGTCGACAGCGCCGTCATTCGCGCTTTTCGGCGTATCCGGAATGGGAAAGAGCACTGTGGTCGAGCGGACGCTCTCATTTTATCCGAGAGCTCTAAGCCACCAAAAGTTCGGCTTCTATCAGATTGTGTGGATGAAGATTGATTGCCCGATGGATGGCAGCCTAAAGCAGCTGCTGCTTTCCATAGTCGCGAAGGTCGATTCAACTCTGGGCACCAATCACTCTAAATCCGTCAACGGTCGCGTTCCGATTGATAAGTTGATTCTAGATGTCGCGAAGATCGCCGCCCAGCACCATCTTGGCGTCCTTGTAATCGATGAAGTCCAACACTTGTTGGCCGCCAAAGGAATCGGCATCGAGAAGTTACTAAACTTCTTCGTGACGTTCACGAATGACGTGAAAGTGCCCCTCATCGTTCTCGGCACTCCAAAGGCGCAAGTGCATCTCGAACAGCTTTTCCGAGAGGCTCGCCGCGTCGGACAATATGGCTCGGCGCTCTGGGACCGTATGGTTCTCGGGCGGGAGTGGGACTATTTCCTTAAAGTGCTTTGGAAATATCAGTGGCTACAGAAGGCGGAAGACATCTCTCCTGAAGTTTCAGAAGCGATGTACAACCAGACTCAGGGGATTACTGCCCTGGTCATCCGACTCTTTCAGCTTGCCCAGTTGCAGGCAATTCGTGGAAAGAGCGAACGGATAACGGCGAGCCTGATAAACAAAGTAGCGAAAGAGAAGTTCTCTCTTCTGCGGCCTGCACTCGATGCACTCAGGAGTGGCGATAATGATCAGATCGCTAGATTTGAGGATCTTATCTCATCGAGCGTAACCGCGTTGAAAACTTTGACCACACAACAACAGGCAACTCAATCGATCAAGGTCGCAGAGAAGCGAGTCAGCGAAAGGCGCATCCACCTTACTTCAAATCTGCTTCATGCAGGCGCCAGTCCAAGCATCGTGGGCGCCTTGGTCGATGAAGTTTTGGCGCCGGCGGGGACGGCAGCAAAGAAGCGTCCGGCAAAGACGCCCAACAAGCTTGTCGAAGCTCTTAGGAAGGCCGAAGCAGAGAATGCAGATCCCGTCGAGGCGTTGAGAAGCGCTGGTCTTATAGACGATCTATTTGGGCAGTAGCATGCATCTGATGCTTCCGAAGCCGTATCCGGATGAGCTGATATACTCAGTCATAGCCCGGCATTTCGCGTATCTCCAGCCCATCGTTATCAAGAGCGCTCAAGAAGCGATCGACGGCATCTCGTGGTTCTCAACAAGATACGTCAGAAATGCGAATCGCCTTGCCGAAAAGACCCATCCTATTTGGGGACTATCAGGCCTGGAGATACTCGACCGTCACACCCTCCTTCCATTCAACGGTGCATTTCTGAAGCCGGACATGCATTTGAAATGCACGGAATGCTTTCTGGAAACGAACCCCCACGGAGGATCTGTTGCCCTGGGCATGGGCAATTCCAGCGTCCTTGAGCCGAAGTTCTTCAGGTTTTGTGTTCTCTGTCTTGAAGAGGATATCGAAAGATTCGGTGAAACTTATTGGCATCGGCAGCACCAGTTGTCTGGAACTCTCTTTTGCATCAAGCATGGCGAGTTGCTTCGCAATTCGATGGCCCCAATGTCCCCTCTCGACAGGGCAACGATGGATGCGACGCATTATTGCGAATCAGATGCCGAGCCAGTCGCAGTGCTGAGTAGCCGCGAAACTACGTTAGCGTTGGAGATTGCAAAAAGGTCCGCAGATATTTTGTATGGAGTTCCTTCGCGTTGGCTAAGCCCAGATCCGAGTGAACAGTATCAGACTGCTGCTGTTGAAGTGGGATACGGCTTTGGTATCACGGCGCTCCAGACCCCGGCCTTTGGGGCAGATCTCATCGATTATTTTGGTGCTGGGTTGCTGGGTAAGCTTGGATGTCGGCTGAACGAGCGATCGCGACCAATCCGCAAGATATTCTACAAGGACGGTGCCAATCACCCCCTGTTACATGTCTTGGTTCAACACTTTCTTGGAGAGCGGCAGAAGGCAACCCGCTTGATCTTGGAACGCCAAGGGCTGGACAACTCATTTAGGCAAGAGTGGAAGTGCCCGAACAGATTTGCCAAGCATGAGGAAGATTTCCGAATTCCTCAAGTTTATCTAAGGCGAGCAAAAGGGGGTACGCGCGAGCATTATTTCCATGCCCGATGCACTTGTGGATACGTATTCTGTTTTGAGAGGCCCCGCGAGGGGGATCCCGCCATGCCGCTCGTCAAGATCGTAAACAACTACGGTCCCGCGGTAGCGACGGAGGTCAAGCGGTTATACGCGAAATACCGGGTCATCAAGAAAGTCTGCAGCGAGCTAAAGATGCAGCACAAAACTGTGAGACGGATTCTTGACGGGATTCGAGCTGGCTTTGAGCCTTCGCCAGAGAAGATAGCAGCTCTGCGGAAGGCTTGGTTGGAGGATGGTCGAGTAAAAAGAGGCACCACATACCAAACTCTATTGAAATATGATCGAGAGTGGCTGGATAGCTTTCCTAGCCGTCGGGGGACTCGATCGCGAGTGCCGAAACCGCAGCCAAGGCACGCAGACGACGTCGCTTTGGCGGGTCAGATTGAGGCCTCTGCGCGAACGCTTCGTGAACAGGGTCGATTAGTGACCGTAAACGGGCTAAGCCGCGTTCTGGGACGAAAGCTCAACGTGCTGGGTCTGAAACTGATGCCAAACGCAGCCGATACCCTCAGGAAGGAGATCGATGTTCCAAGCCGGGCGTTAGATCGAGTGCGCAAGCACATCGCTAGGGGAAGAGGGGCAGGTGGGCCGGCCAGGCGAGTTCTGAAAGAACATTATTAGGTGAAATTCTGGAAGGGCTTTTAGGACACGCTCAAGCCTGAAAGAACTTTATTTTCTGGTCGCGAATACAGCCGTACGAAAGAAAAGCGATTTCCTCGACTTTCTAAAGAACTTTGTTGTCGCAATACACCCGGCCCCCGCGCGGCCGGGGCGCAATCCTGGTAAAACCTGCCATCCCGCGGTACGCGCGAACCGGCGGGTTGCAACCTCCGGTTCCGCCACAAGCCGCTTCCTTCCCGGCGCACGATTCAAGTAAGCTCTCCGGTTCGGGGGACCGGAGCGACCGTGCAGGGCGTGCAAGGCAATTCGCTGAGACTGCTGCGCTGGATGATGGCTGCATCCCTGGCGCTGCCGATTGCGCTGTTCGCCATTGCCTCCGCCGTTTCCTACCATTCGACCCTGGAGACCGCCGACCGGGAGATCGAGCGCACCCTCGACGTCGCGCATGAGCACGCGCTCAAGGTGTTCGAGACCATCGATCGCAGCCTCGCCGAAATCAACGAGGTCGTGCGCGACCAGCCCGACGACGTCATCCGCTCGCGGGAACCTACGCTGCACCTGCGCCTGAAGCGGCTTACCGATTCGCTGCCCCAGCTCAAATCGGCCTGGATCTTCGATGCCAATGGCAAAGCGCTGGTCAACAGCCTGGTGTCGCCGCCGCCGGAGCTGAGCTTTGCCGACCGCGATTACTTCTATGCCCATGTCGACCAGAGCATCGGCACCTATATCGGTGCCATACTGACGCCGCGCCTGCCGTATCAAGGCGCACGGTTCTTCGGCGTCAGCCGTCGCCGCGAGTCGGACGACGGCAGCTTCACCGGCGTGATCCAGGCGTCCGTGCTGCCGGAATATTTCGAGAGCTTCTACGCCAGGATCGGCACCGAGCCCGGCAGTTTCTTTGCGATGGGGCGCGCCGACGGCGTGCTGCTGGCGCATTTCCCGCGGCTCGATCGCGACTTCCGGCTCGATCCGAACGGGTCGGTCGGCCGAAGCATCGCCGCGCATCCCGACCATGGGCTGATGACCGTCGCCTGGCCATCGGACGGGATCGAACGACGGATCGGCTACCGGCGCGTCGCCGAATATCCGATCTATGTCAGCGCCGGCTTCGAGACTTCGGCGATCCGCGCGCGCTGGCTCGGCACCATCAGCCAGCATCTGGTGTTCGGCGCTCCCGCGACCGCGCTGCTGTTCGTCTTGCTGGCCTTCGCCTTGCGGCGTACCCAGCATCTGCAGCTCGAAGCCGCAAAGCGCCGCGAGGCCGAGGAGGCGCTCAAGCACAGCCAGCGGCTCGAGGCGCTGGGGCAGCTCACCGGCGGCGTGGCGCACGATTTCAACAACCTCCTGACCGTGATACGCGCGTCGGTCGATTTGTTGAACCGGCCGCAATTGAGCGAGGAGCGGCGGCAGCGCTACATCACGGCGATCGCGGAGGCCGTGTCGCGCGCCGCCAAGCTGACTTCGCAGCTCCTCGCCTTTGCGCGACGCCAGACCTTGAAGCCGGAAATATTCGACGTCGGCGACCGGATGCAGTCGCTGCGCGACATGCTCGCCACGCTGCTGGGATCTGCGATCGAAATCGTCATGCAGCTGCCGGCCGAGCCCTGCCTCGTCAGCGCCGATGCCGGCCAGTTTGAGACAGCCCTGATCAACATGGCGACCAACGCGCGCGACGCCATGCAGGGCAAGGGCCGGATCGTCTTCTCCGTGCACGCGGCGACCACCGTTCCTGAAACGCTCGCGCATCCTTCAGGTAGTCAGGCCTCGAAAAGTCCTGGCTTCGTCTGCATCGCGGTCAGCGATAGCGGCATTGGCATTCCCGCCGCACAATTGGGTCGCATCTTCGAGCCCTTCTTCACCACCAAGCAGGTCGGCCAGGGCACCGGCCTCGGCCTGTCGCAGGTGTTCGGCTTCGCCCGACAATCCGGCGGCGAGGTGACCGTGATCAGCGAGGTCGGCCAGGGCAGCACCTTCTCGCTCTATCTGCCGCGCGTGCCGGCAGATCTCCTGCCCCGGAGCCAGGCGCCCACCACGGCCCCGGCTGTCGCCGGCAGCGGCATGTCGGTGCTGGTCGTCGAGGACAATATCGAGCTCGGCAATTTCGCCGCCGACGGGCTGACCGAGCTCGGCTACAGCATCACGGTGGTCGACAACGCAACCGACGCGCTCGCCGAGCTGGCCGGGGACGCCGACCGCTTCGACGTCGTGTTCTCCGACGTCGTCATGCCTGGAATGACCGGACTCGATCTCGCGCAGGCCATCCGCGATCGCTGCATCAACGTTCCGATCGTGCTGACCACAGGCTACAGCCACGCCTTGTCCCAGGACAGAGTCGCCGGCTTCGAGCTCGTGCAGAAGCCCTATTCGATCGAGGAGCTGTCGCGCGTGCTCCACCGGGCCGCCCGGCTGAAACAGGTGCGCGACGGCGCCGCCGAGTGAATCGGGGGAACTCGATGGAACCGGCTCGCGTTATCCCCTCATGCAGAAGCCGGTCCGGAAAAAGGAGCAGGGCGACACACCGCCCATCGGGAAGGTCACCGGCGAGAACGGCGATGACGTCACACCGCCGCCGCCCGAATTGCTAGAGCCTGATCCCGACCTGACTCCCGAAGAGGCCGAGCAGGCGCGCAAGGATTATCTCCTCACCCGCTTCTGGATCAGCGCGCGCGGCTTCTGGAGCCGCAAGGGCGATCGCCTTGCCTGGGCATTCTCCATCGGCCTCGTCGTGCTGATCGTTGCGGCCGTCGGCTTCCAATACGGCATCAACGTCTGGAATCGCGCCATCTTCGACGCCATCGAGAAGCGCGATGCGACCACGGTCTTCCACCTCAGTGCAATGTTTTTCCCGCTCGCCATCGGGAGCATCGTGCTTGGCGTCGCGCAGGTGTTTGCGCGCATGAGCATCCAGCGGCGCTGGCGCGCCTGGCTGACGAACGGAGTGTTGACACGCTGGCTCGAGAATGGACGCTACTACCAGCTCAATCTCGTCGGCGGCGACCACGACAATCCCGAATACAGGATCGCCGAGGACTTACGTGTTGCAACGGACTCGCCGGTCGACTTTCTCGCCGGCGTCACCTCGGCGCTGCTGTCGGCCGCCACCTTCATCGTGGTGCTCTGGACCATCGGCGGCGCGCTCACCGTCACCTTCGGCGGATCGGCGATCACCATTCCCGGCTTTCTCGTGATCGCCGCGATCCTCTATGCCGCCATCGCGTCCGGCTCGATCCTGATGATCGGTCGCCAATTCGTGCAGGTCTCCGAGGACAAGAATCAGGCCGAAGCCGATTTCCGCTACACGCTGACACGCGTGCGCGAGAATGGCGAAAGCATCGCGCTGCTCGGCGGCGAGGAAGAGGAGCGCGGCGGGATCGACCGCAACTTTACCGACGTGCTCAGGCAATGGGCGCGGCTGGCCGGCCAGCACATGCGAACCACGCTGGTGTCGCAGGGATCGGGCCTCGTTGCGCCTGTCGTCCCCCTCCTGCTTTGTGCGCCAAAATTCCTCGACGGCAGCATGACGCTTGGGCAGGTGATGCAGGCGGCCTCCGCCTTCACCATCGTGCAGGGCGCGTTCGGCTGGCTGGTCGACAATTACCCGCGGCTGGCCGACTGGAATGCCTGCGCGCGCCGCATCGCTTCGCTGATGATGTCGCTCGACGGCCTCGAACGCGCCGAGCAGGGCGACGGTTTCGGCCGCATCCAGCGCGGCGAGACCAGCAACGATGCCATGCTGGAGCTGAACGACCTCTCCGTCACGCTCGACGACGGTACCGCCGTGGTCGGCGAGACCGAGGTGGTGATCTCGCCAGGCGAGCGGCTCTTGGTCGCCGGCGAATCCGGGACCGGCAAGAGCACGCTGGTGCGCGCCATCGCGGGGCTGTGGCCGTGGGGCGGCGGCAGCGTCAATTTCCACCCTGACAGGCGGCTGTTCATGCTGCCGCAGCGGCCCTACGTGCCCTCGGGGTCTTTGCGGCGGGCGGTCGCCTATCCCGGCGCGGCCGAGAACTGGAGCGAGGAGGAGATCGGCGATGCCCTGCACAAGGTCGGGCTCGACCATCTCAAGGAGAAGATCGAGGAGGAAGGTCCGTGGGACCAGACGCTGTCAGGCGGCGAGAAGCAGCGCCTTGCTTTCGCGCGGCTGCTTCTGCACAACCCCGACATCGTCGTGCTGGATGAGGCGACCTCCGCGCTCGACGAGAAGAGCCAGGACAAGATGATGAAGATGGTCATCGACGAGCTGCCGAAGGCGACGATCGTCAGCGTCGCGCATCGCGTCGAGCTGGAGGCCTTCCACAGCCGCAAGATCGTGCTTGAGCGCCGCAGGGGCGGCGCCAGGCTCGTCAGCGACATCGACCTGATTCCGCGCAAGGGACGACGCAAGCTGCTCGGGCGGTTTCTGAGGCAGCGGAAGGAGGCAGCGTGAAGCTCGTAGCCCGGATGGAGCGAAGCGCAATCCGGGACGGCGCCTCCAGAGGGAACTCCGGATTTCGCTTCGCTCCATCCGGGCTACATTCCTTTCCAACATTGGAGTCCCCACCAAAACGGGCTATGCATGCGCCGCCTGCAACGAGGACCGCCTGCTTGACGCCCGACAACGCCCCTTCGACCGCGCCATTCGGCACGTTTGCACCGAATGCAGCGCAGGCCGCAATCATCAGGCTCGCGCAAGCGTCGGGGCTGAAGCGCGGCGCCTTCCGACCGTGGATGTCGCGGCTGGTCAATCTGCTGCGGGGCGGCCCCATCGATGTGCAATATCAGGGTGCCTCGTTCCGCTTCTATCACCAGGGTAGCGCCACCGAACGCGGCGCGCTGTTCAATCCCGACTATAACCTCGACGAACTCGACTTCCTGCGCCAGCACACGCCGGCAGGCGGCACCTTCGTCGATGTCGGGGCCAATGTCGGTACCTTTGCGCTGGTGATGGCGCGGCAAGTCGGGACGTCGGGCAAGGTGGTCGCGATCGAGCCGCATCCCCTGACGTTTGGACGGCTCGCGTTCAACCATGCCGCATCGAGGGCAAATCAGGTCCGCCTGGTGCAGGCCGCCGCGGGCGATGCCGACGGCGAGTTGATGATCGAGAGCGGCGGCGGCAATCTCGGCGCGACGCATGTCGTCACCGGCACCGCCAGCACGGATGCGATCAAGGTGCCATCGTTGCGGCTCACGCGCATTCTCGACGAGGCCGGCGTCACCGAGGTCGATTCGCTCAAGATCGACGTCGAGGGTTTTGAGGACCGCGTGCTGATCGGATTCTTCCGCGACGCGCCGCCATCGCTGTGGCCCCGCGCGGTCGTGATCGAGCATCTGTCACAAAACGAATGGCAGCAGGATTGTATCGCTGACATGGTTGCGCGCGGCTTTGCGATCGCGCGCAAGACAAGAAGCAACACGTTCCTGTCGCGCTGACGACCCACAACGGAGGTTCGCGATGATCGATCATTTGGGCTTGTCCGTCTCCGACTATGAGGCCGCGAAGGCGTTCTACGCCAAGGCGCTGGCGCCGCTCGATTACGGCCTGATCATGGAGGTGACGGCGGAGCAGACCGGCCACGCCGCGGCCGCCGGCTTCGGTGCCGACGGCAAGCCGGATTTCTGGATCGGCGGCGAAGGCGCGATGAACAAGCCAGTGCATGTCGCAATCCGCGCCAACGACCGCGCGACTGTCGATGCGTTCTACCAGGCTGCGATGGCGGCAGGCGGCCGCGACAACGGGCCGCCCGGCCTTCGCCCGCATTATCACGCGAACTATTACGGCGCCTTCGTGCTCGACCCTGATGGCCACAACATCGAGGCGGTCTGTCACGCGCCGGAATAGGACGGCGCGATGCGGGAACATCCGCGCGGCATCGTCGTTGTCGTTCTCCTGTCAACTGATCTCCGTGAGGCCGATGCCGATCGAACCGCCCGAGATACCGCCATCGACGCCCGGCACGCCCGCTGAGCCGCCGCCGGGAATTCCGCCGGGCAACCCGCAGCCCGAGATCACGCCGCCGGTGCGCGAGCCGGGCGAATCACCGCGGCCCGATGAATTGCCGGGCAACATGCCCGAAGAGATTCCATCGCGTGGACCAGACGGTCCGCTGACGCCCAATCCCGCGACGGATGCCAATTCGTCGCAGCATCACATGTGAGAACGAGAGCGATCACATGTGGGGCGATTGCAACCTGCGTCTGAATGCGCAATGAACGTCGCCATAGTGACGTGATTTGCGTGCAGAAATAAATCGGGCCGCGACCGCTTCGCCCGCCACAATGCGGCCTAACGCGTAGCCGTTCATCACAAGACTTCGTCAAAGAACCTTCCGGGGAAGTTGAACCATATGACCAACCTTCGTTTCGTGCTGCTTGCCACGACGGCTCTGACCGCGATGCAATTCGCAAGCTCCGCATCGCATGCGCAATCCGCGCCGCCACTCGTGGTCGCGCAGGCCCAGCCAGAGACGGGCCCTGACGGAAAACCGAAGCAGCCTCCGAAGGAAGCGCCGAAGGGACCGCCGCCCGCCGCGCGCCCGGCGACGCCGCCTCCGCCGCCTGCGGCTCCCGCCCATCCGACTGCACCGCCGCCCGCAGCGGCACCGCCGCATCCGCCTGCCGCACCTCCGCCGGCTGCTGCGCCGTCACGTCCGACGCCGCCGCCTCTGCCGCCCGCAACCCATCAGGCGCCTCCTCCGCCCCCGCCGCCACCTGCTGCACCCAAGCCGCCGACGCCGCCTCCGACCGCG
>NZ_LBJG01000088.1 GCF_028128765.1 Bradyrhizobium sp. CCBAU 51627
CAGCCTTCCGGCTATCGCCAGCTGACCTGCCCGGCCCTGGCCGGTGAACGCGGTGACCCGCCGCCAGCTACACCATGCAAGGGGACACGATCTCCGGCGCCTCCACAACTGGGCATGCGCACCCTTTATATAATGAGCGCGAATCAAGCTGGGCTCAGCCGCGCGGGTTCTTGCGCCAGGCTTTCTCAGCCGCGCCTCAACCGCCTCCTGGGGGAGGGAACGCGCAGACCGTGATTCTGCTGGGTGGCGGAGAGAGAGGGATTCGAACCCTCGATACAGCTTGAGACCGTATGACGCTTTAGCAAAGCGTTGCCTTCAGCCACTCGGCCACCTCTCCGGTGCGAGCCTTATGCATCTAATTGCTTGGGCCGGTCAATTTGGAAGCGTGTGTTTTCGTTCAAATATTCCCAACGATTTCCGCCGGCAAGGACGTCCGCCCCCGATTCCCCGGTCTTCCCGGCGGCTTGAACCTTATAGAGTGTCTCTGCCACGCCGGCTGTGCAGCCGCGCGTATCGGCCACCGTTCACAGAGGGTTACCGGGCATTACACGTCCCGTCGAGCCGTCGTGCTGATTCCACGATTCGAGCAACTCGGAGCGGTCCATGCGCGTCAGTCCGCGCGCCGCCCGTCGGACCCGGAACCTCGGGGGCAAATGGAACCGGTCTGAAAAAACAAATGAAAACAATTGGTTGCGAGAGCCCTTCAATCACATCTGCGTGTTATTTGTGCAACACCCGTCGGAAAACACACGCCATCGGCCCGTTTCGGAGCGTTCTGTTGTTGTGTGTGCAAGGACGTTCGGTAATTGTGAACGGGCGACGGAGGGGGGCATCCCAAGGTCGTCCCGTTTAGGTCTTTCGCTTAAGTCCCTCGCGTTCATGCGGGTGTGTCCGAAGACGCGAAGGTGGCCAAGGCGGTGATTTAGAGGGGGTTGGGGAATTGGCCATTCGGGTCAGTGACCTTCCCTGAAGAGCAACTTGGAGGTTTAACATGAAGTTGGTTAAGAGCCTTTTGCTCGGCTCAGCGGCGGGTCTGATCGCCGTGGGCGGAGCTCAGGCAGCCGATCTCCCCGTGAAGGCCAAGGCGGTCGAATACGTGAAGATCTGCTCCCTGTACGGTGCGGGTTTCTACTACATCCCGGGCACCGACACCTGCATCAAGCTGGGTGGTTACCTGCGCGCTGACGCCGCGATCCATGCGACGGACTTCAACCCCTATGCCAGCGGCACGGGCGGTGCCGAAAACCGGCTGTCGAACTACTATTACTTCCGCGCTCGCGAAGACCTCAACATCGATACGCGTACCGCGACCGAATACGGCGTTGTGCGTACGTTCGCCGATCTGACCTTCTCGTGGACGACCGGCGGCTACAGCGGCACGGGGGCCGGCGCGACCGGCTATGACGTCATTTCCGGTACGACGTCGTCTGCGCCGGGCAATGCCTCCGGTGGCAACATCGCTGGCGGTGCGCTTGGCGTGTACTACGCCTTCATCCAGTTCGCTGGCTTCACGATGGGTAAGGCCGTCTCGCAGTTCAGCGCTCCCTGGACCAACTATCCGGCCAATAACTTCGATGGTCTGGTCGGCAACGGTGGTACGGTTACTGGTGTTACCCAGTTCACCTACACTGCGGACTTTGGCCAGGGCATGACCCTCGCGCTGTCGGCCCAGGATCCGACGGTTTATTACCAGGGTGGTGTTGTCAACGCTTCGCTTGCGACGTCGGCGGGCATCGTTGGTGGGTCGCTCGGCGGCTCCGCCTACGGTGGAACGAGATCCCCTGACCTCGTCGCGGCGTTCCGCGCCGATCAGGCTTGGGGTCTGTTCCAAGCGTCGGTTGCCGCCCATGACAACCACGTTGCCTACTACGGCGCTACCGAGACGTCGGGTCACCCCGATGACAAGTGGGGTTGGGCTGGGCAGTTGGCCTTGTCGATCAAGAACATTCCGACTGGTGCGGGCGATACGATCAACATGTCGGGCGTCTACACCAACGGTGCAAGCTTCTACAACTTCCAGGATCTAGCACCGCATGCCTGGTCGATGTTCGGAGGCACCGGCCTGGCTGGCGCATACCAGAGCGTCGGCTTTGCGACCCTGACCGACAGCGTGTTCATTCCCGGTTCCGGCCAGGAGCTGACCACGACCTACGGCTTCAGCGGTGGTTACACCCACAACTGGGATCCCTACTGGAACACGTCGCTCTACGGTTCGTACGGTGCGGTTCGCTACAACAGCACTGCCAAGGGCTTCATCTGCGGCACTGCTGCCATGGGAGCGCTGTTGACGGCGGGTTCGACCTGTAACCCGGACTTCAACTACTGGGTGATCGGCACGAAGACTGGCTGGACTCCGGTCAAGAACCTGACGTTCTCGGCCGACGTCAACTACTCGGAGATCGACACCAAGTATGCAGGCTCGGTCGCGTACGGTGGTTCTACCGTTACCGCCAAGCCGGCTGCGATCTACGAGATCAAGAACCAGGGCACCGTCTCGCTGCTGCTGCGCGCTCAGCGCAACTGGTAAGTTTGGTCTAACGACCTGACGAGAGAGCCCCGGCGGGAAACCGCCGGGGCTTTTCTTTGTGTTGCCCGGATACAGGCCGCGGACCTAGCGGCCGACATGCTCTCGGCTTCGGCAACGAAAGAGGCCGCACAAATGAGACGGCCTTTCGAATTCTCGGTCCCTCATTGTCCGTATCTCAGGTCCAGTGCCTGGCCGCTTTCGCGCCTGGTCCAGCTCTGCTCAATCCTGTTGCTGCGGCTGTCGTCGTCAGACTTGACGTTGAGGGCATTCCCGCGATTCTGCCCGGCGCTCCCGCACACGGGTCAACCGACATCCAGGCGATTGCTTGTCTTGGCGGCTGTCGTGACGGGCGCCGCGCCTGCCGGCGCGATCGACAGGGCGGCAAGCGCCAAAGCGGACGTCGCGAGGGGAGCAGGCATCTGCTGATGGAGAAGCGGCGCTATTCCACGCTGCCGGTGCCGCGGCGCAGATCGGCCTCGATCTGCAACCGCGTGCCGCCGCCGAAGCGGGCGCGGTAGACCTGAAGGTTCTCCATGATCCGCTGCACGTAGTTGCGCGTCTCGGAGAACGGGATCAGCTCCACCCAGTCGACCGCGTCGACTTTCGGATCACGTGGATCACCGTAGCGATCAATCCACTTCTTCACGCTGCCACGGCCCGCGTTGTAGGCGGCAAACGTCATGATGTAGGAGCCGCGATAGTCCTCGAGCAGCCCACCGAGCTCGGCCGCGCCGAGCGTGGCGTTGTAGGACGAATCGTTCTTCAGACGTGACAGGTCATAGGTCGCGCCGTGCCGCTTGCAGACATAGCGCGCGGCGTCGGGCGTCACCTGCATCAGGCCGTAGGCCTGTGCCGGAGAGACCACGGAGGGGTTGAATGCGCTTTCCTGTCGCGCGATCGCGTAGACGATGCTGCGCTCGACCTCGGGGCCGATCTGCTTGAACTGGGGAATGCCGTTGACGGGATAGGCGTAGAAATCGAACGGCAGACCGCGATTGAGCGCGGCCTTGCCGACCAGCAGCATGCCGCGCGCGTCGCTGTAGCGCTGGGTCAACTCGCCGAGGCCGGCAAGCGCTTCGGGATCGCCGTTCTCGCCCATGTCGGCAAGCATCGGCACGGCGAGTGCGCGCTCGTCGAGCTCATAGAGCAGTTGCGCCGCGCGCACGATTTCCAGCCGTTCGGCGCCGCGGCTGCGGGGCTGGCTGTTCAGGCCGATCTGCGGCAGGCCGAGCTTTGCGCGCGCGAGCTGGCCGTAATAGCTGGTCGACTGCTCGGCCGCGCGAGCATAGGCATTGTGCGCCTCCTGCTGGCGGCCGGCAGCCTCGGCCGCGCGGCCCTGCCAGTAACCCGCGCGTGCCAGCGTGGTCGGATTGACGCTGCCGACGCCGATGCGGGCAAAATGCTGGGCGGCCGCCGCGGGATCGCCCAGGAAGCGCAGCGCGATCCAGCCCGCCGTGAACTCCTGCTCGGTCTTGTAGATGTCGCGCGAGGGCAGAGCGGCATCCCGCGCGATCAGATAGGCGCTGCGGAAATCCTCGGTGTCGATCATCTTGCGCGCCAGGAGGCGCCGCTCGATCCACCATTCGTCGAGATTGTAGAGCCGGTTCGGGTCCTTCGGAGCCGACAGCATCAGCTGGGCCGCTTCCGAAAACTTCTCTTCGCGGCGCAGGAGCTGGATCTTGCTGAAGATGAAGCCGGGATCGCTGTGCAGCTCGCGCGGCACTTCTTCGAGCAGCGCGCGCGTGTTGGGCGCCTTCCTGAAGGAGGCAATGCGGGCCTTGGCGAGCGCGACATAGCCGGCACCGAGCCGCCTTGCCGCACGCAGCGCCGCCTCGTGCTCGCTGCCATAGAGCAGCGTGTCCATCCGCGCCTTCTGGTCGCCCGGTGTGAGCAGGGCCCCGAACTGATCGAGCGCGTTGTTCTCGGTCTCCTCCGACATCGGATCATTGCGCCAGGCCTCGCGCACCAGCCGCTCGGCATTGGCGCGGTCGCCACGCGCCAGCATCGCCTTGGCCAGCGCGAAGCGGCCCTTGGCCGAAACCGGCGATTCGTTCTCGAACCATGACCACGCAACGGAATCGTCGCGCCTGTCATCCCACATCGCGGCTTCAAGCCGCCTGCGCAGGAAGGTCTGCGACGGCCAGCTTGGATTGGCGGAGAGAAACGCGCGGTAGCGCTCGACGCTCGCGCCATTGTCCTCGCTGCGCAGGATGACCCATTCCGCGAGTTTTCGCGCAACGGGATCGGAAATCGAATCCGCGTAGCTCGTGGCATCGCCCGGCTTGTGCTTGCGCACGAGCTCGATGACGTTTTCCAGGGTGTCCTTGTCGGCTTGCGACGTCGACGAGGTCGCAGCGATTGCGGCCGGTGTGACGGGTTTGCGCGGCGCCGCGTGCTGGCGGGTCGCAGGCGCCAGCACCGGCGTCGCGACTGGTCTGGCGGCGGCCGGCGCGGAAGGTCTGATGGTGGCCGTCACCGCAGGCGCGGTGTGAGCGGCGCCGCCGGCCGGCGTTGATTTTGGCGCGGGAGCCGCAGCTGCCGGCTTCGCCTTGTCCTTCGCTGCGTCCTTGCCTGCGGGTTTCTTCGCCGTATCCTTGGTCGTGGCGGGAGCGGCTCCCTTACTCGTGCCTTTGCTCATGCCTTTGGCGGACTCTTTGCCCGTGCCCTTGGCTGCCTCCTTGGCCGATCCCTTCGTCGTCTCCTTCGCGGGCGGCTTGGCGGCTGGCTTGGCAGTTCCCTTGGCAGTTCCCTTGGCGGGTTCCTTCGCGGTGGCCTCGGTTGTCTCGTTGGACTTGGCCAAAGCGACGCAGCCGATCGACAGCCCGGCCATCAGGCACAGGGCCAGGCTGACGGATCGCCATGCGGCACGAGGAAAGCTGGTCACGGCGGTTCGTCGCCCCGAATCAGTCAATTGGCTCAAGACCTATCCGTACAAGATCTGGCTGTATTTGATTGAATATGCGGACAAAATACCAACAACCGCTTACCTTCGCCGGGTTTGCACCATCACCGCGGCAAAATCGCGGCTTAAACGGTGCGTCACACGGAAGCGGGTCTTTTACGGGCGGGATAGACCCGATATGAAGGGGGCTTGCTCGAGAGATAGCCGCGTACGGAGGAAGTCCATGGCAGCCAAGACGAAATTCCGGGGATCGTTCACCGCCTTGGTCACGCCGTTCAAGAACGGCTCGCTGGACGAGGCGGCGTTCCGGTCGCTGGTCAACTGGCAGATCTCCGAAGGCACCAACGGCCTGGTCCCGGTCGGCACCACCGGTGAGAGCCCGACGCTCAGTCATGACGAGCACAAGAAGGTCGTCGAGTGGTGCATCGAGGAGGCCAAGGGCCGCGTGCCCGTGATCGCCGGCGCCGGCTCGAATTCGACCAAGGAGGCTGTCGAACTGGCCCAGCACGCCGAGAAGGCGGGCGCCAACGCCGTGCTGGTGGTCACGCCCTACTACAACAAGCCGACCCAGGAGGGCATGTACCAGCACTTCAAGGCGATCAACGATGCGATCGGCATTCCGATCATCATCTACAACATTCCGCCGCGCTCGGTGATCGACATGTCGGTCGATACCATGAAGCGGCTGTGGGAGCTGAAGAACATCGCCGGCGTCAAGGACGCCACCGCCAGCATGGTTCGCGTGTCGCAGCAGCGCGCGGCGATGGGCGAGGATTTCAACCAGCTTTCGGGTGAGGACGCCACCATCATCGGCTATATGGCCCACGGCGGCCATGGCTGCATCTCGGTGACCTCGAATGTCGCTCCGCGCCTGTGCGCCGAGTTCCACGCCGCGTGGGCAAAGGGCGACACCAAAGCGGCGCTCGCGATCCACGACAAGCTGATGCCGCTGCACAACAACCTCTTCATCGAGAGCAATCCGGCGCCGATCAAGTACGCGATGTCGCTGCTCGGAAAGCTCGACGAGGCGCTGCGCCTGCCGATGGTTCCGGTCTCCGAGCCGACGCGGGCGGCCGTACGCAGCGCCATGGTGCACGCCGGCCTGATCAACTGATGGACTAGGCGATCGGGGGAGCCGCTCATGAGCGTCGAGGAGAAAGGCACGCGGATGCTCAGGGAGTTCCGCGAGTTCGCGATGAAGGGCAATGTCGTTGACCTCGCCGTCGGCGTGATCATCGGCGCGGCATTTGGTGCAATCGTCACGTCGCTGGTCGGCGACATCATCATGCCGATCATCGGCGCCGCGACTGGCGGCCTGGACTTCTCAAACTACTTCGTCCCCTTGTCGAAGACGGTCACCGCCACCAACTTAGCGGATGCGAAAAAGCAAGGTGCGGTGCTCGCTTACGGCAACTTCCTGACGCTGGCGATCAACTTTATCATCATCGCCTTCGTGCTGTTCCTGGTGATCCGCGCCATGAATGCGTTGAAGCGCAAGGAAGAGGTCAAGGCCGCGGAGCCGCCGAAGCCGTCGGCGGAGGTCGTGCTGCTGACCGAGATTCGCGATCTCCTCAAGAAGTGACGCGCGCGCTTCATCCAATCTGTTAGCTTACGCGCATCTCGATCAGGTTTCTCTGCCAGGTTCTGAAGATAGATGGCCGATAAGAACGAACGACCCATCAAGGTCATGGCGGAAAATCGCAAGGCCCGGTTCAACTACGCCATCGAGGATACCATCGAGGCGGGCATTGCCCTGACCGGCACCGAGGTGAAGTCGATCCGCAATGGCAAGAGCACGATTGCGGAGTCCTATGCCGACTCCAAGAATGGCGAGATCTGGCTGATCAACGCCACTATTCCCGAATACCTTCAGGGCAACCGCTTCAACCACGAGCCCAAGCGACCGCGAAAGTTGCTGCTGCACCGGCGCCAGATCAACAAGCTGATGGGCGCGGTCGACCGCGAAGGCATGACGCTGATTCCGCTCAAGCTCTATTTCAACGAGCGCGGTCGGGCCAAATTGCAGCTCGCGGTTGCGAAGGGCAAGAAGCTGCACGACAAACGCGAAAGCGAGAAGAAGCGCGACTGGAGCCGGGAGAAGGGCCGGCTGATGCGGGCGAGGGGATAGGGCTGATGTCTCAGAAAAACCTGCTCGAGGTCGATTGGAGCCAGATCCCGGCTCCCACCGATGACGGCGGCGCGGCCCATCTGAAGAGCCTGACGCTGCCCACGACCAGCCTGCGTGCGACCGATGACACCTCGGTCGACCTGTCGGCGCTGTCGGGGCGAACTGTCGTGTTCGCCTATCCGCGCACCGGCGAGCCCGGCAAGATTTCTCTGGTTGACGATTGGGACATGATTCCGGGGGCCCGCGGCTGTACGCCGCAGACCTGTGCGTTCCGCGACCTGTTCGCGGAGCTCAAGGCTGCCGGCGCTGCGCAGGTGTTCGGCCTGTCAACCCAGAGCAACGAATACCAGACCGAGATGGCCTCGCGGCTGCATCTGCCGTTTCCGGTGCTTTCGGACGAGAAGCTGGCGCTCACGCGCGCGCTCAATCTGCCCACCATGGAGGTCGCGGGCCTCACGCTGATCAAGCGCCTCGCGCTTGTTATCGACGATGCCAGGATCACGGATGTGTTCTACCCGGTGTTTCCGCCGGACCGGAACGCCGGCGACGTCCTTGACTGGCTGAAGGCCAATCCGGTCCGGAGATAGGGCGGCGCTAATCCAGATCCGCCTTCACCTTCGCGAACACGCTGCGGAACATGTCCGGCGTCAGCACCCCGGTGTTCGTGTTGTAGCGCGAGCAGTGATAGCTGTCGTAGAGCCTGAACGCACCGGCCTGATGCACCGCGCCGTGGCCGAAGGGCGCTTGCGAGGCCTTCAGCTTCAGCGGCTTGAGCACGCTGTCGTGCGCAATCCGGCCGAGCGCGATGATGGCGCGCAGCTTCGGCATCGTTTCGAGATTGGCGACCAGAAACTGGCGGCAGGTGTTGATCTCGACCGGCAGTGGCTTGTTCTGCGGCGGAACGCAATGCACGGCATTGGCGATCCGGCAGTCGATCAGCTTCAAACCGTCATCCGGCCGGGCCTGATAGCTACCCTTGGCAAACCCGTATTCGAGCAACGTGGCGTAGAGCAGGTCGCCGGCATAATCGCCGGTGAAGGGCCGGCCGGTGCGGTTAGCGCCCTGCATCCCCGGCGCCAGACCGACGATCAGGAGGCGGGCCGTGATGTCGCCAAAGGGCGCAACTGGTGCGTTGTGCCATGACGGCTCACGCGCGCGGTTCGCCTCGCGAAAGGCGACCAGGCGCGGACAGAGCGGGCAGTCACGGTCGGGGACGAGGGTGGGGGCCTGGCGGCTTGACCGGGCCGCCTCACTCCTCGAAGTCGTCATCGCCCCTCGGCGCCATCGTGGTTGCGCGCTGGAGGAACTGCGGGGCGTGGTGGCGCGCCTCGCGCTCGCCGCGATCACGCGGGGCGGGGCGCTCGGACGGGTCGCGGCCAAGCTTGGACTGCAGCTCGACGAGATCGGTGAAGACGTCGGCCTGGCGGCGCAGCTCGTCGGCGATCATCGGCGGCTGGCTGGCGATGGTGGAGACTACGGTCACCCTCACGCCACGGCGCTGCACGGCTTCGACCAGCGAGCGGAAGTCGCCGTCGCCGGAGAACAGCACCATCTGGTCGATGTGCTCGGCGAGCTCCATGGCGTCCACGGCGAGCTCGATGTCCATGTTGCCCTTGACCTTGCGCCGGCCGGAGGCGTCGATGAATTCCTTGGTCGCCTTGGTGACGACGGTGTAGCCGTTGTAGTCGAGCCAGTCGATCAAGGGGCGTATCGAGGAATATTCCTGATCCTCGATGATCGCTGTGTAATAGAACGCCCGCAGCAGCGTCCCGCGGCTCTGAAACTCCTTCAGAAGGCGCTTGTAGTCGATATCGAAGCCGAGAGTTTTCGCCGTCGCGTAAAGATTGGCCCCGTCGATGAAGAGCGCGATCTTGTTGGTAGGAGAAGGTGACATTCAGTTTGCTCGCGTAGTAGTCGTGATTGATCGTTTATTGTTGGCACGGCCACAATCAGCCGCGCAGTCCTAAATTGCCGCCGAAGCCCGTCGAAACCGCAAATCCGGAGAAGTCGGGGCAATCAAGGTATAGTTATGGCGGTCCTGCCTGCACCCCGCGCTACCCACAATGGCAGCCCGGAAAATCCACCCCATCCCAGCCCCAATGTGGGGGTAGCAGAGGCGTTTGGCGAGACCAAATCACAAATTTACCTTGCGAAATTGGCCCAGCCCCTATATCTAGCCCCGATCATCCACAAATTTCGTCCCACCCAAAACGGAGCGACGGTCCATGGCTCGCGTCACCGTAGAAGATTGTATCGACAAGGTCGACAACCGGTTTGACCTGGTCCTGCTGGCCGCCCACCGTGCCCGCATGATTTCGTCCGGTTCACAACTAACGGTTGACCGGGATAACGACAAGAACCCTGTTGTATCTTTGCGCGAGATCGCCGACACGACCATCTCGCCGGAAGATCTCCGCGAGGAGCTGGTGCATTCCCTCCAGAAGTTCGTCGAGGTGGACGAGCCCGAGCCCGACACCGTCCCGCTGATCGGTTCCGCCGGCGCCAGCGTCGATGCGGACGATACTGAAGTGGCCGTGGAGCGCATGACCGAAGAGGAGCTCCTGAAGGGCCTCGAAGGCCTCGCGCCGCCGGAAGAGCAGCCGGAGGAGGACGAGTAATCGTCTTACTCGCGATCGTCGACTTCTTGTGATCTTATCGAAGGCCCGAACCGTGTTCGGGCCTTTGCTTTTGTTGGCCTTTTCGTGGTTACCATAGCGTTGCCGGTTTGCGCCGCGCGCCCGTCATCGAATTGATCGGCGGCGTCCGTGACCGGAGCTTAAGATGTATACAACGGGCCGTTCATGGTCCGTTTGAAGGCAGGACCGCATGGTGTATCGACGCCGCAGACCCACGCAGATGCAGGCCGCAACCGAATCGGTTGCCGTGGCCCCGACTGCGCCGGTGGCACGGCCAGCGAAGCCTCGCGCGCGCATGATGCGGCAATACGACCTTGTCGAGCGCGTCCGGTCCTACAATCCGAACACCAACGAAGATCTGCTGAACCGAGCCTATGTCTACGCCATGAAGGCGCACGGCTCGCAGACCCGTGCCTCGGGCGACCCCTATTTTTCGCACCCGCTCGAAGTGGCGGCGATTCTCACCGACTTGAAGCTGGACGACGCCACCATCGTCGCCGCGTTGCTGCACGACACGATCGAAGATACCGAAGCGACGCGCGCCGAAATCGATCAGCTTTTTGGTCCCGAGATCGGCGCACTGGTCGAGGGCCTGACCAAGCTGAAGCGGCTGGAGTTGGTGTCGCGCGAGGCGAAGCAGGCCGAGAACCTGCGCAAACTGTTGCTCGCCATTGCAGACGATGTCCGTGTGCTCCTGGTCAAGCTCGCCGACCGCCTGCACAACATGCGCACGCTCGACTTTGTGCCGACAGAATCGCGCCGGCGCATCGCCGAGGAAACGCTCGACATCTACGCACCGCTGGCCGGGCGCATGGGCATGCAGGAAATGCGCGAGGAGCTGGAGGATCTGTCCTTCCGCACCCTCGATCCCGAAGCCTATGCGGTGGTGATGCAGCGGCTCGATGCGCTCGCCGAGCGCAACCGCAACCTGATCGGCGAGATCGAGGACCAGCTCTCCAACAATCTGCGCCACCGCGGCCTGGGAGCGCGGGTCTATGGCCGCCGCAAGAAGCCGTTCTCGATCTGGACCAAGATGGAGCGCAAGTCGGTCGGCTTCGAGCAATTGTCCGACATCTTCGGCTTCCGCGTCGTCGTCAACGACATCGAGGCATGCTATCGCGCGCTCGGCATCGTCCATACCACCTGGCCGGTCGTGCCGGGGCGTTTCAAGGACTACATCTCGACCCCGAAGCAGAACGACTATCGGTCGATCCACACCACCGTGATCGGCCCCGGCAACCAGCGCGTCGAGCTGCAGATTCGCACCGAGGCAATGGACCAGATCGCCGAGCGCGGCATTGCCGCGCATGTCTTTTACAAGGAGGGAGTGGGGTCGCCGACCGAATTCCTCAAGCGCGAGTCCAACGCGTTCGCCTGGCTGCGCCACACCATCGGCATTCTCTCGGAGAGCGCCAATCCCGAGGAGTTCCTCGAGCACACCAAGCTCGAGCTCTTCCACGACCAGGTTTTCTGCTTCACGCCGAAGGGCAAGCTGATCGCGCTGCCGCGCCACGCCAATGTGATCGACTTCGCCTATGCCGTGCATACCGACGTCGGCAACAGCGCTGTGGGGTGCAAGATCAACGGCAAGTTCGCGCCGCTGTCCTCGGAGCTCCAGAACGGCGACGAGGTCGAGGTGCTGACCTCGGAAGCGCAATCGGCGCCGCCATCGGCCTGGGAGACGCTCGCGGTCACCGGCAAGGCGCGCGCCGCGATCCGTCGCGCCACGCGCACCGCCGTGCGCGATCAATATGTCGGCCTCGGCCGGCGCATCGTCGAGCGCCTGTTCGAGCGGGCCAAGATCGAATATGCCGACGACAAGCTCAAGGGCGCGCTGCCGCGGCTTGCGCGCACCTCGATCGAGGACGTCATGGCGGCGGTCGGCCGTGGCGAGATCAAGGCGTCCCACGTCGCGCGCGCGATGTATCCCGACTACAAGGAGGAGCGCGTCGCGCGTTACGGCGTCAAGAAGGGGCTTACCGCCAAGCTCAAGGAGAAGTCGTCGGAGCCGTCGCGAAGCCCGGTCGCGATCCCGATCCGTGGCATCAATTCCGACCTGCCGGTGAAATTCGCGCCGAACGGCGGCGCGGTGCCCGGCGATCGCATCGTCGGCATCGTCACGCCGGGCGAGGGGATCACGATCTATCCGATCCAGTCGCCGGCCCTGAAGGATTTCGAAGAGGAGCCGGAGCGCTGGCTCGACGTCCGCTGGGACATCGAGGACTCCGCGCCGCAGCGCTTCCCGGCGCGCATCAAGGTCGAGAACGTCAACGAGCCCGGCGCGCTGGCGCAAATCGCGACCGTGATCGCCGAGCACGACGGCAACATCGATAACATCAGCATGCAGCGCCGCTCGCCCGACTTCACCGAGACCACGATCGATCTCGAAGTCTACGATCTCAAGCATTTGAGTGCGATTCTGGCTCAGCTGCGTGCCAAGGCCGTCGTTGCCAAAGTCGAACGTGTTAATGGATGAAGCATGTCGTTGCCGGGCTTGACGCGGCAACCCATCTCTTCGAAGAAGATGGATGTGCGGTCGAGCCCGCGCATGACGAGTTGAGAAACGTCACTTCGCGAGTCCTGAAATGTCCGCATCTCCGCTCCGCCTCGGCGTCAATATCGATCATGTCGCCACCGTCCGTAATGCGCGCGGTGGCCGCCATCCCGATCCGGTCCGCGCCGCGCTGCTGGCGATCGAGGCGGGTGCCGACGGCATCACTGCGCATTTGCGCGAAGACCGCCGGCACATCCGTGACGAGGACATGGCGCGGCTGAAGGCCGAGATTTCCAAGCCGCTGAATTTCGAGATGGCGGCGACCGACGACATGATGCGTATCTCGCTCGCCACCAAGCCGCATGCCGTGTGCCTGGTGCCGGAGCGGCGCCAGGAGGTGACGACAGAGGGCGGGCTCGACGTCGTCGGCCAGCACAACGTGCTGGCGCCCTATATCGCGCGGCTCAACGATGCCGGTATCCGCGTCTCGCTGTTCATTGCCGCCGACCCAGCGCAGATCGAGATGGCGGCGCAACTGCGCGCGCCGGTGATCGAGATCCACACCGGCGCCTGGTGCGACGCCGTGACCGACGGCCACACCGACAAGGCCGAGGCCGAGTGGCAGCGGATCCTTGCAGGAGTGAAGGTGGCGAAGGCCGCCGGGCTCGAGGTTCACGCCGGCCATGGGCTCGATTATGCGACGGCAGAGAAGATTGCGGCGCTGCCGGAGATCATGGAGCTCAACATCGGCTACTACATGATCGGCGAGGCACTGTTCGTCGGTCTTGCCGAGACGGTGCGCAAGATGCGCGCGGCGATGGACCGTGGCCGGAGCCGGGCATGATCATCGGCATCGGTTCCGACCTCATCGACATCACCCGCGTGGCCAAGGTGATCGAGCGCCACGGCGAGCGCTTCCTCGACCGCATCTTCACCGCGGCCGAACGGGCCAAGGCGGAGCGGCGCGCCCGGAACGAGAAGATGGTGGTTGCGACCTACGCCAAGCGCTTCGCCGCCAAGGAGGCCTGCTCGAAGGCGCTCGGCACCGGCATAAGGCAGGGCGTGTGGTGGCGCGACATGGGGGTGGTCAATCTGCCGGGAGGCCGGCCGTCCATGCGTTTGACCGGGGGAGCGCTGGCCCGGCTCCAGGCCCTGACGCCGGAGGGGTTCGAGCCGCAGATCGACCTTTCCATCACCGACGACTGGCCGCTCGCGCAGGCCTTCGTGATTATTTCCGCCGTCCCGCGGGCCAGGCCCTGACGGATCGGCGGTCGCTATATAATTTGCATTGAGAATCAATGCTTTGTGCAGTTTTGATGCGATCCTTGATTGCGTGACCTGCGACAACCGTCTAAAAGTCCGCGGACGCAAATCAGGCTGGGTGAATTCGGCTTTACGCCGGAATTGGCCCCACTATCAGAATCAGGACAATCTCCTTGGGCCGCGAACGGGTGGGCTGGACGCGGGAGGAGGGCGTTCTGTGATCGCCGGCCGGAATTGAGAGAGCAATGAGCGTGACTTCGGGAACGAAAACTGAAAGCGGCGTCGGCGAAACAGTCCGGGTCGTGATCCATGCTCTCCTGATCGCGCTGGTGATCCGCACCTTCCTGTTCCAGCCGTTCAACATCCCGTCCGGCTCGATGAAGGCCACGCTGCTGGTCGGCGACTATCTGTTCGTTTCGAAATATTCGTACGGCTATAGCCACTACTCGATCCCGTTCTCGCCGCCGCTGTTCTCGGGGCGAATCTGGGGTTCGGATCCGAACCGTGGCGATATCGTCGTGTTCCGCCTGCCCAAGGACGACACCACCGACTACATCAAGCGCGTGATCGGCCTTCCCGGCGACCACATCCAGATGAAGGACGGTCTGCTCTACATCAACGACGCCCCGGTCGAGCGCCAGCGCATGAGCGAGTATGTCGGCGAAGATCCGTGCGGCTCCGAAGGCGGCGGCATCTCGCGCGTCAAACGCTGGAAGGAAACGCTGCCGAACGGCGTCTCCTACGAGACGCTGGATTGCGCGGACAACGGCTACATGGACAACACCAACGTCTACACGGTGCCACCGGGCCATTTCTTCATGATGGGTGACAACCGCGACAACTCCACCGACAGCCGTTTCCTCGGTCAGGTCGGCTACGTGCCGCGTGAGAATTTGATCGGCCGCGCCCAGATGATCTTCTTCTCCATCGCCGAAGGCGAGCATGCCTGGATGTTCTGGCGCTGGCCGTGGTCGGTCCGCTGGAAGCGGTTCTTCAAAATCGTCCGATGAAAGACGAAGCCAAGGACATCACGACCCAACCGATCGAGGCGCAAGCCGCTCCCGAGGGCGAAGCTGCAACCAAGACGCTTGCGCCCAAGACTTCTGAAGCCAAGACTTCCGAAGCCAAGACTTCTGAAGCCAAGCCTCCTCAAACCAAGACTCCTGCGAAGAAGAAGCGGACGCGGAGCAGCAAGGCCAAGGACAAGGCAAGGGCTGCGGCGGACGCGAATGCGGCGCTCGAGGCGCGCATTGGCCACCGCTTCGCCGATCCAAATCTTCTGATACAGGCGATCACGCACGTCTCGGCGCTGAAGTCCGGGCGCAAGCGCGGCGACAGCTATCAGCGGCTGGAGTTCCTCGGCGACCACGTGCTCGGGCTCGTCGTCTCCGACATGCTCTACCACGCCTTCCCGAACGCCGATGAGGGCGAGCTGTCCAAGCGACTTGCCGAGCTCGTGCGCAAGGAGAGCTGCGCCGACGTCGCCAAGTCGCTCGGTCTGCTCGACGACATCAAGCTCGGTTCGGTCGGCTCCAGTGCCGATGCCCGCCTGCGCAAGTCCATCCTCGGTGACATCTGCGAAGCCGTGATCGGAGCGATCTTCCTCGACGGCGGCCATGCGGCGGCGGACGAGTTCGTCAAGCGCAACTGGACCGAGCGCATGCACAAGCCGCGCCGTCCCTTGCGCGATCCCAAGACCGTGCTGCAGGAATGGGCGCAAGGGAAGGGGCTGCCGACGCCAGTCTATCGCGAGGTCGAGCGCACCGGCCCGCATCACGATCCGCAATTCCGCGTCGCCGTGGACTTGCCGGGTCTCGCGCCGGCCGAAGGCATCGGCGGCAGCAAGCGTGCGGCGGAGAAAGTAGCAGCTTCAGTGATGATCGAACGTGAAGGCGTTGGCGGCGGCAATGACGGCTGAAGCAAGCGGCGAGGCGCCTGCCGCGACGCGCTGTGGCTTCGTTGCGCTGATCGGCGCCCCGAATGTCGGCAAGTCCACACTGGTCAATGCGCTGGTCGGGGCCAAGGTCACGATCGTCTCGCGCAAGGTGCAGACCACCCGCGCGCTGATCCGCGGCATCGTGATCGAGAACAATGCGCAGATCATCCTGGTCGACACGCCCGGTATCTTCCTGCCCAAGCGCCGGCTCGACCGCGCCATGGTTTCGACCGCATGGAGCGGGGCGCATGATGCCGATCTCGTCTGCGTGCTGCTCGATGCCAAGACCGGCATCGACGAGGAAGCCGAAGCGATCCTGGCCAAGGCCGCCAGTGTCAACCATGAGAAGATCCTGGTCATCAACAAGGTCGACCTGGTCCCGCGCGAGAAGCTCCTGGCGTTGGCGCAGGCCGCCAACGAGCGCATGAAGTTCGCAAGGACTTTCATGATCTCCGCGATCTCGGGCGACGGCGTCGACGACATCCGCACCACGCTGGCCGAAATGGTGCCGCCGGGCCCGTATCTCTATCCCGAGGACCAGATGTCGGACGCGCCGATGCGGCAGCTGGCGGCCGAGATCACGCGCGAAAAGATCTATCAGAAGCTGCACCAGGAATTGCCCTACCAGTCCACGGTCGAGACCGACAAGTGGGAGGAGCGCAAGGACAAGTCGGTGCGCATCGAGCAGACGATCTTCGTAGAGCGCGAGAGCCAGCGCAAGATCGTGCTCGGCAAGGGCGGCGCCACCATCAAGTCGATCGGTGCGGATTCGCGGAAGGAGCTGATGCAGATCCTGGACGTGCCGGTGCATCTGTTCCTGTTCGTGAAGGTGCGCGAGAACTGGGGGGACGACCCCGATCGCTACCGCGAGATGGGCCTGGAATTTCCCAGGGAATAACCAGGAAAAGATCAGTCGCCGATGAGTGTGCCCCGCAACGTCCAGCGTTTCGAAGCGCTGCTCTATGCCTCGCTGATGCTGGATGCGCTGTCGGTGGCGGTGCAGGATCGCACGCCGACGATCGAGATGACCGAGCAGATGATCATGACGGGGACGCTGCTCGCCGGTGGCATGATCCTGCTGCTGCTTTATTTCGTCTGGCTGGCCGCGCATTGGCGCAAGAACTGGCCGCGCTGGGTGCTCGCGGCGGCCCTGGTGCTGTCGGTGATCTCGCTCGGCCAGATCCTCGGTGAGCGGGGCCTCGAGCTCGACAGCGCCATCGAGATCGTCTCCTGCGTGCTGACCGCGTTCGGGCTGTATTTCTCGTTTACCGGCGACGCGCAGGGCTGGTTCAACGCGTGAGTTGGCATGCTCCGTCGTTCCGGGGCGATGCGTAGCATCGAGCCCCTGAATCTCGAGGTTCCGGGTTCGCCTCTTCGAGGCGCCCCGGAATGGCGGGAGAGGCGCTGCGCTCCTGATTGGAATCCTGTAAGCTTCCCCCCATGGAATGGACCGACGAAGGCATTGTATTGGGCGTGCGTCGGCATGGCGAGAGCAGCGCCATCGTCGAATTGCTGACGCGCCAGCACGGCCGGCATCTCGGTCTCGTGCGCGGCGGTGCCAGTTCGCGGCTGCGGCCGCTCTTGCAGCCCGGCAACAGCGTCAGCGCGGTGTGGCGGGCGCGGCTCGACGAGCATCTCGGCACTTACGCGATCGAGGGCCTGAAGCTGCGCGCCGCGACGCTGCTGGGATCGTCCCACGGGGTCTACGGCGTCACCCATCTGGCTTCGATTGCGCGGCTGCTTCCCGAGCGCGATCCGCACGAGGAGATCTTTGCGCTGCTCGAACATTCGCTCGACGATTTCGATGATATCGGCAGCGCCGCCGTGCATCTCATCCATTTCGAGCTGGCGATGCTCTCCGAGCTCGGCTTCGGGCTCGCGCTCGAAAACTGCGCAGTGACAGGGGAGACCACCGACTTGATTTATGTCTCGCCGAAATCCGGCGGTGCGGTGTCGCGCGGCGCGGGTGAGCCGTGGCGCGACCGGCTGTTGCGGCTGCCGCCGTTCCTGCGCCAGGGGGAGATGCATGACGACCTCACCGACGAGGATCTCCAGGACGGCTTCCGGCTGACCGGCCTGTTCCTGCTGCGTCATGTGCTGGAGCCACGAGGGCAGGGCCATTCTGACGCTCGCGCGGGCTTCATCAATGCCCTGCTCCGGCAGCAGGCCAAAGCGGCACTCCCGGCGCCATGAGCTAATCGCGTTGCTGCATTGCCACAGGGCATAGAGTTCCGCCGGAACGAAATTCGGCTCCTTGCGTTGGCGCGGCAGGTTCCACAATGGGGGACAGCCAACATGTTGATCCGGGGTTTTGCGCTGACCGCGGCGCTGCTCGCTTTTGTGCCTGACGCAATTGCCGGCGAGGCGCAACCCAGCGTCTTTCGTCGTGCCTCCTGCACTGTCGTCCGGTATTATGTTGCGAAATATTCCGCTGCGGCGGCCGAGACATGGGCGCGATCCCATGGGGCAACGGACGCCGAGATCGAGGCGGCCCGCCGCTGCATCGCCAATACGCCGGCGACGCCTCCTGCCAAGGTCCAGCCCACCGTGACGGCCGGCTGGGCAGGGCAGTAGAAGCCCACAGGGAACCAATCCATCCTTGCCCGATTCGCCTCCACGGTTTAACCGGGCGGCATGGGAAAACGAATCGTTCCGCCGGAAGAACCGGCCGAAATTCATGATGTGCCGCTGCGTGACGCGCTGGAAGAGCGCTACCTTGCCTATGCGCTTTCCACCATCATGCACCGTGCGCTGCCGGACGCGCGCGACGGCCTGAAGCCGGTACACCGGCGCATCCTCTATGGCATGCGCCTGCTCAGGCTCGACCCCGGCACGGCCTTCAAGAAATCCGCAAAAATCGTCGGCGACGTGATGGGCTCGTTCCATCCGCACGGCGATCAGGCGATCTACGACGCCATGGTGCGCCTCGCGCAGGATTTCTCCTCGCGCTATCCGCTGGTCGACGGCCAGGGCAATTTCGGCAATATCGACGGCGATAACCCTGCCGCCTATCGTTATACCGAAGCGCGCATGACCGACGTCGCGCGCCTTCTGCTCGAGGGTATCGACGAGGACGGCGTCGAGTTCCGCGCCAATTACGATGGCCAGTCGAAAGAGCCGGTGGTGCTGCCCGGCGGTTTCCCGAACCTGCTCGCCAACGGCGCACAGGGCATCGCGGTCGGCATGGCGACCTCGATCCCCCCGCACAACGCCGCCGAGCTGTGCGATGCCGCGCTGCATCTGATCGAGAAGCCCGACGCGAAGTCCAAGGCGCTCCTGAAGTGGGTGAAGGGCCCGGATTTTCCGACCGGCGGCATCTGCGTCGATTCCAAGCAGGCCATCGCCGAAGCCTACACCACCGGCCGCGGCTCGTTCCGTGTCCGTGCCAAGTGGCATCAGGAGGAGGGTGCCCGCGGCACGTGGGTGGTCGTCGTCACCGAGATTCCGTATCTGGTGCAGAAGTCGCGAATGGTCGAGAAGATCGCCGAACTGCTCGACCAGAAGAAGCTGCCGCTGGTGGGCGAGGTCAGGGACGAATCCGCCGAGGACGTCCGCCTCGTCATCGAGCCGAAGTCGAAGAACGTCGATCCCGCCTTGATGATGGAATCGCTGTTCCGTCTGACCGAGCTCGAGAGCAAGATTCCGCTGAATCTCAACGTCCTGATCAAGGGCCGCATTCCCAAGGTGGTGGGGCTTGCGGAGTGCTTGCGCGAATGGCTCGACCATTTGCGCGACGTGCTGATCCGCCGCAGCAATTTCCGCAAGGCGCAGATCGAGCACCGGCTGGAAGTCCTGGGCGGTCATCTGGTCGCCTATCTCAACCTCGACAGGGTGATCAAGATCATCCGCACCGAGGACGAGCCGAAGCCGGCCCTGATAAAGGCGTTCAAGCTCACCGAGATCCAGGCGGAAGCGATCCTCAATATGCGTTTGCGCAATCTGCGCCGGCTGGAGGAAATGGAGATCCGCAATGAGGACAGGGATCTGCGCAAGGAGCTGAAGGGCATCGAAGGCGTGCTCGCCTCCGAAGCCGAGCAGTGGAAGAAGGTCGGCGAGCAGGTCGGCAAGGTCCGTGACATGTTCGGACCGAAGACCTCGCTCGGCAAGCGCCGCACCACCTTTGCAGACGCCCCCGAGCACGATCTCGCCGCGATGGAGGAAGCGCTCGTCGAGCGAGAGCCGGTGACGGTTGTCGTCTCCGACAAGGGCTGGATCCGCACCATGAAGGGCCATGTCGAGGATCTCTCGGGCCTTGCCTTCAAGCAGGACGACAAGCTCGGCTTTGCCTTCTTCGCCGAGACGACCTCGAAGCTCCTGCTGTTCGCCACCAACGGCAAGTTCTACTCGCTGGATGTTGCGAAGCTGCCGGGTGGCCGCGGCCATGGCGAGCCGATCCGCCTGTTCATCGACCTCGAGCAGGAGGCAGCGCCCGTTGCGCTGTTCGTCCACAAGGGCGGTCGCAAATTCCTGGTCGCGAGCCACGAAGGCCAGGGCTTTGTCGTCAATGAGGACGATTGCGTCGGTACCACCAAGAAAGGCAAGCAGGTTCTCAACGTCGACATGCCGAACGAGGCGCGCGCGGTCACCGAAGTGCTCGGCGACACCGTCGCGGTCATCGGTGAGAACCGGAAGATGCTGATATTCCCGCTTGACCAGGTGCCGGAGATGGCGCGCGGTCGTGGCGTGCGCCTGCAGAAGTACAAGGACGGCGGTCTCTCCGACGTCGCTGTCTTCGAGGCCAAGGCAGGCTTGACCTGGAAGGACTCTGCGGGGCGCGAATTCTCCGCGACCATGAAGGAACTCGCGGAATGGCAGGGCACCCGTGCCGACGCCGGCCGCCTGCCACCCAAGGGTTTTCCGAAGTCGAACAAGTTCGGCAAGGTGATCGGGTAGTTGCGTTGTTGTCCCGGACGCGCTGCAACGCTCTTGCGTTGCTGCGCAGAGCCGGGGACCCACGCTGCACGGGGACTCTCGGAGACATGGGCCCCGGCTCAGCAGCGCACCGCTACGCGCTGCGCCGCGTCCGGGGCACCCGCGAGAAAGCGATAGGTCGATCAGGCGCAGGCTCATCTTTCCACGGCCAAGCCGAACAGCGGCCGGAGATGCGTTCCCAGGATGTTGCCTATGAAGGCCGCCACCAGCCAGCACCAGCCATGCAGGCTGCCGGACGCGATCCCGCTGAAATAGGCGCCGATGTTGCAGCCATAGGCGAGGCGCGCGCCATATCCGAGCAGCAGGCCGCCGACGATGGCGGCCAGCAGCGAGCGGAGAGAGAGGCGCCAGGTCGGATTGAATTTGCCGGCAAGCCCTGCCGCCAGCAACGCTCCGAGCATGATCCCCAAGTCCATGACGGAGGTGATGTCCGCGAAAGCGCTTTGATGCAGCGAGGCGGCGCGGGCGCCTTGCCAGTAGGGCCACGACGCCACGTCGACGCCAAGGCCCATCAGGATCTTCGATCCCCAGAGCGCGAAAGCCGAGGTGATGCCCCACGGCCGTCCCGCAAGATAAAGCGTTGCGAAGTTGCCTGCCGCCAGCAGGATCGCGCCCCACAGCAGAGGCCACGGCCCCTGCATGAAGCGGCGTGCGCCTTGCAACTTGGTCCGTGCTCCCGGCTCGAGCTCGCCGTGTCGCCGAAGCTCGGCCCTGATGCTGAGGAGACAGATCGCGGCCATCACCAGCCAGCAGAGCAGGAGCGCCGGAAGCCATCCGAAGCGTTCGATCAGTGACACCGCCCCGATGTTCGGCAGCGCGCTCCACCACGGCAGATGCAGCGCGCCAATTGTCGATCCCGCGATGAAGGCCGCCAGCGTCACCAGCATGCGGGTGTTGCCGCCGCCGGCGGTGTACAGCGTTCCCGACGCGCAGCCGCCGCCGAGCTGCATGCCGAGCCCAAACAGGAATGCACCCGTCAGCATGCCGACACCGACTGCTCCGAGCTCGCCATGCACGGCCTGTCCGAACAGCGTGCCCTGTGCCAGTGCCGGGAAGAACAGGGCCGTCGCCAGCGCAAGCATCACCATTTGCGCCCTCAGGCCGGCGCCCCTTCGCGCGACAATGAATACGCGCCAGGCGGAGGTGAACCCGAACAGCGCATGATACAGCGTCAAGCCGAGCGCGCCGCCGAGCAGAAACAATGGTCCCTGCCGCCACGAAATCGAAACCGACAGAGCCACTGCACCGGCAAGCAGAATGGCGGCAGCGAGAGCGACGATCTTGAAGTCGGCGCTTTGCCGGTCATTGTCAGGAGCAAGCAGTCGTGCATCGATGGACAGATCGGTCATGCTCTCATTCCAACTGGCCTCTGCCATGAGAGCTAACCTTGGCGAACAAGTGCCGTTCCAATCATTGCGCGGCGATGCACGAGAAGGCCAACTCAGGAACCGCGACCCTGCGCGACGAGGCGCCTCCAACGTGGGGGACGTGTGTCCGCGTTCTCGCGGCGCGTTCGCCCGAGTTTTGCTCGATCGCGTCACCCTCATCGGAACAAGGGCGCAGGGAAGGCCGGGCGCCGGCTGGCACCCGCAAGGTCCGTGCGCCATAGAAATGCACACGGGGTGGACCGCAGGTTCGCCGGATCGCCCGGCCTTCCCTGCGCGATGGTTTTAACGTGTCCTTCGTGCTCTCCTCGGGGAGCGCTGCACTGTTGCCCCCGTCGCTCCGGCGGTTGATCGATGCGCGGGCCGGTTGGCCTGCCGCATCACCGCAAGGCTTGACGCCAGCTTGCGGGCGTCAGGACCACACGACTTGTTCGTCCGCGCACGTCCTCGCATGTCGCTTCGGGAGCTGGCGTGTGCTCACGTCCGAAGTCATGCGAAGACGCTGTCAGCGTCGTGTCGTCGGCACGAGGCAATTGCTCACGGCAGGAAGCCGCCCTGCAACGCCGATCGCGCCCGACGCCGTCGCGTCCATCGCAGCCTGGCCCGCGGTTCGTGACGATCGCGATCCGCCCCTTGTCGAAGGTCAGGGTGTTTCGTCTATACGACAAATCCGAATTTCGGTAAAGTGGAATATTTTGCGCGCCCGGACTTGACTCAAGATGCGGTCCGATCGCGGCTGTTTTGCCCGACGGGTCACGGACGGCTGGATGCGCCAGGCGATCGCGGCTCTCGTTGGGTGTTGAGCGTTAAAAGGATATGCTGGTGTGGGCTATAGTGAGCAGAAGCGGAATTCTGCGGTAGGGGCGGGGTTAGTTCTCGGTCGTACCAAGAACGCGCAGCCAGGAGGGACCAAGGATGCCACGCAAGATCATGTCCGGGATCGCGTATGTGCTCGCCGTCGCGGCGCTCGCGCTGTCCGCTCATTCTGCATCCGCGCAGACGGGGGTCGAAAAGCTCTACATCCTCAACTGCGGGGAGGGTGTCGCCGGCGATATCTCGCGCTGGTCGCCCGGGGTGAATGAAGGCAAGTCGATGGATTTCGTCGACACCTGCTATCTCATCAAGCACGGCCAGAGCTGGTTCCTGTGGGACACCGGCATTCCCGACGCCGTCGCAGCGATGCCGAACGGGCTCGTGCCGGCCGATCCCAAGGCCGTCACCTGGCGGCGTCCAAAAACGCTTGCCGCGCAGCTCGAGCAGATCGGCGTGAAACCCGCCGACGTCAAGGCGATGGGCGTCTCGCATACGCATCCAGATCACATTGGAAATGTCGAGCTGTTCCCGCAGGCGACACTCTATGTGCAGAAGGCCGAATACGACTGGCCCGGCGCCAACAACCAGCCGCGCTTCAAGCTCTCGCATCCGGTCGAACTGCTCGCGGGCGACAGGGACGTGTTCGGCGACGGCAGCATCACCATCCTGTCGACGCCCGGCCACACGCCGGGACACCAGTCGCTGATGGTGAGACTGCCGAAGACCGGCGTGGTGGTGCTGTCAGGCGATGCCGCCCACTTCAGGGACAATTACGACAACCGGCGCGTCCCCACGATGAATGTCAGCAAAGAGCAGTCGGTCGCCTCGATGCAGAAGATCGCCGACATCGTTTCGAAGGAAAAGGCGCAGTTGTGGATCAATCACGACAAGGCGCAGCGCGACACCCAGAAGATGTCGCCGGAATTTTACGATTGAGGCGGGATCAGCTCTTCGGTGCTGTGACCGCCGGCGGGCTCGGGTCCTGAGTCTTCTTTGGCTTCAGCGTGCCGGCATAGAACGAGAGCAGCCACACCAGGAGCACGGCGAGGAGGTAGACACCCCAGGCCTGCGGCGGCGTCATGGCCCAGCGCAGCAGGTCTTTGAAGGTGCGGGGCGGGCGATTGTCGTCGGTCATGCTGCGCTTGTGCGCGAAAGCGGAGGCGCGGTCAATCCGGCCGCGACGTGGCGCGGATCAGAAACAGCGCAGCCAGCGCCGAGAGGCTGAGGGCGGACGAGACCATCAGCACCTTGGTGCCCATAACGTCGATCAAAAGGCCGAACGCCAGCGGCGCCACGGCCTGCGCCATGCGCGCCGGCGCGCCGATGATGCCGAGGCGATAGCCGAAATCCTTCGGGCCGAAGATCGCGAGCGGCAGCGTGCCGCGCGCGATGGTCAGGATGCCGTTGCCGGAGCCGTGCAGCAGCGCAAAGGCGCTTGCGGCTGGGGCGCCGAAGATGGCGACGACGGCGGCTCCGATCGGGTGGGTGAGGCAGGCGAGCCGGGTCGACCACAGCGGATGAAAGCGGCTCAGGATGCTCGCTTCGAGAATGCGCGCCACCACCTGCGCCGGGCCGATCAGGGCGCCGGCCGCGATCGCCTCGACATGCGTTGCTCCTGCTGCCTCGAGGATGCGCGGGAAATGCACGGCCATGGCCCCGGTCACCGTCCAGACCGCCGCGAAGACAAAGGCGAGCAGCACCATCGTGCGATCGAGCGGCAAATGCGGCTTCTCGGCGGTCGCGGCTGCCTGCTTGGCGCCCTTGATCGCGGGCAGCATGAAAAAATTCAGCGGCAGGCCGATCAGGATATTGGCCGCAGCCCAGGCGAAACACGTCTCGCGCCAGCCGACATGGGCCAATCCCCAGGCGGTGAGCGGCCAGCCGACGGTCGAGGCAAAGCCCGCCATCAGCGTGATGCCGGTGATCGAGCCGCGGGCTTCGGTGCCATAGATGCGGCCGAGCGCAGCGAAAGCGGCGTCATAGAGTCCCATCGCCATGCCGATGCCGAGCACGAGCCAGGCGAACGCCATCACCGGAACGGATTGCGAGAACCCAAGGAGCACGAGGCCCGCCGCGATGGTCAGGTTCGAGGCCGACAGCACCTGCCGTCCGCCGACGAGATCGATTTGCCGGCCGATGCGCGGCCCCAGCATCGCGGAGATCACGAGCGAAGCCGAGAACGCGCCAAAAATCCAGTTCGAGGAGACCCCAAGGTCCTGCGCCATGGGATCGGCGAGCAGGGCTGGCAGATAATAGCTGGAGGCCCAGGCCAGGGTCTGCGTCGTGCCGAGCGCGAGGATGATCGGAAGCTGGCGCTGGCTCATGTCCCCGTGTTTCTGGTCGGCAGTGTCATCGGTTCCATTTGCAGCCGGCAGTGCCAGCGCGTCAACCGCGTCCGAGACATATTCGATCTGCTTGTGGATGGGAGCCTGGATCGAAGCTGGTCTGCGGCCTTCCGCTCGTCACGAATGCACGCCATAATGGCGCATGCAATTGACCTCGCGCCTCGCGCTGACGAACTGGCTGGCCAGCCAGGGGCTCACCGGCCTTCCCGAACCCGAACTCCTGCGCGGCTTCTGCGAGCGCTGCCGCGCCGAGGGCCTGGAACTCTCGCGCGGCCTCGTCGTCATCGATACGCTGCATCCGATCTATGAGGGCCGCGCCTTTCGCTGGAGCGATACCCCGACCAACGAGAGCGACGTGATCGAATATGGCTCGACGGCGGAGGGCGATGCGGCCAAGAATTGGCGCCGCTCGGTGTTCTATCATTTGCTCGAGCATGGCCACGACGAGATGGTGATCGACCTCGCCGACGCGCCCTCGCTCGATTTCTCGCAGATCGGCGATCTCGCCGAAAACGGTCACCGCCATTTCCTGGCTTTCGTGCACCGCTTCGGAGAGACCGGAGCGCTCGGTCAGATGGACTGCCTCTATTCCTACTGGACGACACGGCGTGAGGATGGCTTTGCCGAAGCCGAGCTCGCCGCGCTGCGCGATCTCGTGCCGGTGCTGGGGCTTGCGATCAAATCGGCGCAGCAGGTCGACATCGTGCGGACGCTGGGGCGGGTCTATCTCGGACGCGATGCCTCGGAGCAGGTCTTGCGCGGACGCATCTCGCGCGGCGTCACCGAGCGGATCAATGCCGTGCTCTGGTACTCGGATCTGCGCGGCTCGACCGGGATCAGCGAGAGCATCGGGCCGGACGAGATCATCCCGTTCCTCAACGACTATGCGCAGGCCGTGATCGACGCGATCCATGAGGCCGGCGGCGACGTGCTGAAGCTGATCGGCGACGGCGTGCTTGCGATGTTCTGGGGTGAGGACATGGCGGACGCACGGCGGGCCGCGTTGCGGGCCGAACACCTGTTCCGCCAGAATGTCGCGGCACTGAATGCACGCCGGGCGGCCGAGGGCCGCCCGACCACGTCGGCCTATATCGGACTGCATGTCGGCGAGGTCTTTTACGGCAATATCGGCAGCGAGGACCGGCTCGATTTCACCGTGGTGGGACCGACCGTGAACGAGGTCAGCCGCATCGCCTCGATGAGCCGCTCGGTCGATCGCGAGCTGTTGGCTTCGGCGGAATTCTACAAGGGCCTGGACGCCGCCGGCCGCCGCTATCTCGTCTCCACCGGCCGCTACGCGCTCCGCGGCATCGGCCGCGCGCAGGATCTCTACACGCTCGATCCCGAGGTCGATGCGAGCGAGCCGGTGACCGGGAGCTACGAGCGGTATCTGGCGAACTAACACCGGGCCGCCGCTTCGTCCCCCACCATGGCCGGCTGCCGGTCCAGCGCCACGGCCGGCGACAGCCAGATCACCAGCGCCTGCGCACCGAAGACCGCGGCGGCGAGATAGAGGCACGCTTCCGCGCTCCAGAGGCCGCCGACAGTCGCGCCCAACGCCGAGCCGAGCGGGCGGGCACCGTAGCTCATGATGTTGATGGCGGAGACGCGGCCGAGCAGGCGTGGCGGCGTCACCGACTGGCGCAGCGTCGTGGTCGAGATCACCCACAAGATCGGACCGACGCCGAGCAGGAAGAAGCTCAAGGCCGCGAGCCAGGGAGAGGGTACCAGCACCGTCAGCGCCATCACGAGGGCCGCAATGAAGCCGGTGACCGGGCCGAGGCCGACGACCGTGCCGAAGGCAATGCGCTGCATCACGCGCGTGGCGACAAGCGCACCGATCACCATGCCGACGCCGTACATCGTCAGCACGGTGCCGACGCCGGCGGCGGTCAGACCGAGATGGCGCACGGCATAGGGCACGAACACCGCGATCTGCAGGAACCAGCCGGTATTGAAGATGAATTGGGTGATGAACACCGGCCGCAGCAGCGGATGGTGGAAGACGAAACCCGCGCCTTCGCGAATGTCCTGGAACGGATGGCGACGCGGCCCCGGGGTGCGCGCCGGCTCATAGAGGCCAGAGAGCAGCATCACGGCGATCGCCGAGAGCGCGGCGGCAAAGCTGAAGGCCGGGCTCGCGCCCCACCACCCCACCAGCGCGCCGCCGAGCGCAGGGCCGCTTGCGAAGGCGATGGTGCGGGCAAGCTCGATGCGGGCATTGGCCGCCGGCAGGAGCTCTGCGCTCACCAACGAAGGCACCAGGGCCGGCGCGGCCACGCTGTAGACGACGGTGCCGCACACGGCCGCAAAGCCGAGCAGCGCGAGCAGCGGCAGATTGAGCGCGCCGAATGCGAGCAGAAGGACGATGGCAGCCAGCGCTGCAGCGCGCAGGGCCTCGGCGCCTGCCATCAGCGCGCGGCGCGAGATGCGGTCCGCAAGCAGGCCGGCGGGGATGGCGAACAGGACGAAGGGCAAGGTGAGGGCGGTCTGGAGCAGGCCGGTCTGGCCCTCGGCCACCCCCAGCGTCAGCACCGCGACGATGGGGGCTGCGGCCAACGCAATCTGCTCGGCCGACTGGGCCGCGAGGTTGGACCAGGCGAGGCGGTTGAAGGTCTCAGGGAGATGGGACGGATTTGACATGGCGCATTTCCTGCAAACTCTTGATGGTGCCAGTATCGGGGCCTTGGGACGGCCAAACCCACCCGCTTCCCGACAGGGCCGGGGACGATGGTGGCAGCGGGAGCCGATGCGGCTAGATGCACTTGCAAATGAGTTGCAATAAAAGTCGAATTCGGTATTCTCGTCACATGGATGCCCGATCGCCCGAGCTGCCCCCCGACGCTGCCGGCTGGCGCGCCGACGCCCCGACCACGAAGAGCCTGGCTGAGGTGAATGCCAGCGTCTCCATCCCCACGACGGGGACGTGGTGGCGGCGGCTGCTGGCCTTCGTCGGCCCGGGTTACATGGTCTCGGTCGGCTACATGGACCCCGGCAATTGGGCGACCGACCTCGCCGGTGGATCGAGGTTCGGCTACACGCTGCTCGCGGTCATCCTGCTCTCGAACCTGATGGCGATCCTGCTGCAGTCGCTGGCGGCACGGCTCGGCATCGTCACGGACCGCGACCTCGCACAGGCCTGCCGCGCCAGCTATTCGCCGGCGGTGAATCTCCTGCTCTGGCTTGCCTGCGAAGCGGCGATCATCGCCTGCGATCTCGCCGAGGTGATCGGCACCGCAATCGCGCTGAAACTTCTGTTCGGCATTCCCCTGATCGGCGGCGCGCTGATCGCGGCCCTCGATGCGTTCCTGCTGCTCGTCCTGATGAACCGCGGCTTCCGCTTCCTCGAAGCATTCGTCATGGCGCTGCTGGCGGTGATTGCGGTCTGCTTCGCGGTCCAGATCGTCGCTGCCGCGCCGCCTGTCGCGGACGTGCTGCGCGGCTTTGCGCCGAAGAGCGAGATCTTCACCAACCCAGAGATGCTCTACATCGCGATCGGCATCATCGGCGCGACCGTGATGCCGCATAATCTCTACCTGCATTCTTCCATCGTGCAGACGCGCGCCTATGCGCGCAACGACGAGGGCCGGCGCGACGCCATCAAATGGGCGACGACGGATTCCACCATTGCGCTGATGCTGGCGTTGTTCATCAACGCCGCGATCCTGGTGGTGGCGGCCGCGACCTTCCACACCAGCGGTCATTCCGACGTTGCCGAGATCGGCCAGGCCTTTGAGCTGCTCTCGCCGCTGCTCGGTCTCGGCATCGCCTCGACGCTGTTCGCGGTGGCGCTGCTGGCCTCGGGCCTGAATTCAATCGTCACCGCGACGCTCGCCGGCCAGATCGTGATGGAAGGCTTTCTCGACCTGCGCCTGCCGAGCTGGGCGCGGCGCCTCGTCACGCGCGGCATCGCCATCGTTCCGGTGATCGTCGTCACCGCGATCTACGGCGAGCGTGGCACGGGAGATCTCTTGGTGTTCAGTCAGGTCGTGCTGTCGATGCAGCTGCCCTTCGCGGTGATCCCGCTGGTCCGCTTCGTCTCCGACCGCCGCAAGATGGGGCGGTTCGCGATCGCGCCCTATGTCGCCGCGATCGCGTGGATCGTCGCGGGCGTGATTGTGGTTTTGAACGTGAAGCTGCTGGTGGATGCGCTGTTCGGGTGACCGCGCTAATCCTGCGGCTCGGACGCCGCATCGCCCTGCGCGTCGATGCGCAGCCAGCCTGAGGGCGCGAGGCGCTGCTGCGGCAGGAAGCGGGCCTTGTAGTCCATCTTCTTGGAGCCCTCGATCCAGTAACCGAGATAGACGTAAGGCAAGCCTTGCCGCCGCGCACGGGCGATGTGGTCCAGGATCATGAAGGTGCCCATCGAGCGGCTGACCTGGTTCGGATCGAAGAACGAATAGACCATGGACAGGCCGTCGCTGAGCACGTCGGTGAGCGCGACCGCGATCAGCTCTTCGCCGCGGCCGGTGAGGCCGCTGTCGGGACCGCGTTTGCGGTACTCGATGATGCGGGTCTCGACATGGCTGTCCTCGACCATCATGGCGTAGTCGAGCACCGTCATGTCGGCCATTCCGCCATGGCGGTGTCGGGCGTCGAGATAGGCGCGGAATATTGAATATTGCTCGGAGGTCGGCACCGCGCTGCGCTGCTCGCCGATGATGTCGGCGTTGCGCGCCATCACCTTGCGGAAATTGCGGGACGGGCGGAACTCGTTGGCAATGACGCGGACCGAAACACAGGCGCGGCACTGGTCGCAGGCCGGCCGATAGGCGATGGACTGGCTACGGCGGAACCCGCCATGGGTCAGGAGGTCGTTGAGATCACCGGCGCGGTCACCCACGAGGTGCGTAAACACCTTGCGCTCATGCCGTCCCGGCAGATACGGGCAGGGAGAGGGCGCCGTGAGGTAAAACTGTGGGGTGTCGCGCGAGTGCTGGGTCAAGGGACGTCGTGGGCCTCCGAACTAGATCTCAGCATCGCGCTACGGAAGCCCTTGGTCAATCGGTCTGCTCGGCAGGTTTGATCAGTCAGCTTAGTCGATCCTGGTTGATAGGTCCTTGATCACCAGGTCCTGGCGGTCTGGGCCACGGGCGCCCGGACGGAATTGTTGACGACGACCGTTCCCAGCACGAAATCGTGCAGCAGACGGCGGCGTCCGTTGAACAGGCCGACCAGCACCACGAAGGGCGACAGGAACGAGACTGTCACCCAGAACAGCACGGCATGAGTGGCGCCGAGGACAAAGTAACCGGGCGCGCCGTACCAGGTACGCAGCTCCAGATCCATGATCCGCATCCCGATCGTCGCCGAGGAGGGACCGCCGATGCAGGCGCCGTAATAGACGATGGCCCAGACCACGGAGGCCGGCCAGGCCAGCCAGAACAGTGCCCAGCCGATGCCGAGCGTCACCACACCGAACAGGGCGATGAAGATGTAGCCGAGGATGACGGGGACGGAGATCACGACCATGTCGATCAGGAATGCAAACACCCGCCGCGTTGCGACACCGCGGAACAGTTCCGGATGCAGATAGGGATCATAGGCGTGCGGCTGCGCGGCACCGTCATTGCGCCAGGCATTGCCCGAATCCGAATACGACATGTCCGTTCTCCCAGCGAAAACTCCGCAAGGCAGGACATGGGAACAGGCTCTTCCCCTGCCAAGGGCGCAGCCAGCTTAACAAGCCGAAATATTCCGGCGATTCGGGGGCGGGGGAGCGCTTGCGCGGTCCGTGATTTGCATCATGCCGCGACGGGTTGAGCCCGCACAGGGACATTTCGATGGCTCGTCAGGTCGAACTACGTTGCCGGTGCGGCGAGGTCCGTGCCGTGGTCACGAGCGTGTCGCCGCGGACGGTCAATCGCGTGGTCTGCTACTGCGACGACTGCCAGGCCTTCGCACATCAGCTCGGCGGCGCCGATCTGCTGAATGCGAACGGCGGCAGCGACATTGTCCAGGTCGCGCCATCGACGCTGACGTTCGTGCAGGGACAGAGCCGGATCGTGGGGGTGCGACTGAGCCCGAAGGGTCTCTATCGGTGGTATGCAAACTGCTGCAACACGCCTGTTGGCAACACGCTTTCCCCGAGCGTTCCCTTCGTGGGGATCCTCGCGCAGGCGTTCGAGGGCGGCGCGCCGGCGGTCGACGAGATCGCCGGACGGCCGATCGGCGCGATTCTCGGCAAGTACGCCGTTGGCGAGCCACCAGCGGGCTCAACGGGCCTTAATCTGTCCCTCGTGCTGCGCGCCGTAGGCAAGGTGCTTGTCTGGAAGGTGCGGGGCAAGGCATGGCCGCATCCGTTCTTCAAGCGGCAGACGCGCGAGCCGATCTATCCAATCACCGTGCTATCGCGCGAGCAACGCGATGCGTTACGCCCCTTATGTGGACCTCAGTCGAACGCGCAAGCAACGGGGCGAGTCTAGCAGCGGTCGGCGACTCTGCGCTCGTGTCCCGGACAAGCGCCGCAAAGCAGCGCGCACAGCCGGGACCAGAAGGCACTAGCGAGATCGCGGTGAGATGGGCCCCGGATCTGCAACGCATCACGTCGCAAGTGCGCCGTGCCGCATTGCGTCCGGGGCACGAGCTTACCCTTGGGCCCGCAGCTTCTCCGCCGCCTTCGGCGCAAAATAGCTGAGCACGCCGTCGGCGCCGGCGCGCTTGAAGGCGAGCAGGCTTTCCATCATCGCGCGGTCGCCGTCGAGCCAGCCGTTGCCCGCGGCGGCTGCGATCATCGCGTATTCGCCGGAGACCTGGTAGGCGAAGGTCGGCATCGCGAACGTGTCCTTCACGCGGCGGACCACGTCGAGATAGGGCATGCCGGGCTTGACCATCACCATGTCGGCGCCCTCCGCGATGTCGAGTTCGACCTCGCGCAGCGCCTCGTCGGTGTTGGCGCTGTCCATCTGGTAGGTGCGCTTGTCGCCGGTGAGCGTCTTGGCCGAGCCGATGGCATCACGGAACGGGCCGTAGAAGGCCGAGGCGTATTTCGCGGCGTAGGCCATGATCTGAACGTCGAGCAGGCCGGTGCGGTCCAGCGCCTCGCGGATCGCGGCGACGCGGCCGTCCATCATGTCGGAGGGCGCGATGATGTCGCAGCCGGCTTCGGCCTGCACCAGCGCCTGGCGCACCAGCACGGCGACCGTCTCGTCGTTCAAGATCTTGCCGTCGGAGATCAGGCCGTCATGGCCGTGGCTGGTGAAAGGATCGAGCGCGACGTCGCAGAGGAGGCCGATGTCGGGAAACTCCTTCTTGATTGCGCGCACCGCCCGGCAGACCAGATTGTTCGGGTTGGTCGCTTCCGAACCTTCCTCGTCGCGCAAGGACGGATCGGTGTAGGGAAACAGCGCGATGCAGGGGATGGTGAGTTTCATGGCGCGCTCGGCCTCGCGCACTGCCTGGTCGACGCTGAGGCGCTCGACGCCGGGCATCGAGGCAACCGGCTCGCGCTTGTTGTCGCCGTCGATCAGGAACAGCGGCCAGATCAGATCGTCAGTGGTGAGCACGTTCTCGCGCACCATGCGCCTGGCCCATTCGGCCTTGCGGTTGCGGCGCGGGCGAACGGTCAGATCGAGGGCATGGGGCACCGCTGCACCCGTCCCGCGCGCGACCTCGCGCAATTCGATCGGACGTCCGTATTTGATCGCCATGACTCTTCTCCCGGCTGGAATTATTCTTATACCAGCTCGCATGGTTCCCGTCACCGCGGCTTGACCTCCCGCAAGGTGATGGCAGCCGATTGATTTTGCGAGGCGAAACAGCCAGAAGGGGGCCATGTCCGAGATCTCCACCCGCGATGCGGCCCGCGACAGCGCCAATACCAGGGACGCCATCAGAGACAATGCGCGAGACAGCGCGATGTCGGTGGCGGCAATCTCGTCGGAGCGGGCCGCGTCCGACGACAGCGTCTGGACCCGCCGGCTGGTGCTGTTCCTGCGGGTGATGGCGCTGCTGTCTATTCTCAAGGGCCTCTATCACTGGGCGCAGGTCACCGGCTTCGTCGGCGGCGAGGACGAGGCGTTCGAGAACCAGTCGATGGCCTGGCAGGCCTCGACCATCTACTTCGCGGTCATCGAGCTCGTCGCTGCGGTCGGTCTCTGGCTTGCCACGCCCTGGGGCGCGGTGGTGTGGCTCACCACCGTGGTCTCGATGGCGGTGATCGAATTGATGTTCCCGGGCATCTACGGCGGCAGTCTGGTCGTCGTGGGCGTCGAGGCCTTCATGCTCGCCGCTTACCTGGCGCTCGCCTGGATGGCCGCGCGCGAACGGCCGCCGTAGCGCGCGCTTCTTGCAGGACGGGTAGAGCGCAGCGAAACCCATCGATAACATCCAAGGTCAGACATGGTGGTTTCGCAAGGGCTCAACCCATCCTGCGGTCTGTTCAGATCCGGGACGTGAGGGCGAACTTCGCGACGTCGCGGTGACTTGGTTGACCGCTGGTTGCCTCAAATTCGAGGTAAGTTTTCGTTGACCTGGCGATTTCGGCCACAGCTCTTACGCGTGCGTTTCGAAACGGGGCGGGGCTGTTCTGGAATGTGACAGCAGGGGCGGACGGAGGGTGAACAAGACCTTGCGACGGTCAACAGACGGTTGCGAAAAGTGCTTCTGGCACAGGCTTAATCCGCAATTCACTGTCTTAAATTCATGATCTCTTTATTCTCTTATTTAAGCCGATCTTCAAACGCCCCCCTTAAGTTGCGCCTATCAGACGGGACACAAGTTTCGTCGAATAAGTGTCGATAAAAACGACAACAGGGGAAGTGTCATGATGAAAGCCGTCGCAACTGCGGCAGATACCGCAGAGCGCGTTTCGGGCCCGCAGGGTTCGGTGCAGTCGCTCTATCTGGAAGCATTGACTCTGGTGGAGCGGCTGCATCGCCGGCTCCTCGACGTGATCAAGGACGAGTTCGATCGTCGTGGCCGCGCCGACATCAATTCCGTGCAGGCACTCCTGCTCTATAACATCGGCGACAAGGAGCTGACCGCGGGCGAGCTGCGCACGCGCGGTTACTATCTCGGCTCCAACGTCTCCTACAATCTGAAGAAGCTCGTCGAGCTCGGCTTCCTCGATCATCAGCGTTCGCGCGTTGACCGCCGCTCGGTGCGCATCCGCCTGACGCCGCAGGGCCAGGAAGTCCGCCGCATCGTCGACGCGCTCTACCAGAAGCACGTCAAGACGGTGGAGCAGGTCGGCGGCATCTCCGGCGAGGAGTTCTCGACCCTCAACAAGTCGCTGCACCGCCTCGAGCGGTTCTGGACCGACCAGATCCTGTACCGCCTCTGAGTTTAGAGGGATCAAGGCCAAGCCGGCCCGCAACAAGACCGGCAAGCCTCCCTGATGTGCCTGACTTCCCCAAGCGCGCCGGCCCGGCTTTGCCCGGACCGGTGCGTTTTGATGTCCTTTCGCGCTTGCAAAAAAATCCGCCCGATAGGTGGAACCGGTCCCTCGCGTCGCAGTTGTCTTTCTGGATCGGAGGATGCGATGCTGGTCGAACGCGGGTTGCAGGCAATGAACGTCGAACTCGTGAGCGATGCCTATGCCATCGCCGCGAATTACCTGCGCCGCTCCGGTGCGATCCCCGATACGCTCGCTACCAACGAACGCCTGCTCGAGATCATCATCAAGCTGCTCCAGCACGGTGAATTCAACAAGATCAGGCTCGCCAACAAGGCGATTGCTCGCTTTGAAGCGTCGCCCGAGGCCAGAGCGGTTGCCTGATCAAGACTCCAAAAATTCAAGAGAGCCAGAGGGTGCCATGGAAGCTGCCATCGACCGCATCATGAAGACCTATGACCTGCTCGCCAATCGCACGGCGGCAGCGAGCGAGGAGGCGCGGGAAAAGGTGACGCAGTACATCCACACCCTGATGGAAGCAGGCGAGAAGGACACGCACAGGTTGACGGTTTGCGGCCTGACTTATCTGCGCCAGCTCGACGGCAGCATTGACCCGGTGAAGGCGGGGTATACCGGGCTGTAGACGGGAAGGCCCGAAGGCCGGCAGGTCCGGGGCCAATTTGGTTTCCAAGGGGCCATCGGGCCCGTTCGCAGGGAATTTGGGCCCTGACCGGCCAGTCCGCGTCTCAATGCCGGGCTGTCCCGTAAGCTTCCGGGGCTCAAGATCCCGGCGATCTCCACCATATCTGGCATAATTCCCCCGCCCGACCCGCAAATGCTTGGCCGGGGGCGGGCGATGTGGTAGATCGCGCTCGCCGCTTCCGATCGCCACACCAAGACCCCCGTAGCCCACCAAGAGGCTGCGGCGGTGGAGATATTCCACGATGACGTCAGCCAAGACCGCCAACGCGCCCGATTCGTTTTTCACCGCCTCCCTCGAGCAGGCCGACCCGGAGATCGCCGCCGCCATCAAGGGCGAACTCGGCCGGCAACGTCACGAGGTCGAGCTGATCGCCTCCGAGAACATCGTCAGCCGGGCCGTGCTGGAAGCGCAGGGTTCGGTGATGACTAACAAATACGCAGAAGGTTATCCGGGCGCGCGCTATTACGGCGGTTGTGAGTGGGTCGACGTCGCCGAGAACCTCGCGATCGATCGCGCCAAGAAGCTGTTCGGCGCGAACTTTGCCAATGTGCAGCCGAACTCTGGCAGCCAGATGAACCAGGCGGCATTTCTGGCGCTGCTCCAGCCCGGCGACACCTTCATGGGGCTCGACCTCGCGGCCGGCGGCCATCTCACCCACGGTTCGCCCGTCAACATGAGCGGCAAGTGGTTCAAGGCCGCGCACTACACCGTGCGCCGCGAGGACCAGATCATCGACATGGATGCGGTCGCCAAGCAGGCCGAGGAGGTCAAGCCGAAGCTGATCATCGCCGGCGGCTCGGCTTATTCCCGCGCCTGGGACTTCAAGCGCTTCCGCGAGATCGCCGACGCGGTCGGAGCGTATCTCTTGGTCGACATGGCGCATTTCGCCGGCCTCGTTGCCGGCGGCGTGCATGCCTCGCCCGTGCCCTATGCCCACGTCACCACGACCACCACGCACAAGTCGCTGCGCGGTCCTCGTGGCGGCTTGATCCTCACCAATGACGAGGTGCTCGCCAAGAAGCTCAACTCGGCGATCTTCCCGGGTCTGCAGGGCGGCCCGCTGATGCATGTGATCGCGGCGAAGGCGGTTGCCTTCGGCGAGGCGCTGCGTCCCGACTTCAAGGTTTATGCGAAGAACGTCGTCGAGAACGCCAAGGCGCTGGCCGAGGCGATGAAGAGCCATGGCTTCGATATTGTCTCGGGCGGCACCGATAACCATCTGATGCTGGTTGACCTCCGGCCGAAGGGCCTGAAGGGCAATGTCTCGGAGAAGGCGCTGGTTCGCGCCGCCATCACCTGCAACAAGAACGGCATTCCGTTCGACCCCGAAAAGCCGTTCGTCACCTCGGGCCTGCGTCTCGGCACGCCCGCGGCGACGACCCGCGGCTTCGGCGTCGCCGAATTCCAGCAGGTCGGCGGCATGATCGCCGAGGTCCTCAACGCGATTGCGCAGTCCGACGACGGCAAGGCGCCGCTGGTGGAAGCCGCGATCAAGGAACGGGTCAAGGCGCTCACCGACCGGTTCCCGATCTATCAGTAACCAGGGTACTCGGATGCGCTGCCCGAACTGCAACAGTCTCGATACGCAGGTAAAGGACTCGCGTCCGACCGAGGACTCGTCCGTCATCCGCAGGCGGCGCGTATGCGTCGCCTGCAATTTCCGCTTCACCACCTTCGAGCGCGTGCAGCTTCGCGAACTCACGGTGATCAAACGGAACGGCCGCCGCGTGCCGTTCGACCGCGACAAGCTGATGCGCTCGGTGCAGATCTCGCTTCGCAAGCGCCAGGTCGAGCCAGAGCGGGTTGAGAAGATGGTCTCCACCATCGTGCGCGAGCTCGAGACCGGGGGCGAGGCCGAGATATCTTCGGAGGTGATCGGCGAGACCGTGATGGAGCATCTGCGCACGCTCGACGACGTCGCCTACGTGCGCTTCGCCTCGGTCTACCGCAATTTCCGTGAGGCCAAGGATTTCGCCGAGGTGCTCGGCGAGCTCTCCGGTGAGGAGGAAGCGCGGCTCGCCGCGATCCGCAAATGATCTTCCGTATCCTGGAGGATCAGTTCGCCGCGCGGATCCGCGAGTCCAAGGACGCCGATCGCCGCTTCATGCAGCTGGCGCGGGCGCTCGGCCGGCGCGGGCAGGGGCGCACCTGGCCCAATCCAGCCGTAGGCGCCGTTATCGTCAAGGACGGCGTCATCGTTGGCCGTGGCTGGACGCAAGCAGGCGGACGGCCGCACGCCGAGCCTGAAGCGTTGCGGCGCGCAGGCGAGGCGGCGCGCGGCGCAACGCTCTATGTCACGCTCGAACCCTGCTCGCATTTCGGCAAGTCGCCGCCGTGCGCCGACGCGGTGATCGCGGCCGGCATCAAGCGGGTGGTGGCGGCGATCGAGGATCCCAATCCTGAAGTTGCGGGGCAGGGCCATGCGCGCTTGCGTGCCGCTGGCATCACCGTGGATGTGGGCCTCTGCGCTACGGAGGCTGCGTTCGACCACGCCGGTCATTTCCGCCGCATCCGTGACGAGCGTCCGCATGTCATCCTGAAGCTCGCGGTCTCGCCCGATGGCAAGATCGGCGCGGCCGGTGGCAAGCCGCTCGCGATCACCGGCGAGGCCGTGCGCGATCGGGTGCATCTGTTGCGCGCGCAGAGCGATGCCATCCTGGTCGGGATCGGCACGGTGCTGGCGGACGATCCCCAGCTCAACTGCCGCCTGCCGGGCATGGCAGCGCGCTCGCCGGTGCGCGTGGTGCTCGACCATAGCCTGCGGATTCCCGCCTCGAGCCAGCTGGTGCGCTCCGCACGGGAGACGCCGCTTTGGGTGATCGCTTCCGAGCTTGCGGAAGCAGCCGCGGCGACGCGCCTCGGCGCGGCTGGTGCGCAAATCATGCGCATGCCACCGAACGGTGCATCCGGGCTCGATCTTCCAGCCGTGCTGCATGCGCTGGCCGGGAAGGGCATCACGCGGCTGATGGTCGAAGGTGGCAGCCGCGTTGCGGCCTCGTTCGTGTCCGCCGACCTCGTCGACGAAATCTGGCTGTTCCGCGGCGCTGAAGAGGTGGGCCCGGACGGGGTCGATGCGCTCGATGCATTGCCCCTGTCGAAAATCACGCAGTCGCCGGCCTACAAGGTTCATGCTAGCGAGACATTCGGTCACGATACTCTCACCATCTACGAGCGCGCTTAACATGTTCACCGGCATTGTCACCGATATCGGCGAGATCGTCAGTTTCAAGCCTGTGGCTCAGGGGCAATTGCACCGGCTGCGCATCGCTTGCAGCTACGATCAGACCACCATCGCGGATGGTGCCTCGATCGCCTGCAACGGCGTCTGCCTCACCGTGGTTTCTTCGGGCGTCGCCGATGGCAAAACCTGGTTCGAGGTCGATGCTGCCGCCGAGACCCTGGCGCTGACGACGGCCAAGCACTGGAAGCTGGGCACGCGGCTCAATCTCGAGCGTGCGCTCAAAATCGGCGATGAGCTCGGCGGCCATATCGTCGCCGGCCATGCCGACGGCATCGCCACCATCGTCAGCCGTGAGGACCTGCCCGACATGGCGCGGTTCGAGCTCACCACTACGCGCGAGCTGGCGAGGTTTATCGCCACCAAGGGGTCGATCACGCTCGACGGCGTCTCCTTGACGATCAATACGGTTGAGGACGTCGCCTTTTCGGTTCTGATCATCCCGCATACGCTGACGGTGACAACGATCGGCGGCTGGAAGGCGGGGGCCGAGGTCAATATCGAGGTCGATCTGATGGCCCGCTACGCGGCGCGGCTGACGGAAATGACGGCATAGCCGTGATTCCGGGTCCGGCTCTTCGAGCCGTCCCGGAATGACAGTTTCTAACTTGGCTTATACGCCTGCGGCGACTACATAACGCGCCGACCCAAGAGACGACTTGCTGAAACGGATTAAATGATGGCAGACGCGCGGCGCGCACCCCTGAAGGACCAGACCGACATTTCCGGCGCGCGGGCGCTTGTCGTCGAGGCGCGGTTCTATGACGATCTCCAGGACGCGCTGCTGGACGGCGCGGTCGCCGAGCTGAAGGCGGCGGGTTTGAGCCACGACGTCATCACGGTTCCCGGCGCCCTGGAGATCCCGTCGGCTGTGGCAATCGCGGTCGACGCGGCTGCGGCGAATGGGAAGCCTTATGACGCGGTGATCGCGCTCGGCTGCGTCATCCGCGGCGACACCATCCATTTCGAGATCGTCTCGCAGGAATCCTCGCGGGCGCTGATGGATCTTGCGGTGGCGCGCAAACTGCCGCTCGGTAACGGCATCCTCACCGTCAACAATGAGGATCAGGCCTGGGCGCGGGCGCGCGCCAGCGAGCTCAACAAGGGTGGCGATGCCGCGCGCGCGGCGCTCGCGATGCTGCGCATCAAGCGCCGGCTGGCGCGGGCCTGAGCCATGGCTGACACCAAGAAACCGGCGACTGCGGAGAAGAAGGCGAACCGCCGTGGTGCGGCGCGGCTCGCGGCCGTCCAGGCGCTGTACCAGATGGATATCGCGGGTGCCGGCATCAACGACATCTTTGCCGAGTTCGAAAGCCACTGGCTCGGCAACGAGGTCGAGGGTGACACCTATCTGCCGGCGGAAGCTGCGTTCTTCCGCGATGTCGTCTCCGGCGTCGTGCGCGACCAGAAGAAGCTCGATCCCTTGATCGACGAAGCGCTGTCGAAGGGCTGGCCGTTGAAGCGGATCGAAGCGATCTTGCGCGCGGTGTTGCGGGCAGGGGCCTATGAACTCCAGCACCGCAAAGACGTGCCGGGCCGTGTCGTCGTCTCCGAATACGTGGACGTCGCCAATGCCTTCGTCGACCGCGAGGAGACCGGTATGGTCAACGCCGTGCTCGACCAGATCGGCCGCCTGTTTCGCGGTGACGAGTTCGGGCGGGGGTAGGTCGTCCGTAGGGCGGTGAATTGATGCGATGCTGCTGCCCCATACTCCGGTGTCATGCCCCGCGAAGGCGGGGCATCCAGTACGCCGCGGGCTATCGATTTCACATGACTGCCTCTGGAATACTGGATCGCCCGGTCCTCGTGCGCATTGCGCACTGGCCGGGCGATGACAGTTGTGTGGGGGGCTGACTTCGATGACCACTCCGCACACCCCTTCCGGCGAAGACTCCCTCATCGCGCGCTACTTCAAGCCGTTGGCGACTGATCCGGGTTCGTTCGGTTTGGTCGATGACGCAGCGATCCTGTCCGCATCCAGCGAGGATATCGTCGTGACCACCGATGCGGTGGTCGAGGGCGTGCATTATCTTGCCACGGATCCCCCCGACACCATCGCGCGCAAGGCGCTGCGGGTGAACCTGTCGGATCTCGCCGCCAAGGGCGCGGCGCCTGCGGGCTTCGTGCTGACGCTGGCGCTGCGCAGCAAGGAGGATGCCTGGCTGAGGCCGTTCGCGGACGCGCTCGGCGAGGACGCAAACGCTTTCGCATGCCCGCTGCTTGGCGGCGACACGGTGTCGACGCCGGGGCCGCAGATGATTTCGATCACCGCCTTCGGCCGCGTGCCGAAGGGGCGGATGGTCGGCCGCACCGGTGCGCGGCCGGGTGACCGCATCCTGGTGACGGGAACGATTGGCGATGCCGCGCTCGGCCTCGATGTGCTGACCGGCGGCGCGGCCGCCGCGGCGCTCGCGGCTGATATCGCCGCAAAAGACGCTCTCATCTCGCGCTATCGGATCCCGCAGCCACGCAATCTGCTGGCACAGGCCGTGCGCGACCACGCGACGGCCGCGATGGACGTCTCCGATGGGCTCGCCGGTGACCTGACCAAACTCTGTGCAGCGTCCGGCGTCTCGGCCACGATCGATGTGGCGAGCGTGCCTCTCTCTGCCGCTGCGGCCGGCCTGGTCGCGCGCAATGCCATTTGCGTTGAGACGCTGCTTGCGGGGGGGGACGATTACGAAGTCTTGTGCACGGTCCCGCCTGCACAGAGCGATGCGCTGATCGCCGCGGGGCGAACGGTGGGTCTCGCGGTCACGGCGATCGGCACGATCGTCGCCGGCCATGAGCGGCCACGTTTTTTGGACGGGAAGGGCCAGGAACTCGCCTTGAAGCGCCTGTCCTACAGCCACTTCTAAAGTCAGCCCCGCCTCCGACCCGATCTGTCCCTGGCACGTCCGAGGCGCAACCCTCGCGATAGCCAACGGCTGTATCCGCATCCGTTGGTGCAAAAGCAGCCAATGGATCTGATTCGATGACGGCGACCGTTGCGGGTTTGAGCGAGACGCTGGCAGCTGGCGGGAGGGAGTGCGGAGGCTGCACGCTCTGCTGCAAGGTCTACAACGTGGTCGCTTTCGGCAAACCCGCCGGCAAATGGTGCTCGCATTGCAAGCCCGGCCAGGGCTGCAAGATCCACGACGATCTGCCGAGCGAGTGCGCGGCATTCGATTGTCTCTGGAAGACCATGCCGGCGCTGCCCGTGCACTGGAAGCCTGATCTGGCGAAGATGGTGCTTACCCTGCATCCCCAAACCAACAATATCCAGGTCGTTGTCGATCCCGGCCTGCCGTCGGCCTGGACCCGGCAGCCTTATCACGGTCAGTTGCGCCTGCTTGCGAAGAGCAATATGGCGAAAGGCCATCTGGTGATCGTGTTCGTTGGCGAACTGGCCACGCTGATTCTGCCTGACCAGGATGTCCCGCTTGGCGTCCTCACGCTCGACCAGGTCGTTTCGGTTTCGCTGGAGGCCGGCGCGAGCGGCAGCGTCTACGAGGTCAAGATCTTCAACCGACGCACGATGGCCGATGGCCCGATCTTGGAATTGGTCTCGTCTTCCCGGCATCCCGTGAGGGCAGTGGCTTGAGGCGCAGCCGAGGCCAAGCCGCGGCCGGTTCGAACCTGTCTGTACTGCGCCGGCGGGCACGCGCTCAGGATTAGGTCTAAATACCTGCCGAGATCGGCTTTTTCGGCCTGATCCGGCGTTGCACCCTCAATTTGATTTTGGCAAGCTTGCGAACGACTGGAGCCGCCTCTTCGGGAAAGGGGCGGCTTTGTTCAAAATCAAGGCGCTGCACCGCAAGACGGACAACAAAGGCGCCGGGGGTACATCAAGGATCTGAGGCAAAAAATCACATGACAGCATTATGGTTGATAGTGCTCTGCGGAGTGCTTTCCGTCGTCTACGCGATTTGGGCGACGTCTTCGGTGTTGGGCGCGGATGCGGGGTCGCCGCGCATGCAGGAAATTGCAGGTGCGGTGCGCGAAGGCGCACAGGCTTATCTGCGCCGACAATACACCACGATCGGTATCGTCGGCATCGTCATCTTCGTGCTGCTTGCCTATTTCCTTGGGCTCTATGTCGCGATCGGTTTCGCCATCGGCGCCATTCTGTCGGGGGCGGCCGGTTTCATCGGCATGAACGTCTCGGTCCGCGCCAATGTGCGCACCGCCCAGGCCGCAACGACCTCGCTCGCCGGCGGCCTCGAGCTCGCCTTCAAGGCGGGTGCGATCACCGGACTGCTGGTGGCTGGTCTCGCCCTGCTGGGGGTGACGCTCTATTTCGGCTTCCTGGTCCATTCCCTGAAGCTCGCGCCCGACAGCCGCACCGTGGTCGATGCCATGGTGGCGCTCGGCTTCGGCGCCTCGCTGATCTCGATCTTCGCCCGTCTCGGCGGCGGCATCTTCACCAAGGGTGCTGACGTCGGCGGCGATCTCGTCGGCAAGGTCGAAGCGGGCATCCCGGAGGATGATCCGCGCAACCCGGCCACGATTGCCGATAACGTCGGCGACAATGTCGGCGATTGCGCCGGCATGGCGGCCGACCTATTCGAGACCTATGCGGTGACCGCGGTCGCCACCATGGTGCTGGCGGCGATCTTCTTCGCCAAGACGCCGATCCTCGCCAACATGATGACGCTGCCGCTCGCGATCGGCGGCATCTGCATCATCACCTCGATCATCGGCACCTTCTTCGTGAAACTCGGGCCGAGCCAGTCGATCATGGGCGCGCTCTACAAGGGCCTGATCGCAACCGGCATCCTGTCGCTGATCGGCATCGCGCTGGTGATCTACTACCTGATCGGCTTCGGCAAGCTCGAGGGCGTCGACTACACCGGCATGGCGCTGTTCGAATGCGGCGTGGTCGGCCTCGTCGTCACCGCGCTGATCATCTGGATCACCGAATACTACACCGGCACCGACTATCGCCCGGTGAAGTCGATTGCCCAGGCTTCAGTGACCGGCCACGGCACCAACGTGATCCAGGGTCTCGCCGTCTCGATGGAAGCGACCGCGCTGCCCGCGATCGTCATCATCGCCGGCATCCTGATCACCTATAGCCTCGCAGGCCTGTTCGGCATCGCGATCGCGACAGCCACCATGCTGGCGCTGGCCGGCATGGTCGTCGCGCTCGACGCCTTCGGTCCGGTGACTGATAACGCCGGCGGCATCGCCGAGATGGCGGGTCTGCCGAAGGAGGTGCGCAAGTCGACCGACGCGCTCGACGCGGTCGGCAACACGACCAAGGCGGTGACGAAGGGCTACGCGATCGGCTCTGCCGGTCTTGGTGCCCTCGTGCTGTTCGCGGCCTACAACCAGGACCTCAAGTTCTTCGTTGGAGACAGCGCACATCACGCCTATTTCGCCGGCGTCAATCCGGACTTCTCGCTCAATAACCCCTACGTGGTTGTTGGCCTGCTGTTCGGCGGTCTGTTGCCGTATCTGTTCGGCGCGCTGGGCATGACGGCGGTGGGCCGTGCGGCCGGCGCGATCGTCGAGGAGGTCCGGCGTCAGTTCCGCGAGAAGCCGGGCATCATGCAGGGCACCGACAAGCCTGATTACGGCAAGGCGGTCGACCTGCTGACCCGCGCGGCGATCAAGGAGATGATCATCCCCTCGCTGCTTCCGGTGCTGTCGCCGATCGTCGTCTATTTCGCGATGTACGCGATCGCGGGCGGCGGGGCGGCCGGCAAGTCGGCGGCGTTCTCTGCTGTCGGCGCCATGCTGCTCGGCGTGATCGTGACGGGCCTCTTCGTCGCGATCTCCATGACCTCGGGCGGCGGCGCCTGGGATAACGCCAAGAAGTACATCGAGGACGGCCACTTCGGCGGCAAGGGCTCTGATGCCCACAAGTCCGCCGTAACCGGCGACACCGTCGGTGATCCCTACAAGGACACGGCCGGCCCCGCGGTGAACCCGATGATCAAGATCACCAACATCGTGGCCTTGCTGCTGCTGGCGATCCTGGCGCACTGAGCGGCGCAAGCGATGCACGACAAAACCCCGCGGCGCGAGCCGTGGGGTTTTTGTTTGGTGGACCTCGCTCTACTCGCGTTCCCCGGACGCCGCGCAGCACGAAGTGGTGCGCTGCAGATCCGGGCTCCAGTTTCACGCGGTTGGGGCCCGGCTCAGCGGAGCAGCGTTACACGCTGCACCGCGTCCGGGACACGGGGCTGATGCACATCCGTCTGCAATGCCTCCTCCGGATGATGCCGACGAACTTCTTGGTCATGGCATCCACGAAGTCGACTCGCCCGGCGCCGGGATACAGCGAGCGCACGCCACGCCATTCAGGCTCGGCTTGACACGTACAAACCCGCTGTTGACAATAGCTCGCACAGGTGCCGTCAGTCCGCGACGTTGGAAAATCCCATGGCACTGCTCATTCGACCCGATGAACTGCCGCGCTTTGTACCGGGCGAGTTGCTGCGCTGCAGTGCCGGTCAAGGCTGGAAGGGCGTGGAGCTGCGGACCTACCGCTATCATGGTCTGGACGTCCCAGTGCCCGCGATGGCCGATTTCATGATCGTCTCATACAAGCGCGGCAGCACGATGATGGAGCGGCGTTTCGAGGGGCGCTGGACCCGGACCGAGTGTCATCCGGGCGATGTTTCGCTATTGACCCGTTCGCAGGCCTCGCACTGGCACTGGACCGAGCAGATCGAGGTCTCGCATGTTTATCTTTCGGACGCCGTGGTGTCCCGCGTGGCCGCCGACGTCCTCGAGCGGCCGATCGCCGCGGTGCGGCTGCACGACATATTGCGCACGCAAAGCCCGATCCTGACCGACGCCGTGGAGGCCATATCTCGCGAAGCCAGCGGCAACGGCATCGGCGGAGCGTTATACGTCGACGCGTTGAGCACACAGCTCGTCGTCAATCTGCTTCGCAACTTTGCATCCGTTCAGTTCATCGACAAGTCCGGGAGGGGCGAACTGCCCCCGGCAATACGCAAACGCATTGTCGAGTACATCGAAGCCCGGATCGATCAGGCGCTCTCGCTTGAGGAGCTCGCCGAAGTCGCCTCGATGGGCGTATGGACCTTCGGAAAGCGCTTCCGCGCCTCGTTTCAGACCAGCCCTCACCAGTACGTCGTCGACCGTCGGCTCGAAAAAGCGCAGCAAATGCTGGCTCTTGGTCGCCAGCCGCTGAAAGCGATTGCGTCGGAATGCGGCTTCGCGGATCAGGCCCATCTGACGCGCGTCATGCGCGCGCGGCTGGGCCGGACGCCGGCCGCCCTGAGGGACGATAGCTCTCGCTAGCGCGCCTTCACCTGATCCTTCAACAAACTCACTGGTTCATTCAAGACGGCCCTTCAGCTCGCTTCTAACGTTCCCCCACGGCCGAATGGCCATTCGGTCGCTCAAGCGACCGGTACAAAAGAGGGGAAACGTTATGGGCACCTTGTTGGAGCCGACACATGCGTCGCGTGCGGATGCACCGACAACACGGCTGGACGCGCTGGTCATCGGCGCCGGGATCGCCGGTCTCTATCAATTGTATCGCCTGCGCGAGATGGGACTGAACGTCCGCGCCTACGATACGGCATCGGGGGTGGGAGGCACCTGGTATTGGAATCGCTATCCGGGGGCGCGCTTCGACTCCCAGGCCGAGGTCTACCAGTATTGGTTTTCGGAAGAGCTGTACAAGGCCTGGAAGCCGAGCGAGCGGTTTCCCGCGCAGCCGGAGACCGAGCGCTGGCTGAACTTCGTCGCGGATCACCTCGACCTGAAAAAGGACATTCAATTCAATAGCCGCATCGCCTCAGCCCACTATCGAGAGAAGGACGGCCGCTGGACGGTCACGACGGACGCTGGCGAGAAGATCGACGCGCAGTACGTCCTCGCCTGTTGCGGCATGCTGTCGGCCCCGCTCGTCGACCGCTTTCCCGGCCAGTCGACGTTCCGAGGCGAGATCCACCATACCGGACGATGGCCGAAGACCGGCGTCGATCTCAAAGGCAAACGCGTCGCGGTGGTCGGCACCGGCGCGACCGGCATCCAGGTCATCCAGACCATCGCTCCCGACGTGGCCGAAATGAAGATCTTCGTGCGGACGCCGCAATACGTGGTGCCGATGAAGAACCCGCAATACAGCCAAGCCGAATGGGACGTCTGGGCCAGTCAATTCCACGAGCTGAAGAAGCGCGTCCGTTCGACCTTCGCCGGCTTCCATTACGACTTCGAGAACCGTCCCTGGGCAGAGCTGACGCCTGGAGAGCGCACGGACGTGCTGGAAAAGTTCTGGAAAGAAGGCTCGCTGTCGATGTGGCTCGCGACCTTCCCGGAGATGTTCTTCGACGAATCGGTCAGCGCCGTCGTGTCCGACTTCGTGCGGGGCAAGATGCGTGAGCGCCTGCGCAACGATCCGAAACTGTGCAACCTCCTGATCCCGTCCGATTATGGCTTCGGCACGCACCGCGTGCCGCTCGAGAACGGCTATCTCGAGGTCTATCTGCAGGACAACGTCGAAGCAATCGACTGCCGGTCCACGCCGATCGAGCGCATCGTACCGGAGGGTATCCAAACCTCCGACGGCAAGGTTCACGAGGTCGATGTCATTATCCTCGCTGTCGGCTTCGACGCCGGGTCCGGTGCGCTGAGCCGGATCGACTTCCGCGGCCGTGACGGTCGTTCGCTGAAAGAGCAATGGAAGCAGGAGATTCGTACCGCCATGGGCCTCCAGGTCCATGGCTATCCGAACCTGTTCACGACCGGCGCGCCGCTCGCACCTTCGGCCGCACTCTGCAACATGACCACTTGCCTGCAGCAGCAAGTCGACTGGATCACCGACTGCATCGGCTACGCGCGGATGCAAGGCAAGCAAACGATCGAGGCCACCCGGGAGTTCGAGGACGCCTGGGTGAAGCACCATGACGACACCGCTGCGGCGACGCTCGTGGTCAAAACCGACTCTTGGTACATGGGCTCCAACGTCGACGGCAAGCCGCGTCGGCTGTTGTCCTATATCGGCGGCGTCGGCAACTACAACAGACAATGCGACGAGCTCGCCGCCAGCGGCTATCCCGGTCTCGCGATGAACTGACTCTGGTCCGAAGGAAAATTCAAATGAGCACCAATCCTTATTACGGGCCTGAAGGTCACGGCCCCTACGAGATGATCGACATCGGCGACCTGCCGCTCGAGGATGGCGGCACCATTCCCGGCTGCAAGCTCGCCGTCGCCGCACACGGTGCGCTCAACGCGGCGAAGGACAACGCCATTCTCGTCCCCACCTGGTATTCGGGCACGAGCAAGATCATGGAGCAGGTCTATATCGGCACAGGCCGGGCGCTCGATCCTGCGAAATACTTCATCATCGTGGTCAACCAGATCGGCAGTGGATTGTCGACATCGCCGCACAATGCCAGTGCGGCGATAGCCGGACCAAATTTCCCAAAGGTTCGCATCGGCGACGACGTTCGCGCCCAGCACCGGCTGTTGACCGAAAAGTTCGGGCTCAAGAGCCTGGCGCTCATGGTCGGGGGCTCGATGGGCGCGCAGCAGACCTACGAGTGGGCCGTGCGCTATCCGGATTTCGTCAAGCGGGCGGCGCCGATCGCCGGTACGGCGAGGAATACCGAGCACGACTTCCTCTTTGCGGAGACGCTGAATGAGGCCATCACGAGCGATCCCGGCTTCCGCGAAGGACGCTATGGCTCGCCGACCGACGTCGCCGCGGGCCTCAAGCGACAGGCGAAGCTCTGGACCGTGATGGGTTGGAGCACCGACTTTTTCCGCGCCAACAGGCACAAGGCGCTCGGTTTCGAAACCGTGCAGGCATTTGTCGACACCTTCATGACCGGCTACTTCGCGCCGATGGATCCGAACAATCTGCTGTCCATGGCGTGGAAGTGGCAGCGCGGCGATGTCAGCCGCAACGCCGACGGCGACCTTGCCGCGGCTCTCGGGCGTATCAAGGCGAAGACATTTGTGATGCCGATCAGTCATGACATGTTCTTCCCGCCAGCCGATTGCGAGGCCGAGCAGCGGCTCATTCCGGGAAGCGAGTTCCGTCCGCTGGCCAGCATCGACGGGCATCTGGGTCTGTTCGGCACCGATCCGCAGATGCTCGCACAGCTCGATGCCAACCTGTCCGAGTTGCTCGCCACACCTGTCAACTGAACGAGCCAAGGCGCGACGATGGCCCAATGGGAATTCGTCGCGCCTCAACCAGGTTGCTGACGCCGATGCTCGATCGATGCCCACCCGGCGTTGTAGCCGTCGAGACGAAAGCGTCTTCCGCCGCGGGTGCGGCGGCGGAGCTGGCAAGCGTTCTCCCGGCCAGCGGGCTTGCGGCGGTGCTCGTGTTTGTTTCACCCTGTTACGATCCGCACCGGTTTGCGGCCGAAATGACGGCGCGCTTCACGGGCGCGCCCGTCTTCGGCTGCACGACCGCCGGCGAGATTGCGCTCAACGGATGGGACGAAAATAGCATCGTCGCGCTCGCCTTTAGCGCTGCCGACTTCGACGTGACGGCTCATCCCATCTCCGGACTCTCGAATTTTCGCATCGAAGACTTTCGCGCGATTGGCGCTGATATTCGCGATCGCTCCGTCCGACACGGCGGCAACGGCGATGGCGGGCGCTGCTTCGGACTGTTGCTGATCGATGGCATGTGCCAGCGGGAAGAGGTCGTTTTGGCCGCGATTCATGCCTCCCTTGGTCACCTGCCGCTGGTCGGCGGCTCGGCCGCGGATGGTCTGCGATTTGAGCGCAGCTGGGTCTATTTCGGGGGCCGCGCCCATACGGATGCGGCGGTGCTCCTCGTGTTCAGGACGTCATTGCCGTTCCTCATCTTTTCTTGCGACACTTGCGAGCCTTGCACGGAAAAAATGGTGGTGACGGAGGCCGATCCGGATCGGCGTACTGTCAGCGAGTTGAACGCCGAGCCCGCAGCAGCCGAGTATTCACGCATGGCGGGCATCGCCGGCGGTGAACTCGATGTGACGGCGTTTGCATCCCATCCTGTGCTCGTACGGATCGGCGATGCGTATTACGCACGCTCGATACGCCGCGTCGATGCGGACGGCACGCTACATTTTTCCTCCGCCATTGACAAAGGCCTCGTGTTTACGGTGGCCACGCTGCGTGACCCGGTCGACCCCACCAGCGATCTTTTCGCGCAAATCCAGGAAGAAATCGGGGAGGTCTCAATCTATATCGGATTCGAGTCCGTTCAGAGGCGTATGGGTGTCGAGCACCAATGCGACCGCGACATGTCGGACCTGTACCGAACCCATTGTGTGTTTGGGTGCAATACCTACGGCGAGCTGTATGGTCCGATGCACATCAACGGAACGCTCACCGGTGTGGCGATCGGCGCGTCCCGTGCCACGAGAGCTACTGCACGTCCATCTGCAGCCCTTCCTTCTGGATGATGCCAGCGAATTTCTTCGTCTCGGCGTCCACGAACTCGGCGAACTGCTGCGGGGTGCCGTAGTCGGCGCGAGCGCCCATGGCGGCGATCTGCTTCTTGATAGCGTCGCGCTCCAGCATCGCCTTGACCTGGAGATTGAGCGCCTCGAGCACGGGGGCGGGGACGCCCTTCGGCAGAAACACCGAGAACCAGGACGACACGTCGAAATTCGCAAGCTCCGGTGCGCTCTCGCGCATGGTCGGCAGGTTCGGTGCGAGCTCGCTGCGCTCGGTGGTGGTGACGCAAAGGCCGTTGAGCGTGCCGTTCTGGACCTGCGGCAGGCTCGGGTAGAGATTGTCGAACAGGATCTGGATGTCGCCGGCGAGCGCGGCCTGGAGCGCGGGGCCGGCGCCGCGGAACGGGATATGCGTCATCTTCAGCCCGGTGAGCTGGAGGAACCAGGCGCCCGTGAGATGCGGGCTCTGGCCGACGCCTGATGAGGCGTAGCTCAGCTTGTCCGGATTGGCTTTCAGATACGCGATCAGCTCGGCGACGGACTTGATGCCGGTCTTCGGATGCGCCGACACGATGTTCGGGATCCGGATCATGTTCGAGACGGGCTGGAGCTGGTCCGGCTTGTAGGTGAGGTTCTTGAAGATGCTGTAGGCGATCGCGTTCGGCCCCGGATTGCCGATCAGGATGGTGTGGCCGTCGGGCTTGGAGCGCACGACCTCGGCTGTCCCGATCGTGCCGCCGCCGCCCGAGCGATTCTCCACGACCGCCGTCTGGCCCCAGGCGGATTGGAGATGGGCAGCAAGCAGGCGGCCCATCACGTCAGTCGAGCCGCCTGCCGCGGCCGGCACGATGAGGCGGATGTTCTCGGTCGGCTTCCAGTCCGCAAGGCTCGATCGCGGCAGGATGGTTGCGGCCGAGAGGCCGGCGGCACCCGCGAGCACGCGACGGCGGGACAACAAGTCGTTCAGAGGTTTGTTTTGAGGTGTCTTGGCCACGAATCCACTCCCAGCTTCTTGTTTTGCAGGAAGCGTAGGGAACCGCGCGCACGACGGCAAGGCGCGCGCGAAGAGATGCGCCGTGCAGAGAGCGGCACGACGCCGCAGGCAGGTGAGGTCAGATCACGATCTCAGTTGAAGCTCAGCAGCTTGAACAGCGGCGCGAGGTAGCTCATCTCCTGACCCGACGTCGGCGTGGACCGGCTGATGAAGTCGAAGATCTTGCCGTCCTGCAGGCCGTAATTCGCAAGCCGGCGCACGCGCCGGTTCTTGTCGAAATAGATGGCGATCACGCGCTGGTCGACCACCTTCTGGTTCATGAAGGCGACAGGACGCTCCGAGCGCTGCGAGATGTAATAGAACACCTCGCCGTCCAGCGTGGCGACGGTGGACGGCGTACCCATCACGATCAGCACCTGGTCCTGGCTCGCGCCGATCGGAATCTGCTCGAGCGCGCCGGGCGGCAGGATGTAGCCTTTCTGGAATTGCTCGCCGGTGCAGCCCGCGAGCGCCGCACCGACCAGAGTCACGGCCGCGAGCAGGCGCAGGCCGCGCCAGCGCGCATGAAGGCCGCGCCGCTTGTCCGCGGGCAGGCTGGTCTGGTTCGTTATCGTCATAGCGGAACTGATTCCGTCCCCTTGCGTCGCGCGAGGCGCTGAAGTACCGGGCAGGGCGTCTGAATGCAACTCGCGCGCCCCCGCTTGCGGAAACCACAATGCTTTGGCCGTTCAATCACTTCAGGAAACCCCGGCTAGCCCCGGCCGGCACCATTGAGGCCATCTATGGCATGATCGTGACGCAGGCGCGAGAACCCATATTTTACCGGGACTTGGGCGTGCCGGATACGGTTAATGGCCGTTTCGACCTGTTGCTCCTGCACCTCTGGCTGTTGCTGCGGCGGCTGCGGACGGCCCAAGGCGGGGGGGAGCTGTCGCAAGCCCTGTTCGACCGCTTCTGCGAGGATATGGATGACAATCTCCGCGAGATGGGCGTGGGCGACCAGACCGTCCCGAAGCGGATGCGGGCCTTCGGCGAGGCCTTTTACGGCCGCGTCCAGGCCTACGACCAGGCGATCGATAGCGGTGCAGAGGCGCTGGCGCAGGCGATCTGCAAGAATATCTTGAATGGGGCAGGGATGGAGCACGCACGACGGCTGGCTGCTTATGCAGAGGCCGCGAATGCGGATCTCGGCGAGACCGGCGATCCGGCGCCGCTGCTCGGATCCTTCAAATTTCCTGCACTGCTTCGGGAGGGTGAGACATCATGAACCGACCGATGACCGGCTCCCAATCCGATCCCTGGCGCTCGCCCGTGACGGTGGCGCAGATTCCCGATACCGGCCTGCACCGCGCGTTCGAAGCATCGGTGGCCGAGCGCCAGGCCATGGCTGATCTTGCAGGCCTGCGCGACATCCTGTTTGCCCATGCCGACTTCGACGTCGTGCCGAAGAGCGGCGGCCGGGTCCAGGTCACCGGCCGCGTCCAGGCCCGGATCGGCCAGACCTGCGTGGTCACGCTCGATCCGATCGAGAGCGAGATCGACGAGGAGGTCGACCTGACCTTCGCGCCCGAGGCCGAAACGCGGCGGCTGGAGGACCTGATCGAGCAAGGGCAGGACGACGAGGAGCCGCCGGAGGTCGCCGATCCGCCGGAGGCCATCGTCAACGGGATCATCGATCTCGGCCGGATCGCGACCGATGCGCTGTTCCTGGCGATCGATCCATATCCTCGCAAGCCCGGGGCCGTGTTTGAGACCGAAGTCATCGCACCCGATCCCGAGGACCATCCGTTCGCGGCGCTGAAGGCACTTCAGGACAACAAGCAGGGTAACAAGAAGGGCAAATAGCCCGGCATTCCCCGCAAGACCGCTTTGCCAAGGGGGCGAAGTGTTTACCGGGCTGGTTTCAAACTTTGGTATATCTAGCTGATTTTAAGTCATTATTTCGAACTTCGGCGGTCTGTCGGCGGATCGTCCTCAATCCAAAAGACTGGGGGCAAGAGGTTGTTTCAGGATAACAAAACGCTATTGTCCGCCCCGGTCCGGGTGCGGCGTGGCGCTTGGCCGGTCGCCATGTCCATGGCGAACCCATTTTGCGGCCCCGCTAATTCAAGACCGCACCAGACCAGGTTTCCGGGACTTCTATGCCAAGCAAGGTTCGCATCGCGCTGGACGCCATGGGGGGCGATGACGGCGCTGCCGTGGTCATTCCAGGCGCGGCCATCTCGCTTCAGAGGCACCACGATACTGAATTCCTGCTGGTCGGGGACCGTGCCAAGATCGAGCCTGAGCTCGACCGGCACCCCCAGTTGAAGGCTGCCTCGAGGATCATCCATACCGACGTCGCCGTCAGCGGCTCGGACAAGCCCAGCCAGGCCCTGCGGCGCGGCCGCAAGACCTCCTCGATGTGGCTTGCCATCGATGCGGTGAAGAAGGGCGAGGCCGACGTCGCGGTCTCCGCCGGCAATACCGGCGCGCTGATGGCGATGGCCCGGTTCCATCTGCGTACGCTGCCGGGCATTGACCGTCCTGCCATCAGCGCGATCTGGCCGACCCGGCGTGGCGAGTCCGTTGTGCTCGATCTCGGTGCCACGATCGGCGGCGATGCGCGCCATCTGGTGGCGCTTGCGATCATGGGCGCGGCCATGATGAGCGTGGTGTTCGACAAGAAGCGCCCTACGGTCGGCCTGCTCAACATCGGCACCGAGGAAATCAAGGGGCACGAGGAGATCCGCGAGGCCGGCGAGATGCTGCGCGCCATGAACCTGCCGGAACTCGAATATATCGGCTTCGTCGAGGGTGACGGCATCGGCAAGGGGATGGCCGATGTGATCGTGACCGAAGGATATAGCGGCAACATCGCGCTCAAGGCTGCCGAAGGAACCGCACGTCAGATGGCGGACTTGCTCCGCAACGAGATTCAGCGGAGCTGGCTGTCCAAGCTCGGCTATGTCTTTGCCCGCAAGGCCTTCCAGGCCCTGCGCGACAAGATGGACCCGAACAAGTCGAACGGTGGCGTGTTGCTGGGGCTCAATGGACTGGTCGTCAAGAGCCATGGCGGAATCAACGCCGAAGGCTTTGCCTATGCGATCGATGTTGGCTATGAGATGGCTCACTACGATCTCCTGAACAAGATCAATCAGATGCTCAACCGCGAGGGTGGTGCGCTCAGTTCCGTGCAGACCGCGCCGGAGGATGTTTCGTGACACAAATTCGTTCGGTCGTGCTCGGCTGCGGCTCCTATCTGCCGGAGCAGGTGGTGACCAACGCCCAATTGGCGGCCCGTATCGACACGTCCGACGAGTGGATCGTGCAGCGGACCGGCATTCGCGAACGACACATTGCCGCCGAGGGCGAATTCACCTCGCATCTGGCGATCAAGGCGGCGCAGGCCGCGCTCGCTGACGCCGGCGTGGACGCGCAGTCGATCGAACTGATCGTGCTCGCGACCTCGACGCCCGATAACACGTTTCCGGCGACCGCGGTCGCCGTGCAGCACGCGCTCGGCATCAACCATGGCGCGGCCTTCGATCTCCAGGCGGTGTGCTCGGGTTTCGTCTTCGCGCTGGCGACCGCCAACAATTTCCTGCGCACCGGCGCCTACAAGCGCGCACTGGTGATCGGCGCCGAGACCTTCTCGCGCATCCTCGATTGGAACGACCGCGGCACCTGTGTGCTGTTCGGCGACGGGGCCGGCGCAGTGGTGCTGGAGGCGCAGGAGCAGCCGGGCAATGCCGCGACCGACCGTGGCATCGTGACCACGCATTTGCGCTCCGACGGCCGCCACAAGGCGAAACTGTTTGTCGACGGCGGACCATCCTCGACCCAGACCGTCGGCCATCTGCGCATGGAGGGCCGCGAAGTATTCAAGCATGCGGTCGGCATGATTACCGACGTGATCGTCGACGCCTTCCAGGCGACCGGGCTCAATGCCGACAGCATCGACTGGTTCGTGCCCCACCAGGCCAACAAGCGAATCATCGACGCATCCGCCCATAAGCTGCATATCGCGCCGGAGAAGGTGGTGCTGACGGTCGACCGTCACGGCAACACCTCGGCGGCCTCGATCCCGCTGGCGCTGACGGTGGCGCGCAAGGACGGCCGCATCAAGCGCGGCGACATGGTTCTGCTGGAGGCCATGGGCGGCGGCTTCACCTGGGGCTCCGCGCTGGTGCGCTGGTAAAGCCACATCAGATAAAATTTTGCCGGAATCAGCCTCGATTATCGATGCGTCTGCATTGATGAGCGCTGTTGACCGCCGTATCGTAAGCTCATAATTTCAGACAACAATTGTTCGCCGTGATGTGGGGCAGGGCGATGACCGAGACCAGCAAAACCGTAACGCGAGTTGATTTGTGCGAAGCCGTCTACCAAAAGGTGGGCCTGTCGCGCACGGAATCGTCCGCCTTCGTGGAACTCGTGCTGAAGGAGATTACCGATTGCCTGGAGAAGGGCGAGACGGTGAAGCTGTCCTCGTTCGGCTCGTTCATGGTCCGCAAGAAGGGCCAGCGCATCGGCCGTAACCCGAAGACCGGTACCGAAGTGCCGATCTCGCCGCGCCGGGTCATGGTGTTCAAGCCGTCGGCGATCCTGAAGCAGCGGATCAACGCCCAGCACCGCACCAATGGCGACGCCAGCAAGGCGCAACCCGAGGCGTAACCGCCCTCCGGAAAGGATTGGCATTTGGACAAGGCGCCGGATGCGTTCCGAACCATCAGCGAAGTAGCGCAGGAGCTCGACATTCCGCAGCACGTGCTGCGGTTCTGGGAGACCCGGTTCGCGCAGATCAAGCCGATGAAGCGCAGCGGCGGCCGCCGCTATTACCGCCCTGATGACGTCGACCTGCTGAAGGGCATCCGCCGGCTGCTCTACGGGGAGGGCTACACCATCCGCGGGGTGCAGCGGATCCTGAAGGAGCACGGCGTCAAATCGGTGCAGGGCCTTGCCGACAGTGCGGCTGCGGTCTCGTTCGGGGCGATCGAGGACGCCATCGGCGCGAGCCTGATGGAGCCCGAGGACGAAGCCCCCATCAAGGGCATCGCTGATACCGACGATGACGACTACCAGGGCGACGAAGAGGAAGGCATCGACTTCCGCTTCACGGAGGTCGATGACGAAGAGATCCTCACCACCTTCCGCAAGGGCGGCGCTGCCGCCGCGCCGGCCGGTCCCAGCGCGTTGGACCGGGAACGGCTGGAACGCGTGCTCGGCGACCTCGTCGCCTGCAAGGAGATGCTGGATCAGGCCCTGAAGGAGGGTTGAGGGGTCTTTTCGCCGCCTTTGCGGTCCGTTCCCCAAGGTTAGGCCGGGGACAGCAAAATGGTGCGGCTCGCCTTGCGCATCGCCCCGATCCTAGCTAATGGAACGACGTTCGGAGCGTGGCGCAGCCCGGTTAGCGCACTAGTCTGGGAGACTAGGGGTCGGAGGTTCAAATCCTCTCGCTCCGACCAAAATAAGCCCTTGGAAACAAGGGCTTTTTTGTTTTTTGGATAGCGAACAATCCGCGAACATAGAAGCCGCTGGAAGCCACCGGAGTGGTCCCGAGTGCTAAATCGCGTAAGGCATTGAACCTATATATGTTTTCGCCTTTTCCTTGACGAAAAAGGCCAAGGAACAACCACCGGAGTGACAAAAACCACCCGAGTGACCACCCGAGTTGTTCTTGCCTTGTTCAAACCACCGGAAAAACACCCGGAGAAACACCCGGATAAGCGCGGCGTGAGCGTTAGCGCACTAGTCCAGTACACTAGGGTGCTAAGGCTTGAATTTCGGGGAACTGGAAATCGGGCAGTGTAGATCAGACTGAAGCGGGTTTCCCCTTCTGCGGGCGGTCCTTTCGAGGAGGACTGCGGCGTCGGGGTGCGGACCTGTTTCCGAACGGTTCGTGATCGGTCAAGTAGCCGTGCGCCACGAGGTAGTCGCCGATAATTTGGCGAAGCAAGAATTGGATGCTCATCTCCGTCTCTGAGGAGAGCTTGCTCAACGCGGCTCGCATCGCATCAGGCATAGCCAATTCAAAGCGTTCAGCTTTGCCTCGATCAGTCCTGCGCATGGGACAAACACACGATAGTCAACAAAGCCGGTTCAGGATCGCTTTGTTCAGTATATCGAGGTGCAATATATCGAACAAGGCATTCCATTTCCCGGATGGACTTACGGGAAATCTTTGCGACCAACTTGCGTCGATTGCGCAACGCGAAAGGGATGTCCCAAGATGATCTGGCCTACACTGCCGATATTAGCCGCAGTTACCTCTCGCAGCTTGAGAAGGGCTCGTTTCACGTAAGCATCAAAGTGATTGGGAAGCTGGCTGAAACATTAGGTGCCGAGCCGGAGGAATTTTTAAAGCGCCCCGCAAAACGTCCTGCCCGAAAGTAACCGGGTCACGAGCGAGCTGTGGCGAGCGAGCGCAGGGCTCAGTCACGCGGCCACACCTTGTAACGCGTGGGAAATAGATTGAACTCCTGTAGCACCTTCGCATAGGCGTCGGCGAACCCGCCTTTCCTGCTGCCATACCCGTGCGACACCGTGTAGAGATAGATGTCAGCGAGCTGGATCATGCGGGAATGGTGCGACCTCGCGAAATGCACCGAATCCACGATGCTGTTGATTTTTATGCCCCAGTCCCACGGCGTGCCCTTGGTGCGATACCGGGCAAAATCCGAGATCATGTTTTTGAACTCTTGATTATCCAGATCACCAATTAGGATCGTTCGCTCGTTCTCGTCCATGGCCATTTCAACGCGTTCGCAAAAGTGAGCGAACGCGATCTCTGCAATCTTGTGTCTGGCCTTCAATAAATTGTGGTCGATTGCGACATAGACCCTCTTAACGGGAGCTTCGGCAAGGATTTCAGTTAGCCGCTTCAGCACTACGAGACGCGCTGGAAAATCCATCTTCCCGAATGGTCCTTTCTTGAAGTGGATCAAGCGGGCATGGAAGCAGGTCTCGGGCGTCAGGTCTGAGGTGCCAAACAGATCAGCGGCGAGCTTATTGAGATGGCTTTCGATCTCCATGATTTTATTCATGGGGACACAAATGCCGCCGACGAAATAGTAATTTTGCCCCTGTGTCGGCTGGCTCTTAACCTCATCGAAGTACGTGACGTACACGGTCAGCGCTCTCGCTTCTGTGTGCGAGCCAAACTTACGCAGCTCATTGGATTTAATGGACCTGTTGTTACTGCCAAAACGTCCTAAGCTATTGCGACTTCACGCACTGGTTCTACCCTTTGCGTGAAGGGAGAAGTTGTGGCTGTTGCATACTTGTAACGTTGTTCACCGCCTCATTTGGGGGTCTCTCTCATTGGCAGGTACATTCTGAACTGAACTGGATGGCGACCGTAGTGCTCGGCAACTCGATCCCGCAACTCTCTCATGTCTTTACAGGTCTTCGCCATCCCGATGACTTCGTAACATCGCGAAACCAATTGGCGAGCTCCCACATTCTCCGTTAATTGGCGATGCCAATGAACACCAATTGGAGGCTTGTGGGTTTTGATGTATTCGGCCACATCAGGATCGAGCGTGTCGTAGATCAACTCGATCACTAGCTTGCCCCACCATTTCGGTCTGCTGTGAAGGGTGCCTTTCCAACCCGTGAGGCGGCCAAACTCCATCCATAGTTCATCCGGGAAGGTCTTTTCCCAAGCACGAAGTTCTTCCGCGATAAAAGCGCGCAGTTTTACCTGGAGGGCATCTTCGGCTCTTTCATATTGATAGCCGGTCGCTTCATCGATGAGCGCCTCTAGTCCGACCTTAGCGCAGGCTGAGACAAACATGCCCGCCTTGATCGCCATCTGTTGTTGGCGCGGCGTCATTCGGGGAAATGTCGATTTAGGATCGTATGTGGCTTCCAACGCCCGCATGAAGCCTTGGCAAATCTCAATGAATAGATCGGCCGGTAAACCCTTTACCGCAGTTTTCAACCCTTCGACTTCTTGAAGCCTAAACGGCACAAATCGTTCGAGAACAGCGTCCTTGTCGATGAACGGCTCTAGGGACTTTGCCCCCAAATATATTTCGAGGGCGCCCCCACCCTTAATGCCAGACAAAACTTCCGTTGCTGAAGTGCGCCCAATTACACGAGAGCCGTTGTCCAGCACGTAGCAGGGCACTTCCATGCCGACGATGTTCAGCATGCCGCGCCACCGCGCAATCGGCATCGTCGGATCGGCCTCGATCTCTTCAGTTGGCGGCAAATCGATTTGTTCGATCTCTTCAACGGCCTCCGTCAGCTCTTCCGATCCCTTTGACCAGCGGGCCTGAGCGGCTTTCCTCGCAATTTCACTTCGCGCCTCGGGCGGCAGAGCTTCGCTCCGAGCGTAGCCGCCCTTAGCTCGCCCGGTTGCCTCGTCGTCATCTGTCATGGAAAGTTCCTTGATGCTTGCTTCGGAGATTGCAAGCATATGCTTGCACGTTCCAAATGCAAGCATAATGCTTGCGTTGACTGAAAGTCGTCCCCAACAAAAAAGCCGCCATCCTTTCGGTAGCGGCAAAACCTAAAGGCACTAAAATCACCCGAGTGAACCACCCGAGTTGTGTTGCGGCTGTGGATTTATCTAGTTAAAACAATTACTTAATGCGAAGGAGCAGTTGTCTGGGAGACTAGGGGTCGGAGGTTCAAATCCTCTCGCTCCGACCATTTTCTTCAGAGAAGGCCTGATGCTTGCGCGATCGCTGGTCGGCGAGCGATCTCCTGTGTTCCCCGCAATTCGTTGTCAATGACGGACGGTCAGCACCGGCTGCGCGGACACTGGGGCTCGGCGGCAGCCCTGCCGCGGGGCCCACGTCGGAACGGTGAAGGCAAGTTGATGTTGCTCCAGCGTATCCACGAAAGAGGCTTGTGCGCGCTCCAGGCGCTTGGTCATCCCACCGAAATTCAGGTCCACGACCGCGTCGATGGCCAAAAGAGACATCGACACGCATGCGATCGTCGCTGCGACCGCGATGGCCTTCCATTCTGGTGATTCAGTCATCTGATTATCTCAGGCATTTCACCTGGATAGGTAGGGCTCCCGCGCGGGATTCAACGCCTCGCACGGCTCGCGCACGCATTCTTGAAGTGCAACAATTCCGCGACGAGGTGGCGAGTGTCGCTCTGGTCGTCCCGAATTGATCGTGGGTTTGATGATCTTCAGGGCCGAGGCTTGGTCTAACAGCGACCGTTAGGCGGATGGCTTCAGGAACCCCACCACCATCCGTGTCGTCTCGTCCACCAGCGTCCGCACCGTCTTCTCCCGCAACACCTCGGCCTGGTTCAGCACCGTGTTGTGCGCGATGGCTTCGATCGTGCTGACGCAAATGAACGTTGCGATATCGAGTTCGATCTTGCGCATTTCCTTCCGGTGGTTCTCGAAATAGGCGCGCACCAGGGTGTGGACTTCGCGGATGAAGGCTTCAGTGTCGAGCTTTCCGGCGCGGGGGATCTGCTCGGCGAGGACGCGGTGCAGTTTTGGATTGATGCGGTGGGTTTCGATCGCGACCGTGACGAGGCGGCGCACGGCTTTCTCGATCGGCATGTCCGCGATTTCGCAAAGCGTGGTGCGGACGATGGCCATGACCTCCTCCTGGTGGCGGTCGATCACGGCGGCAACGAGCGCCTCCTTGCTGGGGAAATATTGATAGAGCGAGCCGACGCTGACGCCGGCGACCTCCGCGATCCGGTTGGTGCTGGTCTTCTCAAAACCCTCCCGGACCAGAATGCGAGCAGTTGCCTCGATCAGCGCGTCGACCGTGGCGCGGGACCGCTCCTGCGAGGCATTTTTCCGAGGTGTTGTGCGGGGTTTTCTGGCCACGGCCTTGTGATCTGAATGCGAGTTGGAAAAGCGAGTGAATGCTCGCATTATATCTGTAACCGCCGACCGGTCGGCAAGCCTCTTTGTCGCCGTGTCGAAAGAGCCAGATGGGGATGTGGCCATGAGCGTTGCAAGACTTGTGTCGGCCTTGCAGTTTTGTCCGGTCGGTTGCGTGTTCAGTCCGCCGGCCCGGCGCGATCCCGCGCCGAGCTTGCAGAGCCGCGTCTTCAACCTGCTGCTCGGGCTGCTTCCATACAAAGAACAGCTTGCCTCGGCCGAGGCCATGCAGGCGCAAGTGCAGAAGCTCGCATTGCAGCCGGCCTCGTTCGAGCCGGTGGGGCTCGGCCGCGGCGTCGATGCGATACTGACGAAGATGGGCGGCTGGCCGGTCTATTACACCGCGCCGTCGTCGGGCCATGAGGGCTGCAACCACGTCATGTTCCTGCATGGCGGCGGCTACATCAACGAGATCGCGCCGGCCCATTGGCGCTTTGTCGGTCAGATGACGCGCAAGGCCGGCGTCGTCTGCGTCGTGCCGGTCTATCCGCTGGCGCCGCGCGCGACTGCGAAGGACGTCGTGCCGGCGACGGCCGAGCTGCTGCGGATGCTGCTGGAGGACGCAGGGTCTGCAAAGGTCACCGTGGTCGGCAACTCGGCCGGCGCGGGCCTTGCGCTTGCCGCGTGTCAATGGCTGCGCGATCGCGGCCATCGACAACCAAATCTGATGGTGCTGATCTCGCCCGCGGCCGACGCCTCCGTGGGCCGCCCTGAGCAGGCGGAGATCGCAACGCGCGATCCGACCCAGGACATTCCGGGGATTGTCGAAGCGGGACGGCTCTATGCCGGCGAGCTCGATGTCGGCCATCCCTTCATCAGCCCGCTCAACGGCGCTTTCCGTTCGCTTGCACCGATGACGATCTTCTCCGGCACGCGCGATCTGCTCTACCCCGACAGCGTCGATCTCGCCGCGCGGGCGAGGGCGGCAGGCGTTTCGGTCGAGCTGCATCTGTGGCGGGACCAGCCGCACAATTACGCGATGATGCCAACGCCGGAGGGCCGGCGCGCGCGTGCGATGATATTGCGGGCGGTGGCTTAAAGAGAGAACGTGACTGAGATCACAATGCGCGGTCTCATGCGAGACTTTGGTGCCAGCACACCTGGCGCTGATCGTGCCGCGTGGAGGGACAAGAGCGGCCCCCGGGCGTCTCCTCGGTATCAGTAGTTTTGCGGGCCTTAGGCGCGGCCCTTGATTTCGTAATGACCTGGCACGCATTTGTACCGCTCGAGGCGCCAGTTCGCGTGATAGATCGGATGCTCGTCCATCCATTTCGCAAGCGGGGCCTGGGCGCCGACCGCGCACGCCATCATGGACATGTCGGGCGTCATATTGCTGTCGGTCACGATTTCCTCGACACAGCCGCCCGAGGCAGCAGCGCCAAGCCGGCAGAGCACGGCAACGACGGTTATGAACATGAAAGTCACCTCATTGGTAGTTTCGACCACGAGGAGGATGCAAGCGGAGTGCCACAGCCTGTGTCCAAAACGACACGCCGGCTGGGCCCGTCCGTCCAGCGTTCCCCATTTGACGATTCGGATTGTAAAAAAATTGCCCATAAACCGAAGCCGGGGAACTACGGGGAACCCACAGAGAAAAAAGCAGAGATGAGCGATTGTGGGGGCAGTGCCGCGTCGGCGGCCCCTTCACAGCAGCGGCCGAGCCGATAGGCTTTGAGGCGTGCGAAATACCCGTCAAAGAGCGGGACCGCGCCAGGATCACAGGAAACGCGAGAGCAGACCATGAAGGCACGACCGACAGGCGTGATTCCGCCGATGACGACCCCGTTCCGCAAAGACGGCGAGATCGACTACAGGCTCATAGCGCCGCAAGTCGATTGGATGATCGGCGCCGGCGCGCATGGCGTCGCCGCCGGTGGCTCGACCGGCGAAGGCCACACGCTCGACCATGAGGAATATCGCGACCTGATGGCGGCGACGGTGGAGGCAGTGAAGGGGCGCATTCCCGTCATCGCCGGCATCATCGTCGATTCCACGCGCGATGCGATTCGCCGCGGCAAGCTCGTGCGCGACATGGATGTCGCAGCCCTCCAGGTCACCCCGGTGCACTATCTGTTCAAGCCTGATGACGAGGCGATGGTCGCGCATTTCCGCGCCATGGCTGACGAGACCGGGATGCCCATCATCATCTACAACGTCGTGCCGTGGTCGTATTTGTCGCCGGCACTGCTGAGGCGGATCATGACGGAAGTGCCGCTGGTCATCGGCGTCAAGCAGAGCGCAGGTGATCTCAAGCTGTTCGCTGATCTCATGATGATGGCGCCGGACAAGCTGATCTTCAGCGCGGTCGATGCCCTGATGTATCCCTCCTACACGCTGGGGGCCCATGGATCGATCGCCGCGATCCTGACCGCCGCGCCGCATGCCTCCGTGGCGCTTTGGGATGCAGTGAAGGCGGGCAATCATCCGGCCGCGCTCGATCTGCACAAGAAGCTGCTGACGCTGTGGAACGCGATCATCGCCGACAATCTGCCGGCCTGTACGCGTTATGCGCAGACGCTCCAGGGCCTGCCCATGACCTATCCGCGCGCGCCGATGCCGGAGGCATCGAATGCGCAGCAGGCCGCGACCCGCAAGGCGCTGGAGGCGCTCGGCGTGCTGAAGGGCGCGCGGGTCGAAGCGGCCGAATAGTCCGCACGCCGAAATAAACAATGTCGAGACGCAGTGCCGATCCGCTTTTACCTGCGGATGCGGCGCTGCTAGATTTTGCACGTGTCGCGCGCGCGGCGCGCCAACGATGAAGAAACAGACCGATAAGAGGAAGGGCCGAAAGTCCCATGAAGGATTTTGCTGGAAAGATCGCCGTCATCACCGGTGGTGGCACGGGTATGGGGCGGGAGCTCGCCCGCCAGCTCGTTGCCGAGGGCTGCAACGTCGCGATGTGCGACGTCTCGGAAGCCGCCATGGCCGAGACCAAGCGGCTGTGCGAGGTCGAGAAGCTGCCGCAAGGCCTGCGCGTCACGACGCATGTCGCCGACGTCTCGATCGAGGATCATCTCAAGCGTTTTCGCGACGAGCTCGCCGAGCAGCAGAAGACGGACAAGATCCATCTGCTGTTCAACAACGCCGGCATCGGCGGTGGCGGCAGCCTGTTCACCAACACGCGCGAACAGTGGGAGCGCACGTTCAACATCTGCTGGGGCGGCGTCTATCTCGGCGTCCGCACCTTCCTGCCGATGCTGGTCAGGGCAGACGAAGCCCACATCATCAATACCGCCAGCGTCAACGGCTTCTGGGCTTCGATCGGCATGAACCAGGCGCACACTGCCTACAGCTCGGCGAAGTTCGCCGTGAAGGGCTTTACCGAAGCCCTGATCAACGACCTCCGTCTGCATGCGCCGCATGTCAAATGCTCGGTGGTGATGCCCGGCCATATCGGTACCTCGATCGTCTCCAATTCCCGCAAAGTGCAGAGCGCCGACGGATCAGAACGTCTCAACGCCGACGAGGTCGTGCTGACGCGCAAGCGGATGGTCGCGGCCGGTGTGCCAGATGCTGACAAAATGTCGGACGAGGACATTCAGGCGGCCTTTGCCGAGCGTGCCCGCAGCTTCCTGGAGGATGCACCGACGACCGCAGCGCAGGCCGCCAACATCATTCTCGATGGGGTGAAAGCGGAGCGCTGGCGTATCCTGGTCGGCGAGGATGCCAGGCGCCTCGATGAGCGCGTAAGGGCCAAGCCCGAACAGGCCTACGACCGCGCCTTCTACGAAAGCTTTGCCCAGGAGGTTGGCTGGAAACTTGGCTGAGCCGTCAACGATCGCGCGCCTAAATGGGTATGATGATCGTCATTGCAAGGGGTGCGCGCGCAGTTTTGCTCATGTTGTCTGCTTATCTGCGCGCCGCCTCTTGCGTATCGTTACCTTCTTGTGACGAAACGGAATGTCATGCATGCGGCGGTATTCCCGCGTTCAAGCGATGGTGATCTCAAACATGCCTCATTTGAAGCAAGCCAGCTTGGTTGGAGAACTGAAATAGTTTAGTCAACAAGGGGTAACGCCAAGATCGAGCGTAGCTCCGATGATACCCGCATGCCTCTCCGACGATTTCATCCTTTGCTCGGAGAGAGAGGACATCTCCGCTGAATTCACGCGGTTGCTCACCGCGGCTCAGGAGGGCGGCGCCACCATCGCGGAATGTCTGATGATCGCGCGGCAACTGAAGCGCGGCGACGAGCAGTCCTGGCATCGCGAGTGGAAGAAGCTGGCGCAGGCCAACCGGCATCGTGCCGAGGCGGCATTCGCGGAAGGGCACCTGGTGACCGCGCGGCGCAACTGGCTGCGCGCGATGAACTACTACGGTGCTGCCGCGATGCCGCTCGATCCGTCCGACGAGCGCCGCTGGGTTGCGGTGCTTGCGATGCAGGAATGCGCCCGCCGTTACCTCTCGGCGCGCACGCCGGCCGGCGAGGTCGTGACCATCCCCTGGCTCGAAGGACATGCGTTACAGGGCTATTTCCTGCCTGCGCCATCGGCGAACGGACGGTCGCCGACCGTGATCTGCATCGGCGAGCCAGGACATCGCAAAGAGGAGTTCTTGGTCAAGCTCGCGCCGCATGCGCGTGAGCGCGGCTTTGCCATGCTGGCGCTCGATCTGCTCGGCGAAAAGCGCGACGACTACGCCGACATGCTGTTGCGGCGTCGCGATCTCGAGAGCTCGATCGGTAGCGCGATGGACTATCTGGAGCTGCGCAGCGACGTCGATTTCGATCGCGTGGCGATCGTGGCGGACGGGTGGGGCTCTTCGTTCGTGGCGCGTGCCGTGTTGCAGGAGCCGCGCCTGGCCGCGGCAGTATGCGACGGCGGCCTGTGGGACCTGCACGAGCGGTCGTTCTTTGCCAGCCGTTTTGCGATGAGCGATCTCAGCATCGTCCCGGTGCCGCATGCGCCGCTGATGGCCTCCAGTGCCGAATGTCCGGTGCTGATCACCATCGGCGAGGATGGCTGGCTCAAGGCCGACCACGCGCAGCAGATCGTGCAGACGTCCCGGCTCGGCAGCTCGGACATTGTGTTGAAGGTGTTCACTGCCGAGGAGACCGGCGCGGCACAGGCCCACGCCGACAATCCGAGCCTTGCCAACGAGTACATTTTCGACTGGCTCGAATCGCGACTCGGCGCCGCCGGCCGGCGGACCTGAGCGCGGTCTCCCGGCCGGGAGACGGATTCGCGTCTCAGAAGTCGAGGGAGATGCGGACGCAGGCCTTTTCGAGTCGGTTCTTCAGCGTCGCGAGCTTGGCAGTGAACTCCGTCAGCTCGTTCTCGTCGAACTCCTGGAAGACGAATTCGCGAATCGTCTTGTACTGCTCGTTGAGGCTTGCGATGTGCTTTTGCGTCTTCTCGACCAGCGACAGCCGCACCACGCGCGCGTCGGTCGGCGAGGGGCGGCGGCGCAGCAAGCCCTTCTTCTCGAGCAGCTTGGACTGGGTGGTGACGAACGATGGATCGACGTGGAGGAGCTTCGAGACGACGTTGACGGGCACGCCGTCGTCCTTGTCGAGATCGGAGATCGCCATCAGGATCAGCCATTGCGGTCCACTGATGCCGAGGGTTCTGGCCCAGAACTGACGCAGCTCCTCCAGATACATGTTGATCGACGATATCTCCCAGGTGAAACGCCTGATGATATCGAGATTGCCGACGGAGCGGAGGCGCGCCCCTTCTTTCCTCGTCGCTGACACAGCGTCACTCCCGCAAGCTGATTTCTTTGGGCCGGTGTTCGCGGCGGCCATAGTCCACGCAAGTCTGCCCTGACGCAAGTGCAGAGCAGGATTATTTTGTCACGAGAATTACAAACATGAGCGGATCAGGATTCGCGCGAGTGCGGGGTGTTGCGCCGCAGACACAGGGTTAGCGAAACCACAAAGCTGATCTAATAAACTATTTTGATTAATGGAACGACGCAGTCATAGTGATCGTGACGGTGGGGGTTCTCGATCGTCCCGTTGCAGGTTGGTTCGCTCACGTCCCTCGCCTCGAATGCGGGTGTGTCCGGAGGCGCGAAGCGGCCGAGCGGATTTGATTAGACGGGGATCTGGGGGGCCTCACGGTCCGGTCTCCGCAAATGAGCAACTTGGAGGTATTAAATGAAAGTAGTGAAGAGCCTTTTGCTCGGCACTGCGGCGGGTCTGATCGTCGTCGGCGGAGCTCAGGCGGCTGATCTTCCGGTCAAGGCCAAGGCGGTCGAATACGTGAAGGTCTGCTCGCTCTACGGCGCCGGCTACTACTACATTCCGGGCAGCGACACCTGCATCAAGCTGGGCGGCTATCTGCGTGCGGAAGTCGCGCTCAATGCAGGCGGCAACTACAGTGGCCAGTACAACGGCGTGTCCGCGGCGAACAACCGCTTGACCAACTACTATTCAATGCGTGCTCGTGAAGATCTCAACATCGACACGCGAACCGCGACCGAATACGGCGTGGTCCGCACCTATTTCGATGCGGTCTTCACCTGGACGACGGGTAACTACAGCAGCACCGGCGCCGGCGCAACCGGCTATGACGTGATCGGCGGCGGCAGCACGGCGAGCGCTCCGGGCAACGCCAGCGGCGGCAACATCTCCGGCGGCGCCCTCGGCGTCTACTACGCCTTCATCCAGTTCGCCGGCTTCACCCTCGGTAAGGCGGTGTCGCAGTTCGACGCGCCCTGGATCAACTATCCCGGCAACAACTTCGACCAGCTGGTCGGCGGTAGCGGTACCACGAACGGCGCTCCGCAGGTGACCTACACCGCCGATTTCGGCCAGGGCGTGTCGGGGACGATCTCGGTCCAGGACCAGACGCAGAACTTCCAGACCAACCTCTGGAACACGGCCGGCATGTCCACTACAGGCGTGCTCGGCGGCGCCTATGGCTCCAGTGATTTCGGCGGTACGCGCGCGCCCGACATCGTCGGCAACATCCGCGTCGATCAGGCCTGGGGTATGTTCCAGGCGTCGGTCGCGGCGCATGACAACCATGTCGCCTATTACGGCGCGACCGAAGCAACGGGGCACCCCGAAGACAAGTGGGGTTGGGCGGTCCAGCTCGCTCTGTCGATCAAGAACATCCCGACCGGTGCCGGCGACGTGATCAACGTGTCGGGCGTCTATACCGATGGTGCGAGCCGCTACAACTTCCAGGAGCTGGCCGCGACCAGCTACTCGATGTTCGGCAGCTCGAACGCGGCCTATCAGAGCATCGGCTTCGCCGGCGTGTCTGACGCGGTGTTCGCGCCGGGCGGCAGCCTCGAGCTGACCAAGACCTACGGCTTCCGTGGTGCCTACACCCACAACTGGAACCCGTACTGGAACTCGGCGCTCTACGGTGCGTGGGCGGCTGTGAACTATGGCGGCACGGCCAAGGGCCTGATCTGCGGCAGCGCTGCATTCGCCACCCTGACCGGCACCTGCAACCCGGACTTCAACATCGGACAGGTCGGCGTTATCACCCGCTGGACGCCGGTCAAGAACCTGACCTTCTCGGCTGACTTCACCTACAGCCATCTCGACCAGAAGTACTCGGGCACGATCACGACGCCGGCGCTGGCGTCGGTTGCCAAGCCCGCGGCCACCTACGAGCTGAAGGACCAGGACACCTACAGCATGCTGCTGCGCGCCCAGCGCAACTGGTAAGCTCGGGTTTTCCGACGATGGGACCAAGCCCCGGCGGGACACCGCCGGGGCTTTTGTCTTGACGAGACGCTGATGTCGGAAACCAGAAAATCGCCTGCGCGAGTGACGAAGACGAGCCATGCGATTCAATCGCGGGCAAACTTATTTACTTACCTGAGTTGATCAACTATATGGCTGTCAGCCGGTTTCGAAAGTCACGGCTCTTAGCTTCACGCTAAGCCTCCAAGAACCTCCGGTAGTGCCCTGCCGGAGGTTTTTCGTTGCGGGTGTCAGGTGAGGTTCAGGCGCGCGCGCGAGTTCGGCCGGTAGGCGAGGCGGCTGTGGCCGGTGCAATAGGGCTGGCCATCATGCGCGGCGTTGCCGCAGAAGCAGAAATCCTCGGCCCCCGGCGTCGAAATCGGCCAGCGACAGCTGTATTCGCCGAGCTCCATCAGGGAGCAGCGATTGGCCTCGTCGATCGGCCCGGTGGCTGCAGGTGCGTCGGCTTCGCGATAGATCGTGGCGAGCATTTCGAATTGCAGCCGGGGCACGGCTTTCGGAGCGCGCGCGGTGCTCGTCCGGGCCGGAGTCCTGTCCTGGAGCCTGCGCTCGTCGACCGTCCGGCCGCGCGTCAGGTTCAATCGCGACAGCTTGCCGATCACGGCATTGCGGCTGACGCCGATGTCCGCGGCGATCTCGCGGCAGGATAGGCCGGCCTCGAAATGCCGCTTCAACAGTTCGATTCGTTCAACGGTCCAGGTTGGTGAGAGAACAGGCATTGTAACGGTCCCAGGTTGCGACATCTGGCCATCAGTCGGCCGAGATCCGTCCGCTTCGCGCCCGACGCGCGCTCACGTCCTGCCATTGTCGCGGATCGACAAGAGCCCGTCCTTGATGGCGAGACGGATGCCTTCCTCGATCAATGTCCGTGCGACGCCGGGAACGCTGGTGCCGTGGGTGCCCTGTCTCACCAATTTCTCCAGATAGGTGATGGTCGAGAGCGCCAGGGTTACGGGAATGCGGTCAGTCTCGGCTTTTTCGGTGGCCATGGCCGAACGCTAGCCTCTTACTCGGGTACATAAAAGTAACGATTAAGACTCTATTTAGGTTCAGGGGGACAAGTCAAATCCGGGCTGAGGTGGTGGTGCAGCGCCTTGGAATCGCTGAGGAAAAGTACGCGCTTGGGCGCGCCGCACGGAATCCCGGGCGGCGGTGTGCCGTCAGCAGGTCAGAAAATGTGGGCCGGGCTCAGCCGTGCACGATCGCTTTTTCGATCATGCAATGGATGCCCTTGGAGCCGTTGACGGTCTGGGTCACCCGCAGATCGGCCGCGAGACTGCACAGCGTGTAGGCGTCCTCCCGCGACAGGCCTCTGATCTCGCCGAGCAGCGCGATCATGTCACGCAACGCCCGTACCGCGCATTGGTCGAGGTCGGGGTCCATCGCCATCGTCATGTAGTGGGTCGGCGTTTCCGCGCGCGGATAGTCGAACCGCAAATCCTTGCGCAGCGTCAGCCGGAAGCGGCCCTGCAGCGCCGTCTCGATCGCGGTGACGCAGACCTCGCCGTCGCCCTGAACGCCATGGCCGTCGCCGCAGGAGAACATCGCGCCGGGAACGAACACCGGCAGGTACAATGTGGCGCCCGCGCCGAGCTCCTTGTTGTCGAGATTGCCGCCCATGGCGCGTGGCACCAGCGAGGAGATGCGGCCCCAGCTCGGGGGCGGCGACACACCCATCACGCCGAAAAACGGCTTCAAAGGCAGATCGAGGCCCCAGGGCATGCGGCCGACCATCCGCGACCGGTCGAGCGGGATGTTGAGAATGCGCATCTCATGGAAATCGTCGGGCAGGGTCCCCGACAATGGCTTGATCAGATTCCAGCCCCAATCCTGCCGCAGCTGAACGTCGAGGATTTCGACGGCGAGGACATCGCCGGGCTCGGCACCTTCGACCGCGACCGGGCCGGTCAGGATGTGGCCGGGGAGCATGCGTTCGTTCTTGGCATGAACCTCGAACATCTCCGGCGGGATGTGAAACTTGCTGCGGTCGGGCAGCATGTCGGGACCGCCGCTGATTGTATCGACGGTTACCTCGTCGCCGCTGGCGACGGTCAGAACGGGCTTGAGCGCGGCTTCAAAGAAGCCCCAATGGCAGGTTTCGGGACTTGAATGCAGGTGGTGATGGGTCATTGCCGCGTCCAGTCGGTTTGATGAGATCTTGCTTTGGCCGGGCTTGACCCGGCATTCGATCCTCTTCCAAGAAGCATTCTGAAGATGAGCCGGCGGGTCAAGCCTGCGTCTCACCGGCACGACCATTTCGGCGAGGTTCTCCTGTTCTTCGTTCTTTCCAAGACGCTCGGCGCGGCCGTGCTGCCGATCAATGTTCTGGTCGAGCTCGGGATCATCTCGGTCATGCTGATGGCAACGCGCTTTGCCGGGCTCGGCCGGAAACTGGCCGCGACCACGCTGGTCCTGCTCGCACTCGCCGCCTTTTCGCCGCTGGGCAATCTCTTGCTCTATCCGCTGGAGTCGCGCTTTGCCCCTTGGGATCCCTCGCGCGGTGCGCCTGATGGCATCATCGTGCTGGGTGGCTCCGTCGATACCGATCTATCCGCGGCGCATCACACGCCAGTGGTCTCGCACGGGGCCGATCGCTTGTTCGCACCGGCCGAGCTTGCACGCCGCTATCCGAATGCGCGTATCGTCTTCACCGGGGGGTCCGCGAACCTGGTCTCGACCGGCGCCAGGGAAGCCGATTATTCGGTCCCGATCCTGGAAAGCATCGGCATCCCGAGGGAGCGCCTGCTTGTGGAGCGGGACTCGCGAAACACGTACGAGAACGCGATCTTCACCAAGCGTCTGGTGGCGCCGAAGCCGGGCGAGCGCTGGCTGCTGGTCACTTCGGCCTATCACATGCCGCGTTCGATGGGCCTTTTCCGCAAGGCCGGATTTGATGTCGAAGCCTATCCGGTCGACTGGCGGATGGGCGGTCGCGGCGATTTGTTCTCGTTCACCAATATCGGCGCGGACGGGCTCGGTCGAACCGACGTGGCTGCGCGCGAATGGATCGGCCTCGTGGCCTACCGTCTCATGGGCAGAACCAGCGAGTTGCTTCCCGGGCCGGCCAAGGACTAGAACTGGCCTCAGAAGCAAAATGTCCGCGTCGGGAGGATGCCATGCAGCAGCAGGCCGCTGATACGATCGACCTTGCCGGCCTCGTCGCCGATCTCAACAACCTGTTGCGGCTGAAGACGACGGTAACAGGCATGAAGCTGTTCGCGCATGCTGCGGACATGGAGGCGATCCCGAAAATCCGGCGGCCGAATGCTGTTCACACCACCGATCAGATCGTCAGCATGGCTTCGCGCCTTGGCTGGACCGTCGGTATCACCGGCGAGGATCTCGTCGGCAGCCAGTGCCGCGCGGTGATTGGCCTGGCGCCGCAGGACGAGAAATGGCTCGCGGGAGAAAATTATGTCGGCGTCTGGCATGGCACGCCGGAAGATGCGCGCAAGCGCCAGGAAGCCCTGGACGTGGTGCCGTTCGGCCAGTACCAGGCGCTCGCGGTCAGTCCGCTCGCAAGCGGCCGGCTCAATCCGCCCGACATCTGCCTCGTCTACGCGACGCCCGGCCAGATGATCATCCTGATCAACGGCCTGCAATATACCGGCTACAAGAAGTTCGAATGGGGGGTGGTCGGCGAGACCGCCTGCGCGGATTCCTGGGGCCGGGCGCTCAAGACCGGCGAGCCGAGCCTGTCCTTGCCATGCTATGCCGAACGGCGCTATGGCGGCGTACCGGACGAGGAATTGCTGATGGCCTTGAAGCCTTCGCATCTCGCCAAGGCAATTGAGGGCATGAAGGCGCTGGCCAAGAACGGCCTGCGCTATCCGATCCCGCCCTATGGAATTCAAAGCGACGTCCGTGCCGGCATGGGCGTGAGTTACGCAAAGAAGTAAAGGCCGACCATGAGCTCTGCGAAGTTCGACATCGTTGTTTATGGCGCGACCGGTTTCACCGGCCAGCTCGTCGCCGAATATCTGGCGACGCATTACAGGGGCGATGCCTCGCTGAAATGGGCGATGGCGGGCCGCAGCCTCGAGAAGCTGAAATCCGTGCGCGACGCCATCGGTGCACCCGCCGATACGCCGCTGATCGTCGCCGATGCGTCCGATGCGGCTTCGCTGAAGGCGATGGTGGAGCAGACGAAGTCAGTGATCACGACGGTCGGTCCGTATCAGCTCTATGGTGAGGATTTGCTCGCCGCCTGCGTTGCGACGGGTACGGATTATTTCGATCTTTGCGGCGAGCCGATCTGGATGCGGCAGATGATCGACAAGTATGAGGCTGCCGCAAAGGACAGCGGCGCACGCATCGTGTTCTCCTGTGGCTTCGATTCCGTGCCGTTCGAGCTCGGCACGTTCTTCGTGCAGGAAGAGGCCAAGCGGGTGTTTGGCGCGCCCGCCGCGCGCGTGAAAGGTCGCGTACGCGACATGCGCGGCACGCTGTCGGGCGGCACCGCGGCGAGCGCAAAGGCGACCTTCGATGCCGTTGCCAAGGACATGAGCCTGGTCGCGATCCTGAACGATCCGTTCGCGCTGACGCCGGGCTTCACCGGCCCCAAGCAGCCGAGGGGGAACAAGCCGCTCGTCGAGGAAGATCTGCAATCCTGGGCGGCGCCCTTCATGATGGCGCTGATCAACACCCGCAACGTGCACCGCTCCAACATGCTGATGGGCTTTCCCTATGGCCGGGACTTCGTCTACGACGAGATGGTCCTGACCGGACCCGGCGAGAAAGGCGAGGCCAACGCCAGGCGCGTGATGGCGGCCAACGCCGAGAAGACCGGTCCGAGCGCGCCGAAGCCGGGCGAGGGACCGTCGAAGGAAGAGCGCGAGAACGGGCTGTTCAATTTGCTCTATGTCGCAATTGCGCCGGACGGCCGCATGGTCCGCGCCGGCGTCACCGGTGATCGCGATCCCGGCTACGGCTCGACCTCGAAGATGATTTCCGAATGCGCGATCTGCATGCTGCGCGATGCAACGGACGTTGCCGCCGGCTTCTGGACGCCAGGCGCAGCGATGCAGCACAAGCTGATCAAGCGGCTGCGGGACAATGCAGGCCTGACATTCGAGGTGGAAGCGTAAGGTCCGTGTCCGCAAAGTTCGACATCGTCGTCTGCGGCGCAACTGGATACACCGGCCAGCTCGTAGCCGAGTATCTCGCCGCGCATTACGTCGGTGACGGGGCGCCGGCATGGGCGATGGCCGGGCGGAGCAGAGACAAGCTCGCCTCGGTTCGCGATGCGATCGGCGCGCCCGCGGACACGCCGCTCATCGTGGCCGACGCGGCCGATCCTGCATCGCTGCGGGCGATGGTGGATCAGGCAAAGCTGGTGGTCACCACGGTCGGTCCCTACCAGCTTTACGGCTCCGATCTGCTGGCCGCCTGCGTCGCCGGTGGTACCGACTACATGGATCTCTGCGGCGAGCCGATCTGGCTGAAACAGATGATCGACAGGCATGAGGCGGCCGCCAAGGCGAGCGGCGCGCGCATCATGTTCTCCTGCGGCTTCGATTCCATCCCCTTCGAGCTCGGTACGTTCTTCGTGCAGGAGGAGGCGAGGCGCGTGTTCGGAGCACCAGCGCCCCGCGTCAAGGGACGCGTCCGCGACCTCAGCTGGAAGTTCTCCGGCGGCACGTCGGCGAGCGCAAGGGTCACCTTTGAAGCCGTCGCACAGGACCTCAGCCTGGTGCCGATCCTCAAGGACCCCTTTGCGTTCACGCCCGGATTCGAAGGACCCAAGCAGCCGCGCGGCAACAAGCCTGTTTTCGAGGAAGACCTGCAATCCTGGTCCGCCCCGTTCGCGATGGCGATGTTGAACACGCGCAACGTCCATCGCTCGAACATGCTGATGGGATTCCCCTATGGCAGGCATTTCGTCTACGACGAGATGGTGCTGACGGGGGCGGGCGACGAAGGACTGGCCAACGCCAAGCGCGTGATGGCCGCCAACAGCGAAAAGACCGGTCCCGAGGCGCTCAAGCCGGGCGAGGGGCCGTCGAAGGAAGAGCGCGACGCCGGTCATTATGACCTGCTCTATATCGCAATCGCACCTGACGGCCGCCAGGTTCGCGCGGCAGTGAAGGGCGATCTCGATCCGGGCTATGCATCAACGGCGAAGATGATTTCGGAATGCGCGGTGTGCCTGCTGCGCGACACCCCTGATGTTCCGGCTGGTCTGTGGACCCCAGGCGCGGCGATGCAGCACAAGCTGATCAGGCGGTTGGTCGATCATGCCGGGCTGAGGTTTGAGGTGGAGGCGTAGGTCGGCTCTCGTGGGGTGGGCAAAGGCGCACCGCGCCGTGCCCACCATCTCTCAATGATCGATAAAAGACGTGGGCACGCTTCGCTTTGCCCACCCTACGGCAGTGTCCGTGGAGCTACGCTGCCCGCGCATCGTAGGCGTACATGAACTCCATGCCCTTCGATCCCAGCGGCAACAGCAGTTTGATCATCTGATTGCGCATCCATGCACCGGTGGCGCTGAATTCGCGCTTGTTGTTGCCGTTGCGGCGGGCGATGGCGACGATCTTTTCGGCGCGGGGGCGCCGCTCGGCCTCGAAGGCCTGGAAGGTGGCGGTCAGCTCCTGGCCCTCCTGCATCAATCGGGCGAGCCGCATCGCATCTTCCAGTGCCAGCGAGGCGCCCTGGCCGGCGTGGGGGCTGGTCGCATGCGCGGCATCGCCGATCAGCAGCGAGCGCTTGCGCGACCAGGTCGGCAAGGTCGCGACGTCGAGCGTGTCGGTGACCACGATGTTCTCGGCCGCCTCGATGATGGCGGGGATCGGATCATGCCAGCCGTGATGGAAACCGCGCAGGTGCTGCTTCAGCGTCCGCTTGTCGAGGGCTCGGAACATCGCGGCATCCATGCCGTGCGCCGGCTGCGTGCTCCACCACATCGCGCCGTCCTTCGGATCCGGACTGCAATAGCCGTAACCAAAGAAGCCGCTCTGTCCGAACGTCGTCTCGACACGCCCGCCGATCGCTCTTCCGGTGAGGACAGCGTGCGGCACGAAACCGCCAAAGCCAATCAGGCCGGTGTTGAAGGGTTTTGGCCCATCAGGCACCACTTGGCGCCGCGTGACCGAGTGCACGCCGTCGGCGCCGATCAGGAAGTCGCCCTCGGCGGTGGTGCCATCGGCAAAATAGGCGATGATCGGCTGGTCGCCGCGATCTTCGATCTTGATCAGGCGCTTGTCGAAGTAGAGCGAGACACAGGCGCACCAAGCCTTGTCGATCAGGATCTCGTTCAGCGTCGCGCGGCACATATTAACGGCCGGCTGGCCAAACCGCCGTTCCATGTCGCGGTTGATCGAGCCGAGCCGTTGGCCTTCTTGCGAATAGAAATCGAAGGACTCCGCGATGGAGCCGCGGCTGATCAACTCGTCCGCGAGCCCGACCTCGTCCATGACATGCATGCCGTTCGGCGCGATCTGCAGCCCGCCGCCGATACCCTTCGAATAGGGCCAAGCTTCGTAGATCGCCGATTCGATGCCGGCGCGTCGCAGCAGGATCGCGGCGACGGGCCCGGCGATGCCGGCGCCGATGATCAGGGCTTTGCGGGGACGATGAGGCATTGGCTTGCTCCCGACGTTTCCGTGGTGCTAGGAGAAATTAAGGTCACTAAATCTCTTAGTGACTAAGATATATATCGACTAAGATATGAGGTGAGCCTTGTCAAGGACGAAGGCGCGCGCAGCGTTGCTGGGGGAATTGGAAGAGGCGATGCGACGTTCGTCCGCGCAGGGCGTGCTCTACGGGCAAACCGTTGCGAACGTGGCCGGTATTGCCAATTCCGACCTCGAATGCATGGACATTCTCTATCTTGAGGGACGCGTGACCGCCGGACGGCTCGCCGAGGTCACGGGATTGACGACCGGCGCCATCACCGGCGTGGTCGATCGGCTCGAGAAGGCGGGGCTGGTCCGCCGCGAGCGGGACGAAGCCGATCGCCGCAAGGTCTACATCGCGGTCGTGCCCGAGACCGCGATGAAGATCGGCCAGCTCTACGTGCCGATGCAGCAGGCGATGGAGAAGGTATTCAATGCCTATTCCGACGAGGAGTTGCGTCTGCTGCTACGTTTCGCCAATGAAGGCTACAAGGGCGTGGTCGCAGCGACCGCGGCGTTGAAGAGCCTGCTCGACACGCCGCCGGAGAAGCGCCCCGATCTCAAGCTGAAGAAGCGTCGTTAATCCTGTAGGCCTGCGCGGCCGCGATCATTCCCCACATCGCGCCCAGCATCATCCAGAAGTGCCGCCAGTGGTCGGTGTCGATCACGAAGCTTTCGCCGACGGTGCCGACGAAGGCCGAGAACACCGCCAGATACGCGCGCTGCCAGGGCACGCGGACGAAGATGTGGCGAAAGCCTGTGATCACGGTGGTGAAGACCAGCGCGGGATAGCAGACACCGGAGAGCCAGCCGCCGGACATGAAGGCGTTCAGGTAGGAATTGTGGGTGTCTTCGGGAAAGAAGCGGTGGAATTGCAAGGGACCGATGCCGAACGGCAGGTCCAGCGCCATTTCCGCACCAAGAATGTGCCGGCCGAACCGGCCGAAGCGGCCTTCATCATAGCTCTGGTCGAAGCTCGCGCGTTGCTTGAACATCTCGGCAATGGAATCGAATGATAGCAGGACCGCGATCAGCGCCAGGCCCAGCACCAGGGCGACGATGGCCATGACGATGATGCGCGAGCGTTGCGCATTGGTGCGGCTGGTCAAGACCATCAGCGCCAGCATGAACGCCGAGGTCAAGATCAAGCCGCCCCAAGCGGCGCGGGAGAAGGCGAGCAGGATCGCCAGCGACATGACGCCGAAGGCGACAACGTTGCGGAAAGCCCTGGCCAGCTTGTCCGAGACCACGCTCTGAAGCGCAAACAGCGCCGGCAGGATCAGGAAGGCGCCGAGCACGTTCGGGTCCTTGAACGTGCCGCGCGCGCGTCCATAGAGCGTGAGGAGGTCGTCGCCGCCGGGAACCAGGTGGAAGTAGCCGGCAATCGCCGAAAGCGAGGCGACCATCGCACCGACCACGAGGCCGCGGCGCAGCATGTCGAGCCGCGCCGTCGTGTCCTCGGACGTGACCATGGCAAAGAACACAACGGTTACCGCCATGTACCAGGAGGTCGCGATCCAGCTCGCGACCTCGGACTGGTCGAGCAGCGGGATCGCGCTGATGGTGTAGCCGACATTGAGCAGGACCAGGGCCAGCACCAGCGGCATCAGCACCAGCCGCAGGCGCAGCCCGGTGGCGAAGAAGGCCACGGTGGCGAGCAGCGTCACGATCTCGTAGGGGCTTGGCTCGATGAAGACGATCGCCCCTGAGGCCCCGACCAGCCACACCAGCGCGCGCTGGAGGGCCAGCACGCCGGGGCCAGCCGGCGCGGCTACAGTTATTTCCCGGGCGGTCGCCGCATAGGCCATCACACGCTCATACGCTTACGCAACTCGTACGCCACAAACACTGCTGTCATCGCCCGGCTTGACCGGGCGATCCAGTACTCAGCAGCGCGCATTGGAGAAGATGGCCGGCGCTGCGGGGTACTGGATGCCCCGCCTTCGCGGGGCATGACGAAAACTCAATACGCGTTCTCGTTCTTGGTCAGCAGCGAGAGCGGCGTCTTCAGGAGAATCACGAGGTCGAACAGCACCGACCAGTTCTCGATGTAATAGAGGTCGAACTCGACGCGCTTCTGAATTTTCTCTTCATTGTCGATCTCGCCGCGCCAGCCGTTGATCTGGGCCCAGCCGGTAATGCCGGGCTTGACGCGGTGGCGGGCGAAATAGCCGTCGACGGCCTCGTCGAACAGGCGGCTCTGGAGCTTGCCCTGCACAGCGTGGGGACGCGGACCGACCAGCGAGAGGTTGCCGGCGAAGACCACGTTGAAGAGCTGCGGCAGCTCGTCGAGGCTGGTCTTGCGGATGAAGCGGCCAACGCGGGTGACGCGTGGATCGTTCTTGGTCACAACTTTCGAGGCGGTCGGGTCGGCCTGATGATGGTACATCGAGCGGAACTTGTAGACGTCGATGCGCTCGTTGTTGAAGCCGAAGCGCTTCTGCCGGAACAGCACCGGGCCGGGACTGTCGAGCTTCACCGCAATCGCCACCAGTGCCATGATCGGTAATGCGGCGAGCAGCGCGAGGCCGCCGACAATGCGGTCGAACAGCCATTTCATCACCAAATCCCAGTCGGTGATCGGTGCCTCGAACACATCGAGCGTCGGCACCTCGCCGATATAGGAGTAGGAGCGGGGACGAAATCGAAGCTTGTTGGTGTGCGCGGACAGGCGGATGTCGACCGGCAGCACCCAGAGTTTCTTCAGCATCTCCAGGATTCGCGTCTCCGCCGAGATCGGCAGTGCGAACAGCACCAGATCGACGCGGGTGCGACGGGCGAACTCGACGATGTCGTCGACCTTGCCGAGCTTGCGTGCGCCGGCGCAGGTGTCGAGCGCGCGGCTGTCGTTGCGGTCGTCGAACACGCCGAGCACGTGGATGTCGGAATCCTCCTGCGCCTTCAGCGCCTCGACCAACTGCTCGCCGTTGTGATCGGAGCCGACGATGATGGTGCGGCGATCGAGCCGGCCCTGGCGCGCCCAGCTGCGCACCAGCGAACGCAGCACGAGACGCTCGGCAACCAGCGCGGCGAGGCCGAGGAAGTAAAAGGCGGCTAGCCATAGCCGCGAGATTTCGCTGCCGAACTTGGCGAAGAAAGAGATGCCGATGAACATCAGGAACACGAACGACCAGGACGAGATCATCCGCGTCATTTGCCGGAGCTGTCCGCGGAATAGCTGCACCTGGTAGATATCCGCGGCCTGGAAGCAGACCACGGCGGCGACCGCGACGGCGACGATCTCTGCAGGATAAGCCCAGCTGAAGCCGACAAGCGGCATCACGTAGCCGAGATACACCGCGATGCCGACCACGCTCAGCAGAACAAAGTCGATGGCGCGCGCGATGCCGGCGATGACGATCGGCGAATAGGCGCGGGCGACCTTCTGGTTGACGATTTCGAGTGCGGCGGGCGTGAGGCGGCGGCGGCGCTCGACAAAAGGTTGGTCAGCTGGCTTGGCCGCGGCGCTGGTCGCGGCATCGAGCATCGAGCGTGCGTTGAGCGGTTCCACGGGCGTCTACGTCCATTCCAAAGACCCGTGGGCGCGCGGCCTTGCGCCCCCGGCATGCATCCCCTGGCACGTCGATTATCGGACAAATCGGAAGATTCTCTAAAGCCCCCTCAAGGATAGTTAATGGTTTGCAAACGCGTCGCGGTACCCTGCAAGGACACCGTCAACCATCGCCTGCTGCGAGAAATGCGCCGAGATGCGTTCACGCAAGGCGGAGGCGCGTTGTGCCGTTGCCGGCACATCCGCCAGTGCAGCCGCAATCGCCTCTGCCATGGCCTCGGCATTGCTGGCCGCGAACAGGGCCGGGCTCTCGGGCCCGAAGATCTCGGGGATGCCGCCCACGCGCGCCGCAATCATGGGAATCCCGGCCGCCCCTGCCTCGATCACGACATAGGGCATCGAATCCCCGCGCGAGGGCACGACCAGCAGCCGGCCCTTGGAGAAGCCGTAGCGGGCCTTGACGTGGCCGATGAAGCGGATCGCGTCCGTCAGGCCGACCCTCTCGACCTGCGCCTTCAGCGCCGCCGTTTCCTCGCCATCGCCGCCGAGCGTCAGCGTGACCTTCTTGCCGTTCTGATGCAGCCGCGCGACCGCATCGACCAGCAGATCGGCACCCTTGATGTGCCTGAATTCGCCGACATAGGCGAGGTCGGTGGCGTCATCGGCGAGGACGACGGGCTCGAACTCCTCGGACGTTACGCCGTTGAAGACGCAATGCACCACGCCCTTGGGGGTGCCGACGATGCGCTGATAGGTATCGCGGGCGAAGGCGCTCTCGAACAGGAACAGATCCGTCGAGTCCATCAGCGTGCGCTCGAGCCGCGCGTAGAATTCGCCCTTCAGGGTGTTGAGTGGATAGTGGAGCGAGCCGCCATGCGGGGTGTAGATGCGGATGGCCCCGTCAGTACGCCGGCGCATGCGAACGAAGGCGCCGGCCTTGGCGCCGTGGCCGTGCATGATGTCGGGCTTGAGCGTGGCGATGAGGCGGCGCATGCGCAGCCAGACCAGAAAATCCTCCGGCGACGGTTCGCGGCGGATCGCGAGCCGATGCACCCCAAGCTTCAGCCGCGGCGCAATCTCGGCGAGGGCCTTGTTGGCGCGCTCACCGCCGGTGAGGCTGTCGGCGAGAATCCCGACATGATGGCCGCGATCGACCTGGCCATTGGCGAGGTCGAGGATATGGCGGATGATGCCGCCCACCGGCGCGCGCACGGCGTGCAGAATGCGAAGCGGCTGGTCGGGAGAGGGGGGCATGATCAAAACCAGCGCTCGACGGCGAGTGCCGAACATGTTCTCGAAATGTCGAGACGGATTAAGGACCTTCGTGGTTAACAAACGGTGACGAACGCGCATGCGCTGCCCGTGCGACGGCATGATTAACCCAGCGGCAACCTTAATGGAGTGTAATCGGCCGCATTGAGGCAGACGAGTGGCGTTGCCCTGCGGGAGTGTTCGATGCGTTTAGCGTTCTGGCGTGCCGGCAAGGACAAGGCCGTCATCGAGCGGGCCGTTTCGAAGGCCAAGCCCCGAGTTGAAGCCAAGACGGCGGCGTTTGCCGCAAAGGTGCCAGCCGAATCCGGCGATATCGACCTCCACGCGCTCGGTGGCGCGCTCGCGCGCAAGCGCAGCTGGATCATCGTGCCGACAGTGCTGGCCCTCGTCGCGTCCGTTGCTGTCGTCAATCTCATCACGCCACGGTACAAGTCCGAGGCGCGTATCCTCATCGACGGTCGTGAGAACGTCTTCCTGCGACCGAGCAGCGACCGCAGCACCGAGGAGCGGCAGGCGCTCGACCCCGAGGCGGTCACCAGCCAGGTTCAGCTCGTGCTGTCGCGCGACCTCGCACGCGAGATCATCAAGAAGAACAAGCTTGCGGAGCGCCCCGAATTCGATCCGGTGCTGAAAGGCATCTCGCCGCTGAAATCGCTTGCGGCGCTGGTCGGCATCGGCCGCGATCCGTTCTCGATGACGCCGGAAGAGCGCGTGCTCGACGCATACTACGATCGCCTTCAGGCCTACGCCGTCGACAAGTCGCGCGTGATCGTGGTCGAATTCCAGTCGCAGGACCCCGAGCTCGCCGCGCGAGTCGCCAATTCGATCGCCGATGGCTACCTCGTGCTTCAGCAGGCCGCGCGCCAGGACCAGGCGCGCAACGCCAGCCAGTGGCTGGCCGGCGAGATCGAGAATCTGCGCAAGAAGGTCTCCGAGGCCGAAGCCAAGGTCGAGGACTTCCGCTCCAAATCGTCGCTGTTCGTCGGCACCAACAATACGACGCTGTCGAACCAGCAGATGGGTGAGGTCAACACCCAACTCAACAATGCGCGCGCGCTGAAGGCGGATGCCGAATCCAAGGCCCGGCTGATCCGCGAGATGCTCCAGAGCGGCAAGCCGATCGAGGCCTCCGAGGTCGTGAACTCAGAGCTAATGCGGCGGCTAACAGAGCAGCGGGTGACGTTGCGTGCCCAGCTCGCCGAGCAGTCGTCCACGCTGCTCGGCAACCATCCGCGCATCAAGGAATTGAAGGCGCAGCTCAGCGACCTCGATGGCCAGATCCGGGACGAGGCAGCCAAGATCTCGCGCTCGCTCGAGAACGACGCGCGGATCGCGGGCGGGCGGGTCGACGGCCTGACCGCAAGCCTCGAGCAGCTCAAGAAACAGGCAACCTCGACCAACGGCCAGGACGTCCAGCTCCGGGCGCTCGAGCGAGAGGCCAAGGCGCAGCGCGATCTGCTCGAGACCTATCTCGCCAAATACCGCGAGGCCAACACCCGCGAGACCATCGACACCGCTCCGACGGAGGGGCGGATCATCTCGCGTGCCATCGTTTCCAACATGCCAGCCTATCCGAAGAAACTGCCGATCGTGTTGATCGCGACACTGGCGACGCTGTTGCTCTCGTCCGGTCTCGTGGTCACCGGTGAACTGCTGCGCCAGACCGCGCCGCGCGCCGCTGCCACCCTCACTCCGACGGTCGCTCGCCAGGAGCCGGTCGTCGACGCGATCGAGATCGAATCGGCGCCGCTTCAGCCAGAGATGAGTGCCGATATCAGCGAATTCGCCGAGATCGGGCAGCTGGCGAAAAGCCTGCTTGCAATAGGGGCGGGTGCGAAGAAGGTCACCGTGCTTGGCACCGCGCCGGGCGATGCCATCACGCTGTCGACGCTGACGCTGGCCCGGCATCTCGCGCGCGATGCCCGCGTGGTCGTGGTTGATCTCGCCGCTTCCTCGCCGACGATCGCTGCGGTATCCGTCGATCCGACCGCACCAGGCCTTGCCGAATTGATGCAGGGGCAGGCCTCATTTGCGCAAATCATCACGCGCGACAAGCTCTCGCGGATGCACCTGGTCATGGCCGGCCGTCCCGGTTTCGACCGCAGCCTGCTCCAGTCGCCGCGCGTGGCGCTGGCGATCGACGCCTTGCTGCGGGCCTACGATCATGTGCTGCTGGACGCCGGCAGCGCCTCCGATCTGCCGGCCGAACTGCTCACGGCGGATGCCCGCGCCGTTGTGGTGCCCGACACGTCGATGGATGCGGATGCACGTACCTTGATGTGCGAGCAGCTGAAGGCCGTCGGTTTCAGCGAGGTGACGATGCTGAGCAAGCCGGTGCAAGCGTCGGATGCCGGCGAGACGTCGCACGTGGTGGCTGCGTAGCTACCCGAACGCCTGCCGCAGTCTGCGGGCCAAGTCGAACAGAATCTGGTTCTGCTTCACCAGGCGCTTGCCGTGGTTGAGCGAGGACATCGCCATCGCCGCGAACTTGCCGCGTGATGTCAGCGGTACGAAGCTGTCGAAGATCTCATCGTCGTCCTTGCAGAACATCCGCTTGTACTCGTCCGTGCCGATGCCGAGGTCGAGCGACCGGTAGCCTCGCTCGCCGTAACGGTCGATGATGTAGCGCACCAGAATCAGGCCGGGGCTGTAGCGGGCATGCTCTGACATCGTGTAGGTGTTGAACATCATCGAGAAGCGCTGGCCGTCGGCGACGCCGGCGAAGATCGCGATGACTTCTTCGTCGCATTCGAGCGCGTGGATGTCGATGACTCGGCCTTCGCCGCGCGGCGCGAGGCAGGCGCTGCGGATGAAATGCTCGACGCCAGGCTCGGCAAAGACGTCAGGCAGCTTCTGCTCCGCCATCCGCGCCGGTTTGATGCGGAAGAACCAGTCGAGCAGGCGCGAGACGTCCGCGTCTGATGTCGCAAGGTGATAGCGATAGCCGGCGAGCGCCTGGAGCTTTTTCTCCTTGCTCTTGAGGCGGCGGCGCAAGGAGTTGCTGATCCGCGATGCGGGTGGACCGCCGGGCTCCATCACCAGCAGCGGGCAGCCATTGACGGCGCTTTGCTGCGGCAGGAGCGCGAATGGGTTTTGCTGGTCGTGCCAGCGTTTGGGCTGCTGCGTCAGAGCGAGCACGTCGACCTGGTCACGCAGCGGGGCGAAGAGCATGTCGAGATCGGCGGCGGAGGCCTGTGACGCGAAATCGGCGCGCCATAGCCCCATGTTGAAGCTCGGGTGCTTGCCTCCCATGAAGCAGGCCGTGCGCACGCCGTGGCCCAGGCGCAGTGCGAGCGGCAGCAACGCGAGCGGCCTGCGTTCGGCATCGCGGGCAATCACAACGAAGGGACGGGCGCCTTCGCGCTCCCCAACCGATCGTTGCCACGAACCCAGCAGATCGAACCGCTGATAAGGCGTGAACAGGTGCCCGGGCTCTTCAAAGGCGCGCCAGATCGGCTCGGCCTCGGTGAGATCGCGGACGATATCGACCTGCGCGATACGGCTCGCTTTGGACCGCGCTGGCGATTCTGCCGTCCGGCTTTGCATCGCCGCAGCCATGGTCATCCGCGAAACCTGTCGAGAAAGCAAAAAATACGTATTTCGGCCTGTGGCCGACCTTTGCATGCAAATGTCAACAAAGGGTAATGACAATGGCTGAGGGAACAGCCGCCAGCGAACGCGAAGGTGGGATATTGGCACCCGATGACGGATGGCTGAAGCGCTTGCGGCTCGAACTGGCCTGGTTCACCGGCCAACCTTTGCTGCGCAGCCGCGGGGCCGGGGCGATCCTGCGCTTCGAGCGCGTGCGGCCGCGGCGGAGCGGCGCGTTCCAGCCGCTGCGCCATAACGAGATCACGCCGGAATTTCTCGATCGTGCCATTCGCGCGCTGAAGCGCTGGAGCTATGACTTTGTCGGTATGGACGAGGTCTGCCGGCGCGCGGTGACGCTGCCCGAGAAGCGTCGCTTCGTGGCGCTCACCTTCGATGGCGCGAGCAAGGACCTGATCAGCTTTGCCTATCCAGTGCTGGCGCGCCACGCCGTGCCGTTCACGCTCTACGTTCCCACGGCCTTTCCCGACGGGGTCGGCGAGGCGTGGTGGCTCGGGCTCGAGCAGGTGATCGCGCGCGAGAGCCGCATCAGCCTGATGATGGGCGACAAGGAGCAGCGTTTCGCCGTCACGGAGAACGCTGCGAAGCAGGCGCTGTTCTCGTTCATCGAGACCTGGTTGCGCTCGTTACCGCCGGCGGATATGTCGGTCGCGATCGCCGATCTCTGCACGCGTTACCGGATCGATCTCGCGGCACTCTCGCGCGAGGCGTCGATGAATTGGGAGGATCTGGCCAAGTTGGCTGCCGATCCGCTCGTCACGATCGGCAGTGCGACCGTGAACTATCCGAGCCTCGCCAACCTGAAGGATGCGGCCGCGTTGCGCGAGATGACGATGGGCAAGGCAGTGGCGGAAGCCGCCTTTCGCCGCGAGGTCCGTCATCTGGCATTTCCGTTCGGCGATCGCTCTTCGTTTCGGCGGAGCCACGTCGTGATGGCGGAACAGGCCGGTTTTGTCAGTGCGGTGTCGACCATCCCGGGGATCGTGGATGCTGAAGGGCGAACCAATCTGCATGCGCTGCCGCGGATTGCCTGGGACGGGCGGATGCGCTCGTTGCGCATAATGCGGGTGCTGATGTCCGGTGTGGCCTTTGCGCCGGTGAAACCGACGGGCAGCACTGCGCGCTAGGAGCTACGAACCGGATCTGGCCCGGTCGGGCCGTTGCATCCAGCTCACGATCGGCATCGCCGGCAGCACCCAGCCCATGCCGACCACCACGTAATAGATCGCCTGTCGCCAGCCGGACTCGGCGATCCACGGCATCTGCGCCGCCGCCATTCCGAGCAGGGCCCAGACGGTGGCCAGCACCAGCAACAGGATGGCGCCGAGGAACTTGCGGGTGCGGATCGTCATGGCGGGATTTGCGGCTTTCGCGTAACTTGCACTGCAGGAGCGGCGGACTATAAGGGGCACGCAGTCCGGTTCAAGTCTCTTAGTCACAAGGCTTGGTTTGTCCCTGAAATGACGACGAATTTTGCTCCGACCAATCCCCATCGCGCGGTGCGCTGGTGGCTGATCTCCGTGGCCGCCCTGATCGCGCTGATGGTGCTGGTCGGCGGTGCGACGCGGCTGACGGAATCCGGTCTTTCGATCGTCGAGTGGAAGCCCGTGACAGGCAGTGTTCCGCCGCTCACGGAAGCGGCATGGACTGAGGCCTTCGAGGCCTACAAGAAGATTCCGCAATATCGCGAGCTCAACGCAGGCATGTCGCTCTCCGAGTTCAAGCAGATCTTCTGGTGGGAGTGGAGCCACCGCCTGCTCGGCCGGTTCATCGGCGTCGCCTATCTGCTGCCATTCCTGTTCTTCCTGTGGCGTGGCGGTCTGGCGAACGAGTTGAAGCGGCGGCTGTGGCTGCTGTTCGCGCTTGGCGGGCTTCAAGGTGCGGTCGGGTGGTGGATGGTGGCTTCGGGCCTCTCCGAGCGCGTCGAGGTGTCGCAATATCGCCTGGCGACCCACCTGGTGCTGGCACTGCTGATCTTCGCGGGCATCGTCTGGACGGTACGGCGGCTTGCCGATCGGCCGCAGATTGCGGTCCCGGCGCGGCTGCGGTTCACGAGCGCGGTGCTGGTGCTCCTCACCTTCATCCAGATCTATTTCGGTGCGCTGGTCGCGGGCCTGCGTGCGGGCCGTGCCTACAACACCTGGCCGCAGATCGACGGCGCGTTCATTCCGTCTGCGGACCGGCTGTGGTTCGAGACGCCGTGGTGGCGCAACATGTTCGACAATGTGCTGACGGTGCAGTTCGAGCACCGTATGATGGCCTATGCGCTGTTCGTGCTCGTAGCGATGCACGCGTTCGACGCGGTGCGCTCGCGCGTAGGCTCAGCCGTGAGCGGCGCACTCTGGCTGCTCGCGGCGGTGAGCCTGCAAGCCGTGCTCGGCATCCTCACGCTGCTGAACCAGGTGCCGATCGATCTGGCGCTGTCGCACCAGGCGGTCGCGATCGTCGTGCTGACATTGGCGGTGATGCAGGCGGAGCGGCTGGCGTCGCGGCAATTCGCTGAGACGCAGCCACGCGCGGTTCCGCTCGGTCAGGCCGGCTGATCACCATCAGCCCGGCTGATCAGCAATAGCCGTAGATGCCGCACGCGTAGGGCAGGCGCCAGAAGTAGTCGACCTGCTTCCCGCCGTAATACGAGCCCTGATAGTCGTAGTCCCAGGGGCGGCCGTAATAGCCCGGCAGCGTATGCGAACCCGGCAACAGCGGGGTGCCGGGCAGATTGCGGATGTAGCTGCCGATGCCATAGGCCGGCGAGATAAGCGCATCCGGATCGGTCTCGACATAGACCCTGGGCGGTTCCTGCGGCTGAGCCAGCACGCGTCGCTTCGGCGTCGCCGACAGATCGGCGCCGAGCGCACCCGAGACCGTCAGCATTGCCGCCAGGGCAGGCACCATCCAGCGCAGCATCGTCGGCTCCGAATCAAAGAGGCGATCCAAAGGCGAAGTATGGGGCAGATGTGGTTAATGACTGTTAACCGAGGACGTCATTCCGGGACGATGCGTAGCGCCGAGCCCGGAATCGAGAGCTGAACAGACGATATCGGGGTTCCGGGTTCGCGCGTTGCGCGCCCCGGAACGCCAGGAGACTATGCACCTAGCGCCTGCTCCAGGTCGGCGATCAGGTCTTCCTTGTCCTCGATGCCGATCGAGAGCCGCACCACGTCGGGGCCGGCGCCGGACTTGATCTTGGCGGCGTCATCGAGCTGGCTGTGCGTGGTCGAGGCCGGGTGTATGACGAGCGAGCGGGTGTCGCCGACATTGGCGAGGTGCGAGAACAGCTGCAGTTTCGAGACCAGGCTGACGCCTGCGTCGTAGCCGCCCTTGAGGCTGAAGGTGAACACGGCACCTGCACCCTTCGGCGCGTATTTGCGCGCAAGCTGGTTGTACTTGTCGCTGGCGAGACCGGCATAGTTGACCGAGGACACCGCGGGGTGGGCGGCGAGGAATTCGGCGACCGCCTTGGCGTTGTCGCAGTGCTTCTGCATCCGTAGCGGTAGCGTCTCGATGCCGGTGAGGATCATGAAGGCATTGAATGGCGACAGCGCCGGCCCGAGATCGCGGAGGCCGAGCACCCGGCAGGCGATCGCGAAAGCGAAATTGCCAAACGTCTCCTGCAGCCGGATACCGTGATATTCCGGCCGCGGCTCCGACAACATTGGATATTTTCCCGACGCGGACCAGTCGAATGTACCGGCATCGACAATGATACCGCCGAGCGAGTTGCCGTGACCACCGAGAAATTTCGTCAGCGAGTGCACGACGATGTCGGCGCCGTGGTCGATCGGGCGGATCAGATAGGGCGAAGCCAGTGTGTTGTCGACGATCAGCGGTACGCCCGCCTTTCGCGCCACGGTCGAGATCGCCTCGATGTCGGTGATGCTGCCGGCGGGATTGGCGATGGACTCGATGAAGATCGCCTTGGTGCGCGGCGTCACCGCGCGCTCGAAGCTCGCGATGTCGTCGGGATCGGCCCACACCACGTTCCAGCCGAAGCTCTTGAACGCATGCGTGAACTGATTGATCGAGCCGCCGTAGAGTTTTCGCGCGGCGATGAACTCGTCCCCGGGCTGCAGCAATTGCTGCAGCACCACGACCTGCGCGGCGTGCCCCGAGGCCACCGCAAGCGCGGCGGTGCCACCTTCCAGCGCGGCAACGCGCTCTTCCAGCACCGCGTTGGTCGGGTTGCCGATGCGGGTATAGATGTTGCCGAACGCCTGCAGGCCGAACAGGGAGGCCGCGTGGTCGGCATCGTTGAAGACGAAGGAGGTCGTTTGATAAATTGGCGTCGCGCGCGCGCCGGTGGTCGGGTCGGGTTGCGCACCGGCATGCACGGCGAGGGTGGAAAATCCCGGAAGGCGATCGCTCATTGAGGGCGTCCTGTTCTTGTGGCCTGAAATCGCGCGGCATGCTGATGGGCGCCGTGCTCCCCGTCAAGGCACCGCGTCACATCGGAACGATCGTGCTACGCATTGACGCGCTCACGAAACGAATCCTTCGCAATTTGCGTCAGCTTTGCTCGCTCTTGTTTTTGGCCGCGCGATCCGAGGCGGCGGTATCGCCACCGCCGACACTCATCCGATTGAGGGATAGACGCATACCCTGGGTCGGCGCCGGCGCGCGCTTGGAGCTCAGCGTGCGCGAGTTGACGCCCATCCAGGATATTTCCGAGGACAGCCGGCCATATTCGATCTTGGGGCAGCGGTTCATCACGACCTTGATGCCGGCGGCCTCGGCTTGTTCCGCCGCAGCATCGTCACGCGCGCCAAGCTGCATCCAGATGACCTTCGGCAGCGGATCGAGCGTGAGAGCTTCCTTGACCACCGGCATGATGTGGCTGGAGTTGCGGAAAATGTCGATCATGTCGACTGGACGGCCGATATCCTGCAGCGAGGCGACGAAGGGCTTGCCGAGCAGGTCCTTGCCGACATGGCCGGGATTGATGGGGATCATGTCGTAGCCGCGCTGGGCCAGATACTTGAACGCAAAATAGCTCGGTCGCACGTTGACCGGCGAGGCTCCGACCATCGCGATCGACTTCACGCTGTTGAGGATGCTGCGGATATAATTGTCGGGATAGGCGTCGTGGTTCATGTGATCCTTCATTCGTCATTCCGGGCGGCTCGAAGAGCCGCCCCGGAATCTCGAGATTTCGATGCTTCGCATCGCCCCGGAATAACGGCTAACAAACACGCTACTCATCCCGCCATGTCGGCGTGCGCTTCTCGATGAAGGCGTTGATGCCTTCTTCGGCATCGCGCGCCATCATGTTCTCGGTCATCACCTCTGCCGCATAGCGATAAGCGTCCGCAAGGCTCATCTCGGCCTGGCGGTAGAATGCCTCCTTGCCGAGCTTGATCGTGTAGGCGGATTTCAGTGCGACTTTTTCCGTCAGCGCAATCGCGGCGTCGCGCTCGGTGCCGGCGGCGACCACGCGATTGACGAGACCAATCTCGCGGGCGCGGTCGGCCGGGATCGGCTCACCCGTCAGGAGCATCTCCATCGCCTGCTTGCGCGGTACGTTACGCGACAGCGCCACCATCGGCGTTGAGCAGAACAGTCCGATGTCGACGCCGGGCGTGGCGAAGTGCGCGGCTTCCGATGCGATCGCTAGGTCGCAGCTGGCCACAAGCTGGCATCCGGCCGCGGTCGCAATGCCCTGGACGGCGGCGACCACGGGCTTCGGCAGATGAACGATCGCCTGCATCATCGCGCTGCAGGCATTCATCGTCTCGGCGAAGAAGGCGCGGCCGCGATCGGGGGCAGTGCGACGCGCGGTCAGCTCCTTCATGTCGTGACCGGCCGAGAAGGCTGGCCCGTTGGCCGCGAGCACCACGCCGCGGACGGCCTTGTCGTCGCCGATATCATTGAGCGCGGCGTGCAGGGTTGCGATCATCGCCGTCGACAGGCTGTTCCGCGCGGCCGGCCGGTTCAGGGTCAACACCGCGATGGACCCGATCATTTCGTGCAGCAGAATTGGCTGATGCGGCGAGGGGGCGCGGGCGGCCTGGGTGGACATTGCGGCGTTTCCGATTGGATTATTACAGTGAGATGATGCAGATAACCTAATGTAGCAGGCGGCGCGACGCGAGGGTGGGGAACAGCATGGCATTAGCGAAAATGAGCGTGGCGGAGCTCGAGCAGTTTCTCCGCGACGAGTTTCCCCAGGCCTTCAGCGGCGACGACATCACGATCGAGAGCGCGGACGGCCAGACCTCTCTTCTGCGCCAGCGCTACAGCGAACGGATGCTGCGGCCGGGTGGAACTGTGTCCGGCCCGACCCTGATGGCGCTGGCCGATTTCGCCATGTACGTGGTGCTGCTGTCCGCGATCGGTCCGATCGGGCTCGCCGTCACCACCAATCTCAACATCAATTTCCTGCGCAAAGGCCAGCCGGGGCAGGACGTGCTGGCGGAGGCCCGGCTGCTCAAGCTCGGCAAGCGCCTGGCGGTCGGGGAGGTGAACCTGTTATCGGGGACGTCGCCGGATCCGATCGCCCATGTCACATCGACCTATTCCATTCCAAATGTTTGACCTTTTTGCGGGTAATATGACACCATATTTCTAAGTAGCTGATTTATTTGATATAAATTCCGCTGTTGGGCATTGACCGTTGCGGGTCTCTTCTCTAGAAACCCGCGCAGTCCGGTGCGGTGTTCGCGCCGATATCTCCCGTCCACGGAAATTCTGACATGAAAACCTTTTCGGCAAAGCCGGCCGAGGTGACGAAGAAGTGGGTGCTGATCGACGCCAAGGGTCTGGTCGTCGGCCGTCTCGCCACCATCGTCGCCATGCGCCTGCGCGGCAAGCACCTCCCGACGTACACTCCGCACGTTGATTGCGGCGACAACGTCATCATCATCAACGCCCAGCATGCGGTCCTCACTGGCCGCAAGCGCGAGCAGAAGACCTATTACAAGCACACCGGTTATGTCGGTCACGTCAAGGAGCGCACCGCGCGCCAGATCCTCGAGGGCCGTCATCCCGAGCGCGTGCTCGAGAAGGCCGTCGAGCGCATGATCCCGCGGGGTCCGCTCGGCCGCGTGCAGATGGGCAATCTCCGTGTCTATGGCGGGGCCGACCATCCCCACGAGGCGCAGCAGCCCGAGAAGATCGACATCGCCAAGTTGAACCGCAAGAACACGAGGGCCGCATAATCATGGCCGAATCCATCCAGTCGCTCGACCAGCTCTCGCAGCTCAAGACGGCGGCGGCGCCCGAGGCGCCCAAGCACGAGAAGAAGGTCGACAAGTTCAACCGCGCCTATGCCACCGGCAAGCGCAAGGACGCGGTCGCCCGCGTGTGGATCAAGCCGGGCGCCGGCAAGGTCACCGTCAATTCGCGCGAGGTCGAGGTCTATTTCGCTCGTCCCGTGCTGCGCATGATGATCGAGCAGCCGTTCTCCGTGGCGCAGCGTTCGGGCCAGTACGACGTGATCTGCACCGTCGCCGGCGGCGGTCTGTCCGGTCAGGCTGGCGCCGTGCGTCACGGCATCTCCAAGGCTCTGACCTATTTCGAACCGGAGCTGCGCGGCGTGCTCAAGAAGGGCGGCTTCCTCACCCGCGACTCCCGCGTGGTCGAGCGTAAGAAGTACGGCAAGGCCAAGGCCCGCCGGTCCTTCCAGTTCTCGAAGCGTTAATCGTTTCGGTCACATTCGCCGCGAAAGCGGCTTCAATGAGATGCAAAAGGGCGCTGATTTCAGCGCCCTTTTTGTTGTTCGTTTGTACGCAAATTGACGACGTGTTTCCCGAAAACTTGGGCACGCGTGAAAACCTGAATGGAACTCGCGGGGCATAGCGTCGCATCTGGAAGGGCGCGCAAATCGGATGTGCCGATCGCGTAACTGCTATGTTCAAGAGGGGGCCGACATGATGTCGCTCGATAGCATCACGCTCTATATGGTCGCCACCATGGTCGCCGCATTGCTTGGCGCCATGATGGTGTTTTTCGGCAAGCAGGAGAACAGCCCCGCGCTGAAATGGTGGGGCACCGCCTATCTGCTCGGGGCGGCCTCCGTCGCGCTGTGGACGGCGACCGGCGACAAGCTCGGTCCGCATCTCTCACTTGCCTTGAACGCAGTCGGTTTCGTCGCTTGCGGCATGGTGTGGAATGCGGCGCGCGTTTTCCACGGTCGCAAGCCGAACTGGCCCGGTCTCGTGCTTGGTGCGTTCGCGTGGGTCGCTACGGCGATGCTGCTCGATCCCTCGGCGTCGATGCTGCGCATGATCATCGGCGCAGGCATCGTCTCGATCTATGCGGCCCTGACCGCAGGCGAGCTCTGGGTCGAACGGCGCAAGAGCCTGCAAAGGCGCTGGCCGGCCTTCGTCGTGCCTGTAATGCACGGTTGCGTGCTGATGCTGCCGATCCTGCTCGGCAGCTTCCTGCGCCCGTATGACGCCGCCTTCTCCGCCAGCGTCTGGGTCACCGTGTTCGCTGTCGAGCTTATCCTCTACGCCGTTGGCACCGTGTTCGTGATCTTCATGCTGGTGTCCGAGCGCACAGTCACCGCGCACCGCACCGCGGCGTCGACCGATCCACTCACCGGCATGCTCAACCGCCGCGGCTTCTCGGAAGCCTGTGCGCGGATGATCGATCGTGAGGCCAAGGGAGGCCGCCCGGTCACCGTGATGATCTTCGACATCGATCATTTCAAGTCGATCAACGATCGCTTCGGCCATCCCGCCGGCGACGAAATGCTGAAACTGTTCTCGACGGTCGTCGTCAACAATCTGCGCATCTCGGACCTGTCGGGCCGCATCGGCGGCGAGGAGTTCGCCGCGCTGCTGCCATGTGCGCTCGAGGAGGGCGTGCTGGTTGCCGAGCGCGTGCGCGAGGCATTCGAGACGTCGGGCGTCGTGGTTGACGAAGGCCCGGTCGACACCACCGTCAGCATCGGTGTGGCCGGCGGTCCGGCCGGCACCGAACTCGAGGTGCTGCTCGCCTCGGCCGACACCGCGCTGTACCAGGCCAAGCGTGGCGGCCGTAACCGTGTCGAGGCGGCGGAAGAGCTGCCGTTGTCGCTGGAGAACTGGCGTCGCCAGAGCGCCGCGCGCATCGGCGTCGCCAAGACACAGCCTGCTACGGCCTGAAACGACCCGGGGCCTTGCGGTAATCTTCTGTTTACCATTCGGTCCATACCATTGCGGTCATGGAATCGATCCGTCGACAGAATCCGCAGGCCGCCCTGATGTCGCTCGAAGCGCACGCCGCTTCGGCACGCGGTGGCTTCGCCTGCCTGTTCTCGACCTCAGACGAGTACGAGACGGCGCTCATTGCCGAGCGTCGCGCCCAGGGACGCTACATCAAGAGCCGCAGCTATTGGCCGTTGGCGCTGTTTGTTGGTTGCGCGCTCATCGTCGCCGGCACCGTGCTGCTGTTCGCCTGAGAGCGCCGCATTTTCAGCCGGGCAGGGCGCCGTTCCGGCGCCTTTTTCTTTGGGCCCGGCTGCTGTAGACACGGCCATCAAACAAAGGTGGAAACCAATGATCACCGAGATCGCGCAAATTGACGTCAAGCTGGGCAGCGAGAAGGACTTTGAGGCCGCCGTCGCCAAGGCCAAGGCTGCCTTCGGCCGCTCCAAGGGCTTTCACGGGTTCGAACTGCACAAGTCAATTGAGAAGCCGCAGCGCTACCGGTTGATGGTGAAATGGGCAACGCTGGAGAACCACACCGTCGATTTCCGCGGCTCCGAGAACTTCACCGAATGGCGCGGCCTTGTCGGCCAGTATTTTGCCGCTCCTCCGGAGGTCGAGCATACCGAGACCGTGCTGGCGACCTGATCGAAGTCAGGCCGGCTTTTCGAGAGGCGCCTCATGCGTCTTGAAATGGTCGATCATGACCTTGGCGATGGCGACGAGTGGCAGCGCGAGCGCCAGGCCCCAGATGCCAAAGACAACGCCAAGCAGGATCTGGAACGCGAACAGCGTAGCCGGGGGGATGTCCAGCGCCTGGCGCTGGAGCAGCGGCGTCAGCACGTAGCTCTCCATCGCGTGCACGCCGAGGAACAGGATCAGCGCCGATAGCGCCGAAATCCAGCCCGAGGCAAGGCTCGCCAGCACCACGACGACGCCGGCGATGATGGCGCCGACGGTCGGGATGAAGGCGAGCAGGCCGGCCTGGATTCCCAGGATGAACGAGCCGGGGATGCCGATAACGGCAAGCCCGATCCAGGTGACGACGCCGACCGCGAGCATGACGATGATCTGGGCGATCAACCAGCGCTCCAGCGTCTCGCCGATGCGGTCGACGATGATTGTCGCGCGGCTGCGATGTTTCGCTGGCGCAAGGAACAGCAGCCCGTCGTGGTAGACGCCGGGCTGAGCGGCGAAGGACAGGCCCAGAAACAGAACGATGAAGATGTTTCCCACGCCGTGGATGGCGCCGAACAGCAGCTTGAAGGTCTGGCTTACGATTGCTCCTCCGCTGGAGGCCAGCGCGCCGGCGCCGGGCAAGGGACCGCGCGGCGGCGTTGCGGGCGAAGGCGTCGAGGCCGACGGCGTATTGGCTGCGGCGTCAGATGCACCGTTGCCAAAACCGAAGAAGCTCGTGTCGATCCCATGGTTATCCAGGAAGGACGTCACATTGCCGATCTGCGACTTGATCGTGTCGCTGAGCAGCGAGGCCTGCTCGGCGATGGTCGCGCCGCCGAGATAGGCGACGCCGGACAGCATGGCGGCAAGCGCTGCGCAGACGATCGCGAGCCGCAGCGCATGCGGCAGGCGCACGCGGCGGCCGAGCGCATTGGTCAGGGCGTTGAGGCCGACCCCGAGCAGCATGCCCGTGAAGATCAGGAGCAGGGTGGCGGCAAAGTACCAGGTGAAGACCAGTGCCGCAGTGAAGAGCACGACGGCGATGCCCCCGACGGCAATGGCCCAAGCCATGTCCCGGGTCAGATCGGAGCGGGTTTGGGGCGGTTCATCTCTGGAGGCGGTCACATCTTGTCCTTCTCGGCGCGGCCGGACGCACTCTTTCGTGAAATCTGACCGGGGATCAAGCCGGGGCCATGCGTCGGATTGAGGCGCCCGTGGTCGCCTGAGGTCAAGGCTGCCGGCGCGCGGGGCCTTGGAAGTGGATTTGCGCAAAAATAGCATTGCCGTCCCGCGATCCGCTCTGTTGAATTTGTTCCATCCGAGGGGCATGTTTGGAGAATCTTCTTACGGGAGGTCGGAACGGGAGATGAGAAAGCCGGTCGTCGGTGTGATCGGGAACGCCCATCGCGTCGAAAATCGATTTCAGGTCCAGATGGTCGGCGAGCGCAATTTGCGCGCCGTGGCCGAGGTCTCCGGCGGCCTGCCGTTGATGTTCGCGGGCTCGCCCGACATCACCGATATCGGGGCATTGCTCGATACCGTCGACGGCATCGTGCTCACGGGGGCCCGCGCCAACGTCCACCCGACCCGGTTCAACGTCGACCCCTGCGAGAAGCATGAGCCTTACGACATCCACCGCGATGAGGTCGCGCTGGCACTTTCGGTTGCCTGCGTTTCCCGCGGTATTCCGCTGTTCGGCATCTGCCGGGGACTGCAGGAGATGAACGTCGCCTTCGGCGGCTCGCTGCATCCCGAGATCCGCGAAATCCCCGGCCGCATGAACCACCGCATGCCCAGACTCGAGAATGGCGAGATCCATCCCGATCCGACAGTTGTGTTCGCCGACCGTCATGATGTCGACCTCACGCCGGGCGGCGTGTTTGCCAAGCTCCTTGGCTGCGATAAGATCCGGGTCAATTCGCTGCACGGGCAGGGCATCCTCGATCCCGGCAAGCGTGTGCTGATCGAAGGCGTGGCCGAGGACGGTACCATCGAGGCGATCCGGATCGCGGAGGCTCCGTCCTTCGCGCTCGGCGTGCAATGGCATGCCGAATACGACCCGCAGCGCAATCCGATCAACCGCAAGCTGTTCGAGGCTTTCGGCGAAGCAATGGTAGCGAGGCAGAGGGTGGCGGCCTAGGCCGAGCGGCGTCGCTCTGACCTCATGGTCGGGAGTTGTGCCAAGCCGACGTCGCACGCTACGTTCGAGACTGGATCTTCCAGTTTGGACTCAATTCCCGATGGTACGCAACGTCGCCGTCACGGTTCTCATCGCGATCGTCTCCCCCGCATTTGCCCAGACGGCTCCGCCGCAAGAAGGACCGATCACCTGTGCTTCGCCAATTGCACGGGATGATACGGAAGCAAGCCTTAAGCAGCGCTACGGCCATGACGCCGTGGTGCAGGACCTCTCGGGCGCCGAAGGCGAGACGTACAAGGGCTTGGTGCTGTTTCCGAAGGCGACGGACCGCCGCATCGAGATTGCCTTCACCGATGACAAGGCGAGGCGCGCCGCCGGTTTCACCCTTCGCGACACCGCGAAGACCAGCCGCTGGACCGTGGGCGGCATCAGTATCGGATCAAGCCTCGCAGACGTGCAGAAGGCCAACGGCAAGCCGTTTTTCGTGGCCGGCTTCGAATGGGACTATGGCGGCTTCGTTACCGATTGGAAGGGCGGCACGCTCGGCCGTCCCATGCAGGGCGGCTGCACCGTGACGATCCGCTTCGACAGGAAGTCCGCGGCGCCGAAGTCGCTGCTGGGCGACGCGGTGAAGGTCGCTTCCGACAACGCGACGCTGGTGAAATGGGCCCCGGTAGTGGCGGAGATCGGGGTGAATTTCCCGGAGAAGTAACCTCGTGGCGAACTGCGCGCGCAGGATCTCCAGTGGAGTAAACCAATCAGTAGGAATTGCCGCGCTCCGATTTTTGCGATTCCGATTCGTTCTTTGAGAACGAAATGGAGTCGGACGCGGAACGTAACTGGACCGGCGGCGAAGCCTTAGTCGGCGAGGCCGACGCTTTCTGAAAGTGAAAGGCAATCCTTTCGGAGCGCCTTTGCCTGATGCGTCCTGTCAGGCCGCCTGGCCCGAACAGCACATGACCGGCTGCTGCAGTTTCGATTCCGCCCATTGCATCGCACAATCACAAGTGCGGTCGACGCGCCTCCACATTGAGCTTTGGGAAACGACCACCATATCTTCGGCAAGGGAGCCCTTGCCGTGCAAATCATTAAGGCGGCCCTCGTTGCGGCGATCGGTGTCGTCGCTCTTGCTCTCGGCCCGCTCGGCAGTGCGGCGGAGGAGAACGGCCGTCTTGCACTCATCGTCACGATCGATGGAGCCATCGGACCGGCGTCGGCGAGCTATGTGAAGGAGGCCTTGACCACGGCAGCCGCGCGGCGCGCCGAAGTCGTGATCCTGAAAATGAATACGCCCGGCGGTCTCAATTCGAGCATGCGAGAGATCATCGCGGATGTGCTTGGTTCGTCCGTTCCCGTCGTCGGATACGTTGCGCCCTCGGGCGCTCATGCGGCGAGCGCGGGGACCTACATTCTTTATGCAACCCATATCGCGGCGATGGCGCCCGGCACCAATATCGGTGCCGCGACACCGGTGCAGATTGGCGGACCGCTTCCGGGCCTCCCGGGCGGCGCCCCCGAGAAGGACGGCAAGGAGAAGAAGGATGAGCCGAAGGACGCGATGACGGCAAAGGTGACGAACGATGCCGTCGCCTTCATCCGCAGCCTCGCCGAATTGCGCAATCGCAATGCCGATTGGGCCGAGAAGGCGGTGCGTGAAGCCGCCACGCTTTCGGCCAACGGCGCGTTGCAGGAAAAGGTCATCGATCTCGTCGCGCGCGATCCGGCCGAATTGCTCAGGCAGATCGATGGTCGCGTGGTCGAGGTCGCAGGCGGCAAGACACAGCGGCTAGCGACGAAGAACCTCGTGGTCGAAGCCGTCGATCCCGGATGGATCTCCCAATTTCTTGCGGTCATCACCGATCCCAACGTTGCGTTCATTCTCCTGATGGTTGGCATTTACGGGCTGATCTTCGAGTTCGTGTCGCCGGGTGCGGTTGCCCCGGGGGTGGTCGGGACGATCTGCCTGTTGATCGGCCTCTATGCGCTCAACCTGCTGCCGATCAACTATGCCGGTCTCGGCTTGATGCTGGTTGGGATCGCGCTCCTCGCCGTCGAGGCCTTCAGCCCGACGGTGGTGGTCGGTCTTGGCGGCGTCGTCGCGTTCGTGCTGGGAGCGCTCATGCTGCTCCGGGTTGAGGCGCCGGGCTACCGGCTGTCGTGGTCGGTCATTGCCGTTGTCGCGGCGATGTTCGCCGGTTTTGTTCTCGTCGTGCTCGGTGCGCTTCGGCGCGCCCGCAACTCCCCGAGCCGGATCGGCGCCCAGGCCATGCGCGGCCTGCCCGCCGAGGTCCTCGACTGGAACGAGACCGAGGGGCACGTCTTTACGAATGGCGAACGCTGGCAGGCGCGTGGCGCCGACGCCTTCAGGCCCGGCGAACGGGTCGAGGTCGCCAATATTGTCGATTTGACGCTGGTGGTCCGGCGTCCGGACCGGCCAACGGCGAGGGAGGTCAACGCTGATGATTGAATATTCGATCTATGCGGTGCTTGCGCTGCTTGTCGTCATGTTTCTCACCCAGGCCGTTCGTATCCTCAGGGAATACGAGCGCGGTGTCGTTTTCACGCTCGGCCGTTTCACAGGGGTGAAGGGGCCGGGCCTCGTCATCCTCATTCCGGTCGTGCAGCAGCTCGTCAAGGTGGATCTCAGGGTGATGGTGCAGGTGGTGCCACCACAGGATGTGATCTCGCGCGACAACGTCTCGGTCAAGGTCAACGCCGTGCTGTACTTCCGTATCGTCGATCCCGAGCGTGCCATCATCAAGGTCGGCGACTACATGGCCGCGACCAGCCAGCTCGCCCAGACCACGCTGCGTTCGGTGCTCGGCAAGCACGATCTCGACGAGATGCTGGCCGAACGCGATAAGCTGAACGCCGACATCCAGGAGATCCTCGACAAGCAGACCGACGTCTGGGGCATCAAGGTTACGGGCATCGAGATCAAGGACGTCGACATCAACGAAACCATGGTGCGCGCGATCGCCAAGCAGGCCGAAGCGGAACGGTTGCGGCGCGCCAAGGTGATCAACGCGATGGGTGAGCAGCAGGCGGCCGAAAAACTCGTCGAGGCCGGCCATATCCTGGCGCAGGAGCCGCAGGCGATGCAGCTCCGCTATTTCGCAGCCCTGCACGACATCGCCGGCGAGCGGTCGTCGACCGTCGTCTTCCCGCTGCCGACCGGATTGCTCGAACATTTGATGCCGCGGCGTGAGCAACAATAGTGGAGCGTGATGAGATTGGATGAATCGTCACGCGCTCGGGCTGTTGCTGGGTGCATGTTCCTTTCGGAAGGTCGCCACACACTTTCAAGAGCATAGGCCAAAACGAAAAGGCGCCCCTTGCGGAGCGCCTTTTGCTTGTTGCCTACAATGCGGGCGGATTAGCCCGAATAATACATCTCGAACTCGACCGGGTGCGGGGTCATCTCGAAGCGGGCGACTTCGGTCATCTTCAGCTCGATGTAAGCGTCGATGAAGTCGTCGTCGAACACGCCACCGGCCTTGAGGAATCCGCGGTCCTTGTCGAGATTTTCCAGCGCCTCGCGGAGCGAACCGCAGACGGTCGGGATCTGCTTCAGCTCTTCCTTCGGCAGATCGTAGAGGTCCTTGTCCATCGCCGGACCCGGATCGATCTTGTTCTTGATGCCGTCGAGGCCGGCCATCAGCATCGCCGCGAAGCCGAGATACGGGTTGGCCATCGGATCGGGGAAGCGCACCTCGACACGCTTGGCCTTCGGCGAAGCGGTGTAGGGGATGCGGCAGGAGGCCGAGCGGTTGCGCGCGGAGTAGGCGAGCAGCACGGGAGCCTCATAGCCCGGGACCAGACGCTTGTATGAGTTGGTCGACGGATTGGTGAAGGCGTTGATCGCCCTGGCGTGCTTGATGATGCCGCCGATGTAGTGGAGGCAGGTCTCCGACAGGTCGGCGTATTTGTTGCCGGCGAACACCGGCTTGCCGTCCTTCCAGATCGACTGGTGCACGTGCATGCCCGAGCCGTTGTCGCCATAGACCGGCTTCGGCATGAAGGTGGCGGTCTTGCCGTAGATGTGCGCGACCTGGTGGATGCAGTACTTGTAGATCTGCATATGGTCGGCCATCAGCGTCAGCGTGTCGAACTTCATGCCCAGCTCGTGCTGGGCGGATGCGACCTCGTGGTGGTGCTTCTCGACCTTGACGCCCATCTTGGCCATGGCGCCGAGCATCTCGGAGCGCATGTCCTGCACCGAGTCCTGCGGAGGGACGGGGAAATAGCCGCTCTTGGTGCGGACGCGGTGGCCGAGATTGCCGCCTTCATATTCGGTGTCGGAGTTGATCGGCAGCTCCGAGGAGTCGAGCCGGAAACCGGTCTTGTAGGGGTCGGACGAATAGCGCACGTCGTCGAATACGAAGAACTCGGCTTCGGGACCGACGAACACGCTGTCACCCACGCCCATCGACTTCACCATGGCCTCGGCCTTCTTGGCGATGCCGCGGGGGTCGCGGTTATAGGGCTCGCCGGTGGTCGGCTCGAGCACGTCGCAGGTGATGACCATGGTGGTCTCGGCGAAGAACGGATCGATCGTCGCGGTCACCGGATCGGGCATCAGGCACATGTCGGACTCGTTGATCGCCTTCCAGCCGGCGATCGAGGAGCCGTCGAACATCGTTCCTTCGGCGAAAATGTCCTCATCGATCATACTGACGTCGAACGTGACGTGCTGCCACTTGCCGCGCGGATCGGTGAAGCGCAGGTCGACGTATTTGACGTCGTTGTCCTTGATCGATTTCAGGACGTCTTTGGCGGTCTTCATGCATACCCCTTTTGGCTCTGCGGGTCGGTTTCCAGATGAGCAGGTTTGTTCTCGCTTTCGGCGAGTTGGCGCAACCGCACAAACGAAATCAGGCCGCCGAAGCAGCCTTTTTTCTTTCAGAGTGTCGCAAAATGCGGGATAGCACCCGGCTCAGATAGCGTCCAGCCCGGATTCGCCGGTTCGGATGCGGATCGCCTCTTCGATGTTGGAGACGAAAATCTTGCCGTCGCCGATGCGCCCGGTCTGCGCGGCACGGCGGATCGCATCGATCGCGCGCTCCACCAGGTCGTCGCCGATCACGATCTCGATCTTCACCTTTGGCAGGAAGTCAACGATGTATTCGGCGCCGCGGTAAAGTTCGGCGTGGCCCTTCTGACGGCCAAAGCCCTTGGCCTCCGTGACAGTGATGCCCTGAAGGCCGACTTCCTGAAGCGCTTCCTTCACCTCGTCGAGCTTGAACGGCTTGATGATGGCTTCGATTTTCTTCACTGCGCGCCTCCCGGCCTTTCGATCAAATAGCAACGTCTTTGTCAGGATGCGCTTCTCTTAACGCACGATCTTGTCTTCGCTATGCCGGGACCTGACCAGCCCGGCAGCAACGGCCGGCCATACCCAGATATGCCAGTGAGCACGACAAACCGAAGCGGCTTCCTCGAAAGCAGGGTCTATGCCAAGTTGCAAATGCCCTGATTATTGGAGCGTTATCAGCCTTTTAACGAGCATCTCTGATAGGTTGAGCCGGTCGGCTCAAAATACCGCAGACTACGAAATAGGCAAACAGTTCAATATCTATGCAAACAGTTGTTCCGGGAGCTGGGTCGGCACGGAATGTGCCTGTTGAAAAGGCGTTTGGACCAGGGAAGTGGCATGGAAGTTCTAACGACCGCCGAGATGCAGCGGGCTGATCAACTCAGCATCACGGCTGGCACGCCTGGCTTCAAGCTGATGCTGAGCGCCGGCCAGGCGGTCGCTGAAGCCGCAGGCGCGCTGGTGGAGGAGGGGCCGATCCTGATCGTCGCCGGTCCCGGCAACAATGGTGGTGACGGTTTTGTCGCAGCCGCCGAGCTCGCCGCACAGGGGCGTGAGGTCTCGGTGATCTTGATGTGCGAGCGCGACCAACTGCAGGGCGATGCGGCTTCGGCTGCGCGCGGCTGGAAGCACCCCGTGCTGCCGTTCAATCCGCAGGCGATCGGAAAACCTGCGCTGATCATCGATGCGCTGTTCGGCGCGGGCCTCAGCCGCAGCGTCGATGGCGAGGCGCGCGAGATGATCGAGGCGATCAATGCCAACGGGGCGCCGGTGCTGGCCGTCGATTTGCCGAGCGGCATCAACGGCACCAGTGCGGCCATGATGGGGGTGGCGGTGAACGCCACCGAGACCGTCACCTTCTTCCGCAAGAAGCCCGCGCATTTGCTGCTGCCCGGGCGAATGCATTGCGGCCGTGTGCACGTCGCCGATATCGGCATTGACGCGCAGGTGCTCGATGAGATCGCGCCGCGCACCTTCGAGAACGATCCGGATTTCTGGGGCGCTGCATTCCCCGTGCCGCGTATCGATGGACACAAGTACGCGCGAGGTCACGTGCTGGCGGTGTCCGGCGATGCCGCTGCGACCGGGGCTGCGCGGCTCGCAGCCCGCGGGAGTCTGCGTGCCGGTGCCGGGCTCGTGACCCTCGCAACCCCCCGCGATGCGCTCGCGATCAATGCGGCCGCTCTCACGGCCGTGATGGTTCGCCCCGTGGACACCGCCGTCGAGTTCGGTGAACTGCTTGGCGACAAGCGCTACAACACCTGCATGATCGGCCCGGGCGCCGGCATCGGCGAACGCACCTGCGACATGGTCCAGACTGCGCTCACGGCGCAACGGCATCTGGTGCTGGATGCCGACGCGCTGACGAGCTTTGCCGCCAAGCCGGAGCGGCTGTTTGAATCGATCAAGGCCTCGCAAGATACCGCCGTGGTGCTGACGCCGCATGAGGGCGAGTTTCCGCGCCTGTTCTCCGATCTCAGCAACAAGACGCCGGGTCGTTCGAAGCTCGAGCGCGTGCGTGCCGCTGCCGAACGTTCCGGTGCAGTGGTCTTGCTGAAAGGACCCGATACGACAATCGCGGCGCCCGACGGCCGTGCCACCATCGCCGCCAATGCGCCACCCTGGCTTGCGACCGCCGGCGCCGGCGATGTGCTTGCCGGCATCATCGCGGGCCTTCTGGCGCAGGATGTTCCGGCATTCGAAGCCGCCAGCATTGGCGTCTGGATGCATGGCGAAGCGGCGAGCGAGGCGGGGCCGGGGCTGATCGCGGAGGATCTGACAGAGACGCTGCCGGCCGTGCACCGGCGGATCTATAACGGGCTCGGGATCGAGTACTGATGCTGAGGCCACTGGTGCTCGCCGACATGGGCGCGGCGGCGCAAGTTCACCGCCTTGCATTCGACCGGGCGATGCCGTGGCTCGTCGGGCTGCATACGCCGGACCGGGATCGCTGGTTCTACCGCGAGCGCATCTTTCCAATCTGTCGTGTCTGGGGACGCTTCGACGGCGATGAGCTCAGCGGGATCATCGCCTTCCGTGACGGCTGGATCGAGCAGCTCTACGTCCGCCCAGGCGCGCAGGGCCGCGGCATCGGTAGCGGACTTCTCGACATCGCCAAAGGCGCCAACGAGCGGCTCGAGCTCTGGACCTTCCAGCGCAACGCACCGGCGCGGCGCTTCTACGAGGCTCGCGGGTTCACGCTGGCTGAGCAGACCGACGGACCGCGGAACGAGGAGAAGGAGCCCCATGCGCGGTACGTTTGGACCCGCGGCGGCTGATACCTCATTCCACCCCGTACCAGCGCACCAGCCGCGGTGCGGCCCAGTCGGTCACGACGGATTCGATCAGCCATCGCCCCGGCGACGTCGCGGCGAAGGCGATGCGTTGGGTCTGGCCGGGCTCGATGGCGAGCGTATCGAGCCAGTACGGTTTCCAGCCATCGTCGAGGCGGTCGAGCAGGCGGAAATGGTGGCCGTGGAGATGAAAGACCGTGGTCGCAGGGGCGGGGTTCGTGACGGCCAGCACGACGGTCCGGCCCGCCTTGGCCCGGAACGCTGGGGCCGAGGCGGTGGAGAAATTGGCCGTCCGGGTCCAACCGACTTCAGTCGCGCCGAGCGTGACATCGGACCGCAGGGCGCCTTTCAGGTCGAGCTTCTCGGGAAGGTCGTTCGAAGGGAGTGGCTGCGGCGGGAATAGGGGTGCGCGCCGTTCCCGGTATCCGGAGATCGCGAGGCTTCCGATTCGACGCGCCTCCCTGCCATCATGCAGCATGATGGCGGCCGACTTGACCGTGTCGACAAACGCATCCGCGCGCGCGCCGGGGGCCAGCACCAGGGCGCCGTTGCGGGCCGGGAAGGGCTCGGCGGGCTGGCCGTCCAGCGCCATCACATGGACCTCGTGGCTTTCCAATTTGATTGCCAGAACAGAGCGTTGCGAGCCATTGATGAAGCGGAGCCGCAGCCGCTCGCTGGCTGCGGCTGAGAGTTCGAACGAAGTCCGTCCGTTGAGCGTATAGAGCGGCGTCGTGTCCTTGGGATCCCGGCCCGGCGGGAGTGCGGTGCCGTCCGGCCGGACGCGCCATTCCTCAATCAGCAGAACCTCGTCGCGATCGACGGCGATTGGCGTGGTCTCGTCGGCGATGATCGGAAGTGGGCGCGCGGGCTGTTTCAGGTGGTCTTCAAAGAGCCGGAAGTCGGTTGCCAGGGTTCCAGCGTTAGGTATTGAGATGATTGATATTTCGGTTGCATCCGGGGCGGCAGGGGCGAGCCCCCGCAAGGGATCGGCCGCGTCAGCGTCATTGAGGCCGTACCAGACTGGCGCAAGCGGCACAGGCAGGGCGTTCCGGAAGGTTACCTCGCAGCGGTCAAAGCGCTTGAGATGGACATCGCCGAGTTGACTTACGGCGGTCAGCTCCCAGATCGCTGCAGGAGGCTGTTCCGGCCTCAGAGCCAGCGTCGCAGGCCGGGCCCGGAGGGCGAGCCGGGTGGTTGTTACAGGGCTTGCGCCACCGCCAAAAAGGCCCGCTGTGGACACCGTCAGGCCGGCCAAAACCTCACGCCGGCTCGGAGCAAAAATCTGCGGTTTCATAGCCCGATCCGGACCACGCGGCGCTGGATAAGTCCAGCCATCATGCCTACTTGAAGCCTGCCTCCATCAGGCCATTTTTTTGCTGCGAACAGTCGGGCACATGCTATAAGCCCGGCCGCCCGCGGCATCGCGGCCGGTCTTGATGCAAATTCACGCGGGCGTGGCGGAACTGGTAGACGCGCTGGATTTAGGTTCCAGTGACGAAAGTTGTGGGGGTTCGAGTCCCTCCGCCCGCACCAAGCGCTTATCGCGTTTGCACGGATTACCGAAGGGCCACGCTCTGCGCGGATGCTTGTCCGTCCGGAGCAGGGCTCTGATGAACCACCGGCGCAGGGGTTAGCCTCGCGCGTCGGACCGATTGATGACAGCGTCCCGACGCCCATAGCGTGCCGGGACCGAACGAAAAGAAGATTGGACGCCATGCAGGTCACAGAAACCCTCTCGGAAGGCTTGAAGCACGAGTTCAAGATCAGCGTCCCCGCGTCTGATCTCGACGCAAAGGCTGGCGCCAAGCTCGTCGATCTCAAGGACAAGGTGCGCCTCAACGGCTTCCGTCCCGGCAAGGTGCCCGTCACTCACCTCAAGAAGGTCTATGGCCGCTCGGTGATGGCCGAGACCATCGACCAGACCATCCGCGACACCAACACCCAGCTGTTCTCCGAGCGCGGCTTCAAGCTCGCGACCGAGCCGAAGATCACGATGCCGACGGAAAAGGCCGAGGTCGAGGAGCTGCTCAGCGGCAAGTCTGACCTGACCTATACGGTGGCGATCGAGGTGGTGCCGGCGATTACGCTCGCCGATTTCAAGGCCTTCCAGGTCGAGAAGCCCGTTGCCGACGTGTCCGATTCCGACGTCGACGAGGCGATCAAGCGCATCGCCGACAGCAACCGGACCTACGCCGCCAAGGGCGAGGGTGCCAAGGCCGGATCCGGTGACCGCGTCACCATCAACTTCAAGGGTACCATCAACGGCGAAGCCTTCGAGGGCGGCGCCGGCGAAGGCATCCAGGTCGTGATCGGCTCCAACACTTTCATCCCGGGGTTCGAGGAGCAGCTCATCGGCATCGCCGCAAACGAAACGCGCACGCTGAAGGTTTCGTTTCCCAAGAACTACATGAGCGAGAAGCTCGCCGGCCAGCCGGCCGAGTTCGAGACCACCGCGACGCTGATCGAAGCGCCGCAGGATCTTGCGATCAACGACGAGTTCGCCAAGACGCTTGGCCTGGAATCGCTGGACAAGCTCAAGGAAGTCGCCCGCGAGCGGCTCACGGCCGAGTACGCCGGCGCGACGCGCCAGCGCGTCAAGCGTGCGCTGCTCGATCGTCTCGACGAGGCGCATCGCTTCGAGGCGCCGCCTTCGCTCGTCGACGAGGAGTTCAATCTGATGTGGAACTCGGTCAAGGCCGAGATGGATTCCGCCGGCAAGACCTTTGCCGACGAGGACACCACCGAGGAGAAGGCCAAGGAAGAGTACCGCAAGATCGCCGACCGCCGCGTGCGTCTTGGTCTCGTGCTCTCCGAGATCGGCGAGAAGAACAAGATCACCGTGACCGACGACGAGGTCGGCCGCGCGGTGATCGAGCGCGCGCGCCAGATGCCCGGCCGCGAGAAGGAGGTCTGGGACTATTATCGCAACAATGCCCAGGCGCTGGCCCAGCTTCGTGCACCGATCTACGAGGACAAGGTCGTCGATTTCATCCTCGAACTCGCCAACGTGACCGAGAAGAAGGTCTCGCGCGAGGACCTGTACAAGGACGACGAGGAAAAGACTGCGGCCTGAAGGCTTTGAGCAATCCCTTTCTTGAGAAAGCCTTCCGTTAAGGATGATCAGCGAACAGGCCCAGCTAGCCAGATGGCCGGCTGGGCCTTGTTGCAAGAATCGGCTTCAAGTGCCGGGTGGATTAAGCCTTAATTCGGTCCGCACTTGTCTGGCGCGAATTGGGCTATATCTCTCGGTACCTACGCGTTCTACCTCTACCCACTTCCTGCATCACGGGACGTCCATCGGCCTTCCGGCAAAACCCAGTCCGACTGGCAGCCAAGACTACAGCTAAGACTGGCGATGTTCGCCTCTAAAACCCTAGGTGACTCATGCGCGATCCGGTTGAAACCTACATGAACCTCGTGCCCATGGTGGTCGAGCAGACCAATCGTGGCGAGCGCGCCTACGATATTTTCTCGCGCCTCCTGAAGGAGCGCATCATCTTCGTGACCGGCCCGGTCGAGGACGGGATGTCGACGCTGATCGTCGCCCAGTTGTTGTTCCTTGAGGCGGAAAATCCGAAGAAGGAAATCTCGATGTACATCAACTCGCCGGGCGGCGTGGTGACGTCGGGCCTTGCGATCTACGACACCATGCAGTTCATCCGCCCGCCGGTCTCGACGCTGTGCACCGGCCAGGCTGCCTCGATGGGCTCGCTGCTGCTGACCGCCGGCGAGAAGGACATGCGCTTCTCGCTGCCGAACGCACGTATCATGGTGCATCAGCCCTCCGGCGGCTTCCAGGGCCAGGCCACCGACATCATGCTGCATGCGCAGGAAATCCTGAACCTGAAGAAGCGGCTCAACGAGATCTACGTGAAGCACACCGGCCAGACCTACAAGACGATCGAGGACGCGCTGGAACGCGACAAGTTCCTGACCGCCAACGACGCCAAGGAGTTCGGCCTGGTCGACAAGGTCATCGACAAGCGCGCGGAAGAGGTTGCGCCCGCGAAGGCCCCTTAGCGTTCGCGGGAGCTGCATTTCCCCGGGGATAGTGGGGATCGTCAGCATCGGCCTTCAGTCAGGGACGCGTTTGCAAGGGCGCAAAAAGCCGGTTTTGCGCCCTGCGGCAGGCAGAAAGTTCCGCTTTCGTGCTTGTTTTTCGTGGTAATCCAGCAACGCTGGGGCGATTTTGGTCACTTCGCCCGTGCCAAGACGTGAAATCACGGTATTGTCACGGGTTGCCGGCGACCCCCCGATTAGCGAATTCTTGATAGTCGGGTGACAGCATGGTTGGCTACGAATGATCGGCTATGATCGCGGAGAATCGAGTGACCGTGATTCGCACGGGATGTAACGCGTAGGGTCTTTTTTGGTACGGAATTTGCTCTACTTAAGCTTCATGGCGGCCATCGTGCCGGAATGGAGCGATCGAGCGGAACGGGATCGAACCGCGGACGGAGACATGAATGAGTAAGGTCGGCACGAGCGACTCCAAGAACACGCTATATTGCTCGTTCTGCGGCAAGAGCCAGCACGAAGTCCGCAAACTGATCGCGGGTCCCACGGTCTTCATCTGCGACGAGTGCGTCGAGCTCTGCATGGACATCATCCGCGAGGAGAACAAGTCCTCGCTGGTCAAGTCGCGCGACGGCATTCCGACGCCGAAGGAAATCTGCAAGGTCCTGGACGATTACGTGATCGGCCAGAGCCATGCGAAGAAGGTCCTGTCGGTCGCGGTGCACAACCACTACAAGCGCCTCAACCATCAGACCAAGCACAACGACGTCGAACTCGCGAAGTCGAACATCCTGCTGATCGGTCCGACCGGTTCGGGTAAGACGCTGCTCGCGCAGACGCTCGCCCGCATCCTGGATGTGCCGTTCACGATGGCGGATGCGACCACGCTGACCGAAGCCGGCTATGTCGGCGAGGACGTCGAGAACATCATCCTGAAGCTGCTCCAGGCCGCCGACTACAATGTCGAGCGCGCCCAGCGCGGCATCGTCTACATCGACGAAATCGACAAGATCAGCCGCAAGTCCGACAATCCCTCGATCACGCGCGACGTGTCGGGTGAGGGCGTGCAGCAGGCGCTGCTCAAGATCATGGAAGGCACGGTGGCTTCGGTCCCGCCGCAGGGTGGCCGCAAGCATCCGCAGCAGGAATTCCTGCAGGTGGATACCACCAACATCCTGTTCATCTGCGGCGGTGCGTTCGCCGGCCTCGAGAAGATCATCTCGGCGCGCGGCCGGTCCACCTCGATCGGATTCGCAGCCCAGGTGATGGCGCCGGAAGACCGCCGCACCGGCGAGATCTTCCGTCACGTCGAGCCTGAGGATTTGCTGAAGTACGGCCTCATTCCCGAGTTCGTCGGTCGTCTGCCGGTCGTGGCGACGCTCGAGGATCTGGACGAGACTTCGCTGAAGAAGATCCTGACCGAGCCGAAGAATGCGCTGGTCAAACAGTACCAGCGGCTGTTCGAGATGGAGAACATCGAGCTGACCTTCGCCGACGAGGCGCTCGGCGCGGTCGCCCGCAAGGCGATCGAGCGCAAGACCGGCGCGCGCGGGTTGCGTTCGATCCTCGAGGCGATCCTGCTCGAGACCATGTTCGACCTCCCGGGCCTGGAAGGTGTGGAAGAAGTCGTGATTTCCCGCGAAGTCGTCGAAGGCACGGCCCGTCCGCTCTACATCTATGCCGATCGGACCGATCGCGCCGTCGAGAACGCCAGCGCCTGATTTCGCGGCGCTGGACGCTCCAATCGTCTTTCATAGTGGCGGCTGCGGATAGGTGTTCCGCAGCCGGTCTTGCGTCGCTTACCCACGTGCGTAAGCGCCTGATGGTGCGTGTTTTTCAATGACTTGACACCCCCCGGGTCGATAGCCACCTAATATCGGCGGCGAGCGAGAATCCCCTTCAAGATTCGCCTCAGTTCGATCCGGCAAGCCCGGTCCAACCTTCGAACGGTTGGCCGGTTTTGTGGATCACCTCGGCACCTTGTGGCGGTTGCGCACCAGATGCGGGCTGCGTGCAAGGGGGCAAAGCAAAAGGAAAAGGCCATGACTAACCCAAAACCCCGGCCAACCATCGTCCATGGCGAGACGCACGCGTATCCCGTGTTGCCGCTGCGCGATATCGTCGTCTTCCCGCACATGATCGTTCCGCTGTTCGTCGGCCGCGAGAAGTCGATCCGCGCGCTCGAAGAGGTGATGAAGAACGACGCGCTGATCATGCTGGCGACGCAGAAGAACGCGTCCGACGATGATCCGGCGCCCGATGCCATTTACGAGACCGGGACGCTTGCCAGCGTGCTGCAGCTCTTGAAGCTCCCTGACGGCACCGTGAAGGTGCTGGTCGAAGGGCTCGAGCGTGCGCGCGTGGCAAAATATACTGATCGCGCCGACTACTACGAAGCCACCGCCGTTGCGCTCGCCGATACCGATGCGAAGTCGGTCGAGGCGGAAGCCTTGGCGCGCTCGGTCGTGTCGGACTTTGAAAGCTATGTGAAGCTCAACAAGAAGATCTCGGCCGAGGTCGTCGGCGTGGTGCAGGCGATCACCGATTTCGCCAAGCTCGCTGACACCGTCGCCTCGCATCTTGCAGTCAAGATCGCGGACCGGCAGGGCATCCTGGAGACGCTGTCCGTCACCACGCGCCTGGAGAAGGTGCTGGGCCTGATGGAGAGCGAGATCTCGGTGCTGCAGGTCGAGAAGCGCATCCGCTCGCGCGTCAAGCGCCAGATGGAGAAGACCCAGCGCGAGTATTATCTCAACGAGCAGATGAAGGCGATCCAGAAAGAACTCGGCGACGACGACGGTCGCGACGAGCTCGCCGATCTCGAAGAGAAGATCTCCAAGACCAAGCTTTCCAAGGAAGCGCGCGACAAGGCGCAGCATGAATTGAAGAAGCTGCGCCAGATGTCGCCGATGTCCGCGGAAGCGACCGTCGTGCGCAACTATCTGGATTGGCTGCTGTCGATTCCGTGGAACAAGAAGTCCAAGGTGAAGAAGGACCTGGAGCAGGCGCAGGCCATCCTGGATTCCGATCACTACGGGCTCGAGAAGGTCAAGGAACGCATCGTCGAGTATCTCGCGGTGCAGTCGCGCGCCAACAAGCTGACGGGTCCGATCCTGTGCCTCGTCGGTCCTCCCGGCGTCGGCAAGACCTCGCTCGGGAAGTCGATCGCGAAGGCGACGGGCCGCGAGTTCGTGCGCGTGTCGCTCGGCGGCGTGCGCGACGAGGCCGAGATCCGCGGTCACCGCCGCACCTATATCGGCTCGATGCCCGGCAAGATCATCCAGTCGATGCGGAAGGCGAAGTCGTCCAATCCGCTGTTCCTGCTTGACGAGATCGACAAGATGGGCGCCGATTTCCGCGGCGATCCGTCCTCGGCCTTGCTCGAGGTCCTCGACCCCGAGCAGAACGGGACGTTTGCCGACCACTATCTGGAGGTCGACTACGATCTGTCGAACGTCATGTTCATCACGACCGCGAATACGCTCAACATTCCCGGACCGCTGATGGACCGCATGGAGATCATCCGGATCGCGGGTTACACTGAGAACGAGAAGGTCGAGATCGCACGCAAGCACCTGATCCCGAACGCGGTGTCCAAGCACGGCCTGGACTCCAAGGAGTTCTCGATCGATGACGACGCGCTGCTGCTTCTGATCCGCCGCTACACGCGTGAGGCGGGCGTGCGCAATTTGGAGCGTGAGCTCTCCACACTCGCCCGCAAGGCGGTGAAGGAGCTGATGATCTCCAAGAAGAAGTCGGTAAAGGTCACCGAGAAGACTCTGGAAGAGCTCTTGGGCGTGCCGAAGTACCGCTTCGGCGAGATCGAGAGCGAGCCGCAGGTCGGCATCGTTACCGGCCTTGCCTGGACGGATGTCGGCGGCGAACTGCTGACCATCGAAGGCGTCATGATGCCCGGCAAGGGCAAGATGACCGTCACGGGCAATTTGCGCGACGTGATGAAGGAGTCGATCTCGGCGGCGGCGTCCTATGTCCGCTCGCGTGCGATCAACTACGGCGTCGAGCCGCCCCTGTTCGACAAGCGCGACATCCACGTGCACGTGCCGGAAGGCGCAACGCCGAAGGACGGTCCGTCGGCGGGCGTCGCCATGGCCACCGCGATCATCTCGGTCATGACCGGCATCCCGGTCCGCCACGATGTCGCGATGACGGGCGAGATCACGCTGCGCGGCCGCGTGCTGCCGATCGGTGGTCTGAAGGAGAAGCTGCTCGCCGCAGCCCGCGGCGGCATCAAGACGGTGCTGATCCCCGAGGACAACGCCAAGGATCTCACGGAGATTTCCGATGCGATCAAGGGCGGCATGGAGATCATCCCGGTCTCGCGCCTCGACGACGTGGTCGCGAGGGCGCTGGTGAAGAAGCCGGTGCCGATCGTCTGGGAAGAGGACACCAAGGTGACCGTGAAGCCCGACGGGGATGAGGCCGCCGGCGGCCTGACCGCTCACTAAGGTTCGGCGAAAGATGATAAAACGGCGCCTTCGGGCGCCGTTTTTGTTTTGGGAGCGGACGATGCATGTCGACGGACAGTGCCATTGCGGGAAGATCACCTTCGAGGCCGAGGTCGATCCTGAGGCCGTCTCGGTTTGCCATTGCCGCGACTGCCAGACCCTGACCGGCTCGCCGTTCCGGGTGACGGCCATCTGTACGGCTGCCGACGTCAAGCTCACCGGCGGCTCGCCAAAAGTCTACGGCAAGCGTGGCGACAACGGCCGGACGCGTTTCCAGCACTTCTGCGGCGAATGCGGTTCCCCGCTGTTCACCAGCGGCGAGGGCGATCAGGCCGACGATTGGGGCGTCCGCTGGGGCTCGATCCGCCAGCGGGACAAATTGCGCCCTGTCAGGCAGATCTGGTGTCAGTCGGCCGCGGTCTGGATCGACGCCGTGCCGCTGCTGCCGGGGAGGCCGCAGGATTGAGGTCCGGGAAATCAAGTTCCGCGCTTGCCCGCCCCGGCCCTGTGAGGCTAAAGAGGCGGCGAGGGGCGGTTAGCTCAGCTGGTTAGAGCATCTCGTTTACACCGAGAGGGTCCGCGGTTCGAATCCGTGACCGCCCACCAGTCAAATCAATTTAGATTGGCGCTTTTGGCCTGGCGGCCCTTGGCAGGCGGCAAAGCTCTGCCGCGCCCATGATATTCCCCAGGAAACGTCGCTCGCGGTTCTTGCGCGCGGAAAGCAAAGCGCCCGGTTGCTAGCCCCAGGCGCTTCGTTTTGAATGCGGACACGTCGCTCCGTCGAAGGTCGTCCTGCCTTGTGGACCCGCCGGCTCGCGGGCGGCCGGGGGACACGGCGTGGAACCCTGTCGAAGCTTGCGGCTTTATTGCATGTTGTTTCCGGTTTTTCGATTGCTGATCCGATGGCCGATTTCGAGTCAGAAGTTCTGGAGACTTATTGTCCCCCAGTTCCGCTTCCACCGGCGAGGCGGCTGCGCTGGTTTCGTCTGCTGGCAACGCTGAAACGCAATCCGCTGGAATGCTGGAGCGATGAATTCTTTCGCGAGCCGATCGTGAAGGTCAGGCTGCCGTTCACCGACAGCGTCATCGTGCACGAGCCCTCGGCGATCAAGCGCGTCCTTGTCGACAATGCCGGCAACTATCGCAAGGATCCGATTCAGCGCCGCATTCTCGCCAGCGGTCTCGCCGATGGCCTGCTCAGCGCCGAAGGTGAACGTTGGGAGATGCAGCGGCGTACGCTGGCCCCATTGTTCGCGCGCCGCACCGTGGCCAGCTTCGCCTCCGCGATGCTCGAAGCGTCCGAAAGATTGGCGGAGAGGTGGTCCGCGCTCGGTCCTCGCGCAACCATAGACGTCGCGGCCGAGATGACCTTGATTACGCTGAACGTACTCGCTCGGACCATCTTTTCGGACGGCATCGGCGGCGACTACGATCAATTCCGGGTCGCGATGAACGCCTACTTCGCCGTGATCGGCCATATCGGCGCATTGGATCTGCTCGGGGTGCCGCAGTCCGTGCCGCGACCGGGGCGCCGCCGCCTGCGGCAAACGATGGCTTACTTCGAGGGAATCATCGATCGCATCATCGAAATGCGGTGCCGGCGCCTCGTGGGCCGGCCGGCAGGGGAGGCCCCTTCCGACCTTCTGACGCTGCTGTTGCGCACGCCAGACCCTGCAACGGGACGGCCGATGTCGCGGGCCGAGATCAGATCGAATATTCTGACCTTTCTGTCGGCAGGACACGAGACCACCGCCAATACGCTCGCGTGGTCGATGTTCTTGCTGTCGCAGGCCTCGCAGTGGCGCGCCCGGGTCCGGGCGGAGGCCGCGCGCGAGCTTGCCGGGCCCGTCGAGGGCCTTGCTGACCGGTTGATCGTGACGCGGGCCGTGATCGAGGAGGCGTTGCGGCTTTATCCACCGATCGCCGCGTTGAGCCGGGTCGCGGAAGCGGCGGATACGCTCGGTGGCGTCGCGATCAGGCCGCGTTCGCTGGTCGTGATCGCGCCTTACGTGCTGCACCGCCATCGTCTGCTCTGGACGCAGCCCGACCTGTTTGATCCGTCTCGTTTTCTGCCCGAGCGGCGCGCGGCGATCCCACGCTTTGCCTATCTGCCGTTCGGAGTCGGGCCGCGCATTTGCATCGGCGCGTCCTTCGCGCTTCAGGAGGCGACAATCGTGCTTGCAGCGCTCGTGCAGCGCTTCGACATGGAACTGGCACCGGGCGCTCAAGTGTGGCCGTTGCAGAAGATTACGCTACGTCCCGCCGGCGGACTGCCGATGCGGTTGAAGCCAAGCGTTCGCGACGTGCAGCCAGCCCTCCATTGCCGGACACAAATGGGCTGAACGAGCGCCAAGAGCTTTTCCGCCAGCGCCGGGGGGCCGCGCAGAAACCGATCGCATCACGTGACTTTGTCACCGTGTCGTTGCAACATCAGCGGCACGGGCGCGGCAGGCCTCGCGCCGATGGGAATGACCGGGGATATGATGCAACAGCCTGATGGACACGAGCAAAACGCCGACCAGATCGCCTATTGGAACGGACCGAGCGGGCAGCGCTGGGCCGATCGTCACGCCGCGCAGGAGAGCCTGCTCGGACCGATTGCCGACGTGTTGATTGACCGCGCCAGGCCCAGGCCCGGTGAGCGCGTCCTCGATGTCGGCTGTGGCTCGGGGGCGACGACCTTTGCCTTCGCGAAGGCGGTGGCGCCTGACGGGTTTGCGCTCGGCCTCGATGTGTCCGAGCCGATGCTGTCGCAGGCGCGCGCGTTTGCGCCGAAGGGGCTGCCCTTGGATTTCGTGCTGGCGGATGCGACGGTGCATCCGTTCGAGCCTGCGAGCTTTGATCTGCTCGCCTCGCGCTTCGGCGTGATGTTCTTTGCCGATCCGATTGCGTCCTTCACCAATCTTCGGCGTGCGCTGAAGCCGACGGGACGGCTCGCCTTCGTCTGCTGGCGTGAGCCTAAGGAAAATCCCTGGATGATGGCGCCGCTGATGGCGGTGTACAAACACGTGCCGAAGATGCCGCCGGTCGGGCCGGAGGAGCCGGGCCCCTTCGCGTTTGCGTCTGAGGAACGCGTCACGCGTATCCTCACGGGCGCGGGCTTCGTCGACGTCGCGATGGAGCCGCACAATCTTCCCATGGACATCGCGATTGGCGGCGGACTCGATGCCGCCGTCGATGGCTCGCTCCAGATCGGCCCCGCCAGCCGCGCGCTGCAGGACCATCCGTCGGAGACGGTTGCAGCAGCCAAGGCCTCGATCCGCGAAATGCTCGCGCCGTTCGTGAAAGGGCAGAGCGTGGCGCTGCAGGGCGCGATCTGGATCGTGACGGCGAGGGCGGGATAGGACGCAAGCCGCGCTCGCAATGACGGCGCGGAGAGGCTTGTGAAATCCTACACCACATCATCCGGGGCCAGTGCGCAGCCATTGTCCGGATGCGTTTCGACCTGGAGCGTGGTGTGGCCGATGCGGAAGGTCGTCTTCAGCATCTGCGCAGTTTCCATCAGGAATGCGTCAGCGGTGCCTGATGGCATCACGAGATGACAGGTCAGAGCGGTCTCGGTGGTCGAGATCGGCCAGACGTGGAGATCGTGGATTGCCGAAACGCCCGGCCGGGCCAGCAAGAACGTCCTGATGGCGGTGAGATCAGTGCCCTTGGGCGCCGCCGCCATCGACATGTCGATGGAGCCGCGCAACAGACTGGTGGTGCTCCAGAGGATGCTTCCGCAGATGACGAGGCTGGTGACCGGATCGAGCCAGAGCCAGCCGGTCCAGATGATCAGCGCCGCCGAGACGACGACGCCGAGGGAGACTGCGGCATCGGCCGCCATGTGCAGGTAGGCGCCTTCGATGTTGATGTCGTCCTTGCGTCCACCGGCGAACAGCATGGCGGTGAAGCCGTTGATGAGGATGCCGATACCGGCGACCACCATCACTGTGAAGCCGGCGACCGGCTCCGGTTCGCGCAGGCGCAGGATCGCCTCCCAGCCGATCGCGCCGGTTGCGACCAGCAGAAACACCGCATTGGCTAGCGCAGCCAGAATCGTGGAAGCGCGGAAGCCATAGGTGAAGCGGCCGCTCGGCGCGCGCCGCGCAGCGATCGAGGCGCCCCAGGCCACGACCAGGCCGAGCACGTCGGAGAGATTATGGCCGGCATCGGCGAGCAGGGCCGTGGAATTGCCGAGATAGCCGTAGACCGCCTCGGCCACGACCAGCGCGGTGTTGAGCGTTATGCCGATCGCGAACGCCTTGCCGAAATCGGCGGGCGCATGGACATGGTCGTGACCATGACCATGCGAATGGCCGTGGCTGTGGTCGTGGCCATGATCATGCGCATGATCGCGGTGGTCATGGTGATGATGACCGTGATGGTCGTGGTTGCCCAAATCTAGTGCTCCCCGGAGTCAGCCAAATCAGGCGCCATTGTAGGGGTTTCGCCCGCGCCGTCACGCCGGAACAACACGTAGAGCGCCGGCAGCACCAGCAATGTCAGCACCGTCGAGGAGATGATGCCGCCGATCACGACGGTGGCGAGCGGCCGCTGCACCTCGGCGCCGGCGCCGGTGGCGAGCGCCATCGGCACGAAGCCAAGCGAGGCGACCAGCGCCGTCATCAGCACCGGTCGCAGCCGCGTCAGTGCGCCTTCGCGGGCGGCCTCCACAATGAGGAGTCCCTCGCTGCGCAGCCGCTCGATGAAGGCGATGATGACGAGACCATTGAGCACGGCGACGCCCGACAGCGCGATGAAACCGACCCCGGCGCTGATCGACAGCGGAATGCCACGCAGCAGCAGCGCTGCGACGCCACCGGTCAGTGCCAGCGGCACGCCGGAGAACACCAGCGCCGCATCCGCTGCCGAGCCCATGCTCATGAACAGCAGTAGGAACACCAGTGCGAGCGCCACCGGCACGACGATCGTCAGCCGCTTGCTGGCGGAGACTAATTGCTCGAACTGGCCGCCCCAGCCGATCCAGTAGCCCGGCGGCAGCTTCACCTTCTCGGCGACGGCGGCTTGCGTCTCGGTCACGAAGGAACGCAGGTCGCGGCCGCGGACATTGGCCATCACGACCACGCGGCGCTTGCCATTCTCGCGGCTGATCTGGTTGGGGCCGGGTGCGATCTCGATTGCGGCAACAGAGGACAGGGGCACGTAGCGAAGCGCGGCGCCGGATGCACCGGACCAGGCGGTCCTGGTGACGGTCGTCGCATCTTCAGTCGGCGGCAACGGGATCGGCAGCGATTTGATCGCATCAGGATTAGCCCGCAGGCTCTCGGGCAGGCGCACCACGATATCGAAGCGGCGGTCGCCCTCGAACAGCTTTCCGACCGGCTTGCCGCCGATCGCGATCTCGACGAGGTTCTGCACCTCGCTGAGGCTGAGGCCGTAGCGCGACAACGCCTGGCGGTCGAGCTTGACGGTGAGGATCGGCAGACCCGCGATCTGCTCGGTCTTCACGTCGGCCGCGCCCTCGATGCCGCGGACCACGCCGTTGACCTGCTGGGCGATGCCGGCGAGCACGTCGAGATCGTCGCCGAAGATCTTGACGCCGACGTCACTGCGGATTCCGGCGATGAGCTCGTTGAAGCGCATCTGGATCGGCTGGGTCATGCCATAGGCGGTGCCGGGCAGGGTGTTGGCGGCGCGCTCGAGTTCGGCGACCACTTCGTCCTTCGGCTTGGCGGGATCCGGCCATTGGTCGCGCGGCTTCAGCGTGACATAGGTATCGGCGGCATTCGGCGGCATCGGATCGTTGGCGATCTCGGCGGTGCCGATCTTGGAGAAGATGGTCGCGACTTCAGGCACCTGCTTGACGGCCTGCTCCAGCCGAAGCTGCATGTCCACGCTCTGGGTCAGGCTGGTGCCGGGAATGCGGATGGTCTCGATGGTGATGTCGCCTTCGTCCAGGCTCGGGATGAACTCGCCGCCCATGCGCGTTGCGGCAAGAAGGCTGCCGGCGACGATCAGCACGGCACCGAGCGCAACGCTGCGGCGGTAGCAGATGGCGCGGTCGAGCAGCGGCACATAGACGCGCTTCGCGACACGCATGAAGATGTTTTCGGTCTCCGAGACTTTTCCGGTGACGAAGATCGCCACCGCGGCCGGGACGAAGGTAATGGACAGCAGCGCCGCGCTCGCGAGCGCCATCAGCACGGTCAGCGCCATCGGCGTGAACATCTTGCCCTCGGTCCCCGTCAGGGTCAGGACCGGCAGGTACACCACCGCGATGATGAGCGTGCCGAACAGGCTCGGCTTGATGACTTCGCTACTGCCGTCGCGGATGGTCTGGAGGCGTTCCTCCAGCCTCAACAGGCGGCCGCGTCGCTGCTGATCGGCCGCAAGCAGTCGCAGACAATTCTCGACGATGATGACCGCGCCGTCGACGATGATGCCGAAATCGATGGCACCTAAACTCATCAGATTGGCGCTGACTTTGCTCTCGACCATACCCGTAATCGTGAACAGCATGGAGAGCGGAATGACGCTGGCCGTGATCAGCGCGGCGCGGATATTGCCGAGGATCAGAAACAGCACCGCGATCACCAGTGCGGCGCCTTCAACGAGGTTCTTCTCGACGGTCTTGATGGTCGCTTCCACCAGATGGGTGCGGTCGTAGACCGCGCGCGCGATCACGCCATCGGGCAACGATTTCGCGATCTCGTCGAGTCTGGCGGCGACGCGCTGGGCGACGCTCCGGCTATTCTCGCCGATCAGCAGCATGGCGGTGCCGAGAACCGTCTCGTTGCCGTTGGCCGTCGCTGCGCCGGTGCGCAGATCGTGGCCTTCACTTACGTCGGCGACGTCGCGGATGCGGACCGGCACGCCGCTGCGCGAGCCGATCACGATGTCCCTGATGTCGGCAATGTCAGCAACCTGCCCGGGGGCGCGGACGAGATATTGTTCGCCATTGCGCTCGATATAGCCGGCGCCGACATTGGCATTATTGGCGGCGAGCGCGGTCATGATGTCGCGGAAGCCAAGCTTATAGGCCATCAGCCGGCCGGGGATCGGCAGCACGTGGAATTGCCGCTCATAGCCGCCGATCGAGTTGACCTCGATCACGCCGGGGATGGTGCGCAGCTGCGGCTTGATGATCCAGTCCTGGATGGTGCGCAAATCCGTCGGCGTAAACTCGGTGCCGGCAGGCGATTTCGCGCCGGCCTTGGCCTCGACCGAATAGACGTAGATCTCGCCGAGCCCGGTCGAGATCGGCCCCATCGCGACCTCTGTGCCTGATGGCAACTGGTCCTTGGCCTGCTGGATGCGCTCGTTGACGAGCTGCCGCGCGAAGTAGATGTCGGTGCCGTCCTGGAACACGACGGTGACCTGGCTCAACCCATAACGCGAGATCGAGCGGGTGTAGTCGAGCCTCGGCAAGCCGCCCATCGCGGTCTCGATCGGGAAGGTGATGCGCTGCTCGGCTTCGAGCGGCGACAGGCCCGGGGCGCGCGTGTTGATCTGAACCTGCACGTTGGTGACATCGGGCACAGCATCGATCGGCAGGCGGGTGAAATTCCAGACGCCAAAAGCGCCGGCCGCGAGCGCCAGCAGCACCACCAGGCAGCGCTGGCGGACCGAGAAGGACAGAAGCGCGTCAATCATGATCGGCATCTCCCTTGCCCATCTCCGCCTTCACCACAAAACTGTTCTCCGCGACATAGCGCTCGCCGGCGGAGAGGCCGGCGCGAATCTCGACGAACCTCGGATCGGAGTCGCCAGGCTCGACCGGGCGTGCTTCGATCTTGTCGTTGTCCTCCCGCACGAACACGATGGTCTTGTTCTCCAGCGTCTGGATCGCGCTGCGGCGCACGGCAACCGCGACATTGCGAGCGGCGAGGACCAGCCGCGCGGTGACGAACAGGCCGGGACGCAGGCGTCCGTCGGGATTTGGCAGCACCACGCGGGCGAGGGCGGTCTGGGTCTCGCTGCTACCGATCGGCGCGATGTAGGAGATCGTGCCCCTGATCTCGCCGCGGCCGTCGTCGGGGTCGATCAGCACTTCATCATTCAGGCGGACACGCTTGAGGTCCTGCCGATAGATCGACAGGTCGACCCAGATGGTCGAGAGGTCGGCGACGACGAAGGCCGGCTTCTGCTCGGAGGCGTATTCGCCGAGCGAAATCTGCCGCTCGATAATGGTGCCTGGGATCGGCGCCTTCAGCTCGTAAACAGTCAGGCTTTGGTTGCTCTCGATGGCGGCGAGCAGATCGTCCTTGCCGACCTTGTCGCCAATGCGCTTCTGAATCGATTTTGCCACACCCGGGAAGCGCGGCGTCACCTGCACGACCGCCTCCTGGTTGGCGCGCAAGGTACCGTTGAAGGACAGCGTGTCGGTCAGCGTGGCGCTCTCGGCGGCCGCCAGCGTGACGCCGGCCGCAGCCAGCTTGACATCGGAGATGCGGATACGGTCGGCGCCGTGCTCGTCCTGCTCGACGTGGTCGTTTGACTTCTCCGGCTTCTTTTTTTCCGCATATTCGTTCTGCGCGACCTTGGCTGGCGCGAGCAGGGAGTAGCCGTAAGCGCCGATCGCGGCGGCCAGGATGGCTAAGAGGATGGTTGACGATATCTTCATCGCGCGCTCTCCCGCGCCAGCGCAAAGGGATTGCCGACGAGGCCCTCGATGGTGGCGACGCCGACGTGGAAGTTTTGCAGCGCTTCCTGCTCGCGCAGTCGCGCCTGCGTCACGCTCGCCTGGGCGTCGAGCACTTCGAGCAGGGTGAAGCGGCCCAGACCGTAGCCTTGCGCGATTGCGTCGGATGCTTCGGCCGCCTTGGGGATCGCGGTCTCGCGCAGCACGGCGAGCTCGCGCAGCGAGCCCTGCAGCGAGTCGTAGGCGCGGCCGGCGACCACGACCAGCGTGTTGCGGTTGGCGTCGCGCTCGGCGCGGGTCTTGGCGAGGCTTTCCTGCGCCGAGAGGATGTTGCCCTGGTTCTGGTCGAACACGGGGATCGGCACCGAGACAGTGAGGCGCACCGCGTCGTCATTGGTCTCATTGAAATGGCGCCAGCCGGCCGCTATCCGCACGTCGGGATAAGGCTTGAGCCGTGCCATCAGCAGCTCAGCGTTCCGCTGCGCATAGACCGCAGTCCAGCGCACCAGTTGCGGATTGGCATCGATGGCGGCGACCACCGACTGGAATGTCGGCGGCCGTCCGGTGGTGTCGAGCCGGCCGGACACTTCGCCGAATTTCGCGGCGGGATCGCCCATCAGCACCGCAAGCTCGCGCCGCGCGCTCGCCAGCGTCGCCTTGAACCGTTCGCGGTCGGCTTTGACCAGGGCGGAGGCGACCTCGGCGCGGCCAGTTTCGGCGGGCGAGGAGGCCCCGGCCTCGACGCGGCGGCGGAGTAGCGGCGTCAGCTTGTCGATCGCCGCGATCTGCTCGTCGAGGATCTGGATGCGCCGCTGCGCGCCCAGCACGCCAAGGAAGGCGATTGCGGTCTCCGACAGCACTTCCAGCCTGATCGCCTTGCGCTGGATGGCCGCGACCTCGATGCCGGCCGCTCCGGCCGCAATTCGCGCCTCGCGCTTGCCGAACAGCTCGAACGCCTGGCTGATCTGGAGGGTGGTCTCGGCCGATTTGGTGCCGCGATAGATGCCTGAGCCGAACGAATTGTCCTGCTCATAGGACAGTTCCGGATTGAGAAGGGCGCCTGCCTGAATACGCTGCCCCGTGGCGATGCCGACATCGCGCTCCGCCGCGGTCAGGCGCGGGCTCGCGGCCAGCGCGCGCGAGAGTGCCGCGCGCATCGTCAGGGTCTGGGCGTGGGCGTGCTGTGTCAGCCCGGGGCTGACGATAACAGCCGTCGCGCATAAAACGCGCGCGGCAGTCCATCTGCAAGACATGAAGGTGACCTGTGCACAAGAGCATGGTGGGCGCGCACGGCGCCCGGCTGATCAGTTCAGGTCAGGGATTTGGGGGGCGGGGAGTCGGTATCGGGTGCAATGCCGATCAGCGCCGGCGCGCGCTGCGGGACCGATGCGGTAACGATGTCGGCCGCGATTTCGGATTGCACCGACTGCATGACGGCGATCGAGAAGCAGCCGTGGCAATGATGGCCGCCCAGCGCTTTGTGATCGCCATGGCTGTGAAGCCTGTTGTCGAGGATGGATGCGATCTCCGACCCGCCCGCGGGGCTGGTGACATCGATGTCGTGCGCGCCATGGAGCACACCGGACAGCAGATACATGGTCGCTACCAGCACAGCCACAAATCCGCGCCAGTTGCGCGGGAAGTGAAAGCTGTCGAGGTGGCGGATCGCGGGCACTGTTGCGCTCGGGTTGCTGATCCGCTTCGGGTAGCATGGCGGCCGGAACAGTGTCGACCCGCAACATTGTTACGTGTGGGGAACTCGATGTCGCACGCATACGAAAGGGCCCCAGCTCGGGGCTGACCGGCTGAGGCCCTTTGTGCTCACAATCTTCATCCTCGGGACTTGAACAGACAATTCGCACCCCGCCGGTTCGTTCCCGCCCGTTACCGAAATAGGAACATTCCCCTGTCGCCCTCATTAGCGCCCCGGAGCCTTTGAGGAGGATGGGACTATGGACGGATTGATCTATCTGATCGGCCTGATCGTCGTGATCATGGCGATCTTGTCGTTCTTCGGCCTGCGCTAGAGAGAAAAGCAATGGCCGTTGAAACGCTCGTGCAGGACAATTTGATGGAAGGCGGCCTTGTCACCGCCGAGGAGCGACGGAGCATCCAGTGGAGCTCCGTCATCGCCGGCGCTTTAGCGGCCGGCGCAATGTCGTTCATCCTGGTCGGGTTCGGCGTGGCCATCGGCCTTGGCGTCAGTTCGGCCTCGCCGACCTGGCGCGATGCATCGGCCGCGCTGGCGCTGCTGTCGGGGCTGTATCTGATCATCCAGGCGATCATCAGCTTCGGCTTCGGAGGCTACATCGCCGGCCGGACCGCGCGGCCGGCGCCGGCGCTGGCCACGATCGAGGACGATGGCGAGCGGCGCGACGGGCTGCACGGGCTGACGTCCTGGGCCTTGGCCGCGTTGATCGGTGCCGCGCTGCTGGCGATTATCGGCGCTGCCGCGGTCGAGCGCTCGCCGATGCGCAGCGGCGCCGGGAACACCACAGCCGCCGAGCCGCTCTTGAGCTTCGAGCTCGACAAGCTGTTCCGCGCGCCACGGCGACCGCCCAACACCGACATGCGGGAAGCTCGTGCCGAAGCCGGGCGCATCCTGATGACATCATCGAGCCACAGCGGCGTCAGCGTCGACGATCGCAACTATCTCGTGCAGCAGGTCGCTGCCCTCACGGGGTTAGGTGCGCCCGATGCCGAACGGCGCGTCGATGCGTCGATCGCCGACGCCCATACGGCGATCAACAGGGCCCGGCGCAATTCTGTGATCGTCGCCTTCTCGGTCGCGGCAGCGGCCTTGATCGGTGCCGCAGTGGCCTGGGCTGCGGCTGTGGCCGGCGGCCGGCACCGTGACGGCGAGCCGCTGCCGAACTGGATGGCGAGCTCCAACCGCTTCCATCGCGGCCGGCGCGCGATGCCGGTACCGTAAGAGAAGGCTGGCTTACGCCTTCTCTTCCCAGATCATCGCGAGATGCACGATGGTCTGCACGGCCTTCTCCATGTCCTGCCGGCTCACCCATTCGAGCCGCGAGTGAAACGCGTGCTCGCCGGCGAAGATGTTCGGGCAGGGCAGGCCCATGAAGGAGAGCCGCGAGCCGTCGGTGCCACCACGGATCGCGGTGCGCATCGGGCGCAGCCCCGCACGGCGGATCGCCTCGATGGCGTATTCAAGGATGTGCGGGTGGCGGTCGATCACCTGCTTCATGTTGCGGTACTGCTCGCGGACCTCGAACTTGTAGGTCGAGCGCGGGTACTCCTTCATCACGTCCTTGACGATGGTCTCGAGCAGGACCTCCTTCTCCTTCAGCCCTTCCTCGGTGAAGTCGCGCACGATGAAGGAGAGGGTCGCCTGTTCCAGCGCGCCCTCGATTCCGACGGGATGCAGAAAACCCTGCTTGCCTGAGGTCGTCTCGGGCGAGCAGCCTTCCTTCGGGAGGCGCTCGACAATGGCGGCCGCGATCTTGATCGCGTGCTCCATCTTGCCCTTGGCATAGCCGGGATGGGCGCTGACGCCGGCGATGGTGACGGTGGCGCCGTCAGCCGAGAAGGTCTCGTCCTCTACGCTTCCCGCGGTCTCGCCGTCCATGGTGTAGCCGAAATCGGCGCCCAGCTTCTTGATGTCGACATTGTCGACGCCGCGGCCGATCTCCTCGTCCGGCGTGAACAGGATCTTGATGGTGCCGTGCTTCACATCGGGGTTGTTGATGAAGAAATGTGCGGCATCCATGATCTCGGCGACGCCGGCCTTGTTATCGGCCCCGAGAAGCGTGGTGCCGTCGGTGGTGATGATATCGTTGCCGATCTGGTGCTTCAGCGCGGGATGCTCGGCGAAGCGGATCACCTGGCTCGGATCGGCCGGCAGGGTGATATCGCCGCCGCGATAGTTCTCCACGACCTGCGGCTTCACATCCTTGCCGGTGACGTCGGGCGAGGTGTCCATGTGCGAGCAGAAGCAGATCGCCGGCACTTTCTTGGGCGTGTTGGACGGGATCGTCGCATAGACATAGCCGTAATCGTCCAGATGGGCATCCGCGACGCCGATGGCTTTCAGCTCGCTGACGAGCACGCGGCCGAGATCCTTCTGCTTCTCGGTCGATGGCGAGGCCGGCGAATTCGGATCGGATTGGGTGTCGATGGTGACGTAGCGCAGGAAGCGTTCGGTCACGGTATGCGCGAAGGTCAGGGACATTTCTGGTCAAACCGCCGGGTCTTTGGGGGAGGCGAGAGTTATATCAGAAAAGCGGGCCACGTTGCGGCGGGGGCCAGCGCGGATCAGGCTTAATGAAGCGTAAGTGCTCAGATGTGAAGCGTAAGTGCTCAGATCGCCTCTTTCAGCTCCTTGACCGGGCGGAACGCGACCTTCTTGCTGGCCTTGATGTGGATGGCTTCGCCTGTGGCGGGATTGCGGCCGGTGCGGGCGGCGCGCTTGCGGACCTGGAGGATGCCGAGGCCGACGATGCGGACGCGGTCACCCTTCTTGAGGTGCTTGGCGATCAAATCGACCATGTCGGTCAGGACGGCCTCGGCCTGCTTCTTCGAGAGGTCCTGGCTTTCCGCAATGTCGGCCGCCAGGTGCTTGAGCGTGATCGTGGCTGAAGCAGCTGCCTTCTTCCCCGAATCCTTCTTCGCCATGTCTGGCCTCCTCGATGCAGGGGAAACCCAAGTAAAAGCATGGGGTTCCCGCCAAGTCGTTGCAGACGTAGACGATTCGGGGCCGGGCTGACTATGCCGCGAGTTCCCGCCGGATGCCGGAGATCGCCGGCCAGTCGCCAAAGGCGTCGAAATTTCGGGGCTAAGGCTATGGAGGGATTGCCAAAAATGGCGCGAGAGACGGGGCTCGAACCCGCGACCTCCGGCGTGACAGGCCGGCGCTCTAACCAACTGAGCTACTCCCGCGTGACGCGTATGTGTCCGCGCGGAACGAAGGGGGACTTAAAGGGGGGACATGGTGAAGTCAAGGACGTTGCGCTTGGCCAGGGCACCTCGTCTCAGCATTGCGCTGGAAAACGAAAAGGCCGCCCGGAGGCGGCCGTCGGTCAACCGAAAGCGGGCGCGGTTCAACGAATTTCCGACGTACCCGAACTCGTGATCGCCATCGGCTTGCCGGCCTTGATGACGTGGGTCGACTGGGCGGTCTGGCCGTAATCGGCGTTGGTGCGGGCAGCGATCCCGAAGGCGGCCACTGCGATGCCGGCCACCAGCGCCACCACCACGATCTTCAGGTGGGTCCCCCGATCCGCAGAGTGAATTGAGTGGTTCATCGAAGCCTCCCGACGGGCTTGGGCGCCGTCTGTAGGCTCACGTCTTAAGGGGCATCTGTTTCCGGATCGTTTCGCGGGTTCCGCAAAATGGTTTCATCTGCCGATTTCTGCGCTTCGCATCGAGCAGTCTTACCTGCCGCGTAATCGCGCAGGCCCAATCCGTTCGGCATGATCTCTTCCATCGGCCGCTAACCATCCGGCAAGGGAGAAGCACCATGAGCCGTCGAACCGCCCTCGAAACAACGCTGCTTGAAACCGCCTTGGCGGCGGCGTGGAGCGCCAGCGCGCCGGCGGCGGCCCAACAGGTCGCACGATCGCCCTTTGTGACGGCCAAGGACGGCACGAAGCTATTCGTGCAGGACTGGGGCAACGGGAAGCCGGTGCTGCTGCTGACGGCCTGGACCTTCGATGGCAGCACCTGGGGTACCCAGATCGTGGCCCTCAATGAAAAAGGCTTCCGATGTATCGCGCCTGACCGGCGCGGGCACGGCCGGTCCGAGATGCCGTCATCGGGCTACGACCTGGACACGCTGACCGATGACGTCGCTGCCATCATCGAGGCGTGCGACCTGCGCGACGTGACCCTGGTCGGTTTCTCCATGGGGACAGTGGAAGCAGTGAACTATCTGGCGCGCTACGGATCGGATCGGATCGCACGGCTCGTGCTGGTTGCGCCGACGACGCCGTTCCTGGTCAAGACCGAAGACAATCCGGATGCGGTCCCGAAGGAGATGATCGAGGCTGACAACGCGACCATCGCGCGCGATTTCGCCAAATGGATCGCGGCGAACGAAGCGCCGTTCTTCACCGCCGACACGCCCGAGATTACGCGGACCTGGATCCGCCAGATGATGCTGAGAGTGCCGCTGCCGGTTGCGCTGGCGTGCCGCCAGACCATCTCCTTCTCAGATCTCCGTTCGGCTGCAGCCAAGATCGATCGGCCGACGCTGATCCTCCATGGCGACAAGGATGCCAGCGCGCCGCTGCCATTGACGGGTGCCAAGACCGCACAGCTGATCAAGGGCAGCAAGCTGATCGTCTATGAGGGCGGCCCGCATCCGCTGCCGCTGACGCATGGCGAGCGGCTGACTGCGGACGTGCTCGCCTTCATGGCCGACTGAGAGAGCTCGGCTCGCCCGCTGACAGGAGCACGATCGACGCAATTCGCGCGGGTCGCGCGGAAATATCCTCTAAGACTGCTTCTAAGAGCCTTTCAATTAGGGATATCGCGCAGGCTCCCCTAAGCGTCACCCCATCGCATGCCGCCCGGGACACGCGGCATGACGTATCAGATGTATATTGGGGTGACGTGTTGAACAGTCTTGGAATGCTGCGGCCGGCCGTGCTGGCGACCGCGTCCGCTTGGGTCTTGATGCCGCAGGCATCGCTCGCACAAACGTCGGGGCAGGGGGGTGCGCAGAGCCTGCCGCCGGTGACGATCGCAGCGCCAGAGCAGCGCCGCCGCGCACCCGCACCCGCGCCGCGTCGTGCGCAGAGCCAGGCGCAGACCGTCAACAGCAAGCCGCAACTTGCGCGCAATATCGGCGTCGTCGAGACACCGCGTGGCTCGGTGCAGGGCTACGTTGCTCGTCGCAGCTCGTCCGGAACCAAGACCAACACGCCGATCATGGAGACGCCGCAGGCCGTCTCGGTCATCGGTGCGGACCAGATCCGCGATCAGAAACCGAACAAGCTCGACGAAGTCCTGCGCTACACCGCGGGCGTGCGCGCCGGCACGTTCGGCGCCGATACCCGCAACGACTGGTGGCTGATCCGCGGTTTCAAGTCCGACGACGTCGGCCTGTTCCTCGACGGCATGCAGCTGTTCTACACGTCCTACGCGAGCTGGAAGCTTCAGCCCTCCAACATGGAGCGCGTCGAGGTGCTGCGCGGTCCGTCGGCCGTGCTCTATGGCGGATCGAGCCCGAGCGGCATCGTCAACGTCATCAGCAAGATGCCGCGGGCCGAGCCGATCTGCTACATCGAGACCGGCGTCAACAATTTCGGCAACGCTTATCTCGGCTTCGATGTCGGCGGGCCCGTCGCAACGAGCCCAGCGAACGGCAAGCTGTTCTACCGCGTTGTCGGCCAGGTCCAGAACGGCGGCACCCAGGTCAACTTCACGCCCGACAACAATTACTTCATCGCGCCGTCGTTCACTTGGAAGCCGGATGCCGACACCAGCTTCACGGTGCTGGCGTCGGCCTCGAAGCAGGACACCCGCGGCATCAACTTCCTGCCCTATCAGGGCACGGTGACCAACGCGCCATTCGGCAAGATTCCGACCAGCTTCTTCGCCGGCGACCCCAATGTCGACAGGTTCGCACGCGAGCAGGAGATGCTCGGCTACCAGTTCGAGCGCAATCTCACCGACGACCTCACGTTCCGGCAGAACGCGCGCTTCGCCCATATCGACCTGACCTATCGCGGCTTCGTCGGCAATGGGTGGGACAATATCAACGCGGCCACTCTGGGGCGCTACAATTGGTATGCGAAGAACACTGCCAACCAGGCCGATCTCGACAACCAGCTCGAGTATGGCTTCGACACCGGTCCGGTGAAGCACACGATGCTGTTCGGAGTGGATCTGAAAGGCTACCAGATCGACGATTACCAGGCGTTCAACTTCGGCACCCTGCCGCCGATCAACGTCTTCAACCCCACTTATGGTCTCGACATCCCGCTCGCGGGCGCGCCGTTCCGAAACTTCCTGCTCACGCAGAAGCAGGCCGGCACCTACGTGCAGGACCAGATGAAGCTCGGCAACTTCACGCTGGTCTTGAGCGGCCGCAATGACTGGGTGGAGACGTCGCAGGCCGCGCGCGGCACTGGCGCAACCATGGCTCAGCGCGACGACAGCAGGTTCAGTGGGCGCGCCGGGCTGATCTACAATTTCGACAACGGCATTGCGCCCTTCGTATCCTATGCGACGAGCTACAATCCGATCATCGGCCTCAATGCGCAGAACCGGTTGTTCCTGCCGGAGACCGGCCGGCAGGCCGAGATCGGCGTAAAGGTCGCGCCGAACGAATTTGACGGCTACTTCACTGCGGCGGTGTTCGACCTGAAGCGTCAGAACGTGGCGACCACCGATCCGTCGAATGCGCTGCTGCAGAACCAGACCGGCGAGGTGACCTCGCGCGGCATCGAGCTCGAGGCTGTGGCCAATGCCACCAGGGAGCTGAAGCTGATCGGCGCCTTCACCACCTATCATCTCTTCACGAGCAGGGACCTCGATCGGTCCCTGATCGGCAAGACGCCGACCAATACGCCAGAGATGCTGATCTCGGGCTGGGCAGACTACACCTTCAAGGACGGACCGCTCGAGGGATTTGGGTTCGGGGGCGGCGTGCGCTATGTCGGCTCGTCCTGGGCCGACACCGCCAACACGCTCGAAGTTCCCGCCGTCGTGCTCGGCGACCTCGCGCTCCATTACGAATGGCAGAACTGGCGTACCGCGCTCAACGTGATCAACCTGACCGACAAGATCTACGTCGCGAGCTGCGCTTCGGCCTCGTCCTGCTTCTACGGCGACCGTCGCCGCGTCACCGCGAGCGTCTCCTACAAATGGTGAAGCAGGGGAGGGTCTTGTGAAGGCGCGCACGGTCCGGCTCTGGTCCTTGGTCCATACCTGGACCAGCCTGAGCTCGACCTTGTTTCTGCTGCTGCTCTGCCTGACCGGCCTGCCGCTGATCTTCCATCATGAGATCGATGAGCTCCTGGGCTATGCCCCCCAGCCCGAAGCTCACGCGGGCGCGGCGCGCGCGACGCCCCAGATCGTCGCCGCCGCCGCGCTCGCCGCCGATCCTGGCCGCGTCCTGCAATATGTCTCTTGGAACAAGGACGAGCCCGGGATCGTGATGGCCTTCACCAACAGTGCGCCCGATGGCGCGCCGGATAACGCGACCGTGCGCGCATTCGACGCCGTTTCAGCCAAGCTGCTCGGGCCGGTCGGCCTCGGGCCGATGCTGATCGTGCTCAAGCTGCATACCGACATGTTCGCTGGCCAAGCCGGTAAGTTGTTCCTCGGCGCGATGGGAGTGCTGCTTGGCGCAGCGATCATCTCCGGCGTGGTGCTGTACTGGCCGTTCACCCGCCGCCTGCGCTTTGCCACCATACGCGACAGCGCCTCGCGCCGCGTCCGCTGGCTCGACTGGCACAATCTGATCGGCGTGGTGACGGTGACCTGGGCGCTGGTGGTGGGTCTGACCGGCGTCGTCAACACCTGGGCCGAGCTGATGCTGAGCCAATGGAAGGCAACCGAGCTCGCCAGCATGGTCGCGCCCTATGCCGGCAAGCCGCCGCCTGTCCATCTCGCCTCGCTCGACGACGTCGTTGCGCGTGCGAAGCTGGTCGCGCCCGGCATGGAGGTCGCTTTCATCGCGTTCCCGGGGACGCCGTTCACGTCCTCGCATCATTTTGCAGCTTTTATGCGCGGCGATACGGTCCTCACCGCGCGGCTGCTCAAGCCGGTGTTGCTCGACGGCGAAACCGGGGAGGTCGCCGATAGCAGGGCGTTGCCGTTCTATCTCCAGGCGCTGCTGATCTCGCAGCCGTTGCATTTCGGCGATTATGGCGGGATGCCGCTCAAGGTGATCTGGGCCGCGTTGGATGGGCTCACCATCGTTGTGATCGGCAGCGGCCTCTATCTCTGGCTGGCACGGCGGCAGAAGCGGGGGCCTGGCCGCAGCGACGCATTCGCCAGACGAGCCCCGGTCCCGTCATGACGCATGGCTCCTCTGACCGCGCGCACCTGTGGATACGTGTCTTTGCTGCACCTATCCTGCTCGCGGCCGCGACCGTCATTGGCCTCTTGGCCGCCTTGCTCTGGGGAACGGCCGGCCAGTATGTCGGCTGGGTTACGGTCGGGGCGCCGGTTGCCGTCGTCAGCTGGGTTGGGCTGCGGCGCCGCAGTTAAAAAAACGGGCGAATTTCGCCGACGATCCGTGGCAAATAGAGCCCGCGGGGGCCGGGCCGCAATCCCAGAGCTGCTGCCCTGCTAAACCGTGGCCGCCCTTGTCGGGTCAGGCGATCTGCTCCATACCAGCCGCGGGGTGATTCCGGGATTTCCACCGGTCTGGAAGCAGCTAAGGGCCTGAAAAGAGCGTGTCTTGCGCCCATTGGTGCACTGCGCTAAGGCTCAGAATAATTCCAAATCGGACGAATCCGTGGCTGTCCCGAGGCTGCGGGAAAAAGGGCTCGTCAATGAGCGGCATTCTACAGAACTATCTTCCACTCGTCGTATTCATAGGGGTAGCTGCTATCATCGGCCTGGTGCTGCTGATCGCGCCCTTCGTTGTCGCGTTCCAGCAGCCCGATCCGGAAAAGCTGTCGGCGTATGAGTGCGGTTTCAACGCCTTCGACGACGCCCGCATGAAGTTCGACGTCCGCTTCTATCTGGTCGCCATCCTCTTCATCATCTTCGACCTCGAGGTGGCGTTCCTGTTTCCCTGGGCCGTTGCGTTCGGCAAGCTTGGCGCGACCGGCTTCTGGTCCATGCTGGTGTTCCTCGCCGTGCTGACGGTGGGCTTCGCCTATGAATGGAAGAAAGGGGCACTCGAATGGGATTGAACCCTGCACCGTCCGCCGGCCCGGCCATCGCGCCGGCCCCCAAGGGCATCCTGGATCCGTCGACCGGCAAGCCGGTCGGTGCCAATGACCCGTTCTTCCTTGAGGTCAATCACGAGCTGTCCGACAAGGGCTTCTTCGTCGCTGCGACCGACGATCTCATCACGTGGGCCCGCACCGGCTCCTTGATGTGGATGACCTTCGGTCTCGCCTGCTGCGCGGTCGAGATGATGCAGGTGTCGATGCCGCGCTACGACGTCGAGCGCTTCGGTTTCGCGCCGCGTGCTTCGCCCCGCCAGTCCGACGTGATGATCGTCGCGGGCACGCTCACCAACAAGATGGCTCCGGCGCTGCGCAAGGTGTACGACCAAATGCCTGAGCCGCGCTACGTCATCTCCATGGGCTCCTGTGCCAATGGCGGCGGCTACTATCACTATTCCTACTCGGTCGTGCGCGGCTGCGATCGCATCGTGCCGATCGACATCTATGTGCCGGGCTGCCCGCCCACGGCGGAAGCTCTGCTCTACGGCGTGCTGCTGCTGCAGAAGAAGATCCGCCGCACCGGCACCATCGAACGCTAAGGTTTTACGTCATGGACGACGCCAAGCTCGACGCCCTGGGGCAGACGATCGTGAGCGCGCTCCCGGGTGCCGCCATCGGTTATCAGGTGGCCTTCAACCAGCTCACGGTTGATGTCGAGACCAGCAAGATCGTCGAGGTGGTCAAGTACCTCCGCGACGATCCGAACTGCCGTTTCGTCAACTTCACCGACATCACGGCGGCTGACTATCCGTCGCGCGAAAAGCGCTTCGACGTGATCTATCACTTCCTGTCACCGACCCTGAACACCCGCATCCGTCTCAAGGCCCAGGCCGACGAGACCACGCAGGTGCCGTCGCTGATCGAGGTGTTCCCGGGCGCGGACTGGTTCGAGCGCGAGGCCTACGACCTCTATGGCGTGTTCTTCGTCGGTCACCCCGACATGCGCCGCATCCTCACCGATTACGGCTTCGAGGGGCATCCGCTGCGCAAGGATTTCCCGCTGACCGGCTTCCTCGAGGTCCGCTACGACGACCAGGAGAAGCGTGTGGTGTACGAGCCTGTCAGGCTCAACCAGGAATTCCGCAAGTTTGATTTCTTGTCGCCATGGGAAGGAGCGGACTATCCGCTTCCCGGTGACGAGAAGGCGAAGCAGTGAGTAGCGCGTCATGAACGAGCAACCCGAAAACCTTCGCAATTTCACCATTAACTTCGGGCCGCAGCATCCGGCCGCGCACGGCGTGCTGCGCCTCGTGCTGGAGCTTGACGGCGAAGTGGTCGCCCGCGTTGATCCCCATATCGGCCTGCTTCACCGCGGCACCGAAAAGCTGATCGAGCAGAAGACGTACTTGCAGGCGATCCCGTATTTCGACCGGCTCGACTACGTCGCGCCGATGAACCAGGAGCACGCCTTCTGTCTCGCCGCCGAGAAGCTGCTCGGAATCGAGGTGCCGCGCCGCGGCCAGCTGATCCGCGTGCTCTATTGCGAGATCGGCCGCATTCTCTCGCACCTTCTCAATGTCACCACACAGGCGATGGACGTCGGCGCGCTGACCCCGCCGCTGTGGGGCTTTGAAGAGCGCGAGAAGCTGATGGTGTTCTACGAGCGCGCCTCGGGCAGCCGCATGCACGCAGCCTTCTTCCGCGTCGGCGGCGTGCATCAGGATCTGCCTCAGAAGCTCATCGACGACATCGAGGCCTGGTGCGATCCGTTCCTGAAGGTCGTGGACGATCTCGATCGCCTGCTCACCGCCAACCGCATCTTCAAGCAGCGCAACGTCGATATCGGCGTGGTGCCGCTGAAGGAGGCCTGGGAGTGGGGCTTCTCCGGCGTGATGGTGCGCGGTTCCGGTGCGGCCTGGGATCTGCGCAAGTCGCAGCCTTACGAATGCTACGCCGAGATGGATTTCGACATTCCAATCGGCAAGAACGGCGACTGTTATGACCGCTACCTGATCCGCATGGAAGAGATGCGTCAGGCCGTGCGCATCATGAAGCAGTGCATCCAGAAGCTGAACGCGCCTGATGGCAAGGGCCCCGTCGTCGTCGCCGACAACAAGGTCGCGCCGCCGCGCCGTGGCGAGATGAAGCGCTCGATGGAAGCGCTGATCCATCATTTCAAGCTCTACACCGAAGGCGTGCACGTACCGGAAGGCGAAGTCTACGCCGCGGTCGAGGCGCCCAAGGGCGAATTCGGCGTTTATCTGATCTCCGACGGCACCAACAAGCCTTACAAGTGCAAGATCCGCGCGCCGGGCTTTGCGCATCTCCAGGCGATGGATCATATCTGCCGCGGCCATCTGCTCGCCGACGTGTCGGCCATTCTCGGCTCGCTCGACATCGTGTTCGGAGAGGTCGATCGGTGATGGCGCAGGCGCCGATCCAGTTTGACCGTGCCTCGGGGGCCCTTGAAGGGGCCAACCTGTGGGAGCGGACGGCTGCCTTGGCGCTGGTGACGGGATCGAAGATCTCCTCGCACTTCTCGCATATGGGCTACATCGCCTGCGCCAATCTGCTGCGGAAGACGCTGCCGGAGCGCAACATCGCGATCAGGCTCAATCCCGACGCCGTGTTCGAATTCCCCTACGGCGACGGCTATTGGAGCAAGCTGCTCAACCGCGCGTATAATTATGAGGACGAGCTGGAACTGCTGTTCGCGGACTCCATCGACGTCGACTACACGCTGCTCGATTGCGGCGCCAATTACGGCTACTGGTCGGTGCTTGTCTCGAGCAAGCCGTTCGGTTCGCACAAGGCGATCGCGATCGAGCCGTCGGGGCAGAACTATCCGAAGCTCGCCAACAATGCGCGCGTCAACGGCAACCGCTTCGAGACCATGAAATGCGCCATCGGCGCGGCGCGCGGCACCGCGCGACTGTCAGGCACCAAGCACGAAGCCTTCAGCATCGCCGGCGCACCATCCGACGGCGGTGAGGAAGTACCCGTTCTCGCGCTCGACGATCTCATCGACGACGGCAGGATCGCGAGCACCGGCAAGTACCTGATCAAGCTCGACGTCGAGGGCGTCGAGATCGAGGCGATCAGGGGCGGCGCCCGGCTGCTCCAGGCCGACAGCGTCATCATGTGCGAGGAGCACGGCAGCGACCGCTCGCACGCGGTGTCGCGCTACATCCTCGAACAGACCCCGCTGAAGCTGATCGTGTTCGATCCGCGCAGCAACCGGATGGAGACCGTGACCGAGCTGTCGATCCTCGATCGCATCAAGGTCTCGACCCACGTCGGTTACAACGTTTTCGGCACCGCAAGCGCGTTCTGGCAGGACAGGATCGATGCCCTGAATGCGAAAAACGCGCGCCGCATGCAGTGAGAGATAACAGATGTCCGTTCGCCGATTAGCACCGAAGGAAGTCCAGCCCGCGAGCTTCGCGTTCACGGAGGAGAACCTCGCGTTCGCGAAGCAGCAGATCGCGAAATATCCTGCCGGACGCCAGGCCTCGGCCGTCATCGCCATTCTCTGGCGCGCGCAGGAGCAGAACGAAGGCTGGGTGTCGGAAGCCGCGATCCGCGTCATCGCCGACATGCTCGACATGCCCTATATCCGCGTGCTCGAAGTCGCGACCTTCTACACGATGTTCCAGCTCGCACCGGTCGGCAAGAAGGCCCACGTCCAGGTCTGCGGCACCACGCCGTGCCGCCTGCGCGGCGCCGAAGACCTCATCCACGTCTGCGAGAGCCGCATCCATCACGATCCCTTCCATCTCTCCAAGGACGGCAATTTCAGCTGGGAAGAGGTGGAGTGCCTCGGTGCCTGCGTGAACGCGCCGATGGTATTGATCGGCAAGGACACCTATGAGGACCTGACCACGGAAAGCTTCGGCAAGGTGCTCGACGGTTTCGCTTCGGGCAATCCGCCCAAGCCCGGTCCGCAGAACGGCCGCCAGTTCTCTGCGCCGGCGGGCGGGCCGACCACGCTGAAGGAGACCTCCTGATGGGTCTTCCGTCTCAGGCGAACCGGGGGAGCGAGGCCGTGAGGAAATGGGGCTTCGTCGCCATGCATGCCGCGCTCGCGGCCGCCTTCATGTTCCTGCTGCAGCGTTTCGCGATGAACGCGTCGCAGGAATCCAGTCTGCTCTGGGCGCTGACCTTCGCCGTCTGCGCCGCCGGGCTTGCCTACAAGCAGGCCAACCGTTGATCGGAAAGCACTGATATGCTCGAGGACAAGGATCGCATCTTCAAGAACCTCTATGGTCTCCATGATTGGGGGCTCGAGGGCGCGCGGCGCCGCGGCGCCTGGGACGGTACGAAGAATATCATCGATAAGGGCCGCGACTGGATCATCAATGAGATGAAAGCGTCGGGCCTGCGCGGCCGTGGCGGCGCCGGCTTCCCGACCGGCCTGAAATGGTCCTTCATGCCGAAGGAATCGACCGACGGCCGGCCGAGCTACCTTGTCGTCAATGCCGACGAATCCGAGCCCGGCACCTGCAAGGACCGCGAGATCATGCGGCATGATCCGCATCTCCTGGTCGAGGGCTGCCTGATCGCCAGCTTCGCGATGAACGCGCACACCTGCTACATCTACGTCCGCGGCGAGTTCATCCGCGAGCGTGAGCGCCTCCAGGCCGCGATCGACCAGGCCTATGACGCCAAGCTGGTCGGCAAGGACAACGTCAACGGCTGGCCGTTCGACATCTACGTCGCGCACGGGGCCGGCGCCTACATCTGCGGCGAAGAGACCGCGCTGCTCGAAAGCCTCGAGGGCAAGAAGGGCCAGCCGCGGCTCAAGCCGCCATTCCCGGCGAATGTCGGCTTGTTCGGCTGCCCGACCACCGTGAACAATGTCGAGTCGATCGCGGTTGCGCCTGACATTTTGCGCCGCGGCGCCGCCTGGTTCGCCGGCATCGGCCGTCCGAACAATGTCGGCACCAAACTCTTCTGCATCTCCGGCCATGTCGAGCGGCCCTGCAACGTCGAAGAGGCCATGGGCATTCCGTTCCGTGAGCTGATCGAGAAGCATTGCGGCGGCATCCGCGGCGGCTGGGGCAACCTCAAGGCGGTGATCCCCGGTGGCTCGTCGGTGCGCATGGTGCCGGCCGAGCAGATCATCGACACGCCGATGGATTTCGACAGTCTGAGCAAGCTGCGCTCGGGCCTCGGCACCGCGGCCGTGATCGTGATGGACAAGTCGACCGATTTGATCCGTGCGATTGCCCGCATCTCCTATTTCTACAAGCACGAAAGCTGCGGCCAGTGCACGCCGTGCCGCGAGGGCACGGGGTGGATGTGGCGCGTTCTGACCCGCATGGCCGAAGGCCGCGCCCACAAGCGCGAGATCGACATGCTGCTTGAGGTCACCAAGCAGATCGAGGGCCACACCATCTGCGCGCTCGGCGACGCCGCCGCCTGGCCGATCCAGGGCCTGATCACGCATTTCCGTCACGAGATCGAAGCGCGTATCGACCAATATTCGCACAGGGCCGATGTCGACGACATTGGCGTCCGCGATCCCGTGAACATGGTCGCGGCGGAGTAAGAGACATGACCAAGCTCATCATCGACGGCAAAGAGATCGATGTCCCCGCCGAGTACACGCTGCTTCAGGCGTGCGAGGCGGCCGGCGCCGAGATTCCGCGCTTCTGCTATCACGAGCGCCTGTCGATCGCCGGCAATTGCCGGATGTGCCTTGTCGAGGTGAAGGGCGGCCCGAAGCCGGTCGCATCCTGCGCCTGGGGCGTGCGCGATTGCCGTCCGGGCCCCAAGGGCGAGCCGCCGGAGATCTCGACGCGTTCGCCGATGGTGAAGAAGGCGCGCGAAGGCGTGATGGAATTCCTTCTCATCAACCATCCGCTGGACTGCCCGATCTGCGACCAGGGCGGCGAATGCGACCTGCAGGACCAGGCGATGGGCTATGGTGTCGACACCAGCCGCTTCGCCGAGAACAAGCGCGCGGTCGAGGACAAATACCTCGGCGCGCTCGTCAAGACCTCGATGAACCGTTGTATCCAGTGCACGCGCTGCGTCCGCTTCTCGGCGGAGGTCGCCGGTGCGCCCGAGATGGGCGCTACGGGACGCGGCGAGGACATGGAGATCACGACCTATCTCCAGCACGCGCTGACGTCGGAACTGCAGGGCAATCTGGTCGACATCTGCCCGGTCGGCGCGTTGACCTCGAAGCCCTATGCCTTCGCGGCGCGTCCCTGGGAGCTCGGCAAGACCCAGTCGATCGACGTAATGGATGGCCTGGGCTCTGCGGTCCGCGTCGATACCCGCGGCCGCGAGGTGATGCGCATCCTGCCGCGCGTCAACGAGGCCGTGAACGAGGAATGGATCTCCGACAAGACCCGTCATGTCGTCGACGGCCTGCGCACCCAGCGGCTCGACCGGCCTTATATCCGCGAGGCCGGCAAGCTGCGCGCGGCGAGCTGGCCCGAAGCCTTCGCCGCGATCGCCGCGAAAGCGGCGCGCACTGACGGCAAGCGCATCGGCGCGATCGCGGGCGACCTCGCCGGCGTCGAGGAGATGTTCGCGCTGAAGGATCTGCTGGCAAAGTTCGGCTCGGCCAATCTGGCGGTGCAGGGCGGCGACGCGTTCGATCCCGCGCTCGGCCGCGGCTCCTACATCTTCAACCCGACGCTGGCGGGCGTCGAGCAGGCGGATGCGCTGCTCATCATCGGCGCCAACCCGCGGAAAGAAGCGGCCGTGTTCAACGCCCGGATCCGCAAGCGCTGGCGTACCGGCGGCTTCAAGATCGGCGTGATCGGTGCCAAGGCCGATCTCACTTACGATTACGATCATCTCGGTGCAGGCACTGAGACGCTCAGTGAGCTCGCGGCCGGCAAGCACTCCTTCATGGATGTGCTGAAGAACGCCAAGAACCCGATCATCCTGGTCGGCGCTGGCGCAGCCGCGCGTCACGACGGCGCTGCCATTCTCGCAGCCGCCGCCAAGCTCGCGCTCGACGTCGGCGCGGTGACGGATGGCTGGAACGGCTTTGGGGTGCTGCACGAGACCGCCTCGCGCGTCGGCGCGCTCGACATCGGCTTCTCCGCGACCGGCGGTGGCCTGAACGCCGCGCAGATGACCACGTTCGGCACGCTGGACCTGCTGTTCCTGCTCGGGGCCGACGAGATTAAGGCGCCGGACGGCACCTTCGTCGTCTACATCGGCACCCATGGCGACCGTGGCGCGCATCGCGCCGACGTGATCCTGCCGGCCGCTGCCTACACCGAGAAGTCCGCGATCTACGTCAACACCGAGGGCCGCGTGCAGATGGCCGGCCGCGCCGCGTTCCCGCCGGGCGAAGCCCGCGAGGACTGGGCGATCATCCGTGCGCTCTCCGAAGCGCTCGGCAAGAAGCTCGGCTACGACTCGCTTGCCGCGCTGCGCCAGGTGATCTTCAAGGCCGTGCCGCATCTCATCCGTCTCGACCAGATCGAGGCCGGCTCCGCCGACCAGATCAAGAAGCTGGCGGCGAAGGGCGGCTCGCCCGAGAAGGCGCCGTTCAAGCCCCTGGTCGACGACTTCTATTTGACCAACCCAATCGCGCGTGCGTCGGCCGTGATGGCCGAATGTTCGCGTCTCGCCTCCGGGCACATGCTGACCGCAGCGGAGTGAGCGTGATCTGATGGAATTCTTCGAAAGCGCATTCTGGACCGGTTTCCTCTGGCCGCTGATCATCATGATCGCCGAGAGCGTGCTCGTGCTCGTCGTCCTCCTGGTCGCGATCGCCTACATCCTCCTCGCCGACCGCAAGATCTGGGCGGCGGTGCAGATCCGCCGCGGCCCGAACGTGGTCGGCCCCTGGGGCCTGTTCCAGTCCTTTGCCGACCTGCTGAAGTTCGTGCTGAAGGAGCCGATCATCCCGGCCGGCGCCAACAAGGGCGTCTTCCTGCTGGCACCACTGGTGTCCTGCGTGCTCGCGCTCGCGGCCTGGGCGGTGATCCCGACCAATCTCGGCTGGGTGATCTCCGACATCAATGTCGGGATCCTCTTCATCTTCGCGATCTCGTCGCTGTCGATCTACGGCATCATCATGGCCGGCTGGTCGTCGAACTCGAAGTATCCGTTCCTGGCGGCGCTCCGCTCGGCGGCGCAGATGGTGTCCTATGAAGTCTCGATCGGCTTCGTCATCATCACGGTGCTGCTCTGCGCTGGCACGCTGAATCTCTCGGCGGTGGTCGAGGCCCAGCATGCCCGCGGCCTTGCCAGCCTGATCGGGCTGCCGCAGCTGACCATCCTGAACTGGTATGTCTGGCCGCTGTTCCCGATGTTCGTGGTGTTCTACGTCTCGGCGCTGGCGGAAACCAACCGTCCGCCCTTCGACCTGGTCGAAGCGGAATCCGAGCTGGTCGCCGGCTTCATGGTCGAATACGGCTCGACGCCGTATCTCTTGTTCATGCTCGGCGAGTACGTTGCGATCGTCACGATGTGCGCGATGGCCACGATCCTGTTCCTTGGCGGCTGGCTGCCGCCGGTGGACCTGCCGCCCTTCAACTGGGTGCCGGGGATCATCTGGTTCTCGCTGAAGCTGTTCTTCATGTTCTTCCTGTTCGCGATGGCAAAGGCGATCGTGCCGCGCTACCGCTACGACCAACTGATGCGCCTCGGCTGGAAGGTGTTCCTGCCGCTGTCGCTGGCGATGGTGGTCGTGGTGGCCGGCGTGCTGCAATTCGCCGGCATCGCGCCGAAGTGAGGGCCGTCATGGGTATCAACGTCAACGCCACTGCACGCTCGCTTCTGCTGTCGGAATTCGTCTCGGCGTTCTTCCTCGCCATGCGCTATTTCTTCCAGCCGAAGCCGACGCTGAACTATCCGTTCGAGAAGGGCCCGATCTCGCCGCGCTTCCGTGGCGAGCATGCGCTGCGCCGCTATCCGAACGGCGAAGAGCGCTGTATCGCCTGCAAGCTGTGCGAGGCGGTCTGCCCGGCGCAGGCCATCACCATCGAGGCCGGCCCGCGCCGCAACGACGGCACCCGCCGCACCGTGCGCTACGACATCGACATGGTGAAGTGCATCTATTGCGGCCTCTGCCAGGAGGCCTGTCCGGTCGACGCCATCGTCGAAGGTCCGAACTTCGAGTTCGCGACCGAGACCCGCGAGGAACTGTTCTATGACAAGGCCAAGCTGCTCGCCAACGGCGACCGCTGGGAACGCGAGATCGCGAAAGCGATCGAGCTCGACGCGCCGTACCGGTGAGGTGAGGGCATGATCCTTCCCGCGCTGTTCTTCTATCTCTTCGCCGGCGTCTGTGTCGCCTCGGCCGTGATGGTGATTGTCTCGCGCAATCCCGTGCACTCCGTGCTGTACCTGATCCTGGCCTTCGTCAACGCCTCCGGCCTGTTCGTGCTGATGGGCGCCGAATTCCTCGCGATGATCCTGATCGTCGTCTATGTCGGCGCAGTCGCGGTGCTGTTCCTGTTCGTGATCATGATGCTCGATGTCGACTTCATCGAGCTGCGCGAAGGCTTCATCCAGTACCTGCCGGTCGGCGTCGTGATCGGCGGCATCTTCCTGTTCGAGTTGCTCCTGACCGTCGCCGCGTGGGTCATCAATCCCAACGTCAGCAAGACCATCACGGCGCCGATCCCGGCCAATGTCCCCAACACCGAGGCGCTCGGCCTCGTGCTCTATACGAAGTACGTCCACTACTTCCAGCTCTCGGGCATGGTGCTCCTGGTCGCCATGATCGGCGCCATCGTGTTGACGCTGCGCCACAAGGCGAGCGTGAAGCGGCAGGACATCAACGTTCAGAACGCACGCACGCCGGACATGGCGATGGCGATGCGCAAGGTGGCGCCGGGGCAGGGGCTTTCGGATGCCGATGCGGCGGAGTGGGTGAAATGACGGTCGGGCTCGGACATTATCTGGCGGTCGGCGCGATCCTGTTCACGCTCGGGATCCTCGGCATCTTCCTGAACCGCAAGAACATCATCGTCATCCTGATGTCGATCGAGCTGATCCTGCTCTCGGTCAACATCAACCTGGTGGCATTCTCGACCTTCCTCGGCGACATCGTCGGTCAGGTCTTCGCGCTGCTGGTCTTGACCGTTGCGGCCGCCGAAGCCGCGATCGGTCTTGCCATCCTGGTGGTCTATTTCCGCAACCGCGGCTCGATCGCGGTTGAGGACGTCAATCTGATGAAGGGCTGAGCTCTCACATGGTTCAGGCAATCGTTTTCCTGCCGCTGCTGGGCGCCATTCTGGCCGGCCTGATCGCGCTCGTCGGCGCGCATGGCCGCAACCCCTCGGGCGACGAGGTCGAGCATCACGGCGATCACGGCCATGGCGCACACGCTCATGCGTCCGATACGATCAACGAAGATGCGTCTGTCATCCACGAGAGCCATCACGAGCCCGGCGACGGTCACGACGGTCACGGCCCGGTCGAGCCGGCCGCGGCCGGCTCGCGCGGCGCCGAGCTGATCACGACCGCGCTGCTGTTCGTCTCGGCGGCGCTGTCCTGGATGACGCTGGTCGATGTCGGCTTCAACGGCCACGACCTCAGGAGCCAGCTTCTGCCGTGGATATTCTCCGGCGAGCTCGAGGTCTGGTGGACCCTGCGCGTCGACACGCTCACCGCCGTGATGCTAGTCGTGGTGACGACCGTGTCCTCGCTCGTGCACCTCTATTCCATCGGCTATATGGACGAGGATCCGTATCGCCCGCGCTTCTTCGGCTATCTCAGCCTGTTCACCTTCGCCATGTTGATGCTGGTGACGGCGGACAACCTCGTGCAGCTGTTCTTCGGCTGGGAAGGCGTGGGCCTGGCGAGCTATCTGCTGATCGGCTTCTGGTACCAGAAGCCGTCGGCGAATGCGGCGGCGATCAAGGCCTTCGTGGTCAACCGCGTCGGCGATTTTGGCTTTGCGCTCGGCATCTTCGCGATTTTTGCCATGACGAGCTCGACCGATTTCGAGACCATCTTCCATGCCGCGCCCGGCCTTACCGGCAAGACCATCGACTTCCTCGGCTGGCACGTCGATGCACTGACGCTGACCTGCTGCCTCCTGTTCATGGGCGCGATGGGTAAGTCGGCCCAGTTCCTGCTCCACACCTGGTTGCCGGACGCGATGGAAGGCCCGACCCCGGTGTCGGCGCTGATCCACGCTGCGACCATGGTCACCGCCGGCGTGTTCATGGTGGCGCGCCTGTCGCCGCTGTTCGAGCTCGCCCCGAACGCGCAGGCCGTCGTGATGTTCTTCGGCGCCACCACTGCGTTCTTCGCGGCGACCATCGGCCTCGTCCAGAACGACATCAAGCGCATCGTGGCGTATTCGACCTGTTCGCAGCTCGGCTACATGTTCGTGGCGATGGGAGCAGGGGCCTATTCGGTCGGCATGTTCCACCTGTTCACGCACGCCTTCTTCAAGGCGCTGCTGTTCCTAGGCTCCGGCTCGGTGATCTACGCGATGCACCACGAGCAGGACATCCGCAACATGGGCGGCCTCTGGCGCAAGATTCCTTACACGTTTGCGGTGATGGTCGTCGGCACGCTGGCGCTGACCGGTTTCCCGTTCTTCGCGGGATACTTCTCGAAGGACAAGATCATCGAGGCGGCCTATGCAGCGCATAATCCGTTCTCGACCTACGCCTATTTGCTGACGATCGCGGCCGCCGGCCTGACCTCGTTCTATTCCTGGCGGCTGATCTTCAAGACCTTCTTCGGCGAGCCGCACGACCAGCATCACTACGAGGCAGCCCATGAAAGCCCGATGTGGATGCTGGTGCCGATCGGCGTGCTCGCCGTAGGCTCGATCGCGGCAGGTTTTCCATTCGTGGAAGTGTTCGCCAACCCGCATGGCGTTGAGGAGTTCTTCCGCGAATCCGTGAAGATGAACCCGCATATTCTCGAGGACATGGAGCATATGCCGGCGCTGCTCGCCTATTTGCCCACCGTGATGATGGCGCTTGGCCTGTTCGTCTCCTACACGTTCTACATCAGCCGTCCGTATCTGCCGGTCGAGCTCGCGAAAACCCAGCCGATGCTGTACCAGTTCCTGCTCAACAAATGGTACTTCGATGAGCTGTACGATCTTATCTTCGTCCGTCCGGCGAAGTGGATCGGCTACCAGCTCTGGAAGAAGGGCGACGGCTTCATCATCGACGGTTTCGGCCCTGATGGCGTCTCGGCCCGTGTGCTGGATGTCACCCGCAACGTCGTGAAGATCCAGACCGGCTATCTCTATCACTACGCATTCGCCATGCTGATCGGCGCCGCCGGCCTGATCACCTGGTTCATGTTCGGCTTTGGAGGCCAGTAAATGACAACCTGGCCCATCCTTTCGGTCACGACGTTCCTGCCGCTGGTTGGCGCGCTGATCGTTTATTTAAGCCGCGGTGATGACGAGGCTAGCAGGCGCAATTCGCGCTGGATCGCCCTGTGGACCACGATCATCACTTTCGCGGTGTCGGTGATCCTGGTCGTGCGCTTCGATCCGTCGAATGCCGACTTCCAGTTCGTCGAGAAGTCGGCCTGGCTCGCCACCGGTATCACCTACCACATGGGCGTCGACGGCATTTCGCTGCCCTTCGTGATCCTGACCACCGCGCTGATGCCGTTCTGCATCATCGCGAGCTGGAAGTCGGTCACGAGCCGGGTGCGCGAATACATGATGGCGTTCCTGATCCTGGAAACGCTGATGATCGGCACCTTCTCGGCGCTCGATCTCGTGCTGTTCTATCTGTTCTTCGAGGGTGGCCTGATCCCGATGTTCCTGATCATCGGCGTCTGGGGCGGTCCGCGCCGGGTCTACGCGTCGTTCAAGTTCTTCCTCTACACGCTGCTCGGCTCGGTCTTGATGCTGCTCGCCATCATGGCGCTGTACTGGAACGGCAACACCACCGACATCCCGACCCTGATGCACACCGCAGTACCGCGGTCGTTGCAGACCTGGGCATGGCTTGCCTTCTTCGCCTCCTTTGCGGTGAAGATGCCGATGTGGCCGGTACATACCTGGCTGCCGGATGCGCACGTGGAAGCGCCGACCGCAGGCTCCGTGGTGCTTGCTGCCATCCTTCTGAAGATGGGCGGCTACGGCTTCCTGCGCTTCTCGCTGCCGATGTTCCCGCTGGCCTCGCATGACTTCGCGCCGCTGATCTTCACGCTCTCGACCATCGCCATCATCTATACCTCGCTGGTGGCCTTGATGCAGGAGGACATGAAGAAGCTGATCGCGTACTCGTCGGTCGCGCATATGGGCTTTGTTACCATGGGCATCTTCGCCGGCACCATGCAGGGCGTTGCCGGCGGCGTGTTCCAGATGATCTCGCACGGCATCGTCTCAGGCGCGCTGTTCCTCTGCGTCGGCATCGTTTACGACCGCATGCACACCCGCGAGATCGCGGCCTATGGCGGTCTCGTCAACCGGATGCCGCTCTATGCGATGACCTTCATGGTCTTCACCATGGCCAATGTCGGTCTGCCCGGCACGTCCGGCTTCATCGGCGAGTTCATGACGCTGATCGGCACCTTCAAGGTTTCGATCCCGACTGCCTTCTTCGCCTCCACGGGTGTGATCCTGTCGGCCGGCTACGCGCTGTGGCTTTACCGCAAGATCGTCTTCGGCGAGTTGGTGAAGCCGTCGCTGATGACGATCAAGGACATGACCTTGCGCGAGTGCGTGATACTGTTCCCGATGATCGCACTGACGATCCTGTTCGGCGTCTATCCGAAGCCGGTGCTCGATATGTCGGCCGCCTCGGTCCAGCAACTCGTCAACAATTACACCACCGCTGTGACGGCCGTGAAGGCCGCCGCACTGCTCCATTGATCGGGCAGGTCAGGATATCGCCATGAGCTTTACGACTGCAGGTTATCAACTGGCGCCGGTGCTGCCCGAGCTCGTGCTCTCGGTCGGTGCCATGGCGCTTCTGATGCTCGGCGCCTATCGCGGGCAGGGGACGACGAGCGCGGTGACCTCGCTGGCGACCGTGCTCCTCATCGCGGTCGGCGTGCTGGAATACATGCTGCCCGCGGGCAAGCAGGTGACCTTCGGCGGCAGCTTCATCGTCGACGACTTCGCGCGCTTCATGAAGATCCTGGCCCTGATCGGCTCGGCGGTGACGCTGGTGCTGTCGACCGAGTTCCTGTCCGATCCGTCGCGCCGCATCTTCGAGTATTCGATCCTGGTGCTGCTCTCGACGCTCGGCATGATGGTGCTGATCTCGGCCGGCGATTTGATCTCGCTCTATCTCGGCCTCGAGCTGATGTCGCTGGCGCTTTATGTCGTCGCCGCATCGAACCGCGACAACGCCAAGTCGAACGAAGCCGGTCTGAAGTATTTTGTGCTGGGCGCGCTGTCCTCGGGCATGCTGCTCTACGGCGCCTCGCTGATCTACGGCTTCACCGGCACCGTGAGCTTCACCGGCATCGCTAGCGCCGTGACGGCCGCGAATGTCGGCCTGGTGTTCGGCCTCGTCTTCCTGCTCGCCGGCCTCTGCTTCAAGATCTCGGTGGTGCCGTTCCATATGTGGACGCCCGACGTCTACGAGGGCGCGCCGACGCCGGTGACCGCCTTCTTCGCGTCCGCGCCGAAGGTCGCCGCGCTCGCGGTGTTCACCCGCGTCACGCTCACTGCCTTCCCCGGCATCGTCTCGCAGTGGCAGCAGATCCTGGTGTTCGTCTCGATCGCCTCGATGGCGCTCGGTGCCTTCGCGGCGATCGGCCAGAGCAACATCAAGCGCCTGATGGCCTATTCCTCGATCGGCCACATGGGCTTTGCCCTGGTCGGCCTTGCCTCCGGCACGGTCGAGGGCGCGCAGGGCGTGCTGATGTACATCGTGATCTATGTCACGATGACGCTCGGCTCGTTCTCGATCATCCTCGCCATGAAGCGCAACGGCCAGGCCGTCGAGCAGATCAGCGATTTCGCAGGGCTCTCCCGCACCAACCCGCTGTTGGCCTTCTTCTTCGCGATGCTGCTGTTCTCGCTCGCGGGCATTCCGCCGCTCGCCGGCTTCTTTGCGAAATGGTACGTCTTCGTCGCCGCCATCAAGGCGAACCTGTTCACGCTCGCCGTGATCGGCGTGCTCTCCAGCGTCGTGGGCGCCTACTACTATCTCGCCATCGTCAAGACGATGTACTTTGACGAACCGGCCGGGCAGGTCGATCCTGTCAGGGTCGAAGTGAAGACGGTGCTGGCGGTTGCGGGCCTGTTCAACATCCTGTTTGCACTGTTCGCGGGTCCGGTGGTGAGCGTCGCTTCCGCCGCCGCCAAGTCGCTGTTCTAGGATGGGGTTCGCGCTCGGTCCTTGCGCAATCGCGGCGGGCTACAAGCTCGCAGCCTTGGAGCGGACCGGCTCGACCAATGCCGACGCGATCGAAGCGGCGCGCGCCGGCGAGCGCGGCCCGATCTGGTTCGTGACGGCGGAGCAGACCGCCGGCCGCGGTCGCCGCCAGCGGCCCTGGATCGCACCGAAGGGCAATCTCGCCGCCAGCGTCCTCGAAGCCCTTGATGTCTCCCCTGCGGTCGCTGCCACGATCGGCTTCGCTGCCGGGCTGGCGGAGGAGGCCGCCCTCGAGAAGGTCAGCCTGGAGGCTGCGCTGCGGCTCGGCCCGGACCGGCCGCGATACGCCCTGAAATGGCCGAATGACGTTCTCGCCAACGGCAAGAAGCTCGTCGGCATCGGCCTCGAAGCCGAAGCCGTCGGCGATCGGCTGGCGATCGTGGTCGGCATCGGCACCAACATCGTGGCGGCGCCGGAGGGCACACCGACGCCGGCGGTGTCGCTTGCGGCCCTCGGCGTCCAGATCAGCGCGGAGGAGCTGTTTTCGGCCCTGTCGGATGCCTGGGTCGAGTTCCGTGGCATCTGGGACAATGGCCGGGGCTTTGCCGAGATCCGCAAGCTGTGGCTGGAGCGGGCCGCCCGCCTGGGCGAACCGATTGCGATCCACACGGGGACCATGGTGCTGGAAGGCACTTTTGACACGATCGACGACACCGGCTGCCTGATCGTCCGCACCGCGGAGGGGCGGCGGGTACCGGTCGCCGCCGGCGAGGTATTCTTCGGCCCGGTCCGTTCGGTGGGAGCTGCGTGATGGCGAGGCCCGACGAACTGGTGTTTGCCCCGCTCGGCGGCGTCGGCGAGATCGGCATGAACCTGTCGATCTATGGCCTTGGCAATCGCCACCAGCGCGCCTGGCTCGCGGTCGATCTCGGCGTCTCCTTCGGCGACGAGGAGCATCTGCCCGGCATCGACCTGATCATGCCGGACATCAGCTTCCTGGAGAAGGAGCGCAAGAACCTGATGGGGCTGGTGCTGACCCACGCCCATGAAGATCATTTCGGCGCCATCATCGACCTGTGGCCGCGGCTGAAATGCCCAATCTACGCGACCCAGTTCAGCGCGGCGCTGTTCGAGGCCAAATGCGCCGCCGAGCGCAACGCGCCCGTCATCCCCGTCACTGTGGTCCCGTCAGGCGGACGGATCGATGTCGGCCCGTTCAACGTCGAGTTCATCCCGGTTGCGCATTCGATCCCGGAAGCCCATGCGCTCGCGATCCACACCGACGCCGGCATCGTGCTGCACACCGGCGACTGGAAGATCGACCCGACCCCGACGCTGGGGCGGCCGACCGACGAGAAGCGGCTGCGCGAGCTCGGCGAGGAGGGCGTGCTCGCCCTGATCGGCGATTCCACCAACGCCGTGCGTGACGGCCGCTCCCCGTCCGAAGCCGAGGTCGCCCGCACCATCATCGATCTCGTCAAATCCGCCAAGGGTCGCGTCGCGGTCACGACCTTCGCCTCCAACGTCGCGCGTATCAAGGCCGTCGCCGACGCCGCCAAGGCCGCCGATCGCGAGGTCGTCGTGGTCGGCCGGGCCATGGAGCGCGTTGTGCAGGTGGCGCGCGAGACCGGCTATCTCGACGGCGTGCAGAATTTCCGCTCGCCGGAGGTCTACGGCCATCTGCCGCAGGACAAGGTGCTGGCGCTCTGCACCGGCAGCCAGGGCGAACCGCGCGCCGCGCTGGCGCGCATCGCCAATGACGACCACCCCGAAATCACGCTCAACCGCGGCGACAGCGTGATCTTCTCCTCGCGCACCATTCCCGGCAACGAGAAGGCGGTCGGCTCGATCATCAACAATCTGGTGCTGCAGGGGGTCGAAGTCCTTACCGATCGCGACCATCTGGTCCACGTCTCAGGCCATCCCCGCCGCGACGAGCTGCGCGACATGATCTCCTGGGTGAAGCCGCAGCTGCTGATCCCCGTTCACGGCGAGGCGCTGCACCTGAACGACCACGCAAAACTCGCGCGCGCCGCCGGCGTGCCCCGCGTGCTGGTCATCCGCAATGGCGACCTCGTCAAGCTCGGCCCCGGCGATCCCGGCGTGGTCGGCGAGCTGCCCTCGGGACGGCTTTACAAGGACGGCACCATTCTGGAGGACTCCAAGTCCCGCGCCGTGGTCGAGCGCCGCCGCATGGCGTTCTCAGGCTGTGCCTTCGTCGCCATCGCCATGACCGCGCAGGGTGAACTCGCGGACGAGCCGGAAGTCGATCTGGTCGGCATTCCCGAGAAGAACCGGGCAGGCGAGACGTTCGACGACATCGTCTTCGAGGCCGTGATGTCCACGGTCGAGGGCCTGCCGAAGGCCCGGCGCCGGGATCCGGATGCGCTGGCTGAATCGGTGCGACGCGCCGTCCGGGCCGTCATCAACGAACATTGGGGCAAAAAGCCCCCCTGTCTGGTACACGTCCTGACAGTCTAACGGGGAGACAACCATGCTGGGTCGGCTCAACCACGTCGCGATCGCGACCAAGGACGCTGTCAAGGCCGCCAAGATCTACGGCGCGGCATTCGGGGCGCAGATTTCCGAGGCTGTGCCATTGCCCGAGCATGGCGTCACCACCGTGTTCGCGACGCTCCCCAACACCAAGATCGAGTTCATCGAGCCGCTCGGCGAAACTTCGCCCATCGCAAAATTTCTCGAGCGCAATCCCGATGGGGGCATCCATCACGTCTGTTATGAGGTCGTTGACATCATCGCCTCGCGCGACACGCTGGTGAAGGAGGGTGCGCGCGTGCTCGGCGACGGCGTCCCGAAGATCGGCGCCCACGGCAAGCCGGTGCTGTTCCTGCACCCAAAGGACTTTTCCGGCGCGCTGGTCGAAATCGAGCAGGCGTAAGACCGGACCATGGCTGTCCAGATCTCAACCGCGCTCGCGATCTACTTCGTCATCTGGTGGGTCGCGCTGTTCCTGACACTGCCGTTCGGCGTGCGCAGCCAGCACGAGGACGGCGGCGGTGCGCCCGGTACCGATCCGGGCGCACCTATCCTCACCGGCATGAAGCGCAAGCTGGTCTGGACCACGATCATCTCGGCGATCATCTACGGCCTCGGCGTTGCCGCCTATCACGCCGGCTATTTCTCGCTCGACCGTCTCTCGAGATTGATGGGAATACCGTTTTAGAAGAGTAAGGGCCGGGGGATGTCAACCAAGCTCGTCATTGCGAGCGCAGCGAAGCAATCCAGAATCCCTCCGCGGTAAGACTCTGGATTGCTTCGCTGCGCTCGCAATGACGGCGGAGAGAGTTGGGGGAGCAAATGACTTTTCAGAGGATCGTCGTCGCGCTTCTGGTGCTTGTGATCGCCGGCCTCGGCGGCATCGGCTATGTTGAATGGAAAATGGCTGTGCAGGTGCGAACGCTGAAAGCGTTCGTCGAGGGCTATGTCTTCGACGAGGCCGTGCTGGCCTGTGAGCAGGCCAAGAGCTCGACGCCGTTCAAATGGAACGGCGGCAGGAGTACCTCGGTGATCGGGCTGAACTCGGTCAAAACAGACAAATACAGCGTCTACGCCAGCTATACGCTGGTGGCGGACAACGTTTATTGCGATTACGATCCGATCAAAAGAAAGGCCGAGATCGGTTCGAACTTCCTGGAGCGGGAGTAACGATCCGGCCCACGCAGGCATGATCCGGAAAAGTGCGAAGTGGTTTTCCGAGAAGATCCTGCCAAGAAACGGGATGGGATCGTCATGACGCAGGGACAGGGGGACTATCGAATTTTGCAGGAAGCGGCCTTGCGGGACTATCTCGCGGGCCTGCCTGATATCGTAGCGCAGCTCGGCGGCGAGCCGGCCGGCTGGGCCATCACCGAGGTCGGCGACGGCAATCTCAACCTGGTCTTCATCGTCAAGGGCGCGAGCGGCGGCATCGCCGTGAAGCAGGCGCTGCCTTACGTCCGTCTCGTCGGGGAGAGCTGGCCGCTGCCGCTGTCGCGGGCCCATTACGAATATCTCGCTCTGTCGCGGCAGGCCCTGCTCACACCCGGTCTCGTGCCGGCGCTGCTGCACCACAACGAGACGCTGGCGCTCACGGTGATGGAGCTGCTCGAGCCGCACATCATCATGCGCAAGGGGCTGGTCGCCGCTACGTGCTATCCGCGCTTCGCCGGCGACATCACCACCTTCATGGCGCGGAATCTGTTCTTCACGTCCGACCTCGCGCTCCCCGCTGCCGACAAGAAGGAGGCCATCGCGGCCTTTGCCGGCAATCATGCGCTGTGCAAGATCACCGAGGATCTGATCTTCACCGATCCCTACCGCATCGCCGAGCAGAACCGCTGGACCGCGCCATATCTCGATGGCCTTGCCGCGTCCTTGCGCGATGACATGGAGCTGCATGTCGCGATCTCGCGCCTCAAGCTGAAATTCATGGCGAGCCCCGAGGCGCTGCTGCATGGCGATCTCCACACCGGCTCGATCATGGTGACAGAGAGCGAGACGCGCGTGATCGATCCCGAATTCGCCTTCTACGGCCCGATGGGCTTTGACGTCGGGGCCGTGCTGGCCAACCTCCTGATGGCCTATTTCGCCTCCGCCGGCCACGAGCGAACCCCGGGTGAGCGGCGCGAATTCGAGGGCTGGGTGCTGGAGACGGTCGAGCTGGTCTGGAGCGAGTTTTCCCGCAAGTTCCTCGACCTCTGGCGCTCGGAGGCCAGCGGCGATGCCTATCCGGTTTCGCTCTTCGCCGGTGACAAGGGCGCCGCGCGGCTCGAGGCCGAGCGACACGCCTATATGCAGCGCCTCTTCGCCGATACGGTCGGCTTCGCCGCCGCCAAAACCATCCGCCGTATCTTCGGTCTCGCCCACAACATCGATTTCGAGCTGATCGAGGCTCCGAAGGAGCGCGCTATCAGCGAAGCCCGGGCCGTGCGGTTGGCGCGCGGGATGATGGTGGAAGCGATGGCGTTTCGGACGATCGCCGACGTCACGGGTGCTGCGCGAAAGCTGCGGGACTGGCAGCCGGAATTGTCGGCCTGAAGACGTCGCGAAAGGCGCACCTGCAGACTCCGGCATTGCGAGCGCAGCGAAGCAATCCAGGACTGTCGCCGCGAAGAGATTCTGGATTGCTTCGCTGCGCTCGCACCGAGCCTTGTCGCCCCATGACGCACTGCGTCAATCGGCGGGCTTGCGTCGCGCGGGCATGCAACCTGCCACGGGCTTTCCGTGCCTGCCTCAGGAACCGGCATGGATTGCCGTCAAAACGAAGCTTGCATTCGACGGGCGACGAATGATCAAATCCCTGATCCGAGTACCAGCGCTATTGGGGGGACACATGATGTTCAGGATGTTGGCGATCGTCGCGGGCCTGGGACTGGCGCTAGCCGGATCGGCGGAGGCCCAGACCCCGCGCAAGGGCGGAACCATCCGCATGACCGCGCCCTACGGTTCGAGCTTCACCAGCCTCGACATTCACACCACCCAGCGCGCCCAGGACGAAATCTACGCCAAGGCGCTGCATCGCTCGCTCTACATCTGGAATTCCGCGGAAGGAAAGCCGGTGCTGGAGCTCGCCAAGGAGGACGTGGTCTCCGGCGGCGGCTTGGTTCACACCTTCAAGCTGCGCGACGACGCCTATTTCCACAATGGCCGCAAGATGACCGCGGACGATATCATCTGGTCCTTCAACCGCATCATGGACGGCACCAAGGCCTATCCCGGCGCGCGTTATGTCCGCATCATCGAGGGCGCGGCCGCGGTCGAGAAGGGGCAAGCCAAGGAAATCTCCGGCCTGAAGAAGATCGACGACTTCACCCTCGAGATGAAGCTGACCGAGAAGGTCGATCCCGGTTTCTATTTCTTCACCGCGCTGACCTCGATCTATCCCGCCGACGAAGGTGCGAAGGAAAGCTTCATCCAGCATCCGATCGGTCTCGGGCCGTTCAAATTCGTCGAGCACGTGCCGGGTTCGCGCATCGTCTTGGAGCGGTGGGACCGGTTCTACAAGCCCGGCAAGCCTTACGCCGACAAGCTCATCGTGTCGATCATGGGTGAGGCCGCGGCGCGCGATGTCGCCTTCCGCAACAAGGAGATCGACACCTCGGTGCTCGGGCCAGCGCAATATGTCGCCTATCAGGCCGATCCCAACCTCAAGGGCACGCTCGTCGAAGTCGCCGAGGTCTTCACGCGTTATATGGGGATGAATCCCGCGTTCAAGCCGTTCGCCGACAAGCGCGTGCGGCAGGCGATCAACTACGCGATCGATACCGATCTGATCATCAACAAGCTGGTCAAGGGCAAGGCCTATCGTGCCACCAGCTGGCTGCCGCTGACCTCGCCGGCCTACGACAAGGCGATGAAGTCGTACCCCTACGATCCCGCCAGGGCCAAGCAGCTGCTCACCGAAGCCGGCTATCCCTCCGGCTTCGAATTCGAATGGACCACCAGTCAGAATGAAAGCTGGGGCCTGCCGATCGTTTCGGCCGTCATTCCGATGCTGGACAAGGTCGGCATCAAGGTCAAGGTCAAGCAGGTCGAGACCGCGGTGCTGGCGGAGGTGGTGCGCACCGGCGACTACCAGGCCTTCATCTATTCCCAGCAGAGCGGCCCGGATCCGCTGGCTGCGCTGAAATGCTTCCACTCGTCGACGCCGCAGCCGGCCTGCAACTACATGAATTTCAAGAACGCCGACTTCGACAAGATCCTCGACGAGGCAGGACAGACCGATGACGCTGCGAAGCGCAACCAATTGCTGCAAAAGGCCAATGCGCTGCTCTACGAGGAGGCGCCGGTCTGGTTCTTCAACTACAACAAGGCGGTGATGGCCGTGCAGCCCTGGCTCCACGGCGTTCAGAAGAACCCGACGGAGCTGACTCACCAGAACGCCGAGGAGCTCTGGGTCGACGAGACCTCGCCCGCAAAGTGACACGCGTTCTCGTGCTCCCTCCATTGCAGTGAGCGATGGGGGGAGGGAAGAAAGTGCCGATGCTCTCCTTCCTGATCCGTCGTCTGCTGCAGACCATTCCGACCGTGCTCGCCGTCGTGCTGCTGGTGTTCGTGCTGTTCAGCGTCGTTCCCGGCAGCATCGCCTCGACCATGAGCGACGACGTCGATCCTCAGGTCGAACTGCGCCTGAAGCAGCAGCTCGGCCTCAACGATCCCGTCTATGTGCGCTTTGGCAAGTACATCGCCAGGCTCGCGACCGGTGATTTCGGAACCTCGTTCCGGACGCGCGAGCCTGTGACGTCCATGATCGCCAAGCGGGCATGGCCGACGCTGCAGCTGATCTTCACGTCCATGGCGTTTGCGGTTCTGGTCGGCGTGCCGCTCGGTTTCATCGCCGCATTGCGGCCGGGCGGTTTCGTCGACAGCGCGGCGATGTTCGTGGCGGTGTCGGGCCTCTCGATCGCGAAATTCTGGCTCGGACTGGTGCTGATGTATCTGTTTGCGTTGAAGCTCGGCTGGCTGCCGAGCTTTGGCTATGGCGATGGAAGTCTCAAATATCTGCTGCTGCCGGCCGTGACGCTCGGTGTCTCGCCGATGGCGCTGCTGGCCCGGACGACGCGCGCCGCCGTCCTCGAGATCATGACCGCCGATTTCGTCCGCACCGCGCGCTCGAAGGGCATGAGCGAGACAAGGGTGGTGAAGTGGCACGTCATGCGCAACGCGCTCGTGATCATTCTCACCACCATGGGCCTGCAATTCGGCGCGCTGATGGGGCAGGCGGTCGTCGTCGAGAAATTGTTCTCCTGGCCAGGCATCGGCTCGCTGCTGGTCGATAGCGTGCTCCAGCGCGACATTCCGGCGGTCCAGGGCTCCATTCTGATCGTGGTGCTGGCCTTTCTCGCGATCAATCTCCTGATCGACGTGCTGTACGGCGTCATCGACCCCAGGATCCGATACGCATGAAGCTCCGCGCCAATCTCGTCATCGGCGGCGCCCTGTTCGCGCTCGCGATCGCGGTCGGTCTGCTGGCGCCATGGCTGGCGCACACCGATCCGGTCCTCGACGCCAACCTCATGAACGCGGAGGAGCCGCCGAGCTGGACCTGGTGGTTCGGCACCGACGACCAGGGCCGCGACATCTATTCCCGCGTCGTCTACGGCGCGCGCGTCTCGCTGACCGTCGGCATCGTCTCGCAGCTGATCAACAGCGTGATCGGCGTGGCGCTGGGCCTGAGCGCCGGCTATTGGGGCGGCTGGTGGGACGATGTCGTCAACGCCCTGACCAATCTCATGCTCGCGATCCCCTCGCTGATCTTCGCGCTGGCCATCATGGCGGTGCTCGGGCCGGGCCTGACCAGCCTCTTGATCGCGCTCGGGCTGACCAACTGGTCCTTCACCTGCCGGATCGCGCGGGCCTCGGCCCTGTCGCTGAGGAATCAGGGCTATGTCCAGGCGGCGACCGTGCTCGGTTACGGCGACTTTCGGATCATGATCACGCAGCTGCTGCCGAACATGCTGGGGCCGATCGTCGTCATCGGCACGCTCGGCATGGGCAGTGCGGTTCTGTCCGAGGCGGCCCTGTCGTTCCTCGGCCTCGGCGTCCGCCCGCCGTTTCCGAGCTGGGGCAGCATGCTGTCGGATGCCCGCGACCAGATCACGACGGCGCCGTGGCTCTCGGTGTTCCCGGGCCTTGCCATCTTCCTGACGGTGCTCGGCCTCAACCTGCTCGGCGACGGCCTGCGCGACATTCTCGATCCCCAATCGCGGAGCCGGCGGACATGACGGGCGCACCGCTGATCGAGGTCGAGGATCTCCGCATCGATCTCGACGATGGATCGAGGCGCGTTGCCGCCGCCGAGGGCGTTTCATTCCGCATCTCGCGCGGCGAGACGTTCGGCCTGGTCGGCGAATCCGGTTGCGGCAAGAGCATCACGGCGCTCGCCTTGATCGGCCTGTTGCGGCCGCCCCTGTCGATCGGCGCCGGCGTCATCCGCTTCGACGGAAAGGAGATCCAGCACCTTTCGGCAGCCAGGCAGCGGGACCTGCGCGGCGACCGCATCGCCATGATCTTCCAGGAGCCGATGACGGCACTGAACCCGGTCTCCCCCGTGGGACGGCAGATTGCGGAGATGTTCGTGCTGCACAAAGGCAAGAGCTGGCGCGAAGCCAACCGGCTCGCGGTCGAGGCCCTGGCCAGCGTCCGCGTCCCCGCGCCGGAGCGGCGCGTGAACGATTACCCGCACCAGCTGTCCGGCGGCATGCGCCAGCGCGTGATGATCGCGATCGCGCTTGCCTGCGGGCCGGATCTCCTGATCGCCGACGAGCCGACCACCGCACTCGACGTCACCGTGCAGGCCGAGATCATCGAGCTGATGCGAAATCTCTGCGCCGAGCGCGGGACGGCAATCCTGATGATCAGCCACGATCTCGGCCTGGTTGCCAATGTTTGCCGCCGCGTCGCCGTGATGTATGCCGGCCGCATCGTCGAGGAGCGCGGCTCGGCCGATATTTTTCGCAAGCCCTCGCATCCTTATACGCAGGGCCTGGTCGACTCGCTGCCGCGGCTGGGCAGCCGCGCAGCGCTTGGCCGCTCCAGGCTCAAGGAGATCGCGGGCGTCGTCCCGGCCATCACCAGTTTCCCCGATGGCTGCCGGTTCAATCCGCGCTGCGTCCATGCGACCGACATTTGCCGCACGATTGTCCCTGAGACGGATTTGCTGGAGGCGGGCGGTCTGGTGAGGTGTCATCACCATGCATGAGCCGCAGGCGAGACGGGAAGACGATCTCATTCTCAGCGTCGAGGATCTCGCGGTTCATTTTCAGGTGGGCGGCGGGTGGCTGGGCCGCAACCGGCGACTGCTCCGCGCCGTCGACGGCGTCGATCTCACCCTGAAGCGGGGCGAATGTCTCGGGCTGGTCGGCGAGTCCGGGTCGGGCAAGTCGACGGTCGCATTGTCGATCCTGGGCCTGCTGACGCCGACGCGCGGCCGCATCGTGCTGGACGGGCAGGTGGTGACATCAAGGCCATTCGGCGACCGCAAGTCGCTCGCCCGCATCGTGCAAATCGTCTTCCAGGATCCCTACGCCTCGCTCAACCCGCGCCAGACCGTGCGTCGCACGCTGGAAGATCCCCTGCGCGTCCATGGTGTGACCGCCAGAAGCGAGATCGAGGACCGCGTCGCGACGATGCTGCGGCATGTCGGCCTGCGGCCCGAGCAGGCCGGCCGCTATCCGCATGAATTCTCCGGTGGCCAGCGCCAGCGTATCGGAATCGCCCGCGCGCTGATCCTCAACCCGAAGATCGTCATCTGCGACGAGCCGGTCTCGGCGCTCGATGTCTCGATCCGCGCCCAGATCATCAACCTGCTGCTGGAACTGAAGGACACGCTCGGCCTGTCCTACATCATGATCAGCCACGACCTCGGCGTCGTCGAGCACATGAGCGACCGCGTCGCCGTGATGTATCTCGGCCGCATCGTCGAGAACGGTGACTGGCGCGCAATCTTCGAACGCCCTGCGCATCCCTATACGCAGGCCCTGATCGCGGCCATCCCCGATCCCTTACGCCATGCCCCGTTGGCGACGACGGGCGGCGACCTGCCCAATCCGCTCAATCCGCCGAACGGATGCGCCTTCAGTCCGCGCTGCCGCTATGCGGAAGCCGTCTGCCGCCATGAGCCGGGGCCCGTTCTGGAGACCCGTCCCGATGGACATGCCGTGCGGTGCTGGCGCGCTGAGGAGATTGCCGGCCACGCGGAGCTCGCCGCGACCGAGGCTGGACCTCTCTAAAGCAGCGCCATCGCCATGCCGGCGGCGGCACTGAAGCCGACGACGATGAGCGGAGGCGCGCGCCAGGCGATCAGCAGGACGAAGCCGACAAGCGCGATACCGAAATCGCGCGGCGAGTGCACGGTGGTGGTCCAGACCGGATTGTAGAGCGCGGCACCGAGCACGCCGACCACCGCGGCGTTGACACCGCGCATCATGGCCTGGGCGCCGGCGCGCTTCCGGAACGAATCCCAGAACGGCAATGCGCCGAGCAGGACCAGGATGCCGGGCAGGAAGATGCCGACGAGGCCGAGCGCTGCGCCGGCAACGGCGTGCGGCTCCGGAGAGACCACCGTGCCGAGATAGGCCGCGAAGGTGAACAGCGGCCCCGGCACCGCCTGGGCTGCACCGTAACCGGCGAGAAAGGCATCGTCACTGAGCCAGCCCGGTGCGACGAAGGCTTCCCGGAGCAGGGGAAGCACGACATGCCCGCCGCCGAACACGAGCGCGCCGGAGCGGTAGAAGGCGTCGAACAGGGCGACGCCCGTAGAGCCAGTCAGCCCTCTCAGAACGGGAAGACCCGCCAGTAGAACGAAGAACATCCCGAGAGTGATCAACCCCACGGTACGTGATACCGGCATTTCCACATGCCCGGCCGATGCTTGCGCATCGCTGCGGCACAGCCAGAGACCCGCGAGCCCGCCGAGGATGATCGCACCAATCTGGGCGATCGACGCCGTGCTGAACAGAATGATGAGTGCTGCGACCGTCGCGATCGACGCGCGCGCGCGGTCGGGACAGAGGTTGCGCGCCATGCCCCAGACCGCCTGTGCCACGATCGCAACGGCGGTCAGCTTCAATCCGTGCAGCAGGCCGCCACCAACAGGTCCGCCCAGCGCGCCCGCGCCGTAGGCGAACAGGACGAGGATCAGTGCCGACGGCAGGGTGAACCCGGTCCAGGCGGCGAGCGCGCCCGGATAGCCGGCGCGCATCAGGCCGATCGAGAAGCCCACCTGGCTGCTGGCGGGACCCGGCAGGAACTGGCACAGGCCGACCAGGTCGGCGTAGGCGTGCTCGTCGATCCACTTTCTCCGCACCACGAACTCGTCGCGGAAATAGCCGATATGGGCGATCGGACCGCCGAAACAGGTGAGGCCGAGCTTGAGGAAGATGCGCAGGACTTCCAGCGGCGAGCCGGCACGGGATCGTTCTCGGATGGAGACGCCGGTTGACGGATTAAGATTGCTCACGGACGATTGATCCGATTTCCGGGACAGGTTTTATCGAGTTTCGATAAACGATATCGCCGGAACCGGCCAGCGCTATTCGTTCATGGCCTCGCCGGTGAATTCCAGGAGCCGGGACTTCGCGAGGGCAAGTCCCTTCCTGCCCAGCGGCGTCGCGCGGTAGAGTGTGCGCGCGGTCCGGCCCGGGTGTTCCTTCCGCGAGCGCAAATAGCCTTTCCGTTCCATGCCGTGGAGCAGAGGGTAGAGCGTTCCGGGACTGAGCTTGTAGCCGTGCCGGGCTAGTTCCTCGATCATCCACTGGCCGTAGATTTCCTGTTCCGCCGCATGGTGCAGAATGTGCAACCTGACGAACCCGGTCAGCAGATCCTTGAACTTCATGCTGGTCTTTATCGAATTTCGTAATTGGAACGACGCCCGCCGTTATCAGTTGGTGCGCCGTCGCGCCAGCGCTTTCCTTGGTCTGGCGAGGCCATATTAGCAGCGAGGAGACTGAGCATGGCAAGTGCGGCAGATCGCGATCCCCGGCACCATACGCAGAAGATGCAGAAGGCGTTCCAGGATATCCGGAACCATCTGCGTGAAGACGTGCAGAAGGTGGATGAACCACAGCTCAAAGCGATGTTCGAGACCTCCGCCGAGGTTCTGGGCGGGCTTGAGAAGGCCTTCAGGGATTACGAACAGAAGAACGAAAAGGCCTGGCGCTGAGAGCGCCACGCCACGTCTGGCTCACAGAGCCGCGGGAGCGCCGCGATGGTCGTCATGTCAAGCAAGCGTCGCCTGCTGTTGCTCGGAGGAGCGCTGGCGGCGGTCGCGGCGCCCGCCGTTATCACACGGCCGGCCTTTGCCAAAAGCAAGGGCGGCGAAGGGAAGCAGAAGGGCGGGGAGAAGAAAGGCGAGGAGGTCACCCCGCCCGAAGACCTGATGCGCGAGCATGGCGTGCTCGATCGCGTGTTGCTGCTCTACGAAGCCGGAATCCGGAAGTTCGCGTCCAACGATGATTTTGATCCTGCCCTGATCACGCAATCCGCCGGGATCATTCGCGACTTCATCAACAACTACCATGAGAAGTCGGAGGAGGAGCACGTCTTCCCGCGCTTCAAGACAGCCGGCCAGATGACCGATCTGGTGGACATCCTGCTGCGCCAGCACGAGGCGGGCCGGAAGGTCACGGACAATATCCTGAGGCTGGCGCCGTCGGGCCGAAGCAACGCCGACGATCGCAGGCAGCTGGTCGGCGCGATGCAATCCTTCATCACGATGTACCGGCCGCACGCCGCGCGCGAGGACACCGATCTCTTTCCGAAGCTGAAAGACGTGGTTTCTTCCGCCGAGTACGACGCGATGGCCGAGGACTTCGAGAAGAAGGAACACGAATTGTTCGGCGCTGATGGCTTCGAGAAGATGGCGGATCGCGTCGCCCAGCTGGAACAGCAGATGGGCACTCACGACCTCAACCAGTTCACGCCGCGCTGATGGTGCCGGCGGCTCGCAGACCTCGGCGACGCCGGCTCGACCGTTCCAATGATTTCTTTGCGTCTTTCGGCACGGGCGGGTTGACAGTCCGGCCATCAGGGCTTTTATTTCCGGTCCGGGGAATTGCGATCTCCCCGCGAGGCGACATGCCCAAGAATCGCGTCCTGTTCACCAAGGGCGCAGCATGTCCACATCATACACTTCGATCTCACCCGATAAATTGTTCCGCCTGATCGGCACGGCCAACGCGCCGACGCTGATCGACGTCCGCATCGACGAGGATTTCGCGGCCGATCCGCGTTTGATACCCGGCGCGACCAGGCGCTCCCATCTCGACGTCCAGGACTGGGCCTCGCGCCTGACGGGGCAGTCGGTGGTCGTCATCTGCCAAAAGGGACAGAAACTCAGCGAAGGAACGGCCGCCTGGCTCCGCTGTTACAACGTTGCCGCAGAATCCCTTGAAGGCGGCCATCTCGCCTGGAAGGAAGCAAAGCTCCCGACCGTTCCGGTGAACAGAATGCCCAAACGCGACGGACGGGGCCGCACGGTCTGGGTCACGCGGGCGCGCCCCAAGATCGACCGCATCGCCTGTCCCTGGCTGATCCGGCGCTTCATCGATCCGGCCGCGGTCTTCCTTTACGTGTCGGCTCAGGAAGTCGAGGCGACGGCTGAGCGCTTCGATGCCACGCCCTTCGACATTGAAAACGTATTCTGGAGCCATCGCGGCGAACTCTGCACCTTCGACGTGATGGTGCAGGAGTTCGGGCTTTCGACACCGCCGATAAACCGGCTCGCCGAGATGGTGCGGGCCGCCGACACGGCGCGGCTCAATCTCAGTCCGGAGGCTCCAGGCCTGCTTGCAGCTTCGCTCGGCCTGTCGCGCATGTTCGACGACGACCTCGAACAGCTGAATGCCGGCATGTTGCTCTACGACGCGTTTTACCGATGGTGCCGTGACGCAACCGGAGAAACCCACAACTGGCCAACCAACAAGGCCAAGCGCTGACGGGCACGGTTGTTCGTGCCCGCTGCAGCGCGCCGTCGTCGCCCGAAAGGCGACGACACTGACCGAACCTGGGCTGGGAGCAAGACCAGGAGAATGATCATGCGGAAGCAAATCATCGCGTCTGCAGCTCTGCTGCTGGCAAGCGCGGGGGGATTCTCGCCCGCGCTTGCCCTGTCTCAGGAGGAGCTTGTCGCCAGGATACAGGCGGCCGGCTACGCGCAGGTCAGCGACATCAAATCGACCGCTGAAGGCATCAGCGCCAAGGCGGTCAAAGATGGCAAGCCGGTCCGGCTCGTTGTCGACAGCAGTGGCCAGGTCAAAGAGCAGAAATAAGGATGCGTGCGATGCGAAAGATGACCGCAATATTGATCGGCGCAGCAGCCTGCGCCGCCGTTCTCGGCACCAACGACCAGGGACTCGGCCGAGACGTGCTCCCGCAGTTCGTCTCGACGGCTCACGCCGCAGACGGCATCGACTGGCAGAAGATCGACGAAACGCTCGGCCGCAAGGCAGCCGTCTCGGACGATGTCCACCGCTACGGCTTTCCTCGCACGGATCTCGCGGTGACATTGGACGGGGTGACGATCAAGCCGGCACTGGCGCTCGGCGGCTGGGTTGCGTTCAAGCCCGCTCATGGCGGGGCAATGGTCATGGGCGACCTCGTGTTGCTCGAAACCGAGATCAACCCGGTGATGGCCAAGATGATCGCTGATGGCCTCGAGATCACGGCCGTCCACAATCATCTGCTGCGCGCGAGCCCGGCGACGTTCTACATGCATGTCGCCGGACATGGCGATCCCGTGAAACTGGCGGCGGCGATCCACGGCGCGCTCGCCGAAAGCAAGACCCCACCCACCGTCGCGGCGCCGGCGAGCCCGCCGCCCGCCGTCGATCTCGATACCGCCAAGCTCGACCAGATCATCGGCGTGAAAGGCCAGGCCAACGGCGGCGTGTACCAGTTCAGCGTCAAGCGGCGCGATCCGATCACCGAGGAGGGCATGGCGCTTACGCCCGTCGGCCCGATGGGTGTTGCGATCGGCATCAACTTCCAGCCGACCGGCGGAGGCAAGGCCGCCATCACCGGCGACTTCGTGCTGACGGCCGACGAGGTGAATCCGGTGATCCTGGCGTTGCGAACGCACGGCATCGAGGTGACCGCGCTGCACAGCCACATGTTGGACGAGCAGCCGCGACTGTTCTTCATGCATTTCTGGGCCAACGACGACGCGGTCAAGCTCGCCGAGGGTTTGCGCGCGGCGCTCGACAAGACGGCCAGCACCAAGAGTTGAAGCAGCGGCCGCGAGTCCGAGGCCGGCAAGGAAACGCACAGGAGCCAAGGCAATGTCCTACCAGGTCAAACCGCTGCCGTTCGATCCAAAATCGATCAGCGGCATCTCCGAAAAGGTCCTCGTAAGCCATTACGAGAACAATTACGGCGGTGCCGTGAAGCGGCTCAACGCGATCGGCGCGCAACTCGCCGAGTTGGACTATGCCAAGGCGCCGAACTTCGTCATCAACGGCTTGAAGCGCGAAGAGCTGATCGCGATGAATTCCATGGTCCTGCACGAAATCTATTTCGATGGCCTCGGCGGCGCGAGCAGGCCGGGCGGCGCTCTCGCCGAGGCGATCGTGCGCGACTTCGGCAGCATCGAGCGATGGCGGGCGGAGTTCTCGGCGATGGGCAAGGCGGAGGGCGGTGGATCGGGTTGGGTGATCCTGTCCTATTCCCCCCGCAACAAGCGGCTCGTCAACCAATGGGCCGCCGACCATACGACGACGCTTGCCGGCGGCCGCCCTGTGCTGGTGCTCGACATGTACGAGCATGCCTATCACATGGACTTCGGTGCAGCGGCGGCCCGCTATGTCGACATCTACATGGAGGCCATTCGCTGGGACAACGCCTCCGCGCTCTACGATCAATATGCGAGGGAAAGCTGAGGAGGAGGCATGACGGGGAAATTGCGAATGAGAAACCTTGCTGCCGCAATGTTCGCATTGGTGGGCCTGCTGGCCAGCGAACTCGCAGCTCGTGCGCAGACCTGCAAGGTCTGCGCTGAACAGCGCGCGGCATGCATGAAGAACTATGCCGGCCCGGCCTGCAAGACCGAGTACCAGATGTGCCTGAAGGCCTGCAAGAAGTGAGGATGGCGGAATCGAACGGTCAACTTGCACGGTGCCTCATCGCGGCACTCGCGGCCGGCATCGGGGGCTGGTCACCCTCGATGCCGGCTTTGTCGATGAGAAGGACGGCACGCTGCGAAGCTTCTCAATGGGCGTCAAGAAGGTAGGCAAATGGGTGGTCGAGAAGGACCAGCTTTGCCTTTATCTCGGAGAGAGCGACGACGGCTGTTACCAGGTGACGCGGAGCGGCGAGCAGATCGAATTGATCCCGATGGGGCTCGGCGGCTCGCTCGATGGCATTTTGCAGCCCGCTTATTACGGCAACGGGGACACGTGATGACGACGACAACAACGACGAGCGAACGCGGCGGAATGGCTGATATGGTTCGCTATTTTCTGCGGCTCGGATTTCTCGGCTTCGGCGGGCCGGTCGCGCTGGTCGGCCAGATGGAGCGCGAGCTCGTCAGCGACAAGAAGTGGCTCACGCGGGAGCAGATGCGCGAGGCCATCGCCATCTGCCAGTCGCTTCCCGGCCCGCTGGCGATCCAGGTCGGCATCTTCATCGCCTATCTGCGTTGCGGCTTCTGGGGCGCGTGGGCCGGCGGCTGGGCGTTTATCTTGCCGAACTTCGTCATCGTCGCGGCCCTCGGCGCGCTCTATGTCCATCTCGGGGATCTCAAGGCGGTCACCGGCATCTTCTATGGCGTCAGTCCGGCCGTGATCGCGCTGATCCTGCATTCCTGCTACCGGCTCGCCAAGCTCGGCATGGAGGATTGGCTGCAATGGGCGATCGCCGCGGTCTGTCTGGCCGTGACCGTAATCCTGAAGGCGGAGGTCGCATTTCTGTTCATCGGGGCAGGGATCGTCGGGATCATTTATTACGGCAACATCAAGCGCCCGCCCGTCGCTCTTCAGCTTGCGGCGATCCCGGCAGCGGCGCCCGGCGTTGCGCCGGCCGCGACCGCATCGACGCTGGGGAAGCTACTGCTGTTCTTCCTCAAGGCGGGTTCACTGACCTTCGGCAGCGGCCTTGTGATTGTTCCTTTCCTGGAGCAGGGACTGGTGCAGCAATATGGCTGGCTCAACGAGCGCGAATTTCTGGTCGCGGTCGCGATCGGCATGATGAGTCCCGGACCGGTCGTGATCACCGCCACCTTCGTCGGCTACCTCGTGGCGGGATTCTGGGGCTCGTTGATCTCCACCATCGGGATCTTCCTGCCGTCCTTCCTGCTGGTCCTGATCATCGCGCCCTTGCTGGCGCGGCACCGCAAGAATCCGAACGTGCAGGGCTTCGTGAAGGGCGCCTATGCGGCAGCGATCGGGACCATTCTGGGGGCGTGCTTCCTGCTCGGCAAGATCGCGATCGGCGACTGGCTGACCGCGCTGATCGGCATCGTCTCGCTCGCCGTGCTGTTCCGCTGGAAGGTCAGCAATCCCATGCTGATCGCCGTCACGGCCGTCGTGGGGCTGATCGCCTATCCAGTCCTTCAGCCGGCTTGGGTGCTGACCGGGCTGAAATGAGATGACGACGCTGCGGACACGGAGATGGCGGGATCGAGGGTGGCCTCACCTCGTGGTTGCCTTTCTTATGGTCCTGATGACACCGTTCCCATCCGCGCTGGCGGACAAAGCCAAGGCATCAGGCGAAGACAAGGTGCCGCTCCAGCTCGAGGCGAAGATTTTGCTCGGCGATGTGCGTGGCCGGATCGATCATCTTGCCGTCGATCTGAAGCGGCAGCGATTGTTCGTGGCCGAGCTTGGCAACGACACCGTCGGCGTCGTCGACCTGGCTGCACATACTCTGCTCCGAACGATGACCGGCCTGAACGAGCCACAAGGAGTCGCCTATGAGCCCTCGACCGACACCCTCTATGTTGCCAATGCCCGCGATGGCTCGGTGCAACTGTTCGAAGCCGTCGCCTACAAGGCGATCGGGCGGATCGAACTCGGCAGCGACGCGGACAACATCCGGATCGACGCAGCGGCCAGGCGCGTGGTCGTGGGCTATGGCGATGGTGGCTTGGCAATCCTTGACCCGACTACCCGCGCCAAGGTTCGGAGCATACCGCTAAAGGCGCATCCGGAGAGTTTCCAGATCGAGCCCGACGGTGGGCGCATCTTTGTAAACCTGCCCGACGCGCGCGCCGTTTCGGTGGTGGACGGCGCTTCCGGCAAGCAGCTTGCCAACTGGTCCTTGGATAAGGGCGGTAATTTCGCGATGACGATCGATCACACTCGTGGCCGGGTTCTTCTGGCTTACCGCAGTCCCGCCGAGCTTGCCGTATTCTCGATGGATGGCAAACGGATCGCGAGGACCGAAACCTGCGGGGACGTCGATGACCTTTTCGTCGATGCAAAGCGCGAGCGTGTTTATGTGAGCTGCGGCGCAGGCTACGTCGATGTCTTCGAGATTGACGGCTCGGATTATCGCAGGATCGGACGCTTGCCGACGGCAACGGGCGCGCGAACCTCGCTCTTCGTGTCGGAGATGGACCGCCTGTTCGTGGCGGTCCGTGCGGGCCCGGCTGGGCCGGCGGCGATTTGGGTGTTCAAGCCAATGCCCTGATGTCGGGAGGCGGCGCATGTGTCGACGCAGCCAACATTTCCAAAGTTTCGTGGGGCACTCCATAGGCGCCATGGTCGTGTTCGGCCTGTGCGCCTTCTGCGCTCCGGCGGCCGCCTATCGTCCCTTCGACGGCACCGATGCTGCCGTCGCCAAGAAGGGGGAAATGGAGATCGAACTGCAACCGGCAGGACGTCTGCGTGATGAGAGCGGGGCAAGCCTGATCGCGCCGGCCTGGGTCGTCAATTACGGCCTGCGAGAGGATTGGGAGGCCGTCTTCGAAGGGCAGGGGCAGACCTCCCTGTCTCCGCCTGGACCGACGACCTTGACGGCGGCCGGAGCGTTTCTCAAGCATGTGGTGGTGCCGGGCGGCCTACAGGATAAGGCAGGCCCAAACGTTGCGACCGAATTTGGTATCCTACTGCCCGACAGCACCGGCACTTCAGGGGCGGGCGCAAGCCTGGCCGCCATTGTCTCGCAGCGCTGGGATTGGGGAACGATCCACCTCAACGCGAGACTGCGTTGACCCGCGATCATCATGCGGATGTCTTCGTCGGCGCGATTCTCGAGGGCCCGTCGACCTGGACGGTCCGCCCGGTCGCGGAACTGCTGAGGCGACTGAGGTTGTTGCGACTCCGCCGCCCATTGGGCCCCGGCGGCCGCGTCGATTTGTGTTCCCTCGTGCACCAGTGCCGAATTCCGCACGACCATGGCTTGGGGATTTGCCGGATTTTGGAGAGAGGGACAGGAGAACTGAGGGCCCAAGCTGAAGCTCAGCGCAGACACCCGGTCGATGCCCGTGGTGACATCGTGCTCCTGTTTTGCCCGACGTGTCAAATGCTGCTGAGAGCGGCGGCTCGAATCCGTCGAGGTCAATTCCCCAATGATTTGTACTGTGCATGGGGTTGTTTTCGCGTTTTGTTTTGACGGCGGATTACTCCGTCGCCTTTTCCCTTAAGCGCTGCGCGTAGACGTTGATCACCAGCGCCGCCAGCAGGATCAGACCGCGGATCAGGATCTTCAGGAAACTGTCGATGTTGACGTGGTCGAGGCCGTTGTTGAGAACACCGAGAACGAAAAGCCCGACGATGGTGTTGCCGATACCGCCGCGGCCACCGAACAGGCTGGTGCCGCCGACGACGACCGCGGCGATGGAATCGAGCAGATAGGTGTCGAACTCGTTCTGCTGCGCGCTGCCGAAATGGGCGACGCCCAGCATGCCGCCGATGCCCGAGCACACCGCGGAGATGATCATCACCGCGCCCAGGATGAGCTTGACGTTGAGGCCGGAATACTCGGCCGCCTCGCGGTTGCCGCCGACCATGTAGACGTAGCGGCCGAAACGCGTGTAGGTCAGCACCAGATGGCCGCCGAGCAGCATGATGGCGGCGACGATGACGATCCAGGGAATGCCGCCGATCGAGCCGGAGCCGAGCGTGCTGATGAGGCTCGGGACCTTGTAGGCGATCTGGCCGCGCACCAGCAGCGCCGAGATGCCGGCGGCGATCTGCATCATGGCGAGCGTCATGATGAAGGAGGGGATGCCGATCACGGTCAGCCCCAGCGCGTTGACGAGGCCGAGCGCTGCGCAGAGCAGGATCGACAGCAGTATCGCGACCGCGCCGGGCAGGGGAATGTTGGCGATGTTGACGTAGGTTTCCTGCAGCGTGAAGTAGGCGACCGCAATGCCGGTGACGTTGGCAATGCTGGCGATCGAAAGATCGATCTCTGCGCAGAGGATCACGAAGGTGAGGCCGACTGCGATGATGCCTGTTACCGACACCTGGGTGAGGATGTTGCCGAGATTGTCGATCGTCGCGAAGGAGGGGCTGGCAAGGGCGAAGAACGCGGAGAGGAAGATCAGCGTCAGGAATGGGGCGATGTTGCGCATCTGCGAGCGCAGGAAGGACGCAAGGCCCCGTGCCCGCTGATCCGTCGCCGCTGCCGTCTCACTGCTCGCCATTGTGCGTCTCCGTCACGCCGCTTCCAGCAGGCGGTCCTTGCTGACCGGCTCGTTCTTGAATTCCCGCACCAACGCGCCACGCTTGAGCACCAGGATGCGGTCGGCCAGCGACAGCACCGTTTCCGGCTCGGTCGACAACACGATGATCGCGAGCCCCTTGGCGCGGAGGTCGCGGACGATGTTGATGACGTCGTTCTTGGCGCCGACATCCATGCCGCGCGTAGGCTCGCACAGCACCAGCAGCTTGGGCGGATAGGTCAGCCATTTCGCCAGCGCGACCTTCTGCTGGTTGCCGCCGGAGAGCATGCCGAGGTCGAGGCCGACCACCGGCGGCCTGATCTGCAGCTGCTCGACCTGACGTTTCGCGATCTCGCGCTCCTGGCCGGGCTTGAGCAGCAGCGACGAGATGCGGTCCAGGATGCTGATCGAAATGTTCTTGTACACCGGCTCCTGGTGAAACAGCATGGCGCGCCGGCTTTCCGGCACCAATGCCACACCGGCGCGCCGCGCCGCCGCTGTGCTGGCGAAGGTTTTCGGCGCACCCTCGACGACAAGCGTGCCGGCGTCGGGCTTCACCTTGCCGAACAGGATGCGTGACAGCTCCTGCTGGCCGCAACCCATGAAGCCGTAGATGCCGAGCACCTCGCCCGCATGGGCCTCGAAGGAGACGTCCTTGAGGCTGCGCGCCAGCGAAAGCTGGTCCACCTTCAGCACCACCGGTCGGTCGCTCGGCCGCGGCAGCATGAGATCGTCGGTGTAGCTGTGCTCGAGCACTTCGCCGCCGCGGCCGATCATGGCCTCGATCAGCGCGCCCTTGCTGGTTGCGGAGCTTGCGGTTTCCGCAACCTTCCGCCCGTTGCGGAATACGGTGACCGTATCGGAGACGCGAAGTATGTCCTCGATGAAATGCGAGATGAAGACGATGGCCGTGCCTTGCTCGCGCAGCCGCCGTAGCGTCGCGAACAGGCGCTCGACCTCCGGCGGGGAGAGGGCGGAGGTCGGCTCGTCCAGGATGACGATGCGGGCGCCGGAGAACAGCACGCGGGCGATCTCGATCAGCTGCTGCAGCCCGATCGGCAGGTCGCCGAGCCTCGACATCGGATCGACGTCGATGCCGAAGCGAGAGAGCTGCTCGCCGGCCTCGCGCGCCATGCGCCGCCATTGCACGAGGCCAAGGGCGTTGGTCGGCTGGTTGCCGAGGAAGACGTTCTCGGCGACGGTGAGATCAGGCGCGACCGAGAGCTCCTGGTGCACCATGGCGATTCCTGCCGCGTGCGCATCGCGCGCCGAGCGGAAATGTCTGTCCGCTCCATCGATCAGAAAGCGGCCGGAGAACTCAGTGTGCACGCCGGCGATGATCTTCATCAGCGTGCTTTTTCCCGCGCCGTTCTCGCCGACGAGACCGTGGATCTCGCCGGGGAGAAGCGCGAAGTCGACACCACGAAGGGCTTCGACGCCGCCGAAGCTCTTCGTGATGCCCCGCAGTTCCAGAATGGGCAGACGACCCTCAGGCATGGAGAATTTCAGATCAGGAAGTGATCTTCCATCCATTGCATGCCGGCGGCATTGGCCTTGGTGACGACAGGGCCGTCGGTGACGACATTCTTGGGAATGCCCTGGCCGCTCTTCTCGCCGCCGACCACGGCCGCGACGCCGGCGATGATCGCGCCGCCATGGATGCGGCAGGACGGATTGCGCACGGTCGCGAACATCCGGCCCTCGCTGACCGCCTGGATCGCCGGCGGCATCGCGTCGACACCGCCGATCAGGATGTTGGTTCGGTTGTGCGCCTTCATGATGTTGGCAGCCGCCAGCGCCATATCGTCATTGTGGAAGAACGCCGCATCGATCTGCGGGTATTTGGTCAGATAGGTTTCCCAGAGCCGCGCCGTCTTGGAGACGTCCCAATCGGCCGGCTGGGTATCGAGCACCTCGATTCCAGGGAATTGCTTGACCACCGAGTTAAAACCCTTGGCGCGGCCCTGTGCGCCGGTGTGGCCGAGCGCACCTTGCGTCATGATGATCTTGCCCTTGCCGCCCATTGCGTTGCACAGCGCCTGCGTCACCGAGGCGCCCATGAACTCGTTGTCGGGGGCGAGGAAGGAATGGACGTTGATCTGGTCGAGCGGCGCAATCAGCGTATCCATGTCGATCACGGGCGTGCCGGCGTCAATCATCTTCTGCACGGGCTGGGTGAGAGTGCCGATGCCGAATGCCTGGATCGCGACGAAATCCCATTTCTGCGAGGCCATGTTGTCGATCGCCGCGCGCTGCTTCACGGCGTCGAGCTGGCCGTCGAACCAGGTCACTTCGACGTTGAACAGCTTGCCCCAGAACTCCGCCGCCTGCTTGCCCTGTGCGCACCAGGTGGCCTGGAGGCCTGCGTTGGAGAACGCCGCTTTCAGCGGCTTCTCGCTTCGTCCGACTTCGGCTGCAAGTGCTGGGTTTATGCCTAAACTGCCGAGGATGGCAGTCGCGGCGCCGGCGGTCGCTGCCGCCTGAAGAAGATCGCGCCTCGTCGTCGAGAAATCTTTCGTCCCGGACATCGCTCGCTCCCATATATCTTGTCGTCGGCGCGTCATTGATTGCGCGACCGAGGCGCAAAGTGTCTCACAATCGAAGAGTTCACGCTACTCTATCTGCAATTCCGCGAGAGCCTCGCGTTCGTGCAGCGCAGGGCGATCAGCCGAAGCAGCCCGTGCTCGTCCCCGAAGAGCGTCTCGATCGCAAGCGAGAGGATCAAACCTGCGATGGATAAGGGCGAGATCCGCAGCTTGAGGCGCAAGATCAAAGCTGCGTCCGGCTGGAGGGATGTCCAGCGATGCCGGCACCGCGCAAACAAAAAAAGAGCGGGGCCCGAGCCCCGCTCAAAAATTGTGTCGACCCTATTATCCCCGATTCTAAGATTTGATCTTGATTGACGGGGCGACGCTGCGTTTTGCGCGCCAGGGGCTCCTCCCGAGACTTGGACCACCAGACTTCGACCTCGCGGTCAGGCCTGAGCGAGGGGGATGCTAGATCAACTTTTCGCGCTTGTCATCATTTTCGGCAACGATTGTTCAAAATAAGAGCAGCTAACGAAATGATAAGGCTGTTATCCGCATAAGTATATGACAAATATAAGAAATATGCGAGCCCCCGGATCCGGGTGGCCATATTTGACCTGCCTCAAATGCGGGGCCGCCGTCCATGGTGAACTGTCTTGGCCACGATTCTCGACACAATTTGCGCTGGGCCAAGAAGGCGACGGAACTGATCTCGACTCGGGATGGGGGCGGTGCTTAGTTAGTGCACGAACGAATGGTTCGGCGGATGCGCGCTCGGCTGCAAAAATTCCTACCCCTCGTCCTGCTCGCCCTGGCGATGCAGGTGCTGGCGCCGATTGCGGCCTGCTGGGCGGCCGGCTCAGCCGTTGCCGATCATCTTTCTATCACCGCGATCTGCCACAGCACGATCGACGAGGGGGCTGCTGACGATCAAACGGGAGCGCCGGCGGCACATGCAGGAGCCTGCGCGCTGTGCTGCCTGGCACAGGCCAACGCATCCTTCGATTCGCCGCCGTACGCGACGCTCTCCGTTCCTTTCCGCCATGCCGAACGGGTTGAGTGGCATGATCCTGATGTTGCCATCACAGCCTTGTATCCTGGATCAAGCGCTCAGGCGCGGGCGCCTCCGCAGTTGACGTGAGCATCGCAGCCAAACGGCTGCCGAACCTGCACGTCGATTTGTGGAGATATCTTATGCTTGTCTCTCATGTGCGCACGGGCCTTTGCGGGGCCGTGATTGCGCTTCTTCCTCTGTCCGAAGGCCATGCCCACGAGATCGTCGGCAATCGTTTCTTCCCGGCAACGCTGGGCATCGATGATCCCGGCGTGAACGACGAACTGTCGGTTCCTACTGTTGACGCCTTCAGGACCGGCGACGTCCCATCTGTTCGACAGCGCGACGTGTCCGGCGAGTTCTCAAAACGCATCACCGAGGATTTTGGGGTGTCGTTTGGCTCGACGTACACATTCCTCAATCCGACCGATCCGACCGTTCCGGGCGCCAACGGATTTCAGAACTTGGAGACGACGCTTAAGTACCGGCTGTTCAAGGACCCCACGCATGAATTCGTGATGTCGGTCGGGCTCAGCATCGAATGGGGTGGCACTGGCTCGCAAAACGTGGGCGCCGATCCCTTCAACACCTACACGCCGATGCTTTGGTTCGGCAAAGGCTTTGGCGACCTGCCTGACAGATTCTCCTGGCTCCGCCCTGTCGCCGTTACCGGCCAGGTCGGCTACGCGATTCCGGCGAGAAACTTCACGACCACGTTCGGCATCGATCCCGACACCGGTGACGCAACGGCGGATACTGAACTCCATCCGCGCGTACTGAACTGGGGCGCAACCATCCAGTACAGCATGCCCTATCTGAAATCCGCCGTCGCCGACCTCGGCTTGCCGGATTTCTTCAATCACCTGATTCCGCTTGTCGAGGCCAATCTCCAAACCCCGGTCGCGAACACGCTCACTTCGGGCACGCTGACAACGGGCACGATCAACCCCGGCGTCCTCTGGATCGGCAACAAATATCAGCTGGGCATCGAGGCGTTGATCCCGGTCAATCGACAAAGCGGAACGCATGTCGGCGTGATCGGCCAGCTGCACTTCTATCTCGACGACATCGACCCCCGGGGCATCGGCAAGCCACTTTTCGGCAGGCCTGTCCAGGCGACCAGCCCCACTGGAAGGAACTGACCGATGCGCCCTTTATCTCCAAGTGCGATGACCCTGCTCGCAGCCTTTCTTGCGATGTCGCTGATGGCCGGCGAAGCGAGGGCCCATGCCTTTCTCGATCATGCCGAGCCGCGGGTAGGCAACAAGGTTGCCAGCGCACCCCGCGAGGTGACGCTCTGGTTCAACCAGAAGCTGGAGGCAGCATTCAGCTCGATTGCCGTTACGGGTCCCTCCGGCCAGCGCGTCGATGCAGGAAAAGCACGCGTCAGTGGCAATCAGGTGTCAGTCTCGCTGAAACCTGGCGGGGTCGGAACCTACCACGTGAACTGGCACGTATTGTCCGCCGACACGCATACCACGGATGGAAGCTTCACTTTCGAGGTCGGCCCATAAGGGCTTGATCGCCGATGGATTGGTCAGCAGCGGAAACGCCGTTGGTCGCAACGCGCGCAGTGCACTTCGCGGCCACAGCTATCGTTGTCGGGGACGTTGTCTTTCGAAGCGTCATCGCTGCGCCACCGCCGCGCGCGGAAGCAGGCGTTGTTGCTTCGCGCGTGATTCCGACCTTGCGGGTCGCCTGGTTCAGTCTTGGCATTGCAGTTATCTCCGCGGGACTCTGGCTGATGCTTCAAGCTTCGTCGATGAGCGGGATGCCCTTCGACCAAGCGTCGAGCTCAGACGTGTTGTCGACGGTGATCAACGAAACGCAGTTCGGGCAGGTAATAGCGGTTCGCCTGGGTCTGGCCATCTGTTTGACGGTGTGTCTCGCCTTTGACACCAGAGTAATCGCCCGGTGGCCTGAATTTGCGGCGGCGCTTGCATTTGCCGGAAGTCTCGCCTGGAGTGGCCATGCCGGCGCGACCATTGGCGAGACCGGCTACGTGCATGTCGCCGCTGATGCGCTGCATCTGATCGCGGCCGCGGCCTGGATTGGCGGCCTGGCTTCGCTGATCCTGTTCCTTCGGGCGTGCTGCCGAAGCAAGGCGGTTTCATTGGCCAGCCACGTCGTGGGACGGTTTTCGATCATCGGTTTGATGTGCGTGGGCACGCTCCTGTTCACGGGAGTCATCAACACCGTCATTCTCGTCGGTTCGGTCCACGCGCTGATCGTCACCGACTATGGACGACTGTTGGTGCTCAAGCTCGCCCTGTTCTCGCTCATGCTGATGTTCGCCTTGATCAACCGGCTCGTGTTGACGCCCCGACTGAGTTCGTTCCGCAATGGTGCGGTGGGCTGGCTCACATGCAACAGTACCGCCGAGCTTGTCCTCGGCCTCATCATTCTTGCCGTCGTCGGGATTCTTGGCACGATGCATCCGGCCATACACTCGTGAACTGAAAGAGTGACACCTTGTCCCCGGTCAATCCGACAATCGAAACGATCTCGACTCCGTGGCTGGCACTGCATAGTTAGTCAACGAACGAAATGGCTCGGCGGATCCGCGCAAGGCTGCAAAGATTCTGACGGGTGGGGCACTCTCAAAGGCGACAAGAAAGGCAAATGTCATGAACAAGCTCTCAACTCTCCTCGCGCTGGCGGCGCTCTCGGCAGTCGTGATCGCAGCTCCCGTCCGCGCCGACGACGTCAAGGCCGGCGATCTCGTGATCTCGCAGGCCTGGAGCCGGGCGACGCCCAGCGGCGCCAAGGTCGCAGGCGGCTTCCTGACCATTGAGAACAAGGGGGCTGCGCCCGACAAGCTCGTCGGCGTCTCGGCGGAAATCGCAGGGAAGGCCGACGTCCATGAGATGACGACGGAGAACGGCGTGATGAAGATGCGTCCGCTGGACAAGGGCCTTGTGATCGAGCCTGGCAAGACCGTGAGGCTCGCACCCGGCGGCTATCATCTGATGCTCCAGGATCTGAAGGGTCCTTTGAAGCAGGGCGAGAAGGTGCCGGTGACGCTCGAGTTCGAAAAGGCTGGCAAGGTCGCCGTGTCGCTCGATGTCCAAGGTGTGGGTGCTCAGGCACCTGGTGGCGGCGGAGGCATGATGATGAAGAAAATGCCTGACCATTCGGGAATGAAGATGTGAGGCGTGTGATCTCATCTCCGGGAGATTGGGCATGCCGAAGACATCCTGGCTGATCCTGCTTACGTCACTTGCCGCATCGCCCGCGGCGGCGCACGTCTATCTGGAAGGCAAGCAGGCCACGGTCGGTGCAGCCTACAAAGCTGTGTTCGCCGTGCCGCATGGCTGCTCCGGCTCGCCGACGATCAAGATCCGCGTGCAGATCCCTGAAGGCGTGATCGCGGTGAAGCCGATGCCAAAAGCCGGCTGGAACGTCGATATTGTCGAGGGCAAATATGCCAATCAATACGACTATCATGGCAATAAGCTCTCCTCGGGCGCAAAGGAAGTGGTCTGGTCCGGCGGCAAGTTGCCGGACCACAATTACGACGAGTTCGTCGTCAGCAGCTTTCTCACCGACAGCCTGAAGCCGAACACCACGCTTTATTTCCCGGTTGTGCAGGAATGCGAGAAGGGTGTCAGCCGCTGGATCGAAATCCCTGCGGAGGGGGCAGCACATTCGCGTGAGGACAAGTCGCCGGCGCCGGGCGTAAAATTGCTAGCCAAGCCGTAATGCGTCTGCTCGCTGCGCTTGCGACCTTGTTCGTGCTCGTCGGCCATCCAACCGCGGTATTGGCGCATGCCGCGCTGGTCTCAGTCGAGCCGGCGAGCGGCAGCATCCTTGCGAGCGCGCCGAAGGCGGTGGAACTGCGCTTCAACGAGGCAGTGACCCCGGGCGCCGTCCAGTTGATCGACGGCGCGGGCCGGCCGCGTGATGACGCACGCGTGACCAAATCGGGTGAGGGTATTTCGGTTGCGATGCCACCGGACCTGCCGAAGGGCACTGCGGTCGTGAGCTACCGGGTGATCTCGCAGGACGGCCATCCCGTCTCGGGATCCGTGATCTTTTCGGTTGGCGCGCCGACGGCCACGCAGCCTCCGGTCAATCCGGATGGCCGGTTGAATGTGCTGATCTGGCTATCGCGCGTCGGGCTTTATCTTGGCCTTTTTGTCGGCGTTGGCGGCGTGTTCTTTGGCCGCTGGATTGCGCGGTCGATGTCGGGCATGGGCGTGCCGCGCACAGCGCTCCTCGTCGGTCTCCCGAGCGCCGTTGTCTCTCTCGGCGTGTTGGGCCTCGATCTCCTCGGTCTGCCGCTTGCGTCGTTTATGACGATGGCCCCTTGGATGATCGCATTCGGAACCAGCGCCGGTCCGGCTTTGCTCGTCGCCCTCGCAGCGATGCTGCTTGCGCTGATGGCGCTAGGCCGCGCCTGGTACGCGCGCGCCATTGCGGCCATCGCGTTCGCCGGCGTTGGCCTGTCGCTCGCGATGACCGGGCACGCCGCAACGGCGTCGCCTGAGGCGTTGACGCGGCCGGCGGTCTTCGTCCACGGCCTCGCTGTCGCCTTCTGGATTGGCGCGCTGGCGCCGCTTGCTGCGCTGCTGTCGAAGCCGAATCCGGCGGTGCTGCCCCTCTTGAACCGCTTCTCGCGCATCGCTGTGCCACTGGTCGCCGCGCTCGCACTGACCGGCCTCCTGCTTGCGGTCATCCAGCTCGAAAAGCCACAAGCTTTGGTCGAGACGAGCTACGGCCTCATTCTTTCGGCAAAGCTGGCATTGGTGCTGCTCCTCCTGGCGCTCGCTGCGCTCAATCGGTATCGGCTGACTCCGGCGCTTGCGAAGGATCAAATGGCCGCGTCCGCGCTTAAGCGTTCGATCCTGCTCGAATGCGGAGCCGCGCTCGGCATCCTTGCCGTGGTCGCCGCCTGGCGCTTCACGCCGCCGCCACGGACCATTATTCCGGAGACGCCGCTGGCGATCCATATCCACACCGACAAGGCGATGTTCCAGGTGCTGGTGTCCCCGGGTAAGGCCGGCGTGGACGATTTCGTGCTCCAGCTCATGACCGGGGAGGCGACGCCGCTGCAGGCCAAGGAAGCGACCCTGACGCTGAGCCTGCCGGAGCGCGGCATCGAGCCGATGGAGCGGGACGCCGAACGCGGGCCTGACGGCTATTGGCATGTGCGCAAGGTCGAACTGCCCTTCGCCGGCCGCTGGCACGTGCGGATCGACGCGCTGGTGACCGACTTCGAGAAGATTACCCTCGAGGACGACCTTGAGGTTGCGCCGCCGTAGTCGGCGCGGTTCAAACCGGACATGAAGTCGACGGAAAAATGACAGGAATTCCGCCGCGTTAGCGGGTTTTCCTCATTCCCGGTCTTGTGTTTTCGCTCCCAATCCGGTTTCACTGCAACTCCTCACTGATTCCCAGAGTCATGCCATGCGGTTGTCGCGGTTCTTTCTGCCCATTCTGAAGGAAAATCCCAAAGAGGCGGAAATCGTCTCGCATCGGTTGATGCTGCGCGCCGGCATGATCCGGCAGGAGGCGGCCGGCATCTATGCCTGGCTGCCGCTCGGCTTCCGGGTGCTGAAGAAGATTGAGCAGATCGTGCGCGAGGAGCAGGACCGCTCCGGTGCGCTGGAACTGTTGATGCCGACGCTTCAGCTCGCCGACCTCTGGCGCGAGAGCGGCCGTTACGATGCCTACGGCCCGGAGATGCTGCGCATCGCCGACCGCCACAAGCGCGAGCTCTTGTACGGGCCGACCAACGAGGAAATGATCACCGAGATTTTCCGCGCGTATGTGAAGTCGTACAAGAACCTGCCACTGAATCTCTATCATATCCAATGGAAATTCCGCGACGAGCAGCGCCCGCGTTTCGGCGTGATGCGCGGCCGCGAATTTCTGATGAAGGATGCCTACTCCTTCGACCTCAACGAGGCCGCTGCACGCGTCGCCTACAACAAGATGTTCGTCGCCTATTTGCGCACCTTTGCGCGGATGGGGCTGAAGGCGATTCCGATGCGCGCCGAGACCGGCCCGATCGGCGGCGATCTCAGCCACGAGTTCATCGTGCTTGCGGAGACCGGCGAATCCGGCGTGTTCATCAATCGCGACGTGCTCGACCTACCGGTGCCGGGCGAGGATGTCGACTACGACAGCGACCTGACCCCGATCATCAAGCAATGGACTTCGGTTTATGCCGCGACGGAGGACGTTCACGATGCCGCGCGCTTCGAGCAGGAAGTCCCTGCGGAGAAGCGCGTGAACACCCGCGGCATCGAGGTCGGACAGATTTTCTACTTCGGCACCAAGTACTCCGAGCCGATGAAGGCGATGGTGGCCGGTCCTGACGGCGTCGACGTGCCTATCCATGGCGGCTCCTACGGGGTCGGCGTCTCGCGCCTGCTCGGCGCCATCATCGAAGCCTGCCATGACGATGCCGGCATCAAATGGCCGGAGGCGGTGGCGCCGTTCCGCGTCGCTATCCTCAACCTCAAGCAAGGCGATGCCGCGGTCGATGGCGCCTGCGAGAAGCTTTATGCCGAGCTCACCGCCAAGGGCGTCGACGTGCTCTACGATGACACCGACCAGCGCGCCGGGGCAAAATTCGCTGCAGCCGACCTGATCGGCATTCCCTGGCAGATCATGATCGGGCCGAAGGGGCTTGCCGACGGCAAGGTCGAGATCAAGCAGCGCAGCGACGGCTCCCGCGAGACCATGTCGCCAGCGGACGCGGTCGCGCGCCTGGTCGGCTGAATATTGTTCATCGCCCGATACCCCGGCCGCCAATCCGGCCACAATTGACCCCGAATCATGGGATTATCGAGCGATGGATGAAACCATGACTGAAACCGTTCAAACTGCGCCTTTCGCGCCCTTCGAGTGGATGCTGTCGGCGCGCTATTTGCGGGCGCGCCGCAAGGAGGGATTCATCTCGGTCATCGCCGGGTTCTCCTTTCTCGGCATCATGCTCGGCGTCGCCACGCTGATCATCGTGATGGCCGTGATGAACGGCTTCCGCAAGGAATTGCTCGACAAGATCCTGGGGTTGAACGGCCATATTCTGGTCCAGCCGCTGGAATCGCCGCTGACCGACTGGAAGGACGTCGCCGAGCGCATCAGCCAGGTCGATGGGATTCGGCTCGCCGCGCCCGTCGTCGACGGCCAGGCGCTGGCGTCCTCGCCCTGGAACGCCTCCGGCGTGCTGGTGCGCGGGATCCGTTCCGACGACCTCAACAATCTCACCTCCATTGCCAAGAACATCAAGCAAGGCTCGCTCGAGGGCTTTGACGACGGGCAGGGCGTCGCGATCGGCCGGCGTCTCGCCGACCAATTGTCGCTGCATGCCGGCGACAGCGTAACGCTGGTCGCGCCCAAGGGGGCTGTTACTCCGATGGGCACCACGCCGCGGATCAAGCCTTACAAGATCGTCGCCGTGTTCGAGATCGGCATGTCCGAATACGATCTCGGCTTCGTCTTCATGCCGCTCGCCGAGGCGCAGGCCTATTTCAACCGCAGCAACGACGTCACCTCGATCGAGGTGTTCACCAACAACCCCGACAAGATCGATTCCTTCCGCAAATCGGTGACGGAAGCGGCGGGCCGGCCGGTGTTCCTGGTCGACTGGCGGCAGCGCAACTCGACCTTTTTCAACGCACTCCAGGTCGAGCGCAACGTGATGTTCCTGATCCTCACCATGATCGTGCTGGTCGCGGCCCTCAACATCGTGTCCGGCCTGATCATGCTGGTGAAGGACAAGGGCAGCGACATCGCGATCCTCAGGACGATGGGGGCATCGCAAGGCTCGATCATGCGTATCTTCCTGATCACGGGTGCCTCGATCGGCGTGGTCGGCACGCTGGTCGGGTTCTTTGTCGGCCTCGTGATCTGCCTCAACATCGAATCCATCCGGCAATTCCTGTCCTGGCTGACCTCGACCGAATTGTTCTCGCCGGAGCTCTATTTCCTGTCGAAGCTGCCCGCCGAGATCGACGTCGGCGAGACCACGGCGGTCGTCATCATGGCGCTGACGCTGTCCTTCCTGGCGACGCTCTATCCGTCGTGGCGTGCCGCGCGCCTCGATCCGGTCGAAGCGCTGCGGTACGAGTGAGGGGCTGATGGAGCAGCAGCAGGGGGCGGAAGATGTACCGGTCATCTATCTCCACGAGATAAAACGGCAGTATCTGCAGGGCGAGGCGGCGCTGACGATCCTCGACAACGCCAAGCTGGCGCTGTGGGCGGGCCAGTCGGTCGCGCTGGTCGCGCCCTCGGGCTCGGGCAAGTCAACGCTGCTGCACATCGCAGGGCTGCTCGAGGCGCCCGATTCCGGCGAAGTCTACGTCAACGGCGCGCCGACCTCGCAGCTCCCCGATATCGAGCGCACCCAGCTCCGCCGCAGCGATATCGGCTTCGTCTACCAGTCGCATCGGCTGCTGCCGGAATTCTCGGCGCTGGAGAACGTCATGCTGCCGCAGATGATCCGCGGCCTGAAGAAATCGGAGAGCGTCAAGCGCGCCAAGGAGATCCTCGGCTATCTCGGCCTCGGCGACCGCATCACGCATCGCCCGGCCGAGCTGTCGGGCGGCGAGCAGCAACGTGTCGCGATCGCGCGTGCGGTCGCCAACGCGCCGCGCGTGCTGCTCGCGGACGAGCCGACCGGCAATCTCGATCCGCACACCGCCGACCACGTGTTCCAGGCCCTGATGCAGCTCGTGAAGGCGACCAAGGTCTCCATGCTGATCGCGACCCACAACATGGAGCTCGCCGGCCGCATGGATCGGCGCGTGTCGCTGTCCGACGGTCAGGTCATCGAGCTCGAATAAAAAACCGCGAAAACAACCCCATGCACAGTAGACGGCGATGGCCGGCTACGGTCGGGGCCGAATCTTTCAACCGTTTGAGATATCAGGCAAACCCGCTGCAACGGCGCATCGCCGCAGCGGGCAGGCCACTTACGGCCGGATCACCGTCAGTTTGAACGGCCCGCTGTTGGCGGCGGCGTGCGCGACGGCCTCGTTGACGTGGTCGAGGTCGAAATTCGTCGTCTGGTATTCGTCGAGCCGCAACAGTCCCGCGCGTACCAGCCCAATCAAACGCGTTGCCGCATCCGGCGGATACATCCAGACGCCATGGACGGAGATGCAATTGCGCATGATCCAGGGGTAGGGCAGCTCGAGGCCGGCGCCGCCAGCCATGCCGACGCCGCCCATCAGCGCAACCCGACCATAGGCGCGCACCGTCATCACGGCCGCCCGCACCACGCTGGTCGCCACCGAGGGCGGCATGATGTCGAGCACGCAGTCGATCGGGCCGCCCGCCGCGCGCTTCATTGCCTCGCGGTCGTCATCCTCGTTGCCCGTCAGCCTGACCGGCTTCACCCGCGCGCCGAAGCGGCGGACGAGATCGGCCATGACAGCCTCATTGCGGCCGGGCGTCACCACGCAGGCCGCCCCCATCGCGAGCGCGACCGAGACGGCGGCGCTGCCGAAATTGCCGGTGGCCCCGCTCACCAGCACGGTCTCGCCCGGCTGAAGCTTTGCGGCGAGGAAGCCGCCGTATGGCACCAGCGCCGTCCCCAGCGCACACCATTGCGAGGCTTCCTCTGACGTGATCCGGCCAAGCTTCTTCACGTTCTCGGTCGGCACACGCATCTGCTCGGCATACGAGCCGTGGCGAAAATGCTGCTGCAGGCGCATGCCGCCGGGACCAGCGGCCGTGAGGCCTTGCAGGGCAATATCGGGCGCCACGACATCGTCGCGCGAGCGCACCGTCGGGTCGCAGAACACCCAGTCGCCGACGCTGAGTTTGGTGGCATCGGGGCCGACCGCGCGCACCCGGCCAATGGCGCCGGGGCCCGGAATGATCGGCAGCTCGAGCGCGTAGTTGCGCTCGCCGCTGAAAACCTCGTTCATGTAGGAGAGGACGCGCGTAGCGACCACGTCGACGATGACCTCGCCGGTGCCGAGCACCGGATCAGGCGCAGTCTCGACCACCAGCGGCGATCCCAGGGATTTGAGTACGGCAGCTTTCATGATGTTCACCTCAGAGACGGGTGATCCCCATATGAGGCGCCCTTGAAGGGACAAGAAGGCCTGGTATTATCCTAGTATTCCAGGGACCCTCCATCCATTACGGAAATACACCATGGCCGATCCCCGCCGTGTCGAATTCGGCGATTTCCTCCGCTCACGCCGCGAAAAGCTGTCGCCGAAGTCGGTCGGACTTCCCGCCGGCCAGCGGCGGCGCACCGCAGGCCTGCGCCGCGAGGAGGTCGCTCAACTCGCTGGCATCGGCGTCGACTGGTACATCCGCCTCGAGCAGGGCCGCACCGTCAGCCCGTCGGTCACCACGGTCGACGCGCTGGCGCGGGCGCTGCGCCTCAGCAAGACCGAGCATGCGCACCTCAAGGATCTCGCGCGCGACGGCGCGAGGGGGACCTTCACCCGCGAGGTGGTGCCGCCGGCCATTCGGCGCCTGGTCGAGAGCCTGCCGCATCCGGCCTACATCACCGGGCGGCGCTGGGACGTGCTGGCCTGGAACGACGCGGCCGAGGAGATCTTTGCGTTCGGGCGGTTGCCGGAAGAGGATCGCAACACGCTGCTCTTGATGATGACCAACAAGAAGACCCGGAAATCCTACGGCGCGGGCTGGGCAGATGTGGCCAAGCGCATGGTCGCGATGTTTCGCGCCACCCACGACGTCTGGGCCGGCGATCCCGCCTTTGCCGAATTGCTGGCGCGTTTGCGCGCAGGCAGCCCTGAGTTCGTCAAATGGTGGGGTGCGCACGAGGTGCACGGCACCTTGTCGGGCCGCAAGACCATGATCCATCCGACCAAGGGCGTGCTGCATTTCGAGCACACCAGCTTCCAGGCCAATGACGATCCCGCGCTGAAGCTGGTGATCTACACGCCGGTGTAGGGCCCAAGGGCATATCAGCCAGCGTAAGAGACGGATCAGGGATTTGACCGTAACCACTCCGAGAAGGCCCGGATGGTCCGCGCGCGGGGATGGCCTGACTTGCTGACCACATAGAAGCCGTAGCCGGGCAAGCTCAGCTTGAAGGCCTTTACGAGCGTCCCAGCCGCTAGGTCGCGTGCCGCGAGCACGTCACTGAAGACTCCGATTCCCTGTCCGGCGATCACCGCCTCGATGGCATGCAGTTCCTCCCGGAAACTCAGGTGCTGCATGTCCCTGAATTGGGGCACTTCACGCCATCTGCGCTGAGCCGCGGCGAGCCATCGCTGCCACGTCGGTGGCTCACGATCGGCCGGCGACCAATAGGAGTGAATCAGAACGTGCTTTGCGAGGTCGATCGGTCTCTTCAGGTGCCCCGTTGCTAGCAGGCGCGGGCTGCAGACCGGCCAGAATGTGTCGCGGAAGAGATCTTCGACGATGCCGCCCGTCGGTCGTGCCCGGCTCGTCGCATAGCGAATGGCAACATCGCCGTCTCCGGCCTGCAAATCGAGCACGGAGTCTGTGCCGATGACCTCTAACGGCACGTCGGGATGCAGCTTCCGCCACAGGGGCAGGCGGGGCACGAGCCAGCGGCTGGCAAAGGCATTGGTGGTTGTCACCCGGAGCGGCTGTCGGTCGCCTTCCTGCCTGACGGCCGCAATCGCAGCGGCAAACGACTCGAGCCCGCCACGAATGGCGGGGAATAACCGCGCTCCGGCATCGGTCAGCGAAAGAGGCCGTGGCCTGCGGCGAAACAGGGCGCAAGCACAATACTGCTCGAGCAGCCCGATCTGGTGGCTGATCGCAGTTGGCGTCACCCCGAGTTCTGCCGCCGCCTGCTTGAAGCTCAGATGGCGGGCGGCGGCTTCAAAAGCGCGGAGTTCGATCAGCGGTGGCAGCTTGTGCATGCGGCCAGTCTAGGTGAAATAGATTCATCGTCACCTGAAATCTTCGGATTTGCTCCGGGACGGCCCCACGATCGAGGATGGGGACGGATCAAGCTGAGGAGATCACGTCATGTCCATCGCATCTGTCGCCAGCGCCGCAGCCGAACCTGCCGCGTCCTTCGGAGGACAACTCCTCAAACCAGCGGACGCGGGCTACGAGGAGGCACGAAAGGTCCATAACGGGCTGGTCGACAAGCGACCAGCATTGATTGCCAGGTGCCGCGGTGTGGCCGATGTCGTCGATGCCGTGGCTCTTGCGACCAAGCTTGGCCTTGAGGTCGCGGTTCGCGGCGGCGGCCATAATGTCGCGGGGCGCGCAACCATCGACGGCGGGATCATGATCGACCTCTCACCCATGAAGGGCGTCCGGGTCGACGCTGTCGGCAAGACCGTATGGGCGCAGGGTGGGGCTACCTGGGGCGAGGTTAACCGCGAAACTCAGCTTCACGGGCTTGCGGTCACCGGCGGCGTGGTCTCGACCACTGGCATCGCCGGACTGACCCTCGGCGGGGGACTTGGCTGGCTCATGGGCAAGTATGGCCTTGCGCTGGACAATTTGCGCGCTGTCGAACTCGTAACCGCCGACGGCAAGGTTTTGCGGGCGAGCAGGCAAGAGGAGCCCGATCTGTTCTGGGCTATCCGCGGCGGCGGCGGAAACTTCGGGATCGCCACAAGTCTCGAATATGATCTTCATGCGATCGGGCCAACCGTGACCGGTGGCCCTATCGTCCACCCGATTGGGCGCTCCCGCGATGTGCTGGAATTCTTCCGGGCCAGTACGCGATCGCTCGCGGACGAGCACATATTGTTCGCGTCCCTGACGCATGCGCCAGACGGCTCCGGCACGGACGTCGCCGCCCTGGTCACTTGCCACTGCGGTCCGGCGGCGGACGCCGAACGAGCGATGCGGCCGCTGAAGCAGTTCGGAGCTCCGATCCTGGATGCAGTCGGGCCGATGCCCTATTGCGACCTCAACCGCATGCTCGACGCCAACTATCCGAGAGGCGCCTTCAACTACTGGAAATCGAACTTCCTCATGGAGCTGAGCGATGCGGCGATTGCGACCATGATCGAATGCTTCGCGCGCTGTCCGACTCCCATGGGACAGCTGCTTCTTGAGCACATCCACGGCGCGGCGGCCCGCGTCGGCACCGGGGATACGGCATTTCCGCATCGGCAGGAGGGCTACAATTTCTTGATCCTCACGCAGTGGACGCAGGCCAGCGACACGAGTCGCTGCATCTCCTGGACACGGGAAACCTATGAAAGGATGCGGCCCTTCTTTGCCTCCGGACGCTATGTCAATTATCTCGATGATGACGAGACAGGCGATCCCGTTGCTGCTGCCTACGGACCGAACTACCGGCGCCTGCAGCGGATCAAAGCGAAATACGACCCGAGGAATTTCTTTCGCATGAACCAGAACATCCGGCCGCTGGCCTGATCGCCAGCCGCGTCCTTCGTGCGCCGTCCCGATTCAGAATGTCAGCGGAACATCGCTACGGCACGAGCCGGGTTCTGCGGCCGACGGGGTGTGCCGATTCCCAGGAGAACTCGCGAATGGCTATCGTATGTCGACCCGCTCGCATGGACGACCTCAAGCGAGCCGACGAGATCGTGGTCGCCAGCATCAATGACTTCACCGAAGGGCACGGATTCGGAAAGATGGCCGCCTCTCGCCCGCCAAACCTTCAAGCTTTCTCCCTGACGGACGATCCGGACGGACTTTGGGTCGCCGATGACGAGGGAGAAATTGTCGGCTTCGCGTGGAGTTGGATCTGTGATGAGCTCTGGTTTTTGGCACAGCTGTTCGTGGCGCCAGATCGTCAGAGCGGCGGCATCGGCAATCAACTCATCAGCAAGACGTTCGCTCACGCGGACAAGCGCGGAGCATCCATCAAAGCGTTGATCACCTTCGCCTTCAACAACGTGTCGCAAGGCCTCTACATCCGCCATGGACTGTTCCCGCGATTTCCGATCTACATGGTCAGCGCACCGCGTGAACGCCTGGCGCCGAGCTCAGCCGAGCCGCGGCTCCGCCTTGAATCTCTCGCGGCCATGACGGCCGACTTCGGTGAGCTGGCGTGCGTTGATCTCAGTGCTCTCGGTGTTTCCAGGCAGAAGCATCATCAATACCTCCTGGGCGACAGCACGACGAACGGGTTCACCATCCACGCCGGCAGCGAGTGTGTGGGCTATGTCTATATATCGGATGGGCATATTGGTCCGCTTGCAGTGCGCCGGCCAGATCTCGTGGGCTCGGCGCTCGCTGCCGCGTTATCATTCGCGGCACGGAGCGAGTGTCCGACCATTTCGGCTTTCGTGCCGGGCGCGAGCGAGCCGGCGCTCAGGGTAGCGACCGAGCACGGGATGCGGCTGACGTTTCCGATGCTGCTGATGTCGAATCGACAATTTGGAGATTGGGTTAGTTATCTCCCGCGCAATCCGGGTTTCATGTAACTCAGCTCGATAAACTTACAATTGCATCAATGCGGTTTGAAATGGTGCGGAGGCGAGCTGCCGCTTCCGTTCGGACGATTTCTGAAGTATGTAGCTGACATTTCACTTCATTAGACATTTTTCGGATTTCAAAATTATGTTTGTCACCGTCGTGGCTGTACTTTGTCATCTTGCGACTCATGATTGCAGCGAGATGGTCGTTACGAACTCGAATCTGGAGCCCGGGCTCACGCTTCAGGGTTGCTTGATCGGCGGCCAAGCAGGTCTGGCGCAATGGAAGAGCTCCCATCCCATCTACCGGTCAGATGACTGGTATATCGCGCGCTACAAATGCGTCGCCGGGCTTTACACGGCGAGGGCCAAGATCTGACGTCTAAGAGTGCGAGTGCCGCCTCATCGTTGAGCGGGCCATCCTGGTGACGACCGTGCCGGGCCGGTATCCGCTCGAGCGCGAAAGGTCCCTTGGTTATTGCGACGGCGCAGCCGTGGCCTTCGGCGGGGGAATTGCCGGTGAAGACCTCTTCGCGGCGGGCGTCGCCGGCAGGCATGATGGTTCGAGCTGTGTCCACGCCGACCGCAGGCCAGTGGCGTCGATGTCGAAGCTTGTCGTGTCTGCCGTTTCGTCGGGCTTCCGCGTCATCTCCCGGACATGCAGGAAACGGGAGGCCATGATCGCCCTGAACGTGCCGAAATCGAGGGACCCGCTCCACATTTCGTATTTGCCTGTTCGCGTCGGAAATCCTCCGGCTTCCTCATTGGGAGCGGCGTCCGCCGTCATCATGATGGTGCGTTTGCCGACCGCAGCTCCCTCGATCTCGGCCGCGAACATCAGCGGCACGCGGTTCTTGCTGTCGCAATACAGGCGCCATTCCATCATTCGGAACGACGGGCCGTTTTCGCTCTTCAGCGTTGCGAACTTGCTGACGTACGGCCGAGTTCCTTTCTCCAGCCGCCACATCGTCTCGGCAAGCGGGCGCGTGTCGATGCCGAACCGGTAGAGCTCGGCGCGTGTCAGCATGTGTAGGTTTTCGAATTTGACAGTCCGGATCAGATCATCAAGTTCGCGGCTGATCCCCATCGCTGCGATATACGCGGTGCGGTCGCGGTCGGCAGTTGCCGTGCGGCGCTGCCGGAGTTCGGCGATCAATCCCGGAGGTGGGTTGCCGTGAATTGCAAGCACGAGCCTGGAACTGTGGACCGCCAGCGCAGCGTCGGGGGCCACCTCGCGCGAGGTCGCGCCGAGAAACAGGTAACCGCAGGCCGAATTGCACATCGCGCGGTAGGTGGTGAGTTCGGCCTCGATCTCGCCGCCTGAGTTCTTCGTCATCAGGCACGCAGCGTCCACTTGCGCGTCGGCGGCACATGCCGCTGCAATCGTCCGGCCGACCCGCGCGACCGCCTTGCGGCCGCGCAGCAGCCGGCCGATGACATAGGACTGCTCCACGTTGCCGCCGGGCGAATGGAGGTAGATCGGACGCTGCATATCCCTGACGCCGGCGAGGAAGCGGCGAACGCGGGACGCCGCGTTCCCGTCGATCTCGCCCTCGATGGCGATCCAGCGGTCGCAGCCCGGGCCGCATGCGTCGGGTGCTCCCTTGGCCAGGTAAATCGTCAGCCTCGAGGCAAATCCGGCTTTCTCGACCGCCGACTGCTCGGCGCGCAATGCGGCAGGGATCGTCAGTGAGACCACGAGGAGCAAGATGCGGGCGAGCATGAAATGAGCAGACCGGAAGCCGATGCAGGACATGCGCTTACGTTTCAGAGCGACCTGAACAGTCCCAACTTTTAGCGGCAAGTTTGAGACGCCCGAGTTTACCGTACCGAGTGGTGGGGCGGTCATTTCCGTTGAGGCGCCCGCGAATGGTTCTCCGGCTTTTGCCGACAGGCTTCAGATGGGCGAGTCGCGACTTTCGACTATTATGCCGGCTCCAGCGCGCTGGGCGATCCCGGCGCACATGCGGCTCTGATCGGCGGCTTGCCGCTGGATATGCCCGCGCTGTGTCGCATCTTGCACTTTGCGCGCGTCAATCTCGCGCGTGACTTGGTCGGCTTGCCAGGAGCGAGACCTCACCGTGGGATACGTGGGGCGCGGTGCGCGAACCGTACCTTGAGCCGGACGCTTCAGTCTGTCGCTCTGTGATGGTTTGGCGCAGTGGGGCGAGGAGGGGCTGCCGAGATCGCGCCGTCGTTGCGCGCTCCACCCTGGCGATAGGGGTCGAGATCGGTACAGGTCGAGCGCAATCCGCGATGATAATGCGGGGTAGTTGTCCTGTTCATGCGTCCTGCGTCGTGGCGGCCCTGGCATCGGCGTGCATTGAGCGCGCGTAACGGGCGGGCGGCGTGCCCGCGTGACGGGCGAACGCGACGCTGAAGGCGCTCGCCGAACCATAACCCACCCGTTCGGCCACTTGATCGATGCCGAGGTCGCGCTCGCGCAGCAGCTGCTTGGCCAGCGCCATGCGCCAAGCCAGCAAATATTCCATTGGCGACAATCCCACGGTGCGACTGAATCTGGCAAAGAAAGCGGAGCGGGAGAGGGCGGCCTCTGTCGCTAGCTCAGCCACAGTCCAGGGATGCTCGGGTCGCGCATGCATCGCGCAGAGTGCTGCAGCGAGACGCTGATCGGCAAGCCCGCGAGAGAGTCCCGGCGCGGATGCTGTTTCTGCGCCGCACCGCAAAGCCTCGATCAGGAGTACCTCCAACAACCGCTCGAGTACGAGCTCTCGCGCCGGACGCCGCGCGCGGGTCTCGTCTCCAACGAGCTGCATCAGGGTGACTAGTCGGGGCTCGCCGCGTGCGAGCACCATCTGAGGCAACAAGGAAACGAGCAGGGCAGATTCCGGCGAGCCGAAAGTGCAGTGCCCGATACGCATGCGCAGATCTGCCGGTCCTTCCTGACGGCCGACGCGGAAATGGCCATCGCCGACCTCCGTCGGCACAGTGATGGATCGGCCAGTAGGCGGGTCCGGACTCTCATTGACGAGATCATGGACGGCGGGAACGAGCACAAAATCGCCGGCCTCGAGCGCGACGGGCGGTTGGCCGTCGACGATCATACGGCAACGTCCTTCCAGCACCGCGCAGTAGAATGGTTCGCCGGTGCTCCGTCGGTGAATTCGCCAAGAGCCGGCGCACTCCACAAACTTGGAAAAGCGCGCGGTTGGCTGGAGCAAGGTGACAATCTGGGCGAGCGGATCGATGGTCATGGTGAGGACACACTGGCAGGACTGATGCTAAAGAAACTGATACTCTGAATTATATCACGTCCCACGCGGCGCCTCTATCACCGGGCAGTTCTTGCTTCTGGAGGTGTCCATGCAGAGCGTGTTGATTACCGGTTGCTCGTCCGGCTTCGGCCTTGAGACCGCGAAACTGTTCCTCGATCGGGGCTGGGGGGTGGTGGCGACGATGCGTACCCCGCGCGAGGAGCTGCTGCCAGCTTCCGAGCGCCTGCGCGTGCTTCCACTCGATATCTCCGATCCCGGCAGCATCGCTCGCGCGGTCGCAGCGGCCGGATCGATCGATGTGCTCGTCAACAATGCCGGCTTCGGCGCACCGGTACCGATCGAGCTCACGACCGCTGCGACGGTACATGCGCTGTTCCAGACCAACACGATCGGCACGCTCGCCATGACCCAGGCAGTGCTGCCGCAATTTCGCAAGCGCCGGGCGGGCGTCATCATCAACGTCACATCGTCGGTCACGCTCAAGCCTCTGCCGCTGGTCGGCGTCTACCGGGCAAGCAAGGCGGCGGTGAATGCCTTCACCGAGTCATTGGCAGCGGAGGTGACGCCGTTCGGCCTGCGCGTTCATCTCGTTCTTCCGGGACGTTCGCCGGAGACGCGCTTCGGCGACAATGCGCGCCCGCATCTGCGTGGCCTTGACGATCCCGACTATGCGCCTCTGATCGAGCATTTTGTGGCGAGCGTTCGCAATAGCGCCGGTCCGGTGACCCGCGCACCTGATGTCGCCGCGGCGATCTGGCGCGCGGCCACCGATCCGTCGGCACCGCTGCATATCCCCGCAGGAGCCGACGCTGAAATTTGGATGGCGGAGGCGAACCGCTAACCGAGGTGGTCTCTGTGCCCGCGAGCACACGCCCTAATCGGCGGCGTGTCTCGCGCGGCGCGGAGCCATAGGTTTCCTTTGCGCAAAATACGGATTCACGACGCAACTCGCGGGGCGGCCGACGGCGAGAAATTTGCACTGCTCCAACGAGCCGTAGCGGCAGTCGAGATAGCCGACGGGGCCGTAGATCTGCATGCAGACCGGATAGTTCGGGTCGTAGGTCTGCGCGTGCGCAGACCCGCTCGCGAGCAGTGCACCGACCGCGGCCAGCGTCAGGCAGGTGCTGCGCATCTCAGCGCGGCCAGGAATAGGCTGGCGTCTGCGCGCGCAGACGATCTGGATAAGCGTAGGGATCATCGCTTTGACCTGCAAAATACGGATTGGCGCTGCAGGTCAGCGCGCGGCCCGACGAGCTCGCCTGGCATTGCGCATAGCCGTCGGACATGCAGTTGCTGAGAGCCGGCCATTCATCACCTGTGAGGCAGAACGCGTGATGAGTTCCGAAGCCGCGTGCCGATGTGCTTCCGCTCGACATGAACGCGAATGTGGCGAAGGTGAGCAAAAATGTGGCGACAATGGGGAGGGCGCGTGCGCGCATCTCTCTTCTCTGTTCACGCGAATGTGCGCGCGTCGTTGTTACGCGCCTCTGCAGTATAGATCATGCGATGGAGATTGGAATTCGGGAAAACTCTTGTTTCATAGGGCTTCCAGCGCGCGCCGCTAAACATCCATTAACGCAGCACGGCCCTTTAGCTTCGACTGTTGCGTCGAGGTTACAGCAATTCCGTCGATCGCTGCTAAGACGGCGCCACGGCCGGGGGCCTAACGACTAACGACGAAACTGGAACGGGAATCAAATGAACAAGAATTTGTTGCTTGCTGCCGTGAGCCTCGTCGCGATCAGCGCGACTGCGCCGGCGCTGGCTGCTGACCTCGCTGCGCGTCCTTACACCAAGGCGCCCGCGATGATCGCCACGGTCTATGACTGGAGTGGCTTCTACATCGGTATCAACGGCGGTGGCGCTTCGGCTCACACGACCTGGGATCAGCTCGCTCCGGCGGTCGGCGGCGAAGGCTCTCACAACGCAACCGGCGGCACGGTCGGCGGCCAGGTCGGCTATCGCTGGCAGTCGGCGCAGTGGGTGTTCGGCGTGGAAGGCCAGGGCAACTGGGCCGACTTCTCCGGCGACAACGTCAGCGGTCTCACCGGCTTCACCGATCGCTCCAAGATCGATTCGTTCGGTCTGATCACCGGTCAGGTCGGCTACGCCTGGAACAACGTCCTGCTCTACGTGAAGGGCGGTGCGGCTGTGGTTGGCACCAAGAACGAGCTCCGTGCGGCCGGCGTGACGTTTGCGTCGGTCAGCGACACCCGTTGGGGCGGCACCGTCGGTGCAGGCCTCGAGGTCGGCTTTGCTCCGAACTGGTCGGTCGGCGTCGAGTACAACCACATTTTCCTGTCGGACAAGGACGTCACCTTCGCGGGCTTCCAGACCGACCGCATCCGCCAGGACGTCGACATGGGCCTCGTCCGCCTGAACTACAAGTTCGGCGGCCCGATCGTCGCGCGTTACTGAGAATAGTCGCTCTGGACAGAGCGATCGTCGAAAGCCCCGGCCTTGTGCCGGGGCTTTTTTATTGAGTGAATTCAGCAAGTTAACCATTCCATTTTGATTCGGCTTGGAGTGCTTGACTCCATAGAACAAAGTGAGAACAATGTTCTTCATACGTTCTGGTGATGGAGCAAGCCATGTTCAGGATCTTCGTGGAAGAAGCCGCTGCACTGACGTCGATCGCGCTGTTCGTCGGGATGATTGCGATCTGGGCCCAGGTCATTCCGCAGCTCTAACCGATAGGACCCCAAGGCTCCTTGGGGAAAAGCAGGATGAGGCGGGGAAGCGGCCGCTCCGGCGTGGACTCTGGCGCGGCGAGTCCCCACCATTGTGAGGCGAGTCGGCTGGGCGAGAGAATGACGCTCCTGACGCCGGCGACCGCTCCAATTCATCTGCAAGAGGCCGTCACGCGACCATGCCGAGCGCCGGATTTGTCCATCTTCACGTTCACTCGGCCTATTCGCTGCTGAAGGGCTCCATCAAGATCGCCAAGCTCGCCGAGCTGGCGAAGAAGGATCACCAGCCGGCGCTGGCGCTGACCGACACCGACAATCTGTTCGGTGCACTCGAATTCTCCGACAAGATGGCGGGTTCCGGCATCCAGCCGATCGTCGGCTTGGAACTCGCAATCGATTTCGGCGACCAGGATCCCAACGCGCGCAATGCGCTTGCGCCCTCGCGCGTGGTGCTGCTGGCCGCGCAAGAGCGTGGCTATCGCAGCCTGATGCGGCTGAATTCGCGCGCCTTCCTCGAATCGCCCGACAGCCACGCGCCGTTCATCAAATTCGACTGGTTCGACGGTGAGACCGAAGGCCTGATCGCGCTGACCGGCGGCCCCGACGGTCCGATCTCGCTCGCGCTCGCGAGCGGACAGGCCGAGGTTGCGGCCGCGCGCTGCGAGCGTCTCGCCGGCCTGTTCGGCGACCGCCTCTATGTCGAGATACAGCGCCACAACATCGACAAGGAACGTCGCATCGAGAGCGGCCTGATCGATATCGCCTATGCGAAAGGCCTGCCGCTGGTGGCGACCAACGAGCCGTACTTCGCCGCCACCGACGATTACGAGGCGCATGACGCGCTGCTCTGCATCGCCGGCGGCCGGCTGATCGCGGAGACCGAGCGCGAGCAGCTCACGCCCGATCATCGCTTCAAGACCCGCGCCGAGATGGCGGTGCTGTTTGCCGACATTCCGGAGGCGCTGGCCTCGACCGTCGAGATCGCCGAGCGCTGCTCGTTCCGCCCCCTGACGCGCAAGCCGATCTTGCCGTTCTTCACGGTCGGTGCTGCCGGCAGCTCCGATGCAGCCGCAGTCGAGGCGGCCGAACTGAAGCGGCAGGCGGAGGAGGGGCTCGCCAATCGCCTGCGTGTGCATGGCCTGTCGCAGGGCACGAGCGAAGAGGATTACAACAAGCGCCTGGCGTTCGAGCTCGACGTCATCATGCGGATGAAATACGCCGGCTACTTCCTGATCGTGTCCGACTTCATCAAATGGGCGAAGAGCCAGGGCATTCCGGTCGGACCGGGCCGCGGCTCGGGCGCAGGTTCGCTGGTCGCCTGGGCGCTCACCATCACCGACCTCGACCCGATCAAGTTCGGCCTGCTGTTCGAGCGATTCCTCAATCCGGAACGCGTCTCGATGCCGGACTTCGACATCGACTTCTGTCAGGATCGCCGGGGCGAGGTGATCAGGTACGTCCAGGAGCGCTACGGCCGCGACCAGGTCGCGCAGATCATCACCTTCGGTACGTTGCAGGCGCGCGGCGTGCTGCGCGACGTCGGCCGCGTGCTGCAGATGCCCTACGGCCAGGTCGACAAGCTGACCAAGCTCGTGCCGCAGAATCCGGCCGCGCCGGTGACGCTGGCCGCGGCGATCGAGAGCGAGCCGAAGCTGCAGGCATTCCGCGACGAAGACCCGATTGTGGCGCGCGCCTTCGATATCGCGCAGCGCCTCGAAGGCCTGACGCGCCACGCCTCGACCCACGCGGCCGGCATCGTGATCGGCGATCGTCCCCTGAGCGAGCTCGTGCCGCTCTACCGCGATCCCAAATCCGACATGCCCGTGACCCAGTTCAACATGAAATGGGTCGAGCCGGCGGGCCTCGTCAAATTCGACTTCCTCGGCCTGAAGACACTGACCGTGCTCGACGTCGCGGTGAAGCTCCTGAAGCCGCGCGGCATCCATGTCGATCTCGCCACGCTGCCGATCGACGACGCCGAGAGCTACCAGATGCTGGCGCGCGGCGACGTGGTCGGCGTGTTCCAGGTTGAAAGCCAGGGCATGCGGCGCGCGCTGATCGACATGCGCCCCGACCGTTTCGAGGACATCATCGCGCTGGTCGCGCTGTATCGCCCGGGCCCGATGGCAAACATCCCGACCTATTGCGCGCGCAAACACGGCGACGAGGAGCCGGAATATCTGCATCCCGTGCTCGAGCCGATCCTGAAGGAGACCTTCGGCGTCATCATCTACCAGGAGCAGGTGATGCAGATCGCGCAGGTGATGTCGGGCTACTCGCTCGGCGACGCCGACCTGTTGCGTCGCGCCATGGGCAAGAAGATCCGCGCCGAGATGGACAAGCAGCGCGACATCTTCGTTGCGGGCGCGGTGAAGAATGGCGTTCCGAAGGGCCAGGCCGAGACCATCTTCGAATTGCTCGCCAAATTCGCTGACTACGGCTTCAACAAGAGCCACGCGGCGGCCTACGCGCTGGTATCCTATCACACCGCCTACATGAAGGCGCACTATCCGGTGGAGTTCATCGCGGCGTCGATGACGCTCGATCTCAACAACACCGACAAGCTCTCCGAATTCCGCTCCGAGGCGCAGCGTCTCGGCATCAAGGTCGAGCCGCCGAACATCAACCGCTCCGGGGCGACCTTCGAGGTCGGCGAGAAGACGATCTACTACGCGCTCGCTGCGCTGAAGGGCGTCGGCATCCAGGCGATCGAGCAGATCATCGAGGAGCGGACCAAAAACGGCCTGTTCACCTCGCTCGCCAATTTCGCCGCGCGGGTCAATCCACGCGCGATCAACAAGCGCATCATCGAGAGCCTGGCTGCTGCCGGCGCGTTCGACACGCTGGAGCCGAACCGCGCCCGCGTCTTTGCCGGTGCGGACTCGATCCTCGCCGCCTGCCAGCGCGCGCACGAGGCCGCCACCATCGGCCAGAACGACATGTTCGGCATGTCGGCGGACGCGCCGACCATCATGCTGCCGCAGATCGAGCCGTGGCTGCCGGCCGAAAAACTCCGCCGCGAATACGACGCCGTCGGCTTCTTCCTGTCGGGCCATCCGCTCGACGATTACGCCACCGTACTGAAGCGCCTGCGGGTGCAGTCGTGGGCGGAGTTCTCGCGTGCGGTGAAGACCGGCGCCACCGCCGGCAAGGTCGCCGCAACCGTGGTGTCGCGCATGGAGCGCCGCACCAAGACCGGCAACAAGATGGGCATCATGGGACTCTCCGATCCCACGGGGCATTTCGAGGCGGTGCTGTTCTCCGAAGGCCTCGCGCAATATCGCGATGTTCTGGAGCCGGGCGCCGCAGTGCTGTTGCAGCTGGGTGCGGAGCTGCAGGGCGAGGACGTCCGCGCCCGCGTGCTGCATGCCGAGCCGCTCGACGACGCCGCGGCCAAGACTCAGAAGGGCCTGCGCATCTTCGTGCGCGACACCAAGCCGCTGGACTCGATCGCCAAGCGCCTGGCCGGACCCGAGGCAGCCCCCTCGAACGGCGCCGCGCCAAAGATCGGCAGTCCCGGCCTCGCACCGCGCTCCAATGGCGACGGCGAGGTCTCGCTGGTGATGATGCTCGATCTCGAGACCGAGGTCGAGATGAAGCTGCCTGGCCGTTTCAAGGTCTCGCCGCAGATCGCCGGCGCCATCAAGGCGGTCGCAGGCGTGGTGGACGTGCAGCAGCTCTGACATTGCCTGCACCGGCGCAAACCAAGGCTTAACTATTCAACTCCTGTGCGGTTTCGAAGTCGCTCGCGCGCAGCTATGAGTTGCTTGCTCGATCATCTCGTTCGGCGGGAAGCCAGGAAGACTCACAACCATGTGCGACAAATGCTCTGACAATTCGCATCAATCCGTTGCTCCCTCTCGGCGCTCCATGATGCTGTTTGCCTCCGCTGCGCTGGCAGCGACTGCTTTTGGCGGAACCGCATCTGCCAAGCAGGCGAAGGCTCCGCCGAAGCCGCAGAACGTGCTGTCGCCCGACGCGGCGCTGAAGCGGCTGATGGAAGGCAATGCGCGCTACGTGGCCGGCGTGTCGCGCCGCCACGACTTTGCGCACGAGCGCGAGGCCTTGGTCGGTGGTCAGAATCCGTATGCGGCGGTGTTGAGCTGTGCCGATTCGCGCATCGCGCCCGAATATGCCTTCGACAGCGCCCGCGGAGATCTCTTCGTATGCCGCGTCGCCGGAAATTTCGCCGGGGATGAGACCGTTGCCAGCATGGAATACACCGTCTCCGCCCTCGGCACTCCCTTGATCCTGGTGCTCGGCCATGACAGCTGCGGTGCCGTGGATGCCACCATCAAGTCGCTGAAAGACGACAAGCCGCTGCCGGGACACATTCCCACGCTGGTCTCCGCGATCGCGCCGGCAGTGAAGGCGGTTGCCCAGCAGAGCGGGGACGCGCTCGAGAACGCCATCCGCCAGAACGTCATCGATAACGTCGCCAAGCTGAAATCGTCCACCCCGATCCTCAGCGCAGCGGTCGAGCAGGGCAAGCTGAAGGTGGTCGGCGGCATCTATCGGCTGCGCACCGGGACCGTCGAGTTGCTCACCCAGGGCTGAACGTCTTTCCGGAGCACCAGGGCCGGGCGGTCGCGCCACTGATTGTCAGAGGCGGGCAGCAAGGTCGATGCCCCGCATTGATTTCCTCGCCCTGGACGAGACCGCCGCGCAGACGGCGGTCTCGAGCTCAGACTGGCTCGGCCAATCGACAGGGACGTGCCCATGTCCCATGACATCGTTGCGGCGAAGCTGACGTGGAGCTGACGCGAGGCGCCGGGCCCGGGCGGTCGCCATGCCGCCGCCTCAATCCCAGCCTTTCGTTCAAGTGCCGTTCAGCCGGCCGCGCGTCTCATGCGTGTTGGTACATCAACGACAATAACGGGCGAGCAAGCCATGCGCGGGACACACAAGGCCATCATCTGCTTCTTTCTGCCGATCTTCCTCGTTGTGGGCGCGCTCGGCCCGGCGCGCGCACAGCAGCAGGAAAAGCGCATTGCGCTCGTGGTCGGCAATGGCGCCTATGCCAAGTCGCCGCTGGCGACCACGGCTAACGATGCCGGCCTGATCGCGCAGACGCTGCAGGCGGCCGGCTTCGACGTGGTCGGCGCGCGCGATCTCGACGGCGACACGCTGCGCAAGAGCCTGCGCGACTTCATCCAGAAGGCGCAGGCCTCGGGCCCCGGCACCGTCGCGATGATCTATCTCGCGGGCTATGGCGTGCAGCTCGCCGGCGAGAACTATTTCATCCCGGTCGATTCCAACATTGCGCGCGACACCGACATTCCGACCGAGGCGCTGCGCATCAGCGACTATGCCCGCCAGCTCGCGGCCATTCCGCTCAAGGCCAACATCATCGTGCTCGACGCCGCACGGGCGCAACCCTTCATCGAGGGCGGTCAGCAGCCGATCGCGAGCGGGCTCGCGCTGGTCGAGCCCGATCCGAACATGCTGATCGCGTTCAACGCCGCGCCGGGCACGGTGGCGCCCGAAGAGCCGGGGCCGTACGGCATTTACGCCCAGTCGCTGGCCGAGATGATCCGCACCGGCGGACTGTCGCTGCCAGAGGTGTTCGACCGTGTCCGCCTGCGCGTCAATGAGAATTCCAAGGGCGCGCAGGTGCCCTGGGACGACCAGAAGATCTCCGCGCAATTCAGCTTCTTCGATCGCGCCCCCGATGCGCCGCCGCCTCCGCCGCAGGCGGCGCCCGACCAGGTCGCCGCGATCCGCAACAAGCCGATCCGCGATCTCGGTGTGCAGGACGCCTATGCGGCCGCGCTCGAGCGCGACACGCTGCCGGCCTATGAAGAGTTCCTCGCCGCCTATCCCGGCGATCCGCTGGCCAAGCGCGTGATGGCGATCGTGGCGGCGCGCCGCGAAGCGATCACCTGGCGGCGGACCTATCGCGCCGATACACCGGACGCCTATTGGTCGTATCTGCGGCGCTATCCGCACGGGCCGCATGCGGGAGATGCAAGGCGCCGGCTCGCGATCCTGACCGCGCCGCTCGAGCCGCCGCCGACCTTCGCGATGATGGACTATGACATACCGCCACCGCCGCCGGAGGAGATCGTCTATGTTGATCGTCCGGTGCTGTACTTCAGCGATCCCGTGTTTGACTTCGTGCCGCCGCCGCCGCCGCCGGTCTATTTCTGCCCGCCGCCGCCGCCGGATTTCGTGGTGCTGCCGCCGCCGTTTCCTGTGGTCGGCCTGTTCGTGCTGCCGCAGCCGGTGTTCGTGCCGATCCCGGCCTTCTACAATCCGCCGGTCTATGTCGCGCCGCCGCCGAACAACATCATTGTGAACAACATCCATAATACCACGGTCATCAACACCGTGATCAACCAGGCGCCGCCGCCGCCACCGGCCGGAAATACGGCGGCTGCCGCTGCCGTTGCCGCGAACGGGACAGCGCGTCCGAGCGCAATGACACAGGTACCGACGGCCGTGAAGCAGCAGGCGCAGCAGATCCAGGCCAATCCGAGTCAGCCACTCAAGCCGAGCCAGGCAGCACTCGTCAGCAACCCTACGGCAAAGCCGGCGGCAATGAAGGTGATGTCGGTCCACGCGACGCCGACCACGACCGCTCCGTCCGCGGCCCCCCCACCGCCGCCACCAGGCCATGCGTTGCCGGTGCCGGGCACCAAGAACACGCCGCCTGCGCCAGCCGGTGCAGCCGGTCCGCCGCCGACCGCGCCGAACCGGGGGGCGCCGACGGCGACGGCACCTGCGAATGGCCAGCCGCAGCCACATCCCAACACGGCAACAGCGCCTGCCACCACGACCGCTCCGGCGAATGCCGCGACGGTCCCGACGACCAAGCCGCCGGTGGCGCAAACGCCGCCGGCGGGCGGGGCGGATCCGCATGCGAAATCGCTGGCGCATCAGCCTGCCGTCACGACGCCGACCACGACCCCCGCGAGCAAGCCGGGCGTGACTACGACGACTGTGACCAATGGAAAGCCGACGCAGCCTTCGCCGCCGGTCACCACGCGGGAGCCGATCAAGCCGCAGGGCCAGCGGCCTGCAACACCAACCCCCGCGCAGGTCACAAGGCCGCCCCCGCCGCCGCCGCACCCGCAGGCGGTCGCAAGGCCGACGCCTCCGCCTCCTCCGCGCGTGGCGCCGCCTCCGCCGCGGGTAGCGCCCCCACCGCCGCGGATGGCCGCGCCGCCCCC
>NZ_LBJG01000089.1 GCF_028128765.1 Bradyrhizobium sp. CCBAU 51627
CAGCCTTCCGGCTATCGCCAGCTGACCTGCCCGGCCCTGGCCGGTGAACGCGGTGACCCGCCGCCAGCTACACCATGCAAGGGGACACGATCGAGAGCGTGCGACGGCGTCCACTCGGCCGCTGGCCGACAAGACTAATGAACTCTCAAAAAATTAGCTCGTTTACGCACCATTAAGCTTTCGAGTTTATGACTGGAACTGTCCTCGTTTGGACACCGAGTGGCTCCTGTCCACTCTGTTTGACGCCTCCCTGTTATCAACTTTCAAAGCCGCCGGTTTCCGGCGGCTCTTTTTTGCGTCCATTTCCGGTTGAATTCCCAAGGATGACCCGCGGAAACCATATCCGCGCTTGTCGCTGGACTCCGCCCGTCGCGCGCGCAATGATTTGTTCATCATAAGCCGGCGCCAAAGCCGGACAGGTAAACAGTTGCGTAAGGGGCGTTAACCATGGAACGTTTGCAAGCCGACGGTGCTCTCGTTCAACTCAGCGAGAGGTTCACCAATTCTGCGGCCTTTGGCGCCCTGTTCCGCGAAGGCATGGATCTGGTCGAAGAAACGGCCGCCTATCTCGACGGCGCCGGCCGTACCGAGGCCAAGGCGCTCGACCGTGCCGTCAGCCTCACTTACGCGACCGAAAGCATGCGCCTCACCACGCGCCTGATGCAGCTCGCCTCATGGCTGTTGCTGCACCGCGCCGTGAAGGAAGGCGAGATGACGCTGGTCCAGGCCAACCGCGAGAAAACCAAGGTCAAGCTCAGCGCTGCCGATCCCGGCCCTGCCGACACCATCGAGAAGCTGCCGGCGCAGCTGCAGGATCTGATCCACCGCTCGATGAGCCTGCAGACCCGCGTGCGCCGCCTCGACAGCTCGATCCACAGCCCGCCGGCCGAGCATATGGCGATCGGCAACCCGCTGGTGCCGCAGCTCAACGCGCTGAAGGCCGCGTTCGAGCGGTAAAGTCCGCCGCCGTCGTTGCAGTGCGCCCCTCAAAAACGAAAAACGCCCCCGGGTTCTCCGGGGGCGTTTTTCGTCTCCAGCCTTGCGGCCGGATCAATCCTTCTTGAGGAAGCCCGAGAACTTTTTCTGGAAGCGCGAGACGCGGCCGCCGCGGTCCATGATCTGGGCGTTGCCGCCGGTCCAGGCCGGGTGCGATTTCGGGTCGATGTCGAGGTTCAGCGTGTCGCCTTCCTTGCCCCAGGTGGAGCGGGTCAGGTACTCGGTTCCGTCGGTCATGACGACCTTAATCGTATGATAATCCGGATGAATTTCGGCTTTCATGGCAATTCCTAGGGCGCCCGGCGCCTTGCTTGAGTGACTATCGAATGACGGATTTGGCCGGGTCTATACCTCACAGGCCCCCTTAAAACAAGCCATTGTGGGGACAGCAGAACCGGGGCGTCCCCTAAGGGACTTACCGGATTTGCCACTACCCTTGCACCGGCCTATGTGGGTTATCTTCTTTTCCTTAGGTCCGATCTCATGAGCGCAGTGGAACGGCTTGACGACCAGTACCGCGACGCGCGCGACAGCGCGCCGGCGGAGGCCCCATCGATCGAAGCCGAGCTGATCGAGCAGCCCGCCAAGGGCCGCGCGAAGCTGCGGCCGTTGATGGCGCTTGCGCCCTATGTGAGCCGCTATCGCGGCCGGGCGGCACTCGCCTTTGTCGCGCTCACGGTCGCCGCGCTGACCACGCTGCTGGTGCCGGTCGCAGTGCGCCGGATGATCGATTTCGGCCTGACGCCCGAGGGCATCGAGCTGATCAACAGCTACTTCTCGGTGATGATCGCGGTCGTCGCCGTGCTCGCGCTCGCGAGCGCCTCGCGCTACTACCTCGTGATGACGATCGGCGAACGCATCGTCGCCGATCTCCGGCGCGACGTGTTTGGGCATCTGCTCTCGCTGTCGCCGTCCTTCTTCGATTCCGCGCGCAGCGGCGAACTGGTGTCGCGGCTCACTGCCGACACCACGCAAATCAAATCCGCCGTCGGCGCCTCGGTGTCGATCGCGTTGCGCAACCTCATGATGTTCTTCGGTGCCGCGGCGATGATGGTGATCACCAGCCCGCGCCTGTCAGGCTTCGTGCTGCTGGCGATTCCCCTGATCGTGCTGCCGCTGGTCGCCTTCGGGCGTTGGGTGCGGCGGCTGTCGCGCAACGCGCAGGACACGCTGGCCGATGCATCGGCCTATGCCGGCGAACTCGTCGGCGCGATCCGCACCGTGCAGGCCTATACCAGCGAAGGGCTGGCCGCGAAGCGTTTTGGCGGCGAGGTCGAGCAGGCCTACGAGGCCGCGCGCACCTCGACCCAGGCTCGCGCCGTTCTCACCGCCATCGTCATCTTCATCGTGTTCGCAAGCGTGGTGGGCATTCTCTGGATCGGCTCGCATGACGTCCTTACCGGTACGATCACGCCGGGCCGGCTCGGCCAGTTCGTGCTCTATGCGGCCTTCGCGGCCGCAGGCCTCGGCCAGCTCAGCGAGGTCTGGGGCGAGGTGTCGGCCGCCTCAGGCGCCGCCGAACGCCTGTTCGAGATCTTGCATGTGAAACCGGAGATCGCAGTACCCGAATCGCCGCGCGCGCTGCCGGTGCCGGCCCGCGGCGAGGTCGGCTTCGATCGCGTCAGCTTCGCCTATCCCGCGCGGCCCGATGTCAACGTGCTCGATGCGGTGTCGTTTGCGGTGCGGCCCGGCGAGAAGGTTGCGATCGTCGGCCCGTCCGGCGCCGGCAAGAGCACGATCTTCCATCTCTTGCTGCGCTTCTACGATCCGCGCAATGGCGCGATCTCGCTCGACGGCGTGCCGGTCAAGGCCGCCGACCCGCGCGATTTCCGCGCCCGCATCGCGCTGGTGCCGCAGGAATCCAACGTGTTCGCGGCGAGCGCCCGCGAGAACATCCGCTTCGGCCGGCCTGACGCGACCGATGCCGAGGTCGAGCGCGCGGCCGAGCTCGCGCATGCCGCCGAGTTCATCCGCCGCCTGCCCGAAGGTTTCGAAACCCCCCTCGGCGAACGCGGCGTGACGCTGTCAGGCGGTCAGCGCCAGCGCATCGCGATCGCACGCGCGATCCTGCGCGATGCGCCGTTGCTGCTGCTCGATGAAGCCACCTCCGCACTCGACGCCGAAAGCGAGACGCTGGTGCAGACCGCGCTCGAGGAGCTGATGAGCCACCGCACCACGCTGGTGATCGCCCATCGCCTCGCTACCGTGCTGTCCTGCGACCGCATCCTGGTGATGGACCAGGGCAGGATCGTCGAGCAGGGCACGCATGCCGAACTCGTCGCTGCGAACGGGCTCTATGCGCGGCTGGCGAGGCTGCAGTTCGAGGGGGCGTGAGGCGTTCACCTCATTGACGGTGTCATCGTCCGCACTTGACCGGGCGATCCAGTACGCCGAGACGGCAGTGATGGATCGATAAGCCGCGGCGTACTGGATTCCCCGCTTTCGCGGGGAATGACAGCGGAGCTTATAGGTTTATCTACGGGCACTTCGGCGAGCCCATCGGCACGTTGGGCCATGGCCAGTTCTTCCAGCTGCCGCCCTCACCGATACAGGCCGATCTGCCATCGGCCGGAGCCGGGCTGTTCGTCGGAGTTGGCGAACCCGTCGTCTCGCTTGCTGCTTTGGGCGGCGGGGCCAAGCGTTGGTCGACATAAACAGTCGAGACATAGCCGGCGACGATGACGCCCAGAAAGACCGAGGCCCCCTTGGCCAGGTCGCTCAGCCGCATCGATCCTCTCCATCCTCTGTCACGGCCGCCACACCATCTTCAGCACCGGCCGCCCCGACGTCGGGTTCACGTCGTCACCGGCATGGGCAAAGCCGTTGCGCTCGTAGAAGCGGATGGCGCGGGCGTTGTCCTTGTTGACGAGCAGCGTGACGCCCGATGGCGACAGGCGCTTGGCCTCATCCACCAGCAGCCTTGCCGCGTCCGAGCCCCAATGGTGGGGATCGACCACGAGCTGGTCGAGATAGCCCTCGCCATCGATGGTGACGAAGCCGGTCAGCGCGCCGTCCTGCTCGGCGACCACGATCTGGGCCTTCGGCACCAGATCCTTACGCCAGCGTTCGCGCCACCAGTCGAGCCGCGCGGCGAAGTCGATCTGCGGATAGGCCTGCTGCCAGGTGCGATGCCAGAGACCGATCGCCGCCGCTTCGTCGGAGGCGGCGTAGGGGCGGAGGTGGAGCGCGCTCACTACCGCTCCGTCAGCTTGAGCTCGATGCGGCGGTTGCGCTTGTAGGCCTCTTCGGTGTTGCCGGGATCGAGCGGCTGGAATTCGGCAAAGCCGGCGGCGACGAGGCGCTGGGCCGGCACGCCGAGCGAGATCAGATATTGCACCACCGAGATCGCGCGTGCCGAGGACAGGTCCCAGTTCGACTTGAAATTCGGGCCGTTGACCGGGCGCACGTCGGTGTGGCCGTCGACGCGCAGCACCCAGGCGATCTCGGGTGGAATCTTCTTGTCGAGTTCGATCAGCGCGTTTGCCACGGTGTCGAGCTCGGCCTTACCCTCGGGCAGCAGCGTTGCCTGGCCCGTATCGAAGAACACCTCGGACTGGAACACGAAGCGGTCGCCGACCACGCGGATGTCAGGCCGGTTGCCGAGGATGGCGCGCAGGCGGCCGAAGAATTCGGAGCGGTAGCGCGACAATTCCTGCACGCGCTGCGCCAGTGCGACGTTCAGGCGCGAGCCGAGATCGGCGATGCGGTTCTGCGATTCCTTGTCTTTCTTTTCCGAAGCGTCGAGCGCTTCCTCCAGCGCCGCCAATTGCCGGCGCAGCGCGCTGATCTGCTGGTTCAGCACCTCGATCTGCGCCAGCGCCCGTGCCGAGACCGCCTTCTCGGAGTCCAGCGCCTTGCCGAGCTCGGCGGTCTTGCCTTGCGCGTCGTTGCCGGCGTTGGCGAGACCCTCATAGAGGCCCTTCATGCGGTCGCGCTCGGTCTCGGCCGAGGCGAGACCGGCCTTGAGCTTGGAGACCTCATCGTCGAGCGAGAGCTTGCCCAGCTTCTCGAGCGAGAGCAGCTCGGTGAGCTGGGCGATCTTGGCGTTGAGCTGCTCCAGTGCCTTGTCCTTGCCGGTCACCTCCTGCGACAGGAAGAACTGCACGACCAGGAACACCGAGAGCAGGAACACGATCGACAGCACCAGCGTCGACAGCGCGTCGACAAATCCGGGCCAGTAGTTGAAGGCGCCTTCACTGCGGCGGCCGCGGGCTAGAGCCATGCTCGCCTCTCAAATGCTGATTGCTTAACTCTTCTCCGGCTGGCGCGCGATGCGCTCCAGCAGGCGGCGGATCTCGCGGTTCTGCTCGCCCTGGCCATCGGCCCATTCGCGGATCATCTGCTGCTCGGTCCGCATATGCGAGACCAGCGCCTGGATCGCCTCGGCAAGGCTCGCCATCGCCGCCGTGGTGCCGCGGCCGGCGCTGCCTTCCTCGAGCACGGAGCGAAGCCGCTCGACCGCGGCCTGGAGTTCGCCACTGGCAACTCCCCCGCCACTGCTCGCGACGGCGGTGACCTCGCTGCTGCCGTATTCGCGCACGGTGGTGGCGAGCCAGTCCTCGAGGTCCGTGTAGAAGCGGTTCTGGGCCTGGCTCGATTGCAGGTCGAGGAAGCCGAGAATCAGAGAGCCGGCGAGGCCGAACAGCGAGCTGGAAAACGAAATGCCCATGCCGCCGAGCGGGGCCGCAAGGCCCTCCTTCAGCGTGTCGAACAGCGCTCCGGCATCGCCACCGACCTTCAGGCCGTCGATCACCTTGCCGACCGAGCCGACCGTCTCGATCAGGCCCCAGAACGTGCCGAGCAGGCCCAGGAAGACGAGCAGGCCGGTCATGTAGCGGGAGATGTCGCGGGCCTCGTCGAGGCGGGTCGCGATCGAATCGAGCAGGTGCCGCATCGTGGTCTGGGTGATCGACATCCGTCCGGTGCGCTCGCCGCCCAGGATCATCGCCATCGGCGCCAGCAGTTTCGGGTGCCGGGCCGGGGCCAGGCCGGGATCGGCGATGCGGAAATTGTTGACCCAGGACACCTCCGGATAGAGCCGGATGACCTGCCGGAAGGCCAGCACGATGCCGATGAACAGCACCGCCCCGATCAGGGCGTTCAGCCCGGGATTGGCGAAGAAGGCCTGGATGATCTGCTTGTAGAGCACCACGCCCACCAGCGCACACAGCACCAGGAAGACCAGCATTCGCACCAGGAAGACGCTGGGTGAGGACAGTTTCGTGTACTCGATCTCGATGGTGGAGCGGGGCGAGGCGCCAGGCGGCATGGCCGGTATCATCCATTACGAAAGCTTGCTTGCCTCCGCACTATGGCACAGGCCCGGTCCAAAAAAAGCGCCGGATGTGCGGATTTCGGGGAGAGGGGCGGGAACCCAAAGCTGAAACCGGGCTTTGATACGCACATAGGCTGCAAATCTTCGGCATCCCGCAGGCTGGGTCGGCTTTTGCACGGCGACCGTGCTTGCTCCGCCCCCCCGGGGGACTGGCCAGGGGAGGGGCCGCGTGAGCGTCGTTTCCGCGATCATGGGGACTGCCGAACGCGTGCCCTTGCCCGATGTGGTGGTCCGCGTCGCGATTCAGCGCCTGTGTCGCGAGGACTGGATCGCGCAGCATTTCTTCACCGGCGGCGTGATGCCGAGCCATCATCTCGTCAGGCAATATGCCGACATCTTCCAGGTCGAGAGGGAATGGCGCTGGAGCGGCACGCACTATCAACGCACGGCGAACAAATGGCTTGCCAATTTCGATGCGCATCGACGCGGTCGAAGCATGCTTGCGGAGCGTCTATGGCGAGGACGCCGCGTTGTGGATGCGCCACTGGCGCTGATTCTTCCTCGCGACCGCGGGCCTGTTCGGTTACGCCGATGGGACGGAGTGGGGAGTGAGCCAGTATCGGATGAAGGCGGTGGATGAGGGTGTATACTGGTAAATTCCATCCGGGGCGCCAGCGCGTCTGAATGCCTCAGGAAAGCCTTCGTGACCTATTGCCCCCTGGTCAACGATGTAGCCTGTTTTTGGCGCGATTCCCCCGATTGGCTTGATCTAAGGCAAAGAGCTGAGAGGTATTCACGCTAATGTAGTTGCTTCTCAATGACTTCATTGGAGGCTGCGATGATCATTGAGCGCTTGTCACGAGAACATCGCAATATTGAGACGCTGCTCGCCATCCTCGAGCGTGAGCTGGAGATCTTCGATCGCGGGGACCGCCCTGACTACGAAGTCATTCGCGCGGTCATCAGCTATTTCGAGCTTTATCCCGAGATGTACCATCATCCCCTGGAAGAGCTGGTTTTTGCCAGGCTAAAGCGTCGCGATCCCGCTGCGGCTGCCAAGGTCGGTAACCTCACATCTGAGCATCAGAAAGGGGCCGAGCGCTTGCGCCGCGTCGCTCAAGCGGTCGATTACGTTCTCGCGGATCGCGACATGCTGCGGCAAAATGTGGACAACATCGTTCGCGATTTCATCGAGAGCGAGCGGCATCATATCATGATGGAGGATCGTGATTTCTTGCCCGCTGCCCTCAAGGCTTTGCAGCCTCAAGATTGGGCGGAGATCGCTTCTGCCTCGACCGATCATGTGGATCCGCTGTTTAGCGATGCAGCCGAAGAAACCTTCGATGCGCTGCGAGCACGCATCCTGCAGTTAGAGCAAGAGGCTGAGGCCGGCCGACATTAATCGGCGAGGATGGGTAGAGCGAAGCGAAACCCGTCAAACTCCATCCGCGCAAGCGCAAGCGAGCCCAAATGCCGGCCGGAGGCGGTGTCCGCCGTCGCGGCGAGACCGCCGATTGGTTGCGATGTTCTGTCGCAGCGCGCGACGATGGAACCTGGATAACAATCCAGTGAATCCCAAAAATCAGCCTGAACTCAGCGCGATGGCTCATGTGACATTGAGCCGCCCGCGCGATGCGTTGCGTCGCAGCACGTCCATTCTATTTTGACCGCATCAGCGCAGGAATGCCCAGGACGGGTGTTGTGCGGATAGCGTGATCAGTTTCAACAATTTTGGGGCACTCAACTTCATGTCAGGACTTCGAGCGCGATCGGCATGCGTTGCACTGATGCTCGCGGCCTTTGCGCCGCTGCTGGGTGCTTGCGACGAATCCTCTTCCGCCGTCTCCGCCGCCCAACCCATCGAACCCGACGTCAGCATCGTCACCGTCAAGCCGCAGCCGCGCGCCGTGATGCGCGAGCTGCCGGGCCGGATCTCGCCGACGCGCGTCGCCGAGGTGCGGCCGCGCGTGTCGGGCATCGTCGTCGAGCGCCTGTTCCGGCAGGGCAGCGAGGTGAAGGCGGGCGATCCGCTCTATCGCATCGATCCGCGTCCGTTCGAGGTCGAGGTGATGGCGGCTGAGGCCGCGCTCGCCAAGGCCGACGCCGCGTTGATGCAGGCGCAGCAGCAGGCGCGTCGTATCGCGACGCTGACCAGCCAGCGCGCCGCGCCCGAAGCCGAGAATGAAAAGACCATTGCCGCCGAGCTTCAGGCCAAGGCCGAGGTCGAGGGGCGCAAGGCCGACCTTGCCCGCGCCAAGCTCAATCTCGATTATGCGACCGTGCGCGCGCCGATCGACGGCGTCGTCGGTGCCGCCCTCGTCAGCGAAGGCGCGTTGGTCGTGCAGAATGAGACCAATCTCGCCACCGTGCAGCAGCTCGATCCTGTTTATGCCGACTTCACGCAGTCGGTGACCGAGCTCAACCAGCTCCGCCGCGCCTTTGAGAGCGGCGACCTCGACCGCATCGAGGCGGATGCAGCCAAGGTGCGCCTTGTGCTCGACGACAACACCATCTATGCGCTCGACGGCAAGCTGCTGTTCTCCGATGCCAAGGTCGACGCCCATACCGGGCAGGTGACGTTGCGCGGCGAGTTTCGCAATCCGAAGCGCGAGCTGCTGCCGGGCATGTATGTCCGCGTTCGGATCGAACAGGGTCTCGACAGCGATGCGATCGCGGTGCCGCAGCAGGCGGTTCAGCGCAATGGCGGCGGCGGCAGCGAGGTGTTCGTCGTCAAGGACGACAACCGCATCGCGGTGCAGCCGATCCGCACCGGCTCGGTGCAGGACGGCTTCTGGTTCGTCACCGACGGCCTCAAGGCCGGCGACAAGGTCGTGGTCGAAGGCTTCCAGAAGTTCGCGGCCGGCGACAAGGTCAAGCCGCAATCCTGGTCCGAGGCCGAGGCGAGCGCGGATAACAGGCACGCGCTCAAGGTCACGCGGTAGCGCGCCATGCCGAGCTTCTTCATCGACAGGCCGATCTTCGCCTGGGTCGTCGCGCTGTTTATCTGTCTGATCGGCGCGATCTCGATCCCGCTCTTGCCGATCGCGCAATATCCGATCATCGCGCCGCCCTCGATCTCGATTTCGACGAGTTACCCGGGCGCCTCGCCGGAGAACCTCTACAACAGCGTCACGCGGCTGATTGAGGAGGAACTCAACGGCGCCTCCGGCATCCTCAATTTCGAATCGACCAGCGACTCGCTCGGCCAGGTCGAGATCATTGCCAACTTCCAGCCCGGTACCGACACCAGCGCGGCCTCGGTCGAGGTGCAGAACCGCATCAAGCGCGTCGAGGCGCGCCTGCCGCGCGCGGTGATCCAGCAGGGGATTCTGATCGAGGAAGCCTCGAGCGCGGTGCTGCAGATCATCACGCTGAACTCGACCGATGGCAGCCTCGATGAGGTCGGCCTCGGCGACTTCATGATCCGCAACGTGCTCGGCGAAATCCGCCGCATTCCCGGTGTCGGCCGCGCCACGCTGTATTCGACCGAGCGCAGCCTTCGCGTATGGGTCGATCCGGCAAAACTGGTCGGCTATGGGCTGACCGCCGACGACGTCAACAAGGCCATATCAGCGCAGAACGCGCAGGTCGCCTCGGGCAGCATCGGTGCCGAGCCGTCGACCGCGAGCCAGCGCACCTCGGCGCTGGTGCTGGTCAAGGGCCAGCTGTCCTCGCCGGACGAGTTCGGCGCCATCATCTTGCGCGCCAACGCCGACGGCTCGACCGTGCGCCTGCGCGACGTCGCACGCGTCGAGGTCGGTGGGCTCAGCTATCAATTCAACACGCGTCTGAACGGCAAGCCGACCGCGGGCCTGTCCGTGCTGATGTCGCCGACCGGCAATGCGCTGGCGACGGCGAGCGCCGTCGAAGAGAAGATGAAGGAGCTGTCGCGCTTCTTCCCGGCCAACATCACCTACGAGATTCCCTACAACATCACCCCCGTGGTCGAGGCCTCGATCAAGAAGGTGCTGTCGACCCTGCTGGAGGCCGTCGTGCTGGTGTTCGTGGTGATGTTCTTGTTTCTCCAGAACATCCGCTACACCATCATCCCGACCATCGTCGTGCCGGTGGCGCTGCTGGGCGCCTGCACCACGCTGCTGCTCGCCGGCTACTCCATCAACATGCTCAGCATGTTCGGCATGGTGCTCGCGGTCGGCATCCTCGTCGACGATGCCATCGTCGTGGTCGAGAACGTCGAGCGCATCATGGCCGAGGAAGGCCTGTCGCCGAAGGAGGCGACACGCAAGGCGATGTCGCAGATCACGGGCGCCATCATCGGCATCACGCTGGTGCTGATGGCGGTGTTCGTGCCGATGGCATTCTTCCCGGGCTCCGTCGGCATCATCTATCGCCAGTTCTCGGTGACCATGGTTGCCGCAATCGGCTTCTCCGCGTTCCTGGCGCTGTCGCTGACGCCGGCGCTGTGCGCGACCTTGCTCAAGCCGGTCGCGGCCGGCCACGGTCACGCCAGGCGTGGCGTGTTCGGCTGGTTCAACCGCATGCTGGAAGGCGGCAAGGAGGGCTATTCCCGCACCGTCGGCTTCTCGCTGAAGCGCATCGGCCGCCTGATGCTGGTCTATGGCGCGCTGCTGGTTGGTTTGTCCTGGGCGTTCGCCAGCCTGCCCGGCGGCTTCCTGCCGGTCGACGACCAGGGCTTCGTGACCACCGACGTGCAGACGCCGTCCGATTCGTCCTATCCCCGCACCGAAGCCGTGATCGAGAAGGTGGAGAAATATCTGGCGCAGCGGCCTGGTGTCGACAACGTCACCTTCCTCACCGGCTTCAGCTTCTCCGGCCAGGGCATGAACACCGCGCAAGCCTTCATCACCCTGAAGGATTGGTCCGAGCGCGGACCGAAGGATTCGGCCGCGGCGATCGTTGGCGACATCAACCGCGATCTAGGATCATCGATCCGCGACGCAAAGATCTCGGCGTTGCAGCCGCCGCCGATCGACAATCTCGGCAACTCCTCGGGCTTCTCGTTCCGCCTCCAGGACCGCGGCCAGAAGGGCTATCAGGCTTTGATGCGCGCCGCCGACCAACTGATCGCCGAGGCCAATGCGAGCCCGGTGCTGCAGAAGGTCTATGTCGAGGGCCTGCCCGAAGCCGGCGTCGTCAATCTCGTGATCGACCGCGAGAAGGCCGGCGCCTTCGGCGTCACCTTCGAGGACATCAACAACACGATCTCCACCAATCTCGGCTCGAACTACATCAACGACTTCCCGAACCGCGGCCGCATGCAGCGCGTGGTGGTGCAGGCCGACAGCCGCGACCGCATGAAAACCGAGGACATCCTCAACTATAACGTCAAGAACAGCCACGGCCAGCTGGTGCCGTTCTCCTCCTTTGCGACGATTGAATGGTCGCGCGGCCCGACGCAGATCGCCGGCTTCAACTATTATCCGGCGGTGCGCATCTCGGGCGAGGCCAAGCCCGGCTTCACCTCGGGCGATGCGATTGCCGAGATGGAGAAGCTCGCCGGCAAGCTGCCGCGCGGCTTCGGCTATGATTGGACCGGCCAGTCGCTGCAGGAAAAGCTGTCGGGTTCGCAGGCGCCGTTCCTGCTCGCGCTGTCCGTGTTCGTGGTGTTCCTGTGTCTGGCCGCCCTCTACGAGAGCTGGACCATTCCGCTCGCGGTGCTGCTGACCGTGCCGCTCGGTATCGTCGGTGCGGTGGTGGCGGCCATGCTGCGCGGCCTGCCCAACGACGTCTATTTCACCGTCGGCCTGATCACCATCATCGGCCTTGCCGCCAAGGACGCGATCCTGATCATCGAGTTCGCCAGGGATCTGCGCAAAGAGGGCAAGCCGCTGGTGGACGCCACCATCGAAGCCTGCCGCCTGCGCTTCCGCCCGATCCTGATGACCGGCCTTGCCTTCATCTGCGGCGTGCTGCCGATGGCGATTGCCCACGGCGCCGGCGGCGCCAGCCAGCAGGCGCTCGGCAGCGTCGTGATGGGCGGCATGATCGCGGTGGTGATCCTGGCGCTGCTGATGGTACCGGTGTTCTTCGTCTCCGTGCAGCGCGTGCTGGCGGGGGATCGGGAGAAGGTCGCGGCGAAGGAAGGCGACGCTTACGGGCCGCCTGCTCCGGCCAAGCCTTGAGGCAAACTGTCATGCCCCGCGAAGGCGGGGCATCCAGTACGCCGCGGCCCATCGATTCAATCTCGATCGCCTCGGAGTACTGGATCGCCCGGTCAAGCCGGGCGATGACGGCGGAGTGTGGAGCCGGGCCTTCGCGCTAAGCCGGCTTCCGCAAATTCTTCCCCCGCTTGCCTTCCCGAGTTCGTCGATCCAGACTACACCTCTGGATTGAAAGGCGCGTATTCGCTCCGCGCTGCGAATGCACGGCCCGCCCGCCGATTGAGAGCACCTGATGCGTCCGACCGACATTGCGATCTCGAACTATCGCTCTATCAGGCGGCTCTCCCTCCCAATCCACCCCCTGTCCGTGTTCGTGGGCGAGAACGGCGTCGGCAAATCCAATCTCTACAAGTCCTTGTCGCTGTTGCGCGACGCGGCGACCGGGCGGATCACACGAACGATCGCGGAGGAGGGCGGACTGAATTCGGTCTGCTGGTCCGGCATTCGCAAGCGCGGCGAGGACGGGCGATTGCGGTTGTCGGCCAGATTCGATCGCCTGAAATATTCCATCGAAATCGGATTTCCCAGCCCGGTTGCGGCGGCGTTTGCCGGCGAGCCGATGATCAAGGAAGAAAGCATCGAGGCGACACAGGGGAAACGAACGGTTCTGCTGATGGAGCGGAAGAATTCGCTCGTCAGCATCCGCGGCGATAGCGGCGCATGGACCAGCCACAAGGACGCTGTGCTGCCGTCCGAGCCGGCGCTTGCGGGCTTTTTCGACGGCAAGGAATGCCCCGAAATCGATCTGATCAGGAATGCAATGCTGGGCTGGCGCTTCTATCACGACTTTCGCACCGATCCGGCGTCACCGATACGAAAGCCTTGCCTCGCGATCACGACGCCCTCGCTCAGTGCCGATGGAAGCGATCTGGCCGCGGCCTTGGCGACACTCTATACCATCAGGGGAGATGCCACCGACCTCCGGGACGCGATCCAGGATGCATTCCCGGGCGCCGAGCTCCGCGCCTGGGAGCAGGGCGGCCTGTGTGATTTCGATCTGCAACTCGAGGACATGCCGCGTCCGTTCAAGGCGCACGAATTGTCTGACGGGACGCTGAAATACATCTGCCTGCTCGCGGTGTTCATGGGCTATCGGCTTCCGCCGTTCATCGCGCTGAACGAGCCCGAGACCAGCCTGCATCCGTCGCTGCTGGCCCCATTGGCCCGGCTGATCGTCAAGGCATCGGGCCGCGCCGACATCTGGATCGTCACCCATTCGGAGCAGCTGATGGACGCATTGCGAAGCGAGAGCTCGGTCCCGCTTCGCCGCGTGATCAAGTCGAAAGGCGCCACCATGATCGAGGGCCTGACCCTCGGCGGTGAATATCGGGACGATGAAGACGACGATTAGGTGCGCACTCACAATCGTTCACGATATCCGCTTTGATCGCGTAGCAAGAGACCGCCCGAAGGCGGTCTCGCATTCGGGACGGAAGGCGTTCCGTCAAAGATCGACCTGGATGGAAATGTTCGAACGTACCCAATCCGACTGACCAGCCTTCAGCCGCTTGGCTTGAAATTCTGCAAACGCTGGATCGGCACCTAGTGAGGCCAGGGCGCGCCCATAGGATTCGACACTGTCGAAACGAGCGACGAAGGCGTAGTTCCCGACCTCGCCGCCGATCACTGACCAATAGCTGACATCGGCTCCGTGTTTCCTCCAAAGTGCCGCGCCGTCTTTTGCCAGCTGCAAGATGGTCGCAAGATCACTACCGGGTCTTGGATGCGAAACGAACTGCATGGCAACTGCAGGCATTTTCTCCTCCAATGAAAAATGGTGCCGCCAAATGGTTTTTTGGCTGGAGGAGAATTCCAAAGAGTGCAGCCTCAAGATTGATCTGGATCAATTCCATTTCTCCGGCTTGGCGGCAGTCTGCCCGCCCTCGCGCTGAATGACGGCATTGCATGGAGACCGCCCATGATGGATCAGCGCAATCGCGTTGTTCAGGTCAGCCGCTTCGGTGATCCCGAGAGACTAGAGGTCGTCGACGCTCACCTGCCGATCGCCGGCCCGGGCGAGGTGCGTGTTCGCGTACTCGCCTCGAGCCTCAACTACACCGAGGTGTTGATCAGGCGTCACCTCTATCCGCAAACGATGCGCCTCCGGCCGCCCTTCGTGATGGGCTACGACGTGGTGGGGGCAATCGATCAACTCGGCGAAGGCGTGCATGACTTTCAGATTGGCGACCGCGTGGCCGACATGACAGTGGTCGGGTCAAACGCTGAGTATCGCACGCTTCGGGCGAGGGACGTGGCCCGCGTGCCGACGGGCGTGGACGCGGCTGAAGCGGCCGCGCTGATCTTAAGCTGGACGACTGCGCATCAGCTTCTTCACCGCGCGGCCAGGGTCCAGCGAGGTCAACGTGTGCTCGTGCACGGGGCCGCCGGCGCAGTCGGCCAGGCGCTGCTCGTGCTCGGAAGATTGGCCGGCCTCGAGCTGTGGGGCACTGTACGCGGCGAGCACGTGGCGCTCGTCCGAGAGCTGGGGGCGACGCCGATCGACTACCAGCATCAGGACTTCACGCGGGTCGTGCCGGGCGGGTTCGACGTCATCATCGACGGCGTTGGCGAAGACGGCTATCGCCGCTCATATGCGGCGCTGAAGCCAGGTGGCCTGCTCTGTGCCATCGGCTTCTCGGCGAGCGTGCAGGCACAGCGTCGAATGATTCCTATCTTGTTGGAGATCGCGCGCCTTTATCTGTGGAGATTGTTGCCCGGCGGCAAGCGAGCGCGCTTTTACTCGGTCAATGCCATGCGGGCGCGACATCCCAGCTGGTTCAAGGAGGACTTGGAGCAACTGTTCGGGCTTCTGGCAACGGGCGTCATCCGGCCGCGCATCGCCGGGCGAATCTCTTTTGAGGAGGTCGTCGATGCTCACCGTCGCCTCGAAGCTGGCGGTCTTGAGGGCAAGCTCGTGCTTTGCCCGGATCTCTTGCGACCCAGCCAGCGCGCCGCCTGACGCAGCGCGCTGGGCGGTCACGGCGGATCGAGCCGACGTGCGACTACGCCGGCCGCTTCAAAATCTTCACCAGCTCGCCGTGCACGAACTCGTTGCCGCACACGACGTCACCGGTGACGAGCGCATCGCCTGGCGTGTTGATGTCGCTCACCGTGCCGCCCGCTTCGCGCACCATCAGCATGCCGGCGGCGATGTCCCAGGATTGCAGATTGCGCTCCCAATAGCCGTCGAGGCGGCCGGCGGCGACGAAGGCGAGGTCGAGGGAGGCGGCGCCGAAGCGGCGCAGGCCGGCGACGCGATCCTGGATCGCGGTCATCTCGCGGCGGAATTCCTCGTGGTCGCCGCGGCCGATATGGGGCAGGCCGCAGGCCACCACGCATTCGTTGAGCTGGCGGCGGCCGGCGACGCGCAGGCGCTGGTCGTTGAGGAAGGCGCCCTTGCCGCGCTCGGCGATGTAGAGCTCGTCATTGGCGGGGTTGTAGATCACGCCGGCAATCACGGTGCCTTCGCGCGCAAGTCCGATCGAGATCGCGAATTGCGGAATGCCGTGCAGGAAGTTGGTGGTGCCGTCGAGCGGATCGACGATCCAGGTGTGGCTCTTGTCGGTGCCCTCGCGCTGTCCCCCTTCCTCGCCGATGAAACCGTAGCCGGGCCGCGCCTTGGCGAGGTCCTGGTAGAGGATCTCTTCGGCGCGCTTGTCGGCGAGCGAGACGAAATTGGCAGGCCCCTTCAGCGAGACCTGGAGATGCTCGATCTCGCCGAGATCGCGCTTGAGGCTGCGGCCGGCGCGGCGCGCGGCTTTGACCATGACGTTGATAGTGGCGGAATACAGCATGAGCTCTGGTCTTGATCGGGGGAGAGAGGCGCGAAAACGCGGCGTTTGAGGGGAGTGGGTGCCCTGCGAGGGGCCTCAGGTCAAGTCATTTGGTCCCGAGCCATTTCTTGGCGGCGGCCTCCGCCTTGGCGCGGTCCGCTGCGGGCAGATCGGCCAGCTCCTTGTCGAGCTCCGGGTCGCCTTTGCCGCCGGTTTTCGCCACCAGATGCCATTTGAAGCCCTCGACCTTGTCCACCGGCGCGCCCATGCCGTTGATCAGCACCCAGGCGAGGCGGTTCTGCGCGATCGCGCTGCCCTGGCGGGAGGCCTTGCGCAGCAACGCCACGGCCGCGGGCTGGTTCTTCGGCGTGCCGGTGCCATTGAACATGGCGATGGCATATTCGACCTCGGCATCGACATTGTCGGCGAGCGACGCCGCCTGGAGCAGCCGCACCGCCCTTTCCGGATCCTTCGGCACCCCGGTGCCTTCCTTGTAAAAGGTCGCCAGGGCGTATTGCGCCTCGGGCAGGCCGGCATCGGCCGCCTGGCGCAGCAGCTCGGCGGAGCGCTTGACGTCCTGCGGCAGGGTCTGGCCGTCCAGATAGAGCAAAGCGAGGTTATAGGCCGCCTTGGGCTCGCCGAGCTTGGCGGCGGAGGCCATCAGCTTGACCGCCTCGCCCTTGTCGACCGGGCCGCCGCGGCCGGCGATGCGCAGCATGGCGAGCGCAAACATCGCCTCGCGGTCGCCGGCGTCGGATGCGCGCTTGTACCATTCCACCGCCTTGGCGTAGTCACGCCTGATGCCCATGGCGTTGGCATAGAGCTCGCCCAGCATGGTCATGGCCTTGGCGTCGCCGGCCTTGGCGCGCTCGCTGGCGAGGTCGAAGGCGGTCTTGTACTGGCCGCGCTGATACGCGCCGAACACCAGATCAACGTTGGAATTGTCGGTCGGCGGCGCGGGGATCACGGTCGCAGGCAGCGTCGGGCTCGGCGGGGCCGACGGCTTCGGCGCGGGCGCGGCCTCCTTCTTCCTGGTGATCGTGTGCGGCGCGACCTTCGGCTTTTCCTTTGCCGCCTCCTTGGGCTTCTGCCTTTCGGGTGCAGGGCTCGGGATCGCGCCCGGCGGCGTGATCTGAAGCTGCGCGAGTGCGGGCGTTGCCAGAAGCAGCGTGGCCAGAAGCGTGATGCGAGGGAGCTTCATGGCGGGGCGCTAGCCCTGGCCCGCGGCAACAGCCGCGAAGGCCTTCTTGATCGCGGCGTCGGCCTCGATCAGCGCGGCCTTGGGCCCGCGCGGGTCGGCCCAGACGAGATCGCCGACCAGCACGAAATCGGCGCCGCTGGCGGCGAAGTCATAGGCTTCCTCGAACGAAGTGGCGAAACCGGCGCAGGGCGGCTCGAACAGCTCGGCCCACCAGTCCAGCCGCTCGGCGATGGCCTCCGCGGACGGCCGCTGGCCCTTTTCATCGGGCTCGCCGAACAGCACGTAATCGGCGCCCATCTCGCCGGCGCTCATGGACTCGTGGCGCGTCGCAAGCCCACCGACGCCGGCGATGCGATCGGGCTTGAGCGAGGGCAGTGCCTCGTCCAGCGCCGCGACGTTTGCCAGATGCGCGCCATCGGCGCCGCCGCGTGCGACGATTTCAGGATGGCCGTCGACCAGCAGCGCCGCGCCGGCGTTCTGCACGACCGGCGCCAACGCTTTGATCCGCGAGATCATGGTACGCTGGTCGGTCTCCTTCAGCCGCACCAGCACGGCTGCGACATCGACGGCCGCGAGCAGAGCTGGCAATTCGGCGAGGAGCGAGGCGGGATCATCGACCACGGGCGTCGCGAGATAGAGGCGCGGCGCGGGGCGCGGCGGAGGCGATTTGTTCGACAAGATCTAGGCTGCCTTCTTTTCCAGGCTGCTTTGCCATTCGCCCCTGGAGGCGAGGCCGTTCATGCGGGCACGATGACTGAACGCGGCTTGCCCGGCTGCGACATTCTCGGGCCTGCCCGACCAGGCTTTCTGTGGCGCGGCTTGCAACGCGCGGCCGTAGGAGAAGGTCAGGCCCCACGGCAGCGGACCCAGCTTGTGCATGGCGTTGAGATGCGCCGTCGCTTCCTCGTCGGATTGGCCGCCGGAGAGAAAGGCGATTCCGGGCACAGCCGCGGGGACGCAGCCCTTGAGCAGGCGGATCGTCTTCTCCGCGACCTCCTCGACGGAGGCCTGCTTTGCGCATTTTTTGCCTGAGATCGCCATGTTCGGCTTCAGCACCATGCCTTCGAGCGCGACGCGCTGCATGCGCAGCTCCTGGAACGTCTTGTTGAGCACGCGTTGCGTCACCTCATAGCAGCGGTCGATGTCGTGGTCGCCGTCCATCAGCACTTCAGGCTCGACGATCGGCACGATCTGCGCGGCCTGGCACAGCGCGGCGTAGCGCGCCAGCGCGTGGGCGTTGACGCTGATCGCGGTCATCGAGGGGATGCCGCTTGCGATGTCGATCACGGCGCGCCATTTGGCAAAGCGCGCGCCGCGCTCGTAATATTTCTTCAGCCGCTCGGCGAGCTTGTCGAGCCCGACCGTGACCAGCTCCCCGGGACACATCGGCAGGGCTTGCGTGCCCTCGTCGACCTTGATCCCGGGAATGGCGCCGCTGCCCTCGATCAGCTTGACCAATGGCGTGCCGTCCGCGGCATTCTGCCAGATCGTCTCGTCGTAGAGGATCACCCCGGAGATGTACTGGCTCATGGCCTCCTTGGAGCGGAACAGCATCTCGCGATAGTCGCGGCGGTTCGTTTCCGTCGATTCCACGCCGATCGCATCGAACCGCTTCTTGATGGTGCCGGAGGATTCGTCGGCGGCAAGGATGCCCTTGCCCGGTGCGACCATGGCGGTCGCAACCTTGTTGAGCTCAGTCAGATTCATCGAGAGGTCCTCCCAAAACGATTCTGCCCTTGCCCGTGAAAATAGACCGTTCTCGGGCAATTGCCGAGTTAACGTTGGTCGCAGGGTAAAGCCGTTCGCCGTCATTCCGGGATGCGCCGAAAGGCGCAGGCCCGGAATCCATAACCCCGGGCGGTGGTTATGGATTCCGGGCCCACGCTTCGCGTGTCCTATTGCGCACTTGCGCAATGGGAATGACGGAAGAGGGGCCTTACGCCCCCTGCGCGGTCGCTTACGCGACGCGGGGATCCAGCTCGCCTTTGGCGTAGCGCTTGGCCATCTCGGCCGGGGTCAGGATCTTCTTGAACTTGGCGGCCTGGCCGGCGGTATTGAACTCCTGGAGCCGCTGCTTGCACAGCTTGGTCATGGCTTCCATCGCCGGCTTCAGGTACTTGCGCGGATCGAACTCTTCCGGATTGTCCTTCAGGACTTTCCGGATCTGGCCGGTCATCGCCATGCGGTTGTCGGTGTCGATGTTGATCTTGCGCACGCCGTTCTTGATGCCGCGCTGGATTTCGGCGACCGGCACGCCCCAGGTCGGCTTCATCTTGCCGCCATAGGCGTTGATGATGTCCTGGAGCTCCTGCGGCACCGAGGAGGAGCCGTGCATGACCAGATGCGTGTTCGGCAGCTTGCTGTGGATCTCCTCGATCACGTTCATGGCGAGGATGTCGCCATCCGGCTTGCGGGTGAACTTGTAGGCGCCATGCGAGGTGCCCATCGCGATCGCGAGCGCGTCGACCTTGGTCTCCTTGACGAACTTCACGGCCTCGTCGGGATTGGTCAGGAGCTGGTCGTGGGAGAGCTTGCCTTCGGCGCCATGGCCGTCTTCCTTGTCGCCCATGCCTGTTTCGAGCGAGCCGAGCACGCCGAGCTCGCCCTCGACCGAAATGCCGCCGAGATGGGCCATGTCGGTCACTGTCTTGGTGACGCCGACATTGTAGGCCCAGTCGCCGGGGGTCTTGCCGTCGGCCTTGAGCGAGCCGTCCATCATCACCGAGGTGAAGCCGGCCTGGATCGCGGTCATGCAGGTGGCGGCCTCGTTGCCGTGGTCCAGATGCACGCAGACCGGAATATGCGGATAGATCTCGGTCACCGCGTCCATCATGTGCTTGAGCATGACGTCGTTGGCGTAGGAGCGCGCACCGCGCGAGGCCTGGATGATGACGGGCGCGTCGACCTGGTTGGCCGCGTCCATGATCGCCAGCGCCTGCTCCATGTTGTTGATGTTGAAGGCCGGTACGCCGTAATCATTCTCCGCCGCATGGTCGAGCAATTGACGCAACGTGATCCGGGCCATCTGTCTTTTTCTCCGTTTGAGCTTGAAGGTCGCTGGTTCTTGCCGACTGATTACTTGATGCGAAGGACTTCAACGCCGGGCAGCGGCTTGCCTTCCATCCATTCCAGGAATGCGCCACCGGCGGTCGAGACATAGGTGAAGTCACCGGCCACATGGGCCTGGTTGAGGGCTGCGACCGTGTCGCCGCCGCCGGCGATCGAGATCAGCTTCTTGGCCTTGGTACGCTCGGCGGCGTGCTTGGCGGCCGCGACCGTGCCGCGGTCGAACGGCTGCATCTCGAAGGCCCCGAGCGGTCCGTTCCAGACCAGCGTGGCGGCGTCATCGATCGCCGCGTGAACGCGCGCGATCGATTGCGGGCCGACGTCCAGGATCATGCCATCGGCGGGGATCGCATCGAGGCCGTAGGCATGCGACGGCGCATTGGCGGCGAAATGATAGGCAACGGTGGCATCTACGGGGAGGATGATCGCGCAATTGGCGGCTTCCGCCTTCTCCATGATGCGCACGGCGGTCGCGGCGAGATCCTTCTCGGCCAGCGACTTGCCGACCGCGACGCCCTGGGCATGCAGGAAGGTGTTAGCCATGCCGCCGCCGATCACCAGCGCGTCGACCTTGGTGACGAGGTTTTCGAGCAGGTCGATCTTGGTGGAGACCTTGGCGCCGCCGATGATGGCGATGACGGGCTTGGTCGGCGAGCCCAGCGCCTTTTCCAGCGCGTCCAGCTCGGCCTGCATCGTGCGGCCGGCATAGGCCGGCAGCTTGTGGCCGAGGCCTTCGGTCGAGGCATGGGCGCGGTGCGCCGCCGAGAAGGCATCGCTGACCCAGATGTCGCCGAGCTTGGCCAATTCCGCGACGAAGGCCGGATCGTTCTTCTCTTCTTCTTTGTGGAAGCGGGTGTTTTCCAGGCAGAGAATGTCGCCATCGTTCAGAGACGCAACCGCCTTGGCCGCGGGCTCGCCGATGCAATCGTCGGCGAAGGCGACCGGCTTCTTCACGACCTTCGACAGCGCCTCGGCAACGGGCTTGAGCGAGTCCTTGGCATCGCGGCCCTTCGGCCGGCCAAAATGCGCGAGCAGGATGACCTTGCCGCCCTTGTCCGAGATTTCGGTGATGGTCGGCGCGACGCGCTCGAGCCGGGTCGCGTCGGTGACGCGCCCATCGTCCATGGGCACGTTGAGATCGACGCGCAGCAGCACGCGTTTGCCCTTCACGTCGACGTCGTCGAGGGTGCGGAATTTGTTGGTCATCGGAGGCCCTTGTCCCGGGCGCATTGCGGCACGAAGTGCCGCCACGCAGAGCCGGGACCCAAATTGCGGCGAGTCCCGCGGTTGATATGGGTCCCGGATCTGCGAAGCAGCGTTTCACGCTGCATCGCGTCCGGGACACGAGAGCGGAGTTAGATCACCTTCGCCATGGCGACGGCGGTGTCGGCCATGCGGTTCGAGAAGCCCCACTCGTTGTCGTACCAGGACATCACGCGCACCAGCGTGCCGTTCTGCACCTTGGTCTGGTCCTCGTGGAAGGTCGAGGAGTGCGGGTCGTGGTTGAAGTCGATCGAGACGTTCGGCGCATTGGTGTAGCCGAGGATGCCCTTGAGCTGCTGCTCGCTGGCGCGCTTCATCGCCGCGTTGATTTCCTTGGCATCGGTGGCGCGCTTGGCGACGATCTTGAGGTCGACGACCGAAACGTTCGGGGTCGGCACGCGGATCGCAACGCCGTCGAGCTTGCCCTTCAGCTCGGGCAGCACGAGGCCGATCGCCTTGGCGGCGCCGGTCGAGGTCGGGATCATCGACATCGCCGCGGCGCGGCCGCGATAGAGATCCTTGTGCAGCGTATCCAGCGTCGGCTGGTCGCCGGTGTAAGCGTGGATCGTGGTCATGAAGCCGGTCTCGATGCCGACGAGGTCGTTCAGGACCTTGGCGACCGGCGCGAGGCAGTTGGTGGTGCAGCTTCCGTTGGAAACGACCAGGTGATCCTTGGTCAGGGTCTCGTGATTGACGCCGTAGACGATGGTGGCGTCGGCGCCGTCGGCCGGCGCGGACACCAGCACGCGCTTGGCGCCGGCGGTCAGATGCGCGGAGGCCTTCTCCTTGGCGGTGAAGATGCCGGTGCATTCCATCGCGATGTCGACGCCGAGATCCTTCCAGGGCAGCTTCGAGGGATCGCGCTCGGCGGTCACCTTGATCTTGCCGTTGCCGAGGCTGATCGAGTCGCCCTCGACGGTCACGGTGCCGGGGAAACGGCCATGGACGCTGTCATAGCGAAGGAGATGCGCATTGGTCTCGACCGGGCCGAGATCGTTGATGCCGACGACCTCGATGTCCTTGCGGCCGGACTCTGCGATCGCCCGCAGGACGTTGCGGCCGATGCGGCCAAAACCGTTAATTGCCACGCGGACTGCCATGTTTCGTCTCCTTCAATGACCGTTGTCATCCCGCACAACGCGCGGTGGGCGCGCCTGCGAGGGTTTTTTAGGGGCGGACGCCCGGTTCGGCCGGGCGGTGCTTGATCATATGAGAGCTTTGGTAGTCCTTTTTTTTGACAAGCTCAACTCTCAGCTGACGCGCTTCAGCACGGCGTTAACCGCAGCCTCGGCGGTAATGCCGAAATGCTTGTAAAGGTCCTTCGCCGGTGCGCTCGCACCGAACGAATGCATGCCCACGAATTCGCCATCCTGGCCGATCACCGCATCCCAGCCCCAGCGCACGGCGGCCTCGATCGCGACCTTCACCGGCGCGTTACCGATGATGGCGGCGCGTTTGGCCTCTGGTTGCGCTAACAACAGCTCGAGGGAGGGCACCGAGACCACCCGCGACGCGATGCCGCGCTCGGCGAGTTGCTTCTGGGCGGCCACCGCGATCTCGACCTCGGAGCCGGAGGCGAACAGCGTCGCCTTGGCTTCGCCCTGGGCGGCGACCAGCTCATAGGCGCCGGCGGCGCAGGGGTTCTCGTTCGGCGCGGTGGTGCGGAGCTGCGGCAGGTTCTGCCGCGTCAGCGCCAGCACCGTCGGACCATCGATGCGGTTCAGCGCAAGCTCCCAGCACTCGGCGACTTCCATCGCATCGCAGGGACGGAACACGCGCATGTTCGGAATGGCGCGGAGCGCGGCGAGATGCTCGACCGGCTGATGGGTCGGGCCGTCTTCGCCGAGGCCGATGGAATCGTGCGTCATCACGTAGACGACGCCAGCACCCATCAGCGCGGCAAGGCGCATCGCCGGACGCGCGTAGTCGGTGAACACGAGGAAGGTCGCACCGTTCGGCGCAAAGCCGCCGTGCAGGAAGATGCCATTCATCGCGGCTGCCATGCCGTGCTCGCGGATGCCGTAATGGATGAAGCGGCCCTTCGGCGTCTTGGCGGAGAACGCGGTCGCCGACTTCGCCTTGTTGTTGTTGGAGCCGGTGAGGTCGGCGGAGCCGGCCAGGAATTCCATCGGCATCGCGCCGGCGATCACTTCGATCACGGCCTCCGAGGACTTGCGCGTCGCCGCAGTCATCGGCTTTTCCAGCAGGTCCTTCTTGTAGGCGCGCAGCGCCTTCGCAAGCGAGGCGGGACGCTCGTGGCGCAGGCGGCGCTCGAACTCGGCGCGCTTGCGGCTGCCGAGCTCGCCGAGCCGCGCTTCCCATTCCTGCCGTGCGGCCGCGCCGCGGCTGCCGGCGGCACGCCAGGCCTTCAGCACGTCATCGGGCACCGAGAACGGCTCCAGCGAGATGCCGAGATTTTCCTTGGCAGCCTTGAGCTCGTCGGCGCCGAGCGCCTCGCCATGGGCCTTCGCGGTGCCGGCCTTGTGCGGCGCGCCGAAGCCGATGGTGGTGCGGCAAGCGATCAGCGTCGGCTTGTTCGACTTCTTCGCGCGGGTGATGGCGTCGGCAATCGCGGCCTGGTCTTGGCCGTCGATCTTCTCGGCGGCCCAGCCGGCGGACTTGAAGCGCTTCACCTGGTCGACGGAATCGGCGATCGAGGTCGGGCCGTCGATCGAGATGCCGTTGTCGTCGTAGAGCACGATCAGCTTGTTCAGCTTCCAGTGGCCGGCCATCGCGATCGCTTCCTGCGACACGCCTTCCATCAGGTCGCCGTCGGAGGCGAGCACATAGGTGTGGTGGTCGACGATCTTCTTGCCGAACTCGGCGGCGAGCATCTTTTCGGCCAGCGCCATGCCGACCGCGGTCGAGATACCCTGGCCGAGCGGACCGGTGGTGGTCTCGATACCCTTGGTGTGGAAGTTCTCGGGGTGACCTGGCGTCAGTCCGCCAAGCTGGCGGAACTGCTTGAGCTGGTCCAGCGTCATCGCGGCGTTGCCGGTCAAGTACAGCAGCGAGTAGAGCAGCATCGAGCCGTGGCCGGCCGAGAGCACGAAGCGGTCGCGGTCGGGCCAGTCGGTTGCGGCGGCATCGAATTTCAGGAACTGCGTGAACAGCACTGTGGCGATGTCGGCGGCTCCCATCGGCAGGCCGGGATGGCCCGACTTTGCCTTCTCGACAGCGTCCATCGAGAGGCCGCGGATCGCGTTGGCCATGCGGGTGTGGTCGACTTGCGTCATGTCTGAAATCCGTCTGAAATGAGGCGCTTGGCGGGTGGTGCGGGCCGCGCGGGGGAAGTCTGGCGGCAGCTGAAGGTCGGGGCTGGGATAGCACCTCGGTTCCGGGAGTCCAAGGCAATCAAACGCGCCACGGCGCGAAAAGCTGCTTATCGGTGCATAGTTTCGCGGCGACGTTGCGCTCGGCTAGCTTGCCACGTAAATTTCTGCTTCTAACCGCTTGCCGAACCGAGTCTTTTGCCGGCCGGCAAGCTCTCGAGGTAAAGGCCACGGGCATAGCCCATCAGGTTCCGCCGCTGACTGCATGAACGATCGCGTTTCCAAAAGCTCTGCCATGACGGAGTCGTCCGCCGTCGAGATCGAGATCGCGACCCGCAGACTCACGGCGGCGCTGGACGCGCTCGAAAGCGCGGTCGAGCGGCGGCGCGATGCCGATCGCGACGAGAACGAGCTTGCGACGCGAATCCAGGCGCTCGGCGCGGATCGCTCGCGCCTTGCCGACGAGCTCGACGGCGCGCTGGTGAAGGCGCGCAAGCTCGAGCGCACCAACCGCGAGATATCTGACCGGCTGGATTCCGCGATCGTCACAATACGCTCGGTGCTCGATACCGGAGAGGATGGATGAGCCACATCAACGTCACCATCAACGCCCGGCAATACCGCATGGCCTGCGAGGAGGGCCAGGAGGTGCGGCTGCTCAAGCTCGCCGAAAGCCTGGAGACACGCATCCAGTCCTTGCGCGGAAAATTCGGCGAGATCGGAGATGCGCGCCTCACCGTGATGGCGGCACTGACCGTCTGCGACGAGCTGGTCGATGCCGGCAACCGCATCCGCACCATGGAGCAGGAGCTGGTCGAACTCAGGGATTTCCGCAACGCCGCCGTCGAGCGCGCGCGGATGACGCAGACGGCCGTGGTCAACGCGCTGAACGCCGCCGCCGAACGCATCGAGAAATCGACCCAGGTGCTGAACCGGACGGTCGGCAACGGCATCGCGATCGGGTAGAGGCCCCCTCCAGTGGAGGGTAAGGAAGCGACACGCTCGCCGGGCTGGCGATTCGGCAGTATCGTTGTTACATTGCCCCAGCGAGGCTGCGACGCGCGTCAGGAGCCATATATCCCCGGGGCCTTATCGATCCTTTAGGGAACTGTCCCTGGCCGGGCCCGTGGGCCCGGACATATGGTGCCCACCTACTTTCGTAGGGAACTCCGGGATCGAGTGCTTCAACGGCATCCGCGGCTTCGCACTGTTTCTTCTGGTTCGTGCCTGTCGAATTGCGTCCCCGACACGCTTGCGGTGCATTTGAGGGCTCGCTGTCATGCCCCGCCGAGTGCGCAATTGCGCACGGAGGACCGGGGCATCCAGTACGCCGCGGCGTCGAGGTTCTAGCACTGGCGTCTCTGGAATACTGGATCACCCGCTTTCGCGGATGATGACAGTGGAGCTAGCTGTACCTTCGGGGGACCAACGCACATGTCCAACTCCAAATCCGACCTCCGTGCCAAAGCCCTCGCCGCACGCGATGCGCTGAGCGAGAAGAAGCGCATCGCCGCTGCGGCCAAGCTCGCCAAGCGCGGGCTGCCGTTCAAGCTGCTGCCCGGCAGCATCGTCTCCGGCTATTCGCCGATCCGCAGCGAGATCGACCCGATGCCGCTGCTGAAGAAACTGGCGGAGGAGGGGGCAAGGCTGGCGCTGCCCTGCGTCACCGCGCGCGGCCAGTCGCTGATCTTCCGCCTCTTCCATCCGAACGACCGCCTGATGCTCGGCCCGCTCGGGATTCCCGAGCCGTCGCCGGCCGCGGCCGAAGTCATCCCCGACATCATGCTGACGCCGCTCGCGGCGTTCGACCGTCTCGGTCATCGCATCGGTTACGGTGCCGGGCATTACGATGTCACCTTCGCGCATCTGCGCAAGGCCAAGCACATCGTCGGCATCGGACTTGCGTTTGCAGCGCAGGAGATCAAGGCGGTTCCGGCACTATCGCACGACGTCGCACTGGATTATGTGCTAACGGAAACGGACGTGTTCGATTTCCGGAGTTCTGAAGTTGCGCATTCTCTTCGTGGGTGATGTCGTCGGCCGTAGCGGGCGCAACGCCGTCGCCGAATATCTGCCCGGCATGGTCAAGGACTGGTCGCTCGATTTCGTCGTCGTCAACGGCGAGAATTCGGCCGGGGGCTTCGGCATCACGGAAGCGATCTATCAGGAGTTTCTCGATGCCGGCGCCGATGCGGTGACCTTGGGCAATCACTCCTGGGATCAGCGCGAAGCGCTCGTTTTCATCGAGCGCGCCGAGCGCCTTGTGCGGCCGACGAATTATCCGCGCGGCACGCCCGGCCGTGGCGCCGCCCTGGTCGAGACCAAGAATGGCAAGCACGCGCTCGTCGTCAATGCGCTGGGGCGCGTCTTCATGACCCCGTTCGACGATCCCTTCGCGGCGCTGGAGCGCGAGCTGGGTGCCTGTCCGCTCGGCGTTGCCGCGGACGCCATCGTCGTCGACTTCCATTGCGAGGCGTCGAGCGAGAAGCAGGGCATCGGCTTCTTCTGCGACGGCCGCGCCAGCCTTGTCGTCGGCACGCACACGCATGTGCCGACCGCCGATCACCAGATCCTCACAGGCGGCACCGCCTACATGACCGATGCCGGCATGACCGGCGATTACGACTCCATCATCGGCATGCAGAAGGAAGAGCCGCTGCGGCGGTTCACCTCGGGGATTCCGTCGAGCCGGTTCGAGCCGGCGGCGGGCGTCGCGACGCTGAGCGGCGTTGCAGTCGAGACGGACGATGCGACGGGGCTGGCGCTGAAGATCGCGCCGGTGCGGATTGGCGGAAGGCTGGAGCCGACGACGCCGAAGTTCTGGTTGAGCTGAGCGGCGGCGCGGCGATAGCCCCGCTGCACCTTCTCCTCTCGTGGGAGAGTGAAGCGCCATTGATCTCCCTCAACGAGACCAGCCTCGCAGGCGGCTTTACTGCATTCCGCGTACAGCCGCTCTCTACGCATCCCCCAAGTCGCCGCCGCATGCGGATCAACTCACACGGCATCCGACTCTTGCATAGCCGGACAAGCGTCGCGGGGGGTGTCCCGCGACGGCGAACGACGGCGCGTCATCCTTGGCCCGCCGGCGGGACCACGTACAGCGTTAGTGCAAAGATCGCGTAGATGAAGATGAGCAGGGCGCCGACGAACCAGGCCGAGCGGCCGCTGCCGGTGATGAAACTCGCGGTAACCGTCGCAATCATGATCATGGTTACGGCACCCGGCCAGAACTGGAGGTTCATCGGCGTCGGACCCACGACATAGCTGAGCAGCACCAGCGCGGGGGCCACGAACAGGGCGATCTGAGAGGCGCTGCCGAGCGCAATGCTGACGCTCATATCGAGGCGGTCCTTGCGCGCCGCGGAGAAGGCCACCGCGAATTCCGCTGCCGCGCCCACTAGCGAGACGATGATAAAACCGACAAACGCCGGGCTCATCCCGAAGGTCTCCCCTGCCTTCTGTACGGACTCTACGAAGATCTCGCTCACCAGCGCGACCAGCACCGTGATAACAAGCAGCGTGCCTACGGCAAGCCCGATCGGCCAGGGCGCTTCTTCTCCCTTGTCGTGCTCTGCGCCGGCGAATAATTCCTTGTGGGTCTTCAGCGAAAACAGGAGGCCGAGTGCATATACGCCGATCAGCAGCACGGAGATGCCGACGCTCAGCTTGTGGATGACGGTTCCGTCCTGCGGCAAATGCTGGAGGTCGGCGACGGCCGAGGGGGCTAGCAGGGCGACGGTTGCCATCAGCAACAGTCCGGAAGACAGCCGCGCGCCGGCGCGGTTGTATTCCTGCACGTGGTAGCGCAGACCACCCAGCAGCAGGCAAGCGCCGAGCATGAACATCGCATTGGTGACGATTGCCCCAGCAATCGAGGCCTTGACCAGCGTGTACTGGCCGGCGCGCAATGCGGCGATGGCGATGATGAGTTCCGTCAGGTTTCCGAGCGTCGCGTTGAGCAGCCCCCCGACGGCATCTCCGGTTCTCGCGGCGACCGCCTCGGTGGCGTGGCTGAGCAGCGCCGCCAGCGGGATGATGGCGAGCACCGACAGCACGAACAGCAGCGTATGGGAATCTGCCACGGCCGCCTCGGCCGCCAGCACGATCGGCACAAACACCAGCATCCAGAGCAAAGGGGTATTCCGGATCTCTTTGAGCAGAGGTTGCATGTCAGCCACCGTTACCATGGATGCGTGGGTGGAAAGGTCTGGTGCATCAGCCGGGCGCGCTTTGATCTGCCTCAAGGTGAAACCCGGCCAGTTGCGATCGCCTCGTGCCTTCGAGCTGACCGGGACCGACGATGCAGGCGTCAGACCCGCGTGATCCTCGCGTCGTGCTCGGCGTGGTCAAGGCGCGGCCTGGCGACGCCGGAGCCAGCCGCGAGCCAAGGACAACGGCCGGCCTTGACCGCCCCCTGCGCGCGACGCAATCGACGTTCTGCGGGCCGGGACGAAGGAACCGCCCCTGGCTCGAACAAAGGAACTACGAGGTAGTAGGAGCCAGAGATGACGTAACCCTATCGGCAGTTTCCAGCCGAGGTCTGCGAGAGGAATGAGACGAGATGGAGGTCGGTCTTCCAAGCGGGTGCGAACACTGGTGACCCGAATAGCCCGATCGAGGCCTGTCCGCCAATGAGAACGCGCGCGCGCGCCGATATCCATGATGGCCCGGAGTACATGCTCCAATCGGAGGCCGGATACATTGATGCAAGACCGCTCACCGCCAATCCGACGAAATCTTCTTGCAACGCACGGGCGGACCATACATGCGGGTCACGTGCTGCCTTCCCGAACGCGTCGGCGCCACAGCTGCTATACCCCGGTTAGCGCCGAATTGCTGCGGTGGCAGAGGCCGGCAGCCTCGGGCCAATTGCAGAACTGACGCATTTCATTCGATCACATCGTCGGCACGAGCGAGAAGTGTCGCTGGTGCGTCAAGCCCCAGGGATTTTGCCGTCTGCAAATTGATTACCAGTTCAAATTTGGTCGGTGCTTGGACAGGCAATCCGCTTGGTTGGGCACCTTTGAGAATGCGATCCACGTAGGGCGCAACCTGACGAAACAACTCCGGAACCTCAGGCCCATAGGACAATAAGCCACCATCCGCAGCAGCCGAACGAAATGGATACACCGCTGGAACTCGATGTCGGGCTGCCTGTTCGATTACCGTTCCACGATGCACCGCCATGAAGCTGTCAGCCATCACAACAAGACCCGCGCCCGGCTCATTGGCAACCGCCGAAATTGCCGAGCCGATCTCGCCATCACTCCGAACCGGATTGAGGAATGGCGTAATGGCTATGTCTCGGGCGGCGGCTTCGAAGGCGCGGTAAAAGTATGAGCCTCCGTCAGGAGCTGCGTCGGGGTTGAACAGACCCGCCACTCTCAAAACCCGAGGATCGATTTCTTTGAGAAGGCTTAGCCACTTGCCTGCCAACGAGGGCTCAAAATTCACGAACCCTGTTATGTTGCCGTCGGGCCGCGCTAAATTCTGCACGAAGCCTTCACCAATAGGATCAGAGACAACTGTGAAAACTATCGGCGTTGTTCGAGTTTCTCGTCTAACAGCTGCGGTGGTGGGCGTGGATGTGGTCACGATGACATCTGGTTGCCAACCAACCAACTCCTTTGCAAATCGCTGGGTGCGCTCAGCATCAGCCCCACTCCAGCGAACTTCGATGCTCACGTTCTTACCGTCTGCCCATCCAAGCTTCTCCAAGCTTTCCTCAAATACCTTCAGACGGGCATGCCCCAAGGTATCATTCTCAGAGTAAAACATTAGCACCCCGACCCGTCGCAGGCGGCCTTTCTCTTCTGCTTGTGCCGTAAGCGGGAAGGAAGCTGCTATAGCGCCTAGGACGCAAATAAATTCCCGCCTGTCCATGCCGTCCCCCAGGGGTCGAGACTGCCGATATTAGCCGTGACGATCTCCGAACAGAAACTGGTAATGAGGATAAGTCGGCTCGTCCGCTAATGGGATGGTCCGGCCGTGCTCCTGCCCCGCCAGCAAGCGAAGCTGGCCAGGGGCGCCAAAGACGAGGAGCACGCCATGTCTCAGACACCCAATACCGCGAACTCGCATCGCTTGGTCACGATGCCAGGTTGATGCCGGCCAAATATGTCCGCCCGTATAGCAAGGGACAGAAGAACGACTTCAATGATGCCGAAGCGATTGCCGAAACCGTGCAGCGCCCGACGATGAAGTTCGTGGCGACCAAGACCGCGGAGCAACTGGATCTGCAGGCGCTGCACCGGGTGCGCGAGCGGCTGGTGTCGCAACGCACCGGCATCATCAACCAGATTCGCGCCTTCATGCTGGAACGCGGGATCGCGGTGCGCCAGGGTATCGGCTTCCTACGCACCGAAACTGCCCACCATCCTTGCGACCCGCACCGATGCGCTGTCGCCACGCATGTTGCGTGTCATCGAGGAGTTGGCAGGCGACTGGCGCCGGCTGGATCAGCGCATCGATGGCCCCTCCGGCAAGATCGAAGCACTGGCCCGTCAAGATCAGGCATGCTCGCGCCTGATGAGGGTGCCTGGCATTGGGCCGATCATTTCGAGCGCCATGGTGGCCGCGATCGGCACTGGAGACGTCTTCTCCAAAGGCCGTGACTTCGGCGCGTGGCCCGGACTGGTGCCCGAGACGTGGCGGCGCCTCAACTGACGGCGTGCGACCACCTGGCCGGCTGCATCAACGCCATGCACTTGGAAGACCGACTTCGCAATATCAAGACCAATCGTCGAAATTGACTGCATAGGCTGCTCCTCCGAATCGTGGGAGCTTCAAAATGGCCCCCACTCGTTGGCACTCTCGTGCCGGTGGAGGAGCCGTCCACAGCATCAGAAGGGGTCATCAGCGATTCACGTGAGCGCGTTAAGCGTTTACCGCGCGAACGCTGCTGGTTATCTGCTTTGTCTGCACCGGATTGTTGGCCTTAAGCGTTGGCAACGTGCAATTTGGCGAGGCGCGTGCGCGTGAGGTCAATGCGAAGTTCAAACGCAAATAGAATATCCGAGTGCCGTACTGGAAGATGCTTCGCGGCTTGCTCGATCTCTTCCAATTCAGCTTGGAGGGCTATCGCTTCAGGTGCGGCGAGCTCCTTTTGCATCGCGGCCTCAACCTGCCGAAGGCGTCGGTATAGGGTGGCCATATGTCTCTGCAGCAACCACTGGTACAACCTAGGCAAATAACTGAAGATCGGGATGACGATCGCGATCAATGTCAGTGATATGGCGATAATTCTCTTTGCAATATTTAGCGTCCAGAACGGCAGATATCGCTGCAGGAGGGACGGGCCGTTCTTGTAGAAGTCGCGAGCCTCCTCAGCAACGGGAAATTCCGGATCGGTCTGAGTGGGAAAGTCGCCGGCCCGTTCAAAAATTCCTGAGCCTCCGTGCTCCTCAGCCAACGTCTGCGCCAGAAGATAGACAAGTTCTGGGTGAAGGTCCTTGCGCACGACCACAGGGTTAGTGATTGCTATCAGGCTCACGTCGCCGGCCGGGATATTCTTCTCAAGATCGATCACGCCCTGCGGCAAAACGAGTCGGGTCAGGTAAGGGAATAAACGAGTCAGGGCCTCGGCTTGTGGCAGGTTCATCAGCCGGACAGTAGGATCTCGAAGCAAGGATTGGAGAATCGGGGAATTCAGTTCAAACGGAATGAAGATGGCATCGGCTGCACCATCCTTCAGCGCCTTCACCGCGGCTAGTCCGATGAGCGGCAACAGCGTGGTGTTCTCAGAATTGACGCCGTGTGCCGCGAGGATTTGCGTTGCTACACGGCTGAAAGCAACGCCAACCACGACGCGTTTGCCTTTCAACTGCGTCAGGCGGTCCAATGGCTCCAAGCCGCGGTAGAACGGCCAAACAGGCGTGAAGTTGATGCGCCCCAACGACATTAGCCCAGGGGATCGCCCGCTATTCGTCGTGCCACCCAGAAAATAGGCGGCGTCAACACCGGAGCTTCGATCCTCCACCAGCCTAAGGCTATCCGCCGAGCCCTCAGTTGGGCGCACATCAAGTGTCACATGGTGGAGTGCGAGCTTCTCCCGGTAGTGCTCGACGGTCTGCTCGAAGCCACCGCCCCTCGCCCCCGACGCAATAGAAATGGTCGATGGTGGTGCAGGAATGAAATACCACAACGCGGCCCAGACTGCCGCAGCAAGACAAACAATTACAGTCAAGCCTTTGAGCAGGGATCGACGACCCAGGCCAAACATGGACCTCTCCCCAAAGAGTCTTCGCCGATGTTGAATTGTCCGCGAGTGTCTCGCCTTTAGGTCATATCAAACTGCCTCCAGAGTATCACACCTCCGTTCTAGGTTTGACAACAGAGACCCTGGCCAATCAAAGCACGATAGGTCTTTCACAGTGCGACGCTCCCGCTGGTCGTGATGTCCGAGATGGGTCGAAAGCACCAGTCCGGCAAACCCGTCTGACATCCGATCGATTGCCGACAGCGGACCTGGCTTCCCCCGTACGGGATGGCCGCATCCGCTACACTCGCGAGCGCTCGCCTGGCGTCTGGCTGTGGACCGTCACCGTGACGCTGCCAGCGCCGTTCGAGCCTCGACGACGCCAAGGCCGCGTTCAAGGCGGCGCGGCAGGCGTTCAGGAGCAAGCAAGGTCCAGAAGAGCTGGCGAGGACGTTCGAGAACATGGCGCAGGCGAACCGGCCGGGACTGTTGGGGCGGTGATCCGCGCTCGGCGGTCGGCGCGGCGCAGTGCGGAGCGCAGCTCCGCGACGTCCTTTGCCGAAAGCTTCGACAAGCGGCGTCGGATGGATTTCGGAATAATAGTATTATGCGCCTGTTTTGCCCGACGGTGCAACTGGTGTTTGGTTGGTGGGCGCTCAGCACTCCAATCACCCCGCCCGGAGAGGTGAGCCCACAGGGCCAACCGCGTCCGATTTTATCGAGCCTCTAAGCCGTTGATTTCACATACCCTGGCTACTGTGCATGGGGTTGTTTTCGATGTTTTGATCCGGAGCTCTCGCTAGCTCTGCCGAAAACCCATCCGGAAGGCGCCCCAGTGCTTGCCGCGGATCATGATCGGCGAGGACAGATCCTTCATCAGCACGAACTGCCCGCCGCCCATGTCGCGGCGATAGGTCTGGAGCAGGAAGGGCTTTGTGTTGGCCGCGACCTTCTTCACCGCGCGATCGGTGAAGAGGCGGCGGTTGCGGCAATTGGCGTTGTTCCAGACCGGGTCCTTGCCCTGCGGCAGGCGGTAGTTCGGATTGTGCGTCGGCAGATAGCCGCCCCTCGCCCAGGCGACGCAGAACACGATACGGGGATCGGACTTCTGGATCGGATCCTGGATCGCAGGCAGCACGCGGTCGGTGAAGTCGACATAGGCGGTGGTGTACTGCTTGGGATCGGTGCCGGCGATTTCGCGACAGTTCTCGTCCATGAGCTGGTCGAGCGTGATCTCGCCGCGATCGATCGCCGCCTCGAACTCGGCCGAGATCCGCTTGGCGGTGTCGACGACGACGCGGATCAGCGGCGCGTCCGATGTCTCGACGCCGCTGTCGGCGATCAACGCGATGAGGGCTTCGGAGGTGTCGAGCAGTTTTGTCACGCGCTGATCGGCGCTCTTGAGATCGCGCGAGGAGAGGTCGACGCCCTTGGCAAGCTCGTTGAGCTCGCTGATTACGGAGTCGCAATGGCCGAGATTGGAGGTCGCCGCGCGCGTGACGCTGCCGATCTCGGCTTCCACCGAGGCAAAGCCCTGCTGGACGCGGGAGATGATGCCGGAGATCGCTTGCGCGCCTTCGCCGGCGGTCTTGGCGCGCTGCGAGGCATCGCTGCTCTCGCCGATCAGGCCTTCGATCTGGCCGTCGAGGTCGCGCACGGTGTCGGAGATCTGGTGCGTGGCCTGCCGCGTCGCCTCGGCGAGGTTCTTCACCTCGCTGGCGACCACCGCGAAGCCGCGCCCGGCCGTGCCGGCACGCGCGGCTTCGATGGTTGCGTTGAGGGCCAGCAGATTGGTCTGCTTGGCGATCGCCTCGATCGAGCCCGAGACTTTTGCGACCTGCGCCAGCGCCGCGCCGACGGCACTCAAGCGCGCCTCGATCCGCTCCACCGCCGCGACGAGCTCGGAAATGTGGCTGACCGCGGTATCGACCGCGCTGCGCGACTGTGCGATCTCGCCGACGGCCGCCGATGTGGTCGATTGCACCGCCTGGGATGCATTGGCGATGTCGTGGTTGGCCGAGACCATGGTCTCGGCGGTCTTCTGGAGGTGGTGGAACCGCTCGGACTGGTTGGCGACCCGGTTTGCGACTTCCTGGACATTGCCGGCGATGTCGGCGAGCTCGACGCCGAGACCGCCGATGCGGTCGGCGAGCTGATCGATCAGCCGTTCGGCGAGTGTCCGGTTGGAGCCGGTGTCCAGGACGGCAAGTTGGGCGACGGACATGTCAGATGAGTCCTCCAGTCAGAGCCGCTCGCCGGCTCCCTTGCGGCATTCCCATTCCAATTTCGGATGTTAGAGGATGATTCGCGGCCGGCGTCTTGCCTGAGCGTGCACTACAGCTTGTAAGCCGTCCTGAATCCGCCCCAGTGCCGGCCCTGCACGCGGATCGGGACGTCGATCTCGCGCATCATCACCGTGTTGCCGTTGCCCATGTCGCGCGCATAGCTCTGGATCAGGTACGAGCGCAGGTTGTGCGCGGCCGCCAACCCCGCCGGATCGTTGAAGATGCGACGGTTGCGGCTGTTGGCCGTATTCCAGGCGACATCGCCCGGTCGCTGCGGATGCGAATAGATCTTGTTGTGGACCGGCAGGAAGCCGTTGCGGTCGACCATGGCGCAGAATGCCATGCGTGGCTCCCTGGCGAGAAAGGCTTCCTGGAACGGCGGCAGCGCGCGGTCGGCCCAATCAAGATATTTCGTGCGGTATTGCTGCGGATTGGTGCCTGCGATCTCGACGTAGTCGGTGTCGAAGAGGTCGTCGATCCGGACCTCGCCGCGCGCCACGGCCTGCTCGAAGATCTTGGTCAGCGCGGTGCCCGCCTCCATCGCGCGGGTGACGAACTCCGTGTTCTCCTGGTGGATCGACCAGAGCTTGTCCTCGATTTTCTCGCGCAGCGCGGCATCGGGGCTGACGAATTGCGCGCGGGCGCCGGTCTTGGACTGCTCGACCACGCGCAGGCGGCAGGCGCCGACGTCTTCGAGGCTGCCCTCGATGATCGCCTGCGATGCGAGCCGGCTTGCCTCCGCTCCGCCGATCAACACGCCGTCCATCGCGATCTCGTAGACTGGCAGCATGCCACGCGAGCTCTCGAATTTGAGATGGCAGGGCAGCCGCTCGGTCTTGCGGCGATCGTCGTGCTCGCTCTGCTTGAGCAGCACGTCGCAGCGTGATTTCAGCTTTTGTGCAAAGGTGGTCACGGCCTTGCCGGCGCTGGCGACGTTCTCGCCGTGTGTCTCGGCCGCCTTGGTCGCGGCGTCGATCTCGGCCGCACTCTCGCCGACCGAGCTGATGAATTCTGAAGCGCTGGTGGCGTTGTCGGAGACCTCGCCGGTGGTGGCGTTCTGCTCGGCGACCGCGCCGTTGACGGTCTCGAACACCGGACGGATCGCCTCGATGGCCTGCGAGATCCGGTGCACGGCGTCGGCCGAGCCGGCGGCGTCGCGCTGGAGCGCGTCGATCTTCTTGGTGATCTCTTCGGTCGCGCCTTGCGTCTGCACCGCGAGCGCCTTGACCTCGGTCGCGACGACCGCAAAGCCCCGGCCGGCTTCGCCCGCGCGCGCGGCCTCGATGGTGGAGTTGAGCGCGAGCAGCGTGGTCTGCCGCGCGATCTGGGCAATCAGATTGACGACATTGCCGATCGCGGCGGAGGATTCCCGCAAGCGATCGACGTTGGCGCGGGCTTCCTGCGCCGCGGCGCTGGCCTGGTCTGCGAGCTTTCCGGCCTCCCGCACCTGTGCGCCGATGCCTTGCGCGGACTGGGTGAATTTGTCGGCGGCATGGGCAAAGCTCGAGGCGTTCGACTGGGCGGCATTGGTCCGCCCGGTCAGCGCGTCGGTGCGGTCGCGGATGGCGGCCAGCATCGCGGCGGTCGCCTCCGCACCGCCCGCCACCGAATTGGCCGCCCGCTCGAGCTGGCGGATCATGGCGCCCAGCTCGAGTTCCAGCAGTTCCAGGATCTCCCGGGCCGAATCGCCTTCGGCGGCCGGGGCCGGCTCGGAATGGGCCGCCGGCTGGGTAGCCTGCGGGACCGCCGCAGGCGCGGCCGTTTCCGGCGGACGCTTCCGAAATAATGCAAACGCCATCAGGTCACTCTTGTCGGGAGGCGGGTGGACGCTATTTTCGCCGACCGGAATGAAGTCACAGTTAACGGTGCCTGACATCTAGGCACGGGCCACTACAGTGATACCCTGTGACCTCAAAGACCTCTTTCATTCCGGCGGGTTGGCGGCCTATAACGCCGCGCTTCCACGCTCGCTGGCGGACGATTCCAAAGAGACCAAGAGACCACGCATGGCCGGACATTCCCAATTCAAGAACATCATGCACCGCAAGGGGCGGCAGGATGCCCAGAAGTCGAAGCTGTTCGGCAAGCTGGCGCGGGAAATCACCGTCGCAGCCAAGCTGGGCACGCCCGACCCGGCCATGAATCCCCGCCTGCGCGCCGCGGTGATCGCCGCGCGGCAGGAGAACATGCCGAAGGACAATATCGAGCGCGCCATCAAGAAGGCGCTCGGCAGCGACGGTGAGAACTATGACGAGATCCGCTACGAAGGCTACGGTCCCGGCGGCGTCGCCGTCATCGTCGAGGCCCTGACCGACAATCGCAACCGCGCCGCCTCGGACATCCGCTCGTTCTTCACCAAATCCGGCGGCAATCTCGGCGAAACCGGTTCGGTCTCCTTCATGTTCGACCGCACAGGCGTCATCGAATATGACCGCAGCGTCGCCGATGACGACGCGGTGCTCGATGCCGCGATCGAGGCCGGCGCCGACGATGTGGTCTCGGGTGAAGGCGGCCACGAGATCTACGCCTCGACCGAAAGCTATCGCGACGTCGCCAAGGCGCTGGAGGCCAAGTTCGGCGAGCCCCGCAAGGCCGCGCTGATCTGGAAGCCGCAGAACACGGTCGCCGTCGACGACGAGACCGGCGAGAAGCTGCTCAAGCTGATGGATCTGCTCAACGAGCACGACGACGTCCAGAACGTCTACGCCAATTTCGAGGTGTCGGACGCGCTGATGGCGAAGATGGGCGGCTAGGGCGCTCTCGCGTCCCGGACGCGGCGCAGCGTGAAACGTTGCGGCGCAGAGCCGGACCCAAGGTGCCTCAAACGCTCTCGGCGATATCGGCCCCAGCTCAGCAACGCATCACTGCGCGCTGCGTCCGGGACACAAGACCCGGGGACTTTTGTTCTGTTTCTGTTTCGCTATCATGAGCCAACCGCTATCACTGGCCCATGACCGCACTCCCGATTCGCCAACCCATTCGCATCATCGGCATCGACCCCGGCTTGCGCCGTACCGGCTGGGGCGTGATCGAGGCCGAGGGCAACCGCCTGATCTACGTTGCCTGCGGCTCGGTCGAGCCGCCGGATGATCTGCCGTTGTCGAGCCGGCTGCTATCGATCCATAAGGGGCTTGCGGCTGTTCTCTCCAGCCACCAGCCGATGGAAGCGGCGGTCGAGCAGACCTTTGTGAACAAGGACGGCGTCGCGACGCTGAAACTCGGCCAAGCCCGCGGCGTCGCCATGCTGGCGCCCGCAATGTTCGGCATCAGTGTTGCCGAATACGCGCCGAACCAGGTGAAGAAGACGGTGGTCGGCGCAGGTCATGCCGACAAGCAACAGATCGCGATGATGCTGAAGATATTGCTGCCGAAAGCTGAGCCGCCGTCCGCCGACGCTGCCGATGCACTCGCCATCGCCATCACCCACGCCCATCACCGCCAAAGCGCGGCGCTCAGGCTGAAGGTGGCGGGGCTATGATCGGCAAGCTCAAGGGCCTGATCGATTCCTACGGTGAGGACTATGTCGTCCTCGACGTCGGCGGCGTCGGCTATCAGGTGCATTGCTCGGCGCGCACACTGCAGCATCTGCCTTCGCCGGGCGAGGCCGCCGTGCTCTCGATCGAGACCTATGTTCGCGAGGATCAAATAAAGCTGTTCGGCTTCCGCACCGACCAGGAGCGCGAATGGTTTCGCCTGCTCCAGACCGTGCAGGGCGTCGGTGCCAAGGTCGCGCTCGCCGTGCTCGGCACGTTGTCGCCGGCCGATCTCGCCAACGCGATTGCTCTGCGCGACAAGGCTGCGGTAGCGCGCACACCTGGTGTCGGGCCCAAGGTCGCCGAACGCATCGTTACCGAGTTGAAGGACAAGGCGCCCGCCTTCGCCAATGTCGATCCCGCCGTGGTGCATCTCGCCGGCGCCGTCGACGAGCAGCGTGCGCCGCGGCCTGTGGCGGATGCGATCTCCGCCCTGGTCAATCTCGGTTATGGCCAGCCGCAGGCAGCTGCGGCAATTGCGTCGGCCTCGCGCAGCGCCGGTGAAAATGCCGAGACGGCGCAGCTCATTCGCCTCGGCCTGAAGGAGCTCTCGAAGTGAGCGATCCCAAGGCCAGCCGCATGGTTTCGCCCGAGCGCCGCAGCGACGATGTCGGTGACACCGCGCTGCGTCCGCAATCGCTATCCGACTTCGTCGGCCAGGAGCAGGCGCGCAAGAATCTGTCGATCTTCATCGAAGCAGCGCGCAAGCGCGGCGAGGCGCTGGATCACGTGCTGTTCGTCGGTCCCCCCGGCCTCGGCAAGACCACGCTGGCGCAGATCGTGGCGAAAGAACTCGGCGTCGGCTTTCGCGCCACCTCGGGACCTGTCATCGCCAAGGCCGGCGATCTCGCCGCGTTGCTGACCAATCTCGAAGAGCGCGACGTGCTCTTCATCGACGAAATCCATCGCCTCAGTCCCGCGGTGGAAGAGGTGCTCTATCCCGCGATGGAGGACTTTCAGCTCGATCTCATCATTGGCGAAGGCCCGGCGGCGCGCTCGGTCAAGATCGAGCTGTCGAAGTTCACCCTCGTCGGCGCCACCACACGCGCGGGCCTGCTCACCAATCCCTTGCGTGATCGCTTCGGCATTCCGATCCGACTGAACTTCTATACGATCGAGGAACTCGAGAGCATCGTCACGCGCGGTGCGCGTGTGCTCAATGTCGGCATGAGTGCGGACGGCGCGAACGAGATTGCGCGCCGTGCCCGCGGCACGCCGCGCATCGCCGGCCGGCTGCTGCGTCGCGTGCGCGATTTTGCCTCCGCTGCGAATGCCGACAAGATCGACCGCAAGATCGCCGATCACGCGCTCAGCGCGCTCGAAGTCGACGCCGCCGGCTTGGACGCCATGGACCGCCGCTACCTGACGACGATCGCGACGAACTATGGCGGCGGCCCGGTCGGCGTCGAAACGATGGCGGCGGCGCTATCTGAGCCGCGCGACGCGATCGAGGACATCATCGAGCCCTATCTCATTCAATGCGGCTATCTCCAGCGCACCCCGCGTGGCCGCCTGCTCACCTCGCACGCCTTCCGCCATCTCGGCATCGCCGAACCTTCGCGCGATGTGGCGGCGCAGTTCGGCCTGTTCGGCACCGAGGGTGACGACGACTAACCCCGCGCGACAGCGGGGGCGCTTCCGCCGTCATGAAATTCCGGTAATGTTCGACGAAGGTCTGCAGGGCGGTGCAGATGGTCTGCACGAACACACCCCATTTCCGCTCCAATCGGATATCATCAAGAAGCCGCATCACCATCGGGCTTCCATGATCACGCGTCGTCATCTCATCCGTTCCATCGGCGGTCTCTCCGCCCTCGGCGTCTCGACTGCCGCCTATGGCGTCGGTGTCGAGCCGGTATTGCGGCTCGGCGTCACCCGTTATCATCCGACCCCGCGACAATGGCCGGCGGATTTTCCGCTGAAGATTGCCGCGATCGCCGACATTCATGCCTGCGATCCCTGGATGTCGCTGGATCGGATCGAAGCCATCGTCGACCGGACCAACGCGTTGAACGCCGATCTCATCGTTCTGCTGGGCGATTACGTCGCCGGTCTTCACCAGGTCACGCGCTTTATCCCGGCATACGAATGGGCCAAGGTGCTGGCCGGCCTCAAGGCGCCGCTCGGCGTTCATGCGGTCATGGGCAATCACGACTATTGGGCCGACAGGACTGTGCAGCAGATCGGGCACGGACCAACGGTTGCCCATCGCGCGCTGGAGGCGGCCGGCATTCCTGTCTACGAGAACGATGCGGTGCGCCTCAGCAAGGATGGCCGCCCGTTCTGGCTCGCCGGCCTCGGTGACCAGCTCGCCTTTCTGCCGGCACGGCGTTCCCGGAGTACGGGACGCTTCGGCGCCGACGATCTCAATGCGACGCTTGCCAAGATCACCGATGACGCGCCGTTGATCCTGCTCGCGCATGAGCCCAATATCGCGCCGCGCGTGCCCGCGCGCGTTGCGCTACAATTGTCCGGTCACACCCATGGCGGCCAGATCCGCCTGCTCGGCTGGTCGCCGGCCGTTTCGCGGGAGCATGGCCTCCGGCTCGCCTATGGCCATTTTCGGCTAAAATGCGATGTCATCGTCTCCGGCGGTCTCGGTTGCAGTATCGTTCCCGTCCGCGTCGGCGTGCCGCCCGAAATCGTCGAGGTCAATTTGGGGCGGACGCCCGTGGCAGCTGTGTCCTAGCCGCGCTTGCGCGGCCGGCCGTTTTTGCGCAAAACGGACCGGTAGCGAAAAGCAAAGAGGCTTGCGACGTGACAGCCCATCTCGACGGCGAGATCCGCGACGGCCGCCACCACATGCAGGTCCGCGTCTATTACGAAGACACGGATTTCTCCGGTATCGTCTATCACGCCAACTATCTGCGCTACATGGAGCGCGGCCGCACCAATCATCTCAGGCTGATGGGCGCCGAGCAGCAAGCGCTGTTCGACCAGCCGGAGACCGAAGGCGCCGGCTTTGCCTTCGTGGTGCGATCGATGCATCTGGATTTTTTGAAACCCGCTCGGATGGACGACGTGCTCGATGTCGTGACCTGGCCAATCGCGGTGAAGGGTGCCTCCATCATGCTGGCGCAGGAGGTCCGCCGCGGCGCGGACGTGCTGGTCAAAGCCGAAGTGCGCGTCGCTTTCATCAGCGGCGGTCGCGCGCAGCCGATCCCGAAATCGATCCGCACCTTGATGAAGGCCGATCTGATTTCGTGATCGCCCGATAGAGGATCACCTCTCGACTCCCGCGCATGCAGGGATAGATTGCGGCCCCGACCAACCGATGAGGCCATCATGTCGCGCCCGCCGCTTCCACCCTTCACCCGTGAGACCGCCGCGCAGAAGGCGCGCATGGCCGAGGATGCCTGGAATTCACGTGACCCGGTACGCGTCTCGCTCGCCTATACCGAGGACAGCCGCTGGCGCAATCGTTCGGAAGTGTTCCAGGGCCGCGAGGCCATCGTCGCGTTCCTCGCCCGCAAATGGGAAAGGGAGCAGGACTACCGTTTGATCAAGGATCTCTGGGCGTTCGACGGAAATCGCATCGCGGTGCGCTTCCAGTACGAATGGCACGATGCCGGCGGCCAGTGGTATCGCTCCTACGGCAACGAGCAGTGGGAGTTCGACGAGCACGGTCTGATGCGGCGGCGCGAGGCCTCGATCAACGACATCATGATTGCGGGGAAGGATCGCCGGTTTCACTGGGCCGCGCCCGGACCGCGGCCGGCGGATGTGCCGGGGCTGGGAACGGATCCGTTCTGAAGTTTCCCACGAGTGGTGCTGCTTCACTTGCGGAAGGGTGGCTCGCCGCAAAGCGGCGAGACGGGTGAGGGGTTCTCTCCGCAAGTCCGCTCTCACTTCAGTTCGTGGATGCATGCCCCTCATCCGGCGCTTTGCGCCACCTTCTCCCGCAAGGGAGAAGGAAAGAGAGCGTGTCGCGTAGCTAGGTGCGCCTTGCCAGAAACCGCGTAATCGCGCCACCCAGCTTCGCGCTGTCCAGCGGCTGGGCGAGCGACTCTCGCGCGGTCTCAACAACGTCCTCCGGCGCCTTGCCGTCGCGCAGCTCGCAGCAGACTTGCGCGAACTCCACGTCGAACTCGGGATGCGGCTGTACGGTCAGCGTCGCGCCGTTGGCATAGAGCAGGCCGGCATGCGGCGTGAATTCGGACGAGAGGATCGTCAGCGCATCATCAGGCGCCTCGATCACCTGGTCCTGATGCGAGCAGGCGATGGCGACCGCTTCGCCGCCAATGACGCCGTTCTCCGGCAGCACCTGATAGACGTGCCGGCCGATGCCCCAACCCTTCTCCGACTTGCGGACGGTGCCGCCGAGCGCCTGCGCGATCAATTGATGGCCGAAGCAGACGCCGACCATCGGCGTCTTGTTGGCGTAGGCGGTGCGCACGAAATCTTCCAGCGGCGCGATCCAATCGAGCCCGTCATAGACGCCAACGGCCGCACCGGTGATCAGGATGGCCTCTAGCTTGCTCGGGTCGGGCAGCGGATCGCCATTCGGAATGCTGACGACGTCCACAGTCGCCGTCGGATCCTCGGCGCGGACCATGCGCTCGAACATGTCCGGAAACGAGCCGTGCTGCTCGCGGTATTTCTGCGGAACCTCTCCGGTCTCGATGATGGTGATGCGTGCCATGCGGCTCCCGGGTCAAAAGATTGCGAAGTTCAGTCGCTTTTTGCTCGATGTTGCTGGTGTGGCGCTGTGGGCGCCAGCAGGGCGCTTTCCTTGCGCACTTCGCTGAGAAAGGCTTTTGCCAGACGCGATAGCGGCTCGGCTTCCGACCATAGCATGTAGGCGACCGCCTGCGTTGTTGGCGCGAACGGCCGGACGACGAGCCCGCTGCCGCTGTTCTGGCGCGGTGAGAACGGATCGACCACGGCGGCGCCGACGCCGGCGGCTGCGAGCACGCAGGCCGTGTTGCAATAGCGCACCTCGACAGTCGGTTGGAATGGCGCGCCGGCCCGAGCAAAACTGTCTCGCACGGCTTCGCCAAGCCGCGTGCCTCGCTCGAGCCCGATGAAGGGAAGGCCGGAAAGATCGGACGCGGAGATCACCGGTTTGTCAGCGAGCGGATGCTGCGGCGGCAGCACGCAGACCATCTCGCCGGTATGCACCACCTCATGCGCGATGCCGGGATGATGCGTCAGGCCGAGCGCAAAGCCGAGCTCGGCGACGCGGCTGAGCACGCCCTCAATGATGCCTTCATAACGCCTGACATCGAAGAAGACGCGTGTCTCCGGCCGGCGGCGCAGGAAGCTCGAGAGCGCGGTGGGAATGATGCTGTAGGCGAGCGGCGGCGTCGCCACGATCGCGAGATGACCGGCGCGGTTCTCGCGCAGGTCGCGTACGCGATTCTCGAGCTTGGCGTGCAAAGCGAAGATCGCCTCGCTCTCCTTGTAGAGCGCCATCGCTTCCGCGGTCGGAAACAGCCGGTTGTTGACGCGCTCGAACAGCGCAAAGCCCGCCTGCGCTTCCATCGTCTTCAGCGCGTTGCTGACCGCGGGCTGCGAAAGTGCCAGCTCGTCGGCCGCCGCCACCGTGGTGCGGTGGCGGATGACGGCACGCAGGATCTCTAGCTGGCGCAGGTTCATATCACTGCCGGTTATACTCTGGCGCAAAAGATCATAGCACGATGAATTGCTTTTGCAGCCCGCCTTGCGCCTAATGCCTCCGGATTTGCATGCTGGATCAAGGGGTTCATGCGCCCATTGAGGCGGCATTGCGCACAGATTGGAGGCAATCTTGGTTCGTGTCCTTCGCGCCGCCGCCGCCCAGATGGGGCCGACGCAAAGAGCCGATACGCGTGAGCACACGCTGTCGCGGATGCTGACCATGCTGGAGGAGGCGGCGAGCCGGGGCGCCAGCCTCGTGGTGTTTCCAGAACTCGCCTTCACCACCTTCTTCCCGCGCTGGCTTCTGGAAGGCGATGCGCTCGACCAATTTTTCGAGCAGGGCATGCCGAACCCGGCCGTTGCAAGGCTGTTCGAGCGCGCGCGGGCGCTGCGCGTTGGCTTCTATGTCGGCTACGCCGAACTGACGCCGGAGGGGCGGCGATACAATTGCGCCATTCTGGTCGATCGCGACGGCGAAATTCTCGGCCGTTACCGCAAAGTACACCTGCCTGGTACGGTCGAGCCGCGGCCGGGTGCGCGCTATCAGCAGCTGGAGAAGCGCTATTTCGAATATGGCGATCTCGGCTTTCCCGCCTTCCGCGCCGGCTCGGCCTGGGCGCATGCGATCATGGGCATGATGATCTGCAACGATCGCCGCTGGCCGGAGTCCTGGCGCGTGCTCGGGCTGCAAGGGGTCGAGCTGGTCTGCATCGGCTACAATTCGGCGGCCTATGATCCCAATGGCGGCACGACCGAAGATGCCTCACTGCGGACCTTCCACTCGACGCTGGTGACACAGGCCAATGCCTATATGAACGCGACCTGGGCGATCTCGGTCGCCAAGGCCGGCGACGAGGACGGCTCGGGCCTGATCGGCGGCTCCTGCATCGTCGATCCCAACGGCCGCATCGTCGCGCAGGCGCAGACGCTGACCGACGAAGTGATTGTTGCCGACATCGATCTCGACCTCTGTCGGCAAGGCAAGGACAAGATGTTCAACTTCGCCGCCCACCGGCGGCCGGAGCAATACCGCGTGATCACCGAGCGCGCCGGCGTCATCGAGCCGGCCGTTCTCGATGCGGACTGAGCAATTGGCACGGCGTTAGCAACGGATCGGCAAAGGAGCTGACATGACACGCCTCTCGCATTTTCTCTTCCTCGCAGCACTGGCTGCGGCGACGTCCGCGCAAGCGACCGAGCTTCCGGCGGAGATCAAGCGGGCGGGCACGCTCAAGCTCACGGTCAACTCCACCTACGCGCCGATGGAATATCGCGATCCCGCCAGCAATGAGCTCGTCGGGCTCGACATCGATCTAGCCGATGAACTCGCCGAGCGGCTCGGCGGCCTCAAGATCGTCTGGAGCGAAACGCCGTTCGCCGAGTTGATCCCCTCGCTCCAGACCAAGCGCGCGGATTTCATCATTTCCGGCATTTCCGACCGCGCCTCGCGGCGCGAGAGCGCCGATTTTGTCGACTACCTCACGACCGGTCCGCAGTTCTTCGTCATGGCGGAGAGCGAGGCCAAGGCCGCGATCGACCTTTGCGGCAAGAAGGTCGGCACCACCCGCAGCACCAGCTTCCCGGTCGAGATCGAGAAGTGGAGCAAGCAGAATTGCGAGGCGGCCGGCAAGCCGGCCATTCAATACGTGCCGGGTGAGAACTCCATCGATGTGCGCAACCAGCTCAAGCAAGGCCGCATCGACGCCGCCGTGCAGGGCAGCGAGACACTGCCCTATGCGCAGACGCAGGAGCCCGGCAAGTATCGCATCGTTGGCGAGGCCTTTGCGAAAGGCTATCAGGGCATCATGTTCCGCAAGGATGATGCGGCGCTCCGTGAGGTCGTGACGGAGAAGCTCGCGGCGATGATCGCCGATGGGTCTTACAAGGCCGTTCTCGACAAATGGGGCCTGGGCGCGAATGCAGTCACCCAGCCCATGCTGAACGCGGCGCCGCAATGAAGCCGGTGCCGGCCCTCGCGGACGGTTTCCCTGACTTGTCGGGGATGCGGATCGCGCGCGAGCCGCACTGGTTTCGCTGGATCAGTGCGGCCCTGATCGTCCTCGTGCTGGCGGCGATTGCGCGGGCCTTCGCCCATGGTCAGATCGAATGGACTTATGTCAGTCGCTTCCTCACAGCGAAGGTGATCCTCGAAGGCATCGTCAACACCATGGTGATGGCTGTGCTGGCGATGGCGCTCGGCATTGTCCTCGGCATTGTCGTCGCGATCATGCGGCTATCGCCCAATCCGGTGCTGAAGACCGTCGCGGCCGGCTACACCTGGTTGTTCCGCGGCACCCCGCTGATCCTGCAATTGCTGTTGTGGTTCAATCTCGCGCTGGTGTTTCCGACCATCGGCGTTCCCGGCCTCTGGTCCGCACGCGCCGTGGACGTGATGACGCCGTTCCTCGCCGCGTTGCTCGGGCTCGGCATCAACCAGGGCGCCTATACGTCCGAGGTGATGCGCGCCGGCATGCTGTCGGTCGATATCGGGCAATATGAGGCGGCGCAGGCGATCGGCATGCACCGACTGCGCGCGCTGCACCGGATCATTTTGCCGCAGGCGATGCGCGTGGTGATCCCGCCGCTTGGCAACGAGTTCATCGGCATGGTGAAGGCGACCTCGCTCGCGAGCGTCATCCAATATCCCGAGGTGCTGCACAACGCGGAGAACATCTACTACGCCAATTCCCGCGTCATCGAACTGCTGATCGTCGCCGGGTTCTGGTATCTCCTGGTGGTCTCGATCCTGACCCCGCTCCAGATGCTGCTCGAACGCCGCTTTGCCCGCGGCATATTGCGGCCTGCGCGATGACAAAACCCCTGGTCGCAATCCGCTCCGTCAGCAAGAGCTTTGGAGAGTTCCAGGCTCTCAAAAGCGTCTCGCTCGACGTCTGGCCCGGCGAGGTGATGTGCCTGATCGGTGCCTCCGGCTCGGGCAAGACCACGCTGCTCCGCTGCATCAACCAACTCGCCGTCGTCGACGGCGGCGGCATCTGGCTCGATGGTGAACTGCTCGGCGTGCGCGAGCAGAGCGGGCGGCTGCATCGCCTCAGCGAGCGCGAGATCGGGCGGCAGCGGCTGAAGACCGGCATGGTGTTCCAGCGCTTCAATCTGTTCCCGCACAAGACGGCGCTGGAGAACATCACCGAAGGGCCGACCCAAGTGCAGGGGCGTAAAGCCGACGAGGTGCGCACTGAAGCGCTAGAGCTGCTTCGGCGCGTCGGGCTCTCGGCCAAGGCGGATTGGTATCCCGCGCAGCTCTCCGGCGGCCAGCAGCAGCGCGTGGCGATTGCGCGCGCGCTTGCGATGAAGCCGATGCTGATGCTGTTCGATGAGCCGACCAGTGCGCTCGATCCGGAGCTGGTCGGCGAGGTGCTTGCGGTGATGAAGGAGCTCGCAAAGAGCGGCATGACCATGATGGTGGTCACGCACGAGCTCGGCTTCGCCCGCGAGGTCGCAGACCGCGTGGTCTACATGGACCAGGGAGCGATCGTCGAGCAGGGCCGCGCCACGGATGTGCTGGGTGCGCCGCGCGAAGAGCGGACCAAGGCATTTCTTTCGGCAGTGATCTGAGAGGGGGCGTGTCGATGAAGAGAGTTTTGATTGCGGCGGCCCTGTTCGGGGCCATGACGGTTTCGACTTTTGCTATCGACCTGCCGCCTGACATCGCCAAGCGCGGCAGTATCAAGGTCGCGCTGGTGCCGAACTATCCGCCGATGGAGTTCCGCGACCCTGCCACCAACGCGCTGTCGGGCTTCGACATCGAGCTCGGTGAGGCGCTCGGGCGCAAACTCGGCGTCAAGATCGAATGGACCGAGACCAGCTTTGCCGAGTTCATGCCGTCGATCTCGACGGGCCGAGTGGATGCGATCCTGTCCGGTTTCACCGACTATGCGACCCGGCACGAGATCGCCTCCTTCGTCGACTATCTGCGCAGCGGCCCGAAATTCTTCGTGCAGCAGGCGCGTGCGGCGGAGTTCAAGGACATGGCTGCGCTGTGCGGCAAGAAGGTCGGCGCCAGCCGCCGCACCATGTTTCCGGCCGAGATCGACAAATGGAGCCAGAAGAACTGCGGCGGCAATCCGGTCCAGTTCGTCGGCACCGACGGCTCGGCCGATGCGCGTACCCAGCTCAAGCAGGGTCGTATCGACGCTGCTGTGCAGGGCAACGAGACGCTGCCCTATTTGATGGATCTCGAGCCGGGCGCCTATGCGCCGGTCGGCGCCCCCTTCGCGACGCAGTTCACGGGCATGGCACTGCCGGTCAAGGAAAAGGCGTTGCAGCAGGCCATCGTCGAGGCGCTCGACGCGCTGATCGCGGACGGCACCTATCGTACGCTGCTGGCGAAATGGAAACTGAGCGACAACGGAATAGAAAAGGCGACCATCAATGCTGGACAGTAGGGCCCTCCAGAGCATTCCGCTCACCCCGGCCAACACCGCGGATCCCGCGCCGGACTATCCGTGGCCGAAGCCGTACACATCGGCGATGTTTCTGTCGTTCGACGTCGACGCGGAGACCGCGTGGACCAGCAAGGACGCGCTGCACGCGCAGCGGCTCATCACCATGAGCTATGGCGGCTATGAGGCGCGGGTCGGCACGCCGAGATTGCTGGAGCTGCTCGACCAGCTCGATCTCAAGGGGACCTTCTTCGTCACGGGGTGGTCGGTCGATGCGCATCCGGCGATGGCGGAATCCATCCTCAAGGCCGGCCACGAGATCGGCCATCACGGCTATCACCATCTCTTGCCCGATCCCGGCGCCCCCTGGATCGAGGAGGAGCTGGAGCGCGGCTTCGAGGCGCTGAAGCGCCGGCTCGGCGTCAAGCCGATTGGCTATCGCGCACCTTACGGCGAGTTTACCGAGGAGCTGCGGGTGGCGCTCGTGCGTCACGGCATCGTCTATACGTCGTCGTTCCGCGACGACGTCAGGCCCTATCGTCATCGCCTCGCCGACGGCAAGCCCGGCACGATCGAGCTGCCGGTGACGGCGAGCTATGACGACTGGATGCACGGCCTGTCCGCCCGCTTCAGCCCGCGCTCGATCTTTCCCAAAGAGCACGTGCTCTCGCTATGGAAGGACGAACTCGACGAAATCAGGGACTGGGGCGCGATGGTGACGACGGTGCTGCATCCGCAATGCAGCGGCCGTCCGATGCGGCTGCGCCTGCTGCGCGAGTTCCTCACCTACGCAAAGTCCTGCCCTGATGTCTGGATCACCACCGGAGAGAAGATCGCGGAAAACTTCCTGCGCCACGAGGCCGCCAACCGTTGAGAAGCGCCATGACCCGTCGCCGCATCCTCGTCATCAACCCCAATTCCTCGGCGTCGGTGACGGCGGCGATCGACGATGCGGTCGCGCCGCTGCGCATCGCCGGCGGGCCCGTGATCGAAGTCGCAGGCCTCGCCGAAGGGCCGCCGAGCATCAGCTCGCAACGCGATGCCGACGGCGTCGTGATGCCGCTGGTAAATCGTGTTGCGCGCGACGATGCGGATGCGTTCGTGCTCGCCTGCTTCAGCGATCCAGGCCTGCATGCGGTGCGCGAAGCCGCAGGTAGCCGCCCGGTGATGGGCATCGCCGAATGCGGCATCTTCCGCGCGCTGATGCTGGGCGAGCGCTTTGGCATCATCGCTCTGTCGCCGTCGAGCATCCGCCGCCAGCAGCGCATGGCGCGGGTGATCGGCGTCGATGGCCGCTACGCCGGAAGCTGGTCGGTCGGTGCGAGCGCGGCGGAAACCGCAGGCGCCGACATTCGCGGACGGCTGATCGAGGCCGGCCGCGCGTTGGTCACGCAATACCGCGCCGATGTCGTGGTGATGGGGTGCGCCGGCATGGCCTCGCACCGCGCCGCGATCGCGGAGGCAATCGGCGTGCCCGTGGTCGAGCCGGCGCAACAGGCAGTGGCCGTCGCGATCGGCGCGGTCCTGCTGAACGCGTAACATCCTTCCGGAGCTTCTGGTAATGCCCATCTCACGTCGCTCGCTTCTCAAGGCTGCTGCAACGATGCCGGCGCTCTCGCTGCCGGGCATCGTGCGCGCCGAATCCCAGAGCACGTTGCGGTTCATCCCGGTCATCGACCTCGCCTTCGTCGATCCCATCTATTCGACCGCGCAGGTGTCGCGAAACCATGGCTTCATGGTCTACGACACGCTCTATGGCATGAGCTCCTCGCTCCAGGTGTCGCCGCAGATGCTGTCGGGCCACGTCATCTCCGGCGACCAGCTGCAGTGGGACCTCAGCCTGCGTGACGGACTGTTCTGGCACGATGGCGAGCGCGTGCGCGCGCGCGACTGCGTCGCCAGCATCCGCCGCTGGGCGGCACGCGACGGCTTTGGCGGCGAGCTGATGGAGGCGACCGCCGAGCTTTCGGCGGCCGACGACCGCACCATCCGCTTCCGTCTCAAGCGCCCGTTCCCGCTGCTGCCGCAGGCGCTCGGCAAAGCCGCGATCAACGCCTGCTTCATGATGCCGGAGCGGCTGGCGAGCCAGGATCCGTTCAAGCCGCTGACGGAAGTGATCGGCAGCGGTCCGTTCCGCTATCTCGCGGACGAACGTGTGCAGGGCGCCCGCAATGCCTACGCCAAGTTCGAGCGCTATCAGCCGCGCGACGACGGCAAGCCGGACTGGACCGCGGGGCCGAAGATTGTGCACTACGACCGCGTGGTCTGGACCACCACGCCGGACGCCGGCACCGGCGTCGCCGCGCTGCAGACCGGCGAGCAGGACTGGCAGGAAACCACGCCGCATGATCTGCTGCCGATCATCAAGGCCGCCGGCGACATCGAGACGCGCATTCTTGATCCCCGCGGCTATGCCTGCATGTTGCGCCTCAACCATCTGCAGCCGCCGTTCGACAATCCCGCCATCCGCCGCGCGCTGTTGGGTGCGATCGACCAATCCGCATTCATGACGGCGGTAGCCGGCACCGATCCGGCCTTTCAGGTGTCGCCGATCGGCTATTTCGCCCCTGATACGCCGATGGCGAACGACGTCGGCCTCGACGTGTTCCGCGGTCCGCGCAACTACGACAAGGTCAAGGCCGACCTGAAGGCCGCCGGCTACAACGGTGAGAAGATCGTGGTGCTCGTCCCCACCAATTCGCTGGCGCAGAAGCCGCTTGGCGAGATCGCGGTGGATTCGTTGCGCAAGGCCGGCATGAACGTGGAATATGCCGGGCTCGATTTCGCGGTGGTGTTGCAGCGGCAGCTCAAGAAGGATCCGATCGGGCAGGGGGGCTGGAGCGCGGCGGTCGGAAACTGGCAAGGCATCGATTGGCTGAATCCGGCCGGCAACACCAACATCCGCGGCGAAGGCAAGGTCGCCGGCTGGTATGCGAGCGAGAAGATGGGGCCGTTGCGCGGCCAGTGGCTGGCAGCCTCCGAGCTTGCCGAGCAGCAGCGCATCTGCCGCGAGATCCAGGCGGTGGCGTTCGAGGAAGTCCCCTATATTCCGATCGGCCTGTACAAGCAGCCGACCGCCTATCGCAAAGACATTACAGGCATTCTCGACGGCACTGCCGTGTTCTGGAACGTACGCCCCGCATGAGCACCGCGGCAATCTTCGGCAGCTATGTGCTGTCACGCAAGGACGGTGCGCAGGATGTGCTGCGCGACCATTGGGTTCTGATCGAAGGCAAGAGGATCGCCGCGATCACGCGCGATAAGCCGCACGCGGATCAGGTCTACGACCGTCCCGGCCGCTTCGTGCTGCCGGGCCTGTTGAACCTGCACAATCACTGCTTCTCCGAAGCTGTCGCGCGCAGCCACAGCGAGGACGGCAACGGCCGCAAGAACAATCAGAGCATCGTCTATACGGTGCTGCTGCCGCTGACCAAGCGCGGCGCCGAGATCCTGTCGGCCCAAGAGCGGCTCGCCGTGGCGCGGCTCGGCATCCTTCAGCTCCTCAAGGGCGGCGCCACCACGGTGATGGAGCCGTTCCGCAATTCGATCCCGGAGATGTTCGACGCAGCGGAGGAGATGGGCATCCGCTTCTACGGCGCGCCGTATCTGTTCTCGACGTCCGATGCCAAGGCGGGCTCCGATGGTGTGGTCCAATATTCCGGGGACGACGGCGCTGCCGACATGGCGACATGGGATGCGCTCTACCAGCGCTGGAACAATCGCGGCGATGGCCGCATCAGCCTGGCGATGAGCCCGCACGCCACCGACACCTGCGGCCCCGATCTCTTGAAGGCCTGCGCCACGCGGGCGCGCGAGCTTGGCGTGCCCATCACGACGCATCTGGCGCAGAGCCACGCCGAGGTCGAGACCATCGGCAAACGGTACGGTGGGCGAACGCCGGCGGAATATCTCGATTGGCTTGGCTTGCTCGCCCCGGACTTGCTCGCGGCGCACTGCGTTGCGAGCACAGATGACGATCTGAAGCTCATGGCGGCGCGCGGTGCGACCGTGCTGAACTGCCCGCGCGTGTTTGCGCGCAGAGGCGTCACGGCGGCGTTCAGCCGATTTGCGGAACATGGGGTCCGCACCGTCGTCGGTACCGACGGCTACAACATGGACCTGCTCGGTGAGCTCAACGCCGCCTCGATCATCTCCAAGACGTCGTCGCAGCGTGGCGACGTCGCCAACTCTCCCGAGTTGATCGAGTCGGTTACCGCGACGGCAGCCGGCGTCATCAAGCGACCGGACCTCGGGGTGATCGTGCCGGGCGCGACCGCCGATCTCACCGTGGTCGATCTCTCCCATCCGCACCTTCAGCCGCACTATGATCCACGGCGCGTACTGGTCGCGCTGGCCAATCGCGCCAATATCGATCAGGTGATCGTCGATGGACGCGTGCTCGTTGATATGGGTCGTTATGCCCGCGGCGATGAAGCCGCAATCACGTCGGCCGGCGCGGCCGCGATTCGCAAAATATGGGAGCTTCCGGAAGCGCGCGAAGTGCTGGCCGGATGATTGGGGTGCCACGAGTTGCGCCTCGGCGTGGAATCCGACGTGAGATCGCAGAGAGAGGGGCTATTGAATGAATAAGTGTCTTGCAGGTCTGGGTCTGGCCATTGCCTGGTTTGGTGTGACGACGGTTGGGGCCGCCCAGCTCCCTGAACGCATCAAATCCGCGGGGAAGGTGACTGTCGCGACCCAGCCGGTCTATCCGCCGATGGAGTACAAAGATCCGGCGACGGGAGAACTGAAGGGGCTGGACATCGACCTCGGCCGAGCGCTCGCCAAACAGCTGGGCGTGGAGGTCAATTGGTCAGAAACCGCCTTCGAACAGATCATCCCCGCAGTGACGACCGGCCGGGCCGATCTCGTTCATTCGGGAATGTCTGACCTTCCAAAGCGCCGCGAAGCCCTTGATTTCCTCGACTATATGAAGTCGGGCCCGCAGTTCTACAGTGTCGTCTCGCGGAAGGACGACTTCAGGACGCCGGCCGATCTCTGCGGCAAGACCATTGGCATGAGCAGGGTGACGTTGTTCCCGGATCAAGCCACGAAGTGGAGTGCGCAGAATTGCGAAGCGTCGGGTAAGCCGCCTATCGTCATTTTCGGCACCCAAAGCTCAGCCGATGCTCGCACCCAACTCAGGCAGGGGCGCGTTGACGCGGTCGTCCAGGGAGCGGAAACGCTTCCTTTCCTGATGGGTCAGGAGAAGGATACGTATCTCCTGATCGGTGAGCCGTTCGACCACGTCTACCAGGGGATTGGTTTCGCGAAGGGCGCCCCCGGCTTGCGTGATAGCTACGCAGCTGCGTTTCGAGTGCTCATGGAAAACGGCGAGTATCGAAAGATCCTTGCCAGCCATGGGCTCGAAGCGCTTGCGCTCGATGGCGTGTATATCAACGGCGAGCGCGTCAAGTAGACCTCGTGCGGATCAAGGCGCCGGCCTTGGTCCGCATTTTCGTTCGACATTGGGCGACGCGGGATTCCATAGCGGCCCGCGACCTCGATGATCGAGCCGCCTAATAGCTATTGAAAGCCTGTTGCAACTGATCGGCGTCTTTGCCACATGCGATGCCGAGCATCGCCAAAATTCTTGCCTTTTGTGGCGTTAGTGAACCTGCGGTGATGATGCCCAGCTCTGCATCGCTATTCAGAGGCGCGACAATGCCCTGCCCGGTTCGGCTGGCGCGGATGAAAACGACGCCTGCATCGCGTGCGAGCGCTGCACCCTCGCGCAGCCCGGGCGACAGGCTTCCGTTGCCGGTGCCCGCAACGACGATCGCCTCTGAACCAGCATCGACAGATGCCCGGCAAAGGTGAGTGCCCGCTGCCTGATGATCGAACAGAATATCGACCTGAGGAAGCTCATGCAGGGCGTTGATGTCGAATTCGCTGGATGCCGTGTGCCGCTGTACCGGCGAATGGAAAAATCGGGCGGCATTTCCGGACACCTCGCCCAAAAGGCCGAATTTCGATCCCTGAATCGCGTCGATTGAGGTGGTGTCCCGCTTCATGACGTCCCGCGCGCCGTAGACGTGGCCGTTGGCCACCACCAGAACACCCATGCCCCGAGAAGATGGTGTTGTCGCCGTGACGACGGCGTTGAAAAAATTGAGTGGTCCATCCGAGCTCAGCGATCTGGCCGGACGCATCGCGCCGACCACCACGACCGGCTTGGTCGTTCGAAGCACAAGATGCAGGAAATACGCACTTTCTTCGAGCGTATCGGTGCCGTGGGTGATGACAACGGCATCTGTGCCGGGGTCAACCAGCACCTCCGAGACGCAGCGCGCAAGGCTCAGCAGAATCGAATTGTCTATCTTGTGGCTGCCGACGTTGATGGCCTGGATGCCGCGAAGATCGGCGAGTTTGGCTGCGTCCGGGACCGCAGCCAAAATCTGCTCAACGGAGTCGCTGACATCATAGTTGTGAAAATCGGTGGAAACGGCCGCGGAAGACGCAATGGTGCCGCCCGTTCCCACCACGACGACGCACGGTCGGCGCTTGCTCGTGTCTTCAATCATTGCTCTCGCTTCAATGTGCCGCAAAATGCCCGGTCTTTGAGGGCAGCTTCGGATCGCGCGCTGTCCATTCACATCTACCGTGACTTCGTCCGCATGCAAGCGTTTGATGACAGGCCGCGTTCAACGGCTAGCCCTCGAACTCCACCAGCGACTTGCGCATCATCTCGACCAGGTCGAGCGCCACCGGCGAAGGGCTGCGCTGCGCGGGAAAAACGGCGGAGAATTCGAAATCGATGCGCGGCAGGAAGCGGCGCACGACGACGCCGCGGGTGGAGAACTCCTGCGCTGTGAAGGGGTCGCAGATCGCAACGCCAAGCCCTGATGACACCAGGCCGCACATGATCTCCGACAGCGCTGTCTCCACGCGCAGCACGCGGCGAACATCGTGGCGATGGAAGATCTGGTCGACAAGATGTCGGCTCGACGACCCCGCGGAAAGCGAGACGAACGTCTCGCCCTCGAAGTCGCGCGGCTCCAGGACTTGCTTTTCCGCGAGGCGATGTCCGGTCGGCAGCACCGCGACGCGCGCGGGCGCCGGCAACGTCATGCTCGGCAGGCCGGAATGCGCGATCGGGACCTCGGCGAAGCCGACGTCGCATTGATTGTTCAGCACCCAGTCGACCACGATCGGCGAGATCACGCCGAAAAAGGCGAGGTTGAGGTTCGGTCGATCCTTCAGGAAACGTCCGGTGAGCCGCGGCAAATAGCCGTTCGACAGCGCCGGCAATGCTGCGATCCGCAGCGAGCCGGTGCGGCGGCCGCGGATTTCTTCCGCCGCCGCAGTGATGCGCTCCAGACCGATGAAGGAACGCTCCACTTCAGTATAGAGCGCCATCGCCGCCGCGGTCGGCACGAGACCAGTGCCGCGCCGCTCGAACAATTCCATCTTCAGCAGCGCCTGCAAGTCGCGCAGCAACCGGCTGACCGCCGGCTGGGTGACTTTCATCAGCGCCGCCGCCTCGGTCACGCTGCCCGTGAGCATCGTCGCGCGGAAGGCCTCCACCTGCCGCGAATTGATCCGCGCCATTTCTTGTCACTTCCATAACATTTGATCATGCAGAGGGTGCCATTATTCATTGGACGATGGAAGTATAGGTCTGCGATCTTTTTCATCAGAGCTGAAGTCGGCCCGCTTTTTCGGCAGATCGGAGGGGGTTCAAACCCCTCCAAATTGCGCCAAAGCCCTCTGGACAGGGGCCGGAGCCCGGTTTCTCGAGGGATCGGCGCGGAAGGAAATGTGGCAATGCGCTTCAGCCGGGGATTTGTCGGCACGTCACCTCATTCCGGTATGGAGATCGGTCCACATGAAGACTTTCCGCCTTTTGACCGCGGTCAGCATCGCAGCGCTCATCGCCGTCCCGACGGCCGCCTCGGCCCAGCAGAAAACGCTCTATGTCGCCGGCTATGGCGGCTCGTTCGAGAAGACCATCCGCGACGAGGTGATCCCGACCTTCGAGAAGGAGAATAACGTCAAGGTCGAGTACGTCGCCGGCAATTCCACCGACACCCTGGCCAAGCTCCAGGCACAGAAGGGCAACCAGCAGATCGACGTCGCCATCGTCGACGACGGCCCGATGTACCAGGCGATCCAGCTCGGTTTCTGCGGCAAGCTCGACGGGCTGCCGGCCGCCGATCTCTACGATACCGCGCGCTTCAAGGACGATCGCGCGGTCGCGATCGGCATCGTCGCCACGGGGCTGATGTACAACACCAAGGTGTTCAAAGAGAAAGGCTGGGCGCCGCCGACCTCGTGGAACGATCTGAAGGACACGAAATACGCCAAGCAGCTCGTGATCCCGCCGATCAACAACACCTATGGTCTCGAAGCGCTGGTGATGCTGTCGAAGATGAATGGCGGCGGCGAGTCCAACGTCGATTCCGGCTTCAAGATCTTCAAGGAAGAGATCAATCCGAATGTGCTCGCCTATGAGCCGTCACCGGGCAAGATGACCGAGCTGTTCCAGTCCGGCCAGGCCGTGATCGCGGTGTGGGGCACGGGGCGCGTGCAGAGTTTTGCCAACACCGGCTTTCCCGTTGACTTTGTCTATCCGAAGGAAGGTGCCGCAACGCTGCTGACGACGGCCTGTCCGATCGCCAAGCCCAATGCTTCGCCACTGGCATCCAGCTTTGTGAAGATGCTGCTCGATCCGAAAATCCAGCTCGTGATGCTGAAGGACTATGGCTACGGCCCGGTGCTGAAATCGCTGAAGGTGCCGCCGGACCTCGGCAAGATGGCCCCGATCGGCGAGCGTGCGGCCAAGCTGTATAATCCGGACTGGACCACCATCAACGAGAAGCGCGAGGAGTGGACCAAGCGCTGGAACCGCGAGGTCGAGCGCTGATCTGATCGTCGATAGCGGAGACAGCGCATGGCCTATCTCGAGCTCGATCGGGTCGCCAAACAGTTCGGCGCGCAGACCGTGGTCGACGACTTCAGCCTGTCGGTGGGGAAGGGAGAGTTCATCTCTTTCCTCGGCCCTTCCGGCTGCGGCAAGACCACGACGCTGCAGATGATCGCGGGCTTCCTCGATCCCACGCGCGGCGCGATCCGCCTGGAGGGCAAGGACCTGACCGCGATCCATCCGGCCAAGCGCGGGCTCGGCATCGTGTTCCAGAGCTACGCGCTGTTTCCGCACATGAGCGCGGCGGAGAACGTCGCCTTCGGCCTGGAGATGCGTGGCGTGCCGCGCGCTGATAGGGCCGAGCGCGTTCGCGCTGCGCTCGCGATGGTGGGCCTTGCCGGCTACGAGGACCGCCATCCGCGCCGGATGTCCGGCGGCCAGCAGCAGCGCGTCGCGCTGGCGCGCGCACTGGTGATCAAGCCGAGTGTGCTCCTGCTCGACGAGCCCTTGTCGAATCTCGACGCCAAGCTGCGCGAGGAGATGCAGATCGAGCTCCGCCAGATTCAGCGCACCATCGGCACCACCACGATCCTCGTCACCCATGACCAGAACGAGGCGATGTCGCTGTCGGACCGCATCGTCGTGATGAGCCAGGGCAGGATCGAACAGATCGGCACGCCGCAGGAGACCTATGAGAAGCCGGCTTCGGCTTTCGTTTCGCAATTCCTCGGCAAGACCAATGATTTCGCCGGATCGATCGACCGCACTGCGACGCCTCCGCGGCTGGTGGCGGGCTCGTGGAGCGCTCCAGCGCCCGCCGGCCTCAACGGTGCAATCACCGTCAGCATTCGTCCTGAACGAATCGGGTTCGGCGAGGCCGGCCTCAGTGCGAAGATCGTCACGCGCATCTTCCAGGGCAATCATTGGCTGTTCCAGTGCGAGAGCGAATGCGGCCCGGCGATCGTGATCCGGCAGAATGACGGCACAGCGCAGCCGGCCGAAGGCGAAGCGGTTCGCCTCGCTTGGCGGCCCGAGGACATGAGCGTACGCGCGAGGGCCAGCGCATGAGCGCGGTCGCCGAGGAGCGCAACGCGCGTGCGCCATGGGCGCTAACGGCACCTGCTTTGATGCTGTTCATCGGCGTGCTGCTGATCCCGCTGGCAATGACGGTGATGCTGTCGTTCCACGATTGGGGCCAGTACAAGGGCATCGAGCCGGTCTTCATCCTCAAGAACTGGCGCGAGATCGCGACCGATCCCTATTACGCCGAGATGTTCTGGCGGACGTTTCGCATCGCCATCCTGACGACGCTCCTCACTGCTCTGCTCGGGGCACCCGAAGCCTACATCCTCAATCGCATGAGCGGCCGCTGGAAGAGCTTTTTCCTGCTGGTCATTCTCGGGCCGCTCTTGATCTCCGTGGTAGCGCGCACGCTCGGCTGGGCGCTGCTGTTCGGCGGCAATAACGGCCTCGTCAACAAGCTCCTGATGTCGCTCGGTGTGATCCACTCGCCTATTCCCTTCATGTTCACCGAAACCGGCATGGTGGTCGCACTCGCGCATGTGATGATGCCGTTCATGGTGCTGTCGGTGTGGGCGGCGCTGCAGCGCCTCGATCCGCAGATCGAGAATGCCGCGATGTCGCTCGGCGCCGGCCCCATCACGATCATCCGCCGCATCATCATGCCGCAGATCATGCCGGGCGTGCTGTCGGGCGCGATCATCGTGTTCTCGCTCTCGGCGAGCGCCTTCGCCACGCCCGCGATCATCGGCGGCCGCCGCCTCAAGGTCGCCGCGACACTCGCCTATGACGAATTTCTCAACACGCTGAACTGGCCGCTCGGTGCGGCCGTCGCCACGCTGCTGCTGATCGCGCTGGTGCTGATCGTCATCGGCAGCAACGCGCTGATCGAGCGCCGCTATGCGGAGGTGTTCCGATGAGACGGAACGGCCCGCTCGCGCTGATCTTCCACACCATCTTCGTCATCGTCATGGTGGCCCCGATCCTCGTCGTATGCCTCGTCGCCTTCACACCTGACGGTTTTCTCTCGCTGCCGACCAACGGTTTTTCGCTGCGCTGGTTCAGGGCAATCGGAAACTATCCCGAGTTCATCCAGGCCTTCTGGGTCAGCCTCGGGCTCGGTGCGCTGTCTTCCTTGGTGGCTCTGCTGTTCGCGGTGCCTGCGGCGCTGGCGATCGCGCGCTACCGCTTCCGCGGCCGCGATGCGCTGGCAGCACTATTCCTGTCGCCTCTGATGATCCCGCATGTCGTGCTCGGCATCGCCTTCCTGCGCTTTTTCACCTCGACCGGGCTCGGCGGCAGTTTTGCCGCGCTGATCATCGCGCATGTCATCATCGTGTTTCCGTTCGCGCTGCGGCTGACGCTGGCGGCCGCGACCGGCATGGATCGCACGGTCGAGATGGCCGCGGTCTCGCTCGGAGCTAACGGCTGGACGCTGTTCCGCCGCGTGACCTTGCCGCTGATCCTGCCCGGCGTTATCAGCGGCTGGGCGCTCGCCTTCATCCAGTCCTTCGACGATCTCACCATGACCGTGTTTCTTGCGGCACCGGGCACCGAGACATTGCCGGTGCGCATGTTCCTTTATATCCAGGACAACATCGATCCGCTGGTGACGTCGGTCTCGGCCTGCGTGATCGCTGTGACCCTGACCGCCCTCATTCTGCTCGACCGCTTCTACGGGCTCGACCGCGTGCTTGCCGGCAAGGGCGATCCGGGACGATAGGAGAACATATGCGAACTGAATACGACGTCGCCGTCGTCGGCGGCGGATTGCTCGGCTCCGCCATTGCCTGGGGCCTCGGCCGGCTTGGCAAGCGCGTCGCCGTGCTCGACGAAGGCGACATCACCAAGCGAGCCTCGCGCGCGAATTTTGCGCTGGTGTGGGTGCAGAGCAAGGGACTCGGCATGCCTGCCTACACGATCTGGACCGTGCAGGCCTCGCAGGCGTGGCGGCGGCTTGCCTCCGAGCTGAAGCAGCAGACCGGACTTGATGTCGCGCTCCAGCAGAATGGCGGCTTCCATCTCACCCTCGGCGAAGAGGAATTCGGCCAGCGTACCGAACTGGTCAGGCGCATGCACAATCAGGTCGGCGCCGCCGACTACAAGATGGAGATGCTGCGTCCCTCCGAGATCAAGAAGGCGCTGCCGCTGATCGGCCCCGAGGTCTCCGGTGGCAGCTATTGTCCGCTCGACGGCCATGTCAATTCGCTGCGCACGTTCCGCGCCTTCCACACCGGTTTCAAGGTGTTCGGCATCGACTATTTTCCGGAGCGTCCGGTCTCGGCGATGAGCAAGAGCGGCGGCGAATTCCGCCTGACCACGCCGAAGGGCGAGCTGCGTGCCGCCAAGATCGTGCTTGCCGCCGGCAATGCCAACCAGACGCTGGCGCCGATGGTCGGACTCTATGCTCCGATGGGCCCGACCCGCGGCCAGGTCGTCGTGACCGAGCGCACCATGCCGTTCCTGCCGCATCCCCTGACCACGATCCGCCAGACCGACGAGGGCACGGTGATGATCGGCGACAGCAAGGAAGACGAGCTCGACGATCGCACGCTGAAGCCTTCGATCAGCGGCGTGATGGCCGACCGCGCGCAACGCATGTTCCCGCATCTGTCGCGGCTCAACGTCGTCAGGAGCTGGTCCGGCATCCGCGTCATGCCGCAGGACGGCTTTCCGATTTACGACCAATCGGAGACCCATCCCGGTGCTTTCGTCGCCTGCTGCCATTCCGGCGTGACGCTCGCCTCCAACCACGCCTTCGAGGTCGCGCGCATGGTCGCGCAAGGCGCGCTAGAGCCTGAGCTGGTTGGCGCGTTCTCGGCCAGCCGTTTTGGCGGCGCGGGTGCGGCGAACACCAGCGGCTATTGAAGATTCAGAAGGAGCCAAGAGGCATCCCCATGTTTAAACGATCCGAACAGGACAAGCGGCCGCAGGTCCAGATCTTCGTCGACGGCGTCGCCGTCGCGGCGCGCCAGGGCGACACTGTCTCCGCCGCACTGCTGGCGTCCGGCCGCGATGCACGGCGATCCACTGCAGTCAGCGGTGCGCCGCGTCTGCCCTATTGCATGATGGGCGTGTGCTTCGACTGCCTCGTCACCATCGACGGCGTCGGCAATCGGCAGGGCTGCCTTGTGCCCGTCGCCGAGGGCATGCAGATCGAGATCCAGAAGGGCAAGCGGGAGATCGGACGATGAGTGTGGCTCCCAAGCGCGAAGATTACGACGTCGTGGTGATCGGCGCCGGGCCGGCCGGTCTTGCCGCCGCCGCGACCTCCGCCGAAGCCGGCCTCTCGACGCTGCTGCTCGATGAGAATATCGGTCCCGGCGGCCAGGTGTTCCGTGCCATCTCCTCGACGCCGGTGACAAATCGTAATCAGCTCGGCGCCGATTATTGGATCGGTGCCGATCTCGTCCAGTCGCTCCGCGCGAGCAGTGCCGAGGTGATCCATCGTGCGACGGTCTGGAGCCTCGACCGCAATCTCGACATCGCCGTCTCGATCTGTGGCGCCTCGGCCTTCGTCAGGGCCAAGCGCGTGATCCTGGCGACCGGCGCGCTGGAGCGGCCGTTTCCGATTCCCGGCTGGACGCTGCCGGGCGTGATGACCGCGGGCGCGGCGCAGACCATGCTGAAGTCGTCGGCGCTGGTGCCCGATGGCCGCACCGTGATCGCGGGACAGGGGCCGCTGCTCTGGCTGCTCGCCGCGCAGATTTTGCGCCTCGGCGGCCGCATCGATCGCATTCTCGACACCACCACACGCGGCAACTACTTCGCGGCGCTCCCGCATGCCTTCGCGTTCCTGAGCTCGCCCTATTTTGCCAAGGGGCTGTCGATGATGCGCGAGGTGAAGGCGAAGGTGCAGGTGGTCTCCGGCGTTACCGAGCTTGCGGCGTTCGGCGACGGTCAGCTTGCGAACGTCAGCTATGTGGCCGGCGGCAAACGCGAGACCATTCCCGCAGATCTCCTGCTGTTGCATCAGGGCGTCGTGCCCAACGTCAATCTGGCGATGGCGGCAGGCATCGAGCATCGTTGGGACGATCTGCAATTGTGCTGGTCGCCCGTGCTGGACGGCAGCGGCAATTCGTCGGTCGCGGGTATTGCGATCGCGGGCGACGGCGCCGGCATCGGCGGTGCGAACGCCGCCATAGTCCGTGGCCGCATCGCCGCGCGTGCCGCTGTCGAAGCGCTTGCACCCGCGGCTGCGGCGAAGCTCGCGCCGATGGCAACGCTCCGGGCTGACCTCGCCAAGGCCGAGCGCGGCCGCGTCTTCCTCGACACGCTGTTCCGCCCCGCGCCGCAGTTCCGGATTCCCTCTGGTGACACCGTCGTCTGCCGCTGCGAGGAGGTCACCGCGAAGGACGTTCTCGATTCCGTCGCGATCGGCGCGACCGGGCCGAATCAGCTCAAGGCCTATCGCCGCACCGGCATGGGTCCATGTCAGGGCCGGCTCTGCGGTCTCACCGTCACCGAGCTGATGGCGCAGGCGCGCGGAAAGACGCCGCAAGAGATCGGCTATTATCGGCTGCGCGCGCCGGTGAAGCCGATCACACTCGCCGAGCTCGCCGCCGTTCCGAAGAGCGAAGACGACGTCAAGGCCGTGGTGCGCGGATGACGAAGAATGTGGATGCGATCGTCATTGGCGGCGGCATCCACGGATGCTCGACGACGCTGCATCTATGTCTCGCCGGCGTGAAGCCGGTACTGATCGAGAAGGATTATGCCGGCCGCCACGCCTCCGGCGTCAATGCTGGCGGCGTGCGTCAGCTCGCGCGGCATATTCCCGAAATCCCGCTCTCGATCCGCTCGATGGGGATCTGGGAGAAGATCAACGATCTCCTCGACGACGACTGCAGTTTTGAGAGCCACGGCCAGGTGCTGGTCGCGGAGAATGAGGACGAGCTCGCGGTCTGCCGCGCGCGCGTCGCCGAGCTCAATGGACTCGGCTTTACCCACGAAGAGCTGATCGATGCGGCTGAGCTGCGGCGGCTCGTGCCGGCGGTCGCCGAGACCTGTCCCGGCGGCGTGGTTTCGCGGCGCGACGGCGCGGCCAATCCGGCGCAGACCACCACCGCGTTTCGGCGCAAGGCCCAGCAACTCGGTGCCACCGTGCGCGAAGGCGTGGCCGCCAGCAACATCCGGCACCGTGACGGTCTCTGGCACGTCGAGGCCGGCAGCGAATCCTTTGCCGCTCCAGTGCTGGTCAATGCCGCCGGCGCCTGGGCCGGCAAGATCGCCGCTGATCTCGGCGAGCCCGTGCCGGTCGAGACCGTAGCGCCGATGCTGATGATCACCTCGCGCGTGCCGCACTTCATCGACCCTGTCGTGATCCTGCGCGGGCGAAAATTATCCTTCAAGCAGTTCAAGAACGGCACCGTGCTGATCGGCGGCGGCCATCTGGCGACGCCGTATCAGGATCGCAATGAGACGGTGCTGGACTGGAAGAGTCTTGCGACCAGCGCGCAGACCGTGTTCGAGCTGTTTCCGGTGATGCGCAGTGCAGCCATCGTCCGCGCCTGGGCGGGCATCGAGGCCAAGATGAAGGACGATATTCCCGTGTTCGGCCCGAGCAGCCGTCACAAGGGCCTCTATCACCAGTTCGGCTTCTCGCTGCATGGCTTTCAGCTCGGTCCCGGCGCCGGGGCAGTCATGGCGGAGCTGATCGTCAATGGCGGCACCCAGACCCGTGTCAGCGATCTCGGCATCGACCGCTTTCATCCCTCCAGGCTTTGAGAACAAGAGGATATCATGAGCATCACCCGCAGCATCCGCACGCCCATCATGCACCGCGCCGTCGAAGCGAATGGTTTCGTCTTCCTCGGCGGGACGATCGCCGATGACACCTCGGTCTCGATGGGCGACCAGACCCGCAACATCCTCGGCAAGATCGCCGGCTATCTGGAGGAAGCCGGGACCGACAAGAGCCGTGTCGTCAGCGCCTCGATCTTCGTTACTGACCTCTCCAAGAAGAAGGAGATGGATGCGGCCTGGACCGAGTTTTTCGGCGACCATCTGCCGACACGCGCCACCGTCAGCGTCGCCGATCTCGGCGGCGGTGCGTTGATCGAGGTCGTGGTCACCGCGCTAAAGGGCTGATCCGCTCATTCCGACTTGGCGAACATCCCGACCAGGGTCTCGCGCAGCCAGCGCTGCGCGGGAACGGTGTCGTTGCGCTGATGCCAGAACAGGCTGACGATGCGCGGCGGCGCTTGCAGTGGCAACGGCATCGCATGCAGGAACGGCGCATGGCGCGACTGTGAACGGAGATCGCTCGGCAGCACCGCGATGAGATCGGTCTGGCGCACGATCTCGTAGGCGGCGCTGAAATGATTGACGGTCGCGACCAAATTCCGTGACAGCCCGCGCGAGGCCAGGAAGAGATCGTAGGTCGGCAGGTGCTTCCCCGCCAGGGTCACATCGACATGCCCGGCGTTGAGGAAGGCGCGCGTGCTCAGCCGCTTCTGGGCCGCGAGCGGGTGGCCGCGCCGCATGAAGCAGGCATAATCGACGGTCCAGAGCGAGCGCGAGCGAATCGCCGTCGGTTGCTGCGCTTCGTTGACATAGACGCTCAGCACGCAATCGACCCGGTTGCCCTCGAGTTGATCGGCGATCTCCAGGATGGTGTTGGGTACGGTGTGGACCCGCGTCTTGGGCGCGACCTCGCCGAGATGGTTCAACAAATTCGGCATCACCAGCGACGCGACGTAATCCGACATCGACAGGATGAACTCGGTCTGGGCACGGGTCGGATCGAACACCTGCTCGTCGAGCGCGCTGCGGACGCTTTCCAGCGCCTCACCGATCGGCTCCCAAAGCACGACGGCGCGCTGGGTCGGACGGATGCCGGTGCCGGACCGCACGAACAGGGGATCGCCGAGCGTATCGCGCAGGCGTGCGAGCGCGTTGCTGACGGCGGGCTGGGTCATCGTCAGCGCGTTCGCCGCACGCGTGACGCTGCCCTCGGTCATCAACGCCTCGAAGACTTTCAGCAGGTTGAGGTCGAGGGTGCGGAACGACACGGATATTCACCACAGTGATGTATTAGATCATCATTATAAATTATGACGATAACGTCATTCTGTCTATGATTTCCTCCGAACGACAAGCGGGTGCCGGCTCGCGCGGATCGAGGGGGACTTCCATGTCAATGATATCGGCGCGCATCGAGCGCCTTCCGTTCGCACGCTTCCATACGCATCTCCTGTTCATGGGCGGGCTCGGCTACATGTTCGACGCGATGGATGCGGCGGTGCTGGCCTTCATCCTGCCGGTGCTGCGCACGGCGTGGAATCTGTCGAGCGTCCAGATCGGCGTGCTCGGCAGCAGCACCTATATCGGCTTCCTGTTCGGCGCCCTGCTTGCCGGCACGCTCGGTGACCTCATTGGCCGCCGCGCGGTGATGATGTCGGCCCTGGCGCTTTACTGCGCGGCGTCGATCGCCAGTGCGCTGGTGGACACTTGGCCCGCCTTCTTCATCGCCCGCATCGTGGCCGGCATGGGCACCGGCGCGGAGAGTGCGATCATCGCGCCCTATCTCGCCGAGTTCGTGGCGCGGCGTTACCGCGGCAGTTTCACCGGCGCGCTGGCCGGCTTCTTCTCCTTCGGCTTCGTTGCGGCGGCCTTGCTCGGCTACTTCATCGTGCCCTCATACGACAATGGCTGGCGCATTGTGCTGGTCATCACGGCCGTGCCGGTCGTGATGCTGCTGTGGTGGCGGCGGGCCCTGCCGGAATCACCACGCTGGCTGGAAGCCCGCGGGCGGGAGAAGGAAGCCGCAGCAGTGCTTGATAAAATCGAGGCGGGCTTTGCACGCGAGGGCCGGGTCCTGCCGCCGCCGGTGGTCGAAGCAGCAGTGCCCACCGGCATCGCTGGAACACTGCTCGCCAATTTCGCGGCGCTTCTCGCAGCCCGCCAGGCGCGCATCACCATCATGACCTGGATCATGTGGCTTGCGATCACCTTCAGCTATTATTCCTTCTTTGTCTGGATTCCGGGCCTCTTGGTCCAGAACGGCATGAGCATCACCAAGAGCTTCGGCTATTCGATTGCGATCTATTGTGCGCAGATCCCCGGTTATTTCAGCGCGGCCTGGTTCAACGAGCGCATCGGCCGGCAGGCGACGATTGCGACCTACATGGTGCTCGGAGGCGTCAGCGCGCTCGGCCTCGCTTTTGCGCGGACGGATCAGCACATCATCCTGGCCGGCATTCTGCTGTCGCTGTTCATGAACGGCACCTATGCGGGCGTCTATGCCTACACCGCCGAAGTGTTCCCGACCCCGATCAGGACAACGGGCGCGGGGCTTGCCTCTGCCATCGGCCGCATCGGCGCCATCGTCTCGCCGATCCTGGTCGGCTATCTCTATCCCAATTTCGGCTTCGCCGGCGTGTTTGGCGTCACCACCACCGTGCTGCTGTTGGGGGCGGTCACCGTCGTGCTGATGGGTGTGCCGACGCGCGGCCGGTCGCTGGAAGAGATCGCGGCGGGCGAGGTCGTATGACCAGAACCAAGGCCAAGGCCGATCCCTGGCTCGGTGCCGTTGCGGCGGCACAGGGCGGGGAAGATCAGCCGGATGCGCTGTTCGCCGCGCTCGATCACGCCCTCAAGTCGGCAATCGGGCACAAGCTGTTCACGATCCTGACTTACGATGGCAAGTCCGGTGAAGCCGCGCGGATCTATTCCAACCTTCCCGGTCCCTATCCGACCGGCGGACGCAAGCGCCTGGCGCCGGGGCCGTGGACCGAAGCCGTGCTCGATCGCGGCGAGGCCTATATCGGCCGCACGCAGGATGATCTGCGCATGGTGTTTTCGGATCACGAGCTGATCGCCTCGCTCGGCTGCGCAAGTGTGCTCAACATGCCGGTGCGCTGGCGCGGGCGCACGCTTGGCTCGCTCAACCTGCTGCACGAAGCGCACTGGTACGGTGAAGACGACGCCGCTGCGTGCCTGCCCTTTGCCCAGCTGACATTGCCGGCGCTGCTTGCGCCGGCGTCCTGACAGGAAACCACCATGCCCAGCATCCTTTTCCAGAATGCCGCTCTGCTCGACCCGTTGCAGCCGGAATTGCTGACCGGCCATGACGTGGTGGTCGAGGGCACCATGATCAAGGAGGTCTCCGACCGGCCCATCAAAGTGACTGCGGATCGCACCATCGACCTGAAGGGCAAGACGCTGATGCCCGGCCTGATCGATCTTCACGTGCACACCATCGCGATCGAGCTCAACCTGGCGCAGCAAGTGCACATTCCCAACGTGCTGGTGACGCTGCGCTCGACATTGCTGTTACGGGGCATGCTGCGCCGAGGCTTCACGACTGTTCGCGATGCCGGCGGCGCCGGCCATGCGATGAAGCAGGCGATCGAGGCCGGCCTGACCGACGGTCCGCGGCTGTTCGTGTCCGGCCGTGCCCTCAGCCAGACCGGCGGCCACGGTGACATGCGGGCGCGCTCGGACTACCTCGCCAGCGACACGGTCTGTCCTTGCTGCGTGCGTGTCGGTGCGCTGGCGCGTGTTGCCGACGGTGTCGACGGCGTACGCAAGGCGGTGCGCGAAGAGCTCCAGATGGGCGCCGATCAGATCAAGATCATGGCCTCGGGCGGCGTGGCCTCGCCGACCGATCCGGTCGGCGCCTTCGGCTACTCCGAGGACGAGATCCGCGCCATCGTCGGGGAAGCGAGCGGCCGGCAGACCTATGTGCTCGCTCATGCCTATACCGCTGCGGCGATCGCGCGCGCAGTTCGCTGCGGCGTCCGCACCATCGAGCACGGCAACCTCATCGACGAGCCGACCGCGCGGCTGATGGCGGAGAAGGGCGCCTATGTGGTGCCGACGCTGATCACCTATGAAGCGCTCGCCAACGAAGGGGCGCAGTTCGGCCTGCCGCCGGAGAGCGTCGCCAAGATCGCCGACGTTCGCGATGCCGGCCTGCGATCGCTCGAGATCTATCGCAAGGCCGGGGTGAAGATGGGTTATGGCAGCGACCTGCTTGGGCCATCGCAACGCCTCCAGAGCGACGAATTCCGCATCCGGGCCGAAATTCTGGGCGCCCGCGAAGTCATTGCCAGCGCGACATTGGTCGGGGCCGAGGTGCTCGGCATGGAGGGCAAGCTCGGCCGGATCGTGCCCGACGCTCTTGCGGATCTGCTCGTGGTCGATGGCAACCCGTTGCGCGACGTCACGTGTCTGCTCGGCCAGGGCGAGCATATTCCCCTGGTGATGAAGGCGGGCAAGGTTCAGTTCGACAGGCTGATGGCATAGCGGCCGCCGACGAAGACCGGACGAAGATACAGCCCCGGAAAGCATTCAGAGCCGCGCGTGCAGACGGCTCGACTGATTGTTCGGTCTGATCGAGCAATGATGCCGGGCGTCGGCAGATGATCTCCCGCCGGAAAAGGCGCAAATCCCACCGTGTCAGCCGCGAGCAGCGGCCGGAAATCATGGAGAGGGCAAATGTCCAACGCACCCAAGAAAGTCGCCATCGTCACCGGGGCCTCGCGCGGCATTGGCGCGGCGATCACCGAACGGCTCGCCGGCGACGGCTTTGCCGTCGTCCTCAACTATGCCGGCAGCGCCGCCGAGGCAGAGGCGCTCGCCGGAAAGATCGTGCAGGCCGGTGGCCGGACCATCACGGCGCAGGCCGATGTCAGCGACGCAGCCGCAGTTGCCCGCATATTTGACGCGGCGGAGAGCGCGTTCGGTGGCGTCGACGTGCTTGTCAACAATGCCGGGGTCATGCGGCTCGCCGCGATTGCGGACGCAGACGACGCTGCATTCGACAGCCAGATCGCCGTCAATCTGAAAGGCACCTTCAACACGTTGCGCGAGGCGGCGCGGCGGCTGCGCAACGGTGGTCGCATCGTCAATCTGTCGTCGAGCCAGTCCGGCATCCTGTCTCCGACTTACGGCATCTATGCCGCCACGAAGGCTGCGGTCGAGGCGCTGACGCATGTGCTGGCCAAGGAGCTGCGCGGCCGTAACATCACCGTCAATGCGGTGGCGCCCGGGCCGACGGCAACGAAGCTGTTTCTGGATGGCAAGTCGCGGGAGCTGGTCGATCGGCTCGCCAAGCTCGCGCCGCTCGAACGGCTCGGTCAGCCCGAAGACATCGCCGCCGCAGTTGCGTTCCTTGCAGGTCCCGACGGTCGCTGGATCAACGGACAGGTGCTGCGCGCCAATGGCGGGATCATTTGATCCCGCTCGTCAGACCATGGTGACAATTCTACAAATACCCGACGCTCTGCCCCCAGCGCGTCGGGTGGAATGAATGAGTATCAATCGGTGATCCCAACGCCGTTGTTGTGACGCGTGCCGCACCAATTGACCACTCCGGGAAACTACCGCATCGGAACCGAGCTGCGCCTGTGCACGCTCTGGCTTTAGGCGCTGCCGCCGGGCTCCAGCGCTTCGCCGATCTCCAGCGGATGCGCCATGGTCGCGTGCAGCGCCTCGCGGTCGAGAGTGTCGCGGCCAGCGTGATGAAGCCGGCACCGGTGACGCCCGAGGCGCCCTTCGATGTGATCATGGCGATGCCCAGAATGCCGGGCTCCTGCCAGATGGTGAGATGCGTGTTGGTCGCCTGCGCCAGGAACAGCGTCGCCAGCGTCATGTAGGTGTTGGTGCCGTCTAGGTTGAAGCTGTAGCCGGTCGGCACGACCAGACCGACGACCGCGCGAGGCGCCGAGATGCTTCTTCTTCTGGATCATCTGCGGCAGCACCGTCTCTGACGACGAGGTTCCGAGCACGATCAGGAGCTCGTCCTTGAAATAGGATGAAGCGCGGGATCGAGAAGCCCGCCAGCCGCGCGATCGCCCCAAGCACGATCAGCACGAACAAGATGCTGGTGAGATAGTGTGACATAGGTCGCCACCCTTGCATGTATTCGACATCATGTGATGATCGCCGCATAAGCAACAATCACATTTTGTCTGTTGGCACGAAGATCAATCGCTGCACCGCAATGGGGGGAACATGTCGAACGTAACGGGCGCCGGCGAGCAGGCGCAGAGCTATTTTCCGCGTTGGAAGCTCAAGACCTCAGGCGTGATCATGCCGGAGGAACGGCTGTCATGGGGCCAGACCATCGTCTCCGGTCTCCAGCATTGCGTCGCGATGTCGGGCTCAACGATCATCGCTCCGTTGCTGATGGGGTTCGATCCCAATGTTGCGGTCCTGTTCTCCGGTATCGGCACGCTGATCTTCTTCGCCATCGTCGCGGGGCGCGTGCCGAGCTATCTCGGCTCGAGCTTCGCCTTCATCGCCGTCGTCCTCGCCGCCACCGGCTACGCCGGGCATGGGCCGAACCCGAACATATCAGTTGCGCTCGGCGGCATTGTCGCAGCCGGCGTCCTCTATGGCGTGATCGCGCTGATCGTGATGTGGTCGGGCGTCGGCTGGGTCGAGCGGCTGCTGTCGCCGGCCGTCACCGGCGCTGTGGTCGCCGCGATCGGGCTCAATCTCGCGCCCGTTGCGGTCAAGGCAGTAAGCGCGAACGGATTCGACACCTGGATCGGGCTCGCGACCGTTCTGATCATCGGCGTTGTCGCCGTGGCCGCGCCCGGCCTGTGGCGCCGGCTGCCGATCATTCTCGGGGCGATCGGCGGATATCTCTTGTACCTCCTGTTTGCGAACGGTCTCGGCTTCGGCAAGCCGATCGACTTCGCGCAACTGGCGGCCGCGCCGTGGTTCGGCCTGCCGAACTTCACGACGCCGACCTTTCATGCCGATGCGATTGTCCTGATCGCGCCGGTTGCGGTCATCCTCGTCGCCGAGAATCTCGGTCACATCAAGGCAGTCGGCGCCATGACGGGCCGAAGCCTCGATGCCTATCTCGGCCGCGCCCTGTTCGCCGACAGCCTCGCGACGATCGTGGCCGCCTGCGGCGGCGGCACCGGCGTCACCACCTATGCTGAGAATATCGGCGTCATGGCGGCGACCAAGGTCTACTCCACACTGCTGTTTGCCTTCGCCGCCACGGTGTCGATCCTGCTCGGCTTCTCACCGAAATTCGGCGCGCTGATCCTGTCGATTCCAGGCCCTGTCATCGGCGGGCTCTCGATCGTCCTGTTCGGATTGATCGCGGCGATGGCCGGCCGGATCTGGGTCGAGAACAAGGTTGACTTCGCTGATCCCGCCAACCTGATCACCGTCGCGGTGGCGCTGACCGCGGGCGCGGGCGATCTCACACTCAAATTCGGCGCGTTCACGATCGGCGGGATCGGCACCGCGACCTTCGGCGCGATTATTCTGTATCAGATCCTGACCTCATCGATCGCGCGTCGCGCGATGTGAATCCCAGCGATGCGCCAGAGGGATGGAACAAAACATCGGTTCCATCCATGATGAAGCATCCGGAGAAACCTCATGCCACAGACCGATCTTCCGACCGCCTTTCCATCACGCCTCGTCGGCCGTTATGCGCTGGTGACCGGCGCCTCCCAGGGCATCGGCCGCGCCGTTGCCGTCAGGCTCGCCCAGGAAGGCGCGACCGTCGCCATCAACTACGTCGATCATCCCGGCACGGCGGAGGAGACGCTTGCGCTGGCGAGGACGGGGTCGAGCGATCGCGGCCACGGCAAGCTCGATCATGTCATCGTCAAGGCCGACGTCAGCAACGAGCAGGAGGTCGCCGCCATGTTTGAGACGATCCTGGCGCGCTGGAAGCGCCTCGATTGCCTCGTCAACAATGCCGGTTTCCAGCGGGAATCGCCGAGCGAGGCACTCGACATCGAAACCTATCGCCGCATCATCGACGTCAATCTCAACGGCGCCGTGCTCTGCGCGCAGAAGGCGCTCGCGCATTTCGTCGCGCGCGGCGGGGCCGGCTGCATCATCAACTGCTCCAGCGTCCACCAGATCATTCCGAAGCCAGGCTATCTGGCTTATTCCATCAGCAAGGGCGGCATGGCCAATCTGACCCGCACGCTGGCGCTCGAATTCGCCGGGCGCGGCATTCGCGTCAATGCGGTCGGTCCCGGCGCGATCGACACTCCGATCAACGCGGCGTGGACGGGTGATGCGGACAAGCGCGGAATCGTCACCAGCCACATACCGCTCGGTCGCGTCGGCACACCGGAAGAGATCGCCGCGGTGTTCGCATTTCTTGCTTCCGATGATGCCAGCTACATCACGGGGCAAACCATCTATGCCTGCGGCGGCCTCACGCTGTTTCCGGAGTTTCGCGACAATTGGGCGAGCTGAGCCTCGCCGATTGCGGCAGCGGGGTATCCGGGCGCTCTGGTAAAAGCATGCGGCGCAGACTACATCATGCGCCATGACAGGCTCTCCGCTTCAGGATTTCGTCGGCCGGCACGAAAAACTGTTCGTGCTGACCGGCGCCGGCTGCAGCACCAATTCGGGCATCCCTGATTATCGCGACAGCCAAGGCAACTGGAAGCGGACCCAGCCCGTCGATTTCCAGGCCTTCATGTCGGAAGAGCCTACACGCCAGCGCTACTGGGCGCGCAGCCTGATCGGCTGGCAGCGGTTTGGTCAGGCGAAGCCGAACGATGCGCATCACGCACTCGCCCAGCTCGAGGCCAACGGCCGCTGCGAGATGCTGCTGACGCAGAACGTCGACCGGTTGCATCAATCTGCGGGTCACCGGCGGGTGATCGATCTGCACGGGCGGCTCGACCTGGTGCGCTGCATGGGCTGCGGCGGCAAGACGCCGCGGAGCGAATTCCAGAATGCGCTCGGCCGTGCCAATCCCGAATGGCTGACGCTCGAAGCTGCGGATGCGCCCGATGGCGATGCCGATCTGGAGCACGCCGAGTTCTCCTCGTTCAAGGTGCCTGCCTGCGAAGCCTGCGGCGGCATCCTCAAACCTGACGTTGTGTTTTTCGGCGAGAACGTCCCCCGCAATGTGGTCGCTACGGCGCAAGACCACCTGTCGCGGGCCAGCGCCATGCTGATCGTGGGCTCGTCGCTGATGGTCTACTCCGGCTTCCGCTTTGTGCAGGCCGCGGCGCAGCGCAATATTCCGATCGCCGCGGTCAATCTCGGGCGCACCCGCGCCGATGATCTCCTCACGCTGAAGGTCGAGGCGCGCTGCGAAGCCGCGCTTGCATTCCTGCTCTGATCTCGCTCCAGGCGAACATGTCTTGCCTATTGCATAGGTGCCAAGCAGAATAGCTTGGTACAGCATTGTCAGCATGCTCGATGGCATGGAAATTGCTGCGTTTTCGCTGTGGGACTTGACGATCAGCCGGAGAATTTTGGAATGCTTGAAGGAGCCGAGGTACGGCTTGCCGTCGATATCGGTGGCACATTCACCGACATCGTGCTGGACGTGGGTGCGGTGCGCAAAACCCGCAAGGTGCTGACGACGCCGCAGCGGCCCGAACAGGCGGTGCTTGACGGCATGCGTCTCATTCTCACCGACGCACGCGCGCATATCAGCGACATCGACGTCTTCATTCACGGCACCACGCTCGCGACCAACGCCATCATCGAGCGCCGCGGCGCCAAGACCGCGCTGATCGCGACCGACGGATTTCGCGACGTGCTCGATATCGGCACCGAGAGCCGCTACGACCAGTATGATCTCACGATCGACAAGCCGAAGCCGCTGGCGCCGCGTAGCTTGCGCTTCACCGTGCCCGAGCGCGTCGATGCACATGGCGCCGTCCGCCTCCCGCTCGACGAAGCAGCGGTGCGCGCACTCGCGCCGAAATTGCGCGCGCTGGATGTCGAGAGCGTTGCGATTGCTTTCCTGCACTCCTACGCCAACCCGGAACACGAGCGCCGCGCGGCCGCGATCATCGGCGAGGAAATGCCCGGCGTCTCCGTGACCATGTCGTCAGCCGTGTGCCCGGAGATCCGCGAGTACGAACGCACTTCCACCGCGGTCGCCAACGCCTATGTCCAGCCGCTGATCGACGGCTATCTCGCGCGCATGGCGGATGCCTTGCAGGTCGAGCAGTTCCGCGGTGCCATCTATCTCGTCACATCCGGCGGCGGCGTCACCTCGATCGAGACGGCGCGGCGCTTTCCGGTGCGGCTCGTCGAATCCGGTCCCGCCGGCGGGGCGATCTTCTCGGCACAGATCGCCGCGCGCCTTGGCGAGAGCAAGGTGCTGTCCTTCGACATGGGCGGCACCACAGCAAAGATCTGCCTGATCGAGGAATACCAGCCCGAGACCTCGCGCGTGTTCGAGGTCGATCGCGCCGCGCGCTTCCTCAAAGGTTCGGGCCTGCCGGTACGCATCCCCGTCATCGAGATGGTCGAGATTGGCGCCGGTGGCGGTTCGATCGCGCATGTTGACGCGATGAAGCGGGTCACTGTCGGCCCCGAGAGCGCCTCCTCTGAGCCGGGGCCTGCCTGTTACGGCCGCGGCGGCCAGCGTCCAGCAGTGACGGATGCGGATGTCGCGCTTGGCATGATCGATCCCGGCGCGTTTGCGGGTGGCACGATCAAGCTCGATCCAGAGCTCTCGAAACAGGCGCTGCTTCGGAACGTCGGCGAGCCCTTGGGCCTGTCGGCCGAGACCGCGGCTTACGCGGTGCACGAGGTCGTCTGCGAGAACATGGCGAGCGCGGCACGCGTGCATGCGGTCGAGCGCGGCGAGATCGTCGGCCAGCACACGCTGATTGCCTTCGGTGGCGCGGCGCCGCTGCACGCGGCGCGCGTTGCCGAGAAGATCGGCGTCTCCCGCGTCATCGTGCCGTCGAATGCCGGCGTCGGCTCGGCGGTCGGATTCCTGGCAGCGCCCATCGCCTATGAGCTGGTGCGCAGCCGTCACGTCCGGCTCGACGATTTCGACACCGAAGCGGTCTCGGGCCTCTTGCAGGACATGGTGACCGAGGCCCGTGCGCTGGTCGAGCCGGGCGCTGCCGGCGCGCCGGTGAGCGAGCGGCGCGCCGCCTTCATGCGCTATGTCGGCCAGGGTCATGAGATCTCGGTCGAGCTGCCGAACCGCCCGCTGACCTTGTCCGATCTCGCAGGCCTTCGCCACAAGTTCGAGGCTGATTACTCCGCGATGTTCGAACGTCCGATCCCAGGCGCGGCGATCGAGGTGCTGAGCTGGTCGGTGCTCGCAACCACCGAGGCCCGCAATCCGCCCGCGGTGACGGCCGTCGCGCGCAAGCCGGCGGCCCAGGCCTCCGGCAGCCGAAAGTTCTTCGACGGCCGGGCGGGCAAGGTCATCGAGATCCCGCTCTATCGCCGCGAGGACATGGCGCCAGGCGCGACCATTGCCGGTCCCGCCGTGATCGCGGAGGATGAGACTTCGACCTTCGTCTCCACCAGTTTTGACGCCCATATCGACGGTGCCGGCAGCATCGTCATGGAACGGAAGGCGGCCTGATCATGAGCAAGGCAAGCGGCGCGAGCCTGATCGATCTTCAGATCATGTGGCACCGGTTGATCGCGGTGGTCGAGGAGCAGGCGCAGGTGCTGCTCCGCACCGCCTTCAGTCCGATCGTGCGCGAATGCGGCGACCTCTCGGCCGGCGTGTTCGACCTGAAGGGACGTATGCTGGCGCAGGCGGTGACCGGCACGCCCGGTCACGTCAACTCGATGGCGGAATCGGTCAAGCATTTCATCAACCATTTCCCGTTGGAGACGATGAAGGAAGGCGATGCCTTCATCACCAACGATCCCTGGATGGGCACCGGCCATCTCAACGACTTCGTCGTCACCACGCCCTGCTTCAAGGACGGCAAGATCGTCGCGCTATTCTCCTGCACCAGCCATCTCATGGATATCGGCGGCATCGGCTTCGGGCCTGACGCCACCGACGTGTTCATGGAGGGCCTCTACATCCCCATGCTGAAGCTGATCGACCAGGGCGTCGTCAACGAGACGCTGATGGCGATGATCCGCACCAACACGCGGCTGCCTATCGACACCGAGGGCGACACCTATTCGCTCGCCGGCTGCAACGACGTCGGCTGCGAGCGCCTGGTCGAGATGATGACCGAGTTCGGCATCGATACGCTCGACGAACTCGGCGACTATATCTGCGACCGTTCGCGCGAGGCCGTGCTGGCCGAGATCGCCAAACTGCCGAAGGGGAGCTGGCATAACACAATGGTGGTCGACGGCTATGACACGCCGGTGACGCTGGCCGCGACGCTGACGATCTCGGATCAAGGTATCCATGTCGATTTCGACGGCACCTCCGCCGCTTCGAAATTCGGCATCAACGTGCCCTTGTCCTACACCACGGCCTATACGGTGTTCGGTCTCGGCTGCGTCGTCGCCTCGCAGATCCCGAACAATGCCGGCTCGCTGTCGCCGCTGACGGTGTCGGCGCCCTCAGGCGCGATCTTGAATGCGCCCAAGCCTGCGCCGGTGGCCTCGCGCCACATCATCGGCCAGATGCTGCCCGACGTCGTGTTCGGTTGTCTGCGCCAGATCATTCCCGAGCGCGTGCCCGCGGAAGGCACCTCTTGCTTGTGGAATCTCAACGTCCGTGGCCAGACGCGCAGCGGCGTCGGTGGCAATTACGGGTTCTCGATGGCGGTCACAAGCAATGGTGGCACCGGCGCGCGCTTTGCGAAGGACGGGCTGTCGGCCACTGCCTATCCCAGCGGGGTCCGCGGCACGCCGGTCGAGATCGCGGAAACGCAGACGCCGCTGATCTTCTGGCGCAAGGAGCTGCGCCCCGATTCCGGCGGCGCGGGACGCACCCGCGGCGGCCTCGGCCAGATCATCGAGGTCGGCAGCGGCGTCGATGCGCCGTTCGACATTCTCGCCGCGTTCGACCGCATCGATCATCCGCCCCGCGGCCGCAATGGCGGCAAGGACGGCGCGGCCGGCTATGTCGGCCTGAAATCCGGCAAGAAACTGCGTGGCAAAGGCTTTCAACAAGTGCCGCCCGACGACCGTCTGGTGGTGATGACACCGGGCGGCGCCGGCATCGGTGCTCCCACGGAACGCGGTCGCGCCGCGGTCGAGGACGATATCGAAAGCGGGCTCGTGTCCGCCGACAAGGCAGTTGCAGTTTATGGGTACGCGCGCTGACCCTTCAGTGCGCCTGGCAAACGGAGGGGCTCGATGATCTCGCGACGTAACTTCACTGTCGGCGCAGCGACGCTGTTCGCCGCCGGCCACATCTCGACCCGCGCGCGGGCCTCGACCGTAAGCTGGGACATGTCGACCGTGTGGCCCGACGGCAATTTTCACACCCAGAACGCGATGGCGTTCGCGGACGAGGTGAAGAAGCAGACCGGCGGCGCGGTCGCCATCACCGTGAAGGCCGGCGGCCAGCTCGGCTTCAAGGGACCCGAGCATCTCCGCGCGGTGCGTGACGGCCTCGTGCCGCTCGCCGACGTGCTCAACATCCAGCAGGTCGGCGACGAGCCTTTCATGGGCGTCGAGAGCATTCCCTTCCTCTGCGGCTCGATGGACGAATTGAAGGTGCTGCACAAATATGTGCGGCCGGAATACGAGAAGGTTGCCGCGCGCAATAACCAGAAGATCCTCTACATCGTACCGTGGCCGACGCAGTATCTGCATCTCAAGGTCAAGGTCGCCGACGTCGACGGATTGAAGAACATCAAGATCCGCGTGCCTGACAAGAATGCCGTCGACATGCTGAACGCGATCGGCATGGCGGCCGTGATGATTCCCTGGGGCGAGACGATCCCCGCGCTGGCGTCCGGCGCTGTCGCCGGCGTCTCCACGTCGGCGGTGTCAGGCGTCGACGGAAAATTCTGGGAATTCCTTAAATACATCTATCCGACCAATCACGTCTGGTCGTCGCAGATGCTCACGGTCAACCTCGATTCCTGGAAGTCTTTGAGCAGCGATCAGCAGAAATTGATCGAGGGTATCGCAGCCAGGATGGAGCCGGGCTTCTGGGCCAACTCGCTCAAGGCCGACGTCGACAGCCTCAACCGCCTCAAGGAGGGCGGCATGGAGGTGGTGCCGGTCTCGGACGCGATGATGGCGGACATTCGAGCCAAGACCGCGCCGCAGCTCGACGCGTTCCTCAAGCGCGTGCCGGCCGCCGACAAGCCGGTGCGGGCCTATCTCGCCGAAATGAAGCGCGGCTGAGGGTGAAGCCGTGGTGAGCGTCTCGCCCGAAGCTCCGCAGAGCCTCAACGCGGCGGCGCCGGCGCCGCTGCGCATCCTGCTCGATGCGATCGATCGGCTTGGACGCCTCGACGGCTGGATCGGCGGCGGTTGTCTGCTGAGCTTGACGTTGCTGATGCTGTGCGAGGTCGCAACCCGCTTCCTCTCGAATTTCCTGTCGTTCGTCCCGCCGACGATCTCGATCGCCTGGGAATACTCTTCCTATCTGATGGCGGCCTCGTTCACTTTCGGAGCCGCGATGACCTTGCGCGTCGGCGGCCACATCCGGGTCGTGCTGCTGCTGAAGAACGCACCAGTGCCGGTGCAACGCGTGCTGGAAATCCTTTCAGCTGCAGCCGGCTTTGCCTTCATGGCGTTCCTCACCTCGGCGATGGCAAAGTTTGCCTACGGCGCCTATGTGCGCGGCCAGGTCTCGACCTCGAGCGATACGCCGCTGTGGTTTCCGGAAAGCGTCGTCACCTTCGGCATGCTGCTGCTCACGCTGCAGTTCCTGGCACGTGCGATCCAGGCCGTGCTCGGCCTGCCACTGGAGGATCATCGCATGAAGGCCTCCCCCGTCGAATGATCGCGCCAGCGCCAGGATATCGAATTCCATGACCATCGAAGTCGTCGCCCTGTTCGCGATCCTGTTTGCGCTCTTGGCGTGTGGCGTCTGGATCGGTCTGACGCTGGCGCTCACCGCGACGCTGCTGCTCGCGATGTTCCGCTCGATCCCGCTCGACAAGCTGCTGCCGCAATACGCCTGGAATATCCTGACCACGCAGGAGCTGCTGGCGCTGCCGCTGTTCATCCTGATGGGCGAATTGTTGTTTCGCACCCGACTGTCGCGCTCGCTGTTTCAGGGGCTCGCGCCCTGGGCCGGCCTGCTGCCCGGCCGCCTGCTGCATGTGAACGTGGTCGGCTGCACCATCTTCGCGGCGATCTCCGGCTCGTCGGCGGCGACCACGCAAGTGATCGGCCGCATGTCGCTCAATGAGCTCTTGCGCCGCGGCTATTCGCGCGACATCGCGATCGGCTCGCTCGCCGGCGCCGGCACGCTCGGTTTCCTGATTCCCCCGTCCAACATCATGATCATCTACGGCGTGCTGGGCGACGTTTCCATTCTCAAGCTCTTCACGGCGGGTGTGTTGCCTGGTCTGTTGCTGGCTGCGACCTTCATGGGCTGGGTGATGCTGCACACGGCAATCAACGGCAGCATGGTGCCGGAGACTGAGGCCAAGCTCTCGCAAGTGCCGTGGGGTGAACGCTTTGCCGCGCTGAGGGATCTCGCGCCGGCGCTGTTCCTGATCGCCTGCGTGCTCGGCTCGATGTACGGCGGGCTCGCGACGCCGTCGGAGGCCGCCGCCGTCGGCGTGCTCGGCGCCGGGCTGGTCGCCTGGGCACAGGGCTCGATGTCGCAACAGGTGATGCGCGACGTGCTGATCGGCTCGGTCGTGACCTGCTCGATGATCGCGCTCATCGTGCTCGGCGCCTCGATCCTCGGCAATGCGGCAGCTTTCCTCGGCATCCCTCAGGCGGTCGCCGCCTTCGTGAAGGGGCTCGGCCTCTCGCCTTTCATGCTGATCGTCGTGCTGGTCATCTTTTATCTGGTCCTCGGCTGCTTTCTCGACGGCTTCTCGATGATCGTGATGACGCTGCCGATCGTGCTGCCGATCGTGAAGGGGGCCGGCTTCGACGAGATCTGGTTCGGTATCTTCCTTGTGCTCGCCGTCGAGATGGCACAGATCACCCCGCCGGTCGGCTTCAACCTGTTCGTGATTCAGGGCCTGACCGAGGATGGCCTCGGTTATATCGCGCGCGTGACGATGCCCTATCTGATGATCATGGTCGGCTTCGTGCTGTTGCTGACGTTATGGCCGGGGATCGTCACGATCCTGCCGCGGCTGCTATACGGTTAGATGTAGGCCGCCCCGGCCCTGAGACCGGAGCGACGTTCTTGATCCGGTCGTTTACGCCGCCGCCTTCTTGCGCGCCTGCTCGGCCTTGTACAGCTCGAACTCCTCCGCGATCGCCTTCGCGATCGACGGCCGCTGGCGCAGGCGCTCGTAATAGGCCTTCACGTTCGGCCATTTGGCAAGCTCGATCGGAGGCGTCGCCATCGTCCAGTTGATGACCGTGACGAGATAGGCATCGGCGACGCTGAAGTGATCGAGCAGGAACTCGCGTCCCTTCAGGTAATTGTCGAGATAGTCGAGCCTCGACAGGTTCTTCTCCAGCACATAGGCCTTGGCTTCCTGCGGCGCCTTGCGGTCGAGCACAGGGACGAACAGGCCCTTGTGCAGCTCGGTGCCGATGAAGCAGAGCCATTGATGCAGCCGTGTGCGCTCGATGCCCGCCGCGGCGCCGAGGCCGGATTGCGGAAAGCGATCGGCGACATATTGCAGGATCGCGGCGTTCTCGGTCAGCACCACGCCCTCGTCGGTGCGCAGCGTCGGCACCAGGCCGATCGGGTTCACGGTGCGGAAGTCGGAGCCATCGTTGAGCACTTTCTTGGTCGGCGGATCGACTTCGAGATAATTCGCTTCGGCACCGGCTTCATAGAGCGCGACGCGGGTCGCCATGGAGCAGGCGAGCGGCGAGAAATAAAGATCCATCTGTTGCCTCCTGGGCAATGTCTTGGTGTGGCTCGTGGAGTGTCGCTCAACCTGGCCAGATTGATTTTTGTACTGTCTTGCATAATATGGGGCGGGTCAAGGATTAGTTTGCGAAATGGTACAAAAATCGAAGCCGCCAGCTGCTGCCAATGAGCCCGAGCGCCGCAGCGAACCCAAGCGCCGCGGCCGGCCGCGCGGCTATGAGCCTGATGTCGCGCTGGGCAAGGCGCTTGACCTGTTCCGCCGGCAGGGGTTCGCCGCGACCTCGCTTGATGATCTCAGTGAAGCGACCGGCATGAATCGGCCGAGCCTCTACGGCGCCTTCGGCGACAAGCGCGAGCTCTATATCAAGAGTTATGAGCGTTACCGCGAGGATGCGCGGGCTTCGATGACGGCGATCTTCCGCGAGGAGATGCCGCTGCGTCAGCGGCTCGATCGCATTTTCGCCTCGGCTCTCGACATCTATCTCTCCGGCGACACAGGGCCGCGCGGCTGCTTCACGGTGGTGACCGCGGCCTCCGAAGCCGTCGGCGATCCCGAGATCCGCGCCATGGTGCTCGACGGTCTCACCGAACTGGACAAGGCTTTTGCCAATTGCTTCCGCCGCGCCAAGGAGAAGGGCGAATTGCCCGAGAGCGCGGATCCGACCGCGTTGGCGCAGATCGCATCTGCGACGGTGCACACCGTCGCCATCCGCTCCCGCGCCCGCGTGCCGCGCAAGGACCTGGAAGCGATCGTCAAGGGCGCGATCGATGTGATGGTGGGGGCCAAGCCTTAGCCGACCTACGCCGCACGGATGTGCGCGAGGAAACGATCCACCTCGTCGCGCAGGCGCTGCGACTGCTTTGAGAGCTCGATCGCCGAAACCAGCACCTCTTCCGCGGCCGTGCCCGTCGCCGCGATGCCGTCGGTGACCCCTGCGATGTTCTGCGAGACCTCGCCGGTGCGCGCCGCGGCCTGCTGGACGTTCTGTGCGATCTCCTGCGTCGCCGTGCCCTGCTGGCCGACGGCGGCGGCGATCGCGGCGGAGATTTCGTCGACTTCTCGGATCGTCGCGCAGATCGACTGGATGCCATTCACCGCACCCGATGTCTCACCTTGAACGGCCGTCACCTGCGCGCTGATCTCCTCGGTCGCCTTCGCGGTCTGGGTCGCCAGCGCCTTGACCTCGGAGGCGACCACCGCGAAACCGCGGCCGGCCTCGCCCGCGCGCGCGGCCTCGATCGTCGCATTCAACGCCAGCAGATTGGTCTGGCCGGCGATGCCGTTGATGAAGGAGACAACGTCGCCGATCTTTTGCGCGGCATCTGCGAGGCTCTGGACGCGCGCATTCGACGCCTGGCCGTCGCTTGCGGCCCTGCCGACCACTTCGGTCGCATGCGCGAGGCGACGGCTGATCTCGCTCATCGACGAGGACAATTCCTCCGCCGCGGCCGCGACGGTCTGCACGTTCTCCGAGGCGAGGGCCGAGGCCGACGACACCGTGCGGGTCTGCTGTCGCGACTGCTCGACGATGGCGGACATCGAGCGCGCGGTGTGCTCCATCTCGACCGCAGCCGAAGACACCGTCGTGACGACGTCGCGGATGGATGCCTCGAAATTGTCGGCGAGCGCGGCAAAGGCACGGCGTTTCTCGGCCTCGGATTGCACCTTGGCCTCGAGCTGATCGGCCTGGAGCTTGCTGAAGTTGACGGCGTTGTCGCGGAACACCCCGACCGCCTTCACCATCGCGCCGACCTCGTCATTCGTCTTGCTTTCGGGAACGGCGACGTCGAGCCGGCCGTCGGCAAGCTCGCGCATCACTGATGTGATCGACAGGATCGGACGCGAGATGCTCCGGGCGATGAGATAGCCGACGACGGCGGCGAGGATCAGCCCGAGGGCGGCGATGCCGATTGCGAGCATCCAGGCGCGGTCGGCCGAAGCCACATACTCCGCATTGTCCATCACCAGTTCGACCGCGCCGAGCGGCTTTCCGGAAAAGTCCTTGATCGGTCCGAGCAGTGCGGCGACCGGTGTGGTGTCGAGCTTGCCCTGGCGCACCGTGAACTCACCGCCGGTGGCACGGCCGTAGTCGGCGGCCTCGAAGAAGCTCTTGCCCTTCAACGTGCCGCCGAACAGCTTGAAGCCCGAACTGTCGGCGAGATGAAAGGCGATATCGACGTGGCGGTTGAGCTTGAAATCGTCGAGGAAGGACTGACCGAAGGTCAGGCCGAATTCCACCGAGCCGAGATGCTTGCCTGCTTGCGCGATCGGCACCACGCCGCGGATGCCAAGTCCGGCAACGCCGCCCTCGAGGCCGACGACGACTTTGCGCTCCTGATTGGCCTCGACGACCGTCTTGCGGAAGCTCGAGAGGTCGTCGCCGAACTTCGCCGGCTGGTGGACGCGCAGGAAAGACGTCGCTGGCGGCGTATGGAACTGGAACTGTTCGACGCCGTATTCCGATTTGGTGGCGGCAAACACCGGTCCGAACAGGCGCACCAGGGCCTCGCGGTCTTGGTTCGCCATCGCTTCCTGCGTCGCCGGCATCGCGGCGACGACCGTGCTCATGGCGGCGGCGCGGTGGGACTCTTCGGCGATTCGCGACAGCAACGCATCATAATGACTGCGCAGTTCCCGCTGGTCGGCGCGGTCGATGATCCCCGCAATGATCCACATGGCGCCGAGCACGGCGATCAGCGCGGTTGCCGCCGCCGTCACGGCCAGCGCAACCGTGATCCGCATCCTGAGGCCAAAGCTCGTCCGCATGTCCGCCTCGTTCCGATGAGCGTTGATTAACAACGCTTATCAACTTCTCGCTAAAAGAGGGTGAACGGGATACCGGCGTAGCGGGAGTTGTGCGGGGGTTGAGACGAACGGAGGAAACCAAAAAACTCCAAGGTCCTGGCTTTCGGCAGGACGACATCAGGTTGGGTAGAGCTAGCGAGTCCTAATACCCCCTTCCGCGATCCACCACGTTCTCCAGCGCGCCGCCCGCCTCGAACGTCGCGATCTGCTCGGCGACATAGGCCGAGATCGCATCCGCATCGGTGTCGGCGGCGTTGTGCGGCGTCAACACCACCTTGGGGTGGGTCCAGAACCGGCTGTCCGCGGGCTGCGGCTCCTCGACGAACACATCGAGCGAGGCGGCGCCCAACGTGCCGTCGTCGAGGCACGCCAGGATGTCGGCTTCGTTCTGCAAGCCGCCGCGGCCGGCATTGATCAGCACGGGCGCGCCCAGCGGGCTGGTGCGGTCGAGCTTGGAGAAGACGTCGCGGTTGAGGATGCCTTGCGTTTCCGGCGTCAGCGGCAAAAGGGAAACCAGAATGTCGGTCTTGCGCAGGAACGCATCCATGCCGGCGCTGCCATGAAAGCATTCGACGCCCTCGATCGTGCGCGGGCTGCGGCTCCAGCCGGTGACGCGGAAGCCGAGCCGCCGCAGCACGTCGGCGGCATCGGCACCTAACGTGCCGAGGCCCATGACGCCGACCGTGATCGCGCTCGCCGGCCATTGATATTTCGGCTCCCAGCGCTTGGCGCGCTGGGAGTCGCGCAGGTAAAGCTCCTGGCGATGGTGCATCAGCACGTGCAGCACGACGTATTCGGTCATGCGGTTGGTCAAGTCCGGCACCGCGACGCGCACCAGCGGCACATTGGGAAGGCTCTTGTCGGCCATCAATGCATCGACGCCGGCGCCGAGATTGAAGATCGCCCGCAGATTGGGGAATGAGCCAAGGTCACCCGGCGCAGGCTTCCACACCGCGGCATAGTGCACTTCGGCCGGATCGAGCGAGGCATCCGGCAGCAGCACCACGCGACGGCCCTCGCAGACCGCGTCGAACCGGGCCTTCCAGCGCTCGGGCAGCCAGTTCTGCTGCGTGCTGTTGATCAGGACGGCCAGTGTGCCCATGCTCATTCGAAGTGCCTCGTCGGGTTCCGCTATTGAAGGTCCTCCTTGGCACGATCCGACGGATATTTCTCGCAAATTATTTCCGCAGCCCTGTCGGGGCAGGGCATAGTGGATCGTCTTCAAAACGAGCATTCAAGGAAGGTGCTGCCCATGCTTTATGCGATCCTTTGCTATCACGACGAGGACTTCGTCGGCTCCTGGAGCAAGGACCAGGACGAGGCCGTGATGAAAAAGCTCGCCGTGGTGCAGGAGAAGCTCTCCCAGCAGGGCCGGCTTGGGCCGGTGGCCCGGCTGCTGCCGACCACCGCTGCGGCGACCTTGCGCAAGGAAGACCCGCCGCTGGTGCTCGACGGTCCCTATGCCGAGACCAAGGAGCAGTTGCTCGGTTTCTACATCGTCGACTGCAAGAGCCTGGACGACGCCCTGGACGTCGCGCGCGACCTTGGAGCGGCCAATCCCGGCGGCGCCTATGAGGTGCGGCCTGTCGGCGTGTTTCGGCCCGGAGGAATTTCGGCGTGAGCGATACCGACACCGCCTGGATCGAGACCGCGCTGACTTCGGCGCGACCCCAGGCGGTCGGCGCATTGTTGCGCTATTTCCGCGATCTCGATACGGCCGAGGAAGCCTTTCAGAATGCGTGCCTGCGTGCGCTCAAAACCTGGCCGCAGAACGGGCCGCCACGTGATCCTGCGGCCTGGCTGATCATGGTCGGGCGCAATGTCGCCATCGACGAGGTGCGCCGCACCCGCAAGCAGCAGCCGCTGCCCGAGGACGACCAGGCGATCTCCGATCTCGATGACGCCGAAGACGCGCTCGCCGAGCGGCTCGACGGCTCGCACTACCGCGATGATATCCTGCGGCTGATGTTCATCTGCTGTCATCCGCAACTCCCGGCGACGCAGCAGATCGCGCTGGCGCTACGCATCGTCTCCGGTCTCACCGTGAAGCAGATCGCGCGCGCCTTCCTGGTTTCGGAGGCCGCGATGGAGCAGCGCATCACCCGCGCCAAGGCCAAGGTCGCGGAGGCCGGAACGCCGTTCGAAGCGCCCGGCGCGATCGAGCGCTCCGAGCGGCTGGCCGGCGTCGCCGCCATGATCTATCTGATCTTCAACGAGGGCTATTCGGCGAGCGGCGATACGGCCGAGATCCGTAAGCCGCTGTGCGAGGAGGCGATCCGGCTCGCGCGGCTGCTGCTCCGGCTGTTCCAGAGCGAGCCGGAGATCATGGGTCTGACGGCGCTGATCCTGTTGCAGCATGCACGCAGTGCGGCGCGCTTTGCCGCGGACGGCTCGCTGATCCTGCTCGACGACCAGGACCGCTCGCTCTGGAACCGCAGCATGATTGCGGAAGGTCTCGCCTTGATCGACAAGGCGATGCGCCATCGCCGCAGCGGTCCCTACCAGATCCAGGCCGCGATTGCCGCGCTGCATGCGCGCGCCGCGACGCCTGATGAGACCGACTGGGCCCAGATCGACCTGCTCTATGGGGCGCTGGAGGTGGTGCAACCCTCACCGGTGGTGACGCTCAACCGCGCGGTCGCCGTCTCCAAAGTGCACGGGCCGCAGGCCGCGCTCGACCTGATCGAGCCGCTGGCGCCGAAGCTGGCCAATTACTTCCATTTCTACGGCGTGCGCGGCGCCTTCCTGATGCAACTCGGCCGTAACGACGAAGCCCGCGTCGCGTTCGACCGTGCCATCGCCCTCGCCAACACCTCGGCCGAGGCCGCCCACATCCGCATGCACATCGATCGCCTGATCCGCGACAGCCAGCCGAAAGGGGCGAGGGCGGGTTAGCCGGTGTCATTCCGGGGCGATGCAAAGCATCGACCCCGGAATCCATCGAGCCACCATCTCTGCGGATCAATGGATTCCGGGCTCATCGCTTCGCGATGCCCCGGAATGACGATCGACAATGAGGCGAAAAAATCACATCCAACCTGTCGGCCCCAGCCAGGCTCCTTCGTCTTAATCCCGTATCAAGGGAGCTATTCATGCTGAAAGCCATTGCCACCGTCGCTGTCGTCCTCGCTTTCGGCATCGCCGCCGTCCTCATCTTCGCATCGACAAAGCCCGACACGTTCCGGGTCGAGCGCTCGCTGGCGCTGAAAGCGCCGGCCGAGGCGATCTATCCACTCGTTGCCGATTTCCACTTTTGGACCGGCTGGTCGCCCTGTGAGGAGCGCGATCCTGCGATGAAGCGGATCTACGAGGAGGGCGCGGCCTATGGTTGGGACGGCAACAACAATGTCGGCGCCGGCCATATGGAGATCCTCGAAGCGAGCACGCCATCGAAACTCCGTATCAAGCTCGATTTCGAGCGCCCCTTCGAGGGCCACAACATCGCCGAGTTCACCTTTGTGCCGCAAGGTGATGCCACATTGGTCACACGGGCGATGTACGGTCCGGCACCGTTCATGTCCAAGGTGATGCAGGTCTTCGTCAACATGGACAAGATGATCGGCGAGGATTTTGAAACCGGCCTCGCTGGCCTGAAGAAGCTCACCGAGAAGTAAAGCGAGTACCGCCCAGAGAAGCAAAAGGAGAGAAACGATGCTCAATCCCTATCTGTTCTATCAGGACACTTGCGAAGCGGCGTTCAACTTCTACGCCAAGATTCTCGGCGGCAAGATCGACGCGATGATGCGCGCCTCCGACGCGCCACCGGAGATGCCTGTCGCGCCCGGCCGCGAGAAGACGATCATGCATGCGCGGATGTCGCTGCCGAACGGCAGCGTGTTGATGGCCTCCGACGTGCCGAGCGAGCATTTTCACAAGCCGCAGGGCTTTTCGATCTCGCTCACGGTCACCGACCCCGCGGAGGGCGAACGCAAGTTCAACGCGCTCGCCGACGGCGGCACCGTCACGATGCCTTTCAGCAAGACCTTCTGGGCCAAGGGCTTTGGCATGTGTGTCGACAAGTTCGGTATTGCCTGGATGGTGAACTGCCCGGCCGAAGGCATGTGACAGGCGGTCGCCTGACGTATTGAGCTGCTGCTTCCTCTCTTGTCATGAGAGAGGGGGCTCGCCTCGTCAGCGAATGGATCCAGTCGTGTCCCCGCTCGGCGGCTGCGTCACGCAGCTGCCGCAGATCACGAGCTTCGAGCCGAGCTGCCTGTCGTTCTCCGCCTCGATCTCGTCGTGGACTGCCCACCACGCCTCGGAATAGGGGCGTAAAGTGGAGAGCACCCTCTGCCGCTCCAGATTGGGATCACTCTCCGGCGCAGCGCGATTGGCGATGCCACGTTTGGTGACAACAGGACGATTGGGATCCTGACCGAGTCCGTCCCACGCGATGGGGCGACGCTCAGCCGCGGGCGCGCTTGCGCATCCCGCGAGCGCTGCGCAAAAGCTAAGCAAGACGAGAATGTGTCGGGCCATGCCGGACCTGCTGTGCGGTACGCCACGCAAATCCGCGTGGAAACTTTGCATTGCGACGCTTACCCCGGACTTAAGGGAAAACGACGTCACCGGCATGGCCGAAAGGAGATTCGTGCGTCCATGTCATCGTGTGAGAGGAACGCGAGCGATCTTGTGACAACCAGCGGATCGCATCGCACAACAATTGGCGCAAGATTAGGCTGTGAACTTCCCGTCCGAATCGCTAATCATAGTCATAATACTTACAAATCAGGGCGGGCGTGACTTGGAAGGGAGCGACCGATGGCGGCGGCGCTGCAAATCAATTTTGCCATGTGGGGCATGCTCATCTGCGCCAGCGTGAAGCTCGCGCCGATGATCCAAATTATCCTCCACTAGTGGAACAGCCGGTTTGTGACAGCTGCTTGCCGCAACGTGGTGCCGCGCGTCAGCTGATGAAGAGCGCAATCAGCATCAAGCTCATGCCCATCACGACGATCATGGGAACCACGAGGCTGCGCTGTCGCGACGGCCGACGCGGCTGAGGCCGTTGCGGTCGCGACGTTTCGCTCATTTGTGATGCTGGCTCCGGTGGCGCGAGCGAAACCTTCAGGTCCGAGCCGATGTACTTCACATATAGTTCGAGCAGCCGCAATTCGGACGTCAGATCGATCAGACCCTCGCGGTCACGCCGCGTCAGCTCCTCGAATTCCAGGGTTTCTTCCGAACTCAGCGGGCCAAGGACGATTCGTCCCTGATCCGACAGGCGGTAGCGAAAATCGATGGACTGCATATCCGCCCTGTTCGAAAACGACCGATCTTGAAAAAATGGAACCATCATATTCGGGCCGCGGCCGAGATATGGCGATCGCGTGGCCGTTGCGATGCGCGGAGGTCTCGGTCCGGCCCGCATCATCATAATCGCCAGCGAAAAGCTGGAAATCGAGTAAATTGGGCACGCCTTGCGAAGCCGTTGAGCGGATTTCGCGCCTTGAAGGTCAGATTCGCCAGAGGCTGCTTAATCGCCGGACAGTGCGGGCTCCATTGCGGTCACACCGCGGCCTGAGGCCGAGATGTCATCGACAGCGCGGATAGATCGCGGCGAGGTCGCGGCCCTTCAACAAGAGCAACCGTGAGGTGAGGCCGCCGCGGTGGCTGATCCAATCGCGGACCGGGCCGGGATAGGCCGCAAGCACGGCTTCGGAGGCTTCCGGCTCAGCATAGAAGCGCCCGCGCCGGTCGACTGAGCGCGCGGCGTGGAAGCCGAGCACGGCCCGCTTGGTGACGCAGATGCGCTCGCCCGGCACGATGCTGAGCACCAGCGTGCAGGCCGACAGGCAGGGTCCGTCGATCACCACGCGCTCGCCGCTTTCGCGCACCTTCTCGAACAGATCGAGGAACGGTCCGACTTGTCCGCCCGGACTCTGGATGATGCGGATCTCGGCGGGGGCCGGTGCGGAAGCGAGCAGGGCGGCTGCGAGTGCAACAGCTTTGAGGATGACGCGTCGCATGGTGCACTCCACAAACTCGATCCTGTCGGGTGGGCAAAGCGTAGCGTGCTCGGCACCGTGAGTCCGGAACGATGATCGGCACGGCGCATCGCGCCTTGCCCACCCTGCAAGGTTCTACCCGTTGCGGCGTTCGCCGCGCAGCGTCGGCAGGCCGATGCCCGCCGCATCGAAGCCGCCATCGACGGCCAAAATTTGGCCGGTGATGTAGCTCGCGCGTTCCGAGCACAGGAAGAAGATCGCCTCCGCGAGTTCCTCCTCCAGGCCGTAGCGGTTGAGCGGAATGGCATCATGATAGTCGGCGCGGATCTCCTTGGTGTGTACCTGCTTCGCCATCGCGGTGTCGACCGGCCCCGGCGCGACCGCATTGACGCGGATGTTGAGCGAGGCGAGCTCGACTGCGAGCTGCTTGGTGAGGTGTGCGAGCCCGGCCTTGCTGGTGCCGTAGGCCGAACGCAGCGTGGAGGCGCGCACGGCCGAAATCGAGGTGATGTTGACGATGGCGCCGCCACCTTGCTCGCGCATCAGCGGCACGGCCGCCTTGGTGCAGAGGAAAGGGCCGGTGAGATTGACCGCCATGATCCTGTTCCAGTCGGCGTCGCTGGTTTCCAGCACCGGCGCGAACACGGCGACGCCGGCATTGTTGATGAGAGCATCGAGCCGACCGAAGCGGCTCATCACCGCGGCCATTGCGGCTCCGACGGCGGCTGCATCTGATACGTCGCAAGTGATCGCCAGCGTGTTGTCAGGACTTTTCAGCGCCGCTGCTGCGCTGGCCTGCAGCTCTCCCGCGATATCCAGCAGCGCCACGTGCCAGCCTTCGGCGAGGAAGCGCTTCGCTGTCGCCAGCCCAATCCCGCGTGCGGCGCCGGTGACGAGAGCAACTTTGGCGGAGGAGGAGGTCATGACGCGGTCCTTTGCTCGAACCGGCGGCATGACAGTTTCGTCGAATTTGCGCAAGGGATGCGCGCTCATTTCGGGCAAAGGGCGCCTCCGGGCGAGCCGCAATGTCCTCGGAAATAATCTTCACGAAGGTGTCGACCTCGCAGGACGTCGTTCGTCTTACGAGGAAAGGGCGAAGCTAGTGAGGAACCGCATGCGATTCATGATGCTGATGATCCCGCTCGGCTACGAGACCGCGCCGGCGGACGCGCAACTCGATCCCGAACGCGTCGCGGCGATGATGCGCTACAACGAGGAACTGAGCGATGCCGAGGTGCTGATCACGCTGGATGGCCTGCATCCGCCGTCGACGGGCGCCCGCGTCTCATTTGCGACCGGTGCACCTGTCGTCACCGACGGTCCGTTCGCGGAAGCCAACGAGGTGCTGGGCGGCTACTGGATGATCGATGTCGGCTCGCGCGATGAGGCGATCGCCTGGGCGAAGAAGTGCCCGGCCGCAGCCAACGAGATCATCGAGATCCGCCAGGTGCAGGAAACGGCCGATTTTCCGCCTGATGTGCAGGCCGCCGCTGCCGGTTTCGCAATTTGAAGATGTAGACAAGGGAGAGAACCATGAGCACCGACACCTATCTCGCCGTCTTCCTCGGCAGCAAGACCAGCCCGAAATGGGCGGCGTGGACCGCGATGTCCGAGGCCGAGCGCAAGGCAAAGGAGCAGGAAGGCATGGCGGCCTGGAAAGGCTGGGTCGAGAAGCACCAGGGCGCGATCCAGGCGATGGGCGGTCCGCTCGGCAAGACCAAGAAGGTCGACGGTCGGGGCGTCACCGACATCGCCAACGAGATGGGCGCCTTCACCGTGGTTCGCGCCGCCTCGCACGAGGCGGCCGCAAAGATGTTCGAGAACCATCCGCATTTCGCGATCTTCCCCGGCGAGCGCGTCGAGATCATGCCGGTGCTACCGATCCCGGGCGGCTAGGGCGCTCTTGTCGTTCCGGGGCGGTCCGCAGGACCGAACCCGGAACCTCGAGATTCCGGCTTCGATGCTGGGCGCATCGCCCCGGAATGACGGGGAGGGCGCTAGTGACCTTCGCGCGCAGCTCATGTAAAAGTCGTTCACATGAGCTGGCGCAAGGAGCAGCGCCGCGCCGAGCGCGGCTATCACCACGGCAATCTGAAGGAAGCACTTCTACAGGCCGCCCTCGGGCTGATCGCCGAGAAGGGCGCGGCCGGGTTTACCTTTGCAGATGCCGCCCGCATGGCCGGCGTCAGTGCGGCTGCGCCTTACCGGCATTTTCGCGACCGGGACGAGCTGTTGTCCTCGATCGCCCAGCGCGGCTTCGAGCAGTTCGAATCGCGTCTCACTGCGGCCTGGGACGACGGACGGCCCGACACCGTCACCGCGTTCGAGCGCGTCGGCCGGGCCTATCTCGCCTTCGCCCGCGAGGAGCCGGCGTTCTACAATGCGATGTTCGAATCCGGCCTTCCGGTCGATGCCAATCCGGCGCTGCAGGCCGCGAGCGAACGCGCCTTCAACATCATTCGCGCTGCCGCCGAGCGGCTCGCGGCGCTCGCGCCGCCGGGCATGCCGCGTCCGCCGGCGATGATGATGGCGCTGCACATCTGGTCGATGTCGCACGGCGTCGCCTCGCTGTTCTCGCGTGGCGATGCCGCGCGGCGAAAGCTGCCGATGTCGCCGGACGAGCTGCTCGAGGCGGAGGTGCTCATTTATCTGCGCGGCCTCGGCTTCCCGACCGATCGCCGGCCGGCGGGCAAAGGCGCCGAGCCGCCGCCGGTGCCGCCGGAGGCTTCCTCCGGTTCTGGCATGCCGCCCGGCGGTGCTCCGGCTGGTCCCTGGGGCAAGCCGAAATAAAATTGCGCAAATAATCTCGAGACCGTGTCCGGCGGCCAGCTTGACAAAATCACGGGATGGTCTAGCTATGTAAATGTTATTTACATTCACAACGGCGCTGATGCCGTGATGGAGAAGGGAAATGGCCTACACCGCTGACGTCAATCGCTGGCGCGGCCCCTCGGACCAATACCAATCCTACGAGCGGCCCCGCATGCTCGATACGCCATGGCATCCTGGCTGGATTGCCGTGACCATCCTCGGCTTCATCATCTGGTGGCCGATCGGGCTTGCCCTTCTCTTTTTCACACTCGGGAGCAGAAGAATGTCGTGCTGGAGCAATCAGGACCGCTGGCAGAACAAGATGGAGCGGATGCAGTACAAGATGGACCGCATGCGTGACCGCATGGAGCGCCGTGGCTTCGGCTTCGGGTTCGGCCCGCCGTCCTCCGGCAACCGTGCCTTCGACGAGTACCGCTATGAAACGTTGCGCCGTCTCGAGGAAGAGCAGGTCGAGTTCAAGAACTTCCTCGATCGTCTGCGTCACGCCAAGGACAAGGAAGAGTTCGACCAGTTCATGGCCCAGCACAAGTCGCGTCCGACGCCGCCGCCGACCGACCAGCAGCAGGGCTGAGATCTCTCAAAGCCTTCAGGCGCATGCCCCCAAAGTCCTGATGGCCCCGAGCCGCCCGCCCGCGCGACCGCGCAGGCGGGCGGTTTGGTTTTGAAGGACGTCATCATGCCCGGGCCTGGCCCGCCAGCGCAGCTTCAGCGCACGGGCACGAGCTGCGCGCGAACCGACGTCAGGAAGTGCTCGTAGGCGTGATCCACGATCTCGTTGAGCGATCGTGTTCGTGCGAACATCGCCTTGGCTTCAGTGAGAAACTCCTCGCGGGTCGGTATCTTCGGCAGATGCAGGTGTGTCAGCGCGTCGACGCCGTCATGGGCGCGATGGAGGATGTCGTGCAGTGTCGGCAGTTGCAACTGGGCCGGATCGGCACGGTGCAGCGCCGACGAGATCGCGTGCGCCAGAGCGTGCGCATCGAACCGACCGGCAAGCTCGCGGGCGGCGCGCTTGATGACCCGCGCGCCGAGTGGCTGCTCGTTGCGCAACACCAGTTCGGGCGGCGCCTTCATGTTCCAGACTGCGCCGAACCAGGACAGGACCTTAAGGACGTAGTAGGTCACGTCGATTTCCCACCAGCGAAAGCCTTGTCGGACGCTGCTCTGGTAGGCGTGGTGATTGTTGTGCCAGCCTTCACCCAAAGTGAGCAGCGCCAGAAGCCAGTTGTTGCGGGAATCGTCGCCCGTCACGTAGCGCTTGCGTCCATGCACATGGGCGAGCGAATTGATGCAGAAGGTCGCGTGATAGAGCAACACCGTGCTCCACAGGAAACCGACGACCAGGCCCGGCCATCCGGCCACCAGAAAGCACAGCACCGCAAGCGTCACGGCCGGCAGGAGCTCCAGCCGATGCAGCCACGTCAGCTCCGGGTAGACGGTGAGATCGCCGACTTTGACGAGGTCGGTGGCGTCGTGCTGCCGGTGAAAGATCCAGCCGACATGGCTGTACAGGAAGCCGCGGTGACGCGGTGAATGAACATCGTGCTCGGTGTCCGAATGCAGATGATGGTGCCGATGCTTGGCGGCCCACCACAACACGCTCTTCTGCGCGCTGCTTTGTGCCAGGCAGGCCAGAATGAATTGAAACACCCGGCTGGTCGCAAAAGCCCGATGCGAGAAATAGCGGTGGTAGCCTGCACCGATTGCAAACATGCGCAGGACATATAGGGACACGCAGATCGCGACGGCCTGCCAGGTGATTCCCGACCAGATCGCCGCGGCGCAGCCGAGGTGGACCAGCAGGAACGGAACCGCAGAGGGGTACATGACGTCGTCGTGGGTGTCGGCGGGCGCGTTAGGCGACATGTCTTGGCGTGACCTCAGGTAACGGTATCCGGGATTCGCTTCGGCGGGGCCGAAGATCATCGGGTACGAAAAACCCGCCGATGGCGGACCACCGCGCGGGCTCGAACGAGATGCTTTGTGTGGACTTTCCCGGCCAACGCAGCGTCGACCGAAAATTCGCGGGACTATATGGTCGCTGGCATCTGGCGCGCAAGCTCGTAGCCGCACGGGGAAGCTGCGGAATGGTGCTCGGGTATGTCGGGTCGCTGACGTGGCGTGGTGTCACCATCCTGCAAATCGTCAGCATCGGCCGCAGCAGTGAACTGCCTAGCCTAGGCGCGCCGTGTATCGGCCGCAGGTCTACATCGGCGCCGGCACGGTGACCTCGGATGTCCGCGGCGGCTGCACGGCGGTCGGCATTCACCAGTTGCCCCGAACCCGCTGCTGCGGCCTGACGCGCTTTTCGCTCACGCGGCGCGGCGGTGACTCTCGCCGCCATGATGCGGCGTGACCGGCTCCGAACTGGTCTGGCCCGGTGCGTCCAGCACCGCGACGTGATGACGATAGACCATCTCCCAGCCCTTCCACCCCGTGAACAGGAGGATGCCGACCACGATCAGGGAGAGCACCACGCCCCATGGCTTGACCGCGGCCTCGGTGCCTTGCGCGTACCGGAGATAGAAATTCACCAGCGCCAGCACGACTGCCGCGAGGTTGCCGACCATGTGATACCAGGCGTCGTTGAGGCTGCGGATGCGCGGCTCGCTGACGAAATCCGTAAAGCCGGCTGCTGCAGCAACCAGCGCCATGATGATGCCGGCGCCGATCAGCCACATGGCGGCCCGGGCCCAGAAGGCGTCGCCGGTTCCGATGAAGGTCAGGTCGGCAATGGGCGCGCCGACCAGGAACGCCACGGGGAACGGGATGATCATGGGGTGGAGCGGATGATCGCCAATGGCGGCGGTCGTCTTCGGGTTGATGCTCATGGCAAATCCTCGTCAAAGGTGGTTTTCGGGACAATTGACCGAGGGAGTACTGGTTCCCTCGGATAAACCCGGGCGGTCGTCGAGCCGTGCCCCGTCGTGCGGCGGGGGCACCCGCACCAGGCGGCATCCCGCCTCGCACCGGGGTGCGCCCCATCCCTCTGAGTTGCCTTCCTTTCCCGCAGCCAAATTCGTCCGTGGTAACCCGGCATTAACCATCGCCGGGCTCTGGTATTTATGGACAATCGCGCCCGGAGCCGTCGTCGAGGCCCATAGTTTTGACATCTTGGCAGGGAATGCAGGCGGCGGCTTTGGACGAGCCCCTGTACCCCATAAAGACAAGGCTTTGAGCGGGCTTGCCGGCCGCGCCCGTTCTAGCGCGGCTAAAGGGGAACCGGTCGCCATTCGGCTAGCCGGAACATAGGTAACGATCGCCTTGAGAGGATACTGCTGATGAATCCGGCCGACGTGGCTCAGTCCGCCCTTCCGGTTGCCGCTTCCGCCGACGTGTCGCTGATCGCGCTGTTCTGGCAGGCTCACTGGATCGTGAAATGCGTCATGCTGGGCCTGTTGTCCTGCTCCGTCTGGGTCTGGGCCATCGCGATCGATAAGATCTTCCTTTACGCGCGCACGCGGCGCTCGATGGATCGATTCGAGCAGGCATTCTGGTCCGGCGAATCGATCGAGGAGCTGTATCGAACGCTGTCGGCCAAGCCGACCCATTCCATGGCGGCCTGCTTCGTCGCGGCGATGCGCGAATGGAAGCGCTCGTTCGAGAGCCACGCGCGTTCCGTCGCGGGCCTTCAGATGCGCATCGACAAGGTCATGAACGTCTCGATCGCCCGCGAGGTCGAGCGGCTGGAACGCCGGCTGCTGGTGCTCGCGACCGTCGGCTCGGCCGGCCCCTTTGTCGGCCTGTTCGGCACGGTCTGGGGCATCATGTCGAGCTTTCAGTCAATCGCGGCGTCGAAAAATACCTCTCTGGCGGTGGTGGCGCCCGGTATCGCGGAAGCGCTGTTTGCGACTGCGGTCGGCCTTATCGCCGCCATTCCTGCCACTATTTTCTACAATAAGTTCACGTCCGAGGTGAACCGGCAGGCCCAGCGGCTCGAAGGCTTCGCTGATGAATTTTCGGCCATCCTGTCCCGCCAGATCGACGAGCGGGGCTGACGGGCGGCATGTATAGTGTGAAGGCGAGATTGGGCACCAAGCCATGGGCATGAATGTTGCGAGTTCGTCCGGAGGCGGCGGCCGTCGCAGCCGGCGCAAGCCGGTCATGGCCGAGATCAACGTCACGCCGATGGTCGACGTGATGCTGGTGCTGCTCATCATCTTCATGGTGTCGGCGCCGTTGCTCACCGTCGGTGTTCCGCTCGACCTGCCGCAGACCCAGGCCAAGAGCCTCGACCAGAACGACCAGAAGCCGCTCCAGATGTCGGTCGACATCAAGGGCAAGGTGTTCATCAACGACGCCGAGGTGGCGCTGACCGATCTGATCCCGAAACTGAAGGCGATCACGGATGCGCGCGGCGGCCTTGAGGAACGCATCTATCTGCGTGCCGACAAGAAGGCGGATTACGGCACGGTGGCCAAGGTGATGGGGCTGCTGTCTGGCGCCGGCTTCAAGAAGCTGGCGCTCGTCACCGAAGTAGATCAGGGGTCTTGAAGCCGGTGAAGGTGAACGTCGACAAGACACTCGTTGCGTCGATTGCCCTCCACGTCCTCGTGCTGGGATGGGGCCTGCTGACCTTTAGCAGCAAGGCCTTCATCGCGCCGGAAGAGTCGCTTCCGATCGACATCATCTCCAGCGACCAACTCGCACAGATCACCAACGGGCAGAAGACCGGCAAGAAGGAAGAGCCGAAGCCCAAGGTCGAGAAGATCGCCGAGGCCAAGCCCGAAGAAGATGCCGTCGGCAAGGTCACCGAGAAGAAAGAGCTGATCAAGACCAACTCGACCCCCGATACGCCGCCGCCGAAGCCCGTCGAAAAGCCGGTCGAGAAGAAGCCCGATCCGCCGAAGCCGGTCGCCGAGACCAAGCCGAAGGAAGAGCCGAAGCCGCAGGAAAAGAAGCCTGATCCGGCCAAGGAAGATCCGATCGCGGAGCTGCAGAAGAAGCTCGACACCAAGAAGCCGCCGCCGAAGCCCGTGGAGCAGAAGGTCGCCGCGGTGCAGCCGCAGCATCAGCCGAAGCCGAAGGAGCGCACCTTCGATCCCGCGCAGATTGCCCGCGATCTCGACAAACGGGCAGCGACCCGGCACGAACTCGCGGGATCGGCGTTGAATGCGTCGGCGTCGCTGGGGTCGACATCAGGGACAGCCGCCACCAATGTCGCGACCTGGCAAGGTGCGTTCCAGGGCGCGGTCAAGCGTTGCTTCACGCCCACCTATAACGGGCAGGACGCCAGTCAATACGAAGCCGACATCGACATTCCCATGAGGATTGACGGATCGCTCGCGTCCGAGCCCGTCATCGTCGCGGTGCGCGGACCGTCGCGATCGATCGCCCAGGCGGTGGCGGAGAGCGCCAAGCGCGCCATCGTGCAGTGCCAGGTCTACTCGTTCCTGCCGAAGCAGCAATACGACAGCTGGAAAGTCATTCCGATGACTTTCGGCCTGAAAGACATGTTGTGAGATCCGAACAAAAGAATTTTGCGATGAATGACGTCCGCTCGATGAACCGCCGCCGCTTCATGACCCTGACCGCTTCGACGCTCGCGTTGCTCGGGGGCGGACAGGCCTTCGCCCAGCAGCCGCAGGGGCGGCTCCGAATCGATCCCACGGAGTTTCGCCCGATCCCGATCGCGATCACCAATTTCGTGCCGGGCTCGCCGGCCGATGGCGATGTCAGCAACGGCGTCTCGCAAGTCATCACCAACAATCTGAAGCGCTCGGGCCTGTTTGCCCCGATCGATCAGGCCGCCTTTATCGAGCGCATCACCAATATCGACGTCGCGCCGCAATTCCAGAACTGGAAGACGCTGAACGCCCAGGCTCTCGTCACCGGCCGCATGACGCGGCAGCCGGACGGCCGCCTCAAGGCCGAATTCCGCCTGTGGGACGTGATCACCGGCCAGCAGCTTGCCGGACAGCAATATTTCACCTCGCCGGAATATTGGCGCCGCATCGCCCACATCATCTCCGACCAGATCTACGAGCAGATGACCGGCGAGAAGGGCTATTTCGACAGCCGCGTGGTGTTCGTCGACGAGTCCGGGCCGAAGGAGCGCCGCGTCAAGCGGCTCGCGATGATGGACCAGGATGGCGCCAATGTGCGCTATCTCACCCGCGGCGCCGACCTCGTGCTCACGCCGCGCTTCTCGCCGAACTCGCAAGAGATCACCTACATGGAGTTCGGCCAGGGCGATCCGAAGGTCTATCTCTTCAACATCGAGACCGGCCAGCGCGAGATCGTCGGCAACTTTCCCGGCATGACCTTCGCGCCGCGCTTCTCGCCGGACGGCCAGCGCGTCATCATGAGCTTGCAGCAGGGTGGCAATTCCAACCTGTTCGTGATGGATCTGCGCTCGCGCTCGACCACGCGCCTCACCGACACGCCGGCCATCGATACGTCTCCGTCCTACTCGCCTGATGGCACCCGCATCTGCTTCGAATCCGATCGCGGCGGCAGGTCGCAGATCTATGTGATGGCGGCAGGCGGTGGGCAGGCGCAGCGTATCTCCTTCTCCAAGGACGACAACAACGCCACCTATTCGACGCCGGTATGGTCCCCGCGCGGCGACTACATCGCCTTCACCAGACAGGGCGGCGGGCAGTTCTCGATCGGCGTCATGAAACCGGACGGCAGCGGCGAACGTCTGCTCACCTCCGGCTTCCACAATGAAGGCCCGACCTTCTCGCCGAACGGGCGCGTGCTGATGTTCTTCCGCGATCCCGGCGGCAATTCCGGCCCGTCGCTGTTCTCGGTCGACATCTCCGGCCGCAACGAGCTGAAAGTGCCGACCCCGGGCTTCGCTTCCGACCCGGCGTGGTCGCCGCTTTTGTCCGCCACCGCGGGCCAATAGATCGATCGCGCGCTGGCAACGCACGATACTTTCGAAAGAGGTGTCTTTTCTCGCTTTCTGCGTGCGCGGCAAGATTCCCTTCACCTTGAAGCTCGGCAAGGTTTGCCTAGTTGCTTGATATTTCAGCAGAAATAGATTCGCTATTGCCGAAAAACAACTCGACTTTAACGATGTTCCCTCAGAAAGGCTTCATCTGGTCTGGGTAAAAGTACGCCAAACAGGACGCGCGTACAAAGAACAGATGCAACTCGCCAGCCACAGCGGAGAGCCGGAACAGCGGCCGCCGAAAAATTCGGCGGCGGAAATCGATTCGCTGTTCGAAGCGCCCGGCCCGCTGCTGGCAGGTCTCATCTTTGTGTCGATCGGTGCGGGCCTGACCGCGCTGAGGACGGGCGAGCCGTTGATCTGGGCGTGCATGGCGCTTCTCGTCTTGGCCGGTACCGTGCGGGCGATCGACTTGCGCCGCTACCAGGCCGGCAAGACGGTCATGGCGGCCGAGCGCTGGCAGAAGCGCTATCAGATCGGGGCACGAATCCAGGCGGCAGCGATCGGCATCTGGTGCGCCACCACTCTTCTGGCCACGGACGATGCCGTCGCCCACATGATCGCCTTGTCGGTGACGACCGGGATCGCAGCGGGCGGCGCGGGCAGGGCGTATGGCCGGCCGGCCATCTTCCACCTTCAGGCCATGCTCATATTCGGTCCAGCCGTGCTTGCATTGGCGCTGCGTGGGACGCCCTATTACATCGCAATGGCTCTGGTGAGCGCAGCCTTCCTGATGGCCATCATGCAGCTCTCGGTGAACCTGCACAGGATCTTCATGGGGGCGGTGGTGGCGCGTGAGCGCGAGGCCGCACTCGCAGGACAGTTCGATACGGCGCTGAACAACATGCCGCACGGGCTCTGCATGTTCCGTGTCGACGGACAGCTTGCGGTCATGAACTACCGTTTCGCCGCCATGATGAACCTGCCTGAAGGTCTCGCGCAGGGCGGCACCAGCGCGCGCGACATCGTCGCGGCGTGCGTCAGCGCCAAATCCATCTCGGCTGCAAGCGGTGAGCTCATCATTTCGGAAATCGAGAGATCGCACGCCAAGGAGATCGTGACCGTCGATCCCAACCCGCAGCGAGACCGGTCGCTATCCTGGACCGTGCAGCCGATGGCCGACGGTGGCGCGGTGGTGTTGCTCGAGGACATCACGGAGCGGCGCAACGCCGAGGCCAAGATCACGCATCTGGCCCGTTACGACGATCTCACCGCGCTGCCCAACCGGGTCCACTTTCGCGACGAAATCGAGCATCTGCTGGCGGTCTCGCACAACGCCGAGCGCCTCTCCGCTCTGTTGTTCGTCGACCTCGATCAGTTCAAGCAGGTCAATGACACGCTTGGTCATCCCTGCGGCGACCAGCTCCTCTGCGCGGTCGCCAACCGCTTGCGCGAGATGTTGCGGCCGGAGGATTTCGTTGCCCGCTTCGGCGGTGACGAGTTCGTCGTGTTCCAGCAGAACATCGACACGCCGGAGGATGCCGCGGCGCTGGCCCGCCGCATCGTCGAGAGGTTGAGCGAGCGCTATCGCATCGACAATCATCTGGTCGAGATCGGCGCCAGCGTCGGCATCGCGCTGACTACGCCGGACAGTGCCAGCGCCGACACGCTGCTCAAGAACGCCGACATGGCGCTCTATCGTGCCAAGGCCGACGGCCGCGGCACCTTCTGCTTCTTCCGCGACGAGATGGCCGCGACCGTCGAGGCCCGCCGCATCCTCGAGCTCGACCTGCGCAAGGCGCTCGCCAACGAGGAGTTCGAGCTGTACTATCAGCCGCTGGTGAATCTGAAGTCGGGCAAGATCACCACGTGCGAGGCGCTGCTGCGCTGGAACCATCCGGTGCGCGGCACGGTCTCGCCGATCGACATCATCCCGGTTGCCGAGGACATGGGCCTGATCGTCGATCTCGGCCGCTGGATCCTGCGTCGCGCCTGCATGGAATGCATGAAGTGGCCGGAGGGCGTCAGCGTCGCCGTCAACTTCTCGCCGCAGCAATTCCACCAGCGCGACGTGTTGAGCGAGATCCGCTACGCGCTCGAAGTGTCGGGCCTGCCGGCGCATCGCCTCGAGATCGAGATCACGGAATCCTCGCTGCTGCGCAACACCCAGCTGACCCACGATATCTTGTCGCAACTGCATGCGCTCGGTGTGCACATCTCGCTGGACGATTTCGGCACCGGCTATTCGAGCCTCAGCTACCTGCACAATTTCCCGATGCAGAAGGTCAAGATCGACCGCTCGTTCCTCGAAGGCATCGACTCCGACCGCCCGTTGACGCTGCTGCGCGGCGTGGCGCGGCTGTCGGCCGACCTCGGCATGTCGGTCGTGGTCGAGGGCATCGAGACCAACGAGCAGCTCGAATTGATCAACGCCGACGGCACCGTGACCGAAGGGCAGGGCTACCTGTTCAGCCGGCCGGTTCCGGCGGTGCGAGTCAGGCAGTTGCTGAACGCTTCCTATGGCCGTCGCATGCCTGACGACCAGATCACGATCGTGTCGTCACGATCGATCGCCTGACCCATCCCTGACAGCTCCCTCGTCAAAATCGGTTCTCGCGTGCCGTAGTCTTGCGGGCCGCAAAGATTAACCCTAACGTTTCTAAGGCTTTGCAATTTTGTTAAGGAACTATTAATCTCCGGCCACTCGTGGAAGTTGCTTGGAGTTTTGAGGTAGCAGAATGAAGTCCGGAGCCGAACCGAACACGGCGCTTCTTCCACGAGGCGCCGCGTTGTTTGACCGCATCGATTATCGGCTCATCGAGACTCCCGAGGACAAGGACAATCTGTATCTGATGCGCTACCGGGCCTATCTGCAGGCCGGTTTGATCGAGCCGTCAGCTTCACTGCGCGTCACCGATCGCTTCGACGAAACGCCCAACACCTGGAATTTCGGGATCTATGTTGATGGAGAGCTTTGCAGCTCCGTCCGCATCCACCTCCTGACGTCGGAATGGCGGATGTCCTATACGACCGAAGTGTTCGGCGACGTCCTGCACCCCCGCCTCGATCGCGGCGAGGTCTTTGTCGATCCGTGTCGGTTTGTTGCGGACCCCGACAAGCACCAGCGCTTTCCCGAATTGCCATATCTGACCGTGCGTCTGGCCTTTGTCGCATGCGATCATTTCAATGCCGACACCGGCCTCGCGATGATACGTACCGACCATCAGGCGTTTTACCGCCGCATCTTCCTGCACGAGACCATTTCACCCGAGCCGCGGGGGTTTCCCGGGTGGCCGACGAAGAAGGCGGTCCTGATGGCCACCGACGTCCGGAGGCAGCGCGACCGGGTTCTGGCCCGCTTTCCGATCATGCGCTCCAGCGCGTTCGAGCGGCGCATGTTGTTTGATCGCAGTCCGCGCCAGGCCGCCCCGCGCCCGATTCTGGTGACCCCGTCGCGGACTCTGGATGTGGCGGCTCCGGCTCTCGGTTCCGCCTATTAGGCAATCATCCAGTTCTTCTCGGGCCGCCCAAATCGGCGAAAGCGGGCAATTTGCCTGTCGACACGGCTTGCCTTCACCCTTGCGCCACATTTACAACCCATTAACCATGATGGGTGCTTTTCGCTGGTTGGGGGCATTTGACCGGCTGAGGCAAGGTTCCGTCAAGGTTGACGGAACGTTCGCTTAACCAACCCCCTGTAGACCGGACGGCAGTGGACGAACGTGAGCGTGGAGGCTCCGGAATGAAATATCCTATGCGTATCCTCCAGGGATTGAAGCTGGCTGCAGTGGTCGCAATCGCGCTGTCGATGGGCGCATGCGCGAAGCAGAACGGGGGCCTGGACGCCAATGCGAGCGCGGCAACGCCGGGCAGCCAGCAGGACTTCGTAGTGAACGTGGGCGACCGCGTGTTCTTCGAGAGCGACCAGACCGATCTGACCCCGCAGGCGATCGTGACCCTGGAGAAGCAGGCGCAATGGCTGCAGACCTATCCGCGCTACTCCTTCACCATCGAAGGTCACGCCGACGAGCGCGGCACCCGCGAGTACAACATCGCACTCGGCGCCCGCAGAGCCCAGTCGGTGCGCTCGTTCCTCGCCTCCCGCGGCATCGACCCGAACCGCATGCGCACGATCTCCTACGGCAAAGAGCGGCCGGTGGCGGTCTGTAACGACATCTCCTGCTGGTCGCAGAACCGTCGTGCTGTGACCGTGCTGAACGCGAGCTCCTGACGCTTCAGGCACCGTTCATCTTTGGAAACCGAATATGCCGGCGCCCTCACGGGCGCCGGTTTCGTTTCAGCGATCTGTGACTTAAAACCCCTTGGTGGCAGTCACAGTTTTGGCGTACTCCCCTTCAATGTGTGGCGCGTCGTATGTTCCGTCGCAGGCCATTTCGCTTTCGTCGTCAGGGCAAGATGTCATCCAGATTTAAGGTCTTTACCGGCACCGTGGCCATCGCCGCGCTGCTCCCCTTGTGCACGCCCGTCTTCGCTCAGTCCGATGATGGCGATCCCGAGATGCGGATCGAGCGGCTGGAAAACCAGCTGCGCCAGCTCACCGGCCAGAACGAAGAGCTGCAATATCGCAACCGCCAGCTCGAGGATCGCATCCGGCAGCTCGAGGGCGGAGCGCAAGGTGCGCCCGGACAGGCGCCCAATGTCGCCGCGATGCCGCCGGCCCAGATCGCACCGAATCAGGTCGCCCCTGGCTATCGCCAGCAGCCCCCGCAGCAGCAGGCCATGCAGCCGAATTACGAGCAGCCGCAGATCGCCTCTCCCGCACCGATCGTCCAGGAGCAGCCGGGCCCCGGTGCTCCCGGTAGCCGCCGCCGCGGCGATGCCTTCGACCCGAGCCAGAATCCGAGCGCGCCCGGCGCGCCGCGCGCGCTCGGCGGTGGCCAGCAGCCGCTGGATCTGAGCGCCAATGGCGGCCGCTATCCGCAGGCCGCCGCGCCGCCCCAGCAGGCCTATCCGCCCGCCCAGCAGGGCCTTCCGCCGGCTCAGCAGAGCTATCCTGCGCAAGGTGGTGCTCCGGCGCTCGCGACGCTGCCGCCCTCGGCGACGCCGCGCGACGAGTTCGATCTCGGCATCGGCTACATGCAGCGCAAGGATTACGCGCTGGCCGAGCAGACCATGAAGAACTTTGCAGCGAAATATCCTGGAGATCCGCTGCTCGGCGATGCGCAATACTGGCTCGGCGAAAGCTATTTCCAGCGCCAGCAATATCGCGACGCCGCCGAAGCCTTCCTCGCCGTCACCACCAAATACGACAAATCGGCCAAGGCGCCGGATGCGCTGCTGCGGCTCGGCCAGTCGCTTGCCGCGCTGAAGGAGAAGGAGGCCGCCTGTGCCGCCTTCGGCGAGGTCGGCCGCAAATACCCGCGCGCCTCCGCCGGCGTCAAAGCCGCCGTCGATCGCGAGCAGAAGCGGGTGAAGTGCTGATCTGCGGGCGGCGCTCGCTGACAAGACGCATGGTGCTGCGCTAAACTTGCCGCGCCATTCGCTGGCGATTGCTGGGCCGCGTCATGTCAGACGACGACAATTCTCCGATCTCCGCGCGCGCGGCGAGGCAGCTCTTCGCCGAGCTGAAAGCTGCGCCGGGGCTGGTGCTCGCGGTCTCCGGCGGGCCTGACTCGGTTGCGCTGATGTGGCTGGCGGCGCGCTGGCGGCGCAGCCTTGCGCGCGGCCCGGAGCTCACCGTCGTCACCGTCGATCATGGCCTGCGGACGGAGGCGGCGCGCGAGGCGCGCGAGGTCAAGCGGCTTGCGGCCGAGCTCGGCCTTGCGCACCGGACGCTGCGCTGGCGCGGTGCAAAGCCCACGACAGGACTCCCCGCGGCGGCGCGCGAAGCGCGCTATCGCCTGCTGACGCAGGCTGCGCGCATCGCCGGCGCGAGCCATGTGCTCACGGCCCATACCCGCGACGACCAGGCCGAGACGCTTTTGATGCGGCTGCTCCGCGGCAGCGGCATTGCGGGGTTGTCTGCGATGGCGCGCCTGTCGATGCGCGACGGCGTGGTGCTGGCGCGTCCGCTGCTCGACGTGCCGAAATCGCAGCTGGTCGCAACCCTGAAGCGGGCCAGGATCGGCTTCGCCGAGGACCCGACCAATCGCGATGCCTCGTTCACGCGGCCGCGGTTGCGGGCGCTGCTGCCGCAACTCGCGGCCGAGGGCGGTGATATCAGAACCTTGGTGCGGCTCTCGACGCGGCTGGCGCGGGCGAACGCGGCCGTCGAGGTGCTGACCGACGGCGCCGAGCGCTACCTCCGCTTGCGGGATAGCAGCGCGGCGCTGCAGTCGGGCGTTCGCAGCTTCGAGGCCTCGGCCTTCGCGAGCCTGCCGGAGGAAGTCCGGCTGCGGCTGTTGCTGCGGGCCATCACGGCCCACGGGCACGAAGGGCCGGCGGAACTCGGCAAGGTCGAGGCCCTGCTCGCCGCGCTCGATCAGGCCATGAATGCGGGTGCAAAGAACCGCGCCGTCCCGAAGCGGGCCAGTTTGAAGCAGACCCTTGCGGGAGCCTTGATCAGCCTTGCCGGGGGGCGTATCCACATCGCGCCGGCGCCGGCCCGGCGGTCCAAGATTGGGTCCGAATTTGGCTCCAGGGATGGATCCAAGGATGGATTCAAGGGTGGATCCAGGCGGGGCTGAGGGCGGATCATGACACCGGCCGCGTCTGCGGCCCGGCGTCAGGACACCTTAACCAGGCAGGAAAAACCCCGGTCAGGGCGCCATTATTTCAGCGGGAATCGCGCTAAGATGGGCTAAATAGTCCCATCTCGTTCCCTTGGCAGCGACCGGGGCGGCACCTAAATTGTATGCGTCTAACGATGAGGATTCCTTGGGGATTTCCTCGTAAAGCCCAAGGATGAGGCCGCGATCCGCGCGACCACGAAGGAAGATCGATGAACGCCAATCTGCGCAATTTCGCCCTCTGGGTCATCATAGTCTTGCTGCTGTTGGCATTGTTCACGCTCTTCCAGAATCCGGGTCAGCGGGCCTCCTCGCAAGACATCGCCTTCTCCCAGCTGCTCAGCGAAGTTGACCGCGGCAATGTGCGCGACGTCGTGATCCAGGGGCCGGATATCCACGGCACCTTCACCAACGGCTCGAGCTTCCAGACTTACGCGCCGAACGATCCGACGCTGGTGAAGCGCCTGTATGACAGCAAGGTGCAGATCACGGCGAAGCCGCCGGGCGACAACGTGCCGTGGTTCGTCTCGCTGCTGGTCTCCTGGCTCCCCTTCATCGCGCTGATCGGCGTCTGGATCTTCCTGTCCAGGCAGATGCAGGGCGGCGCCGGCAAGGCGATGGGCTTCGGCAAGTCGCGCGCGAAGATGCTGACCGAAGCGCACGGCCGCGTCACCTTCGAGGACGTCGCCGGCGTCGACGAGGCCAAGCAGGACCTGCAGGAGATCGTCGAATTCCTCCGCGACCCCGGCAAATTCCAGCGCCTCGGCGGCCGCATTCCGCGCGGCGTGCTGCTGGTCGGCCCTCCCGGCACCGGTAAGACCCTGATCGCGCGTGCGGTCGCGGGCGAAGCCAACGTGCCGTTCTTCACCATTTCGGGTTCGGACTTCGTCGAGATGTTCGTCGGTGTCGGCGCGAGCCGCGTCCGCGACATGTTCGAGCAGGCCAAGAAGAACGCGCCCTGCATCATCTTCATCGACGAAATCGACGCGGTTGGTCGTCACCGTGGCGCCGGTCTCGGCGGCGGCAACGACGAGCGCGAGCAGACGCTGAACCAGTTGCTGGTCGAGATGGACGGCTTCGAGGCGAACGAGGGCGTCATCCTGATCGCCGCCACCAACCGTCCTGACGTGCTCGATCCCGCGCTGTTGCGTCCGGGCCGCTTCGACCGCCAGGTCGTGGTGCCGAACCCCGACGTCGTCGGCCGGGAGCAGATCCTGAAGGTGCATGTCCGCAAGGTTCCGCTGGCCCCCGATATCAACCTCAAGACCATCGCGCGCGGCACGCCGGGCTTCTCCGGCGCCGACCTGATGAACCTCGTCAACGAAGCAGCTCTCACTGCGGCCCGTCGCAACAAGCGGATGGTGACCCAGGCCGAGTTCGAAGAGGCCAAGGACAAGGTGATGATGGGCGCCGAGCGCAAGTCGCTCGTCATGACCGAGGAAGAGAAGCTGCTCACGGCCTATCACGAGGGCGGCCACGCCATCGTCGGCCTCAACGTGCCCGCGACCGATCCGATCCACAAGGCGACCATCATTCCGCGCGGCCGTGCGCTCGGCATGGTCATGCAGCTTCCAGAGCGCGACAAGCTGTCGATGTCGCTGGAGCAGATGACCTCGCGCCTCGCCATCATGATGGGCGGCCGCGTCGCCGAGGAGCTGATCTTCGGGCGCGAGAAGGTGACCTCGGGTGCCGCCTCCGACATCGAGCAGGCCACGCGCCTTGCCCGGATGATGGTGACGCGCTGGGGCCTGTCGGAAGAGCTCGGCACGGTGTCCTACGGCGAGAACCAGGACGAGGTGTTCCTGGGCATGTCGGTCTCGCGGACGCAGAACGCCTCCGAGGCGACCGTGCAGAAGATCGACTCCGAGATCCGCCGGCTGGTCGAGGAAGGCTACAAGGAAGCGACCCGCATCCTCACCGAGAAGCATGCCGATCTCGAAGCCTTGGCGAAGGGCCTCCTGGAGTTCGAAACGCTCTCCGGCGACGAGATCGTCGATTTGCTCAAGGGCAAGAAGCCGAACCGCGAGTCGGTGCTCGAACCGGCCACGCCGCGCGCCTCCGCCGTGCCCCCGGCCGGCAAGTCGCCGCGCCCGCGACCCGATGCGGATCCCGGCCTGGAGCCGCAGCCGCAGGCGTAGCGCTCGCTGCCATGGCCGGATATTCCGGCAAATCGTTAGTGCAAAAGCTCGGCATCAAGCCGGGCTTTTGTATTTTCGTGGATGGCCTCAGCGTCCCCTATCGCGATGTCGTCGGCGAATTGCCCGACGGTGTGCAGATCGCCGAGGCCGTCGAAGCCCGGCTCGACATGGTGCACATCTTCGCGGCCGAGGCGAAGGGCCTCGCCGCAAGACTGCGCAGCTACCGCAAGGCGATCGCGCCTCACGATGCTTTGCCCCCCATGATCGCTGCGCTCGCGATGACGATGTGGATGCAGCTGCGCCCCCAGTTCAGCTCTCGGGCCCCGGACGCAGCGCAGCGCAGCGCGGCGCCCTTGCGACGTGGTGCGCTGCAGAGCCGGGGCCCATCCTTCCGCGATCTCGCTTGTGGTTTTCTGGGTCCCGTCCCCGCGCAGCAACGCTCGCGCGTTGCAGCGCGTCCGGGACACGGGAGCGATGCGCGGCTCACTTTGTCGCGGCGCTGCGCTCCAGAAACCGCAGCACATCATCGTCGAACTGCTCCGGATCCTGCAAAAACGAGAAGTGGCTGACTTCCGGCTGGATCAAGAGGCCGGCGCCGGGAATGTTCGCAGCCATGAACTCGGTGTTCTCGCGCTTGATCGCCTCGTCGTGGTCACCGTCCACGATCCAGGTCGGGACCTTGATCGCGGCTAGATCCGCGGCCGTCCATTTCGGCTGGCTCTCCCACATCCTGGTAATCTCCGCGACGAAGCTCTTGTATTCGCTCGGCGTCGGCGAGAGGCGCTTGTACTCCTCTCCGGCTCTGGCGATGTAGGCGTTGAAGACATCGCTCGAGGCGATATCGGCGACGCCTGACGGATCCGAGTTCGCTGCGAAGGCGAACAGTCTGCTCACCCGCTCCGGATGCTTCATGGCGATGTCGAGGCCGATGATCGCGCCGTCGCTCCAGCCGACGATCGCGGCCGTCTTGATCTCGAGATGGTCGAGCAAGGCGACCACGTCCGAGGCCATCAGATCGTAGCCATAGGGCTCCTGATTGCGGCTGCTGCGCCCATGGCCGCGGCTGTCCATGACGATGACCCGATAGTGCCGCTCGAGCGCGCGCACCTGATGCCCCCAGTAATTGGAATTGGCGAGACCGCCATGCAGCAGGACCACCGGTTCGCCGCGGCCGAACGTGGCGTACCAGACCTTGATGCCGTTGACGGGCGCAAAGCCGCTCTGCGCCGCCTTGGGCAAGGTCGGCGTCGGCGGCAGCTTCAGCCATCTCGGCGCAGCGTCCGCCGCGCCGAGCGAGACCGTCACGAGAAGGGCGACCAAAAGGTTGCGAAATAGCATGATACCCCTTCCTGTTTGACCGCCAGACTGACGATCGCTCGCTTCGTTGCTGCGGCTTTCACGTTCACGACGACAACCGAAGCCATACGTCCCGGCTCGCCAGCGTGCCGTCCGGCGTGGCGATCTCCATGTCCACGACGTGCAGCGAGCCGGGCTCGTCGCCGTAGATGTACTTGAGGTGCCACATGAGTCCCAGGTCCGGCGTGATCACGAAGTCATCGAGCCCGTCGGTGATCGCTCGGACGGCCTCGCGGTGCGTCAGCGGCGCCGAAAACATCGCATCGAGCAGATTAGCGAGGCTCATGCCTTCGATCAGCATCAGTCGCGCGATGTCGTCGCCGTGGACGTGGCGAAGTGCCGACACGATGGCTGCGACAGCTTCCGGATTCTTCAATGCCAAGATAAGACGAGCCTCCACCTCCATGATGCCGGAGGCGGATCAGTCCGCGCAAGTCGTCTCTGGACAGGGTCGCCAAGTATGGATCTCGCATGGTTCGCGCTCGCTTACCTGCGCACGCGCCAGATGGTCCAGCCGGGTCTCGACACGGCCTCTACCAGCTCGAGATAGTCCGGAGCTTCGCCGCGGCCGAGCTGCGCGGCGAGGCCCTCCGGCGCGAGCCGGACGAGATCGGCCTGATCGACGGAGCCGTTGCATGTCAGGATATAGTCGACCCGCCGAGCGCGGAGCATGTTGCGCGCAGCTTGCGGCGATTCAATCATCGTATGCACCATGACGAGATTACCGTCATTGTTGCGGTGGTAGGGGCCGGCGAAGACGGAGTGTTCCGTGGCGGCGAGGATCGCAGGACCGGAATCGATCGGCGCCATGATCCGCCCGGGCGGCAGGCCGGCGAGTGGCGCGACGCTGGAGATGGTCTGGCAGGATGCGGCGAGATCGGGCATCGCGATGTCAGGGCCGGCCGTGCCGGCGGCGAGCGCCGGCCAGACCGCCAGACCGATGCCGCCGAGCGTGGCCGGCGACATCAGCAGCGCCACACGGACCAGCCACCAACCGGCCACGATGTCGGTGCGAAGCCTGACGATTGCGGCGACGCACAGCGGGGCGGCAACGATGTTGGCGGCAGCGGCGCCGCGCAATTCCCACAAGCTTACGGCGAACAGCGCTGCGAGCGTGACGGTCGAGACGATCCAGCGAAAGCGCGTCTGCGGCGTGCAGCCGATCACGGCGGCAACACACAGGCCGAGCGTCAGCAATGGAAAAGCATAATAGCCCAGCAGCTTCTGCGGCTGCAGCTGTGCCACTTCGGTCGCCGGCATGGTCTCGGCGACGCGGCCAAGCCAGAAGCTGACGAGCAGGGGATCGACCTGCGCATAGGGCGAAGCCAAGCAGCCCGGGTACGACTTGAAGAACGCGCCCATCAGGAGCGCACCGGCGAGCGCGCTCGCCGTCAGCCGCGTCCACAAGTCCTCGCGCAGGCAGCTCACGCCGGCAACCGCGAGCAGCGCGATGCCGCCGCCCGCGCACAGGAGCAGGGTGGGGCCTCCGAAGGTATCGCAGACCGGCTTGAACAGAGTGTTGATCGGGAGCAGCAGCAGCGCCAGCAGCAATGACGAGACGGCAAGGCCCGCTCCAAAGGCGCAGGCGGGACGCAGGACGTCAGTGCCTTTCCACACCAGCAGTCCCACCACGGCGGCGCTCGCCATCGCGATGGCGGGCAGCATTTCCAATCCGATCGACAGCGAAAGCGCCGCGAGAATTCCCGCCAAGGCCGCCTTGGCCGGATGGTGTTCCAGATCGCAAACGCAAAGCACGAAGCCGAGCAGCAGCACCATCTGCAGATTGTGATGGTCGATCGCGCCGCTGCGGAAGTGGATCAGGGCAGGGATCGACAACGCCGCGACCAGAATTGCCGCAAGCCGTGTCCGCGGCCTGTCTGCCGGGACGCCGGCCTGACTTGCGATCGCCGCTGCAAGCCAGAGCGCGGCGCCGACCAACAGCGAGGGCCACAGCACCAGAGTGAGGGCTTCGGCATGGTGCTGGCCGAGCAGCGGGCGGAACAAAAGGATCAGCATGGCCAGCGGCGCATCGACGATGCGGGACCAGTGCATGGCAATTCCGGGCGGGTCGAGCCGGTATTGGGTGAGGTCGAACCAGCCCTGACCGGCCAGAAGATCGCGCACTTCGACCAGACGCATGGCGTCGTCGGTCGACAGCGCGTCGAACACGCCGTTCTTGATCGCGGGAAGTCCGAGCGCCACCACGATGACCGCCCAGGCGATCACGAGCACGATCGCAGGCTTCGGCTCCGTGGTCGATCCTTGCCCGGTCGGTCGGACGAGTGGCGACATTGTCCGGCGCTTCAATTCGAATGCGCGGGCATCGGCGAGTCCATGCCCGGCTGCTCGTCGCGCACATGGATCACGGCGATGTTGTCGGCATAGAGCCGCTTCCAGCCCTTGAGGTGATCCAGGATTTGCGGACCCGGCGTATCAGCCCCCAGCAGCGTCGCGTCGATCCTGTACTCGTCGAGCAGGCGCGGCAGCAACTCGGGCCGCTTGCCCTCGGCGGCCTTGAAAAAATCCATCACGAACTTTTCGCCGTAGAGCTCGGCGCGGCCATCGACGAACACCGGCACGTCGCGCGAGATCAGGTAGCCGCCGAACTGGTAGCCGTTGAAGATGCGCTGCGCCTTGCGCTCTCGCAGCAGGTCGACGGCGGCGACCGGCGTCTGGTCCATCGTGAAGGTGAAGCGGTGATGCGACATGTAGACCGAGGTGGAGGTCCAGGCCGCGGCCGCGATCATCAGCACGCCCATGATGGTGACGTAGCGCGCCACCCCGCTCTCGCTGGCTTGGTCGTCAAGTTGCGGCAGCGGCGATCTTTCGCCGAGGGGCTTGGCCAGCACCAGCGGCACCAGGAAGGCAAAGGCCTCGATGCTCCTGACATGGGTCAGCCCCATCCAGGTGAAGAGCAGGATCAGCAGGATGCGTGGCGGCGACAGCGTGAGCCCGCGAAACAGGCCGAGCGCGATCAGGCCGAGGATCGCGGCTTCGAACGCGGAGAAGGAGGCGAAATTGGCCGGGGTCCATTCCGAGATGACCGACAGCAGCTCGCCGAGATTGAGGATGTTGGTGGCGCCGAGCAGCGTGCGCCAACCGTAAGGGGTGACGCAGGCGGCCGCCATCGCGGCGACGCCGAACAGGAACCAGCGCGCGAGCAGCCGGATTTGCTTAGCCGAGTCCAGCGTCCAGATGGCTTCGATCGCCATCGGGCCGATCAACGCGAGGCCGAGCACGAAGCCGCCATGCAGGTTCGCCCACAGCGACATCAGCGGCAGCCAGACCCATGACGGCGTGACCTTGCGGTCGGCCGCATTCATCAGCACGCCGACCCAGCCGATCATCACCGGTAGCGCCAGCATGTGCGGACGCGCCAGGATGTGGTGCAGCGACAGCACGACGGCCAGCATCGCGAACAGCACCGAGCGCGGAATTTCCAGATGTGCGCCGAGCAGATAGACGAAGATCGCGGCCGATGCGGCGATCGCAAGCGCGGTGAGGATCACCGGTCCGGCCCAGTCCCATTGCGAATAGGAGACGGCGAACAGGACTTGCGATAGCCAGGAGGTCGAAATCCAGGGCTCCCCTGGCCGCGTGAAGGAATAGAAATCGGTATAGGGCAGGGCGTGGTGATCGAGGATCCACTGACCGATCTTGATCTGCCAGAACGAGTCGGAATCCTGAAGTAGCGTGTTGCCGATATGGAGGAAGAACAGATAGGCGCCCGCGCCGACACACAGCGGCACCAGCACCCGTGCGCGGCCCTGCACGGCAATGTTGTTGGTAAAGGAAAGGGACATGCCGCCTCGTCGTGTTCTTGGGTGTGTTGGCCGAGCGGGCGGCATTGGACCATGGCGGTCATAACTTCGGGTAAATCGGCGGAACGAGGTCCAGCCGGCGTCTGTGTCCCTCCAATTTAACTGATTGTTTTAGATTTCAATTTACCATCGGCGAATACGCGCAAACCGTTCCGTGTTTACGTAGCCGAATTAACTGCGGCGCAATTCTTTGCCCCTAGGTTGGGTTCCATGGTCGGGCGGCGCTGGGAAGCCGAAATGACCAGACCATTAAATGCCCTCGTGTACCTTTTGGAGCAATCTATGAAGAACCTCGTTTCGCGTTTCGTGAAGGACGAATCCGGCGCCACCGCCATCGAATACGGCCTGATCGCCGCCGGCATCGCGCTGGCAATCATCACCGTCGTCAACAACCTCGGCACCACGCTGAACGCCAAGTTCACCTCGATCTCGTCCAGCCTCAAGTAAGCCGGGCGATCGACGGAATAGCGAAGAGCCTCGTCATCGACGGGGCTCTTTTGCTTTGCCCGGCGCAGTAGCGCGGGCCATTCGACGTCAAGGCTTAAGCCTCCTTCAAGCCACTCGGGTGTATGGCTCGACGCATCCGCCCGATCGTATTGCGTCAAAGGAAGCCGCATGGCCGAAGCTTCGTCCGCCCCGCCTGCCGTTGCTCGCCACGGCGCGCTCCCTGCGGCGCTCCTCAACATCTCCTTCGTGCTGGCGATCGTCACGCTGGCGTATTTTCCGGCGGCCTATCTCGCGCATATGTGGATCTTCGACGCGGACGGCCGCGGCATCCCGACCGACTTCGTCAATGTCTGGGCGGCCGGAAAGCTGGCGCTCGAGGGCCATCCCGCACAGGCCTGGGATTGGGACATCCAGAAGCAGGTCGAGCTTGCGCTGCTCAAGCAGGGTTTCGTCGGCCACTTCGCCTGGCACTATCCGCCGCCCTTCCTGTTCGTCGCCGCGTTTCTCGCGCAGTTTCCCTATGCGGCGGCCTTCATCGGCTGGGCCGCGTTCAGCATGGTGCCGTATCTCGCCGTGATGCGCGCGATCATCGGGCGCAATGCGGGCCTGGTGATTGCGATCGGATTTCCCGCCGCCTTCCTCAACATCCTGGTCGGACAGAACGGTTTCCTGACGGCGTCGCTGATCGGCGGCATGCTTTATCTGCTGCCGACGCGGCCGGTGCTGGCCGGACTTTGTCTGGGCCTTCTGAGCTACAAGCCCCAATATGGACTGCTGTTTCCACTGGTGCTGCTCGCCGCCGCCGAATGGACCGTGCTTTTTACCGCCGCAATCGTCACGGTGACGATTGCGCTGGCCTCCTGGCTCACCTTCGGGACCGAAAGCTGGCAGGCCTTCTTCCACTGGATTCCGATGTTCTCGCAGGCCTTCCTGACCGAAGGCCGCGCACCCTGGTTCAAGATGCAGAGCATCTTCGCGCTGGTGCGCTATCTCGGCGGCACCGAGCAGCTCGGCTGGATCTTCCAGTGGGTATTGACGGCCGCGATTGCCGTCGTGCTGGTGGCGGCGTGGCGGAGCAGGCTGCCCTACGCGCTGAAGGCGGCGATGCTTGCTGCATCAACGCTGCTCACGACGCCCTATCTCTTCATGTATGATCTGGTCGTGCTCGGCATCGCGGTGGCGTTTCTCATCCGCGCCGGCCTCGATGAAGGTTTTGCGCGCCACGAGGTGATGGCCCTGGCTCTCGTCTTCGCCCTGCTTGCGACCTTCCTGTTTCTCGGCCAGCCGGTAGGCTTCCCGGCGATCCTGATCGTCTTCGCCCTGATCCTCGGTCGCTGCGCGGCCTGGCGGGCGGCCGAGGCGGCATCGATGCATCCCGCGATCACGCAAACGAATTGAGCCGCGGGGGCTGCCGCCGCAACGCTATGTCAGCCAGCAACCTCTTGAGCGCGTCGACGAGCGGACGTGGCATCCTATTCGATCACCTCGTCCGCGCGCATCAGAAACGTTTCGGAGATGGCCCGCCCGATCGTCTTTGCCGTCTTCAGATTGATCACCAACTCGAATTTAGTCGGCTGCATCACGGGCAGATCCCCAGGCTTCGCGCCGGCAAGGATCCGGCCCGCATAGAGCCCGGTCTGGCGATAGCCCTCGGAAAATTCTGCGCCGTAACTGACGAGTCCTCCGGCTTCGGCGAACTCGCGCCGGAACGACATCGTCGGCAGCCTATAGCGCAAGGCAAGGGCGGCAATATGCGCGCGGTCGGAGCCATAGAACGGATCGTTGCAGGCGAGCACGGCGCCGATCTTCTGCTCGTCGAATCGGGCGAACGCAACATCCACTTCGGCCGCTGTGCCGACATTGATGACAGCGACCTGGATGCCCAGCCGACGGACCGCCTCCTCGACCTCCTGCGCCTGCACCTTTGCCGCGGGATAGCCCGGATTGATCATCACGCCAATCGCGGCCTGAGGGAACATCTCATGCAGCAGCTCCAGCCGCTTCGCCTCAAGCGTCGCGCCCATCATGCTGATGCCGGTGATATTGCCCTCGCCGCGGTTCAGCTTGGCGACCAGCCCCGCCCTGATCGGATCGGCTGCGGTAATGAAAACGATCGGGATGGTCGAGGTCGCGGCTTTGGCGGCGCGGCCGGGATCGCTGCCACCGGCGGCAATAATCAATGACACCGGGCGCTTGGCCAATTCTTCCGCAAGCGCCGGCAGACGCTCATAGTGGCCCTCGGCCCAGCGAAACTCGATCGCAAGGTTTTCGCCAGCGGTAAAGCCAGCCTCCTTCAGCCCTTGCAGCGTCGCGGCCACCAGGCTTTGCTGGTCTTAAGCGAAACCGCTGCCGAGAAAGCCAACGATCGGCTTTGCCGCTTGCGCGACGGCCGCAAGCGGTCGTGCCAAGGATGCTCCCAACAGCGCGATGAATGCCCGCCGCCTCATTTCGTTCTCCCGTCCCCAATCGCCCCGGTTAGCCGCAATTGATGCGCCGGGGCAATCCGCAGCCCTATTCAATCACATTGTCGGCGCTCGCCAGGAGCGAGTCCGGGACCCTCAATCCCAGCGAGGTCGCCGTCTTGAGGTTGATCGATAGTTCGAACTTGGACGCTTGATAAAACGGGATCTCGCCGGGATTGGCCCCACGAAGGACGGCATCGATCTGATTGGCCGCTTGCTTGTTCAACTCCGCCAGGTCGAACGCATAGGCCATCAGCCCGCCGGTCTGGACGAGTTCCAGGAACGGATACATCGCGGGAAGCTTCGCAGCGCTGACCAGATTCGGAATCAAGGCCCTATTCCTCATGACATCAGGATTGTCGCTGATCATGATCGCATCGGCGCCCTCGCGCGACGCCTCCGCGATCGCCGATCGATAGTCGGCTTCGCTGGCAGGAAACACCAATGGAAGCCCAATAAGGGGAATGCCTGCGGTCTCGGCGGCCGCGCGAACCGCCGGGCCCTGAATGCCTTCCCATGCGATCCGCATTGTGAGGAAAGCCAGTTTCGACATCGTCGGACACATTTCATGTAACAGCGCGATCCGTTTTCCATAGATCGAGGGACCGGTGTCGACGCTGACCCCCGGTGATATTGCCGCCTGGCCGGGCCAGACTCTGCGCAAGACCTTGCGCGATCGGGTCGGCTGTCAGTGTTACGACGGGGATCTTGGTGCCGGCATTCTTGAACAAGCCAGCACCCGGACCGACGACATAGACAAGATCGGGATTGCTGCGGATCACGTCCGCTGACAACGCGGCCGGGGCCGGACGTAGTCTGCTCGATCCCATATTTCTCGACGATGAGAATTTGTCCCTCGATATGGCCGAGCCGCCGGAGTTCGTCGAAGAGGACCCGGTAATAGCGGTTCTCGCTGCGCCCGTGCATGATGCCGACGGTTCGGCCGGACTGAATATGGCAAGCCGCCGGCCCCTCGCCGACTGCGCCGCGACACCTGTCATGGTAGCTGTCGAAATGACACCCGCGACAAAACTACGCCGTTTCATGGATGAACTGCCGTCGGCTTGATAGACGCTTGGTTGAGCCAGTCCCGCAACGCATCGAGGCAAACTATTCGATATGCATGCGCAACGCCGACCACCGCGACGAACAGAGCGACATATTTGATGAACAGCCGAAAGCGAATCTCTGGACCATCTCCAGCCCGGACGGTTAGGGCGTCTGCGTCTGTGGGCGGCCGGGCCTGACCTGTGTCGGTATGAAGGGAAATGCTCATTCTCGCGAGCCTAGCAAGAAGGCTGAAGCTTGTCTCCTGCTGCAGTGCACAGCTGGCCGCTCGTGGAAGTCATCGTCTCCGGTGACAACGAGACCGCAATCAGCTTGCTCGATGCATCGCCGCACCTGGCAACGGAATGTGCTGCCCGCGGCGCCGTCAGGCAAGCTGCGAAGGAAAACTTCTTCGAGAGCATCAGACACTACATCTACGAGGGTGACACGGCCCTTCATATGGAGCGGCCGCGAAGCGGGCGCGCATCGTGGAGGAGCTGATCCTGAGGGGGGCCGACGTTCGTGCGAAGAACAGGCGTGGTGCAGAACCGCTTCACTATGCGGTCGACAGCCGACCGGATTCACGACCGGATGAGGCGACTGTGATCGTTGCCAGCCTCATCCGGGCCGGTGCCGATCCGAACTCCATCGACAAAAGCGGAGTTGCCCCGCTGCACCGCGCGGTGCGCAATCGCTATGCTGCCGCTGTGAGCACCCTGATCGAAGGCGGCGCCGATCCAAAGGCACCCAACGCAAGTGGTTCCACGCCGATGCTGCTCGCGACGCTGAACAAAAGTGATTCAGGGTCTCCAGAAGCGAAGGAGCAGCAGCGAGCGATTTTGCGCATTCTCAAAGAACACGGTGCTGCGTAGCTGAGGTCTGCACCGGGTCAAAACCGGTAAAGCTCACCCCCGAGCAGATGCTTTCCGTTTTGCCATCGGCAGCTGACTTTGCCTTGCACTCTAATTCGCGGCCAGCTCGATCAGCGGGCAGCTTTCCAGCACGGTCCCGGGGCGGGCGCCTTCGATGGTGACGCAGGGCCGCGAGCGATCGATGGTGAGCGCGTAGCGGTCCAGCAGCGCGCTGCGGTCCGGTTCGCCGCGCATGTGCAACTCGCGGACGCCGCCGGGCAGGGGAGACTTCAGCCCGGCGCGGATGCGCTGGTCGAAGATGCCGCCGGGGACGATGGGCACGCCGATATCGGCGAGCAGGTAGAAGCGCGAGCCGGAGGGGAGCTGCGGCGCGATGTAAGCGAGCGGCTTGCCGAGGATGAAGTAGGTCGCGGGCTGCGCGAGCTCGTCGGCGACCGCAGGTCGGTAGGTGTCGGACCAGGCGCGGTGCCACCAATCCGCCGGCTGCGACCACAATGCGATCGCGGCTGCGACCGTCACCATCAGCGCGTTCAGCGGAGCGGAGGGGGCCGCGCGTGCAGTCCGACCGGCGCGAGCTGCGAGCCGCGCGAGCAGCAGAACGATCAGCGGGCCGCACAACAATTCGAGGACGACCGCATAGCGCTGGATCGAGAACAGGCCGAGCCAGCCCAGGTACGAGACGGCAAACATCACCACCAGCTGTACGTCGCCTCGTGTGAGGATCGCGCTGCCGCGGATCATGCGCATCAAGAGGCCGAGCGCGAACAGGACCGTCACGACCGCGAAGCGCGCGTCGCGGAACGGATGCTCCGCCCCTCGGTGGTCGCCGATCAGCCAGTAGAAGGGATAGGCGAGTGCGTCGAGCACGCCATGCGGCATGAACTGCGCATCCATCAGATTGACGGCCGCCACTTCAGGTGACTGGAACACGGCATTGAACAGCGGGAAGATCGGATTGCCGGTGTCGCGCCAGGTCATCAGGCACCACTCGCCGCCGGTGAGCACCGCGCCGATGATGCCGCCAATTGCAAGAAGGGCAGTCGCCCGCAGTGGACGCGCGGCGGCGAGCACGGCCGCGGCTGCGCCGATTGCGTAGACGACATTGGTCAGCTTCAGCCCGACCGCGGCGCCGATCAACAAGCCGGCCAACAGATAGCAGGCTGCGGGCCGGCGATCCGCAATCAGGATCAGCAGGAAACCGCCGATCACGGGCAATGCAAGCAACACGTCGGAAAAGCTCGTGCCGACTTCCGAGAGCGTCATCGGACCTGACGCTGCGATTGCGACCGCCGCCGCGATCGCCGCGACGGTTGCGGCCTCGCGCAGCACCAGGCGTGCAAACACGCAAATCAGCGGGAGGTTGAGGCCGTGAATCGCGCCGATGATCATCAGCCCATAGGGCGACGGTACGAAGTGGCGGAGATAATAGACCGGAAAATAGACGATCGGATTGAAGTAGGTCTGAAAGCCCGGCGGGACCGCGTCGACGCCATAGCGGCCGTTGAGCACGGCCCAGACATTGTATTCGTGATAGTTCTGCCAATCCCAGTTGACGTCCTCGCCCATCGCGAAGGTGTAGAGCGCCCCTAGCAGCATCGCGCAGACGGCGACGGCGATGGTTGCAAGCGCTTTCCCGCGCAGGTCCGCGGGCCATGGCCGTCGCAGGCCTTCGGCCGCGGGCATGGGCAGGGCGTCGGACAAGTCGGCTGCGGTTGACGTGCGTTGGAGCATCAAGACGCCACGTGCGAGGGACGCAGCCCTTCTTCGATGTCGGGATGCGACGCCGGAAACAGGCTTGGGGGGCGCATGGCCGGATCCCGGTTGATGCCCGTAGCACTATGTTCGACCAGTTAAGGTTGCATGAATCGCTGTGGGAATCGTGCTGGTTGGCCGACATGTCGCTTGCGAGAGTATTCCAGATGTCCGCGGGGCTAACGCGAGCGAGCCATCACGCATTTGCTTCTTGTCATCGCTCCTGAATAGTTGTTCAGTCCTTGGGGCGATTTGCAGCGATATCAGGGACGAAGCGTTCGGCCGCAGGGCGTGCGGGCGGCGTGTGGGACAGGAAGCGCGCCATGGTTTACCGGCGGACGCATCAAGTGGTTAAGCGCCTTGCGGCGCGGCGCAGCGCCATCCTGGCGGCGGCCAGGGAAGCTGCAGCCGAAGGCGGCATGTCCGCGGTGCAGATCGCGCCGGTTGCGGTCAGGGCCAATGTGGCGGCAGGCACCGTCTATCGCTACTTCCCCTCCAAGGCCGAGCTGATCTCCGAACTGATTGCCGAGGTCTCCCGCGACGAGCTCGCGGCCATCAGGCGGGCGGCCGATGCCGCGCCGGGACCGTCCTCGGCGCTGGCGGCGGCCGTGACCACCGTGGCGGTCCACACTCTGTCGCAGCGCCGGCTGGCGTGGGGCATCCTGGCCGAGCCTGTGGACGTCGATGTCAGCGCCTCCCGCCTGGCCAGCCGCCGCGAGATCGCCGGCGAGATCGCCGCGCGGATCGACGCCGCGGTGCGCGCGGGCCATCTGCCGGCGCAGGACACCTCGCTTGCCGCGACCGCGCTGCTGGGGGCGCTGCACGAGGCGCTGGTCGGACCGCTCGCGCCCGACAATCTCGAAGATCCCGTCAAGATGCGCGATGCGGTGCAGACCGTGACCCTGCTGGCGTTGCGCGCCGTCGGCGTCATGGACGCCCGCGCCCGGGGCCTGGTGGTGCAGCAGACCCTGCTGCCGACGACCAAGGCGCTGGTCGGGGCTTGACATGCCGCTGCCGAAGGGAGCGGGGACCTGACCGCGCTCAGGTCGTTGCCCGAGCACGCCTTTTCGAAAAAACCGAGCAAAGCAGCCGGTTCAGCCGGCTACTGTGCATGGGGTTGTTTTCACGTTTTGCGTCGGCGGCGGGCCTGCCGCCTCACATATTCGCGTCGCCTTCGGGGCCGACCGAGGCGATGCGCACCATGTTGGTCGTGCCGGGAATGCCGAGCGGCACGCCGGCGACGATGATCACGCGCTGGCCGGCGCGGACAAAGCCGTCGCGGAAGGCGATCTGGCCGGCGCGGTTCACCATGTCGTCCTGGTCGCGCGCATCCTCCGCCACCACGCAATGCACGCCCCATACGGCGGCGAGCCGGCGACCGGCGGTGATGTTGGGCGTGATCGCCACGATCGGCGGCTTCGGCCGCTCGCGCGCGACGCGCGTCGCGGTCGAGCCGGATGAGGTCCAGCAGATCAGCGCCGGCAGGTCGAGCGTCTCGGCGATCTGCCGTGCTGCGTCGGCGATGGCATCGCCCGCGGTGGACTCCGGCGTGGGACGCTGCGCCGTGATCACCGAGCGGTAGGTCGGGTCGCGCTCGACCTCCTCGCCGATGCGGTTCATGGTCGAGACCGCCTCGACCGGGAATTTGCCGGCCGCCGATTCCGCCGACAGCATGATGGCGTCGGCGCCCTCATAGACCGCGGTGGCGACGTCGGAGACCTCGGCGCGGGTCGGCACCGGCGACTGGATCATCGATTCCAGCATCTGGGTCGCGATCACCACCGGCTTGCCGGCGCGGCGCGCCATGCGCGTCATCTGCTTCTGCAGGCTCGGCACGCGCTCCAGCGGCAGCTCGACGCCGAGATCGCCGCGCGCCACCATCAGCGCGTCGGAGGCTTCGATGATGTCGGCGAGGCGGTCGATCGCTTGCGGCTTCTCGATCTTGGCCATCACGGCGGCGCGGCCGCGGATCATCTTCTTGGCCTCGAGCACGTCGTCGGCGCGCTGCACGAAGGACAGCGCGATCCAGTCGACGCCGGTGACGAGCGCGGCCTCGAGGTCGGCGCGGTCCTTCGGCGTCATCGCCGAGACCGGCAGATCGGTGTCAGGCAGGCTGACGCCCTTGCGGTCGCTCATCTTGCCGCCGACCACGACACGCGTCACTGCGTGATCCTTCGAGGTCTCCTCCGCGATCAGCCGCACCTTGCCGTCGTCGAGCAGCAGCGCGTGGCCGGGCCGCAGCGCCGCCAGGATCTCCGGATGCGGAAGATTGACGCGCGTGGCATCGCCCGGGGTCTTGTCGGAATCGAGCGTGAAGGTCTGGCCGTTCTGGAGCTGAACCGCGCCTTCGGCGAAGGCGCCCAGTCTGAGCTTTGGGCCCTGCAGATCGACCAGGATGCCGATCGGGCGGCCGTAGCTCGACTCGACATTGCGAATGGTCGCTACCAGTTCCCGCATCTTGTCATGCGGGGTGTGGCTCATATTGATGCGGAACACGTCGGCGCCGGCCTCGAACAGGCGGCGGATCATCGCGAGATCTGAAGAGGCGGGTCCCAGGGTCGCGAGAATCTTGATACGGCGAAGACGCCTCATGGCTTATTTCCAGGCGGGGACGGGGGCGGGGCGGCGGCCGGTGGCAGGCCGGGCGAGCCCGGGGGCGTAGCACCGGGCGGGCTATTGGGCAAACCCGGAACGCCGCCACCAGGGCCCACAGGGCCGGGCATCCCGGGCACACGCGGCTGCGAGGGCTGCTCGTTGGCGTCGGTGAGCTGTACCGTCCAGGCCCGCTGCTCGCCGGTGTCGACCTCGAAATAGCCGGTCCGGTCGTAGCCGCGCGCCAAGCAGTCCTCGGTGCCGCGGATGGTGAATTCCTTGTCGCGCGAGCACATGTAGGCCTGCCCCGACCATTCGCCGCCGCGGTCATAGTCGATCCCGTAGATATAGTAGTAGCGGGCGACCAGCGTGCCCCGCAGCAGGGTCTCGCAGGCGCGGGACGAGATGTTCCACCAGCCCTCGGTGGTCCAGCCGTCTGCGTCCTTGTAGCCGAGCGCGATGCCGACCCGGCTGGATGTGTTGTTGCAAAGCCGGAAGTCGGCCGAAGCCGGGCTGGCCCAGAGGCAGAACAGGCCAACTGCCAGCACCGGGACCAACCGGGCGAGCAGGCGAAGCGGGGAGCGGGGAGATTCGGCGATCATTGTCGCGAAACGTATACCAGATGATTGACGATTTGGCGTAGGGCCTGAGGGAACTGCCCGGGTGCCGGCTCAGCGGCCGTTTGCCCCGCGATATGGCAAAATCTGTGACAGGACCCCACCTGATCCCGTAAGGGTGACCACCATCAAGGTCAGAACGCGAGACAGCCCAGAGGTCAAGCCATGGCAATCGACGACAAAACCAGAACGGAGCTCGAGGCGGCCGCGTTCCGGCGCCTGGTCGATCACCTGAAGACGCGGACCGACGTCCAGAACATCGACCTGATGAACCTGGCGGGTTTCTGCCGCAACTGCCTGTCCAACTGGCTGAAGGACGCCGCCGACGCGCAAGGCGTGCCCTTGAGCAAGGACGAGAGCCGGGAAGCCGTCTACGGCATGCCCTACGAGACCTGGAAATCGAAGTACCAGGGCACGGCCACGCCCGAGCAGATCGAGGCGATGAAGAAAGTCCATCCACACGGGCATTGAGTAATTCGTTCCGTCATTCCCGGGCGGTCCGCAGGACCGAACCCGGAATCTCGAGCTTCCGGGTTCGATGCTTCGCATCGCCCGGAATGACAACGTCATCTCCTGTGGGCGCGCTGTGGACGAGCGCGATGCTTGCTTGAACGCGGCAGGCACGAACCCTAACAGTGCTGCCAGCACGCGCGGTGAGGATGCCGGCGTCACCTCGTTTTGCCAGTTCCATTGGGAGTACCAAGATGGCCACCTCCGCCGCCGTCCGCGACGACGAGCCCGCGACGAAATTTGCCAAGGACCAGCTCAAATCCATCATCGAGCGCATCGAGCGGCTGGAGGAAGAGAAGAAGGCGATCTCCGACGACATCCGCGACGTCTATGCCGAGAGCAAGGGCAACGGCTACGACGTCAAGGCGTTGCGCACCATCGTGCGCCTGCGCAAGCAGGATCCCAACGAGCGTGCCGAGGCCGAGACGATCCTCGAGACCTACATGCAGGCGCTGGGAATGCTCTGAGGCGTTCGCCCGGCCGGCAAAGTCCGGCCCGCCCAGCTTGGGTAAAACTTCTGCGTCTGCTAGAATGCTCGGTGAAGGGACCGAGCGATGGATGTGCCTGGACCAGAGCGCAGGCTCGCCGCGGTCCTCGCCGCCGATATGGTCGGCTTCAGCCGGCTCATGGAGGTCGACGAGGCGGGCACCCTTGCGCGCCTGAAGACCCATCGGGTCGAACTCATCGATCCGGCGATTGCCAAGAATCGCGGCCGCATCATCAAGACGACCGGCGACGGCATGCTCGCCGAATTCCATAGCGTCGTCGATGCCGTGCTCTGTGCCGCCGAGGTTCAGCGCCGCATGGCACGGCGCAATGCCGATGTGCCGCCGCCGCGGTGGATACAATTCCGTATCGGTATCAATTTGGGCGATGTGATCGTTGATCAAAACGACATCTTCGGTGATGGCGTCAACGTCGCGGCGCGACTGGAGGCGCTGGCTGAGCCTGGAGGAATCTGCGTTTCAGGCGCGGTGCGCGATCAGGTCGGCGACCGGTTGGATGGCGTTCAGTTCGACGACCTCGGCGAACAGAGCGTCAAGAACATTGCCCGCCCGATCCGCACTTTTCGCATTCGGCTCGCGGAAGGGCCTGCAAGCCTGCCCGATCTGGCGAGGGCTGCTGTGACGCCAGCCGGTGTCTCGAAGAAGCCCTCCATAGCCGTGCTGCCATTCGCCAATATGAGTGGCGATCCGGAGCAGGAGTTTTTCGCGGATGGTCTCACCGAGGACATCATCACCGAGCTTTCACGCTTCCACGATTTGCTCGTCATCTCCCGCAACTCGACCTTCGTCTACAAGGGCAAGGCCGTAAAGGTCCAGGACATCGGCCGCGAGTTCGGTGTCGACTACGTGATCGAGGGCAGCGTGCGCAAGGCCGGCGGACGGGTTCGCGTAACCGTGCAACTGATCGACGCCCAAACCGATCGCCACATCTGGGCCGAACGCTACGATCGCGAGCTCCAGGATATCTTCGCCATCCAGGACGAGATGACGTGCGCAATCGTCGCGACGCTCCCCGGCCGCGTCGAAGCGGCAACGCACGACCGGACCACGCGCAAGACGACTGACAACATGCCCGCCTACGAATGCGTGCTGGCAGCAAAGCTCCTGCATCACCGTTCGAACCGCGACGATAATGCGCAGGCGCAGAGGCTGCTCGATCGGGCGCTGGCGCTGGATCCGAATTATGCCCACGCTCACGCCTGGAAGGCATGCGTGCTCGGCCAGTGCTGGACCTATGGCTGGTACTCCGACCGCGAAGCGATCTTCGCGCAGGTAGCCTCCGAACTGGAGATCGCGTTGGCGCTCGATGACAATGATGCGGACGTGCATCGGATCCTCGCGGCGCTCAATCTGACGCGTCACGACTTTGAAAGAGCCACCTATCATCAGGAGCGTGCACTCGCTCTCAACCCGAATTACGATCTGGTCGTGGTGCAGCAGGGAGAGCTCCTGACCTGGCTGGGCCTGCCGGAGGAAGGCATCGACTGGATCAAGAAAGCGATGCGCCTCAACCCCTATCATCCCGAGCGCTTCTGGAGCCATCTCGGCCGCGCCTACTATTGCGCGGAGAAATACGCCGAAGCCGCGGTGGCGTTTTCAAGGATCACGCGCCCTGATCATACCCACCACGCGTTCCTGGCCGCGACATTCGCGCAGATGAAGAATGCGGTGGCGGCTGGCGCTCACGCCGAGGAAGTCTTAAAGCGCGAGCCAGGGTTCTCGGTGGCAGCTTATCTTGCGACGTTGCACTACAGGCGCGAACTCGACCGGCAGCGCCATGAGGTTGGGCTCATTGCTGCCGGCCTACCGGCGTAATCGAGGGAAAGCGTAGAAGAGCAGAAGGAGCTTTGCTGACGCCGAAGCGTCAGCGCAGCGCGGCGGTGCGCATGACGAACGAGGTCGTCTCGATCTTGGCGGTCGCGCTGCCCGAGAAACTGTCGCAGGACAAACCCTGCATGGGATCGTCGGTGAAGCCCATGGCGATCACAGTCTGCGGTTTCACGAAATAGCCGCGCAACGCAACCATATCGAGCTCGCCCATCAGCGTGACGGACATCGCGCGGCTGGCGCTCGGCGACAGCATCACGATCTTGAGCCAGATGCTCTCGCCCTTGGCCGCGGACAGCCGGGTCGCCGTGGCGATCACGCCGTCGGTGTTCTTGCCAACGACGGTGTTGATCTCGGTGGCCGGCGCCTGGTTGCGGGCCGAGGCGGCGCGCGCCGTGCGCGTGACCGGCGCAGAAGCGGTGACGACCTTGGTGCGATCCACCGGAGAGGCGGCCGGCGCGTAAGCCAGTGCCTGGAAGGCTGCGTTGGAAATGCTCGCCGTCGGTTGCGGATCGGTGGCCGCGGCAAGCGCCTGGCGAGCCTTCAACGCGGCGATTTGGGCCGGCGTCGCCTGCTGTGGCGCAGACGGAATATCGTCCCAGAAGCCGCGGGCATTGATGATGTCGGCGGGAGTCTCGGGCTTGCCGGCGGCCGGCTTGTCAGCCACGGGCGCGGGCTTCGGTTGCGCAGCGAGCTGCGCGTCCGCCGAGGCGAGTTGGAGCGCGGCGGCGACCTGCGGCTTGGCGCGCGGCGTCGGCACCGGATCGGCCGGCTTGACTGCGGCGGCGACCACGGTCGGCGCCACTGGCTTGGCGGCCGGGGCGGGCGCGCCCTCATCATCCTCGTCACTGCTGGCGGCTGCCGGAGCCGATTTGCCCTTGAACAAGGCGGCGAAGAAGCCCGGCTTGCTGGCGCCGTCGCCATCGCCGCGCCGCTCGATGTCGGCCTTCGCGAGCTCATAGCCTTTCAGCGGTACGCCATCGGTCGGGATATGGACCGTGCGCTCGTCCGGGAAGACGCGGACGAGCTGGTCATGCGTCATGCGCGGCCAGTGCCGGACGTTGCCGGTGTCGAGATGCACGAAGGGCGAGCCGGAGGTCGGATAGAAGCCGACGCCGCCGCGCTGCAGGCGCAGGCCCGCGAAGCGGATCTGCTCCAGCGGCACGCCCGGAATGTAGAAGTCCATCGCATGACCCAGCATGTGCTGGCTGAAGCGCGCCACGCCCGTATGGGCGGAGCGGCGGCGAAGCATGGCGTTGGTGGCGGGAGAGCGATAGGAGGAAATGATCTGGATCGGCTGCTTGCCGTCAACGTCGCGATAGACTTCCCAGAGGATGTCGAACAGGTGACGGTCCATCACCGTCTCGTCCTGGGTGCGCCAATCACGCAGGAAGTGGTTGAGCTGCTTCAGCGCGGCTTCGTCGTAGCGGCCGTCGCGCTTGAAGGTGACGGTGAGATCTTCGCCCGAATGAGTGTGGTGGAAGGAGAGCGTCTTGGTTTCGTTCAGCGCGGCGGCGTTATGAACCGAACCGGCAGCCGCAAGCAGCACCAGCGAGGCGAGGCCGATCCGGGATCCGACCTTCACGCCCGCATGGGACAACGACAACGCAGCGAATTGGCGTGCGAAACCAGCCAGCACGTATGAGCCCACCCAGTCGACGAGCGTTCAAAATGGACTCTCCCGCCAACCCCGTTGGCACGCGAAAGAGGATGAACGCTTTCTTAAAACGAGAAGGTTAATTCGAGGTTGACCTTCCCGCCCCCAAACCAAGTCAGGTTACGATCCTAAACGGTTGACTGTGGCAAAAAAACGCCGGGATGCTCTGGCTCAGGTGCAGAATGGTTAACGCAAAACGACCCCATCCAAGGGATGGGGTCGTTGATTTCGTTGCGGAAGTTCAGGCGGTCGCGCGCCGCCCAAGCTCAGCGCGTGAACACCCGCTGGGACCGGCGGCCGACCGGGGCGGGCGGTGGGGTCGGGGGCCCGCCGCCGAACAGGCGCTCGAAGAAGTTCAGACCGGACGAGCCGCCGCCATTGTTGGCGAACGCCACGCCGCTCGGCAGCGTGGTTGCCGGGCGCGAGTAGCTCGGCTGGGAATGTGCGACGATCATTTCGAGGTCCTTGCCGCGGCCGTTCTTGAGGATGTTGATCATGGTCGCGTCGCGGCCATAGACGTCCTTGCGGAACTGCAGCTTGCCGGCGTCGTCGACGAACGCGGTCTGGTAGGTGATGTTGACCGGGATCGGCGTCGGGAACTTCAGATCGACCTCACCCGAGCCATACATGCTGCGCACACGCTCCGGGGTGTAGTGCTCGTTCGGCATGGTGATGTTGAGCAGCACGGAGGCGTACTGATCCGGATATTGCACGCGCATGCAGCCGTGACTGAAGGCGCGCTCGTCCTTGGCGAACAGGTACTTGTCCGGCGTGTCGTGCTGATAGACCAGGAACTTGTTGGGGAAGTTGAAGCGGATGCGGCCGAGCGCATTGGCTTCGCCGGGCGGCTGGGAGATGTGCACCGAACCGTCGCGGTTCTGCTCGAGCTTCAAGCCCATGCGCTGAAGCACGGTCGGGTCCTGCTGCAGCGCCGGCAGATATTCACCATAGACGATCGACGGCGGCACGTTCCAGGTCGGGTTGACCGTGATGTACTTCATCGTCTCAGTCAGCAGCGGGGTTGCATGCTGGCCCGGCTTGCCGGTGACGACGCGGGTGGTCCAGACCTGCTGGCCGCGCTGCATCACCTTCAGCGTGTAGTCGGGGATGTTGAGGATGACGTAGGCATCGCCCAGCGAGGGCGCGCCGAGGTCGCGCGGCAGCCAGCGCCAGCGCTCCATGTTGACCAGCACCGTGTCGATCTGCTTGTCACGCTTCGGGCTGTTCAGCGCCTTGACGGTCTTGTCGTCGAGCACGCCGGTCACCTTCATCTCGGCGCCGTCCTGGAATTTGCGCACGGCTTCGGCGACTGTTGCGTCATAATGGTCGTCGCTCGCGTTCTCGGTGATGCCGAGCTTGGCGCGGAGCTGCGGTACGCGCGGATCCTGCACGACGGTCTCGGCCTGCTTCTTGCCCCTGGCCGGCGTGTATTTCAGCGTCGGGCCGTCGGCGATCTGGATCACCGGACCGTCGCCCTGGCCGCGCAGCTGCGCGAGCTTGGCCTTCAGCTCCTTGTAAAGCTTCTGCGGCGGGTTGTAGCTGTCGAGCGCGGCGGAGGCGTCGGCAGCGGTCGTCACCTTGGCCAGCACCTCGTTCGGATCGACCGGATGCTCGGGATAGAGGATGTCGGCGCTGACCTGGGACCAGTGCACGCGGCCGCTCTGGGCCTGGCGCGCATAATCGAGCATGCTGGCGGTGAGTTTCAGCTCGGCATCGGCGAGGGCGTCGGGCGTCGTCGCCGCGGCGAAATCCGGCACGGGATAATCGGCGGGATTGAGACCGTCGGAGGCCGCATCCTTCAGCCGCGCGATCACGCCCTTCGCGGTAGCGGTCAGGGCGCCTCCTTGCGTCCACACCGGCGCGAAGTCGCGGCCACCGTAGAATTTCTCGACGGCTGCACGCTCGTTCTTGCGCTCGAAATGGCGCGAGGTCTTGGCGCCGATGATGTCCTTGAGCTTGTCGGCGACCGGCTGGTCGGCGGCGGGAACGTTGCTCGCGGCTTTTACCGGCTCGGCGGCCGGGGTCGCCGCTGCCGCAGGAGCGGCCGCCGGCGCCGCTGCAGTATCCGCCTTTGCAGGTTCGGAATTGGCAGGCTCAGATTTGGCTGCTTCAGATTTGGCGGGCTCGGTCTTCGCAGGCTCAGTGGTGGCCGTCTCGCTCTTGGCCGGCTCGCTCTTCGCAGTGTCGCTCTTCGCAGTGTCGCTCTTCGCAGTGTCGCTCTTGGGCGCCTCGGTTGCGGGCGTGGTTGCGACGTCGGACGGCTTGGTCTCGACCTTGACGGGGGCGGGAGCAGCTTCGGCCTTGGCTGGCTCCCTGGCGGCTTCCTTCGGCGCGTCCTGCAGTGTGGCGGTGGTGTCGAGCTTGATATCGGAGGCGGTCGGGGGCGGGACGTTTGCGGGCTCGGGGCGCGGGATCGCGGCTTCGATCGCGAGCTCGGCAGCGCTGCTGCGCGCCTGATCCTGTGCCAGCGCCGAGCCGGCGGATACCGTGAGGAATGTTGCTGCGACCGTCGCCAAAACGCGGTCAAATCCTACACGGTGGTTCAAACAGTCACGCATTGTGTCGCACCCCTTGGGTGAACTGTCCCTCGTGGACAGCTTTCGTTATTGCCTAATTGAGCTTCGGCCAGACCGTGCCGGCCTCTTGAAAGTTCGACGCCTGCACGCAACGATTCATACGCCGACGATATACAGGCCCCGTTTTTGCAGCTAGCGCTACCCCGGGAAACTCACGACAAACTGACTTCAAGACAGCCTGTTTGCAACGGATTGTGCGCCTTCGCCGCGTGCTTTTCCCGATGTCTGTCACTTCCAAGTCACGGTTTGAGTCGCCGCCGAATTTTGCCGTAATTCAACGGCTTGCGGGCGCGTCAATGCCGTGCGCGTCCCCTCGTTCGCATGAGGCTCAGTGCGTCTCCTCACCGCTTTTTCCGCCATGACCGGGAACTCCGGCTTCGTCGAGTTTGCGATAGAGCGTGGACCTGCCGATCTTGAGGCGACGCGCTACCTCCGACATCTGCCCGCGATAGTGCGAGATCGCAAAGCGGATGATCTCGTTCTCCATGTCCTCGAGTGGGCGCACATCGCCGGTCGCGGTCAGCATCGAGAGGGACCCTGCCAGCGGGAGCGGCGCGATCGGTATTTCATTACCTGATACCACCGAAGGCGCCGAGATCGGCTCGATCATCAACGGGGCGGTCGGAATCTCCGTTGCGGAATGCGGGTAAGAGGCCAGCAGTGGGAAATCGTCGAGACCGAGCTGGTCGCCCTCGCTCATCACCACCGCGCGGTAGACCGCGTTTTCGAGCTGGCGAATGTTGCCGGGCCAGTCGAGCTGGGTGAGATGCGCCACGGCCTCGCCGCTGACGCCGCTGATCGGACGGTTCTCCTCGGCAGCAAAGCGCGCCAGGAAATGCCTGAGCAGGTGCGGGATGTCCTCGCGCCGCGTCCTGAGCGAAGGAATCGTCAGCGGCAGCACATGGAGGCGATAGAACAAATCTTCCCGGAAGTGGCCCTGCTTGACCCGCTCCAGCAGCTTGCGGTTGGTCGCCGAAATGATGCGGACGTCGACCTTCACCGGCTTGCGGCCGCCGACGGACTCGACTGCGCCCTCCTGGAGTGCGCGCAACAGCTTGACCTGCGCGGTCAGCGGCAGCTCGCTGACCTCGTCCAGAAACAGCGTGCCGCCGTGAGCCTCGAGGAATTTGCCCGTGTGCCGTTCGGTCGCGCCGGTGAAGGCGCCCTTCTCGTGGCCGAACAGGATGGATTCGACGAGGTTGTCGGGGATCGCGCCGCAATTGACTGCGACGAACGGCTTTGCCTTGCGCTCGCCGCTGCCGTGGATGGCGCGTGCGAACATCTCCTTGCCGACGCCGGACTCGCCTTCGATCAGTACAGGAATTGAGGAATTGGCAGCCTTCTGCGCCGCGCGCATCACGCCCGCCATGGCTTCGGCGCGCGTGATGATGTCGGAGAAGGTCAGTCGGCCCTCGCGGCTGTGACGGATGCGCTGCAATTCGCCCTTGAGCGCGGAAGCGTTGAGCGCGTTGCGCAAGGAGACCTGGAGCCGCTCCATCCCGACCGGCTTGACGACGAAGTCGGCGGCGCCGGCGCGCATCGCCGAGATGACGTTGTCGATGCCGCCATGGGCGGTCTGCACGACGACAGGCACGCTGAGACCGGCCTCGCGGATCTTCGCCAGTACGCCCATGCCGTCGAGGCCGGGCATCACCAGATCGAGGATCACGGCATCGATCACTGGCGCGTCCGGGGCTGTGAGGGCTGATATCGCGGCGTCGCCGGACTCGACGACGACCGTCTCATAGCCGCATTTCTGCACCATGTTCTCGACCAGCCGGCGGGCCACAGCGTCGTCGTCGGCGATCAAAATACTGGCAGCCATGGTGTTCCCCGCACGCTACTACTATCTGTCTCGAATCGGGTCACTCTGGCCGAAGCCGATTAACGCACTCTTAAACCTTGATGCCCCCGCACGCCGTCGCGACTGTTGAACACAGGTTTTCCACACGATGAATTCGCGCCCCAGCTCCGCTCTCAAAAGACCAGCCACCAGGACATCCGTCGCCAAGAAATCCGCCGTCAAGGCAAAACCCTCCGCAAAGCCTGCGAGCAAGACCGGCAAGCTTCCGGAGTGGAACCTCGCCGATCTCTATTCCGGAATCGACGCGCCGGAAGTGGCGCGCGATCTCGAAAAGATGGATGCCGATTGCGTCGCGTTCGAGACCGACTACAAGGGCAAGCTCGCGACAGGCACAGCAAAGGAAGATGGCGGAAAATGGCTCGCGGATGCCGTGCGACGCTACGAGGCAATCGATGATCTCGCCGGCCGTCTCGGCTCCTATGCCGGTCTCGTCCATGCCGGCGACAGCGTGGATCCCAAGATTTCAAAGTTTTACGGCGATGTCTCGGAGCGATTGACGGCGGCGTCGACGCATCTGTTGTTCTTCGCTCTCGAGCTCAACCGCATTGATGACGATATTTTGAACCGCGCGATGCAAGCGCCTGAGCTCGCGCACTACCGTCCGTGGATCGAAGATCTGCGCAAGGAGAAGCCGTATCAACTCGACGACAAGCTCGAGCAGCTGTTCCTGGAGAAGGCGCAGACCGGCTATTCCGCCTTCAACCGGCTTTTCGACCAGACCATCTCCGGCCTGCGCTTCAAGGTCGGGGCAAAAGAGCTCGCAATCGAACCGACGCTGAATCTGCTGCAGGACCGCGACGGCGCCAAGCGCAAGGCCGCGGCGGAAGCGCTGGCAAAGACCTTCAAGGCCAATGAGCGCACCTTTGCTCTGGTCACCAACACGCTCGCCAAGGACAAGGACATTTCCGATCGCTGGCGCGGTTTCAAGGATGTCGCAGATTCCCGCCATCTGAACAATCGCGTCGAGCGCGAGGTGGTGGACGCGCTGGTCGCCTCGGTGCGCGCGGCCTATCCGAAGTTGTCGCATCGCTACTACGCGCTGAAGGCGAAGTGGTTCGGCAAGAAGCGGCTGGCCTATTGGGACCGCAACGCGCCGCTGCCGTTTGCCGCGACCGACGTGATCGGCTGGCCGGATGCGCGCAACATGGTACTGACGGCCTATCGCGGTTTCTCGCCAAAGATGGCCGACATCGCCGAGCGCTTCTTCACCGACCGCTGGATCGACGCGCCGGTACGTCCGGGCAAGGCGCCAGGTGCCTTCTCCCATCCGACCACGCCGTCGGCGCATCCCTATGTCCTCATGAACTACCAGGGCAAGCCGCGCGACGTGATGACGCTGGCGCACGAGCTCGGCCACGGCGTGCACCAGGTGCTCGCGGCAAAGAACGGCGCGCTGATGGCGCCGACGCCGCTGACGCTGGCGGAGACGGCGAGCGTGTTCGGCGAGATGCTGACCTTCCGGCGGCTTCTGGCGCAGACCAAAAGTGCAAAGCAGCGCCAGGCGCTGCTCGCCGGCAAGGTCGAGGACATGATCAATACCGTGGTGCGGCAAATCGCGTTCTATTCGTTCGAGCGCGCGGTCCACACCGAGCGCAAGAACGGCGAGCTCACCGCGACGCGGCTCGGCGAGCTCTGGCTGTCGGTGCAGGGCGAGAGCCTGGGGCCGGCGATCGAGATCAAGGCGGGCTACGAGAACTACTGGATGTACATCCCGCACTTCATCCACTCGCCCTTCTACGTTTATGCCTATGCCTTCGGCGATTGCCTCGTGAACTCGCTCTATGCCGTCTACGAGAACACGGCCGAAGGTTTCGCCGAGCGCTATCTCGACATGCTCGCGGCCGGCGGCACCAAGCACTATTCCGAGCTGCTGCGCCCGTTCGGGCTCGATGCCAAGGACCCGAAGTTCTGGGACGGCGGCCTCAGCGTCATCGCCGGGATGATCGACGAACTGGAGGCGATGGGTTGAGGGCAGAGGTGCCTGAATTTGGGGCAGCGACGGCGCATGGGATCTGTTGAACTGCGGTTCAGCAAAAGCGATCCCGGCGTTGCCGGATCCGCGATAATCGGGATTCCAAATGAGCCTATTTGCTGGAAAACTGCACCTTCGTGCCGTTGCCCTGCCCGAAGGTTTAAGGTATCCCAGCCGAAGAATTCGACTTTCGACTGGGGACATCCATGGCAGATCATAGCGAAGTTGCGTACAGCACCGCCGATGGCAACGACTACGTTGCGCACGAGCAGACCTACGAGGGCTTCATCAAGCTGGTGAAGTACGGCACCGCCGCGGTCGCCCTGATCGTGATTCTGATGGCGATCTTCCTCACCTAAATCGACCTTGGTGGCTGCCCACGCTTGCGGCGGCAGCTGCCCACAAAATTTGCAAACAAGCCGGTGCCAAAGCCGGTATGCAACGCTGCGGGAGTAACGCTACTTTTTTGTGCGTGCGCTGTCCCGCGCCGCCGGAGGACCTATGAAGATCGCCGTTGCCAAGGAAATTGATCCGTCGGAGCCGCGGGTCGCGGCTTCGCCCGATACGGTGAAGAAGTTTAAAGCGCTCGGCGCCGAGATCGCCGTCGAGCCCGGCGCGGGCATCAAGTCGGGCCTGCCGGATTCCGAATTCACGGCCGTGGGCGCCACCGTCAGCACTGACGCGCTCAAGGACGCCGACATCATCATCAAGGTGAAGCGTCCCGAGGCCTCCGAGCTTGCGCAGTACAAGCGCGGCGCGCTCGTCATCGCCATCATGGACCCCTATGGCAACGAGGCCGCGCTAAAAGCGATGGCCGATGCCGGCGTCTCCGCTTTCGCGATGGAATTGATGCCGCGCATCACGCGTGCGCAGGTGATGGACGTGCTGTCCTCACAGGCCAACCTCGCCGGCTACCGCGCCGTGATCGAGGGCGCCGAGGCCTTCGGCCGCGCCTTCCCGATGATGATGACCGCCGCCGGCACCGTTCCGGCCGCAAAGGTGTTCGTGATGGGCGTCGGCGTTGCCGGCCTGCAGGCGATCGCGACCGCGCGGCGCCTGGGTGCCGTCGTGACCGCGACCGACGTTCGTCCTGCCACCAAGGAGCAGGTTGAATCGCTCGGCGCGAAGTTCCTCGCTGTCGAGGACGAGGAGTTCAAGAACGCGCAGACCGCCGGCGGCTACGCCAAGGAAATGTCGAAAGAGTATCAGGCCAAGCAGGCAGCCCTCACCGCCGAGCACATCAAGAAGCAGGACATCGTGATCACCACCGCACTGATCCCGGGCCGGCCCGCGCCGAAGCTGGTTTCCGGCGAGATGGTCAGGTCGATGAAGCCCGGCTCGGTGCTGGTCGATCTCGCGGTCGAGCGCGGCGGCAATGTCGAAGGTGCGAAGCCGGGTGAGGTCGTCGACCTCGATGGCATCAAGATCGTCGGCTACACCAATGTCGCCGGCCGCGTCGCGGCCTCGGCCTCCAGCCTCTACGCACGCAATCTGTTCTCCTTCATCGAGACCATGGTCGACAAGAAAGAGAAGAAGCTCGCCGTCAACTGGGACGACGAGCTCGTCAAGGCCACTGCGCTCACCAAGGACGGCGCGGTGATCCATCCAAACTTCCAGCCGAAGGCTTAAGGAGAGCACGTCATGGAGCATGCTGCACAGGTCGTTGACCCCTTTATCTTCCGGCTGTCGATCTTCGTCCTTGCCGTCTTCGTCGGCTATTTCGTGGTGTGGTCGGTGACCCCGGCGCTGCACACGCCGCTGATGAGCGTCACCAACGCGATCTCCTCGGTGATCGTGGTCGGCGCGCTGCTGGCCGGCGGCGTCGCCAACGTCTCGAGCGGTTCGGGCTGGGCGCGCGCCTTCGGCTTCGTCGCGCTGATTTTTGCCTGCATCAACATCTTCGGCGGCTTCCTTGTCACCCAGCGCATGCTGGCGATGTACAAGAAGAAGTCGAAGTGAGCGGCCACCTCGGGCTGATGGGATCAATGGGGACCTGAGATGAGCGCTAATCTCTCTGCATTCTTGTATCTCGTGGCGGGGGTGCTGTTCATCCTGTCGCTGCGCGGACTCTCGAGCCCGGCGTCGTCGCGCCAGGGCAATCTGCTCGGCATGATCGGCATGGCGATCGCAGTCGCCACCACGCTGGCCAACCATCCGCCCGCGGACGGTCTCGCCTGGGTACTGGTGATTGTCGGCATCGCCATTGGCGCTGCGATCGGTGCGGTCATCGCCCGCCGCGTGCCGATGACGTCGATGCCGGAACTCGTTGCGGCCTTCCACTCGCTGGTCGGCATGGCCGCGGTGCTGGTTGCGGCGGGCGCATTCTATGCGCCCGAGGCCTTCGACATCGGCACCCCCGGCAACATCCATACCCAGAGCCTGGTCGAAATGTCGCTCGGCGTCGCCATCGGCGCGCTGACCTTCACCGGTTCGGTGATCGCGTTCCTGAAGCTGTCCGCGCGGATGAGCGGTGCTCCGATCATCCTGCCGGCTCGCCACGTGATCAACGTCGTGCTCGCGGTGGCGCTGGTCGCCTGTATCGTCGGCCTCGTCGTAACCGGCAGCCCGGTTTTCTTCTGGCTCAACGTCATCCTGGCGCTGGCCCTCGGCGTGCTCATGATCATCCCGATCGGCGGCGCCGACATGCCGGTCGTGATCTCGATGCTGAACTCCTATTCGGGGTGGGCCGCGGCCGGCATCGGCTTCACGCTCGGCAACTCGGCGCTGATCATCACCGGCGCGCTGGTCGGCTCCTCCGGCGCGATTCTGTCCTACATCATGTGCCACGCGATGAACCGGTCCTTCATCTCGGTCATCCTCGGTGGTTTCGGCGGTGAGACCGCAGCGGCTGGCGGTGGCGCAGGTGGCGAGCAGAAGCCCGCCAAGCTCGGCTCGGCGGACGATGCCGCCTTCATCATGAAGAATGCCTCCAAGGTCATCATCGTGCCCGGCTATGGCATGGCGGTGGCGCAGGCCCAGCACGCATTGCGCGAAATGGCCGACATCCTGAAGAAGGAAGGCGTCGAGGTGAAGTACGCCATTCACCCGGTCGCGGGCCGCATGCCCGGCCACATGAATGTGCTGCTCGCCGAGGCCAATGTGCCCTACGACGAAGTGTTCGAACTCGAGGACATCAACTCCGAGTTCGCCCAGGCCGACATCGCCTTCGTCATCGGCGCCAACGACGTCACCAACCCGGCCGCGGAAGAGGACAAGACCTCGCCGATCTACGGCATGCCTGTCCTCCAGGTCTGGAAGGCCGGCACAGTGATGTTCATCAAGCGGTCGCTCGCCTCGGGTTACGCGGGCATCGACAATCCGCTGTTCTATCGCGACAACACCATGATGCTGCTCGGCGACGCCAAGAAGGTGACCGAGAACATCGTCAAGGCGATGTAACGCGAGCCGTGCGTCGACTTGCACGCCACCGCTGCGGTGGCGTGCGCTCCCGCCGAGGCCCGCGATGACTATCCTCAAATGGATCGCCATCATCCTCGCAGCCGGCTATTGCGCCGGGCTCGTCCTGCTGTTTGCGAAGCAGCGCGCCCTGCTGTTTCCGATCCCGACCGCCGAGCGGACCGCGCCCGCCGCCGCAGGATTTCCGCGAGCCGAAGAACACGTCCTGACCACGTCCGACGGCGAGAGGGTCATCGTCTGGCACGTGGCGCCAAAGCCCGGCCATGCCGTGGTGCTGTACTTTCACGGCAACGGGGATTTTCTCGCGGGACTTGCCGGGCGCTTCAAGGCGATCACGGCCGACGGCACCGGACTCGTGGCGCTGTCCTATCGCGGCTATGCGGGCTCCAGTGGCGCGCCAAGCGAGGACGGCCTGCTGCGTGACGGAGCGGCCGCGTATTCATTCGCAGCGGCGCGCTACGATGCCCAGCGCATCGTCGTGTGGGGATTTTCGCTTGGGAGCGGCGTTGCCATTGCCATCGCGTCCGAGCATCCGATCCGGAAGCTGATCCTCGAGGCGCCCTACACGTCGATTGCGGACGTCGCGGCCGCGCATTTCCGCTTCGTTCCGGTCCGCCTCCTGATCCGCGATCCGCTCCACTCGGACCGGCGCATCGCACAGGTCGCTGTGCCGCTCCTGATCGTCCATGGCGCGCAGGATCAGACCATTCCGATCGCATTCGGCGAGAAGCTGTTCGCGCTGGCGCACGAGCCGAAGCAGTTTGTTCGCATTCCAGAGGGCGGACATGACGATCTCGGCAATTTTGGCATGGTTGGGATTGCGCGGCGCTTTGTCAACGGCTCCTGAGGGCTGACGAGCGCGACGTTCTCGCGCATAATCGGTGTGTCTAATGAAGGAATCGCCAGCATGAGTGCGCACGGACCGATGCCGCGGTCGTCCTGGATCTTTCCTGCGCTGGCGGTGCTGCTGTTCCTGGTCGTCGCCGTGAGCGGCTACAGCTTCACCCTGTCGGCCGGCGGCGGCCTGTTCGCAATCGTCCTGCTGGTGATCCTGTTCGGCACCGTGTTCGCGGCCGTGCATCATTCCGAGGTGATCGCGGAGCGGATCGGCGAGCCTTTCGGCACGCTGCTGCTCACGTTCGCGGTGACCATCATCGAGGTCGCACTGATCACCACGATCATGCTGGGCGACAAGCCCGCGCCGACGCTCGCGCGCGACACGGTCTTCGCGGTGGTGATGATCGTCTGCAACGGCCTCGTCGGCCTCTGCGTCTTCATTGGCGGGCTTCGCTATCGCGAGCAGGGTTTTCAGGTCTCCGGCGCCAACGTCTATCTCAGCGTGCTGATTGCGCTCGCGACGCTGACGCTGATCATGCCCAACTACACGCTGTCGACGCCGGGGCCGGTCTATTCGACGCTCCAGCTCGGCTTCGTCGACCTCGTGACCATCGTGCTCTATGCCGTGTTCCTCTACACCCAGATGGTCCTGCACAAGGATTATTTCGTTCACGAGCGGGGGGAGGGCGAGAGCGGGGCGACCGATCTGTCGAGCACGATGCTGGTGCTGAGCATCGCGCTGCTCCTCATCTCGCTTCTGGCCGTCGTCCTCCTCGCCAAGAAGTTCTCGCTGGTGGTGGACGCCGTCGCCGACAGGATCGGCGCCCCGCCGGCGTTCGCAGGCCTCCTGGTCGCGCTTCTGATCCTGATGCCGGAAGGCGTTTCCGCAATCACGGCGGCTCGCAAGAACGACCTCCAGAAGAGCATCAACCTGGCGCTCGGGTCCTCGCTGGCCACCATCGGCCTCACGATCCCGGCGGTCGGGCTCGCCACCTATGTGATCGACCAGCCGCTGGTGCTGGGCCTCAATTCCCAGAACACGGCGCTGATGATCCTGACATTCTTGCTGAGCATGCTGACCTTCGGCACGGGCAGGACCAACGTCCTGTTCGGGCTGGTCCATATGGTGGTATTTGCCGTCTACGTGTTCCTGGTATTCGTGCCCTGAACCGGTTTCCCGAGCGAGGTTCCGATGCTTGCTGCCAAGTCCGAGGTCCAGGTCGATAACGAACAGGTCCGGGTGACCGAGTGGCGGCTTGCCCCGGGCAGCGCGACCGGGCATCACACCCACGGGATGGATTATGTGATCGTGCCTGTCGTCGACAGTCAAATGACTATCGTGGCGCCGGGCGGCGAGCGCTCCAAAGCGCAGCTTGCGGCCGGGAAATCCTACTTCCGCAAGGCCGGCGTCCAACACGACGTACTTAACGAAACCTCAACCGAGATCGTGTTCCTTGAGATTGAGCTGAAGCCGTAAGGCACGCGTAAACTTTGCCATCGATCCGTCGCAGTTGATCCCTTACAATGCCCCAAAGTTCCCGCATCTGATCGCGCGGGGAGTGGCCGAGAAATGCTGAAATACCTCGCTAAAATCTCGATGGATATCTTCCCCTCGGTGCTCGCGACGATCATCGGGGCCTACATCGTTAATCACTACATCAACGCCAAGCCGGCGGCGGATACGCCAGCCGCGGTGGCGACGCCTGCCGATGCCGGCAAGAACGGCAAGCCCGCCGACGTGGCCAACCTCCCGGGTCCCGGCATCAAGGCCAGGGGCGTCTCCGAGAAGAGGATTTCCGAGAAGAGCGCGTCCGACAAGCCGGCGGCCGAAAAGCCTGCCGAGACCAAGGCGGCCGAGACCAAGGCTACCGACACCAAGGCCACCGACACCAAGGCTGCCGACGTGGCTCCCGGCGAGGCCGCTTCGCACGGGCGCACCCCGGCCCATGAGAAGTCGGTTGCCAAGTCTTCCCCGGCGGCGACCCCACCGGTGGTCGAGGCCAATTCGGCGTCGGCTGCCGCTTCTGCGGCCGCGACCCCTGACGCCAACGATCTCGCCCGGGCCGCCATCGAGCGTCTGCGGAAGTCGCCGGAGGGCAAGGCCGCCGAGAAGGCGGCGGAGGCAAGATCTTCCGACAACAGGTCGGCCGAGACCAAGGCGGCCGAGAGGACGCCGGAGCCTGCGGTGCAGGAAGCGTCCCGGACGCCGGAGGCCCCCCGCGTCGTGACTGCGCTGCCCTCGACGGTGCGTCCGTTGCCGCCGCCGATCAATGTGTCGACGCCAGCGCCTGAGGCCTATGGCAATGGTGGCCCGTCGCAGGCGAATCCGCCTTACACGGCTTCGGTCGGCAACGATGATCCGAATCGGCTAACGCCGCCGGCCGATATTCCGGTCCCGATGATCGCCCCGCCGCTCGACCTCCGCGCTGATGCCGGCTCAACCATGCCGCGGCCGAAGACCAATGTTGCCGACGAGATGCTGTCGGGCATGAAGTCGATGTTCCACGCGGTTCTGCCGAAGGGCGCCACCCCCGACTAGTTGAGCGCCTGCGCTATCCAGGGCGCTTTCGCGCGAGGCGGTTGCCGGTTCGCGTCAAGACAACGCGTCAGGGCCGGGCCTAAGGAATTTGTCAGCCGCCGACGCGGGCCAATCCGCTCCGGGCGGCGTCGTCGTGTGGGCGCAATGCGACCGCCTTGTTGTAGGATGCCGCCGCCTTGGCCTTGTCGCCCAGCCGTTCATAGGCCTGTCCCCGTGTCGTCCAGACCTGGGCGTTGTGCGGATCGGCCTCCGAAGCCTCGTCGAGATCGGCCGCGGCCTCCTTGACCTTGCCAATGGCGAGATAGCTGACGGCACGGCCAAGCAGCGGTTCGGCCTTCTGCGGATTGAGCCCGCTGGCGGCACCGAAATCGGCGATTGCGAAGTCGTGCTGGTTGTTGCCCTGGTAGAGCAGGGCGCGGCCGTAGAGCGCCTGCGCATTGTAGGGATCGAGCGCGACGGCGCGATTGAACTCGTCCAGCGCTGCCTGCGTTTCGCCCGACTTGGCCAGTGCCTGCGCCTTTGCCGTGTGGGTCTGGGCCTCGGTGACGTTGGCGGCGCTGACTGCGCTATCCGGCGCAGCCGCCGCCTTGGGCGCCTCCTGCGGCTTGTCCTTCTCGGGCATCAGCGAGCCCAGATCGAAGGAGCAGCCGCACAATGCGATCCCCATCAAGATCAGCGCGAGCGGTTGACGCCAGGTCCGGCGCAACCGCATCAAGCCGGGCTCGGGGAAAGGGGAGGCCATCACGGTTCGCTCGCGCTAGAGCATGAATCCGGAAAAGTGTGCAGCGGTTTTCCCTCGCGATGAACACGGAGCGCCGCATCTGTAAGTGCCCGCCCCGGGAAGGCACCGCTCATAAAATAATGACGCGGGCCGGCAGCCCGCGTCATCGAAAACTCAGTCCTGCAATGCCGGCAAGATCAGCGCGGTCCGCGCGGACCAGCACCCGGGCCGCTGCGGCCGCCACGCTCGCCACCCGGGCCAGCGCCGAACACCGGCTTCGGCTTCATCGGCAGCAGGCCTTCGCGCTGCAGCTTCTTGCGGGCCAGCTTGCGCGCGCGGCGCACGGCTTCGGCCTTTTCGCGGGCCTTCTTCTCGGAGGGCTTCTCGTAATGACCGCGGAGCTTCATCTCGCGGAAAATGCCCTCGCGCTGCATCTTCTTCTTCAGCGCCTTGAGGGCTTGGTCGACATTGTTATCGCGAACGAGAACCTGCACGCGGCATCCTCTTCAGTGGATCGGATTTGAATTCTGGTAAGTCAAAGGGGATGGCGAAACGCGCAAGCCCTTAACCTTGAGCGCGCGGATGTATCAGACAAAAGCTGGGATGTCCACCGGCCAAGCGGGTTTTCGGGCCAAGTTCAGCCATTAAATGCGGCGAAAATGCTCCCTTGCGGCCTCGACTTGGGAGATTCGGCGCCAGAATCGGGCCGCAGCGGGCATAGTTCCGGAATCTTGGAAATCAGGGGAGACGTCACATGGACATGAAGAAATATGCTGCCGAGGCCATCGGCACGTTCTGGCTTACATTCGCAGGCTGCGGCAGCGCAGTGATTGCAGCCGGCTTTCCGCAGGTCGGGATCGGCCTGGTCGGCGTGTCCCTTGCCTTCGGCCTGAGCGTCGTCACCATGGCCTATGCGATCGGCCATATCTCGGGCTGCCATCTCAATCCAGCCGTCACGGTCGGCCTCGCCGCCGGGGGACGGTTTCCGGCCAGCCAGATCCTGCCTTACGTGATCGCGCAGGTCTGCGGGGCGATCGTTGCCGCCGAACTGCTCTATGTGATCGCCAACGGTGCCCCGGGCTTCGACGTCACCAAGGGCTTTGCCTCCAACGGCTATGACGCGCATTCGCCGGGCCAGTACAGCATGCTCGTCTGCTTCGTCACCGAGGTGGTGATGACCATGATGTTCCTGTTCGTGATCATGGGCGCGACCCATGGCCGCGCGCCCGCAGGTTTCGCACCGCTCGCGATCGGACTTGCGCTGGTGATGATTCATCTCGTCAGCATCCCCGTCACCAACACGTCGGTGAACCCGGCGCGCAGCACCGGCCCTGCGCTGTTCGTCGGCGGCTGGGCGCTGTCGCAGCTCTGGCTATTCTGGGTCGCACCGCTGATCGGCGGCACACTGGGTGGGGTGATCTATCGCTGGCTCAGCGAGGAGCCCGCCGGGGTCGTCGCGGGCGTGAAGACGGCGTAGAGCGTTATCGAGCGAAGTGGATATACCGGTTCGCGCAAGAAAACGCGTCAAACAAAAATACGGAATGGGATCGCGGATCTTGCTGCGATCCCCTTACTTGCCCTTCGAGGGGCGGACTTCGGTAACGTGGCCCATCTTGCGGCCGGGGCGAGGGGTGCCCTTGCCGTAGATGTGGACGGTCGCGCCCGGTACGCTCAGCCACTTTTCGTAATCGTTGATCTCGTCGCCGATCAGATTGGTCATGGTGACGACCTCACCGTGGCGCACCGGCTTGCCGAGCGGCCAGCCGGCAATGGCGCGGATGTGCTGCTCGAACTGGGAGACGGAGGCACCGTCGAGGGTCCAGTGTCCGGAATTGTGTACGCGCGGCGCGATCTCGTTGACCAGCACCTTCGGTCCGCCGCCATTGGCGAGCACGAACATCTCCACTGCGAGAACGCCGACATAGTCGAGCGCGGTCGCGATCTTGCCGGCGATGCTGCGGGACTCTTCGGCCAGCGCATCCGGGATCGGCGCCGGCGCACGCGATATCTTCAGGATGTGGTCGCGATGCTCGTTCTCGGTCACGTCGAAGCACTCGACCTGGCCTGATGCAGAGCGTGCTGCGATCACGGAGATCTCGCGCTCGAACGGCACGAAGGCCTCGAGGATCGCCGATTTGGTGCCGAGGCTGGTCCAGACCCTCGCGATGTCGTCGCCCTCGCGAATGATCGCCTGGCCCTTGCCATCATAGCCGAAGCGGCGGGTCTTCAGCACCGCGGGCAGGCCGATCTTCGCGATCGCCTCGCGCAGCGTGGATACGGAGGTGACGTCGGCGTAGGCAGCGGTGCCGATGCCGAGCTTCGTCACAAAATCCTTCTCGGCGAGCCGGTCCTGGGTGGTCTCGAGGATCTTGCGGTTAGGCAGCACGGGGCGGCGCGCGTCCAGCACAATGGCGGCTGCGGCTGGTACGTTCTCGAATTCGTAGGTGATGACGTCGACGTCATGGGCGAACAGCTCGAGCGCTTCGACGTCGGCATATTCGGCGCAGGTTGCGTTGAGCACGACGTCGAACGCCGGCGAGTCCGGATCGGGCGAGAATACCTGGCAGCGCAGGCCGAGGCGTGCCGCGGCCATGGCCAGCATCCGACCGAGTTGTCCCCCGCCGAGGATTCCGATGGTGTCGCCGGGCTTCAGCTTCACCTGCTCTGCGTCGGTCACGCCTTGTCCTCCGGGCGCTCGGCAACCGCCTCGGTCTGGGCCTTGCGCCAGGCGGCGAGACGGTCCGACAGGGCCGGATCGGACAGCGCCAGCACGGATGCCGCCAGCAGCGCCGCGTTGATTGCGCCGGCCTTGCCGATCGCGAGCGTGCCGACCGGAATGCCGGCGGGCATCTGAACGATCGAATAGAGCGAATCGATGCCCTTGAGCGTCCTGGACTCGATGGGCACGCCGAATACCGGCAGTTCCGTCAGTGCCGCGGCCATGCCGGGCAGATGCGCAGCTCCGCCCGCGCCGGCGATGAGCACCTTGAAACCGGCGGCCTTGGCGCCCTTGGCAAAGGTAAACAGGCGGTCCGGAGTACGGTGTGCCGAAACGATGCGGGTGTCGGAGGCGACGCCGAGCGTTGCAAGCGTGTCGGCGGCGTGCCGCATCGTCTCCCAGTCCGACTGGCTTCCCATGATGATGGCGATCGGCGCGGTCATGACGTCAATTGTGCTCGGAAAACAGAAAGATAGGCCAGATTAACGGTTCCGGCCGGCGGCTCGCAAGGCGGTGGCAAGGAGAAGGGAATGCACTATCCTGTCTTGGTGAATCCCCGCAAGCCTTCATTGAGCAGGATGCCCATGAAGAAACCCAAAAGGGCGACCGCTGCGAAGGCCAAAAAGGGCCGGAAAACCAGCGGGAGCCGAACGAAAACGGCCCCCAAGCGGGCTGCGGCGCCGCGTCGCGCGTCCGACGCCGGCAAGGCAACCATCAGTGCTCTGCGGACCAAGCTCGCGAAGGCGCTGCGTCGCGTCGCCGAGCTGGAGGCTGCGGCCGACACCGATTTCCTGCTGGACATTCCCAACCGGCGCGGCTTTGAGCGCGAGCTCCAGCGCGCCATCGCCTACATGAAGCGCTACCGTGCCAGCGGCGCGCTGATCGTGCTCGACGTCGACCGGCTGAAGCCGATCAACGATTCCTTCGGTCATGCTGCCGGCGACGAGGTATTGAAGGCGATCGCCACGAAGCTGACGCGGCAGATCCGCGCCTCCGATGTGGTCGGCCGTCTGGGGGGCGACGAGTTTGCCTTGCTGTTGTGGAATCTCAGCGAGACCGATGCCAAGGCGAAGGCCGCCATGTTCGAGCAGGCGATCGACGATTTGTCATTCACCTTTCGCGGCCAGCATGTGACCGCGGGCGCCTCCGCCGGCGTCGCGCTGCTCGGTGCGCAGTCCGATGCCGCGCGCGCACTCGAGGAGGCCGATGCCGCCATGTATGTACGCAAGGCGCATCGACGACACGAGCCGCGGATCAGGCTCGTGAGCAGCTGACCTTATAAAGTGGCCAGATCTTCCGGTACGTTGCCGAATTTGCGCAACAGTGTGGCATCGCCGAATTCGCCAGTCATGGGATCGCCACTCCGGCTGAATGCGACGGCGCCGATATGGCCGGCGCTGTGTGCCAGTGCTTCGGCGCGCCGGAGCGCGGCCGTCGAGTTCTGGCATTCCTCGGCAGCGCCGGCGACGGGAGATCCGTCGGCATCGATCAGGAAGGGCATTGCAACGTAGTAGGTCACATCAGACATGGCGTTGCTCCTTTAGAACTCAGGCGGCGCTGCTGTTGCTCCGCATCTTGCTGCGCGAGGTCTCGGGGATGCAGCCGGCCGAAATCGCCGCCTGCAATTCTTCCAGTTCGGCTTCCAGATATTCGTTGGCCATGATCAGCGCCTTGATGGTGCTGCGCAGATTGCCGTCGCACATCGCGATCGCCTGATCGCAGGCCTGTTCATAATGGCTGTTGTCGAGAAGGGCGGGGACTGACATCTGCGGTGTCCTTGCGGGTTGTCCTTGGGCGTCTTCCTGGAGGCGTCGGGGGTGAGATGAATGTTCCTATTTTGTTCTTTTCGAGTCAAGCGGATTCAAGCGCGGCAGCCCCCCGAGCACTATGGATCAGGCGATAATATCGGGCGTGATCTGGTCTTCGATGAAGGCGATACGGTCGCGCAACAACAGCTTGCGTTTCTTCAGGCGCTGTAACCGCAACAGGTCGGGGGCAGGCGATTGATGCAGTGCATCGATCGCCGCATCCAGATCTCGGTGTTCCTGCTGCAACCGGGTGAGCTCGGCTTCGAGCTCACGCTCGTTTTCATGGGTCATGTCTGCGGCGGCCGAAACCGATAGCTTGAGATCAAGGCTGTGGATGCCCTGTGGAAATTATCGTCCTTGCGCGGCGTGATCGCAAGCGATCTGCCTCTCCACACACCGCCCTCTCGCAAGATATTTCAACGATTCGGTGCAGCGTCGCGCAAGTGCATTGATATCATGGATTTTTCGCCGCGTGGTTCCTTACTCACGCTTCATTACATATGAATTTTCAAAAATGACGGTACGACGACGGATACCCATCGACAGAACGAATCGGTGATGTACACTTCCTCGTCCGGATCGAATCCAAGGTCACACCTACCGAGGAGGTTTCGAATGACAATTCAGGCACATCTGGTTGAATTGGAACGGAAGCATAAAACTCTCGAAAACGAATTGCACGAAGCTCTCGTGCACCTTTCAACAGACGACCTGCAAATTGTTGAGTTGAAGCGCCGGAAGTTGCTGGTCAAGGACCAGATCGAACGACTGAAGCAGTCAGGCGACACGCTTCACTAATAACCCCCGTAACAGCGTCAAGTTTGATCGTATCCCTTCGGGCAGGGATGAGAGCCTTGCGCTCGTCCCTGCTGCAAGGTGCGCGCCGCGCAATGATCGTTGCGCGGTGTGAGCGCTTTGTCTGGACGTGTTTTCTTAACGCGAACCGGTCTCCAATCAGCTCGAAAGCGCGCTAGATCTCGGCCAGCTCCGCGACGTGGTCCGCAATCGCGAGCGACGACGTCAGGCCCGGCGATTCGATGCCGAACAGATTGACCAGACCCGCAACGCCATGGTCGCGCGGACCCTGCATCAGAAAATCCTGCGTCGCCACCGCCGGCGGCACGATCTTCGGACGAATGCCCGAATAGCTCGGCATCAGTGCGCCGTCGGGCAGCGTCGGCCAGTATTTGCGGATCGCGGGATAGAAGCGCTCGGCGCGTGACGGATCGACTTCATAATCGATCGTCTCGATCCATTCGACGTCGGGGCCGAAGCGCGCCTGTCCCGCCATATCCAGCGTCAAATGCACTCCCAGCCCGCCGGGCTCGGGCACCGGATAAATCAGGTGGGAGAACGGCGCCCGCGCGTTGCAGCTGAAATAGTTGCCCTTGGCGAGATAGGCCGGCGGAATCCGGTCGATCGGCATGCCATCGATGTGACGTGCCACGGTCGTTGCCGAAAGTCCTGCGGCATTGACGAGCAGGCCGCATTGCAGCGTCATCGGCGCTTCGCCGCCGGCTTCGATCTCGATCGTTCCACCTTCCGCCTTGGCGCGGATCAGCGGCGTGTGAAACGCAAAGGCCGCGCCCGCTTCCTCGGCCTCGCCGCGCAGCGAGAGCATGTAGGCATGGCTGTCGATGATGCCGGTCGATGGCGACAACAGCGCGGCGTCACAGGCCAGCGCCGGCTCCAGCGCGCGCGCGGCCTCGCCCGGGAGCAGTTGCATGTCGAGCACGCCATTGGCCTCGGCATGCGCCTTGATCGATTGCAGCTTCTCGGTTTCCTTTGCATTGGTCGCGACGATCAGCTTGCCGCAGTTCTTGTGTGGGATGCCGCGCTCGCCGCAATAGCGGTACAGCGCATGCTTGCCGCTGACGCACATGCGGGCCATCCAGCTTCCGGCTCGGTAATAGATTCCGGCATGGATCACCTCGCTATTGCGCGAGGAGGTCACGGTGCCGATGGCCTCAGCTTCCTCGAGCACGATCACCTCGCGGCCGGCCTGTGCGAGCCTCCTTGCCACCGCGAGCCCGACCACGCCGGCTCCGATAACGACACAGTCGACCCTATCCATGGTTGTGCTGACGTCCCGCTGAAGGGGCCGATGGCGCCGGTTGGCCTCGGAAGCGCGCCGTGCGGCCGTTTTCCGTTAAGGAAGCATTTATCATGTCAGGGCAATTGCTGTATTTCGCGTCACATTTTTCTGTTGGGCTACAGGCGTTTACCCGATCCAAACCCGTGAAGCCAGACAATCCGCAGTTGAAATCGCGGGTGGCTGATGGCTGAGAGGAACTGGCACGAAGGCAGCATGCTTCCGATTGCTGTGCAGGCCGTCATGTGCCTGACCAGCGCGGTTGCACCTTCGCGTGCCTATGCGGACGGCCTCGCGGCGCCGAGCCGTCTCGGCGATCTCGACGCCAATCTGATCTGGGAAGCCCTGATCGGGGGCATCGTCGTTTGCGCGTTTCTCGTCGCCATCGCGCTGTGGGTCCATTCCGCGCTGCGCCGGAACAGGCGTTCGCAGCTGCGGCGCAACGCCTTCGTGTCCTCCGCCATGAACAACCTCAACCAGGGCGTGGTGATGACGGATGCGCAGCGCCGCATCATCTTCTGCAACGATCGCTATCTCGAGATCTACGGCCTGACGCGCTCGGACCTTCGGGCCGGCATGAATGGCCGCGAACTCCTCGAACTGCGTCGCAAGCGCGGGGTGTTGCGCGCCTCCGACGACGAATTCTACGATAAAGCGTCGAGCTCCAATGGCCTGATCACGGAACTGCCGGACGGACGGGCGATCCTCGTGAAATATTTCGTGCTGCCGAACGGCGGCTCGGTGGCGACGCATCTGGACGTCAGCGAGCAGCGGAAGCTGTCGCGACAGCTCGCCTCCACCAAGCAATTCCTGGAATCGGTGCTGGACCACGTGCCGGCCTGCGTCGCCGCCAAGAACATCGAGGACGGCTGCTATATCTTCGCGAACAGCGCCTATGAGCGGTTCTGGGGGCTGTCGCCGGACTTCGCCGTCGGCAGGAATGCGCGGGAGCTGTTTGTGCCCGGCTCGGCGGCCAGCATCGAGGCGGCCGACCGGGCAGCGCTCGAATCGTCCGATGGCCAGTACCGCAATGAGTTCGAGGTCGATCGTGCCGATGCGCGGCGCTTGGTTGCCTCGATCCGGATCGTGGTTCGCAACGAGAGCGGCAAGCCTGAATTCCTGCTGGTGGTGTTCGAGGACATCACCGATCGGCAATCGCTGTCCAAGGAGCTGGAGAGCACCAAGAAATTCCTCGAACTCGTGGTCGACAACATTCCGGTGGCTCTGATCGTGGAGCAGGTCAAGGATGGCCGCTATCTGCTCGCCAACCGCAGCGCCGAGACGATCCTCAACCGCAGGCGCGAGGAGGCCACCGGCCTGACCGCCTCCGATATCTTCAATGCCAAGGAAGCCAAACTGATCATCGCGCGCGACGAGGCCGCGATCAAGAAGCGCGGGATGATCACCGAAGAACATCCGATCTCCACCAAGGACGGACTGCGCCTGTTCCTGACCCGCCGGGCCACGGTGCTCAACGATGCCGGCGAGCCGCAATATCTGATCAAGACCCATGAGGACGTCACCAACCGCCGGCAGACCGAGTCGCGCATGGCGCACATGGCCTATCACGACGGCCTCACCGACCTGCCGAACCGCGCCGCCTTCCTCCAGGCCCTGAACCAGATGATCGAGGCCTGCGAGGGCACCGACGAGGAGTTCGCGGTCCTTTGCGTCGATCTCGACGGGCTCAAGGAAGTCAACGACGTGTTCGGCCACGCTCTCGGCGACAAGCTGCTGGTCGAGGTTGCGCAGCGGCTCCAGGATGCCGCACGCGGCGGCCTGGTGGCGCGCCTCTCCGGCGACGAATTCGGCCTCATCATCGACGGAAAGCAGCCCGATGCGGGCCTTGCGCTGGCGCAGCAGCTCGGCGAGGTGTTGGCGCCGGAGTTCCACATCGACGGTCGCGCGGTTCGTGCCGGCATCACGACCGGCATGTCGATCTTCCCGCACAATGGCCCCGACGGCGCCGCGCTGCTCGCCAATGCCGGCGCGGCCCTGTTCCGTGCCAAGCAGAAATCGCGCGGCACGATCAGCCTCTACCAGCCCGAGATGGATCAGCAGATCCGCGACCGCCGCGTGCTGCACCAGGACCTCTCGATGGCGATCAAGAACGGCGAGCTGTCGCTGGCTTTCCAGCCGCAGGGCATCGCGCGCAACAGCGTCGCCGAGAGCGAGATCATCGGCTTCGAGGCGCTGGCGCGCTGGCAGCATCCGGTGCGCGGCCAGGTCTCGCCCGCCGACTTCATCCCCATCGCCGAGGAAAGCGGCCTGATCGTCGAGATGGGCGAGTGGATCCTGCGCGAGGCCTGCCGCGAGGCGGCGTCATGGCCGAAGCCGCTCCAGGTCGCAGTCAACCTGTCGCCGGCGCAGTTCATGCACGGCGACGTGGTCGGGCTTGTCCATTCAATCCTGATCGAGACGGGCCTGGCGCCCGGCCGGCTCGAGCTCGAAATCACCGAGGGCGTGCTGATCGAGGATTTCGACCGCGGCCTGGCGCTGCTGCGCCGTCTGAAGGCTCTCGGGGTGCGGATTTCGATGGACGATTTCGGCAGCGGCTATTCCTCGCTGAGCTATCTGCAGGCGTTCCCGTTCGACAAGATCAAGATCGACCGCGCCTTCATCATCAATCTCGGCCGCAACCCGCAATCGGCCGCGATCGTCCGCGCCGTGATCGATCTCGGCCACGGCTTCGAAATGTCGATCATCGCCGAGGGCGTCGAGACGATCGACCAGCTCGCCTTCCTCGCGCGCGAAGGCTGTGACGGCGTGCAGGGCTACCTGCTCGGCAAGCCCTTGCCGATCGGACAATATGCCGGCCTCGTCGGCCGCGTCGAGACCATGGAGCTTGCGCTCAAGACCGGCTAGTGAGGAGAGACTTGGCTCGCTCCCTCTCGACGGTTTCATGGCGGATTACGACCTCGCGATCATCGGCGGCGGCCTCAACGGCGTCAGCCTCGCGCGCGATGCCGCCGGCCGCGGCCTGCGGGTCATCCTGATCGAGCAGGGCGATCTCGGCGGCGCAGCCTCATCAGCGACGCCGCGGCTGATTCATGGCGATTTGTCGGTGCTGGAGCGTCGCGGCTTCTGGCGGGTGCGCAGGGCCCTCGCCGAACGCCGAACCTGGCTCCGGATCGCGCCGCATCTGGTGCGGCCGATGCGCTTCGTGATCCCCGCCCATTCCGATGAGCGTCCACCATGGCTGTTGCGGGCCGGATTGTATGTTTATGACGCGTTGACGGGCCGCGGCGGCCTGCCTGCAGCGACAACCCTCGACATCACACATCATCCGGTCGGCAACGCGCTGAAGCGTCCGCTCGGCGTCGCCTTCGAATATGCCGATTGCATCGTCGACGATTCGCGCCTCGTGGTTCTCACGGCGCTGGATGCCGCCGAGCGCGGCGCCACGATCCGCACCGGGGCGCGTTGCGTGCGCGCCGACAGGGCCGACATCTGGCGGCTCGCGCTGGTCGATCGCGGCCATCGACGGGTGATCACGGCACGTGCGCTGGCCAATGCCACCGGGGGCTGGACATCGTTAGTCGCCGAGACGGTGCTGCGACAGCCGGTGCCGGCGATGGCCGCCGTGCAGATGAGCCAGGTCGTCCTGCCAAAGCTGTTCGAGTCCGATAACGTCTACGTGTTCCAGAACACTGATGGCCGGCTGATTTTTGCCAGCCCCTTTGAGCGCGATTTCACGCTGGTCGGCACGGTCACGCACGATTTCACCGGCGATCCCGCGATCGTCGCCATGCCAAGCGCCGATGTCAGCTATCTGTGCGAGGCCGTGAACCGTTACTTCCGCGAGCGTGTCGCCCCGACCGACGTGGTGCGCACGGTCTCCGGCGTCAATCTGACGCCCGCGTCCGGGCGGCGACGCAACGGGACGACGCTGTTCCACGCGCGCCGGCGCAAGGCGCCGCTGCTCACTGTGTTCGGCGGCGACGTCACGACCTCGCGGCTGCGCGCCGAGCGGGCAGTGACGCGGCTGACGTCGTTCTATCCCATGTCGAGACCCTGGACCGCCGGCGCAGCATTGCCTGGCGGCGATTTCGCCTGGGATCGTTTCGAGACCGAAGTCGATCTCGCCTGCCACCGCTGGCGCTTTCTCACCGAGCCGCAAGCCCGGCGCCTGGTTGCGGCCTACGGCTCGCGATTGCCCGATGTGCTGGGCGAGGCGAAGACACGCGAAGCACTCGGCCCCACATTTGGTCCCGACCTGACCGCCGCCGAGACGCGTTATCTCATCGCCCGCGAATGGGCGCGCTTCCCCGATGACATCCTGTGGCGCCGCTCCAAGCTCGGCCTGACCATGCCTGCCGCGGACCGTGACGCACTGGCAGCGTTCATGGCGGGCATGGCTCGAACCGGTTGAGGAAAGGCCGATCCGCGGCTAGCGTGCGGCGGCACTTGGGGTTGGCAGGGACCATGACTGACGAGTCACCGAGAACGGGCGCCGCAGCCAATGCGGCTGGAGATGCGCATCCGGCCGCTGGTGAGCCGCTGCTGCGCATCGAGGGCGTGGCCAAGACGTTTGGAACATTTCGCGCCGTGGACGGCGTGTCGCTCGACGTCAAGGCCGGCGAGTTCTTTGCGCTGCTCGGGCCCAGCGGCTGCGGCAAGACCACGCTGCTGCGTATGCTCGCGGGCTTCGAGGCTCCGGATGAAGGGCGCATCCTGCTCGGTGGCAGGGATATCGCGCAGGCGCTGCCGCACGAGCGCCCGATCAACATGATGTTCCAGAACTACGCGCTGTTTCCGCATCTGTCGGTGCGCGACAACATCGCCTTCGGCCTCAAGCGCTCGGGCATGGCGCGCGCCGAGATCGCACCACGCGTCGCGGAGATGGTCGCGCTGGTGAAGCTCGAGGGGCTGGAGAAGCGCAAGCCCGACCAGCTCTCCGGCGGCCAGCGGCAGCGCGTCGCGCTGGCCCGCGCGCTGGCCCGCCGGCCGCAATTGTTGCTGCTCGACGAGCCGCTTGCGGCGCTTGACAAGAAGCTGCGCGAGAGCACGCAACGCGAGCTGATGGAGCTTCAGCGCCGGCTCGGCATGACCTTCATTATCGTCACCCACGACCAGGAGGAGGCGATGACGATGGCCAGCCGGATCGGCGTGATGAAATCAGGCAAGCTGGCCCAGGTTGCTCCCCCGCGTGAGCTCTACGAGGCGCCGCGTTCGCGCTGGATTGCGGAGTTCGTCGGCGACATCAATCTGTTCGACGCCGAGTCGAAGCTGCGCGATGGTCATCGCCTGGTCATTGGCACGCGTGATGCGGGGACGCTGGTGGTGGCCGAGCCGCGCCAGCCGTTCGGCGACAGCAGATTTTCGGTCGCGATCCGTCCCGAGAAGGTCAAACTGTCGCGTCGTGGTCCAGTGAGCGAGGCCGGTCATGGAACCGCGATCAACGTCCTGGATGGCGTGATCGCCGACATCTGCTATCTCGGCGGCACCACCACCTACAAGGTGAAGCTCGATACGGGCGGCACGGTGCAGGCGTCCGTCGCCAACAGCGCGCGCCTCGACGTCGATGCCTATAGCCTGAACCAGCAAATCGTCGCCTGGTTCACGCCTGATGATTGCGTGGTGCTGCCGTCATGAGCGCCCGCCGGATTTTTGCGCGACCGGCGCGCTTCGCAGCCATCGCACCCTATGTCTGGATGGTGCTGTTCTTCCTGGTGCCGTTCGGCTTCGTGCTGAAGATCAGCCTGTCGCAGACCGCGATTGCGCAGCCCCCCTACGAGCCGGTGTTCGACCTGACGGCAGGATGGACGGCCATCCGGGCGGCGTTTGCCGCACTTTCGATCGACAATTTCAGATTGCTCGCCTCCGACGACATTTATGTGTTCGCCTATCTGCGCAGCTTGACCGTAGCCGTGACGGCGACCGCCTTGTTGCTGCTGATCGGCTATCCCATCGCCTATGGCATGGCGCGGCTACCGAAGCGCTGGCAGGCAGTGGCGATGGTGCTGGTGATCGTACCGTTCTGGACCTCGTTCCTGATCCGCATCTATGCCTGGATCAACATCCTCCAGCATGACGGCCTGCTCAATCAGATCCTGCTGGCGCTGCATCTGGTGAGCCAGCCGGTGGTGTGGCTCTCCACCGACACGGCGATGTATATCGGCATCGTCTATTCCTATCTGCCGTTCATGATCCTGCCGCTCTACGCCACCCTCGCGAAGATGGAGCCGGCGCTGGAGGAAGCGGCCAGCGATCTCGGCGCGCCGCCGGGGGCGGTGTTCTGGCTGGTGACGTTCCCGCTGTCGCTACCGGGTGTCGGCGCCGGCGTGCTCTTGTGCTTCATCCCCATCGTTGGCGAGTTCGTGATTCCGGATCTGCTCGCCGGCTCCAATTCGCTGATGATCGGCCAGACGCTGTGGCTCGAATTCTTCACCAACAAGGACTGGCCGGTCGCCTCGGCCGCGGCGATCGCGCTGCTCGTGATGCTGCTGTTGCCGCTTCTGTTCTACGAGCGGCTTCAGCGCCGACAGCTGGAGGAGCAGTGAGATGCGCACGATTTCCCGCCTGTCTCGCTTCAACATCGCTTCGCTCGCGCTGGGCCTCGCCTTCCTCTATCTGCCGATCCTCATTCTCGTGATCTATTCCTTCAACGCCTCACGGCTGGTGACGGTGTGGGGCGGCTGGTCGCTGCGCTGGTATCACGAATTCTTTGCCGACCGCGCCATGATCGAAGCGTCCTGGATGAGCCTGCGGGTCGCAGTCGCTTCCGCGACCATTGCCACGCTGCTGGGCACGCTGGCCGCGGTGGCGCTGTCGCGCGGCGAGCGCTTTCGCGGCCGCACGTTGTTCTCCGGCATGCTCTATGCGCCGCTGGTGATGCCGGAGGTGATCACGGGATTGTCGCTGCTCTTGCTGTTCGTGGCGCTGAACGCGGAGCGCGGCTTTTGGACCGTGACGATCGCCCACACCACGCTGACAATGTGCTTCGTTGCCGTCGTCGTGCAGTCGCGCCTCGGCTCGCTCGATCGCTCGCTCGAAGAGGCGGCGATGGATCTCGGCTGCGCCCCCGTCCGCGCGTTCCTGTCGGTGACGTTGCCGTTGATCGCGCCGGCGATCGTCGCCGGATGGATGCTGGCCTTCACGCTCTCCCTCGACGACCTCGTGATCGCGAGCTTCACCACCGGCCCCGGCTCGGCAACCCTGCCGATCCGGATCTATTCCGAGGTGAGGCTCGGCGTGAAGCCGGAGATCAATGCGATCTGCACCCTGGTGATCGCCCTGATCGCTGTGGTCATCATCATCGCCTCGGTTGCTTCAAAATTGTCGAGCTCGCAAGGCGAGAGCGCGGCGCCTTTGTGATGCGGAGACTGTCATGACATTCGCCTATCAGATCGTGATCCACACCCCGTTCTGGGTCTGGATGTTGCTCGCCTATCTGGTGTGGCAGGGAATCAAGGCGATGCAGCCGCGCAAGATGCCGATCTGGCGCGCGCTGATCGTGCCGGTCGTCTTCATCGTCTGGGGCGTTTCGCGGATCGGAGTTGGGCATCAGGAGAGCGCGTGGCCGCTGCTTGCCTGGATCGCGGCCGCGCTGGTGCTGTTGCCGGTCGGCGTGCTGACGCCGCGTCCGTTCGATGTTGACCACAAGACTGGAGAGATCATTCGTCCGGGCAGTGCGTTCGGGCTGATCCGCAATCTCGTCGTGTTCGCACTGCAATATGCAGTGGGCGTGATCTCGGCCGTCGACGCGGGCGACCGAGCGCTTGCGATCATCGTCGGCCGCGCCATCTCGGGCGCGACCGCCGGATACTTCTTGGGCTCGATGATCGCGCTCCTGATCGCCTATCGCAGAAAGCGCGCCAGCCAGCTCTAGGACTTCACCGCACCTGCCGTCAGGCCGCCCACCATGTAGCGGCGGAAGGCGTAGTAGACCGCGGCCGGCGGCAGCGCGTAGATGAAGCCGGTGGTCATCAACAACTCCCACGGCGAATCGTCGGCGGCGAGGAAATTGCCGAGCGCGACGGGCAGGGTGATCTCCTGGTCGTTCGAGAGCAGCAGGAACGCGTAGAGATATTCGTTCCAGGCCAGCAGCACCGCATAGGTGCCGATCGCGACCAGCGAGGGCATCATCAGCGGCAGATAGACCAGGCGGAAGATCTGGAGCGTCGTGGCGCCGTCCATCACTGCGGCTTCGTCGAGTTCGACCGGCAGCTTGTCCGAGGCCTGCTTCAGCACCCAGATCGCGTACGGGCTGGCGATCGTCACCATGGCGAGGATCAGCGACCAGTGATTGTTGAGCAGACCGTAATTGCCCATGGTGCGGTACATCGGCACGGCGAGGAACGCAGCGGGGATGAAATAGGTGAACAGCGCGAGATTCAGGACCATGCGTCCGCCCGGCACCTTCAGGCGCGAGATCGAGAACGCCGCGGCAGTCGCGACGACTAGCGTCAGCGCACCCACCGCGGCGGCGATCACCACGGAATTCCAGAACTGGACGTAGAAGTCGCGCAGGAAGTAGTGCTGCTGCTTGAACACGATCTCGAAGTTGTGCAGCGTCGGATGATCCGGCCACAGCTTGCCCGAGAACGCGTCTTCCTTCGGGGAGATCGCGAACAGGAACATGTGGTAGATCGGGATCATCGTCCACAGGAAGACGGGAATGCCGATCAGGAGCAGCCGCGCTTCGGTCGCGACGTCACGCCAGGAAAATTCGCTTACGCCGGGAAGCTTCATCGCGACAACCGTTTCATCATGAAGTACACGAGCGGCAGGACGAACGGCATCGCGCAGACGATGGAAGCCATCGCCAGCGAGAGCTGGTCGAGCCGGAGATAGCGAATGCCGAGCGTCGACAGCACATGCGTGAGGTCGGCCGGGCCGCCGCCGGTGAGAAGATAGACGCTGTTGAAGTCCCCTAGCGTCCAGATCATCGAGAGCAGCGTGCAGGTCACGTAGAGCGTCTGCATCGACGGCCAGGTGATGAAGCGGAATTTCTGCCACCAGCTGGCGCCGTCGACCTCGGCGGCCTCGAACAGATCATGCGAGATTGCAAGGCGGCCGGTGATCAGGATCAGCGTCCAGAACGGCAGCGACTTCCAGATGTGCACGGCGATCGCCATGGTCAGCGCGATGGTCGGGTCGTTCAGCCAGTTTGGACCGTCGTCACCGGTGAGGGTGAAGATGAAATGGTTCACCATGCCCCATTCGGGGTTGAGCATGAACCGCACCGACAGGATGGTCGGGATCGACGGCACCGCCCAGGGCAGGATGAAGATCACCGACAGCCATTTGATCCAGGTGCGCTGCTGGGCGAAGAAGCCGGACAGGAACAGCGCGATCAGCATCTTGATGTTGATGCCGATGACCAGGAAAATCAGGGTGTTGACCGCGGCGCGCGCGAAGATCGGGTCGTTATAAAGCGCGACATAGTTCGACGGGGCTCGCGCCAGCCAAAGCCCGTAGCAGACGGGATAGACGACGAAGGCAAGGAAGACGAGCAGATAGGGTGCGAGCAGCACGATGCCCCAGACCTGCGCCGGGGTCAGCCGCGACGACAGGGGTGGCGCGATCGCCTGATCGCCAGAGAGCGTGATCGCCATTCTATTCGGACTCTTCAAAGAGAAGCCGGCCGCGAAACGCGGCCGGTGTTGTTCTTACACCTCTCCCCGCAAGGCGGGGAGAGGGAGGATGAGTTAACCTGCGACCTGCTTGATGCGGGCGATCAGTTCGTCGACGGCCTTGTCGACCGGAACCTTCTCGCTGACCACCCGGTTCATCGCCTTGGCCCACACGTTCTCGTTGTTGAGGATCGTGAACTTCCAGTTCTTGGTGAAATCGAACGGCGCGGTGCCGCCGGTGAACTGGGCGTAGACGGCCTTGCGGTGCTTGTCAGCCTGCCAGAACGGGCTCGCCTGGCTTTCCTTCGTCACCGGGAACCAGCGGCCAAGCGCGCCCTCGATATAGGGGCGGACGTTCTCTTCCTGGAGCAGGAAGCTGATGAACTGCTTGGCTTCGGCCTTGTTCTTGGCCGCGGTGAAGACCAGCCCGGTCTTCACGTCGGAACGGTACCTGATCGTCGAACCATCCGGGGCCTTGGGAAAGGACGCCGTGATGATGTCCTGCTCATAGGCCTTCTTGCCGGCATCGCGCTGCTCTTGGGTGAGCGCCTGGTTCTGCGAGTCCTCGTACCATTTCGCCGCGATCGAGATCGTGAAGTTGTGGGTCATCACGATGGTCTTGTTGTGGAAGGCGACATTATTGTCCGGATCCTTCCACGTCGTCGAGGACGGCGGGGTGCAGCCCTTGATGTAGGTGTCGGTGTAGTCCTTCATCGCCTTGATCAGGCCGTCGCGGACCTTGGGATCGTCGACGAGCAACTTGCCGTCGTCATCGACCAGCTTGACGTGATAAGCGTCCATGAAGGTGTAGAACGACTGGAAGGAGTCGGTGGATTCCACGCCCATCGGCTGGCCGACCGCATAGATGCGCTGGCCGGTCGCCTTGCGAATCGCAGGCTGCACCTTGTCGCACCAGAATGACCAATAGCCATTCCAGTCGTTCGGAATGTCGCTCTGCTTGAACCCGGCCTTCTCCAGCATGTCCTTCCAGATCTGGACGTGCATGCTCTGCTGCTTCAGCGGGAAGCCGTAATAGGCCTTTTTCTTGGCGACATCGTTATAGAGGATCGAGGCATCCAGCGTGTTCTGCACGAACCGGTCCTTGATCGGCTCCATGACGTCGGTGAGGTCCTCGAGCTTGCCCTCATAGGCCCACTTGCCCTGCGCCTGCACGTCATAGGAATCGGAGTAGGCGACATCTGGCACGGTGCCGGCATCGAGCGCGGCGACCGTCTTCGGAATCATGTCCTGGATCGCATACTGCGACAATTCGACCTTGATGCCGGTCTTGGCTTCGAACTTCTTGATCGTATCGAGCAGTGCGTCATCTTCGGAGCGGTAGAAGCCCTTGCCCCACCAGACCGTAATCGTCTTCTGCTGCGCAAAGGCGGGTGCGGCGGCTGCAAACAGCCCGACGGCAGCGACCGCCAATGATACTGCGCCAATAACCTTGGATCTCACGTTTTTCTCCCTCAAACGGCCGGTGTTTTAACCGGTCGGATAAAACACTAGCGCATGGCGGAAGTCCGATCTAGCGCCATCTTGTCAGACCAATGTCGTGGGGATAGAGCCTCAGAGAGATGCTTAACGCGCATCGATCCAATCGCGGCATCAATTTGCGGCAATCAATTCGCCTTGTAGGTCGTCGCTCGGCCTGGAGCAAGTGGCAGCTCCACGCACCTGCACCCCGTCAGCGAGCACCTATTTCAAACGGCGTGACCGCGGCTTGCCCTGCCCGCTGGCTCGGAGAGGAGAACGCCATGTCTCGAGCAGCATCTTGAGGAATTGGCTGGCATGCGGGGATAATGTCGCCCCGCGCCTGCGCACGATGCCGATCGTCCGCGACACTTGCGGCTCGGTCAAGCGAATGGTGTGAATGATCGGATGGCCGGCCGCGGGCGTTGCCAGCCTCGGCAGCACAGCGACGCCGAGGCCCGCTTCGACCAGCCCAAGCGAGCCGGAGAGGTGAGCGACCTCGTAGGACCAGTTCAACTGCAGGCCGTGTCGCGCCAGCGCATTGTCGATCAAGGCGCGATTGCCGCTATTGCGACCGACGGTGATGACCCGGTGCGGCACGATCTCCGGCCAGCTGACCTGTTTGCGTGATGCCAGCGGATGGTCATGACGGCAAGCCAGGACGAAAGGGTCCTCAACCAGTTTCTCGAATTCGATCTCGGCATGCGAGGCCCCGATGAAATTGATGCCGAAATCGACTTCGCCACGCGCGACCGCTTCCAGCCCCTCGTTGGCACCGATATCCAGAATCCGGACGCGAATGCGCGGATACGCTTCGGCAAAACGGCCGATCGCACGCGGCAGGAAGTAGAACACTGTTGTTGGCACCGCGGCCACCGAGACCAGGCCAGAACTTCGCGCGCCGATATCCTGGATGGCGAGCACCGACGTCTCGAACTCGTCGATGAGGCGCCGCACCTTCGGCAGGAAGTCGCGGCCGGTCATGGTGAGATTGACGTGGCGCGTCGATCGCTCGAGCAACGGCGCACCGAGGCTTTCCTCCAGCTTCTGAATGCGGCGGCTCAGTGCCGGCTGAGACAGGTTCAGCGCCTTGGCGGTCCGGACAAAGCTTCCCGTCTCAGCGACGGTGATGAACGCCTTGAGGTCGAGCAGTTCTGCGTTCATGGCAGGGGCTCCATTATACCGATAATCGAAATAATACCTCAGATATTTGCATTTCACAAAAGAGTTGAGAGGGAAGATGCTCTGATCGGGCGAAGAGTTCGCCGAACGGAACAGCGCCATGAACGATCAGATTGCCATTCCCTGTGTGGTCATGCGCGGGGGTACCTCGCGCGGGCCGTTTTTCCTGGCCCGCGATCTTCCGGCCGATCCCGCCTTGCGCGATGCGCTGCTGTTGTCGGTGATGGGAGGCGGGCACGATCTCGGGATCGACGGAATCGGCGGCGGCAATGCCGTCATCAACAAGGTCGCGATCGTCGGACCGGCATCAGTGCCGGGCGCAGATGTCGACTACCTGTTTGCCCAGGTTCGCGTTCGCGAAGGGATCGTCGACACGTCGCCGAACTGCGGAAACATGCTGGCGGCGGTGGGGCCGTTCGCAATCGAGGCCGGCCTGGTCGCCGCTTGCGCCGATCGCACCCATGTGCGCATCCACAATGTCAACACCGGCAAGCTGATCGATGCCACCGTCGCCACCCCCGGCGGGCGGGTGACCTATGAAGGCGAGGCGCGGATCGACGGCGTCCCCGGAACGGCCGCGCCCATCGAACTGTCTTTTCCCAATGCAGCCGGCGCACGCACCGGTCGCCTGCTCCCGACGGGACGGCCGGTCGATCGCATCGAAGGGATCGATGTGAGCTGCATCGACGCGGCGATGCCGGTCATGCTGGTCCGCGCGGCAGATCTGGGCTGCACCGGCCGTGAGGCGCCTTCGGACTTCGCCGACGGCAGCTTTCGCGCGCGTCTCGAAGGCCTGCGCATCGAGGCCGGGCGCCTGATGGGCTTTCCGGATGCCGCGAACATGGTGATCCCGAAGCCGGTTCTGATTGCGCCCGCAAGCGGGGCGACGTTGAACGTCAGGTACTTCATGCCGCACGACTGCCACAGCGCGCTGGCGGTGACCGGCGCGGTCGCGATTGCGACTGCGTGCCTCACGCCCGGAACGATCGCCGCCGAGATGGCCGGACCGCTGGCGCCGCCGCTGCCGATCATGCTCGCCCATCCCTCCGGCCAGCTCGTGGTTCGGCTGGAGCCCGGGCCGGTCGCCCGGGTCCAGCGGACAGCCCGGCGGATCTTCGAGGGCCAGGTCTTCGCCCGCCGGTCGCACGTGCCTCATGCGGTCCTGGCGGCCTGACACCCGCCGCTTTCGCAGCCACCAAGAAAATCAGAGCCATGGGAGAAGCGAGAATGCACAAGGAAGCGCGGGTTGGACACGACACCACCGAGGCGCGGAAGCCGTTCTACCGGATTCTCTACGTCCAGGTCCTGATCGGCCTCATGCTGGGCGTCCTCACGGGCCATTTCTGGCCCGAATTCGGCGCCGCGCTGAAGCCCTTCGGGGACGGCTTCGTCAAGCTGGTCAAGATGATGATCGCGCCGATCGTCTTCTGCACCATCGTGAGCGGCATCAACAGCATCAGCGATTCCCGCGAGGTCGGTCGCACGCTCGTGAAGTCCATGGCGCTGTTCTATCTGCTGACCGTGCTCGCGTTGCTGGCCGGGCTGCTGGCTGTCTCCTTGATCCAGCCGGGCGCGGGCATGCATGTTTCTGTCGGTACGCTGGATCCGTCGGTGGCCGCGAAATTCACCAAGCAGGCAGCTGCGACCGGGTTTGCGGATTTCATGCTGCACATCATCCCGCATTCGTTCTTTGGCGCCTTTGCCGACGGCGAGGTGCTGCCGATCCTGCTGGTCGCCATCCTGATTGCCTTTGGCCTCAGCCGTGCCGGCGACCAAGGCGCCGCGGTGACGAAGGCGGTCGCCTCGTTCTCGCACGTGCTGTTTGTGTCATTCGGCTTCATCATGAAGCTCGCGCCGCTCGGGGCCTTCGGTGCGATGGCGTTCACGGTCGGCCGTTACGGCGTCCGTTCGATTGGCTCGCTCGGACTGCTGATCCTGACCTTCTATATCGCCTGCTCCATCTTCGTGGTCGTCGTGCTCGGGACGCTGGCGCGGCTGAACGGCTTCAGCCTGTGGAAGACCATCCGCTACTTCAGGGACGAATTGCTGATCGTGCTCGGCACGTCCTCGTCGGAGCCGGCGCTGCCTGGCGCGCTGCGCAAGCTGGAGCAGCTCGGATGCCGCAAGGGCGTGTCGGGACTCGTACTGCCGATGGGCTACTCCTTCAATCTGGACGGCAGCGCCATCTATCTCACCCTGGCGTCCATCTTCATCGCGCAGGCCTGCGACATTCACCTGTCATGGGGCCAGATCGCGGCGATGCTCGGTCTGATGCTGCTGACGTCCAAAGGGGCGGCCGGCGTCACCCGCAGCGGCTTCGTCGCGCTGGTTGCGACGCTCTCCGTCATGCCGGATCTGCCCGTGACCGCCGTGGCGCTGCTGGTCGGCATCGACCGCTTCATGTCGGAAGCGCGGGCCCTGACCAGCATGATCAGCAACTGCGTCGCGGCGATCACCGTTTCGCTGTGGGAGAATGCCTGTGACCGCGAGGTGCTGGCCCGCGAACTTGGGCAGAGCGACGCGCTCGAAATCGCGACCGCAACAGGGGGCGGCGCGGCGACTGCATGTGAGGACAAGGGCTGGATCCCGACCACGCGATCGGCTGCTTGACTCCGCGTTGGGCTCGAACCAGTGGCAGCGCTCAGCCAGGCAGCGCCTGAATTAAGGAGACTGCCGAACCGGAGAGAGCGGCATCGATCGCGCTAGTTGGGGTTGGCGTTCTCTTTGGCGTTCTCTGCCGTCGGCGATCCCTCAGGCGCCTGTCGGTTTCCGCCGGTGATACGCTGCTTCAAGAGATCGAGGAAAGGAGACGCCGCGGGCGACTTGCGGATCAGGGCCTCGGGGTCGGGGAAGATCAGCGGATCGTCCCAGGGACCCTGCACCATGAAGGGCAATTGAAAGCCGGAGGCGGTGTTGAGGCTAGCGACACCCTTCATATCATATTCGCGCGTCGGCACCGACGCAGTGCCGGTCAGCGTGATCTTCGCCGAAGGTCCCTCGATGCGGATGTCCTCGGCGGTGGCAATCCCGTCGGCGAATCTCACCGCGATGATGAGGTTGTCATAGGGCGTCGAGCCGTTGCGGAAATTGCCGCCGCCGGACAGCGGCCGGCGCTCGAGTCGCTTCAGGAGTTGCTCGGCATTGAAGCCCGAGATCGCGCCGTCATGCCCGGTCACGGTGGCGGTGCCGTCGAGCGACTGCATCAGGCCGAACGGGCTCGAGCCGGAGGCGAGCAGGGACACGTTGATGTTGCCGCGGCCGGACAGCTTGTTGAGACCGAACAATTCTGTAGCACAGGCCTGGAGGTCGACGTCGGTGAACTGGAACTGCGCCTTGATGTCGGCGACGGCGTCGGCGCGCGAGATGCCGAACGAGCCCTTGGCGATGCCGCCATAGACCTGCGCCTCGCCGACCGAGAGCGCCAGCGTGCCGTTGCGCAAATTGGCGCCGATCGCGGTGCGGCCGAACTTGGTCGGTCCGACCGTCAGCTTGGCTGCCGACAGGCGCATGTCGAGATCGGTCGTCGACAATGCGTTGAGATCGAACAGCTGCCTGTTCCAGTCGCGCGCGCCGCTCGCGAGCAGGCGGAAGGTCGAGATGTAGGGCGTGAAATCGAGCGCGTCGGCGGCGAGCGTCGCCTGCAGCGTCTGCCGTCCGTTATTGGCATAGGTCATCACGCCCTCGGCGGCGTTGCCGTCGAGCTCGACATTGACATTGGTGAGTGCAATCGAGGCGCCGACGACGTTGGCGCGCGCCTTCAGCGCGAAGCGGCCGAAGCCGCCGCTGCCGGGCTGCGGCTGCCCGGTCCAGCGCAGCGCGTTGCGCAAGGACGGGCTGTCGATCGTGAGGGTGCCTTCCATCATCGGGCTGGTGCGGTTGGCGACGCTGCCGTCAAAGGCGAGCTTGAGCGGCGCGCTCGCGATCCGCGCCTTCAGTCCCGAACGCTCGCCGGACAGGGCGGCAACGAAATCGGCAAAACTGATCGAGCCGTCGACGCGCTCGCCGCGCCAGTCGAACTGGCCGGTCGCGGCAAAGGAGCGCGAGATCGATGGCCAGGCCAGCGACAGGTCGATGTCCTCGAACTTCTCGGTGGCGTGCGTGGCGACGTCCTCGTAATCGAGCACACCGTCCTGGATCCTGATCTCGGAGAACGACACCTGGTTGTCGGCGCCCGGCTTCATCGTCCGCGCAATGGTCTGGATGAAGGGCGTCCAGTTGCTTTCGCCATCCGGTTTGAGGCCGACATGGATGTGTGGCCGCAGCAGCATCAGGTCGGCGATCTCGAACCGTTGCAGCAACAGCGGCAGCAGGCGGAGATTGGCGGTGAGCACGTCGACGTGGAGCGCGGGGTCGGCCGTGCCGCCGCCCTTGAGGCCGACGTCGTGGAAGGAGATATAGCTTGCCGGCAGCACGGAAATGTCGATGCTGCCTGCCACGCTGAGCTCGAGCCCGGTAACGTCGCGGATCTGCGCTTGCACCGCCTTGCGCAGCGCGTCGCGGTTGATGAGCCAGGAGGTCGCGATCAGGGCGATCAGCGCGACGACGAGCAGCGCCGCGATCGGCGTCCCGAGGCGCTTCATTCCTTGGGCCATGGTCAATGGCATGTCCTGATCGAGTTGGTCGCTGGAGCCAAAAGGGCGGGACGGGAAACCTGCGCGCCCCCACGCCCAACCCCCGCAACTTGATGGGTTTTCTTGTCGCTTTCAAGGCCGCGGACGGGACTGCCCACGGCGTGGGCAGCTTCTAGCACCGGCCCGCGATGCGGAGAACCCCGTATCATTGACGGCTTCGGACGATTTCGCCTAATAATCGCCGCCAATAGGGCGCGACGCCTGCAAGCCGAAGGTTTCCTGCATGAATAAGGTCTATCCCGACGCGAAGTCGGCCCTCGACGGTATTCTGAAAGACAACATGATGATCATGTCGGGCGGCTTCGGCCTCTGCGGCATCGCCGAGGAGCTGTCGGACGCGATCCGCGCGTCCGGCGTCAAGGGCCTGACGGTGGTCTCCAACAATGCCGGCGTCGACGGCATCGGCCTCAGCCGCCTGCTGGAAACCCGGCAGATCAAGAAGATGATCTCGTCCTATGTCGGCGAGAACAAGCTGTTCGCCCAGCAGTTCCTCGCCGGCGAGCTGGAGCTCGAATTCAATCCGCAGGGCACGCTGGCCGAGCGCATTCGCGCCGGCGGCGCCGGCATTCCGGCCTTCTACACCAAGACCGGGGTCGGCACGCTGATCGCCGAAGGCAAGGAAGTGAAGGAGTTCGACGGCGAGAAATACCTGATGGAGCGCGGCCTGTTCGCCGACCTCGCCATCGTCCACGCCTGGATGGGCGATACCGCCGGCAACCTCATCTACCGCAAGACCGCGCGCAACTTTAACCCGATGATGGCGACTGCGGCCAAGATTACGGTGGCCGAGGTCGAGCATCTGGTTCCGGCGGGCCAACTCAATCCCGATCACATCCACACCCCCGGTATCTTCGTGAAGCGCATCGTCGAGGTCGGCACGGCCAAGAAGCGTATCGAGTTCCGCAACACCCGGCCGCGTCCCTCTGCGGCTGCAACGGGAGAAGAAGTCTGATGGCCTGGACCCGCGAACAGATGGCGGCGCGCGCCGCCAAGGAGCTGCGCGACGGCTACTACGTCAATCTCGGTATCGGCATCCCGACGCTGGTCTCGAACTACATTCCCGACGGTATGGATGTCTCCCTGCAGAGCGAGAACGGCATGCTCGGCATGGGCCCGTTCCCGTATGAGGACGAGGTGGATGCGGACTTGATCAACGCCGGCAAGCAGACCGTGAGCGAACTGCCCTCGACCTCCTATTTCTCGAGCGCGGATTCCTTCGGCATGATCCGCGGCGGCCACATGGACCTGTCGATCCTCGGCGCCATGCAGGTGGCCCAGAACGGCGATCTCGCCAACTGGATGATTCCGGGCAAGATGGTCAAGGGCATGGGCGGCGCGATGGATCTCGTTGCCGGCGTCAAGCGCGTCATCGTGGTGATGGAGCACTCCGCCAAGGATGGCGCCAAGCTCCTGAAGAAGTGCAATCTGCCGCTGACCGGCGAGCGCGTCGTCGACATGGTCGTCACCGATCTTGCCGTCTTCACCATCGACAAGCACGGCAGCGGCGGCATGGCCCTGATCGAGCTCGCCGACGGCGTCACGCTCGACGAGGTCAAGGCCAAGACCGAGGCCGAATTCCGCGTCGCGCTGAAGAACAGTTAAGGTCTTCCTTTAGGGGGCGCGCGTGACGATCCGGTCTGCGCGTCCCGAAGACGCCGATTTCATCGCCGGAATTATCCTGTCATCGATGCGCGGCTACCGCTCGCGCGGCTGGTTCGACGTCGCGCTCGGCTGGCCTGAAGCCCGGTGCCTCGATTTCATTGCTCGCGTCGCGACGGCACGCGCGGTGTCGATGTGGCATGTCTCGCAGTTCCTGGTCGCGGAGATTGACGGGAAGCCGGCAGCGGCGCTCTGCGCCGTGCCTGCGGCGAACACCGGGCTTTTGGCTTGGCGCGCGATCGAGGAGGTCGGTTTCGCGACAGGGCTCGCCGCGGCGGAGCTGGACGCCATCCGTCAGCGCGGTGCCTACACGCGGGCCTGCTGGGTTCAGGGCGGCGAGAGCGACTGGATGATCGAGCATGTCGCCACCGATCCGGCTTATCGCGGCCGTGGTCTCGTGCAGGCATTGATTGCGCACGCGCTGGAGAAGGGGCGGGCGGCCGGATTTGCCCGCGCGACGATCTCGTTCCTGATCGGCAACGAGCCCGCTGAGCGCGCCTATGCCAAGGCGGGCTTCGCGCTTGCTGAAGAGAAACGCGATCCCGCCTTCGAGGCGATCATCGGCGCGCCGGGCTTTCGCATGTTCGCACGGACGCTGTGACGCGCCGCGCCTCGATTGGAAGCGATCCGGCGATGGTGTGGCCTAAGACCGCGCCGCCCAGACCCTGCTCAACCGCGCCGACACGCTCGCCATCCACGTCCTCTCCTCCCGCACCAGACGGAAGCCGAGATTGGCGGGGGGCACGCCCTGCGCGCAGCCGCCGGCGCGGGCGTCGCGGATGAAGTCGGTGACATAGGCACGGTGCGCGCCCTCGGCGATTCGCACGCCGCAATTCACCGTCGGGCGGCCGGGGATGCCGGCCTCATCGACGTGCGAGCGTACGAAGCAGGTTGAGGTCCACTCCCAAACATTGCCGGCGAAATCGGAGACGCCGCGCTCGTTCAAACCGAACTTGCCGAACGGATAGGCTGTGGTGTCGGAGGGGCCGCGCTCGGATTCGCGTTCGTAGCGGCTGATCCAGCGCTTCGAGGGATCGCTTTCATCGACCGGCACGCCGTCGTCCTTGAACCTAGCGCCCGCGGCGAACGCCCATTCCTCATCGCTCGGCAGGCGATAATGCTTGCCCGTCTTGCGCGACAGCCAGACCGCATAGGCCTCGGCATCGTGCCAGTTCACCTGCACGACGGGGCGATCGGGCGCGATCATGACGTCCTTGTCCAGCGCGCGGCAGGCGCCATCCTCCACGCACGACTGATAGTCGGCGGAAGAGACCTGCTCCCGCATGATGTGAAGCGGCCTGTCGAATCGCAGCGCGCGCAGCGGCGCCTCGGCCTGCTGCCCGCCGCGGGTGAAATCCCCGGCCTCGCGATAGGCGAAGTTGCCGGCGGCGATCTCGACGATCGCGGGCTCGCTTTGCGTGCCGTGGACCGTCATCTCGGAAACCAGCGGCGCAACGGCGAGCGGTCCGGCGAATCCGGCCGCGCAGGCGAGCGCCAGTTTAAGTTTGAATGCGATCAGCATGGTCACCCCGAAAGGAAGAAGGGGCCGGTTGTTTGCCGGCCCCTCGTCGCGTCTAGTTAGTGGTACCGGGCGGGATTTCCGCAGGCGCCTTCACCTGGGTCATCAGATCGTCGTTCCACTTGCCTTCGACCTTGAAGTGCGCGGTTGCACCGAGATCGGCCGCCTCGATCAGATTATGCGTGACATAGGCGTAGATGCCGGGCTGCAGGAACTTGTACATCGCCGCTCCCGCCGAGCCGCCGCGGATGAACCAGGTCTCGAGCCCGGTCTCCGGCGGATTGGAGAACTTGCCGGTCTCCCAGACGTAGTCGCCATGACCGCCGATCAAATGCGGACGGCTGTCGCGGTTGGCCTGCGAATGCACGATCAGCACATTCTCGCCGACATTGGCGGTCAGCGCGTTCTTGCCGGTGAGTGCGCCGACCTTGCCGTTAAACAAAACGTGGGTGGGGATCAGCTTCTTCATCACCTCTTCGGTGTCGGTGAAGGCTTCACCCGGCGAGTCGTATGACTTGAAGTTGCCCTTCTCGTCGCGCGGCACGTACATGTCCTGCTCGCCGATATAATAGATCTTGTCGTATTTCAGCGCATGGCCCTTGCCGTCGTTGAGGCCGTCGCGGGGCAGCACCATGACCGCGCCGTTCATGCCCGAGACGACATGCCAGGGGATCATCGGACCGCCCGGGGCGCAGTGGTAGACGAACACACCGGTCCGTGTTGCCTTCCAGCGCAGCACGACCTGCTCGCCGGGATTGATCAGGGTGAGCGCGCCGCCGCCGAGTGCACCGGTCGCGGCATGGAAGTCGATGTTGTGCGCCATCGTGTTGGTCGCGGGATTGACCAGCGTCACTTCGACGTAGTCACCCTCATGCGCGACCATGAGCGGACCCGGCATCGAGCCGTTGAAGGTCATGGCCTGGAACGTGGTGCCCTTCTCGTCGATCACGACCTTCTTTTCCTGAATCGTGAGCGTGAACTCGAGGATCTTGGGACCCTGCTTGGTCGCCTGCTCATGCGCATGCACGAAGGGTGGAGCGACCAGATCAATCTTCTGGCGCGGCAGATTGAGATCGTTGGCAGCGAAGGCGGGGGCTGCCAGCATCAGGGCGGTCGCGGCGGCGCTGATCAATGCGGCTCTGCGGGTGAACATCGTAAAGCATCCTTCATCTGAAAGGGTTTTGATGACAGATGCAGTGTGCGCCTGTTGCGGCAAGAGTGTTTGCGCTGCGACAAGCTTTCGCCGGATTCGCCTCCGGTAAAATCCTTAAACGGTTTGCCGAAGCAGCGGCAAAGCGCGCGGCTACAGATCATGCGACACAATTCGCGTCATCAGCCGCGCCAGCGGCAACTCATTCGCATGTTGAGTGGTTATCGATTGCGGCTGTCGGCTGCGTCAATCAGAGAAGCTCGATCGCGATCCAGACCGTGCCCCAGACTGCGAGCGAGAGCACGGCGAGCGCGACGATCACGATGGCCAGCACGCGTACGCGATGACCTCCGCCGGCGGGCGTGACGGGGACGGGACGAAAATCGTCGAAGCGCGGGATATGGCCGCGAATACCGGCAAGCCAGAGAACGAGATCGAGCGCGAACGACGCCATGGCCTGTCTCCCAAAAGGCGATGATTGTTATCATGGCCTCAATCCCGCGCCCAGACTTTGAGCGAGCGCAAAGGTGATCCCCGCGAAAGCGGGTAATGGAATGCCATCCGGAGCTTGCCGTGACCGCAAGCGAAACGAATTTTCGAATGGGTGAGCTATGAGAACTGATCTCACTGCGAGCTACGGCGAAGAAAGATTGCCGCGCTACACGAGCTATCCGACCGCGCCGCATTTTTCGGCCGCGATCGGTGCCGATACCTACGCACGCTGGCTGGCCGAGCTTCCCTCAAATGCCAGCGCTTCACTCTATCTTCATGTGCCGTTCTGCCGCGAGATGTGCTGGTATTGCGGCTGCCACACCCAGATCGTCCGTCGCGACGGACTGATCGCAGCCTATCAGCAGACGCTGCGGAGCGAGATCACGCAGGTCGCCGACACCATCGGTCGCCGTATCAAGGTCGAGCACATCCATTTCGGCGGCGGAACGCCGACGATCATGGCGCCGGAGGCCTTCGCGGAGCTGATGGCGGAGATGCGTCACGCCTTCTTCGTGCTGCCCTCGGCCGAGATCGCGGTCGAGGTCGACCCGCGCACATTGACTGCGGAGATGGTCGAGGCCATGCGGCTCTCCGGCGTCAACCGCGCCAGCCTCGGGGTGCAGAGCTTCGATCCGGTCGTGCAGCACGCGATCAACCGCGTGCAGAGCTACGAGCAGACCGCCTCCGTCGTCGACATGCTCAGGCAGGCCGGGATCAAGGGACTCAATTTCGACCTGATCTATGGCCTGCCGCACCAGACCATCGCATCCTGCGTGGATACGGTGCGGCGTTCGCTCGCGCTCGCGCCGGCTCGTTTCTCGGTGTTCGGCTACGCGCATGTGCCTGATTTCAAGAAGCACCAGCGCATGATCAATGAGAGCCACCTGCCTGACGGTCCTGCGCGTCACGACCAGGCCTGCGCCATCGCCAACGCGCTGAAGGAGGCCGGCTATGTGCAGATCGGCCTCGACCATTTCGCCCGCCCCGATGATGCCATGGCCGTGGCGTTCGAGCAGGGAACGCTGCGGCGAAATTTTCAGGGCTACACCACCGACCAAAGTGAGGTGTTGCTTGGCTTCGGTGCCAGCGCGATCGGGCATCTGCCGCAGGGATACGTCCAGAACGAGGTGCAGATCGGTGCTTATCAGCACAGCATCGCGGATGGCCGCCTCGCCACGGCGAAGGGCTACAGGCTCACTGAGGACGACAAGTTGCGCGCCGACATCATCGAGCGGATCATGTGCGAGTTCGGCGCCAATCTTGCCGACATCTGCGCGCGACATGGCGCAGAGCCGGAGGCGATGTTGCAGTCTGCACCGCGGCTGAAGTCACTGATCTCTGACGGTGTGGTGCGGCTGGATGGCAATCATCTCGCGATTGCGAGCGACTCGCGCTTCCTGGTCCGCAGCGTTGCTGCCGCATTCGATGCGCATCTGGATCCGGGAAAGCAGCTGCACAGTCGGGCTGTGTAGTTCACCTCTTCCCGTAAGGAGCGGGGAGAGGGAGAAGCAGGCCAGCTTGCGCTTCCACAAAGAAACTCAACTCCGCTCCGCTATCGTCATTTTGGAACGGAGTTGTCCATGCCTTTCCGATCTGACGATTTGGTCGATGACATCATGCGTATGGCGCCGCACACGATCCGCGTGTTCCTCGCCTTCAGGATGGCCTGCGTTGGCTGTCCGATCGCGACCTTCCACACCGTGGATGATGCCTGCCGCGAGCATGGCATCGACCGTGACAAATTCCTGGCTGCGCTGAGCGACTGCGTGCCGGCGTGAGACGGATCGGAATCCGCGCGGAGGGCGCGCGGATTCCCGGGTGAGGAGAGCTTTCGCCGCAGGCGAGAGTACCCTCACCCGTATCTTCAGGCCGCCCCGCTGTCCTGATTTCGCTCCGCCAGCACGACGATCCGGTGCGGCTCGCGCAGGATGATGCGTTGCCGGCCGCTCTCGACAAGTCCTTGGCTCTCCCACCCGCTCAGGATGCGGCTCACCGTGTGCAGCGTGGTGCCGGTCATCTGCGCAATGTCCTGGCGGCTGATCGGGAAGTCGATCTCGATACCGTGGTCGAGCTTCTTGCCGGATTGGTTGGCGAGCCGCAGCAATGCGTGTGCGACGCGCTGCTCGACCTGCTGGGTCGACATTTCCAGGATGCGGGTATGGCTTTCCTGCAACCGCTTGCCGACGGTCTGCATCGTGTTGGTGGCGAGCGCGGGAAACCGCTCGATCAGCCGCGGCCAGGCCGAGGTCGGCCAGATCAGCACGACGCTGTCGTCGACGGCTATCGCGGTCGCCGGATAATGCGCGGCGCCGATCGCCATCGCGAGCCCGAAGGTCTCGCCGGGCGCGACATAGCGTACCACGATCTGCTCGCCGGTCGGCGTGGTCTTGGCCGCGCGGACATGGCCGTGCAGCAGCAGGAAGAAGGACTGCGCGTCCGCGCCCTGCTCGAAAATGGCGGTGTTCTTCGGATAGCGTGCCGAGCGGGCCTCGCGCAGGACGTCGTCGAGCTCCTCCGGCTTCACGCCGGCGAACAGCGGCAAATGCGCAACCAGCGATGTGTCAACCTTGGCCATTCTGCCTCCTTGGCGCTCGGGGAGTGTGATGGCACCTGCAATCGTCGGACAGTTTGCGATAGCGCAAAACGGGCCGGGCGGGCGGCAGTATTTTTCCAGACAACCATCTGAATTCACAGGAGTTGCCTTATGGCTGGTGCCCGATCCCGTAATTTTGCGGGCTGGCCGCTGTTTGCGAACAGTTTCCGACCTTTCTTCCTGCTCGCCGCGATCCAGGCCGGGCTGTCGATCCTGGTCTGGCTGCCGATGTTTTATGGCGAGCTGTCGGTGACGTCAGCCTTCGCGCCGCGGGACTGGCATGTCCATGAGATGCTCTACGGGTTCCTGCCCGCAGTGATCACCGGATTCCTGTTCACGGCGATCCCGAACTGGACCGGGCGGCTGCCGATCCAGGGCAAGCCGCTCGGGGCGCTGCTGGTGGTCTGGCTCGCCGGGCGTGCAGCGGTGGCACTGTCCGCCGAGACCGGCTGGGCGTTCGCGCTCGCCGTCGATGCCGCGTTCCTGATGCTGGTCGTCGCGGCCGCAGCCCGCGAGATCATCGCCGGCGGCAACTGGCGCAACCTGCCGGTCGTGGTGCTCGTGCTGGTGCTCCTATCAGGCAATATCGCTTTCCATCTCGAAGCCCATTACGAGGGCGCGGCCGATGTCAGCATCCGCGTCGGCATCAGCGTGGTCGTGCTGCTGATCTCGCTGATCGGCGGCCGGATCATCCCGAGCTTCACCCGCAACTGGCTGGTCAAATTCAATCCCGGCCGCCTGCCGGTGCCGTTTGCGCGGTTTGATGGCGCGGTGATTGGGCTGAGCGCGCTCGGGCTGATCGCGTGGATCGCTGCACCGCTGAACACGGTCACCGGCGTGATCATGGCGGTTGTCGGCGCATTGCACCTGGTGCGGCTGGCGCGCTGGGCCGGTGATCGCACCACGCGCGAACGGCTGCTCGTGATCCTTCACGTCGGTTACGCTTTCGTGCCATCAGGCTTCATCCTGAACGCTCTGGCCGGCTTCGGCGTGCTGCCGCCGAGCGCGGGCATTCACGCCTGGATGGCGGGAGCTGCCGGGATCATGACGCTTGCGGTGATGACGCGCGCGAGTCTTGGCCATTCCGGACAGGCGCTGACGGCTTCGCCCGCGACGCAGGGCATCTATGCCGCGATCATCATTGCGGCGCTGGCGCGTGTCTCTGCGGTGTTGCTGCCGACCCATAGCGATGTGCTGCTGCACATTGCCGCCTGCGGCTGGATCGTGGCGTTCCTCGGCTTTGCCGTCGCGTTCGGACCGCTGCTCGCCGGCAATCCCCGGCGCGCCCTTGCCATCATGGGGTTGCCGGCTCCGGCACGCTGAAGTCAGGCTGCACTGGCTGACGGTGCGCCGGCCGGCTGGGCCGGCGGGCGCACGCCCCTTCGCCAGTCGGTAATGGTGCAGCCGAAGCGACCACGGAACCAGCGCGCCATGGCGCTCTGGGCGGAGAAGCCGAGCTGTGCGGCGATCTCGGCCAGCGGCCGGCCCGAGTCCTCGATCAGCTGGATCACGAGATCGGCGCGCTGCGCATCAAGGATGGCCGAGAAGCTGGTGCCTGATGCGGCCAGGTGTCGGTGGATGGTGCGGCGGGTGCAGGCCAGATGCTCGGCAACCCGCTCGACCGTGCAGTCGCCGCCGGCGAGCAGGCCGCGCACGACTTCCTCGACTTTCTCTTCCCAGCTTGCCGGCCGGGTCTCGATCGCCTCGATCTGCTTGCGCAGATAGTTCGCGATCAAGGGATGCGCGCTCGGAATCCGCCGTTCCATGTCGTGCGCCGACAGCAGGATCGCATCGTCATCCGCGTTGAAGATCACGCGGCAGCCGAAGAAGTCGTGGTAACGCTTGCGGTCGTGCGGCGGTGGGTAGTGCAGGTGAACTTCCTGCGGCCGCCAATCGCTGCCGAACAGCGACTGGATGATGCGGTGGACGCTGCCCAGCGCGGTGTCGATCGACTGGCGCGAGGCGGTCGGTCGCCGCCCCCGCAGATGCAATCTGACGATCACGGTCTGCCTGTCCCTGATGATGTCGAGCTTCATGCCGTCGTGATGGACATGGATGAAGCGGGAGAAAGCTTCGATGGCTTCGCCGACGGTCGCCTGTTCGCGCACGATCAGGCCGACGGCGCCGAAATTGGTCAGGCCGCCGCGATCGGCCAGCCGTAAGCCGAAATCTTCGGCGCCGGAGGCTTTTGCCGACGTCTCCAGCAAGCGGCGCAGACTTGCGACGGCGATGGGTGTGTCGGGCCTGTCGAGCACGGCCAGCGGCAGCCTGGCCTTGCGCATCATCTGTCTGGGGTCGAGCCCGACCGACCGGGCGACCTCCGGGTAGTAACTCAAGCTTGCGCTGCGAATGAGGTCGGCCACGCGACCAGGTCCCTGCCGGTTATTCCCGCAGATGTCCCGAAATGTAAAGTTTCTGTCCCAATCCGTCAAATCCGGGAACAGGGCGGACCATACATAAGGACATGCGATGCACCGGCGCCAATGCCGTGCTCAAGATGGCGCAGCCGTCTCGCATCATTTGACCAAGACATTGCTGGATCGGGATTATGCCGGGGAACATGCTTTCCAAGGGCGAGGTATTCGTCATCGACACCGACGCTGCCTCGCGCGAACAACTTTCGGCGGCACTCCGGCAGAGCGCCTATGACGTGATCTGCTTTGCCGACGGCGCATCGCTGCTGTCGCAGGCGAGGGCGCGGATGCCGGCCTGCGTGCTGCTGGAGATGCCGCCGGATCGCTCGGCCCTCGATGTGCTCAGACGTCTGCGCGCGGAAAACTGCATGGCGCCCGTGCTGGTGACCTCGGCGAACGGCAGCATCGCCATGGCGGTCGACGCCATCAAGAGCGGAGCTGCCGATTTCATCGAGAAGCCGTTCCGCACCCATGATATCGTCGATCGGATCAATGCCGCGATCGACGAATCCGCCCAGCCGGTTTCGAGCCGCCAGCGCTGGTTGCCCGGTTGCGAGCCCCTGACCGCGCGCGAAGGCGACGTGCTCGCGCTTCTCGCGGCCGGCCTCACCAACAAGGAGATCGCCAGGCGCATGCAGCTGAGCGCGCGCACGGTCGAGGGTTATCGCGCCAGCATTTTGAAGAAGGCCGGCGCGCGCAACGTGACTGACCTGCTCCGCCGCATCTACGGCCAGGGCTCACCCAGCCAGGTCTGACTTCCGACGTTGATTCCTATCGCGACGTAGAACGCGTTCCGCGGCCATGGTGCTGCCGCAGCGGCGCCCAACGGAAACCCCAATCGAACCGGTTCCTTCCCTGCCGCGTCTCACCACGATGGCGTGGCATGTTTTCGCGCGTCCGGCTGGCGGCGCGGCGATATCGGCAGGGAGAAATTTTGATGCGCACGATCGCAAGATGTCTGGCGACGACGAGCCTGGTGCTGGTGACCGCGACGCTCGCCTCGCCCTCATGGGCCGCCGATGTGGACGCCACATCGGCCATCGACGCCGTCACCGTCTATCCCGATGGTGCCACTGTCACCCGCGTGATCGCGATCGACCTGGCCTCCGGCGACAGCACTCTTGTTGCGAAGGATTTTCCGCTCTCGCTCGATCCGTCCTCGCTCCGCGTCGAGGGCGAGGCGGGCGCGAAGCTCACCATCGGCACCATCGATGCCCGGCCGCCGCGCGCGGCGCCGCCGGTCAATCTGCCTGAGCTCGACAAGCGCATCGAGGCACTCAAGGACGAGCGCGCCGATCTGCAAGGCGCGATCGATGCGGCCGCCGCCCGGCGCAAATTCGCGCAGCATTTTGCCGAAGCGTCCCCCGCCGGCCTCGGCGAGAAAGGCGAGGCGCGCCCGATCACCGAGTGGCGGGCGGCTTTTACCGCCGTCGCTGAAGAAGTCGCGGCCGCCGACACCGCGATCCGTGATGCCGGGCGGAAACAGCGCGAGATCGATCGCCAGATCGCGCAGCTCGAAGCCGACCGATCCGCCAAGCCGCCGAGCAAGCTCGATGTGCGCATCGATGTCGCCGCCGCGGCCGCGACCAAGGCCACGCTGCGCGTGACCTACGCCGTCCGCAACGCGCGCTGGCTCCCGCTCTATGACGCCCGGCTCGACACCGGCGCCAAGGACCGCAAGCCGCAGCTCGAGCTGGTTCGCCGTGCCGAGGTCACGCAATCGACCGGCGAAGATTGGTCGAACGTCACGCTCGGCGTCTCCACGGTCCATATCGCCCGCGGCGGCAGCGCGCCGGAGCTGGGCTCGCTGGTGGCGCAATATCCGCAGGTGCCGAAGCCGCTGGCGCCCGGTGCGGTCTCGGATCTGGCGCGGCCTGCTCCCGTCTTGCGTCAGATGCAGGCTCCGTCCTTCGCGGCCAAGGTCGCCGAAGCAGCCGAGCCGCGCGAGCGCGCCGACGAGCAGCAGGCGGCCGCCGAGATCGGTGACTTCCAGGCCACCTTCAAGATTCCTGGCCGGGTCAGCCTCGCGGCCGCCGAGGGCTCCAAGAGCCTGCGCATCGCTTCCATGAGCGTGCCCGCTGAGCTTGCGGTACGCGCCGCGCCGGTCGCAGATCCCACCGCCTTCCTCGAAGCCAGCTTCAGGCAGACCGACGATACGACGCTACTGCCGGGCAAGGTCGCGATCTATCGTGATGGCATCTTCGTCGGCCGCGGCAAGCTGTCGGCATCGGCCAAGGACGCCATCGTGCGGCTCGGCTTCGGCGCCGACGACAAGGTCAGAATCGAGCGTGCGGTCCTGAAGCGCAACGAGGGCTCGGCCGGCGTTCTGGTCACGACCTCGAAGACTGACGAGCGCGCCTTCAAGACCACCATCCGCAATGGTCACGATTTCCCGATTCACATTTCGATCGAGGATCAGCTGCCGGTCAGCGAGGTTGAGGACATCGCGGTGGAGATGCTGCCCGCGACCACGCCGCCCACGGCGAAAGACATCCGCGACAAGCGCGGCGTGCTGGAGTGGTCGTTCGACGCCAAGCCCGGCGAGATCCGGGACATCAACTTCGCCTGGCGCGTCCGCTGGCCGAAGGACAAGAGCATGGTGATCGTGCCGTCGGGCTAGGACTGACTCTTCCTCATCTGCCGCGCGTGCGGGAAGATGGGAAAGAGAGAGTGGCTACTCCTTCACCGCGCCGGTAAGAGAAGACACGTAATAGTCCACGAACAGCGAGTAGAAGATCGCAACCGGCAGCGAGCCGAGCAGCGAGCCCGCCATCAGCGCGCCCCACTGGTAGACGTCGCCGGTGACGAGCTCGGTCAGGATCGCGACCGGCACGGTCTTGTTGGCGCCGCTCTGGATGAAGGCGAGCGCATAGATGAACTCGTTCCACGACAGCGTGAAAGAGAAGATACCGGCCGAGATCAGGCCGGGCACCGCGAGCGGCAGCGTGATCCGGCGCAGGATCTGCAGCCGCGTCGCGCCGTCGACCAGCGCGCATTCCTCCAGCTCATAGGGGATCGACTTGAAATAGCCGATCAGGAGCCAGGTGCAGAACGGCACCAGGAAGGTCGGATAGACCAGGATCAGCGCCAGCGGCGAGTCGAACAGGCCGAACTGCACGACGACTGTCGCGAGCGGAATGAACAGGATCGAGGGCGGCACCAGATAAGCGAGATAGATGCCGAGGCCGACATAGGGACTGCCGCGGAAGCGCAGGCGCTCGATTGCATAGGCCGCCAGCGTGCTCGCGATCAGCGACAGCGTGGTCGCGCCGATCGCCACCAGCATCGTCGTCCACAGCCAGCGCGGATAGGCGGTCTCGAACAGGAGGTGCTTGATGTGCGCCAGAGTCGGCGAGGTGATCCAGAACGGGTTGTGCTCCTTGTAGTTCATCAGCTCCGCGTTCGGTTTGAACGAGGTGATCGCCATCCAGTAGAACGGAAACAGCAGGATCAGCACGAAGCAGCCGAGCGGCAGGTAGATCATCATCAGCCGGCGCAGCCCGGAATCCCAGGCCATGGTATCGGGTGCGGCCTTGGTGTCCGCGACGCGCGGTTGCGCGAGAGCGTCAGTCATTGGCCTCTCCCTGCTGCCATTTGCGGCGTGCCAGGCCGAAATAGGAAAACAGCGTCGCGAACACCAGGAACGGGATCATTGACACTGCGATCGCCGCGCCCTCACCGAGCTCGCCGCCGGCGATGCCGCGCTGGAACGCGAGCGTCGCCAGCAAATGCGTCGAGTTGCCCGGCCCGCCGCGGGTAATGGCGTAGACCAGCTGGAAATCGGTGAAGGTGAAGATGATCGAGAAGGTCATGACGATGGCGAGGATCGGCATCATCATCGGGAAGGTGATGTAGCGGAAGCGCTGCCACGAACTGGCGCCGTCCAGCATGGCGGCCTCGTAGAGCGAAGGCGAGATGGTCTGCAGGCCCGCCAGCAGCGAGATCGCGACAAAGGGAATGCCGCGCCAGATGTTGGCGGCGATCAGCGAGAAGCGCGCCGGCCAGGGCGAGCCGAGGAAGTCGATATTGGTCGACTTCCAGTGCAGCACGTCGACCAGCAGATAGGAGATGATCGAGAATTGGGGATCGTAGATCCACCAGAACGCCAGCGCCGACAGCACTGTCGGCACGATCCAAGGCAAGAGGATGATCGCGCGCAGCAGGCTCTTGAACGGGAAATGGTTGTTGAGCAGCAGTGCAAGCCAGAAGCCGAGCGCGAATTTCCCGAAGGTCGCGATACCAGTGTAGATCACGCTGTAGGACACCGCGCCCCACCACAAGGGATCGCTGAGCAGATACTGGAAATTATCGAGGCCGACGAAGATGCCTTTCTGGCCGATCGTGGTGTCGGTGAAGGCGAGCCAGATGCCGAGGCCGAGCGGGTAGGTCAGGAACACCGCGAGCAACCCGATCGCGGGCGCAAGACACATCGCGATCAGAAACGGCTTGTAGTCGAACAGGCGGACAAGCCAGTTCGGTTGCCGCTGGGCCAGTACGGGAGAGGAGAGGGTGGTTACGGACATCGGGGCGTTGTCCTGTTCTAGAAAGTCACTCCACCGTCATTGCGAGCGAAGCGAAGCGAAGCAATCCAGTCTGTCTCCACAGTGAAAGTCTGGATTGCTTCGTCGCATCAGTACAAAATTGCTTGGCAATTTTGTCACGAGCTCCTCGCAATGACGGCGCTTCTTACCTCTGCCGCCGGAAATACCGCTTGCAGCGCTGCTCGGCTTCGGCGGCCGCGGCTTCCGGCGTGGCCGCACCGGTCGCAACGGACGCGAACATCTGGATCAGCACGTAGTCGGCGCTGACGGCACCGGTCGCCGTCGAGATCGGACCTTTGTAGCCGTCGTAATAGCTGCTGTTCATGGTGTCCTTGAAGATCGCGACCTTGGGATCACCTTTCCACACGGCGGCCTCCGCATAGGCGGCCAGCGGCTGCGCCCAATAGCCGGAATTGGCATTGAGCCACGGCTCGTACTGGTCCTTTTCCAGCATGTATTGCAGGAAGGCCTTTGCGGCGTTGGGATACTGGCTGTGCTTGAACACCATGGCGTTCAGCGTCAGGCCCGCCATCGGCGAGATCTTCGCCACGCCCTTCGGCAGGAATTGATGTTCGGTGTCGTCGGCGATCGCCTTGGTCGCCGGATCGTTCTTCAGCGAAAAATAGAGCGAGACGCCGTTGGCGGTCAGCGAAATCTCCTGTGCAGCATAGGCACGGTTGTTGCTGACGTCGTTCCACGACGTCGTGCCGGCGATGAAGGTCGGGTAGAGCTGCTTGACCCAGTTCAGCGCGGCGATCGTCTCCTTGCTGTTGATGGTGACATTGCCCTGTTCGTCCAGCAGGGCTGCGTTGTGCGACCACAGCGCCCAGTTGGCAAATCCGTTGCCGTCGCCTTTGGCGTTGCCGAGCGCGAAGCCCGCGGGCTTGCCGGCCTTCTGCAGCTTCTGGCAGAGATCGAGGATGCCGGCGTGCTCCTCGGGCACCTTATCGAAGCCGACCGATTTCAGGATCGATTTGCGGTAGACCAGCGGCCCGCCGGAGGCGCCGAACGGCAGGCCGATCCAGGTGTCGCTCTTGTTCTTCTTGCCGTAACGCTGTGCCAACGGCAGCCAGCCGCCATAGCGCTTGCCGACATAGTCGGCGACGTCGGTCAGCTCGATCAGTTTGTCGATATAGATGTGCGGTGCGTCGGAGAAGCCGATGATGATGTCGGGGCCGGCGCCTGAATTGGCGGTCACCGCGGTCTGCTGGTTGATGTCCTCCCAGCCGACGAAGTCGACCTTGACTTCGACGCCAGTCTCCTTGGTGAATTTGGCCGCGTTGGCGCGGAAAACGTCCTCGTCGGCCTGGACGAAGCGCACCGGCCGCAGCATGCGCAGACTTGCGCCCTTCTCGATCGGCAGCTTCGGGGCGGGGACATCGGTGGCCTTGATTGCGGATTGAGCGTGCGCTGCAACACCCGTGGCAGCGACCGTTGCAGCGGACAGACCCAGCACCAAGGCATCACGACGTGTGATGTCGTTCCTCATCGGTTCCTCCCTATGATGTCTCCCTTCCCGGCGTTGATCGCCGGTGAAGGGCCGTTTCAGTCTTTCGGCGCGATTTGCACCGGCCGCCTTAGCTGTTGGGCCCGCGATCCATGCTGACGGGTTGCCAGCGGCGGAGCGCGGTGTCCTGCAGCACCGACGGATTGACGCAGCTTACCGGCCACATGCCCTGAAGCACCAGTGACAATTCGTAGCCCACCCGGCGCTTGCGCGCTTCGTCGAACCGTGCCGAGGCCGAGGCGACATGGGCGGTCAGCGTCACGTTTTCCATGCTCAGAATCGGGTTGTTGTGCGAGGGCGGTTCCTTCTCCAGCACGTCGAGCGCGGCGTGCGCGATCCATCCCTCCTGCAGCGCCTTGATCAGGCTTTCCTCGTCCACCGTGGCGCCGCGTCCCGTGTTGATGAAGATCGAGCCCTTCTTCATCTGCCGAAAATGCTTCTCGGTCAGCATGTGATGCACCTCGGGCCGGGCGGGTGCGTGCATCGACACGAAATCCGATTGCGACAGCACCTCGTTCAGCGTCGCCGGCATCACGCCGTGATCGTACATCAGCGTTTCCTGGATGAAGGGATCGTAGGCCATCATGCGAAGGCCGAAGGGAGCCGCCCGCTTCGCCACAGCACGCGCGACGCGGCCGAACGAGATGAAGCCGAGCGTCTGGCCCATCAGCCGCGGAATCTTCAGCAGCGCCGGCCGGCCCTCGGCCCAGCGGCCGGTGCGCACCATCCTGTCTTGCTCCACCAGACGGCGGAAGCCGGCGAGCAGCAGCATCATGGCATGATCGGCGACCTCCTCGATGAAAGTGTCGGGGATGTTGGTCACCGGAATTCCACGGGCGGTGGCGGCCTTCACGTCGACGCTGTCGACGCCGACCGAGCCGAGCGTGATGACCTTGCAGTTCTGCAAGCTGTCGATGATAGTCTTTGAGATCGGGATGCCCTTGGCGTAGATCGCATCGGCATTCCTGGCGGCGGCGATGAACTCCGCCTCGTTGGCGGGCGCCTCGACGATCTCGGCATCAATCGGGTCGAGCGCCTCGCGCTCATAGGAATAATCGCTGCCCGCGACCGTGAAGCTCGCGCCCTTCGGCGTCACCACCCTGTATTTCGGCATTTGCTGCTCCCGATTTGGTTTGTCGGTTCTTGTTGCGGCCCGCATCCTCGAGTGGGCCTTTGCGTCTTTTACGCGAAATCGGCGGGGCGGCGTACAATTCCCGGTTGGTGCCGGAGCGATTATTTGCCGCTTTTCGCGGGCGTCGTCCGGGCTTCTACGGAGGCGCGTAAGGAACTTGATAAGGGGTCGCCCACTAAAAATTGATTCAAATCAAAATGCCTGCGGTGTTGTTCCGCGTCATTCGAGGAGCCCATGGTGAAGTTGAGCAATTTGAAGATCGTCCCAAAGCTGGGCATCCTTGTCGGCGTCACCTTGTTCGGCCTGTGCGTCTCCGGAGTGTTGGCCGCCTATCTGATGAAGAGCGCCATGGTTGAGGCGCGCATCGACCAGACCAAGGCGATCGTCGATCTCGGTCGCAACTACGCCGCCGCTTTGAAGAAGCGCGTTGATGCCGGCGAGCTGACGAAGGATGCGGCCATGGCCGAGCTTCGTCGCTACGGCAACGCCATGACCTACGACAACGGCTCGGGCTATCTGTTCGGCACGACCTATGATGGCATCACCCAGCTTGCGCCCGATCCGAAGCAGATCGGGATGAACCGCATGGACGTCGTGACCAACGGTCGCAAGCTGTCGGTCGAGCTGATGGAGGGCGTCAAGGCCAATGGCTCGATCCTGTTGCACTATGAATATGTCAAGCCCGGTCAGCCAACGCCGGTCCGCAAGATCGGTTATGCCGTCGCCGTTCCCGGCTTCGACATGTATCTCGGCACCGGCGCCTATCTCGACGACATCGACGCCAAGATGAGCCCGGTGTTCTGGTCGCTTGGCCTTGCCATCCTCGCCATTCTCATCGTCGCCGGTAGCGTCGCCTGGATGATCGGTCGCAGCATCAGCCGTCCGCTGGCCCTGCTCGGCACCCGCATGAAGGACCTTGCCGACGGCAAGCTCGAGGGCGATATCCCCGGCGTCGGCCGCGGCGACGAGGTCGGCGCGATGGCTTCGACCGTCCAGATCTTCAAGGACAACGCCGTCCGCATTCGCGAGATCGAGAAGAGCGAGGCGGACGCGAAGGAGCGCGCCGCGGCGGAACGTCGTCGCGCCATGGAAGACATCGCCAACGATTTCGAACGCAGCGTCAACGGCATCGTCCGCTCGGTCTCCACGGCCGCGGCCGGCATGCAGTCCACGGCGCAGTCGATGACCGCGACCGCGAGCGATGCCTCCTCGCGTGCGGCGACGGTCGGCGCAGCCTCGCAGAAGGCCTCCGGCAATGTCGGCACGGTTGCGGCCGCCGCCGAGGAGTTGTCGAGCTCGGTTGCGGAAATCTCCCGCCAGGTGACGCGCTCGACGGAAGTGGCGAGCCGCGCCGTCAGCGACGCCGAGCGTACCAACGCCACTGTGCAGGAGCTATCGACCGGCGCCGAAAAGATCGGTGAGGTGGTCAAGCTCATTCATTCGATCGCGGCGCAGACCAATCTGCTCGCGCTCAACGCCACCATCGAGGCGGCGCGCGCCGGTGAATCCGGCCGCGGCTTCGCCGTGGTCGCCTCCGAGGTCAAGGCACTGGCCAACCAGACCGCCAAGGCGACCGAGGAAATCTCCGCGCAAGTCGCGGCGATGCAGACCTCGACGAGCGATGCGGTCGCAGCGATCGGCGGCATCACCCAGACCATCGCCGAGATGAGCGAGATCACGGCTGGCATTTCAAGCTCGATCGAGCAGCAGGGCGAGGCGACCCGCGAGATCGCCCGCAACATCCAGTCGGTCGCCGCCGGCTCGAGCGAGATCAACGCGCATATCGGCAGCGTCACCTCGGCGGCGGAAGCGACCGGCACCGCGGCCGGCGACGTGCTGACCAATGCCCGCGAGCTGGACCACCAGTCCGGCGCGCTGCGCAGCGCAGTGGACGGCTTCCTCGCCAAGGTGCGCGCGGCGTAAATTTCCTGTTGAGCTGTGTAGGTGGGCAAGACGCATGCCCACCTTTTTCTTTCTGAGGTCGCCGTGCGGCGTTACTTCACCGCCGAACCCTGCCGCGAGGCAATGACGACGCCAGCGAGCACCAGGGCGTAGCCGACCAGGTGGAACGGCTGCAGTCTTTCGCCGAGCAGCAGGATCGCCATCGCCGAGCCGAACACCGGCACCAGATGGAAGAACGGCGCGGCGCGGTTCGGGCCGATCAGCGCGACGCCGCGATTAAAGAAGAGATAGGCGAGCGTCGAAGGGAAGATCAGGATGTAGCCGAGCGTCATCAGCGTCACGGCGTCGAATTGAATGACATTGCCCTGCCAAGCCTCCCAGATCGCCGTCGGCAGCAGCATCGTGGCGCCGCAGCAGGTGGTGAAGGACAGGAATGACAGCTGGTGGATCTTCGGCCGGCGCGGGATGAAGGCGGAGTAGAGCCCGAACGCCACCAGCGAGGAGGCGAACATGATGTCGCCTCTGTTGAACGAGATACTCGCCAACGCCGCGAGATCGCCGCGCAGGATGATGATCAGCACGCCGATCAGCGAGATCGCGATCCCGGCAAGCTGCGCGCCCGTCAGCCGCACGCCGAACAGCACCAGCGACCACAGCGCCACGAACAGGGGACCTGCCGACTGGATCAGCAGCGCGTTCAGCGCCTCGGTATATTGCATCGCCCAGTACGAGATCGCGTTGTTGAAGGCAAAGCCGACCAGCGACAGGAACAGCATCAAGGGCAGGCTCTTGCGTAACGCCGGCCAGTCGCGCTTCAGGTGGGGCCAGGCGAACGGCAGCAGGATCAGGAACACGCCGAACCAGCGGATCGTGGTGACCGTCAATGGCGGCACATGCGCGCCGACGTGACGCGCGAGCACGATGTTGCCGGCCCAGAACAGCGAACTGAGGCTCAGCAGAAGATAGGGCTGGTTGTTGAGCCAACTGGCGGGATTCGTGGCCGGTGGCGCAGGCGAAGCGATCGTCATGGGCGTCGCTTGCGACCTTGCGCCGGATTGCCGTCGTGACACAAGTCACGCCGCTGCAATGCTACAATGCAGGCAGGACCAGAGGAGGTGCCATTGGCGGTCAATATGTTGAACATCCAGGGTCTCGAAGCGCTGGAGCAGCATACTCCGGTGGTGATGCTGAACCTAATGCGTTTCCACGCGCGCTCGCGCGACGGGGAGGGCTCCGGATGGGATGCTTATTTGCGCTACAGCGCGATCACCGTACCCATGATCAAGGCGCGGGGCGGCACCCTGCTGTGGACCGGCGAGGCCAAGGCCGTCGTGCTCGGCCCTCACGCCGGCAACGATTGGGATTTCGTCGCGCTGGTCTACTATCCCACGGTCGCGGCGTTCCTCGACATGATGACGTCGGAGGCTTACGAGCGAGAAGCAGATCCGCATCGCGTCAACGGCTGTGCCGAGCACGTCATCATCGCGACGAGCGAGGCGTACAGCAAATTCAGGAGTGCATCTGCTTCCGCGACGCCACGAACACGCCCGACAGCACCAGCGCGAAGCCGATGAAGTGGAAGGCCTGCGGGCGCTCGCCCAGGAAGGCCATGGCCATGATCGAGCCGAACACCGGTACGACGTGGAAGAACGGCGCGGCGCGGTTGGCGCCGATCAGCCGGACGCCGCGGTTGAAGCAGAGGTAGGCGAGCGTCGAGGGAAACACCGCGACATAGAACAAGGTGAGCAGGTTCGGTCCGTCGAGCTTCATCACCGGACGCGCCGACAATTCCCAGATCTCCAGCGGAATCAGGCAGGCGGCACCGGCGCCGAAGGTGAAGGCGAGGAATGACAGGCCGTGGATCGGCGGTCGCTTCAAGGTCAGCACCGAATAGAGTGCGAAGATGATCAGCGCGACGATGAAGATCAGGTCGCCCTTGTTGAAGGCGATATTCGACAGCGTGGTGATATCGCCATGCAGCAGGATGATCAGCACGCCGCACATCGAGAGAGCTACGCCGAAGGCCTGCGCCGCGGTGAGGCGGATGCCAAGGATAACCAGCGACCACAGCGCCACGACCAGCGGCGCGGCCGACTGCAGCAGCAGTGTGTTGAGTGCCTGGGTGTACTCCAGCGCCCAATATTGCAGGGTGTTGAACGCGCCGATGCCGGTGATCGAGACCACGATCATCAGCCACAGCTTTTTGCGGATCGCCGGCCAGTCCTGGGCGAGATGTTTCCGGGCGAACGGCAGCACCAGCAGGAAGGCGAAGAACCAGCGCAGGAAGGAGAGCGTCACCGGCGGGATGTGGCCGGCGGCAAGCCGCCCGACAATTGCATTGCCGGCCCAGCACAGCGCGGTGATGCTGAGCAGGAGATAAGGCTGGTTGGCAATCCAGTGCTGGCCGGATGTTTCGGCGCTCGTGGTCTGGCCGGTGGCGGACATCGTGATTGTTGTGGCCCCGCGTCATGCGCCGAGCCTCGGCCCGGCGGATGTTCGGGCCGTCCCATGGCCCGGCACGGTCCAAAGACACGGAAATTGGCCCGATATCAATGGGGCGGGGCGCATCGCCTCTATGCGGACGATGCGCAGGAACCTCGGCTCCTGCGCCCCGCGCGGATCGCGAACGACTTCAACAGCTCGGCGCAGGCTAGATAGACGACGACCAGAAGCGCGATGCCGGCCGTCATGATCGGTGGCGGCGCGACGAAGCCGAACCAGGCCCCCAGCGGCGTGAATGGCAGGACCATCGCGACGAGCAGTGCGACCAGCGAGGAGGCGGCGAGCGCGGGATCCGGCCAGTTGCGCCACGGTCGCCCGTTGGTGCGGATGACGAAGATGACCAGGATCTGTGTCGCCATGGATTCGACGAACCAGGCGGTGCGGAATTCGTCCGGCGAAGCCTGGAACAGGTAGAGCAGCGCGCCGAAGGTCAGGAAGTCGAACAGCGACGACAGCGGTCCCATGATTGCGGCGAAGCGCACCAGTCGCGTCATGCTCCACACCTGCGGCTGCGCGGTCGCCTGAGCCGAGACGCGGTCGAAGGGAATGCCGAGCTCGGACAGGTCATAGAGCAGATTGTTGAGCAGGATCTGCGTCGGCAGCATCGGCAGGAACGGCAGCGCGATCGAGGCCGCCGCCATCGACAGCATGTTGCCGAAGTTCGAGCTTGCGCCCATGCGGACATATTTGAGGATGTTGGCGAAGGTCCGCCTTCCTTCCTCGACACCGTCGGCGACGACCTCGAGATCAGACGCGAGCAGGATCATGTCTGCGGCGGCCTGTGCCACGCCGGTTGCGCCGTCGACCGACAGGCCGACATCGGCGACCTTCAGGGCTGGTGCGTCGTTGATGCCGTCGCCGAGGAAACCGACCACCTCCTTCCCCGCCTGCAGCGCCTTGACGATGCGCGACTTCTGATCCGGCGCGAGCCGGCCGAACGCATCGGTCGAACGCACCTGGACGACGAGTGCCTCGTCGCTCAGCTCGGCAATCTCGGACCCCGACAGCACGCGTTCGGCATCGAGTCCGACCAGACCGGCAAGCCGCTTTACCACCACGGGATCGTCGCCCGACAGGATCTTGAGGCTGATGCCGCTTGCCGCGAGCCGGGCGATCGCAGCTGCGGCCGTCGGCTTGGGCGGATCGGCGAAGGCGCAAAAGCCTTCGAAAACGAGGTCGGTCTCGTCGTCCGTTTCGACGTCGCGCAAGCCGCCGTTCCATGACCGGGAGGCGACGGCCACGGCGCGCAGACCTTCGGTCGCGAGCTCATGTACGCGGGCCGCCGCCGCTTTGCGTGCCTGCTCGTCCATCGCGCACAATGCGAGCACGGCCTCCGGCGCGCCCTTGACGATCAGGAGCGCGCCTTCGGGACCGGTTGCGAGCACCGAACCCAACCGGCGCGAGAAGTCGAAGGCCTGTCGTCCCGCCAGCGTCCAGCCCTGGGCGGCGTCGGGCCGGCCGGCGACGAGCGCGGCATCGAGTGCGCCGCGATCGCCGCCGAGCGAGGCCGCGATGGCGCCGAGCCGCGCGGCGCGGGCGTCGTCCTTGCCCGCGGCATCGAGGCTTCCTGCAAGCGTGATCTCGGCCGAGGTCAGCGTGCCCGTCTTGTCCGTGCACAGCACCGTCATGGCGCCGAGATCGTGGATCGCGGCAAGCCGCTTCACGATCACCTTGCGCCCGGCCATGCGTAGCGCGCCGCGCGACAGCGTCACCGTGGTGATCATCGGCAGCAGTTCCGGCGTCAGCCCGACGGCGAGGGCGACGGCAAACAGCAGCGAGTCGAGCACGGGTCGGCCGAACACGACGCGGACGGTGAGCACGACCAGCACCAGCGCCAGGGTGGCGCGCGCAATCACGAGGCCGAATTCGCGCAAGTCGCGCTCGAACGGCGAGGGCGCCTGCGTTTCGGCGAGCGCGGAGGCCGCCGCTCCGAACACCGTGTCGCGACCGGTCCGGACCACGAGTGCAATTGCTTCGCCGGTCTGCGCCACGGCGCCGCGGAACAGTGCATTCGATGTGTCGTCGGGTCCGCTGGCGGTGCCGGCGTGCTTCTGTACGGGATAGGGTTCGCCGGTGAGCGCGGCTTCGCCCGCGGTGAAGGCCCTGGCTTCCAGGATCAGCGCGTCGGCGGGAATGATGTCGCCGGCGCGGACGCGCAGGATGTCGCCTGGAACGACGTGATCCACCTCGACCTCGCGAAAGTTTCCGTCGCGCCTGACCTCGGCCTTGAGCGCGACGGAGCGGCGCAGGATCTCGGCGGCGCGGACCGCATGGCCCTCCTGGACGGTGTCGAGTCCGATCGAAAGCGCGAGAATCAGCACGATGATGAGCCCGCCGATCTCGTCGCCGGTCAGCATCGAGATGGTGCCGGCCACCAGGAGGATCATTGACAGCGGCTCGAGCAGCCGGCGCAGGATCGCGCGCGCCGCGCCCTCGATGCGCGGTGGCGCATCGCTGTTCGGTCCGAACCGGTCGAGCCGTTTGGCCGCCTCGGCCGCGGTCAGGCCCGTGAGCCCGCAGCGGAGGTAGCTGCAGAGATCGGGCGGGGACAGACGCCAGAAATGGGTGTCAGGACGGCTTTGATTTTCCGGCAAACGCAGCTCCCGGTATCAGCGTCTCATGGCGGCAGATGCATCTAAATTCGGCGTAACCTCTTGACCTAGAACAATATCGATTTTCGACGTCACGTTAGCGTCGCGGCCAATCAATCGGGTTGCGCCGAGCCCTCGAGGCCGGGATCCGGCGGCCGGCGGCGCGCGTTGCGGGACGATGTCATGGTCGAACAAGCTATCGTCCTGACACAGCACGGGCGATGGTTTTCCGTCACCAGGCTGTGGTCGGGATTTCTCAGTCACAAATGGTTCATCCTCGCGGCGACGGCGCTGCTCGGGTTCGGTGTCTGGCAGGGTGCGCGGGTGTTGCTCGGGCCCGCAATTGTGGTGGACCAGGTCAAGCTCGGCCGCCTCGTCGAGACGGTTGTGGCCAGTGGGCATGTCGAAACGCCTTATCGCGTCGAGATCGGCAGCCAGATCACCGGCACGGTAGAGGACGTGCTGGTCCAGCAAGGTGAAAAGGTCACCAAGGGCCAGCCTCTGATCTCCCTGGAGTCCCGTGAACTGAGAGCGACCATGGTGCAGGCGCAGGGCGCCGTGGCGCAGGCGGAGGCGCGCATCAAGCAGCTCGAGGAACTGACCCTGCCATCGGCCAGGGAGGCGCTGACCCAGGCACAGGCGACGCTGCTCAACGCCCAGCAGACCTTTGACCGCACCGCCCAGCTCGAACGCAACGGCTATGCGACACGGGCCGCGCTCGATGATGCCCAGAAGACTCTCGACGTCGCGCGCGCGGCGATGCGTTCGGCACAATTCCAGGTCTATACGGCGAGTCCCGGCGGCAGCGACTATGTGATGGCGCAGACCCAGGCCAACCAGGCGCGGGCCAATCTCGACACCGCGGAGTCGCGGCTCGGCTATGCGACCATCATGGCTCCCCGCGATGGTGTCCTGATCTCGCGCAGTGTCGAGCGCGGCACGGTCGTGCAGCCCGGCAAGGCCCTGCTGGTGCTTGCGCCGGCCGGCGACGTGCAGCTCGTGCTGCAGATCGACGAACGCAATCTCGGCAAGATCTCGCTCGGGCAGAAGGCGCTGGCGTCCGCCGACGCCTATCCGGACCGGCGTTTCCCGGCCACGATCACCTATATCAACCCCGGCGTCGATATTTCGCGCGCCTCCGTCGAGGTCAAGCTGACCGTCGCCGATCCGCCGGATTATCTGCGCCAGGACATGACCGTGTCGGTCGATGTCGAGGTTGCCGCTCGCGACAATGCGCTGACCCTGCCGCTGCGCTCGGTGCACGACGTGCTGTCGGGACACCCATGGGTGCTCGGCATCAAGGACGGACGCGCCAGTCAGCGACCGGTGAGGATCGGGCTGCGCGGCAACAACCAGGTCGAGATCATCGACGGTCTTGCCGCCGGCGACGTTGCGATCCCGCAGAGTTCCGGCGTCCTGACCGGACAGCGCGTGCGACCCGTGCTGCAATGAACCGCTGGCTGCCGATCGAATGGACCATGGCCGTGCGCTTCCTGCGCGAAGGCCGGCTGCAGACCATCTTCATCATCGGCGGCATCTCGATCGGCGTCGGCGTCATCGTCTTCATGTCGGCGATGCTCGCCGGGCTTCAGGCGAATTTCATCAAGCGCGTCTTGACCTCGCAGCCGCAGATCCAGCTGCTCTCGCCGGATCAGATCGCGCGCCCGCTGCGCAACACCGCGGGCGAGATCGAGGACGCAGTCGTCCAGCGCCCGAGCCAGCGGGTGATCTCGATCGATCAATGGCCGAAGATCAGGGCGCAGATGCAGGCGATGCCCGAGATCGTCACGGTATCGCCGACGATCCTGGGCTCGGTGCTCGCGGTGCGCGGCGATGCCAGCCGCTCGGTGAACCTGTCGGGTGTCGAGCCGGATTCCTACTTCAAGATCGTCAAGGTTCCCGACTATATCGTGGCCGGCGAGCCTCGCCTGACCAGCGAGGACATCATCATCGGCACCGAGCTCGCGAAGGATCTCGGCGCGACCGTCGGCGACAAGCTCAACATTCGCGCCGCGTCCGGCGCCATGCGCGTGCTCACGATCTCGGGCATCGTCGATCTCGGCAACAAGGGCGTCAACCAGCGCGTCTGCTACGCCGCGCTCCGGACCGCGCAGTCGCTGCTCGGCATGATCGGCGGCGTCACCACGATCGATATCACCGTCGGCGACATCTATGCGGCCGAGGACATCGCCCAGCGCATCCAGGCCGCCAACGTGGTCGAGGCCGACAGCTGGATCAGGACCAACGCCCAGTTCTTTACCGCGGTGCAGGCCCAGCAGAATACCAACACGCTGATCCGCCTGTTCGTCGGCCTATCGGTGGCCTTCGGCATCGCGGCGGTGCTCATCGTCTCGGTGATCCAGCGCTCGAAGGATATCGGCATCCTGCGTGCGATGGGAACCTCGCGTGGCCAGGTCCTGCGCGTCTTCCTACTCCAGGGCGGCCTGCTTGGCTTCGTCGGTTCGCTGTTCGGCGCGGCGATGGGCGCATTTGCACTGGTCTATTGGCATTCGGTGGCCCGCCAAGCCGACGGCACCGAATTGTTTCCGCTGATCCTGGAGCGATCCCTGTTCATTTATACGGCATTGCTCGCCACCGGCACCGGCATCCTGGCCGCGATGGCGCCGGCGATCCGTGCGGCCAAACTCGATCCGGTGGTGGCGATCCGTGGCTGATGCGATCCTGAAGCTCGAACGGGTATGCAAGGCGTATAATGTCGGCCTGCCGACCGAGACCGAAGTGCTGCACGACATCGATCTCGAGCTCGACCACGGCGAGTTTCTCGCCCTGATCGGCCCCTCGGGATCCGGCAAGAGCACGCTGCTCAACATCGTGGGGCTGCTCGATCGTCCGACCTCGGGCCGGCTCTCGATCAAGGGCCACGATACCGCCTCGCTCGGCGACGCCGAAATCACCCGCCTGCGCGGCCATACCATCGGCTTCGTGTTCCAGTATCACCTCCTGATCTCGGCTTTCACGGCGCGTGAGAACGTCATGATGCCGATGCTGGTCGATCGCGGCTTCCCGAGCGCGGAGATCGAGGTGCGGGCCGACCGCTTGCTGGCGCAGGTGGGATTGGAGAAATTCGCCGGCAATCTCGCCAACAACATGTCGGGCGGCCAGCAGCAGCGGGTGGCGGTGGCGCGCGCGCTCGCCATGGGGCCGGACCTCGTGCTGGCGGACGAGCCGACCGGAAATCTCGACACCAGATCGGCGGATGCCGTGTTCGAGCTGATGCGGCAGGTCAATCGCGACAGCGGAACGAGCTTCCTGCTCGTCACCCACAATATGGACCTGGCGCAGCGCTGCGACCGCATCATCGAAGTGATCGACGGCCGCATCCGCGCCTAACGTCGTAGAAGGCGCCCGGCAAGACGGATTTTTAGGGGATATCAAAGGCTTGGATCGCGTATTGGGCCCGAAAAAAGCCCCGTTCTTGCTTGCCTAGATGGGCTGCATCCTTTATCCGGTTGGCTGCCTCGCGCGCGAGCGGCCCCGGCCGTGGATTGGCTGGGCGCATCTAAAATCTTCGAAGGGAATCCCCGCGAATGGCCAATGTTGTCGTCGTCGGCGCCCAGTGGGGCGACGAAGGAAAGGGCAAGATCGTCGACTGGTTGTCGGAGCAGGCGGACATCGTCGTCCGCTTCCAGGGCGGCCATAACGCCGGCCATACGCTGGTCATCAACGGCAAGACCTACAAGCTGGCGCTGCTGCCCTCGGGCGTGCTGCGCGAGGGCAAGCTGTCGGTGATCGGCAACGGCGTGGTGTTCGATCCCGCCGCCTTCCTCGACGAGGTGACCAAGCTTCGCTCCCAGGGCGTCGCGGTCTCGCCGGAAAATTTGCGCGTCGCCGAGAACGTCACCCTGATCCTGCCGCTGCATCGTGAGCTCGACGCCCTGCGCGAGTCCTCGAACGCGGCGACCGCGATCGGGACCACCCGCCGCGGCATTGGACCTGCCTATGAGGACAAGGTCGGCCGCCGCGCCATCCGGCTGATGGACCTGGCCGATCTCGACACGCTGCCGCACAAGATCGACCGGCTGCTCGCCCACCACAACGCGCTGCGTCGCGGTCTCGATCTGCCGGAGTTCGATGGCAAGGAGATTTTGAAGGAGCTGAGCGCGCTGGCGCCGCAGCTGCTGCCCTATGCCGAGACGGTGTGGCGTCTGCTCGACATCGAGCGGCGCGCCGGCAAGCGCATGCTGTTCGAGGGCGCGCAGGGCGCGCTGCTCGACGTCGACCACGGCACCTATCCCTACGTCACCTCGTCCAACACGGTGGCCGCGCAGGCCGCGACCGGGGCCGGCCTCGGGCCGGGCGCGGTCGGCTATGTGCTGGGTCTCTGCAAGGCCTATACGACCCGGGTCGGGCAGGGCCCGTTCCCGACCGAGCAAGACAACGAGACCGGCCGCAAGATCGGCGAACGCGGCCGCGAGTTCGGCACCAACACCGGCCGTCCGCGCCGCTGCGGCTGGTTCGATGCGGTGCTGGTCCGCCAGGCGGTCCGGACCTGCGGCATCAACGGGCTGGCGCTGACCAAGCTCGACATCCTCGACGGTTTCGACACGATCGAGGTCTGCACGGGCTACAAGCTCGATGGCAAGGAGATCGACCATTTCCCGGCCGGCGAGGGCGCCCAGGCCAGGGTCGAGGCCATTTACGAGACCATCGAGGGCTGGAAAGAGCCGACCGCCAACGCCCGGTCCTGGGCCGACCTGCCGGCCCAGGCCATCAAATATGTCCGCCGTATCGAGGAATTGGTGGGGTGCCCGGTCGCCCTGCTTTCCACCAGCCCCGAACGCGAGGATACTATCCTGGTGCAAAATCCGTTTGAGGCTTAACGATCTCTTACCAGGACGCGGGTATAGTTGAGTAGAAATGGCTGATTACTATCCGCTGATCGCCCGCGCTATTGCCGCCTTGGACCCCAACGCTCCCGGCGAAAGCCGGCGCGCGCTCTATGAACGGGCGCGCACGGCCCTGATCGCGCAGCTGCGCAGCGTGCAGCCGCCGCTCTCCGAATCCGAGATCACCCGCGAACGGCTGTCACTCGAAGAGGCTGTCCGCAAGGTCGAATCGGAAGCCGCCCAGCGCGCCCGCGAGGCCTCGCGCCCCGGTGGCGGCGCCCGCCCTGGCGGTAGCGGCGATGCGTTCCGAAAGGCGAGCACCCGGGCGGCCGACAACAATCCGTCCGCTCAGCCGGCCGCGCCGCGGGTTCGTCCCGCCGCGCCGCCGCCGCGCAACGATCGCCCGCCGGTCGGCGGGGACGACCAGGGCGATGCCTCGCGTCCGCCGCGCGCCCCGCGTTTCGATGCGCCGCGTCCGCCGGAGCCGCCGGCCGGGCGCGACCGCCCCGCTCCACGCCGCCCGACGGAAGGCGGACCGCCGCCACCGATGCCGTCGGCGCCGGGCGTGCGTGGCTTCCGTGACATCACCGCCGACGTCAATGATCTCGGCGGTGCCGCCGCGCAGGCCAATCGCGCCGCGCGGCGCACCTACGCCAACGTGCCCTCGCCCTCGCCGGAATTCGACCGGCTCGAGCCGAGCCTGGAAAACCGCGCCGGCGAAGGCGAGGCGCCCTATTCCTATGACGAGTCGATCGAGGAGGCCGAGCGCTACACGCCGCAGCCGCCGTCGTCGCGGCCGCGCATCGCGCCCAATCGGGACGCCAAGAAGCGCGCGCGCACCGGCTCCATGTTTCCGTTCAAGACTGCGATCGCGATCGGCATCGTGCTGATCCTGGTCGGCGCCGGCCTGCTCTGGGGCAAACAGCTGGTTCAGACCGCGACCAATCTGCTCAAGCCTTCGCCCACCCAGGTGGTGGAGGCGCCGAAGGACACGTCGCAGCCGCAGAGCAAGCCCAAGATTCCGGATCGTGTCGGCCAGCCCTCGGCCAGCGACCAGCCGGTCGCGCCGGTGGCGCAGAAGGTCGTGCTCTATGACGAGGATCCGTCCGATCCGAAGGGCAAGCAATATGTCGGCTCGGTGGTGTGGCGGCTCGAGCCGATCAAGGCATCGGGCAATCAGAAGGCCGACGTCGCGGTGCGCGCGGACATCGAGATTCCCGATCGCAAGTTCAAGATGACGATGTCGTTCCGCCGCAATACCGACTCGTCGCTGCCGGCGAGCCACACGGCCGAGCTGACCTTCGTCCTGCCGCCGGACTTTCCGGGCGGCGGCGTCTCCAACGTGCCTGGCATCCTGATGAAGTCGAACGAGCAGGCGCGCGGCACGCCGCTCGCCGGCCTCGCGGTCAAGGTCACCGACGGCTTCTTCCTGGTCGGTCTCTCCAATGTCGACGCCGACCGCAGCCGCAACGTCCAGCTCCTGAAGGAGCGCTCCTGGTTCGACGTGCCGCTGGTCTACGCCAACCAGCGCCGCGCCATCATCGCCATCGAGAAGGGCGCCCCCGGGGAGCGCGCCTTCAATGACGCGTTCGCGCAGTGGGGCGACTAAACCAGGTCCAAGCCATCTCCGTCATTCCGGGCGCGCGTAGCGCGAAGCCGGAATGACATCTCGATAGGCTCTACTGCGCGGCCGCTTCCCGCTTGCGGGCCGCCGCGGCGGCGTGCTCGCGGTCCATCACGGCGCGGCAGCCGGGGCTGACCTGCGATTTCTTCCGGACCATGCAGGCGGTGATGCGCGGAATGTCGGGGATTTCGTTGGAGCACAGCCGCATCGCATCGCCCGAGCACATCTGCTGCGCTTCCTGCGAGAAGGCGAGACCGGGTGACGTCTGGAGTGTGAAGGCGGTGGCGGTAAAGGCCAACAGCGAAGCGGTGGTCTTAAGCAGCGAAGCGATCGTCTGGTAGCGTGTCATGAACATTGCGTCCCCGAGTTCCGTGGATTGAACCACTTGGTTTTTGGGGCGCTGCACGTGGCTTGATCTGCCGCATGTCACAGCCTTCACGCCGGGAGCTCAATCCCGTGTGTGGTCGCTCGATTTCTTGATGTTCGAATCGAAAAGTGCTGCGCCGCCCGATTCGAGTATGCGCCAAAGTCGCGAAGCTTCAATGGGAGGCGCGAAGGAATTCGCAGCTGTTGCGCGGCCGTCACGCAAAATGCTCCGAGCACGCGTCAGATCAGCCGATCGGACGATACGCCGGCTTGTTCCATGTCGTCGGCCGTGAGGGCGGCGGCGTGCTCCTCGAGAGCGGTGATGCCCTTCGCCGTGAGCTCGAACAGATCGCCGTCCTTCATCACATAGCCGTCGGCGATCAATTCGCCGATCTTGCCGTGGCGATCGTCGGCGAAGGCGACGGACTGGCTGATGTCCTTGAGGATCGAGAGCTGTTCATCCCGCAACATCGCTTCGTCCTCCATTCGCCGGGATCGCCGGCTCCTCACATGCCGTGGCTCTGAAAGACCTTGCTGCAGGATCGCGACAGCTTGGTGCGGTGGGCCTGCAGGCAGCTCTGCACCGCACTATCATTGCCGAGATCCTTGCGGCACAGCCGCGAGGCATCGCGCGAGCAGGCATTCTGCTCCTGCGGTGTGCCCATATGACCTTGCGCGAAGGCGGGTGCGGTGGACAGTCTGCCAAGGGACAGGAGGGTGATCGTCGCCAGCAGCAACAGTTTACGAGACATCGGCCGCTCCACATCTGACAGGTCAATTTAGGGTCCTGTCAGAACTCGTCGCTTTGCCACTTGTTCCCTTGACGGCCGTAACCGCTATCCAAGGTTCCGGCCGCGCTGCTATAAAAGCCCATGGGTATGAGGAGTTCTTGATGAAACGCTATCTGGTGTTTGCGCTCGTTGGTCCCTTCGTGGGCGGCTTCCTGCTGCTGCTGACCACCACCTACCAGTCCGGCTACTGGACCCAGACCAGCCTCGGCGAGGTCGGCAAGCTGTTCGTCGTGTTCTTCAAGACCCTGCAATACAGCTATCTGTTCGGCTTCCTGCCGTCGCTGATGATCGGTGCGGTCGACGATATCCTGACCCATGTCCGGCGGATCCGGCCGGGCTTGCGGATGCTGCTGGTGGGTCTGTTCGCCTTCATCCTCGCCGCCTTCACCTATGGCTCGCGCGGGTCGGATTCGGGCGCGGTACAGTTCATCCTGTACGGCATGGTCGGCTTCGTGCCGACGGTGATTTCATCCTGGTTGGTGCATCACTATGTCGAGGAGCCGCAGCCCGCAGCGGCTGCGAGCTGAGCGCGGCTCTCGGACGCGGTGCAGCAACCTTCCGCTGCGCTCGTGCGTTCCCCAATGGCCATGACCATGCCCGACGACGACATTCTCGCACCCCGCAAGTCCCGTTCCGGGCCGCATTCGCGCGCCGATTTTTCGGCCCGTGAAGCGCGCGGACCTATCATCGACCAGGAGGGTCGTGAGATCCGCCCCGAGACGCTGGAGCAGGGATTTCGCGAGTTTCGCTTCGAGTTCGGTCAAGGATTTGGCAACGCCGGTCCGTTCGGCAATCTGACGCGCGAACAGCGCATCCTCAGGTTCGAGGCGATCGCCAAACTGCTCGACGTCGCCTTCGTCCTGCCGGGCACCAATATCCGCTACGGCATCGACGGGCTGATCGGCCTGATCCCTGTGATCGGCGACATCATCACCACCGCGATCTCGCTGTGGCTGGTGCGCGAGGCCCGCGCGCTTGGCGCGCCCTGGTACATTACCGCGCGGATGCTCGGCAATGTCGCGGTCGACGGCGTGGTCGGCATGGTGCCGTTCGCGGGCGATGCCTTCGACGTCATGTTCCGCGCCAACATGCGCAACGTGCGCCTGCTCCGTCGCTGGCTCGACAAGCAGCCGCGGATGTAGCTGCGGCGAGGGCGCCCGCCGGAGTCCCTCTGCGGAATGATTCTCGATTGCTTCGCTGCGCTCGCAGTGACCGGGAAAGAGAAAGCCCCCGAAACGCAAGAAGCGCGACAGCCCTTCGGCCATCGCGCTTCCTGCGCACATCGGAGGCTTGCGAAAGAGCTTACGCCGCGTCGGCGTCGGCCTCGGCGGCCGGTGCCGGCTTGGGCCGGCGGGGCAGCGGGAAGGCTTCGCTCTCATAGAGGGAGCGGATGCCGTTCTGGTCGAAGCGGGCTTCCTCGACCTGCAAATAGGCGCCGTTCAGCGAATCCGTCGGCAACTGCTCCATCGCGAATTGCACAGCCTCGGCCGCGGTGCCGAACCGGCGATAGGTGAAGCCCGCACGCTTCTTCTTGCGGATGGCGGCGGGGAAGAGCTCGGCGGAAGTGTTGAAGTTGAACGGACGCAGTGGACGCATGGTCAAAGACCTCGTGATCTTCTCTGGGGCTTTAAGCGCGTGGGGTTTGGGAGGGCAGGGGCCGCAATCAAGCGGGCCCGCCGCATGTCATTTTCGCCCCCTAATATAGGCCGATTTGACAGAAATGCGACCCCTGCGATGGAAGATGATGAATCCGTGCATGGCAGCCCCGCAGGGGAAATAAATCAAGTAATTTCAATTAATTACATGATTAAAGCTTGCCGACAAGCAGCAGGACGATCAGCACCACCAGAACGACGCCGCCGATCCCCATGCCGGAATGGCCCATGCCATAGCCATAGCCGCCGAACCGGCCGGACAGCCCGCCCAGCAGATAGATGATCACCAGGATGATCAGGATGGTCCCGAGTGTCATGGCATCCTCCCTGGCGGCCGCCGGATTGCGCTCAACGGCTGCACCGCCAGACAAGAAAAGCATATCGGGCCGCCGGGTTCCATGGCGGAACCCGGCGGCACGCAACCTTATTTCGGCTCCAGCTTCAGCGCCGCCGAATTGATGCAGTAGCGCAGGCCGGTCGGCCCCGGTCCGTCGGGGAAGACGTGGCCGAGATGGCCGCTGCATTTGGAGCAGAGCACCTCGGTGCGGATCATGCCGTGACTCATGTCCCGCTCCTCGTCGATATGGCTCTCGACGGCGGGCGCGGTGAAGCTCGGCCAGCCGCAGCCGGAATCGAACTTGGTATCGGACTCGAACAGCACATTGCCGCAGCCGGCGCAGACATAGGTGCCGGCACGATGGTCGTGCTCATATTCGCCCGAGAAAGGACGTTCGGTCGCCTTCTCGCGCAGCACGGCGTACTGCATCGGCGTCAATTCGCGGCGCCACTGCTCTTCGCTCTTGATGACCTTGTCGGTGGTTCTTGCCTTGGTGTCGGGCATGGGTCTCCCGTAGTTTCTGATGGTCTTGGTTTCAGTTGGTGGCCTTGCTGGCACTCACCAGCGTCGGCTTCTCGATGTAGTTATCCGCGAACAGCTTTTTCAGGTTCTCGACCTTCGGGATGTCGTTGTAGGCGATGTAGGGCTGGTTCGGGTGCAGCGTCAGATAGTCCTGATGGTACGCCTCGGCCGGATAGAACGCGTCCAGCGTCCCCACCTTGGTTACGATCGGCCTGCTGAACACCTTGGCGGCGTCGAGCTGGGCGATATAGGCCTCCGCGATCTTCTTCTGCTCGTCCGATGTGGTGAAGATCGCCGAGCGATATTGCGTGCCGGTGTCCGGTCCCTGGCGGTTGAGCTGGGTCGGGTCGTGCGCCACCGAGAAGTAGATCTGGAGGATCTTGCCGTAGGAGATCTTCTTCGGATCGAACTTGATCTCGACCGACTCGGCGTGGCCGGTTCGGCCGGTCGAGACGGTCTGGTAATCGGCGGTCGCCTTGGTGCCGCCGGCATAGCCGGAGACGGCGTTGACGACGCCGGCCGTGTGCTGGAACACGCCCTGCACGCCCCAGAAGCATCCGCCGGCGACCACTGCGGTCTGGATGCCGCTCGCGGGTGCCGCATCCACGGCAGGAGCGGGGATCACGACGGCGTCTTCCGCGGCAAGAGCTGGTGCGGCAAAGCCCAGCGACAAGGCGGCGGTGGCGGCGAGCAGGGACAGGACGGAGCGGCGCATGGCGGGTCCTCTTTCGAAAGGCCTGATAGTCTAGGGCGGTTGAGGGCGGGCGAACAGCCCGCCCGGTATTTTCAGATACCGGAGATACGGACCGACCGGGCGATTGTTACGGACGGAGAGACACGACTCCGTGAAGAACCCTGCAGCCACCGGCCGGCTTGGCGGAGTGGGGAACTCCGGGCCGGATGAATCGGCGAGGGGTGCGACGGTGGAGCTTGAATCTCCGCTGTCGTCCCGGCGAAGGCGCGCTCTTGCCCACCCCACGGGAGCGCAATTCTAAACGACGATACTCAGCCGCTTCGCCGCACGCGTGATCCCGGTGTACAGCCACCGCTGCCGCGAGTCCTGAAACGCAAAGCTCTCGTCGAACAGCACGACGTCGTCCCACTGCGAGCCTTGCGACTTGTGCACGGTCAGCACGTAGCCGTAGTCGAACTCGTCATAGGGCTTGCGCTGCTCCCAGGCGATCTGCTCGACGCCGCCCTCGAAGCAATCGGCGCGCACTGAGACCTTCGTGACCTTGTGACCGAAATCCTCGTCCGGCGAGAGTCGCATCGAGAGGATGCGCGATTTCGAGCGCGAGGTGTTGCGCGACTTCACGCGCCACAGGCCGCCGTTGAACAGGCCCTTCTTGCGGTTGTTGCGCAGGCACACCAGCTTGTCGCCGGCGACCGGAAAGGTATCCTCGATGTTCTGGCGCTGGCGCACCCGCATGTTGTAGGCGCGGCGCGTGTTGTTGCGGCCGACCAGCACCTGGTCGGCGCCCATGACGCGATCGGGATCAAGCTCCTTGCGCGATACCACCTCGCTCTCGCCATAGCGGCCGATGTCGAGCTCGCGGCCCTCGCGGACGTCCATCGACATCCGCACGATCGGATCGTCCTGGGCCTGGCGGTGCACTTCGGTGAGCATCGCATCCGGTTCGGTGTTGGTGAAGAAGCCACCGCCCTGGATCGGCGGCAGCTGCGCGGGATCGCCGAGCACCAGCAGCGGACAATCGAACGACATCAGGTCGCGGCCGAGCTCGGCGTCGACCATCGAGCATTCGTCGATCACGATCAGCTTCGCCTTCGAGGCCGGCGCGTCGTCCCACAATTCAAAGCTCGGCTGCTCCTCGCCGGATTCGCGGGCGCGGTAGATCAGCGAGTGGATGGTGGAGGCTTCGTCGCAGCCCTTGTTGCGCATGACGAGAGCCGCCTTGCCGGTGAACGCGGCAAACTTCACCTCGCCGTCGACGCCTTCGGCGATGTGCCGCGCCAGCGTGGTCTTGCCGGTGCCGGCAAAGCCGAACAGGCGAAAGATCGGCGGAGTGCCGTTCCGGCCGGGCTTGGCCTTGAGCCAGTCGCCGACGGCCTTGAGAGCAGCATCCTGATGCGGTGTGAAAGTGGCCATGTCTGTCTTGAGGAAGGACGGAATCGAGGCGATTCGTCGTCTCTCAAGTTAACCATTCGACCCGCCCTTTCAAGGCAGATGCGAGCTCGCAGCTCGATGCGGGCGAGGTCTCCGTTCGTCGTTCTTCCGCAGTCCCGCCCGTCCCGTCAGTGCAGAGACGAAGGTCGGGTAAACGCCTGCTTTGATTAATGCAATTTTTGCGCGACGCCGATGCGCAGCTGAATTGCGTCCCGGGCACGAGCGCGATGGGCAGTTGATCTAGCGCAATGAGATCTGGACGGCACAAACTATGTTCTACAGCGGTGACAATGGCGTCGACCGAGATGCGCCTGATGGGGCGCATTCTGCTGGACAATTCCTGAAGTGGGTCTGCCCGCGGGGATTCGGATATGCCGAGACCAATGTCACGACGCTCACTGTTCTCTGCCGTTCTGCCTTTTTCATCCGGCCGCGACACGCTTGCGCCGCAGCTGGAGAAGTCGCGCGCCGAACAGGTGGCGACCGTCTCCAGTGCGAATGCCTGCGTCGAAAGACACGGCGTGGTCTGTCGGCGCTGCGTCGAAGCCTGCGAAAGATCTGCCATCCGCATTCTCGCACGCGAGGGCCTCGGCGCCGTCATCGATGATGCGGCGTGCACGGGCTGCGGCGATTGCATCCCGGTCTGTCCGGTCGAAGCCATCGCGCTCGCGCCGCGGGATCGGATCGAGCTGGTCTCCGAACTTGCAAACATGGTCGTGCACAATGGCTGAAGTCACCAACATCTGTGGCGTGGCCGTCTATCTCGCGCCGGACGCCGGGAGGAATCTGACCGACCGGATCCTGGCGCTGCCCGGCGTCGAGCTGGAGGCCGCATCCGGCGAGAACAGGCTTGCGCTGACTGTTGTCGACACGCCGGCCTCGCTGGCGATCGACCAGATCGCGGCGATGCATCGCCTGCCCGGCGTCGTCGCCGCCTCCCTGATCTTTCATGCCTTCGACGCGCCCGACGACGAGAGCGCGAGCGGGACCGAGGCAGCCGCCTGCTGCGGCGGCCACTGCCAGAATTCCGGCGCGCACGCGCGCGCTTCCGCAATCTGAGATTCGTTGAGCCGGAGAGACCGACGATGGTTACGAAACTGACGAACGGGAATGAAGCGACGGCAACCCGCCGCGACGCGCTGAAGGCAGCCGCTGCGGTTGCTGCCGCGTCGACGATCGGCGTCACGCTGACGGATACGGCCGCCGCACAGCCCGGCAAGACCGACGGCATTCGCTGGGACAAGGGCGTCTGCCGCTTCTGCGGCACCGGTTGCGGCGTGATCGTCGGCACCAAGAACGGCAGGGTCGTGGCCACGCAAGGCGATCCCGATGCGCCGGTCAATCGCGGCCTCAACTGCATCAAGGGCTACTTCCTGTCGAAGATCATGTACGGCGAGGACCGGTTGACCCAGCCGATGCTGCGCATGAAGAACGGCAAGTTCGACAAGAACGGCGAGTTCGCGCCGATCTCCTGGGACGACGCTTTCAAGCTCATGGCCGAGAAGTGGAAGGCGGCGTTGAAGGCCGGTGGTCCTTCGACCATCGGCATGTTCGGCTCGGGCCAGTGGACCATCTGGGAAGGCTATGCGGCGGCCAAGCTCCACAAGGCCGGCTTCCGCACCAACAACCTGGATCCGAATGCGCGCCACTGCATGGCGTCGGCCGTCACCGGCTTCATGCGCACCTTCGGCATCGACGAGCCGATGGGCTGCTACGACGACCTCGAGCACGCCGATGCGTTCGTGCTCTGGGGCTCGAACATGGCGGAGATGCATCCGATCCTGTGGTCGCGGCTGACCGACCGCCGCCTCACCCACGAGGGCTGCGAAGTTCACGTGCTCTCCACCTTCGAGCACCGTTCGTTCGAGCTCGCCGACAATCCGCTGGTGTTCACGCCGCAGAGCGATCTGGCGATCCTCAATTACATCCAGAACTACATCGTCAATTCCGGCGCGATGAACAAGGAGTTCGTCGACAAGCACGTCGAGTTCGCCTCCACCGTGACCGACATCGGCTACGGACTGCGTCCGACGCACGCGCTCGAGATCAAGGCGGTCAACGCCGCGCACAAGGCCGGCAAGGACGGCGCGCTCGATCCGGCCGGCTTCAAGGACAAGATCGGCCTCGAGGAATACAAGAAGCTGCTCGAGCCCTACACGCTCGATTACGCTCACAAGATGTCGGGCGTGCCGAAGGAGAATCTGGAGCGGCTCGCCAAGCTCTACGCGGACCCGAAGAAGAAGATCGTCTCCTACTGGACGATGGGCTTCAACCAGCATGCGCGCGGCACGTGGGTCAACAACATGATCTACAACGTGCACTTGCTGGTCGGTAAGATCTCCGAGCCCGGCAACGGCCCGTTCTCGCTGACTGGCCAGCCCTCGGCCTGCGGTACCGCGCGCGAGGTCGGCACTTTCGCGCATCGCCTGCCGGCCGATCTGGTCGTTACCAACCCGAAGCATCGCGAGACCGCCGAGAAGGTGTGGCAGCTGCCCGAAGGCACCATCCCTGCGAACATCGGCTACCACGCCGTGCTGCAGAACCGGATGCTGAAGGACGGCAAGCTGAATGCCTATTGGGTCCAGTGCAACAACAACATGCAGACCGGCGCCAACATGAACGAGGAGGGCTATCCCGGCTACCGCAATCCAGCCGCCTTCGTCGTGGTCTCCGATCCCTATCCGACCGTGACCACGCTGGCCGCGGACCTCATTCTGCCGACCGCGATGTGGATGGAAAAGGAAGGCGCCTATGGCAACGCCGAGCGCCGCACCCAATTCTGGCGGCAGCAAGTCAAGGCGCCGGGCGAGGCGCGTTCGGACCTCTGGCAGCTGATCGAGTTCTCCAAATACTTCAGGGTCGAGGAGGTCTGGCCGGAGGAGCTGATCGCCAAGAAGCCCGAACTGCGCGGCAAGACCCTGTACGACGTGCTCTACGCCAATGGCGAGGTCAACCAGTTCCCGATCACCGAATGCCAGAAGGGTTTCGACAACTCCGAGAGCGCGGCGTTCGGCTTCTACGTGCAGAAGGGCCTGTTCGAGGAATACGCGAAGTTCGGCCGCGGTCATGGCCACGACCTCGCGGACTTCGAGCAGTATCATCAGGCGCGCGGGTTGCGTTGGCCTGTCGTCAACAACAAGGAGACGCTCTGGCGCTTCCGCGAGGGCTACGATCCCTACGTCAAGCCGGGCGAGGGCGTCTCGTTCTACGGCAAGCCGGACAACAAGGCGCGCATCATCTTCTGCCCGTTCGAGCCGGCGGCCGAAACGCCCGACAAGGATTTCGATCTGTGGCTGTGCACCGGTCGCGTGCTGGAGCACTGGCATTCCGGCTCGATGACGCGCCGCGTGCCGGAGCTGCACCGGGCCGTGCCGGCAGCGACGCTGTTCATGCATCCGGACGACGCGGCCGAGCGCAAGCTCCTGCGCGGCCAGCCGGTGAAGATCCAGACGCGGCGCGGCGAGGTGGTCACGCGGGTCGAGACCAAGGGCCGCAACAAGCCGCCGCGGGGGCTCGTCTACTTCCCGTTCTTCGATGAAAACCAGCTCGCCAATCAGCTCACGCTGGATGCGACCTGTCCGATCTCGAAGGAGACCGACTACAAGAAGTGCGCCTGCCGCGTGACGTCGGCCTAAACCCTCGATGGACGAGCCATGTCGGATCCGAACTCAAGCATCCCGCGTGATCCGCGGCGCCGCAAGGCGCTGCAGGACATGACACGCTTCGGCGGCGGCGCAGCCGTCGCCGCGACGATGCTGACGGCATTCGGCGTGTCGTCGCGGGCGAGGCCCGCGCAGACGCTGCGGCCTCCGGGCGCGCTGTCCGAGAAGGATTTCCTGGCGGCCTGCGTCCGCTGCGGCCTTTGCGTCCGCGACTGTCCCTACGACACCCTGAAGCTCGCGGACTGGGCCGACGGTCCGGCCGTCGGCACGCCGTTCTTCCAGGCGCGCAACGTCCCGTGCGAGATGTGCGACACGATTCCCTGCGTCAAGGCGTGCCCGACCGGTGCGCTCGATCATGCGCTGACGGACATCGCCAAGGCCAAGATGGGCGTTGCCGTCATCACCAGCCGCGAGACCTGTCTGAACCTGCAGGGCCTGCGCTGCGACGTCTGCTACCGGGTGTGCCCGGCGATCGACAAGGCGATCACGCTCGAGCTTTCGCACAATGCCCGCACCACCAAGCATGCGATCTTCGAGCCGGTCATTCACGCCGAATACTGCACCGGCTGCGGCAAATGCGAGAAATCGTGCGTGCTGACCGACGCCGCGATCAAGGTGCTGCCGGTCGAGGTCGCCGCCTTGAAGCAGGATGAGCACTACAAGCGTGGCTGGGAAGAAAAGGCCAAGGCCGGCGGAGCTCTCGTCGATGCGCCGCTCAAGCTGCCGGTGCGCAGGCCCGAGGGAGGCGCGCCATGACCGCAAACGTCAGACCCTATGTCGAGGCGCGCGCGGCGAAGGGGCTTTGGGCCGCCTCGCGGTTCCTCGTGCTGCGGCGGACCAGCCAGCTGTTCTTCCTGGCGCTGTTCCTGTCCGGGCCGCTGCTGGGCATTTGGATCGCAAAGGGCACGCTGGCCTCATCGATGACGCTCGGCACGCTGCCGTTGACCGATCCGTTCGTCTTCCTGCAGTCGCTGGCGGCGCGGCATTGGCCCGAGGGCCTTTCGGCAACAGGCGCGGCGATCGTGCTCGCCTGCTATCTGCTGGTCGGCGGCCGCACCTATTGCTCCTGGGTCTGCCCCGTCAATCCGGTGACTGATCTTGCGGCGTGGCTGAGGCGGCGCCTCGGCATCACTGTCACGGCCAAGGTCCGTCCGAACCTCAGGCTCTATTTCGTCGGCGCAGTGCTTGCGGCCTCCGTGCTGTCGGGCTCGATCGCCTGGGAGCTGATCAATCCGGTGACGGCGCTGCATCGCGCGCTGGTCTTCGGCCTCTGGTTCGGCGCCGGCGGCACGCTGGCGATCTTCGTGTTCGATCTCCTGGTCGCCAAGCACGGCTGGTGCGGTCATCTCTGCCCCGTCGGCGCGTTCTACGGCCAGATCGGCAAGGTCGCGCTGCTGCGCGTCACCGCCGACAACCGCGCCGCCTGCAACGACTGCATGGATTGCTTCGCGGTCTGTCCGGAGTCGCATGTCATCAGCCCCGCGCTCAGGGGCGAGCGCACCGGCGCGCCGCCGGTCATCACCGCGGGCGATTGCACGGTTTGCGGCGCCTGCATCGACGTCTGCTCCAAGCAAGTCTTCCACCTTGGTCTGCGCGGTCGCAATGCCGTGCGGCCGGAATCTTCCATGACCGCGCCGGTGCCAGCGGCGCGCGTCGTCACTTCCCAGCCGGCCGCCCTTGAAAGGGACCTCCCATGACGTTTGTTCGACTGATTCCGTTGCTCGCGGCCACGGCCGTCGTTCTCGCCATTCCGTTCGCTGTGTCGGAGCCGCTCGCGCAGGAAGCCAAGCCGGTGAAGGCGCTGCGTGAAGCCCCTCTGACCGAAATGTCGGCGCCGCCCGATGTGACCAAGCAGTCCGTGCCGGCCGGCGGCTTCGACCGCGCCTATCGTCAGCAGCCGCCGCTGATCCCGCACAAGATCGATGGCTACCAGATCACCACCCAGAACAATGCCTGCATGGGCTGTCATGATTGGCCGGGCAATACCCGCGTCAACGCGCCGAAGATCTCGGAAACGCATTACGTCGACCGCCAGGGCGTGCGGCTCGATAAGGTCGCAGGCACCCGCTATTTCTGCCAGCAATGCCACGTGCCGCAGGCCGACGCGAAGCCGCTGGTCGGCAACATCTTCCAGAACGCGACGCAGGCGAAGTGAGGCCGATATGCAGGACAGCAGCACTTCTGCCGCAATCGCAGCAGCGCAGCCGGGGCGTTTGAAGCGGCTATGGCGCTGGTTCTTCTCGCCGACGGCGCGCTATGCCTGGGGACTGATCGTCATCGTCGCGTTCGCCGCCGGCGTCGTGTTCTGGGGCGGCTTCAACTGGGCGATGGAGATGACGAACAACGAGCAGTTCTGCACCTCCTGCCACGAGATGAAGGACAACGTGTTTCTCGAATATCGCAACACGGTCCACTATTCGAACCGCACCGGCGTCCGCGCCAGCTGTCCGGACTGTCATGTGCCTCATGAGTGGGGACACAAGGTCGTCCGCAAGATCCAGGCCTCCAACGAGGTGCTTCACAAGATCCTCGGCACCATCGGCACCCCGGAGAAGTTCAACGCGCACCGCATCGAGCTTGCCCGCAGTGTCTGGCGCGGCATGAAGACGACCGACTCGCGCGAGTGCCGCAACTGTCACAAGTTCGACCACATGGAGTATTCGGCGCAGGAGCCGCGCGCCTCCAAGCTGCACCAGACGGCGTTCGCGCAAGGCAAGACCTGCATCGATTGCCACCAGGGCATCGCGCACAAGCTGCCGCCCAAGGCGCAGGAAGAGTATCGCGACATGCTCGATCATATCGACGAGGTCGGCCCTGTGCAGCGCATGATCGACTTCCTCCAGAACGCCGACGTTGCCAAGGCGAAGGCGGCGCGGTGATGGATAGATTTGCGCAGGGCCTTGATGCGGCGGAGGGCGCGGCGGGACACTCCGCGGCGCTGTGTGTTGCCCTGGTCTATGATTCAAGTGCCGACCTGAACCGCTGGTTCGCCGGCCTCGTCGCCGAGCTTCGCCGCTCGGGCAAGAGTCTCGCCGGGCTGATCCAGGAGGACGTGCCGCAGGCGAGCCGGTCGCGCTGCGACATGGTCTTGCACGAGCTCGCCACCGGACGGTCGATGTCGATCTCCGAAGATCTCGGCGCGGGCGCCATCTCCTGCCGCCTCTCGACGCCACGGCTGCTCGAGGCGGCACAAGCGGTCGAAGCCCGGCTCGCCGACGCCGAAATCGTCTTCCTCAACAAGTTCGGCAAGGCCGAGGCGGAAGGCGGCGGGCTGCGCGATCTGATCGCTCATTGCATCGAGTCCGGCAAGAGCCTCGTCATCGGCGTTCCCCGCGGCAATCTGCAAGCCTGGACCGAATTCTGTGGCGAATTCTTCAGGACAATGGAGGCGATGCCGCAGCCGCCTCAGGAAGCGATTGCCGCGCTTGCCGCTCTGCTCGGTCAGCCGCCGGCCGACGGCGAGCATCTGCACGTGATCTGACGCCGCGTTGCGGATCCGGATGTTCGTCTTCCACGCCGCGGAATTGCCGGTGGGTGGACAGGATCGCCTCGCTCAATAGAATACCCGCAAACAACAAGACAGTGCGGGAGAGCGACGCCATGAAGTTCGGCATCTTCTACGAGCTGCAACTGCCGCGGCCCTGGGTGGCCGGCGACGAGCTCGCGCTCTACCAGAACGCGCTGTCGCAGATGGAGCTTGCCGATCATCTCGGCTACGACCATGCCTGGGTCGTGGAGCATCACTTCCTCGAGGAATATTCGCACTCGCCCTCGCCGGAATCCTTTCTCGCAGCCGCCAGCCAGCGCACCAAGAAGATCCGCCTCGGCCACGGCATCCTCCAGCTCACCACCAACCATCCGGCGCGCGTCGCCGAGCGTGTCGCCGTGCTCGATCTGCTCAGCAACGGTCGCTGCGAATTCGGCATGGGCGAGAGCGCCTCGATCACGGAGCTGACGCCGTTCGGCCGCGACATGGAGACCAAGAAGGAGGTGTTCGAGGAGGCGGTCGCCGCGATCTTCCCGATGTTCAGGGACGCGGGCAGCGAGCACCACGGCAAGTATTTCGACATTCCCTTGCGCAACGTCGTGCCGAAGCCGGTGCAGAAGCCGCATCCGCCGCTGTGGATGGCCTGCTCGCAATTGCCGACCATCGAGCGCGCCGGCCGTCACGGTTTCGGCGCGCTCGGCTTCCAGTTCGTCAGCGCCGATGCCGCGCATGCCTGGGTGCATGCTTACTACAATGCGATGACCAAGCGGCTTACCAAGCTCGCCGACTACGAGATCAATCCGAACATGGCGCTGGTGTCGTTCTTCATGTGCGCGAAGACCGACGAGGAGGCGCGCGCCCGCGCCGACGGCGCCACCTTCTTCCAGTTCGCGCTGCGCTTCTACGGCGCCTCGCAGAATCGCCAGCGGCCCGCGCCCTACACCGTCAACATGTGGGACGAGTACATCAAGTGGAAGCGCGACAACCCGGAGGCGCAGGAGGCGGCCTTGCGCGGCGGCCTGATCGGCTCGCCCGAGACGATCCGCAGGAAGCTGAAGCGCTTCCAGTCCTCGCATATCGACCAGGTCATCCTGCTCAACCAGGCCGGCAAGAACAGCCACGAACATATCTGCGAATCGCTGGAGCTGTTCGGCCGCGAGGTGATGCCGGAGTTCCAGAACGATCCGGCGCAAGCCGCGTGGAAGCAGGCCGTGATGAGCGGCGAGATCCAGCTGGAAGAGATCGATACCGAGGCTTTTACGGATCGCTACGGCAAGCTCGCGATCAACGTCGCCCCGACGAAGGCCGCCGCAGGATAGGTTGTTCGTGAAGTCATGCTGCTGACGCAATCTCTGTCTTAGACGGCGCCAACACAAAACACTGCGTGGGAACCGCTTAAGGTTCGCACCACGGTTCCATAGCCAAGGGGTTGGCGCGAACCCGCAAAAGTCCGGTGCAAGCTTCATGAACGCAGTCGCGTTCGCTTGCGCTGTTTGCGGTGTCGGGAACCGGACGACGAAAAAATCACAGGAGTTATGATGCTATTCCGCTCGAGCGCCGCAATTTGCGGCGCCCTGGTCGCGCTTGCCGTGTCTGTTACCGTTGCCAAATGTGAAACGCGTGGGGGCCATTCAAACGCCGTCGTCGATGCCACCTCGGGGAATACGGTGGTTGGCGCGGCATCCATGTACAATCCGTTCAGGCCCGGCAAGGAGGAGGGCGGTCCGCGCACGGCCTCCGGTGAGCGTTATGATCCTTCGGCCTGGACGGCGGCCATCAAGACGAGCTTGCGCCGGAAATTCGGTGGGGTGCAATTCGGTGTGAGGCCGAAATTCGCGCTCGTCGAGGCGGTCGGCAAGAAGGTCATCGTCAAGATCAATGACGTTGGACCACTCAGGCCCGGTCGCGTCATCGATTTCAACGAGCGGACGATGCGCCATTTCGATCCAAGCCTGGAGCGCGGAGTCATCAAGGATGTAAAGGTTAGCCCGCTTGCAGGGGACGACTGGACGTTGGGGCCCGTCGGCTGAACGAGCCACGCGGTTGAGCGATAGCTATGTTGACGACTGCTGGCGATAGCTCGTAGCCGAACCTCCTTGATACCAACTTCCGGGCGACCTACAAGCTGATGGAGCAGTTCTGTGGCCAACTGCGCAAGAAGGTAAGTTCGAGCCGCGTTTAGTGCTCGCGAGCGCCTCGAGAAGCGCCGGAGCGCAATGGAACGCCGCTCCCAGGTTTTGTGCTCTGCCCTTTGCTGGTTTTTGGCGAAGGGAAAGATCGTGCGCTCCGGCACTCCGGTGGAAACGCATTCGAGAACGTTGACTTGCATCAATGTCGCCACGGTCTAAGTGGCCGGTATTGTGTCGCGTGGGAGGATTTCCGATGCGCGTACTGGCTTTGATGGTTCTGGCGATGGGTGTTGCCCTGGCAGGGCACGCGCGCGCGCAGACTTATGATCCGGCTTATCCCGTTTGCCTTTATGTCGTCCCTTGGGGAGGTGGCGCTTACTACAGATGTGCCTACTACACGATGGATCAATGCAGGGCAGATGCGAATGGTCAGATGTGCAGCCTTAACCCATATTATTCAGGTCCGCAGGCCCCAGTGATACGGACCAATCCGAGACATCATCGTTCTCCCTCACATGGTCGCGACCGATAGCACGGCCTCTCGGCCTTCCGCGAAAATCAGCTCGCTGCTATGCTGCCGCAAAACAAATCTTTGCGGAGAAGGCGATACGGTCTCGTACAGTGCCCGCTAATCCGGCGGCTGGCGATGTCGCGCTCGCGGTGCTCGCCATTGGCCGCCCCGAGGCTAGGCAATTCCGGTGCTCGTCAAAACTATGGCCCCACGCTCGCCCTCATCCTGAGGGCCCGCCAAAGGCGAGCGTCTCGAAGGATGGCCACAGGGGAATCGCTCCGATTTGCGATGACCCTGCTTCGGGCCGCGCACGCGAGGAACGAGTGGAGCGCTGAGCGTTTGATAGCGGGTGCGCGCCCTCGACTGTCGGCGCGAGCCGGGAATGAAAGCGTCGATGACACCCTCTTCTCATGAACCCGGTCTTCTCGACTGCCTCGTCATCGGAGGCGGGCCGGCGGGCCTCACCGCCGCGCTCTATCTGGCGCGCTATAAACGGTCGGTCGCCGTCTTCGATGCCGGACGCAGCCGGGCGGAATGGATCCCGAGCAGCCACAACTACCCGGGCTGCCCGTCCGGCATTTCCGGCCATGAGCTGCTTGCCTTGCTGAGGACGCAGGCGTCCTTCTACGGCATCTCGCTCATCAACGTCCACGTGGATGATCTCTCGCGAGCCGGCGAGCTCTTCGAGGCCCGCTTCGAGGGCGGCACGGCAAGGACGCGGAGCGTTCTTCTGGCCACCGGCATTGTCACAAGACTTTCGTTTGTGGCTGGCAAGGGTCCAGAACGGCTGATTATGTATCCGGCCACCAAGGGTTACCCAGCGGGGCTACGCTATGCCGAAGCGCCATTCCTCGTTGGAGAAATCAAGTACAAAGAAGGGCCGCCTGGCACATTCATCTATGTCAAGGCAACGATCATCAAAAATATCGATTTTGCGACCGCGGGGTACCTTGCAGCCAATCCGGCCTTCCCGCATCAGACAACAGCGGACCAGTTCTTCAGTCCCGATCAATTCGATGCCTATCGCTTGCTCGGCTATGAAAGCGCGCTCCGCATGATCGAGAGCTTAAAACTGACGACTACCATTACCGGGCAGACCTCGATACTAGAGGCCTACAATGAAAGTGGTTCGCTCAGCCAGCTATCTTGATCCGTCACGTCGGTGACGACACGACCCATACATGCGGCCTCTCTCGTGGCGGCATGAAGCGCGACGTCCGGGCGGCACTAGGGCTCTCAAGTCTGAAAGCCCGCCGACCTCGCGATCAGACTGCTGTGCACTCGGCTTGTGCTCACACGCACCCTAAGCCATTCGTCCCAATCGCTAGGGACAGACACCGGCTCTAGATTTCGCTAATCTGCTCTAGAGAAAAGCGAGAATCCAGGGAGCCCGCCTTGAGCACCGCGCCGCGCATCGACATCGACCCTGCCGCGTTCTGGGCCGATCCCTATCCGATGCTCGCAAAGATGCGCAAGGAGGCGCCGATCGCCTTCGTGCCGCAGCTCGGCTCGACGCTGCTGACCAGCCGCGACGACATCTCGATCTCCGAGAAGCAGATCGACGTGTTCTCCTCGCACCAGCCCGCCGGCCTGATGAACCGGCTGATGGGCCACAACATGATGCGCAAGGACGGCGAGGCGCATCAGATCGAGCGGCGCGCGATGTTTCCGACGGTGTCGCCGAAGACGGTGAAGGCGCACTGGACCGCGCTGTTCCAAGCCCATGCCGACCGCATTCTCGATGCGATCGCACCGGGGCGGATCGACTTCATGCGCGACTTCGCGCTGCCGTTCTCCGGCGAGTGCCTGAAGTCGATCACCGGTCTGACCAATATCGGCTTTGCGGATATGGATGCGTGGTCGCAGGGTATGATCGAAGGCATCGCTAATTATGGCGGCGATCCCGCGGTCGAAGCGCGCTGCCATGCCGCGACGTCGGGCATCGACGCCGCGATCGACGACATCCTGCCGGTGATGCGCAAGCGCGCGGACCAGAGCATTCTCGGCGTGCTCCTTGCCTCCGGTATGCCGATGGAGAGCGTGCGCGCCAACGTCAAGCTCTCGATCTCAGGCGGCCAGAACGAGCCGCGCAAGGCGATCGCCGGCACCGTGTGGGCGTTGCTGACCCATCCCGACCAGCTCGATCTCGTGCGCAGGCGCGAGGTGACCTGGCTGCAGGCGTTCGAGGAATATGCCCGCTGGATCTCTCCGATCGGCATGTCGCCGCGGCGGATCGCCAAGCCGTGGACCATTCGCGACGTCTCCTTCGAGCTCGATGAGCGCGTGTTCCTGATGTTCGGCTCGGCCAACCGCGACGAGACGCATTTCGAACGCGCCGATGAATTCGATGTACGGCGCGACACCTCCAAGAGCGTGGCGTTCGGCGCCGGACCGCATTTCTGCGCCGGCGCCTTCGCCTCGCGCGCGATGATCGCCGACGTCGCGCTGCCGACCGTGTTCGCACGCGCCGGCCGCATCGAGATCGCCGGCGACGAGCCGGTGCGAATCGGCGGCTGGGCGTTCCGCGGGCTGCAGAACCTGCCGGTGAGGTGGGTGCATTAGTTTACAGTGGCCTCTCGCCACAAAGGCGGTGTCATCGCCAGGCTTGACCGGGCGATCCAGTACGCCGCGGCAGTCCTCTGGAACGCTTGGCGGGGAATGACAGCGGAGGTCGTGGAGCGAGTTTGTGACCGACAGCGCCGATCGCCACGGTGCCATTCTGCCCCTGTTTTGCCCGACACGGCAACAAAAATTCGAAGAAATCGAAAATGGCTCTTCGTAGAAGACTTTGGCTACTGTGCATGGGGTTGTTTTCGCGATTTTATCGCGTGACAGCTCGAGCCCTCGATCTCGGGCCACTTTCGGCGGCGGCCGATCGTACCTAAATACAGCGGACCCCCGCTTCGGGGAGCATGCCATGAACCTAGTCCCTCGCGAGCTCATGACCGAAACTGCCGTCTCCTCCGCCGATTTCCGCGGCGCCATGCGCCATCTCACCGGCGGCGTCAGCGTCATCACCGCCGGACGGGGCAAGGACATCACCGGCATGACGGTTACGTCCGTCACCTCGCTGGCGGTCGATCCGCCGACGCTGCTGGTCAGCATCAACCGCGATGCCTCGTCCTTCCCGCTGATCCGCCGCTACGGTGCGTTCGGCGTGAATATCCTCGCTGCCGATCAGCTCGATGTCGCCGAGCGTTTTGCCGGCAAGGGGGGCCTGAAGGGGGCCGATCGTTTCGCGGGCAGCCAATGGGTGACGGCCATCTCCGGCGTGCCGCTGCTGGTCGGCGCCTTGTCCGCAGTCGATTGCGAGGTCGAGGAGATCGTCGAGCGGCACTCGCATGGCATCGTCATCGGCCGCGTCAGGACCATCGAGAACTCGGTGCGGTCGGCGGCGCTCGCCTATTGGCACGGCCAGTATGTGGCGGTGGACCAGGACGAGGACGCCGCAAGGCTCGCCGACGTCGGCGTTCCCGCTCGCAGCCGTCGCGGCGTTTGATCGCCTCGCGCTTCGGCAGGCTGGCCTTTTCCTCATCATCGCTCTAGAAGGCCTTGAGCCGTCGCGCCGCGGCGGCAATGGAGCGGAACGATGAAGCGCGTCGGGACCTGGGCCTTCTATGCCGTCGGCGCGCTCGCGATCGCCTATCTCGTGCTCTACGCCTATGCGATGTTTCGCGGCCAGCCGTTCGTGCCGGGCGATCCCATCCACATCTTCCGCAAGCCCGACGCGCCGAGCTATTCGTAGGACTCTCTTCTCGTCATGGCCGGGCTTGACGGAGTGCGGGACCCGACTAAAGCGTGATGGCATTAGGTCCGATAGCCTGAATTTTTGAGGTAGTTGGCGCATTCCTCGGAGGTGAAGGCGTCGAGTGCATGGCCGA
>NZ_LBJG01000090.1 GCF_028128765.1 Bradyrhizobium sp. CCBAU 51627
TCGCCGTTCTCATCGACGACTTCTCGCCTCAGGAATGCCAAAACTACTTCCGCCACGACGGATACGCTTCAGCTTAAGTGACGGATGCTCTAGTCTCATGTCCCGGACGTGCTGCAGCGTGTAACGCTGCTGCGCAGAGCCGGACCCAGCTCCTCCCACAACATTCAGGAAAGAATCGGCCCCGGCTCAGCAGCGCACCACGACCTGATGCGCTGCGTTCGGGGCACGGAACCGCCGGAGAACGACTACCTGTAATACCGCCAGCGCGGCGGCGGACGGCGTGCGGGGCGCGACATCAGAAGCGCAAGCGCAAAGCCGATGCCGCCGGCAACCAGCAGTGCGCCGAGCGGATTGTCCTGCACCTTTTGCGCGATCGCCTTGGAGCCATCGCGGAAGGACTCGCCGCTGTTCTCATAGGCGTCCTTGGCGTAGCTCGTCGCAGTGTCCGCTGCGTCGCGCACGGCATCCTTGGCCTGGCCGTAGAGATTCTGCACGGTGCCTGCGGCTTCCCGGGCCTTGCCCGACGCCTGTGTCTTGGAATCGCCTGCCATGTCTCCGACAGCGCCTTCCGCACGTCCGGCGAATTCCTTGGCCGATCCGACAATCCGATCCGTATCCATGATGCTCCTCCTCGGGGTCTGCCCAAGTAACCGATCAGGATGAGCGCAGTTCCATGCGATGGCGAAAGTGTCGCCCGCTACAGGATGAGTCCGCCGTCGACGACCAGCGTCTGGCCGATGATGTAGGACGACAGTGGCGAGGCGAGAAACAGCGCTGCACCCGCCATGTCGGCCGGCGTGCCCAATCGCCGCAGTGGAATGCGCGACAATGCACCTTCGAGCCGCTTGGGATTGTCGGTCGTCACCTTCGTCATCTTGGTGTCGACGAGGCCCGGCGCGATGCCGTTGACGCGAATGCCGTCTTCCGCCCAGGCCTCGCCCAGCGTCCGCGTCAATCCGACCGCGCCGGTCTTCGAGGCATTGTAGGCGGGATTGCCCATGGTGGAATGATAGGCCGCGGTCGAGGACACCATGATCAGCGCGCCCCTGGAATCCCGCAACATGGCGTGAAACCGCGTTGCGCACGCCATCAGGCTCATGAGGTTGATCTCGACGACCTTGCGAAAGCCGGCCATCTCGAACTCGCCGCGGCGATAGATCACTGCGCCTTGTGCGAGCACCAGGATATCGAGCTTATCGAACGATGGCTTGAACGCCTCGATCGCGCCGGGGTTGCCGACATCGAGCTGCGCGTAGGCAAGCCCGGTGAGATCAGAGCCCTGCTCCGCCTGATATTCCGCCGCATGAGCACGCGTGCCGCACACCGCGACGCTGGCGCCTCTGGCACGAAAGGCTTGCGCAATGCCGTTACCGATACCGCTGGAACCGCCGACGACAAGAACCTGCTTGCCTGTGAAATCGAGTTCGTTCGCCATTGCGGCCTCCCCTTTTGTTTTGCTTGCTTGACCTGTCTGCGGATCGACGCCAGCCTTGTCCATCTCACAACAAGAAACAAGAGACACGAGGAAACAGCATGTCCGAGTTCAAAGAGCTCAGCCGCTCCGTCAAGGGCCTGACCGTTCTCGTCACCGGTGCGGCCAGTGGCATGGGGCGCGCCACCGCGCGCGTGTTCGGGATCGAGGGCGCCAACGTCGCCGTGACTGACTATGACGAACAAGGTGCGCAGGCAGTCGCCAAGGACGTCACAGGCAGCGGCGGCTCAGCCAAGGCGTGGAAGCTCGACGTTGCGGACGGCGGTGAGATCAAGCGCGTGGTCGGCGACGTCGCCGCGCATTTCGGCGGGCTCGATATCGTCGTCAACAATGCCGGCATCTCCGTGCGCATCGCGATCGACGACGAGGGTTACGAAGATGCCTGGGCCAAAGGCATCGCGGTGATGCTGACGGCGCATCCGCGCATCATCCGCGCCGCGCTGCCGTACTTGCGCAAGTCGAAGTCCCCGCGCATCGTCAACATCGCCTCGACCGAGGCGCTCGGCGCCACCGCATTGCACAGCCCGTACTCTGCAGCAAAGGGCGGTGTCGCGAGCCTGACGCGCTCGCTCGCGGTCGAGCTCGGCCGCGAGGGCATCACCGTCAACTGCATCTGCCCGGGCCCGATCCGCACCGCCATCACCGACCGCATCTCGGAAGAGCACAAGACCATCTACGCGAAGCGCCGCACCGCACTCGGTCGCTACGGCGATCCCGAGGAGGTCGCGCATATGACGCTGAGCCTGTGCCTACCGGCCGCCTCCTTCCTCACCGGTGCCGTGATTCCGGTCGATGGCGGCCTGATGGCACGCAACGCGTAAGAGCCATGCGCGGGCAGCGTTGACATCACCCCGCGCGGGAGTAGCTTTTTCGCCAGCAGAGCGGGACCAACCGCTCGCGGTTCGGGAGAGACGCCATGACGATTGCCATCCGGCAGCTTCAGAAGCATTTTGTCGGCGAGGTTTCCGGCCTCGACCTGCGAAAGCCTCTCACGCCGGATGAGGCCCGTGAGGTCGAGTCCGCCATGGACAAATACGCGGTGCTGGTCTTCCACGACCAGGACATCACCGACGAACAGCAGATGGCCTTTGCGCTGAATTTCGGCCAGCGCGAGGATGCGCGCGGCGGCACGGTGACGAAGGAAAAGGACTACCGGCTCCAGTCCGGCCTCAACGACGTCTCCAACCTCGGCAAGGACGGCAAGCCGCTGGCGAAAGACAGCCGCACGCATCTGTTCAACCTCGGCAACTGCCTTTGGCATTCCGACAGCTCGTTCCGTCCCATCCCGGCGAAATTCTCGCTGCTGTCGGCGCGCGTCGTGAACCCGAAGGGCGGCAACACCGAGTTCGCCGACATGCGCGCGGCCTATGACGCGCTCGACGACGAGACCAAGGCGGAGATCGATGGTCTCGTCTGCGAGCATTCGCTGATGTATTCGCGGGGATCGCTCGGCTTCACCGAATATACCGACGAAGAAAAGGCGATGTTCAAGCCGGTGCTGCAGCGGCTGGTGCGCACGCATCCCGTGCATCACCGCAAGTCGCTGTATCTCTCGTCGCATGCCGGCAAGGTCGTCGGCATGAGCATGCCGGAGGGACGGCTGTTGCTGCGCGACCTGAACGAGCACGCGACGCAGCCAGAGTTCGTCTATGTCCACAAATGGAAGCTGCATGATCTCGTGATGTGGGACAACCGCCAGACCATGCACCGCGTCCGTCGCTACGACCAGTCGCAGCCGCGCGACATGCGCCGCGCGACGGTCGCGGGAACTGAGCCGACGATGCAGCAGCAGGCGGCGGAGTAGGCCCCTGCTCCAGCAACCGCTGTCATCGCCCACGAAGGCGGGCGATCCAGTACTCCGAGACGGCAGTGATTGAACCGATTTGGCCGCGGCGTACTGGATGCCCCGCTCAAGCCGGGGCATGACAGCGGTGCGCGGGGCGAATACAGCGGAGACTAGCGCTACGCGTGCCCGGCCTCGTTCGACAGCATGCCGGGATCGATGCCGATCTTGCGCAGGGCACGGCTGTATTTCTCGTCGACATCGTCGCCGAAGATCAGATCCGCATCCGCATCGCAATGCAGCCAGCCATTGCTCTGGATCTCGGTCTCGAGCTGGCCCGGCGCCCAGCCGGCGTAGCCGAGCGCGAGGATGGCGTGCTTGGGACCCGAGCCATTGGCGATTGCGCGCAGGATGTCGACGGTCGCGGTGAGGCAGACGCCGTCGTCGATCCGCAGGGTGGCATGCTCGATATAGAAATCGCTGGAATGCAACACGAAGCCGCGACCGGTGTCGACCGGACCGCCGGCCAGCACCTTCATGCTTTCGGCATTTTCCGGCAGCTTGATGTGCTCGCCCTTCTTGATGATGCCGAGCTGCTCCAACAGCTCCGGGAAATCGATGCTGCCTGCCGGATGGTTGACGATAATGCCCATCGCGCCCTCGGCGGAATGCGCACAGAGGTAGATCACCGAGCGCTCGAAGCGCGAGTCGCCCATCACGGGCATTGCGATCAGGAGCCGGCCGTCGAGATAACCGGAACTGGGAAGCGCGGGGCCCGTGCTGCGGGTGCTTTCGCCCGTCCGTTTGCCTGTGGGAGCCATCGGTAAAGCACTCCGGTTTCAATTCCTATCCTGATGTCGGGCCGGGCCGCTGTCAAATCAAGGCTTGCAGCGACTTGATTCGAGTGCATCCATCACAAGCAATTCAATGGTTTGCCCTGGGGTGACCCTGTAAAGACGTGCCATGCTGACAAGAGTTCCCTTGCATGCGGCGATTGGCGTCGCGACAACCCTGCTTGCGTCATGGCTGGCGACGGTAGCCCATGCCGACGACGCCTCGCCCTGGCAGCGCGACGGGCATTCCGCGGTGCGGCTGCTCGCGGGATCGCGCAGCGGCGCAGTGCTGCTCGGCGGTATCGCGTTCCAGATCCAACCTGGCTGGAAAACCTACTGGCGCATGCCGGGCGATTCCGGTGTTCCGCCGCGCTTCGACTTCTCGAAGTCCGACAATGTCGAAGCGGTGACAGTCATGTGGCCGGCGCCGCAGAAGTTCGACGATGGCGCAGGCGGCCATTCGATCGGCTATCACGACCAGATCGTGCTCCCCTTGCGCATCGTCGCCAAGGCCGCGGACAAGCCGGTGACGTTGCGCGCCGAGATCAACTACGCCGTGTGCGAGAAGCTCTGCGTTCCCGTCGCGGCTAATGTCGAGCTCGGCTTCAACAATGTCGCCTCGACCGAAGATGCCAATTTGCGCGCAGCACTCGACACCGTGCCGAAGCCGGCCAATATCGGCGATCCCAATCCGCTGACCATCCGCGACGTCAAGCGCGACGGACCCAAGAACGTGCTGGTCGACGTCGTCGCGCCTGAAGACAGCAAGGTCAATCTGTTCGTGGAAGGGCCGACGCCGGACTGGTCGCTGCCGATCCCTGACGAGGTCGAGCACGGCCCGCCCGGCGTGAAGCGGTTTTCGTTCGAGCTCGACGGATTGCCCCCGGGCGCCAAGCCTGACGGCGCAGCGCTGAAGTTCACGCTGGTCGGGCCGGAGAAATCGTACGAGTTCAATACCAATTTGGAGTGAGCCGACACCGCGATCGGCGCAACGGGAACCCACCCAACCGAATCTTAACGAATGGTTGCTAGTCCCAAGCCGGCCGCAACATGCGGGACGCCTGGGGATCTCGTCTTGGCCGTGATGGATGCAGAACCTGCAACGACCGAACCGGCTGGGCTGTTCGCGCGTCTGCGCGCCAGGCTGACCGGCGGCTCGAGCGAAGCGTCGCTGACGCGGCGGCTGGCCGGCACCATCTTCCTCATCCGCGTCATCAGCGCGGGCCTCGCCTATGTCTCGCAGGTGCTGCTCGCGCGCTGGATGGGCACGTCCGACTACGGCATTTATGTCTACGTCTGGACCTGGGTGCTGCTGCTCGGCAGCATGATGGACTTCGGCATCTCGGCTTCTGCGCAGAAGATCATCCCGGAATATCGCGCCAGCGGTAACCACGCACTGCTGCGCGGCTTTCTCTCCGGCAGCCGCTGGCTCACCTTTGCGGTCTCCGCGCTGGTGTCGCTGGCGCTCGCAGGCGTTGTCAGACTGCTGTCGCCCTGGATCGATCCGGCCGAGGAGCTGCCGCTCTATATCGGCTGCATGACGCTGCCAGCCTTCGTCGTCGCCAACACCCAGGACGGCATCGCGCGCTCGCATGACTGGATGCAGCTCGGCCTGATGCCGCAATTCATCATCCGCCAGGCGCTGATCATCGGCATCACGGCTATCGCCTTCCTGCTCGGCTTTCATCTCGGCGCGGTCGCGGCGATGGTCGCGAGCCTCGGTGCAGTATGGATCGCGATGACCGGACAGATGGTGGTGCTGAACCGCAAGCTCGCCGATCACATCGAGCCCGGGCCCAAGGCCTATGACATCAGCGGCTGGCTCGCGGTCTCGCTGCCGATCCTGCTGGTCGAAAGTTTTTACCTGCTGTTGTCCTACACCGACGTGCTGGTGCTGCAGCAGTTCCGCCCGTCCGACGAGGTCGGCGTGTATTTCGCGGTGGTGAAGACGCTGGCACTGGTGTCGTTCATTCACTACGCGATGTCGGCGACGACGGCGCATCGCTTTGCCGAATACAATGCCAGCGGCGACAAGGCGCGGCTGTCGGCCTATGTCGCGCACGCGATCGTCTGGACATTCTGGCCGTCTCTCGCCGCGACCGCCGTGCTGCTCGCACTCGGCAAGCCGCTGCTTTGGCTGTTCGGACCGCAATTCGTTGTCGGCTACGACATCATGTTCATCGCCGCGACCGGCCTCGTGGTGCGGGCGGCGATCGGGCCGGTGGAGCGGCTGCTCAACATGCTCGGCCAGCAGAAGATCTGCGCACTGGCCTATGCACTGGCGTTCGTGATGAACGTGGTGCTTTGCGTGGTGCTGGTACCTCGCTTCGGGGGCCACGGCGCCGCAGCCGCGACCTCGATCTCGCTCACCTTCGAGACGGTGCTGCTGTTCTGGATCGTGCGGCAGCGGCTGGGCCTGCACGTGCTGGCGTTTGGTAAATAGAAACGACACACCCGGACCCGCCCGCCGCCTGGGGAACGACTGTTTCGCAACGAGCCCGTGAACAAGGCGAAACACCTCCCCACCCCCAATGGACAGTGAAATTTTTCTTATTCCGTCCAAGAGGTTGCATCCCGGGGAAAGTTTATTCTACGTCGTATTGCTCAATCAACGAGATCAACTTAGATTCTGCGGACATGATCGATCCACTGTACGTCGCGTCGGGATTTGCCGTCGGCCTGCTCGTCGGGATGACCGGCGTGGGAGGCGGCTCGTTGATGACGCCGCTGCTGATCCTGCTGTTCGGCGTCCATCCCGCCACCGCGGTCGGAACCGATCTGCTCTATGCCGCCGCCACCAAGACCGGCGGCAGTATTGTGCATGGCTGGTCGCGCAGCGTGCACTGGCCGGCGGTGCTGCGGCTCGCCTGCGGCAGCATTCCGGCGAGCGCGCTGACGCTGCTCGTGTTGTGGAAGCTCGACCTGAAGAGTGATACCGAACGCAACCTCGTCAACGTCGTGCTGTGCTTCGCGCTGCTGCTGACCGCCACATCGCTGATCTTCCGCAAATCGATCATGGAGCGCTATCGCCGCCGCCTCGAGCAAGTCGACGAGCGCACCACGGCGATGGCAACCGTCATCACCGGCATCGTGCTCGGCGTGCTGGTCTCGATCTCGTCTGTCGGCGCCGGTGCGGTCGGCGTGACCGTGCTGCTGTTGCTCTACCCGCGCCTGCCGGTGGCGACGATCGTCGGCTCGGATATCGCCCATGCGGTTCCGCTGACCCTGGTCGCCGGGATCGGCCACTGGGCACTGGGTGACGTCGACTGGAGCCTGATGGGCGTGCTTTTGATGGGCTCGCTGCCCGGCATCATCATCGGCAGCTACAGCGCGACACGCGTGCCCGAAATGGTGCTGCGCCTGACGCTCGCCAGCGTCCTCATGCTGGTCGCCGGCAAGATCATGTTCGCGGAATTGAACCTGCAATCCGCGATCGTGACGGCGCTGGCCTGGAGTCATTGAGGCGGAAGCAGCCGCCTCGTTCGCGGTTTCGCAGGGTGGGCAAAGCGAAGCGTGCCCACCCTCTGTTTCGATCGAGAAGAGGGGTGGGCACGGCGCCTTCGCGCCTCTGCCCACCCTACGGGTTTGGCCCTTACTCCGCGGTCCAGCCGCCGTCGATCGACAGGTTCGTGCCCGTGATCTGCGCGGCATCGTCGCTGCACAGGAACAGCGCCAGCGCGGCGACCTGCTCGGAGGTCACGAACTCCTTGGTCGGCTGCGCATCGAGCAGCACGTCGTTGATGACCTGCTCGCGCGTGAGGTTGCGGGCCTTCATCGTATCGGGGATCTGCTTCTCCACCAGCGGCGTCCAGACATAGCCGGGGCTGATGCAGTTGCAGGTAATCTTGCTCGTCGCGACCTCGAGCGCCACAGTCTTGGTCAGGCCGGCGATGCCGTGCTTGGCCGACACATAGGCCGACTTGAAGGGCGAGGCGACCAGCGAGTGCGCCGAGGCGGTATTGATGATTCGGCCCCAGCCCTTCTTCTTCATGCCGGGAACGGCAGCCCGGATGGCATGGAAAGCCGATGACAGGTTGATCGCGATGATCTGGTCCCACTTCTCGAGCGGGAACTCCTCGATCGGCGAGACGAACTGGATGCCGGCATTGTTGACGAGGATGTCGACCGAGCCGAACGTCTTCTCGCCGAGTGCGATCATCCCGGCGATCTCGGCCGGCTTGGTCATGTCGGCGGGCGAGTAAATCGCCTTGACGCCGAAATCGGACTCGATCTTGGCGCGCTCCTTCTCGATATCCTCCGGCGATCCAAAGCCATTGATGACGACATTGGCGCCGGCGGCGGCGAAGGCGCGCGCATAGGCAAGGCCAATGCCGCTGGTCGAACCTGTCACGACGGCGTTCTTGCCTGAGAGAGTACCCATATCATTCGCTCCTTTTTGCCGGGGGCGCGGTGACGTCCCCCGTGAGATCGTAGGTGACCATGGTCTCGCCGGACTGTGGCCGCTCGAGCCAATCCTTATGGCGCATCGACAGATGCACGTCGCGCACGCCGCTCTCCCAATGCTCGACCATGGCGACATGCGAGAAGTCGTAGTCCTTGGACGAGGATTCGTAGTTCTTGCTGCGATAGATCAGGTGCACCACCGTGACCGTGCTCTCGCGCGCCGCCTTGTTGAGGATCTCGACCGACGGATCATTCTTCAGGTAGTCCGGCAGCTTGTCGATCAGCTCACGCAGCGCCTTGCGCGTGTTGTGGACCTGCTTGTTCTTGTCGGTGTTCATCCGCGTACGGCTGGAATAGCGGATGTCCTTCTCGCGCTCGGCGGCCTCGAGCAGCGAGGTCGGCAGATCGCCGCGGGCGCTGAACAAATCCACCTGGAAGATCAGGAGATCGCGGTAGAGCTCCGCATCCAGCACGAAGTCGAGCGGAGTGTTGGAGGCGATGCCGCCGTCCCAATAATGCTCGCCGTCGATGACCACGGACGGAAATCCCGGCGGCAGCGCACCGGAGGCCATGATGTGCTCCGGGCCGATCTTCTTGCCGAGCTTCTTGAACTCGTAATTGTCGAAATATTTGAAATTGCCCGAGGTGACGCCGACCGCGCCGACGGACAAGCGAGTTTTGAGATCGTTGATTCTGTCGAAGTCGACGAGCCGCTCCAACGTCTTCTTCAGCGGCGCAGTGTCGTAATAGCTCTCGGCCTGCGGGCTGCCCGGCGGCCACAGCGGCGCGGGCGGCACGCGCGGAACGAAGAAGCCGGGCACGCCGAAGGTCGCGATCAGCGCGGCACTGGTGGAATTGAACAGCTCGCGGCTGTGATCGCTCTTGCCGATCGGCTTCCACGGCACCGGCGCGGAAACCATCTCCCAGAATTCCTTGAGCCGCTTGACGCGGGTCTGGCCCTCGTTGCCGGCGATGATGGCGGCGTTGACGGCGCCGATCGAGATGCCGGCGACCCATTCGGGCTCGAAATCGAAATGACACAGCGCCTGATAGGCGCCGGCCTGATAGGAGCCGAGCGCACCGCCGCCCTGGAGAACCAGGACGCGCTGCGCCTTCGCGGGGACTGTTGCGATTTCCGGGCCGTGATCTGTCATAAGGGACTAATAGCAAAAGGCGAGCCACCGTGCCGACAGTCTGCCGCGGCGTCAATGCATCCCGGGATCAAGTCTGGCTTATCGGGGCTCGGCGGACGCCAGGATCATGGTCCAGAACACCTTGTATTTGGTGCCTGGAGCATAGCTCGCCGCTATGCCCAATTTTGTGACACCGCTCTTGAGCATGTTGGCGCGATGTGGGGGCGAGTCGCGCCAGCCGGAAAACGCTTCCGCCAGCGTATGATAGCCCGCCGAAATGTTCTCGACCGCCACGGTCGCGGGATAGCCGCCGGCATTGAGCCGCTTGCCCAAGGGGGCGCGGACGTCATGGTCCATCTTGTTGGCTGCGGCCATGGCATCGGACTCGGATTCGGCGAGCCGCATCAGATCGGGGTCGATCTCGACGCTGCCGAGGCCGTTGTTCTGGCGGTATTGCGAGATCATGATCGCGGCGGCCGGCGCATCGAGCTTGGCGCCCGGGACCGACATGTCCGCGTACATCGACGGCTGCTGGACCGGCGCTTCGTTGCCGGCGCAGCCGGCGAGAAGCAAAGTAATGAGAATTGCGGCCGCAGCGCGCATGTTCAGAGGCCCCCAAATGAGGGGCCGTTGTTGCATACGAACAATGGCTGAAAGGTGAATTTTGACGAAAATCGTAGCTGTCATTCCGGGGCAGCGCGCAGCGCTGAACTATGGTGCGTTATTGCGCACCTGAGAATCTCGCGCGACAACCTCGGGATTTGCGGTTTCGCGCTGGCACGCGCCCCGGAACGACGGGGGCTTACCCCGCAAATATGCGGTAGCGGCGGGGCTCGAGACCGACGGTGTCGCCGGCACGCAGTTCCCGGTCGCGGGGGGCGTCGATCTCGATGGTTTCGCCGCCTGAGAGCGCGACCTCGGCCCGCTGCACCGGGCCGAAATTGCGGACGTGCTGGACGGCGCCCTCGAATGCGCCGGAGCCGGCCGGACCGACCAGCATGTCATGTCGCCGCACGAACAGTTTTGACGCGCCAGACGCCAAGCCCTCTGCCTTGAGCGGAAGCGGCCGCTCGCCGAGCCTGACAACACCGTCCGCGACCTGGACCGGCAGCTCGATGGACTCGCCGATGAAGCCGTGAACGAAGGCCGTCGCCGGGGTCTCGTAGACGTCATCGGGCGAGCCGATCTGCTCGATCCGGCCCTTGTCCATCACGACGACGCGGTTGGCGACTTCGAGCGCCTCTTCCTGGTCGTGGGTAACGAAGATCGAGGTGACGTTGATCTCATGATGCAGCGAACGCAGCCATTTGCGCAGCTCCTTGCGCACCTTCGCATCGAGCGCGCCGAACGGCTCGTCAAGCAGGAGGATGCGCGGCTCGATCGCAAGCGCACGCGCAAGCGCGATGCGCTGGCGCTGACCGCCGGAAAGCTGATTCGGATAGCGGTCGGCGAGCCAGTCGAGTTGCACGAGATCGAGCAGTTCCTTGACCCGCGCGCGGATCGTCGTCTCGTCCTTGCGGATCGCGCGCGGCTGCACACGCAGGCCGAAGGCGACGTTCTCGAACACGCTCATGTGGCGGAACAGCGCGTAGTGCTGGAACACGAAGCCGACGTGACGCTCGCGCGCGCCGTGCGTGAGCGCGTCCTCGCCATTGATCAAAACCTCGCCCGCATCGGGCCAATCGAGCCCCGCGACGATCCTCAGTAGTGTCGTTTTTCCTGAACCGGACGGGCCAAGCAGTGCAAGCAACTCGCCGCTATCAACCTTGAGGTCGACGCCGTCGAGGGCCTTGAAGCTACCGAATGTCTTGACGAGTTTCCTGACTTCAATGGTCACGATCTTCTCCTCCGTCCAACCGTCGCTCCAGGATTGTCTTGGCGACCAGCGTGATCAGCGCCAGCATCGCGAGCAGCGAGGCGATCGCGAACGCGGCCACGAACTGGTACTCGTCGTAGAGAATCTCGACCAGCAGCGGCATGGTATTGGTCTCGCCGCGGATGTGGCCGGAAACGACCGAGACCGCGCCGAACTCGCCCATCGCGCGCGCATTGCAGAGCAGAACGCCGTAGAGCAAACCCCATTTGATGTTGGGCAGCGTCACGCGGAAGAAAGTCCGCAGGCCGGAGGCGCCGAGCGAAATCGCGGCTTCTTCCTCTTGCGTGCCCTGCTCCTGCATCAGCGGTATCAGTGCGCGCGCCACGAAGGGGAAGGTCACGAAGGTGGTGGCGAGCGCGATGCCGGGCACCGCGAACAGGATCTGGATGTCGTGATCCCTGAGCCAGCCGCCGAAATAACCCTGTGCACCGAACAGCAGCACGAAGACGAGGCCTGAGATCACTGGGCTCACCGAGAACGGCAGGTCGATCAGCGTGATCAGGAAGGTCTTGCCGGAAAACTCGAACTTTGCGACGGCCCAGGCGGCCACCAGACCAAACACCAGATTGAGCGTGACCGAAATCGCGGCGACAAGCAGAGTCAGCTTGATCGCAGCCAGCGCCTCCGGCTCCGCCAGTGCCGTGACATAGGCCATGAAACCCTTCGAAAAGGCCTGTGCGAACACCAGGACCAGCGGCAGCACGACGAAAATCGTGAGAAACGACACTGCGAGCGTGATGATGGCGATGCGGACAGCGGCAGGCTCGGTGCGGATGTTCTCCAGCGCAGCTGCTCGTGCGCGAGCCTTCGCACCGGACGTGGCGAGCATGGCTGAATCGCTGATCTGCATCGCCATCGTTCCGTCCTTACCGTTCCGCGTCCCGATGCTGCGCCCAGCGCTGCAGCCGGTTGACGGCGAAGATGACGATGAATGAGACGACGAGCATGACCGCTGCAATCGCGGTCGCGTCGGCATAGCGGAATTCGGACAGCCGGATCACGATCAGGAGCGGGGCGATTTCCGAAACGTTCGGCAGATTGCCGGCGATGAAGATCACCGAGCCGTATTCACCGACCGCACGGGCAAAGGCGAGCGCGAGGCCTGTCAGCAGCGCCGGTGCGAGCGAGGGCAAAATCACGCGAATCATGGTTTGCCAGCGGCTCGCACCCAGGCTGCCTGCGGCTTCCTCGATCTCGGGATCGAGATCCTGCAGCACCGGCTGCACCGTGCGCACCACGAAAGGAATGCCGATGAAGATCATGGCCACGAAGATGCCGAGCGGCGTGAACGCCACCTTGATGCCGAGCGCGGCGAGCGGCGCGCCGAGCCAGCCCTTCTCAGCGAACAGCGCGGTCAGCGCGACGCCGGCCACCGCCGTCGGCAATGCGAACGGCACGTCCACGATCGCATCGAAGATCCGCCGGCCCGGAAAACGATAGCGCACCAGTGCCCAGACGATGATGCTGCCCATCACGAGATTGACACATGCCGCCCCAAACGCGAGCCCGAACGAGATGCGGAGCGCGTTCAGGGTGCGCCGACTGGACAGAATGGCCCAGAACTGCTCGAGGCTGAGCTCCAGCGATTTCAGGAATAGCCCGGCGAGCGGGATCAGGATGATGACGGACAGCCAGGTCAGCGTCAGCCCCATCGTGAGACCGAAGCCCGGCAACGTCCGGCGTCGTGCTGCAATTGCGCTCACCTGGCCCCCTGCTGAACTCCCTTGGGACGGCGCCGGATCAGTTCTTGTAGATCTGATCGAAGATACCGCCCTCGGCAAAATGTTCCTTCTGTGCCTTGGTCCAGCCGCCGAAGACGTCGTCGATCGTGAAGAGTTCGACCTTGGCAAAGGAATTTTCGTACTTTTTGGCGATCTCGGCATCGCGCGGTCGGTAGAAATTGCGCGCGGCGATCTCCTGACCTTCCTTCGTATACCAATATTGCAGATAGGCGTCGGCAGCGTTGCGCGTGCCCTTCTTGCCGGCCACCTTGTCGACGAGCGCCACCGGCGGCTCGGCCAGGATCGACTGCGGCGGCGCCACGATTTCGAGCTTCTGCGCTCCAAACTCCTTCAGGGCGAGGAACGCCTCGTTCTCCCAGGCCAGCAGCACATCGCCGACACCGCGCTCGACGAAGGTCACGGTTGCGCCGCGGGCGCCGGTATCGAGAACCGGCACCTGCTGGTAGAGTTTTCCGATGAAATCCCTGGCCTTGTCGGCCGAGCCGTATTTCTTCTGCGCAAAGCCCCAGGCGGCAAGATAATTCCAGCGCGCGCCGCCCGAGGTCTTTGGGTTCGGCGTGATCACGGCAACGCCGGGCTTGAGCAGATCGTCCCAATCCTTGATGCCCTTGGGATTGCCCTTGCGCACCAGGAACACGATGGTCGAGGTGTAGGGCGATGAATTCTGCGGCAGACGCTTCTGCCAGTCGGCCGCTATCAGACCCTTGGCCGCGATCGCGTCGATATCGTAGGCAAGCGCGAGCGTCACCACGTCGGCCTGCAATCCGTCGATCACCGCGCGCGCCTGCGATCCGCTGCCGCCATGCGACTGCTTGATCTCGACGCTCTTGCCGGTCTCCTTCTGATAGGCGTTCGCGAACGCCTTGTTGAATTCGACATAGAGCTCGCGCGTCGGGTCGTATGACACGTTCAACAGGTTGATATCAGCGGCAAGAGCCGCGCTTGCCAAGAAAATCGTAGCCAGCAATCCTGCAGCGAGTGGAACGATACGGCGCATCAAGTCCATCTCCATTCACTTCGACGACGCCAATGTCGACGAAGGCATGCAGGCGAAACTCGTGGCGAAACGCTCTCAAGTCAATGGAACCGGATTTTCTTGTACGTGAGCTCGCAGCGCGACTGTACTACGAAGTCTTTATCGTGTGGATACCGCATTCTGTCTTGGCGCGGCCACGCCAGCGACCTGCGCGCTCATCCTCACCTTCGGCCGTTCTGCTCGTGCAAGGCATACACCCGACCGAGCGAAAGCCGGACGCCACAAGTGGATGGCGCGGCAAATTGGCGCGGACGAAAATCGCCTCGAGTTCCTCGCGCGAGACATTCGCAAACGGATTGAACTTCAGCCGCGCACCATCGTCCTCGACCACGGGAATGTCGGCGCGCGCATTGCCCTGAAAACGCTTGCGGCCGTTGAGCCAGGCCGAGAACGGTTTTAGCGCACGCGCCAGCGGCTCGACCTTGCGGATACGGCAGCAGGCATCGGGATCGGAGAACCAGAGGTCGCGATCGAGATCTTCGCGCGTCAACGTTTCCTCCGCCGGCTTGATCGAGCGGACGTCCTTCAAGCCCAGCGTCGCTACAAGCGTATCGCGATAGGCCAGCGTCTCCTCGAACAGCCAGCCGGTGTCGAGGAAGATCACGGGTATCGCCGGATCGACATCGGCCATCACCTTGAGCAGCGTCGCCGATTCCGTGCCGAAGGACGACACCAGCGCCAGCTTGTCGCGACCGACCGCCTTCAGCGCGGCAGCGATGACCTCCGCGGGCGAAGCATCGCGCAAGCTCCGATCGAGCTCTGCCGCCGAAGGCAGCGGGGAAGCGGACGAGACCTGGGGCGCGATCGCGTTCACGTGCCGACGCCTTCCGAATGACGCAGCTGCATGCGCCGGTGCAGCGCCGTGATGCGACCATCGCCGGTCGGCTGGTAGAAGACCGAATAGCGCTTCGCGGTCTGCATGAAGGCTTCCGCGTCGGCCTGCTTCTTGACCTCGAAGGAATCGAAGCCGGCGCGCAGCATGAACACGAACTGGTCGCGCAGGACCTGGCCGGTCGCACGCAACTCGCCGCGATAATTGTAACGCTCGCGCAGCAGCCGCGCCTGGCTGTAGGCGCGTCCGTCGCGGAAAGTCGGGAACACCAGCGCCACGGCGGCGATCTTGCCGAGATACGGCACCAGCTCGTCGATGTCGCGGTTGTTCGGCCAGATCACGCCGACCTTGCCGGCACGCTTGAGCAGCGCATCCGCCTCGCCGATGAAGCGCTCGGCGGGCACCAGGATGCCGCCGCTCTCGGGCAGCGGCGTGTCGACGGCGAGCTTGACGAAGCTGTCGTCGACGATTTTTCCGCCGTTAACGAGTGGCATAGACGCGCTCCTTGAAGGGTTCGACGCCGAGGCGCTTCACGGTGTCCATGAACAGCTCGTCGGGCCGCTCGCGCAGCGCGAGATAGGCTTCCACGACGTCCTCGATGACGTCCGCGACTTCGTCGAACTTGACGCCTGGCCCGATCAGGGTGCCGAGCGCGGCATTCTCGTCGGCGCGGCCGCCGATGGTGATCTGATAGACCTCCTCGCCGTTCTTCTCGACGCCGAGAATGCCGATATGGCCGACATGGTGGTGGCCGCAGGCATTGATGCAGCCGGAGATGTTGATGTGGAGCCGGCCGATCAGATTGGCCAGCTCGTGGTTGGCGAATCGTCGCGACAGCTCCTGCGCGATCGGGATCGAGCGTGCATTCGCCAGCGAGCAATAGTCGAGACCCGGGCAGGCGATGATGTCGGTGATCAGATTGACGTTCGGCGTCGCGAGCCCGAGCTTGTCGAGCGCCTTCCACAGCGCCGGCAGGTCGCGCTTGGCGACGTGCGGCAGCGCCAGGTTCTGCTCGTGGCCGACGCGGATCTCGCCGAAGGAGTACTTGTCGGCGAGATCGGCCAGCGCATCCATCTGCTCGGCCGTCGCATCGCCCGGAGGCTTGCCGATCGGCTTCAACGAGATGGTGACGATCGAATAGCCCTGCACCTTGTGCGGGGCCACCGAGCTCTTGCGCCACGCCTCGAACTCGGGGTCGGCTGCGGCCTGGCGCAGCTCGTCCGGCATGTGCGGCAGCTTCTCGTAGGCCGGATAGGTGAAGCGCGAGCGGATGTCCTCGATCACCTCGTCGTCGATCTGGAGCGAGGAGTTGCGGATGTGCTGCCACTCCTCCTCGACCTCGCGCGAGAATTTCTCGATGCCGAGCTCGTGCACCAGGATCTTGATGCGCGCCTTGTAGATGTTGTCGCGGCGGCCGTACTGGTTGTAGACGCGAAGGATCGCCTCGATATAGCTGAGGATGTCACGGCCATGCACGAAGTGCTTGATGGTCTTGGCGATGAACGGGGTGCGGCCGAGCCCGCCGCCGACCAGCACCTCGAAGCCGGTCTCGTTCTTCTCGTTCCTGACCAGCCGCAGCCCAATGTCGTGGATCTTGATCGCGGCGCGATCGTGGTCCGACGCGGTGATCGCGATCTTGAACTTGCGCGGCAAGAACGAGAATTCCGGATGCAACGTGGTGTGCTGGCGGATCAATTCCGACCAGATGCGGGGATCTTCGATCTCGCCGGGCGCAACGCCGGCCCACTGGTCCGAGGTGACGTTGCGCATGTTGTTGCCGGAGGTCTGCATCGCGTGGATACCGACCTTGGCGAGATCAGCCAGCGCATCCGGCAGCTCGGCGAGCTTGATCCAGTTGAACTGGATGTTCTGCCGCGTGGTGAAGTGGCCGTAGCCGCGATCGTATTTGCGCGCGACATGGGCCAGCGCCCGCAACTGGCTCGTCGCCAGCGTGCCGTAGGGGATTGCAACGCGGAACATGTAGGCGTGCAATTGCAGATAGACGCCGTTCTGGAGCCGCAGAAGCTTGAACTCGTCCTCGGTGAGTTCGCCCGAAAGGCGGCGCTTCACCTGGTCGCGGAACTCCGAGACGCGCTCGTTGACGAGCGTGCGATCGATTTCGTCGTAAGCATACATAAGCGGCTGCCTCAAACCTGGGCCGGCTGTCCGATGGTCACGCCGGTGCGGCGGATGTGTTCGCGCAGATTGCCGGGCTCGACCTTGCCGTCGTCGCCGACCTGCACCGGGGCGATATAGGGACCCACGGCACCGACGTCATCGGCGACCGATTCCGCGAGCAACGCCTTGGCTTCGTCGGAGTTGCGCACGATGGCGGCTTCCGAGAGATCGGCGGACCAGCTCTTGGCGGCGGTGCGATACACAACGATGCCGTCCCAGGTGCGGTTGGCGGTCACGACCGAAGGGCCGGCGATTTTGATCTTCTTCTGTTCAAGCGGGGAGGTCATTCGGCTGCATCCAATAGGTCAGAGATGATTTGCTTTGGAGTTTGACGGCGAAGCGAACCGGCATGGCGGACCACGTCGCCGATGATGAGAATGGCGGGACCACCATCGATCCGCCGCACCAGCTCGGGCAGCTCGCGCAGCGTACCGATCGCGCTCTGCGCATCGGGCCGCGTGACGCGGGCGAACACGCCGACCGGCGTTTCCGGAGAGCGACCGGCCGCGAACAGGCCGGCGCGCACAGCCGGTGCCGCCGTCATGCCCATGTAGACGACGACGGTCATCCTGGTGTCGGTCAGGGTCGACCAATCCACCGCTTCCGCATCGCGTGCCTTGTGCGCGGTGAGAAAGGTGATCCGTGTTGCTTCGTGACGGTAGGTGAGCGGCACCTCGAAATCGGCAGCGCCGCCGAGTCCTGCCGTGATGCCGGGGATGATCGAGTAGGCGATCCCGGCGGCGCGCAATGCTTCGACCTCTTCGCCGCCGCGGCCGAACACGAAGGGATCGCCGCCCTTCAGCCGCACCACGCGCTGGCCGGCTTGCGCGGCCTCGATCATCCGTTTGTTGATGGCATCCTGGCCGATGCCCGGCTTGCCCACGCGGCGGCCGACCGCAACGCGCGTCGTATCGCGGCGGATGCGGTCGAGAATCTCGGGAGAGACCAACTCATCGTGAAAGACGATGTCGGCGTCCTGCAACGCGCGCAACGCCTTGATGGTGAGAAGATCGGGATCGCCGGGACCGGCGCCGACCAGCGCGACAGAGCCTTGCGGCTTGTCGGCACGTGCGAAATCACAGGGATCGGAGATCGCCTTGAGCGCGGCGTCCGCCTCGTCCTTGCGGCCGGCGAGCACGGCAGCGCCGATCGGGCCGTCGATGACGCGCTCCCAGAAGCGGCGGCGCAACGGAAATTCGGCGATACGCTCGTTGACGGATTTGCGGAAGCCACCGATGAAGTCGGCGAGTTCGCCAATGCGCGCCGGCAGCAGCGCCTCGATCTTCTCGCGCACGCGCCGCGCCACCACCGGCGATGTGCCGCCGGTGCCGACCGCAACCACCACATCGCCGCGGTCGACGATTGCGGGGAAGATGAAGCTCGAATGCTCGAGATCGTCCATGACGTTGACGGGAAGACCGAGTGCCTTCGCCCGGGCCGACATCGCAACGCCAACGTCGCCCGCTCCCGCACAGACGATGGCAATGACGCCGGAGAGGTCAGCCGTCAGCGGATCGCTGGCCGCGATCTCGATACGCGCGGCGTCCTCGGCGCTGAGGCCCAGTTCATGATTGGTATCGACCGCATGTACGCGAATGCGCGCGCCGGCAGCCGCGAGCACGCGCAATTTGGCGCGCAGAAGCTCACCCGCGCCGATGAGGACCACCGGACCGGCCTTGAGATCGAGAAACACCGGCAAGAACCGCATGCGATACTCGTTTCCCCCAATTCGGGGTTGACTGGAATTATTTTCTATATATGTCTCGTTTCGAGCGCGCAAAGAGAAAATTTTTTCTTCTCTTCTGCGCTGCAACTATAGAATTTTCGCCTCCAAACGCAAAGTGGCAGAGATGCATCTTCTCAAGGACGATTCCGCAGTTGTCGCAGTGAGCAGCCCGGCCCCCATCGGACGCTCGGGCTCGCAAGAATTTCCTGCTGACGTTGCGCCCAGCATGGACCATCTCGACCAGCTCGAGGCGCAGAGCATCTACATCTTTCGCGAGGCCTTTGCCCGCCTGAAGAAGATCGCCCTCTTGTGGTCGCTCGGCAAGGACTCGAACGTCATGATCTGGCTGGCGCGGAAAGCGTTCTTCGGCCGCATGCCGTTCCCGGCCCTCCATGTCGACACCGGCAAGAAATTTGCCGAGATGTATCGCTTCCGCGATCATTACGGGAAGGAGTGGGACCTCGACCTGCGCGTCGAGCCGTGCCCGCCCATCGATGCTGTCGATCCGACGCTGCCGCCGGCCGCCCGCTCCGCTGCACGCAAGACCGAAGGCCTCAAGACGGCGCTCGCCAAATACGGCTTCGACGGCCTGATCGCCGGCATCCGCCGCGACGAGGAAGCCACCCGCGCCAAGGAGCGCGTGTTCTCGCCGCGTGGTCTCGAAGGCAATTGGGACGTCCGCGACCAGCCGCCGGAGTTCTGGGATCATTTCAACGCCTCGCCGCCGCAAGGCGCGCATTTGCGCATCCATCCGATCCTGCATTGGACCGAGGCCGATATCTGGGCCTACACCAAGCGCGAGAATATCCCGATCATTCCGCTGTATCTCGCCAAGAACGGCAAGCGGTACCGCTCGCTGGGTGATCAGGACATCACCAATCCCGTGAACTCGAAGGCATCGACCATCGACGAGATCCTGATCGAGCTGGAGCAGACCAAGGTGCCGGAGCGCGCCGGCCGTGCGCTCGACCACGAGACCGAAGACGCTTTCGAGCGGCTCCGCGTCGCCGGCTATCTCTGATCCCAAGGACGCACGCGGTCATGAACATGCTCGTCACCCCCACCTCGCCCGCCACGCCGAACGGCACCACGCGTCCGCAGGTTCGCATCGTCATCGTCGGCCATGTCGACCATGGCAAGTCGACGCTGGTCGGCCGCCTCCTGCACGAGACCGGCAGCCTGCCCGAGGGCAAGCTCGAAATGCTGAAGGCCGTCAGCGCGCGGCGCGGCATGCCGTTCGAATGGTCGTTCCTGCTCGACGCGCTGCAGACCGAGCGCGACCAGGGCATCACCATCGACACCACGCAGATCCGCTTCCGCACCAATTCGCGCGATATCGTGCTGATCGACGCGCCCGGCCACGCCGAATTCCTGCGCAACATGATCACCGGCGCCGCGCAGGCCGACGGCGCGGTGCTGATCATCGATGCGCTCGAAGGCGTGCGCGACCAGACAAGGCGGCACGGCTATCTGCTGCATCTGCTCGGCGTGAAGCAGGTCGCGGTCGTCGTCAACAAGATGGACCGCGTCGATTTCTCGGCTGACCGCTTCAAGGAGATCAGCGACGAGATCTCGGCGCATCTCAATGGCCTCGGAGTGACGCCGACGGCCGTGATCCCGATTTCCGCGCGCGACGGCGACGGCGTTGCGGAGCGCACCGACCGCATCGGCTGGTACAAGGGCCCGACCGTGGTCGAGGCGCTCGATCGGCTCGAGCCAGCGCGGCCGCTGGAAGCGCTGGCGCTGCGCCTGCCGGTGCAGGCGATCTACAAGTTCGACGACCGCCGCATCGTCGCCGGCCGCATCGAGTCCGGCAGCCTGGTTGCCGGCGACGAGATCGTGATCATGCCGGCTGGCAAGATCGCCAGGATCAAGACGGTCGAGAGCTGGCCGGTGACGCCCGTCGCAGGGCGGCAGGGTGCCGGCCGTTCGGTCGGCATCACGCTCGACCGCGAATTGTTCATCGAGCGCGGCGACATCATCGCCCATGCCAGCGCTGCTCCGCGCGAGACACGCCGCCTGCGCGCGCGCATCTTCTGGCTGCACGACAAGCCGCTCGCCAAGGGCGACCAGTTGCTGGTCCGCTGCGGGCCGAAGGAAAGCCGCGCCACCGTCGTCGCAATCGAAAAAGCGGTCGATCCAGGCGAGCTCTCGAGCAGCGAGAACAAGGCGATCGGCCGCAACCATGTCGGCGAGATCGACATCTCGCTATCGAACCCGATTGCCACCGATCCCTACACCGAGAATCCGCGCACCGGCCGCCTCGTGATCGAGGTCTCCGGGCGCATCGCCGGCGGCGGCCTGGTGTTGTCGGTCGATGCCGGCCAGCGCGCCGTACCCGTCGACATCGTGCCGGTGGAATCGGCGCTGCGCGCCGACGAGCGCTCCGCGCGCTATCGCCACAACGGCGCCGTGGTCTGGCTCACCGGCCTGCCGGCCTCCGGCAAGTCGACGCTGGCGAAGGCGCTGGAGCGGCGTCTGTTCACCAATGGCGGCTCGCCGATCCTGCTCGATGGCGACACGCTGCGCGCCGGGCTCAACAGCGATCTCGGCTTCTCCGCCGCCGATCGTAGCGAGAACATCCGCCGCCTCGCCGAGGTGGCGACCCATCTCGCCCGCAACGGCCATATCGCGATCGTCGCGGCAGTCTCCCCCGCGCGCGAGGACCGCGCCGTCGCACGCCGCATCGCCGACACCGCATTCCGCGAGATCCACGTCGCGACGCCGGCCGAGGTCTGCGAGGAGCGCGATCCCAAGGGCCATTACAAGAAGGCCCGCGCCGGCGCGCTGGCGTCGTTCACCGGCATCGGCAATGACTACGAGAGGCCTGAGGCGGCAGAGCTCGTGATCGACACGTCGACGCGGACGGTTGCGGAAGCAGCCGACGAGATCGAGCAGATGCTGAAGTCGTCAGGCGTGCTGTTCGACGAAGTCGTGGACCTCGCCGCGAATATTTGAGGCTACCCTGGCCCCCGCTGTCGCCGCCCGGCTTGACCGGGCGACCCAGTATTCCAGAGACAGCGTTGGGATACGGAAAAGCCGCGGCGTACTGGATTCCCCGCTTTCGCGGGGAATGACAGCGGTGTGCTGGGCCACTCCCTCTGCTTGACATTTTGACAACCTCCTGGGGGTCTTCTCACCGCCCCGATTTTGGGGCTAATAGGTCCCGAAAGCCGCCCCGCGTGGGCGCATTTTGCTGCCGGCGGGTCAAAAGCAGCCAAAAACAGCCATTTCCAACAAGAAAGCCCATCATGAAACGCGTCGACGCCCACGGATTGAAGATCGCCCCTGTCCTTTTCGATTTCATCGCCAAGGAAGCCGCCCCCAAAACGGGGATCGCGCCGGATGCGTTCTGGGCCGGGGTTGCCGCCATCATCAAGGAGCTGGAGCCGAAGAACCGGGCGCTGCTCGCCTTCCGTGATCAGCTGCAGGCCAAGATCGACGACTGGCACCGCGCCAATAAGGGCAAGGTCTTCGATCTCGACGCCTATACCGCCTTCCTGAAGGAGATCGGCTATCTCGTCCCCGAGCCGGCGACGCAGAAGGTCGAAACCGCCAATGTCGACGAGGAAATCGGCAAGATCTGCGGCCCGCAGCTGGTCGTGCCGCTCACCAACGCTCGCTATGCGCTGAACGCGGCGAATGCGCGCTGGGGTTCGCTCTATGACGCCTTCTACGGCACCGACGCCATTCCCCATGATCCCACGGAGAGCGGCAAGGGTTACAACAAGGCGCGCGGCGACAAGGTGATCGCCAAGGCCAAGGCGTTCCTCGATACCGCCGCACCGCTCGCGACCGGCAGCCATACCGATGTCACCGCCTACAGCGTCGTTGCGGGCCAGCTCGCGGTGAAGCTGAAGAGCGGCAATGCCACGGCGCTGAAGAACGCCGCGCAATTCGCCGGCTTCCAGGGCGACGCGGCTGCACCGAGCGCGGTGCTGCTCGTCAACAACGGCCTGCATGTCGAGGTGAAGATCGATCGTAGCAGCACGATCGGCAAGGACGATCCGGCCGGCGTCGCCGACATGATCATGGAAGCCGCGGTCTCGACCATCCTCGACATGGAAGACTCGGTCGCCGCCGTCGATGCCGAAGACAAGGTGCTGGTCTACCGCAACACCCTCGGCCTGATGAACGGCACCCTGTCGGCCGACTTCGAGAAGGGCGGTAAGACGCTGACGCGTTCGCTCAACGCCGACCGCAGCTACAAGACGCCTGACGGCAAGGGCGAGGTGAAGCTGCACGGCCGCAGCCTGCTCCTCATGCGCAACTGCGGTCACCACATGTTCACCGACGCGGTGCTGGATGAGAAGGGCGAAGAGGTGCCCGAGGGCCTGTTAGATGCCGCCGTCTCCGGCCTGCTCGCCATTCACGACCTCAAGGGCAATTCCAAGGTCAAGAACAGCCGCACCGGCTCTGCCTATATCGTCAAGCCAAAGATGCACGGCCCGGACGAAGTGTCGTTCACCTGCGAGATCTTCGACCGCGTCGAGAAGATGCTGGGGTTGCCGGAGAACACGCTCAAGGTCGGCATCATGGACGAGGAGCGGCGCACCACCGTCAACCTCAAGGCCTGCATCCAGCGCGCCTCCAAGCGCATCATGTTCATCAACACCGGCTTCCTCGATCGCACCGGCGACGAGATCCACACCTCGATGGAAGCGGGTCCCATGATCCGCAAGAACGAGATGAAGGCACAGGCCTGGATCAAGGCCTATGAGGACTGGAACGTCGACATGGGCCTGATCGACGGTCTGCCCGGCCATGCCCAGATCGGCAAGGGCATGTGGGCCGCGCCGGACAAGATGGCGGACATGCTGGCGCAGAAGCTTGCCCATCCGCAGGCCGGCGCCACCACCGCCTGGGTGCCCTCGCCGACCGCCGCGACGCTGCACGCGCTGCACTACCACCAGGTCAACGTCATCGCGCGCCAGCAGGAGCTGACCAAGGGCGGTCCGCGCGCCAAGCTCTCGGACATTCTCACCATTCCGGTGTCGAAGTCGAACTGGGCCCCTGATGACGTCAAGCAGGAGATCGACAACAACTGCCAGGGCATCCTGGGTTACGTCGTGCGCTGGATCGACCAGGGCGTCGGCTGCTCCAAGGTGCCTGACATCCACGATGTCGGCCTGATGGAAGATCGCGCGACCTTGCGCATCTCCAGCCAGCATCTCGCCAACTGGCTGCACCAGGGCGTGATCACCGAGGCGCAGGTGATGGAATCGCTCAAGCGCATGGCCGTCGTCGTGGACAAGCAGAACGCGGGCGATGCCATCTACAAGCCGATGGCGCCCGCTTTCGACGGCGTCGCCTTCAAGGCGGCCTGCGACCTCATCTTCAAGGGTCGCGAGCAGCCGAACGGCTATACCGAGTACATCCTCACCGCGCGTCGCCGCGAGGCCAAGGCTCTCGGTTAAGAAGGCAACTTGCTCTGAACATCAAAAGCCCCGGCGCAAGCCGGGGCTTCTTTTGTTGGAGAGTCGGAAGGGCCCGCTAGAACACCGCGAGATATTTCAGCAGCGAAACGATGCCGATGATGATGACGATGACACGCGCGATCTGCTTGGCACGACCGTCCATCGGCAGCATGTTGATGAGATAGAGCACGAGGATAATGACGAGAAAGGTGACGAGTACGCCGACCAGCATCAGGGCCCCCTTCAGGCAAATTGCTTACGGGGTCCTAACGCCTGTCCTGCGCAGCGGTTCCGTCCATGCAACCTCTTGTAACTCATAATGGAATTGTCGACTTCGGGAATGCAGCAGCCGCGGCAATGCGAAGAGCGCGTCCGACCTGCCCGAGGATCGGAGCAACCAGCTCGGCCACGAGGTTGGCGATTTCCTCGGCAAGATCGGCCGCGGCGTTGGCGTCCTGTGCCTCCCTACTCCTTCGCCACCACCGGCATGTGGCGGAATCTGGCGCGCATGGACTCTGGCAATGGCGAGAAGTTCATCGCGACGCCGTGGCGATCGTTGGCGTTGCGATTGGCGACGACGAGGCCGTCGCTTCCTGCAACGATGTCGCCCTTGCGCAAGGTCGGATCGTCGTCGATCTTGATCTGCGCGAGCCCGACCGGATCCTTCCCGTTGCAGGTACAGCCTGCGACGATCTCGTTGCGGTAGCGGAAGGCGTTGGGCAGGTCGGAATAGGATTTTCCCTTGTCCGTGATGGCTTCGTCGATATTGCTGCCATAGACCAGCGACGTCTCCGACGCCGGACAAAAACTCTTGCAGGATTGCGCCTTGCTCTCGGCGTCATTGCCCTGCGCCGGGAAGTAGCGACCGTCGCAGCCGCGCACGCAATAGGCCGTGCCGCCACCATACGACGCGCGTTGGCGCGGCGCATCGTAACGCGGCGTGTCGTCGTTCGGGAACGGCACCCTGATCTCCGGCGGCGGCCGCATGTGGAAGCCACCGAACAGCGCCGAGAAGAAATCTTCCGCTCGCGCTGACGGAGTCAGCGCGAGGCCAATGGAAGCGATCGCGAGGAACGCCGCCGTTCCGCAAGCCCGCCTGTTGATCGAACGTCTCATCATGTGACCTCACTCAACTCGTCAGTCCACCGACGACGCCGGGACATTCAACGCCTGACGTCCCGACGGCAGCGTCGTTGCCGCCGGTCGCTTGCGCACACCATCGCCGCCGCGCGCCATCAGGGGCGCGTTCTTCGGCAGCACCACGACCTTGGTGCCGACGCTGACGCGGTTGAACAGGTCGGTCACGTCCTCATTGGTGAGGCGAATGCAGCCGGAGGAGACGAACTTGCCGATGGTGGAGGGGTCGTTGGTGCCGTGGATGCGGTATTCGCTGGAGCCGAGATACATCGCACGCGCACCCAAGGGATTTCCGGGCCCTCCGGCCACGAAGCGCGGCAGATAGGGCTGGCGCGCGATCATCTCTGCCGGCGGATGCCAGTCCGGCCATTCCGCCTTGCGGCTGATGCTCTGCACGCCCGACCAGGTAAATCCCTCGCGGCCGACGCCGACGCCATAGCGTATGGCGCGTCCGTTACCGAGCACGTAGTAGAGATAAGTGTTGGCGGTATCGATGACGATGGTGCCGGCCGGCTCGTTGCGGTCGAAGCTCACGATCTGCCGGCGGAGACGATCCGGCAGCGCCGCATCCTCGTCGGCGCCCTGCGGCGCTTCGCTGGTATAGCCGTGCGCGTAGGACGGGTCCTGCTGATACGTCTGCGGCTGCATTGGCGCAAAGCTCAGCGTTTGCGCCTGAGCCGTGAACGGCATGGCCAGCAAAGCTGTCGCGAATGCACAAGCGGTCGCGACGCGCGGCGAGAAGCTGCGACGGATTACGGAGAACGTTGTCATGTGCTGCCCCGTTTGGATGTGTGCATCTGGGTGATGCTGCTGTCGTCACAACGCCGCAGTGACGACTCGAGTTCCGGCGACGGCTGCGACCGCTGTGTCACAGTCAAGCGACCGTCACTTCACGAAGCCGAGATGGAACCGCGGCGCCCGCTCGCGCGTTTCCCTGTCATCAACGGGCGCACGGAGATTTCCGCGCGGGGAGAGATATTGTGCGCGTCCTTCCCAGTGAACGACTGATTTCCGGCCCGGACGAGGGTACCCCGCTTCCTGACAGCCATGTCGAATTACCGCCGGTGATCCGGCGCACCGAGTTCGTGGCCTTTGCCCTTGCCGGCCTGCTCCTGATCGCCGTCGTCGCGGTGCTCTATGTCGCCAAGCCGTTCTTCCTGCCGGTCGTGATGGCCATCGTCGCCGGCACCATGCTGTCGCCGGCCGCAACCTTTCTGGAAAAGCGTCGAGTGCCGCGGGCCGTCGGGGCCGTTCTCATCGTCGTCGCGGTGACCGCGATCGTTGCGTTCATCTTCGCACTCATTGCTTCGCCGGTGATGGATTGGAGCTCGCGCCTGCCGCAGCTTGCCGTGCAGCTCAAGGACAAGATGCACGTCTTCGACCGTCCGCTGGCGCTATGGCGGGAGCTTCAAAGCATGATCGGCGGCTCGGACGGACTGCCAAACTTTCAGCTCCCCAAGATCGAATGGGTGCAGCCGACGCTGGAATTCCTGTCGCCGACATTTGCCGAGTTCCTGCTGTTCTTCGCGACTTTGATCCTGTTCATCGCGAGTTGGCGCGATCTGCGGCGCGCGCTGATCATGACCTTCGCCGACCGCGATGCCCGGCTGCGTACGCTGCGAATCCTGAATGAGATCGAGGTCCATCTCGGCAACTATCTCTTGACGGTGACCGTCATCAATATCGGCGTGGGCATTTCGGCCGGTATCGTTTGTGCAATCACGGGCATGCCCAATCCCGCCGGCCTCGGCGCCCTCGCCGCAACGCTGAACTTCATCCCGATCATCGGGCCGGTCGCGATGTTCTTCATATTGGCCCTCGTCGGCGTCTTGACCTTCCCGACCATCGGCGGTGGCTTGGCCGCGGCGATCGCCTTCGGCGGCATCACCTTTCTGGAAGGTCACTTCGTCACGCCCACCATCATTGGCCGCCGGCTGGCGCTGAATGCGCTCGCCGTTTTCATCGCGCTGGCCTTCTGGACCTGGCTGTGGGGGCCGATGGGCGCATTCCTGTCGTCTCCGCTGCTGATCGTCGGATTGATCCTGAAGGAGCATTTGTTGCCGGAGAATTCGCCGCAGCTTCCCCAGGAATGACTGGTTTCCACGACGGAACTTCCGTCCCGACGAAACGTTCTCCGCCCATCTCACCCGCCAAACAGCCCGGAGCCCCTGATGTCTACGACCGATACCGAAGCCAGGATGAGAGGCTGGACTGACAAGGCCACCGCAGAACGTCTCGAGAAGGATGTAGCAGCCGTGAAAAGCGATATCGCCGCCCTCACCGACCAGATCACTGACGCGCTCAATACGTTCGCCAACGCCACGAGCAAACAGGCCCGGCGTGGTTACAAGCAGGCGCGCGACAACATGGATTCGACGCTCGACGACTTTTCGGAGCGCAGCAGCGCGATGATGGATGCGGCACATGATGCCTACGGCTCGATCGAGGAGACGCTGGAAGACGCGATCACGCAGCGGCCGCTTGCGACCGTTGGTATCGCGCTCGGCATCGGCTTCCTGATCGGGGTCGCCTGGCGCCGCTAGAGTTCGCGAAGGGTTTTGGGGGCACGACGGCACCGGCCGGCGACGAATTGGCTTGTGGGGATCTGAGGAGCAAGATCGTGTTTCAGCGCATCATCGACGGTATCAGTGCATCGACAGGCGCGACTGTGCGGCTGACCTCGCTGGCGGCGGGCGCAGCGTTCGCGCTCTTCATCACCACGTGCTTTCTCTGTGCGGCCGTCTTCATCTCGGTTCTGCAAAAATATGGCCCGGTGCAAGCCTGTCTCGCAGGAGCCGGCGTTTTCTTTCTGCTGACCCTGACCGCGGCAGTGAGCTATTGGGCCTACAAGCGAGAGTTACGTCGGCAAGCGCATATCGCCGCCGAGCGCGCTGCGAAGGCAGTCCCCAGCATGCTCGCCGATCCCATGCTGCTTGCCACCGGTTTGCAGATCGCCCGCGCTGTTGGCCTCAAGCGGCTGCTGCCGATCCTGGCGATCGGCGGCGTCGCGCTCGGACTCATGGCAAGCCGCGTCGGTGCGACCGATGAGGCTTCGGCCGAGCCAGCCGAATAAAAGCGAAACTTCAGAATAAAAGCGAAACTTCACCTGGAAAGTTGCGCCGCCGGCCAGATCAGCTGGCGTTCGACGGCCGGCCTGTGTGCAATATTTCGTCGGGCGTGGTAAATCCGTGCTGCCTCACGCAATCGCTACTCGGAGAGGCAGGCGGTTGCCGCTAAAAGCATCGCCCCCTGATTCCAGAAGTCATTTTTCACGATGAAACCGTCCGTCAAGGCGAACCTTGCCGCATTTCAACACGACGCCAGGCTCTATTTGACGCTCGGCATCGCCAACTGGTCGGTCTTCGTCGACCATATCCCGAACAATGTCGTCAATCTGCTGACGCTGCGCAATTTCGGCTTCAGCGGCGCGGCCGACCTGTTCGTGTTCGTGGTGGGCTATGGGGTTGCCATGATCTACGGCAGGATGGCCCTCGAACGCGGCTATGTTGTCGCCGCGACCCGCATCTTCCGCCGCGTCTGGCGGCTCTATGCCGCCTATGTCGTCCTGTTCGTGATCTATATCGACGCCATCGCCTATGTCGCCTCGCAATCGATGGCGCCTGAAATCATCGGCGAATACAACATCTCGGGAATTCTCGAGCACCCACTGCGCATCCTGGTCCAGGGATTGGTGCTCCAGGAGGAGCCGCTCAATCTCGACCTCCTGCAGCTGATGATTCCGCTGATGGCGTTCTTCCCGTTCGCCTTGTGGGGCCTGTTGCGACACCCGAACCTGACGCTGGCCGGGTCGGTCGCGCTGTATCTCGCGGCGCGCTGGTTCGGCTGGAATTTTCACGCCTATCCCGACCAGGAATGGACGTTCAGTCCGTTCTGCTGGCAGATGCTGATGGTGCTGGGCGGCTGGTTCGCGGTCACCGGTGCCTCCGGCCGCGGCTTGCACAACCTGTCCTGGCTGCGCGCACTCGCGGTTGCCTATCTGCTGTCGGCGATGGCCATCACCTTGATGCGCCATTCGCCGGTGCTGTCCACCTATCTGCCCGACGTCGTGCTCAACGGCATCACGCCGACCGACAAGGAAAATCTCGCGCCCTATCGCGTGCTCCATTTCCTCGCGCTCGCCTTCATCGCAACCCATCTCATCCCAGCCGACCATCCGGGACTGCAATTGAAGCCGCTCCGGATGGTCATCAAATGCGGCGAGGAGTGGCTCGCCGTGTTCTGCGTCGCCGTATTCCTGTCCTTCGCCGGTCATCTCATCCTGATCACCGGCGCTAATCTGGTCGTGATGCAGATCGGCGTGAGCCTCGTCGGTTTCGCGGCGATGACGGCGGTGGCCTATTATATCTCCTGGTCGAAGCGGCAGGACGAGCCGGCGGCGCTGCGTCAGCGGGCCTAGCCGGGACCATCGCGCGATTTCGCTAGGCCGGAGCCCGCAGCTACGCTAATGCGGGACGCGGCGGCCCCGCGGGAATGGCGGCCCCTGCACAAGGAGAGACCGGCTTGGTCATGGCGAAAGGCACGAGCGATACGGCCGAGGGCGCCGCCCGGCGCGGCCGGCCCCGTTCGATCGAGACCAGCAACGCCATTCTCGAAAGCGCCTACACGCTGATGGCCACGACCGGCCTTGCCGTCACCACGATCGATGCGATCGCGCGCCATTCTAACGTCTCCAAAATGACCATCTACAAATGGTGGCCGTCGCGAGAGGCGCTGCTGATCGACGCCTTTCTCCATCACGCGGCCCAAATGCTGCCGCTGCCCCCCGTGAGCGCGGGCACGCCCGCAGCGCGCGCGCGCCGCCATGCCGCGGCCTATGCCGAAGCCCTGCAGGGCGAGTTCGGCAAGGTGCAGCTTGCCGTCGTCTCCGAATGCATCTCGAAGACCGGCTCGGCGGAGCTGTTCTATGCCCGCTACCTGCAATTCCGCCGCGACGCGCTGGTGGAGATGATCGCCGCCGGTCAGAAGGATGGCAGCATCCTCGCCGAAGGACCGGCGGAAGATCTGTACGACGCCATCTATGGCAGCCTGTTCTACCGCTACGTCTTCGGCATCGCGCCGATTACGCCGGCCTACGCGCGCAATCTGGTCGACCTGGTGCTACGCCCGAAGGGCTAGACCGGCGCTGGATGCGACAAAATCTCCCCCTCTTTCGACAGGAGTACCACCTCGTCATGATCAAACGCATCTTGCCGTACGAAGGCTTGCTCCATGAAGTGGTCGAGCATGCAGGTGTGCTCTATGTCGGTGGAATCGTCCCCGAGGATACGAGCCTCGATATGTCCGGCCAGGCCAACGATGTGCTTGGCCAGATGTCGCGTCTGCTGGAGACCCTCGGATCCGACATGTCCAACGTCTTGCAGGTGACCATCTTCATGACCGACCTGAGCGAGAAGGCCGCGTTGAATGCGGCCTGGAAGGCGCATTTCGCCGAAGCTCACTTGCCAGCGCGTGCCGCCGTCGGCGTGGCCGATCTCGGTCCGGGCGTCAAACTCGAAATGACCGCAATGGCGGCGCGGCCCACCGAGAACTGAAGCTGCGGCACGAGATCTATTTCGCAGGCCGCACCGGCGCCGATATCTTGTCGGTACGGTCGCGCTCGGTCATGTCGACGACCGTCTCCATCGGCGCCGTCAGCTCGTAGACATAGGACACGTCGGTGAAGTAACGCTTGGCGGTGCCGCCAAGTGCTTCCGGCGCGACCCGGTCGAGCAGGATGAGGCCGAAATCTGAATCCGGCCGGCGCGTCGCCTCGCTGGTGTTGAACTCCTCCCAGCGGAACTGGAAGACCTCGTCATTTGCTTCGCCCGTGACCGTCCAGTTCGCGGTGATGTGCGGGTGCTTGCCGACCAGCGACAGGCCTTCGTCCGAATGCGAGGCGAGCTCGAAGAACAGCAGCGACAGGCTCTGGGCGGCGCGCGCGCTGACGGCAATGTCCGGGCCGCTGACGGCGATGCGATCGGCGTGCGGAATGGCGCGCGCCTCGAATAGGCCCTTCAGCTTGACGCCCTGCCATTGGCTCTCGCTGAGCAGCGAAACCACGTTGGACATGGCGTGGATGCGGCCGATCAGGAGCTCACGCGCGACGTCGATATCCGAGCCGTGGCGCAGCGTGCGCGTCACGATCGACTGGATCACCGCGAGGATGTTCTTGACGCGGTGGTTGAGCTCGTCAATGACCGCCGTCAGCCGCCGCTCGAAACCGATCCGTACCTGGATCTCGCGGCTGAGCCTCAAGTTGTTGTAGGCGACGTAGCCGAACAGGCCGCATACCATCGCAGTGATCGCGAAGCCGATCGCCGCCACTATGATCGCGGTCTGCTCGGCGCGTCGTGCCGAATTGCTCTTGGCATAGTAGCCGAGCTGCCAGTCCCGGCCGCCGAAGCTGATAGTGCGGGTTGCCGACGGCGCCGGCCCGTCCGACGACGTCATGCGGGTGGAGACGACGCCCTGATCGTTGGCAACGAGCTCGCTGCCTTCCTTGCGCGGGTCCTTCAGCGCGACCGAGAACAACGACAAATCGTCATTGGTCAGCATCAGCGAGGCCAGCTCGTAGGAGAACGTGACGAAGCCGGCCGGCTCGGTCGCGCCCTCGGGAATGACGGGGGCCGCCACGATGAGGCCGATTGGCCCGTTGCCGCGCAGGAGCGGCACGGGGTCGGAGGCGATCGAGCGTTTCTCGACCCTGGCGCGCGTCAGCATCGCATTGCGAACGGGATCATCATCGTAGCTGCGGCCGGGCAACGCCTTGGTCTCGTCGCTGCGTGGCTCGAGGTCCATCAGCACGTCGATCGGCTGGGTCAGGCTTGCCGGGTTGATCGGCTTGTCGCCGTAGTCGCGTATTTGCGGCTTCGGAAAGCCCGCGGCCGCGAGCGCGGTCTGTGCCGCGGCGAGTTCGCTCGGCTGCAGCCGTGCGACCCAGCCGGCCACCACGAAATCGGTCTTGAAGGCGTAGATCGCCGAGCGCAGCGGCTCCAGCATGTTGGGCTTCAGCACCGAAGGCGCGCGGAACAGGCCTGAGGCGACACGCGCCAGCAACTCGCGCTCGGTTGACCTGTCCTGGACCAGGCTCGCATGAACATCGATCGCGCGCGCCAGCGCGATCCGGTCCAACGCCAGCTCCTGGTCGTGAACGCGATAGGCGGCGAGCCCGGAGAGCAAGGCTCCGAGCAGAGCGATGAAGCCGATGATGAAACCCAGCCGGACCACGGGACTACTCAGCCGAAAGCGGGAGGTCGGCAATAAACACGGAACATATCAACGCCGCTCGAACGGCCATGTGCCGAAACAGGGTGGAGCCCAGGGACAGGGATAATGACGGAGGAGGCATCTATACGCAACTTGGGTCGCCCAAAAAGCTTAATCCGCCCCCGATCGTCCAGCCACGGCTTTGCTCCGGGCACCGAAGGTAGACAATCGCCGTGCCCGAAGTTTGTTCCGTCGGGCCCGTTTTGCCTCAGAGGTTAACGACGGGAAATACCTGCGCCATGTCGCCGCGGCCCGTCAGCCCGCCCGTTTCAATCCGCCCTTGGTCTCGATGAAGCTGACGATGCGGTCGAGCCCTTCGCTCTTCTTCAGGTTGGTCATGACGAAGGGTCGCTCACCACGCATGCGCCTGGCATCGGTGTTCATCTTCTCGAGGGAGGCTCCGACATGGGGCGCGAGATCAATCTTGTTGATGACCAGGAGATCTGAACGGGTGATCCCGGGACCGCCCTTGGACGGGATCTTGTCGCCGGCGGCCACGTCGATGACATAAATCGTGAGGTCGGCGAGCTCCGGGGAAAACGTGGCAGCGAGATTGTCACCGCCGGATTCGATCAGCACGAGGTCGAGCTCGGGGAATTTCGCACGCATGTCCGCAACCGCGGCCAGATTCATCGAAGCATCCTCGCGGATCGCGGTGTGCGGACAGCCGCCGGTTTCGACACCGGCGATACGGTCCGGGGTCAGCGATCCCGATCGCACAAGGAACTCGGCATCCCATTTGGTGTAGATGTCGTTGGTGATCGCGGCGATGTCGTAACGCTCGCGCATGGTCTTGCAGAGCAGGTCCATCAAGGCGGTCTTGCCCGATCCGACCGGGCCGCCGACGCCGACACGCAAGGGGCCGTGAGAAGTTGCCATCGAAATTCTTCCTATCGTCGTCCTGGCGAAAGCCAGGACCCATTACCACCGAATTCCATTGTTGCGGCAGGGTGCCGCTCGCTCATGACCTGAACAGTCGCGTATATTGCGTCTCATGCCGCAGGCTGGCGAGATCGGCGCGGAAGGTCGCGCTGCCGAGATCGTCCAGCGTCGCATTCAGCGCCCGATTGGCGGCCGCGGCGACAGCAGCTTCCAGTTTCACCAGCACGCGCTGGCTGTCGGTCTGGCCGAGCGGAATCAGTCGGCTCGCTGCCGAGATCCAGTTCGAGACCAGCGCGTGCAGGAAGGCGTGCAGTGTCGGCGCCAGCGGCACGCTGTGCAGCGCGGCGACGATGCCGACGGCAACGGGATAGACCAATGGCGTGCGGCATGCCGCGACAATGGCATCCAGGCCCTCGGCATCCCATGCCGCGCGCGCGATGTCGATGAACGCGCGGCCCTGCGAGGTCGTCTCCAATTGCCGCTCGCGCGACGGCACGAAGGCGGCGGCGAGCTCCGCGACATCGTTCAAGGAAGCATGCTCGCCGGCCCTTGCGGCCCCGTAAGCGTGGACCAGGAACGTCGCGTCGCAAAAGCCCGAGCCGTCACCGAGCATGGCATCGAGCCAGTCGGCAAGCGACGCGACATCAGTGATATCTCCGGCTTCGACCGCCCATTCGATGCCGCTGGAATAGGAGAAGCCGCCGACGGGAAACGCCGGCGACAGCCATGTCATCAGCCGGTACAGCGCCGCCGCCTCGCGTTCAGCGAGGTCGTCCGCGCCGACAGGCTCATTTGTGGTCATGAGCATGCGTGTGGCCGTGATGATGATGATCGGGATGATCGCAATGCTCGTCGTGATGGTGATCATGATCATGGTGATGATGGCCATGATCGTGGTGACCATGATGCGCATGATCGTCGTGCGCCTGCGTATGGCCAGCATCAGCGTAAGCGCCACCCTCGGGATCGAACGGCGCCTCGATCTCGACCACGCGCGCGCCAAGCCCCTTCACCATCGCCTCGATGACGTGGTCGCGGCGAATGCGCAAGGCTTTGGCCATGAGCTGCGTCGGCAGATGGCGGTTGCCGAGGTGCCAGGCCACGCGGATCAGATGATGCGGGTCGCGGCCGCGGATCTCCAGCAGCGGCTCGGGCGCCGCGACCACCTCGACCAGCCTTCCGTCTTCCAGCACGAGCGCGTCTCCACCGCGCAACGCGACCGCGTTCTCGAGGTCTAGCAGGAACTCGAGGCCCCGCGTTCCCGTCATCGCCATGCGGCGGCGGTGCCGATCATCGAAGTCGAGCACGACGGTGTCCGCCGGCGTTTCCGTGAAACGGTGCTGTCCCCTGACCTGCGTCGCCCGGATCATGTGCTGTTACCTCGTCTCGACCTTTTCGGGCGTGATGATCTCGATCTTCGGCGGAGCGGTAAAGCACTTCACCGCGACGCGGCCGAACGTCTTCATGTGCTCCTGGGCGCGATGCGGCACCAGCGCCTCGGCATTCTCCCACTGCTCGACGAATACCATCTTGGTGGGATCGGTGACGCTCTCGTGCAGATCATAAGCGATATTGCCGGGCTCCTTCCGCGTCTCCTTGATGCAGGCGACGGCGGCGGCAATGAATTCGGCGCGGGTTTCGGGCTTGATAGTCAAGGTGGCAACGACGTAAATCACGAGAAATCCTCCCGGCTCTTCTTCTGAAGGGTTCGATATCGGGCGGGACATTAGACCAGCCGGCATCGAACGCAAAACCGGAAAAGCCGTCCCCGGATACCCGCCGGGGACATGCGTCAAGGCGCTATTTCAGTACATGAAATATCGCTGTGCCATCGGCAGGACCTCGGCGGGCGGACAAGTCAGCAACTCGCCGTCGGCGCGCACCTCATAGGTTTCCGGATCGACCTCGATATCGGGCGTGGCATCGTTATGGATCATGCTCTTCTTCGAGATCTTGCTGCGGGTGTTCTGGACCGCATAGAGCTTCTTCTCGATGCCGAGCTTTCGCGCGAGACCGCCGGTGACCGCGGCCTTCGAGGTGAACACCACGGAAGATGCCGTTCGCGCCCGACCAAAGGCGCCGAACATCGGCTGGTAATGCACCGGCTGCGGCGTCGGGATCGAGGCGTTGGGATCGCCCATCGGCGCTGCGACGATGGTTCCGCCCTTGACGACACAGTCCGGCTTGACGCCGAAGAAGGCCGGCGACCACAGCACGAGATCGGCGAGCTTGCCCTTCTCCACCGAGCCGATCAGCTTCGACACGCCATGCGCGATCGCCGGATTGATCGTGTACTTGGCGATGTAACGCTTCACGCGGAAATTGTCGTTGTCCTTGCCCTTGTCCTGCGGCAGCGCCCCGCGCTGCTTCTTCATCTTGTCGGCGGTCTGCCAGGTGCGGATGATGACCTCGCCGAGGCGGCCCATGGCCTGTGAGTCCGAGGACATCATAGAGAGCGCGCCAAGATCGTGCAGAATGTCCTCGGCCGCGATGGTTTCCTTGCGGATGCGGCTCTCGGCGAATGCCAGGTCTTCCGCAATTGAGGGATCGAGGTGGTGGCACACCATCAGCATGTCCAGGTGCTCGTCGATGGTGTTGCGGGTGAAGGGCCGAGTCGGATTGGTCGAGGACGGCAGCACGTTTTTCAGGCCGGCGACCTTGATGATATCAGGGGCATGGCCGCCGCCGGCGCCCTCGGTGTGGAAGGCGTGGATGGTGCGGCCCTTGAACGCCTTGATCGTGTCCTCGACGAAGCCGGATTCGTTCAGCGTATCGGAATGCAGCATGACCTGAACGTCGTAATCGTCGGCGACCGCCAGGCAGTTGTCGATCGCCGCCGGCGTGGTGCCCCAGTCCTCATGCAGCTTCAACGCACAGGCACCGGCCTTGATCATCTCGACCAGCGCGGCGGGGCGCGAGGCGTTGCCCTTGCCGGAAATGCCGAGATTGACCGGGAAGGCATCGAACGACTGGATCATCCGCGCGATGTGCCAGGGGCCGGGCGTGCAGGTGGTGGCGAACGTCCCGTGCGAAGGACCGGTGCCGCCGCCAAGCATCGAGGTGACGCCAGACATCAATGCGTGCTCGATCTGTTGCGGGCAGATGAAATGGATGTGGCTATCGAAGCCGCCGGCAGTGAGGATCTTGCCCTCCCCCGCGATCACGTCGGTGCCCGGGCCGATAACGATGGTGACGCCCGGCTGGATGTCGGGATTGCCGGCCTTGCCGATCGCCGAGATCATGCCGTCCTTGATGGCGACGTCGGCTTTCACGATGCCCCAGTGGTCGACGATCAGCGCGTTGGTGATGACGGTGTCGGCCGCGCCCTGCTTGTTGGTGACCTGCGACTGACCCATGCCGTCGCGGATCACCTTGCCGCCGCCGAACTTCACCTCCTCGCCATAGGTGGTGAAATCCTTCTCGACCTCGATGATGAGATCGGTATCGGCCAGCCGCACCTTGTCGCCGGTGGTGGGGCCGAACATGTCGGCATACACGGAACGTTTCATCTTCACGGACATCGCAGGCCCCGTTTGGGTTTGAATATCGGATCGGCACTCACAGCGAGGTTCTCGCTCTCAATATCATGTCGTCGAACGTCGTATCGAGCCATTGATTGCCGCCGCGGCAGCCGGCGACGACCTGCTCGGCCCAATCGACGTAGTCGAGGAGATCGTCGCGCTCTTCAGCGGTCGGATCGGGATGGATCCGCGCCCCGATGTTGCTGACCTTGTCGGCAATCTTGATCAGCTTGGCGCCGGCGGATTTGTTCGGCGCATCGATCACCTGCCTGCGCCGTCGCTCGGCTTTCGATAGGTTCATGTCGTCGGTACATTCGAGGACAAGAGTTGCGACGCGTTCGGAGAACTTCTGCGCCAACTCCTCAGGTTCGGTTTCGGTATCCTCGATCGAATCATGCAGCCAGCCAGCCGCAACGAGTTCGGCGTCGGCGCCATCCGTCGCAATCGCAAGCAGGTTGGCGACCTCTGCGAGATGATTGATGTAAGGCTCCTTGCCGCGCCCCTTGCGCGCCTTGCCATTGTGGCGGCGCGCGGCGAGTTCTGCGGCTTCGGAAACCACGCGGACGGGTGACAGCATGGCAAAATCCTCCGTTTTCGCCTCAACGGTACCGCGCCCTGCTCGTTCCTGTGCCGCTCACAGCTTCCCCATCACCTCGCCGCGGAAGCCGTAGATGGTCTTCTTCCCGGCCATGGCGACCAGCTGGACTTCCCGGGTCTGACCGGGCTCAAAGCGGACTGCAGTACCGGCGGCGATGTCGAGGCGCATGCCGCGGGCTTTCTTGCGATCGAATTTCAGCGCCGGGTTGGTTTCGAAGAAATGATAGTGCGAGCCGACCTGGATCGGCCGGTCGCCGGTATTGGCGACCGTCAGCGTCACGGTCTTGCGGCCGGCATTGAGCTCGATCTCGCCATCCTGGATGAAGAGTTCGCCGGGGATCATGTCTGTCTTCCTCCGTCATTCCGGGACTCGCGAAGCGAGAGTCCGGAATCTCGATCAACAATCTCTGGATTCCGGGTTCGCCCTTCGGGCGCCCCCGGCATGACGTCGCGTGTTACCTGATCGGTTCGTGCACAGTGACGAGCTTGGTGCCGTCAGGAAATGTCGCTTCGACCTGGATGTCGTGAATCATCTCGGGAATACCAGGCATCACCTGGTCGCGGGTGAGCACCTGCGCGCCGGATTGCATCAACTCGGCGACGGTGCGGCCGTCACGCGCGCCCTCGAGGATGAAGTCGGAGATGATTGCGATTGCCTCGGGATGGTTGAGCTTGACGCCGCGGTCAAGCCTGCGGCGCGCCACGATCGCCGCCATCGAGATCAGAAGCTTGTCCTTTTCGCGGGGAGACAGGTTCATGCGAAGTCTCTTCGGTTCAACACTTCAATTCAGCCAGAGCCGCGGCAAAGCCGCACCGGTGCGTGCCAACACGGCCATCATGTCGGCACGCAAGCGCGCCGCATCTTGGGCACAGAACCGCGCCATTGCAAAGCCATTCCAGGCGGATATCCCGACCTCGCCGGCAAACGATTCCGATGCCTCGCGGATGCGCTCGACCAGCGCCTCGTCGCCGGGCACGATCAGGGCCGTGCCGATCGCAGCACCTGCCTTGGCGACAGCGGATCGGGCCAGCTTCACGCCGATATTGCCCTCGAGCCTGATGGTCTCGGCGAAGACCAGCCTGCCGCCACGCGAGAGCCGCCAGCGGTCGACGAACTCGCCCTGCTCCATCCGCTCGCCCATGGCAGTGCGACCGAACACGACGATTTCGCAAAGCAGGAGCGAGGCAGTCTGGTCGAGCTCGATGTCAAAGCGGCGATGGACACGCGCCCGGTCGAACAGGATCGTCTCCTGCGGCAGCCAGCCGAGATGCGCGCCGGCGCCGACCTTCAAGGAAATGTTGAGCTGCGCCGCGGGGCCCGGCGCACGATAGACCTTTTCCGCGGCGGCCGTTGTCAACGTCAGGCGCGAGCTATCTGTGGCCGATATCTCGATCTCGAAGTGATCGCCGCCGGCAACGCCGCCGGCCGTGTTGACGAACACGCCGGACAGGCCGTCGTCTTCCGGCGAGGGAAAGCGCACGCGAAGCGAGCCGGATTCATGCAGACCGCCGCGCCGCGTCATGCCGTCGCGGACGCGCACGTCGAAGCGCACCGCGCCGCGGGCACGATTGGCATCGAACACCGACGATGTTGCCAAAGAGGTCACCAACGTGTCGCTGCGCATCCGTCTCCCCCAGCCGGCCGCGGCAGGATTTCATAAGCTACAATGTCCGGGCTTACAGCGCCATCTGGCGGCTGATCTCGCTTGGATCGAGATTGGAGCGCTCGCAGGTGAACTTCACCGCGCCGCGATCCATCACCGCGAAACTGTCGCCGAGTTCGCAGGCAAAGTCGAGATATTGTTCGACCAGCACGATGGCGATATTGCCGAGATTGCGCAAATAAGAGATGGCCCGGCCGATGTCCTTGATGATCGAGGGCTGGATGCCCTCGGTCGGCTCGTCGAGCAGCAGCAATTTTGGCCGCATCACCAGCGCGCGTCCGATCGCAAGTTGCTGCTGCTGCCCCCCGGAGAGATCACCGCCACGCCGGCCGAGCATGGATTGCAGCACTGGGAAGAGCGAGAACACGTCGTCCGGGATGTTCTTGTCCTGGCGCTTGAGCGGGCCGAAGCCGGTCTTGAGGTTTTCCTCGACCGTCAGGAGCGGAAAGATCTCGCGGCCCTGCGGCACGAAGCCGATGCCCTTGCGCGCCCGCTCATAGGGCTTGAGGCCGGTGATATCGCTGCCGTCGAACACGATCGCGCCCGAGGAAATCGGATATTGCCCGACCATGGCGCGGAGCAGCGACGTCTTTCCGACGCCATTGCGCCCGAGCACGCACGTCACCTTGCCCGGCTCGGCCGCGATCGAGACGCCGCGCAGCGCCTGCGCCGCGCCGTAGAACAGGTTGATGTCCTTGACCTCGAGCATCGTTCAGCGTCCCAGATAGACTTCGATGACCCGCTCGTTGGACGAGACCTGGTCAATGGTTCCTTCCGCGAGCACAGCGCCTTCATGCAGGCACGTCACCTTGACACCGAGCTCTCGCACGAACGTCATGTCGTGCTCGACCACCATCACAGTGTGGGTCTGGTTGATTTCTTTCAAGAGCTCGGCGGTGAGATGCGTCTCGACGTCGGTCATTCCGGCGACGGGCTCGTCGACCAGCAGCAGCTTCGGATCTTGCGCCAGCAGCATGCCGATCTCCAGCCACTGCTTCTGGCCGTGGCTGAGGCTGCCGGCAAGGCGGTTGCGGGCATCGGTCAGGCGGATCGTCTCCAGTACCTTGTCGATGCGCTCCGACTCGGCCTTGCTGCCGCGCCAGAACAGCGTGCCGCGCACCGAGTGATCGACATTGAGCGCGAGCAGGAGGTTGTCCTGCACGGTCTGGCTTTCGAACACAGTGGGTTTCTGGAACTTGCGGCCGATCCCGAGTTCGGCAATCCGCGTCTCGTCCAGCCGCGTCAGGTCCGTGACGCCGTCGAACAACACCGTGCCCTCGTCCGGTTTGGTTTTGCCGGTGATGATGTCCATCATCGTGGTCTTGCCGGCGCCGTTCGGGCCGATGATGGCGCGCATCTCGCCGGGTTCGAGCGTCAGCGACAGGTTGTTGATGGCGTGGAAGCCGTCGAACGAGACGTGCACGCCGTCGAGATAGAGCATCGCGGAGGTCGCGCGGGTATCCATGACGTTCATGACCGCTCCTCCGCCATCTTGGGTTCGTTGACGCCGTCTTCGGCCGCCGCACTCGCCGCCGCAGGGCGTCTCTCTCTCGACGCTTCCCGCCATGCATTGAAGGTGCCGACGATGCCCTTGGGCAGCAGCAGCGTCACCAGGATAAACAGCGCACCCAGCATGAAGAGCCAGTACGGCGCCAGCACGCCCGATGTGAAGAACGTCTTGGCGTAGTTGACGACGATGGCGCCGAGCGCCGCGCCGACCAGCGTGCCGCGGCCGCCGACCGCGACCCAGATCACCGCCTCGATCGAATTGCCAGGGGCGAATTCGGATGGATTGATGATGCCGACCTGCGGCACATAGAGCGCGCCGGCGACACCGGCCATGCAGGCCGACAGCGTGAATACGAACAGCTTGTAGGATTCAACGCGATAGCCGAGGAAGCGGCTGCGCGATTCCGCATCTCGGATCGCGATCAGCACCTTGCCGAGCTTGGAGGACACCACGGAGCGGCAGATCAGGAAGCTCGCGATCAGCGCCAGGCAACTCAGCGCGAACAGTGCGGCGCGGGTGCCTTCGGCCTGGACGTTGAAGCCCAGGATGTCCTTGAAATCGGTCAGGCCATTATTGCCGCCGAAGCCGAAATCGTTGCGGAAGAAGGCAAGCAGCAGCGCATAGGTCATCGCCTGGGTGATGATCGACAGATAGACGCCGGTGACACGGGAGCGGAAGGCGAGCCAGCCGAAGCAGAACGCGAGCAGACCCGGCACGATCAGCACCATCAGCGCTGCGAACCAGAACATGTCAAAGCCGTACCAGTACCACGGCAGTTTCTGCCAGTTCAGGAACACCATGAAGTCGGGCAGAACAGGATTGCCGTAGACGCCGCGGGTACCGATCTGCCGCATCAGGTACATGCCCATCGCGTAGCCACCGAGCGCGAAGAAGGCACCGTGGCCGAGCGAGAGGATGCCGCAATAGCCCCAGATCAGGTCGATCGAGAGCGCCAGGATGGCGTAGCAGACGTATTTGCCCCAGAGCGCGACCAAGTAGGTCGGCACCTGCAGCGCCGAGCCCTCCGGCAGCAGCAGGTTGGAGAGCGGGATCAGGATGCCGCAAGCGGCGACGATCGTCAGGAAGATCGCCGCGCCGCGGTCCAGCGATCGCGTCAGCATGTGAGGGGTCATGCTTCCACCGCACGGCCCTTGAGCGCGAACAGGCCGCGCGGGCGCTTTTGAATGAACAGGATGATCAGGACCAGGATGGCGATCTTGCCGAGCACCGCGCCGGCGACCGGCTCCAGGAATTTGTTGGCGATGCCGAGCGTGAAGGCGCCGACCAGCGTGCCCCAGAGATTGCCGACCCCGCCAAATACCACGACCATGAAGCTGTCGATGATGTAGCTCTGGCCGAGATTGGGGCTGACATTGTCGATCTGCGACAACGCCACGCCGGCGATGCCGGCAATGCCCGAGCCAAGTCCGAAGGTCAGCGCGTCGACGCGCGAGGTGGCGATGCCCATCGAGGCTGCCATGCGCCGGTTCTGCGTCACCGCGCGCATCTCAAGGCCGAGCGAGGTGTAGCGCAGCATTGCGAGCAGGACCGCGAAGACAGCGAGCGTGAAGCAGAGGATCCAGAGCCGGTTATAAGTGATGGTGATCTGGCCGAGTTCGAACGCGCCGCTCATCCAGGAGGGATTGCCAACCTCGCGGTTGGTTGGGCCGAACATGGTGCGAACCGCCTGCTGCAGCACCAACGACAGGCCCCAGGTTGCGAGCAGCGTCTCCAGCGGCCGGCCATAGAGAAAGCGGATGATGCTGCGCTCGATCAGCACGCCGATGGCGCCGGCGACGAGGAAGGCGAGCGGTACCGCGATCAGCAGCGAATAGTCGAACAGGGCAGGATAGCGGGTGCGGATTACCTCCTGCACCACGAAGGTGGTGTAGGCGCCGATCATCACCATCTCGCCGTGGGCCATGTTGATGACGCCCATCACGCCGAAGGTGATGGCGAGCCCGATCGCCGCGAGCAGCAGCACCGAGCCGAGCGACAGGCCGTACCAGGCGTTCTGCACCGTGGACCAGACCGCGAGCGAGTTCTGGATCGAGCCGATCGCGCTCGTCGCGGCCTTCGCGACGGAGGCCGGCTGGTCGGTACCGATGTCGGACAGCAGCGCCAGCGCGTCCTGGTCGCCGCGCGCCCTGATGGTGGCGACCGCCTCGAGCTTCTGCACTTCGGTGGCGTCGGACTTGAACAGCAGGATGGCCGCACGCGCTTCACCGAGCGCGGTCTTGACCGATCTGTTGGTTTCCTTGGCGAGCGCGCTTTCGACCGGCTCGAGCGCGGTCTCCTCATGCGATTTGAAGACGGACTGCGCAGCCTGCAGCCGCGCACCGAGATCGGGCGACTGCAGCGTCAGGCTGCCGAGCGCCGCGTCGACGCTGCGGCGCAGGCGGTTGTTGAGGCGGACGGCGCTGGCGCTGTCGGGCACGCTGGCGACGGCCTCGCCGGTTGCAGCGTCGATCGATTTGCCGTCGGTACCGGTGACGTAAACCTTCTTGCTGTCCGGATCGGCCATGAGGCGACCGTCCTGGAGCGCGCTGATGATCGGAAAGGCGAGCTTGTTGCCGCTGCTTGCGACGGCGCCGATCGCCTCATCCGTATCGGAAAAATCGTCGTTGGCGAATTTGGCGACCGCATCCTCGAACGGACCGGCAAACGCCGGCAGAGCGAACGCGATCAGGAACAGCGAGAGAACGAAGCTCGAGAGACGAGCAGATAGTTTGGTTGGCACTGGATCACCCCGGCAGAAGTGGGGAGAAGGCGGCGGAATCGCCGTCTTCCCCCATCGTGCAGTCGAATGTCAGATCCGGATCAGGAGCCGGAGCCGAGGCACTTGTTGGTCTTGGTGTTGAAGTTGCCGCACTTCTTGCCGACCCAGTCGCCGATCAGGTCCTTGGAGCCGTCGAGTTCCTTCGACCAGGCATCGCCGGGGACAAGGCTCGGGGTCTTCCAGACAACGTCGAACTGGCCGTTGCCCTTGATCTCGCCGATGAAGACCGGCTTGGTGATGTGGTGGTTCGGGAGCATCTTGGCGACGCCACCGGTCAGATTCGGCGTCTCGATGCCGGGAAGCGCATCGATCACCTTGTCCGGATCGGTCGACTTCACCTTCTCGACCGCCTTCACCCACATGTTGAAGCCGATCACGTGCGCTTCCATCGGGTCGTTGGTCGTACGCTTCGGATTCTTGGTGTAGGCCTGCCAGTCCTTGATGAACTTCTCGTTCGCCGGGGTCTTGATCGACTCGAAGTAGTTCCAGGCGGCGAGATGGCCGACCAGCGGCTTGGTGTCGATGCCGGCGAGTTCTTCCTCGCCCACCGAGAACGCGACCACCGGGATGTCCTTCGCCTTGATGCCCTGGTTGCCGAGCTCCTTGTAGAAGGGAACGTTGGCGTCGCCGTTGATGGTCGAGACCACCGCCGTCTTCTTGCCGGCCGAACCGAACTTCTTGATATCGGCCACGATCGTCTGCCAGTCGGAGTGACCGAACGGCGTGTAGTTGATCATGATGTCTTCCTGGGCGACACCCTTCGACTTCAGATAGGCTTCCAGGATCTTGTTGGTGGTGCGCGGATAGACGTAGTCGGTGCCCGCGAGCACCCAGCGCTTCACCTTCTCTTCCTTCATCAGATAGTCGACGGCGGGGATCGCCTGCTGGTTCGGCGCGGCGCCGGTGTAGAACACGTTGCGCTCGGACTCCTCACCCTCGTACTGGACGGGGTAGAACAGGATGTTGTTGAGCTCCTTGAACACCGGGAGCACGGACTTGCGCGACACCGAGGTCCAGCAGCCGAACACGACCGAAACCTTGTCCTTGGTGATCAGTTCGCGCGCCTTTTCGGCGAACAGCGGCCAGTTCGAAGCGGGGTCGACAACGACGGCCTCGAGCTTCTTGCCGAGCAAGCCGCCCTTCTTGTTTTGCTCGTCGATCAGGAAGAGGATGGTGTCCTTCAGCGTGGTTTCGCTGATGGCCATGGTGCCCGAGAGCGAGTGCAGGACGCCGACCTTGATGGTGTCGTCCGCGGCCTTTGCGCCGGAAATGGACGCCAGACCGAGCATCAGTCCGGCGGACGCAGCGAGCACGCCGCGGCGGCTAAATGACGCCGCTATATCGTGAATGGATTTGGTAGGCATGGATGTATCATCTCCCTGACGCAGACGTGAAAAGACGCTGCGAAACGGCCCCACGGCCGCCTGCGATTAATGGAATCGCAAGAACCATGCCATGGGCGAAGCGCCTACCAAGTAGCTGGTTAATCTAGACAATTTCGCCGCATTCGAAGTATGACAACGACTTTGCCGCTCAAAACTTGAGCAAGAAAAATGTATGCTTATGCGGCAATCAGCCTATTTAATAATCAAATCTCCATCGTTGGCTAAAAATCCGGCATAACTATTTTTGCACCAGCATCGGTGCTCGGCGAAGGACCGCCTTGAAAGCGCCCCGTCGATGTTCCATATGAGCGTAGAGATCGCTTGAGAATCGAGCGGTCGTAGCGAGCCGCGTGTTCTTAAGCCCGTACGGGCCTCTGGCTTGCCCCTTATCTCCCAAGCCATCCGACACCCCAAACACGCAGGTGTCTTCTCGACACCCTTTTGCGCGCGCCACGCTGACTGCGTCGGCCGACCGCATTCGACATGGAAAGATCCATCTTTTGACTTCGTTTCAGGACTTCGGCCTCGCCGAACCCATCGCACGTGCTCTTGCTGAAGAGAATTACGTCACCCCTACCCCCATTCAGGCCCAGACGATCCCCACGGCGCTGACCGGCCGCGACGTCGTCGGCATCGCCCAGACCGGCACCGGCAAGACCGCATCCTTCGCGCTGCCGATCCTGCATCGTCTGCTCGAAAACCGCATCAAGCCCCAGCCCAAGACCGCCCGCGTCCTGGTGCTGTCGCCCACCCGCGAGCTTTCGGGGCAGATCCTCGACAGCTTCAACGCCTATGGCCGCCACATCCGCCTGTCCTCGACGCTCGCCATCGGCGGCGTCCCGATGGGCCGCCAGGTCCGCGCCCTGATGCAGGGCGTCGAGGTCCTGGTCGCTACCCCTGGCCGCCTGCTCGATCTCGTGCAGAGCAACGGATTGAAGCTCTCGAGCGTGGAGTTCCTCGTGCTCGACGAGGCCGACCGCATGCTCGACATGGGCTTCATCAACGACATCCGCAAAATCGTCGCCAAGCTGCCAATCAAGCGGCAGACGCTGTTCTTCTCGGCCACCATGCCGAAGGACATCGCCGAGCTCGCCGATTCAATGCTGCGCGATCCGGCCCGCGTCGCGGTGACGCCGGTGTCCTCGACCGCCGAGCGGATCAACCAGCGCATCATCCAGGTCGACTTCACGGCCAAGCCCGCCTTCCTGACCAAGCTCCTGAAGGACGAGCCGATCAACCGCGCGCTGGTCTTCACCCGCACCAAGCACGGTGCCGACAAGGTGGTGAAGACCTTGGAGCGGGCCGGCATCGCCGCCAGCGCCATCCACGGCAACAAGTCGCAGAACCATCGCGAACGGACGCTGGCGCAGTTCCGCTCCGGCGAGATCCGCACCCTGGTCGCTACCGACATCGCGGCCCGCGGCATCGATGTCGACGGCATCACCCACGTCATCAATTTCGACCTGCCCAACGTGCCCGAGACCTATGTGCACCGCATCGGTCGCACTGCGCGCGCCGGCGCCGACGGCACCGCGATCTCGCTGGTCGCCGGCGGTGAGGAGCTCAGCTATCTCCGCGACATCGAACGGCTGATCCGGGTGGCGCTGCCACGCGAGGATCTGCGCACCGATGCCGGTCGCCGCGATGCGGGCGCGCCGGCGCCACAGCAACGGCAGGGCCGGCCGGGCGGCCGCCCGGGCCAGCGTCCGCAAGGCGCACGCCACGGCGATGGACGGCGCGGCGATGAACGGCATGGCGACGGACGTCACCACAGCTCCGGCAAGCCCGGCGACGGACGGCCCGGCGAGGGGCGCCAGGGCGACGGCCGGCATATGGAGGGACGGGCCGGCAACGGCTCCAAGGGGTCTCGCCGCCGCCGCTCCGGTGGAAAGATGCATTCTTCGCCAAACGACCGCCCGGAACAGCGTTCCGCGCATAGCGCCGGAGCCCCCGATGGGATACAAGGCGTGGCATTTTTGCGCCGGGAGAGTCGGCCGAACGGCCACCCGAACCGCAAACCCCATTCGCACTAGCCGTCCACGACCTGGAGAAATTCATGGCTAAGGAAGAGCTGATCCAGTTCGAAGGACTGGTCACCGAAATCCTCCCCGACGCGCGCTACCGCGTGCAGCTCGATGCCGGGCACGAGATCGTCGCCTATACTGCCGGCAAGATGAAGAAGAACCGCATCAAGACGCTGGCAGGTGACCGCGTTACCGTGGAAATGTCGCCCTACGACCTCGAAAAGGGCCGGCTGATTTTCCGTCACAAGGACGAACGTCCCAGCACGGCGGGTGGACCGCCGCGTCCGGGACAGCGCGGTGGCCAGTTCCGTCGCCGTTAATGGCTTCCCGCGCGGCAGCGCGGCACAAAAATGCTGATCTTTATGCTGATCCGCCGTGGGCATCACGGCGGATCAAAAAATCGTGCGCGTCAGGATTGTTTTGGCGCCTTAATTCCAATAAAATCAGCTAATCGATTTTCGGCCGGACGACATTAGCATCCACCGGTACAGCCGGTTCAGACACGCTGACGACCCTTCCAAAAATTCGATCTAACCGGCCTGCGCAAGTGGGCTCTTACATTGTGTATCTGAGAAGGGACTACTCCCGTGAGCATGGGAACCGTGAAGTGGTTTAACGCGACCAAGGGCTATGGCTTCATCCAGCCCGACGATGGTGGCAAGGACGTGTTCGTTCACATCAGCGCCGTCGAGCGCGCCGGCCTCGGCTCGCTGCGCGAAGGCCAGAAGGTCTCGTACGAGATCGTCGCCGATCGCCGGTCCGGCAAGTCGGCCGCCGACAACCTCCGCGACGCCGGCTGATATCCACCGCGCGCCTTAGAGGGCCCGCACACGGATCAGCGCGAGCGCACTGACAACGGAAAAGGCCGTGCGCGATGCACGGCCTTTTTCATGCCCAAAGAGCGGATGCGCACAGCCGTGGTCCCGCCGTCGGTTTCTTCGGCGTTTCTGACGATGCTGCCTTGCTAGTTCGTCTTGGGGGCCGTGCTGGCGTTGCCGCTGGCGTTGCTGCTCAGCGAACCGGCCTGGCTCATCGTGGTATTGAAGTAATTGTCGCTGTCACCGAGCGTGACGCGGCGCTGGCAGATCGGCATGCAGCTATAGGACTCCCGCTCGATACCGCGATAGACGGTGACGAGACGGTCGCTCGGGCCTTCGACCTGGATCTGCCGATCGACCAGGATCTCTCCGCCGCGATCGAGCGCGATGAAGTTGGTGGCGCCATAGCCTTTGCCGGTCACGACGATCATCCCGCCCGGCTGAAGCGTGACGTCGGCGATCAGAGGATTGCCGACCACGATCGTAGCCACCTTGCCGGGCAGCCTCACGAGCTTGGCCTGGTCGACATTGACGGCGATGGTATCGACAGATGGCTCGGCCAAGCCGATGGCCGGCGAAGCCAGCACAGCAGCCGTAGCCAGGAGACAGATGCGCGCATGACGGCGCAGGAACTCTTTACGCATACTCTTACCCCGGGACGTCACAAACCGGCATATCAGTCGAGAAGCGGAGCCGGCGCCCGACCCGGTTAACCTGCCTGTAATTCGTGAACGTTCCGCAAATTCGCCGACTATTGTTTGAATGGACTGCCGCTTTGTCGGCCCGACGGACCTAGTGTCGGAACGGATAGGCAAGCTGACCGGGGAATTCCTTCGGCATGGTCGCTTCATCCTTGCCGTAGCCCTGCGGCAGTTCATCCTTCGGCATGCGGAAGGTCCCGAACAGCACGTCCCAGAGCGGGAAGGTGCCGGCAAAATTGGTATCGCCGCCTTCTTCAAGCGGCGTGTGATGCCAGCGATGGAACACCGGCGTCGCCAGCACATATCGGAACGGCCCGAAGGTCCAGTTCAGGTTTGCGTGCACGAAGGCCGAATGGAAGGTCGTGAACGGACCAACCCAGATCATCACGTTCGGCGAAATGCCGGCCATCAGCAGCACGACGTCCACGCCGATCGTGCCGAGCATCAGATTGACTGGATGGAAGCGGGCCGCCGAAATCCAGCTGATCTCCTCCGAGGAGTGATGGACCGCATGGTATTTCCAGAACCCGCCGCCATGAAACAGCCGGTGCAGCCAGTACAGCATGAAATCCGACGCCACCAGGAACAGCACACCCTGCAGCCAGAGCGGCAGTTGCGACAGCGGGCCATGGCCATTGTCGTAGAAGGCGATCAGCTCGTCGGCGTCATGGATGTTGAAGACAACCCCGGCCGTGACGATCAACAGGCCGATCCGCATGGTGCGGGCGAACACTGGAACGAAGAACCAGTAGCAGATGTCGGTCACGATCTCGCGCTTGCGCCACCACGACGGACCGGGATTGCAGGCCCAGAAATGCTCGAGCAACGTGAACACCAGCGCGAGCATGAGCGTGACGGGAATCACCTTCTCGATGGTCTCCCCCAGCATCAGGGCGACTTGCATGGGCAGGCTCGACATCATCGCGTCTCTTCCAGGCTTCTGATCTGACTTACGCCTACTCCCCGAGATTTAAGGGAGGGTGAAGTTGACGGCGTGTTCGGAACAGGAGCGAATTGCAGGGCCGCCTTAAGGCGAAATTCACTTTGGCGAAAAGCATCGCGCCGGAGGCGGGTTTGACCGGTCGAATTAACCCCGCCGAAAGAGCTCGGCTCACATGGTCGGTCCGTCAAGACAGCGCCGAACGTGGCGACCTCACCCAGATGGAGTATAGTTCATGAAGAACCTGATTGCGCGTTTCGCCAAGGATGAATCCGGCGCCACCGCTATCGAATACGGCCTGATCGCCGCCGGCATCGCGCTGGCGATCATCACCGTCGTCAACAACCTCGGCACCACGCTGAACGCCAAGTTCACCTCGATCAGCTCCTCGCTGAAGTAAGCCGACCGACGAACGACGACAAATGCCCCGGACCTCCGGGGCCTTTGTATTTCTGGAGTTTGCGAGTTCCAGTGGCCTTGCGTCAGCGCAGAACCGATGCCGCGGTTGCGGCGAACGCGGCGGATACCGCACGCATCGACGCGTCGGCCTATTGGGTCTGCCTGGCGCTGCTGCTCGCCATGGGCACGCTCGCAATGCGTATCGCCAGCATGTGGTGAGACGCCCGCGCCGGGCTGCCGCTTCCAGACTCGCCGCAGCCGTTGTCGGTTTGTTTAGCACTGCGCGCTACCATGCGCCGACGCCCGATCCGGCAATTGACCCAGGCCTCAAGACGCAGCCCATGATCCTTGACCTTGCGCGCCTTCTGCTCTTCCCGGCCCTGATGGCGTTCGCAGCCGCCAGCGATCTCTTCACCATGACGATCTCGAACCGCGTGTCGCTGGCGCTGGTCGCAGGTTTCTTCCTGCTCGCTCTTGCCGGTGGCATGGCACCTTACGAGATGCTGAGCCACGTCGGCGCCGGCGCGCTGCTCCTCGTCGTGGCCTTTACCTGCTTTGCGATGGGCTGGATGGGCGGCGGAGACGCCAAGGTCGCAGCTTCGGTGGCGCTCTGGTTCGGCTTCGCCCAGTTGATGGATTTCCTGCTCTACGCCTCGCTGTTCGGCGGAGCGCTGACGCTGCTTCTGCTCCAGTTCCGGCAATGGCCGCTGCCTTACGGGCTTGCCGGCCAGGCCTGGCTGGCGCGGCTGCACGCCAAGGAGAGCGGCATTCCCTACGGCATCGCGCTCGCGCTGGGCGCATTGATGGTCTACCCCGAGACCGAATGGGTGAAAGCGATAGACCTCGCTCACCTCGCACTACACTGAACGCCCCTGGATAAACCCGGCGTTAAGGCGATTTAGATACGCCTCATTAACCATGCTTTGACGAATAGCTGGTCAACTGCCGATTACGGCGGCGGCAGCGTCGCGGCGTTCTGTGGAAAGTGAGCGTATGAATAGGGCACGCATAGTCGTCCTGGCGGTCGCCATCTGCGCCGGCGGTATCGCCGCGTATCTGGCGAGCAGCACGGACTCTGCGCCGCCTCCAGCGGCTCCGGTCGCGCAGCTTCCCACTACCGACGTTCTGGTCGCCAAGAATGACATCGGCCTCGGTCAAACCGTGAAGCCGGAAGATGTCCAGTGGCAGACCTGGCCGACCGCGACCGCCAGTTCCTCCTTCATCCGTCGCAATGAGCGCCCCGACGGCGCCACCCAGGTCGTCGGCTCGATTGCGCGTGCCCCATTCATCCAAGGCGAGCCGATCCGCGACCAGAAGCTGGTCAAGGCCGACGGCTCCGGCTTCATGGCCGCGATCCTGCCGAGCGGCATGCGCGCCATCTCGACCGAAATCTCTCCGGAGACCGGTGCCGGCGGCTTCATCCTGCCGAACGATCGCGTCGACGTTCTTCTCACGCGCCGCCTCAAGAACCCGGACCAGACTCCCGGCGCCCAGGACATTGTCAAGTCCGAGATCATCCTGGTCAATGTCCGCGTCCTCGCGATCGACCAGGCTCCGAAGGAGAAGGACGGCCAGAACGCGGTGGTCGGCAAGACCGTGACCTTGGAGCTCAATGCTGCACAAACCCAGCTGCTGTCCTCGTCCCGCCAGGCCGGAACGCTGTCGCTGGCGTTGCGCAGCATCGCGGACACCAAGACGACGGAGATCACGCTCGATGATTCCGCGCAGAAGCGCGAGGGCATTTCGATCATTCGCTACGGCGTCCCAACCCAGGCGACGAAGGCACAATGAGGACAGTCGACATGAAATGCGGGGCAGATCTGGCGACGGTGCGAACTTCGATGATTCGCGCCCTGTCGTTCTCGGCCGCTCTCGCCCTGACGCTCAATCCCGCGCTGACACCCGTGATCGCCGCAGACTACCGTTCTGCGGCGCCGGTTGCGGCCGACGGTCAGATGAACGCGCGCTTCCTCTCGCTCGGCGTCGGCAAGTCGATCGTGATCGACCTGCCGCGCGACATCAAAGACGTGCTGGTCGCCGATCCCAAGATCGCCAATGCGGTGGTGCGCTCGGCGCAACGCGCTTACATCATCGGCGCAACGGTCGGCCAGACCAATATCGTATTCTTCGATTCCGCCGGCCAGCAGATCGCGGCCTATGATATCGCGGTCAAGCGCGATCTCAACGGCGTGCGCGCTGCGCTGAAGCAGATCCTGCCGAATTCCGACATCCAGATCGACGGTCTCGGCGAGGGAGTCGTCCTGAGCGGCACGGCGGCAAACCCGCTGGAAGCTCAGCAGGCCAACGACCTTGCCGCGCGCCTCGTCGGCGGCGCCGACAAGGTGGTGAACTCGATCGTGGTCCGCGGCCGCGACCAGGTGATGCTGAAAGTGACGGTGGCCGAGGTCCAGCGCAATATCGTCAAGCAGCTCGGCATCGACCTGTCCGCGAATCTGAACTACGGCACCTCGGTGGTGAGCTTCACCAACACCAACCCGTTCACGGCGCTCGGTCACAATCTCGTCGATGGCAACAATCTGACCACGAAGTTCGGCGCGACACCCTCGGTTCAGGCCACCCTGCGTGCGATGGAAACCGCGGGCGTGATCCGCACGCTGGCCGAGCCGAACCTGACCGCGATCTCGGGCGAATCGGCGACCTTCATCGCCGGCGGCGAATTCCCGGTGCCGGCGGGCTATGCGTGCGATCCCACCACGCATGTCTGTACCACCCAGATCAGCTTCAAGAAGTTCGGCATTTCGCTCAACTTCACTCCCGTGGTTCTGACCGAAGGCAAGATCAGCCTGCGGGTGATGACCGAGGTCTCGGAGCTGTCGAACGAAAATGCGATCACGCTCTCTCAGGCCGTGACATCGACATCCGTGAACTCTGTGACGGTGCCTTCGATCCGGACCCGCCGCGCCGAGACCTCGCTGGAGATTCCCTCCGGCGGCGCAATGGCGATGGCCGGCCTGATCCAGCAGCAGACCAAGCAGGCGGTGAGCGGATTGCCGGGCCTGATGCAGCTCCCGATCCTCGGTACGTTGTTCCGCAGCCGGGACTTCGTCAACAACGCGACCGAACTGGTCGTGATCGTGACGCCCTACGTCGTCCGCGCTACGGCGCCAAAGGACCTGTCGCGCCCGGATGACGGCTTCGCGGCACCTGCGGACCCGCAGGCCGAGCTGATTGGCAACATCAACCGCATCTACGGGGTACCCGGCAAGACCGAGCCGGCTCGCAATTACCGCGGCACCTACGGCTTCATCACCGACTGAGGCGGAACGGGGACTTCACGATGATCACAAGACCACCCCAGCTTCGCAAGCGTGCCATCGCCTTCGGTGGCGCGCTGGTCGGTATCGCTCTCGCGCTCGGCGGCTGCCAGCATGACGAAGTAGCCACGGCCTCCATTCCCGACGACTACAAGCAGCGTCATCCGATCGCGATCGAGGAGCAGAACCGCTCGATCGTCGTCTTCGTCGGTCACGCCCGCGGCGGCTTGACGGCGGCCCAGCGCGCCGACGTAATGGGCCTGGCCTCGACCTGGCTGCACGAGGGGACCGGCGCCATCCACATCGATGTGCCCACGGGAACGTCCAACGCCCGTCCGGTGGCGGAATCGATGCACGAGATTCAGGCGATGCTGGCGGCCGCGGGCGTGCCGCCACGCGGCATCGTCGCTCGCCCCTACAACCCAGAGGACAAGCGCTTCCTGCCGCCGATCCGGCTGACCTATTCGAAGATCGCCGCGGTGGCCGGTCCGTGCGGTCTGTGGCCGGAGGACGTCGGCCCTTCGATGAAGAACAAGAGCTGGTTCGAAAACAAAGACTACTACAATTTCGGCTGCGCCTATCAGCGCAACCTCGCGGCAATGGTCGACAATCCCACGGACCTCGAGCAGCCGCGGCCTGAAACACCCGCCTATACGATTCGGCGTACCGCCGCCTTCGAGAAGTATCGCAAGGGAAATCCGACAGCGGTCACTTATCCCGAGGCCGAAAGAGCCAAACTCAGCGACACCGGCAAATGATCAGCTACGCGCGCCAGACACAAGAAGAGCAGCCGGAGGCCCCTCCTCCGCCGGTCGAGGAGCATATTGCGCCCGCGCCGCGCGTTTCGGTGCAGGCCTTCTGCGAAACCGTGGAAACCGCAGCTGCCGTGCAATCGGCCGGCGAGGATCGGCGTCTCGGCAAGGCGCATCTGAAGATCCAGATGGGCGGCATGACGGCTGCGATCGAAGCCTATCGCTCGGCGCCCACGCCGAACGTGATCGTGCTCGAGAGCGATGCCCGCAGCGACCTGCTGACCGGACTCGACCAGCTCGCCACCGTCTGTGACGCCGGCACCCGCGTCGTCGTGATCGGCCGCATCAACGACGTCATGCTTTACCGCGAGCTGGTGCGTCGCGGCGTCAGCGATTACGTGCTCGCACCGGTCGGTGCGATCGATGTCGTGCGCTCGATCTGCAATCTGTTCTCCGCTCCCGAAGCCAAGGCGGTCGGCCGCATCATCGCCGTGGTCGGAGCCAAGGGTGGCGTCGGCGCCTCCACCATCTCCCACAACGTCGCCTGGGCGATTGCGCGGGACCTCGCGATGGACGCCGTGGTGGCCGACCTCGACCTGGCCTTCGGTACGGCCGGACTCGACTACAATCAGGACCCGCCGCAGGGCATCGCAGACGCCGTGTTCTCGCCCGATCGCGTCGACACCGCTTTCATCGACCGCCTGCTGTCGAAATGCACCGACCATCTGAGCCTGCTGGCCGCACCGGCGACGCTCGACCGGGTCTACGATTTCGGCACCGACGCCTTCGATGCGGTATTCGACACGCTGCGCGCGACCATGCCCTGCATCGTGCTGGACATCCCGCATCAATGGTCGGGCTGGACCAAGCGCGCTCTGATCGGGGCCGACGACATCCTGATCGTGGCGGCGCCCGACCTTGCCAATCTGCGCAACACCAAGAACCTGTTCGACCTGCTGAAGGCCGCGCGTCCCAACGACCGCCCTCCACTGTACTGCCTGAACCAGGTCGGTATTCCCAAGCGGCCGGAGATCGCCGCGACCGAGTTCGCCAAGGCGATCGAGAGCCAGCCCGTGGTCTCGATCCCGTTCGAGCCGCAGACCTTCGGCGCCGCCGCCAACAACGGCCAGATGATCGCGGAGATCTCCGCCAACCACAAGTCGATCGAGATGTTCCTCCAGATCGCCCAGCGCCTGACCGGCCGCAGCGAGACGAAGAAACAAAAGTCGTCCTTGCTTTCACCGCTGATTGAGAAGTTGCGGGGAAAATAAGCCGCCGCATGGAGTTGTTAAGTGTTCGGTAAGCGTAGCGGAACAGACACCGACTTTCGGGCTCCCAAGCCCGGCGCCGTGTCGCCAGAGCCTGCCCTGGCTCCGGCGCCGACGGTGTCACGTGCGCCGCCCCCGCCGGTGGTCACCTCCCCCCCGCTCGCCCCCTCCCGGCCCCCGCCGGTCATGGAAACCCGCCGCTCGGACAATTATTACGAGGTCAAGGCGACGATCTTCGGCGCGCTGATCGAGGCCATCGACCTCGCCCAGCTCGCCAAGCTCGATTCCGAGTCCGCGCGCGAGGAAATCCGCGACATCGTCAACGAGATCATCGCGATCAAGAACATCGTGATGTCGATCGCCGAGCAGGAAGAGTTGCTCGACGACATCTGCAATGACGTGCTCGGCTATGGCCCGCTCGAGCCGCTCCTGGCGCGCGACGACATCGCCGACATCATGGTGAACGGGGCCGGCACGGTCTTCATCGAAGTCAGCGGCAAGATTCAGCGTACCGGAATCCGTTTCCGCGACAATCAGCAGCTCCTCAACATCTGCCAGCGCATCGTCAGCCAGGTCGGCCGGCGCGTCGACGAATCCTCGCCGATCTGCGACGCGCGCCTCGCCGACGGCTCCCGTGTCAACGCCATCGTGCCGCCGCTCGCGATCGACGGCCCCGCGCTCACCATCCGCAAATTCAAGAAGGACAAGCTGACGCTGGATCAGCTGGTCAAATTTGGCGCGATCTCGCCGGAAGGCGCGGAGATCCTCCAGATCATCGGTCGCGTGCGCTGCAACGTGCTGATCTCCGGCGGTACCGGCTCCGGCAAGACCACGCTGCTCAACTGTCTGACCAATTATATCGAGCACGACGAGCGCGTCATCACCTGCGAGGACGCCGCCGAGCTCCAGCTACAGCAGCCCCATGTGGTGCGGCTCGAAACCCGCCCGCCCAATATCGAGGGCGAAGGCCAGGTCACCATGCGCGAACTGGTGCGCAACTGCCTGCGTATGCGCCCCGAACGCATCATCGTCGGCGAAGTCCGCGGCCCGGAGGCGTTCGATTTGCTCCAGGCCATGAACACCGGCCACGATGGTTCGATGGGGACGCTCCACGCCAACAATCCCCGCGAAGCGCTGTCACGCTGCGAATCCATGATCACGATGGGCGGCTTCTCGCTTCCTTCGCGAACAATCCGCGAGATGATCTGTGCCTCGATCGACGTCATCGTCCAGGCCGCGCGCCTGCGCGACGGCTCGCGCCGCATCACGCACATCACCGAGGTGATGGGCATGGAAGGCGACACCATCATCACCCAGGACATCTTCCTCTACGACCTGCTTGGCGAGGACGCCAACGGCAAGATCATCGGCCAGCATCGCTCGACCGGCATTGGTCGCCCGAAATTCTGGGAACGCGCACGCTATTACGGCGAAGAGAAACGCCTTGCCGCCGCGCTCGACGCTGCGGAAAAGAAACCGAATACGTGAGCAGGCCGGCGCAGCCATGAACATTCAGGTCCTTGCCCTCGCCTTCCTCGCCACCGCTGCCGTCGGCGGCATCGCCTGGGTCTTCCTCTATCCGATGCTCTCGGGCGAGCGGAAGGCCGAGAGCCGCCGCGCCTCGATCGCACGCGCCGAAGCGCCCGCGGCCCGCCAGGCCGAGAAGACCCAGCGTTCGCGCCGCGAGCAGGTCGAGAGCTCGCTCAAGGAGCTCGAGGCGAGACGCTCGCAGGAGAAGAGCGTTCCGCTCAACATTCGCCTGTCGCAGGCGGGGCTCGACTGGACGACGCAGAAATTCTGGATCGTGTCCGGCGTCGTAGCCGGCGTGTTCTTCTTTGGCGCGCTGTTTGGTGGCGGCGGCCTGCTTGGCGCGGCCGGTCTCGCCTTTGCCGGCGGCTTCGGGCTGCCACGCTGGGCGCTGGGCTTCTTGAAAAAGCGGCGCGAGAACAAATTCCTGGCGGCCCTGCCTGACGCCGTGGACGTCATCGTCCGCGGCATCAAGGCCGGCCTGCCGCTGTTCGAATCGATCAAAGTCGTCGCGGCTGACGCGCCGGAGCCGCTGCGCAGCGAATTCCTGGCCATCATCGAGACGCAGGCGATCGGCATGCCACTCGGCGAGGCCTGCTCGCGCCTCTATGACCGCATGCCGCTGCCCGAGGCCAATTTCTTCGGCATCGTGGTGTCGATCCAGCAGAAATCGGGCGGCAATCTCTCCGAAGCCCTCGGCAACCTCTCCAAGGTGCTACGTGACCGCAAGAAGATGAAGGAAAAGATCCAGGCGATGTCGATGGAGGCCAAGGCCTCGGCCGGCATCATCGGCTCGCTGCCGCCGATCGTGATGTTCCTCGTCTATCTCACGACGCCTGGCTACATCTCCCTGCTGTGGACCCATCCCACCGGTCAGCTCATGCTGGTCGGCTGCGTCGTCTGGATGTCGATCGGCATCATGGTGATGAAGAAGATGATCAACTTCGATTTCTGACGGTGCCGCATGGTCGAGTTCCTCGTTACGAAACTGCATGACGCCCACTTCATGACCATGCTGCTGGCGGCCATCGCCGCCAGCGCCACCGTCTATACGCTGGTCATGCCGCTGTTCGCCGGCGAAGGCCTCTCCAAACGGATGAAGGCGGTCGCAAGCGAGCGCGAACGGATCCGGCAGCGCGAGCGCGAACGCCTCAACAAGAGCGAGAAGGTCTCGCTGCGCCAGACGCCCAAGCAGATCGTCTCCAAGGTCGTCGAGGACTTCAACCTGACCAAATGGCTGGCGCAGGAGGCTGCGCGCGACAAGCTGATCATGGCGGGTTATCGCGGCCAGGCGCCTTACGTCACCTTCCTGTTCGCGCGGATGGTGGCTCCGATCGTCCTGCTCGTCGGCTCGGTGATCTACGTCTTCCTGATCGCCCATATGGATCGGCCAACGCCGATCAAGATCGGCATCTGCGTCGGCGCGGCCTATCTCGGCTTGCAGGCGCCGATGCTGTTCCTGAAGAACGCGATCTCCAAGCGTCAGCTCTCGATCAAGCGCGCCTTTCCCGACGCGCTCGACTTGCTGCTGATCTGTATCGAATCCGGCATGTCGGTCGAAATGGCGTTTCGCAAGGTCGCAACCGAAATCGCGGGCCAGTCGATCGCGCTGTCGGAGGAGTTCACGCTGACGACCGCCGAGCTGTCGTATCTGCAGGACCGCAAAGTTGCCTACGAAAACCTTGCGAAGCGCACCGGGCTTGAAGGCGTCAAGTCGGTGTGTCTGGCGCTTCAGCAGGCGGAACGCTACGGCACGCCGCTGGGCCAATCGCTGCGTGTCATGGCGCAGGAAAATCGCGACATGCGCATGAACGAGGCCGAGAAGAAGGCCGCCGCGCTGCCGCCGAAGCTCACGGTGCCGATGATCCTGTTCTTCCTGCCGGTGCTGTTCGTCGTCATTCTCGGACCGACCTACATCAAGATCTCCGAGCTGCACTGAGGCGGGACAAAAACCGCGAAAACAACCCCATGCACAGTAGCCGGCCCGGGCCGGCTCGCTGCGATGTGGATCATGCAAAGCCCCTGAAATGCCGGGGAAAATCCGCGCCGTGACGCAAACGGCGACGGATCAGTCGGATTGGCTGAGCGAGGCGACCGGCGTGCGCTTCGGCGCGCCGCGCGGACCATTGTTGCGGCTCAGCATATCCTTGAGATAGGCGACGTTGGCCTCGGCCTGGTCCGGCGGCAGGTCCGCCTTCACGATGGCCTCGGCCTCAGAGAAACGCCCCTGGAGCCCGACCACCAGGCCGAGATTCTGCCGCACCCGCGCGTTCGCACGCGGTGACGCGTAAGCTTGCCGGAGCGCTTCTTCCGCTTTGGGCAGATCCCGCGACAGCATGTAGGACAGGCCGAGATTGGACAGCACGCCGGGATCACCCGGCGCGATCTTCAGCGCGCTCGCATAATAGGCGCGGGCCTCGTCGTGACGGCCCATCTGGTCGAGGCAGGTCCCCTGCACCGAGAGCAGGCGCCAGTCCGGATTGTCGGGCGAATGCGCCTTCGACAGTACGTCGAAAGCCTGCTGGAAATTGCCGTTGTCGGCGAGCGCGCGGCCGTATTGGGCCAGCAGCGGCTTGTTGCCGGGATTGGCGATGGTTGCCTGTTCGAGCACGGCGGCGGCCTGGGCACGCTGGCCGTTGGCGCGCAAGGCCTGACCATAGGCCAGCGCGCCATCCGCGTCCTTGGGATTGGCGCGATAGCGCTCGCCATAGACCTCGACTGCGCGCGCCGGATCGACCGGTGCGGCTTCCGTCTTCGGCCCGATCGAGCCGGTGACGTCGGAAAGCTTTGACATGGCCGTGCAGCCGCCGAGGCTCGCGGCCACCAGAGCAATCAGCGAGGCGGAGGCAAGAAGCCGGGCAGGACGGAACCGTTGACGCATGACGCTTTGACTCTCGGGCCTGATGATCGAGCCGAACGTGCCAGCAATAGACTGTTAACCCTAATGGCCGGTTAACGCAGGGATCGGCCGCATTGCGGCGGCATCTCGCCGCCCAGGCCCAGATCGAGGCCGAGCAGCTCCACCTGCTCGTTCAGGTCGCGCAGCAATTGCAAGCGGTGTTGCCTCCTCGCCTGAAGATCGTCGGCTTCGCGGGGCGGCGTCGGCCATCGGCGCAAGAGGTCGTCGCGACTGACGAGACGATCGGAGCGGAGCTCGTCGAGCGTGGCATGGTCGATGCCGAGCATGTCGGCTGATTGTCCGATCAGCTGACGGAGCAGCGCGCTCGCTTCGGCCAGCGCCGCGACATCGGACCTCTGTGCCGACCTTGCGAACCTGCCCTCGAGATCGGCCCATGCATGAGATGTGACGATATAGGCATAGAGCATGTCCGCCCAATCCTGCCCGCCGCCATCGTAGAACGCACGGCGCGACAGCAGCCGCCGGACCAGCGCCAGAACCTGGTCCCGCTTCAGCGACACGGATGAGGCGATCTCGATCGCCGACTGGATGGCGGGATCGCGGGACAGGTCTCGCCCCGCCGGAAGGCTGATGAGTCCGTCCGGCAGATTCGAATCGAGCGGCCCGAAGCCGCCATCGTCGCGCTGCCGCGAATAGCGGGCGATTGCGAACCGATACCCCGGCTGCCCGGCCTCGGACGTCGGACCAAAATGGATGATGTTGAAGCCGGCGTCGTCGCCGCCATGCCCGGTGGAGGACGGACAGGACAGCACATAGATCGTGCGCCAGAAATCCTCGCGGCCGCTCCGCATCGCGCGTGGATCGGGAATCGAGTAGCGACTGAGTCCCTCGACATGGCGGTGCCCGTGCAGGACCATGGTGACGTTGAGCGAGGTGGCCGCCTCGAGAAAGGTCGCGGGCGCGGCGAGATACATCAGCGGCTCGTCCGGCACGCCGAGAAACCGCTTGCCCTCGCCGGTTGCCTGCGGCAGCGGATGGTGGTGCAGCGCCAGCACGCGCACCAGGTTTTCCGCACGCTCCGAATAATCGGCGCGTCCGGCCGAGCCGATGGTCCCTGCAAGCTCGACGCTCAGCCGCGCGGACAGCGCGACCATCGCGTGGTAGGGCCGTTCGTCGATGTTGCCGCTGGAAGGCGTGGTCAGGCTTGCGCTGTTGGAGTCGAGCAGCACCAGGTCGAGACCAGCCTGGCGGTAATAGACGCTCCTGGAGGTCCGCGGCAGACGCAGATAATCGTAGGCGTCGTGACGGCCGCCACGCTGGCTCGGGCGCTTGATGTCGTGATTGCCGGCGATTGCCTGGATGTCGGTGAATAGTCCCGTCTGCCTGAGAGAGGCGATGACCGCGAGCGCTTCGTCGAGCGCAGCCGGCGCCGGATCGTTCACGATGTCGCCCGTGATCAACAGGATGCGGTCAGGCACGTCCGCGAAGGCCGCCATCCGCTCGCGCAGAGCAGCGGTGAGCATCTCGATGGCCGCAAGCAGCCGGCCTGACCCATCCAGATGCAGGTCGGATATCTGCGCAATGACAAACGATCTATCCATCTTGCGCCGCTCGTTGCGAATGCTGCGTCGCCCAAACGATTGAGGGAAATGCCTTCGACAAAGGGTTCAGGCAGGTAACGTCTGGAATCAGTATCGTCGGAGATTCCGCGGCGCTCTTGCGCTCCATGCGTGCAGAGATGCGTCGCACAACCCAAGAATATTCGCTAATAATGCCACAACCGCAGCGCTAGTAAAGGCCCGCGCCTGCGCATGCATGAACGGCAGTTCGCAGACGAGATACGATCGCTGTCCGCGGATGGTTTCGAGAGCCCAATCAATATTCGATGGCAAGACGCTTGCGGATTTCGTCAATGCGCTTGTCGAGCGCATCGAACCGCGCGTGGATCGAACGGTCATGCAGATAAAACACGTAGCCGCCGGCGAGGAACGCAAAGACCCAGTGGTGATGCTCGACATAGACAAAGACGGCCTCGATGGCCTGGCCGATCAAAGTGACCACGCTCCACACAAATTCCATTTGCGTTTCCTCCCGGCACGCTTCGTCTCCGGTCACCGGCGTTCTTTGCACACCGGTCGACCACCACCGGAACCTAGCACGACTGCTCCTCTACGAGTAGCCGCTCGCTGAACGGTGACTGCAAAGTCGATTGCGGCCCCGGCAAAACTCTGCGAAGTCTCCTCCAACCAAATGACCTCCGAGCCCGCCCATGCCTTCCGTCTTCGAGACATCCTCGACTGCCACCCCGATCACCTTCGTCACCAAATCGAGCTGGGAGGCCGTGCACGAGATGCTGCCACCGGCGCAACGCCAGTTCGCCACTGCGAGCGCCTTCACCGCCAAGCCGGGCGGCTATCTTGCGCTGCCCGCGCCGGATGGGGCGATCGACCGGGTGCTGTTCGGCCTCGACGACGACGGCGCCCGATCGCGCGATCCGTTCCGGCCGGGGGCCCTGCCGGGCCTGCTGCCGCCGGGCACCTATCGCCTTGCCAATCCGCCGCACGATGCACGACTGGCGGCGCTCGCCTTCGTGCTCGGCACCTATCGCTTCGCCCGCTACCGCAAGGCCGACAGACCCGACGTCCGCCTGGTGCCACCTGACGGCGTCGACCCCGCCGAGATCAACCGCGTGGCAGATGCCGCGATGCTGGCGCGCGATCTCATCAACACGCCGTCCAACGACATGGGCCCGGAACAGCTCGCCGCGGCTGCGCAAGAGCTCGCGGCCGAATTCGGCGCCAGCTACGCCTGCACCATCGGCGCGGAATTGGAGAAGAACTTTCCGCTGATCCATGCCGTCGGCATGGCCTCCAGCCGCGCGCCGCGACTGATCGACATCGGCTGGGGCAACCCTGATCATCCCAAGGTGACGCTGGTCGGCAAGGGCGTCTGCTTCGACACCGGCGGGCTCGATCTGAAGCCGTCGAGCGGCATGCTGATCATGAAGAAGGACATGGGCGGCGCCGCCAACGTGCTGGCGCTGGCGCGCATGGTGATGGATGCGAAGCTGAAGGTGCGGTTGCGCGTGCTGATTCCGGCGGTGGAAAACGCTGTCGCCGGCAATGCCTTCCGTCCGCTGGATATCTTCACCTCCCGCAAGGGCATCACGGTCGAAATCGGCAACACGGATGCGGAAGGACGGCTGGTGCTCGCCGACGCGCTGGCGCTGGCTGACGAGGAGAAGCCCGAGCTGCTGATCGATCTTGGCACGTTGACGGGCGCTGCGCGCGTTGCGCTGGGGCCGGATTTACCGCCCTTTTACACCCATGATGAGACCTTGGCCGCCGACATCGCGCGTTGCGCGGTGCAGGAGAACGATCCCTTGTGGCGCATGCCGCTGTGGCCGCCTTACGATACGTGGCTGGACTCCAAGACGGCCACCATCACCAACGCGCCATCGGGCGGCTTTGCCGGCTCGATCACCTGCGCGCTGTTCCTGCAACGCTTCGTCGAGCAGGCCAGGAGCTGGCTGCATGTCGACATCTATGGCTGGACGCCGTCGGCGAAGCCGGCGCGGCCCGAGGGTGGCGAATGCCAGGCTGCCCGCGCCATCTACAAGGTACTGAGCGAGCGCTATGCGTGATCCAAGCTACGATCCGCGGCTGACACCGGCGCGCGGCGACCTCGCTGCAAAGTATCTCGAAGGCAAGGTGCAGGCCGACCGCTTCGTCGTGGGCGAGGAATTCGAGGTGGTCGCACCGATCGCCCCGGTCCGCGAGCAGCCGTCATCGAACGCGATGCTGATGACGGAAGCACTCCGCGGCGAGCGCGTGACGGTCTACGACCGCAACGGCGAGGGCTGGGCCTGGGGCCAGCTCGTCAGCGACGGCTATGTCGGCTGGCTGCCAGACGCCGCGCTGTTAAAGCCGGCGGCCGCGCCGACACACAAGGTGAGCGCGCTTCGGACGCTTGTCTTCCCCGGCCCCTCGATCAAGCTGCCGCCGGCCGACATACTCGTGCTGGGATCGAAGCTCACCATCGCGCGCGAGGACGGCGGTTTCGCCATCACGCGCGAGGGCGCATTCCTGCCGAAGTGTCATCTCGCACCACTCGATTATCGCGAGCCCGATATCGTCGCGGTTGCCGAGCGCTTCGTCGGCACGCCCTATCTCTGGGGCGGCAAAAGCAGCCTCGGCATCGATTGCTCCGGCCTGGTTCAGATTTCTCTGACGGCAACCGGCATTGGCTGCCCCCGCGACAGCGACATGCAGCAGGCGGGCCTCGGCCGCGCGCTGGAGCGGCATGAGTGGAGCAGCTTGCTGCGCGGCGATCTGATCTTCTGGAAGGGACACGTCGCCATCGTCCGCGATGGCAGCACCATGGTTCACGCCAACGCGCATCACATGGCAACCGTGATCGAGCCCATCGAGCCGGCCATTGCGCGGATCAAGGCGGCCGGCAGCGACGTGGTTGCGATCAAGCGGCTGTAGGACGCGCGCCGAAAATGCTTTGCGTCCGCTTTGCTTTCGGAAGGCGACATTGGAGCCGCTGGGGCCCATGTCTGTTTCTAAACGGCCTTCAGGTCGACCTCACAAAGCTGCTAAAGGCGATCAAGTCCACCAAGTAGTGCGCAAGCACTACCGGCCATAGCGCGGTCGATCGTCGAAGCATGAGCATCAACGAGCTGCCGACGATGACCGCCAGCAAAATGTTTCCAATGCCGGTCCACCAATGATAAGCACCAAAAAGAGCAGACGCTGTTAGAAGCGCGAGAGTGCCATCTCCGAGGTAGGGCCGCAATGCCTCGTGGAGGTACCGTCGGAATATGATCTCCTCGCTGGCGGCAACCAGCGCCAAACCGAAGGCGAGATCGAAGACGTTCAGCCAGCCAGTTGGTTGAGGATACCGACCCAACACGATCAGCGGAAACGCAGCGTTGATTAGGCGTCGTGGCCACTGGCTGAGACGCTCCAGGATCACAATTCCTATGATCCAAACTGTGATCTCGGCAAAAGAGATTTCCAGCTTGTCTCTCCGAAAAGCAACCGCCCGCGCAGACGGTATTGCGGCCAAGGTTGCAAGTGCAACTATTCGACCAGCATAGTCTAAGGCAAGCCAACTTGCGGCTTGATGCTGGTGTAACCGCAAAACTTGAGACGCAACGAGCGGCACCAGAGCCACGCCGAACCACCAAATCGCTCTAAAAGCATTTGAACGATCATCGTCATTCATATTGAACCCGCAGACTACCTGAGAACAAAGTGCATAGGATGGGTTGAGTTCTCGCGAGACCCATCAGGCTTTGTTCTCTCAATCGGACCGCGCCAACGATTACCGGCTCCGACCGTCTGGCGATGGGTTTCGCGAGAGATCAACCGATCCTGCCAACTGCGCCGGGTGCTCCCCCCTTACCCGATTTGCCTCTCCCGTCGGGAGAGGTGAGGAGATTACGTCGCCACCGCACCGTTGCCCGCCGTCTCCAGGCGGAACGCCGCTGCGAACAGCGCGCGGGTGTAATCCGTCTTCGGATTCTTGAACAGCTCCGCGGCCTGGCCTTCCTCGACCACCTTGCCGCTGCGCATCACGATGAGATGGCTGGCGAGCGAGGCGACGACACGCAGATCGTGCGAGATGAACATGTAGGTGAGATCGCGCTTACGCTGAAGTTCGCGCAGCAGCTCCACCATCTGCGCCTGGAACAGCATGTCGAGCGCGCTGGTCGGCTCGTCCAGCACGATGAAGTCGGGCTCCAGCACCACGGCGCGCGCGATCGAGATGCGCTGGCGCTGGCCGCCGGAGAATTCGTGCGGATAACGGAAGCGCGTATCCGGCTTCAGCCCGACATCCTCGAGCGCCTTGACGACGCGCGCCTCGCGGTCCTCGCGCGACAGGTTCGGCTGATGCACCGAGAGACCTTCGGCGACGATGTCGGCGACCGACATGCGCGGTGAGAGCGAACCGAACGGGTCCTGGAACACGATCTGCATATCGCGCCGGAAGGGGCGCATTTCCTTGAAGCGCAGGCCCTGGATATCTTTCCCCAAGAACACGATGCGCCCGTTCGAGGAGATCAGCCGCAGCAAGGCGAGCCCAAGCGTGGTCTTGCCCGAGCCGGACTCGCCGACGACACCGAGCGTTTCGCCCTTGCGCACGGCGATGCTGACGCCGTCGACCGCCTTGATGTGGCCGACCGTCTTGCGCATCAGACCACGCTTGATCGGAAACCAGACCTTCAGATCGTCGGCCGACATCACAACCGGCGCGTTCGGCTGCGGCGGCGCCGGATCGGGCTTCGGCTCGGCTGCGAGCAGATCGCGCGTATAGGGATGCCTGGGGGTCTTGAACACCTGCTCGACCGGCCCCTGCTCGACGATCTCGCCGCCCTTCATGACGCAGACCGTGTCGGCGATGCGGCGCACGATGCCGAGATCGTGGGTGATGAAGAGCAGGCTCATGCCGAGCCGCGAGCGGATCTCGGCGAGCAGCCCCAGGATCTGCGCCTGCACGGTGACGTCGAGCGCCGTGGTCGGCTCGTCCGCAATCAGGAGGTCCGGCTCGTTGGCGAGCGCCATCGCGATCATCACGCGCTGGCGCTGACCGCCGGAGAGCTGATGCGGATAGCTCTTCAGCCGCGTCTCCGGCTCGGGAATGCCGACCTGGGTCAGCAGCTCCAGCGTGCGCCTGCGCGCCTCCGCATTGCTGGTCGGATTGTGCAACTGGATGATCTCGCCGATCTGCGCCTCGATCGTGTGCAGCGGATTGAGCGAGGTCATCGGCTCCTGGAAGATGATGGAGATGTCGCTGCCGCGGATCTCCCGCATCTCCTGCTCGGACCGGTCGATCAGCTCCTGCCCCTTGAAACGGATGCTGCCCGAGGGGTGCGAGGCGGTCGGATAGGGCAAGAGCTTCAGGATCGACAGCGCGCTGACCGACTTGCCGGAGCCGGACTCGCCGACCAGCGCGACGCATTCGCCGCGCTTGATCTGGAACGAGACCTTGTCGACCGCCAGCGTCGTGTTACCGCCCTGGTGGAAGGCTACCGAAAGGTTGCGCACGGCCAGCAACGGCTGGTTGATCGCGTCCATCACGCCCTCACTTGAACGTCTTGCGCGGATCGAAGGCGTCGCGCACGGCTTCGCCGATGAAGATCAGCAGCGACAGCATGATCGCGACCGAGAAGAAACCGGTGAAACCAAGCCACGGCGCCTGCACGTTGGACTTGCCCTGCGACAAGAGCTCACCGAGCGAGGGCGAGCCGGGCGGCAGGCCGAAGCCGAGGAAGTCCAGCGCCGTCAGCGTCATCACCGAGCTCGAGACAATGAACGGCAGGAACGTCATGGTCGCCACCATCGCGTTCGGCAACAGATGCCGGAACATGATGACCCCATTCGAGACACCGAGCGCCCGCGCCGCCTGGATATATTCGAAATTGCGTCCTCGCAGGAACTCCGCGCGCACCAGGCCGACCAGCGACACCCATGAGAACAGCAGCAGAATGCCGAGCAGAACGAAGAAGCCCGGCACCAGCACCGAGGACAGGATCAGCAGCAGATAGAGCGAGGGAATCGCGGTCCAGATCTCGATGAAGCGCTGGAAGGTGAGATCGATCCAGCCGCCGAAATAGCCCTGGATGCCGCCGGCGGCGACACCGACGATCGAGGAGACGATGGTGAGACAGAGGCCGAACAGCACCGAGATGCGGAAGCCGTAGATCAGTCGCGCCACCACGTCGCGGCCCTGATCGTCGGTGCCGAGCCAGTTGTATTCGAGGTCGCGGCAGCTCTTCAGCCCCTTCTTCTCGACCACCGGCTTGCACTGGGCTTCCGTCAGCATCCAGGTCGGCGGCGACGGCGCCGGCGTCGGCAGGTCGAGATTGTGGGTGTCGTAGGAGTAGCGGATCAGCGGCCAGACGATGCTGCCGCCCTTGTCCTTGATCAGCTTCTGCAAGTACGGATCGCGGTAGTCGGCCGCAGTCTCGAAGTCGCCGCCGAACGTCGTCTCCGAATAGGTGACGAAGGCCGGCCAGTAGAGATGGCCGTCATATTTGATCAGGAACGGCCGGTCATTGGCGATCAGCTCGGCAAACAGCGACACCACGAACAGGACCATGAAGATCCAGAACGACCAGTAGCCGCGCCGGTTCGCCTTGAAATTCTCCCAGCGCCGCTTGTTCAGCGGCGACGGTGCGAACGGCTTGCGCGTGATCGGCACGGCCGCGCCGAGCGGCGTCTTGGCCGAGGTCTCGATCGGGGTTGGGGCGGTCAGGGTCATCAGACCTCCCTCGCCTCGAAGTCGATCCGCGGGTCGATCCACATATAGGTCAGATCGGAAATCAGATTGACCACGAGCCCGACGAGCGAAAAGATGTAGAGCGTGCCGAACACGACGGGATAATCGCGGTTGAGCACGCTCTCGAAGCTGAGCAGCCCGAGCCCGTCCAGCGAGAAGATCGTCTCGATCAGCAGCGAGCCGGAGAAGAAGGCGTGGATGAACGCGCCCGGAAAGCCCGCGATCACGATCAGCATCGCGTTGCGGAAGATGTGGCCGTAGAGCACCTGGTTCTCGCTGCAGCCCTTGGCGCGCGCGGTCATGACATATTGCTTGCGGATCTCGTCGAGGAACGAGTTCTTGGTCAGCAGCGTCATGGTCGCGAATGCGCTGAGCCCCATCGAGATCAGCGGCAAGGTGATGTGCCAGAAATAGTCGATGATCTTCCAGTACCACGGAAACTGCGACCAGCCGTCCGAGGTCAGGCCGCGCAGCGGGAACAGGTTGAAGAACGAGCCGCCAGCGAACAGGATAATCAGGAGGATCGCGAACAGGAAGCCGGGGATCGCGAAACCGATGATGATGATCGCCGAGGTCCAGGTGTCGAAACGCGTGCCGTCCTTCACCGCCTTGCGGATGCCGAGCGGGATTGAGATCAGATAGGTGATCAGCGTCAGCCAGATACCGAGCGAGATCGAAACCGGCAGCTTCTCCTTGATCAGCTGGATCACGCTGACATCACGGAAATAGCTCTTGCCGAAATCGAAGCGGGCGAAATTCCACACCATCAATGCAAAGCGCTCCGGTGCCGGCTTGTCGAAGCCGAACTGCACCTCGAGCTTCCTGATGAAGTCGGGGTCGAGCCCCTGGGCGCCGCGGTACTTCGAATTGATGGCATCGCCGCCGGCGCCCAGCTGCCCGGGCGCGCGTTGCGCAAAATCGCCCCCGCCCGAGATGCGGGAACTGCCGCCGGTGTCGGCACCCGAGAGCTGCGCGATGACGCGCTCGACCGGGCCGCCGGGCGCGAACTGCACGACAACGAAGGAGACGAACAGGATTCCGAGCAGCGTCGGAATCATCAGGAAAATACGGCGGGCGATATAGGCGCTCATGATTATTTCGCCTGCTCGAGCTTGGCCGCCTTGGCGCGGTCATACCACCAGTTTTCAGGCGCACCGACGCCATTGGCATATTTGGGCGGCTTGTCGGGATGGCTGAACTGATCCCAATAGGCGACGCGATGGAAATTGGCGTACCATTGCGGCACCCAGTAGCGCCCGGCCCGGAACACGCGGTCGAACGCCCGGCACGCCGTGGTCAGCTCCGCCCTCGTCTGCGCGGCGATGATCTTTTCGATCAGCGCGTCGATCACAGGATCGGAGATGCCGGCGAGATTATACGAGCCTTTGGTCTTGGCGGCCTGCGAGGAGAAGAACGCCCGCATGGAATCGCCTGGAGTCGCCGACATCGAGAAGCGCTCGATCGTCATGTCGAAATCGAAATCCTCGACTCGCGCGCGATACTGAACGGCATCCACCAGGCGGAACGTGGCGTCGATGCCGAGCGTAGCGAGGTTCTTCAAATACGGCCCGTGATGCGGCTGGATCGACTGCTCATCGTTCAGGAACTCGATCGTGAAGGGTTCGCCATTGGGCAGAACCCGCTTGCGGTCCTTAATGATGTAGCCCGCAGCGTTCAGCAACTCGCCCGCCTTGCGCAGCAGGGCTCGATCCTGCCCTGAGCCGTCCGACACCGGCGGCACGAAAGGCTGACCGAACACTTCGTCGGGCACCTTGCCACGGAAGGGCTCCAGTAATGCAAGCTCTTCCGGCGAAGGCGGGCCTGATACCATCATGTCGGAGTTCTGGAACGGCGAGCGCGTGCGCGCATAGGCGCCGTACATAATCGACTTGTTGGTCCACTCGAAGTCAAAGGCGCAGATCAGCGCCTCGCGCACGCGCGGATCCCTGAACTTGTCGCGGCGCATGTTGATGAACCAGCCCTGCGCGCCCGACGGAGTTTCGTCCGGCAGTTGCTCCTGCTTGACGCGACCGTCCTTCACTCCCGGGAAATCGTAACGCGTCGCCCAGATGCGCGCCGTGAACTCCTCGCGGAACAGATAATTCTTGCCGGTGAAGCCTTCAAAGGCGACGTCGCGGTCGCGATAGAATTCGTAGCGCACCGTGTCGAAATTATAGCTGCCACGGCAGACAGGCAGATCCGCGCCCCACCAGTCCTTGACGCGATCATATTCGATATAGCGGTTGACCTCGAACTTGCCGACCTTGTAGGGGCCGGAGCCCAGCGGCGTATCGAGCGTCGATTCATCGAACGCGCGCGTGGCGTAATACGCCTTCGAGAAGATCGGCAGGCCCGCAACATACAGCGGCACATCACGTGCGCGGTTCGGCGCGAAGGTGACGACCACGGTCGCGTCGTCTAACGCCTCGGCCCTTACGAAATCGCGGAGTTGCACCACGATCAGGGGATGGCCCTTTTCCTTCAGCGTATTGAACGACAAGGCGACATCATGCGCCGTGAGCCTAGAGCCGTCGTGGAAACGCGCTTCGGGTCGTATCGTAAAGGTATAGGCCAGCTTGTCCGACGAGATCCGGACCGACTTCGCTGCAAGCCCATACATCGCGTCGGGCTCGTCATTGGCGCGCGCCATCAACGCTGCGAAGGTCATGTCCATGCCCTGCGCGCCCTCTCCCTTCAGGATGTAGGCGTTGAGCGAAGAGAACGTAAAAAGCGATTGATTATAGGCACGCACGGAGGGGATCAGCGAGAACGTTCCACCCTTCGGTGCGTCGGCATTGACGTAGTCGAAATGGTGGAAGTCGGCGGGATATTTGAGGTCGCCGAACGCCGAGATGCCGTGCGCTTCGCCAGGCCCCTCGGACGCCGATGCATTGCGGAGTGCGGCGGTGCTGAGGGCGCCGCCGACACCGAGGACCAGCACATGCCGGCGTGAAAGCTGCGCCATGCGCAATTGCTCCCTCAAGAGCGTTTTCCGATCCGCGACGCCTTCTCGGCGTCGTACCACCACAGCGTCGGCAGGCCGGACCGACCGTACTTCGGCAGCGGATCGGCATGGCTGAAGCGGTCCCAGCGAGCGTAGCGCGAAAAGCCGTAGGTAAATTGCGGGACGAGGTAAAAATTCCACAACAGCACGCGATCGAGCGCGTGGGTCGCGGCGACCAGCTCGCTGCGGTCCTTGGCGTAGATCACCTTCTCGATCAGGGCGTCGACCGCGGGATTCTTGATGCCGATGGTGTTGCGTGCACCCGGCATGTCGGCGGCCTGCGAGCCCCAGAACTCGCGCTGCTCGTTGCCGGGCGAAAGCGATTCGCCCCACTGATCGATGATCATGTCGAAGTCGAAGCTGCGCAGACGGTTCTGGTATTGCGCATCGTCGACGACGCGGATCGAGGCGCTGACGCCGATGCGCTCCAGCGACGGCTTGTAGAACAGCGCGATGCGCTCGGACGACGGATCCTGCACCAGGATCTCGACCGTGAGCGGCTTGCCGGTGCTGTCTACCAGCTTGTGGTCTTTGACCTCGAAGCCGGCCTCCTTCAGGAGTTTTGCCGCCTCGCGCAGGTTGGCGCGCACGGCTTCCGGACTGCCGCCGACCGGATTCTGGTAGACCGTGCTGAAGACCTCCGGCGGCACCTTGTCCTTCACCGTTTGAAGAATCTCCAGCTCCTGCCCCTGCGGCAGGCCGGACGAAGCGAGCTCCGTCCCTTCGAAATAGCTGGCGATGCGCTTGTACTGGCCGTAGAAGAGCTGCTTGTTCATCTCTTCGAAGTCGAAGGCGTAGTTGAAGGCGCGGCGCAGCCGCGCGTCCTTGAACTGATCGCGGCGAATGTTGAACGCGAAGGCCTGCATCCGGCCGGAATCGTTGATCGGGAATTCCTCCTTGATCACGCGCTTGTCGGCCACCGCCGGGAAGTCGTAGGCCGTGGCCCACTGCTTGGCCGAGTTTTCCGCGATCCAATCGGCCTGGTCGGCCTTGAAGGCTTCCAGCGCGACGAGGTTGTCGCGGAAGAACTCGAAACGCAGCTCGTCGAAATTATTGGTACCGATCTGGCTCGGGACGTTGGCGCCCCAATAATCCTTCACCCGCTCGAGCTTGATCGAGCGTGCGGCCACGAATTCCTTGATCTTGTAGGGACCGGAGCCGAGCGGCGGCTCCAATGTTGTCGCACTGACATCGCGCTTGCGTCCCTGGGCATCGGTGCCTTCCCACCAATGCTTCGGCAACACCATCAGCTCGCCCACGATGGTCGGCAATTCGCGGTTGCCGGGCGCATCGAAGGTGAACTTGACCTCGCCCCCACCAACTTTCTCCGCCTTTACCACGTGACGGTAGTAGGACGCGTACATGGGTGACTGCTTCTTGAACGTCTCCAACGAGAAGATCACGTCCTCCGGCGTCACCGGCTTGCCATCGTGCCAGCGCGCCTCTTTGCGCAGGCGATAGGTCACCCACGAGAAATCGTCCGGATGCTGCGCGGATTCGGCAAGCTGGCCATACTCTGTAGCGACTTCGTCCTGAGCGCGGCTCATCAGCGTTTCGTAGATCAGCGCGGCTGCCGGCGCGAGCGACCCTTTGATGCCGGCAACGGCAATGTTGAAATTGTCGAAAGTGCCGAGCGAGATCAGCCGCGCGACGCCGCCCTTGGGCGCATCCGGATTGACGTAGTCGAAACGCTTGAAATCGGCGGGGTACTTGATGTCGCCGAACAGCGACAGCGCATGGCGCCAGGGCAGCCCATTTGAGGCCGCCTCACCGGCCGATTGCGCCTCTGCCGCGCCGACCACGGGAACACCCGCCGTGGAGCCGAGGACGGGAAGGGCGGCTGCTGCCGCGCCGGTGAGCAGGAGATCGCGTCGGGTAATGGCCAAATCAACATCCCTGTCTTGAAGGAGGCTACTCCTTTAAGTTCCCAATATAGGCGAGGTTTCGACCGAATATGTTGCTTTTTCCTCATCTTGGAAGGCCGAGCGGCCTCTTCGATGCGGCCAAACGCCTCGATCACGGCGTCGCGAGGCCCGGATATGGAAACGGCCAGGCTTTGAGGCCTGGCCGCATGTCCAAGATCGAAGACTGAAGCGCCTTATTTCGCCGCGGTCGGCAGCGGTTTCGGGTTGTCGGAGAGGCTGTTCAGGTAGGCGATGACGTCGGCACGCTCGCTGTCCTTCGGGATGCCGGCAAAGCCCATCGCGGTGCCAGGGATGTCGCCCTTCGGATTGGCGATGAACTTGTTCAGCTCGTCGATGGTCCAGGTACCGCCCTTGGCCTTCATCGCGGCCGAGAAGTTGAAACCGTTGCGGCCTTCGCCGCGGTGGTCGCCGACGATGCCGTAAAGGTTCGGACCGACGCGGTTCGGACCGCCCTTCTCGAAGGTGTGGCAGGCGGCGCACTTCTTGGCGGCGGCTGCGCCCTTCTCGACGGACGCCGTCTGGAGCAGCTTTTCAATCGGCTCTGAGGCGGCAGCGGCCGCGGGCGCGCCGCCCTTGTCGCCGGCCTCTTCCTTCACGGCGATCTCGAAACCCGGCTTTGCCGGCATCTTGGGCGAGAACAGCGCCTGGGCGGTGAAGCTCGTCACCAGCAAAACGAGACAAGTACCGAGCACGGCACCGATAATCTTGTTGAGTTCGAAAGAGTCCATTTCCGGCCAGGCCCCACACCGCAAGAAGGAATAAGCGGCCGGGCGGCCGCCAGGACGAGCCTCGGGAGAATCAGACGTTCCTTATTGTTTCCCCGAGTTTTGCCATTCAGATATCGGTTTGCCCGGGGTCTGGCAACCCGTATAAGCGGTCCCGCTTTCAGCCCGTCCCCACCCATTTCCCGGAGCGGAAAACGCTCCGTTTCCAGGTCCTTGAACTGATGACCGATTCCCGCATCCTGGTGCTGATCCCGGCCCGCATGGCCGCCACCCGCCTGCCCGGCAAGCCGCTCGCCGATATCGCGGGCCTGCCGATGATCGTGCATGTGATGCGGCGCGCCGTGGCCGCCGGGATCGGCCGGGTCGCAGTGGCGACCGATACGGCGGAAATCGCCGCGGTCGTGACCGCCCATGGCGGCGAGGCCGTGATGACGCGCCCGGAGCACCCTTCCGGCTCCGACCGCATCCATGAGGCCATGCAGAAGCTCGATCCGGCGGGGAAAGCCGACATCGTGGTCAATCTCCAGGGCGATTTCCCGACGATCACCGTCGACAACATCCGCGAGGTCCTGCCGCCGCTGGAAGACCCTGCCGTGGATATCGCCACGCTGGCGTCACAGATCCACACCGAGGAAGAGGACCTCGCCCCGAGCGTCGTGAAGGCGATCGGAACCTCGCTCGGCGGGCGGCGCATGCGGGCACTTTATTTCACCCGCGCGACCGCGCCGACCGGCGACGGACCGCGCTACCACCATATCGGCCTTTACGCCTATCGCCGCGCCGCGCTGGAACGCTACGTTTCGCTGCCACCCTCGCCGCTGGAATTGCAGGAGAAGCTCGAGCAGCTCCGCGCGCTGGAGGCCGGGATGCGCATCGACTTCACCATCGTCGACACCGTTCCCCGCGGGGTCGACACGCCGGCGGACCTCGAGACCGCCCGCAGCATCCTTTCCAAATCCTGAGCCGCTGCTACAAGGCCGACCATGAGCAAGCTGAAGATCGCATTCCAGGGCGAACCTGGCGCCAATTCCCACATCGCCATCGTCGAGGCCTATCCCGACGCCGAGCCGATGCCCTGCGCCACTTTCGAGGACGCGCTGTCGGCGATCTCCTCGGGCGAGGCCGATCTCGGCATGATCCCGATCGAGAATTCGGTCGCCGGCCGCGTTGCCGACATCCATCATCTGCTGCCGGCTTCCGGCCTCTTCATCATCGGCGAATGGTTCTTGCCGGTCCGGCATCAGCTGATGGCGGTGAAGGGGACCAAGCTTGAAGACATCAAGAGCGTCGAGAGCCATGTCCACGCGCTCGGCCAGTGCCGGCGCGTCATCCGCAAGCTCGGCATCAAGCCAATCGTCCACGCCGATACCGCCGGCAGCGCCCGCGACATCTCCGAGCGCAACGACAAGACCGTCGCTGCGATCGCCTCGCGCCTCGCCGCAAAGATCTACGGCCTCGACATCCTCGCCGAGGACATCGAGGACGAGTCCCACAACACCACGCGCTTCGTGGTGCTGGCGCGGGAGCCGAAATGGGCGCCGCAAGGGTCAGGCCCGCTGGTCACGACTTTTGTCTTCCGGGTGCGCAACCTCCCCGCCGCGCTCTACAAGGCGCTCGGCGGCTTTGCCACCAACGGCGTCAACATGACCAAGCTCGAAAGCTACATGGTCGACGGCAATTTCTTCGCCACGCAGTTTTACGCCGACGTCGATGGTCATCCCGAAGACAAGGGCCTGGCGTTCGCGATCGAGGAGCTGAAATTCTTCTCGCGCGAATTCCGTATCGTCGGCGTGTATCCGGGACATCCCTTCCGCGCGACGTTCAGCGAGAAGGCGGATTAGTCTCGTGTCCCGGACGCGCGAAGCGCGAGCAGGGACCCAGGGGCAGCGATCTCCAGACTACGATGGGCCTCGGCTCTGCAGCGCACCGCTGACGAAGCGCTGCGCTGCGTCCGGGGCACGAGCGTTGCCTAAGCCACGCTCTCGAGCCCGAACGCTTCCGCCAGCAGCGCATACGACTTCTTCCGCGCCTCGTGGTCGTACACGGCCGTGATTACCATCAGCTCGTCCGGTTTGCTCGCCTCGATCAGCGGCTGAAGCTTTCTCTGCACCGTCGCCGGATTGCCGACGAATAGGCGCGAACGGTTGCGTGCGATCGAGGTTCGCTCTGAATCCGCATAAGGATAGGCCAGCGCCTCCTCGACGCTCGGCAGCGGCAGATATTGGCCGCGATCGCGGCGCAGGCGGTTGAGGTCGAACGAAGTGGCAAGCCTTTCGGCCTCCTCGTCGGTGTCCGCGGTGATCACGGCAACGGCGAGGATCGCGTGCGGCGTCGCGCGCCAGGCCGAGGGCTGGAAGCGGTTGCGATAATGCACCATCGCGTCGACCGCATCGTGGGATGCGAAGTGATGCGCGAAGGCGAAGCCCATGCCGACTTGCGCAGCGAGCTCCGAGGAATAATCGCTGGAGCCGAGCAGCCAGATCGGCGGCAGCTTCGTGTCGTCAGGCATCGCGACGACGTTGTGGTAGGGATGGCCGGCGGGGAATTCGCGGGTCTCCCACAAAATCAGTTCATGCAACCGCTCCAGAAAATCGTCGCCCTCGCGGCGATCGAGCCGGCTTCGGAGGGCATAGGCAGTCGCACCATCGGTGCCGGGCGCGCGGCCGAGACCGAGGTCGATGCGGCCGGGAAACAATGCCTCCAGCATCTTGAAACGCTCAGCGACCACCAGTGGGGCGTGGTTGGGCAGCATCACGCCGCCGGAGCCGACGCGGATGTGCTTCGTCACCGCCGCGATCTGCCCGATCATCACGTCGGGCGCCGGGCTCGCGACCGAAGCAAGGTTATGGTGCTCGGCCAGCCAGTAGCGGACATAGCCGAGATCATCGACATGGCGGGCCAGGTCGATGCTATTGCGCAGCGCGGCGGCGGGCCGGGTCGCCGTGGTGACGACGGACAGGTCGAGGACCGAGAGCGGGATCATGGCGCGCTAACGTAGTGGAGGGACGCGGGGCGGCAATGGGCTGGCGACGCAGGGCTGGCGCGCGCGGGCCGTGAACCCGGGCGCCGGGGATCGAACTGACCAAGGTGGGACGAATGCGGGGCATTAAATCTACCTTTCACATTGCCCACACGACTCGATCGCCCCAAACGGAGAGCATAGAAAGAGTAACTAATTGTAATACCATCAATATTATTGAGATACCGAATTTCCCAACAACGCAGCGTAGCACACCAAATTTCGCGTTTCCGACGGTAAAGTGGGCCATTTCCCATCTACGATGGGCTGTCGAATGCGATGACTTTGGCTTATTTTAGCACCTTCCGATCGAGACCTGACCGTCGGCCGCCGAGGCTTGGCGATATCCCCGGAGTGAGTGGTGCCATGACCGATCTGACGACGCCCGCGACAGCCGACGGGCAAAACGGGCACCTGAAGCGGCCTGCGATCTCGTTCGAGTTCTTCCCGCCAAAGACGGAAGACATGGAGCGGAATCTCTGGGAGACGATCAACCGGTTGGCGCCCCTCGAGCCGAAATTTGTCTCGGTGACCTATGGCGCCGGCGGCTCGACCCGGGAGCGGACCCATTCGACCATCGCGCGCATCCTCAAGGAGACCGCGCTGCTGCCGGCGGCGCATCTGACCTGCGTCGGCGCCTCGCGCGGCGAGATCGACGAGATCGTCGACCGCTACCACGAGGTCGGCGTCCGCCACATCGTGGCGTTGCGCGGCGATCCCGCCGGCGGCATCGGCACACCCTACTCCAGCCATCCCGAGGGCTACCAGAGTTCGGCCGACCTCGTCGCGGGAATCAAGAAGCGCCACCCCGACATCGAGATCTCGGTCTCGGCCTATCCCGAGAAGCACCCCGAAGCGCGCGACTTCGACGCCGATATCGACACGTTGAAGGCCAAGGTCGACGCCGGCGCGACACGCGCGATCACGCAGGTCTTCTTCGATAACGACTTTTACTTCCGCTATCTCGACCGCGTCCGTGCGCGCGGCATCGACATCCCGATCGTGCCCGGCATCATGCCCATGCACAATTTCAAGCAGGCGCGCAATTTCGTCACCCGGAACGGCACCAGCGTGCCCGACTGGCTCGCCGCGAAATTCGAGGGTCTCGATGAGGACGCGGAGACCCGCAAGCTGGTCGCCGCAACCGTCGCCGCCGGCCAGGTCCAGAAGCTGGCAAAGCACGGCGTCGACACCTTCCATTTCTACACCATGAACCGTGCCGATCTCGTGTTCGCGATCAGCCATTTGCTCGGCATCCGCGCCAACAGCGCGCAGAAGGCGGCTTAAGACACCATGACCGCAAGCATCTCTCCCAAGCGAACTGCCCTTCTGAACGCCGCGCGCGAGCGCATCCTCGTGCTCGACGGCGCCATGGGCACAATGATCCAGAACCTGCAGCTCGACGAGGCCGCCTTCCGCGGCGAGCGCTTCAAGAGCTTCCATCGCGACCTGCGCGGCAACAACGATCTGTTGATCTTGACTCAGCCCCAGGCAATCGAGGACATCCACGCCGCGTACTTACGCGCCGGCGCCGACATCGTCGCGACCAACACCTTCTCGACGACATCGATCGCACAGGCCGATTACGACCTCACCGACATCGTCTACGAGATGGCGCGCGAAGGCGCCCGCCTCGCCGGCAATGCCGCCCGCCGCGTCGCCGCCGAAGACGGCAAGCCGCGCTTCGTTGCCGGCGCCATCGGCCCCACCAACCGAACCGCCTCGATCTCACCCGACGTTTCCAACCCGGGCTACCGCGCCGTCACCTTCGATGATTTGCGCAAATCCTATGGCGAACAGATCCGCGGCCTGATCGACGGTGGCGTCGATCTCTTGCTGGTCGAGACCATCTTCGACACGCTCAACGCCAAGGCGGCGCTCTATGCCATCGCCGAGATCACCGAAGAGCTCGGCATCGACATGCCCGTGATGGTGTCGGGCACCATCACCGACAAATCCGGCCGCCTGCTGTCGGGCCAGATGCCGGAGGCATTCTGGAATTCGGTGCGGCATGCCAGGCCCATTACGATCGGCTTCAACTGTGCGCTCGGCGCGGAAGATCTGCGCGCGCATATCGCCGATATCGGTCGCGTCGCCGATACGTTGGTCTGCGCCTATCCGAACGCCGGCCTACCCAATGAATTCGGCCAGTACGACGAGACGCCGGAATATATGGCGCGCCTGATCGGCGAATTCGCCCGCGACGGGCTCGTCAACATCGTCGGCGGCTGCTGCGGCACCACGCCGGACCATATCGCGGCGATCGCCGCGGCCGTCGCGCCGCACAAGCCGCGCCTCGTGCCGGAGATCGCGCCACGCCTCCGGCTCTCCGGCCTCGAGCCGTTCGTGCTGACCGACGCCATTCCGTTCGTCAACGTCGGCGAGCGCACCAACGTCACGGGCTCCGCCCGCTTCCGCAAGCTGATCACGGCCGGCGACTACACCGCGGCGCTCCAGGTCGCGCGTGACCAGGTCGAGAACGGCGCGCAGATCATCGACGTCAACATGGACGAAGGGCTTCTGGACTCGGAAGCGGCGATGGTGACCTTCCTCAACCTCGTCGCCGCCGAGCCCGACATCGCCCGCGTCCCCGTGATGGTGGATTCGTCAAAGTTCTCGGTGATCGAGGCCGGCCTGAAATGCGTGCAGGGCAAGCCGGTCGTCAATTCGATCTCGATGAAGGAAGGCGAGGAGAAATTCATCCACGAGGCCAAGATCGCGCGGCGCCATGGCGCCGCCGTCGTCGTGATGGCGTTCGACGAGGTCGGCCAGGCCGATACGTTCGCGCGCAAGACCGAGATCTGCAAGCGCGCCTACGACATCCTGGTGAACAGGGTCGGCTTCCCGCCGGAAGACATCATCTTCGATCCGAATATCTTCGCGATCGCGACCGGCATCGAGGAGCACAACAATTACGGCGTCGATTTCATCGAGGCGACGCGCTGGATCCGGCAGAACCTGCCGGGCGCGCACGTCTCGGGCGGCGTCTCCAATTTGTCGTTCTCGTTCCGCGGCAACGAGCCGGTGCGCGAAGCCATGCACTCGGTCTTCCTGTATCACGCCATCAAGGCCGGCATGGACATGGGCATCGTCAATGCCGGTCAGATGATCGTCTATGACGACATCGATCCCGAGCTGCGGCAAGTGTGCGAGGACGTCGTCCTCAATCGCGATCCCGGCGCCTCCGAGCGCCTGTTGGCGCTGGCGGAGAAGTTCCGCGGCAAAAAGACCGAAGCCAAGGAAGCCGATCTCGCCTGGCGCGAATGGCCGGTGGAGAAGCGGCTGTCGCATTCGCTGGTCCATGGCATCACCGAGTTCATCGAGCAGGATACGGAGGAAGCCCGCAAGAATTCGACGCGTCCGCTCGACGTGATCGAGGGACCGTTGATGGCCGGCATGAACGTGGTCGGCGACCTCTTCGGCGACGGCAAGATGTTCCTGCCGCAGGTGGTGAAGTCCGCCCGCGTCATGAAGCAGGCGGTCGCCTACCTCATGCCGTTCATGGAGGAGGAAAAGGCGCGCAACCTCGCCAGCGGCATCGGCACCGAGGGCTCCTCGTCCGCCGGCAAGATCGTGCTCGCAACCGTCAAGGGCGACGTCCACGACATCGGCAAGAACATCGTCGGCATCGTGCTCCAGTGCAACAATTTCGAGGTGATCGACCTCGGCGTGATGGTGCCGGCGGCCAAGATCGTCGAGACCGTGAAGGCGGAGAAGGCTGACATCGTCGGGCTGTCGGGCCTGATCACGCCCTCGCTCGACGAGATGGCATTCTTCGCCGGCGAACTGCAGCGCGAGGGCCTCAAGCTGCCGCTGCTGATCGGCGGCGCCACCACCAGCCGCGTGCATACGGCGGTGAAGATCGACCCGAGCTACCGCGCCGGCCCTGTCGTCCACGTCAACGACGCCAGCCGCGCCGTGGGCGTCGCCTCCTCGCTGCTCTCGCCGGAGAAGCGCGAGGCCTATGCCGCCGAGGTGCGCGCCGAATACGCCAAGATCTCGGAGGCGCATCTGCGCGCGCAGGCCGACAAGAAGCGGCTGAAGCTTACTGATGCCCGCGCCAACCGCGTGCCGGTCGACTTCGCCAGGAACAAGCCGGTGAAGCCGACCTTCCTGGGTACTCGCAGCTTCGACGACTACGATCTCGCCGAGCTCGTCGACTGCATCGACTGGACGCCGTTCTTCCAGACCTGGGAGCTCGCCGGACGCTTCCCCGCGATCCTCGACGACCCCAAGGTGGGCGAGGTCGCACGTTCGCTCTATGACGATGCGCGCAAGATGCTCGACACGATCGTCAAGGAGAAATGGTTCCGGGCGCGCGCGACGATCGGCTTCTGGCCGGCGAATGCCGAAGGCGATGACATCGCGGTCTACGCCGACGAGAACAGGACCAGGCGCATCGCCACGCTGCACACGTTGCGCCAGCAGCTCGAGAAGCGCGAGGGCCGCTTCAACGCGGCGCTGTCCGACTTCATCGCGCCGGCGGGCGTGCCGGACTATGTCGGCGGCTTCGTCGTCACCGCAGGGATCGGCGAGGACGCGGTTGCCGACCGCTTCAAGATGGCGAACGACGATTATTCTTCGATCCTGTGCAAGGCGCTGGCCGATCGCCTCGCCGAAGCGTTTGCCGAGCGCATGCATGCCCGCGTGCGCCGCGAGTTCTGGGCCTATGCTCCGGACGAAGCGCTCACCAACGACGAGTTGATCCTCGAGAAATATCAGGGCATCCGCCCCGCGCCCGGCTATCCCGCACAGCCCGATCACACCGAGAAGGCGACGCTGTTCGAGCTGCTCGATGCGGAAGCCACCGCCGGCGTGAAGCTGACCGAGAGCTTCGCGATGTGGCCGGGCAGTAGCGTATCCGGGCTCTATTTCGCCAGCCCCGAGAGCTATTATTTCGGCGTCGGCAAGATCGAGCGCGACCAGGTCGAGGACTACGCCGCGCGCAAGGGCATGAGCGTAGCCGAGACCGAGCGCTGGCTTGCGCCGGTGCTGAACTACATCCCGTCGCAGCAGGAGGCCGACAAGGCGTTCGCCGCAAGGCCCGCGAACGACGAGACGTCGAACGACCTCGCCTCGCACCCGCCCGGCTGCACCTGCCCGGTGCATCTCGTCTGGCAGAAGAAGCGCGCAGGCGCGGGATAGCGGCCACGAACGCGAAAGGCGAAAAGAACCCCATGCACAGTAGGGATGGGGTTGAAATGACTGGCGATATTTCGGCGTTGCCGAAAATCACTTGCTCCGTCGGGCAAAACACCTGTATGAAGACAGGATCGGCCGCAATGTCAGTTTCGCACCCTGACAGACGCGAGTGCCCTTCGCTCGGTCTCGTGCCCCGGACGCTGCGCAGCACGAAGTGATGCGCTGCAGAGCCGGGGCCCACACTTGCTACGTTGCTTGGGTCCATCTGGGTCCCGGCTCTGCGGCGTAGCATTACACGCTGCACCGCGTCCGGGACACGGGCCTCACCCCTTCGGCGGCGCCAGTGGCTGCAGGATTTCCCTGAACGGCGCGAGTGCCTCGCAGCGATCGGCGTGTGCTGACAGCGCCGGATAACGTGCCGTGTCGAACAGCTGCGAATGGGCCTCGCGGGTGAAGCGGACGACGCAGGCGACGGCGATGTCGGCATGGCCGATGCGCGTCCCCAGCCAGTACGGCGTCGTCACCTTGGCGCGCTCGGCCTCCAGCACGGCGAGCACATCGCCGATCTGCGCCTGGCAGCGCTCGACCCACAGCGCGAGCTGCTCCTTGCGCAGCACGCGTTCGTACAGCAGGCTGACGGCCTTGTCGCCGAGTCCGGTCGCGAGCGCGCAGATGCGCAGGTGCCTGCGGCGATCGGCGCCGGCGCGCGGCAGCATCGCTTTTTCAGACCCGACGAGCTCGTCGAGATAGTCCAGAATGATCGTACTTTCGATCAACGCTTCGCCGTCGTCGAGCACCAGCGTGGGCACGCGGCGCAACGGGTTGTACGGCGCGATCTTGTCGGCATCGCCGAAGGTCGACCATGGCCTATGCTCGAACGCGAGGCCATAGAGCCGCAGCGCAATCGCGACGCGGCGGACGAAGGGGGAATCATATTGGCCGATCAGGAACATCGTTCTCGCTCTTCTCAGTCGTTGGACCAGGCAGGGCCCATCAGTTTCCGCTTTCGGATCGGCGCGACGCAAGGACGATGTTGGAAATGGAGCATTGCGCCTGATGCAAGGGCCCCGCGACAACGTCGCTCCGATGCGCTATTAGGGATGACATCATGACAGCGACATCAGACATCACCCGTGAGCGGATCGCGGCGACCGAGGCCGTCATCCGCCCGCATATCAGGCGCACGCCGTTGATCGCGGCCGATCTCGCCGATTTCGCCCTGCCGGCAGCACCGGTCACGTTCAAGCTCGAAATGCTGCAGCATTCCGGATCGTTCAAGGCGCGCGGCGCCTTCGCCAATCTCTTGCTGCGGCAGGTGCCGCAAGCCGGTGTCGTGGCCGCATCAGGCGGCAATCACGGCGCGGCCGTGGCCTATGCGGCGCAGCGGCTCGGCATTCCCGCCACGATCTTCGTTCCCGACATCACCTCGCCCGCCAAGGCCGAGCGGATCAGAGGCTACGGCGCCGAGCTCGTGATCGCGGGCAACCGCTACGCCGATGCGCTCGCAGCCAGCGAAGCGCATGTCGCGCGGACCGGCGCCATGGCTGTTCACGCCTACGACCAGCCCGAAACCCTGATCGGCCAGGGCAGCGTCGGATTGGAGCTGGAGCAGGACGCACCTGATATCGACACGCTGCTGGTCGCCGTCGGCGGCGGCGGGCTGATCGGCGGCATCGCGGCCTGGAGCGCCGGACGGACCCGCATCATTGCCGTGGAGCCGGAGCAGTCGCCGACCCTGCATAGCGCCTTCGCGGCAGGCGCCCCGGTCGACGCACCGGCCGGCGGCCTCGCCGCCGACAGCCTCGCGCCGCGGCGCGTCGGCGAATTGATGTTTCCGATCGCGCGCGCCCATGTCGAGCGCGTCGTCCTGGTCAGCGACGATGCGATCCGTCAGGCCCAGGCCGCACTATGGTCGCGCCTGCGCCTGGTCACTGAGCCCGGCGGCGCGGCCGCGTTCGCGGCGCTGCTGTCGCGCGGCTATCAGCCCGCGCCCGGTGAGCGGATCGCGGTGCTGCTCTGCGGGGGGAATACGACGGCGGTGAATTTCGACAGCTAGCCGCGGACGACAAGATGTCCGGCTCGCGATTGTTCTTCGGCGTCAGACTCTCGCCAAATCCGATCGTGCTGAAGTCCGCGACGGGCGATATCAAACCATGTACGCGGAAATAGGACGGGTTGGCTAAAGCAGATCCGGAAAAAGTGCGAAGCGGTTTTCCCGCGCGACAAACGCGGAACGCGTTTGCGCGGAGATCATGCGCAAACAAGGACCTGCGCGATGACGATTCAATCTCATTGCGCTTCAGGTACATCAGGCATTCGCGCCCCATTGCGTCGCAACATCGAAAAGGCACGTTGCAGGCTGATTGAAATATGGTCCCTTGGGAGCTACGCTTTGCTTTCTCGGTTTCATTGGCGAGGAGGGGCTTCCCGTGACCAGACTTTTGTTCACAAGACTTTGGTTCACAAGAATTGGGTTCCCATTTGCAGCAGTTTGCTCGTTCCTGCTTTTTGTGGGCGAAGCTGGTGCGCAGAGCCTCACGCTGAGCAGCCCGGACATCAAGGAAGGTGCAACGATTGCCAACGAGCAGGTCTTCAAAGGCTTTGGCTGCACGGGCAATAACATCTCACCGAGCTTGAGCTGGAGCGGCGCTCCAGCGGGCACCAAAAGCTTCGCCGTGACAATGTATGATCCTGACGCGCCGACAGGCAGCGGCTGGTGGCATTGGGTCGTCTTCAATCTTCCACCAACCGCGACCTCGCTTCCCAAAGATGCGGGCGATCCCAAGAAACACCTCATGCCGAAAGGAGCGATTCAGAGCCGCACCGACTTCGGCAGCGATGGATATGGCGGCCCATGTCCGCCACAAGGCGACAAGCCGCATCGCTATCAGATCACCATCTTCGCCGTCGACGTCGACAAGCTTCCGGACGCCAAGGACCATTCAGCATCCGCAGCGCTGGTCGGCTTCGACCTGCGCTTCCACACGCTGGGCAAGGCGACTCTGACGGGTCTCTACGGCCGCTAAGGCGAGGCGGCGCAGGCTCACCCCTTTGGGAGCTAAGCGGCTGCACGATCTCCTTGAACGGGGCGAGCGCAGCGTTCCGAATCCGCCGATAGTGCCGCGGAGAGAATCCCGGATTTCGCTGCGCTCCATCCGGGCTGCAAGAATCCGCCTACCCCTCCCCTTCGTCGCTCGCCAGCACGCCCTTCACCGCCCTCGCCCAGCCCGCGAGCTTCCGTTCGCGCGTGGCCTCGCTCATGTTCGGCTTGAAGCGGTGCTCGAGGCGCCAATTGTCGGCGAATTTCGTTGGCTCCGGATAGACGCCGGCGTTGAGGCCGGCGAGATAGGCGGCGCCAAGCGCGGTGGTCTCCTGGATCACGGGGCGGTCGACCGGCGCATCGAGCAGATCGGCGAGGCGCTGCATGGTCCAGTCGGAGGCGGTCATGCCGCCGTCGACGCGGAGCACGACGCTGGCGGTTTCCGAGCTCGGCCAGTCCGCGCGCATCGCGGCCCAGAGATCGAAGGTCTGGTAGCAGACGCTTTCCAGCGCGGCATGCGCAAGCTCGGCCGGGCCGGTGTTGCGAGTGAGGCCGAACAGGGCGCCGCGCACGCGGGGATTCCAGTATGGCGCGCCCATGCCGACGAAGGCGGGCACGAGATAGACGCTCTGCATGGAATCGGACTGATCCGCCAGCGGTCCGGTTTCGGCGGCGTGCTTGATGATGCCGAGCCCGTCGCGCAGCCATTGCACCGCTGAGCCTGCCACGAAGATCGAGCCCTCGAGCGCGTAGGTACGCCTTCCCTCGAGCTGGTAGGCCACGGTGGTGAGCAGCTTGTTCTTTGACACCACCGGCGTGGTCCCGGTGTTGAGCAGCGCGAAACAGCCGGTGCCGTAGGTCGACTTCATCATACCCGGGCGGAAGCAGGCCTGGCCGATGGTGGCAGCCTGCTGGTCGCCGGCGATACCGGAGATGGCGATCGGGCCGCCGAACAAATCGGGCGTGCTCTCGCCGAAACGGGCGGAGGAATCCTTCACCTCTGGCAGCATCGAGCGCGGCACGCCGATGATCTCCAGGAGCTCGTCGTCCCACTGGCCGGTGTGGATGTTGAACAGCAGCGTGCGCGAGGCGTTGGTGGCGTCGGTGGCGTGCACCTTGCCGCCGGTGAGACGCCACAGCAGGTAGCAATCGACCGTGCCGAACATCAATTCACCGCGCGCCGCACGCGCCCGCGCGCCGGGGACGTGGTCGAGGATCCAGGCGACCTTGGTGCCGGAGAAATAGGGATCGATGATCAGGCCGGTCTTTTGCGAGATCAGGGGCTCGCGGCCTTCCGCCTTGAGCTTGGCGCAGATATCGGCGGTGCGCCGGTCCTGCCAGACGATGGCGCGGTGCACGGCCTGTCCCGTGGCACGATCCCACACCACGGTGGTCTCGCGCTGGTTGGTGATGCCGATCGCGGCAATGTCCTTTGCGGTAAGGCCGGCCTGCTCGATCGCCTCGCGACACACCATCACGGTCGAGGTCCAGATGTCCTCGGGCTCGTGCTCGACCCAGCCCGAGGCCGGGAAATGCTGCGGGAATTCCTGTTGCGCCTTGGCCGCGATGGAAATGTCGCCGCGAAACACGATCGCGCGCGAGGAGGTGGTGCCCTGGTCGATGGCGAGGACGAAAGACATGGAAGCTTACCTTGGCGTTTCCCGAGGGTCATTGTGTCGCGGCCAAAGAAACGGATTGTCGGCAAGAGGTCAAGGCGGCTCTTCTTTCACCCTCCCCTGGAGGGGGCGCCAAAAGAAGCCCCGCAGGACACCGTTTGCAATGGCAATGTTTTCGGCGGCTCCTCGCCGAGACTAGGACGGCAGGTGCTAAGATGCTACATGCCGGACCGGGCGATCCGGGGCGGCATGACCTTTACTTCTCTTCAGTTCGGCATCTTCGTTGCGGTCGTGTTCGGCGTCTATTATCTGGCGCCGTTGCGCCGCTTCCAGGTCCAGCTGCTGGTGCTCGCGAGCCTGGTGTTCTATGGCTCCGGCCAGCCGGCGCTGCTGCCGCTGCTGCTGCTCGCCGTGCTCGGAACCTATCTCTGCCTGGTGCTGGCGTTCGATAATCGCGCCGTGTGGATGCCTGTCGGCATCGTCTTCAATCTCGGCCTGCTGGCGTTCTTCAAGTACAAGCTGCTGTTCGTCGATCCGGCCGCGGTTCACCCGACCGGCGTCGCACCGCTGGATGTGCTGCTGCGACTGCCACTGCCGATCGGCATCTCATTTTTCGTGTTCCACAACATCAGCCTGCTGGTCGATCTGACGCGCGAGAAGCGGCCGCCTCACTTGCGCGACGTTTTCCTCTACATCATTTTCTTTCCGCAGTTGGTGTCCGGACCGATCACCCGTGCGGGTCAGTTCATGCCGCAGATCGCGCCCAAGCGGCTCGTCGACGTCGATGTCGTCGAGGCCGCCAAATGGATCCTGACCGGTTTTTTCTTCAAGCTCTACGTCGCGAACAATCTCAACGAGATGACGTCCTATATGGACTATCCACTTTACGAGACCGTGGCGACGCCGGACCGCTGGCTGCTCGTGTTCCTGTACAGCTACCAGATCTACGCCGACTTCTTCGGCTATTCCGCGATCGCGCTCGGCCTCGGCCTCTTGTTCGGCTATCGCCTGCCCGTCAACTTCAACCTGCCCTACATCTCGGTTTCCTTCTCCGAATTCTGGACGCGCTGGCACATCTCGCTGTCCACCTGGCTCAGGACCTATCTCTACATCCCGCTCGGCGGCAACAGGAAGGGGCCGGTGCGAACCTGCCTCAACCTGATGATCGTGATGACGCTCGGCGGGCTCTGGCACGGCGCGAGCCTGAGCTACGCATTGTGGGGCATGCTGCACGGGCTGCTGCTCGTTATCGAGCGCCCGTTCCTGACCTTGCTCGGCGAGGCCGGGCCCGTGCTGCGCGTCCTCCGCATGAGCGTGGTGTTCTTCTGCGTGACGATGCTCTGGATCTTCTTCAAGCTGCCGAACTTCGATCACGCGGTCGGATATCTTTCGGGCATGTTCTCGCCGACGGACAATCCAAATCCGACAAAATTGTATCGTAACATGGCGCTGCTCTACGCCCTGCCCGTCCTCATCCAGCATCTCGGCATTGGCGCGCTTCTCGATGGCAGATTGCGGCGATGGGAGCCGTATCTCTACGGTACGCTCGCGGCGATGGCCTGGCTCGAAGCTGGTCCCGACGCCGCCTTCATCTATTTCCAGTTCTGACCATGCGTACAGCATCCGGGATTCCATGGCTGATCAAATGCGCGGGCGCCACTGCTGCGCTGCTGCTGGCCTGCGCTCTTGCCACCGCGCGGTTCGGCTCGGCACTCCAGCAGCCGACCGTCAGCACCCGCGACGGCACCATCGTCACCCTCAACCGCTATCTCAGCGAGCCCGTGCCTGACCTCGTGCTGGTCGGCAGCTCGGTCGCCTGGCGCCTCAAGGAGGACTATTTCTCGCGGCCCCGTGTCCGCAATCTCGCTCTCGCCGGCGGCTCCCCGGTGACCAGCCTGGAGATCGTGGCGAAGCAGAAAAGCCTGCCGAAAACCGTTCTGATCGAGACCAATGTTCTCACCCGCCTGCCCGACGACGCACTGATCGAGAAATTCTCGGGCGGTACGCGCACGGAGGCGCTGCTCCTGCGCCCGGTGCGTACGGTCGTTGCCGCCTACGAGACCTGGAATCATACACCGCCAAATCCCGTAGAGGCGCGCGCCGGGCGGGATCGCCTGCTCAGCGAGCCGCCCAGCACATTCGACAACAAGGTCTATCTGGACCGTGCCGTGCAACAGATGAATGACGAGGACCCCACCGTTGCAGCGCAGGTGAACGTGGCGCGGATCAAGGAGCTGATCGACGACATTGAGCGGCGGGGATCACGCGCCTTCCTGCTCGAGATTCCATTTGCACCAGAGATCGAGGACTCCCGCATGGTCAGGACGAGCAAGGCGATCGTCCACGCGGCCTTCCCGGATCGGGGACGTTGGCTGCCGATCGATCCGCCGCGGGGCGAGCTGCGCTGGGCCGATGGCGTGCATCTCGACGAGCGCTCGGCCCTGCTCGTCGTGCGCGCCATCGAAAGCGCCCTGGCCGAGCGCGGCCGGTAGAGCATGATCCGGAAAAGTGCGAAGCGGTTTTCCGAAAGGATTATGCTTAAACAATAAACCTGAAGCGCGATGACGATTCATCCCAATCGTATCGCGCTTTAGCAGCTACACCGCGGCCGTCGTCACGCCGCCGTCGATGACGATGGTCTGGCCAGTCATGAAGCTCGAGGCATCGGAGGCAAGGTAGGCCACGGCCCCCGCGATCTCGTCGGGCTCGCCGATGCGGCGTAGCGGGGTGGTGGCGGTGCGGCGCTTCAGCAAGGCTTCGTCTTCCCACAGCGCGCGGGCGAAATCGGTCTTGACGAGGCCCGGCGCAATGCAGTTGACGCGGACGCCCTTCGGGCCCCATTCGCCGGCGAGCGAGCGGCACAGCGCGAAATCGGCGGCCTTGGAGATACCATAGGCGCCGATCACCGTGGAGCCGCGCAGGCCTCCGATCGAGGAAATGATGACGACGGAGCCGCCTCCGCGTTCGGCCATCTGCGGGATCGCGAGCGCGGAGAGCCAGATGTTGCTCTTCACGTTCGAGCCCATGATCTTGTCGAAGGCTTCGTCCGAAATGTCGAGCAGCGGGCCGTAATACGGATTGACCGCGGCGTTGCAGACCAGGATATCGATCTTGCCGTAGTGCTTCGTGGCGCCCGAGATCAGCGCCTCGACCTCGTTCTTGCGGGCGATATTGCAGGGAATGACGATAGCATCGCCGCCTGAGGCATTGATGCCGTCGGCGACCTCCTTGCAGGCATCGGTCTTGCGCGAGGAGACCACGACCTTGGCGCCGAGCCTGGCGAGCAATTCAGCCGAGGAGCGGCCGATGCCGCGGCTGGAGCCGGTGACCACGGCGACCTTGCCGGCGAGATCGAACGGGGTGTTTTTCATGGGTGTTGCCCTCGCTGCTTCAACGGCCTCCGTCATTGCGAGGAGCCCTTGCGACGAAGCAATCCAGAGATGTCGCCGTGGAGACAGACTGGATTGCTTCGCTTCGCTCGCAATGACGAAGGAGAGACCTAGACCAGCCCGCCCGAATCCGCGACGCGGCGCTGGTGGTAGTCGGTATCGCCAAAGGTGTTCTCGATCATGGTGAGGCGCTTGAAGTAGTGGCCGATTCTCGCCTCCATGGTCATGCCGATGCCGCCGTGGAGCTGGATCGACTGCTGGCCGACGAATTTGGCGGACTTGCCGATCTGCACCTTGGCCGCGGCGATCGCGTTGGCGCGCTCCTTGGCATCCTCGAAATCGTTCGCCATGGTCGCGAACATCGACATCGAGCGCGCCTGCTCGGCCGCGACGAACATGTCGGAGGCGCGGTGCTGCAGCGACTGGAACGAGCCGATCGCGACGCCGAACTGTTTTCGCGTCTTGATGTACTCGACCGTGGTCTTGAGCGACTCGTCCATCAGGCCGACGGCCTCGGCGCAGAGCGCGACGCGGGCTTCGTCCACCACGCGCTCGATCAGCGCGAGGCTATCCTCGGGATTGCCGATCGCAGCATCCGCGCCGACCTCGACACCGGTGAAGGTGATGTCGGCGGCGTGCAAGCCGTCCTGGGTTGGGTAGGACTTCCTGGTAACGCCCTTGGCGTTCGCAGGGACCAGGAACACGCCGATTCCGGTCGTGTCGCGACGGTTGCCCTTGGTGCGCGCGGTGACGATGAGCGTGTCGGCGTTCTCGCCATTGAGCACGACGAATTTTTCGCCGTCGATCACCCAACCGTCGTCCTTCTTCTTCGCCGTCGTGGTGACGTCGAACAGATCATAGCGCGAGTTCTTCTCGAGCTGGGCGAAGGCGAGCGTCTTGCTGCCGTCGATGATCCCGGGCACATGCGCGGCCTTCTGGGCGTCGGTGCCGGCATGGCGCAGGAAGCCGCCGCCGATCACCACGGTCGCCAGATAGGGCTCGAGCACCAGCGCCTTGCCGAGCGCTTCCATCACGATCATGGTCTCGACGCCGCCACCGCCGAAGCCGCCATCAGCCTCGCTGAAGGGCAGGCCGAGCAGGCCCTGCTCGGCGAGCTTGAGCCAGACCGTCTTGCTCCAGCCGCCCTTCTCCGCCATGTACTTCTTGCGGCTCTCGAAGTCGTAGGAATCGGTCAGCAGGCCGTCGATGCTTTCCTTGAGAAGCCGCTGCTCCTCGTTCAGATCAAAATCCATGTTTCTCTCCAAATCGGCGGGAATTGCCCTGCCGTCGCCTCATCCTCAGTCGTCATCCCCGCCTTGTGCGCAATTGCTCGCTGGGGCGGGGATCCAGTAAACGCAGCCACCTGCCGCACTCACGACCGCCGCGGCGTACCGGGTCCCCCGCTTTCGCGGAGGACGACAGCGTCATTGTTGACTCACAGCCCCAGCACCGCCTTGGCGATGATGTTGCGCTGGATCTCGTTGGAGCCGCCGTAGATCGAGACCTTGCGATTGTTGAAGTAGCTCGGCGCGATCTGGGCGGTCCAATCCATGGCTTCGTTCGAGCCGTCGTCGCCATGCACATCGTACGGCGCGGCGAACGGGCCGATCACTTCCATCAGGAGCTCGGTGGTGGTCTGCTGGATCTCGGAGCCCTTGATCTTCAGCACCGAGGAGGCCGGATTGGGCTTGCCCTTGCCGTGCTTGCCTTCGTCGGCGACGACGCGCAGCTGGGTCAGCTCGAGCGCCTTCAGCTCGATCTCGCAGGCCGCCAGCTTCTCGCGGAACGCCGAGTCCTGGATGATCGGCTTGCCTGATGATTCGACCTTGCCGGCGAGATCGCGGATGCGGCGCAGCCGCTCCTTGGAGACGCCGACCCGCGCGATGCCGGTGCGTTCGTTGCCGAGCAGGAATTTGGCGTAGTCCCAGCCCTTGTTCTCCTCGCCGATCAGGTTCTCGACAGGGACTTCGACGTCGTCGAAGAACACCTCGTTGACCTCATGGCCGCCGTCGATGGTCTGGATCGGCCGCACGGTGACACCCTTCGACTTCATCGAGAACACGATGAAGGAGATGCCCATCTGCTTCTTGGCGCTGGCATCGGTGCGGCAGAGGCAGAAGATCATGTCGGCGTGCTGGGCCAGCGTCGTCCAGGTCTTCTGGCCGTTGATGATCCACTTGTCGCCACGGCGCTCGGCCTTGGTCTTCAGCGAGGCGAGGTCGGAGCCGGAGCCCGGCTCGGAGAAGCCCTGGCACCACCAGTCGTCGACATTGGCAATGCGCGGCAGGTACTTCTTCTTCTGCTCCTCGTTGCCGAAGGTGTAGATGACCGGACCGACCATGCTGACGCCGAAGGCGAGCGGCTGCGGCGCCGGATAGGACTGCAACTCCTCATTGAAGATGTAGTGCTGCACGCTGGTCCAACCGGTGCCGCCATACTGCTTGGGCCAGTGGCTCACGCCCCAGCCCTTCTTGTTGAGGATGCGCCACCACGTCACCATCTCGTCCTTGGTGAGGTGACGTCCCTCGACCAGCTTGCGCCGCGTATCCGGCGGCACGTTGTCGCGGAAGAATGCCCGCACTTCCTCGCGAAACGCCTGCTCTTCCTTCGTGAATGCGAGATCCATCGGATCCTCCTGTGAATTACTGCAACACTTCGAACAAGCCGGCCGCGCCCATGCCGCCGCCGACGCACATGGTGACGACCGCGTACTTGGCCTTGCGGCGACGCCCCTCGATCAGGGCGTGACCCGTCAGGCGCGCGCCCGACATGCCGTAGGGATGGCCGACCGCAATCGCGCCGCCATCGACATTGATCTTCTCGGGGTCGATGCCGAGCTTGTCGCGGCAATACAGCACCTGCACCGCGAAGGCTTCGTTGAGCTCCCACAGGCCGATGTCGTCGACCGTGAGGCCATGGCGCTTCAAGAGGCGCGGTACGGCGAACACCGGCCCGATGCCCATCTCGTCCGGCTCGCAGCCGGCGGAAACGAAGCCGCGGAAGATGCCGAGCGGCTTGAGGCCGCGCTTCGCCGCCTCCTTGTCGCTCATGATGACGGTCGCGCTGGCGCCGTCGGAGAGCTGGCTGGCATTGCCGGCGGTGACGGTGAAGCCTTCGCCGCGCACGGGCTTGAGGCCGGCAAGGCCCTCCGCCGTGGTCTCGGGGCGCGGACCTTCGTCCTGCGATAGCGTGACTTCCTTCATCGAGACGGCGCCGGTTGCCTTGTCGGTGACCGCCATCTGCGTCGTGATCGGGGCAATCTCGTCCTTGAACTTGCCGCCCTGCTGCGCGGCGGCAGTGCGGCGCTGGCTTTCCAGCGAATATTCGTCCTGGCGTTCGCGCGAGATGCCGTAGCGTTTGGCGACGACTTCCGCGGTGTCGATCATGGGCATGTAGACCTCGCCCTTGATCTTGAGCAGCGCCGGGTCCTGGGCGTGGAAGCCGTTCATCTTGTCATTCTGCACGAGGCTGATCGACTCGCCGCCGCCGCCGACCGCGATCTCGACGCCATCGAAGATCACGGAGCGCGCGGCAAGTGCGATCGCCTGCAGGCCCGAGGCGCATTGGCGGTCGATGGTGGTGCCGGCGACGGTGACCGGCAGGCCGGCGCGGAGCAGAGCCTTGCGCGCGATGTTGCCGCCGGTGGCGCCCTGCTGGAGCGCGGCGCCCATCACGACGTCCTCGATCTCCTTCGGATCGACCTTGGCGCGCGCGACGGCTTCGCCGATGGCGTGGCCCAGCAGCGTAGCGCCCTCGGTGGCGTTGAGCATGCCGCGATAGGCTTTGCCGATCGGGGTACGGGCGGTGGAAACGATAACGGCGTCGGTCAAGAGCGACCTCCTGGTTGCGTGGATTGTGATGGTTTTTGCTGCTGCCGCAATTCGTGGCGCGACAATTTTCCGACCGGCGTGCGCGGCAGATCGTCGACGAAGGCGACCGCCGCCGGCAATTCGTGCTTGCCGAGCTTGCCGGTGAGCCGCGTGCGCAGTTCGTCGAGCGAGAACGGCCTTGCGTCGGGCTTCAGCTTGATGAAGGCCTTTGCGGCCTCGCCTCGATACTGGTCGGGAATGCCGAGCACGATCACCTCGTGCACGCCCGGAATGGTGTAGATCGCCTGCTCGATCATCTGCGGATAGACGTTGAAGCCGCCGGAGATGATCATGTCCTTCTTGCGGTCGACCAGGAAGAAATAGCCGTCCGCATCGACATAGCCGATGTCGCCGGTGAGGAAGCGGCCGTCGACGAAGGCTTCCGCAGATCCCGCCGGCCTGTTCCAGTAGCCCCTGGTGACGTTCGGTCCCTTGATGCGGATCTCACCGACGTCGCCCGGCGGAAGCACTTTGGTGGGATCTTCCAGCGAGACGACATCGAGCTCGATGCCGGGCAGCATCAGCCCGATCGAGCCGGGCTTGTCGGGACCTGTAGGTGGATGGCCGGTGCCGGGCGAGCAGGTCTCGGTCATGCCCCAGCCGCTCTTCAGCTTTTTGCCGACCTTGCGCTCGAAGAAACTTGCGACCTCGACCGGCAGCGGCGCACCGCCGGAGCCGATCGCGTTAAGCGAGGAGAAGTCGCGCTTGTCGAGGTCGGGCAGCGCGGCGATCGCGATCCACATCGTCGGCACACCCGGGAAATAAGTCGCGCGCTTGACCTCGATGTCGCGCATCACCGCTTCGACGTCGAAGCGCTGGTGCAGCGAGATCAGATTGCCGCGGCGGAGCGAGGACAGCAGCACCACCGTGAGCGCATAGATGTGGAACAGCGGCAGCACGCAAATGACGCGCTCGATCACATCGCCGCGCGCGGCCCGCGCCGGCTTGCCCCAGACGTCGTAGATCGACACCGCCGAGGTGAGATTGCCGTGCGTCAGCATGGCGCCCTTCGGCAGACCGGTGGTGCCGCCGGTATATTGCAGCAGCGCGACGTCGTCGACGGCAACAGCGGGCCACTGCGCCGGCGGCGGCGCGCCCTCGACGAAGGCACTAAAGGTGACGATGCGCGGATCATCAGGAATTGCGGCCTGCGGCGTGCCCACCTTGCCCCAATCATCGTCCTCGCAGACAACGAGGCGATCGATCAGCCCCTTCTCCAGGAATTTCAGCGCGGTCGGCAGCAAGGCTTGGAGGTTCGAGGTGACCAGCAGACGCGAGCCGGAGTCGGAGACCTTGTGGGTCAGCGCGATCTCGCCGTCGAGCGGCGACAGATGCGCGACGCGGGCGCCGGCCTTCAGCGCGCCGAAGAAATTGACGGGATGATCCGGCGTATTGCCGAGGAACAGCGCCACCGACGTTCCCTTGCCGCAGCCGGCGCGCAGGAATGCCGCCGCCGCGCGCTCGGCCCGAGCTGCGAGCTCGGTATAGGTGATCGGACGATCACGAAATTCCAGTGCGGTGCGCGGGCCGTAATCTGCAGCGGCCGTCGAGAGCAGGTCGGGCAGCGTGCCCTGGACGATGGTGTCGTCCCAATGCACGCCCTCGGGGTAAAACTGTTCGCCGGGATGGGTCATTAACGGTCGGTACTCTGCAAGGCGCTCGTGAGGGAGTCGGGTAAGGTGGGCACCGACGGACGGGCTCCCTCCCCCCTTGCGGGGGAGGGTTGGGGAGAGGGGCAGCCACAAACGCTGACCTCGCCCGGGGTCACCCCCCTCCCTGACCCTCCCCCACAAGGGGGGAGGGAACGGAGAGAGCGTGCAGCGGAGAAGGTCGCAGCCACCGAGCCCAACCTGATCAAGCCGCCTTCGACGCCGCGGCCAGCGACGCGAACGTCTTGCCTTCGGCCGCAAGCTTCTTCAGCAGCGGGGCGGGCTCGAGGCTCGGGTCGTTGGTCTCCTTGGCGTAGAAGGACAGGCGATCGGCAATATGCTTGAGGCCGACGCTGTCGGCCCAGAACATCGGGCCGCCGCGGTAGATCGGCCAGCCATAGCCGTAGAGCCAGACCACGTCGATATCGGACGGACGCGCCGCGATGCCTTCCTCGAGAATCTTCGCTCCCTCGTTGACCATCGGATACATCATGCGCTCGAGGATCTCCTCGTCGCTGACGACGCGCTTCTTGCGGCCGAGGCGGAGCAGCGTCTCGTCGATCAGCTTCTCGACCTCAGGATCGGGCAGCGGCGAACGGCTGCCGGATTCGTACTTGTAGTAGCCCTTACCGGTCTTCTGGCCGAAGCGGCCGGCTTCGCACAGCGCGTCCGCGATCTCCGACTTGATGCCGCGATCCTTGCGCGAGCGCCAGCCGATGTCGAGGCCGGCGAGGTCACCCATCGCGAACGGTCCCATCGGCATGCCGAACTTGGTGACGACGGCATCGACCTGCTGCGGCAGCGCGCCTTCGAACAACAGCTTCTCGGACTGCTTGCTGCGCTGGGCCAGCATGCGGTTGCCGACGAAGCCGTCGCAGACACCGACCACGGCCGGGACCTTGGCGATCTTGCGCGCGATGGTGACAGCGGTGACCAATGCGTCCGGCGCGGTCTTGGCGGCGCGCACGATTTCGCACAGCTTCATCACATTGGCCGGCGAGAAGAAGTGCATGCCGAGCACGTCCTGCGGACGCTTGGTCGATTTCGCGATCTCGTCGATGTTCAGATACGAGGTGTTGGAGGCGAGCACGGCGCCCGGCTTGGCGTATTGGTCGAGCTTGCCGAACACCTCCTTCTTCACCGCCATGGTCTCGAACACGGCTTCGATGACGAGGTCGGCATCGCCGACATTCTCGATCCCCACGACGCCGTTGATGAGCGCCATGCGCTTGGCGGGCGCATCAGCCGGGATACCGCCGCGCGCGGCGGTCGCTTCCCAGTTCTTCTGCATGATGCCCATGCCGCGCTTGAGCTGCTCCTCGCCGGTTTCGATCAGAGTGACGGGAATCCCGGCATTGGCAAAGGACATCGCGATGCCGCCGCCCATGGTGCCGGCGCCGAGGATGGCGACGCGGTTGACCGGCCGGCCCTTGGTGCCTTCAGGAACGCCCGCGATCTTGTTGGCTTCGCGCTCGGCGAAGAAGGCGTAGCGCTGCGCCTTGGACTGGTCGCTGGCGACGAGCTTGAGGAAACCTTCGCGTTCCTTCTTCAGACCTTCGTCGAAGGGTAGGTCAATGGCGTAGCCGACGGCATCGGCGGCCGCGAACGGCGCCTCCAGGCCGCGCGACTTCTTGGTCATTGCGGCGACCGCGTTGGTGAAGATCGAGCGATCGGCCTTGGCCGCCGCGATCTTGGAATCATCGTCGCGCAGGCGGCGCAGCGGGCGCTTCTCGGCCAGCAGCTTGCGCACGAACGCTTCGCCGCCCGCCGCCGGACTCTCGATGATCTCTTCGATCAGGCCGTTCTTCAGCGCTTCCGCCGCGCCGATGGGATCACCCCCGACGATCATCTTGACGGCGAGCTCGGGACCAACCGCGCGGGGCAGGCGCTGGGTGCCGCCGGCACCCGGCAGGAGGCCGAGCTTCACTTCAGGCAGACCGAGCCTGGCTTCCTTGACCGCGACGCGGAAATGACAGGCGAGCGCGACCTCGAGGCCGCCGCCGAGCGCGGTGCCGTGGATCGCGGCAACGACGGGTTTTGGCGAATTCTCGATCTCGGACAGCACGTCGTTGAGCGCGGGCGGCTTCGGCGGCTTGCCGAATTCGGTGATATCCGCGCCGGCGATGAAGGTGCGGCCGGCGCAGGTCAGCACGATGCCCTTGATGGCGGGATCGGCGATCGCGGCCTTGATGCATTCCAAGATACCGCCGCGGACTGCAGCACTCAGGGCATTGACCGGAGGGCTGTCGACCGTGACGATCCCGACTTCGTCATGACGCTCAAGCTTGACCACTTCGCTCACGGTGTCCCTCCTTGGTGGGGAATTTACTTTTGTTCGATTTCGCGGTGCGGAATTTAATTCCGCATCTTGACGGCAGGGTTATTTTGAAGCACGTGGCTTGTCAACGACTCCGCGCAAGAAGCAGATCAGGGATGAAGCGTACAGGAAAGAAGACAGCGGCCGACCGGAATTTCGTCGTCGCGCTTTCCCGCGGACTGGACGTATTGCGCGCTTTCCAACCCAATGACGGCCTGCTCGGCAATCAGGAGATTGCGGCCCGCACCAATTTGCCGAAGCCGACCGTGTCGCGGCTGACCTACACGCTGACCAAGCTCGGCTATCTCGCGCCGGTTCCGCGCTTCGAGAAGTACCAGCTCACGCCAGCCGCGATGTCGCTCGGCTATGCCGCGCTGGCCAATCTCGGCGTACGGCATTTGTCCGAACCTTTTCGCGAGGAACTGATGCGTGCGACCGGCGGCGCCGTCGCGGTCGGCGGCCGGGATCGTCACAGCATGATCTATTTCGGACAGAGCCGCGGCAGCGAGACGGTCGGCGTTCAACTTGACGTCGGCTCGCGCGTGCCGATTGCAACCAGCGCGATGGGTCGTGCGTACTTCTGGGCGCTCGCTGAGGATGATCGCGTCGAACTGTCGCGCGTCCTGCGCGAACATTACGGCAGCCGCTGGCCCAAGATGCGCGACGGACTGGAACGCTCAGGCGAGACCGTCGCGAAATACGGCTTCGCGATGTCGGTCGGCGACTGGCACGACGACATCGGCGCCGCCGGCGTCGCGCTCAAGCTGAATGACGGAACCGGACCTTACGCCTTCAATTGCGGCGCGCCCGCATTCCGCTTCACGGAAGAACGTCTCATCAACGACATTGGACCACGTCTGCTCGCGATGGTAAGGAACATCGAAGCGGTGCTTGGGGGTCTGGTGCCGCAATCCAAAAAAGAAATCAGCAAAAAGCTGAAACCAGGAGGAAAAGTTGCTCGTGTGGCCGAGGGGTTCAGATAGTCTTTGTGATCATCGGGAGCGGTCCGCATCGCCCCATCGCCCACTGAATGGTGTGGGCGAGACGAGATGACGCAGGCACAGCTCGCGCAGGGGACATCGCCTCTGCTCGCCGTTCGCGACGTGAGCGTCGTGTTCGGCGGCATCGTCGCGCTCAATGGCGTGTCCTTCGACATGCATAAGGGCCAGATCCTCGGATTGATCGGCCCCAACGGCGCCGGCAAGACCACGCTCTTCAATTGCCTCTCGCGCCTCTACCAGCCGTCATCCGGCGACATCCTGATGGAAGGCGTCAGCATTCTGTCGCGCCCGCCGCACCGCATCGCAGAGATCGGCATCGGCCGCACCTTCCAGAACGTGGCGCTGTTTCCGAACCTGTCGGTGATGGACAATGTCCGCGTCGGCACCCATGCGCGCACCTCTTCCGACATCATCAGCGACTCGCTGCGGCTCGCCTGGATTCGCCGCAGCGAGAGCAGCGTGAACAAGAAGGTGCACGAGATTCTCGCCTATCTCGACCTCGAGGACGTCGCCCACACCACCGTGTCCGGCCTGCCCTTCGGCACACAGAAGCGCGTCGAATTGGCGCGGGCGCTCGCGGCCGATCCGAAGATCCTGCTGCTCGACGAGCCCGCCGGCGGCCTCAATCACGAAGAGGTCTACGTCCTCGGCGATCTCATCCGCAAAATCCGTGACGAGCGCCACATGACGGTGCTGCTGGTCGAGCACCACATGGGCCTCGTGATGTCGATCGCCGATCACGTCGTCGCACTGAATTTCGGCAAGAAGCTCGCGGAAGGCACGCCCGCCCAGGTGCAGGCGGACCCCGACGTCATCAAGGCCTATCTCGGGAGCAAGGACCAATGACTCTTCTGCTCAACGTCAAGGACCTGCGCGCCTATTACGGCCAGGTCCAGGCCCTTCATGGCCTCTCCTTCTCGCTTAACGAGGGATCGCTGACGACGCTGCTGGGCGCCAACGGCGCCGGCAAGACCACGACGCTGCGTGCGATCTGCAACATGGTGCGCTCCACCGGCGGCATCGAATTCGACGGCAAGCCGCTGAACAACCGCTCGACCGAGAGCATCGTGCGATTCGGTATCGCCCATGTGCCGCAGGGCCGCGGCACCTTCACCACCATGACGGTGGAGGAGAACCTGCAGCTCGGGGCCATCACCCGCAAGGACAATGCCGGCATCGTCTCCGACATCGAGCGCATGTACGCGCATTTCCCGGTGCTGAAGCAGCGGCATACCCAACAGGCCGGCACGCTCTCCGGCGGCGAGCAGCAGATGCTCGCGGTAGCGCGCGCGCTGATGCTGCGGCCACGGCTGATGCTGCTGGACGAGCCGTCCTTCGGACTTGCCCCCCTCGTCGTGCGCGACCTGTTCGGCATCCTCGGCAAGATCAACCGCGAGGACAAGGTGTCGATCCTGGTGGTCGAGCAGAACGCACAGCTCGCGCTCGAGCTCGCCGACCAGGCCTATGTGATCGAGACCGGCCGCATCGTGATGTCAGGCAATGCCAAGGACATCGCCAACAACGAAGAAATCCGCAAATCCTATCTGGGTTACTGAGGAGCCGGCGCGATGGAGCTTTTTACCAACCAGGTGCTGGCCGGCATTGCCACTGGCGCCATCTACGCCTGCATGGCGCTCGCCGTCGTCATGATCTACCAGGCCATCGACCATCTCAACTTCGCGCAAGGCGAGATGGCGATGTTCTCAACGTTTATCTCCTGGCAGCTGATGCAGTGGGGCGTGCCCTATTGGGGTGCGTTCCTGATCACGCTGGTGCTTTCCTTCATCGGCGGCATCGCCATCGAGCGCATCCTGTTCAAGCCGCTGGCGAAGGCGCCGGTGCTCACCAACGTTGCCGGTTTCATCGCGCTGTTTTCCATCATCAACTCGTCCGCCGGCTTGATCTGGGACTTCACCATCAAGCAGTACCCGACCCCGTTCGGGTCTTCACCGTTCCTCGGCAGCCAGCTGGTGTCGACTCACCAGGCCGGCATGATCGGTGTCACCGTGCTGCTCCTGCTCGGCCTCTACTTCTTCTTCCAGTACACCAGAATCGGCCTTGCGATGCGCGCGGCGGCCTCGGTGCCTGAATCGGCTCGCCTCGTCGGCATCAACACCTCCTGGATGATCGCGCTGGGCTGGGGCATGGCCTCGGCGATCGGCTCGATCGCCGGCATGCTGATTGCTCCCGTGGTGTTCCTCGAGCCCAACATGATGGGCGGCGTCCTGATCTACGGCTTCGCCGCGGCCGTGCTCGGTGGCCTCACCAGCCCGTTCGGCGCCGTGGTCGGCGGCTTCCTGGTCGGCATCTTCGAGAACCTTGCCGGCACCTACATTCCCGGCGTCGGCAACGAGCTGAAACTCCCGATCGCGCTCGCGCTGATCATCTCCGTCCTGGTCGTCAAACCCGCTGGCCTGTTCGGCCGGCACATCGTCAAGCGAGTTTGATCATGAGCGCAGCCGAAGAAGTCGTCGCCGAAGGCAACGAGGCGGTCGAAGCCGTCCCGAAGCGGTCCATGACGATGGGCACGGGCACATCAGTTGTGGTGCTGCTGCTTCTCATCGCCGTCCCGCTGTTTGCGAAGAACTTCGTGATCTTCCAGCTCACCCAGCTCTTGTATCTGGGCCTCGCCGTGCTGGCCCTGAACATCCTGACCGGCGGAAGCGGCCAGTTCTCGCTCGGCCAGAGCGCGTTCTACGGTATCGGCGCCTACGTCACCGCGGTGATGATGGAGCAGTTCAACATCCCCTATTTCCTCTGCCTGCCCGTCGCTGGCGTGCTCTGCTTCGGCGTGGGCTTCCTGTTCGGCCAGCCGGCGCTGCGGCTCTCCGGCGTCTACCTTGCGCTCGCGACCTTTGCGCTCGCCACGGCGATGCCGCAGCTGCTGAAGCTGAACTTCCTCGAGCCCTGGACCGGCGGCGTGCAGGGCCTCGTCGTCACCAAGCCCGACGCGCCGTTCGGCCTGAAGATGTCGCAGGACATGTGGCTGTATTATTTCACGCTCTTCGTCGTGCTCGCGATCTACATCTTCTCGGTGAACCTGTTGCGCTCCCGCTCGGGCCGCGCCTTCATGGCGATCCGCGACAACGAGATCGCCGCCTCCGCGATGGGCGTCAACGTCGCACTCTATAAGACGCTCGCCTTCGGCGTCTCCGCCGGCATCACCGGCGTCGCCGGCGGCCTCAGCGCCATCGCGGTGCAGTTCGTCGCGCCCGACAGCTTCACCATTACGCTTGCGATCCAGCTATTCCTCGGCATGGTCGTCGGCGGCGTCGGCTGGCTGCCCGGCTCGATCGTCGGCGCGGCTTTCATTATCTTCGTGCCGAACATCGCGGAAGGCGTCTCCAAGGGCCTCTCCGGCGCCGTGTTCGGCGTGATTCTGTTCCTCGTCATCTACCTCGTGCCGCACGGCGCAAGGCAGGTCGCGATCCTGGGCCAGCAATTCGCCGGACGGCTCAGACGAAACTGAGCCCATCATCAAGACTGTTGTTTCAACCAAGGAGACCAAATTGCTTTTCGAAAGAACACTACGAACCGCCGCACTCGTAACGGCGGTCGCGACGCTCACCTCCGGCGCAGCACTCGCCCAAAAGAAATACGACACCGGCGCGTCCGATACCGAGATCAAGATCGGCAACATCATGCCGTACAGCGGTCCGGCGTCAGCCTATGGCATCATCGGCAAGACCGAGGAAGCCTATTTCAAGATGATCAACGACAAGGGCGGCATCAACGGCCGCAAGGTCAATTTCGTCACCTATGACGACAGCTACTCGCCGCCGAAAGCGGTCGAGCAGGTCCGCAAGCTGGTCGAGAGCGACGAGGTGCTGGCCGTGTTCAATCCGCTCGGCACGCCTTCGAACAGCGCGATCCAGAAATATCTCAACGCCAAGAAGATCCCGCAGCTGTTCGTCGCGACCGGCGCCACCAAGTGGAACGATCCGAAGAATTTCCCCTGGACCATCGGCTGGCAACCCTCCTACCAGAGCGAAGCCCATATCTACGCCAAATGGCTGATGAAGGAGAAGCCCGACGCCAAGGTCGCGATCCTCTATCAGAACGACGATTTCGGCAAAGACTACCTCAAGGGAACCAAGGACGGTTTCGGCCCGAAGGCTTCGTCCATGATCATGATGGAAGAGAGCTATGAGGTCTCCGAACCCTCGATCGACGGCCACATCGTCAAGATCAAGGCGGCCAATCCCGACGTGCTCTTGATCTTCACCACGCCGAAGTTCGGCGCCCAGACGATCAAGAAGACCGCCGAGCTCGGCTGGAAGCCGCTCCAGATCATCACCAACGTGTCGGCCTCGGTCGGCAGCGTGATGAAGCCTGCCGGGTTCGAAGCCTCCCAGGGCGTACTGTCGGCGGCCTACGCCAAGGACGGCGCCGATCCGCGCTGGAACGACGACGCCGGCATGAAGAAGTGGGCCGAGTTCCTCGACAAGTACATGCCCGGCGCGGACAAAACCGACGCCAGCATCGTTTACGGTTACGGTGCTGCGCAGACGCTCGCCAAGACGCTGGAGATGTGCGGCGACGACCTCACCCGGGCCAACGTCATGAAACAGGCGGCGAGCCTGAAGGACTTCGCGCCGGATACCCTGCTGCCCGGTATCACGATCAACACCGGCCCAAGCGATTTTGCCCCGATCAGCCAGCTGCAGATGCAGCGGTTCAAGGGCGAGAAATGGGAACAGTTCGGTGAGATCCTGAGCGGCGACGTCGCTCCGGAGTAGCACGCCCGAGGTCACGGTCCGAGCCCCCCGCGAGCGATCGCGGGGGGCTTTTTGTTGACGTCGTGCATCAATCTTGTTCAATGCTGCGCCGATCCAGCTGGGGTAGGAGAGCAATGACGGTCGTTCGATTTCAGGTTGCGGCGGTTGCGGCCGCATTCGCGTTGTGCACTGCAATGAGCAATCCCGCAGTGGCGCAGAAGACCTACGACAGCGGCGCCTCCGATACCGAGATCAAGGTCGGCAACATCATGCCCTATAGCGGGCCAGCCTCCGCCTACGCCGTGATCGGCAAGGCCGAGGAGGCCTATTTCAACAAGGTCAATGCCCAAGGCGGCGTCAACGGCCGCAAGATCAAGTTCATCTCGTATGACGATGGTTATTCACCGCCGAAGACGGTGGAACAGGCGCGCAAGCTGGTCGAGAGCGACAACGTGCTCTTGATCTTCGGCTCGCTCGGCACCTCCACCAACGGCGCCATCCGCAAATACATGAACGAGAAGAAAGTGCCGCAATTGTTCGTGGCGAGCGGCGCCTCGAAGTGGAATGATCCCAAGCAATATCCCTGGACCATGGGCTGGCAGCCAAGCTACGCCAGCGAGGCGAAGATCTACGCCAAGTACATCATGAAGGAGAAGCCGGACGCGAAGATCGGCGTGCTCTTCCAGAACGACGATTTCGGCAAGGACTATCTGAAAGGGCTGAAGGACGGGCTCGGGCCTAAGGCCTCGATGATCGTGCTGGAGGAGCCCTACGACACCTCGGAGCCCGCGGTCGATGAGCACGTCGTGAAGTTGAAAGCCGCGGGCGTCGATGTCTTCATCAGCATCACCACGCCGAAATTCGCGGCCCAGGCGATCAAGAAGGCGGCCGAGATCAACTGGCATCCGATCCACATCCTCTCCAACGTCTCGGCCTCGGTCGGCGGCGTGCTCGAGCCGGCTGGCTTCGAAATCTCGCAGGGCATCCTGTCGGCGACCTACATCAAGGACGGCTCCGACCCGCAATGGAACGCCGACGAGGGCATGAAGAAGTTCTACGACTTCATCGCGCGGTACGATGTGAAGGCCAACAAGCTCGATGCCGGCGTGGTGTTCGGCTACGCGGCCGCACAAACCATGGTGAAGGTGCTGCAAATGTGCGGCGACAATCTCACCCGCGACAATGTCATGAAGCAGGCGGCGTCCTTGAAGGATTTCGAACCTGACACGCTGCTGCCCGGCATCAAGATCAACACTGCGCCCGACGATTTCGCCCCGATCGAACAGCTCCAGATGATGCGGTTCAAGGGCAAATCGTGGGAGTTGTTCGGCGACGTCATCTCGAGCGATCCCGGCCACTAACATCCTCCGCCTCGCAATCAAAGATCAACGCGAGCAGTCGACGCAACTTTCACTAACCTCCTCCCGGGCCACACCAAAGTTTCGGTTCGGCAGGGAATTCGGCGTCGCCTGAAAGACTTGCTGCAAAGCAAGACGCGAGCATGCCGCGGCTTCGTTGCCGTCGCCTTGGCTCGACACGCCTGACAACAACATCCCGGCGCCTCGACACCGCTCGCGACCATTCGACTAAAGATAAATCCTCGGCGCTGCCTTCTCACGAGCCCGCTCCTTGCTGGCGATGTGGGAAGGGCATTGAATGTTGCCTGGAGCCGACAAAGAGCTCCCGATCAGCAAGCAGCGACACATTCAACGGATCCAAGGAGATCAGCACATGGATTCCATCCGCATGCGGAGGGGAGCCTTTTCGGCCACCCTGGCACTCGCCGTCACGCTGTCCACGGCGGCACTCGCCCAGAAGAAATACGACACCGGCGCGACCGATACCGAGATCAAGATCGGCAACATCATGCCCTACAGCGGGCCCGCGTCGTCTTACAGCGTGATCGGCAAGACGGAAGCCGCCTACTTCAACAAGGTCAACGCCGAAGGCGGCATCAACGGCCGCAAGATCAATTTCATCTCGTATGATGACGGCTACTCGCCGCCGAAGACGGTCGAGCAGGCCCGCAAGCTGGTCGAGAGCGACGAGGTCCTGTTCATCTTCAACTCGCTCGGCACGCCGCCGAACTCGGCGATCCACAAATACATGAACACGAAGAAGGTGCCACAGCTCTTCGTGGCTACCGGCGCTACCAAGTGGAACGACCCCAAGGAATTCCCGTGGACCATGGGCTGGCAGCCCAACTACCAGAGCGAAGCGCGCATCTACGCGAAGTACATCCTGCAGAAGATGCCCGACGCCAAGATCGCGGTGCTCTATCAGAACGACGATTACGGCAAGGACTACGTCAAGGGCCTGAAGGACGGGCTTGGCGCCAAGGCCGCCTCGATGATCGTCGCGGAGGAGAGCTACGAGACGACCGAGCCGACCATCGATTCGCACATCCTCAAGCTGAAGGCCTCCGGCGCCGACGTGTTCTTCGACGCGTCGATTCCGAAGTTCGCAGCCCAGGCCATCAAGAAGATCGCCGAGATCGAATGGAAACCGACCCACTTCCTCAACAACGTCTCTTCCTCGATCGGCGCCACGATCAAGCCGGCTGGGGTGGAGGCCTCGCAGGGCATCATCTCGTCGGCCTACATCAAGGATCCGACCGACCCGCAATGGAAGAACACCGACGACCTGAAGGCCTGGAACGCGTTCCTGGACAAGTACTACCCCGAGGCCAATCGCACCGACGCCAACGTCATGTACGGCTACGCAGTGTCCCAGAGCCTGGTCCAGGTGCTCAAGCAATGCGGCGACGACCTGACGCGCGCGAACATCATGAAGCAGGCGGCCAACATCAAGAATGCCACGGTCGGCGGCCTGTTGCCGGGCATCCAGATCAACACCAGCCCAACCGATTTTGCCCCCATTTCGCAGCTGCAACTCATGCGGTTCAAGGGAGGCACCTGGGAGCTGTTTGGTGACGTGATCAGCGGCGACGTCAGTGGTTAACGGGAGGCTACGCCTCCGCAATAGGAGGAGGCGCCGGCTACCGGCGTGTGACAGCCGAACCTGACTACTAAAGCAGCAGCCCCTGCGACTTGGTCGCAGGGGCTTTTTCTTGAAGGGAGCCGCCAAATCGTATTCAATCGCCGGCGCGTCGCCAAAAACTCTCAAAAAAAAGGGCGCACACACCAAGAAAAAATCAGGGAGATTGGAATGCCTGCTGTCACCAGCAAATTTGCGGCTGCGTCCCTTGCGCTCGCGCTGTTCGCGGCCTCGACCTCCATCGCCTCGGCCCAGAAGAAGTACGATACCGGCGCGAGCGATACCGAGATCAAGGTCGGCAACATCATGCCCTACAGCGGACCGGCCTCCGCCTACGGCATCATCGGGCGGACCGAAGCCGCCTATTTCAAGAAGATCAACGACGAAGGCGGCATCAACGGCCGCAAGATCAACTTCATCTCCTATGACGACGGCTACTCGCCGCCGAAGACGGTGGAGCAGGCGCGCAAGCTGGTCGAGAGCGACGAGGTGCTCTTCATCTTCAACTCGCTCGGGACGCCGCCGAATTCGGCGATCCACAAATACATGAACTCGAAAAAGGTGCCGCAGCTGTTCGTCGCCACCGGCGCCACCAAGTGGAACGATCCGAAGGACTTCCCCTGGACCATGGGATGGCAGCCCAACTACCAGAGCGAGACGCAGATCTACGCAAAGTGGCTGCTCAAGAACAAGCCTGACGCCAAGATCGCCGTGCTCTACCAGAACGACGATTACGGCAAGGATTATCTGAAGGGCCTCAAGGACGGCCTCGGCTCCAAGGCGTCCTCGATGATCGTCGCCGAGGAGAGCTACGAGACCTCCGAGCCGACGATCGACAACCACATCGTCAAGCTGAAGTCGACCGGTGCCGACGTGTTCATGAACATCACAACGCCGAAATTCGCGGCGCAGGCAATCAAGAAGAATGCCGAGATCGGCTGGAAGCCGCTGCACTTCCTCAACAACGTCTCGGCCTCCGTCGGCAGCGTGATGAAGCCCGCCGGTTTCGAGAACGGCCAGGACATCATTTCCGCCGATTATCTCAAGGACGTCTCCGATCCGGAGTGGAACAACGATCCCGGCATGAAGGACTTCCTGGCATTCATGACGAAGTACTTCCCCGATGGCGACAAACTCGACCACGGCACCATCGTCGGCTACGGCGTGGCGCAGACACTGGTTCAGGTGTTGAAGCAGTGCGGTGACAACCTCACGCGCGAGAACATCATGAAGCAGGCGGCCAGCCTGAAGGACTACCGGACCGAAGTGCTGCTGCCCGGCATCGTGATCAACACCTCCGCAACCGACTTTGCACCGATCAGCCAGCTCCGGCTCGAGAGGTTCAAGGGCGAGAAGTGGGACCTGTTCGGCGACGTGATCAGCGCCGACGCCGGCGGCTAGCTGCCCCAAGACACCGCAAATGGAAGCCCCCTGCGAGCAATCGCAGGGGGCTTTTCGCGTGCCGATTATGATCACGCGATTGCACAATCGAATGATGGCAAAGCCCGCTTACTCTTTCGCGCCCGATGCGCTAGGCAGGGGAATGGCGACGTTTCGCCCTCGCTTTAAGTCTGCCCAAGAGTTTGCTGAAGGCCATCGTCATGACCGACCGACGCCCCCTGCTCCGCGCGCTCTACGACGCCGCCGTCGCCGCCGCCCATCCGAGCACGATCCTGGCGCCTCACTTGCGCCCTCCGGCCAGGGGACGCGTGATCTGCCTTGCCGCCGGCAAGGGCGCCGCCGCAATGGCGGCAGCTGCGGAACGGCATTATCTCGACACGTTCAAGCTCGCGCCGGAGCGCCTCGTCGGCATCGCGACCACGCGCCATGGCTACGGCGTGCCGACGCGCCGGATCCGTGTCGTCGAGGCCGGCCATCCCGTACCTGACGAGGCCGGACTGAAGGGCGCGGCCGACACGCTTGCGCTCGCAAGCGAGGCCGGCCCTGACGATCTCTTGCTGGTGCTGCTCACCGGCGGCGGCTCGGCGAACTGGATCGCGCCGGTGGACGGCATCAGCTTCGCGCAGAAGCAGGCGGTCAACAAGGCACTGCTGCGCTCGGGCGCGCCGATCGGCGAGATGAATATCGTCAGAAAGCATCTGTCGCGCATCAAGGGTGGCCGCCTGGCGCGGGCCGGCAAGAACGCCGCCGAGATCGTGACGCTCGCGATCTCCGACGTGCCGCATGACGAGCCCTCCGCGATCGCCTCGGGCCCGACCGTGCCCGATCCGACCACGCTGGCCGATGCGCGCGCGATCGTCGTCAAATACAACCTCGCCGTCGACGATGCCGTAGCCCGTGCGCTCGATGATCCCGCCAACGAAAGCTGCAAGCCTGGTGACGCCGCGTTCGCGCACGCGCATTTCGAGCTGATCGCCCGTCCCAGGCAATCGCTCGACGCCGCAGTGAAACGCGCGAAGGAGGCCGGCTACGAGACCATCGATCTCGGCGCCGATCTCGAAGGCGAGGCCCGCGAGGTCGCTGCCGATCACGCCAGGCTCGCGCTCCAGGCCCGCGCGCAAGGCAGACGCGTCGCGATTCTTTCCGGCGGCGAGCTCACGGTAACCGTGCGCGGTCAGGGACGCGGCGGCCCCAACCAGGAATACGCGCTGGCGCTGGCCTCTCTGTTGAAGGACACACCCGATATCTCGGCGCTTGCCGGCGACACCGACGGCGCCGACGGCGGCGCCGGCCATCCCACCGATCCCGCCGGCGCACTGATTGACGCTGCGACCTTTGCCAAGATGAAGTCGCTGGAGCTTCAGCCGCAGGCCTATCTGGACAACAACGACGCGACGACGTTCTTCGAGGCGACGGGCGACTTGCTGCAGCCCGGCCCGACGCTGACCAATGTGAACGATATCAGGGTGATCCTGGTGGATTGAGCCTCGGCTCTCTTCCGTCCACGCCAGCCATCGGGACAGCGAAGGCCGGATCCATTGGCTGCTCGCAACGACCGAGGATGTGGGTGCGGCTCACCGCTTGGCGCCGACGTGCTCCAGCAGCGCGAGCAGGCCCTTCAACAAATCCATTGGCGACGGCGGACAACCTTTGATGTGCAAATCCACCGGAACCGTCTCGGATACGCCACCGACGCAGGCATAGCTGCCTCTGAAAATCCCGCCGTCGACCGCACATCCGCCGACCGCAACGACCCATTTCGGATCGGGCGTCGCGTTGTACGTCCGCTCCAGCGCCTGTCGCATGTTCTTCGTCACGGGCCCCGTGACCAGCAGCACGTCGGCATGGCGCGGTGAGGCGACGAAGCGCAGGCCGAAACGCTCGACGTCGTAGAAGGCGTTGGACAGTGCGTGAATCTCCAGCTCGCAGGCGTTGCAGGACCCGGCATCGACCTCGCGAATGGCAAGAGAACGACCAAGCCTGGCCTGGGCGGTGCGGCCGACTTTCGTTGCAAGCTCCGCCAGCGCCGATTCGTCCGGCGCCGGTGCCGGCTCCGTCAGCGAACCGTGGGTGAGGCTTTCGAGCAGAGTCTTGCGCATGGCTTAGAGGTCCGCGCCAGAATAGGAACAGTTGAACGACTTATTGCAGAGCGGGAAGTCGGCAATGATGTTGCCCTCGATCGCCGTCTCCAGCAGCGGCCACTGGAACCACGACGCGTCGCGCAGGTGGCAGCGTTCAACGCGCAACTCGCCATCGAGCCGTAGCCACACCAGAACGTCGCCCCGGAAGGCCTCGGCAAGCGCCATGCCCTCGCAGGCACCGCGACCGATCCCGGACGGCAGTGCGGTCAGGAGCTCTGCCGGCCCAAGTCGGCCTAGGATCTGCTCGATCAGTTCGACGCTCTGCTCGACCTCGCGGATTCGGATCCAGACCCGCGCATTCACATCGCCGGCGTCCAGCACCGGTACCTCGAACGACAATTGATCGTAGGGCGCGTAAGCAAGCGTGCGTCGTGCATCGAAATCCCGGCCCGAAGCGCGGCCGACATAGCCGCCGGCGCCAAACCGGCGCACATAGTCCGCCTTCACGATGCCTGTGGTGACGGTGCGGTCCTGCAACGAGGCCGTATTGTCATAGAGCTCGATCAGGCGCGGAAAGACCTTACGCAGTTCCGTGAGCAGCGCGCGTAGCGCGGAAACGCCGTCCGGCGCGATGTCACGCGTCACACCGCCGGGCACGATGACGTCCATCATCAGGCGATGGCCGAACGCGACATTCGCAGCGCGCAGGCAGCGCTCACGCAGAATACCGGTCTGGGCATGCATCAGCGCGAACGAGGCGTCGTTGCAGATGGCCCCAATGTCGCCCAGATGATTGGCGAGCCGCTCCAGTTCCGCCATCAGCGCCCGCAGCCAGGTCGCGCGCTGCGGCACCTCCACGTCCAGCGCCGCCTCGGCAGCGCGCGCAAAGGCGAAAGCGTAGGCGACGGCGCTGTCGCCGGAGGTGCGGTTGGCAAGTTTTGCTGCGGCCTCCAGGCTCGCGCCCTGCATCAGCGACTCGATGCCCTTGTGGGTATAGCCGAGCCACTGCTCCAGCCGCGCCACATGCTCGCCATTCGCGGTGAAGCGGAAATGGCCGGGCTCGATGATCCCGGCATGGACGGGGCCGACCGCCACCTGGTGCAACGCCTCACCCTCGGCGGGGAGGAACCGGTATGGCCGCGCGTCGCGCGACGTGTTGCGGCCGGAAAGCGGATAGGGTTTGCCCCAGGCATGGTGATCGAGCCATGGCCGCAGATCGTCAGCGGCAGTTGGGACAAGCCCGAACAGATCATGAATGGTCCGTTCCAGCCGAAGCGCTGGCCGATGGCGGCTGGCGACGCTTGGAAATGTGCCGGCCGTACATGCATAGGTGACAACCGCGATCTCGGCCGAGCCGTCGTCGAGCAACGCCATATGCACCGCAGCCGGCTCGCCCCAGAAGCCGAGCAGTGTGAGGCCTCCCTCGACCAGTCGATCGATCGCTGCCTTCCAGCCCGTCTCCGTAACAACCGCGCGCGGCCAGGGCCGGTGCGACAACACCGCGTTGACATAGGGGATGCTGTCGAGGATGCCCATCGCCTACCCCAGGAGCTTCGCGACGTTCTGGAAGCCGGTGACCAGCACCGGCGGCAGATAGATGCCGGCCATCAGCACCAATCCGAGGTGCGTGAACATCGGCACGTATGAGGCCGCCGCAGGCGCGGTCTTCCCCTTGGGCTCGCCGAACATCACCGGGCCGATCCGCAAGAACAGCCCGCCGAGTGCGATGATGATGCCGAGCACCAGGAACACCGTCAGCCAGGGCGCGCGGGCGAAAGTCGAGCTCACCACGAGAAACTCGCTCATGAAGATGCCGAGCGGCGGCAGCCCGACGATGGCGATGACGCCGAGCATCAGGCCCCAGCCGAGCGCGGGGTTGGTCGCCGTGAGCCCGCCAATCTCGGCGATCTTCTGAGTGCCCTTGACCTGAGCGACATGGCCCACCGCGAAGAAGATTGCCGACTTGGTCAGCGAATGCATGGTCATGTGCAACAGCCCTGCGAAATTCGCGAGCGGCCCCCCCATGCCGAAGGCGAAAACAATGATGCCCATATGCTCGATCGAGGAATAGGCAAACATCCGCTTGATGTCGCGGCGCCGGTACAGCATCAGCGCAGCGAAGATCACCGAGATCAGGCCCATGGTCACCATCAACGGGCCTGGTGTGATCGCGACAGAGTTGACCGCGAGCATCATCTTGAAGCGCAGGAGTGCATAGAGCGCGACATTGAGCAACAGGCCGGACAGCACCGCCGAGATCGGCGTCGGGCCCTCGGCATGCGCATCCGGCAGCCAGGCGTGCAGCGGCGCGAGGCCGACCTTGGTGCCGTAGCCGAGCAGGAGAAAGACGAAGGCGACGTTGAGCAACGCCGGGTCGAACTGTGCGGCGTGCTTCACCAGCACCGTCCACACCATGCCGTCCATCCCCTCGCCCACCACGGGGCGCGCCGCCATATAGACCAGGATCGTGCCGAACAGCGCGAGTGCGATGCCGACGCTACCGAGGATGAAATATTTCCAGGCGGCTTCCAGCGCCTCATGGGTGCGATAGATACCGACCATCAGCACGGTCGTCAGCGTCGCCATCTCGACCGCGACCCACATCAGGCCAATATTGTTGGCGATGAGCGCGAGGTTCATCGCGAACATCAGCATCTGGTACATCGCGTGGTAGAAGCGCAGGAAGGCCGGCGTCAGCCGTCCGGTCTCGATCTCGTGATGGATGTAGCTCGCGCTGAACACGGATGTCGTGAAACCGACGAACGTCGTCAGCACGATGAAGACCTTGTTGAGGTCGTCAAGCAGCAGATATTGGCCCGACGTCGGCTCGATCACGAACAGCGACAGCGAGGTGAGGAAGGTCGCGAGCGCCGCAACGACGTTGAGCTTCGCCGTCAGCTTGTAGCCGGGCAGGATCGCGAGCAGCGCGGCCGAGATGGCCGGGATCAGCAGGATCGCAGCGAGGGCATCGACCGTCATCGCCGCTCTCCCCTGAAGCGATCGAGCGCTTGCACATCCACGCTGTCAAACCGCTCGCGGATGCGGAACAGGAAGATGCCGATCACGATGAAGGCGATCAGCACCGAGAAGGCGACGCTGATCTCAACCACCAGCGGCATGCCCTTGGCGCCGGTCGCCGCCAGCACCAGCCCGTTCTCCAGCGACATGAAGCCGACGACCTGGCTCACCGCATTGCGCCGCGTCACCATGATCAGGAGCCCGAGCAGCACCACTGACAGCGCAAAAGCAAGGTCCTCGCGGGCAAGCGCATCCGCGCCCGGCGTCACCCGCAGCATCACCACCATCGAAAGCGCGACGAGGCCGATGCCGGCCATCATGGTCAGCCCGACGCCGATCACGTTCTCGATCTCGCGGTGGATGCCGAGCCGTTTGATGATCCGGTGCAGCGCGACCGGGATGATGATGGCCTTGAAGACCAGCGCGATCAGCGCCGTGACATAGAGATGCGGCGCCTGCTGAACATAGGCCTGCCACGCCACCGACAGCGCCAGCACGCCGGCATGCAGCGCATAGACATTAAGTAGCGCATAGAGCCGGTCCTGGTAGAGCATCATGAAGCTCGCCAGCACGAGGGAGCCGGCGAACAGATGGGCGATGTCGAATTGCAGGCTGCTCATTTCTCAGAGGCTCCCTGACACGAAGCGCAACAGGGTGGCAAGCAATGCCAGCATCAGCGCCGCGCCCAGAAACTCCGGGATCCGGAACACGCGCATCTTGGCGATCGACGTCTCGAACACGGCGAGCAGAAAGCCGAGGACCGTCAACTTGCCGAAATAGAGCAGCGCGCCGGAAAAGAGCCTCGCCACGCTTGCGTCCGCAGTTGCAGTGCCCCATGGCAGGAACACGCAGGCGATCAGCGAGACGTAGAGCAAGAGCTTGAGCTGCGACGACAGATCGATCAGCGCGAGATGACGGCCCGAATATTCCAGCACCATGGCCTCGTGCACCATGGTGAGCTCGAGATGGGTGGCGGGGTTATCAACGGGAATGCGGGCATTTTCCGCCAGCGCCACGATGGTCAGCGCGACGAAGGCCATACCGAGCGACACGCGCAGGCCGACTGCGTCCGAGCCCATGAATTCGGCGACGTAGGAGAGCTGGGTCGATCCCGCGATCATCGCCACTGAGAACACAGTGATCAGCATCGCAGGCTCGGCGAGCGAGGCGATCATCACCTCGCGGCTGGAGCCGATGCCGCCGAAGGCGGTACCGACGTCCATGCCGGCGAGGGCTTGAAAAAAACGGGCGCTGCCGAGCAGCGCGATGATGGCGATGAGATCGGCGGTCCAGGAGAACAACAGGCCGTTGCCGAAAGTCGGTACCAGCGAGGCCGCAACCCAGGTGCCAGCGAACATCAGATAGGGAATGACGCGGAACAGCCAGGATGCGTTGTCCGCGAGCACGACGTCCTTGCGCATCAGACGAATGAGGTCGCGATAGGGCTGGAGCAGCGGTGGCCCCCGCCTGCGTAGCAGCCGAGCCTTCACCTTGCGAACGAAGCCCGTCAGCAGTGGCGCGAGCCCCAACACCAGCGACATCTGGGCGCCCTGGGAGAGGATATCGCGTAGCGTATTCATAGTGCCACCACCAGCAGCAGCACGATGAGCGCCACGAAAACCAGCGTCAGGTAGCGGCGGATGCTGAGGAACTGCAAGATATTGATGCGCTCCGTCGCAAACCCGATGACGATCGCAATCGGCGCGTATAGCTCATCCCAGATCAGATCGCGCAGTTCGATCCGGAACCGCGCGGGAAGCGGCGAAGATGGCGGCGGCATCTCGCCAATCTCGCGCGCGGCAAAGATGACGCTGCCGAACACGCGGCGGATCGGCTGCGAGAAGCTGGAGGCCGAGTACTGGATCGTTGGGTTCGGATCGGGATAGCCACAATCCCAGGCCGGCGCACGGCGCAGGCGGTCGGAGGCGAAACGGTGAATGGCCGACGCCGCCGCCGTGCCGCAGAGTGCCACGAACACGAACACCAGAAGACCGTTATAGGAGCTGCGGCTTTTCGCGATCGGCACGATGGTGAGCCACTGCAACCCGACCTGATGCGGCATGACGTTGCCGACCATATTCTTGCTCACCGGCGCCAGCGCATCGATGAACAGCCCGGGCAGAATGCCGGCTACCAGGCAGAAAGCGGCAAGCATGAGCATTGCGCTCAGCGAGAAGCGGTCGGTCTCATGCGCTGACGCCGCGGCGTCCGAGCGCGGCCGGCCGAGGAAGCTGACGCCATAGAGCTTGACGAAGCAGGCCGCGGCAAAGGCGGCCGCAAGCGCCAGCAAACCGCCGACCGCTGGAATGACCAGCTTGAGCCCCCAGGAGGACAGTTGCGGTGAGAGGAGGATCGCCTGGAAGGTCAACCATTCCGAAACGAAGCCGTTGAATGGCGGCAATGCCGAGATCGCGACGCAGCCGACCAGCACCGCGACCGCCGTCTTCGGCATGCGATGGATCAGCCCCCCGAGCTTCTCCATGTCGCGCTCGCCGGTTGCTCCCAGCACCGCGCCGGCGCCGAAGAACAGCAGGCTCTTGAACAGGGCATGATTGAAGACGTGCAGCATCGCCGCGGTAAAAGCGAGCGCTGCCACCCAATCGAGCCCTTCCGCCTTGAAGGCCAGCGCCAGCCCAAGGCCGGTGAAGATAATCCCGATGTTCTCAATCGTTGAATAGGCGAGCACGCGCTTGATATCGCGCTGCATCAGCGCATAGAGCACCCCCAGCGTCGACGTCGGACCGCCAACCAGCAGGACCACCATGCTCCACCACCACATCGGTTCGGGCAGAAGATCAAAGACGATGCGCACAAAGCCGTAGACGGCGACCTTCGTCATGACGCCGCTCATGAGTCCGGAGACGTGGCTGGGTGCGGCGGGATGGGCAAGCGGCAGCCAGGCGTGCAGCGGCACCAGGCCAGCCTTGGAGCCGGCGCCCAGCAGCGCGAGAATCGCCGCCATGCCGGTCAGCGCCGCGGAAGGATGCGAGGCTCGGATCGCATCGAAATCGTAACCGGCACCGCTCGCGAGCAGGCCAAAGGCGAGCAGCAGCGTCAACGTGCCGAAACTTGCCATCAGAAGATAGACATAGCCGGCGCGGACATTCTCGGCTTCCCGGTGATGCGACACGACCATCGCCCAGGAGGTCAGCGACATGAATTCCCAGGCGACCAGGAAACTGAAGGCATCGTTGGCCAGCACGACGACGTTCATCGCTGCGAGATAGGCAGGATAGAACGGTAGCACGCGGCCGGGGGATTCCTCGTGCCGGCCGTAGCCGAGCGCGAACAGACTCGCAGCGACGCCGCCGAGATTGACGACGACAAGGAAGAAGGCGGACAGGGCATCAAGCCGAAAATGGGCGCCGAGCCAGGGCAGACCGATCGGCAGTATCGCGCTCTGCGTCAGATGAGGGACATAGAGCAGATCGGACAGCGCCGTGACACATAGCGCCGACGTGGCCATCAGGCATCCGCCGTAAAGGATGATTGGGCCGCGCGGGACCGTCGACAGCACGACTCCCGCAGGCGCCAGCGCCAGCAGGACCGCCACCGACCATAACGCCACGGCGATCATGGCCGCTCCTCGATCATGATCTGCGCGCGCAGCATCATCGCTATGACCCGCCCGCGCTCGGGGGTGGAGACTTCAGCCGCACACCGCGGCCCCCGGCGCTCGATGTCGCCCCCTCGGCGATCAGTTCGACGCCGGCAGCCGACAGCGCCTCGACCAGCTTCACCAGGGAATCGACATTGCCGCGGATCAGCCCTTCGGAGGCCTCCATGCGCTGGATCGTCGGCAGCGACAGCGAACAGCGCTGCGCGAGCTCGCGCTGGTCGATCCTGAGCAAGGCACGGGCGGCTCTAAGCTGCGCGGCAGTGATCACGGGGCAGTCCGTAGCAGTTACGGTGATCGATTTGCCAAGCTTAGGATGGGTAAAATGATGTTTCAATCATCATTTTCTATATGCAACGCATCATTCCGCTGGACTCGCACGGAGCTACGCACTCCGGGCATGACGACCGCACGAATGCGGCGCGAGATTCCGAGGCGCGCTTGCGCGCACTCATGAATGACTGTCCTGCTCAGAATTCGTTGGCGATCTTCGACAGCATGCCGAGGAGGGCTTCGCGGTTGGCCTGCCCGAGCAGTTCGTTGAGCCGCGCCTCGTGCTTGGTGGCGACCAGCTTCTTGGCGCGGGCCAGCACGGCCTTGCCCTTGTCGGTCAAAACCAGGATATGCGAGCGGCGATCGTTCGTGGAGCGGATCCGCGCACAAAGGTCACGGCTCTCGAGATTGTCGAGCATGGCGACGAAGTTCGGCCGGAGGATGCCGAGGGTCGAGGCGATCTCGGTCTGGTTCCGGCCCGGGTTCTTCTCGACCAGCAGCAGCACCGAGAATTGCGCCGGCGTCAGCTGGAGCGAGGCCATGCAGCGCAGAAAATTCTCGAACACCTTGAGCTGCGCCCGCTTCAGCACATAGCCGAGCTGTTCCGAGAGCTCGCCGAGCTGGAGGGCTTCGGGCAGTCCCTCGGCGGCGTCCTTGCGGCCCCTGGTCGCGTCACCGGACTTTTCGGACGACTTTTCAGCGGTTTTCGAAACGGTCATCGCCTCATGCTCGCAATCCCGCTAAATTCGGGACGGGTCGTTCCCCACCCTTGATGTTATATTTGATAATTGTTATGGACCATATCAAATATCGTCAGCGTATTTCAATGGCTGTGAACGGACCATCCACCGCAATCGCGCAGGACCGGTCCGGATCGTTAAGGGGGAGCGTCCGGTCTTGAACACCACTATCATGCTGTTCCTGCTGCAGGACGGCATCACCAATGGCGCGATCTACGCGCTGCTCGGCCTCGCGCTGGTGCTGGTGTTCGCCGTCACCCGCGTTATCCTCATCCCGCAGGGCGAATTCGTCACCTATGGCGCGCTGACCTATGCCTCGCTGGCATCGGGCCAGATGCCGGGCACCGCCAAGCTGGCGCTCGCCATGGGCATCGGCGCCTGCGCCTTCGACCTGTTCGTGGCGCGCAAGACGCTGCACAGCCGGCTGATCCTGCGCAGCATCCTCGCCAATATCGTGCTGCCCGCCATCGTACTGGCACTGACGATTTACTTCGCGGCCCAGAAGCCGCCGGTCGCGGTGTGCATCGCGCTGTCGCTGGTGATCGTCGCGATGATCGGCCTCTATCTCTATCGTATCGCGTTCCAGCCGCTGGCCCACACCTCGGTGCTGGTGCTGCTGATCGCCTCGGTCGGCGTGCATCTGGCGCTTCAGGGGCTGGGCCTGCTGTTCTTCGGCGCCGAGGGCCAGCGCGGACCGGCGGTGCTCTCCGGTGCCTTCACCGCGGGCTCGCTCCGCTTCACCGGCCAGAGCCTCACGGTCTATGGCATCACCATCGCCTTCATCGTCGGGCTCTGGCTGTTCTTCGGCCTGACCCTTTACGGCAAGGCACTGCGTGCCACCGCCGTCAACCGGCTCGGCGCCCGGCTCGCCGGCATCCGCACCACGCTGTCGGGCCAGATCGCCTTCCTGCTGGCGTCCGTCATCGGCGCGTTGTCGGGCATCATGATCGTGCCGATCACGACGCTCTACTATGACTCCGGCTTCCTGATCGGCCTCAAGGGCTTTGTCGCCGCGATCATCGGTGGTCTCGTCAGCTATCCTCTGACCGCCGGAGCGGCCGTCTTCGTCGGCATCGTCGAGGCGTTCTCGTCCTTCTATGCCTCCAACTACAAGGAGGTGATCGTTTTCATGCTCCTGATCCCCGTGCTGCTGTTGCGCTCGCTGGCCGCGCCCGCGGTCGAAGAAGAGAAGGACTGAGGCGCATGCAGAGCCGGCTTCCCATTCTCGTCTTCGCAGCTCTCATGGCGGCGATCCCGTTCGTTCCGGGCGTGCCGCCGTTCTGGATCGTGCTGCTCGACAATATCGGCCTCGCCGCGCTGGTTGCGATGGGCCTCGTGCTGCTCACCGGCGTCGGCGGCCTCACCTCGTTCGGCCAAGCCGCCTTCGTCGGCTTCGGCGCCTACACCACTGCGGTGCTGACGACGACCTATGGCTTGTCCCCGTGGCTGACGCTGCCGCTGTCGCTGGTGGTCAGCGGGGTGTTTGCGGTGCTGCTCGGCCTGATCACGGTCCGCCTGTCCGGCCATTATCTGCCGCTGGGGACGCTGGCCTGGGGGCTTGGCCTGTTCTATCTCTTCAGCAAGCTGGAATTCCTCGGGCGTAACGATGGCATCTCGGCAATTCCGCCGCTCTCGATCGGCGCGTTCAGGATGCTCTCGCCGGGCTCGATCTATTACGCGATCTGGGCTGCCGTCCTGATCTCGGCGCTGCTCACCATGAACCTCCTGGACTCCCGCACCGGCCGCGCGATCCGCGCGCTCAGGCGCGGCCATGTCGCGGCCGAGGCGTTCGGCGTGCACACGCCGCGCGCAAAACTCCTGGTGTTCATCCACGCTGCTGTGCTCGCCGGCCTCTCCGGCTGGCTCTACGCCCATCTCCAGCGTGCGGTGACGCCGACCCCGTTCGGCGCCCATGCCGGCATCGAATATCTGTTCATCGCGGTGGTCGGCGGCGCCGGCTATGTCTGGGGCGGCGTGCTGGGCGCGGCGATCGTGGTGATCCTGAAAGAAGTGCTGCAAAGCTATCTGCCGCTGATCCTGCCGGGCTCCGGCCAGGTCGAGACCATCGTGTTCGGCATCATGCTGGTGGCGCTGCTCCAGCTCGCCCCCGGCGGCGTCTGGCCCTGGCTGATGTCTTTCTTTCCCGAGCGCACCCGTGGCAGGAAGCCCGACACCTCGCTGAAGCTCGAGACTCGCTCCCACTCGCCCGGCCAGGGAAGCGTGCTACTTCAGGTCGAGAAGGCGCGAAAGCAGTTCGGCGGCGTGGTTGCGGTCAACAACGTCTCGTTCGACGTCCAGGCCCGCGAGATCGTCGCACTGATCGGCCCGAATGGCGCCGGCAAGAGTACGACCTTCAACCTGATCACCGGCGTGCTGTCGGCAACCTCGGGCTCGATTTCGGTGCTCGGCAAGAAGGTCGATCGCGCGCCGCCGCAGGAGATCGTCAAGCTCGGTATCAGCAGGACCTTTCAGCATGTCAAGCTCGTCCCCGACATGACCGTGCTGGAGAACGTCGCGATCGGTGCGCATCTGCGCGGCCAGTCCGGACCGCTCGCCTCGATGCTGCGGCTCGATCGTGTCGATGAGGCGAAGCTGCTGGCGGAAGCCGCCCGCCAGATCGAGCGCGTCGGTCTTGCCGAGCAGATGCATCAGCTCGCCGGCAGCCTCTCGCTCGGCCAGCAGCGTATCGTCGAGATCGCGCGCGCACTGTGCGTCGATCCGATGCTGCTGCTGCTCGACGAGCCGGCCGCGGGCCTCCGCCACATGGAAAAGCGGCAGCTCGCGAAACTGCTGCGCGATTTGCGCGACGGCGGCATGAGCGTGCTGCTGGTCGAGCACGACATGGGCTTCGTGATGAACCTGGCCGACCGCATCGTCGTTCTCGATTTCGGAACCAAGATCGCGGAAGGTACCCCTGCCACGATCAAGACCAATCCCGAAGTGATCAAGGCCTATCTCGGAGTGGCGGCATGAGCGCGCTGTTGTCCGTCACCGACGCGCATGTCGCCTATGGCAAGGTCGAGGCGGTACGCTCGGTCGGGCTCGAAGTCGGCGAGAACGAGATCGTCACCATCGTCGGTGCCAACGGTGCCGGCAAGACCACGTTGCTCTCGGCCATCATGGGCATCCTGCCGCTGAAGGGCCGCGTCGCCTTTGCCGGCCAGGACCTCGCCCGGCTCGACATCGAGGATCGCGTCGCGATGGGGCTCGGCCTCGTGCCGGAGCACCGCGAATTGTTCGTGACCATGAATGTCGAGGACAATCTCGAGCTGGGTGCTTTCCGCATCGAGCGGAGCAAGGCCAGGGCGTCGATCGAGCAGGTCTATGCGTTGTTTCCGCGCTTGAAGGAGCGGCGCAAGCAGCTCGCCGGCACGCTATCGGGCGGCGAGCAACAGATGCTCGCGATGGGCCGTGCGCTGATGGGCGCGCCGAAACTGCTGATGTTGGACGAGCCGAGCCTCGGTCTCGCGCCGATCATCGTCGCCGACATCTTCCGCATCATCACCGAGCTGCGTGCCAGCGGCGTCTCCGTGCTGCTCGTCGAGCAGAACGCGCAGGCCGCACTGAAGATCGCCGACCATGCCTACGTGATGGAGCTCGGCGAGTTCGTCCTGAGCGGCAAGGCCAGCGACATCGCCGCGAACGAGCGGGTGGCGGCGAGCTATCTCGGCTTCCAGCACGAAGCCGCAAGCGCGCTCTAATCAGGCTCGCTTCGCCGTCCGGGCGAAACCCCAGGCGGCGATCGCGGCCATGAGCAGCGAGATCAGCACGTTGTAGCCGGCGAGCGAGAGGCCGAGGAAGCGCCACTGCACCTCGTCGCAGCGCACGACCTTGACGGTGTCGAGCCGGGACAGCAGATCGCCGGCATTGCCGAGATTGACGACCGGACCGGTGCAATCGGTCGGGCCCTTCCAGAACCCCCATTCGACGCCGGAATGATAGGTGCCGAGCCCGGCATTGGCGAGCGTCGCAAGCGCGAGGACCGCCAGCCCCGCCAGCAGCAGCGGCCGCGGCGCGCCGCTCCGCGCCGCAAGCGCCGTGACCGCCCCGAGCGGGATCGCGAGATAATAGGCGTAGCGCTGCTCGAGGCAGAGCGGACAGGGCAGGATCTCCAGCACCAGCTGGAAAAACCAGGCCCCCGCGATCGTCGCCGCCGCAATCAGGGTGACGACCAGCGATGCGGTGAGCGCGGGGCCGCCGGCAGCGGCGCGAAACGTGGGTATTGCGGCACTCTGGGTCGACACGGCAGCCTCTTTCGATGGGGCATGGTTTTAAGCCTCTAACCCCGGCCCAAGCGCCTGTCGAGAACGTCGGGGATCACTTTGGCGCGGGTTGACCCCGCAATTACCATGGCTATAGTCCGCCGGCTTCGCGACGCCCTCCACGGAGGGGCCGACCGAGGGCCCCTGTGGCGGAACTGGTAGACGCGCTCGACTCAAAATCGAGTTCCGCAAGGAGTGCTGGTTCGATTCCGGCCAGGGGCACCATTTCGCAATTTTCGCTCCTGATCAGGTCGTGTCCCAGAGAGTGGTGTAGCTGATTAGCAAAGCCGCTCGCGACGCGCGCCCCTACATGGCGCCGTAGCGAGCGAGCGGCTTTGCGGGTGGTCACCGATGATTCGTCGGTAAGGTTTGGATTGCGACACCAACCTGATTCGAGGAACCACCGATGACCGACGACATGATGAACCTGCGCGCGCTCGTGGAGAAGACCCCTGACGCCGACCTTTTGCGCGAGATGATCGGCTTTGCCGCCCACCGGCTGATGGAGCTGGAGGTCGAAGGCCAGACCGGAGCGGGCTACGGCGAGAAGAGCCCCGAGCGGCTGGCTCAGCGCAACGGCTACCGCGACCGGAGCTGGGATCCCTAGCCCGATCTGCATTCTTCACGGACGACTATCTGATCTAGCGCGTCTGAGCGACGTCCCACGCTCAATGCTTCTTGACGGTGGATCACCAAGCCGGCCGGCTTTCCTTGTCTGAAAGCGTCCATGAATCGCAGGAACTCAAATCTGCGATGACAGCTTGCTCACCCCTCAAAGGTGCGCACTCACGCGATGTGAAATGGGTAGGGTGTTTCCCTGAGTGATCTATGGACGATCGGGACGATTTAGTCTTCTGGCATTTGGGCGAGGTGAGGTAGCCTGCTCAATTCCGCATCGGCCTGCTCCAGCCAAAACCGCATGTCCATGTCGAGATACATCGTCGTCGCGGCCGCGAGTTGCTCGCCGGCTTGATCCGGTCGGCCGGCGTGCAGATAAAGTTTTCCGAGACCGTGATGGCAACGCGCGGCGAGCGGACGCAGGTCGAGTTCCTTGGCCAGCGCGAGCGCCTCGCGGTAGTAGCCTTCGGCCTGCTCAGGAGAGCCGTCGCGGCCGGACGCTTCGCCCAAAACGTGGAGAGCGGCTGCCTCACCGCTGCGCTGGCCGTTTTCACGAGCCATCGCCAGCGCTTTGGCGGCAAAACGAAGAGCATCCGCATGGCGGCCGGCGAGCATACAAGCTTCGCCCAAAGGCGCCAGAAACAGCGTCTGGGCAAAGCGATGGTCCATCTTCTCGAAGACGGCCAGCGCCTGCTCCAGCATGGGTAGGCCTTTGGCCGTTCGCCCGAGCCGGCAATACACATGGCCCAGGCTGCCCGAACTGCCGGCTGCGAGAAATGGCAGCTTCCACTCGCGAGCCACTTTCAGCCCGCGCTCGTGCAGAACGACAGCGCGGTCCACTTCTCCTCTGGTTGCCAGCAGATCCGCAAGACACCAGCAAACAATGCTCAGGCTATAGGGGTGATCGACCGCCTCGGCGAGGCGGATGCCTTCCTCACCAAGGGCGATCCCGCGCTCGAACTTACCCTGATCGGCATAAATGCGCGTGAGATAGCTGCGAGCGCTCACTGCGGGAAATGCGGCCAGGGAAAAGCGCTGGAAGCTCAAATCGCCATCGAGCAGCCCCAGAACTTTGAGAAAGTGAGACTCGGCCTCGCCGTAATACTGCGTCGAGAAGCACACCGTTCCGAGGAACAGCGATGCCGCGACCTGAAGCGAAAGATCGCCCAGAGAATCGGCAAGAAGCGGGGCTTTCCGACCGAACTCGACCGCGTCCTTTGGATTGCCACTCATACCAAGGGTCTGGCATAGGTGAATGGAAACCTGACAAAGCCGTCGAGGATCGTCCAGACGTCTGGCCAAAACTTCCGCTTCGCGAAGATAGCTGAGGATGCGCCCGAATTGGCCGAGCGGGTCGAGCGAGGTCTTCAGATCAAACCGAAGGTCGATCGCCTGTTCCATCGTCGCGGTGGTTTCTGGCAGCGTCTCGAGGCCGCGCAACGCCCGCTCGAAGAAATTGGCGGCCTCGCGGTTGGCCCAGCGTGCGTGTGCAAGCCGCCCGGCCTTGATCCAATGGTCGACCGCTTCGCGGGCTAGTCCAGCCTCGGTGAAATGATGGGCGACGATCTCGGGATGGCTTTCGGTCTGCGCGGGCGAGCGTTTGATCAGCGCGCGCGCGATATCTGCGTGCAACTGCTGCCGTTGGCTTCTGAGCATCGTGACGTAAGCGGAATCCTGCACCAACGCGTGCTTGAATGAGTAGCTCGCCAGTGGCGGCATGCCGCGGCGGGTGACGAGACCGGAGGCCGTCAGCTGGCCAAGCGCGGCGTCAATATCCAAGGGGGCCAGCGCAGATATCGCGGCGATCAACTCGTAGGAGAATTCCCGGCCGATGGCAGCACCGATCGAAGCCACATCCTTCGCCGCGTCGCCGAGCAGATCGAGGCGAGCCGCCAGCGAGGCCTTCAAAGTCGTTGGTATGGCGGGCGACGGCAGCGCTCCGTCGATGACACTGCCGCCGGATGCCTCGCGCGACAGCCCATCCTCGAGCAGCGCATGGGTCAGCTCCTCGATGAACAGCGGTACGCCGTCGGTACGCGACAGGATCTGCTCGACGATGGCGTCGGGGAGGTCGTCGCGAGCGATGTCGCCAATGATGCCGGCGCTTTCGCTGCGGCCCAGGCGATTGAGGGGCAGCATCGCGACATGTGGCTGGCCGACCCAGGACGGCTGGAATCCCGGTCGGGCCGTGACGAGCAACAGCAGCGGCAGATTTGAAGCGCGGGCCACGATTGCGTCGAGCAGATCGAGGGACGTCGGATCGATCCAGTGCGCATCCTCGACGACGATCAGCACGGGCGTCTGTCCCGTCCCGCCTGAAAGCTGATTGAGAAGGGCGTTGAGAGTCATCTCCCGTCTCTGTTGCGGGCTGATCGCCAACGCCGGATAGCGTCCATCCATCGGCACACCAACGAGCTCAGCGATGAGCGCGACATCGAGCGGCAGATTTGTCGCCGTCGGCTCGAGCAGGGCTTCCAGCCTGTCGATCCGCGCGCCGGCGCCACTGCCCGATTCGAAGTTCGCAGCCTGTTCCAATTGGGCGATGACCGGGTAGAGGGCGCTGTGCGTATGGTGCGGAGAGCAAAAATAGCGCAAACGGCGATGCTGCCCGTCCTCCAGCCTTTCCAGCACGCTCTCGACGAGACGCGACTTGCCGATGCCGGGTTCGCCCGACAACACGACGACGCGGCCCGCGCCGGACCTTGCCTGATCCCAGCGGCGCAGAAGCAGCTCGATCTCTTCCTCGCGGCCGACGAGCACGGATAATGATCCGGCGCGTCGGGCATCGAAGCGGCTGACGCCGACAGCCTCGCCGAGCACGTCCCACGCGGTCAGCGCGTGTGGCAGTCCCTTGGCCTCTATGTCCGGCAGCCTGCGATACTCGAACAATTGCCCGAGTAGCCGCCGGGTGCCGGCTGCGATCACGACCTGACCCGGCGCGGCCGCGGTCCGCAACCGCATTGCCAGGTCCGGCGTCTCGCCGATCGCAAGTTGTTGCCGCATGTCGCCGGGTATCGGCTTTTCGCCGATCACAACGAGTCCCGTAGCGATCCCGACGCTTGCCCGAGGCGGGTTGCCGGCCGGCGCGCTCAGGATCCGGACGGCGTCGACGATGGCAAGGCCTGCGCGCACAGCATGCTCGGCGTCGTGCTCGTTGGCTGTGGGGTAACCGAAATAGATCAAGACGCCGTTGCCCTGGTGCTGGGCGACGAAGCCATGGAATTGCGCGGCAATATTGGCCGCCAACTGATGGAAGGCGATGATCTGATCGTGGACATCCTCTGGGTCGCGGTCTGCGGAAAGGGACATCGCTCCCATCAGGTCGCACGCCATGATCGTCAATTGACGCTGCTGGCGGCTGCCGCGATGGAGCAATTGCGGGGGTGCATCGCCGTCCCGCGCGGTGACAGCTACGGCTTCAGGACCCGGCTCATCAACGCCGCGCGTGGGCTCACTCACATGCGCTGCGGCGGATGGCCTGGCGTTGCGGAGCCCGGCAACGAGCGACTGGGTGACCGCGTCGGGCTCGGTATTCAGCTCGCGCTTGAGCAGCACGACCAGGTGTTGGTAGCGCTTGAGCGCTTCAGCCTTGCGTCCCGTGGCTGTGAGCGCCTGGATGATCAGCCGATGCGCGTCTTCGCGCAAGCCATTCACTGCAATGGCCCGGTTGGCGTTCTTGAGCGCGAATTCCGGGTTTCCCGACTGCAACGCGTGCTGGCCGTGCCGGACCATGGAATCGACCGCCAGGTCTTCCAGCCGCTCTCGCTCTCGATCGCGCCATTCCGACCAAGCATCTTCATCGATATTCAAATCCGCCAGCAGCGGATTGCGATACAGATCGGCGGCCGCAGCCAGCGATGCGCGGCTGCCTTCGAGGATCAACGCCTCGAAACGGACAGCGTCGCAATCGATCACGCCGGGTGCGAGCCAGACGTCATGGTCGTCGCTGAAAATGGCCTCCTGGCCGAGAATTCGGCGTAACCTCACCAGGCTCTGGCGCAGATTCTGCCGGGCCTGGGTTTCGAAATGCGAGCCCCAGAGCAGGTTCGCGAGCTTTTCGCGCGATTGGGGGCGAGGCGCCGTGCAGGCCAGATAAGCCAGCAGCCCGGCAAGCTTCCGGCCGGGTAACGGGATCGCGCCGTCGCTTGTGGTCAGCTCAAAGCGCCCGAACAGCGTAAGGCCAAATCTCGGAAGTTGCACGCTGTCTCTCATTCCAAACGTGGCCCTGGCGCTTGGAGATCGTGTCCCCGGAAGCCCATCTTACATGGTTTGGCACATTTTGAATGCCGCCCAAGCAAGAGTCACGCCGTTGTCACGCCTGACTGACGCAGGCGTTGACGGCGGTCAGCTTACAAAGACGTCATCGGCGGGGATTTCCGATGACCCTCCGGCGGATTCGAAAGGACATGAGGATCATGATGTATCGAATGATGATCGCGGCGGCGCTGCTCGTGACGACCGCGGTAGCTAGCCCAGTGATGGCGGTCGAACCGGGTGCAGCGGGGCACGGTACCACACCCCCTCTCGTTCACGGCCTCTCAGTCGCTCATCCGGAGGCTAATAACCCACGCCCGGTCGCCAATAACCCGCACCCGGTCGTCAATAACGCCGCACGCACGTATCGGCTGCACCGCACCGGGGGCGGGGGCTGATTGGCCGCGGCGGCTCCGCCGCCGCTCGGTCGCCAGATTCCAGGCCGCGCCGTCATCGGCGGGGATTTCCGATTGCTCTTCGACGGATTTGAAAAGGACATGAGGATCATGATGTATCGAATGATGATCGCGGCCGCACTGCTCGTGACGATCGCCATGGATAGCCCTGTGATGGCGTACAACCCTGGTACTCCGAGCCTACGCTATAAGGACAAAAGCGGCGCAACTGTCACGGTCCCCGGCCCCGGGGGAGGGAGCGTTTTTACGGGCACCACCATAGGTGGCCCGGGGGGGGGCGAGGTACGGGTCTGGGAGAACTTGTCCCTCCTTTCCCTGTAACGGGACCGGCTCCACCCCCGGAACAAGGCCAACGCCAAGGCGATAGGCCAACATGTGGCTGGAACATAGTTCGTTATGCGCCCAGCCCGCGCCCCGCGAGACGGCCGTAACCATCGCTGTCGGGAATCGAGTAAGGAGGTCGTCGCGGATTCGGCGACCTCGCTGTCATTGAGTCACGAGAAGCTCCAGTCCGTGTAAGTTCGTCATGTGCGCCCACGTCTTCCTTTATGTTCGAAACGCACGGCAATGCGCGCCATCCCGGCGATTGGATGGGGCATCGATCAATCGTTCGTTGCCATTGCGAGGAGCGCTGGCGATCATCTGCGTAGCGACGGCTGCCACGGCCGTGAATGCTGCCGAATCCGCCCAGCCCAACTGGTCGCTGAGTGCCGATCAGGAGTTGCGATATTCCAGCTGGAGCGGAACGAGGGGTTATCCCGGCAGTGGCTCGGAGGCCCCTGGCGCAGGTTCGCAATTTTATGCATTGTCGACGGTTCAGGCGACCGGGCAGCCGTTTGAAAATTTGAAAGTGGAGCTGGTCGGCAAGGGTGGCTATGTCTGGTCACAGCAGTCGACGCCGGGACTGACCGGTACGGTGGGGACCACCACCGATACGGTCGTGTCGGGCACGGTGACTTATCTCGGCATCCCCGGCATTCAGCCCTTCATTGCCATGAACCTGAACCTTCCCACCGGGACGACAGCGCTCTTTGGCAGCGCGGCAAATGCGCGGATGGACCCTGACATCGTCGACCTCGCGACCTTCGGCGAGGGATTGAACATTGGGCCGACCGTCGGCGTCAACATACCCATCAGTGACGCGTTGATGCTGACGTTAAGCTCCGGCTATACATGGCGCGGCGGCTATCGCACCGAGGCGCCGTTCGATCCCACAGCCGCGGAGCAGTCAACCACGTTGGTGGAGCCGGCACAGGTCGCGACGCAGAGTGTGTCGCTCGGTTACCAGCTGGACAAGCTGACCCTGCTGGCTTCGGCGTCGTACGCCCACGAAACCACGAGCTACCTGGATCATGTTGCGTCGTATCAGCTCGGCGACCGTTACACTGTGTCCGGTGCGGCAGGATACGCATGGACACCATCGTCAAGCACGACATTCACGGCGTCATGGACGAATGCCGAGAAGAACAGGGTTCTTGATCCGGACTTGTTGGTCCTTATCCCCGAATCGTTCCGTACCAACAGCGCCGTGTATCGATACCGCCTCGAGCAAACCTTCACGAACGGCAACTGGACGGTCGCGCCAATGGTGAATTACATGCTGCGCGATCAAAACTCCTACAATCCGATCACCCTTCAATTCATTCCGGCAAAGACGCGCATCGGCGCCGGAGGCTCTGCGCAGTACGCGATCGGCAAAGAGATGTCCCTGAGAGCAAGTGTGGAGCATTTCTGGATCCATGAAGACCCCACCGAGCGGACGCCTGACAGTCGCACTCTGGGGTGGGTTGCAATGCTTGGCGGGAGTGTGAAATTTTGAGACGCATCAGATTGAGCGGACTTGCTCTCGTTGCAGCGTTCGTCGGCGGCTTGTCGATGTCCACCCAGGCGCTGGCGCAAACGGCATGCCCCGAAGGCAGAACTGCCGGTGGCGCATGTGTCAACGGCAGGCTTGCGAAGGCGATGCGTAATCGCGCGATCATCTTCACCCAGCCCAAATTGTCCTACACCGGTGCGCCGGCTTCGCAGAGCCGTGGCGAGAGCCAGGACACGGGCACGCCAAGATTGATTGAGAGGTCTTACGACAAGTACGGACCTCCTCCGCCCCAGCCTGTGCCGGCTGTCATTGGGGGATTCCCTGTCCCGGGGGGATTCCCATGAATTTTCTGAAGAGGTCGGACCTCTATCTCAGCGATAGTCCTTGAGTGTGCCGAGGCCGGAACTGCTAGCGGCGCATGCGTCAATCGCGGACTGGCCGCCGCTCTGCGCGACCGGGCGATTGTCTTCACCCCAGCCCAAATTGTCTTACACTGGTGCGTCGGTTTCGCAGAGCCGCGGCGAGACCCAGGACACGGCCACCCCGAGATCGATCGAGACGTCCTACAACAAGTTTGGCCCTCCTCCGCCGGGTGCTGTCCTAATTGGGTCACTCGCAGGGGGAATTAGGACACTACTCTCGCGACCTGGGTGACGGTAGTGACGTGATGGACCTTGTTGACGTGGGTGATCATGCCACGGCTCGAGCGCTGATGCGGGCGTCCAATTTCAGGGCAGTATTCGTCCCGCCGACGCGCTGGGTGAGAGACGATGCGAGCAAGAACATCGGCCAGCCAGACTTGCGGATTGACGCCATTCATTTTGGCGGTGACGATCAGGCTGTGGAAGCGGATGTCTGTGGGGAAGCCGTAGCGCGGTTATGATTTTATAGCGTAATTTCAATAACGTACGAGTTCGCAGTTTTATCCTGAATGGCGCACCAATCGGGCTGTTCAGGCTCGTCCGAAAGCGTCGCACCCTTCCGCGGAGTGCTCGGAAGCCCTCGAAAATAGGCTCTTCCGCTTCCATCGGCGTTCGCCACCGTTTGTTCTCATCCGATCCCAGCCGGCCGATTTGTTGTTGGGTATCCGGAGCACAACCGTGCGCGGTGGAATTTCGTCAAATCGAACGGCGTAACCAGGCAGATCGCCAGCCCGTTTTGGCGGCGGCGATCATCGCGGACCAGGTCTCGGTCGGTCTGTGGTCGTCGGACGGGTGGTAACAACGCGCGCGTGAAACGCAAACTTCCGGGCTTCATGCAAGGCCGCGATTCCGCGATTGCTGAGACATGCTTCTACGGCCTCGGACGCCGCCATGCCACGACCACCTGATCCCATGCCGCCAAGATCGTATCAGCATCTCACCGTGGCACTACGGAGATGTCGACCGAGGGGCGCAGTTCGGCGCAGACCGCGAGCACTTCGTGAATGTCGCTGGCGAGGAACTTGTCGAAGGGCGTGTCGTCGCCCACCGAGGCGCGGCCTATTTCGGGGAAGGCCTGTTGTTTCAGAATGTAGTCAAAACGCGACGCCCATTTGCGGGCGCCGAGCCGCGCCGTAGTCGAGCAATTGTCGACCATGTACGACACGCCCTTGTAACTCATATACGGATTAAGCGAGTCGACTGCCTCGATGATCGATTCATTGGCGATCTCCGAGTACGGATGGCCGTGATCCTTCAACACATCGACCTGCGCCATCATGCAGGCGAGATAGACACCAGCGGTCTCCGGATTCACCGGCGCGTAATTGCGCGCGCTGTCGGCACGGACCTTATCGCCGACCGTCCACATCTCGGTGGAGTCGATCCTACCCATCGGATAGACGCCGTGGCGGCGGGTTGCCTGTATGACGCTGCGCACCTCGTTGCCCGAGGCGACGTCGTCGTAGATCTCTTCGAGAATCTCGCGGCATGGATGATACGAGGCATTGTAGGCGGCGCGGAACGCCGCCTTCTCCCTGTCGTCGAGTTGCTCATAGACCGCCTTCAGGCCGGAGCGTGAGATCGCCTTGCTGATCGGCCCGGTGATCGACTCCGCGGTGTTAAGGAAGGCGTTGTCCTTGGGCATACCCTGCCCGACAAACCGCTCGTAAAGACTCTCCGCGATGCCGTGCACGGCGCCCAGCAGGATACCGCGCTCGCCGAAGATGTCGGACTTGTATTCGGACTCCAGCGTCGTCTCGAAGGTGTAAGGCGAGCCCAGCGCGACGGACCAGCCGAGCGCGTAGTCGGTCGCCTTGCCATTGACGTCCTGATGCACGGCGAAGCTCGCATTGATGCCCGCACCGTTGATGGCACGCCCCTGCTCGTAGAGCCGCCGCACCGAGGGACCCATGCCCTTCGGGCAAACCGCGATGACGTTGATGTCTATCGGGAAGTCTTCGCCCTGCGCCTGCAGATGCGAGAGCAGAAAGCCGTGACTCAGACCCAGCGTCGTGCCCGGTCGAAAGGCGGCGAATATCTTGCGATAGTTTTCGGCAAATGCGGCGTCGGAGATCAGCAGCAACGTCATGTCGCTCTCGCGGATGACGTCATACATCTCGCCGAGCGTGCCGTTCTCCTCGGTGAAACCGAGCGCGGCAGCTTCCTCCATCGACGGCGAGCCCTTGCGCAATCCGACCTTGACGCGAATGGGCGAACCTTCCAGCGACTCGCGCAGGTTCTGCGCCTGCGCCGGGCCCTGCGACGACCAGCCGATGACACCGATCTGTTTGATGCCGTCGAATGCCTTCGGCAGCAGCGAAAACAGGTGACGTCCGCCGGCGAGAATCGTCTCCTCGCGGTCGGCCATGTTGACTATGCGGGTCTCGAAGGTTTTTGAGATGAAGGCCATGGCTTACCACTTGTATCCACTATATGGATGTTTATTTGTCCATAATACACACAAGAAACGGCTAGCTGAAACGAAATTTGATTGTCGCAACGAAAAACTTGATCCATAATATGAATATTATGAGGCCGCCGAGTGCAGAATCAAGAAATCAATCCGGCGCGCAAAGCATCGAGCGCGCGATCGACGTCATGCGGCGCGTCGCAGAGGCCGGCGCGCATGGCGTGCGCCTGACAGATTTAGTGAATGCCACCAGACTGAAGCAGCCGACAGTCTCGCGCCTTGTCGGCGCGCTCATGCGTGAAGGATTGATCGATCAGGACAGCGAGAGCCGGCGGTTTCATCTCGGCGTCGAAACGTTTGCGCTCGGCGCCATCGCAAGCGCGCGCTTCGGCATCCACAAGCTTGCACTCGATGCATTGATGCAACTTGCGGCGGCGACTGAGGACTCCGCATTTCTGTCCATTCCGCGCGACACGCTGTCGATCTGCCTGCACCGCGAGGAAGGCGCTTTCCCGATCCGCACCCAGGTCCTTAAGGCCGGCGACCGCTATCCGCTCGGCGTCGGCGCCGGCAGCCTCGCCATTCTTGCAGCGATGCCCGACGCGGATGTCGATCGGGTGATCGCGAAGAACGCTGCGCGGGTTGCCGAGGCCTTTCCCACTCATTCGCCGAACCGACTGCGTCAACTGGTGACTGAGACACGCCAGGCCGGCTTCGCTGTCAACAGCGGGCTGATCGTACCCGGCTCATGGGGCATCGGTGTTGCCGTCATCGGCACCGAGGGAAAGCCGGCCGGCGCGTTGAGCGTGGCCGCGATCGAGTCGCGTATGGGCGAGTTGCGTCGTCGCGAGGTTGCCGGACTGTTGCAGGCGGCAGCGACGGAGCTATCGGTACGGCTGCGCGAGCTCCACAGCGTCAGCAGAAAGAGCGACGCAACGCGCCGGCGGGCTGGTTGAACGCGCACAGAAAGCTCTTGACGGGTCTGCGGATCAACCGGGATCGGTCCCACGTCTGGGCATGATGAGAGCAGAAGCCGAGGACGCACACGATGGTTCTCGAGCGCGGCTCCCGTTCGTGCCTCCCTTGTTTCATTTCCGCGTATAGGCCGTCACCATGGTGTAGTCCTTGCGCGGGCCCGACACCGCGTGACGAACGATAAAGCGGCCATCGGCCAGGAAAGTGTAGGTCGACTGATAATGGTCGAGATTGCAGAGATGGCCCGCGCTTCCGCTGAGGGCGCCTTCAGCGGATGCGAATAGCGATATCTCATGGAAGAGCTGCGGCGGGGCCTTCTTGAAGAAGACCAAGAATCCGCGCTCGCCCTGGCGGAAGATATACTCGCGCTCTGCTTCGAGCGTGGTGCCATTCGCCAGCGTCAGATGCCCCTGCTCGCGATAGGCGAACATCCCATCTTCCGACGGCGTGACGACCGCGGCGCCCTGCATGGTCGCCTGGCCTGTGATGATCCGGCTTAACGACCAGGAGCCGGCCAGCCTGTTCACCACCTCGGCGGCGGTGCCCCAGCCCTCGATCACGGTTTCGTTCATATCCTCAGGACCCGAATTCGACATCGCCGAGCCAGTACCTATATCCTGGGGCAATGCGTGTCGATGCAGCGAATATGTGATGGCTAGGAGACCCACGACCGAAACGAACGCAGACGACCTGCCCCGCTATTTCGTCTGGGTCCGCGGCCTCGACGGGCCTGAGCCGCAGAAATGGGTGGACATGGATTTCGGCGTCGGCGACTGGAAGCGGCCACTTGTGCTGGCCTGGCGGGAATTGTCGGCGGACGAGCGACGCCTGTCGCTCTCGATGCTGGCGCGGCGATACCCGCCACCGGAGGTGGAGATGCTGTAGGCGCGCTCACTTGCCCCGCGCCGCGGTCGGGGTCAGGCCGAATCTGCGGCGAAAGCAGCGGTTGAAATAGGAGAGATCGTTGAAGCCGCAGGCAAAAGCTATGTCGCTGATGCGGTCTTTGCGAAGGCCGAGCAGATCCGCCGCCTTGCGCAGGCGCAGCTCGGTCAGGCGCGTGGTGAAGCCGGCGCCGGCCTCGAACAGAAGTTCGTTGACGTAGCGCTCGGAGAGGCCAGCGGCGCTGGCGAGCTTCTGCGCGGAGAAATCCGGCTCGTGGAAGCGCGCCTCGAGGATCAACAGCACGCACTTGAGTCGCACCGCGCGCAGGCCCCGGCGCCGTGCTGCGGCGGCGACATCGCTGCGAGCTCCCAAGCCGATCGCGGCGAGATCGAGCAGATGGGATGCGATCGCCATGCCGGCCTCGTCGGCAGCCGCGGGATGGCGAAGCAGCAGATCGCTGTAGTCCATCACCAGCGACAGCGCCCCGCCGGGCTCGAGCTCGCAGCCGACGAGGTTGACCACATCAGCGACCATCGCACGCAGCGAATCGACCGCGCCGAACCTCGCAGGCCGAAAATGAACCGCCGCTGAAATCAGGCGCACGCAAGCTATCAGCCCGCCGACATGAATCAAGATGCGCCGGTCAGTCCAAACCGTAACGCCTCCGGCGCCGGACAGTCCAAGACGGCCCGCATGCCGCCATCCTATTCAGGTTTCCGGATGCGACGTCACGCCACGGGCGAATCATGTCCGGGCAACCGGGCGGCCCCAGCCTGACGCCCGCCGGAGGAGACATCGACATGCGAACCTCTCTACCCCGCAGCCTTGTGCTCGGCGGCGCCATCGCAACCAGCCTCTGCGCCGGCTACGCGTTCGGCGCGCAACCGCACATGGACGAGGCGATCGCGATCCTGCAGTCGGCTCGCGCCGAACTCGCCAAGGCCGTGCCCAACAAGGGCGATCATCGCGAACGGGCGCTGGGGCTGATCGACCAGGCGATCACCGAAGTGCGCGCCGGCATCGCCTTCGCAGCGACCCATTGACCCGACAGCATCAGGGAGCAAGACGGATGATACGAACCGCTTTCGCCGCGGCGCTCGCGCTATGCGCTATTGTGAGCTCCGCCCACGCCGTGCCGCTAGCGCCGCCCGGCGCGCCTGCCAATGGCGACGTCGTCATGGTGGCCGGCGGCTGCGGTGCCGGCTGGCACCGCGGTCCCTATGGCGGATGCCTGAGAAACTACGCCAACCCTGCCGCGCATGCCTGTCCGCGCGGCTACCATATCGGCCCCCGCGGCGCCTGCCGCGGCAACGGCAAATAAGGGCCGGCCGCACGATCGCATCGCAATAGCGCAACCGCTCTGCAGAACAGGAGAAATGCCCCGCTTCGCCGAGCATTTCTTTTGCCGACTGTGGCGCAGATCATAGACAGGCGGAGCTGGATATCGCAATTCCTCTTGCTACCTCAGCGCGCTTATAGGCAGAATACACGCTTCGCCTATTTCATGACGCACTTATTGATGAATTCGACGGATGCCGCCGGGCGCTTGGAGCATCGTCACTGATATTCGGAGGTATCCATGACGCACCAGGACGGGGCGCTGCATGGCGGCCCTGCAAGGCCAGCCCATCCGCACGATAATCCAGATGCTGCGGCGACCGCGACCGACGCACGTCCGCCGCGCAAGCTGGTGCTGTTCGCCGATGGCACCGGCAACGCCTTCACGACCCAGGAATCCAGCGTCTGGCGGCTCTATGAGGCGCTCGATCACACCCAGCCCGACCAGATCGCCTACTACATCAAGGGCGTCGGCACGGCCGGCTGGGCGCCGCTCGCCGCTCTCGACGGCGCCACCGGCATCGGCGTTCCTTCCAACGTCCGCAAGCTCTACCGCTTCCTGTGCTGGAACTGGCGCGAAGGCGATGAGATCTACATCTTCGGCTTCAGCCGCGGCGCTTTCACCGCGCGCACGCTGGCAGCGCTGATCGCAAGCCAGGGGCTGGTGCCCGCGGTAATCGGGGGCGAGCCAGTCTCGCACGAGGAGATGGCACGCAACGCCATGGCGGCGTGGCGGGAGTACCGCCGCGAGACCGTGCCGTGGAAGAAGAGCTTGCCGACGATCTGGATTTCACGCCTGATCCGAGACATCGTGCTCTATTTTTACCATCTGATCTTTAGACACCGCCCCTACAAGGAAGTCCGCGCGGCTATGAACGGCCGCAACGACGTCAACATCGAGTTCCTCGGATTGTTCGACACGGTCGAAGCCTTCGGCGTTCCGATCGAGGAGCTGCGCGTCGCGATCGACTGGGCGATCTGGCCGATCTCGTTCCGCAATCACCGGCCCTCGCACAAGGCGAAGCACATCTGTCACGCGCTCGCGCTCGACGACGAGCGCACCACCTTCCATCCCCTGCGCATCGACCAGAGCCATCTGGTGACCGACCAGACGGTCAAGGAAGTGTGGTTTGCCGGCGTGCATTCCGACATCGGCGGCGGCTATCCGGAGTGTACATTGTCCTTCGTGCCGCTGGTCTGGATGGCCGATCAACTCGCCAGCCAGCTCCGTTTCCAGGAGGGCACGATCGAGCGTTTCCGGGAGTATCAGTCGGCGATTGGGCCGATGCACGATTCGCGCAGCGGCGCCGGCGTGCTGTACCGCTACGGTCCGCGGCCGGTCCTCGCGGGAGCGGTGAACGGCGGGCTGCCGGTGGTGCACTTCGCGGTCATCGAGCGCATGCTGTTCGGTTGCGACGACTACGCACCGATCATGCTGCCGGCCGATGCGCTGGTGCTGATGCCTGATGGCACCAAATTGAACCTCACCGCGAATACCACCCGCGAAGCGATGAAGGAGGCTTATCTGGCGGTATCCGATGGCTCGCGGCGCATCGCGGAGGCCGAAGCTTTTACGCTCATGAACACGCCCAATGCCGAGATGGCGAAGCTCACGCGCGACACAGTGTGGTGGCGACGCGTCGCCTATTTCTCACTGCTGCTCATGGTCGGCGTGATCGTCGTCTGGCCGTTGATCGCGCGCAGCCTGGTCGGGGTGTCGAAGAACCACGGCATGAACGGCGTCCCGCTACGCATCATCGCCACCATCGATTGGATCGTGGGCGGCGTCCTCGGTCCGCTCGCCAAGCTGGTCGGGAATATCCTGCCATCCTATGCAGCGCCGTGGCTCAACATTACCCTGTACTACCCGTTTCTCACCTCGATCGTGCTGATCATCACCTACCTCGTGTGGCGCTGGAACTCGGTGCTGCGCGATACCATCCAGGAACGCGCACGGCTCGCCTGGAGCCGGCCGCGCCGGATGGCAAGCCGGCAGCATTTCCACAAGCCCGGCATGCTGCTCGGTTTTGCCCGATGGATGCGGATGAATACCGAGCCAGCCCATTGGTTCTTCGCCAAACTGGTGCTTCCCGGCCTATTCCTAATCATCATCTTCTACTCTGCGCTGCTCATTGCATCGACCAGCGTCTACACGGCTCGCACGGCAACCGGAAACATTTGCAAGACCCCGGAGCAGGGTGCGGGAACGCCAGTACTCGACACGCCGATCGAGGCGCGTGGCCTGTTTGCAACGAAAGAGTTTTGCTGGTGGAGCGGCCTCGCGGTCGAGAAGGGCCGCAAATACCAGGTCTGGATTGAGATCGGGGACCCCTGGTTCGACCACACCATCATGAGCGGGACAAACGGGTTCAAGACATTCTCCTTGCTTCACTACCTCGCTTTGCCGACGCTCCGTCAATTCGGCGCCGACTGGTTTCAGCCCGTGGTGCGCATCGGCGCGAAGGGGACGAGTGACATTCCGCTGAAGGCCGTCAACGTCGTGCCTGCCGAGGAATTGCCGCGCCGGCTGAACCCGACGATTCCCGCCGAGGACGATCCGGAAGCGGACACTAAGGGCAGCAGCCGTAGATATCCGGTCCTGCTCGAGGACACGAAGGAATTCGCGGCACTTCCCAGCGACAATTCCTTGAAGGTTGCGGTCAACAATCTCGGGCATTTCAAGCCTATACCAAAGGACCCAACGGCGCGTGCGATCTGGGAGGGTCAGAAGCTGGAGGCACGGCTTGTCGCGGAATTCGTCGCACCCGACGCCGGTGACCTGTTCTTCTACGTCAATGATGCCGTCCAGATTTACCCAACCCTGCTCCCATCGTGGCTGCGCCCGGCGTGCCTGGATGCACTCCAAGGACCATACGAGCAGTTCTACAAGAACAATGGCGGCACTGCGCGCATCATCGTTCAGCGGCTGCCAAGTCCGCCCATGCCGCCGGACAGCAAGCCGCGCTGAAGCCGGAGCATTCTCCACGCACACCCGCCCCATGAATATGGGTGTCGCAATCGCTGCGCCACGGCTAGACTTGCCGTGCGCGCCGCGGGGGACACGCGGCCAGGACTATGATCATGACGGACCAGGGCGAGACCGGTGAAGCGATCACCATCCTCCTCGTCGAAGACGACGCGCCGACCTGCTGGCGTCTGCAGGACGCGCTGGTGAAGGCCGGCTACGAGGTGCGCACGGCCGGCACGCTCGGCGAGGCCCGCAGCACGCTCGCCGCCGGCGCGCCGCGTGTGCTGCTGACCGATCTGCGGCTGCCCGACGGCCACGGCATCGAGCTGATACGCGAAACCAGACGGCGCTTTCCAGACACCGAGATCATGGTGATCTCGGCGCTGGGCGACGAGGAAAGCGTGATCTCCGCCATCACCGTCGGCGCCACCGGCTATCTGCTCAAGGACGCCTTCCCCACCGACATTGCCACCACCGTGCGCGACCTCGTCGCCGGGCATTCGCCCATTTCGGCTTCGATCGCCCGCTTCATCGTAAGGCGAACGCAGAGCTCGTCCGAACCGCCGCCCGGCCCGGCGCTCAACACCGCCAGGCTCACGCCGCGCGAGATCGACATCCTCTGGGGCATCGCCAAGGGCTTCAGCTACGCCGAGATCGCAAGCCATCTCGGCCTGTCCCGGCAGACCGTGCCCGGCCACATCAAGAACATCTATCGCAAACTCGAAGTGCACACGCGCAGCGAGGCGGTTTTCGAGGCGGTGCAACAGGGCCTGATCAAGCTGTGAGCGAGATCGCGGCGAAGGCACCGGCTCGACCGAAGCGCCGGCTGATCTCCTCACGCCTCGTGCATTATCTGCTGCTTCAGGCGCTAGTCGTGATCGCGACCATTGTCGGGCTGCGGTTGCTCCAGCCGGGCGACCCCGACGATTTCGCGCTGAGTGGATTTTCGCTGCGAGAGGACGGCACAACACGTCCGGTGACGCTGCCGCATTTCACGTCATCGCGCTATTCGCTGGCGGATCCGCCGCTCTACTCCGGAGCCTTCACTTTCAAGAATGGTGATGCTGGATGGTCCGTATTCCTGCCGCGCTTCAGCAACGCGGTGGAGGTCGCGGTCAACGGCGTCGTCGTGCTCGATTCCCGCCGCGACGCCAACGCCAACCGGCCGGACCGCAACACGCCGGAGATCGCCGCCATCCCCTCGTCGCTGCTGCGTGACGGCAGCAACGAGATCACGGTGCGGTTGTTCGTGTGGGGGCCGCTGAAGGGCTTTCTCGACACCGTCTATGTCGGACCGGACGCCGCCTTGCGTCCGGCCTTCGAGACGCGCACGATGCTGTTCGTCACGCTGCCCGTGGTGTTCTCCGCGTGGCAATCGATCCTCGCCGTCATCCTTGCGATCATGTGGCTGATGCGGCGGCGCGAGCCGGTCTACGGCGTGCTGGCGGCGGCGATGGTACTGGGCGTGGTCCAGGCCTTCATGCCGCCACCGGTGCCGCCGGTCGCCGTATCGCGGTTCGCCTCGGTGCTGCTCGCGTCCGCGCCGATCGAGAGCGCGCTTATCGTCATGTTCGGCGTGCTGTTCTTCGGCTGGCGCTGGCCGCGCTATGGCATGCTGCTGTTCGTGCCGGGGGTGATCGTGTTCGCGGTCGGCCTGGTCGCAGGCCCGCCGCTGCCGCGCATCCTGTTCCTGCTGCTCGGCATCCCCACTGTCGGGATCAGCCTCATCCTGATGGCCTGCGTCACCGCGGCCGCGGTGGTGCGGCGGCGGGATGCGGCGAGCCTGACGATCGGCTGCGCCGTGACGATCGTGCTGACCTGCTGGATTCACGACATGCTATCGGTGTTCGAGTTCGTGACCAACGAACGTACCTTTGTCTCGCGCCTGTCCTATTCGGCGATGCTGGTCGCGATCGGCGCCGGACTGACCTGGCGCTTTGCTCGCGCGCTGAACCAGGTCGACAGCTTTGCCGGCCAGCTCGTCGCCCGCGTGCGCGAGGCCGAGGAGCGGCTGAAAGCGAGCTTCGCCCGCGAGGAGGCGCGCGCAAGGGCCGCAGCCCTCGCCAACGAGCGCACCCGGCTGATGCGCGACCTCCATGATGGCCTCGGCGGCCAATTGATCAGCATTGTCGCGCTCTCCGAGCGCGGACAGGAGGGCGCGACCATTGCCGATGCCGCGCGCGCCGCGCTGAAGGATCTGCGCCTCGTCATCGATTCCATGGACGACATCGGCGGCGACCTCATGCTCGCGCTCGGCGCCTGGCGCGAGCGCGCGGCGATGCAATTGCGGCCGCACGACATCACGCTTGATTGGCGCGTGGCGACGCCGCAGGGCCTGCCGCTGCACCCCGAATTGCGGCCCTGGCACGTCATCCAGATCGTGCGCATCCTCGACGAGGCCGTGACCAATGCGGTCAAGCACGCTGCCGCGCGCCACATCACGGTGACCATCGAAACGCGCGATGACTGTCAGGGACCGTGCGGCGTGATCAGCGTCGCCGACGACGGCGGCGGCTTTGACCCTGGTGACGGCGGCAAAGCCGCGACCGCGAACCCGACCGCGCGCGGCCTGCGCAACATGAGAAGCCGCGCCACGCGTTGCGGCGCAGTGCTGGATCTGAGCTCGGATGAATCGGGCACGTGCGTGCGGCTGCAACTGCCGCTGATTTTTCCCGACAGCGATGCGACCGCACGCTGAAAGCCTCTCCCCGAACGCATGGGACGTTCGGAGAGAGGGACCGGGCCGGGATCTGGGCCTGTGAAGGACGGGGGTTCGTTCGCGGCCAGCTTGCAGGGCTCCCTTGGCCCGAAAGAATGCAATCAACTCAATCCAACATCATCGTCAGCGCACGCCGACGCGATTGACCGGGCCGCCGCGATTCATCGGCGTGCCGGCGCGAACGCCGACACCGGGTGCGCCCACGCCGGGCGTTGCTACGGCCGCGGCCGCAACCGGTGCGCCTGGTGCAACCACCACCGCGGCGTCCGGCCGCACCACGCATCCCTTGGGCACACCGACCGTCTTGCAATAGACCACCGCGTGCGCCGGGCTCGTGCCCAGCGGCAGCGTCGCCGCCCCGGCCAGCATCATCACCGTCAGCCCGGCGCCCAGCACTCCCTTTGTTTTCGACATTTCGCTCTCCTGCTTCCCGTCCGGCGCCCGGTGCAATTACCGGGTCTCGCAGCCGACGTGCAGCTTCAATGACAAAAGACGGCGCGCCAAGACATGCCATGAAGATGGGGGTGCGGCGGAGAGGTCTCCGAACCGATGCCATGAACATGGCATGGACCGGCCGTGGATCTCCGCGAGATGGTCCGGCTCGCCCGATCCCGAGCGGGAGAAATCACAATTCCGAAGAGGTGAAGACTTCAGTTCTTGCCGCATTGCTGCTTGCTGCCGCTGCCCTGCCCGCCTCGGCGCAATCCGGTCCCTCTCCGCAGGAGCAGATGGCCTGCCGCAGCGACGCCAGCAAGTTCTGCGCCGAGCACATCGGCAAGCCGCCGCAGATGAATGCCTGCCTGCGCGAGAACAAGACCAAGCTCTCGGACGCCTGCCGCAAGGTGGTTGAATCGCACGGGGGGTGACGTTCCTTCCTCCTCCCTTTGTGGGAGAGGGCGACAATAGGTGGTCTGAGGCGGCCGTCTCAATGAACGCCGCAGCTCAGCTTCGGCTATGCCACTCGCGTTCGTGTGTGTGCGCGGCCTCAGGCACTAGTCATCGTCATCAGGGCCAAACAGCCGGATCTGCGGAAAGCTGCTGCGCGGACGGCTTGCATAGTCGCGTGTATCGGAATCCTCGCGGACGCTGCGCGCGACATCATCCCAATTGGTCTGATCGCGCCCCACGCGTGCATCGCGCTGGTCATAGCGGCGGCGCTCGGCCCAGCGCGCGTGTCGCTCGGCCCGCCGTCGCTCCGACGCCGCGCGCTTCACGTCGGAATCCCGGGCCTTGGCATAGGCATTGTCAACTGAGGAGGCCGGCTCTGTGGAGGCCTGCTGCTCGGCAGGCTTTGCCGCTTGCGGCGGCGAAGGTGTTGGCTTGGCCGACTCAATTGCCGCCGTCTGCGGTGCCGGCGGTTCAACATTGGCCTGGGTCGTGCCGGTTTCGGGCTTGGCGCCCGGCTTAGCTTCCGACTTGGCTTCCGACTTGGCATCCGACTTGGCTTCGGCCTGAGCCGGCGCGGCGATCATCGCGCCGAACGCCTGTGAGCCCGTGAGATATTGCACGCGCTCCGATGATGCGTTCGTCGTGGCCGCCGCGGCGGCCCCACTGCGTTGTGTAATCTTGCTGGCATCGGGCCCCTGCTTGGGCGCGATCGGATTCATGATATTGCCCGCGACGATGCCGCCGCCGAGACCAATCGCGATGGCGGCAACGATCGACCCGGCACCGACGAAATAGGCTGTCGAGGCCCGCATTGGTCCACTCCCTCTTTGGACCGTGCAACGCCTGTCGATTACCGGATGTTCCTGATTCCAGCGTAGTTCCTGCAGGAACTTGCGCGTCAGATCTGCTGCGCAACCTTCTCCAGCCCGATGAGGCGGGCGAGCTTGCGCACTTCTTCCTTCTGGTCGTCGCGCAGCTGGAACAGCAGCGGCATCGCGGCCGATTTCAGCTGCTGGACCTCATCGCAATTCGGATCGATCTGCACGTTCGGGCCGTGGGGATTTGAGAGCTTGTTCGCCGAGATCTTGCGGACGACGTTACGCAGCGCGGTCTCGACCGACGGCCAGTAATATTCCTGCGACGACGACAGTTTCAGGCGATCCCTGATGCCGGCGATCTGTGCATCGGAGAGCAGCGAATAGGTTTTCTGCGGCTGCGGCTTCGCCGCCACCTTCGGCTTCGGCGGAGCCTCGACGGCGGGGGTTTCGGCGGGCGCAGGCGCCTCGTTGACGCTCGCCTTGGGCATCGGGAAATCAGATGGCGTGGCAGCGGCAAAGGCCTGGCGCAGCGGCTCGGTCAGCACCGGAGCCTGGGACAGCTTGTCGGCCGGCACCTGCACCGGGTCGATCGCGGCCGAGGCCAGGGCCAAGGTCGGCATCAGCCGGTCGGCCTTGGCGGCGCGATTGGCGGCGAGCGGCTTCTGCGGCGCCTGGGTGATCATCTCGGCACTGACGCTGGGTACGCTGTCGCGGCCGAGAATGGCGGTGGTGGCGGCACCGAGGACGAGGAAGCAGGTCAGCACGGTGATGGTGATGGCTCTGGACAAACGTCTCTCCGGAAGGGCCGCTTCACGATGTTGTTAGAGATGCCCGGGAAAAGGGCACGAAATAAGGCTTGAGTGTGCCTTTGCGGCGACAATTACCCTGCCTGCACCGACAAAGGCAAAACATCCAGTGAAATCAGGCGGCTACGGCGAGGTCGTAGGCGTCCTGGATGTCAGCGACGATCTCCGAGGCCTCCCACACCGCGCGCGGTTCCACCGATTGCAGCGTCACCGTCCAATTGCCGCCCCGGCGGGTGCGGGGGACGCGAACGATGTCGAAGCGGACATTGCGGCAGAGCGGATGACGGGCCAGCGCATGGGCGACGCGGACGCGGATTTCGTCCAGCGTTGCGGCTGACTTGCTGTTGAGAAAATCGAAATCCATCGCCTGTCCCTCTCGTCCTGATTGGCGGCCGTGAGGAGGATTCTTGGCGGGCGATGGTTAATCTGCCGTTAAGCGCGGGCTTGCCGAGCCATGCGGGCTTAACCGTACGGGGTACAGAATGCTACTGCCCCGTTGCAGCGCGGTATTCGGCGGCCGTCCGGGCCACGAGGTCATCGACCGCCATCACGTCAGTCACACCCGAGGTCGAATGCCCGCCGCTCCAGATATCGCGCCAGCGCTTGGGCCTGACCTCGCGCGCGGCGACGTCGATGTCCTTGCCGATGTCGATGGCGCCCCGCGCAGGCAGGTCATCCGGATCAAGCCCGGCGGCGGCGATCGACGGCTTCAACATGCTGGTCTGCAAGCCGGTGAACGCCGTGGTGAGCAGGACGTCGTCGGCGCTGCTCTCGACCAGCATCTGCTTGTGGCGTTCGTCGGCCATGCTCTCGCGCGTCGCGATGAACTTGGTGCCCATATAGGCTAGATCGCAGCCGAGCACTTCGGCCGCGTGCAGCGCGTGGCCATCGCTGATCCCGCCGGCGAGCACGACGATACCGTCGTAGAATGCGCGCACTGCACGGACGAAGGCGAACGGATTGAGCCAGCCGGTTTGTCCGCCGGCGCCTGCGGTGAGCAGCACCAGTCCATCTGCGCCAGCAGCTGCCGCTCGCTCGGCGTGGCGGATCGAGGCAACGTCTGCCAGCACCAGCGCGCCGGCATCGTGCAACGGCTTTAATACTGACGCCGGTGAGCCGACCGAGGTGATGACGATCTCAGGCTTGTGCTTGAGCAGCACGGCGAGATCCTGCTCCAGCCGCGCATTGGAGCGATGCACGATCAGGTTCGGACAGAGCGGCGCGGGTTTTCGGCCGGTTTGGTCCTCGTGCTGCCGCAGCCGCATTGCGATCTCGACGAACCAAGCATCGAGCTGTTCCGTGTTGCGGCAATTCACGGTGGGAAAGCTGCCGATCACGCCGTTGCGGCAGGCGGCGACCATCAATTCAACGCCGGAGACGAGAAACATCGGCGCCGCGATCAGCGGCACAGCGAGGCGGTCGCCGAAGCATTGCAGTCGATTGGATGTCAACCATGCCTCCCTGCGCGGGCTTTGTCGTTCCATCGCGCTTTCCCTGTGCTAGCGTCGTCAGCAACATTGGCATGCAAGAAGCCAATGACAAAGCAGCGAGGAAACATATGGCCGATCCGCTCCACGCATCGTCCCCGACTTGTGCGCAGACGCTACGGGCGCTGACGCGCTATCCCGGCCGCATTGCGTTCGCATGGCCCGGGGGGTCACTGAGCTATCAGGGCACGCTCGATCTGATCGGACGCATCCAAGGCGTATTCATGCGGCTTGGCTTGCAGCCGGGCGCGCGCATCGCCTTTCTCACCGCCAACCGTGCTGACACCTGGTGCGCCGGCGTCGCCGCGCAGCTGTCGCGCTGCTGCATCACATGGCTGCATCCGCTGGGATCGGAAGCGGACCAGCTGTTTCAGCTCGAGGATTCCGAAGCCGACGTGCTGGTCGTCGACGTGGCCGCCTTCCGCGACCGCGGTGGTGAGCTTACCGCAAAGGCATCCCTGCTCAAGGCGGTCTTCACGATGGGACCGGCCGAGTACGGCGTCGATCTGCTCGCGGCGATCGAGAGCGCGGGACACACCGGCGCACAGTGCCTTGCAACTCTCGACGATCTCTCCACGCTCAATTACACCGGCGGCACAACGGGTAAGTCCAAGGGCGCGCTACGCTACCACCGCGAGAATGCGGGAGCCGCCGGCGCGATCCTCGCCGATTTCGAGATCCCCGACGCCGCGCGCTATCTCACCGTCGCGCCGATCAGCCACGTCGCGGGCACAAAGGTGCTGCCGACCTTGATGCGCGGCGGCACGGTGCACATGCTGAAGGGCTTCGATCCCGAAGCCGTGCTGGCGACGATCGCGCGCGAGCGCATCAATTTCACGCTGTTCGTACCGACCATGATCTATGTGCTGCTCGACCATCCCGCGCTCGACAAGACCGATCTCTCTTCGCTCGAACTCGTGCTCTACGGCGCCTCCGCGATGTCGCCGAGCCGATTGCTCGAAGGCATCGGGCGCATCGGCCCGGTTTTCTCGCAGCTTTACGGACAGACTGAATGCTATCCCGTTTCGGTGCTGCGCAAACAGGATCACGATCCCGGAACGCCGGAGCTGTTCTTGTCGTGCGGATTCCCGATCGCGGCCTGCGAGGTCAAAATCCTCGACGATAACGATCAGGAGGTGAAGACGGGCGAAGCCGGCGAGATCTGCGTACGCGCGCCGCATGTGATGGCGGAATACTGGAAGCGACCTGACATCACCGCGGAGACGCTGAAGAACGGCTGGGTCCATACCGGCGACATCGCGCGCCAGGATGAGCGCGGCTACATGTTCATCCTCGACCGCAAGAAGGACATGATCGTCACCGGCGGCTTCAACATTTTCCCGCGCGAGGTCGAGGACGTGCTGTCGCAACATGCCGATGTCGCAATGGTCGCGGTCGTCGGCATTCCCGACGAGAAATGGGGCGAGGCCGTCACCGCCATCGTCGTGCCGCGCGAGGGCACAAGGCCCGATCCGGACGAGCTGATCAACATGGTGCGGACGCGAAAGGGCTCGGCCCATGCGCCGAAGCAGATCCAGTTCGTCAAGCAGCTGCCGATGACAGGCGTCGGCAAGATCGACAAGAAGGTGCTGCGCGCGGGCTTCTGGAGCGGCCGGGACCGCATGGTGGGGTAACGCCCTGATTGCATGGACCGGTTCGGAATACACGTATCGCGCGAAACGCCGGGAATTTTCAGCGTTTCTATCCGCAATTCTACGGTGTCGTTGTGGCCCGGGCACCACAATCCGCGACGGAGTACGCGCCCGCGGGGCCTGCGCGATTGCCCGCGAATCAGGGAATCAACTAGACCGCTGACGGGGCTGGGAAGCGGAGTAAGCAATGAGAGTCGCTTCCCTGGAAAGTGCAGTCGCCGCGGTCACGTTGATCACGGCTATCATCGTGGTGCTGTGGGAGATCAAGATCTTCTACGGATTGTGAACTGGCAGGATGCTGGGGCATCCCTTCCGCGGCGGCGGAAGCCTGCCGTTCAATCGGCCCCAAGGATGATCGCGGCGCTTGCCGTCACGCTCATCGCTTCTCGATCACCAGGCTCTGCACCGCGCGTCCAAAGTAACCCTGCCTGTCTGCGAGCCGCGACATCGCGAGCCCGGCGCCATCCGGACCGATCCAGGATTCGCCGTCAAGCAGGATCCAGTCGCCGACCGGCGGGCGCGCAAGGCTCACCGAGAGGTCGGCATTGATGTAGGTCCAGGTGCGAAAATCGAGCGCCGAGGCGGTGCCGTTGGAGAAATCGGCGGCGACGACGGCGCGCATCGCCTGCGAGACCGCCTCGCCTTCGACCAGCGGGTGATCGAGACGAAACCAGATCGCACCGGCGCCGGCCTGGCCAAAGCGACCGCGCGCGGCGCGCATCGACACCATGCCGGCGAACGGACTGGTCGCGCCGTGGCCGTCCTCGACCAGCGAATCCTCCGGCGACGGCAACGTGACGGGCAACTCCTCGACGTCATCCGGCAATGGCTGTGATTGCTGCTTGATCTTGAGCACGGTGGCGCCGACGACCTGCACGCCATCGGCGAAGAGCTTGACCGCGCAAAGCTGGATCTTGCGGCCCTCGCGCAGCACCTCGGTCTCGATGCTGAGCGGCGCGACGGGCACCGGACGCATCAGGTCGATGGTCACGCGCGCAATGTTCATCGGCACCGGCGTCGAAATCCGCTCCGCCGCCCAGGTCACCAGCGCTGATGGTGCCGAACCGTGCTGCATCCGCCGGTCCCAGGGACCGGCAGCATCGGGACTGGTGACGACGCTGTTGCCGTCGACGCGGTAGATGGCACTCATTGCGAGAGCCATCACAACGGCGGATCGATCGCCTCGTCGTATTCCTTCTTGAAGCGCGCGATCAGCTCGGCGGCGGGGACGATGCCTTCGATGCTGCCGATCCCCTGGCCCGAACCCCAGATCTCCTTCCAGGCCTTCGGCTTGGCGCGCTCGCCGGAGGCGTCGGTACCGAAATTCATCTTGGTGGGATCGGAGGTCGGCAGGTTGTCCGGATCCATGCCGGCGGCCAGGATCGAGGGCTTCAGATAATTGCCGTGCACGCCGGTGAAGAGGTTGGAATAAACGATATCGTCGGCGCTCGAGCCCGCGATCATCTCCTTGTACTTCTCGACCGCGTTGGCTTCCCTGGTCGCGATGAAGGCCGAGCCGATATAGGCGAAATCGGCACCGAGGACGCGCGCGGCGCGGATCGCCTTGCCGTTGCCGATGGCGCCAGACAGCGCGATCGGGCCGTCAAACCATTTGCGCGTCTCTGCAACGAAGGCGAGCGGCGAGATGGTGCCGGCATGACCGCCGGCGCCGGCCGCGACAAGGATCAGGCCGTCGGCGCCCTTCTCGATCGCCTTGTGGGCGAATTTCTGATTGATCACGTCGTGGAAGACGATGCCGCCCCAGCCGTGCACCGCCTGGTTCAGCTCCTCGCGCGCGCCGAGCGAGGAGATGATCATCGGCACCTTGTACTTGGCGCAGAGCTGCATGTCGTGGTCGAGCCGGTTGTTCGACTTGTGCACGATCTGATTGACCGCGAACGGCGCCGACGGCTTGTCGGGATGCGCGCGGTCGTAAGCTGCGAGCTCTTCGGTGATCCGCGCCAGCCACTCGTCGAGCAGCTCCGGCGGCCGCGCGTTCAGCGCCGGGAACGAGCCGACCACGCCCGCCTTGCACTGCGCGATCACGAGGTCGGGCACCGAGATGATGAAGAGCGGCGAACCGATCACGGGGATCGATAGGCGTCCCTTGAACAGAGCAGGCATGGACATTGCGGAGCGATCCTTGTTGGCAGACCCATTGGAGGTTGGGGACATACCAACAAGGCAATCTTTCCACTGTCAAGTATTGCGTTGTGACGCCGCCGCGGATGCCGTTACCGCAATTCCAACGCGCGGAATTCCTGCCCCCGCCGCCTGCCCCCCCGTTGTCATTATTGCGGGGGAAGCGAAGCAATCCAGACTGTCACCGAGGAAAGATTTCTGGATTGCTTCGTCGCAAGAGCTCCTCGCACAGCAATGACGAGGCGAGAGCTGCAAACAGCCTCACCCGATCACATCCGGATTGATCAGCCGCTCGAACGAGAACATCTCGTCCCACTTCTCCTGCGTCAGCAGCTTGCGCTCCATCACCACGATCTGGTGCAGCGACTTGCCACTCTTGTAGCCCTCGCGCGCGATCTCGGCGCACTGCTTGTAGCCGAGCAGCGGCTTCAGCACCGTGACGATGCCGAGTGAATTCAGCACCATATTGCGGGTGTGGTCCTCGTTGGCGGTGATGCCGACGACGCAGTTCTCGCGCAGGCTGTTGACGGCGCGCTCCATGGTGCGGATCGAGAAGAACAGCGCAAACGAGATCACCGGCTCCATCACGTTGAGCTGGAGCTGGCCTGCGCTGGCGGCCAGCGTCACCGTGGTGTCGAGGCCGATGACGAGGAAGCTGGTCTGGTTGACGACTTCGGGGATCACCGGATTGACCTTGCCCGGCATGATCGAGGAGCCCGGCTGCAATTGCGGCAGGTTGATCTCGTTGAAGCCGGCGCGCGGGCCTGAAGCGAGCAGGCGGATGTCGTTGCAGATCTTCGTCAGCTTGCTTGCCGTGCGCTTGAGCACGCCGGACAATTGCACGTAGGCGCCGGTATCCGACGTCGCCTCGACCAGATCGCCTGCAAGAATGAAGTCGACACCGGTCAGCGCGCTCAGGTGCCGGACCGCGAGTTTTGGATAACCGACCGCGGCCGTGACGGAAGTGCCGATCGCTGTGGCGCCGAGATTGATCTCGCGCAGCAGCGCGCGCGCTTCCGAAATGCGGTCGACCTCCTCGCCGATCGTGGTGCCCCATCCCTTGAATTCGGCCCCGAGCGACATCGGTACCGCGTCTTGCAGATGCGTGCGGCCCATCTTCAGCACGCGGTCGAATTCCCGGCCCTTGGCGAAGAACGCCTCCTGGAGCTGGCGGAGCGCCGTCATGTAGCTCTCGAGGCGCAGGATCAGCGCGAGGCGAAACGCGGTCGGATAGGTGTCGTTGGTCGACTGGCCGTAATTGACGTGGTCGTTGGGGCTGACGTGCTGGTAATCGCCCTTGACGAAGCCGAGCGATTCCAGCGCGAGGTTGGCAATCACTTCATTGGCGTTCATGTTGGTCGAGGTGCCGGCGCCGCCCTGGATGAAGTCGGTGACGAACTGGTCCATCATGTCGCCGGCGATGATGCGGTCGCAGCCGACGATGATCGCGTCGGCCACCTTCGTATCAATCGCGCCGAGATCGCGATTAGCCATCGCCGCGGCCTTCTTGACGTAACCCAGCGCCTTCACGAAGTAAGGCTCCTGGCTCATCGGAATGCCGGTGATGTGGAAGTTCTCCTTACCCCGGATGGTCTGGACGCCGTAGTAGATGTCGTCGGCGATCTCACGCTGTCCGAGGAAGTCCTGCTCGTAGCGGCTCATGGGCGCTCCTTACTGCTCGCGCGCGGCGTCAGTTCTGGCACAACGCGCTGGTGACGACGGTGTCGGTGCGGCAATCATCCGGTTTGCGTTGCCTGCCCGGAATCAGAACCTTGGCCGAGCACTTCTCGGCAGAGTCGGTGTTGAGGCTCTTGCCTTCCTTGTAGCCCTTGCTCTGGCAGAGCTGATCAGCGGCGGGCTTGCAGTCGGGCGCACCGTTCGAGGAGACCGGGCAAGCCGCGCGTCCCGAGACCATGGCGGAAGGTTTGGCCAGCCGCGACAGATCGTCGAGGGTCTCGCTGGGGCTTTTGATCGGCGGCAGGAACGAGGGCACCTTGTCGAACAGGTCGCGCAATCCGCGGATCACCCCAGGATTGTCTTCGCCCGACGCCGGGCTCGACGGCGCGGGCGTCGAGGACGGCGGCGCGGGTTGCGGCCCCTGCTCCTGGAGACCAAGCGTCGGCGGCGCGGATTGCGGCCATCCGGTCCCGCCGGAGCCAAGCAGGAGCGAAAGCGCCGCAACTATCAGCGTCCCCAGTCGCAGGACCGGACTGCCGGATCGAACCATCATGACCACAACCGTAGCCGAACCGGACGCGACGGCAAAGCTTTGCGGGTTAGATCAGCTTGATCGCCACCACGAAGCCGAGCACCAGCACTGCGGCGCCGAGCGCCACCCATAGGCCGAGATGCCGCTCGATCCGCTCGCGAATCCAGTCGCCATAGCGGTTCAGCAGGATCGCCACGATGAAGAAGCGTCCGCCGCGCGCGACAACCGAGCACAGCACGAAAAGAGCGAGATTGTAGCCGGCAAAGCCCGAGGTGATGGTGACCAGCTTGTAGGGAATCGGCGTCAGGCCCTTGAGCAGGATGATCACCGCGCCCCATTGGGCATAAGATGCGCGAAAAGCATCGACCTTGTCGCCGAGGCCATAGACCTGGATCAGCCAGTGGCCGACCGAGTCGAACAGCAGCGCGCCAATGGCATAGCCCAGCAGACCGCCCAGCACCGAGGTCGCGGTGCAGATCGCCGCATAGACCCAGGCGCGCTGCGGGCGCGCCAGCGACATCGGGATCAGCATCACATCGGGGGGAACGGGAAAGAAGGAGCTTTCCGCAAAAGCCACGGCCCCCATGATCCAGAGCGCATAGGGCTTGTGGGCGGCGTCGATGCACCAGTCGTAGATACGTTTCAGCATGGCGCCGCGATGAAGCACCATGGGACGGATTTGTCCATCGCGAGTTTTGTGACGGTTTAGTGCCGTTTGCGCGCTGCGCGGCCCTCGAGCGCGGCAATTGGCCGCCTGGCGGCGATGCGGGGTGAGGCGACTTTAGGCAGTTTCATCGGCGACTTCGGCAGCTTTTCGGCAATGCCCAGCATGTCCTCACGCCGCGACATTTCACGCCAGACGTCTTCAGGGCGCACGCCGGCGGAAGCCCAGAGCACGATGAGATTGTAGAGCAAATCGGCGCTTTCCCGGACCACGGCCTCCGTGTCGCCGTTCACTGCATCGATGACGACCTCGATGGCCTCTTCGGCCAGCTTCTTCGCCATTTTGGAGGACCCGCGCTGAAACAGCCGGGCGGTGCGCGATGTTGCCGGATCAAGGTCCCTGGCCGCGAGCACAGCCAGATATAGCCGCTCAAGCGAATCACTCATGGTACTGAAAACTACTCTAAACCAATGGCGAGCGCGTTAACGCCTGACAATAAAGGCAAAACAGGCCGCAGCGGCAAGCGCGACGGCCTGTTGTGGTCAATCCTTCGTCACCGAAGCTAGTAGCAGTTCGTGTAGTAGCCCTGGCCGCAGAGCTCCGACGGAGCCGTACCGCCGTAACGCTGATACTGGTAGTCCGGGCCCGGGCCGTAATAGGGGCCGCCACCGTAATAGGCCGGCGCGCTGTAATAGGCGGGGCCGCCATAATACGCCGGCGCATCATAGGCGTAGGCGTCACGGGTCGCGGCGATCGCAAGTCCGGTGCCGATGGCGCCGGCAATGGCCGCGCCGGCGAAGGCCGCACCGCTGCCGCCATGCCAGTGACGGCCGCCGGCGAATGATGCGGTGGGAGCGACGGTGGTCAGTGCCAGCACCGCGGCGGCGGCGAGAACGGCCTTGCGGCCGGCAAATCTCGAAATTCGATCAAACATGACGTGGACCCTCCTTGGGACCTTCAATGGTGCCTCGAGACAGGCTCATGTCCTTCAAACACCCGCATCCCATGTTGGGTTCCCCCACCCCAACACAAGCTGAACGAGGTTGCGTGATCATGACGCAACCTCCGCTCATCGCCCGTTCAGGTTGGGCGAAGCACGCGACCCCGCCACAAGCGGGCTCAGCCTCGCGGGCGAGACACATCGACCAAACATGCAAAAAGCTTCGCTGTATCTCGCCGGCGATCCCTGCTTAAAATGCAACGTCATCGTCACACCGTTTGGGGGTCAGCGCCTGCCGCATGTCCATCCTCCGCCTTTACACCCGCGTCCTCGAACTGCTCGGCAAGGAGGCGCGCCTCGGCTGGCTGCTTGCGATCGCCAATCTCCTGCTGGCGGGCTCGCAGTTCGCGGAGCCCGTCCTGTTCGGCCGGATTGTCGACGTGCTCTCCGGCAAGACGGTAGCGGGCTCCGACTCGGCCTGGCCGTTCCTGGCCGCCTGGGTCGCGTTTGGACTGTTCACGATCGGCTGCAGCGCGCTCGTGGCGCTGCAGGCTGACCGGCTCTCGCACCGCCAGCGCCAGGCGGTGCTGACGAGCTATTTTGAGCACATTTTACAGCTGCCGCTGACGTTCCATTCCGGCACCCATTCGGGCCGGCTAATGAAGGTCATGCTCAACGGCACCGACGCGCTGTGGCGACTCTGGCTCGGCTTCTTCCGTGAGCACTTTGCTGCGATCCTGTCGGTCGTGGTGCTGCTGCCGCTGTCGCTCTATTTGAACTGGCGGCTGGCGATCCTGCTGTTCGTGCTCTGCATCGTCTTCACCGCGCTGACCACCTTCGTTGTGCGCAAGACTTTCGGCATGCAGATGGCGGTCGAGGAGCAGTATAGCGAGCTCTCCGCGCGTGCCTCCGACGCGCTCGGCAATGTCGCGCTGGTGCAGAGCTTCGTCCGCATCGAATCCGAGGTGCAGGGCCTGCGCTCCGTCGCGGACCAGTTGCTCGCGGCGCAAATGCCGGTGCTGTCCTGGTGGGCACTCGTCACCGTGATCACGCGCGCCTCCACCACCATCACCGTGCTCGCGATCTTCACGCTCGGCATCGCGCTGCACGACCAGGGCCTGACCTCGGTCGGCGAGATCGTGATGTTCGTGAGCTTCGCCACGCTCCTGATCCAGAAGCTCGAGCAGGTCGTCAGCTTCATCAACAACGTGTTCATGGAAGCCCCGCGCCTGCGCGAATTCTTCGGCGTGCTCGATGCCGTGCCCGCCGTTCACGACCGGCCCGATGCGATCGACGCAGGCCGGCTCTCCGGCCTCGTCGAGTTCAACGACGTCACCTTCTCCTATGACGGCAAGCGGCCAGCGATCGAGGACCTCTCCTTCACCGCACTGCCGGGCCAGACCATCGCACTGGTCGGCCCGACCGGCGCCGGCAAGTCCACCGCGATTGCGCTGCTGCACCGCGCCTTCGATCCGCAATCGGGCATGATCAAGATCGACGGCATGGACGTGCGCGGTGTCACGCTGACCTCGCTGCGGCGGAACATCGGCGTCGTGTTCCAGGAAGCGCTGCTGTTCAACCGCTCGATCGAGGAAAATTTGCGCGTCGGCAAGCCGGATGCGACCGAGGCCGAGATGCGCAAGGCGGCGGAGCGCGCGCAGGCGCTCGAATTCATCGAGCGCAGCGGCGGCTTTGCGACCAATGCCGGTGAGCGCGGCCGCATGCTCTCCGGCGGCGAGCGGCAGCGGCTATCGATCGCGCGTGCGCTGCTGAAGGACCCGCCGATCCTGATCCTGGATGAGGCGACCTCTGCGCTCGATGCCGTTACCGAGACCAAGGTGAATGCTGCTCTCGATGAAGTGATGAAGGGCCGCACCACCTTCGTAATCGCCCACCGCCTTTCCACCATCCGCAATGCCACGCGGATCCTGGTGTTCGAGAACGGGCGGGTGATCGAAAGCGGAACTTTCGATGAACTCGTAGCCAAAGGCGGCCATTTCGCAGAGCTCGCCAAGGCCCAGTTCATGGTGCAGGAACGGGCACAGCCAACGGCACGGGCCAGCGTGAGTGTCGCCGAGGCCGTTTCTTCTGCCGCCAAATCGCCCTAACAAGTCCCCGCAGCACCGTCGAAATTCAGCCTATTTCATTGCGGAATACGCAGCGGAAGCCCCTATTCTCGACGCACGAGCCGGTATAGGTTTGCGACGCCGCAAGCGGCGGCGCTGGATTTCAGAACCGAACATCAGATCACGAGAGCCGCCCGTATCGGGCGGATCTCCAAGGACCGGAATCGGATAGTGCACGCCTTACGCCCGCTGCTTCGCAAATCCCTGTTCAACCTGTTCGCTGCGACGCTCGCCGTCGGTGCGTTGCTCGCGCCGCGCGCGGCGAGCGCCGAAGCGCTGCTGCTGATCGAAGCCGATAGCGGCAAGGTGCTGCAGGCGGAGAACGCGACCATTCCCTGGTATCCGGCCTCGGTCACCAAGATCATGACCGCCTATGTGACGCTGAAGGCGGTGAAGGACGGCAAGATCACGCTCGACACGCTGTTCACGGTGTCGCCAACCGCAGCCTCGCAATCGCCGTCGAAGATGGGCTTTCGTCCGGGAACACAGCTCACCGTCGACAACGCGCTGAAGATGATGCTGGTCAAGTCGGCGAACGACATGGCCGTGGTGCTGGCCGAAGGCGTCGGCGGCTCGATCGACGGCTTCTCCGCGATGATGAACGATACCGCCAAGCGGCTCGGCATGACGCAGACGAGCTACGTCAATCCGAATGGCCTGCCCGCCGACGGCCAGATCACCTCGGCGCGCGACCTCGGCATTCTCGCGCGTGCGTTCCTGCGCGATTTGCCCGAATATGAATATTTCGTGCACATTCCCGCGATCCGCTTCGGCAAGCGGATCACGCCGAACTTCAACAAGCTGATCGGCCGCTATCCCGGCGCCGACGGTTTCAAGACCGGTTTCATCTGCGCCTCCGGCTACAACCTCGTGGCATCCGCCACGCGCAATGGCCGTCGGCTGATCGCGGTGGTGCTCGGCGCCAACTCCGGCACCGCCCGCGCCGTGAAGGCGGCGCAGCTGCTGGAGCGCGGCTTTAGCCAGGACAATCTGTCGTGGCTGCGTCCTTCGCTCGGCACCGTCGAGAACCTCGTGCCGGTCGATGCCTCGCCGCCGAACCTGCGCGAGGAGATGTGCGGCGGTCACCACAAGCGCCCCGCGAGCGACGAGGACGATGCGCTGATCGCGACCAACGGCACCAGCGGCTCGGCCTCCGCCACCGGCGGCGAAGCCCAGGTGACCTTCTTCACCGCAGGGCTCCAGCCGCCCCTGATGAAGGCCTCCGAGCTGATGGCTTCGGCACCTGCGGCCGCAGAGCCCGTGGTGGTCTATACCGGCCCCACCCGCACCGGTGCTGCCCTGGTCGCGGCCGTCGCGGCCGACGCCGACCAGCAGACCCCGCCGAAGGCACGTGGCAAGAAGTCGCGCATCGCCAAGAAGCCCGACGCCGGCAGCGAGGCCAGGACTGAAGCCAAGACTGAGGCCAAGACCGACGGCAAGACTGAAGCCAAGACCAACCGCAAGACCGCCGCGGCGAAACCGGCAGCCACCAAGCCCGACGCTTCGGCCAAGGCCGATGCAAAGGGCGATGCAAAGACCGCTGCAAAGCCGGCGGCGAGCAAGCATGCGGCGGCCAAGCCTGCAGAGAAGCCGGCGAGCGGCGATCAGGCCGCCAAGCTCGCCAAGCCCAAGGCGGTCACAAAACCTGCGCCGAAGCCCACGGCCAACAACAGCTAGGCTAACGGGCCAAGTCCGCCGGGCAGAACCCGCACTTCGCACCTGCGGCGGCCATTTGCGATGATTCCAGTAGCCACTCCCCAGCCTTTGCCCTAAGCCTCGACCGCTTGCCAGCCGTTCGGGCAGGCTCGATACTGCCAGCAATGAGGCAAGCCCGGGACACAGCGGGCTCTGGTGCAAGAGAGGGGAGTTTCCATGGAGCGCATCTGGCTCAAACAATATCCGCCCGGCGTGCCCGCTGATATCGAGCCGACGCAATACGCATCGCTGGTCGACCTCTTGGAGGAGAGCTTTACCAAATTCGCCGACCGCAAGGCGTTCATCTGCATGGACAAGGCGATCAGCTATCGCGACCTCGACCAGATGTCGCTGGCGCTCGCCGCCTATTTGCAGGGTCGCGGCCTGCAACGCGGCGCCCGCGTCGCGATCATGATGCCGAACGTGCTGCAATACCCGGTTGCTACCGCCGCGGTGCTGCGCGCCGGGTTTGCGGTCGTCAACGTCAACCCGCTCTACACCCCGCGCGAGCTCGAGCATCAGCTCAAGGATTCCGGCGCCGAAGCCATCGTCGTGCTTGAGAACTTTGCCCACACCGTCGAGCAGGTCATCGCGAAGACGCCGGTGAAGCACGTCATCGTCGCCAGCATGGGCGATCTGCTCGGCTTCAAGGGCGTGATCGTCAATCTCGTCGTCCGCCGCGTCAAGAAGATGGTACCGGCCTGGTCGCTGCCGGGCGCGGTCTCGTTCAACGACGCGCTCGCAGCCGGTCGCAGCCAGACCTTCAACAAGCCGAAGCTGTCGCCCGGCGACGTCGCCTTCCTGCAATATACCGGCGGCACCACCGGCGTCTCGAAGGGCGCCACGCTGCTCCATCGCAATATCGTCGCCAACGTGCTGCAGAACGATGCCTGGCTGCAGCCGGCGCTCAATGCGCCGCCGCATGTCGAGCAGCTCATGATCGTCTGCGCGCTGCCGCTCTATCACATCTTCGCGCTGACGGCCTGCTACCTGCTCGCGGTGCGCGCCGGCGGCTGCAATCTCCTGATCCCCAATCCGCGCGACATCGCCGGCTTCGTCAAGGAGCTGGCAAAATACCAGGTCAACAGCTTCCCGGCCGTCAACACGCTCTACAACGGCTTGATGCATCATCCCGACTTCAAGAAGCTCGACTTCTCGAAGCTGAAGATTTCCAACGGCGGCGGCATGGCGGTGCAGCGTCCCGTGGCCGATCAATGGAAAGCGATCACCGGCTGCTTCATCGCCGAAGGCTACGGCCTGTCCGAGACCTCACCGACACTCACCTGCAATCCGGCGACGGCAACGGAATTCACGGGGACGATCGGCATCCCCGTGCCTTCGACATGGATTTCGATCCGCGACGATGATGGCAACGAAGTCCCGCTCGGCCAGGCCGGCGAAATCTGCGCCAAGGGCCCGCAGGTGATGTCGGGATACTGGAACAGGCCCGAGGAGACCGCCAAGGTGATGACCGCGGACGGCTATTTCCGCACCGGCGATATCGGCGTGATGGACGAGAAGGGCTACACCAAGATCGTCGACCGCAAGAAGGACATGATCCTGGTCTCCGGCTTCAACGTCTATCCGAACGAGATCGAGGAAGTGATTGCAAGCCATCCGGGCGTGCTGGAATGCGCCGTGATCGGCATCCCCGATTCCAAGTCGGGCGAAGCGGTGAAGGCCTTTGTGGTCAGGAAGGATCCGAACCTCACGGCCGAAGCCGTGATCAAGTTCTGTCACGAGCAGCTCACCGGCTACAAGGTGCCCAAGCACATCGAATTCCGCACAGACCTGCCCAAGACCAATGTCGGCAAGATCCTGCGCCGGCAGCTTCGCGACGAGAAGAACGCCGAGGCGGCGTAATCCATGTCTTATGTCCGTCATTCCGGGATGGTCCGAAGGACCAGAGCCGGAATCTCGAGATTCCGGGTTCGATGCCTTCGCATCGCCCCGGAATGACGGAGCGCTTGCCCCCATCACACAGCGGTGAAGCCGTTTCCCTCCACCGGTAAAATGATCTAGAACAGCCCCGGCCCCTTCCATGGAGAAACGACCATGACCATCCAAGTTGGCGACAAGCTGCCCGAGACGAAATTCCGCGTGATGACGGCGGAAGGCCCGCAGGTCAAGACCACCGACGACATCTTCAAGGGCAAGAAGGTGGCGCTGTTCGCGGTGCCCGGCGCCTACACCGGCACCTGCCACAAGATGCATCTGCCGAGCATCTTCCTCAACGCCTATGCCATGAAGGACAAGGGCGTCGACACCATCGCGATCGTCTCGGTCAACGACGCCTTCGTCATGAATGCCTGGAAGCGCGACACCGACCAGCGCGACGAGGCGATCTTCCTCGCCGACGGCAACGCCGACTTCGCCAAGGCGATCGGCATGGAGCTCGATGCCTCCGCCAACGGCCTCGGCATCCGCTCCAAGCGCTACTCGATGCTGGTCGAGGACGGCGTGGTCAAGAAGTTGAACCTGGAAGCGATGCCCGGCAAGGTCGAGGTGTCCGGCGGCGATACGCTGCTCGGCCAGCTCTGAGCCTTAGCCCATTTCTTCCCAAGGACGACGTCATGCCCGGGCTTGTCCCGGGCATCCACGGTTCTTGGCTCCGCGCGGCAAGGCGCGGATGGCCGGGTCTGGCCCGGCCATGACGAGTGGAGAGAGCGAGCTCCGCGCTACTCCCCCACCCGCTGCTGCAACCGCGCCTTCACGATCCCGTCGCGCGCCAATTGATCCGCGCGCTCGTTCTCAGGATGGCCGGCATGGCCCTTGACCCAATGCCAGCGCACCTGGTGCGCCTTCAGCGCGGCGTCCAGGCGCTGCCATAGCTCGACATTCTTCACCGGCTTCTTGTCGGCGGTGCGCCAGCCATTGCGCTTCCAGCCGTGGATCCAGCCAGTGATGCCCTGCCGGACGTACTGGCTGTCGGTGTAGAGATCGACCGTGCACGGCTTCTTCAGCGCTTCGAGCGCGGAGATCGCCGCCATCAATTCCATCTGGTTGTTGGTGGTGTGGCGCTCGCCGCCGTTCAGCTCTTTTTCCTTGTCGCCGAACTTCAGGATCGCGCCCCAGCCGCCGGGTCCGGGATTTCCCGAGCAGGCGCCGTCGGTGAAGATCGTGACATTGGGAAGCTCGCTCACGCGACCAGTCCTGACGGCATCAGCCCGTAGTCGCGCACGCTGGAGACGCTCTGGTGGAAGCGCAGCTTGCGGACATATTCAAGCGGATCCTTCGGCTTCACCAGCGCGCCTGGTGGCACGTTGAGCCAGTCGACCAGCCGCGTCAGCAGGAAGCGGATCGCCGCGCCGCGCGCAAGCAGCGGCAGCGCGGCCTCCTCGGCCTCCGAGAGTTTTCGCACACGGCCATAGGCGTTGAGGAAGGCGCGCGCCTTGGTGACGTTGAAGGAATGATCCGGTTCGAAGCACCAGGCGTTGAGGCAGATGGCGACGTCATAGGCCAGCATGTCGTTGCAGGCGAAAGTGAAGTCGATGATGCCCGAGAGCTTGTCGCCGAGGAAGAAGACGTTGTCGTTGAAGAGATCGGCGTGGATCACGCCCTCGGGCAGATCGGTCGGCCAGACGCCACCCGAGAGATAGTCGAGCTCTGCCGCGAGAAATGCACGCAGGCCCGGCTGCACCTCGTCAGCGCGGTTCGCCGCGGCGTCGAATAGCGGCCGCCAGCCGGAAACCGACAGCGCGTTGGCACGCTTGATCGAAAAATTGGCACCGGCCAGATGCATCCTGGCGAGCCCCTCGCCGACACCGGCACAGTGCGTTGCGTTTGGCTTGCGCGGCCAGATCCCTTCGAGAAAGGTGATGATGGCCGCAGGCCGACCCGACAACTCGTGCAGAGCCTCGCCATCCCTCGCCTTCACCGGCAGCGGGCAGCTGACGCCGTGCTCGGCCAGATGCGTCATCAACGCGAGGAAAAACGGCAAATCGTTCTTCGCCACGCGCTTCTCATAGAGCGTGAGGATGAACGAGCCCTTGCTCGTATGCAGCAGGAAGTTGGTGTTTTCGACGCCCTCGGCGATGCCCTTGTAGGAGAGCAATTCGCCGAGATCGTATTGCTTCAAGAAGTCCGCAAGCTCGTCGGCGGCAACGTCGGTGTAGACCGCCATAAACGGCTACTCGGCGGCGGCTTCGGGGCGCACCGAGCGCGGCAGCGGGAAGAACTCGTTCTCTTCCGCCGCCGAAACCGTCTCCACATGCAGCGTGTAGCGCTCGGCGAACGCGTCCATGATCTCCTCGACGATCACTTCCGGCGCGGATGCGCCCGCGGTGATGCCGAGGCTCGTGATGTTGCCGAACTTGTCCCAGTCGATGTCGGCTGCGCGCTGTGCCAGTACCGCGATCTTGCAGCCCTCGCGCTCGGCGACCTCGCGCAAGCGCTGCGAGTTCGACGAATTGGGCGCACCGACGACAATGAGCGCATCGACCACGGGCGCCACCTTCTTCACCGCGAGCTGGCGGTTGGTGGTGGCGTAGCAGATGTCTTCCTTGTGCGGCCCGTTGATGTTCGGAAAGCGCTCCTTGAGCAGCGCCACGATCTCCGCGGTGTCGTCGATCGACAGCGTGGTCTGGGTCACGAAGGCCAGGTTGTCAGGGTCCTTCGGATTGATCGTCTTGGCGTCCTCGGCAGTCTCGATCAGGGTGACGGCGCCGACCGGCAGCTGGCCGAGCGTGCCCACCACTTCGGGGTGGTGGGAGTGGCCGATCAGGAAGATTTCGCGGCCGCGCTTGAAGTGGATCGCGGCTTCGCGGTGCACCTTGGTCACCAGGGGGCAGGTCGCATCCAGCGAGAACAGGTTGCGGGACTGGGCGTCGGCCGGAACCGACTTCGGCACGCCATGGGCGGAGAAGACCACCGGCGCGGTGGTGTTCTCCGGGATTTCTGCGAGTTCCTCGACGAAGATCGCGCCCTTCTTCTTCAACCCGTCGACGACGTACTTGTTGTGCACAATCTCATGGCGAACATAGACGGGGGCGCCGTATTTATCGAGCGCCCGTTCCACGGTGTCGATCGCCCGAACCACCCCGGCGCAGAAGCCGCGGGGAGAACAAAGCACGATCTTGAGGTCTGGTTTGGCTGACATAGAGCGATCTCGGGATCAAATCACCCGTTTCGCCTTCTGGCGGGGGCGTTCGATGGATGGAATGGGGCTAAAAACGGTCTGCTTGGACTTCACCGCCACTTCAAAGGGAATTGGGCCCCCTTTCGGGCGCTGTCAAGGCACTATCTATAGCAGAACCATTGCGTGGCCACCCCCTCCGGGCTTATATAGCGCCAATTCCCTGTCATCGCTGATGACCACCGGTTTCGCCTCCTGAGGGGTGGGCGAAGCACAAAGGAGATTTGCCATGAGCAACGCACCTCTGATGCCCAAGGCGACCGCCGTCTGGCTGCTCGACAACACCGCGCTGACCTTCGACCAGGTCGCCGATTTCACCAAGATGCATCCCCTCGAGGTGCGCGCGATCGCCGACGGCGATGCCGCCCAGGGCATCAAGGGCATGGATCCCCTCTCCAACGGCCAGCTGACCCGCGAGGAGATCGAGAAGGGCGAGAAGAACCCGGACTACCGGCTTCGCCTCCAGGAGAGCAAGGTGGTGCTGCCGCCCCAGCCCAAGCGCAAGGGCCCGCGCTACACGCCGGTCTCGCGCCGCCACGAGCGCCCCAGCGCTATCCTCTGGCTGCTGCGCAGCCATCCGGAACTCAAGGACGCGCAGATCATGCGCCTGGTCGGTACCACCAAGAGCACGATCGCCAGCGTCCGCGACCGCACGCACTGGAACACGTCCCAGCTGACGCCGATCGATCCTGTGACCCTTGGCCTCTGCTCGCAGATCGAGCTCGATTTCGAAGTGGCGCGCGCGGCGAAGGAAAAGCCGATCGACGCAGCCTATGGCGGCGCCACCCTGCTGCCGGCCTCGGAAACCACCAAGAAGGACGAGTACGAGCCGTCGGAGAAGTCGAGCGACGACCTCAACGTCGACGCCGTGTTCGCCAAGCTGAAGACCCTCGGCGGCAAGAAGCACGAGGAAGAGGAGAAGTAGGCTCCTTTTCCCTTACCGCATCCGGTTCGAGCGCGGCGGAGCGATCCGCCGCGTTTTTGTTTTCGAACGGAAACTTGTGCGGCGCAGCTTTCGGGAACGATGCAGCTTGCGTCGCATTGTGTCCAACGCGGAGGATCAACGATGCGGGTCGACGAGGACGATTTTGCAGTGATGCTGGGACGCGCCGTCCTGGCCGCCTGGGGAGACATGCCTCGGGACATCCAGGAAACGCTGTTCGAAATGTCCGTCAAAGACCGTCCGGGCGATCGCGACGGGCTGGCGAAGTTGCTGCACGAACGGCATCCGCGAACGGTGCACGCGGGATAGCGGCGTCTCCATGATTGTTACGGGGCCGGGACGGCCTCGTAACAATCGAATGGGAAAATTGATTTCGCGGCGCCGGGTCCTCAACCCGGCGCCGCGAAATCGTTAGAACTTGTAGGTCACGCCGCCGCCGACCAGCCACGGATCGATATGTGCGGTGCCGGTGACGGGCAGACCGCTCACAGTCGCGGTGTAGTCCGGCCGCAGCCAGAGCTTCTTCACGTCGACGTTGAGACCCCAGTGCCGGTCGAGCATGTAGTCGAAGCCGAACTGCACGGCGCCGCCCCAAGCGTTGCTGACGTGAAGCGCGGTGGTCGTGACGGGCCCCACCGGCGGTCCGACGATGACCGCCGGCACGTTGGCGGCAGAGTTGTTGAAGAACACGGTGTAGTTCACGCCGGCACCGATATAGGGCTTGAACGCGCCGAAATTGTCGAAGTGATATTGCAGCGTCAGCGTCGGCGGCAGCAGCGTGGTCTTGCCGATCGGCAGGCTCGCGAGCGAGCCGGTGCCGCTGATCGAATGCCGGGTCACGCCGAGGATCAGTTCGGCCGCGATGTTCTTCGTGAAGAAATAGCTGATATCGAGTTCGGGCACCGCCTGATTGCTGATCGAGAGGCCGGAATTCGGCGACGACAGCGTCGGCACGCCAGCGACATTGACGGTCGAGCCGCCGGCATCCGGCAATACACCGAGCACACGCAGACGTACCATCCAGGGATTGAAGCTCTCAACCGGCGGCGGGGCCTTCGTGTAGACGGGCAAATCGGCCGCCTGTGCAGCGCCAACAGCCGCCGCGAAGCCTGCACCAAGCGCCGCAAGCCGCGCCAGGTTTCTAATCATTCTCTGCATTTCAGTCCCCTTCAGCCAAAGCGCGCTTCGTTGCGCGACATCAGCGACAGAGCAGAAAGGGGTTGGAGAAGGATTTGACGCCGATCAAATCAGGACAAACGCGACACGATTTGGCCGCCGCGTTGCAGATGTGTCACGTGGCGGGCGAACGATGGTGCACGATAATTCCACAGCCGTCTCAGGGCCGCTCCGGATGATTCAGCATGTATTCGCCAAGATCGCGCTGACGGCGATCGGCGCGGGCAGTTGCCGCGCTGCGCTGGACGTCGCGGTCCTTGCGGCAGGCCACGTACTCCGGCGAGCCCACCGCATAGCCGCGGCTCTGGCACACCGCATCATCGTCGTCACCGCCCATCGCGATCGGCGTCTGATAACGCGCCGAGCAGGCGGAGAGAACGGCGGCGAGCAGGACAGCTGCAAGCAGGCGCGGCGCTGTGGCAAGTAGCATACTGAATCCCCGGTTAGCCGGCCCTGTTTAGCGCGGAATGCGGAGAATGTAAGTCGACAACACCGTCATTCCGGGATGGTGCGTAAGCACCAGACCCCCGGAATCTCGAGATCCCGGTTCGGTCCTAGTGGACCGCCCCGGGACGACGCAACGCGTCACACCCTCCCCTTCAGCGCGTCCCCGATCTCGTCCAGCACCTTCGGGTCCTCGATCGTGGCCGGCATCGACCAGGCCTCGCCATCAGCGATCTTCTTGATGGTGCCGCGCAGAATCTTGCCCGAGCGCGTCTTCGGCAGCCGGCCGACGGTGATGGCAAGCTTGAAGGCGGCCACGGGGCCGAGCTTGTCGCGCACCAGCGCGATGATCTCCTTCTCGATCTCGGCAGGCGGCCGCTTCACGCCGGCCTTCAACACCAGGAAGCCGCAGGGCACCTCGCCCTTGATCGCGTCCTTGACGCCGAGCACGGCGCACTCGGCGACGTCGGGATGCGAGGCCAGAATCTCCTCCATGCCGCCGGTGGACAGCCGATGGCCGGCGACGTTGATGATGTCGTCGGTGCGGCCCATGACGAAGACATATCCGTCCTCGTCCTTGTAACCGGCATCCGAGGTCTTGTAGTAGCCGGGAAATTCGCTCAAGTAGGCTTCCCTGAAGCGGTCGTCCTGATTCCACAGCGTCGGCAGGCAGCCCGGCGGCATCGGCAGCTTGATGACGATCGAGCCCATTGTATTCGGACCGACGGGCTTGGCGGCCTCGTCCACCACATCGACCTGATAGCCCGGCATCGGCACCGTCGGCGAGCCATGCTTGACCGGCAGCAAGCCCAAGCCCACCGGATTGCCGGCAATGCACCAACCGGTCTCGGTCTGCCACCAATGGTCGATGACAGGCACCTGCAACTGCTGCTCCGCCCATTCCACCGTCGGTGGATCGGCGCGCTCGCCGGCAAGGAAGAGCGTGCGGAATTTCGACAGGTCGTATTGCCGGATGAATTTTCCTTCCGGATCCTCTTTGCGAATGGCGCGGAACGCGGTCGGCGCGGTGAAGAAAGCGACCGCCTTGTGCTCTGAGATCACGCGCCAGAACGCACCCGCGTCGGGTGTGCCGACCGGCTTGCCTTCATACATGATCGTGGTCGCGCCATGCAGCAGCGGGCCATAGACGATATAGCTGTGACCAACCACCCAGCCGATGTCGCTGCCGCACCACCAAACCTCGCCCGGCTTGACGCCATAGAGGTTGAACATCGACCATTTCACCGCGACCAGATGCCCGCCATTGTCGCGCACGACGCCCTTGGGAACGCCTGTCGTGCCTGACGTGTAGAGGATGTAGAGCGGATCGGTCGCGGCAACCGGGACACAAGGCGCTTTCTTGCCCTCATTCACCGCCTTGCGGCGCAGGCTTGCCCAGTCATAGTCGCGCTTTGGCGTGAGATCGCAGACGAGTTGCGGACGCTGCAATATGATGCAGGCCCTGGGCTTGGCAGATGCAAGCTTGATCGCCTCGTCCAGCAGCGGCTTGTACTGCACGATACGACCGGGCTCGATACCGCAGCTTGCGGAGAGGATGAGCTTCGGCTGCGCGTCGTCGATGCGGGTCGCGAGCTCCTTGGCGGCAAAGCCGCCGAACACCACGGAATGCACTGCCCCGATGCGCGCGCAGGCGAGCATCGCGACCACGGCCTCCGGTACCATCGGCATATAGAGGATCACGCGGTCGCCCTTGGCGACGCCAAAATCCTGCATGATGGCAGCGAGCGCCTGCACCTCTGCCAGCAGCTCGGCATAGGTAAATTTGGTGAGCGAGCCCGCCAGCGGCGAGTCATGGATCAGCGCCACCTGGTCAGCGCGGCCGCGTTCGACATGGCGGTCGAGCGCATTATAGCAGGTATTGACGAGGCCGCCGGCGAACCAGCGGCCGTAGACGCCCTGCGCAGGATCGAAGATCTTCTTCGGCCGCTCGGTCCAGTCGATGTCTTTCGCGGCCTCGGCCCAGAAGCCTTCGGGATCGGCCAGCGAGCGCGCATGGACCTCGTGATACTTGCTCTGCACCTGGCTGTTCATTCCCGCGCTCCCGTTCCCTTATTGGCCTCATCCCGAACCTTGCGGCAGGACCGGCGTCCCGCCATGACTCGGATCAAGTTCGGCCTTGTTTGAGAGCTATTTTCCCGGGAACGCGCCGCGGTTCAAGCGCAAAAAGGATCGGTCTTTTGGAGTAGGCACAGCTCGCAGCAACATCGACGGTGCGCTCCCGCTTGCGGGGAAGGGTTGGGGGTGGGGGTGCTTCCGCGCTCGGATCGTCCGAGGCTCATGGCAGAAGTCCCCAAGAGGCGCGGGGCCCTCACCGGCCGCGCTCGATGAGCGCGTCGACCTCGCCCGCAAGCCGGAGAGATGATGGAGCGAGCTCCACGCTCCGCTTTCCGTCAAACGTCCTCAGCCCTGCATCGCGTTCAACCGCTGCAAGCGGTCCTGCATGACCTTTTTCAGGTCATAGCCGGGGCGGCGGAAGCTGGCGTCGCGGGTGGCGAGGAACTCGTGCTGGGATTTGCGCAGGCCCGCCGCCGCGCGACGGTTCATCGATTTCAGCACGCGCTCATAGGTCTCGGCGAGCTGACGATCGAGCATACCAAGCTGCGGATCGGCGCAGATTACCTTCTCGACTTCGCGCTTCGCAGAGGCACAATCGAATGACGGACCATTGCCCGAATTCGCGGCCAGCGGCTGTGGCGATTCGGCGCCGAACTTCGCGATCTCCGCAATCATGGTGCGACGGCCGTTCGCGGCGTTCTCGTTGCCGGGGTCGAGCCGCAGCGCCGCCTCGTAATCGGCCAGTGCCTTCTTGCGCTCGCCCATCTTGGAATAAAGCACGGCGCGGTTGTTGTAGGTTTTCGCGAAGTCAGGATCGAGCTTGAGCGCGGCCTCGTAGTCGCTGAGCGCGGCACCGAACTCGCCCTTGAACTGATAGGAATCGCCGCGGTTGGTGAAGAAGTTCGGGCGAGGTGCCAACCGAAGCGCCTGATCGTAATCGGCGATTGCCTTGTCGTAGTCCTTCATCGCGGCGTAGGAGAGCCCGCGATTGTCGTAATATTCCGGCACTTTCGGATCGAGCCTGATTGCCTCGCTGTCGTCGGCAACCGACTTGTCGAGCTGGCCGAGCTTCTTGTAGGCGGCGCCGCGATTGGTGTAGCTGCGCGCCCGGTTCGGATCGAGCCGCAAGGCCTCGCTGAGGTCGGCGACCGCCCTCTCGTTGTCGCCGCGGAGATAATAGGTCGCGCCGCGATCCGACCAGGCTTGCGCATCATCCGGCTTCAGCTTGATGGCCTGGTCGTAATCGGCAATCGCGCGGTCGAGCCGGCGCTGGTTGGTGTAGGCGACGCCGCGCAGTTCATAGGCTTCGGCGTCCTGCGGATCGAGCTCGATTGCCTTGCTGAGATCGGACGTGGCGCGATTGAGATCACCACCCGCCTGCCGCAACAGATCCCCGCGCAGGCGCCAGGCATGGGCGTTCTTGCCGTCGAGTGCGATGGCGCGGTCGATATCCCGCAGCGCCTGCGTGAGCCCGCCTGATGTCCGCGCATTGGCATCGGCCCGAACCAGCAGCGCCGCGACGCGGTCCGAATTCGGATTCGAGGTCTGGTCGATGATGGCGCTGCACGCCGTGATGATCTCCGCCGGGGCGGCCTTGCTGCCCGTCGAGCAATCGACGGCGGCCGATGCCGGAACGGCGAGGGCAAGACTGATCGCGGCTCCGAGAACGAAGGTGCGCAGTGGGACGCTTGCAAATGGGACGATTTGCGCGGAAAAACGCGTGCCGCACATGGGGAAGGCTCCGTGACATCGGGTTTTCCCGTTGTCGCGGCGAGCGAGGGATCGGTTCAAAATGCCGCGGCTCTCGGGAGCATGGGGCCCGAAGACCTCAATACCCATCCACCCCATTCAGGCGCCTCAGGCGCTCCTGCATCGTCTTCTTCAAATCATACCCCGGTCGGCCGAATCCGGCATTGCGGCGGGCGATGAAATCATCCTGCTCGCGCTGAAGTTTCCTGGCCTCACCTGCATCCCGCGCCTCGCGGATCACCCGCGCATTGGCGGCATAAACCTCTCGGTCGAGATCGGCGAGCTCGCGATTTGCGCAGATCGCTTTCTCGACCGGCCGCCGCGCGCCCGCGCAATTGAAGCTCGGCTTGCCGGCGACCGCCATCTGCGCGCCGATCCGTTCGAGCTCGCGCGCCATCGCCCTGTGATTGGCCTTGGCTTTTTCGTGGTTTGGATCGATCCGGAGCGCCGCCCCGAAATCCTGCACGGCTCTCGGCTTATCGCCCTTCTTCAGCCAGAGTTCGCCGCGCGCGTTGAAGGCGTCGGCAAGCGTGGGATCGAGCAGCAGCGCACGGCTGTCGTCGGCGATGGCACGGTCGAGCTGGTCATGCCGTGCCAGCAGCGCGCCGCGCGCGACCAGCGCCTTGACCAGGTCGGACTTTGCGGTCTTCTCGTTGTCGATGACCGCAGCGCAGGCCGGGCCCGCTTTGTCCATGTCATCGGCCGCGGCTGCAGCGAGGCACGCCGCGACGTCGACCTGGACAACGGCGGCCGGTTCGTCGCCGGTCGCACCTCGTGCCAGGCCGGGCCAGAGTGCAGCGAACATCAGAGCGGCTGACAATCGAGTGAGTCTCTGAAAACGCATGCTCTTTGCGATCGGAAGGCCTTGCTTTCTGGTGACACTATCCATCATACGGCCGGATTGGTGCTAGCTTGTAGCGCCGCTCACATCGGTTTCGGGGACCAATTTGTCGACATTCGAATGGATCATCGTGCTTCTGCTCGGCGCCGTTGCATTATCGGCGCTGGCGCGGCGGATCAAGGTCCCCTACCCGACCTTTCTCGCCATCGGCGGCGCACTGATCGCCTTCGTGCCCGATAGTCCGACCTGGACGCTGCAGCCGGACCTGGCGCTGGCGCTTTTCGTCGCGCCGGTCCTGCTCGATGCCGCCTTCGACACCTCGCTGCGGGATCTGCGCAGCAACTGGGTTCCGGTCTCCACCCTGGTTGTCGCCGCCGTTGGCCTGACCACGGCGGGCGTTGCCTATGTCACGCACCGGCTGATGCCCGAGATGCCATGGGCCGCCGCTGTGGCGCTGGGCGCGATCGTGGCGCCACCGGACGCAGCAGCCGCTGTCGCGATCCTGAGCCAGGTGAAGTTGCCCTACCGCATGGTGAAGGTGCTGGAAGGCGAGAGCCTGCTCAATGACGCGACCGCGCTCCTGATCTATCGGATCGCGGTCGGCGCTGTCGTCACCGAGCATCTGATATGGGGTCAGGTTGCGCCGATCATGGCGCTGGCCCTCGTCGGCAGCATCATCGCGGGTTTTCTCGCAGGGCGCATCATTCCGCTGTTCATTGAACGGGTGACGGAGGCGCCAAGCGCGATCATCGTGCAGTTCGCCACCACCTTCCTGGTCTGGATCGCCGCCGAGCATCTCGGCCTGTCCGGCATTCTCACCATCGTCGTTTATGCGATGACGATGGCGCGCGGAGCGGGGATGCGCATGCCGGCGCGGCTGCGGGTGCCGTCCTATGCCGTGTGGGAGACGACCGTGTTCGTGCTCAACGTGCTCGCCTTCATGCTGATCGGCATGCAGATGCGTCCGATCTGGACGCGGCTGGAAACGGATCTGCGGTGGGAATATTGCGTGGCCGCGGCCTGGATCCTGCTCACGGTGGTGCTGGTGCGGCTGCTCTGGGTGACGTTCTATCGCACAACGCTCCGTGTGCTGATTTCGCAAGGAATCTATCATCCGAAGGATCGCAACACCGTCGCCTCTCCCAAGGGCGGCCTCATCATCTCCTGGTGCGGCATGCGCGGCCTCGTCACGCTCGCCACCGCCTTCGCGCTGCCGGAGAATTTTCCCTCTCGCGACTTCATCGTCTTCATCGCCTTCGCGGTGGTGCTGGGATCGCTGATCATCCAGGGCTTGACGCTGCGGCCGCTGATCCTCGCCTTCGGACTCAAGGACGACGATCCTGTCGGCATCGAGGTCGCGCGCGCCCGCACGATCGCCTATCGCGCCGCGCTCGATGCGATCGAGGACGATCCATCCGAGGAGGCCGAAATCCTGCGGCTCGAATACCGCGCCATCCTGATGCAGGCCGACGACGATCCGCACGGCGGCATCGCCAACGGTGAACTGCCCGCCGATCCCCTGCGCCGCCGCGCCGTCGAGGCCGCGCGCAAGTCGATCTTCGAGCTCCGTGCAACCGAAGTGATCGGTGACGACGCATTCCACCGGCTCGAGGAGGAGCTCGATCGGGCGGAATTGAGCGCGGGGGGCTGACGTCGTCCCCGCCCCGCGCGCTTTTGCGCGTCAGGCCGGAAGGTCGGCGCGTTGAACCAAACGCGTCCTGCCCAGACTTATCACAGATGACAACCTTGATTGACGACCGTCGTGTACGCGCGCGTGATGCGTCGCCTGCACGGTATTTCTATTTCCACATGGCGTTGGCCTGCGCGGCCACCGCGTTTCTCGGCTTCGCACCGACTTATTTTCTGCCGCTCGCCCACCGGACGTTCTCCGGGAGTCCGGTCATTCATTTCCACGGACTGCTGTTCTTCACCTGGTCTCTCTATATCGTGGTCCAAACCTGGCTCGCGGCCTCGGGCCGCGTGATCAATCACCGGTCGTTCGGCGTCGTCGGCGTCTCGCTCGCGACCGCCATGACGATCTTCGGCTTCCTCGCCTCCGTGCATGTGATGAAGCATTCCGCGGAGCTCGGGCAGCGCGAGGCCGGCATCGGCTTCTCGATCGTGCCGATGAGCGGGATCGCGTTCTTTGCCGTGGTGTTCGTGCTTGCGATCATGAACACGCGCAAGCCCGAGATCCACAAGCGCCTGATGCTGCTGGCCGCGGTCTCGATCCTCGATGCCGCAATCGCGCGCTGGTTCATCACGTTCCTCGCGCCTCCGGGACCGCCCGGCCCCCCTCCGGTGCCGGTGACGATCGCGCCGGCCGTGGTTGCCTCGCTCCTGCTCGTGGTCGCTATGGTCCGCGACTGGCGCAACGAGGGGCGCGTCCATCCGGTCTACATCTGCGGCACACTCGCGCTGCTGACGCTGAAGGTGTTGAACTGGCCGATCAGCGAAAGCGCGCCGTGGCAGGCATTCGCCGGCGGAATACTGGCGCTGGCGCAGTAGGCGGCAACCTCCGGTGTCGTCCCGGACGAGCCAAGCGCGAACCGGGGCGACAGCAGAATATGAGGCGGCGCCTACGCCCCCGCCTTGCACGTGATCCCGCCGTCGACCACGAGCTCGATCCCCGTCACATATTTCGACTCGTCCGACGCAAGGAATAGCGCGGCGTTGGCGACGTCGAAGGCATCGCCCATGTGCCCCATCGGCACCTGGGCGTCACGGGCACGCCACATCGCCTCGACATCGCCCTTGGCGTAGCTGTTGGCGAGGCCTGCGGAATGCTCCACCATCGGCGTCTTCATCAGGCCGGGCAGGATCGCATTCACCCGCACATGATGGCGCGCGAACTCGATCGCCGTGGTGCGCGTCATCTGGTTCATCGCGGCCTTGGAGGTGCCGTAGGTGACGTAGGAGATGCCCATGTGGCGGATCGAGGCGATCGAGGAGATGTTGATGATCGAGCCGCCGCCCTGCTTCACCATGACAGGGATCACGTGCTTCATGGCGAAATAGGCGCTCTTGAGGTTGACGCTGAAGACGCGGTCCCAGCTTTCCTCGGTGACCTCGACCACGCTGCCCATCTCGGCGATGCCGACATTGTTGTCGAGCACGTCGATCCGGCCGTAGCTCTTGAGGCACGCGGCGACCATCGCCTCGATCTCGGCAGGCCGCGACACATCGGCCGTGAACGCGGTCGCCTTGCCGCCCTCGCCGGCGACGATCTTCGCGGTCTCCTCGGCCGCAGCGCCGTTGCGATCGACGCAAAACACCTGGGCGCCTTCGCGCGCGAAGGTCACAGCGGTCGCCTTGCCGTTGCCCCAGCCGGGCCCGATCGAGCCGGCGCCCACCACCATCGCAACCTTGCCCTTGAGGCGATCCATCGCATATCTCCCTTATTTCTGCTGTTCGTCGCAGATGCGCATCGTGGTGACGTTAGCACCGATGGGATGGCCGACAATCTCCGAAAGCGTCCGGCAGGTCCCGTCATGGCATAGCCGCCATTCGCCTGCCGCGCCGGAATTGCCGAGCACGACCTCCGGCATCGGCGCGCGCTGGGGCTGCCATTGAAACCAGCCATCGACGAGCCGCGCCTCCGGCGGCGGCTCCATGCCGGGGCCGGTGCCCTTGACTCGGGCCTGCACCAGTTCGAGGCCTGCAGGGGTGACGCGCCAGTCTTCCTGCCAATCGACCTTGGCGATCGAATGCGTCCACACCAGGGTGAACGCGGATAGCGCCAGCACCTTCACGCCACCGGCTGTTGCGAAGCAGAGGCTCACGCCGGCTCGACCACCGCCGGCGAACGCTGCCGCCATTGCCACAACACGAGCGCGGCGGAAAGAACGAAGCCGGCGGTATCGCTGAACGGGAAGTCGCCGAGCAGACACAGCGCGGCGCCGAGCGCCACGAGGCGTTCGATCAGCGCCAGCCGCGTGAACAGGAAGCCGATCGCGACCATGCCGAACAGCGCGATCGCCACCAGCGCCTTGAAGCTTGCCAGCGCCACCGCACCATAGAAGCCGAGCTTTGCCGCCATGGGATCGCCGGCTTGCAACATCAGCGCCGGCGAATAGACGAAGATGAAGGGGATGACATACCCGGCGAGCGCGATCCGCATCGCTTCCCAGCCGATCTTGTCCGGATTCTCCTTCGCAATCGGCGCCGCCGCGAGGGCGGCCAGCGCCACCGGCGGCGAGAGGTCGGCCATGATGCCGTAATAGAACGCGAACATGTGGCTCGCGATCAAGGGCACGCCGAGTTTTGCCAGCGCGGGCGCGGCGAGCGCCGCGGTGATGATGTAGGTCGGGATGGTCGGAATGCCGGTGCCGAGCAGGATCGACAGCAGCATGGTCATGATCAGCGCCAGGAACAGGCTCTTTTCGCCGAGCCCGATCACCCAGCCGCCGAAGATGGTGCCGACCCCGGTTTGCGACATCATGCCGATGATGACCCCGACAATCGCGCAGGCCATGCCGACGGTGATCGCCGATTTCGCGCTTTCAGCGAGCGAGTCGCGGCAGGAGCGCAGCGCCGCCATCCCGCCACGGACGAAGGCGGTGATCAGGATCAGCGCGACGACGACGCAGCCGACCGGCACGATCTTCAGGCCGTCGCGCGACAGCGCCGCGACGAGGAGCGCAAGGCCGATCCAGAAGATGGTGCGGATCACATTCGAGGAGGCGCCCGCCGTGATGCTCGCCCCCAGGATCAACGCCACCGTCAGCGCAAGACCCATGCTGCCGGCGTAAAGCGGCGTGAAACCCTCGAACAGCATGTAGACCAGCGCCGCCAGCGGCAGCACGAGATACCAGCCCTTCACCAATGCGTTCCAGGCGCTCGGCGTCTCCGAGCGCTTCATGCCGGTGAGGCCGTGCTTGCCGGCTTCCAGATGCACCATCCAGAAGGCGGAGGCAAAATAGAGGATCGCGGGGATCGCCGCGGCTTTGACGATCTCCGAATACTGGACGCCGAGCGTCTCCGCCATGATGAAGGCAACCGCGCCCATCACCGGCGGCATGATCTGCCCGCCCATCGAGGCGGTCGCCTCGACGCCGGCCGCGAAGGCGCGGCGATAGCCGAACCTGATCATCAGGGGAATGGTGAACTGGCCGACGGTGACGACGTTGGCGACGCCGGAGCCGGAGATCGTGCCCATCATGCCTGAGGCGAACACGGCGACCTTCGCAGGTCCACCGCGGGTGCGGCCGAACAAGCCGAGCGAAACGTCGGTGAACAACTGGATCATGCCGGCTCGTTCCAGGAACGAGCCGAACAGGATGAACAGGAAGATGTAGGTTGCCGAAACATAGATCGGCACCCCGTAAAAGCCCTCGGTGCCGTAGGACAGATGCGTGACGATCTGATCGAAATCATAGCCGCGATGGTTCAGCGGCGACGGCAGGTACTGGCCGAAGAACCAGTAGACGAGACACGCGCCACACATCAGCGGCAGTGCCGCGCCCATCAGGCGCCGCGTGCCCTCGAAGATCAGCACCGCGAGCAGCGTGCCGACCGCGAGGTCGAGCCTGGTCGGATCGCCGTCACGCGCGATCAGATCGGCATAGAAGATCCACTGATAGAGGCCGCAAAAAAAGCCGGCAGCGCCGATCACCCAGCCAAGCGCACGGCCAAAGTTGCTCTTCGCGGTGAAGTTGGCGATCAGACCGAAGGTGAGCAGGATCAGGAAGCCGACATGGACGCCGCGCACCACCTGGCTCGGAAGATAGTTGAAGGCGGCGACATAGAGCTGGAAGGTCGCAAAGGCGATGCCGATCCAGTAGGCGAGCGCGCCCCACCAGCCCGGACCAAACCCTTCCGGGAAACCATGCTCGAAATTGTCAAACTCGACCTTGATGCGGGCTGCCGTGCCCTCTGCCTGCGACATCGATATTTCCCCGCGCCCCAATGGAGCGTGCGACAGCATTCGCGCTGTATCCTGAATACGTCATGCCCGGGGCCTGACCCGGGCATCCATCGAAAGACAAACCCTTGGAGGATGGATGGCCGGGTCAAGCCCGGCCAACAAGGGTCTACTTGATCAGCCCTTTTTCCTTGTAATAGCGGATCGCGCCGGGATGCAGCGGAACCGGACTGCCGCCGGCGGCCGTCTCGAGCTTGATCTCCTTGCCGGCCGCGTGCGCATTGGCGAGCTCGGGCAGCGACTCGTAGACCAGTTTCGTCATTTGATAGGCGAGGTCGTCAGAGACGGCAGAGCTGGTGACGAGGTAATTGACCACTGCCGCGGTCGGCACGTCCTTGTCCTGGCCGGTGTAGGTGTTCGCCGGAATGACAGCCGAGATGAAGGGCGGGCCGATCTTGTCCACGGTCTCCTTCGGCACCGCCACCACCGTGATCGGGCTCGAGGTCGACAGATCCTTCAGCGACGCGACGCCGAGGCCGGCCGACTGCAAGGTCGCGGCCAGCTGGCGATTCTTCATGAGGTCGACGGATTCGGCGAACGGAAGATATTCGACCTTGCCGAGATCCTTATAGCTCATGCCGGCAGCGGCAAGGATCGCACGCGAGTTCAGCTCCGTGCCCGACTTCGGAGCGCCCACCGACAGGCTCTTGCCCTTGAGGTCGGCCAGCGTCTTGATGCCGCTGTCGGCGGTGGCGACGATCTGGATGTAATTCGGATAGATCGCCCCGATAGTACGCAGCTTGTCGAGCTTGGCCTTGAAGCCGGCTTCCTCATCGCCGTCCCAGGCGGCTTTCAGGGAGTCACCCAGCGTGAACGCCAGTTCGCCGCGCCCCTGCTGCAGCAGGATGAGATTTTCGACCGACGCCTTGGTGGCCTGTACCTGCGTCTTTACGTTGGGAATCTTGTCGCCGTAGATCTTCCCGATCGCGACGCCGAGCGGATAGTAGACGCCGGAAGTGCCGCCGGTCAGCACGTTGATGAAGGATTGCGCCTGCGCGCAAGGCGCCGACGCCGCCAGAGCAAGAGCTGTGGCCGCGCCGAAAATCGTCCGTTTCATGGTTGTCATACTCCCCAAACCGGCGGCGAAATTGGCCGGATGAGGGAGGCGGGTCAACCCATCCAAAAGACAAAACAGGGCTGCGGTAAACGGCCGTTTTGCCTTGCTTTTTCGGGAACCAGGCAGGTGCGGCGACGTGGCGCAGTCTGGATCTGAAGCGCGCCCGCCGCCGCTGGCAGGCCATCACTGGAACGCCATGTCCAGGCACTTAGAGATGTCGGAGCCGAGGCCGGAGGAGATGGTGATGCAGCCACGGACCTTCTGCGCGGTCATGTCGGCCGCCCAGATCGAGTATCCGCCGGGGCCAAAGAACGAGTTGGTGTTCGGCGGCTCGGTCTCGGTCGCGTCGAAATCATAGTGGCCGTCGGCCTCGAAAATGCGGGGCTTCTTGGTGCAGCCACCGTCGGTCTGGACGTTGATCACTTCCTTGTTGTCGCGGGTCAGTGCCAGCGAGACCTGGCAGCGGAAGTATTCCGAGGTCTTGGTGTTGAAGAGATAGGTGTAGGACTTGCAGGTTGCGGTGTTGAGCTTGCCCGGCGCAAGGCCGCGGCTGCAGGAAATCCGCTGGTTGTGGCTGAGCTGGAAATCATCGGCCCGGGCGGCCGGCGCCAGCGCCGTCAGCGACATCACGGCAGCCCAGCAAAGTTTAACGACATGGCGCATTCGAATCATCCCCACCAATATCTTTGTCGAATTGCGTTCTAGACGGAAAGCGGAACATAGTCGCGAGGGGGCGCAGGGAAAATCACAAACTGCTGGGCAAGACGTGATGCGCTGCGGCGTCATCGCGGATTGACCCGCAGACGCTGTTCGTGATTTGTTCAAGGGGATGCCCCACGGCGGGGAGGATGATGATGGCGATCTCAATCAAGACGTTTGCAATCGCAGTCGCGCTGGGGGCGTTCGCCGCTCCCGCATGCGCACAAAACGCGGCGACGCCGTGGGAGCTCAAGTCGGATAGGGGCTATGCCTATGACAAGGAAGGCAAGACCTTTTCCTACAAGATGGGCACCAGCAATGCCGGCGAGCTCCTGAAGGGCGCCAAGAAGGTCCCCAAGGGCACGCTGTTCTTCATCGGCCAGAACGGCCAGCTCTACATGCGCAGCGGGCAATATCTCGAAGGCGACGGCCGGTTCAAGTTCGGCCCGGATCAGTAGGGGCGGCTGGCGACGGCGTCGCCTCACTCTCGGTGTCATCACCCGCGAAAGCGGGTGATCCAGTATTCCAGAGGCCGTTGTGATCGAATCGAGAGGCCGCGGTGGACTGGCTGGATGCCCCGGTCAAGCCGGGGCATGACAGCAATTGTGAATTAGAACGCCCCCGCCAATTCTCTTGCACCGGCATTGTTGCTGTTACTATCCATCCGCGCATCCGTCACCGCGAGCAGCTTCGCCACCGTGTTGTGGCGGATCGCCACTGGGTTGCGCTCGTAGCCGCTGCGCTGGAAGAAATTCGAGGTCGGCACCTGCTCCCGCATCGCCTGCGGCATCGTCACCATGTCGAAGCCGGTGCCGTCACCGGTGAGGTTCATCATCTCGAGCTCTGCGGCGGTGAGCGGACGATTATAGCCCTTGGCCCGCGCGAACAGCACCGAGGTCAGCAGCTTGTGGGTCTGCAGCATTGGCCCGACATCGACGTCGAGCACCATCGCATGCATGGCCCAGCCCTGCGCAGTGTTGCCGATCTTCTCGTGCTCCGACCAGGTGTCGGGCACCGACTTCGCATGCGCCACCATCTTCTTCAGCACGGCAAGCTTGTGTTCGAGTGCCTGGCGCGCCGGACCCGAGCTGCGCGCGACCTTGTCGGAGAGCGCGCGAATGAGTTCATGGCCCTGCTCGGCCAGCAGCTCGACGCTGTTGGTTGTCAGCAACTGGTTGTAGCCCATCGCAGTCGAGATCGCGCGCCTGCCGCCATGCTCGATGCCCGCCTGCACATCGAACGTGCCGGTGCCGCCGGTCTCGAACGAATACACCCGCACCGCCTGTTCGCGTGTCAGGCCTGAAGCGAGCGCGTAACGCGCATAGGCGCGCTTGAACTCGACCTCGCTCGAGGGGCGCTGCGGCGTGAACTGATAGAGGTCCTGCGCCGCGCGCAAGAGATCGGCGACTACCGGGATCGGCTTTCGGGTGGGGCGCTCGGGCGTTTCCTCCGGCTCGGGATTCACCGGCCGCTTCGGTCCGGTATAAACAGGCGGATGCTCCAGCACGTAATCGTCTAGCGTGATCTGCTGCCCGTTGCGTCGCTTGGCATTGCGGGTTTTTCGCTTCTCGGAGATCTGGCTCCAATAAGCGCCCGCCTCCTCGTCGAACGCCGCACGCGCCGCCTGATACTCGGCCAGCTTGCGCCGATATTCGAGCACGGCCGGCGAGGCGCCTCCGCCTTGCCCAAAGAACTGCGACAAGAGCTGGGCATGGGCATTGCTGACAGCTGATGGCAGCGCGTCGAACTCGCCGCCGTGCGCGGCAGGGACGAGCAGGACGAGCGCGAGTGGAACCAGCGCCAAGGGAACTGACAAGCGTTTTCGAATCGAGTGATGCATGCTGCCCTCTTAGCAGGCATCCGGTAACCGTCACGTTAACACGCCGTTTACCATCCTCATTTCCAGGCGAAGACCGGCTGTTCCAGGTCGGTCACGCGGGTCTGTCGGCCCGCGAGCACCTCGCGGAACTGGTAGATCAGCGCCGCCGTCGGCGCGTGGATCAAGCTCATCTGATGATGAAAGCGGATCACGCGGCGGGTGCTCTCGGGGATATCAGTAAAGTCGAAGGCGCCGTCGCGTTCGATCGTGTCGAGCGCGATGCGGTGAACGGAGGCGACCTCGTCCGGGTTCGGCACGATCGCGGCGCTCTCCTCCGCCCAGACCACGACCGGCGTGATCAGATAGCCGGAGCGCGTCGGATAGTCGTCGAGCAGGCCGAGCACGGCATCGGCTGACAGCTTCAGCGCAAGCTCCTCGTCGAGCTCGCGCAGAGCGGCCTCCACCGGCGTCTCGCCGGCGTCACATCGCCCACCCGGCAGCGCCCACTGACCACGATGGGAGCGCAAGCTCGATGCGCGCCTGGTGAGTAGAAACGCCGTGTCGTCGCCGTCGCTGGATGCGGTCAGCGCCAGAACTACCGCGGCGCGCTTCAGGGCCGACGGCGCGGCCGCATCAGGCAGCCGCGCAAAGGCTGCGCAGGCCCCTGCGATATTCCGTCTGGTGGCATCGCCGAAAGCTCTCATGACGCTTGACTACACCAGGACCTCGCTCGATGAAACGAGGAGACGGACACGTTGCAAGATGGACGGAGCGATGACGAGCAAGGCCGCAACAAAGCTGAAGTCGGACGGCTGGACCATCCTGGAAACCACGGGCTTCATGCATCTGGTCGGTCCCTTGTGGGAGCGCAAGGTCGACGGCCACTACGAATTCGCACTTGCGACCGAGGACAAGCACCACAACCGCCGCGGCATGGTCCAGGGCGGCGTGATGATGACCTTCGCGGACCGCACTTGCGGCATGACCGCCCGCTACGCCTCCGGCAAGGAGTACATGGCGACGGTGCAGCTCGACACCCATTTCGTCGAGGCCGGCCAGATCGGCGACATCCTGATCTCTCGCCCCCGCGTGGTGCGCTCGACCCGCAGCCTGATCTTCATGAGCACCGAAGTGACGGTCGACGACCGCTGCATCGTGATGGCCAATGGCGTGTTCAAGATCCTGAAGGGGCCGGGGTAGGATAGCTATCGCATCTGCACGTCACGCATTCTGCTGTCGTCGCCCGGCTTGACCGGGCGACCCAGTACGCCGCGGCTTCTCGCCTCTATCACGACTGCCTCTGGAATACCGGATCGCCCGATCAAGTCGGGCGATGACAGCTGTGGATGTAGTCAGCAGCTTCCCAGCGCGTCGCTGCGAGAAGCGTAGCGATGAAGCAATTCAGGTGTTTCCGCGGACGCATCGCTGGATTGCTTCGCTACGCTCGCAATGACGGAACCGGGCGGCTATGGTGCTCCACAATTGAAGCTTCGAGGAAACAGCCCATGCAATACCGTCAGCTCGGCCGCAGCGGCCTGAAAGTGTCGCCGATCTGCCTGGGCACCATGATGTTCGGCGGGCCGACCGATGAGGCGGCATCAAAGCGGATCATTGCGAAGGCGCATGACGCCGGCGTCAACTTCATCGACACCGCTGACGCCTATTCGAAAGGCGGCTCCGAAGAGGTCGTCGGCCGCGCGATCGCGAGCGATCGTCACGCCTGGGTGCTCGCGACGAAGCTCGCCAACCCTATGGGCAGCGATCCCAATCGCGTCGGCCTGTCGCGGCGCTGGGTGCTGCAGGCGGCCGACGAGAGCTTGACGCGGCTCGGCACCGACCACATCGACGTCTACTATCTGCACAAGGAGGACCACGCGACGCCGCTGGAAGAGACGGTGCGCGCGATGGGTGACCTGATCCGGTCAGGCAAGATCCGCTATTTCGGCGTCTCCAACTACCGCGCCTGGCGCGTCGCCGAGATCTGCAACATCTGCGACCGGCTCGGCATCGACCGTCCCGTGGCCAGCCAGCCCTACTACAACGCGATGAACCGCATGCCCGAGGTCGAGCATTTTCCGGCCTGCGCCTATTACGGCCTCGGCATCGTGCCCTATAGCCCGCTCGCGCGCGGCGTGCTCACCGGCAAGTACAAACCCGATGCAGCCCCGGACAAGGACACGCGCGCCGGCCGCAACGACACGCGCATGATGCAGACCGAGTGGCGGACGGAATCGCTCCAACTCGCGCAGGAGATCAAGACCCACGCCGAGAAGAAGGGCATCACCGCCGGCCAGTTCGCGGTCGCCTGGGTGCTGAACTCCGCCTTCGTCTCCTCGATCGTCGCCGGCCCGCGCACTGAGGAGCAGTGGGACGGCTATATCAGGTCGCTCGACTACCGCTTCACCGCGGAGGACGAGGCGCTGATCGATCGGCTGGTCGTACCGGGCCATCCGTCGACGCCCGGCTACAACGATCCCGCCTATCCGATCGAAGGACGTCGCGCGCGAACGGCGTGAGGAGACGACGATGGCGCTTGAAGACCGCTACGGACTATCTCTCTCCACCACCTCCGATCAGGCGGCGTCCGCCTATCGCGAGGGCATCGACCTCATGCTTTCGGGGTGGACCGGCACGGCGCAGACGCTGGAGCGCGCGATTGCGGCCGATCCGGATTTCGCTCTGGCGCATATCGCCCGTGCCCGCGTGCATGCGTTTTACCAGCAGGGTGACCTCGCACGGAGCAAGGCGACCTTGGCGCGCGAGCTCGTCGCCAGGCGTGGCACAGAGCGCGAGCGCTCCCATGTCGAGACGCTGGCGCTTGCGATCGAGGGCCGTGGGACTGAAGCGATCGCGGCAATGTTGCAGCACGTCGAGAACTGGCCACGGGATGCCGTGGTGCTGTCGCTGCCACTCGGCGCATTCGGCTTGTTCGCCTTCTCCGGCATGGCCGATCACGACCGTGCCCGGCACGAACTGTGTGAGCGCGTTGCATATCATTACGGCGAGGACTGGTGGTTTCTCACCATGTCCGGCTGGGCGATGACCGAGAACGGCGACGTTGCCCGCGGCCGCACCGTCACCGAACGCGGCTTCGATCTACGCCGGGCCAATGCCCATGCCGCGCACGCCGTGCTGCATGCGATGTTCGAGGACGGCTCGATCGAGGACGCCGACCGTCTCGTCGATGAATGGATTCCGACCTATGACCGCGCCGGCATCCTGCACGGCCACATCCTCTGGCATCAGGCGCTCGGCGCGCTCGAGCACGGCGATGCGACACGGGCACTCAATATCTATGCCGACGTGCTCCAGCCCTCTGCCACGCAGGCGCCGCCGCTCAACGTCGTCACCGACAGCGCCTCGCTGCTCTGGCGGCTGTCGGCCTATGGCCACAGCGTACCGAAGGCGCTCTGGGTCGAGGCCGACGCCGCCGCGCAAAAACTATTCCCCAGATCGGGCCTGCCCTTCGCCGACGTTCACATGGCGCTATTTGCCGCCGCGACGCAAAATCGCGAAGCGATTGCCGTGCGCCTTGCCGTGATCGAGCAGCGGCTCGCCGACGGAAAGCTGCCGGCCGGCCCCGTGGTGCCTGCGATCTGCCGCGCGCTGGCCGCTTTCGCGGATGAGAATTACGCGGCATGCGTGCGCGAGCTCGACCCTGTCCTCGCCGACGTCGTGCGCATCGGCGGCAGCCACGCTCAGCGCGAGCTGATCGAGGACACGTTCCTCCTCGCACTGATCCGCAGCGGCGGGCTGCCACGCGCCCGCAATCTGCTTGACGCCCGCTTGCACCGCCGCCCGTCCATGCGCGATGCACGCTGGCAGGCGGCGATGGTTTGAGGCAGGATGGAAAAAAACGCATCGGAGGACGCCATGACCGAGATCGTTGCGCTGGAGGCGTTGGCCGCGCGCGTTGCCCCTGGCCAATCGCTGGCCATTCCGGTCGATCGTTCCGGCGTCGCGATGGCCGCGACCGCCGCCATCATCGAAGCCGGCATCGACGATCTTCACCTGATCTGCGTCCCCATCAGCGGCCTGCAGGCCGATCTCCTGATCGGGGCCGGCGCGGTCAAGACGCTCGAGACCAGCGCCATCTCGCTGGGCGAAGCCGGCGGCGCGCCGCGTTTCGGCGCTGCGGTGCGGGCGGGCTCCGTGACCTTGCGCGATGCCACCTGCCCCGCGATTCACGCCGGCCTGTCAGCGGCGCAGCACGGCGTGCCCTTCATGCCGATCGCCGGCATCATCGGCAGCGACCTGCTCAAGGTGCGTCCCGACTGGAAGGTGATCGACAGTCCGGTCGGCGAGGCGCGCAAGGTCGTCGTGGTGCCGGCCATCACGCCGGACATTGCGCTCTTCCACGCGCCGGAGGCCGATCGCGCCGGGAATGTGCGGATCGGCCGCTTCCGCGAGCTCGCCACCATGGCCTATGCGTCCAGGAAGACGCTGGTCACGGTCGAACGCATCGTCGATCGCAATCTGCTGGAGACGGAGGATTCCGCCGCCGGCGTGCTGCCGTCGCTGTATGTCGACGCCATCGCAGTCGCCGAACGTGGCGCCTGGCCGCTGGCGCTGTGGGACGAATATCCGGCCGACGAGGCCGAGATCGCGCGTTACGCGGCGATGGCACGCAGCGAGGATGGCTTTCGCGCCTATCTCTCGGCCTTCCTGACGCATCGCAAGCAGGTAGCCTAGATGTCGTCCGATCACGAACGGCGCGAGATCCTGATCGCCACCATTGCCGATCTGCTCGACGGCATCCGTCACGTCGCGGTCGGCGCCTCGTCGCCGATCCCCGCGGCCGGCGCCATGCTACTGCGTGCGCGCAACGAGCGTGACGGCAAGCCGCCGGTGCGCATCTCGATCCTGGGATCGCAGGCGCACAACTTCTTCACCAATGGCGGCATCGAGCTGTTCGACTGTGCCGCCCAGGGCCGCGTCGACGCCTTCTTCCTCGGCGGCGGTCAGATCGACGGCGAGGGCAACATCAACCTGGTTGGCACCGGCGACTATCCAAAGACCGACGTGCGCTGGCCCGGCTCGTTCGGCTCGGCCTACCTCTATCATCTCGTGCCGCGCGTGATCCTGTTTCGCGAGGAGCATTCGCCGCGCGTGTTCGTACCCAAGGTCGATTTCGTCAGCGCCCGGGCGATCACGCCGGAAGTCCCCCGCCGAGGCGGCCCCTATGCGCTGCTGACCAACATGGCACTTTTCGACTTCGATCGCGAGGCGGGCGGCTTTGTCTTGCGCTCCGTGCACCCGCCGTTCACGCCGGCCGACATCAGGGAGAACACCGGTTTCGACTATGCCGTGCCTGACGTCGTGCGCGAAACGCAGCGGCCCGATGCCGCAACGCTGGCGCTGCTGCGGGGACGGGTTTTCGACGAGCTTGCCGAGACTTATCCGGCCTTTGCGCGGACGATGAAACAGGCGGCGTGATCACGCCGCTCTCTGCCACGAAAAAAACACTGGCCTGACGGCAAGTGCGACGGGATGGACGGGGCAGTCCAAGTGAATCGCCGATAGGGTGACACGGTGGTATTCCAGTCTGGTTTGGCAAGGCAAACGGGATCGCAATCAATTTGCGATTCGATGGTTATCGGGCGGAACTTCCGCCCGTCCGTGGCCCCCTGGCATATGAGCCTGACGATGCGCCTCCGCCGACCGGTCCTGGCTGCAATCCTCGTCTCTCTCGCAGGCCCTTGTTTTGCCGGGTCTTCCACCGCGATTCCGGTCAACAATCCGCCGGCCCAGCAGCATTCCTTCATCGATCTGCTGGCGCTGATGTCAGGCCATTGCAAGACGCTGAAGGTCGCCGGGCACGCCTTCGCCTGCAAGACCGTGGCCTATGCCCACGGCGACAAGGGCCGCGTCAACTTCGCGGTCGCCATCGACGACCCCAGCGACGAGCACCACGTCGTGTCGTTCTCCGGCGAGCACGGCAGGCGGGCCGACGACAATTCCTACGAACTGCCGATCGACCGCATGCTGCTCAACTCCAAGGACCGGCCCAAAGTCGACGGCCTTCCGGTACCCGCGGAGCAAACCTCCACGGGCGTGTGCCGGCAGACCGGCAATTTCGCCGCCAGGAAGGTGAAGGACGTCACCTGCTCGGCGACCGACAACGAGGGCCGGACCTATGAACTGCTGTTCGTCTCCGACGGCACGCCGGTGAGCGTCCGCCGCATCAGGCAGTCGTCGCCCTCGATCCAGGATCCGTTCAAGTAGCGGGCGTCAGGCGAACGCCTTCTCCAGCGTCGCGAGGATCACGCGCAAGCTGCTCGCCGTCGAGGCTGCCGCCGACCAGCGGCTGCGCCTCGTAGATCATGATGTCCCGCCCCGAAAGCCCCGCATCACGAATGAGGAATGCGGCGCCCGCGAGCGATCCGATGCCACCGCCGATGAAATATGCCTTCATGACTTGCCTCGATTGCAGTCCAGCTTTCGGCACGACATTGCATCGGTGGGCGTGGGTCAAAGTTGCGCTGGATCAAACGTAAGGGCACCGACCATCACATTGAGCTGAGGCCGGCGTTGCGAGGCTGTCCCCCTCATCCGCCGCGCGCGTCGTGCACGGCTGGAGGCTTCTTCGCGTAGATCTGCTCGATCTCGGCGGTGAAGCGGCGCTCGAGCGCCGGGCGCTTGTTCTTCAGCGTCGGCGTCAGCAACCCCGCGCCAATGGTCCATGGGTCCAGCGTCCACCAGACGGCACGCGGCGTCGCGTAGGACGGATAGGCTTTCACGGCCGCGGCGATTCTGGCGAGCAGAGCGGCGCGCTCCGCCGCTCCGCCTTGCCGGCCGCTGGCCGCGAGCCGTTCCTTCTCCTGCACCCAGGCCTTCGCGTTGAGCACGACCAGCGCCGCGAGGAAGGGGCGCTGCTCGCCGACCACCAGCGCCTGCTCGAACAGGGGATCGGCGAGGATCGCGGTCTCCAGATCCACCGGCGCGATCTTCTCGCCGGTCGAGGTGACCAGGATGTCCTTGAGGCGACCGGTGATGGTGATGCGTCCGTTCTCGATCCGCGCCTGGTCGCCGGTGTGCAGCCAGCCGTCGGGCTCCTTCACGCGCCGCGTCTCGTCCGGCTTGTTCCAGTAGCCCAGCATCACGCTCGGCCCGCGCACGAGCAGCTCATCGTTCTCGCCCAGCCTGACCTCGACGCCGTCAAGGACATGACCGACCGAACGCGGATCGTTGTCCTCGATGGTGTTGACGGAGACCACCGGCGAGGTCTCGGTCATGCCGTAGCCCTGGAGGATGTCGAGCCCGAGCGCGAGGAAGAGGCGGATCACCGGCTCTGCGATCGGGGCGCCACCGGAGACCGCGACTCGCAGACGACCGCCGAGCTGTGCCAGCACCTTGTCGGCGACGACCCGCTTCAGCAGCGGCCAGATCAGCCGATCGAGCGGCGACAGCATACCGTGCCCCTGCCGCGCGTCGAAACGCCTGCTACCTACGGCGAGCGTGAGGTCGAACAGCGCGCGTTCCAAAGCTCCGGCCGCGGCGCGGTGCTGCATGATCAGCGCCGACATGCGCTCGTAAATCCGCGGCACTGAAACCAGCACCGTCGGCCGAACGTGCTTCAAATCCTCCGACAGCAGCGGCACCGAGCGCGCATAGGCCACGCAGGCGCCCGCCGCGATCGGATAGTAGTAGCCGCCGGTACGCTCGAATGTGTGCGAAAGCGGCAGAAAGGACAGAAAGACGTCATCCGGCGCGGCCGCGATGCGCTGCGCGATCGCCTTCACATTGGCGACAACGTTGCCGTGCGACAGCATCACGCCCTTCGGCCGCCCGGTCGTGCCGGAGGTGTAGACGATGGCGGCAAGATCGTCCGGTTTCACCGCGACATCCGCCATTGGCGCGGTCGCGCCGGGCGCGGCGGCGAGCCAGCGGTCGAGCGCGACGACGCGCGCGTCTGCTACCGCCGCTCCGCTCGCATCCGCGCAGATGATGCGCCTGAGATGGTCGAGCGGCGGGCCGGCGGCAACAATCGCCTGCCAACGCTCGAGCGTATCGACGAACAGGAACTGGGCGCCCGAGTCGGCAAGGATGTAGGCGATGCTGTCGGGATTGTCGACCGCATGCATCGGCACCGGCACGAGACCGCGCGACAGCGCCGCCTGGTCCATCGCGATATGCGCCGTGCCGTTCGGCATCAGGATCGCAACGCGCTCGCCGGGCGCGAAGCCTTCGGCGGCGAGCGCCCGGCGCCAGATCTCGAATTCCGCGTTGATCTCCTGCCAGGACTGGCTGATCCAGCGGCCCACCGAGGCGTCGAAATGCCGATAGGCTTCCGCTGCCGGCGTAGCACCGACGCGCCAGCGCAGGAGCTGCGGCAGTGTCGTCACGTCGGCGAGCGTGCCGGGCTCGCCTTGCGTCTGCGGGGTCTGGTCTGCCATGTTTTTACTCGGGATATCCTGCAATCCCGCAGGATCCACCGGATCGCAAGCTATGCCAACCGGTCCCCGGCAAGATTGATCCTGAGCAAAACGCCAGGCCGCGACCGTGCAGGAGCCAGGCTCGCTAGGCGACTGCCTGCCACTTGGGTGCGGTCGAGGATGGCGAGGCGATATCTGCGAGCGGCACCGGCTTGCGAAAGAAATAGCCCTGGCCTAGCGGAATGCCGAGCGCGCCTATTTCGTTGACCTGCTCCTGGGTCTCGACGCCTTCGGCGACGATCGCGAGGTTGAGCGTCCGCACCAGCTGGACGATTGATCCCAGCACGGCGCGCGTCTCGGGCCGGTCGATCCGATCCATGAACGCCTTGTCGACCTTGACCTTGTCGAATGGAAAGGCGGTCAGGTATGAAAGCGACGAATAGCCGACCCCGAAATCGTCGAGCGCGATCGACACTCCGAGAGCTTTCAGGCTCCGCAGCGTCTTCAGATTCTCGGCGCTGTCAGCCAGGAACACGCTCTCGGTGATTTCAAGCTCCAGCCGGCGTTCGGGAAGCCCGCTCTCGGCGAGCGCGAACTTCACGACGTCGACGAGGTTGCTCTTGGTGAACTGGACGGCCGACAGATTGACGGCGACCTTCACGTCATCCGGCAATTTCATCGCATCGCGGCACGCCTTTGCCAGCACTAGATTTCCGAGCTCGACGATCAGCCCGGCCTCCTCGGCGATCGGAATGAATTCCGTCGGTGGGACGAAGCCTCGGGCCACGTGGTGCCAGCGTGCGAGCGCTTCCACCGAAACCGTTCGGCCCGTGCCGAGCTCGACCACCGGCTGGTAGAAGACCTCGATCTCCTCGCGCCAGATCGCCTCGCGCAATTCAATCTCGAGGAGACTGCGCTGGTCGGCCTCGACCTTCAGGTCCGGCGAATAGACGTTGGAGCAATTGCGGCCCGCATTTTTCGACTTGTACAACGCAAGGTCGGCATTGCGGAGCACTTCGTCGATTCGCGTCCCATGCTCGGGCACCAAAGCGACGCCGATGCTGCACCCGATTACGACCGGATGGCCGTCAATCTCGTAAGGGGCAGCAAGCGCCTTGACGAGCCGGTCCGCCAGGATGGCCGTGCTGTCCTCGAGCGACCCCCGGCCCGGCATCACGATCAGCGCGAATTCATCGCCTCCCATTCGCGCCGCGGTATCGACCTCGCGTATTTCGGCCTTGATCCGGGCAGCGACCTGACTGAGCAGCGCATCGCCGGACTGATGACCAAGGGCATCGTTGACCGACTTGAACTTGTCGAGGTCGCACAGAAGCACGGCGAAAGGCGTCTTCATCCGCCGGTATCTCGCCAGAGCCTCGTCGATTCGTTCCTTGAACAGGTTGCGGTTTGCCAGTCCCGTCAAGCTGTCATAATGGGCAAGCTTCTCGATCCGGTCCTCGGACGCCTTACGCTCGGTGATGTCCTGATGCATCGCAACCCAGCCGCCGTCCTGGCGCCGACCGTAGGAAATGTAGACGATCCGGCCATTGGGGAATGTCAGCGTATTCGACGTGTGTTCCGACGTGGCAAGCCGGCGCTTCAGATCGCTTAGATATCCGCTAAGATCCGACACGGCATCCTGGTGGGCGAACACCTCGTGGAAGGTCATTCCGACGCGGATATCGTTGGGCGAAAGGCCGTACATGTCCAGCCACTGATAATTGAATGCGACCAGACGATCATTGCCGTCGAACATGCTCAATCCCTGCGGCAGGTTGCGCAGCGCATCCTCGAACTTGCTCAGCGAATCGCGCAATTCGAACTGGGCCCGGTCGAGAGCCTGCTGCCTTCGCCAGTACAGCGTCGTCGCAACGATGATCACCAAGGTCAGGGCGAGCGCACTGCCCAGATAGGCATCCCTTCTGGCCTGATAATGTGCATAGATTTCCTGCTCCGCGATACCAACGGTGAAGATTAGCGGGAACAGCGAGGATCTGCGTAAGGTGATCAATCTGTTGCTACGGTCCGTGCGACCTTCGCTCCAGTACTGCCCATCGGCGTCCTGTAGCCGGCTTTGGATCTGCCCGACAGCCACCTGCCCGACAAATCCCCTCTGGTCCACGCCGCGCGCGGCAAGCACGACGTAGTTCGCATTGCGGAGAACGAGAGTGCCTCCGCTGCCGAGCCTGGCGGTCTCGTAGAAATTGCCGACCATGTCGACGCTGATCGAGCCGACGATGACGCCAGTGGCGGCCTGGCGCTGGTCCAACAGCTTGCGCGCGAGCTGGATCGTCCACTTGTTCGAAGCCCGGCCGAGGACCGGCTTGGCGACATAGAGCCTGTCGTCGGGTTGCCGGAGCGTCTCGATGAAGTGCTCGCGATCGCCGAGATAGAGCGGCGGACCGGAATAGCCCGAGGTGGTGGCAAGCATGTAACCGTCGAGGCCAATCAGCGACAACTGGACGACGTCGCCGCTCGCAAGATGCGCCCTGTCGCCCCAGGACTTCAGGTTGAAGCCGGCCGGATCCTGCGCGTAAAGCGTCTGTACGATCGACAACGATTGATCGACGCGCTCGAAGATGCGCTCGGTATTCTCCTGGAATAGTTTTGCGACGCTGTCGCCGTGCGACCGCGCCTGCTGCAACGCCTCCGTTCTTTCCGAGGCAGTGATCGCGAAATAACTGATCCACACCAGCGGCAGAAAGAACACCGCCAGTTGCAGCGGCACACTGCGCCACAGGCTCGCTCCAACGCGGCGCGCGGCATCTGCCGCCCGCATCATGGAATGCCGGCGATCTGAATCGTGACCGGACGAAACTACAGCACCGGCCGTTGGCAGCGGCTCGAAACCCGGCATGAACTCATTGCCCGGAGCTTCCGGGCGGTCCTTTCTGCAACGAACGACTTGGGAAACCTCCCAGCGTTTCGTCGGAAGCCTAGGCTGCTCAGCCTTAAGCTTTGGTTCCATCCTCTCGCGGGAATTTACATTGGTGCCCCGCAGCATTACGGAGACCAATGCATGTTAGGATGCAGACACGCTGCGACCTGCGAGCCGACGGGTAGCATCCGACCATCCATGCATTATAATTCCGCAGGCGACCGTTGCTTCGGAGCGACCCATGACGCGCGACCGCCTTTTTCTGCTGCGCCCCGGTTTCGAAGACCCGGCCTACCCCGGCCAGCGCTTCTATTGCTCGCATTGCGCGCTGATCGAGGGCGTGCTCGCCTCGTTTCCGGCGCTGGCTGAAAAGCTCGACGTCGAACGCATCGCCTGGCCAAAGCCGCGGCAGGCCGTGATTGCGCTCGTCGGCGAAGAGAACCAGTGGCTGCCGCTCCTCGTACTGGCAGACGGCGCGACATCGCCGCACCAGACCGGCAGCCACCAGGGTCGCGCCTTCATCGCCGACAAAGATGCCATCCTTGCCGCACTGTCCGAGCGCCACGGCTTTCCCGGGCCGCATCCGTAGATTCTGTGGCCCTGATGGCGTCCCGAAACGAGGGAAGATCGGCATTGCGCGCGCTGATTTCCGTCTCGCATATTCGACCTGGCACGCTGTTCGAAAGATCCGCCCCATGTCCTCCCCCCTTCCCGCCCTCATCGTCGTCGACGTCCAGCGTGCATTCGACGAATGGGAGGCGGCGGGCAAGCGGCGCAACAATCCGGATGCGGTGGCGCGCATCGTCGATCTGCTCGCGGCTTTCAGGGCGAGCGGGGCCCCGATCTTTCACATCCGCCACGAAGGCACCAAGCCAAACTCGACGTTTCGCCCCGAACGCCCCGGCTATGCCGTCAAGGACGAGGCGCGCGAGCAGGCCGGCGAGCCCGTGATCGTCAAGCGCGTCAACAGCGCCTTCATCGGCACCGACCTCGAGGCGCGTCTGCGCGCAAGCGGCATCGCCACGGTCGTGATCTGCGGCGCCACCACCAATCATTGCGTCGAGACGACGACGCGGATGGCAGGCAATCTCGGCTTCGACGCGCATCTCGTGCGTGACGCGACCTGGACGTTCGACCGCACTGGTCCCGACGGCGACACGCATTCGGCCGAGGACATTCACGCGATGACCTTGTCGAACCTGAACGGCGAATTTGCCCGCATCGTGACCACGAGCGAGGCAATTGCCTCGCTGACAGCGATGCGACAATAAACCTCAGCGCGATTGCACATCCATCGTCTGCGTCGTTTCGACGCCCGCTCTCGCCGGAACGCCAGGGATATCCATCTGTTGTCACTCGCATCTCAACTGGAGTGATGACATGAAGTATCTCTTTGTCGCGATGGCTGTCGGCGCTGCGGCGCTGGCCGGCGGATCCGCAGCCAACGCGGCCGGCGGAAAGGCCCAGCCGAACGCGCAAGTTAGCCAATCGACCGACATCAGCGCGCAGCACCGGCGCCACCATTACGGCCACCGCCATCACCACTGGCGCCCGCACCACGGCTATTACCGGCCGCATTATCGCGGCTATGGCTATTACCCGCGGCATCGTGGCTATTACGGTGGCGGCCCCTACGGCTATTACCGCGGCGGTCCCGGTGTGAACTTCAGCTTCGGCGGCAGTCGCTGGTGAGAGGAGAAGGTCCGCAGAGATGCGGGCCTTCTTTCTCAGCTCCTCAAGATCGAGGCCGCCGTTTCCATTCCACTCGCGAACGCGGCCTCGACCGTGCCCATATCGCGGCCGCGATAGAGCGCTTCACCTGAGAACAGCACGATGCCATCGACGCACGCCAGTTGCTCCTGCGCCGCGCTCGTTCGCGGCGTTGCCCAGGAATAGGCACCGCGGGCGAAGGGATCGTGCGCCCAGTTGGTCGCTGTAGCCGCCACAAGGCCGCGCGCAATCTCCTCGCGCGGAATGCTGAAGATCGCGGCGAGCGAAGAGATCCCAACGTCAACCAATCCTTGTGAATCGAGATGCGACAGCTCCGCCGTTCGCGGACCCCCGAACCATCCCGTCAGGACCGGATGCCGGTCCGGATATCGCGTCCACCACACAGGAATCGTTTCATCCGACAGCAGGAATAGCATGTCCGCGAGCTCCTCGCGTCGCTCGCACCACCATGGCCGCACAAACCGCAGCAGAATCTTGATGACGCTGCCGAAGCCGATGTCGTCAGCGGCCGCAGCCTTCGCGCGCACGGCTGCAGGCAGCGCGATCTGTCGCAGCAACGGCAGCGGCACAGTGAGAATGAGGCGATCGCATGTTTGCATCGCACCGCCGGCACAGCGGACAACAATCTTGTCCCCACTCTCCTCGATCGCGGTGACGACGGCACCGAGGTGAATAGCAACACCGCACTTGCGGCACGCGGCGACCAGAAAGTCGATCAGGCCGCCATAGCCGCCGTCAATGCGCGCCTGTGCCGAATGCCCCTCGTTCATCCATTCGTCGCGCAGTGCGAGCGTCGAGGCGTGCTCGGGGTCGGCCGCATCGTAGCCCTCGACCATGCGTTCGACAGCATGGCGCAGCCGCGCGTGGTCCGGACCGGCGAAATGCCGGCTGAGGAAGTCGGCGACGGTGAGATCGTCCGTCAGATCCTTCACGGCAGCATGAAGCTCTGCGTCATGGGCATCGCGCGCGTTCTCGCGCAAGAATTCCGTGCCGTCAAAGCTCCATTGCGCGCCGCCGATCGTCCGCACCGTCAGCCCGGCTTCGCGCGCGAGCGCGCGCGTGACCGGTGCCTCGCCATGGACGAACTCGGCACCGGCATCGGCGGGATAGCCGAACTCCGACGCCGGCAGCGGATGGATGCGCCCGCCGCAGCGGTCGCGCGCCTCCAGGATCGTCACGCGTTTGCCCGCGCGTGCGATCTGGCGGGCGGCCATCAGTCCGGCGGCGCCTGCGCCGACGATGACGATGTGCTCTGACGTATCGGACATGCCGGTAGCTATCGGCGCGTGGCGTCGTTCTGGATCAGATACCGCAGCAACAGCACGCCGCCGCCGAGATCGCGCGTAGCTTCCAGCGTCATCGCCGCGAGTGGCGCACGCTTGTCGCTATCGGCCTCGGTCGAATCGAATACGAAGGGCGCGCCCCTCGCGCCGTCGATCGCGGGGCTGAGGATCAGGTTGAATTCGTCGATCAGTCCAGCGCGCAGGAACGCGCCATTGGCGACGCCGCCACCCTCCACCAGCAGGCGCTTCACGCCAAGCTCGCGGTTGAGAATATCCAGCATCAGCACCAGGTCGATCTCGGATCTGCCTGCGAAAATGTAGGACACGCCCTCGCCGCGCAGGCCGGCCAGATGCGAATCTGGCACGGTCTCGGTCAGCACCACGACGATTGGATCGCCGCCGATATCGGAGCGGCCCCAGCCGATCTTGCCATGCGCGTCGAGCACGACGCCGTGGGTCCTGGCGTCGCGGCGCGCGAACCAGTTTTCGCGGGGGAATTTTTGGTTCGGCGTTTCGGGATAGGGCTCGCCCTTGGCGAACTCGGAGCCGGTCACGCGGCCGATCACCCAGGCATCGCCGCCGAGCTCGTCATGGATCTTCTCGAACCAGTCGGTGCCTGCGCCCTTTGGGCGCCAGCGGCTCGGATGGGTGCGGCCGTCGAGGCTCGCGTGCATCAGACAGATAACATAGGGCTTCATGACAATTCTCCGCAGCCACCTTCTCAGGCCGGCCTATTTCCCTTGGCACGATCGTTCACGATCACCGCGAGCGGGTTGAGCTGGGGCGGCGCGACCAGCTTGAGCGTATTGCTGTCATGATGATTGAACGGGGCACCGCGGACGAACAACTCGGTTTGGATCAGGTAGCTCCAGCTGCCGTCGTCGTTGAAGGAGATGTCGCAGCGATAGCTGTCGGTGCGAAACGCCTGTTCCAGGAAGTCGGTCGAGCAGATGCCGTAGGCGGTGTCGCCGCGCTTCGCCGTGACCGAGATTTTCTTGTCGTCCGGATTGGCCTGCCCCGAGGCCAGCAGCACCTGCCCGCGCGGGATCGCCAGCGTCTGCATGACCAGCCCGGTCGCGGGCTCCCACAGCCAATAGCCGACCTGGTCGTGGAACGTGATGTCTTCTTCGGGCGTGTTGATGTGAATGTGATAGCGCAAGCCATAGAGCAGTTGCGGTCCGTTGGCCTGCGGATCGATCGGGTCCATCCGGATGCGCTCGATGAAGGTTCGCCGCTCCGGCCCGTCCGCCTTTGGATTGATGTCGATGCCCTTGTCCGCCTGCCAGGTGCCGGCGAGCCGGCGCAGCGGCCCGAGATTGGCAAGACTGTCGGGAGAAACGTCGTCGGGCTCGGTGAAGATGTCGGCGGGAAGGGGGAGCATGGAGACCTCGCATCGTTGCGCGGCAGCAATAGCATAGTGCGGGGCGAAACGAGCAGAATAGAACTGCTGCCCGGTCGCCCGGACAGGCTGCCGAAGTCGCGCTGACGTCTCCGGTGTGAGAGGGCTCTCAAGGCGCTTCGGACGCCAATCTCGCGCGCTGATCGAGCACACCGATCATCGAGACCAGATTGTCGCGTCGCGCGCGAAGTTTCGCGGCAAGCAGCGGATAGGTCGGCCGCTGCACGTCGAACACCCCGGCCCGGGTCTCTTCCCCGATAATGTCGGGTTGAGCAGCCGAACCCGCCATCACAAATCGGCGATCAATGCTCACACCCCGCGCCCAAGTGCGACCGCGCCGCACAGGATGAGGATCGCGCCGGCCACCTGGCTGAGCCTTGGACCGAATCTTGGACCAAGCGGCAGCAATTTCTCGCAGGCGACATAGAGGGCAATGCCGACAATCCAGACAAGCTTCATCACGCCGCTGACGAACAGCAGCGCCATCAGAAACCAGCAGCAGCCGACGCAATAGCCGCCGTGGCGAAGTCCCATGCCGAATGCGCCCATCGTGCCGGGGCGCCAGTGCTGGCTGAGGAACAATAGCGGGCTCTGGCAGTAACGAAGACAGGCGGTCTTGAGCGGCGTGAACTGGTAGAGCCCCGCAGCAACAAGGATGAGGCCGCCCAACACCGCGCTGGTGCTTGCCATCGCCATTGACAGAAGCCCGGCGTGCTCGAGCAGCCATTGCACCAGAACCGCAACGAGACTGAACCCGGCCCATATCACGAGATAGCCGGCGAGAAAGACCCAGGCTTCCGTTGCTGCAGCGGCGGGGCGCTCCTTGCGCTTGATGGCTGCGTACAACAGGACCGTAGGCGCCGCACTCGGCACCATCATGGCAATCATCATCACCCACCACATGGCGAACAGCAGCGCGGCAGAGAGCGGCGTCCATGGCATCGGCTCCATGTCCGGCATCTCGGCCATCATCTCGATATCCATTTCGGCGCCGATCACCAGGTAGGTCCAGGCCAGCGCCACTACCGCCACAAGCCCGACCACAATGACCAGGCGGTCGCGGCGCAACACATGTTCGAGCAGTCTCAGCCCAGTCATAAGCTCACCACCTGACTGACATCGCGGCAAATCCAACGCAGCGCGGCAAATCCAACGCCGAATTTAGCCCATCAGGCAGCAACACCTTCCGGCGTCTGCACGACGGTGGCGAGCGAGCTGTGTGTGCCCTGTGTATCGAACTCGATCGCGCCGGTGGAGTGAATGTTGGCGGAAGCGACCTCGGCGCCTCTGTGTTCGAAGCCGTCGGGCATCGTGACCTGAATGCGATGCGGAGCGCCCGTCACCGGATTCTTGATCGGTTCGACCTCCGTCTCCAGCACGCCCTTGGCGACGAGCCTGGCGACGCGCCCGTTCTTGTCGAAGGAAAATTCGAACGGCACGAAGAGCGGATCGTAAATGGTGGTCACGATCAGGCTGAAGATATGAAACATCGTGCCTTCGGCCGAATACTTGCCGGAGAAGATGTTGAGCAGCGCTTGGCGCTGCTCCGGCGTCGCGCGCTCATCGATGATGGGCTGCATCTTCCCGTTGCCTTCATGCAGCGCGCCCGGGAAGTCGACAGTGGCAGCGAAACAGAGGCCGTCGAGGCTAGTGCCTTCGAAATGTCCTTTGGTGATCCTCATGCCGACCAGCCCTTTGCAAAAGCCACTCGTCGGCCGGGCGTTGAAATCGCAGGGGCAGCCAAACGCGCAATTACAATTCTTGAGCCATTCGCCTTCGAGACGCCAATCCTGTGCAGCCATGGCACATCTCCCAATCTGAGGAGGACGAGGCAGCCGCTTGTCGCAATAACGATGTTGAGCGTTGAATACGCTAGGCCAAGAAAACTTGACCAAGAAACTTAGCCAAGAAACTGCGAGCGGGATCGATCGTCGATCAAAAAGCCAGCTCGCGCCGAAGTCTGTTATTCGCGGACTGCAATCTACTGTCCCAATACGAAAAGCATATCAGGCGCCGCCCGAGGCGTACAGTGAGGCGCTGCCCCGACGGGCGGGTACGGCGTCACCGGTAGAGATGGTGATCTCGGCCATGCGCGCCGGAAGGTCGGGCAAAACCAGCGGAATGGTCCCCAGGGGCTGACCACAACTGATCTCCTAACCTATTGCCAACACTTAGCAATTCAGGCGATAGAAAATGACCACCCAGACAAGCGTGTTGCAGTGGCGTCGACCGCGTGCTGGACTCGGTCCGGGACACGCGCTGGCCGAGATGATGCAAGGCTCCTTTCCGCCGATCCGCAGCTACGCCGCCGACGGATTCCCCACCATCGCAGGCCTGCGCAACTGGATCGCGTCTGGCTGAGCCACGGCAGGACTAAAGCAGCGGCGCGCCCTGCCGCAGGTTCATGTGCCTGTTGACGTCCTTGTAGAGAAGATAGCGGAACCGGCCGGGGCCGCCTGCGTAGCAGGCCTGCGGGCAGAACGCGCGCAGCCACATATAATCGCCGGCCTCCACCTCCACCCAGTCACGGTTGAGTCGGTAGACCGCCTTGCCCTCGAGGACGTAGAGCCCGTGCTCCATGACGTGCGTTTCCATGAAGGGAATCGTTGCGCCCGGCTCGAACGTCACGATGGTGACGTGCATGTCGTGCCTGAGGTCGGCGGGATCGACGAAGCGCGTGGTGGCCCAACGCCCCTCGGTATCAGGCATTGGCGTCGGCGCGATCGAATGCTCATTGGTCACGATCGGCTCGGGATCAGCCAAACCCGGCACGCGCTGGTAGAGCTTGCGGATCCAGTGCAGCTGGGCCGGTCCCGGGCCGCGATTACGCAGGCTCCACTCGCAGCCCGGCGGCACATAGGCGAAGCCGCCGGCCTTCAGCTCGCTTTCCGTGCCTGCCAGCTTGAGAGTGACCTGCCCGCCCACGACGAACAGCGCCGCCTCGGCATCCTTGTCGGGCTCGGGAATGTCGCTGCCGCCAGCCGGCGCGATCTCCATCAAGTAATGGGAGAACGTCTCGGCGAAGCCGGAGAGCGGGCGCGCGAGAACCCATACCCGCGCGTGGTCCCAGTGCGGCAGGTAACTGACGACGATATCCCGTTGCACGCTGCCCGGAATAACGGCGTATGCGGTGGTGAAGACCGCACGGCCGCTCAGAAGATCCGTCTGCGGCGGCAGACCGCCCTGCGGGATGTGATAGGTTCGCGATGACATCGTCAAGCCTCGTGGTGATCAGGCTTCAGATCGAGCTGCATGGACTCGTCCAGCCAATATTCTTCGAGATTGTTGCCCTCGCCCTTGCGGTCGACGACCAGGAAGGGGCTTGCATCCCTCAGCACCAGGAGAGGATGGTGCCAGCAGTTGCGGGCATAGTTCACACCCTGATGGCCCGTCGCCGCGAAGGCCCGATAGCTCGCGGCATCGCGCGGGTCGGTGCAAACGAGGACCAGCCAATCCGCGCCGCCGAGCGGCATGAACATCTGACTTCCCAGGGGATGGCGCTCCATCAGGCGAATGGCGATGGGCGCCGGACGCATGGAGGCGACGAACCAGCTGATATTGGTCTGTCCGCCTTGCGCGGCGACGTCGATCTTGGCGAGGTCGTTGAAACGCCTGGCATAGCCCTGGTTGATCGACAGGGGTGTCACCCCATCAGTTTCGATGACTTCGCCGAACGGCGCGAACGCCTGCTTCGTCAGGGGTTCGATCGAAACTGTCGCCATCATCAACCTCGACTGTCTCCGCGCTCACAACCCCGCAACGGGCGCAGCCGCAGCATCAGGCTCGGCCTGCAGGATCTCGCTCGACGGAACCATCTCGCCATTCAGGATGCGATGGGCCTTGGCGCGGTCAAGGTCGCCTTCCCATGAGGCGACGACGACCGTCGCAACGCAGTTTCCGACATAGTTGCCGAGCGCGCGAGCGATACCAATGAACCAGTCCACCGACAAGATCAGCACGAGGCCAATCGCCGGGATGGCCGGAATAGCCGACAGCGTCGCCGCGAGGACGACGATGGCCGAGCCCGGGACGCCATGCGCCCCCTTGGAGGTGAGCAAGGCGACGCCGAGGATCGCCAGAAGGTCCCCCATGGCCAGCGGCGTGTTGGTCGCCTGCGCAATGAAGACCGCCGCCAGGGTCAGGTAGATCGAGAACGCATCAAGGTTGAACGAGTATCCGGTCGGAATGACGAGACCGACGGTCGATCGCTTGATCCCGAGCAGCTCGAGCTTGCGCATGGTCTGCGGCAGTACGCTATCGCCCGCGGCCGTGCCGAGTACGATCATCAGTTCCTCGCGCAGATAGGCGAGCAGCTTGAACAGGCTGAAACCGGACAGCCGCATGATGGCGCCGAGAACGACCACCACGAACAGGACCACCGCCAGATAGAACAGGCCGACGAGGCCTCCGAGCTGCTTGAGCGAACCAATGCCGTATTTGCCCACGGTGAAGGCGATCGCACCGAACACGCCGATCGGGGCGAGTCGGACGACGAAGTTCATCATCTTGAAGATGATCTCGTTCACACGCTCGATGAAATCGACCACCGGCCTTGCGCGCTCGCCGCACAGAGACACCGCGCAACCGAACATGATCGAGACGATCAGGACCTGCAGGACATCGCCGGAGCTAAACGCGCCGACGATCGTGCCGGGGATCAGCTTCATCAGGAACTCGGAAACGCCGCCGCCGGCGACCTGGGCCGCGGTCTGGCTGAATCCGCTGAGCGCCTTGGCATCCAGCGTCGCGGGATCGATGTTCATGCCGGCGCCCGGCTGGAAATAATAGGCCAGCGCAATGCCGAACATCAGGGCGACGGTGGTGACGATCTCGAAATAGAGCAGCGAGCGGATGCCGACCCTGCCGACCTTCGAAAGGTCCCCGGCCGCTGAAATTCCCTGCACCACGACGCAGAAGACGATGACGGGCACCAGCATCTTGATGAGCTTGATGAAGCCGTCACCCAACGGCTTCAGCTGCACCGCCGTACCAGGATAGGCCATGCCGAGCACGATGCCGAGCGCGAGTGCGACGACGACCTGGAAGAAGAGTGACTTGAAGATCCTGGGCATGGCTTTCCTCGCTCGCGTGGCTGGTGTCGGTCTGGCTTGGTCGGCGGCTTGAGCCTTTCGCCATTGTTGTCTTTGGCGGCGGCATGAGGCCGCTGCGGAGAGAGCCAGCCGCCGCTTGCAGGCGGATCACAGCTCCATCGGTCATTCGTTGACCAGCTGCGACTTCAAGTCCAATATATAGAACGACAGGATTGATAGGCTTTCGCTATGGACCTCCGCCAGCTCAGATACTTCATTGCGGTGGCCGAGGAGCGCAGCTTCACCGTCGCCGCCCGCCGGCTGAACCTGTCGCAGCCGCCGCTCAGCCAGCACATCCAGGCGCTTGAGGCCGAGCTCGGCACCCAGCTGCTGTACAGGACGAGCCGCAAGGTCGAGCCGACCCAGGCCGGCGAAGCGATGCTGCTGCGCGGGCGCGCCATCCTGCAGCAGATCAAATCCGCGGAAGACGAGGTGCGCTCGATCGGCGCCGGCCTGATCGGAACGCTGGATCTCGGCGCGACCGGCTCGATCCTGCGCGGTCGTCTTGCGGAACTGCTGGCGGCCTACCGGGAGGTTGCGCCGCTGGTCAGGATGACGGTGCATGAGCAGGCGCCGGCGCTGCAGATCGCGGCGCTGCTCAACCGTACCACCAATATCTCGCTCATTCGCGGCGTCCCTCGCGAACGCGACCTGACCAGCAAGCTCGCCTGGCGGGAAGAGGTCGTTCTCGCCGTGCCCCGCAGCCATCCGTTGGCGAAGCGCAAGCGGGTCGCGCTCGGTGAATTGGCGTCGGAGGATCACGTCATCCTGGACCCCGACAGCTCCGATTTCGCGCGCTATGTGCAGACGTGCTGCGTCGATGCCGGCTTCCTGCCAAGGGTCTCCCAGCAGGTCGTCGACGCGCAATCGATCCCGAGCCTGATTGCGGCGGGCTTCGGCGTCGCGCTGGTGCCGCAGTCGATCGCGCGTTTCACGACAGCCGATATCGCGTTTCGCCCGATCCGCCCCTCACCACCCGCGGCCGACGTGTTCCTGGTGTTCAGGGAAGACGAGACCTCGATGGTGGTGCATAATTTCATCAAGCTCGCGCTGCGGTATTTGAGCCAGCGGAGGAGGCTGGGCTAAAGAAATTCCGAGCTCACCGGCTGAACGCCGTCGCCTCTCTCAACCCGCTTGATCATTGATATCTTGTAGGCCGTCGGACACCTGCGGTTCGTTTCTTGTGCTGCCACAGGTCATCCTTGATATGCCTGTCACTGAAATTGTCGTGTCTCACTTCAGGGGTGCAGTCCTAGGGCTGCCACCGCCACTTAAGCACGGGCAGAAGGGCGACGGGGCAAACTGCTCGACCTTCAGTAGCTCAATCTCTGCCGCGAGATGCTTATGACCCCGTCGGGCTCTTGTTCGTCGCATGGACGGCAACGATGTCGCTGCTGTGCCCAGGCTTCGCTGCGCAGGTCGAGCTCTTGTCCTGCTCGCCTGAAGTAGAGAGCATGGGACGATACGTCGAATTGTCGATCCGATGGGCCACCGGAGCTGATATCAGGCGCTCTGGAGCGGTTTGCGCCTCCGAGAGACCATCGTTGGAGAGATAGAGACTGGTTTTCGGCAGCAGAAGGATGATTCCAAAGGCGGCGAGCTTAAGTTCTAGTCGCATGCTGGCCTCCGCTCTTCACGCCGGCAGGGCACGGTTATCGGTAGCGAGAGAAGAGACGTCCGAAAATTCGGATAGATACCCTAAGGGGCAATACGGAGGAGGCAGAGGGGATCATCCGTCCCTCGCGAACGGCTGACGCGATTCCGCCAAGCCCCGGCTCCGTCAGAACCATCCCGGCCGCGGCCTTGGCGACGTCTGTTGCCGACGCGACCGCGATGCCGATCTGCGCTTGCCGGAGCGCGGGCGCGTCATTGGTCCCATCGCTGCACATGCCCACAACATGGCCATGGCTCTGCACGCCTTCACCAACTTGAATTTCTGCAGTCAATGCGAGCCGGAAGAGCTCATGGATCGGGAGCGCCATGACATATCCGGCTGCGATGGTGAGAAGCGCGACGACGCTGTTGATGAGGGAGAGATTTCGGGTCACGGCAAGGACCGCCGTCTGCTCGGTGCTCTCGGCCTTGGCGATGCGCACCAATTCGGCAGCCCGCCCGAAGTAGCTCTTCGCTCCTGTCGCCGTAACCTCAGCGTTGGCTTGCCCGCGGCGAACAAGGCCGCCGGCATAGACCGTCCCGCCGGCGGCAACTTCGACCGGTACCGCCTCGCCGGTCAGCATCGATTGGTCGACCAGCACCGATCCGGATGCAATCCGAGCACCAAGGGGACCCGAGATCTCCCGGATCTCTCCTTGGACCACTCCCATGGTCATGCGGCTCCGGGTGGATTCAGCGCATGCGGAAACCTGCCTCGGCCGCTTCTGCGACCATTTGATTCTCATCAACTTGCGCGGTCGGCGAAGGTGGTCCCGAACGGTGCTGCCGGGATGCGGAGATGCCCTTGCCCACGAGGATTCAGTTTCACGTCCCTCGAACGCGGGCGGGGACCAACAGCGTCGGAAAGCAATGGTGCCCAGGGAAGGGATCATACGCAATCACCGACACGAGGGACCGCTGTTTGTCCTTCGGATCGTGGCGTGAGGGCCTGGACGGTGGCGGCGTTTTGCTGCACCGCGAAACGCACAGCTGCGGGAGCTTTTCGTTATTGTCGGGCAGCCTGGCCCGCTGGGACGCATCTTTTGCAGCCTGCTGAAGCCGCCGCTTGTCCGAGCTCTTGGCTGCACCCGATCTTTACGAAATGGCCGCCAAAAAGCGAAAGGCGCCTCCCCACGCGCTCGGAGGGCGGAGACGTCATCGCCCCTCCGAATGCGCAAGCACTTGACTTCGGTCAAGGCCCCTAGGGCTTGGCGTGAGATTCTGCACAACCATGGAACAGGGCCCGCAATTTGAGGGAAGTCTCTCATGCTCAAGTTGATCGAAGGTCTGCCACCGGACGTACTGGGCATCGAAGCTGCCGGGAAAGTAACCCACGACGATTATCGGGAGGTTCTGATTCCAGCCGCCGAGGCGAAGATTGTCCAGGGGCCGATCAGGATGCTTTATGTCGCCGGTTCAGATTTTACCGGCTACGAACTCGAAGCCTTGTGGGATGATGCGGCCTTCGGCTTCAAGCACTGGCATCAGTTCAAGCGGATCGCTGTCGTGACGGATAGCGCCTGGCTCCGCGCCGCGATCACGATGTTTCGCCCGTTCTTCCCCAGCCAAATCCGGTTGTTCAGACTCGCGGAGCTGGCCGCTGCCAAGGACTGGATTATCCGCGTGGAGCAAGTGAGTAATGGCGGACGCATCGCATGACAAGGAGCCCTCGGGACACCTGACCGCGATCCATGGCTCCGTCGTCGATGTCCGGTTTCCCCAAGGGGTGTTACCGGCCGTCAACGAGGGCATCGCGATCGATCGCGATGAACCGACGCCCCTCATGGCGGAGGTTCAACAGCATCTTGATCCCGTGACAATCCGGGCCGTCGCGCTGGGCAATACGGCCGGGCTCGCCCGCGGTACGTCCGCGCGTGCCTTGGGCGCACCCATCCGGGTCCCGGTTGGCGGTGCGGTTCTCGGGCGTCTGCTGAACGCCGTCGGTGAGCCCGCAGACCGCGGACCGGAGCTGCCCCCAGGTACAGTCTTTCGTCCCATTCATGCATCCGCTCCTGCACTGAAGCGGCTCGGCGCGTCTCAGGAAATCTTCCACACCGGGATCAAGGTCATCGATTTGCTCGCCCCTCTCGTCAAGGGCGGCAAGGCGGCGATGTTCGGCGGTGCCGGTGTCGGCAAGACCGTGCTGATCATGGAGTTGATCCGCACCACTGTGGAACACCACTCCGGAATCTCTGTGTTTGCCGGCATCGGCGAGCGGTCGCGCGAAGGGCATGAGCTTCTGCTCGAACTCAGGGAGTCGGGCGTGCTGGCGCGCACCGCTCTCGTGTTCGGTCAGATGAACGAACCTCCGGGCGCGCGCTGGCGCGCCGGACTCACGGCATTGACCATCGCCGAGCACTTCCGCGATGAAAAACACGAGAATGTGCTGCTGCTGATCGACAACGTCTACCGGCTGGTACAGGCGGGCGGCGAGGTCTCGGGCCTGCTTGGGCGTCTGCCATCGCGCGTCGGCTATCAGCCGACGCTCGCGAGCGAAATCGCCGAACTGGAGGAACGCATCGCCTCGGTTGCCGGTGCGGCGATCACCTCGATTCAGGCTGTCTATGTGCCGGCCGATGATTTCACCGACCCGGCCGTCGCCGAAATCTTCAGCCATCTCGATTCATCGATCGTGCTTTCGCGCGAGATGGCCAGCGAAGCCACCTATCCCGCCGTCGATCCGCTCGCCTCGACCTCGAGTCTCCTCGATCCCCGCCTCGTCGGCGAGGCGCATTACCGGATCGCGCAGGATGTGCGCAGAACCATCGCGCACTACCGCAATCTTCAGGAGATCATTGCGCTCCTCGGGATCGAGGAGCTCGGCGCCGTCGATCGTCAGGCCGTCAAGCGGGCACGGCGCCTGATGCGGTTCTTGACGCAGCCCTTCATGGTCACCGTCGCCTTTACCGGCAAGGAAGGCCGAACGGTCGAGATTGCCGACACACTGGCCGGATGCCGCGCCATTCTCGACGGTGAATCCGACAATTGGGCGGAGAGCTCGCTCTATATGATCGGCGGGCTCGAGGAAGCGCGGGAGCGCGAGCGTGCCAGCGCCAAGGCGACGTCATGAAACTCACCGTCACCACACCACTGGCGATCATCACAAAGGCCGATAATGTCGTGCATGTGCGCGCAGAGGATGACACCGGCGCCTTCGGCATTCTGCGCGGGCATGCGGATTTTCTGACGGCGTTGGCGATCTCGGTCCTGAGCTGGCGCGACGAGGGCGGCGGCGAGCATCACATCGCGGTGCGTGGCGGCATGCTCGCAGTGAGCGGCGGGAACAGGATCACCGTTGCGACCCGTGAAGCCGTCGCCGACGATGATCTGCACCGCCTCGAATCCGAAGTGCTCGCGAGCTTTCAGCGGCGCAGCGAAGAGGAGGTTAGGGCGCGCACCGATGCGCAGCGCCTCTATCTCGCAGCAATCCGGCAGATTTACCGCTTCCTGCGGCCCGACCGTCCCGTCCCCGTGCCGCGGGTGACCCGCCCGGTGTCGCAAGAGGGGCTGGAGTCATGACGATGCCGCCCGAAAATCACGAGCGACTGGGACAGGCGATCAGAAGACGGCAGGAACGCCGCGAGCGCTGGCGGCGCGAGGGCGAACGGTCGCTGGGCCAGAACCTCGCCATGATCGGAGCGCTGGGCTGGACCATCGTGGTTCCGACGCTGCTCGGCATCTTCGTCGGTCGCTGGCTCGACCGGACCTTCCATAGCGGGATCTTCTGGACCCTCGGCCTGCTCGTGGCGGGTCTGGCTGTGGGCTGCACATTAGCGTGGAAGAGGGTGCACAGCGCATGACCCGCACCGGTTTGATCGCTCATCCCGAACTCACGCTGTTGACCGCATTTGCGGGACTGATGTTTGGGCTGGCGTATTTTGCGGCTCTCAAGCGCAGCGTTACGCTGCTTGTCGGCAGCAAAAACAGCTGGCTTGGTCCGCTGGCCTTGACGCTGGGACGTGTCGGTGCTGCGGTCAGCTTCCTGCTCATCGCGGCGAAACTCGGAGCAGCGCCGTTGCTCGGCGGCTTCGGCGGCTTCCTGGTGGCGCGCGCGCTGGCGCTGCGCGCGGAAAGGAAGGCCGGCTGATGCAATCCTCGCCCCTCACCAGCACGCCGCTTTTTCATTTTGGTCCGGTGGCGATCACGCGTCCGGTGGTGACGACGTGGATCATCATGGCTGCGCTGGCTCTCGTCTGCCGGTTCGTCACGCGCCGTCTGGCAATCCTGCCCGACGGGCGGCAGGCGGTGCTTGAGGGCATCGTTGTCGGCATTGCCGGCCAGATCGAGGATGTCATTCGCAAGGATGCGCGGCCGTTCCTGCCCTTGCTGGGTACACTATTTATCTTCCTGGTGGTCGCCAATCTCTCCGGTGTACTTCCCGGCGTCGAGGCGCCAACCAGCAAGATCGAAACGCCGGCGGCCCTGGCGTTGATTGTCTTTTTCTCGGTGCATTACTTCGGGATACGCGCGCGGGGTCTGCGCGGCTATCTCGCCAGCTTCGCCGAACCCAAGCTGATCATGCTGCCACTCAACATTCTCTCGGAGATCACGCGCACCTTTTCGCTGATGGTGCGTCTGTTTGGCAACATCATGAGCGGCGAGTTCGTCATCGGTCTCGTCGTGGCCCTGGCCGGACTCTTCGTCCCGATTCCGCTCATGGCGCTCGAGATTTTCGTGGGCCTCGTACAGGCCTACATCTTCACTGTACTTGCAACCGTCTTCATTGGCGCGGCCGTCGGCAGCGTCGCGAAGGGATAAGGAGTCTCAATGGATTCCAAGCTCATTTCGATCATCGGCGCGGTCATCGCCGTCTCGATCGGTTCGATCGGCCCGGCGCTGGCGGAGGGCCGATCGGTGGCGTCGGCGATGGACGCCATCGCGCGCCAGCCCGAAGCGGCCGGAACGATATCGCGCACGCTCTTTGTCGGCCTCGCGATGATCGAGACCATGGCGATCTACTGCCTTGTCGTCGCGCTGCTGCTGCTGTTCGCCAATCCATACGCCGGGTGAGCGATGCACCTCGACTGGTGGACCATAGGCCTCCAGACCATCAACTTCGGCATCCTGGTCTGGCTGCTCCACCGGTTTCTGTACAAGCCGGTGCTGACGATGATCGACGCGCGAAAAGCCGAGGTCCGCGGGCAGTTCGACGTCGCCAAGGATGTCGAAGCGAAAGCGAAAGCGGAGCTGGCAGCGGTCGAGGCCGAGCGCGCCGGCATCGCGGCCGAACGCGAAGCAGCGCTCAAGGCCGCCGCAACCCAGGCGCAGGAGATGGCCGAGGCGCGCCGGGCGCAGGCCGAGCGCGACGCCGAAGCCCTCATGGACTCGACGCGCAAGACTTTGGCATCCGAGCGCGAGGGCGCACTGGATGAAGCGCGACGGATCGCGCTCGATCTTGGTTCCGACTTCGCCCAGAGGCTCCTGGCGGAGGTGCCTATGCAATATCGCGCAGAAGCCTGGATCGAGCGGATCGAGCAGCATCTGAAGGCAATGCCGCAAGCCGAACGCGAGGCTTTGGTGCAGCAGCTTGCCAACGGCAAACCGCTGGCGATCGTCACCGCCTGCGCTCTGCCCCCGGCGACGGCCGATCACTGGAATGCGCGCTTGCGCCAATCCCTCGGCGTCTCCAGCGCTATGACGTTTGCGGTCGACCCCGCCCTGACCGCGGGCGCAGAGTTGCATTTTCCGACCGCGATCTTGCGGTTTTCATGGCAGAGCGCGCTCGCGGCTGCGCGCATGGAGGCAGGTGCCCATGGCCAGCCTCGCTGAGGAGCTGAAGGGCTGGGCCCAAACGAGCCGCCAAAAACTGGCGGGGCTGCCGCTGACCCCTCACCTCGAACATATCGGCCGCGTCCTTCAAGTCGGTGACGGCGTCGCGATGGTCGCAGGACTCCCGCAAGCACGGCTGGACGAATTGCTTATCTTCGAAGGCGGCGTACGTGGCCTTGCCGTCGATCTCATGGATGATGCCATCGGCTGCATCCTGCTGGGAGACACCGCCGGCATACCGGCCGGCAGCGTTGTCCGTGGCACGGGAGAGGTGGCCCGCGTTCAGGTGGGCCAAACACTGCTTGGCCGCGTCGTTGACGCGCTTGGGACGCCGCTTGACGGAAAGGGCGCGATTGAAGGCGCGCAACTCGCACCAATTGAACAAGCGGCACCCGTCATTGTTGATCGCGCGCTGGTCACCAAGCCGCTTGCCACCGGGCTGCTCGTCGTCGATGCGATGATTCCGCTCGGCCGCGGGCAGCGCGAGCTCGTTATCGGCGACCGCGAGACGGGCAAGACCGCCATTGCGGTCGATACGATCATCAACCAGAGATCCAGCGATGTGATCTGCGTCTATGCGGCCATTGGACAGAAGGCGTCGTCTGTCGCCCGCGTTATCGACGCCGTGCGCCAGTATGGTGCATCGGAGCGATGCATCTTCGTCGTTGGCGAAGCCGACGCTTCGCCCGGACTGCAGTGGCTCACGCCCTATTCAGCCTTCGCCATGGCGGAATATTTCATGATGCGCGGATGCGACGTCCTGGTCATCCTCGACGATCTGACCAAACACGCCGCCTGTTACCGGCAGGTGTCGCTGCTGTTGCGCCGACCACCGGGCCGCGAAGCCTATCCGGGCGATATTTTTTACATCCATTCGCGGCTGCTGGAGCGGGCGGCGAAGCTGGGGCCGGAGCGCGGCGGCGGTTCGTTGACCGCCCTGCCTATCGCCGAGACGCAAGCCGGCAATATCAGCGCCTACATCCCCACCAATCTGATCTCCATCACCGACGGGCAGATCTATCTCGATCCGCACTTATTTTATGAAGATCAAAAGCCGGCGGTCGATGTCGGCAAGAGCGTCTCCCGTGTCGGCGGCAAGACGCAGGCGCCCGTCTTGAAAGACCTCTCGGAAAGTCTGCGGCTCGAATATGCACAATTTCTGGAGCTCGAAGTGTTTACGCGCTTCGGGACCATGGTGGACGAGCGCACGCGCAAGGTCATCGAGCATGGACGGCGCATTCGCGCCGTTCTCGGCCAGCAGCAATTCGCGCCGCAGTCGCTGGGCGAACAGGTGGCACTGCTGTGCGCCGTCGCCGACGGCGTGCTGGATTCCGTACCGCTGGATCGCATCGACGCGTTTCGTGCCGGCCTGGCTCCCTGGCTTGAGGAACACTGTCCCGAGATCCGCTCGCTCGACGACAAAGCCAAGCCGCTCCCCGTCGCCGTACGCGCGCGGCTCAAGGAGAGCCTGATCGCGCTGGTCCAATCGGTCGGCGGGAAGATGGAGAGAGCGCGATGACGCGCCTTTCGGAAATCCAGAGCCATATCGCGAGCATGGACGAATTGCTCGACATTGTTGGCGCGATGCGTTCGCTCGCCGGCATGCGGCTGCAAGAAGCGCAGCATGCCTTGCCCGGTATTCGTAGCTACGCCGATTCGATGGCCGCCGGGATCGGCAGCGCACTTCTGCTTATGCCGCAGCCCGTCACGGAGACGCATCAGGAGAAGTGTCACCGCGCCCTCATTGTGTGCACCGCCGAGCATGGTTTCGTAGGCGGCTTCAATGAGAGGATGCTTGAGGCGGCCGAGGCGACGCTCGGTCCCTTCGATCTGCTCTTCGTGCTGGGGAGCCGCGGGGCGGCGCTCGCGTTCGAGCGTGGCCGCAAGCTGGCCTGGACCGGCCCGATGGCGACCCGTCCGGCGGGAGCACCCGATGCGGTCAACCGTCTGACGAGCGAGATTTACGCGCGTATCGCGCACAGCGAAATAGCACGAGTGGACGTCATGTTCGGCCGTTACCGTCAGGGCGCCGCATCGATGATCGAGCGCCGTCTGCTGCTTCCCCTCGACACGGCGAAGCTGGTTGCCAAGCCGGCGCGTCAGGTCCCCCTCCACAATCTGCCGCCGCGGCCCCTGCTCGAAAAGCTGGTGGCCGAATACATCTTTGCGCTGCTGACCGAGGCTGCGGTCGAGTCCATCGCCAGCGAGAACGCCGCCCGCTTTGCCGCCATGGCGTCGGCACACGACAATGTCAGCAACAAGCTCGCGGGATTGCAGGGGAACGCGCGTCAGGCGCGTCAGACCGAGATCACTGCGGAGCTGCTCGATTTGATTACCGGCGCAGAAGCGATGCAAGTTGGTTCGAGACGTGTCATTTGCGAGTCGATAGCGCTCTAACATCCGCCATATGGAACGCCTGTCACACGCAACGCGCCCACGGCACCCCTGCCCGCATGTCCACAAACAGATGGCTTCGCTTTGTGCTTGTCCCAAGAGCGGGCCGACACCACAAATGTCGGCGCGGAGGCCGCTCTTGTCGGCGGGTCGAGCTCGGAAATTTTGGAACTTGCAGCGGACGCCGAGATCCTGGCGCGTAGATAAGCGCCTCGGGCCAGCGTCCGGCTCGAACAGGCGTGGTCGCGCTCCAGCGCGGAAAAGCGTAGTTTTGGTGCCCAGGGAGGGATCATACGCAACCACCGACACAACGAACCGCTGTTTGTGCTCGTATGGTGGCCTGAGCACTTGGCAGCTCGATCGAGTGCGCTGCATCGCGAAACCCGCAATCGTGGGAGCCGCCCCCTTGTGCGCCCCTTGGCTACGTTCAAATCCGGCAGGCGCAGCAACCGATAGCGACATTCGCCACATCAAGCCGACTGGGACCTCATTTCTGTGCCGTATTGAAGGACCTGCACCTTCTCTATGGTGATCAGGCCGCTGCTCATCATGCCGTCGAGGACCGGCAGAAAGGCGTCGATCTTCTCCTGGGTGTCGACGATCTCGACAACGAGCGGAAGATCTTCGGAAAGGCGCAGTATCTTCGCCGTGTGCAGGCGTGCGGAATGGCCGAACCCCAGGCCGCCCCGCAGCACGGTCGCGCCGGCCAAATGCATTTCCCTGGCCTTCAGCACGATCGCTTCGTGCAGCGGGCGATGGTCCGCTTGATCATTTTCACCAAAGAAGATCCTGAGCAGGATGGCTTCTCGAGGTAGCTGCATTTCGGCCCCCTTCTCATTTTAAGCTTAAGTCGCGACCTTCATTTCACGACCAGCACCGGGCAAGTCGCGAGTTGCACGATGCGATCGGCGCGACTGCCGATGAGCCGCTCGTAAAGCGCCGAATGACCCGTAGCGCCGATCACAAGGAGCTCGGCTCTAATCTTAGCCGCAAAGTCCACGATGTCGCGCACCGGATGGCCGGCCACCACATGGGAGTGAAGCTCGACGTGGCTCTGTTCGGCCAGGCTTCGCGCCCGCTGAATGACCGAGTGATAGCGGCGCGCCGCCGTGCCGGTCTCCTCCCGAACCTCCTCGATAAATTCGGGCATATAGTCAATCTCCTCCACGCAGATCATGTGAAGTTCGGCGCTGTTCTGCTTGGCCATCGTTATGGCAAACGCCAAGGCGTGGAATGCGTGCTCCGAACCGTCGTTGGCATGTAGAATTCTGCGGAACATAGCTGCCTCCATCATTCGGCGCGGCGCGCAGCGGGCCGAAGAGGTCTTACGGGCTCCTCCTCGGCCTGCTGCGAGTTGGTATCCGGCAGCAGGTGGTGAGGAAGATAGAATGCATTGGCGATGACTGTGGGTATCACGGCGCTGCCGATGACTGCGGCGACGAGTGCGGAATATTGGCCCTGATTGATGATACCATGTGACAGGCCAAAGAGTGACGAGATCGTCCCAAAGGTCAGCCCGGTCGACATCAAAAGCGTCGTGTACATCGCCTCTCTGTTGGGAGAGCCAAAATACTTGGTGACGGGGTAGACACCCACGACCTTGGTTGCGATCTTGATCACCAGGAAGAAGACGAATGCCGCCGGTGCAGTAATCAGCGCCGGCACGGACACAAACGAACCGGCCCGGATGAAGTAGAACGGCGTCAGCAATCCGAAGGTAAGAGTGCGCAGCCGGCGCACCAGGGCGTGGTCCTTTCCAACGGTGCCTGCGAGCACCATGCCGATCAGGTAGGCTGGAAGAACGGCTTCGCTGTCGGCCCACGTTGCCAGCGCCCCCATTCCGAACAGGCAGAGCAGGAGATATTTCGTCTCCAGTTCGGACGGGCGTCCCCCATACAGCCGGAAGAACCGCGGGGTCAGCCAGGGCAGCACGCCGAAGACCACCACGCCAGTACCGAGAAAGATCAGTGTCTTTATCGTAAACGGAGAAAAGATCAGGCCGAGCGCAACCACCGTCCCGAGGTCCGTGACAAAGCAGGCGGCCAGAACTGTCTTGCCGTACTCGGTGGTGTTGAAGCCGAATTCGATCATCACGGCATAAACCACCGCCACGGAGGTGGTCGACATGGCGACACCTGCAAGCCAACTCGGCATAACGTCCCAGCCGAGCAAGTAATGCGCCGCAGCGGTGCATCCGATGAATGGAAAAAAGAAGCTGGCAAGCCCCACGACTGCCGCCTCTTTCCACTTCAGCTTGAATACAACGGGATCAAGTTCCGCACCTGCTAGGAAGGTCAGCACAATCGCGCCGACGCCGGAGAGGAATTTGACCCAGGACTCGTCGGTTCCGAGTACCGCCGATCCAATGGCTGCGCCGATAACGAGCTGCGCGATCGTTCCGACCACGATCTCCGAGAGAGCGGTCGAGATTCGAAGCCAGATCGACAGAAGGCTGGCGATCAGCGCCAAGCCCAACCACAGTGCCGCAAGAGCCCAAACACCCGTCATCAGCGCCTCCAACAACACGACGGCGATGCGCCGTCGGGCGAACTCACGTGCTGGATGCTTGGAAGGAATTGAAGCAACGCGCTCCCACCGACGGCAAGCGTCCGGCAGGAGTCATCAGCCTCATCGGCGGTTACGGGGGACCCCATCCCCTGAATGTTTGTCAATTGTAACTGGGAATCGGGCCATAGCAAGCGCGGAAAGCCACTGCGACGTACCAGGACGAGAGGCGCCGCCAAGGAAAGGCTCCGACTGCGCGCTTAACGATCCTTCGCTCTCGCGAATGGAAGCGGTAAGGTGGATCGTCGATGCCGCAGTCCAGTCCTGGTGCGACAACGAGGTGAACTTGACCAAGATTCTGCTGGTCCGTCACGGTCACGTCGAGGGCATTCGCCCTCCCCGCTTTCGCGGACGGGAGGACCTGCCCTTGACCAGCCGAGGACAGGCCGAGGCACTCGCAGTTTCCCAGCGGATCGCATCCAAATGGCAGCCGGAGCGGGTCTACACAAGTCCACTGTCGCGCTGCGTCGCCACCGGCGCTGCCATCGCCAGCGCGTGCGCGATCGAGGCCGAGAGCATCGAAGCGCTGAACGATATCGACTATGGCGCATGGCGGATGAAGAGCCATGACGAAATGGCAGCCGCCGAGCCGATGCTTCACGCGATTTGGTTCAACACGCCCCACCTGATGCGATTTCCGGACGGCGACTCCCTCCAGGACGTCGTTGCGCGCGCAGCGGACGCGGTCCGGCTCGCACTCGAACGACACCCTTCCGGCACTGTCGTTCTGGTTTCGCATGACAGCGTGAACCGGGCCCTGTTGTTGCAGCTCGCCGACCTGCCGCTCTCCGCGTACTGGCGGCTCACCCAAGAGCCCTGTTGCATCAACGAGATCGAGATAACCGACAATCGGATTCGTGTTCTTGCGATCAACGAAACCGGCCATTTAGACGGGATCGATCCGGCCTAGCTCAGCACACCGCCTCTTCTCGCCCATGTTATCGAGCCGCTGAGAGCCGACGGGATTCCGGCGCTCGCTCGTCCCCTCCAAATACGTTCGCGTAGAGATCTTCCCCATAGCTCGTCTGCAGCGGCGCGGCTTCGATCAGCCGGAACGTCCGCGTGCCGTCCGGCTGGCGCTCCGCCCGCAGGAACAGCGCATTCGGAAGCTTCTTCTGATCCATACGATGCGCGAACTGGTGCAGATGCGTCACGTAGCCGACCTTCACCCCCTTCTCCAGCAAGGCGGTCGTGATCTGCATCGCGATTTCCGAGCCTTCCCGTTCATTGGTCGCCGCGAACGACTCGTTCATGAGGATCATCGCGCCCGGACGAAGATGCTCAACGAGCTCGCTCATCCGGTTCAGCTCCTCGTCGAGCTTTCCGCTCTCCATCGCAGCATCTTCCTCGCGCTTGAAATGGCTGAACAGCGTCGTCCGGACCTCGGCTGAAAACGCCGCTGCCGGCACGAACACGCCCGCCTGCATCATCAGTTGCGCGAGGCCCAGACTGCGCAGGAACGTCGATTTGCCTCCGGTGTTCGCGCCGGTGATGACGATGAAATCCTTGCCCGCGCTCTCCAGATCATTGCCGACGGGCTTTCGGTTCATGCTGATAGCGAGACAAACGTCGTACAGACCTGAGAATGACAGATTCTCGTCCCTCAGCGCTGTTGGCTTGGGAAAGCAGACCGGCGCACCGAGTTTCTCCAGGTGCCCATAGAGGTTCAAACAGCCCACATAGAAGGCGAGCTCGGTCCGCAGCATTTGAAAGAAGCTCGAAATGTGATCCATCGACTGGGCAAGCGCATTCGCGACCAGGTTGACACCCCGGTCGCGCAATTCGGATAGAGCGCGGGCGCCGGCCTCGTCTCGCGGGTCCAGATAGGACGTATACCCCTCGGTGGTCGGCCATAGCCGGGCGAACCAGCCGAGATCCTTCCTGTGTGGCTTGCGCAGGACGTAGTTGGTCGCCTTATTGCCTTTGCCCAGTTGGGCGCTGACCAGGACGCCCCCCTTGAACTTCAGCCGCTTCAGATGGTCATCGATCTCGTCGAAATACGCATCGCTCAGTTCGGCACGAAGCATTTCGAACAATCTGGAGAATCCTTGTGAGTTGAACAGCCCAATGTTCCGGTCGGCCAAGGCCCTGAGCTTTCGCAAGGCCGGAACGAAGATGTCCAATACTTCGACGGCATGCGACAGCGTGCCGGCAGGGTAGCGCGACATCGGCGACCAGTAGTGCTTTCTCTCTGCCTTCAATGCCTCGACCACGATGTCGTATGTCCGCCTGAGAGTTGGCCCGTGCCGCAGACAGTCTCGCAGCACGTCCTGGCGGTATCTGATGACGTCGAGTTCGCTGACGCCGTTCAGCAGCCCGACCAAAGCCACTTCCAACAGGAAGCCGTCACCACCGGCCATCGTGTTCAACACGATATCAAGCCCGAGATCCTGGTTCAGGGCGGCATGATTCCAGGGCAAGGCTTGATGGAGATCCAGCCCGGGCTCCTTCTGCCGGGCATAGGATCGATCTCGCCGCGACAGCAGCAGCGTCGGGTCGAAATCGCGGTCCGGATATAGCAGGAAGGCCTTCATGGCTTGATGCGCTCCTTTACCCGCTGATGCGTCAGACCGTGTTTCTGGGCGACGGCCATCGCATAGGCCAGGCCATCGGCAGTCCGCCGCTCGATCCTGAACGTGCGGACCGCCGGCTGGTCCGGCACGACCGTGCTCACCATCGAAACGGTCTGGGGACTGAACGTCGACAGTTCATCGACGAACGTGACCCAGACACCTAGGACATCCATGTCCACGAGCTTCGCCATGACCTTCTGACTGAGGAACGTCTCGTCCCGAATCGTGGTGGAGGTGAAGATCTCGTTCAAAATCACGATGGAGCGCCCCGTCGCCCGCTTCAGGATCGAGCGGATCCGAACGAGGTCGTCTTCCAGTTTGCCGCGGAGGTTCTCGACCTTCTCCTCCCGTTCGAAGTGCGCGAAGATCTGGTCGACCAGGTAAAGCTTGGCCTGTCGCGCCGGGACCGGGCACCCCAAGCTTGCAAGATAATGCAGTTGGCCGAACATGCGCGCGAAGGTCGTCTTGCCGCCCTGATTTGGGCCGGACACCACAATGAGCCTTTCCCTGCCCGTCAGACCAAAATCGTTGCAGACAACCGGTTTCTGTTCACCAACGTGCTTCAGCGCGAGCGCAAGGTCGACCCCCTCGCGGCAATGGATCTTTTTGGAGCTATCGGAGACCTCGGGCAGGCAAAACCATAGTCCGGCCTGTTGGAGCCTGATCGTCTGATTCAAGTAAGCGAGATAGAACTGGACGTCCCTATCGAATTTTACGATGACCCTGTCGAGAAATTCGACTTGCCGAGCGCAGAACGACAGCAGGTGAGCAAACGGCTCGGGATTGAGGCGCGCCACCAACTGAAGCACCTTGGCTTCGATGTGGTTCATGTCCTCCGGCGCATCGCTGAATTTCGATCGGTAATCTGTGGCGGCGCCTTGCTTGAATTTCGCAAACGTCGCTTCAACCTCCGCGCTGTAGTCCGGTTCGTCCTGAAGGTTCTTAACCGTGAACGAGGCCTCGCGTATCAAGATGCTGTACCTGACCTGCGACAGTTGGTCAGAGATGCTCTTGGCTTCATCGCGGAGAGCAACGAAACTGGCCTCTGCAATGTAGCCGATCAGATAGTCGCGAATGCTCAGGAGCGCTCGGGACTTCATCTGGGTTCGCGTCAGATTCGTCGCCAATTGATCGACCGCATTGCAGTAGATCTCTATTGCGTGGAGAAACCACATCTCCTTGTGAAATCGGTCGTAGAGCTTGGCCGATAGCGCCTTGTGGATCCGGGCATCCCTCATTCGCTTGGCGAAGTGTCTGATGCCGTCGAGGAGAGCCGGGTCTTCGAGATCGCGGAAAACTTCGTGACGATATTCAACGGCTTCAACCCGCTGCAGCGGGACGTGAAAAAAAGGCTTGATGGCGTACTCTTCAAAACCGGCCGTTATCGCGGCCACCACCTGATCCAGGTTCAGATCGACGAAGAATTCTGGCGCTGCACTTTCCGCAGCGGTTGTAGAGTCCTCGGGCCGATCGAAGAGGACGTCTGGTACAACACCCGGCGCTCTTGGAAGGCGTTCGCGCCCGTCAGGCTCGGCCGTAGGCGGTGATTGGGGGCGCGGATAAGTCACAACAAAACTCCTCCAAAGCCGTGCTTCGGTAGGAGTCATCAGCCCCTCGGGGCGGTTCAGGCGAACTCCATCGCCAACATTGCAAACGAGTATACGTCCGATCTGGTTCCGGTCAACGAGCCACCAGCCGCCCCTCCATTTTCTTGCCCCAAGCGGGCGGCGCAATTAGACTATACACGATATCGACGGGGATGGAGTGCCCCCGAAACCGCCGCGAGGCTGATGACTCCTACCGCGCACCATCTCGGTGGTAGGAGAGACAATGGCCGGCGTTTCCTTGAGATCAGATGGTTGCCGACCTTGGGAAGCGGAGCGACCGCGCGTGTCCAAGATCGTCTGCTCGCGTGGCGAGGCGGCCCAAAATCGGGGCACAGAGCCGTGAGAAGCCTGGCGCGCCCCTCATTCTTCCGGATGTTCGACCTCCTCATAACCAGCACGAACCCGGGCACGAAACGATCCCGCTGGACGCATGATGGCGTCGAATTCGAACGCGAGCGCCATAGTTTTTCGAGCTCAAGGCACGGAATCGTCATCGAGATCTTCACTTTATCCCGACCAGGTCGCCGCAGCTGGTCCCTGATGGTCACGAAGGAGTATTGGTGGGCCGGACCGGAGGCCACGCCGTTCAAGAACCTGCGATGGGCGCGCCCCCTCAGCGGCCAGCGAAGCGATCTGTTTGACTGGCTGCGAGCGCAGGAGGCGGCACTTGAACGCTCCCTATCGCTTGAGATGCCCCGCGACCAGGGCGAAGCGAATTCGCAGTCGATGCATGCCGACAATTCCGGGCCTTCTTCACTCACGTGGAGTTCGGACGATCATGAAGACGAAGACGAATAGTCTCATTCCGGTGGAGCACAGAGCGAACGATTATCGGCCGGGCGTCGGCATTGTGCTGCTCAACGAACGGGGCGAGGTCTTCGTCGGCCGGAGAGCGGATCTGAGGGATGAGGCCTGGCAAATGCCGCAGGGCGGGATCGACCGGGGCGAGACACCGCAACAGGCTGCATTCCGCGAACTGAAGGAGGAGATCGGTAGCGACAAGGCCGAGGTCATCGCCGAAAGCAAGGGCTGGTTCGAGTATGACGTTCCGGAAGAATTTGCCCGCAAGAAATGGGGAGGCCGCTGGAGGGGCCAGAGGCAAAAGTGGCTAGTGATGCTGTTTCGCGGCACTGACGCTGACATCGATCTCGGCTCCGATCACCCGGAATTCGATGCGTGGCGGTGGGTTCGCATCGACGAACTCCCCAAGCTCGCCGTCTCGTTCAAGCGTCAGCTCTATCTCGATGTGATCGGCGAGTTCTCAACCATTTTCCGGGATTAACCACATGACCGCCGTCATCCAAGCTCTCGATGCATTCGAAATACTGGACTCGCGCGGCTATCCCACGCTCCGCGTCGTGGCCAGACTCGACAACGGGCACGCCGGCACCGCTTCCGTTCCATCCGGCGCCTCGACTGGACGCTACGAAGCGCTGGAGTTGCGCGACGGCGACATGATGCGGTACGGCGGCAAAGGCGTGCTCAAGGTGGTCTCTCACGTCAATGGGATCATTCGGAACCGCCTCGTGGGTATGGCAGTCTCTCCCCAGGAGCCCATCGACACGACATTGATCGTGCTCGACGGCACCGAAAACAAGAGCAAGCTGGGCGCGAATGCGATCTTGGGCGTTTCGATGGCCATCGCGCGCGCCGCGGCTTCGGCCGCAGGTGTGCCGCTCTACCGCTATCTGGGCGGCGCCTCGGCAACGAGGCTCCCCGTCCCCATGATGAACGTCATCAACGGCGGACGGCATGCGCAGAATTCGCTCGACTTCCAGGAATTCATGATCGTGCCCCATGGAGCGCCAACCTTCGCGGAAGCCCTCCGCTACGGGGCCGAGACCTTCCACGCGCTCCATGACCTCCTACACAGGGCTGGTCACTCGACCGCTGTCGGCGACGAGGGAGGCTTCGCGCCGGACTTGAGGACCATTGAGGAGGCTTGCGAACTGATCGTTGCCGCGATCCGCAAGGCGGGGCTACGGCCCGGCGTCGACGTTGCCCTTGCATTCGATCCCGCAGCCAGCTCCTTTGCGAAGGACGACAAGTACGTCTTTGCCAAATCCGGCGGCAAGACCCTCTCGCGCGACGAGCTTCTCTACAACCGTTTGCTGGAGGTCTACCCCATCGTTTCGATCGAAGATGGGTTCGCCGAGAATGACTGGGATGGCTTCCGCCTGCAGATGGCGGCTTGCGGCGATCATATCCAGATCGTCGGAGACGACCTTTACGTGACCAATCCGCGTTTCATTCGGAGGGGTATCGATAGTCGAGCGACCAATGCGGTTCTGATCAAGTTGAACCAGATCGGCACCGTCACTGAGACCATGAAGGCTGTTCAGATGTGCCGCGATGCCGGCTGGGGTTACGTGATCTCCCACAGGTCAGGCGAGACCGAGGACACGTTCATTGCCGATTTCGCGGTGGCCATGGGCGGAGGGCAGATCAAGGCCGGATCATTGTCCCGTAGCGAGCGGCTCGCAAAATACAATCGCCTGCTCGAAATCGAGCGTGAACTTGGCCCAGCGGCGATCTACGAAAGTCCATTTCTGACGCATTAAGGCAGAGCAAATGCACCTACGGTGCTGTCCGCGAGTTGCGATTCATATATTTCGGCGAGATTGCCGCACGCAATCGTACAAGATCGCGCTCCAGCGTGGAAAAGCGTAGTTTTGGTGCCCAGGGGCGGAATCGAACCACCGACACTGCGATTTTCAGTCGCATGCTCTACCAACTGAGCTACCTGGGCGTGCTCCAAGAGAGGGGCCAAAGCCCATCGAGCGGGCGGTTTATAGTGGGCTCGCAGCGGCCTGTCTACCCACGCTTCGCGTTCGACCTCGTGGGGCCGGGCCCGGCTGTGAACAAGCGCGGGCGAGCCTGCCGCGGCGGTCGCGCGGCGCGTCGACCGCCCGAATAAAGCACTGATATTATTTCTCTATTCGACATCGTCCACCTCGTCATCGCGGCCAGGGATGACGTAGGAGCCCTTCAGCCAGCGGTTCAGGTCGACGTCGCGGCAGCGCGAGGAGCAGAACGGACGGGTGGCCTGCACCTGCGGCTTGCCGCAGATCGGGCAGGTTTTCAGAGGGCGGGCGTTTTTTTTGACTTGGTCGTCCATGGTGGCGGCAGTCTAGACGAGGTGAGAGGGTTCAAGAGCTTCTCGGCAAACGGGTTCCTCCTGAACAGGCGTGTGCGTCCCCACCGGCCAATTCTACTGTGCATGGGGGTTGTTTTCGAGATTTTTGTCGGGACCGCGCTTACACGGCCGTGGCGTTGAGCCATCCGAAGCGGATCGGAAAGCCTTCGCCACCAAGCAGCGTCGTGGTCTCGTACAGCGGCAATCCGACCACGTTTGTGTAGGAGCCCACCATCTTCACCACGAACGAGCCGGCGATGCCCTGCACCGCGTAGCCGCCGGCCTTGCCGCGCCATTCGCCGGAGCCGATATAGGCTTGGATGTCGTCTTCCGAGAGGCGCTTGAAGCGGACACGGGTCTCGACCAGGCGCTGGCGGAAGGCCTCGCGCGGCGTCACCAGGCAGATCGCGGTGTAGACGCGGTGGTTGCGGCCCGACAAGAGCCGCAGGCACTGTGCGGCTTCGTCCACCAGGTTGGCCTTGGGCAGGATGCGGCGGCCAACCGCCACCACGGTGTCGGCAGCCAGGATGAAGGCGCCGCGCAACTCGTCATCGAGCTGCACTGATTTGAGCGCCGCATCGGCCTTGGCCCGCGCGAGCCTGTTGGCACAGGCGCGTGGCAGCTCGCCCCGCCGCGGCGTCTCGTCGACGTCGGCCGGCCGGAGCGCGTCCGGCTCGATGCCGGCCTGGTTGAGCAGCGACAGGCGCCGCGGCGAGCCGGAGGCAAGAACGAATTTGGGGCGGCCGAGCATCGGGTGATTTTGGGAGACGAGGCAGGGGGTGAATTGCGCGCGGAACCTATCGGAAGGGGGCTGATTTCACAACCCGGGAACCCCGCTGATTCGAGAGTCGCCGACATGCGTGTGCCCTCGATCTGTGACGCCGGTGTTACGGGCACCGCGACCTACCCGCTCGCGGCGCCGGCCTTGGCGAACCGCCGGCGGATGCGCATCAACAACTGGTCGCAGACCTCGCGATAGGCGGCGAGCTTCTGGTCGCGGCTGCCTTCGATGGTCGTGGGATCCTGTGTCGGCCAATATTCGACGTCGGCCGCGAGCGTGCGGGTCAGCTCCAGCGCCTTGTGATGCGCCTCGGGCGAGAGCGTGATGATGAGGTCGAAATTCAGCCCCTCCCAGTCCTCCAGCTCTTCGAAGGTCTGCGGCTTGTGCGCGGAGATGTCCTGGCCGAGCTCGGCCATGACGGCGACGGCAAACGGATCGAGCTCGCCCTTCCTCGTGCCGGCGGACTTCACATAGAGGCCCTGCGGGAACATGTGCTGCAACAGGCTCTCGGCCATCGGTGAGCGCACGCTGTTCATCGCGCAGGCGAACAGCACCGATTGCGGATCGCGTGCGCGTGGGGGCGCAGCCATCCGCGTTTAACCCTTCCAGTGAAGAACAGTAATGAGCGTGAACAGGCGGCGCGACGTCTCGAAGTCGACCCGCACCTTGCCCTTCAGCCGCTCCTGCAGCGTGCGCGATCCCTCGTCATGGATGCCGCGGCGGCCCATGTCGATCGCCTCGATCTTGTCGGGGGTCGCGGTGCGGATTGCCTGGTAATAGCTGTCGCAGATCATGAAATAATCCTTCACGATCCGCCGGAACGGCGTCAACGACAGCAGATGCGCGACCACGGGCGTGCCGTCCTCGCGACGGATATCGAACATCAACCGGTTGCCGCTGATGCCGATATGCAGTGTGAACGGCCCCTTCCCATCGGCGCCTTCGGGCGCGAACAGGTTCTGCTCGATCAGATCGTAGATCGCAATCGCGCGCTCATGCTCGATGTCCGGCCCTGAACGGCCGATCGAGTCCTCGTCGAGGGTGACCGCGACGATGCGATTGGTCGAGTCGTCCTGTTCGGGCGGCTTTGTCATGACAGATTGAGGCGCAATCCAATCGAGCGCGAATGGGCTTCCAGCCCCTCCGCTTGTCCGAGCGTCATCGCCGCCGGCCCCAGCGCACGCAGCTGGTCCGGACCGCATTTCAGGATCGATGTGCGCTTCATGAAGTCGTGCACCGACAGGCCTGAGGAGAACCGGGCCGAGCGTGCCGTCGGCAGGACGTGGTTGGAGCCACCGACATAATCGCCGATCGCCTCAGGCGTATGCGCCCCCAGGAACACCGCGCCGGCGTTGCGGATCTTGGCGGCGAGCGCATCGGGATCGCGGGTCATGATTTCGAGATGCTCGGCGGCGATGGCATCTGCGAGCGGAATGGCCTCAGTGAGGTTCTTCACCATGATGATGGCGCCGAAATCGGTCCAGGAGCGGCCCGCGATTTCGGCGCGCGGCAGGGTCTTCAATTGAGCTTCGACGGCCTTCTCGACATCAGCCGCAAGCCGCGCCGAGTCGGTAATCAGGATCGACTGCGCGCTGGCATCGTGCTCGGCCTGCGCCAGCAAATCAGCGGCGATCCAGTCGGCATTGCCGGTGTCGTCGGCGATCACCAGCACCTCGGAGGGACCGGCGATCATGTCGATGCCGACCTTGCCGAACACCAGCCGCTTGGCGGCGGCGACATAGGCATTGCCGGGACCGACGATCTTGGCGACCGGCGCGATCGTCGCCGTGCCATAAGCGAGCGCAGCCACCGCCTGTGCGCCGCCGACGCGGTAGATCTCGGTGACGCCACCGAGCGAGGCGGCCGCCAGCACCAGCGGATTGAGCTTGCCGTCGGGCGAGGGCACCACCATCACGAGGCGCGACACGCCGGCGACCTTGGCTGGCACCGCGTTCATCAGCACCGAGGACGGATAGGCCGCGGTGCCGCCGGGAACGTAGAGACCCGCGGATTCGATCGCAGTGTAGCGCCAGCCGAGCTCGACGCCGAGCGGATCGGTGAAGCGCTCGTCCTTCGGCAGCTGGCGGCGATGGTAAATCTCGATGCGGTCGCGCGCGAGTTTCAGCGCGTCCAGCGTCGCCGGCTCGCAGACCTTCGTCGCGGCTCCGATCTCGGCGGCCGAGACGCGAAGACCGGATGCATCCAGCCTCAAGCGGTCGAATTTTGCCGTGGCCTCGAGCAGAGCGGCATCGCCGCGTCTGGCCACGTCATCGACAATCGCGCGCGCGGCGGTTTCGACATCGGCCGAGACTTCGCGCTTGGCGGCGAGGAAGGCCTGGAATCGCTGATCAAAATCGGCGCTGCTGCGGTCGAGACGAACGGGCATTTGGGGCTTGGCTTCTGCTGGTTGAGGGGGCGCAGTCTGGCTCACCGGCCCCCTGCTCAATGGCGCGACGGGGAAGCTGCGTCAACCCTTGCAAGCCTCCTTGGCAGCCCCCCTTTGAAGCTACCGTCCCGGCGAGGCCTGACCCAACCGAGCTGGTATCCAGGCCGCCTCACCCCTCCCCCTCAATCCGAACTCCTGTCCCCAGTTCGTCCGTCCCCAGATCGGTCAGCTGGCATTCCAGGCATTCGACGTCGAGCCGGATCGCGCCCCCGTGGGCAAACAGCAGCAGCGCGCTGCCGCCGGGCTCCTCGTCGCGGCCGTCCTGCGGGTGGAATTCGATGCCGACGAGGTCCAGAATCTTGTCCGGAGCTCCCAAATCGATGTTTCGCGATTTACAGGCGAGCACGCGGTCGAAGCGGAGCGCCGCGACCAGCCGGCGCGGTTCGGTCTCTCCCTCCAGCGTCTGCTCCCAGTCCAGCCGGCTCATGCCGACCACCAGCCGCTTCTCGCCCTGCCGCCAGATGATGTCTGAAGGCTGGACGCGGGCATCCTGCACATGGGTCGAGATCACGGCGAGATCGTCGGCATCGAGCGCAATCAGTTTGAGCTGGGGAGACATTACCGACACTTCTCCTTGCGGGACCCGACGCGGCTCAACGCGCACAGGCGCCGAAATATCCAAAGGTTCGCGGCCGAAGCGGCGGCCGCGAGCCCGGAGGATATACCGGTCAGCCTCGCTGAGACATCCCGTCCTTTCCCGCGCGCTAGAAGCGGGCCGCTCAGCCCTTGAAGAACGCCAGCAGATCCGCGTTGATCGTCTCTGCTTCCGTGGTCGGCATGCCATGCGGAAAACCCTTGTACGTCTTCAGCGTGCCTTTCTTGAGCAGCTTGGCCGACAGCGGTGCGGAATCGGCGTAGGGCACGACCTGATCGTCGTCGCCATGCATCACCAGCACTGGCACGTTGATCTTCTTCAGATCTTCGGTGAAATCGGTCTGCGAGAACGCGACGATGCCGTCGTAATGCGCCTTCGCGCCGCCCATCATTCCCTGACGCCACCAGTTCTGGATCACCGCTTCTGACGGCTTTGCGCCGGGGCGGTTGTAACCATAGAAGGGACCGGCGGCGATGTCGCGGTAGAACGCCGAGCGGCCGGCGGCGAGCGCGGCCTGGAAGCCGTCGAACACGCTCTTCGGCAGACCGCCGGGATTGGCGTCCGTCTTCACCATCAGCGGCGGCACCGCGGAGAGGATCGCGGCCTTCGCCACGCGAGACTCGCCGTGGCGCGCGATGTAGTGCACCACCTCGCCGCCGCCGGTGGAATGGCCGACATGCAGGGCGTTCTTGAGATCGAGATGCGCAGTCAGCGCCGCGAGATCGTCGGCGTAATGATCCATGTCGTGGCCGTCGGCGACCTGCGCCGAGCGGCCATGGCCGCGGCGGTCATGCGCGATGACGCGATAGCCGCGGGTGACGAAGAACATCATCTGCGCGTCCCAGTCGTCTGACGACAGTGGCCAGCCATGGCTGAACACGATCGGCTGGCCCGAGCCCCAATCCTTGTAGAAAATCTCGACGCCGTCTTTGGTGGTGATGATAGGCATGGGGAACTCCTTCAGTCAGAAACGATCAGGCGAACGCCATCGGCTTGTAGCGGCGCCAGGCGCCGATGGTCAGCAGCACGAAGAACACCAGCACGATGCCCTGCACCACGGCGAACACGGGGCCCGACGGCGGCGCCGGCGGCACGGCCGGGGCGAGTGCGGCCAGCGCCGGCACTTTCAGGAACGACTGGATGATCAGCACGAAGACGTTGAAGTAGAGCGAGATCATCGCGGTCACGATGTAGACCGGCCGCCATGCCCCCGAAAGTTTCATGCCATAGAGCGCGATGCAGGCGATCGCGAGCAGCACCAGCGAGAGGGCGGCGATGATGTACGAGGGCAGCAGCTCCTTGAACGGAAACAGGAAGCCAGTGGCGTTGGTGAGGATGGTGAACAGCAGGAAGATCGCGGTGAGGCCCGGCATCGGCTTCGAGCCGAGCAGGCCGAACATCACGGCAAGGCCAGCGACAATGCCGATCAGGCTGATGATGACGTGGACCAACGTGAAGGCGGCAAGGCTCAAGCCGAGAACCATGGCATCTCTCCTACTCTCTGCATTGAGATCTGGAGATTGATATTACGCCCCTCACCGGATTACCACCTGCACTCGCATCACACGTGCGCGTGCAGCCATGCGTGTTCGTGCGAATCGAAAAACGCATGGCTGTTTTTTTTGCACTGCTGTCACAAACGACGGCAGTTTTGGACGCGGACCAAACTTTCGATGAAAGTTGAATCGATCCTTCACACTTCCTTGGTGTCGAAGATCAGCAGATCGGCGCCGCCGCTGGCGAATTTCGGCACGTCGCCTGCGGCTGCCTTGCCCGCCTCGCTGCCGAAGGCCTTCTGGATATCGCCCACGCTGTCGAAGGTGAGAATGGCAACGAGGTGAATGCCCGATGGTCCGGCAGGCGAACCGACCGCGCCGGTGCTGACGGCGTATTTCTTGAGGCCAGGAAGCTTCTTGGCGAGCGGAATGTGGGTTTCGGCATAGTGCTTGTCGAAGGCAGCAGCGTCTTTGGGCGTTTTGTAGAGCACGACGAGTTCGGCCATTTAGTCCTCCCAGTTCAGTCTTTGTCTTCGCGCGATTGGCCTCGCGACGCGTCGAGTGTCCGTGGGACAAAGCAAGATGGCAAGTCACATTCGACTTGCCATCCGCTTGTCATATCCTTGACTAAAGCGCCGGTTTTGCGGCGTCGCCGAGATAGCCGTGCAGCGAGGCTACGACCTGCGCGCCTTCGCCGATGGCGCCGCCGACGCGCTTGACCGATCCGGAGCGGACATCGCCGACGGCGAAGACGCCGGGGACGGAGGTCTCGAGCGGCGCCACCAGCTTGCCCTGGTTCAGCTCGGACTGCGCGCCTGTGACGACGAAGCCGGCACGATCGAGCGTGACGCCGCAGCCGTCGAGCCAGGCGGTGGCGGGATCGGCGCCGACGAACAGGAACAGGTTCTTGATGTCGGCAGAATCCTCGTCATCGGACAGCCGGCTCCTCCAGCGGATCCGTCGCAGCAGCGCAGCCTCGTCGCCTTCGAGGGCCGTGATCTCGGTGTTGAACAGCAGCTCGATGTTCGGCGTCGCTTCGATGCGCTCGATGAGATAGCGCGACATGCTGGCGCCAAGCCCGCCGCCGCGAATGATCATCAGCACTTTCTTGGCATGTCCCGACAGGAACACGGCCGCCTGCCCCGCCGAATTGCCGGCGCCGACCAGCGCCACCTCTTCGCCGGCACACAGCTTGGCCTCGATCGGGGAGGCCCAGTACCAGACGCCGCGACCCTCGAACTTGTCGAGGTTCGCAATGTCGGGCCGGCGATAGCGCGCACCGCTCGCCACCACGACCGAACGCGAGCGCAGGGGATCGCTGCCGTCGAGCGCAACGGAAAACGCACCGTCCTTGCCCGTGCAGTCGAGCGACTTCACGGTCACGGGAATCATGATGTCAGCGCCGAATTTTTGCGCCTGGTTGAAGGCGCGAGCGGTCAGCGCCAGTCCGGAAATGCCGGTCGGAAAACCCAGATAGTTTTCGATGCGCGCGCTGGCGCCGGCCTGACCGCCGAAGGCTCGGGTGTCGAGCACGGCGACCGAAAGCCCTTCGGACGCCGCATACACGGCGGTGGCGAGCCCGGCCGGGCCGCAGCCGACGATCGCCACGTCGTAGATGCGGTCATTGCGCGGGCCGCCGATCATGCCGATCGCACGCGCAAGCTCGGTCTCGCCGGGGTTGCGCAGCACGGCGCCATCGGAGGTGACGACCAGCGGCCAATCTTCGGGCTTCGGCGAATAGCGCGCGATCAATTCAGCGGCATCGCGGTCACGGTCGGGATCGAGCAGATGATGTGGCTGGCCGTTGCGGGTGAGAAAGCCCTGCAAGCGGACCACGCCGGCCGAATGCGAGGGACCGATCAGCACCGTGCCGCCGACGCCGGCCTGGAGCAGATTGACCCGGCGCAGGATCAGCGCGCGCATGATGCGCTCGCCGAGCTCGGCTTCCGCAACCAATAGCGCGCGCAGGCGCTCGGGCGGCAGCAGCAGCGTCTCGACATCGCCTTCGGCGCGGCCATCGACCAGCGCCGGGCGGCCGGAGAGCTGGCCGAGCTCGGCCAGAAATTGGCCCGGGCCCTGGTCGATCAGCGGCGAAACATTGCCAAGCCCATCGCGCTGGGTGATGGCCACATGGCCCTTCAACACGACGAACATGCCCGGACCCGGCTTGCCGGTCTCGAACAGCAGCTCGCCGTCCTTATAGACGCGAAGCTCGCCGAAATTCCTGAGACGTTCGATCTCGGCGGACGTCAGCGTCGGAAACGTCTGCTCGGGGCGGGTGAAGCGCGCCATCTGCGCGTCGCGATCGGTTCGGTCCTGCTCGTTCTGCCCCATCGCCACGTCCACGCACTCCAAATTTTCTAGTTACCGGCCTCGCCGGCGGTCCCCTCATTTAGGGAATCATCGGCGGCTTGCGAGGGGTCGGCGCTTGCGGCCCGTTCGCGCGCCTGCGCCTTGCGCCGCTTCAAATTCTCCCGCAGCGCCGATTTCAGGCGGTCGTCCCGCGATGCCCTCGCCTGTCTTGCGCTCTTGTCGGTCTCGTCAGCCATCACGGGTCCATCCAGCAGATGGCTGCTAACATGCCCAGAGAATGCGGCAGCTCAAGTGGCCCGGTAGCCGAGATCGTGCGAAATCCAAAATGGGTCGAATCCACCCCTGGGGCCAACTGGCCAGTTGGCGGGGGAAGCGGCCCCAAAATCGATGGAAAGTCGGTCGTTTCGGGCGAAAACAGCCGTAATAACCCCGATATCGTCCCGATTTTCTCGTTTTGGCCGATCTTGCAAGCTTGCACAGCGGGGAGGCCTGTGGCAGATATCGGCCCGCTTGGTAGGCCCCTCGGGTGGCCGATTCTTATCCCAGCATTGCTGCCGTAGCTCAGTGGTAGAGCACTCCATTGGTAATGGAGAGGTCGACAGTTCAATCCTGTCTGGCAGCACCATCCATTCTTCTACAACAAGCACGGATCGGCATTCTCGCGGCACCGAACGCCCGAGTTTTGCTCGTCTCTGTTGCCCTCCTCCTCTGAAGAGGGCGCAGGGAAGACCGGGTGCCGACGGGCACCCGCGGTCCGCTGCGCGAAAATGTAGCGCAAGGAAACCGCACAGCAGCATACAGGTGACGCCGAACACCCGGCCTTCCCTGCGCGGTGGTCGGACGGCTTATGCCGTGCTCTCCCCGGCGACGAATTCTTTGTTGTCACCGTCACTTGGCGAAAGATGACACACCGCGCCCGGTTGGGGCGATACGTCTCCGCCAAAGCTTGGCTGTAGCAACGACAGCCAGGACCACACGGTTTTGCCGTACGCATAGGCGCCGTTCGTACGACACGGCTTGTGCCGGGCTCACGGGGTTCGGCTCAATCCTCCGCCCGCCCTGCCCTCACATCCGCGCCGGCGCTGCCGCGTCCACCGCTTCCCCAACCCACGTTCGTGACGACGTACGATCGCCCCTCTCCTTTGGGCCGGGATGGCGAAAGAATGCCGCAAAACCGAATTTCGGTAAAGTGGAATATTTTTGCGGGGAGGGTTGACGACTATTGGGGTGTTTTGCCCGACGGCTCAATCGAGCAGCACCAGTTCGCCCGCGCAGGTAAGGTTAATTCTTCCTTTCGATTGTCGGTAAAATTTTATCTATTATCGTCATGGTCATTCAAGACGAATTCGGGGCTCCGATAGTGTTTGCGTTTTGCTTGATCGTGGCTGGGACTGCGTTGCTTCTGTCCGGCTTGGTTGCATTCGGCCTTCATCGAAACTCGCTCCACTCATTGGCGCTGCTATAGCCGGTCAATCCTCGGCTCACTGGATGGGGCGAACTCGTGGGTAGAGCGCAGCGAAACCCATCGAGACCTTGTTCGGTGGCATGCATGATGGGTTTCGCTGCGCTCTACCCATCCTACGCGGCCTACGCCCTCCCCGCAGGACAAGCCAGCAGCGACGGCAGATCGCTCATGCGATGAAAGACGCCGTCGCAGATCGCCACCAGCTCCTGTTCGGCGTCCGGATGACCGCCGGCAAAGCCCAGGACTTTCATTCCAGCGGCCCTGGCTGCGCGGGCTCCGGACAACGAATCCTCGACAACGACGCAGGCCGGGGGCTGCGCGCCCATCGTTTGTGCCGCATGCAGGAACAGGCCGGGATCCGGCTTCCATGAACCGACCTCGTAGGCGCTGAAAATGCGGCCTTCGAAGTGGCCGAGAAGCTTCGTCAATCCGAGCGCATGCGTGAGCTTCGACATCGGCCCGTTCGACGCTACGCAAACGGGACTGTTGATCTCTGCCAGTGCGGCATGAATGCCATCGACAGGCTTCAATTCGGCCTCAAAAGCCAGCGCCGTTGCCTGTCGCACGTCGGCGACGAAACTATCCCGGACGCCGCGACCCAGCCGGCGCTCGATCTCGCGCACGCAATCGGCCATCTTGACCCCGCGGAAGCAACGCACGGCGTCCTCCACGCTGATCGCCACGCCTTCCTCGGCTGCGATGCGGGCAAACACGGTCAGCGCGATGACCTCGCTATCGACCAGAACGCCGTCGGAATCGAAGATGATGAGTTCGGGAGTTATGCGCGCATTCATCTCGCGGGGGCTTCCTCATCGCCCGCCCGATGCCCCGCAACCCGCTCGTCAGCGCGGCGCAGCCGCCGGCACAGCTCGCGATTGATGTTCTGCAGGACGATCACATAGGCGTGGATGTCGGCCTTGTAGCAGGCGTAGAGCTTCTGGGCGGTCAGTTCGTACAGCACGGTCTCGCTTTCCGCGACGACGGTGGCGGAGCGGTTCTGCATTTCGATCAGCGTCATCTCGCCGAAGAAATCGCCGGGCTCCAGAGCGGAAAGCGGGATGACGCCGCCCGCGCTCGCGCGCTTGCTCACTGCCAGGCGGCCGGACTTGACGATGAACATCGAGCGTCCCGGCTCGCTTTCGGCGACAACAGTCGCGCCGGCCTCGAAGCGGCGCTCGACCAGCATCGAGATCAAGAGGTCGAGACTCGCGTCCGACAGACCACCGAAAAACGGCGTCGCAAGCAGGAAGGCCTTCAGATCGGAAGAACTGGCGGTCATGGCGCAAGCATATCCCCCGCCACCAACAGCGGCAATCGGCCCGCAGGATCCGTTCAAGCCATCCTACGCCCTCTCAGCCCGCAGCGTCCGCTTTCGCCAGAGATCGGCCATGACCTTAGCGGTCGCCGCAAGCACAGCCGCGCACAGCACCGCCTTCGAGATGGTCTCCATCGTGCCCTCGATCAGCAGACAATGCACCACGCCTCCGACAACGATGACGATCGCGAGCGGGATATGGACGATGCGCCAGGTTCGCAGGCGCAGTCCCAGTCGCCGGCGCAGGCTCGCCAGCAGCGCCACAGCGAAGATCGCCCACATGGCGATCACGCCAAAGGGCGAAAACGGCGTCGGCGAGGAGAACGTGAGCGCGTCGATCATGTCCGGCGGGCTGGTGAACCAAAGGCCGGCGACGTGGATCACCACCGCGACGGCCAACGCGCCGCCGATCCAGTGATGGGCGCGCCTGCTGCGATAGGCCGACATTCCGGGCAGAACTCCGCCGATCAGCAGCGGCTGAACCAGCACGAGCGCGAGGGCAATGATGCCGGCGAAGCCAGCGAGAATATAGACCGGACCGCGCCATGCCAGCTGCTCGCTCTCCGCTGCGAGCGCGATCGGCACGCCGATGGCCAGGACAAGGGCGGCCCAGATCAGGGATCTCCACCCCTTTGCTTGCAACGCGGTCAGACCGGCTGAAGCACGAAATGCGCCTCCAGGCTGGTGTCCTTTGCGCTCCGCATGATCGGCCGCAGGAACACGGTCTTGAACTCACCGCTATCATAAGCGAGGTGGCCGTGCGGCTGGCCGAAGATCGGAATGATCTGCGGCATCTCGAGCCGGAACGCGCCATCCTTGTCGGTGAGCGTGGCGCCGTGACTCTGCGGTTCGTGCTCCTGACCTTCGACCGTGTGCGCCCAGATCTGGATGCGCTGCCCGGCGAGCGGCGCGCCGTCGCCGGCGCGGCGCACGGTGCCGCTCATCCAGAAGCCGCCCTTGCCGATCCGCTCCACGATCGGCGCACCCTTGCGATAATTGTTCGCGCCGCCCGTCATCGATTCCGTCGGTGCGAGGCCTCCTGCGCGCACGGGCAGCAGAAGCCCGGGAGCTCCTGACGCCAACAGTCCCGTTGCAAGGACGGAACCGCCGGCAGCGAGGAGGTTGCGGCGGCTGATTACGACGATGGTCATGTCAGGTCCTCCTGGCGACGGTGGCGCGACATGGAGGATACAACAACAGGCGTCAGACGCCCAGTTGAGGCAAAGGGCGGAACGGGTCGCAATAACAGCGTTGTGAACGGGAATGCAGGCCAGGTTCGCTGGCTCGTTTGCCGCAGTTCGAAGAGCGAAGGCGAACCCATCGACGCGTTGTTCGATGACGATGCATGATATGGGTTTGGCTGCGCTCGCCCGCTCCTACGCGACGACACGACACGCTGTGCGTCGATCGCAGGATCGGCGGCTATCCGATCCAGGTACTGTCGATCGAGGTCGGCGCGCGCCGCGAGCAGGAGGTGACGGAGATTCTGTTGCGGGAGACGCGGATCATCGAGCAGGCGATCCGCGCAGGCGTTCAGCGCTGCGAGAGCTCACGTGAGGCTGTCAATGAGCTGACGTGACGCGCCGTTTTGTGGCACAAGGGCCGCCATCGCCGACAGACCTTCGAGGCCACGCATGCCTGCGCCAAAACCACCTGCCTTCGAGACCCTGAGCCTGCATGCGGGCCAGCATCCGGATCCCGCGACCGGGGCCCGCGCGGTGCCGATCTACCAGACAACGTCCTACGTGTTCCAGGATTCCGACCACGCGGCGGCGCTGTTCAACCTGGAGCGCGCCGGTCACATCTATACGCGCATCTCCAATCCCACCACCGGCGTGCTGGAGGAGCGGCTTGCGGCGCTCGAAGGCGGCGTCGGCGCGATCTGCACCGCCAGCGGCATGGCGTCGCTGCATCTCGCCATCGCCACGCTGCTCAATGCCGGCGACCATATCGTGGCGTCGAGCTCGCTCTATGGCGGCACCATCAACCTGCTGGCGCATACGTTGCCACGCTTCGGCATCACCACGAGCTTCGTCAAGCCGCGCGACCTCGATGCATTCCGGAAAGCGATCAAGCCGAACACCAAGCTGGTGATTGGCGAGACCATCGGCAATCCCGGCCTCGAGGTCCTTGATATTCCTGAGGTCGCGGCGATCGCGCACGAGGCAAAAATTCCGCTGCTGATCGACAACACCTTTGCCACGCCCTATCTCAGCCGACCGATCGAGCTCGGGGCCGACATCGTGATGCATTCGGCGACCAAATGGATCGGCGGTCACGGCATCGCAATCGGCGGCGCCATCGTCGACGGCGGCCGCTTCGACTGGCGCGCATCGGGCAAGTTCGACGTGCTGACCGAGCCCTATGGCGGCTATCACGGCATCGTTTTCGACGAGCAGTTCGGCACCGCGGCGTTCATCATGCGGGCGCGCACCGAGGGCCTGCGCGATTTCGGCGCCTGCCTGTCGCCGACCAACGCGTTCCAGCTGCTGCAGGGCGTCGAGACGCTCGGTGTGCGCATGGACCGTCACATGCAGAACACGCATCTGGTGCTGGAAGCATTGAAATCCAACAAGGCGGTGGACTGGGTGCTGCATCCCTCGCTGGAGAACCATCCCGACTATCAGCTGGCCAAGACGCTGCTGCCGCGCGGTGCGGGCTCGATCGTCTCCTTCGGCATCAAGGGCGGCCGGACCGCCGGGCGCAAGTTCATCGAGTCGCTGCGCATGATCAGCCATTTGGCCAATGTCGGGGACGCCAAGACGCTGGTGATCCACCCGGCGTCGACCACGCATCAGCAGATGGACGCCGAGCAGCTCAAGGCCGCGGGCATCGGCGAGGAGCTGGTGCGGCTGTCGGTCGGCATCGAGACCGCGTCCGACATCATCGACGATCTCGCGCAGGCGCTGCGCATCTCGCAGAAGGTTTGACAGGATGCAGCTCACCGTCAACGGCACTGACGTGTTCGTCGCAACCGGCGGCCGCGACTTCGACAAGGCGCTGCCCACGGTCGTCTTCCTCCACGGCGCCGGCTTCGATCATTCCACCTGGGCGCTGCATACGCGCTGGTTCGCCCATCACGGCTTTGGCGTGCTGGCCCCTGATCTGCCCGGGCACGGCCGCTCGGCCGGGCCATCATTGGGAAGCATCGCCGAAATGGCCGACTGGACAGCGGCGCTGCTCGATGCGGCAGGAGCTGCGAAGGCTCACCTGATCGGCCATTCCATGGGATCGCTGATCTCGCTCGATACGGCTGCACGGCATCCCGACAGGGTCGCGGCGCTGAGTCTGATCGGCACGGCCGCGACCATGACGGTGGGCCCCGACCTGCTGAAGGCTGCCGAAGCCAACTCGCAGGATGCCAACGACATGGTGTCGATCTGGGGCCTCGGCTTCAACGCCGAGCTCGGCGGCAGCCTGGCGCCGGGCCTGTGGATGCATGGCGGCGCACAGGCGGTGTTGAAGCATTGCGCGCCGGGCGTGCTGTTCAAGGATCTGTCGGCCTGCAATGCTTATGCGAACGCGCTGACCGCGGCCGCGAGCGTGAAGGTGCCAACGACGCTCATCCTCGGCGAACGAGACATGATGACGCCGGCAAAGGCCGGCAAGACGCTCGCGGCGGCGATCCCGCACGCGAAGACGGTCGTGGTGCCGGGCGCGGGCCACATGATCATGGCCGAGCGCCCGGATGAACTGCTGGCGGCCTTGAGGAACTGAGCGGATCAATCGTCCGCGTCATGCGTTGCGGTCAGACATCCCTGTGACTCTCAGAGGGAACTCGACCCATGCCAAGACAAGAAGTCATTCGTAAAGCGAAGCAGGACAAGCGCGCCGGCAAATCGGCCAGCACGCAGGCTGGCGAATTCGTCAAGGACGAGATCGACAAGATCCGGAAAGGCAGGCACGGCGCGCGCTCGACCAAGCAGGCGATTGCCATCGGCCTGTCCGAGGCGCGCCGCGCCGGCGTGGATCTGCCGCCGCCGCGCAAAGGGCGCACCAAGAAATCGACCCGCCGCAGCGCCAAATATGCCTATGAGGCCGGCCAGGGCAAACGCACGCCAAAGCGGCGCCCGAAGGTGTCGCGCGCCGTCGAGAACGTCCTGAAGAAGGAGCCGCGTTCGACTGCATCGCGCAGCGCGCTGTCGAAGCAAGCCAAGAGCGCCGCAGGCCGTCGCAGCGCCGCGTCGCGTTCGGCTGCCGCGCGCAAGGCGAGCCGCACCAAGGGCCCCAAGGCCCGTTCCGCCGCCGCGAAGAAAGCGGCACGCACCAGGGCGCGCCGCAAGGGTTGATGTCGTGTAGCGGCCTTGTGAGTTGAACGCAGGTTGTTGCCGGCTGACGATCCGATCGTCATTGGATCGATCGGAGTTTTCATGTCAGAGACCCTCAAGGGGCGCGTCGCGCTCGTCACCGGCGGCTCGCGCGGGATCGGTGCGGCCGTCTGCCGGGCGTTGGCAGGGGCCGGCGTGGCCGTCGCGATCAACTGCCGCGAAAGAATCGGACAGGCCGAGAAGCTGGCGGGCGAGATCAGCCAGCAGGGCGGACGCGCCATTGTCGCCGCTGCCGATGTCTCGCAGCAGGGCGCCGTGACCAGCATGATCGAGCACGTCGCGGCCGGGCTCGGGCCCATCGACATCCTCGTCAACAATGCCGGTATCGCCATCACCCGCGGCATCGACGATCTCACCGAGGACGATTTCGACCGCACCATCCTGGTCAATCTGAAATCCGCCTTTCTGTGCACGCAGGCGGTGCTGCCGTCGATGCGCGCGCGCAAGTGGGGCCGCATCGTCAACATCTCGTCGGGTGCTGCGCGCGGGGCTGGCTCGATCGGCCCGCATTACAACGCCTCCAAGGCCGGCATGGAAGGGCTCACCCGCGGTTATGCGGCACGGCTGGTCAAGGAGGGCATTACCGTCAACGCGGTGGCGCCGTCGCTGATCGAGACCGACATGATGAGCGGCCAGCCGCAACTCATCAGCCGCATCCCGCTCGGCCGGTTCGGCACCGCGGACGAGGTGGCGAAGGCCGTGATGCTGCTGGTCGACAACGCCTACATGACCGGGCAGACGATCGCGCTGAGCGGCGGGATGGCGTTTAATTAGGGGGCGTGGCGGGCGCGACGCGTCTCCCCTTGTGGGAGAAGGTGGCGCGAAGCGCCGGATGAGCGACTATCTCTGTTGTCAAGTTGCATTAGCGTAGGTGGTACGCGCATCGCGAGCTTTGGCGTTGAGGCG
>NZ_LBJG01000091.1 GCF_028128765.1 Bradyrhizobium sp. CCBAU 51627
GTATCTTCAACTGACGCGCCACCAATCATCAGATCCCGAATCATGGTCGCCCATGGATTCAGAACCTTCAGGAAGATGCAACTGTAATGCTAGGGTCTGTACCTAATTAGCGAACTCTGATTCCCTCGCAGCGGGTTGATTCCACGCGGGGGACTTCGATGCGCAAGGGACTGTTCTGGCTCAACGACAAGCAATGGGCTCTGATAGAGCCGCATCTGCCAACGAACCAGACCGGACCGGTGCGCGACGACGATCGACGCGTCATCAGCGGTATCATTCACATGCTTCAGTGCGGCGCACGCTGGCGCGATTGCCCGCCGGACTATGGTCCGTACACGACCATCTACAATCGTTTCAATCGCTGGGCCAAGCGCGGACATTGGCGGGCGATCTTTGAAGCGCTCGCCCGCTGCGGCAAAGACGGCGTGACTTTGTCCATCGACTCCACCACGATCAAAGCGCATCGCTCGGCGAGCGGCGGAAAAGGGGGGAGCATGAACAAGCGATCGGCCGCTCGCGCGGCGGGCGGACCACGAAAATCCACGCGCTGAGCGACCCTGACTGCAGACCTTGCGCATTTCATCTCACTCCAGGCCAGGACCCTGATATTGCCGCAGCGCCAGCCCTTTTGGAACTCGCGCCACCCATGTCTGCCCTCATTGGCGACAAAGGGTACGACGGCGACGGCTTTCGAGCCGAAATCGTCGATCGTGGTGCCAAGCCCGTCATTCCAAACAAATCCAACAGGGTCACTCTCCACAGCTTCAGCAAACGCGCCTACAAGGGGCGCAACGTCATCGAGCGCTGTTTCTGCCGCCTCAAGGATTTCAGGCGTGTCGCAACTCGCTACGACAAACTAGCCAGGAACTTCTTGGCTGCCATCCATCTCGCCGCTATCGTTGCCTATTGGATCAATTGAGTCCGAGCCCTAATAAAGAGCCCAAATCCAACAATCTGCCGAAGTAGTGCTAGTCCGATCCCGCGCCTCTCCCACTATGCGCCGGACGCTTTGGCCACTGAGTGGCTTCAGCATGATCAGACTGTCGCAAACGGCGCAAGGAGCGAGCACCGCCCCGTCGAGAACATCGGCCGAAGCGCTCCGGGAGCTCCTTCGGAGTCGAACCAAGGATCGAGACTTGACAAGCTTTCATCAGCCTTCTCGGTACAAGCTGATAGCAACCCTACTCGCAGTTACAGGAATTCATCGGCTGAACCATCACATCACCTCAGAGGGTATGGCTTTCCGGTTGCTTCTGCCACTGCATCCAAGATGCAATCGCACAACCGCTCAATATCATTTTCTTCATGATCGGCCGTAATGCACACTCGTATCCCCGCCTTTCCTTGCGCGACCGTTGGGAAGAACGTCACCGAAGTGTAGAAGCCGGCATCGAGAATCTCTTTCGTGATTGCAATCGCCTTGGTTTCCGATCCTATCGTAATCATTCTGATGGGAAACGAATTTCCTTGCTGGGCGGTTGCAATATGACGATCAAAGAGCTTGATACGCTGCGTTAACCGCCTTTGCCGATCGCCGAGTTCTGCGGAGCCATGAATCTTACATGAGCTAAGCGCCGCACCAAGCGCCGCCAGATTGGGCGGCACCGAAAACGCATAAGGAATGGAGTACCGTCGAAACAGAGCTTCTTGGTCAGCCGTTCCGAGCATCACCATGCCGCCCGATGCGCCGAAGCCTTTAGCCAGCGAGGCTACTATGATCGTGCGGTCACCCAGCACTTGCGGAAATTGAGATCGAGCAAATCCTTCACCTTGGCGCCCGAAGATCGAGATTCCGTGAGCATCATCGATATAGAGAAAGAGCCCGTACCGCTCCTGGAGTTGCCGCAATTCTTTGATGAGCGCGTTCCCCCCCATGGAGTAAATACCATCGCATACGTAAGCAACCACTGGATGTTCGCGGCACAAGCGCTCGAGAGCGTCGATGTCGTTGTGCTCGATGGTTTCCAGACGGGTTTCATCAGCGACCACTGGCTTGTGATAGGCCAGCGATATGTGCGCAAGGCGGTCGAATACGACAAGCGGCTTTCTTCCGCCCGTCAATTGCCCTGAGGAAAGTAGGGGCATCGCACCCAAATTGGCGAGCATGACAGTGGAAAAGGCGAGCACGGATGCGCAGAACATCTCGGACAAGGTCGCCTCAAGCTCCGCCAGGAGATCGAAATTGAGGCGCGTTCGTGCGCATGACCAGTGCAATGACCGATGCGCCTCAATCGCGTCGATCGCGCCAGCGACGATCAGCGGATGATTGTCCAGGCCAAGGTAGGAACATCGCACGAAATCAATTTTTTCCGGTCGACCTTGAAGTGGACCGGAGCCTAAAGCAAAGGCGCGTCCGGTCGTGGAACGTCCATGGACGGCCATGACACCAGCTTCATGGGCTGCATCGAAATAGGGACGACTCTTATTGATCATGTAAGAGGTGTTCCGAAAATGCCCGGCCGGCGGATCATTCTCAGAGAGTGGGCTGCGCTGAGGCATCTGATTCTCCTTTCATTGCCAAGCATGCAGCGCCTCGGCTTAACTGAGTAGCATGGCAGGCGCTTTGACGACAGCACACACCGGATTCTTTACGCGCGGCTCGACCGCTTCCTTAATCGGATAAAGACATTATATCGGTGGGGTCGCTTGCGGAGCTACCAGATGGGATAGTTTAGCTTTGACAGTGTCGAACAAGACGCTGATGACGAAGCCTCGTTGACATGGCCACATTCCTTTCATGGGTAAGATCGGACGCGAGATCGCGCACACGCGAATAAACAGTGGGCACACCTGCAGCTCTCAAAGGTCGCGCCCAAAGTGTTGGTGCCTCTTATTCGCCGCATCTGGGTGGCGCTGGCGCGCTTCGTGGTGCCGTCATGTATCGCACGTTGGTGGCGGTCGCTTCGAGCCACCTCATCGCTGGCCAGAACGCGCCTTGCCAAGTCCCCAGCGCCGTCCGTGCGGTGCCTGCCGTGCTCCCAAAACGAACCTCCCTCGCCCCGGCTAGGCACGCGTCAATCCGACAGGATCGACGACGTCGCGCTCGCCAGGGTGTAGGCTGCGGGCACCTGCCGGAGATCTGATCTTTTCAACGTGCGGTCCGCTCAACAGTTGCCGATAGTGCGCGAGCGGCGAATCCGACTATTCGTCAGCTCGGCCGCCTGCCGGAAGGCTTGGCCTACTCGACCCCAAGATCGAGTGGGACGCAGTTGAAATAGCGTAGCAAGAGATTGAAGCCGATCACCGTCAGCGAGACTTCAGGAGGCTAAAGCCAACCCGCTTTCGTGACAGGCAACAAGGCTCTTCTACTCCTCGCCGGTTAGCCAAACACGCAAGCCGTGATCATCGATATTCTCCTCTACCAAACGCAATATTGAACCGCCGTGTTCATAATGGGCATCTCCGTATTGCGCAAGAACGCCCTTGCCCGGTAGCGAACGCTCTCCAAGTCCAGCCGAACGAATCTGACGCGAAATCTCAGATTGCGAACTTTTGACTCGGGATATGAGCCTTCCATTCACAGCTACACGCGCGTGGATCGCCGGCCGCCTACCGAATGGGAGCGGCAATTCGCGGTGTCTCCCGCCGTCTGTCCATCAGATAGTCTTGCCCTCTTTACAAGCGGGCCATGATCAGTTGGCACCCGGGTCGCCGCGCAGCGTCGGGGTTTTGATGCCTCCTGACCAGCTACCAGTTGTTCAGCCATTCCTTGGGCAGCGCTGGCACGAAGTTGCCGTCACGCCCAGTCATGTCTTCATTGGCGACCACCGCGTTAAGAATCGCCTCCTCCACTGCTTGCACCACAGCGTCGAAGAACGGGTCGATATCGACATCCGGAATGAAGCTCGCGCGAGCGATCCGGCCTGACGCCAGCGCGGCCTCGGAATTGGCGGTCGAGAACGCGAGAAAAATATCGCCCGAGCTGTGATAGCCATAGCCGCCGGTCCCGGCGACACCGAGAGGCACGCGCCTGGCCAGCCTCTTCATTTGATGCGCCAGGAAAGGCGCGTCGGAAGCGACGATGGCGATGATCGAGCCCTTTTCGGCGCGGGGCGTGCCTTCGAAAACCGCCGGGGCGGCGAGCTCCGGTCGGATGCGCCGACCGCGAAGAGTGAAATTGCGTCGCTTACCGAAATTGGCCTGCACGAACACGCCGACGGTATAGCGACTGTCATGCCATTCGACGATGCGCGACGCGGTGCCGGAACCGGCTTTGAAGCCGAACGAGATCATGCCAGTCCCGCCGCCGACGCTGCCTTCCTCGATGGCGCCGCCTGTTGCTCCATCGAGTGCTGCGGCGACATGCTCGAAGTTGACATGCTGGCCATTGATGTCATTGAGGAAGCCGTCATAGGTCTCCGCCGCCACTGGGAGCCCCCAAGCGCTGTCGAGCGCTGCCGGCAGCACGCGTTGCATCCACCGCAGCGTGCCGTCGCGGGCAACGCCGCAGGAGTGGGTGTTCGTGATTGTGATCGGCAGGCTAAAGGCGCCGGTCTCCTCGATAATGTGCGTGCCGGTCAATTCGCCATTGCCATTCTGGCTGAACACGCCGGCAAACACCGGCGTTGCGAGCTCTCCCCGCAGTCTCGGGAGAATCGCGGTTACACCTGTGCGGATCGGGCCGGTGCCGACCTGCAGCGGCCCGTCGCCGGAAATTAGCGTTGAGTAGCCGACCGTAACGCCTGGCACGTCGGTGATGGCGTTGAAGCGACCAGGCGTGCCGTCCAGTGCGAGCGCAAAGGCGCGCAGGCGGGGCTTGCCCGAAGGCGTGCGGAGATGCGGGTCGTTGATGCTCATGCGGTCCTCAGAACAATGAGCTTTGGCTCTGGCCTTCGAAGACCCAGCTTAGAAGCGATCTTGACCTTCGATGTTGCCATTAGCGCGCCAATAACTCGTGCCCGATGTTTATAGTCGCTCCAGACGGCGCGACAGATTTCCATGTCCCGGACCGTAAAGCCGTAGCTTTCGTCACCGACGATATCAAAGATGAATGCACAAAATGTTCGTCATCACTCGACTCCAACACACTGAGCAGCAAAAGACCTCGGTTCCCGGAATCGATTTGGGCCAAAAACCAGTTCGTCAGCACCGCCGGCCTCTGATCGAAGCAAACAAGCAGGATGAGAGAGGCCGCATTGCGAGTTTGGGAAGTACTCACAAGGTCCCACCCTTAAGGGCTCACCCTCACGCGGCAGACGCGCTTCGACGTGGGCGATGAACTCCGCGTTGATCCGTATCACGTCAGCGGTCCCTTGCTAAGCGTAGCCGTTCTCGGCTCCAGGTACGCACCGAGATCGACATCATTACGGATGGTGCAGCCAGCCATGGGATTTCCAGCGGAACCTCGTCATATAGGATCGTGTTACGCGGCTCGGCATGAGGAAGCGGTGGCTCCCGGCGCCTGTCCATCATCAGACAGCCCTCACGTAGATATCGAAAACAATGTGGTGCGTCTCAGCCCGCGAGCCGGCGGCCCAAGCAGCAGATCATTCGAACAGTCTGGCCTAAAACCGGCGCATTCAGACGTTAGGATAAAACACGCGATCGAACCCCCATTATCTTCATTACGACTTCCTAGTACTCCCCCAGCGCGGGGCAAGAACGCAGCGCAGCCGTTTTACTTCGAGTAGTATTGGACGGGGAACTAGAAGACTTGCTGCAAAAATCAGCCTTGAGGTGCAGAAATGCGTTTTCACGTGCTTAATTCCGCCGGATTCATGCATCCTTTGCAGGCTCATGAGCTCGCACCTGGCGTGGGGTGGACGGCACCCCTCCTGGCGCTGCGCTCGATCTTCTGGGAGGCGCCGCACCTGCAGCAGGAAAGCTAAACATATCTCCGCATAAGCATAGACGAAGCTAGACGGTTCAGGCCGCGACCGCTTTTAGGACTAGCAATCCAAGTCGCCACACGCACCCCGGGTACTGTCCAGAATGTTTCGCACTTTTGATCAGGCGAAGGCACCGGTTTCAGAGAGTGGCGGCTGATAGAGCGGTCGCATGTTCATGTAGCATTTGGTCGACCACGCCGTTCCGGCAATGTGCCGCAGCCGGGCCGCCGCCAATTGAGACAGGATTGACCGTCGGGAAGGCGCCGACGACACGGGTTCGTCGCCCGATCGCCTTCATGATGCGCTCGAGCGGATTGTTCGTTCGACTCTTCCGCCAATGGATGTCCGGAAAGGCATAGTAGGCGAGCGTTTCGTGAACCGCCTGCTCGACGAGATCAGCGGCTTTGGCCATACGGCTTGCCCGCAGATCCGCGATGACGGTGCTGGCATTCTCGTCGCCCGCGGCGCGGCTCTCGTGGGCATGAATGGCCTTGAGCATGTGGATCACCTCGCGGACCAGGATTGACAGCACGTGGCTGAAGACATTCCGATAAAAATCACCATGCAGCGTTGATCGCGGGCCTCCGGCAGATAATCCGCAACGCTTTCGATAAGCATCGGAAATCACCAACTGCACGCCCCTGAGACCGCGATCGACGAGATGCAGCAGAACGATGAGCAGCCGGATTTGTCCTCCTTGGCGGCCTCACAGATCCCGAGGATCTCGCGGAACCGCTCGGCATTGACCGCCGAGGCCACCAGCAGTGAGACGTTGCGAACCTCACCAGCTCAGCTGCGCTTCATAACGATGCCGTCGAGGTAGAGATACGGACACTCGCCTTCGATCCTGCGATTCCGCTACTCCTCGATCTTAGTATAGAACTTCTGTTCCGGTTCGACACTGTGCTCGGGCTGACCCGGGTGCCCCACAGCGCCTCCATGATGTCTTCGACCTGCCGAACCGACTCCCGCCAGATACATCTCGATCAGCGCCTCCTCGACCGAGCTCTCCCGCCTCCGGTAGCGCTCGATAATCGCCATCTCGAAGGTTCGCCGCTGTAGCTTCCACGCGGCCCGTTCCACATATGGAGGCAAGGTCAGAGGCCCAGCGCGATATCCGGGCCTTCGTCGAGGCCTTCTACAATCGAACCCGACTCCGTTATTTCGCCATCGGATATATGGCCCGATCGGATGAGCTTAAAGGCGCCTAACCTGTCTACCCATTTCGGGGGACGATCAGTTCCATCAGAAAAGGCGGCTGCGCAAGGAAGCGATGTTATCCACGATCGCGCGATGGCTCGCAAAGAGCGGAGCGTCCGAAATGAGCCCCAGCCCGCCGCCTCTATAGCTTATCAAGGCGTTCCCGTCTGCAACCTCCGTTTCCTAGTAGTTGCGGGATTATCGTTGCTGAAGATTACTTACTGCTATGCCTTCTTCGGCTGAGCACTATTCACCCTAGTCACTTATTCACCCTCGGCACGTTGGTACGCCTATTCGAACCGTACAGGGACGCTGATCATGACCAAGATAAACGTCGCACTACTGTTTGGGGGCGGACCTCCTGGACCTCTTGGGCATGATATGTCAGTGGAGTTCGCTCGATCTGTCTATGAAGCATTAGACAGGAAACAGTATAATCCAATATTGGTGGCCGTCGCATCGGATGGCAATTGGTGGCTGCAGGAGAATACAAACGGGTTTCCCTTACGCCCGGGCTCGTCAAGTGCTCAATTGATACTTTTACCGGCGGGACGCGGCAAAGCGCTGGTCCATCGACACGACGAGAATAACAGTACATGTAACGTTGATGTAGCCTTCCCAATTTCGCCCTATGCCTGCACGGGCTTGCTCGAAATAGCGCGGGTGCCTTTTGTAGGTTCTCGGTTGCCTGCGCCGGCGATATGCGGAGATAAGCAAATCCTCAAACGAATATTACGCGATGCAGGGCTTCCGATCGCTCGGTCTTTGGTGCTGACAACTAAAGAAGAGGTCAAGTTTCAGTTTGCACAAGAGGCGCTCGGCAGCCCCTCGCTATTTGTAAAGCCGGCAACCCTTTATAATTCTATGGGCGTCAGCAAGGTAACTTGCGAAACAGAGTTTGAGGCTGCCGTCGACCTTGCATTTAGATATGACAGCAAGGTCTTAGTCGAGGAGTACGTACAGGCGCGAGAGCTTGAGTGCGCGGTGCTGCCGGACATCGATCAACCAAGCAAATTACTTTGTTCATGGCCAAGCGAGATTATCCCTGATGAGCACGCCTTCTATACGGCTCAGGCTAAACTTGATGAGAAGGGTGTAGTGCTCAAAACCAAGGCAGAGCTTGACGACGCGGAGGCTGATCGAGTGCGCTCGTTATCTTGTGAGGCGTTTAGAGTGATCGGCTGTGAGGCGATGGCAAGGGTGGATTTCTTTATGCGGCCCAATGCAGAACTGCTGATTAACGAGGTAGGTGTCTACCCTGCTCTAGGTCCTTCCAGCGCCTTCCCGAGAATGATGAAGGAATCCGGTATCCCGTACAAAGTATTGATACAGAGGCTACTGGAAGATGCGATTAAGCGCTCGGAGCGGGCTAAGATTCCTATGACCTGAAGGGCGTATCGCACTTTCAGGTTTAACTAGATCGCAGACTCGAGATTACCCGATCCGTTTCGCAGAGATCGAATGATATCCTATCGGCGACAAGCGCTGATCCCCAGCGTCATGGCTTAGCGCAGGTGCCGACGACGATGAGCAGCAGAATGAAAATTGCGTTGACTGCTCGCGGTGCGCTTTGCTTTGCGTTCGGAGTAGCTTCCTCCAAGCTTGCCGATGCGAACGACCTCTTCCCGTGCGTGACCCCAAAGCTATCTCGCCGTTCTCTACTTATGTGGGCGAATTTCGCGCTCCTCTGTTAGCTTCGCCGGCAGCACGCTCGTTGGCTAACTCCGATGTCTATTCGGTGGAAGATGCGATCAATGCCTCTGTGTCCCTCCGGCCTAATCTTTCGAGGTTGCGTTGGACGGGAGGCCTCATTCCCAAGCCGCCGAAAAGTTAATCCAGTCGAAGACGATGCCAGTCATATTCGAAGAACCAACAGCGGAAGCGCTCGGGGGCGATAACGTACAGATTCTTTCGCACCTTCTGGAATGAAGGAGCTTTGGATGAACGATGGGAATGCCATGGGTCAGGCGATCCAAATTGATGAGGCCCGGATTCGAGATCACCCGGGCGAGATGGTCCGCGGGACGGTGGAAGAGACACTGAACGCCGCTGCAGGCCGAAGCGGACCAGCTGTGCGGAGCTGGGCGGTATGAGCGCAGCCAGGCCGGGAGGACACGCGGGCAGCTACGAGCGAACGCTGCACACCAAGGCGGGCGACGTCAACCTGAAGGTCCCGAAGCTACGGCGGCAAACCTTCGAGACGGCGATTATCGAGCGCTACCGGAGGCGGGAGAGCTCGGTCGAAGAGGCGCTGATCGAGATGTATCTGGCGGGAGTCGGTTCGGCAGGTCGAAGACATCATGGAGGCGCTGTGGGGGCGGCGGTTCGATAAAAGCATCTACATCCGAAGCGTAGAGATGCAGCGTGAGGCGAACCATCATAGGAGTTGGATCCAAGCGTCCCTTCGGATCTTCGTCGCACATTACTACACTCATATCGTTGAGCTTATGGCGGCGGCGATCACCGTGTGAACTCTCATGCTATTTGTCGCTCCATAGAGCCGAAATTCGCCTTAAGCAGCCGAGAACCATCGGTCATCTTCAGGAAGCGTCCCTTCACTGTATCGAAGGCTCGTCCATATTATACTGAGCGGTCTCCGCACCTCTAATGGTGGGTAGGTGTCGCCATGACTAAGCCCGTATAGACTTCCCTGATGTGGAAATTACCCATCAACTTAAAGTCGCGCTGGAGGATGCTTGGCAGAGGTCCGTATTTTACCTTCACGAACCGCCTATTCGACGCCGGGCGAAACCGGCGCGCGAATAGTACGCGGCGAGGGTCCTTATCTTGTAGGAGCCGATGGGGAGCGCTATCTGGACGCGGCCTGCGGATCGGGATCTCTCATTTTCGGTCACGGCGACGAGAAGATCATCGACGCGCTGCACGCTCAGAGCCGCAAGTTGACGCTTTTCCCTTCGCGCCATTTTAGCTCCGACATCGTTGAGCGTTACGCTAGCCAACTCCTCGATTTCGGCCCGCCTGGCATGTCGCGGGCGATCACTTTCAGCAGCGGTTCCGACGCAGTGGAGGCGGCGCTCAAATTGGCGCTTCAACATCATTTCGCCGCGGAGCGGCCGCGACGGCGGAAGATCCTGGGACGCAACGCCTCCTACCATGGCAATACGATCGCTGGGCTCGGCGCGGGAGGGTTTGTCGCACGCCGAAAGCCTTATGAGAGTGTGCTTGCTCCATGCGCCAAGGCGTCCCATGGTCATTGTGCGGCGTGCGAGTTCGGACTTCAGGCGGAGACTTGCGCGCTGGAATGTGCGCAATCGATCGAAAATGCGATCCTTGAGGAAGGTCCGGAGAATGTTGCAGCGGTGATCGTCGAGCCGATCGTCGGCGCCGCGCTGAGTGCCGCGCCGCCAGACCCACGGTATCTGCCGCGGGTTCGGGATATCTGCAGCCACCATGACATACTGCTTATTGCCGACGAAGTCATGACTGGTTTCGCTCGCAGCGGACGGCCGTTCGCAAGCATGCACTGGAACGTCGAGCCTGATATCATTATATGCGGAAAGGCGATCAGCGCTGGCTATTACCCCTTGTCGGCTCTTCTGGTGAGTGAGCGGGTGGTTCACGGGCCGCTGGCACACGCGAAGTATTTTCAGAACGGTCAAACATTTGCTTGCAGTCCGGCTGGTGCGGCTGTGGGGATAGCAGTCTTGGATAGGTTGGCGGATGGAAGCGTCGCAGCAAACGCGACGCGCATGGGCGAACTACTGCGAGCTTCGCTCCGCAAGGAGCTGCCGGCCGAGCTGATCAAACAAATCCGCGGTATGGGGTTGATGGTTGGTTTCGACATCGGCACCTCCGCATTCGAGAATGCGGGAGCGCTTTCGTCCGATCGCTACAGTGATCGATTTCAGCGCGCCGCGCTCAAGCGGGGGTTGGTCATTTACGCCAGCAATGGTAGCGCAGGAAGTGAAGCAGGCGATCATGCGATGCTACTATTGCCTTTGACAATTTCCGAGCGCGAAGTAAAAGAAGCTACAGCATCGCTTGTGGCCACTGCATACGACGTTCTCAAGACCGAGAACAAATAGTCGCCCATTCTTCAATCTCAGGTACAGTGGCAAACCCGATAGACAAACATGATCCATCGGCGGCAATGAACGCCAGCGTGTGGAGCTGGAAGCCAATTTGGCGCGGCAGTTTGGGATTGAAGGACCAGTTGAACTCGTCGTCCGTGAAGAGTGGCTAAGCGATTGAGTTAGAATCGCATTTGTCGCTGTGGACTGTTTTGCGTTTGCAGGGGTTTGATGCTTCGGGCGTCGGAACCTTGCAATTTCATTCTCAGGATTCCGTCGAATTCCTCTTGCAACGCGGGCGTGGTCCACAGATCGGCGCCGAAGCCTCCATGGTAAACTACAACCGCCGTTCTCCCGGGAGCCTGCTCGTGCTGCACGCCGGGGCGCTGCCCGATAACCCGTACGACGGTCACACATGCGGGACGTCCTTAACCGCACCGAGGCACTCACCGGCTGCGCGATCGAGCGGGCCTATGTCGACAAGGGATACCGCGGCCACGACGCACACAATCCCCGACGAATCTTCATCTCCGGCCAGAAGCACCACATCTTCGGTGTCATCAAACACGAGCTGCGCCGCCGCTCCGCCATCAGCCGTCGGCCACAACTTCCGCCGCACCCTCGCCTGGCTCTAGACAACTCTTGTGCCCATCCTGCTCCAGCTATGGCGCACGTTCGGCCGTCCCGCCACGCTCAATTCGCCTTCTTAACGGACGACTGCGAAAAGGGGATTATTGTCGTCCACGGTTCGTCCTCCTGGCGTGAGGATAGCCTTGAGCAACCCTCGTTCAATACCGCCAGTGTTGGGCGAACCAACGAACCAACTCACCGCCGGCATCCAGAAAGGACATGCGGTCTTACGTTGGAGCTACGACGACTGCGCCAATAGCAGCTCCACAATAGATAATTTAGCCGGGGGTATCGCGAGTCGGGCTGCAAGCGGCGGCACGTATGGACGCCCAAGGATGCACCGCCACTCCTGCGCCATCGAATCCGTGTCCATCAGGGTTCTGGCGGTCGTAAACGCATCAACAACTTCGCCATCAGAATCCAGGAGGCGCTCAGGCGTGCCAGACTAATGGCCGCTTACGGCGGAAGAGCCCGATCGCGATCCAACTCGTGTTCGGGATTGGGCATGCGAGCTCCGAAATACCGCGTGTGAGCGAGATCGAGGATGCGATTAACCAGATTTGGGAAGCTGTATCCGCGTGTCGTCGCAGCCCGGACGTAGGAGTGCGTTTTATGGAGTGACGGACTGAAGTTGATCTCTAGAACAAAAGGCTGTCCTGAGCGATCGACCCGTAGGTCGACGCGGGCGTACTCCCGGCCAAGGCAGGCACGGAAGGTCGCTACTGAAATATCGTGTAGCTTTGTCGAAAGTTCACTCCCGACTTTCGCCGGGCAAATCTTCTGCGGCTCCGCCGCCGACAAATGCTTCTTGTCTTCCCAAGTGATAACACGTGTTTCTCGGTCGCGGAAGTCGTGCTCGACCAGAGGCAAAACCTCGAGCTGTTCGTTTCCCAGGAGCGCGACGCAGATTTCTCGCCCTTCGATGTATTCTTCTACGAGTGCATCCTGCGCATACTGCGTGACAATAGTTTTTACGGCTTGCCTCAGACCGCTAGGCTCGTGTACGAGTTGCAGTCCCTTGCTGACGGACTCGTAACGGGGCTTTACTATCACTGGGAATCGCAATTCGCCGGTACTCTCGGTGCCCTGACGCATCACCCGAAAGTTGGGTGTCGGCAGGCCGTCAGCGCGAATCAGCTTCTTGGTGATCACCTTGTCGAGCTCCAGGGCGGCCCCAAGCGGACTCGCTCCGGTGTATGGAATCCCAGCCATCTCAAGGATTGTCGGAACTTGGCTGGACCGCCAGTCGCCCATATCTCCGTACGCCATATTGAAGACCATTCCGGAGGGGCGCGCCTGCCGATTGGGTCGCATGAATCGATCGAGCGTAGCGACCAGCTCCTTATCGCCCTCGCACTGTAGCGCCTCGTGGCCACTCTCCTCAAGTGCAGCCACCACGCTGTTGACCGCCTCACGGTAATCCTCTGGATCTGGTGGATTGACCTCGGTTGGCTCGTTCCAGACAACTGCTACCCGCATGCACTACTCCCTATCATGGTCACCCACTGTTAACTTCATTCTTCCGCGTGTGGTTGATGGACGAACAGCCCGCCCTGGCTTGGCGGCAGCTGACGAGCGGATTTGCTCCCTCGGGCTACCAAAACAACGTACTTGTGGGTCCGAAAGATACAGCGGCCATATCAGCCGGAGAGGACGACGCGGAAAGCCAGCGAACCGGGCACGCAGGTCTGGCTCATGTCCTCTGATGAGCTTAATAATCACGCTGTGCGGTGGGGGACCGCACCTGCAGTAGCACGTAGGATCAGTCTGGACCTTTCCAGCATGCTTCATTGTACGCCTTGTTCCGATACGAGAAGAGCGCTTTGGTCGTTACGGACCTTTCACCTGTCTAAGCAATCGGTGTGCCACATAGACATGCGCGAGCCTGCTTGGCCGGCGAAGGCTCTGTCGACTCCGCGTAAGCGAACGTCTTCCCCTTCAGCATGCCCCATTCACTACATAGACGCTTGAACGCAACAAGGCGAAACACGACGTCCAAAGGTCGACTATCAACGCGCCTCACGTGCCAATCAAGAACGACTGTTCGGTTACGAGCCATTCGTTGGAAGTAACGCTATTTATTCTTTCCACGCGGCCGGGAATGCGAAACATGAATCTTCTGCGGCGACGACGGGTTCACTCCATCCGAACAGTATAGGAAGGTCAACGTGCCCTAACACAAGAGTAGCTGCTTGCGGCGGCTCAATTCATCAAAGAAGCAGAGGCGCGGACATTTCTCCTACAATTACTGGATTTGAAGCGGACGAAAAGCGTCGCCTTTCGGACGCTTAAAGAGTGATTGCCTCGACGCTATTGTGCAAGTGGCGCCGACTCAGTATGCGGGAGGAGCCGTCAGGTACTGTGGATGCCGCGGAGGCGTTCGGAACGCCGGTGCAGTAACACGAGAGTTGCCGGCACGATATGAAGAATAGGATAGGACGGTGGCTCCGGCCATAATGGTTGGGCTATACTGATTGACTTTGAGGCCGCATCTTTTGATCGTCCGAAGAGACCGCCGACTAAGGACAGACATGCACACGGCCAGCGCCGCACGTTCAATGACCGGCGCGCTGCTTTCTATCGGTCAGTCTCGAGTGGGTGTCCTGGCTGATTTTCATCCGATGCAGTGGCCTACACTGTGATTATGTCAACCTTCGCTGGATCAGGACCAGCTGCCATTGACCCGGGTTGGTAATTGATCATGGCTCAATCTGGGTTTTACGATCATGTCGATAACGATAGTTGCTCTGAAAGAAGCTGCCAATGTTAGCAGTGGAACCTGACAACGAAATAGGAGAGTAGTTGTCGGCGCGTCGGACCTGTCACAGGCCTTTAGACGTCTTCAGGTGTCCGCGATGCAACATCACCTCTGTCTGTCCTGATCGACGCGCCGACGTCTCAGTCGCGGATACCGGGATCTGTACTCTGCTCTAACCGAGGTTTTGGTGCCGAGGAGATCCATAGTGAGCGCCACCGATTGCAAACGGCTATCCTCGTCTCATGTCTCAAGGTGAGCGCTGACCTTCCCAGATTTTATCCAGTTCTGAGTTCGCTCAAGCCATTGGAGTTGCCCAGTTTGGCGGTCGTAGCGACGGGAGCTGGCGCGGAGCCATCGGCATAGCGCAGCGCCAGATCCCGGCGCGGGTGGCAGGTGAAGGCGAACTCGGAGGGTGTCTTCCATCCGAACTGTGAGTGCGGTCGTGTGTAGTTATAATCGGCGCGCCAGCATCCGAGCGCGACGCGGGTCTGAGCCAGCGACGTGAACAGCGTCTCGTTCAGCAATTCATCCCGGAGCCGACCGTTGAAGCTTTCGATGAAGCCATTCTGCATGGGCTTGCCCGGAGCGATATAATGCCAGGCGACGCAGCTCCGATCGGCCCAGGTCAGGATGGCGTTGCTGGTAAGTTCGGTGCCGTTGTCGCTGACCACCATCTTTGGCTTGCCGCGCTCCATGACCAGGCGATCCAACTCCCGCGCCGCCCGGGCCCCCGAGAGCGAGGTATCGGCCACCAGCGCCAAGCACTCGCGGGTACAGTCATCGACCACGGTCAAGATGCGTAAGCGGCGGCCATCCGTGAGCTGATCGGAGACGAAGTCCAGTGACCAGCGGTCGTTCGGTGCCATCGGCACCGTCATCGGCGCCCGGGTCCCGATCGCCCGCTTGCGGCCGCCACGGCGGCGCACCACCAACTTCTCTTCCCGGTACAGCCGGAATAGCTTCTTGTGGTTGATCGCAAAGCCCTGCCGCTTGAGCAGAACATGCAGGCGCCGATAGCCGAAGCGGCGGCGCTCCTGGGCGATCGCCTTCATGCGCTGGCGAACGCCGGCATCATCCGCTCGGGTCGTCCGATATCTCATGGTGATGCGGCAGCAGCCGATGGCTTTACACGCCCGCCGTTCGCTCATCCCGTGGGCATCCACGAGATGCGCGACAACCTTCCGCTTGGCTGCGGGCGTCACCACTTCTTTCCCAAAAGGTCCTTCAACGCCGCATTGTCCAGCATGGCGTCAGCCAGGAGCCGCTTCAGCTTCGTGTTCTCGTCCTCCAGTGTCCTCAGCCGCTTCGCCTCGGAGACGTCCATCCCGCCGTACTTGGCCTTCCATTTGTAGATGCTGGCGTCGCTCACGCCGTACTTGCGGCATAGATCGGCGACCGACACCCCGGCCTCGTGCTCCTTCAAGATCCCGATAATCTGCTCTTCCGTGAAGGGGCTACGCTTCATGCTCTGGTCCTCGTCGTGGGCCAGAACGAACTTCAAACTGGATTAAGCCCGGGGGCAAGGTCAGCGCGCCCCGCGACTACTGGCCGCCAAAGGAGCGCGATTGGTTGAACCGCTCGGCTGCGTAGCAGAGAACTTGGATCGTGATAACAGCAGCGATCAAAAGAGGCCCGTTGGATCAATGCGATTGAAACAAGGGTATGATTCGTCGATGACCTCCGCGCGCTCAACCGGAGCTCTACAGTTTGAACGCGGGCCGAGACTGGGCGCCAATCCGGGCACTTCGCCCTCCGCCTCGCTGCTGAACTCTAACACATTCGACTTCCAGACCAACAGAGAGACGGTGGCGGAAGCCCGGGCGAGAATGCCGCTCGCGGAGATCCGGCGATCGAACTCGCGTTCATCGGTGTCGCCCGAAACCTTCGTCGACAACGCGGCGTGGCCCATGAAGTTGGCGTCGTAATCACGGCCCTTTGCGAGCATGCTCCAGGCTAGGCGCGCGAGTTTTGCGGCCAGGGCGACAACCAGTACATTCGAGTGAAGCCGCTTGGATGCTGCTTCCAACCAGGCTCCGAAGCCATGCATGGGCCAATTCTGACGCCTTAGAAGTACGGCTCTGGCCCCTTGAATGAGCAGCGTTCGCAGGCACCGGTTGCCAGGCTTCGATATCCGACCGAGAATGATTCGATCGCCGGTCGAGATCTGTTTCGGTACGATGCCAAGCCATGCTGCAACGTCGCGGCCCTTCTGGAAGGCATCACCAGTTCCGATCGCGGCGATCATCGCACTTGAGATGATTGGTCCGACACCGGCGCACTCATCAGGCGGCGGCAGTGTGCATCTTGATCAGCGAGTTCGTCGATTTCCTTCGTGATCGATGCGACCCGCCGCTCAAGAAAGCGCCAGGACCGCTGAGACGCCAATGCTTCAGGAACCGGTTCATGTAGATGACAGAGAGCAGCGGACTGATGACACCGCCCTGTGGCGTGCCACACTTGTTACTCTTACCGCCGCTCATGCGCCGTTTCCCGTTGCTATCCCGCTCCTCGACCGGTACTCGCAGTCATAACTTAATCAGCCGCAGCACATTCCGGTCGACGATGCGTCGGGCCACCGATTTGAGGAGGTCCGAGTGCGGTATCGTGTCGAAGTATTTCGACAAATCGGCGTCAACAACATCTGTGTAGCCCCGGCACATAAGGCGGTGCACTTCCTTGACGGCATCGACCGCGTTGCGGCGCGGGCGATATCCATAAGCTCCGTCCTCAAAATCCGCCTCGAAGATCGGTTCCAGCACGATCTTTGCAGCAGCTTGGACGACCCGGTCCCGGATTGTTGGGATACCGAGCGGACGTTCGCCGCGGCCGGGCTTCGGGATCATCACCCGCCGCACCGGATCGGGCCGATAGGTCTTCGTGACGAGTTCATCGCGCAGGCCAGCCAACCATGCTTCGAGTCCCGACGCGTCGATTTGTTCGAAAGTTATTCCGTCCACTCCCGGCGCACCCGCGTTGGCGCGGGCCAGCTTGTAGGCATGGCTCAGAATGTCCTCGCGGCAGATCTTGTCGTACAGCACGTAGAAGCGGAAGGCAGGCTCCGCCTTCGCTTTGCAATAAAGCTTTCTCTGAAGGCTCCTGATCTTATCGGGCGTTTCAAGGCTCATCGCCAATCTACCCTTTCCCTCGCCATTTTCAAAAGCGCACCTGAAGTCAGGGTCCTTTCCTCCGCCGGAATTACCCGGTGTCATCGGTACCTTTGACCCTGTCCGACTCCCGTCCGGTCCATCGACTACTCAATGCTGAAGGCGCGACCTTCGACCAAGACGGGTCTCCCCCGATTACCCGTACTACCCTTCCAACGTGCCATGCCCATTACCCCGGTGAACCAGACAGGTGCGTGCGTCAATTGCTTCCCTGTCCGCACGGCCTTCCCCGCCATACGATCGGGTCGGCATTCACATCGTAACTTTCGAGGCGTGCTCAGGCTTCACTCACGTTACGGCCCGCTGGATTGCTCGGCCGCCTAAAGCGACCTTTGTCACGAGGCTTCGATCCGTCCGATTGCTCGTCCAAACCGCTCGTCAGCTACCAGATCAATCGACAACTCTCTGGGTGGATCCTTCCTCCACTGGTAATACGCGCCGTCGGGGCGCACGGTATGGCTTCACATACTGTGCCGGCAAGAGCCGTACTTGATGGCCGAATTTCTCGAGTTTGCGAGCAAGGTGGTGTGCTCCTGCACAGCCGTCCATTCCGATCAGGCACGGCGGAACATTAGCCACCGACAGCTCAAGCTGATTTCTCAATCGCTTCTTGCGTAGGATGATTGCACCCGTGGCATCGAACCCCATCACATGGAATGGGTTCTTGCCTAGATCGATGCCGATCGTGACAATATTCGTATGGGACATGGTACGCGCTCCTTCTCTTGCCGGGGCTCTATGTTGCCGCTGAGAGCGGGCGTGGTCCATGCCATTAACTCGTAAGGCGCGGCTGCTTTGCCCTTGCCGATGCACTCCACCGGGGCGTGGAAGGAATAAAGCTGAAGCCGCGGTGGAGCTGCTGCGGCGGGCGGATCTGCGAGGCCTGGCTGAGCGGGAGGGCGAACGTGTTCTCAAGCACAGCCTCACCTTCGATCTTGCGGCGGATATCGCGGATGATCCTGCCCAGCCGGCTGCGCAGGATGCGCAACTGCCGCTGATGCCGCTTGAATTGCTTGGCATGGGCGTAGCGTCCCACCATCATTGCCGCTTTTTTTGGCAATGCGAAGATAGGACTGCCGCAGCTTGACCCCGTGCTTCCTCGCCAGACGGTTGAGCCCCTTGATCGCAGCGTGTCAAGAGCTTGGCATCGGTCGGGAAAGTAATCGCCTTCGGCTGCACGGTGGTATCGACTGTGACCCGCTTGAGTCCTGGCTGCGTGACGCGCCGGCCTCGTGTGCCACCTGCAAGCTCTCGGTCAGCAACAGCTGCAGCTTGTCCCGAGCCGCTTGCGCCAGTGGCTCAGGCCCGAGCGCTCGTGCGGGAATGCGTGCTGGAAGAACTCTTCGCCGGTGAAGTACTGGAAATATAGGTCATAGACCCAGCGCTCGCACACCCCCTCATCGGACAGCCCGTAAATGTGCAGCAGCAACAGCCCGATCATGAAGCGGCTCGCGATCCCGGGCCGACCATTCTCGTAGAGCGGCGCGATCTCGCCGTCGATCCAGTCCCAATCGACCTTGCCGGCGAGCTGAACCAGCTTGTGCTTCATCTTGATGATCTGGTCCAGCCCGGCCCGGAACAGATCGCCCGATCCCATCAAGCCTTGAGCCCTATCGCTTTCATTGGGCTAGTAACGCGTGCAGCATGCACCCTAGCCTGTGTCAGCAGCTGCGGCCCGGTATCAGGTCGGTGAGTCGGCCGCGTCGCCATCTCCTGCGAGGCGAAGCGCGCGATGACCGTCTCAGCCTTAGGCGCGATGGAGACGCGGGCCACGCATGCGCCGACCTTCGAAGCCACCGCACTCGTCCTGTGTCACCACTTGCTGCGACACGACCGATGCAGTCCCAGCTCGCGTGCCGCATCAAGACTTGACGATCTTGTAGGTGAACGGAGTGCCTTGCGTGCGCTCTTTAGGTACCGGACGCAAATCCGGGGCGAGAGCCGCAGTCGCACCCCTCTCGCGCGCATATAAATAGTCCATCACTCGACGGGGTGCACTACCTCGCACCTTTGGCAATGCAGGACTGTCCTTGAGTGCCAACGAAAGGGAACTCCTGCTCGACGGCGATGCAAAACGTACACCGCTACAAGCGTTGCAAAATTGTCGCGTTTTCTTGGGCTACGATGAAGAGTACGCCTCAGCGCCAGCGCTTCTCCTCAACGTCGTAGGCGCCAGCAAGCGGATTGCTCACGGCCATCAACTCACGCTTGAGCACTTTATTGCTGGAGGTGGTTCTAGGAAGAACCGGAGTAAAGGCGATATACCGCGGCACCTTGAACACGGCGAGACTAATACGAACATGTTCGAGAATACGATCGACGGGCAAATCGCCTGGTGTAAGACCTTCTTTCAACTCCACGTAAATCTTGACCTCCTCACCGCGCTTGGCATCAGGAACAGGCACGGCGGCCACATCAGCGATCTCAGGAATCTCGCGAATGACGGCCTCTACCTCGCGCGCGGCAATGTTCTCGCCTGAACGTCGAATCATGTCCTTCGTGCGGCCTACCAGCCAATAAAAGCCCAGGTCGTCGCGCCGCAACAAGTCGCCCGTCCTGAACCACCCGTCCTTGAATGAGGCGTTCGCTTCCGGCCTATTCCAATAACCTTTGAGGATTCCACGACCACTCACCCACAGCTCACCGACTTCACCAACTGCTGTAGGTGTGCCATCGCAGTTCATCAGTCGAAGATTCCGAAACGGTGCACGAATCCCCACCGAACCGGAGTCGGCCATCTCATCAAGGTCGTTCGGCATTTGTGTGCCGAACCCAATTTCCGTCATCCCGTAGGCATCTTGGGTTCGCACACGAAACCGTTTCCGCAGTTTGCGCTGCGTATCAAGACTACAGCCCCACGTCAAAGCCTGTTTCAAGCACGTTGCGCCATCTTCATCATTGGTGGCCTCGGCCTGGCGCGCTATCAGTTCAGGAAAAAAGCACCATTCGATCCTATACTGCCTGATCCAATCGATGAAGCGCGTCGAACTCATTGATGGAGCCAGGTAGAGGGTGCCCGCCTGCCGATAAGACTTCAGAAGATGTACTTGCGGATCACCATAGAAGAAAGGCTGTATAGAAATATACCTTTGGTATCGCTGCTCGTCCCCGCATTGCGCTTGAAAGGCAGTCACGCCCCAGTAGTCGTGCGTCAACATGCAGCCCTTCGGAAAGCCTGTTGTTCCCGAGGTATATTGAATGTTCAAGAGGTCGTCGGGCCGGACATCCTCCTCCACAATAGAGTCGTCGGCGCCCTTGAGTAACTCGTCGAGGGAAGTGGCCCTTCCGTCGAAAGACTGTCCAATGAGAATTACTCGCTCTTTGGCGAGGTCTTGCGGCCAAGGCTCCATCGCGGAGAACACAGCCGTTACGGACTCATCTATAATAGCGAACCTAGCCTGTGTGTCGCCGAGAACGTAATTGATCTCCCTTGGCGTGTAGCGCATGTTGATCGGTACCATGACGGCACCGAGCTTGGCGATCGCGAACCAAACGATCGGAAATGCGATACGATTTGGCAGCATCACCCCAATGCGATCGCGCTTTCGTACGCCAAACGCTCGCAGCGCATGCGCATATCTGTTGGACAAACGGTCCATTTCTGAGTAGGTCGCGCGCTCGCCGCGCCCGAATACATCGATTGCTGTTGTTGAGCCATCCGTTCTCGCCCGCATCGAAACAAGCTGTCCGACCGTGATGTCCTCATATGAACATTCCAGCGCCTCGATTTTGCGCAACGCGTTTGAGACGCGCTCTCGCAGCTTCCTTTGTTTCGGCAGCATACTTATAAACCTTTTGGATAAGAGGGACAAAAAGACAAACCCATCAACGAGCCGTAGATTTTCGGTGCGATAGCTCACTCAGTTGTCGATCACCAGAAGAGTGCCAGGCGTTGCGAACTACACGAGCGTAACCGGGCCAACGTCACCAGGTCGATCTCGAGCGCGGCACACAGCTGCGTCCTCGCACTGACGTCGAAGGGCGGAAAACGATGCTGTTGACGCTTTTTGGCGTTGTGCGGTCTGTGTAATCGTGCGATCCTTTTCTTGCTGACACGACATTTGGCGGGAACGTTTGTTGGGTACCTCACGCCCAGCGAGAGGTTTCGCCCCTTAACGTTGCTTGACTCCTTACCGCAATCGGTCGTCCCGTGAGTTGCTTCTCGTGATCAGCGGTTTCATTGCCGCTGGCGAATTTAAAGTACTAATTGCGATCGGGGTACTACCTGCTCTAGTCGGATTACCTCGTAAGAGCGTCAGCGTCCCTAAGGCGCTAGTAGGCTGCGGCGTACCTTCTGCGAGCGCGTGAAATCAGACTCGCCCTCCAAGGGCCTCCAACCGAGTCTTTCGAAAACGATCGTGCATTTTGTTTGCGGTAGGGGGAGGGCGCGTCCAATGGGTCAGCGCTGCGCTCTAACCGAAGTGTGAACATAATCAGCGAGGTCACATTTACCGGAGGCCAAGCTATGCAAGATCTGGGATGTTCGCGGGCGAGTGCGATCGAACACCGATTTGAGTGAGAGTCCTCGCGGATCTTCTCGGTGATCTCGCTGACCTGCTGCATCCGTCCAGCGGATAGAAGCCGCCAAATAGGCACTAAGCCTTTCTGACTCGGAGGAGATCTCATAAGGTTCAGAACGCGCTGCTCGTTTGTTGCGGTCTATCGCGCGCCACTTGGGACGATTTCTTCAACCATCAGCCGCGAGGTCCACCGCATCGCGGGGCGGATTGCAACGGGCTGAGGATTCTGATCAGACCGGATGGGATCAGGGGCGTCGCCTCAAGCTCTGCAACTGGCTTTCCGTCTGTCCTTGAGGCGGACAGTATCAACCAGCCCCGGAGGCCCGTTTTGTCCGAACGACCAGTTGCAGATGCGAGCGCGCAATCCGGAACCTCATGGATCGCAATGTGCCATTGTTAGCTTTAATCTGTAATAAGCAGGGGCGCGGCTTAATCGTCGCGACCACTAGACCTGCCCTTCATCTGCAAGCCGGCGGTACCCGGGGCATGCTCCGGGCTTGGGGCAGGCGACATTGCTTTCGCTCGCACATCACGCATCAGCTTGCCGAGCTCATTCACATCGAGGCGCACGCAAAAGTGCGTAGAGGGATAAGCCCGAACAAGACTCTTCGCTTCGTCACAATATTAGATGCATGCCGGCGTCCATACGCACACATTCACCGGTCATGTTACTCGATGCCGGGCTTGCGAGGAAGCAGACGAGCTGCGCGATGTCCTTTGCGGACGAGACGACCTTGAGCGGCACACGCGCCACAACAGAATCGCGCACCTGTCGGGCACCCGGCTCGCCTCTCAGCTTAGTGAACCATCTCGTATCGATATACCCCGGACAAACGGTATTGACGCGAATGGAAGGCGCCAGGGCTCGCGCCAGGGACTGTGTCATGGCATTCAGCGCACCCTTGCTCGCTGAGTACGCGACCGACGAACCGTCACCGTTGATGCCGGCTACTGAGGAGACGTTCACGACGGCGGTTGGCCGTCCGCTGGCGTCTGCGCCGGCTTGCAGTAGCGAGCGTGCTGCTCGGATCATTTGGTATGGCCCGATGGTATTGACGGCATAGATGCGTTGAAAATCGTCCGCGGAGAGCCCGTCAAGATCGTGACACGGCACATACTTTGTGATGCCAGCATTGTTGACGAGGAGGTCGAGCCGGCCCCAGGGTGCGGCAGCTGCGACGATCTTCTTGCAATCGTCATCGCGAGAGACATCGCCTTGCACCACGACGACCTCGGCCGCACCCGCCTTCCGGCAGACTTCACACGTAGCCTCGGCTTCGTTCCAGCTCTTTGAGTAGTTAACAATTATGCGCGCGCCTCCTTCGGCCAAGAGGCCTGCCGTCGCCGCTCCGAGCCCCGACGCCGCCCCCGTTACGACCGCACAGAATTCATCCTTCATCGTTCCCTCTTTCTATCATCGAATAGAAGCAGGCGCGCCACTCCTTTATGGACGTCGAGGTGAATGAGACCTTGTTCGCCCCTGGGCCGCCACCAGTCGTCACTCTCGCGATTGATTGTGAATAAATGCGCCTCTCGTTGGCGTTGGCGGCCGGCGGGAGGACCCTAACGCAGTGACTGGCGATAATTTCGAGACTTACCTCTCGAGCGTGTACCAACCACCACAGTTTGTCGCGACACACCATCTGCTTAACGTCTAGGCGCTTCGCCGCGGACTGCTCACGAGCCCACACGCGCGCACCGCGTCCGCCGAGGGTTCGACGAGTGTCATCGGCTCTTTCCGCGACATCCGCCGCGCCCCGCGGGCCCCTTGTGCGCAATTTTCAAGTTCCTAAACATGCTTTGCCTCTCGGGCATGAACGTTGAGTTTGAGCTTCTCGCGCATCTGGCTCGGGCTAAGCACCCGCACCCCGATCCAATCGAGGATCTCAATCGCCCGTTGCACGAGCTGGGCATTAGTTGCCAGCCGCCCGCGGGATAGATAGAGGTTGTCTTCTAATCCCACCCGCACGTTCGCGCCGCACAAAGGGGCCAACGCAGCATATGGAAGCTGCATTGGCCCCACCGAGAAGGCGGAATAGACGGCGCCCGGCGGGAGCTGGTGCACCATCGCCGTCAGCGTGGTCAAGTCGTTCGGCGCGCCGTAGCCAACGCCCATGCACAGCTGGATCAGCGGCGGATCCCTAATCAGCCCCTCTTTAACAAGGTCGTTAGCCAATTGCAGATGACCGGTATCAAACACCTCGAGCTCAGGATGCACTCCAAGCTCTTGAATGCGTCTTGCCATCGCGCGCAGCATTCCGGCGCTATTGACCATAATGTACTCGCCGTTGGACTTGCCGTTCATCGAGCCGCAATCGAGGGTGCAGATTTCGGGGCGTAGATCTTCCACGTGTGCCAGTCGGTCAAGCGCACCCACCATATCCGTCACCGGGTCCGGTGGTAGTGGAGAGTCAGGCCCAGCCAGCACGAGGTCGCCCCCATTCGCTGTAGTCAGGTTGATAACCGGATTTACGTCCGACCTCCGAATGCGCTGCACCACTTCCCGATAGAGCGCAAGATTTAGCACGCCCCGACGGGTCTTGTGATCACGAACGTGAATGTGCACCGCCGCCGCTCCTGCTCGTGCGGCCTCAATCGCCGAATCTGCGATTGCCTCTGGGCTCACGGGCACATATGGGCTCCGGTCCACATTCGATCCCCCTCCTGTAATCGCACAGGTGATGAACACTTCTCGGAGCATCTCCATCTTCTCCTTTAGCCGCCGCGCAAGGGCAACCGACAAGTTTGTGACGTTCGCCGATATTGGCGTGCGAGCGTACATCGCTTTGGCGCATCGAGCACCATCATTCGGACCCTTGGTGACAGTGCCCCTGCGAGCGTTTGGCTGCGCAGTCCTCAACCCAGCAATCGGCGTGCCAGTCGAAGAAATCCCTCGCGGCTCGCCTGGCGAACACATGTGGTTAGCAGTCTCGCATTTGATGACCCTGCGATCGTTGGATTTCGTCGTGTCGTAGCCAATCAGACATGCCTTGTGCTGGAGCCCTATATGACGCCGATAGCCTCTGCCGAGCTCGAACGACTGCTCTATGTTCCTGCACCGATGGCGATCCTCATGGTCGACGCACGTGCATCAGTGCAAGGTATGCTCTTCAGGCAACTACCGAGCGATGGTTTCGCTCACCATCTTACAATGAGCATCCTTCAGCGGGCTTGATAGCGTAATAATCGTCTTGAGCTGCTGAGGTTTGATGGTTTCATGAATCCGGAGCTGGGCGATGACGAGACGGGAGCTCACTCGCGAGTTCAACGTCCAGGCTGTCAAGCTGATCCGGGAACTTGGGGTGTCGATGGCGGAAGTGGACGTGACCTGCACATTCATCAGAATGCTCTGCGCATGCGTGAAGAAGCTCGGCTCCGATCAGTCGCAAGCTCTTTCCGGTCACGGGCAAACGAAGCGAAGCGGTATGAGATCGAGCGGAGCGACGTGAGGGCGCCAAGCTGAAGGCCGGGATATTGAAAGCAACTATCGAGGCCGTTGCACGTCTGCGCCGGACAGAAACAACCTTTGGTATCCTCTACATAACTTGTCCCTCCTGCTCACCAGTGAACGGAGGATGCCATTGCGGGCGCGACCGCGACGTCGACGTTTACCGAAGGATGACGGTGATCGACCCCTCGAGAGGTTGCCAGCGAACCTCCTGGACGGACACAGTTCGCTGCGGAGCGGCCGAAGCAGAAGTGGATCGCCGGGCTTCACCTGCCTGGACGGCCGAAGGTTGGCTCTATGTCACAGCAGTGATCGACCGGTTCTCGTGACGGACGCATTTCTGATGGCCTTCTAGCGGCGTGGCAAGCCGGATGCATCACTCCTAGCAGTGGTAGCCAGGATTGGCTTCGAGTGGTTGACGCAACGCCGAATATTGCGAATGGCCGGCCTGTTGTTCCATTCCCCAACCTCGAGAACGCTGAAATATTGGCCTCGCTTACGCAGAAGGTCCGCGCTCTCGCGGCCAGTTTGTGGTGGTCCGAGCAGCTACGTGATCGTCGCGACGCAGCAGAGCGGGGAGAAGAAAGCCGCGACCGACACTGCTGGTGTCCAGCAACGGCGCCGATGCCGACCGACTACACCATCGATCCAGCTGCGGGGACAGATCGTGCGCCACGGCTTGCCTCCCCGCGGTGAACACCGATCGATGCACGTGCGGATACGGAATTAACATTAACAGACGGAGAGATACACGCACCTACCGACATTGGGGGTACGCTAAGTCAGCCCTGCGGCAGTCGAGCCCTCCTGATCGCACGCAAACAGCTTCTCGGGCGGCTGATCGACGTGGAGTTTAGTATCCGCGGGATCTTGCGTGGCTTTGGGCTGAAGGTTGGCCTGGTGACGCGGAGGAATTTTGAAGCGCAGATTCGAGAGTTAGTTGCGGGGTAAGCGACGTTGGGAGCGCATCGCGTCAGCGATGCCTTCGGCACGATCGGCCTTGAAGGCGGAGTACGGAAGGCCAACAAGGCTGTGCTGGCAATTCTGCGTGACGATGCGGTTTGTCGCCGGCTCATGACAGTGCCGGGCGTTGGTCCCCTGGTGGCGGTTACCTACAAATCGGCGATTGATGATCCTCGTGGCATCGTAAACTCTAAAGCGGCGGGCGCGCTGTTCGGGCTCACGCCGAAGAAATTACCAATCAGGAGAAAAAGATGTCAGGCGGATTCACGCTGGCCGGAGACGAGATAGTGCGCACGGTGTTTTTATGAGGCGCCAACGTCCTGCTCTCACGCATCATGCGGTTCCCAAAACTCAAGCGGTGGGGGATGGATGTCGCCACGCGGCGAGCCTCAAAGCGCGCAAAGGTCGCCCTGGCACGCAAGCTCGCAGTGATCCTGCATCGGATCTGGATCGGCGGCGGACTGACGCCGGCCCGATCGCAGCATAGAAAACGTGGAGGAGATCAAGAACGCAACCGGGGTGAACTGAAGCTCGGTGCCCGAAGTCCCGTCGCCGGGACGGTGGATCCGGTGAAGCCGTTACACGGCCAGTGGTCGTCATCTGGCGAACCACGCGTATCTAGATAGGCTCACCGCTCCCTCTGATAGCATGATGTGGCGGCCAGGCGTTCACCACGGACAGACAGTCGCTATCTTCGTCCCGGCCGGGGGAGTTCTGGGTCTGTTGGCGATCGAGATTGTTCTTGAGGATCTAGCTGACTGTACTGTAGAAAAGCGCGCCGGTCTCAAGCGCACGGCGGCACGCGGCACTCGCGGCCATATTACCTTGGCAAGCCGTAGATGCCGACACAGGCGCAAAATCTTTGCTTGGGTTGCGAACACTCCGCGCGATCTGCGCCGACGTGCTCGGGTCGTATGCTTGTGGTTCGAAGAGCGTCATGGGCTGCAAGGCGATTGCCGTGGTGAAAGACTTGCGTGGCCCAGATGCGTGGCACAGCCGTCTCGCGTAGCAATCGGTGGGGACACCGAGTAGCAGTGCTTTCCGATCGCAACGTGGTCGAGCTCCATCCCGCATTCCTCTACTCGGGAAAGACGTAGCGCTTGGCCGGCAGCGGCTTGTGCGCCGAGCGATAGATCTCGTCGAACAACGCGCGGCAGCTCGCACCGAGAATGACCCGACACGCGTTGTTGACCCCGCATTGCCTCGTCAGGAATGCTCCTGAACGCTGAGTTGTTGCCTCAGGTAAATTGCTCCCAATGCCACAGAGCGCAGAGGCGGCGACGAGGCGGTTAAGCATGGCGACGCGCACGGAACTGAAGTCTGTTTTGGCATGGGCTTACGGGATGCCGAGTCGAGAAGGGTCGCATTCTCGACGAGCTCCTAGCGGTTACAGGCTTCCATTGGAAGCATGCGATGCGGTTTCTGCGTTCCGGCCCTGATAGCGGCCGGATAGCGGGTCGACGCAATCCATGCCAAACAGACCGCAAGCGGTGACCGACAACCATTTTGGCGGGAACTCGAAATACGGAGACTGCTTCGCTTCGCTCGGTCCTCGTTTTCAGTGCAGCAGCCAGCCATTCGTCTCAAAGACCAGCAATTCTTGCTCGCCCGCGATCGCGACCTGCGGTCAGCTTGGCACGCGAGGGCGTCACACTACACCGCTGCGCCAGCCGCGTGGTATCCCCTAGCATAGCGCATCTCCAGGCAATACTTGTGGTGTCCGGGAACGCGTTCTGGAGGATCAGTTCCGACCTAACGCAGCACGGATCGCAGGCATCACGACGCTCCCAACTTCACTACGTGGCCTGCCGAGATGATACGAAAGCTTGACTGCCGCGAGTTCAGCATTCGGATCGACATAAATGACTTGCCCTCCATAGCCGTGCGCTAACAAGGCGCCGCGGCTAGAATTGTCGATCCACCAAAAGTTGTGGTAGCCCGTTTGCCCGCATTCCTCATAACTTCCAAAGCGCCAGCCTCTGCCGTGCCGAGTTTCTTCTATCCAGTTGCGCGGAATAATTTGGCGCCCTTCAAAAGCGCCGCCTTCGACCAACAATTGGGCGAACCGGCCTAAGTCACGTATCGTCGCGCACAATCCACTCGCGGAAGTTCCGAAGCCGCTTTCGTCGACGACGATATAGGCATCGCGTTCGGCGCCCATTGGTGCCCAGATCTCGTCACTGATCAAATCGGCAAGCAACCTTCCGGATGCCCGCTGCAGTACGAAAGCCACCACGTCCGTTTCGATGTCGCGGTACTTGAAGGCGGCGCCGTGTGGCCGCTCTGATTTGTCGAGGGACAGGATCGCCTCCCAATAGGTTCGTGGCCACCCCGGCTTCTGCTGATGGTGCCAGACCGAATTCCATAGGGGCGTAGCATCAAAAGTGACACCACTTGCCATGTCGAGAAGCTGCTGCACCGTTGCTCCTTTGTAGGCGGTCGCCTCAAGCTCCGGCAGATAGTGCGTAACCGGTCGCTGAACATCAATTAAACCCTTGTCTGCCAGGATGCCGGCGAGCGTCCCCGTAAACGATTTCGTCACGGACATCACTAGATGATGTGTATGAGGGGCGAAGTGATTGAAATAGCGCTCAAAGACAATCTGTCCCCTGTATAAAACCAAGAAGCCGTCTGTGGCACTTCGCGCAAGGAAGTCGTCGACAGAAACTTTGCCGTCTTCAAGATTGATCATCACCTGTCCAAGAGGCTGAACTGACTCTGGCAGCGGCCGCACCAGGCCTGATCCCCGCCATATCGGCGCCGTTGGCATCATTTCGCTGGTGTGGAGGTAAGTCCAGCTGCTCCAAGGCTCTTTAATCCAGTCCTCTCGTGGAATTAATGGAGCGCCGGGATTGCGCGGATGGCGGCACGTGGCCGGATCTGGCAATTCGCTGCGGGCTGGCACGCCAGTGGCAGGCGTCATGTTCTTCATAATCTCCATCTCCTTGTAGTCCGCGCTCCGTGCCAGTTCGAGAGGTGCGCTTTCTCGGTGTCGGCCAATGGATCGCCCACGAGATCCCGATGGCAGACCTGTGGGCCCACGATGCATCTCGACGTTAGGCAAATTCACTAGATTTGGTTCGGTGGCGACAGGTCTCACATGCGACAGGAACTGTCAGTTGTTGCGGATGCCGCGCAGCCGTTCCGAGCGTCGGCGCAGCAGTTCGATCGCAGCCAGCATGGCGATGGAGAACACAATGAGCACAGTGGCAGCGGCAATAATGGTCGGACTCAAATACTCGCGGACGCCTGCGAACATGACCTTCGGCAGAGTACGCTGCTCGGGGCCAGCGACGAAAAGGGCGACCACTACCTCGTCAAAGGAGGTGAGGAACGCCAAGAGCGCACCGGAGATCATGCCCGGAAATATCAGAGGCAGAGTGATCTTGTAGAAAACCGTAATCGGCGGCGCGCCGAGCCCAGCAGCCGCGCGAGTGAGCGAGTGATCGAATCCTATGAGAGTTGCGGTCACTGTGATCACGACGAACGGAGTGGCCAGCGTGGTGTGGGCCAGAATCAATCCAATATAGCTATTGAGCAGTCCGACATCGGCATAGAAGAAATACACGGCTACAGCGGTGATTATGACCGGGACGATCATGGGCGAGATCAATATGCTCGTGACCGCCGCGCGGCAAGGGAAGTGCGGGCGGCTGAGTCCAAGCGCGGCAAGCGTGCCCAGAATGGTTGAGAGCAGTGTAACTGATATGGCGATGAAGACCGAGTTGTGCAGCCCGGTCTGCCAACGCTCAGCTAGGAAGAACTCCTGGTACCAGCGCAACGTAAACCCTTGCATCGGATATGCGAAGAAGGGGATAGAATTGAAGGAGAGCGGAAGTACCGTCAGGATTGGCCCGATCAGAAACAGTATCACCATCCCGCAAATCAGCCGATGCAGATAGCGCCAGCCCTTTTCGATCGGAGAAGCATAAGGGAAAGCGGCCATCATTCTCAACCCATCTTGAGCTGATCGACGCCGACCAGCTTATTGTACACATAGTAGAGCAGCAGAGTCGCGGTGAGCAGGATAGCGCCAAGGGCTGAAGCCATACCCCAGTTGAGCTCCTCGTTCGTGTATCGTGCGATGAAGTAGGCGATCATCTGGTCGGACGGCCCGCCAACCAGCGCAGGCGTGAGGTAGTAGCCCAGACAAAGGATGAAGGTTAGGAGGCAGCCGGCGGCGATCCCAGGTATCGTCTGAGGAAAATAAACCTTCCAAAATCCGTAGAATGGGCCGGCGCCAAGCGAGCGGGCAGCGCGGACATAGTTGGGCGAGATCGTTTTCATGACGCTGTAGATTGGCAGCAACGTGAGCGGCAGTTGGATATGCGTCATGGCCACTATCGTGCCAACCCGATTGAAAATGAGCTCAGCGGGTTGCGATATGATATGCAACGTCATTAACACATCGTTGACTACCCCGTTAGACTGAAGCAGCACAACCCAGGCCGTGGTGCGCACCAGCAGAGAGGTCCAGAACGGCAGCACCACAAGCATCATCAGCAAGTTGCTGACCCTAGATGGCAACGTCGCCAGGAGATAGGCTAATGGGAAGCCCAGCAATAAGGTGATGGCGGTTACGCCGATGCTGATGCCGAACGTGCGCAGGAAGACGTCACGGAAGATCGCGCTATCCGTCGGCAAGGCGACGATCTGGCTGTCGGGGCCGTATTGATAATCGACCGAACGTAACAGGTAAGAGGGCGTGTAGGACGAACCTCCGCGCTTCAGCACGGCCCACACCTCGGGCTGAGCCCAGAGCGGATTGATTTCGATCAGCGCCGCTTTGTAGGGGCCGGTGGAAAGCGCATTCGCCTCCCGAGAGCTCGACGCTACTTGGCTGGCTGCGCCCGGCAGTTCGAAGTTAATCCGCTTTCCGATCGCGCCCGCCGTTTTTTGCGCCCAAGCGTGCTTGAGATCCGCAGCGAGAGCGGCATAGGCGCCCTCGCTGGGGAGATCCTTGCCGTCCCAAGCGCTGAGCGCTGCCGCGGTTTGCGGCATCAGCTTCAACAGCGTATTGTCATGAACCGCGTCGAACATCATCCGGGCGATCGGAAAGATAAAGGTAATTAAGATAAACAGCAGGAGTGGCACCGCGAGGGCGAATGCCCTCAGCTTGCGCCGAGCCTCGACCCGCTGCAGGTTGATTCGCAACGGAATATGGACTTCGGCGTTGCCGGCGACTTGGACGGCCATCGTCACCATCGACTCCTCAATTGTCTCTCTCAGAATGTCCGAAATGGCGAGGAGAACTGAAGTCCGCCTCGCCGCTCATTAGCTATTGCTGCACTACCCAAGCCGTAAACCGCTGGTTCAGTTCATCTCTTTTGTCGCCCCAGAAGGAGTAGTCAAACTCCAGACTATTAGCCATGTGAGCGGGCGAAGTGGTAAGGTTGGGCCCGATCGTCGGATCGACGAGCGCCATCGCATCCTTGTTAGCGGGACCATTGTTTCCGTAGCGCGTCATGTCAGCCTGCGGTTTGGGCGAACCGCCGAAGGCGAGGAATTTATAGGCCTCGTCCAGATGCCGAGCCCCCTTGGGAATCACCCAGAAGTCCAAGCTCAACATCTGGGCGTCCCACATAATCTCCAAAGGTAGGCCAGATTCCTTCACGGCGTTGTTGATGCTACCGGACCACGCAGTGGACATGACGACCTGGCCGTTCCCCAGCAACTGCGCGGGCTGCGTGCCGGCCGTCCACCAGATGACATCCTTTTTGATAGTGTCGAGCTTCTTGAAAGCACGATCGACGCCTGCTGGCGTGGCGAGAACCTTATAGACGTCCTTGATGAGCACGCCATCGGCGACAAGTGCCCATTCCAGATTGGAAGTTGGACCCTTTTGCATTGCGCGCTTCCCTGGGAATTTTTGTAAGTCGAAGAAGTCGGCAATGGTCTTCGGCCCATTCTTTAGCTTAGTTCTGTCATAGGCGATGACTGTGGAGGATGCATGATGCGGCACCCCGCAATCTAGCGTCTTGTCGTCCCCCAAGAATTTCGTCCGGTCAAGGCCCAGCCTATTCCAGTTGAGCGTCTCGACGAGTCCGTGAGAGCAAAGCTCCCCGATGCCGACACCCACGTCGAGCACGTCCCAGTTGACGGTGTTGGTCTGGACCATGGCGCGGACTTTCGAGACCTCGCCGTTCCACTGGTCCTCGGTGATTTTGATGCCGGTCGCCTTTGTAAAGGGCTCGAAGAAAGACTTACGCAGTTGCACGTCCTGGTAGCCCCCCCCCCAGGAGATGATCGTTAGTTGCTCGCTCGCGAAAGCAGGCCTTGGCGGCAACAACGCGCCCGCCGCGAAGCCTGCTGCGGCCAAGGCACCGGTAACCATCAATATTTTCCTCATCGTCCGCTTCCCCTGTTAGGCGCCCCCCCCCAGAATGGGGACGGCTTTGCCGAAAACCTGACCATCGCCCTCGCGGCGAAGCCTCGAACCATCTTCATGACGCGTCGAACGCCCGACAATCCTCCGTTTTCCAGCCGACGGTGATCGCCGCACCGGGCTCGAGCTGCACCACACCATCCGAATTCGGCAGCTTGATCACAAAGTCGTTTTGGTCACAGACCGAGATCCGCGCACGCACGTGGTCGCCCAGATAGATCACCTCCGCAATCTGCGCGCCGAAGACGTTGGGCAAGGAGCCCGGCGCAGGGCTCAGCTTCACTCGTTCAGGACGCAACGACAGCACGGCCGACCGACCGACTCCCGCGACATTGACAGTCGTCGCTCGCACGTTGCCCGCGCCTGGGACTTCCACTTCGCATATAGCGCCATTCATTGCGACGACCTTACCTTCCAGTCGGTTGTTCTCGCCGATGAATTGGGCCACGAAAGCGTTCTGCGGCCGTTCGTACAGTTCGCTGGGCGCGGCGAGCTGCTGGATGACTCCATCATTAAACACAGCTATGCGGTCCGACATCGTCAACGCCTCGCTCTGGTCATGCGTCACATAAACCAGAGTGACGCCGAGATCCTCGTGGATATGCTTGATCTCAAGCTGCATCTGCTCGCGCAGCTGCTTATCCAGCGCACCGAGCGGCTCATCCATCAGAACGAGCTTGGGATCGAAGACGAGCGCGCGGGCAAGCGCGACACGTTGCTGCTGCCCCCCGGACAGCTGGCTTGGCCGGCGCTTACCGTGTGCACCAAGCTGAACCATATCGAGCGCGCGCTTGATTCTGCTCTCAACGTCGGCCCTGCCGAGCCTGCGCACCTTGAGCGGGAAGGCGAGATTCTCCTCCACGGTCATGTGAGGGAAAAGCGCGTAGTTTTGGAACACCATGCCGATGTCGCGCTTATGCGGAGGCACGTTGTCGATCGAGCGCGCTCCCAGAAAGATAGAGCCCTGAGTGGGCATCTCGAAGCCTGCAAGCATCATGAGAGTCGTCGTCTTGCCGGAGCCGGAGGGCCCTAGCATAGTCAAGAACTCACCTCTCGCGATGTCCAAATTGAGATTCTTAACGACCAGTGTTTCGCCGTCGTAAGTTTTCTGGATGTCGGAAAATTTCACGAAAGCATTATTCGCGTCCGGCATTTCCCTTCTCCCAGCTCCCGGCGACTGTTTCGCTAATGTGCCGCCAGTGACTGCCAGACCACGATTACTATTGGAGGCTTGCGTGCTGCCGAGCGCGCGGTGGAGACCGGAGGGGCAGGCCTGCATGAGACGTCTACGATTAATCAAATGGAGCATTCCTTCCCTACTCGCACTCAACTCTGCGACATTAGGGTCGCCAGAACATTTGTATGTTCACCGAAATATTACCGGGTCGCGCAAGCTGAATTTCATTGATATCGCCCCTCAAACAGCAGAAATCCTGCAGCCTACCCGGCAAAGCGCGATGATTTGTGCTCATCTACAACCGTGGCCTTGGGGCAATGAAGCCAGCAACGCATGGACGAGCTCATAGGAGTGCTCGTGCGATCGCTTGAGGTGGCGATTGCGTCTTTTCCGCCGCAAGGGCTCGAGCAAGACGCCATGCCGAAGACGCCCGGCCCCGAAGGTCTCATGTCGCAACCATGTATTTCGAGCAGTACGGCGAAAGTTGCCGCTTCGCGCAATTCGAGAATCGGTTCAGACCTGCGTGGCCGTCAATCATATGATTTCTCGCGGCCCGCCTCTTCGACTTGGAACGAGGCTGCCCAATGTGAAGACGGTGCGTCGTCTTGGATCACGTTACGCGCCGCGTCGCGAAGCTCTTGTCGCCGCGGATCTGCTCAACTTGGCCAATTGACTGGGGGGTGCGGTCGTCGCCGGATTGGATAAAAGACCGGTGCACAGAATGTGAGACTTGGTCCTCGCGAACGGTCTACTGGGTTGCGGCGAGCGCTTGAGCTACGAACTGTGCACTCAACACGTAGCCCATTTCAGGCCCAGTCTGCGGCCGCGGAATCGGTCCTGGATGCGCTCGACCTCAACAGTGTCGAGCACCTCCTTCATGGATACGGCGTCGTTACTTTGCAAGGAATTCCAGCTTTGTAGGCCGAAATTAGGAAAAGGCTAAGAAATTAAGCCAATGCAATCACTCGACCGCCGCAGCTTATTCCGAAATGGCATCCCGACGATTTACCACCTCATCGCCACGGCTCCTCTCTCGCTGTTTTCACTCTCTTAGATCGTGGTCGGGCGGCCAGCAAAACGAAAATCCTTCCCGCCGTTCTTTATTGGCCGAGTTAGACAGGTACCGGTGTCGAATTTCTTGACCGATATGATCGATAAACCTCGTGCGATTACCTAGTCGCGGCCGCAGCCGGTCATAAGTCGAACTCTAGCCCGGCGATGATTGAGCACCTACCCGCCGCCACACGGGGCGGTAAGATCGATTTGGTCATACAGGTGGTCTCGACCACTCAATCGGAATCGACACAAACGCGAGCTTCGATGCTTTCACGAGCCTTTGTTGGGTTACGGCGAGTATTGTCAAAAGGCCCGTGTGCCCGCGCCTACCGCGCTTTCATCGAGATCGAATTGCCTGCACCGGTCCGCGCCGCTAAGAACAATGCAACCAATTTCGGCGATAAAATACTAAGCAGTTGCGCCAAGATCGATCGGGAGGCAAACGCCATTGATCGCGGAAGCACCAGGACTTGCAAGGAAACCAATTGTTGCCGCGACCTCCCGAACGTCGACGAAGCGATCACCTGGTTGCCACGCGCGGAATTGCGCGATGACCTCGTCGGTGCTGATGCCTCGGCGTGTTGCTTGAGCCTCTACTTGGCCGCGCATTATCCCTGTTTCCATCCAGCCCGGCGCAACGGCGTTGACAGTCAGACCATGCGCAGCGCCCTCCCGCGCGGCAACACGCACCAGTCCGAGAACGCCGTGCTTAGCGGCGGTGTAAGCGACCTTCCCGGCCGCTCCGCTGTAGCTCGACACAGATGCTGTGACCACGACGCGGCCGCCGGGGGATCTCGTCAGAGCCTGCCATGCAGCCTTGATCGCGAAGAAGGGTCCGTCCAGCATCACCGACCGGAGCCGACTCCAATCTGCGTCTGGAAACTCATGGAGTGGGGCAACGAACTGACATCCCGCATTCAATACGAGAATGTCAAGGCGTCCAGCGGTTTTAACGACATGGGACACCATCTGCCGATTGCCTTCCGCGGTTGAGAGGTCCACGCGCAAGACATCCTCTCCGGCGATATCGACACCGTGCACGTCAGCGCCGCGCTCCCGAAGATCGTCAACGATAGCTCTTCCAAGCCCGCCCGCTGCTCCAGTTACAAGTGCAACTCGTCCCTCAAGCGACCAGCTAGGTTCATACGACTGCTTTTGGTAATGCAGTGGCGACGCATTTTTGTTCACATGGCTCATGGAAATCTACTTCTTTTTTCTAGATTAAGTGCGCTCGTGCTCAGCGCATCCGGATGCTTGCGCCAGCACGGTCCGGTCGTGGCAGGCTTGCATGCAGCCGCGCCAGTTCTAGCAACCGCTCGCGCATTGGCCCCTGCACCGGTGCGCTGCGTCTACTTTTAGCGTCGACGTGAATCAGCATCTGCTCGCCCATCGCAGCCGGCTTGTCGCCCCCCTCGCGCTTGATTACGTGGAAGAGATGCAGCCGCTTGTCATCGGCGCCGAGAACCTGCGTAAACACCTCAACCCGGTCGCCGGCGTGAAGTTCACCCAGATGGGACAGGTGCGTTTCGACCGTGTAATAAGTCCCCCTGTCCTCCAGGTCTTCGCTATTCGCCCGGATATAGCGCCCGACCGTGCCGGTGGCGTCGCTGCAGAGCTGGAGATAAGTGCTCTCAGCGGCGTGTCCGTTGCCGTCTATCCAACTAGACGGGATCTCTCGCAGCGTCCGCAACGGGCCGGAATCATGAATGGACTCAGGAGCGCGAGCGCGAAGCCCCTGTTCCCAGCGCGCGAGCGTCTCGCCTGGTCCGTAGCCCTGTGAGCGCAGCCCGTGCAGCAGGGCCACAAGCAAGTCGTCCCGCTTATGTTCGAGGGGCACGGGCAGCGGGTCGGCCTCTGCTTGCGCGTTTGCCTGCTCGACCACTTTGTCAAGGAATGCGGCGTCCATTTCGGGCTTTTCGGTGAGCCATGACCATGGCAACTTAAATGCCCATTGCTCCATAGACTCGCGAATACCGGTCCCGCCGCCAGCCATGCGGTAGGAACCGATGCCGGCTCGGATCAGCGCCCACGAGAAGCGGACCGCATCGTCAATGTCCTGCAAAGTCGCAAGATTGTCGCGCACCAGCCAGAGCGCCTCGCGCGAGATCGCATCCTGCAGCCGGTTCGCGATAGATCCGTCCACTTCTTTGCGTACCACGAGCGGGTGCATCCCAATTGCCCGGTAGATGGCCGCTGCCTGCTCCAACGCCTCGGACGCGGTGCGCTCACCGGCGCACAGTTCAACAAGAGGCAGCATGTACACAGGATGGAACGGGTGCGCGACGAGCAGGCACTCGGGACGGTCCATTTTCGCCTGCAGCAGAGACGGCCCGAGCCCCGAGCTCGAGGAACAGATTAGAGTCCCAGGCGCTGTCGACCGGCTAGCGGCCGCGAGCAGCTGTTGCTTGAGTTCCAGGCGCTCCGGCACGGATTCGTGCACGAGCTCCACGCCACGCACAGCGTCCGCGACTGACTCGACCACCGTCAGCGCCCCCTCCGGCGGCAGCGTGACAAGCGTCAGTTGTCGATATGCCCGCCGCGCGTTGGCCAGCACCTTCTTCACATGCTCGACGGCATTTGACGCAGGGTCGTATAGCCGCACGTCAACCCCATTAAGAATGAAGCGCGCCGCCCAACCGCCTCCGATGATACCGCCCCCGAGGAGCCCGACTTGCCTGGGAAACTTCTGGACGGGCTCCATTTCCCCAATCATGCTCTTTGATCTCTCAGGCATGAACTTTGAGCTTGAGCTTCTCACGCATCTCATCCGGACTCAGGACGCGCACCCCCATCCGCTCGAGAATCTCTACTGCCCGCCGTACGAGCTCGGCATTGGTGGCCAGCCTTCCACGAGAGAGATACAGATTGTCCTCTAACCCCACCCGCACGTTAGCGCCGGCCAAAGGCGACAACGCAGCATACGGGAGCTGCATCGGGCCGATTGAGAAAGCCGAATAAATGGCCTGTTTCGGGAGCAGGTGCACCATCGCCATCAGCGTGGTCAAATCCGTCGGCGCGCCGTTACCCGTGCCCATACAGAACTGGTACAGCGGGACACCATCAATCAGCCCATCTTTGACGAGATCATTCGCCAACACCAAATGACCGGTATCGAACACCTCAAGTTCGGGCTTCACTCCAATCTCTTTGCAGCGCGCAGCCATCGCGCGCAGCATACCCACGGTGTTGATCATGACGCCCTCGACGTGGCCCTTGCCGCTCTTTGAGCCGCAATCCAGCGTGCAGATCTCGGGGCGGAGTTCCTCGATGTGTACGAGCCGCTCACTCGCGGTTGCCATCCACGTTCCCGATGCCAGCGGCAGCGGAGCTTCCGGACCACCCAGCACAATGCCGCAACCCTCACCCGTGGTCAGATTGAGCACCGGATTCACATCCGACCGCCGAATGCGCTGCACCACATCCCGCCACAGCGCCGGATCCAGCGAGCCCTCCCGGGTCTTGAGATCACGCACGTGGAGATGCACTGCTGCCGCTCCTGCACGCGTAGCCTCAATCGCTGATTCAGCGATCTGCTCTGGGGTCACCGGCACGTTCTTCTGCCTCGGCGCGCCCCCGCCCCCTGTAATCGCACACGTTATGAACACCTCGGAAATCATTCCACCGTCTCCTGTCACTGAAAGCCTGAACCAGCCCCAGGGCGGGACGGATCAAGTGATAAGTTTGCTTCTCGAATAAATACCGGCCGGAGCGATCTGCATTTAAGCAATATCGCAGGTCGCTGCGCAGTAATGCTGCGCTTGACTGCCCCTACGCGACGTTTTCACCTTCTCAACTTTTACCCTGAGAGCGGCCGTCGCAAATCTAGCAGGCCGCTGAAAAAGGCGCTCGTCGCGGACGGGCGATCGTGATTCATTGGCTTCGACGAGATTCGGAGATGGTGCGTGCGCGGTGGCGACAATCGCCCAGGCGAGCTGTTCCGTTACGTTGATCTGGCGGCGCGGGTGCGGCGCGATCATCCGCTAAGAGCAATCCGGACCATGAGGCACTGTTGGCGCTGGAGCGCGAGTTTGCCACGCTCTATTCGCCAATTGGGCGGCCGTCGGTCCAGCCGGAGAAGCTGCTGCTGGCGATGCTGTTGCAGACATTTTATTCGATCCGCTCGGAGCGGCTTTTCACGGCGCGACTGGAGTACGACCTGCTGTTCCGCTGGTTCGTCGGAATTGGCGTTGACGACGCCGCTTGGGATCATTCGGTGTTCTCGAAGAACCGCAATCGGCTGCAGGTAGGCGACGTCGCGGCGAAGTTCCTGGCGGCGGTGCTGGCGCAGCCGAAGGCGAAAAAGCTTCTGTCGAGCGATCATTTTTCGGCCGATGGCACGCTGATCGAGGGCTGGGCCTTGATGAGTCAAGCCGAAGGACGGCTCCGGCGAGCCGCCGGCGTCAGGCGGCGGGCGCAATGCCGACGCGGACTTCCATGGCCGGAAACTCTCGAACGACACCCATGCTTTGACCAGTGATCCGGTCGCCAGGCTTTACCGCAAGGGCGAAGACCAAGCTGTGCTTCATCGAGCACGAGCTGGTGGAGAACCGCCACGGCCTGCTGGTCGACGCCTGCCTGACGCAGGCCGACCGACATGCCGAGCGGTGACCGCGCTGCACATGATCGAGCCTCGTGCCGATCGACCGATAGCGATCACGCTTGGCGCCGACAAAGCCTACGATGCAGAAGACCTCGTGAACGAGCTGCGCCCGATCAACGTGAGGTCACATGTTGCACAGAATACCATTCGGCTGCAGCTCTGCGATCGAGGGGCGAACGACCTGGCACGGCGTTATGCCGTCAGCCAGCGCATTCGCAAGCCGATCGAGGAGGCATTCGGCTGAATGAAGACGGTCGTGGCAAGAGAAGACCAGGTACCGTGGCCGTGATCGCGTCGCGTGGGCTTTTGCTTCCCGCCGCCGCCCACAACTTGGTGCGATTGCCCAAGCTGATCGCGGAGGCCGGCTGATGGCCAGAGTGCCCGGCTTCACTAAGACTTTCGCGGCCGCTGGCGCATCGTCGAAATGGACAACTGGGACAGCGCCTTCCTCGATCTTGTCAAAGAAGGTGCATCTCACCTTCGGGCAAGCCGATGGCGAAATCGCCCTTGGGACTCTCAAGGGCTTCCTGGAGTGCGCTATGGCACTCGCGGGGGATCGGCCTCCGCCGAGTTCTCATGGGAAGGGCACGAGAATGATCCGACCTGAGGTCACGGATGGGCTATGGTCGGCACCGCGCGCCGGTCGGCGGTTACTTCCACATCCACAATGGCGACGATGGCGGCAAAGCGCCAAGAGCGGGTGCCGCGACCGTCAGAAAGTGAGAATTGCTGCTGGATCGTGGCGAGCCCGCTCCTCGATTCGGGCACCAACGCCCTGTGGCACAGCTTCCGCCGCAAGACGCTCGCCAGTTAGTTCCCAGCGAACAACGCGTCGCTCTTACGAAGCTCCTCACGTAGGTGCGGCTCGCTGGCCATTCCGAGGCCCGCGTAGCCAGCTCAAACCCGGCCACCCATCATCACGCAAAGGCCATCAATCACCTCGATCGGGCAATCCAAAACATTCCGCACAAGTCAAGGCCTGGCATGGTGATCTTCTCGCGACGCTCACGCTTCGATCTCCGTTGTCACTTGACGGATCCGTTCTTCGAGGCGGAAGAGATCGGCGTAGAGATCGCCGACCAGACGCCGCATCACCGGTGATATCTCGTTTTCGCTCGTCTTCAAGCGCGCAGCAGCTCGAGCTTGAATATTCCAGCACCCTGACGCTAAGGGACGCCGTGCTCGAGGCACAAAGCCCGCATATAATTGATCGGACGCGTCCTTGAGCCGACTATCTGGTCACGTACCGGTGCAGCGCTTGGAGATCGACCTGATTGGCTTCCTTCACCGCGACGAAACGCATTGTCGGCCGCATCGCGCCTCTAAGATCGCACCGGCGTCGATGATGTCGTTCTTGTGAGATTTCATGTAGGCCATCACGAATTGTGCGGGGATCAAGTGCACGTTGTGACCAAGTGCCTGTATCTTCCGGGCGAGCCATAAAAGTGCGTCTGGGTTGAGGTGAGTTGAATTTGCGGCTGAAGAATTACTATTGTACGGTGTAAACGACACGTGCGAGTAAATTCGCGGACCGACAATCGAGTTCGGATTGTGGCGCGGTTCAGCCTGTTAGGCGTAAGTTCGTGGGAGTGACGCCGCCGATTGCGAACGACAGCCAATTAGGCCGAAATCAGCTATCGCCTCCATTGACGATGGCCTCCTGCCAGTTTTTTCTGCCGTGCGTCGCGATCGTACTCGCCAGTTCAACCGGATCAGCAATCGACCGGCCTTCTCAAAGTGGTGGCAGCTCGACGTTTGGAATGTCGCCAATATCAATTCCGACTTCCTGAGCCCTCTTGAGGACATCCATGGCAGTCCGAACAAGTGCATAGTCCAGCATTGTTGATTTGTGCCGAACCGCGCCCTCACCGCGGCAAGTGGCCTCCGCCAAGATGGACACGATGTCACGGGCCTCATTGATCTCATCCTGCGATGGCGAGTAGATTTCATTGATGATGGGGATATGGCTAGGGTGGATTGCTGACGCCCAAGACGCGCCCATGCGCTTCGATCTTTCGCCAATTCGTCGCACTAAGTCGAGGTCGTCCAGTTTCGCGGTCATGGCGCCTTCAACGTGTATAATCCCAGCAGCGCGAGCTTGCACCACCGAGTCGGCTCCAAAGCACATCCCCTCATCGGCCAAGTCATTGAACTGCAGGCCCAGGGACCGAGCCATGTCTCCACCTGGGGTGGGGCCGCCAGCACCGCCGGCCCGTTTGACCCTCTGGGATGCCATGCATAGTTGGTATAACTGGTATCTTCCCACTGCAGATTCCGGGTACGGACAAATCTCGATCCGGCCGACCGGGAGCCCACGCGACCTCTCGAAGTCCGCAAGCACGAGGTCCAGAGCGGCAATCTCTTCCGGATCTTCAGTCTTAGCTACCGCCACCCCATCCAGGCCAGCGATTACAACCGCGTTAAGGTCGTCTAGCAGATAGCCTGTTCGCCACCCATTGGCCCTCACAAAGCGCCCGAAGGGGCCGGTGCATAGCTCCTTGATAGCTACCGCGACCGCCTTGCGAGCTCCAGCTTTTTGACTAACCTCGACCGAGTCTTCTAGGTCGAACATCAGGGCATCCGCTCCATATTTGGGCGCCTTCAACATCCAGTCGAGTTTATTTCCAGGGACGTAGAGCATTGAGCGATACCAGCGAGCTTCTCGAAAGGTCTGGGGCATAATCTTCTTCCTTGTTCGGAACTCACATTTGCAACGCCGCATCGAGGCCGATGCCTCTTGCTGTCTTGGGACCCACCGTTTTAGCTTAAATGTTTTTACATATCTGAATTGCCCGCGAACCTACCTCTCCTGGCGGGCTGACTCGCGCGAGGTCGGTCCGATGTCTTCTCGAGCATTGGACTATCTCGTGGGCAACTCCTGCTCGCGATGGTCGGCGCCAGTCCGCAGATCTGGCATTATGGGCCTTGCAGCAATCGGGTGACTGGTGCCGTGCATTAGGGAGGCATCCGGTCGCCCAAAGCATCTCTGTAAATCGCGAGAGCATCTTCGAAGCGGACTTCCCGTGGATTATTGACAAGCAGCCGCGTCTGCTTCATCGCTTCCCCGGCAAGTTTGTTCAGATCTTGGGCGCCGATCCCGACCTCGGCCAAGGACAGCGGAATCTCACAGTCTCGGCAGATAGCTGCCATTGCATCGACAAACAGCCGGGCTCGCTCGGCGACCACCAGGTTGACAGCCTGGAAATCGACAATAGGCGCGAGTTCAGCATAGAGAAGCTCGGCCGCGGGCAGGTTGAAGCGAAGGACCTGCGTTAACATCAGGGCATTCGAAACTCCATGAGGCACATGGAAACTCGTACCAATCGGATATGCTAGCGCGTGGACGGCCGCCACAGGCGCGTTGGCGAATGCCATGCCGGCGAGCATCGATCCTAGCAGCATCTGCGACCGCGCTTCTATGTCCTGCCCGTCCTCGCACACTCGACGTACATTGGCCGAGAGCAGGCAAAGCGCCTGACGAGCAAACTGATCCGACATCGGGTTCTTCCTGTGCCTGCTAGTGTAGGCTTCGATCGCATGTACCATGGCGTCGATACCAGTGGCGGCTGTGACGAATGCCGGTAGGCTGAGAGTCAGCTCGGCATCCAGGATAGCCCAATCGGGGATGAGGACCGACGAAACGACACCTTTCTTCTGCGCGGTGGGTGTGGTGACGATCGCGATCGGTGTTACTTCCGAGCCGGTCCCCGCTGTAGTCGGCGCCAACAATAGCGGCAAGCGTTGTCCTTTGGCGAGACCAACACCGTAAATGTCGTCGAGACGATCTGGGGTCTTCGCTAGATAGGCCACAAGTTTGGCTGTATCGAGGACACTCCCGCCCCCAATGGATAGCACAACATCGATGCTGTCGGCTCGACAAGCCGCAACAGCAGCTTCCACCGCGTACGAGGGGCAATCAGTGACGACATCCTCAAAAATGCTGACGCCAATACCGGCTGCTGCCAGTGAGGCCTCGGCGCCTGCCGTTAGACCAGCCGAGCGCACGATCTTACCGGTGACCAACATGACGCGGCGAGCGTCAAAGTTAGCGATGAGCTCTCCCACGTTGCGGGAAGCTCCCCGCTGGAACAAAATATTGGGGGGCGCTTGAAAGGTAAAACTTCTCACCATTCTTCAGTCCTTCTATGCCTCTCGCACAATGAAGCGACGAGCGCAGTACCACCACCGATGCTTCAGCATTACCTCTTCTTGGTGATGTCGTGCACATTCAGAGGTTCGCGAGTGCCGTAGCCTGTTTCTCCTTGGCACAGCACCAGCCGTGAAGACGGAGACCGCACTGGACAACACCGCAGCCAATTGGTCATCACCACACTGGGCCCAGCGGCTTCGATCGAGCACCTCGATAAGCTGTGCATCCGTGCCGCCCTACACGACCTCCACCACACGCTGGCCCACGCCCTCGACGAGCACGCGGGTGTTCTCGGAATAGTCGATCGGCACATCGACTAGGTGGACACCACCTTCGGTGAAAGCGGCCTCCAGAGTCGGCACCAGTGCATCCGCAGACTTTACGCGTGCTCCCTTCGCGCCAAACGATTGGGCGTAGCGCACGAAGTCCGGATTTCCAAACGAAAGGCCGAAATCGACGAAGTTGCGCGCGGCCTGCTTCCAGCGGATCATGCCGTACGCTCCATCATTCAAGATCAGCACAACCAAGCTAAGTTTGAGCCGCACAGCCGTTTCTAGCTCCTGGCTGTTCATCATGAATCCGCCATCACCGCAAACCGCCATCACCCGTCGATCTGGATAAAGCAAGGCGGCCGTCATTGCCGACGGCAGCCCAGCGCCCATTGTGGCGAGCGCATTGTCGAGTAGCAGCGTATTCGGAACACACGTAAAGTAGTGGCGCGCCCAACAGATCTTGTACATGCCATTATCGAGCGCAACGATGCCGTCCTCCGGGATCACTTTGCGGACGTCCTGAACCAGCCGCTGCGGCGTGATAGGCCAACGGCGTTCCGTCGCGCGGTCAGCACCCCGGTTCAGAGTGCTATGACGTAACGACAGCAGCGCCTTTGCGTTCGAGAGCTTTCCTTCGACACGATCGGCAAGCAGTTGAAGACTCGGTCCCACGTCGCCCACAATCTCCGCATGCGGGAAATAGACCTGCTCCACCGCCGCTGGCGTATAGCTGACGTGAATTACGTGAGGGCCGTTTCGCCCCATGACGAACGGCGGCTTTTCTACAGTATCATGCCCGATCGCGATAATAAGATCCGCCTCATTGATTGCCTCGTGAACATAGTCGCCCTCAGAGACAGCAGCGGTCCCCATGTACAGACTTGTCTCGCCGGGCGCCGAGCCCTTTCCCATCTGCGTGGTGAAAAACGGAATGCCAGTACGGTGCACGAAGCCCGCAATTCCGAAGGTTGAGCGCGGCCGACTCGCCGCCGCTCCCAACATGATGAGCGGCCGCTTAGAGCCCAGAATGATCTCGGCTGCGCGGTCGAGCGCCACGCGATGCGCAACCGGGATTTCGATCGGATGAATCGGCACCATGGGCACCGGCTCGATTTCGCCTGCGGCGATATCCTCAGGCAGCTCGAGATGAACGGGGCCCGGTCGTTCCTCCATCGCGATACGAAACGCATCGCGAACCAGCGTAGGAATCCTCTGCGGGCTTACGATTTGTCGCGACAGCTTCGTAAGTGGTTTCATCGAAGCGATCACATCGACAAGCTGAAAAAGCGCCTCTCGACCGCTCATGATCTCCTTTTGACCCGTAATCAAGATCATCGGCATTGCACCAAGGTGCGCATAGGCGGCGCCGGTCGACAGGTTAAGCGCGCCAGGACCGCAAGCTGCCATGCAGACGCCGGGGCGACCGGTGAGCCGTCCGTATGTCGCAGCCATGAACGCGGCGGCCTGTTCATGGCGGGTCAGCACCCACTCGATCTTCGAATTCCGGAGCGATTCGAGCAAATCGAGATTCCCTTCGCCGGGCACGCCAAAGACGCGATCGACCCCCTCATGTAACAACGCTTTGACAAGCAACTCCGCCCCCGTCATTATCCTGAACTCCCTATTCTCAAGACGATGCGATATGTCAGCTCGCAGCGTCTGAACGATCGCACGCTGCAGCCGAGGCATGGGTTTCAGCTTGTTGACATGGTTCAACATCACCCTGGCAAATAGCGGCAACTTATTCCTAACATAGGTACAGGCAGCGGCGCGCCCACCAGATCTTGTAGATGCCGCTATCGAGCGCCACGATGCCGTTCTCCGGGATCACTTTGCGCACGTCGTGAACCGGCCCCCTAGGCGTGACAGGCCAACGACTTCCCCTGCCTGCTCGGCAACGCGTTTCAGAATGCTCTGACGTAGCGACAGCAGCGCCTCTGCGTTCGCGAGCTTGCCTTCAACATGGTCGGCAAGCAGTTCGAGACTGCGCCCCATGGCGCCAACGATCTCCGCATGCGGTAAACAGACTTGCTCCACTGTCGCTGGCGTATAGCCGACATGAGGGCCCTTCGACCGTCTGATTGATACCTTGAAGTCTCCGCTGATGAGCTCGATAGCAGAGCGACGGCGCAGCTCGCGCTTTGCGCATCATGGGGTCTATAAGAAATACCGCGCCAAGTACGGTCGGGCGGTTGAATGCCTCACCAAGGATCGCGATACGCTGCTGGCGTTCTACGACTTCCCTGCCGAGCGTTGGGATCACTTGCGAACGACAAACCCCATCGAGAGCGTGTTCGCCACCGTGCGGCACAGGACGGTGCGCACCAAGGGCTCGTTGTCGCCGACGACGGCCGGGCTGATGGTGTTCAAACTGGTCATCGCTGCAGCAAAGACTGGCGGCGGCTGAAAGGCACAAATCAGTTGCCGAAGCTGATCGCAGGTGTCAGATTCAACGACGGCATCGAGGTCATCCAAATGCCGGCAAACCACGCCGCCTGATCACCTCGTCACCCAAAATCCCGCATAACTCCTCCGCTCGAACCTTGCGCCGTTCATCGCTTACGCCTTCCTGCTCTTGGTTTGCCAGAGTGTACCAGCACAGACGCTGGCTTTCCTGATCATCGACAAAACGAGCAAAGCACTATTTGAGCTCCCATCCCCAGCCTTGCTGCGCATAGCACAAGGTCATATCGAGATTGCGATGGTCGGCGGGGCGCCGCGAGTTTAATTGTGCTCTGGGGCCTCATTCCATTTTTCCGCACGACACCCTATGCGATGGGGCGCCGGACTAGCCTGGCTCGGCACCGTTTTGGTCCCCCTTTCGCTAGATTATGTCATTGCCATCGGTTGCTATGCCTTTGCGAACGTCGGCTTCTCCTTGGCACGACGAGCAGGCTACCGAACCAAGGCTGCCATCGAGTCCCCTCGGCTCCGGCTATATTTTGATATTCTAGGCCCGCGCCCTCGGACCGCCTTTCGGGATAGCGCGCTCATGATAGACCGGCATGCTCGCACTTTGGAATGCAAGCATTGCATCTTCACGGCTAGCAAATTCTGATAGGCCGAGATCGAACTGCCAAATGCGTTGAGGCGCCGCCGCCCGGCGGCAGCAGGTAAAGGGCGCAACGGGGAAAAACTGCAAACAATCGACTTTAGCGGTTAAATCGTGCGAAGACAGCCATTCCTACGTTCTCAATCGGCTCAGAGGTGGAGTAATTGTAGATCTTGATAGTGCGCTCTCAGCGGAGATTTTACATGCCGTCTCCGAGGATAAGGCTCGCAAAGTGGCGCAGAAGCTGGTTTGCCTAGCATAGGGTGCGCGCAAACTGGTTGAGTGCTTCTTCCGTCGTATCAATCGTGTCTCACGACAAGCGCGCCAATAGTTATCTCGTGTTTGCAGTGCAATTTGACGGTCGCAAATGTGAACACCACTTAGGAGCCATAATGCAAATGGAACTGCGGGCTGACCAACGCCTTACCGGGACGCGATGAGGAGAGCGTGCGTGATCAGGCGCTCCTATGATCGCATGAAGCCGATGCCGCATATGGCGATGCTCGCGGCTATTCGTCGACCGCGACATGCCGGCGTTCCGACCGCAGCCAAAGAGGCTAAGTCGTCACACCGGTCACCTATTTTTTTAAGGACGGCCGGATCCGCAAGGACGCATTTCCTGGTGCATGACACGTAGGTGTGTGAGGTCGTGAATCCATCGGCGTCGAATGGCGAATGGGATAGTATAAGCTGCGCCAAGTGATCCCTGCCGATCGGGCGTTTCAGCCCGCTCAAGGATAGCGCCTGCCCGCTGATGAAGAAAGGCTAAGCAGCACAGCTTGCGCGTGTGCCGATGCAATTGTGTGCATAGGCTCGTTTCGTCGGAGATATCGTAATGGACCAGAAATTTATCGTAGCCGATTCGAGCACCCGGCCCGGGAATCCGATCCGATCTGGCGCGGAATACATTGAGAGTCTGAGGGGACGGAAGCTGAAAGTCTATTTGATGGGCGAGGTGGTCGAAGAACCGGTGGACCATCCGATCATCCGCCCCTCGATAAACGCGGTGGCCCAAACGTACGATCTCGCCAACGAAGATCCCGAATTGGGATCGACCGTCTCGCCTTTCACCGGCGATCGCGTGAATCGCTTCTTGCATATCTCGTCCCGGGCTGGCGATCTTGTCATGCAGAACAAGATGCAGCGCCGTCTCGGCCAACTGACGGGCACCTGCTTCCAACGCTGCGTCGGCATGGATGCGCTCAATTCGCTTCATTCCGTCACATACGATTTGGACCAGAAGTACGGCACCGACTATCATGCTCGCTTCGCGAAATTCCTAGCGAGCATGCAGAGGGCGAACCTCGTCATCGGTGGCGCCATGACCGACGTGAAAGGCGACCGCGGTAGATCTCCTTCGCAGCAGTCGGACCCAGACCTGTTCGTGCACGTCACGCGCCGCACGGCGGAAGGCGTTTATATCAGCGGAGCGAAGGCCCACCAGACCGGCTGTCTCAACTCGCACTGGCTGATCGTGATGCCAACAATGCGGCTGGACGTCGCGGAAAAAGATTACGCCATCGTTGGCGCGATACCCGTCGACGCCAAGGGAATCACCTACATCTACGGCCGGCAATCCTGCGACACCCGCAGCGCCGAAGGCAGTGACATTGACGCGGGCAACGCACGTTTTTCCGGCCAAGAGGCGATGATCTTCTTCGAGGACGTGTTCATTCCGCGGGAACTCGTCCTCCTCGATGGAGAGTTCGAATTTGTCTCCACGCTGGTCGAACGTTTTACCTGCTATCACCGGCGCAGTTACGTCTGCAAGACGGGGGTGGGCGACGTGCTGATCGGCGCGGCGGCGGCGATTGCGGACTACAACGGCGTCGAGCGCGCCTCCCACGTCCGCGACAAGTTGGTCGAGATGACCCACCTTAACGAGACGATCTACAGCGCCGGCATCGCGGCGAGCCATCAGGGAATTCCGATGAAGTCAGGAGCGTACCTGCCGGACGAAATGCTTGCGAATGTCTGCAAGCATCATGTGACCAAATTGCCGTACGAGATCGGACGGCTGGCACAGGATCTCGCCGGTGGACTGATGGTGACGCTGCCCTCAGAGCGGGAGCTGCGGCACGAGACCATCGGTCCGATCATCGAGAAGTACCTGAAGGGACGGGCCGAGGTCGCGACGGAGGACAGGATCCGCATCCTTCGCTTGGTGGAGAACATGACGCTTGGCAGGAACGCCGTCGGTTATCTGACGGAGTCCATGCATGGCGCCGGATCGCCGCAGGCGCAGCGAATCCAAATCGCGCGATCGATGCAGCTCGACTTTAAGAAGGAGCTGGCGAAGTCGCTGGCCGGGGTGACGCCCGCTTCGGCCGCCGAGATCGTGGATGATCTTTCTGTCTATATGGCCAGAGTGTTCGCGCCGGTCCCGGAATGATCCGCCTCGAGCCGTTTCAAGCATCCGGACAGGGCTTCCTCGCCCTGGTCACTCCTCTGAAGTAAGGCCAAGGGTTCGACGCGACGTCTCAACGTCAAGGCTCAGCGCTTCTTTCGCGAACTCGCAGGCTTTCGATGGCGACGAGGGTGACGGGCGAAATTCAGCTTGCCGCTCCAAGCGAGATGGTTTGGGCGAAGCTGAACGATCCTGCCGTGCAGAAATCCTGCATTCCGGGATACGAGCAATTGATAAGACTGAAGACCAGGTCTTTCGCGCCACGCGAAAATGAAGGCAGGGTCGGTCTCCGCGCGGTTCAAGGGCAAGGTTACCTTGACTGATTGGTGCCGCGACGATGTGACACCTGGTCCTGCCCATTTCAACAAGAACTTGCGGTGGCTGCTCGGTGTATGGCCTTCACCGATTGCCTGCGCCGCCACGGTTGCGATGCTCGTTCCGAAGTCAGCGTCGAACGTCGCCCCGGAGCATTCAGCGCTTGGCTTCCGCAATGGATAGCGGGCTAGTTGGCGCATTGGTATGCCCCTTGCGAGCATTCCAAGCATCAGCTCCTGCCTCAACGGACTTTGGACCTCCAGTAGGAGCTCCTGGTCTGTCTTCATGTGCGCTCCGGCGGGACCACCGCCCCTTGCGTTGCCGAGGCAGCTATCCACCAGGATCGTGGCGTGCCGGGTGCGAACCACATACGTATTAGCGGAGATTGAAAGCATCGTCCCTGTCCAGCGAGTACGATGCAACCACTGGCTGTACTCGATTGGGCGGTGAACGTCGGCAGCATCTCGCCGGAGGACAGGAACGACGCATTTCACGCAACGATGCGATGAACCGCCATGAGTCATATGACCGGCAGCGTGTCCTGGTGCAGGCCCGAAGGCGTACTCGGTCAGCAGGACCAAATCAACGCAAACGGGCTGAAGGTTATGCTGCTGGTCACGGCGTAGGTCTCTCGTATTGGGGATTCACCGGTGAGGCTACGCCGTGTTCTTCTCCAGCGACGGGCTATGCCGGAACGAGTTCGTGATAGTAGCCGGTCTTGTCGTAGGTCGCCCTCAAGATGCACCCCGAAACCTTTGCAATAGCGACCGTGAAGTGCGAGGGTACAGCAGCCCCCCCATTCCAATTGACGCTGCCAATCGGTGAACCCTGCAAGAGGTGCCCGCACACTGCGGTCCCCGAGACACCCATCGCCGTGATATTGACCTTGAAATAAGGGTCCTCGTGTCCGTCGAAGCCGGCAGATCCGAAGCCCGTGTCGGCGTAGTGGCGGGAAAACTCCGGCGGCGGCGTCCTCAGCGCCTCGTCCGGGACCCAGCCCACGCCAATGAGGCCAGTCATGGTCATCTGGAGCGGCCCCGGGATCTCAACGAAGTCAACCCCCCAATTGTCCTTCCGTGGCTCGTTGGAAATCCGCATCAACCTGAGCTTACTCATGTTGCCGGTAGCGTTCAGAAGGATTCCTGTCTTGACATTGTTTTGTTTGCAGATGTCCCAAAGGGCTGGAAGAAGATCTTCACCCGCCTCAAGTCGGGCGTAGATGACCTCCTCGAACTTCCCACTGACCATAGCCCGTTTCATGTCATAGACCCTCCAGATGAAAAAGGTAAACGCGTGAACTCCTCAGTCCTAGACTCCGCACTGCCGAGGGTTCTGCGGAAGTAGTACGGGATTCCTTGGCCGAATTTCCGCAATGTGGCTCTTAATGACGACGCAAGTCTTCGCCTGATCCGGAGAATGCGACGCTTCTGTGCGTCAAGTGTCGGCTCTGGGATCACACGCGCAAAGCACCAGGCCCTGTGTAAATCACCGGCTACATCGCCAGGACAGCTACCAAATCTGATAGTGTTGAGGACGCAAAGGACGCATGGTAATCGCGGCAACTTCCATCCCGGGCTGCAGTTCTATGGCAAGAACGATCAGGCCTTTATCGAGAAGAGCGACGCGTATCCGCCGAATGGTGCGCTACCGTCGATTCTAGTGGCCCGAAGCGGGCCGCTTGCTGGCAGAACTTTATTGTTCGGCGCGCTTGTTCGTGAATTCGGGCCATCGTTCAAATTGATACGAGAGGCGAGCGACGGAGCGCGTATCCACAAAACGTACCGCGCCCCCCAGCCAACCAACATCAGCGGCCGGTTGCCGAAGCAAGAAACAACTGATGTCGTCCACCCCGCGTCAATGAAATGTATGCCCGCCTGGATCGAGACGCCTTAGAAGGAGCGGCCCGCCCGACCGACAGGCCAAAGACAAAGATTGCCGGGCAAGGGAAGACGGAGTAGGCGGAACGCCGAATGACAAGTATGCGACGATCGGTACGGGTAGCACGAAACGCACGGCGAGATGGCTCGCCAGCATTGGGACACTGCGACCTATCAAAAGCTAGCCAACGCTCGAGTCCGCTTGCCGCAAAGCCGCGATACGGGCCAATGTCAGACATGACCGTGAACATCGGCGGGATCAGTGTTGCACAATACCGCCAGATCGACAGGGTTTCGCCGATGCGCACCACAAATGGCACCACGAAGAAGATGCTTCCAGGCAGCAGCATGCAGGCCCACAGTGCGGGCATAGCGAAGATGGCGAGGGCGTCGTCTGAGTGCCGATAGCGTGGGAGGTTATTGTGCTCGCCATGCAAGCCACCGCTCATCTAGGTGATCCGAGTTGGTCTTGCCATCGGCGCGTTTCGCCAGAAGCCAAGGAACGTCGTAAGGTATTGCCTTCGCCGCGTTTTCGGGATTTATGTTGATCAGCGGCACCAGATCGGCTGGCAGGTACTTGAGCTGATTTTTATTCGGTCCGGGAAAGCCGGTCTCTTGCGTAAAGGCGGCCGCCATTTCCGCCCGATTCACAAATGAGATGAATTTCTGTGCATTTGCGCTGTTCGGCCCCCCCTTAAGAACAGTCCAGTAGTTTTCGACTGTAATAGCGCCGTCCCACATCATACGCATGGGTGCCCCCTGCTGAATTGCCGCGAAAGCACGACCATCATAAGCGCTCGTCAGCGCGATTTCACGGTTGATGAGCAGTTGGATGGGTTCCCCGCCTGCCGTCCACCACTTGGTGATATGCGGCTTAATCTCATCGAGTTTCTTCAGCGCCTGGTCAATCTTTTCATCGCTAAGTGGCCAGAGATCCTTGTGCGCTACACCATCGGCCATCAAGGCAAACAGCATCGGACCTAGACCAGCTCTGCCGCTACCATTGAGCCCCCTCGGTCCTGGGAATTCCTTGACATTCCAGAAGTCGGCCCAATTCTTCGGACTGCTCTTCGCGAAAGCGCGTTCGTCGTAAACCAGCAGAGTCGCGTTTTGGAATGCAACGACAGCGTCCTTAAGACGAGCAGATTGCGGCACTCCTTCGAGCGCCTCGTCGTCCCAAAGGCTGTAGTCGATGGGCTCAAACATGCCCGCCTGGGTCAGCTCCGGATAGGCCTTTGAGTAGATGATGGCGACGTCCCAATCGACCCGGCCGGCGTGGTGCATCGCTTTGACCTGGGGTTCGGCGAAATCGGCCACCACATCCGCGACCTTTATTCCTGTCGCCTTTGTGAAGGGCTCATAAACATGTCGCCGAACTCTGTCCGTGAACGAGCCACCATAACTGTAAACTACTACTTCGCCACTTCCGGCGAGTTTTTCCCTGGCCAAGGCAGCGGCCGCATCGGCCACCAACGGTAGACTTAGCAGCGCCGCTGTTGATTGGAGAAGCGAACGTCGGCTCACAGTACCGTATGGAAACTCGCGAGAAACTTTCTCAGCCATGGATTTCCCCTATTAGAAGCCGGTGCATGTTTCTGTGTGCTCTAAGGCGGCACAATTCCTTGGAGTTAAACAAGAACGTAGCGGACCAATGCAGCCGAAATTCACCAATTGTCGGCTGCTGCTCGACGAAATGCGGCGTCCCTCTGAGTTAGACGATTTGGCGATACTGCACTACAATCGGCAACAGGGCAAAAGTACTTCGGCCGCAATCCCCATGAAGGCGAGCAGCTATTACGCGTTCGCCTGTGGGTCCCTCTTCGTCATTGCTGTGAAGCTGCGGGTCAGCTAGGCGCGTCCCAGCTACATTTGATCGACGCACCACCGAAATCGCAGCGAGCGCTGGGCTGTCGAAGGCACTGGCCATCGCCATGCCCGTAGAGAGGAGCGCAGTAAGCATTCAGTGAGGCTCGGTGAGCACCGTGTAGCAGTCGCTCAGGCAGCCTAATTGACTTGCTTGTTTCGGCCGCGCCAACAGATCTTGGCCGTTTTGAACGGCTCCCACGATGCTCCGAGGCGCCCCCAGCTGTTAGGCGTTAGGTGTTGCCTCGCACCGACGTTAAGCTGCGCGCAAACGTTACGGTGGCGTGCGGCGGCAGCGGTGGCTGATCTGATCCGTACAAGCTATTAGACATATGAGACCGCGCGGTGACGGCCGCCCCGGATACCAGGGACGTGGGTTTTGCCACCTGCAATCCGCCCCAGCGCGACGGAGCTGAGATCATCCTCGACTGAAGCCGTTCTAGGAAATCTGGCTGGTTAATACCAATCCGAAACCAAGGCGTTCCGCGGAACTACACGGCAGCCAGTAGGCCGCAGAGCGGAATGCCCGTCTGGCGGATGGTCTTTGCAATATCACGCATGGGAAAGCGGATGGGCACACTCACGCGGGCGTTGACATCGCCACGCAAGCAATAGCAAGAGGGCGAGAGAATCGAGATTCGTGTAGTGGCAAGCAGGCAAGGCCTAGCAATCAATTCGCCAAATGTCAGAACGTACGTTTCTCCGATAACCTGTAGCGGGAATCGGCCGATCCGATTAGCATCCAGGCACGCGGCTACAGCCAAACGTTCGTAAAGAGACTGCCACTGGCAGAGGTCAGATCTAAACGCACACCAAAGCGGCTTCTGCCATAGCACCAACAAACTACAAGACCACCTATAGCGCTATGCTCGGACGAGCTGCATAAGCCTGCCAATATCAGGCACAGCCTCTAGACCGGCTACGACATCGCGCACGCTTCGGGTAGCGGCATGAAGTCTCGGAGACGCAAGCCTCATGAACTTCGCGTCCATGTCCGTATCCCAACTCATGTCGGCCACATCTGCAGAACGCATGGTGAGAGTTGCGCCATTTTTCAAGAATACTTCAACGGTAATTCCGTCTTCGTCCCTCTCAGCGACGAGCAACGACGTCTTCTTTGCGACTACTTCAACATCCGGATCCCCGAATGACTCACGAAAGTATGCCAATTCCGTGACAGGTTTGCCGAGCAATGTAGCAACTGAAGTGAACTTGGCTGACATCTGCGCTTGCAGGCTGTTGCGATAAGGGGGGTTGCCCAAGAGTCCAGGCGCGTCATAATTGTTTATGCCCGTTTCAGGTCGGGTCACAATGACGCGCTTGATCTGAGATGGCGAAAGACCAGTGGGCCGGAGTGAACGGATCGTAAGCATTGTCTCTTGATTGAGCGCGCAAGCGGGGAACGGCTTGGACCGGGCGCCAAGGATTCCGAGCTCCCTCGTCGCAGCTGTTAGAGCGCTGGCGTCACAATTTGTGCCGCGCGCGAGCGCACTAAAGAACCCATGTGAGCCATCGAGTGTGCGTGGCGACGCTTCACCACCGGCTCCAGCAAAGGCAGCCGCGCTGATCCCGGCGCGGGCTGCGACGCCAGCGTGGAAAAAGCACTCCATGGTCCCATCACCGAGGCCCTCGTTAAATCCGCCAGCCATGTTCGCAGCAAAGTTGAGTGCGTTGGCAATTTTGCGAGTATCAAGACCAGACAAGACTGCCGCAGAGGCAGCCGCGCCGAAAGCCCCAATCGTCGAGACCACACGAAACCGGTTCGCGTGCACTCCTCCGCGAACGGCCGTGCCCATTCGTTGGGCCGCTTCATAGCCAACAGCAATCGCACTCAATATTTCTTTCCCCGACCGTCGATACTGTTCGCCAACCGCGAGCGATACTGGAATGACGTAAGTACCCGGATGACTTCCACCTCCACAGTCCTCCTGAACCGTGGAATGGCTGGTAACGGCATTCACAAAAGCTGCGTCCGCGGCAGTAGCAGTTGCATTGCGACCAATGACGGTACACGGGCCCTCGCATGGATTAACTGAGCGAAAAGCGACTCCTGAGGCCGGCTCGTCCAGTCCATTGAAGGTGACGCTCAACATATCGAGGATGCGTTCCTTGGCGGCTTGTGCTGCATCGCGAGGCAATGCCGTTGTCGCGACGCCCTGCAACACCTCAGCAAAAGCAGCAGAGAGGTCTGATACCTTAGCCTGCACAAGTTCCTCCATGTGGTCGATGTCTCCACTGGCGGGCCTACCTGCGCGAGCCTCGCGTTCAGTGTTATCAGATTTCATGTGCCATTCTGAGCGGGGCCGCCTTGTGCGCCGAGGCGGCCTCGCTCACCGCGCCTCGAGCGTCGCGGAGGGGGCTATACTGCTGGACAGCGTAAGTTCCGCCCGCGGAGGTTACGCCGTGATTTTGTCCAGCGATGCGACTATGCCGGTACGATGTCGTGATAGTAGCCCTCCTTGTCCCAGGTCGCCTTCAAGATAACACCTGAAACCTTTGCGATAGCGACCGAGAAGTGTGAGGGCAACTTCGCTTCACCGTTCCAAGTGTTTTTGGAAATCAGCGACCCCTCCATGAGGTGACCACAGACGGTCTGTGAGGCGCTCGACACCGTGATATGACAGTGGAGATACGGAGTCTGGTGTCCTACGAACCCCGCCATACTGCCGAAGCCTGTGTCGAGCTCACTTGGCCCGCGCCGTTGCATGAGCTCTGGCGGCGCTGTAACCGACTTGTCCGGGACCCAGCCCATCCCGATGATGCCATGCGCGCTCACTTCGAGATGCCCAGGGATCTCAACGTAATCAATGCCAGTATTCCCGGGTCGCGGCTCGTGGGGAAACCGCTGCAGCCGGACGCTTTGCATCGAGCCGGTGGCGTCCAGAAGGATTCCTGTCTTGACATCGTATTCTTTGCAGATGTCCCAAATGGCTCGAAGAAGGTCGTCACCGGCGTTGAGTCGAACGTAGATGACCTCCTCGATCTTCCCACGAAATCCTTGCCTTTTCATATCATAGACCTTCCAGATGATTAAGGTAAAACGCGTGAGCTCCCCGCTCCGTTGCGACGCTTGATAGAGCCGAGGGTTCTGCGGAAGTACTACAGGATTCCGTTGCCGAATTTCCGCAATGTGGCGCTTTGTAACGGCGCAATTCTTCGTCTGAGGCGAAGAATACGGGCATCGGAGCGTCAAGCGTTCGCCTCTCGGATCACACGAGCAAAGCACCAGCTCGTGTGTAAACCACCGGCTACGCGCTAGGACAGCTACCAACTCAGATAGAGTTGATGGATGACACCAGTCGCGCCGCGCTGGGCGCCGAGGTTCTTAGGCTGGCCGCGACGGTGGCGAGGCCTCTCAGCGGCGCAGCGGAATAGGAATCTCTCCCGCGAGCGCTGGCAAGTTGAGGACGACACAGAATACGGTGTATGAAGGAGTTCAGCCTGCTGTTTGGCGACCCATTGCGCGCCCCGAGCGCTGGCACTTCTGGCAATGCCGTTTACGGAGGAATTATAGGCGATTGAACGTCGCTATGCTAGTCATGCCGCCTTTAGTGGACCGAGACGCGTGATCATCCGTAAGCGCCGATGCGGCTACCACTGCTGCGTTCGCGGTAACCTTGCCCCCAAGCTTCACCCAGCCCTGAGTCCGATCTGGCTGGTGGATTTACGCGCATGGCGCGGTGGTAGCCAGGGGAGCTGCTGTGGAGCCATCGGCATAGCGCAGCGCCAGGTCCGGTCGCGGGTCGCAGGTGAAGGCGAACTCCAATGGTGTTTTCCATCCGAGTTGCGAGTGAGGTCGTCCCGCCAATGTCCGATTTCGAGACTGGCCTGGGACCAGCGACGTGAACAGCGTCCGGTTCAACAGTTCATCCCGTAGCCGGCAGTTGAAGTTTTCGATGAAGGTGTTCTACATGGGCTTGCCCAGTCCAGTTCCCGAGCCACCCGGGAGCCGGACAGCGAGGTGTCGGCCACCAAGGCCAGACACTCGCGCGTGCACTCGTCGACCACGGTCAGGATGCGGAAGCGACGGCCATCGGTGAGTTGATCTGAGACGAAGTCGACCGACCAGCAGTCATTCGGCGTGGTTGACCAGATACCCTCCCGCTTGAGCAAAACATGCAAGCGCCGATAGCCGAAGCGACGACGCACCTCGGCGATCGCCCTCATGCGTTGGCGTAGGGCGGCATCATCCGCCCGGATCGTCCGGTATCTGATGGTCATGCGGCAACAGCCGATGGCTTTACACGCCCGCCGTTCGCTCACCCCATAGGACTCCACGAGATGCGCGACAGCTTTCCGCTTCCCCTCGGGCGTCACCATTTCTTTCCCAGGAGGTCCTTCAACGCCGCATTGTCCAGCGTGGCGTCGGCCAAAAGCCGCCTCAGCCGCGTGTTCTCGTCCTCCAGCGTCCTCAACGGCTTGGCTTCCGAGACCTCATCCCACCAAAGCGGGCTTTCCAATTGTAGATGCTGGCATCGCTGACGCAATGCATACGGCATAGATCGGCGACCGACACGCCGGCCTCATGCTCCTTCAAAATCCCGATGATCTGCTCTTCCGAAAAGTGGCTGCGCTTCATGCTCTGGTCCTTGGGCCAGAACGAACTTCAAACTGGATAAAGCCCGCGGGCCGAAGGTCAAAGCGTGCAAGACCGTTGGCTCATCGACCACATCATTGCGCCCGCCATGCCAAGAAACGCTCCTGAATGTGCTCGGCGTTGGATTTGCCATCCGGCCGACTCTCCAAGAACCAGGGAGCGTCGTACCGGACAAGCTTCGCTGCGTTGTCGGGGTTTATGCTTAGCAGTGGCACCAGCTCGGCCGGCAGGTACTTTAATTGATTTAGGTTCGGACCGGGATAGCCCGTCCATTGCGTGAAGCTGGCCGCTATTTCAGCCCGATTCACAAATGCAATGAATTTCTGCGCATTAGCGCTATTCGGCCCCCCCTCAAGAATAGTCCAGTGGTTATCGGTTAGAGAGGCGCCGTCCCATACCATGCGAATGGGCATTCCCTTCTTGATAGCCGCCAGGGCACGCCCATCGAACGAACTCGTCATCGCGTATTCACCATTGACGAGTAGCGGTATGGTCTCGCCAGCTGCAGTCCACCATTTCGTGATGTGGGGTCGGATCTCGTCGAGCTTCCTCAGTGCGCGATCGACCATATCATCGGTCAACCGCCAGAGACCTTTCTGAGTGACGCCATCGGCGCTCAACGCAAACGCAATGTCAGCAAGATAAGAATTGGCGGCGAATCCCCGCGGTCCCGGGAATTCCTTAATATTCCAGAAGTCTGCCCAGTTCTTCGGGCCGCTCTTTGGGAAAAGACGTTCATCATAAACCAGCAGTTGGCTGCCTGAGTATCCGACTACAGCATGCGTATTGCGAGCATATTCCGGCACCCCCTTTAGGGCTTCGTCATCCCAGAGGCTGTAGTCTATAGGCATGAAAGCGCCGGCCTGAGACAATTGCGAGTAGGCTGGCCAAAAAGCGTTGACAAAAGCAATATCCCAATCAATCCGGCCAGCTCCGCGCATCGCCTTGATTTGGGGCTCGGCTTCGTCAGCTGTTACATCGACAACCCTAATGCCCGTCGCCTTCGTAAAGGGGGTAGAGACATGCTTACGAAGATTTTCCGTGAACAAGCCGCCATAGCTGCAAACCACCACTTCCCCCGTGCCGGCGAGTTTTTCCTGACCAAAGGCTGCGGTGGCTTTCGCAATGAGCGGCGCACTCAACATCGCTGCCGACGATTGCAGGACCGTGCGTCGGCTCACCCGGCGGGACGGAAGTTTACGAGACACGTGATCTGACATAATTTTCCCCCTCTTTTGGGAAGCGCACGCTTGGTCGTCAACGGCTCAAGGGGGCGCACATCCACCTCGAACCTAAGGGGAACGGTAGCTTTTCGACCGAGCCGGTATTCACCAATTGTCGGCGCTACATCGGCGAAATCCCGCATCTCTGCACGCGGCTAGACGGATTCGGAATTACGAATTGGCAACAAATCAACAAATTGAGAAGAAAGCTCCCGCCAAGGCTCGGATTGCCACCACGGACCTAACAAACCCCGCGCTTGCAGGGCGCTCTTATGCCGAGGACCTTCACGTTCCGTAGCAAACCAAATCCAAGAGGGCGCGCAATCGACCTCGCAGCGAGCTTCGGAGATAGTGTGCCCTGCTCCGCGGTAACGGTGGTCAACAGGTCGTCTCGAGCGCGCGCATTAGCTAGCGCGATCCAGACCCGAAGAATAGCTGCCCGAGCTGTTGGCGGTTTCTGCGCCAGCGCAAGAACATTGGTGAGCAAAGGTCAAGGCGATCGACTGTGACGCCTTGTGGCCCATCTCCAAATCTAGAGCCTCATGACTGACACCATGTCCAATGCGCTTCACGCGATCACGGTCGCCTCTTCTCAATCAGCGTCAAAGCGAAAACGAGGGTGGACTGCACCGCTCACCACACAGCCTGCAGTGGGTTCGGGAAAATGCGCCGTCATGAGCTTCGTAGGCGTGTCAATACAGCGGGCAATCAGCCCGCGTAGCACTTGGATTGCCGCTGCGTTATCGTAGCCGGCGTTGATCCAATCTGGCCGCGCAAACTGGATCGGGTGGTGAATGGCGTCACCGGTAAAGATCGCCTCCTGCGATCGCGAGCGCAGGTAAAGGCCGCAGTGGTGCTTGGTGTGACCGTGGAGCGGTACGTAGCGAACCTCGTCAGGCATTTCGTTCTCGAAAGCATAGTCATCTTCCACGAATGTCGCCAAACCGCGGTCCACCACAGGCAATACGCTGTCAGTGAACGACAGCTTCCGGTATGGCTTAACACTTCCCCTTTCGAACGCGTCGCGCCACCATTCGAATTCACCCTTGCTGATAAGGTAGCGGGCGTTGGGGAAAGTGGGTACCCACTCGCCATTAAGCAGCCGCGTGTTCCACCCAACGTGATCGGCGTGCAGATGCGAGCACATGACGAAATCGACCTGCTCAGGACTAACACCTGCGCGCGCCAGATTCTGGAGGAAGGGTGTTTGCAGTCTATGCCAGGCCGGGAAGTAGGACCGCTCCTTGTCATTGCCACAGCAGGTGTCGAACAGAATCGTATGGTGTCGCGTGCGTATCAAATACGCATGCATATGGACTGCAAGATTTCGAGTTCCGGGCTCCACCAGGCGAGGCCCCAGCCAGTACTCATGTTCCGCAACGTCTTCTGGCGTCAGGCCGACAAGCAGGTCGCCTGGGGGGACCGAGAATTCGAACTCCGTGATCGAGTCGACGCGAATGTCCCCGAAGACCTGCGTCTTCATGCAGCAGCCCCCTTTGCCCGCAGCGCGGCAATCTCCTTTTCTTCAAATCCGAACTGCCTTAGCACCTCGTCCGTATGCTCCCCGAGCATCGGGGCGCGTGTCGTCGGCTTGTCTCCGACGCCCATCTTCACGGCTTTGCTCATGCTCCGGTACTTGCCGACACGTGGGTGATCGTGTTCGACAACGAGCCCCTCTGCCAGAAGTTGAGGATGGTCGAACATGTTCCCGATCGATCGTATCGCGATGCAAGGGACTTTGCCGAGCATCAACTCTTCCCATTCAAAGGCAGTGTGCTGCTTCAGGGCTTCCCTTATCAGCGGCTTGATCTCGTCTCTAAGAGCGACACGCTTCTTGAGCGTATCGTACTTTGGGTCCTCCACCAACTCTGGGAAACCGAGAGAGTCACACAGGTTCTTCCAAAAGGCGGAAGTGGTGGCTTGCAGGTAGAGGTGGCCGTCCTTGGCCGGATAGATTCCCGAGTAGCTCGCTCCCCACCAACGCTCAACGTCACGAGGCTCGCTTTCCGCCCATATGAATTGGCCAGCCTGCAATGAAATAGCGGACCGCAATAAAGATGGCTTCACATGCTGTCCTTCGCCCGTCCGCAGCCGATGGACGAGCGCCGACAAAATTCCGATCGCGACAAAAGAGGCCGTATGGTAGTCCACGATCGAACCCTGCAAGATCTGCGGCTGCTCGGTATCAGTTCCCTGCATGGAGGCTAAGCCAGTGAAGCACTGGAGCATCGTGTCGTAGCCAGGATGGTCCCGCAGAGGACCGTTTTCGTTTTCGCCGTAACCCGTCAGCGAGCAGTAAATGAGATCGGGGCGCAGGCTTCGCAGCGTTTCATAGTCGATTCCAAGCCTGCGAGGCACGGAGGGACGGAAGTTGTGCACGACGACGTCGGCCCGGTCCACCAGTCGATAGAAAGCGGCCTGGCCCTCGGCGCTTTTCAGGTCAAGCACGACCGAGCGCTTGTTCCTGTTCGCTCCCAGGAAAGTCCTGCATTCGTCGGTTAGGCTCGACGGATATTGCCGCAAGGCGTCGCCGCGCGGGGGCTCAATCTTGATGACCTCGGCTCCCACATCGCCCAAGAGAGCGCAGCCATACGGCCCCGCGAGATACGCGGTGAGATCAAGAACAACCACCCCTTGAAGTGCTTCCGCCATGCTTGCCTCTCAATATGCGGGAATTTCAATATTCGGGACGATGCCGACGTCCATGCCAGCTGCTCGAGCTGTTTTCAGGACATTCATTGCAGCCCGGACGTTTGCGTAGTCGAGCAACTTCGATTTGTAGCGAATCGCGCCCACCCCGCGAGCCACTCCCTCCGCGAAAGCCGAAATGATTTCGCGCGCCTCGTTGACTTCGGCTTGCGATGGCGAGAAGACCTCGTTGATGATGGGGATGTGACTCGGGTGGATCGCCATCGCCCAAGTCGCACCCATGCGCTTGGACTTTTCGGCAAGCCGCCGCACCAGATCGAGGTCATCCAGCTGCCCCGTCATGGAGCCCTCGATGTGCACGATACCGGCAGCGCGCGCTTGCAGCACGAAGTGGGCACCGAAGTAAATCCCTTCGTCGGTCGCATTGTTGAGGCCGAGGGAAAGGGCAGCATCTCCACCCGGTGTTGGACCACAGGCAGCGCCGGCACGCTTGATCCGCTGGGATGCCATGCAGATGTCGTAGAGCCTGTACATGGCCACTGCCGTTTCCGCACCAGCACCGCAGATCTCGATACCCCCAACCGGCAGGCCACGCGCCCTCTCCAGTTCCCCCAATACACGGTCCAGGGCGGCAATATCCTCCGGGTCCTCGACTTTGGCGAGCGCCACTCCATCGAGGCCCTCGATGACGATTGCATTCAGATCGTCCAGCAGGTGGCCCGTTCGCCATCCGTTGACCCTCACGAATCGGCCGAAAGAGCCAGTACGGAGTTCCTTGATGGCTGTCGCGACGGCATTGCGAGCCGCAGGCTTTCGGGTGACCTCGACAGCGTCCTCAAGATCGAACATCAGTGCGTCGGCGCCATACTTGGGCGCCTTCAACATCCAGTCGAGTTTGTCTCCGGGAACGAAGAGCATCGAGCGATAGCACCTGGCGTCTCGAAAGGTCTGAGGCAAACAACTCTCCTAAATTCCAAATTTGCTGCACCAATTCGGTTACATCCTACCGATCTCTCGACATCGTTCAGTCCAGTTTAGCGGGCTTTGAAGCCTGATTCGCGCGCCGGCGGAACATTTTCGACGGATTTATGCAAAGCTGGTTTTGTCTGCGCTCTTTTTGCTCAAGCTTAAGAAGTAAGGCGCCTCGCAGCCAAATTAGCATTGAAGAACAGGCCATGGGCCCGGCTGAGGCGCGATGGTTGATCATGCCGCCGACCACGACGATGTTTCCCCAAAGAAACGAAGCCGAACGCGCCGCCACTCGATGCCAAGAAGCTCCACCTGCAAGGCGCTGAGCCCGCCGGCAACACGATCATTATCTTAAACACCTGCTTGCGCTGGGTCTTGATGGCAATCCAGAGAGGCTTGGCCAATTCTGGTCCACGCGTCGAAGAACACACCAAGAGAAAGAGCGGCTGGATAAGCAGTGCCAGTGCTATCGTTCCCCTATGCTGCTAACCGCTGGGCATTGGGACGGCACGGAAGCAGCCCGAGCTCAGAGACAGCTAGAATACTATTAGCTGTTCCTGCTCGAAGTTCGGCTGCGCGTCCCGGCTGGTTGGGATGCTCCACAACCGAGGCATGATGCACACCGAGGCATGACGCACATTGTCATGCCGCTCATGATCCTGCGGCAATAACCAAAATCACGCACGGCGAGAGCGAATCAGTTCGCTGCGTCGCTAGACGTTTTCTGCAGCTCAGCAATCTGCTCGTGTTCATCTATTGTCTCGACTTCTCTAGAGCCCGCCAGACACCACAGCGCTCATTGCGCCCGCCACGCCAGCCATCGCTCCTGGAGATGATCTGCATTCGTCTTACCATCCGGCCGCTTGGCAGCCAGCCAAGCAGGGTCCTCCGGGATGACTTTAGAAGCATTCTTCGGATCGATGCTGAGCAGCTGCACCCACTCAGCCGGAAGATACTGGAGCTGATGTGTATTCGGCCCGGGATAGCCAGTGCCTTGAGTAAACCCGGCCGCAATCTGCGCGCGATTCAAGAATGCGAACAGTTTTTGCGCATTCACCGTATTGGGTCCACCTTTAAGAATGGCTGCATAGCTATACGTCAGCCAGGCCCCTTCCCAGGCGAACTTGATCGGTGCCCCTTTTCGGATCGCGGCGGTTACACGGCCATCAAACGCGCTTGTCATGGCGTATTCGCCGTTGATCAGGAGTTGAGGCGGTTCGCCGCCCGCGCTCCACCACTTGCTAACATATGGCTTGATCTGGTTGAGCTTGTCGAATGCGAGATCGAGCTTCTCGTCTGTTAAGGGCCAGATGTCCTGGTGTGCGAGCCCGGTGGCGAGGAGCGCAAGTGGGATGGTGTGCTTACCAAGTAGAGCCTCAAGGCCACGTGCTCCGGGAAATTTCTTGACGTCCCAAAAGTCCACCCAATCTTGCGGGCCGCCGTTTGGAAAAACCCGCGCGTCGTAAGCGAGAACCCCCGCCGTTTGGAAGACGACAATTGCGTCGTTGAGACGTGCGTGCTGCGGCGTTCCTTCGAGCGACTCCTGATCCCAAAGAGTGTAATCAACTGGCACAAACATTCCAGCTTCATGCATTGCCGGATAGTTCTGCACGACAATGTAGGCAACGTCCCAATCGACTCGGCCTGCCTGGTGCATTGCTTTGACCTGGGGCTCGGCCAGATCGGCGACCACATCGACGACTTTTATTCCTGTCGCCTTCGTGAACGGCTCATAGACAAATCGCCGAATGCCTTCGGTAAATGAGCCGCCATAGCTAAAAACGACCACTTCGCCACTGCCCGCAAGTTTTTCCTGCGCCCAGGCTCCCGTCGCTTTGGCAACGAAGGGAGCGCTCAACAACACTGCCGCTGATTGAAGCATTGAGCGTCGGCTCTGGCCACCGGACGAATGGATTTGAGAAATCTGTCGCTTGGTCATGACCCCCTCCTGGTTATGCTCAGCTCGTTTGCTCCGCCCATGCTTACACATATGTTCTTAAGCGCTACAGCGGGGCACGGATGGAACTTACCTCGGTTAAAGCAATCCTGCAAAATGAGGTACGGCCTTCCTAGTGTTCGATCGCTGATAAAGAGTTGTAGATCAGGGCGCTTGTGAATCTGCGACGATGGAAGAGATCGAGTAATGTCGGCAGCACGGCTAATCGACAAAGCTTGGAGCGGCCGGCCGGGGCCGCAGAAATTGAGTTGGAAGGCGCGGATTGTGCTATTGGCCAGCGATGGATTGAGGGGAGAAGCGATTGGGGTCGACAGGCAAGGGCCGCTCACGGACCGGCGCCGGCCTTGGCGGTATGTGGCCAAGGCACGACGGGCCGCTGAATGACGTGATCTTCCTATCGTGGGGCAACCGCTGCGACAGCCGCGAGCCCAGAGTCGATCGACGCCAACGTCGCGGCGCTACGCACCCGTGAGCTATGCTGATGCAGGAACCAGCGGTGAACGTGGCACTGGTCGACAATGCTTTGAGTGCACCGCATTCGCAATCAATAAACCATGGACTTAGTCGAGGGGGACCTCTCATTGCCGGGCGGCCCTCCCTGGGAGCCGACTGCATACCAGAGTGCACAGCCGAGCAGGTCGCGACGGCAAGGAAGCTCCGATTTTGCGCCAAGCTGACGTATACCGAAGAGGCGGCGGGCGGGAGAGTTCTGCGCGTGATTCAATCACCGCGTCATCGTCCTTAATCGATTCCCGCGAATGGCCTGCGTATCAACCCACCGATGACGAACTCGATCATCGAGGTAAAGTCGAAGACCGGAACGCCTGTAGCTCGCTGAACCGCGGCCGCATAGGGCGGTAACTCTGAACATTCGAACAGCAGCATCCCGATGTCCGGTCGATCCTTGAGGAGAGCGACGGCGGCAGCGACAGTTTCCCTTTCGACAGCACTGCTATCGAGGTCACCGCTGGCTGTAAGAAAAGCATCGGCGAAACAGGGGGCATCCTCAAGGCCCACTATGACCACACGGTCGGAATCGGCCGGCAACCCCGCGGCTCTCAACACGTCCGGAGTCAACGACGACGCCTTTGCCGTGATGATACCAAGCGCTTTGCCACGCGGAAGCATTTGTCCCAGCAATGCACCGAGAAGTAGTGGTGAAAGCAGCACGGGCACGTCGACGGCATTGCGCACGGCGTCTTGATACCGCAACATGAACCCGCAGTTGGCGGTAATCATTTGAGCGCCCTCGCGTACGAGCTCAATGGCGGCCTGTACCGCGGCCGAAGCGTATTTTCCGTAATCGGGCGCGACAAGTTCAGTGAACGAGAGGCCAAGGATCGTTTTGTAGCGAACAGGCACGCTCCAAGTGCTGGCATTGCCGACGCTGCCGGGAATGAACGGGCGGCTGAACTCACCGCTGCGGCCGATCCGCTCGAGGAGCAAGATCCCCACGGGTGCGCCGTAGAACGCGTGGTTCGGGTGCCGCGATGCGAACCAGGACTTGCCTTGGGTGAGCTGAGAATTGTTCATCTAGCTACCCTCTCTAAACATGGGCCAATGCACCGGTAAAGGTCGGTCCAATCAGCGACCCTGCCAGCCCCCCAAAGCGAATGCCCACCATTGTAAACTCGTCTCGGCGCTGAATTTCAACGAAAAACCGGCATCCGACCGATAAAAAACTGCGAGATCCACCCTTTCATGCAAGGGGCCGCCCTTGCGAACGTTGTGCGCATACGCCCTCGCCGCCGATTTCATCGTATTGAATTGAATGGAGCGTGCAGATGTCGGGTAAGGATCTCGATATGCAACACTTGCCCTTTCGGACACCATTAGCGTCATGCCAGGGCAAGCGACCTTGAGGTGGTCCGAAGGCGCGAACCAGCCGTGGGCCCAATGATGAGATTGCTAATGCGATCGCGAGCGGATGCGATCCGTCGGCTCACGATAGAAGTCGATCGACATCGAAGGTTGGCGGTGCGGGTATAGATATGAACGATCAGTCGGATTACCGTAATCACACGGCTGATGAAGTCTGTTAGCGCTTGTTCGCTTGCCATGAGAAATTCGTCTTTGAACTAACACTCTAGCGCGATACGCACCGGCACCCTGCCGGAGTAGCAGGAAGCCAACTGACTTTCGCGAGTAGCAAGGAGCGGCAAGGCCCTGTTGTGCGGACCAAGCTCGCGAGAACTCCGCCAGGTGGGTGATTGCGATTGAGCTCAGCGCGTCCGCCATGGCAGCTAACGCTGCTGTATGTGATCTGCATTGGTTTCGCCATCTGGTCGCGTCTCCGCGAGCCAGTTGGCGTCATCAATGATGCACTTCGAAGCGTTCTGCGGATTCACGTTGACCTGCGGGATCAACTCGGCCGGCAGGTACTTGAGCTGATTTGTATTTGGCCCAGGGTAGCCGGTACCCTGCGTCCAGCCGGCCGCGATCTGCGCGCGGTTCAGAAAGGCGGTCAGCCTTTGCGCGTTCCCCGTGTTGGGCCCCCCTTCAGAACCGTCACGTATGTGTAGGTGACATAGGCGCCCAGACAAAGCTGATCGGCGCGCTCTGGCGGATCCCGGCAATCAATCGGCCATCGAACGCGTCCGCCATAGCATATTCTCGGTTGATCAAGAGCTGGGGCGCCTCACCGCCCGCGCTCCACGCTTGGTAATGTACGGCTTGATATCGTTCAGCTTTGCAAATTCCCGATCAAGCTTGTCGTCTGGCAGTGGCGAGATATCTTGTGTGCGACACCGGCGGCCAGGAGCGCAAATTGGATGGCGTGCTTACCGAAGAGAGCTCGAGACCCCTTGCTCCCGGAAACTTCTTGACGTCCCGAAAATCTGCCCAGTCTTGGGGACCAGCTCCCGAAAAGAGGCGCTGGACGTAAGCAAGACGATCGCGGACGCAAGCCCCACGACCGCGTCTTTGAGACGTGTATGCGGCGGCGCGTCGTCAAGCGCTTCTTGATCCCACAGACTGTAATCGATCGGCTCGGGCCTCCCGGCCTTGTGCATTGCCGGATAGGCCTCCGCCTCGATATAAACAATGTCCCAATCGACGGGGCCAGCCTGGTGCATCGCCTTGACCTGGGGCTCCGCCACCACATCTACGACTTTTATTCCGGTCGCCTTCGTGAACGGCTCATAGACGGATCGCCGAACACGTTGGGTAAAGGAGCCGCCACAGCTGAAGACGACGACTTCGCCGCTGCCGGCAAGCTTTTCCTACGCCCAGGCTCTTGTGGTGTTGGCAATAATCGGTAGGCTGAGCAAGGTCGCCATAGACTGGAGAACGAGGCGACGGCTCGGGCCGCTAAAGGAATGATTCCCGGCCCCCCTTTGGTCATGACGCTCCCCCTCGTTATGCAGAGCTATGTTGTTCGGCGTATTATTACGCATGAGCGTAGCCGCCTAAACGGCACAAGGAGCGCGTAAATCGGCGGGGATCGAAGAAATTCTGCAGAATAACGGGCAAATGTCGCGAGCCATCTCGCGCCGCTACGCAGGTTGTCAGTCTAGCAATGTCATGCCGTTCTTGACAACTTTGACGCCGCGCCCCTTCACGCTCGCTTCGAACGAGATCACGTTGCCATCCTTCCACATCTCCAGCGTCATGGTCTCCCCGGGGTAGACCGGTGATGAAAAACGCGCCGCATGCCGCCTGCAGGCGCTGGGATCATAATCGGCATAGGTCTGCAGAATGCCGCGGCAGGTGATTCCGTAGGTACATGCCGTGAAGGATTGGCTTGGGAAACCCAAATCGCTTGGGGGACTCCGGATCGGAATGCAGCGGATGGCGATCACCGCAAAGCCGGTAGATCAGCCCTTGATCGGGGCGCGTGGGAATGTTGACGATCCGGACGGGCGCTCGGCTCGGCATTGATTCGGCCCGGGCTGACCGTCGGTAGGCCCGCCAAAGCCGCCATCGCGACTCGCAAAATACGAAGTCACCAGGGTTGCCAGCGGTTCTCCATGGCTGCCCTTCAGTACCGTTTCGAAGCGGATGACTGCTCCTTTGTGCTTGCCCTCTCGTAGACGGCGATCACGGAAGAGTCCGCCGTGATATCGGTGGCGGGCGGAAGCGTGCCGTGAAATGTGATGTCCCGCTCGCCGTCCAACGCGATGGGGTTTAGATTGAATTCACCAGGTTCAGCGAAGCCGGCGGCGACTGAGGCAAAGGTCGGAACGACCTTCAGTGGCCGCGCCGTCACTGTGGCCTCGTTGACGAAAGCGAGCTCCTTCTCGTCCAGGGGATCAGCTCCCATGCCAATACCAAGAGCGTAAAGCAGCACATCGCGATCGCTATAGCTGTATTTTTGGTCGAGTCTCTTCATGGCCATCAGCTGCTCATAGTTGATTGCCATGTGATCTTTTCCCGCGCCAAGGCCTAGCCGGAACTAATAGAGCTTCGACTGCTTACGTTGTTTGCGGAGAGAAACCAAGCAACGAGAATTCCTTGGTTTGAATCTCTCTTCGAGATAAGAAGCATCACTTCACGGCGCCTGTCATCCCGAGCGGGCGGTAATATGCTTCCTTGGCGATCTCGCTGGTCGAACCAAGCCTTGCAGCTAATCGACGGCTCGCTTGTCAAACTCCGTTGAGCTTCTTTTTGGTGATGAGGCAGTCAACGGCGACTAGCCCAGTTCCACTGGCAGAAAGGATGATGGGATTGATGTCAATCTCGCCGATCTCGTCGGCCAGATCGGTGCAAAGGGTCCCGAACTTGACAATGCAGTCGGCCAGTCCCTCCAAGTCTGCCTTGGCGCCGCCCCGCGCACCACGTAGAACGCTTGCACCGCGTAGCCGCCCGATTGCCGATTGCACGTCGTCCGCATCGAAGGGCGGCAGCAGCACCTGCACGTCGTTGAGTGCCTCAACCCATATTCCGCCCAATCCGAAGGCGATGACTGGCCCAAATTGCGGATCGAAAGTTGCGCCCAGCATGATTTCTGGCCCAGATTTGGCCATTTCTTGCACGACGACGCCGGCGCTCTTCGCTTCAGGGCGGTGCGACCGGACCGAAGCCATGATCTGCTCAAATGCCTCCGCCGCTTTCTCGGCTGAGGGAATATTCAAGATGACGCCGCCAACGTCCGTCTTGTGCACGATCTCGGCCGACTCGACTTTCATCACCACCGGAAAATCAAGCGTCCGTGCAATGCGCGCCGCCTCATCCGCCCCCGTTGCCAGCGCTTCGCGCGTGACCGGAATTCCGTAGAGCGCGAGGAGACGCTTGCCCTCACGCTCCGTCAGAACGTCGTCTTTCGCCTCGCGCATGATGCGCAATGCCTCAGAATAGCAAGTGTTGCGCCGGCCCCACTTGGCCGATAGGCGATCACCGGGTTTACGGCCGCGTTGGAACTCAGCATAGCCCATCAGAGCAGAGAGCGCCTTCAGCCCAGGAGCTAGACCCTGCAAAAACGGCATGCCGTTGAATTCGGCCTTCGGCTCGATCATCGGATCCTTTGGATCGAGAGAGCTGTAGAAATGGCCGCCGGGGAGGCTCAATATCGGGAAGACAACCTCTGGTGCCGCCGCTGCAGCCCGCGTTAAGGCTTTCCCGAGAGCTGATCCCATATCCAGGCACGAAGGAAAGCCGCGGCCCCAGATGACCATGTCATACGCGCCACAGGTGGCAAGTGTGCTCAGCGACTCATCGATGATGTGCGTGTCATAGCCGCCCTGTGCGGTGAGATCGAGGGGATTGCCGACATTGCCGAACTCGGGAAAGACCCTCTCCAGCCGAGCCTTCGCCGGTGCGGGCAGCGGCGGAAATTCTATGCCGTAGGAATCGGCGACGTCGGACAGAATGCCGGCGGCGGTACCAGAGAAAGATGCGAACGCGACGCGGCGGCCGCGCGGCCGCTTCGTCGAAGACAGCGCAACCGCGGTCTCGATCAGATCGTCAACGGTATCGACCCGGATGACACCCAATCGTTTCAGGACGGCATCGATCGCCACGTCTGAACCTACGAGGGAGCCGGTATGAGCCAATGCCGCTTGGCGGGCCTTTTCAGAGCGGCCAACCTTGATCATCACAATGGGCTTGCCCTTGTCGGCCGCGCGCTCGCAGGCCTTGATGAATTCAACCGGCCGCCTGATCTGCTCGCAGTAGGAGGTGATGACGCGCGTGTCCTCCTCGTCGACAAAATAGTCAATGAAATCTGCGACATCGAGACATGCCTCATTGCCGACAGTGACCACGCGACCGATGCCGATTCCACGAGCCAGCAGTGGCACGATCAGGCTATAGACGAGGGTACCGCTCTGCAGGATGGAGCTAATTCCCCCTGCCTTCATGGTGTGAAAGTCCAGCGGGACCGCCATCAGCTGATTGGCCGCGTTCATCAACCCGAAACAGTTTGGGCCGACCACTGGGATGCCGGTTCGTGCGGCCCACTCCATAAGCCAGCGTTGCTTATTTTCCCCCTCCCCGGCCTGCTCGGCAAATCCGCTGGAGATGATCTGAATCGCTCGCACACCAGCGGCTTCGCAATCCTCGAGGACTTCGGGAATGGCCTTGCTTGGAATGGCGACCATGGCCAGGCCAACGGGATGAGGGATGGCTTTCAAGCTCGGATAGCATGGCACGCCCGCGATCTGCGTGTAACGCGGGTTCACGGCAACGACCTCGCCCGAGAAACCCCATTTCTTGATATTCGTGAGCATTTCGGTCGCGAAGCCTCCCTTCTGGGAGGCGCCTACAATCGCGACGGATTCCGGCCGAAAAAGCTGGCTGATCCTACCCGCCGTTCCCTGCTGATGGTGGTCTTGTTGCGGCACACGATCAACTTGCATGTTTAACCCGTCGGTTCTTGTATTGCGTAACGCTGGCGTCTCGTTTGGATGAGATCCCGGTCCTATCGTTGGATTGCTTGATCGCCGAAGAGGCCCCCAAGCGCGGCGAGGCGCTGAAGATGGTGGTCGGTATCGCCGAATGACGCGTCGATCATCGTTACATGCTTAAAGTAGTGCCCGATGCTGTATTCCATGGTCATCCCGATGCCACCATGGAGCTGGATAGCCTGCCGTCCGAGCGCTTTGGACGACTGACCGATCTGCGCTTTTGCGGCCGACAGCGCCCGCTCACGCTCGGTCACATCGCTCTCTCCCGCCATCATGGTGGCGTACGTCGCCATGGAACGCGACTGCTCCAATTCGACGAACATATCGACCGCGCGGTGCTGAAGCACCTGGAAGGAGCCAATTGTCGTGCCGAACTGTTTGCGCGTCTTCAAGTAATTGACGGTGATGGCTTGCATTTCAGCGAAGCAGCCGATGGCCTCGGCGCACAAGGCCGCAATCGCTTCGTCTGCAACTCGCGAGATGATCGGGAAAGCGCCTGCGGGGTCGCCGATAACGTCAGCCCCCCCGATTCGTACGTTCTGAAGCGTGATCTCGGCCGCGCGCAGCCCGTCCTGCGTGGGATAGGCGCGACGCAAAAGGCCCGGCGCATTAGCGTCAACCAGGAAAAGGCCAATCCCGTTCTTTTCTCGCGCGCCCCCCGCCGTTCGCGCCGAGACGATGATCTTGTCCGCTGCATCGCCATGGAGGACAAGACCCTTGGTCCCGTTGAGCACCCAACCCTCGCCGTCCCTCTTGGCCTGGGTTTCAACATCGAAGAGGTCATATCGCGACTGAGGTTCGGCGTACGCGAAGGCGAGTTTCATCCGACCTTCCGCAATGGCGGGGACGAGCTTCGAATTTTGCGCTTCATTCGCCCCATGCCGCAGGATGCCGCCTGCGAGTACGACGGTTGCGAAATATGGCTCAAGGATAAGCGCCCTGCCGAAAGCTTCCATGACGATCATGGTCTCGACCGCCCCGGCGCCGAGCCCGCCGTGAACCTCCGCAAAAGGCAGCCCGAGAAGCCCCAGCTCAGCATAGCGCGCCCACATCGCTTCACTGAATCCCAGCTTCTCCGCGCGGTACTTGCGGCGGTTCTCAAAGCTATAATGCTCACGCATCAAGCGCTCGACGCCATCCTTAAGGAGCCGCTGCTCCTCGGAAAGATCAAGATCCACTGGAAAACCCTCCTGAAACGGGGCCACATCTTCGCCCCTCAAACCCTTTAGAACCCTGCGCAGTCAGCATCTTCCATGTTGCTGAAGCGTCAGAGGCCGAGGACGACCTTCGCGATGATGTTCTTCTGGATCTCATCCGAGCCGCTATAGATCGGCACCTTCCGTCCGTTGAAATAGGCGGGCGCAATCGGTCCAGCCCAATCGGGACCAATCGCCGTCTCCCCGCTCTGAAACTCCTCCTCTGATTGATAGGGCAGCGCGTAAGGGCCGATCACATCCATCAGAAGCTCAGCGGTCGCCTGCTGGATCTCCGAACCCTTGATCTTGAGGATCGAGCTTGTGGAATCCTGCGTACCCTTCTCGAGCTTCGATTGGTTGGCCACGACACGGAGCTGCGTCATCTCGAGCGCCTTGAGCTGGACCTCGACGGCTGCAATCTTCTTGCGGAAATCGACCCTGTCGATGAGCCGCTCGCCCCCGACGCGGGTGCGTGAAGCAAGTTCCTTGATGCGCCGGATACGCTCCTTAGAAAGGCCAACACACGCAATCGTGACGCGCCCGTTGCCAAGAACAAACTTGGCGTAATCCCAGCCGCGATTTTCCTCGCCGACGAGGTTCTCGACAGGAACCCGCACGTCGTCGAAGAAAACCTCACAAACTTCGGGATAGCCGTCGAACAACTGGATCGGACGCACGGTAACGCCCGGCGACTTCAGGTCGATCAGGAGAAAGGAAATGCCTCGCTGTTTCTTGGCGTCAGGATCCGTCCGAACCAGGCAGAAGATCCAGTTGGAATATTGCGCCAAGGACGTCCAGATTTTCTGGCCATTGACGATGTAGTGGTCGCCGTTACGCACGGCCCGGGTTTTGAGCGAGGCTAGATCGGAACCGGCTCCCGGCTCGGAGAAGCCCTCGCACCACCAATCGTCGACGTTTACAATGCGCGGCAGGAAATACTTCTTTTGCGCATCGCTACCGAAAGTATAGATAACCGGCCCAACCAGGTTGATGCCGCTACCGGCCGGCTCCGGCGCCGGCGTCTGGCTCACTTCCTCGCCGAAGATGTACTGCTGGACTGGTGTCCACCCCTTGCCGCCGTACTCGATCGGCCAGTGCGGTACGGCCCACCCCTTCTGCGCGAGAATGCGCGTCCAGCGCACCTTATCATCCTTGCTAGGATGCCGGCCCGCAATCAGCTTCTCGCGGATATCTGCAGGGATTGCGGAGCGGCAGAATGCCCGAACCTCGTCGCGGAAGGCAAGTTCGTCAGCGGTAAAATTCAGATCCATCGATGCTTCCTAGTAGCGAACAGCGCGCCGATTGTTGATTGTTGATTGTTGATTGTTGGCAATATACCAGGCGCCGAATTCAAAGATCCCGATTCCCACGGATCGAAGCCGAAATTCTGCGATATAGTCCAAAATCGCGAAGTTTTTCTGCGCCCGGAAGCTGGGTTGTCGCGGTCGCCGTCGTAATCAGGGCCGGATCTTAAAGTAGGATGTTGGCCGTGACCGGGCGCGCCTTCGAATTTTCTCCGATAAGCGGAGAAAAGCGTTCTCTCGGTCGCGCTCCTGGCGATGCAAAACTTACCGGTTGAGCATCGCTCCTTGTGGAACAGAGCATCGCTCGCAGGCTTGCGCGAGCGGTCTCGAGCATCCCCTAGCACCTCGCGCCGCGGCGCCAGCAAGGTTCGCTTCTGGTTGCGTCATCGCGAGAGCAGCAGATGATCCATATCGCTGCCCTCCCAAAGAATGCCTGCTCAGAAGTGAGATCGATCCTTCAACGTCCCTGAAACACGGGTTTTCGCTTCTCCGCAAAGGCCCGCACGCCCTCTTTGTGATCGAGCGTTAATTCCGCTTTTATCAGATTCTCGGCCTCACGGTCCATCGACTCGAAAAGGTCGGACGCCGCCGCGTGATCCAGATTGTCCTTGATACAGCTAAACGCGAATGTGGGCCCCTGGGCGAGTGAAGCCGCAAGCTCAAACGCGGATTGGGGTAACTCCGCGTCTGCCACCACGCGGTTGAGGAGGCCCAGCGCTTCTGCCCGCCGCGAGTCGATGCGATCGGACAGCAACATCAGTTCGCGCGCGCGGGAGACCCCAACCAGCTTCGTCAGCAGCCAGGCTATACCGCAATCGCCCGACAATGCGACCTTCGCATATGAGGTGGTCAAGATGGCCGACTGCGAAGCAATGCGGATGTCGCAGGCGAGTGCAATCGCAAGGCCCGCGCCCGCAGCAGCGCCCGGAAGCGCCGCAACGGTTGGCTTTCTCACGGCGAACAGCTCACCGACTAGCTTCCGCTGGTCAGCCCGCAAGTCGGCCACCCGATCTTCGAATGTTACTTCAACTGTAGCCGAACTCTGCCCCATGCCTTTGACATCGCCTCCGGCACAGAAGGCGGTCCCTGTGGCGGTAATCAGGATCGCACCAACGTGTGGATCGTCAGCAAATCGCTTGATCAGCTTGCTCCAGGCGACTTTCATTCCTTGGGAGATAGCATTCCGCGCCTGCGGTCGGTTGAGCGTAATCACACCCACGCGATCACGGATCTCCGCCAGTAGGTCATCTGTTCCAGTATTGATTTGTAACGCTTGCGACATGCGCTTAGCTCCGCTGTACTTCGCCACGGCTGGGCACCCAACATGCGAACGACCGCAAGCCCAGCGAGGGCATGGTGGATTGGGAGCTCAGAATAGCCCTACTGAGCTCCCACAGGCTCATCGGATAGACTTATCGAACCGATGCAGGCCACGGCTTCGGCCTACCCGGCTGACTTCGCAGACGCCAGTCAACCGGGTACGGGACGAAAAACATGATCCCTCTTTCGCCTTCGTACTTCAGAGGAGTCCCTTTCGGCAGCCAGACCACGTCCCCCAACTGTGCGTCGATTGCGTGGCTAAAGTTCTCACCTGTGCGAATCCGCATCACTCCACCAAGCCCGACCGAGATCTGGTCATATTCCGTCGTCCAGTCCACCGAGCTACCGTTGAAGGTTGCGATCGTCGCACCAAGTGATTTACTGATCTCTGGAGTAACGAGGCTGCAGGTAGATGCATAGCCGCCCGAATAGATCTGCATCTGCGAATAGATCATGTCCGTGCTTCGGAAATGATAGACGTCGTTCAGAGGCTTATCATTCTCAGTCGCGTCGCTGCGGGTCCGCCAATCAACAGGGTGACGAGCATAAAAGACCTTGGCCTTGTCCCCTTGGTACTTCAGGCGGGTTCCCTTCGTAAGCCAGACTACATCGCCGAACTTCGCTTCAATGACACGGCCATAGTTTTCGCCGGTGAGAAGCCGAAATAATCCACCAAGCACGACGATGGTCTCATCATAATTCACCTTGCGTTCAATCGAGCAGCCGTCGTACGTGGCGATGCCAGCATCGATTGTCTTGCTGATTTCTGGACCGACCAATTGGCAAACACTCGCGGAGCCACCGCCCTCGCCTTGCATCTGCGCAAATACCATGTCCTCGCTCTTCACATAGAGCGGTTTAGTCATCATCGTTCTCCCTTCTTGATCCAGGAGCCTGCCCAAGAGGCATACACCGGGTTCTTTTCACGCAATCGTTTGAGCAAGTGCCCGATCTTCGTCACCGCCCCATAGGTGCCATCGGTGAATCAGGACGAGAGACAACGTAAGGAGGGCAGGTCCCTCGCCATTTTGTCACATGCGTCTGAATGACCACAGTTTCCGTTGTGGGGCACCACAGGCGCCCCTTACGCCGAAAGCTCCGCAGCAACTATATTGCAATGTTAAGGGCCCTGATGTTGCGAAAACGCCGCCCATTGAGGCAGAATCCTGCAAAATGATCTGCGCATTGTACCAAATCAGACCCAAATAGGCTCCATCACGCTTGAGCTTTTGTTTTGGGCAAGGTTCTGGGTAGCTATGCTCTAGGACTGAGCTGCCCCCTCGCGTCAATTCTCCTCCCTTTGCCACAGACGAAAGTCGGCGTCGGAGCCGCTCGTGCATTCATTCACCGGATCGCCGGGCGTAAACGCTGAAAAACTGCGAACTGCTTCAGGTAAGTCTGACGCTGATCTGCCCGGAGAGACCAGTTACGTTCGGCTCAGTAACTCTGCGTCCGACAAGTGTAGATGATCGACTATCTCCGCCATGTCTTGAATCATGATCGGAATGCTCATGGACGACGCCATCCTCACTGCAGCGAATAAGCATTTCGCATCGAATTACTTCGAAGCTCGTCATAAGTTTCGGGACTACGTCCGCAAAGCCGCCGTCGGTGAGACACGGGTTTATCCATCCCCCGCTTATGGGCCCGGTGGAGAAGAGCTCTCGACAGATGTTGCCTGGTTTGGTGATCGGGAGGCCTCGAAAGTGGGGGTTCTCATATCGGCCACGCACGGCGCCGAAGGATATTGTGGATCCGCAGCGCAGCTCGACTGGTTGGCCGAGCGTGGTTACGAAAAGCTGAAGTCTGATGAAGCCACGTTGCTAATTCATGCCATCAACCCATACGGGTTCGCATGGGACCGGCGCGTTACGCAAGAAGGTTGCGACCTCAATAGGAATTTCATCGATTTCACGGCCCCCCTTCCTCAAAACGAGGGATACGACGCAATCGCCGATAGTCTGGTACCAAGTGCTTTGGATGGGCCTATTTTTGCGGCGGCCGAAGCAGCGATTGAAAGGTACCGGGCAGCCCACGGTGAAATCGCCTACCGAAAGGCACGGACCAGCGGTCAGTATCGCCATCCGACAGGAATGTTCTTTGGCGGCTTCGGCCCCAGCGTAGCTCGCCAAACACTCGAACGGATCGTGTCGGACTACAATATCGCGTCGCGTCAGCTAGTCTTGATCGTAGACTATCACACAGGCCTCGGACCATATGGCTATGGTGAGCTGCAATGCGAGCAGGCATCGGGCATGACTGGATATCAGCGGGCGCGCGACATATTCGGCCATTCAGTCACTTCACCAGATCTCGGCACCTCATCGGCCTTGGTACTGAATGGCACGCAAGACGACTATTGGCAGCGGCTCCTGGGTGATCGCCACGTCTACGTTTGCCTAGAGTTTGGAACCTACCCTCCGGAGGCGGCCAGACCAGTGTTGCGCGCTGACCATTGGCTATATGCCTACGGTCAGGCTCAGATTCAAACCGACTTTGGGCGTGACATTCGCCGACGCGTGAAGCAGCACTACTATCCGGATAGAGCCGATTGGAAGGAGATGGTGCTATGTCGTACTCGCCAGGTTCATCGGCAGATGCTTCAAGGCATGCGAAGGTGAACGCAGCTTCGCACTCTCGAGCTTGGGTCAACGAAACATGACTGGCACCAGGCATGTCGGACCCTCAAACCTTTCTCATAGGCGTCTTCCTCCCTGGCGTGGCCCGCTCGACAAGAAGCGAACCGCCGTTTAGCGGCGGCCGCCATCACAGCGGAGCGCAACTGAAATAGCACCGGTTGGCTATTCCGGGTCGCGATTTGCGTCCAAATTACACCATCGTCGAGAGGATCACATGGTCAATCGAATGCAATTCTACATAGATGGCGCTTGGATCAATCCTGCCGTCCGGAAGACAATGCGTCCGGTCAATCCAGCAACCGCAGAGGAGATGTATGAGGTAGCGCTTGGCTCCAGGGCAGACGTCGATAAGGCGGTCATCGCGGCTAGGCGCGCGTTCGAGTACTTTTCTCAGACCACGCGCGAGCAGCGCTTAAGCCTGCTCGCAAACATCATCGATATCTACAAAGGTCGCGCGAGAGAGATCGGCGACGCCATCTCCGACGAGATCGGCGCTCCGTTAGAGATGGCAGAGCAGATGCAGGCCAATTCCGCCATCGGCCATCTCGCGACCACGCTCGACGTGCTCAAGAACTACTCGTTCGAAGAGCGAATTGGCAGTGCGGCTGTGCTTCGTGAGCCTATCGGCGTAGTGGGAATGATCACGCCTTGGAATTGGCCTATGAGCCAAATAGCTTGCAAGGTAGCACCAGCGCTCGCTGCCGGTTGCACTATGATTCTCAAGCCGTCCGAATTCGCCCCCACTTGTGCCCTAATATTCGCGGAGATCCTTCATGAAGCTGGCGTACCGAAGGGGGTATTCAATCTGATTAACGGCTTAGGCCCTGAAGTGGGTGCTGCTATGAGCGAGCATCGAGATATCGATATGATCTCGTTCACCGGATCGACCCGAGCGGGAATCGACGTTGCGAGCCGAGCGGCCCATACTGTCAAGCGCGTAAGCCAAGAGCTGGGAGGCAAGTCTCCGTACGTTATTCTTGATGATGCCGATTTCGACAAGGCAGTCCGCGGATGCGTCGAGACGATTTTCCTTAACTCCGGCCAATCTTGCGACGCGCCATCGCGGCTAATTGTGCCGAAGTCCAGAATGGTGGAAGTCGCAGAGATCGCGAAGACCGTGGCGGACAGGTACAAGGTCGGCCATCCCCGCGCCGCCGGTACACATATGGGTCCCGTGGTAAACCGCGGCCAGTGGGACAAAATTCAAGGACTAATCCAAAAAGGTATGGACGAGGGAGCCACGATGATCACTGGCGGCCTTGGCCTGCCAAAAGGCATCGAAAAAGGGTTTTATATTCGACCTACCATTTTCGCGAACGTCACAAGCGAGATGACCATTGCGCGTGAGGAGATCTTCGGGCCTGTACTTGCGATCATTGGTGCCAAGGACGAGCACGACGCAATTCGAATTGCCAATGATACCCCCTATGGTCTCGCCGGTTACGTATTCTCCAGCTCAACCGATCGCGCGCGCAGCGTAGGTCGCTTGATTCGTGCAGGCAACATATACCTGCAGGGTGCATCACTTGACCGCGCGGCTCCGTTTGGCGGGTACAAACAATCGGGTAACGGTCGCGAATGGGGTCGCTTCGGCCTGGAAGACTATTTGGAAATCAAATCGATTGCCGGCGCTGTTGGTGCTGAACCGTGAAGCCTAAAGCGCTGAACAAGGTTCGGTGCCGCCGGAGCTGAGATTGCAAGCTTTCGAGATTCGAATCCTCGAAGGCTTGCGCCTACACGGAAAACCTAGCCTGGAGTGTACACCGGTTCCTCCGCTCCATCGGCGACCCGACTGCTGCGAGCCTCAGGTGGAGTGGAAATTGTCGCCTCGGCTCTCGAACACGCGAACGGCTAGAAAATAATGCAAGCCACACCAGCATAAACCAAAAAGCCTGGGCGATCATTTGCAGCCCACGCTTGATCAATACATTTGTGCGGGATGGCGCGCCGCAACATCGCAGGCCACAATCTCTGTGTCGTTCTCACATGTCAGAATCTATTGCCAGGAGTAGATTTGAAAGCTTCGTCGCGGCTACTCCGTCGCGCGGCGATCAGGATGGATCGCCGGAGTTCAAAAAAACTCTTGCGCGCGACATTCTGCGCCGCAATCATCTCTCCGTCGCGGCACTGAACTGACCCTCCATCCAGCTTGCCGCGCCTTCCCGTCCAGATCGACGCGCTACAGCTACGCGCTGTTCGCGATCAATCAAATTGGCCTCTCACCCTCGACGAAATTGTTCATCAATAGCACATGGGCCCAAGCGCCAGTCGATGTTCGCCGAGGGCGGAGGACCTGACCGCTTAGGTGATCACTACTTCGACCAGATAAGGTCCGGGCGTCGCAAGTCCGCGCGCCACCTCGATATTGAACTCATCCATCGTGGTCACCCGGGCCGCCGCCACACCCATACTTTTTGCCAATCCGGTAAAATCGATGTCAGGCCGGCTGAGATCGAGCATATCCAAAGCCTTGCGCCCGACATTTTGCGCCCCCACCTTGGCCAGTTCATCTCTGAGGCAAGCGTATGATCTGTTATTGAACAGCACCGTCGTAATGTTGAGGCCCTCGCGCACCTGGGTCCACAGTGATTGAATGGCGTACATCGCGCTGCCATCCGCCTGCAGGTTGAGCACAGGTCTATTCGGGCAGGCAATCGCAGCGCCCGTGGCCATAGGCATGCCAAGTCCAATCGATCCGCCCATGTTCTGGAGCCAAGTATGTGGCCGCGAATTCCAGGTTGCAGCGAAAAAGCCACCGCCAGTCGAGATCGATTCATCGACCACGATCGCGTTTTCGGGAATCAACGCGCCGAGTGACTGCGAGAGGCTGGCGCCGGTAATTGCCCCAATGGCTAACGACGGCGGCGCCAGCTTCGCGGCCTGACTCGGAACTGATTGAGCATCCAATTCGTCCGCAAGTCTCTCGAGCGCATCCAATGCGTCTTCTTCGCCACGCGCAAGCGTCAAAAAGTCGGTGTCCTCAGAAGCCATCAAGCTTGGCTTGTCGGGATAGGCAAAGAAGGCCACCGGGATTCGGCTACCCACCAGGACAAGATGCTTAAGTCCCGCAAGTGTCGCGCGCGCCTGGTCGACTGGGTACGGAAGGCGATCGACCGGAACGCGGCCAGCGCCACGCTCAATCCGGCCAACAAATGTTTGCGCCATGATTTTCGCGCCTGTCTTGGCACATATGCGCCCTGCCAGATCAAGGCCGCGCTGCCGAAGCGCAAGTCCCCCCAGCAGGACCATCGCGGGCTCGCCGGAACGGAGTGCCTTGGCAACATCCTTGATGCGATCCTGCGAAACTCGTACTCTTTTGGGCGCTTCGGCCACTGCAGCGGGGCCACCGGCTTCATTCCAGGCGGTATCGGCCGGAAGAATGAGGGTTGCGACCTGACCGGGTGGGGTGCGCGCCGCCGCGATAGCGGCGGCGCCATCAGCCGCAACACGCGTTGCATTAGGGGAGGTACGGACCCAGCCAGAAAACGGCTTCGCTGCCCCTTCAATATCTGACGTGAGCGGTGCATCATAGTTGAGATGGTAGGATGCGTGATCTCCCACGATATTGACGATTGGGCTGGACGCCTTGGTGGCGTTATGCAGATTGGCGAGGCCATTCGCCAAGCCTGGGCCAAGGTGTAAAAGAGTGGCGGCCGGCTTTTCGGCCATTCGCGCATAACCATCCGCGGCACCAGTAGCGATTCCCTCGAAGAGCACGAGCACGCAGCGCATACCATCGACGCGATCGAGGGCCGCTACAAAGTGCATCTCAGAGGTGCCTGGATTTGCAAAGCAGGTGTCCACGCCTCCGGCAACGAGCGTTCGAACCAGACTTTCAGCGCCGTTCATTGGATAGGTTCCTCGTGTTACTTACATCGCACCGCCGCCGAAGCACATCGCTAGATCGCGGGCAGAGCGATAAAAAAGAGACGGCTGCGAAAGCCCCGCGCTTACGCATCTGGATTGCGAGGCGGGCGCCAGATTGCAAACCAGCACCAGAGTTCGATGCGCTAATCGGGCAAGTTAATCTGTCAGGATTGTTGCGTCGTTCGCAACCCAAGAGGCTACGCAGGGATCGCCTACCTCCATGGAATGGTCCGATACGTTCAGCACCTTCGATCGCAGTTGCAATCCCGTTTCGCTCCGGAATTCCAGGACCGTCGCATCGCCAACGAACGTCATGCCGCTGATGCGTCCCTGAATTCCGCCGGATGAGCCAGCGCTCGCTTCCAGTCGCAAATGTTCCGGGCGCACGCACAGAGTCGCATCCCTATCCGCATCCTGCCACGGCGGAGAGGGCAGGCTTTCGCCCGCAGGACCGTGCACGATGCCGGACTTGAGCTTAACAGGGATGAGATTGACCTCACCAACGAAACCCGCCACGAACAAATCGGCAGGCCTGCGATAAATGTCCTTTGGCGCCGAGACTTGGCGGATCCGGCCCTCGTGCATCACCGCGACACGGTCGGACATAGCAAGCGCCTCATCCTGGTCGTGCGTGACGTAGATCATTGTCTTACCGACGTCCTTGTGCAACGTCTTGATCTCGTTCCTGAGATGCTCACGCAGCTTCTTATCCAGCGCGCCCAAGGGTTCGTCGAGCAGAAGAACGGGCGGATCGAAAACCAGTGCCCGCGCTATCGCCACTCGCTGTTGCTGACCGCCAGACATCTGGTGGGGGTAGCGGGAGGCCAAGGCACCGAGATGCACCTGATCGAGGATGCGATGCACCCTGGTTTCGATCTCCGCCTTTGCCATACGCCGCATCCGAAGCGGATACGCAACGTTCTCGACGACTGTCATGTGCGGAAAGAGTGCATAGTTCTGGAATATCACGCCAAGTTCTCGACGATGAGGGGGCAGACGCGTGATATCCTTGTCGCCCAACAGAACGCGACCGCTGTCCGGCATCTCGAAGCCGGCGATCATCATCAGGGTCGTTGTCTTTCCCGATCCGCTGGGCCCCAACAAGGAGATGAACTCTCCAGGTGATACGGAAAGACTGACATCGTCAACGGCCATCGCATTGCCGTAACGCTTCTGCAAGTTATGCAGCGTAATGCCCGCGGTTTTCACGTCACTTCCGTTCACGGTCGCTTTCATCAACATTTCAGCTCCCTAGGGAATTCGTCGTTGGTTTTCGTTTGACCTTCCGACCAATCAGTGCCGTCAGGTCTTTTTTTGCCGTCTCAGCAGGGTACCGACGACGATCACGATCGTCGCAAGCAGCATCTGCAGCGTGGCGACGGCAGCAATGGTGGGACTGATGTCCTGCCGGATTCCTTCCCACATGCGCATCGGCAAGGTCGTGATCTTTCCGATGCCAAGGAACAGCACGTAGACAACGTCGTCGAACGAGGCCAGGAACGCAAAGAAACTAGCAACGATGAGCGCCGGCAGGACCAGCGGCGCGACGATTGTGCGCATGGTGGCCCAAGGCCCGGCACCAAGGCTGCGGGCCGCACGTTCGTAGCTCGGGTTAAGGTCGCGCAGATTGGCAACCACAATCACCACCACGTAGGGGATGGCGTGGACCGCGTGACCAAGCGCCAGGCCGAACTCGGTGCCCTGCAGACCCCACCGCGCCAGCAAGAAATAGGTCGCGACGGCCACGATAACAGTCGGCATAATAATCGGTGACAGCAAGAGCGCGATCATAGTTCCACGACCTGGCATGGCGCCGCGCGACAAACCGAAGGCAAGCATGGCGCCTAGCGCAGTTGCCATGGCGACCGCCATCAACGCAATGCGGATGCTGGTGAAGGTCGCGCGCACCCACAGCGTGTCGAACAGAAAGGCTTCGTAGTTGCGCAGCGAGTAACCTGGCAAGGGAAAGACAAAGTAGGACGAGGCGCTGAACGACAAATACGCAACGATCAGTACCGGCAGCAGGAGAAGTACAGCCAGAAAGCTTGCCAGGATCGGGACACCTCGACCTCTCATCGAAGGAAGCCAGCGATCAAGAGCGTTTGCCGCGGAGCCGATCCGCATCAACATTTTGGCGCCGATCTGGCGGCGAGTAACGCTTGAACCAAGCTTGCCGTCTGAGAATCCCAGCAGCTGCTCAATGGGAAAGAAGCGCGAGCCAACCCATAATAAGCTCAGGACGGCGAGCAGGAGGACCACGGAAAGCGCAGCGCCGAAATTCCAATTGAGTTGCTCCAGGATCTGCGAGCTGATCGCCATGGTGATCATGACGTCTGACAGACCACCCATCAACGCAGGTGTGATGTAGAAACCGAGACAGTAGATGAAGACAAGCAGAACCCCCGCAATCAGGCCCGGTAGGCTGAGCGGTAGAAAGATGGTGAGGAAGGCGGCGAGCGGGCTCGCTCCATTCGCCCTCGCAGCGCGCATAAGTTTCGGGTCAATGCTAGACATGACCGTGTACATCGGCAGGATCATCATCGGCATGACAATGTGGGTCATACCGAGGATCACGCCAAATCGGTTGTAGAGCAGCGGGATTGGTTGGGACACCCAGCCGAGCTCCAGCAGGAACTGATTAACGACGCCATTGCGCCCAAGAAGAACAATCCAAGCGAAGGTCCGTGCCAAAGTGCTGGTGAAATAGGGCAGCACGACCCCGATGAGCAAAAAGGTGCGCAATACCATTCCGCCCGTCGTGAGGGCGTAAGCGATGGGATAGCTAAGCACGAAGGCGAGCGCAGTCACCGTCACGCTGATCTCCAGCGTATTACGCATCACGGTCAGATAGACAGGGGTGTCGCCGATGCGCGAAAAATTCGCGAGAGTCCAATTTGGCATCCCGAACGCAAGCAACAAAAGCCCCGTGAGCGGCACGACAAAGAGCACCACGAGGAACACGCTTCCAGGTAGCAATAGCCAGGCCCATGGGGTCGGCCAAGGTCGCGAGGATTGCGCTCGACCTTTGATTGCCATTGAACTCATTGTGCCCGCCATGCCAGCCAGCGCTCCTGGAGATGATCTACATTGGTCTTTCCATCAGGGCGCTTGGCGGCGAGCCAAGCATCATCCTGAGCCACTAGCTGGGATGCATTGTCCTCAGTAATGCTGAGAAGCGGAACGAGATCTGCCGGCAAATGCTGGAGCTGATTCACATTGGGGCCTGTGAGGTTCGTGCCCATCGTGAATGCCGCGGCATTCTGAGCCCTGTTCAGGAATGCAACCAGCTTTTGTGCGTTTCCGCTGTTAGGAGCGCCTTTGAGCACGGTCCAATAGACATAGACCAGATTTCCACCGCTCCACACCATGCGGATGGGCGCCCCCTGGCGAATGGCCGACACCGCACGACCATCGTAGCAGCTCGTCATCACGAACTCCCGATTGATCAACGCTTGAACAGGCTCGCCTCCCGCCGTCCACCATTTCGCGACATTCGGCTTGATTTCCGAGAGCTTCTTAAGAGCCCTCTCGACCTTGTCATCGGTCAGCGGCCAACGATCCGAATTTGGCACACCGTCAGCCGCGAGTGCCAAGACCATATGCCTGGCGACACTGCTGAGGCCGCGCGGCCCGGGAAAAGCCTTGACGCTCCAAAAATCGGCCCAGTTTTGCGGCCCTCCCTTGGGGAAGGAACGTTCATCATAAGCGAGCAAGGTCGTCGAACGGAATGCAACGACCGCGTCACTGAGGCGAGCACTTTGCGGTGCCCCCTTGAGTGCTTCATCATCCCACAAACCGTAGTCAATGGACTGAAACAAACCAGCATCATGCATCGTCGGGTAATTCTGCCCGTCAATCAAGGCGACGTCCCAATCGACGCGCCCGGCGCGGGTCATGGCCCTCACTTGAGGTTCGGCAATGTCAGCGGTCACGTCGATCACAGCAATGCCCGTCGCCTTTGTGAAGGGCTCATAAACATACTTTCTCACCGCCTGCGTGTACGATCCGCCGTAGCTGAAGACGACAACTTCCCCGCTGCCAGCAAGCCTTTCCTGCGCCCAGGCTGCAGTAGCCCTCGCAACGAACGGCACGCTCAGTAAAGCCGCTGCCGACTCGACAAATGAGCGCCGAGTCAGGCCACGATGTAAACCGCCAACACGATCCTTCATTATCATGGCACTCCTCCCCTAACTGACACAGCCCTACATGGTTTGCCGAAACAATTTACACCGTCCAAGGCCATATTGACGCGCAAAAACGGCAAGGAAGCGCCGAATCGCGAGGAAAAGCCGCAACTAGCAGCTTTCCTGTCGACGATTTCACCATCCAATTAGGATACGATCGTAGCACTGCAACCAAGCACCCTACATGCACTCCACGCCCGTCCCTTAAACCAAGACGTTCGCGATGCTGCTGTTAGGCGGCGACCGCGTTATTAGGCGACGCCAGCACAGCCGCAAACCGCGGTCACGCGATGATCGCCCCCCCAACCCGGCAAGCACGACCATCATGATGCCGAAGCTGCCCGGGAGTGCTATTGAGCGGTTCGGCAGCCCCTTGCTTCGCGACGCCAGCCCCTCTCCTTCCGGCACCCGAGGAAGATCAGCGAATTGGAGAGACGGCCGATTTCAGATCGGAATACAGGAACCGGTTTAAATTGCCGTTTCTTTCGTAAGCTCGTCCATCACTTGCTTCGTCGCGCGATAGGCGAGTTCAACGATCTCATCTACCTCATGTTCGGAAACGACGAGAGGTGGAGCGAAACCTAGAATGTCTCCGTGCGGCATTGCTCGCGCGATAAGCCCCCTGTCGCGCGCCGCCTTGGAGATGCGGGCGCCCAGCTTGAGCTGCGGATCAAAACGTCGTTTCGTCTGGCGGTCCGCGACGAACTCTACGGCACCGAGTAGGCCTACGCCTCTTACCTCCCCGACAATCTCCAACTGCGCAAACCGCTCCTTGAGCCGCTTCAAGAAATGCGCGCCAACGGTTCTCGCCCGTTCGCTTAGTTGCTCCTTCTGCACAATATCGAGGACGGCGTTAGCAGCTGCGGCCGCGATCGGATGGCCTGAATAAGTATAGCCGTGGGAGAATGCGCCGACACGATCCGCGGCTTCTTCCATCACTGCATAGACCCTCTCGCCAACGATTGCCGCCGAGAGTGGCATGTAACCGGAGGTCAGCCCCTTGGCCACTGTTACAAGGTCGGGCTCCATCCCATAAAGAGTGCTGCCGAACTCAGCGCCGGTGCGACCAAATCCACAAATCACTTCATCTGCGATCAAAAGAACGTCGTAGCGTCGCAGCACCGCTTGAATTTCACGCCAATAACCGTCGGGCGGCGGCGTGATCCCTCCTGTACCCAGCACCGGCTCAGCAATAAAGGCGCCGATCGTTTCCGGCCCCTCACGCATGATCATCTGTTCTAGCTCAGCCGCACGTCGACGAGAGAAAGCCTCTTCCGTCTCACCTAGCTCGGCACCCCAGTAGTGGTGGGGCGCGCCTGTGTGCAAGATACCCGGAAAGGGCAGGTCCATATGATCATGGTAGAACGACATGCCGGTCATCGAGCCGGAAACGACTGAGCAGCCATGGTAACCGCGCTCGCGCGAGATAATCTTCTTCTTTTTGGGCTGACCGCGCAAGTTGTTGTAATACCAGACAAGCTTAGCCTGGGTCTCGTTGGCGTCTGATCCGGATAGCCCGTAGAAGACTTTGCTTGGTTTACCAGGCGCCATTCGCACGAGGCGATCCGAGAGAATAGCCAGCTCGTCGGTCGTGTGGGCAGCATATGTATGGTAGTAGGCCAATTTGTAGGCCTGCCGCGCAATCGCCTCGGCCACCTCGGTCCGGCCGTACCCAATATTGACGCAGTAAAGACCAGCAAAGCCATCGATGTAGCTATGTCCCTTGGCGTCTTCGATGCGAATACCCTTCCCGCCGGTGACGATTGTCGGATCACCAATTTTGCCGGTAGCAAACTCCTTAAGTTGGGTGAAGGGGTGCAGAACAGTCGCGCGATCTTTTTCGGCGATCGTCTTGATATCGTTCATACCATTTCTCCTAATCGACCAGATCGCCGAAGCAGACGTATTTCAGTTCCATGTATTCCTGAATGCCATGTCGGGAACCTTCGCGACCGAGGCCGGATTGCTTCCAACCTCCAAACGGAATTGGCGGCCCAGTGAATGAGGCCGTATTGATGCCAACCATTCCGTACTCGATGTTCTCAGAAAGTCGCAGCGCTCGACGCAAGCTGTCGGTGTAGACGTAGGCGGCCAAGCCCATTTCACTGGAGTTGGCTCGGGCCAGAACCTCCTCCTCGGAGTCGAACGGAAGTACTGCGGCCACCGGGCCGAATGTCTCCTCGCTCGAAATGAGCATGTTGTCAGTGACATCGCTCAGCAATGTTGGGCAGACGAAGTTCTGCCCGAACACGCGGTCTGGCTTCCCAGAAATAACCCGCGCCCCTTTTGCCAGGGCGTCATTAATCTGAGCCCTGCACTTTTCGGCCACGGACGACTTCGTCATCGGCCCGATATCAGTCGCAGACTCCAACCCGTGACCAACTTTGAGCCGGGTGATTGCCGCCGCAAACTTTTCGACAAAGGCGCTATAAATGCGCCTTTGTACATAGATGCGATTGGCCGCCAAGCAGTCCTGCCCCGACGTGGCAAACTTTGCGGCCATAGCCCCCTTAACGGCCTTATCGAGATCGACATCGTCAAAGATAATGAAGGGGGCATGCCCTCCGAGCTCGAGAGAGACTTTCTTTACCGTCTGCGCCGCCCCCTGCAGTAACAAACGACCGACTTCTGTAGACCCCGTGAACGAAAGGGCTCGCACCCTTGCATCCCGCAACAGAGGCTTTGAGAGTTCGATTGGATTGCCGACGAGCACTTGAAATACACCGGGCGGAACCCCAGCCTCTTGAGCCAACCTCGCCAGCGCAAGAGCCGAAAGCGGCGTCTCGGGCGCAGGCTTCACGATGACCGGGCAGCCAGCTGCCATGGCGGCCCCCGCCTTTCGCGTAATCATGGCGACAGGAAAATTCCAAGGAGTGATTGCCGCCGCAACGCCGACGGGCTGCATCCTTACTTGAAGCACACTTCCAGGCTTATGGCTTGGGATCGTCTCGCCATAGGTGCGCTCTCCCTCTGCGGCAAACCACTGGAGAAATCCCGCACCATATCCAATTTCGGACCTTGCTTCCGCGAGCGGCTTGCCCTGCTCGCAAGTTAGGAGGACGGCAAGCTCCTCCGCATGGGCGAGCATTAACGAGGCCCAAGTCCTGAGAATCGCACCCCGCTTCTCTGGCAGCAGCTCTCGCCATTGAGCAAAAGATCGTTGCGCTGCGTCGATCGCAAGATTCACATCTGCGGCGCCGCAACGAGCAACTTCGGCGATCACTTCGCCAGTTGCCGGATCGATGACAACGTCTCTTTGGTCGCCCCCAATCCAGCGCCCATCGATCAGAGCGCTCCCCACGACAAAATCTCGGCGCCGCAGATTCTCGAGATGCCCCTTAGCTAGCCCGACATGAGGGAGACTGTTGGGCCGGGCAGCTTGGAAAACCATTTCGAAGTCCTTGGCGGTCATCTTGTTGAAATTCTGCTGACAATCAGGATACTAATGTCAACGACAGATTTGCGTCGCTTTTAACCATCGCGTGGACGGTTTCCTGCAGGACCTTGCCACTTTGCAGCGGAATTCACCTGGAGCCTGATTTATGCAATACGACCGAACAGACGCCCGCATCCTGGAGATTGTGCAGAAGAACAATCGCCTGACATCTGAAATCATCGGCGAACTTGCTGGGCTTTCCGCTACTGCGTGCCAACGGCGTTTGAAAAGGCTCCGCTGTGCCGGCATCATCGAGGCCGACGTCTCGATTGTTTCGGCAAAGGCGGTGGGACGGCCTATTCAGATGCTCGTGCTCGTAAGTCTCGAGCGTGAGCGCGCAGACATCATCGACAGGTTCAAGAAGGCGATCAAGGCGTCGGCTGAGGTCGTCAACGGATTCTACGTCACTGGGGACGCTGACTTCGTCCTTTATATTACGGCGCGGACTATGGAAGATTACGAGCAATTCACCCGACGTTTCTTTTATGAGAATCCTGACATCAAAGGGTTCAAGACAATGGTCGTCATGGATCGCGTAAAGGCTGGTTTTGCGATCCCCGTAGAGGCCCCGCACGAGGATTGAAGTTTCTGCCTTTGCACCGTTATTCTGAGGCTTCGCGCTTTTTTTCATCGCTCATCCGGGCATAACGCGAGAAACGCGCACAAGCGCTCTTGTATATATTTGGTGATACTAATTCGCTCTGCGGTAGAGGCGCATCGTTGCTCCAACAACCGGGATCGCAGCCAAGTGAACCGATGCCGCGGATTTGAGAGCAAACGCGAAAGCCGTTATGCCGTGATGACCGGATCGAACATGACTGCGTTGCGGGAGCAATGCTAAAGCTGTCAGAGACCTCGGAACGATCTCCAATCAGAGCGCGACAAATCGATTCCTAGATCTGGATATTAGGCTTGCGGGTTGCGACAGAAGCAGCGAACTCAAAAACGAAATGGGCACGCAACACGGGTTCAGATGTTTGAGGGCGGGCCAGAACCGCTCATCCAATCTGACTTCATCGTTCCGCGACAAATACTGAGCTCGGTCAGGTTGCCGCGCACGGTCTGTGAATCCAAATGACCACTCCTTCCGATCTCCAGACTCCCAGCGCCGATGGAATTACCGCGCCGCTGCGTTACCCCACTTTCCGGCGGATTTGGCTGGCGAGCCTGCTGTCGAACCTCGGTATACTTATCCAAGGCGTCGGCGCGGCTTGGGCCATGACAGAGATGACGTCGTCAGCCGACAAAGTCGCGCTGGTGCAGACAGCCTTGTTGCTTCCTGTCATGTTGATCGCTATGCCGGCCGGCGCCATCGCCGACATGTATGATCGTCGAATTGTGACACTGGTTGCGCTCTCGATCGCGCTCTGCGGCGCGACAGCGTTGACTGCTCTCGATTTCTCGGGCCTCACCACACCGAATCTGCTGCTGGTGCTCTGCTTTGTGGTCGGCGGCGGCATGGCATTGATGGGGCCAGCCTGGAGTTCCTCGGTCAGCGAGCAGGTTCCGGCGAAGATGCTGCCATCGGCGGTTGCCCTGAATGGCATTAGCTACAACATCGCGCGTAGCTTTGGGCCCGCGGTCGGAGGAATTGTTGTTGCGACAGCAGGCGCGGGCACGGCCTTTGCAATCAACGCATTCCTCTATCTACCTCTGACGGTGGCGCTGTTTCTCTGGAAACGTGTCGCGGAACCGTCGCGGCTGCCGCGCGAAAACCTGAGCCGCGCCATGGTCTCAGGCGTGCGCTACATCGCCAATTCGCCTTCGATCAAGATCGTGGTAGCTCGCACCATGATAACCGGCCTTGTCGGAAGCGGACTCCAAGCGTTAATGCCCATCGTCGCTCGCGACCTGTTGCACGGGGGCGCTCAAACTTACGGCGTCATGCTAGGTGCGTTCGGGTTGGGCGCAGTAGTCGGGGCTCTTAACATCAGCGAGATGCGCAGGCGTATGAGCGGCGAGGCTGCAGTTCGTGCTTGCACACTGTCGATGAGCGGCGCGATCGCGGCGGTCGCGCTCAGTCACAATGCGATCTTGACAGCCGCCGCGCTGGTTTTGGCGGGCGCCGTATGGACGATAGTGTGGACGCTGTTCAACATTGGCGTGCAGCTCTCCGCCCCGCGCTGGGTTGCGGGCCGCTCGCTTGCGGCTTGGCAAGCTTCGTTCTGCGGGGGCCTTGCAATTGGCAGTTGGGGCTGGGGCCGTCTCACCGATGCTGTCGGTGTCGATATCACGCTGCTCATCTCGGCCGCACTGATGCTGCTTTTACCGCTTCTTGGGCACTGGCTGTGCATGCCGCCTATCACCGAGCGGGGAGAGGACGCCGAGATGCTTGCCGATCCCAAGGTGCGGCTTCCGTTAACCTACCGCAGTGGCCCACTGGTGGTTGAGCTCGAATATCGCGTGGCCTCGGAAAATGCGCGAGCCTTCCACAACCTCATGCAGGATGTGCAGCTCTACCGACAACGCAACGGCGCCTATGGTTGGTCGATTGCCCGTGACATCGCGGACCCCGAGCTATGGACCGAGCGCTATCACTGCCCGACATGGCTCGATTATTTGCGCCAACGCAACCGCTGGACTCAGTCGGAGCGTGCGTTAGATGAGCAGGCGACGGCTTTCCATATCGGGCCGGAGCCCGTTCGTATCCGACGCATGCTGGAGCGCCCGTTTGGATCGGTACGCTGGAAGGAGGATGTGCCCGACCGCGCCGCAAGCGCGCTCTAGCTGCTGAATGGTGGCGCGGCGCAGGCACTAGCAGTCCCTTCCAGCGCAGCCGCATTCAGGAGCGACGGGCGTGATGACGACCGTTGCGCTTCGCTAAACCTCACCAAGCTGGGTGGCGGACTTCCACCTCCAAGCTGCCGTTCATACTAGGCAGGCAGAAGGTGCCACTCTGATAAATGGTCCAAGTCTGTGGGCAAACGTCCCGCAGGGTACCTGGGATCATGCCCCAGCCTGTTCGATCGGGAACGCTGCGCTTCACGTCGGCACCCAAGCAAACTTCGGCTGAAACCGCTAAGAGGCTCCCTTGAGTTTGCGGAGGGCCAACCGTCGAAGCATGCGGCGAAGCCGCCCGGAGGCGGTGAAGGTGTTGCTCGTAGGCGTTCGATTTTCTGGAGAGCGACGTGATCCAGCTGCGAGCGGCGAGCGCCAACTGAGAGCCCCGACGCGCGAACGCAATCGCAAGGAGTGAACCGGTCTCATCCGAGGCCCTGACTAATTTCGATTGACTTCGAAATTCTGAAGCGGACTCTGGCAAGGGTACGCGCGAATACACTGGGCGGTGTGCTCGATGTACCTCGATAAGCAGCACACAAGTTCAAACAATCTCGCGAGAAATGTTTCAAAGTCGCAGTTGCTGCGAGCTTGGCGAGATTTTCGCATAAAAACTGCAGGATACGCCGGCGAACGCCGCCAATCCTCGACTAAAAGTGAGTATGCGATGTTCGCTTGCACGAGTTGACGACGTCTCGTGCAGGATTGGGGTTGCCAGCGAGTTCATCTACTCACAGCGCTCCTATTCAGTGCCCTTCGGGGCGTTTCCTCCCTGACTCGGCCGCGCGGTGTCTCGCGCGGCCTTTTTCCGCTACCGGCGGAAGTCCGGGTCTCTCGGATTCGATAGCCGCCAGGAGTAACGGGATGACCCCGACCGCCGCCGCACAAGCTAAGCAAGGTCCCTCCATGCTGCGCGACCGTCTGAAGGACCCGGCGCTTCTGCGGGAGGCCTGCTACATTGACGGCGCCTGGGTCGGCCCGCCCAGCTTTTCGGTGAAGAATCCGGCGACCGGCATGGAGCTCGCCAAGGTGCCGCAGCTCACCGCCGACGACTGCACGAGAGCCGTGGAAGCTGCTGAATGTGCGTTCCTCACATGGGCTAAGCACACAGCCAAGCAACGCTCCAACATTCTGCGCAAATGGTACGAACTGATCGTCGCCAATCGCGAGGATCTGGCGCTAATCCTGACGTCGGAGCAGGGCAAGCCGCTCTCCGAAGCGCTTGGCGAGGTCGATATCGGTGGCGCCTATGTCGAGTTCTTTGCCGAAGAGGCGCGCCGCATCTATGGCGAAACGATACCCTCGCCGCGCCCGGATGCAAGATTGCTTGCGATCAAACAGCCGATCGGCGTCTGCGGCGCAATCACGCCGTGGAATTTTCCGAACTCGATGGTCACCCGCAAGGTCTCGCCGGCGCTCGCCGCAGGCTGCACCGTGGTGCTAAAGCCAGCCAGCGAAACGCCACTCTCGGCACTGGCGCTTGTCGCGCTCGCTGAGAAGGCCGGTATGCCAAAGGGTGTCTTCAACGTCATCACCGGAGATTCCCGGTCGATCGGCAAGGTCTTCTGCGAACACCCGGCCGTGCGCTTCGTCGGCTTCACCGGGTCGACCGAGGTCGGGAAAATTCTCTATCGCCAAGCCTCCGTCGGCGTGAAGAAGCTCGGCCTCGAACTCGGCGGAAACGCGCCTTTCGTGGTGTTTGACGACGCCGACATCGAGGCCGCGGTCGAAGGTGCCATGGTCTCCAAATACCGCAACATGGGCCAGACCTGCGTCTGCGCCAACCGCATCTACGCACAGGCAGGAATCTACGACGAATTCATGCAGAAGCTGTCCAAGAAGGTTGCGGCGCTGAAGATCGGCGACGGGACAGAACAAGGCGTGGTGCAGGGGCCGCTGATCAACATGGCGGCGGTCGACAAGATCGAGCGGCATATCGCGGACGCTGTTAAGCGCGGCGCCAAGGTCGTGACCGGCGGCAAGCGACCCGCGCTGGGAGGCTCGTTCTTCGAGCCGACCGTGCTCGCCGACGTCACGCCGGACTCGCTGGTGTCACAGGAGGAGACATTCGGTCCGCTTGCGCCGGTGATCCGCTTCAAGGACGAGGCCGACGTGATCGCGATGTGCAACGCTTCGCCCTTCGGTCTCGCCTCCTATTTTTACTCCCGCGATCTGGGCCGCGTCTGGCGCGTGGCAGAGGCACTGGAGTCGGGCATGGTCGGCGTCAACACCGGCCTGATCACGACCGAAGTCGCGCCGTTCGGCGGCGTCAAGGAAAGCGGACTTGGCCGCGAAGGTTCCCGCCACGGCATGGAAGAATATGTCGAGATCAAATACGTGATGATGGCGGGGCTTTGACCCAATGGATCTATCGGCCGTCGAGCCTGACCCTTGCGATGACCATATTTGGACTTCGGTGTCACAGCTCCTGACGGCCTCCTATGAATCCGATTTCCCGGAAGCCATACCTTACTTCCACCTGGTGAACGGGTCCGCTTTGTCGGCCATTCCACCTATGATCTTAGCGTGGTCTCTCACGAGTTTCTCCTCCTCACCCCGCTAAATAATCGTCAGACCAATCATCGGCAACGAGCGAGGATGTCACGTAGCGGCAATATGATATCATCGATCAGCCGAGTTGAGCCGGCTAGAAAGCCACGCAAAGTAACGCCGCAGTCCGCAAAGGACTTTCACAGGTTCAAGGGTCGCGTAAGCGACCAGGTCCAGGTACTCTAGACGCTCAACGGCTGCCAAATGTTGCTTTGCGATCCGGAGGAACTGGCGTACATCTCGCTTTCCTGACTGACACTGTTCAGCTGCAGCGAATGGGCAGCTGCTGACCGCGAGAGCCCGCAGACGCTGTTGCGTTTTCATTTCCTAAACGGCGCTCACCCAATCCATCAGTTGCTGAGCACATCACGAGGCGGGGTACACTTGTGGAAAGCTGCGCATCGACGCGATTGGGCGCGGAAATTCCTCAGGACGCCGGTCGATTTAAGCGGCCAGAATTGTTGCGAATCGGTAACTTTCTCACACAGAAGAAGCGCTTCGCGACGACACAATAGTTTGCGATGGCGCCGTTTGACTAACAAAAAACCGCCAAGCCAGCCAAGAGGCATTCCATCGAACAGTCCGAGGTGGCCCAACATTTCGCGACTAAACAAGGAGCCGGCCATGCGGCCCGTCAATTTTGACTATCTTGCCGATAAGCTGCGCAACTGGGGGCGGTGGGGCGAAGCCGATCAGCGCGGCACGCTTAACCACATCGGGCCAGAAACACTGAAGAACGCAGCCGCCGAGGTGCGCGATGGCAAGCTCTTTCATCTCGGTTTGCGGTTCGACCGGAACGGGCCTCAGCTGGGACACAAGCGGTTCAACCCCATGGTCTACGCCACCGACCTTTTCACCCCGATGAGTCCCGCCGCGCCGGACGTCTGCTACTCCGATGACGTCATCCACATGCCCTTGCAATGTTCAACGCAATGGGACGCGCTCGGCCATGTTCACTATAACGGACATCTTTACAATGGCTGCAACGCGCGCGAATGCCTCACCGAAAACGGCGCGCTCAAGATGGGCATCGACCATCTGGCGGCCCCCGGCATTGTTTCGCGCGGGGTGCTCCTAGACATCGCACGGCTAAAGGGAGTCGAGCGGCTGCCGCTCGACTACGCGATCACGGTCGACGATCTGAACGCCGCCTGCCAGAAGGAGAGCGTGAGCGTCGGAGCCGGTGACATCCTTTTGGTGCGCACTGGCCATATGCTGTGGTTCACCGCAGACGGAGACCGCGGCAGCTTTATGGGAATGCAGCCAGGCCTAAGCTATACCTGCGCCGAGTGGGCTCACGACAAATCGCTAGCCGCTGCGGCCGCCGACAACATGGCTGTCGAGATCCTGCATCCAGAGGGTCTGGCATCAGAGATGCCCCTCGCCTTCCACATGCTGGCGCTGCGAGACATGGGCATGCCGCTGGGCGAGATGTTCAATCTAGAGGCGCTGGCCACCGACTGCGCCGCCGACGGACGGTACAGCTTCCTGCTTGCAGCTCCACCTCTGGAGGTTACCGGCGGCTTTGGCTCGCCTGTGAACCCGCACGCGCTGAAATAGGCTGGCCTTAAGAGTTGTGGCTGGGCGCGGGCTTTCCAACATGCAGCGCTTTAGACGTTCGCGTTCAAACCACGACTTAATCGCGCCTTTGCAGGAAGCGCTCATGGCTCGTCGTTCGCGTGGGTCACGCTGCAACAGGGCCGCGCCGCAAAAACAAGTAAGTAACGGAGTGAGGACTATACCGGAAAGATAGCCGTGATTCGACGGGTATCGGTACCATGGAATGTAGCGTTGCCGATCTGCGGCAAGAAGACTTCCACCTGAATTTACGTTTAAGACGCCGAAGTTCGGCAAGCACGGACGATCAACACGAAAATTCGGCCGCGGAACTCTCATAAGCTGCGCTTCGATGGCTTGCTTTCCCTTTTGGCAGATGTGGGACGCCGGCCGGACAAATACTTTCGCAACAAGCGGGGTCAGCAAGAACGCCACATGTCCGATATGCCCAGGCTCTCGCGCCGCGCCTTCGCTATCATCTTCTGTCTTTCGATAACCACCGCGATTGGCAACACTGGCTTGCAGTCAGTGCTTCCGTCGATCGGCCGCTCGATTGGCATCGCGGACTGGATGGTGGCGGCCATTTTCTCGCTCTCCTCCCTATTGTGGGCTGTGACCTCACCGTTCTGGGCTCGTCAATCTGATCTGCGTGGTCGTAAGCCCCTCATGATCATCGGCCTTGCTGGATTTGCGGTTTCCATGGCGCTCTGCGGCCTGGTGGTAAGCGCCGGCCTGGCCCACTTGACAACTCCCACGATTGTCTTCGGATTTTTCCTCGTCTGTCGCGCGATCTATGGGCTCTTCGGCTCGGCTACCAGCCCGGCGAATCAAACCTATATCGCGGAGCGCACCTGCCCTGCCGATCGCACGCGGTGGATATCCAGCATCGCTGGGGCTTCTAGCCTTGGCACCGTGGTTGGCCCAGTGCTGGCGCCACTTTTCATCATTGGAAGCTTTGGGTACGCAGGGCCGCTGTACGCGTTTGCCCTGATCGCCACGACAATGCTGATTATTGTCGTCTGCTGTCTAGATGAGGCGCCGATCTTGGCGACGAAGCCACCGCTCCAGAGTGATAAGACGGCGCGTGGACGGCCGTGGCTCCGCTCCAACGTTGTCCCCTTCATCGCTTACGGCTTCCTGCTCTTCGTTTGCCAGAATGCGCTGGCACAGACGTTGGGTTTTCTTATCATCGACAAAACGAGCAAAGAGCTACCTGAGCTCCCATCAGAGGACTTGCTGCGCATAGCGCAAGGCCATATCGAGATTGCGATGGTTTGCGGGGCTCTCGCCAGTTTGCTTGCGCTCTGGGCCCTCATCCCCATTTTCCGCATGACACCGAAAGCCCTACTGCGGTGGGGTGCCGGACTGGCCTCTCTCGGCAGCGTCTCGGTCGCCCTCTCGTCAGATCATGCCATCGCCATCCTGGGCTATGCCCTGGCGAGCCTCGGCTTCTCCTTGGGCCGACCGGGCTTCATCGTCGGCGCGTCCCTTTCCGTTCCGATGAAGGAGCAGGCGCGTGTTGCCGGAGCTATTGGGGCGATCAGTGGTGTTAATGTGCTTTTCGCGCCGTTCGCGGTGAGCCTTTACGAGGTTTTCCCTCCCGGTCCGTTTCTCCTCGAATCCGTTGTGCTCGCCGGCTTGCTTGCCTATGCTTGTCTCAGTCCAATGCTACGCAACGTGGGGAGTCGCGTCAGGGTCGAGGAGGTCAACGACAAACCTGCGCTCTAGCACCGCGCCTGAGCGCGATTTTTTAGCGCGGAAGCCTCGAAGAAGAAGTTCAAGGCTTATCCCATCGCTATATCCAGATCGACACCGCTCAAATCCAAACCCTGAAGGCAAGCTCTACCTCTACGTCGCCATCGATCGTGCAGACGGCAGGTACACGACCATATGGTCGATATGTCATGCCGCGAAAACGCGCATCGAGCACTGGCTCGACCAGGTCACGCATCCTTGGACCAATGGTTTAGGTCAAACGCATGAACGCACGATCCAAGAAGCAAAAAGGCCATCATTACGACCGCGACGACCGGCTCAAAGCACACCTTGCCGACTTCATCAACTGCAACAACTACGCTCGGCGGCTTAAGACACTGAAGGTGTCTACACTTTACGACTTCGTCTGCTGGACTTTCCCAGCAAGAGCGATTCAAACTTAACCTGCTCCAGCAAATGCCCGGACTAAACACCTAGAGTATGCTGTTTTCCAACGGAAGCATAGCCTGATGCCCTAGCTTCCAAAGTGCCACAAATCACGCCAAGAGGCCCGTCTCACTCACCCGACGAAGGTGGTAGTCAGCATCGCCAAACGTGTGCTCGATCATGGTCAGCCGCTTAAAATAGTGGCCGATCTTAGCCGCCATGGTCATTCCGATCCCGCCATGAAGCTGGATCGACTGCTGACCGATGAATTTTCCGCTCCTGCCGATCTGCACTTTAGCCGCTGCGACGGCTTTTGCGCGCTCGGCAGCATCATCGATCTCCGCGGCCATGGTGGCGTACATCGACATCGAGTGCGCCTGTTCGAGCGCCACAAACATGTCGGCGGCGCGGTGCTGCAGACTCTGGAACGAGCCGATCGGCACTCCGAACTGCTTTCGCGTCTTCATATAATCGACTGTCACCTTCAGCGATTCGTCCATCAGGCCGACCGCTTCCGCGCAAAGCGCGGTGCGGGCGTCGTCAACCACCCGCTCGATCAGCGGCAACGCGTTCTCGGGATCGCCAATCGCAGCTGCGCTGCCCACCTCGACACTTGTGAAGCTCACGTCGGCGGCATGCAGCCCATCTTGGGTCAGGTAGCTCTTTTTGGAGATGCCTCGCGCGTCGGCAGGCACCAGAAGCACCGCGATACCGCTGCTATCGCGTTGAGCGCCTTTGGTGCGCACGGTGACAATCAACGTGTCGGCGTTCTCGCCATTGAGAACAACAAATTTTTCGCCGTCAATGACCCATCCATCGCCGCTCTTCTTCGCGGAGGTAGTCACGTCATTCAGATCATAGCGAGAGTTCTTTTCAAGTTGCGCGAATCCAAAGGTCTTGCTGCCGTCAATGATCCCAGGCAGATGAGCTGCCTTCTGCACGTTCGAACCGCCATGGCGCAGGAAGCCGCCGCCGATTACAACGGTGGCGAGATAAGGCTCGACCACAAGCGCTCGGCCGAACGCTTCCATCACGATCATAGTCTCCACGCCGCCGCCACCAAACCCGCCATCGGCTTCGACAAAAGGAAGTCCGAGCAGACCCTGCTCAGCAAAGCGGCTCCAGACCACTCTGCTCCAGCCGCCCTTCTCCTTCAAATATTTCTTGCGCTGGTCGAAACCGTAGACATCGGTCAAGAGTCCATCGACGCTTTCCTTGAGGAGCCGCTGCTCCTCGGACAAATTGAAGTCCATATTTTAAGCTTCTCCAGGGCGACAGATGTGGACCTCCTGCCGGTCCCATTTGCCGGTCTAAAAGAGGGTTAGAGCCCAAGCACCGCCTTGGCAATGATGTTGCGCTGGATTTCGTCGGAGCCGCCGTAGATTGAGACTTTGCGGTTGTTGAAGTAGCTCGGCGCTATCTGCGCGATCCAGTCCATCGCTTCATCCGGCGAATCGGGATGTTCGTTATAGGGCGCAGCGAGTGGCCCGATCATCTCCATCAAGAGTTCAGTCGCGGTCTGCTGGCTTTGTGAGCCCTTAATCTTAAGCATGGAGGACGCAGGATTTGACTTGCCCTTACCGTGCTTGCCTTCGTCCGCGACAATGCGCAGTTGCGTGAGCTCGAGTGCCTTCAGCTCGATCTCGGAGATGGCGAGCTTCTCCCGGAACCTGGGATCCTCGATCATAGGCCGGCCGCCACTTTCGAAGTTTGCAGCCAGCTCCCTAATGTGCCGGATGCGCTCCTTGGAGACGCCAACCCGCGCAATGCCGGTGCGTTCGTTGCCGAGCAGAAACTTTGCGTAGTCCCAGCCTTTGTTCTCCTCGCCGATTAGATTTTCGTAGGGCACCTCGACGTCATCGAAGAAGACCTCATTGACCTCATGTCCGCCATCGATGGTCTGAATCGGACGCACTGTCACACCCTTGGAATTCAAGCAGAACACGATGAAGGAAATGCCCATCTGCTTCTTAGCGCTAGAATCTGTGCGGCAGAGGCAGAAGATCATGTCGGCATGCTGCGCGAGCGTCGTCCAGGTCTTCTGGCCATTGATGATCCACTTGTCGCCCCTGCGTTCGGCCTTTGTCGTGAGCGAGGCGAGATCCGAGCCCGCGCCGGGTTCCGAAAAACCCTGGCACCACCAATCATCCACGTTTGCGATGCGCGGGAGGTAATATTGTTTTTGCGCCTCGTTACCGAAGGTATAGATGACAGGGCCGACCATGCCGACGCCAAAGGCGAGCGGCGTCGGCGCCGGATACATCTGCAGCTCCTCCCTGAAGATGTAATGCTGAACCGAACTCCAGCCTGTGCCGCCGTATTCCTTCGGCCAGGGACTAACGTTCCACCCCTTCTTGTTGAGGATGCGCCACCATGTCACCATCTCCTCCTTCGACACATGGCGACCTTCGATCATCTTCCGCTGCACCTGCGGCGATACATTGTCGCGCAGAAACTGCCGCACTTGACGTCGGAAGGCTTGTTCTTCCTCGGTGAATACAAGATCCATCGAATTCTCCTGCAACCGAATAGAGTGGGGCGCGCGTTAGGATGGCGCCGCCCTCTCCATGCATGCCAATTGGAAGGGGCCTCGAGGAGAGGTGGAGCTGAGCGCGACGTCGATCGAGAGGGCTGACGAGGGGCGAAGCATCCGCCTGTCACCAGCGCCCTTGTGTGGCGATACCAAAGATTCCTCCTTCCTCGCCCCTGCGAACCCGTTAGACAATGGTGCCCTATGTCCGCGCTCCAGTTCCCGTTGTTCAGTTTGTCGCAAAGTGATCACTAAAGGCGTCCTGCTTCCCGTCAGGCGAGCGTGAAAGATTGCTTAGCTATTCCCACATTCTATCTCCGCCAGGAATGGGCATCCTGAATTTCGGGAGCGACAACATCGCCGATCATGTACTCCTAAATGCATTAGCCGCCCCTTCTCAGTGTTGCCGCCCTCTGCACGAACGTCTGTAGCAACGGTCGTGCCAGTTGAAATGATCTGTAATTAGCGAACAATCACCGGCGTAATGAACCGAACATACATCGTACGCTGTGCGAGATCGGACAAGCTTAACAGTCGACCGTCGTTTTCATAGCCGCGCGACCGGCTGCTCCAAATTTGCTAGCGTTCATTATCTCTCAGCTCGATGCAAATAGATGTCGGCTAACGCTCGCCTGCCGTCCCTAGTCCTGTGGGTGCGAACGCTCGAAATACAGAAGCCTCGGGTTTGTGCTAGCAAGACGCGCAGTTGCGGCGTTTTCGAAACGATGGCTCACGAGCGAAGAGATTCCAGTACGGCATCCGACGCTCGCGCAGTCCTTGATGCTGCCATCGTCGACCTGCCAGCTCGTTCGACGAGTAGCGTACCGCAATAGCCGATCCTAAGCGGACCACCGACGTCATCATCTCGCTCGACGGTTCTTCGATCAGCCGCAATGCTGATCTGGAACCGGGGATGATCGTGTACGTGAGCGAGGACGGGAGAAGCATCGCTTGCCGCTTGCCCGGATCATCAGATGCGTGGCAGGGGTCGTGAGAGAGTGACTAGCGCCCTGCCAATCAGCAATGCTGCGAACGCCCGCAGCGGCTGATCACCGCCTAGAAAATCGGGCCAACGCCTTGCGATCGATCTCGATGCCCAATCCCGGCCCGTTAGGCACGGGGACGATGCCACGAGTGTGCTCGATGGGCTCGGTGACAATCGCTTGCCGGAGCGGGTTTTCGGTTCGGTCGAACTCCAGCAACGGCGCCACTGGTACGGGCGACGACCGCGTGTGCGGCGGCAGAACGGCGAGCAGATGCAGCGACGCCGCAATTGCAATCCCGGTGCCCCAAACATGCGGGTTATAACGGACGCCGAACACCTCTGCCATATCGGCGATCTTCTTGCATTCGGACAACCCGCCGGCCGCGCAAATGTCGGGCTGCGCGATATCAAGCGCGCGCGAGACGAACAGGTTGCGGAACCCGAAGCGGGTGAACTCACATTCTCCGCCTGCGATCGGGATCGAGATTGCCGCCTTTACCGCGCAATAGCCGGCAAGATCCTCTGGCGGTACCGGCTCCTCAAACCAGCTGATATCGTATTTCTCGATCATGCGGCCCAAGCGGATCGCGGCGACGCTGTCAAAGGCGTGGTTCGCATCCACCATCAGCGACACAGTCGGCCCGATCGCCTCGCGCACGACGCGTGTCGCGACCACATCCTCCTCCACACCGAAGCCGACCTTGAGCTTCACCGCCGAGAATCCCTCCGCGACGTAGCGCGCTGCCTCCTCGGCCAGATACCGGGGCGGATCTTCAGCTTGGCGTCGCTGGAGGCCAGTTGCGTAGGCGACGATGTGAGTCCGCAGCGCGCCGCCGAGCAACTGATGCACCGGAACGCCAAAATGCTTGCCCTTGATGTCCCAGAGCGCGATATCGATACCGCTCAGGCCCTCTATCACGACACCCTTCTGGCCGTGATCGCGCAGGCGCGCATAGATCATTTGCCAGAGATACTCTGTGCGCAGCGGATCCCCGCCAATTAGCCATGGCGCGACACTCTCGACCACGGCGGCCGTTATCCACGCCGGTCCGTAGCATTCGCCCCACCCGACAACACCCTGGTCTGTCTCGATTTCGACCAGCATCGCTGTACGCGCATCGTACCAGCCACGCGCGGAGGCGAGAGGCTCCGATAGCGCGGCTTGAAGGACATGAGTGCGAACGTTCGTGATCTTCATCGGCTGTCTCTTGTTATAGTGCTGCTGTGTCCCTCACTCGGGGTAGTCACTTCTAAATAGGTAACGCGCGAGGCGGCATCTAAACGCATTAAGCTCTTGCTTAGGGAATATTCGCAGATAGGAAACGATGATCGGTGCATTGGAGTCATTCTGTCAGAAACGGGACAGAGATACCGGCCCTTCGTGCACGAAGAGCGCCGGTAGTCACGCCGTGGGGCAAATGGTTGTCGTCGAGGCAGCGGCCATGGGAGCCGCGCAGCACGGCCTCTCGCTGTGGATCCCCGGACAGCACAAGTCCTGGTCGCCTGGCTTGCGATCCGCTTTGAGGCGCGCGGTGCTCGTGGACACGATCATCGCCGAGGTAGCGAGTACTTCGCGCCTTGCGAGCCTCAGCCGATATCTCTGGCTTCATTGAGCGGCGTATCCGTGTTGCGCAACGACAGGTCCAACTGCCGTCGCTGCTGCAACGCCAAATTCGAAGACATGGCAAAGAGCGATCGCATGCTACTCCTGCCACTATTTTGGGTATGCCTTCGAGGAGGTTGGACCGCGAAGGCTCATACTCTCGCAACTGCTTGCAAAAGGCCACGTCGCCGCTTTTCGTCGAGGCCTCTCCTCTAACGCTTGTCCGCCATCGTTGAGACGCGATCAAACTTATAAGTTGGAGACGCGGGGACCTTTGCTGACGTGGTCAGTACGATCGCTTGTCGTGTCTTTTGAGGAGGCGGCATGATCATATACCTGCAGAAAATCTGGGATGTGCAGCGGATCAAATAGGCTATTCATGGGTGCACTCGAGTTGCGTCTTGCGACCTAGCGTAAGTCGCGACAGTATTACTATACACCGAGGATAAGGACTCTCGACACTACCTACTCTGGTGAGGACTCTAATCGATAGAACGACTATTGCTATTCTGGCGCGGACCGCGGCGCATGAGATCCAGCTGAGGTTCAACGAACTAAATTGAAGACCTGCGATGTTCGAGCCGTATAGGCCAGCTTCCGCTTGGCAGCGCCATCGCGGCCGAACGTCATCAAATGTCTTGAGAGCTGCATTGTATGCATGACGGCCGCGGCCGCCGGTGAGACCACCATGCCACCAGATGCCTATGCTTGAAGAGATGCGAAATCGATGTCCTCACTCCTCACCGGAAACAAAGTTGCGCTCGCTGTCAGACTGTCGACATAGGCTTCAACCTGACACAGCCGAACACCGCGAAGCATCTGGAAGAGGTTTTCCCCCTCCTGCCGGAGGATTGAGGACACAGGGCTCTTCGAAAACTTGCATCACGTTTATACGCACATGCCAGAACGGTCAGCGTCTCTCGCGCACCGAACCTTCCTGGACGACAGAGGCGACCAGCGTGCCGTCAGGCTTGAAGATTAAGCCGCGCACGAGACCGCGTCCGCCTTGCGCGCTCGGCGACTCTTTGGCGTAAAGTAGCCACTCGTCGGCCCGAAAGGGACGGTGGAACCACATTGCGTGGTCGAGACTTGCAATCATCATCCGCCTGTCGAACAGTGGGTGCTCATAGCGCGCCGTCACCGCATCGAGCAGTGAATAATCGGAGACATAGGCCAGCGCGCACATATGAAGCGCTGGATCGTCGCGCAACCTCCCTGCGGCCTTGATCCAGATATGAACGCGACCGTCATCAATTTTCTGCCCCACATAACGACCTATCTCGACCGGGCGTAACTCTATCGCGTAATAGCGCCGGATGAATTCCGTCGTTTCACAATACGGCGGCTGCTTAGGCAATTCCTCCTCCAGGAGCTTTTCCGGCAGCGGCACGCGGGGCATCTGGTCCTGGTGGTCAAAGGCGCTCTCCTCGCCGGCATGGAACGACACCGTCATGGAGAAGATTGCATTGCCATGCTGGATTGCGGTGACGCGGCGCGTCGAATAGCTCTTGCCCTCACGCACCCGTTCGACCTGGTAAATGATCGGCACCTGGGGGTCGCCGGGCCGGATGAAATGGCCGTGCAGCGAGTTCGGTAGCCGACCTTCGACCGTACGGCATGCCCCGACCATCGCTTGCCCGATTACCTGGCCGCCAAACACCCGTTGAGCGTTCGTGTTCGGACTCTTGCCACAAAATAGGTTCGTTTCGATCTGTTCCACGTCGAAGATTGCGAGCAAGTCGATTAGGCTTTGGGACATTGACGTAATTTCTGTTTCTTCGGCGCCATTTCCGGGCATGGCACAGCCACGAACCTAAAAATTTCGAGGCTTCGGGGCGTTTCTTCGAATCGCTTGCTGCAATGGCAATGCGTGGAACGGCACGCGACAGTGCTGTTGTCTATGGCATCGATATGAATAAATCGAGCCCTTCGCATGAACTCCTGGACGTGGGCATTTCGCAACGATCCTCTATGGTCGCTGCAGCAATCGGTGTGCCAAAAGAGCTGTGCATGCTGAGATGCAATCCATCTACTCGTGTCGCGCCCGACGAGACATTTTACCCTGGCGGCGCGCTCCAAACACAGAGAGTTGAAACCGGACACGGCTGAGCACGATAACGACGCGCGAAGGAAAACCGCCGCCTCTCGTACCCAGCGTTTGGCGATGCCCCTCGTCCGCGCTGTCATAAGCAGAAATAGACCGATAGCGGCCGCTAATTTCGTATGCGCCTTCTGCCCCCTGTGTCTCTGAGGCATGCCGGGGGCAGCTTTGAGGTCGATCGTTGCAATGGATCGCCTCCCGTGCGGCTCCTGCCCTGGCCGACCTGCGGCCCATCTGATGAGCGCTATAGCCTGTTCATCCTCCGCACCAAGGGTTCGCGCTAGCTGGCCAGCCCCCCGGTTTGCATCTGGCAACGGCTGCGCCACGTGGCCAGCAAGGCCAGTGTGGGGACAACACGCTACACGCTAGCTCTATCTTCAATGGCCGGCACGGCTGACTCCTAGCGACGCTCCCCCTTTAGTCCGGTCTCAAGCAGTACACTCGCAGCACGCGCGCCGTAGGTAGTAGATAGCCGCTCACATCTCAGTTTCCGCGGCCTGATAGGCCTCAAAGCGCGGCTGGGATCGTTCAGATGCATCACCAGGCAGCAGTCAGATTTTGCGTCCGCCGTGCCCTTTCCGGGATCGTGCTTGGAGCAAAACAACACTGGCGCCCCAAGCGCCGCCACGCCATACCGGCGGGGTCGATTCCTCCGGCGTCGGAAGGCCACACGGGTGCCCAGCCAATTCCATGGCATCTACACCTCGAGAGCTCAGCTCGGCAGCGTCTGCCGATTCTGGGGAGGGTAACTTGGCGCTCGCGAACATGAGCTTCGAACGAAATCGAATTGCCGTCCTTCCAGGGATTGACCGTAATGATCTCAGCAGGAGACACCGGGGCAGAAAAGCGACCGCGATGACGATGAAAGGCAGAGAAATCGTAGTCGGCATAGGTCTGCAACACCGCCCTGCACGTCAGCCCATACGTGCATATGCCATGGAGAATTAGCTTGATAAAGCTGGCTCGGCCGGCGGATTCCGGATGCTCCTCGACACATCTGGCCGGCGACGGCAATGAGCTGCTGTTAGGCCTGGAACTTCGTGCACACGCTTTCGTGCGATGCGCCAAACGGCTTGGAAAACCACGACGTTTCTTGCGGGCCTGCCCCGCGAGGGATCGAATGCCGTTCTGCGCGCGACGGGCTGACGTCAAGTATTTCTTTGCCGATGGCGAGCATATTCTCGTTCCCATGCTGCGCAATGGTAATCCTCGACAATTGTCGAAACATAAGAACGAAGAGGCGGCGCGCCTCGTCGCCGCCGACGCGCGCCTCCTGTTCTTGACGCCATAGGCCGATCTCAATCCACCAAAATGGCCTTGCTGAAACTCAAGGGATATTGCGGCAGGCCCTAAACGCCAACGCCGTTTGGGATCTCAACGGCCGCGTCACTTCTGACGAATGCGCCAACTAGCCGCTGATACAGTCCCTATCTGGCCGCACCTTGCCGTTGAGCTTGCGTGGAAGCAGGAACGTCACTCGGACCAATCATCTGGATAGCGCCAGCCCAAAGATAGTTGTACTCAAGTTGACGCACCATGCAGCCGTGACCTGAAGGCCTCCGATGGTCGGATTTCGATGCACCGCTTAGGTCAGGAACTGACCGGCTAACTCATCGCCGAGGCCCTACCGCTGGCCTGCCGTTCGAACAGCCATCGATAGATGCCGCCGGCCCGAGCCAGGGAGTCGTGGGTGCCCTGCTCGACGATCTCACCGCGATCGAACACCAAAATGCGATCGAGGTTGCGTACCGCCGAGAGCCGGTGCGCGATCACGATCGAAGTGCGCCCCCTCATTAATCGCTCCATCGCCTGCTGAATCAGCGCCTCCGATTCCGAATCGAGGCTCGAGGTCGCCTCGTCCAGAATCAATATCGGCGCGTCAGCGAGGAACGCCCGGGCCAGCGCGACCCGCTGCCGCTCACCACCCGACAGCTTTACACCGCGCTCGCCGACCAGCGTACCATAACCCTTCGGCAGCCGCAGTATGAAGTCGTGCGCATTGGCGAGCCGCGCGGCCTGCTCGATCGCCGTCACGTTGGCCCCGGGCCGGCCGTAGGCGATATTCTCCGCCAGCGAGCGGTGGAACAGGATCGGCTCCTGCTGCACGATCGCGATCTGACTGCGCAGCGATTGCTGTGTCGCTTTGGCAATATCTTGACCGTCAATCAGGATCCTCCCGCCCGAGAGATCATAGAGCCGCTGCACCAACTTGACAAACGTGGTCTTGCCCGAGCCAGATCGGCCGACCAGCCCAACGCGTTCGCCGGCGCGGATGTCGATCGACAAGCCGTCGTAAAGCGGCGCGCGGTCCTCCCCGTAGTGAAAGGTCACGTCCTCGAATGTTATCCTTCCGCCCTGGATATCGATCGGCCTGGCGCCCGGACTATCGTTGATGTCGATCGGCTCACCGCTAATCGTAACAAGCTCCACCATGTCGTTTACCGAACGCTGCAGATTGTTGATGTGCATGCCGACCTCACGCAAATAGGCGTGAATGACGTAATAGCTCGTCAGCACATAGGTGACGTCGCCCGGTGAAGCGCGCCCCGCTATCCAGAGCAGGATAGCGCCGCCGATTACCGAACCGCGCAAGCCCAGGATCATCAAGTATTGCAACAAACCGCTTGCGTTGCCACGCAGCCACGTGCGCGATACCCGTGCCTGCCACCGGTTTATGACACTGTCGAGCCGCGCATCCTCGCGCGCCTCCGCACCGAATGATTTCACCACGGCATTGCAGGTGAGCGCATCCGCCAGCGTGGCGCCGATCTTGGTATCCCAAGCATTAGATATTCGTGCACTTGGCGCGATATAGCTGGTCGTCATCGCTATCGTGATCGCCACATAGACTACCGCGCCGACCGCGATCGCGCCGCCGAACGCTGGCCAGTGCAGGCCCAGCAGGATCATCGCCCCCACAAGCACGGCGAGCGAAGGCGACAATGCCATCAGAACGGTATTATTGAGCAGGTCGAGCGCCCACATGCCACGCGTAATCTTGCGCACGGTCGAGCCGGCGAAGGAATTGGCGTGCCAATCGGTCGAGGAGCGCTGCACCCGCATGAAGGCTTCGCGCACCACATCGGACATCGTCGTGAGCGTGAATGGTACAATCGCCTGCAGGCCAGTAACTCGCAGGATGAGCGAGACGAGCCCCAGCGCGACGATGCCGCCGAACGCAAGAAGCGCCGTATGCCGTGCGGCCAGATCGTACGGACCCGCCGTTAATGCATCGACTAAATGGCCCGAATAGACTGGCATGAACAGGTCGGCGACGGATGCACCTAAGAAGCTGGCGATGACGATCGTGAGGCGGACAGGCTGCTTCAGCCAGCGCTGGAACACGAACGGGATCACCTCGCGGAAAGCGGCGGGTCGTTTGCCATCGGAAACGATCATGGCGCAATCCGGCCGCACTCACAGCGCGGGCCGCCTCCGTCTAAATTGACGCATGGCAGCACAAGGCACGACAGGAGTGTCATTGGAAACGGTGCGTCGTTGGTGCTTCGGGAGAGCGGCACGTCGGTCCCGATCAACGTAGGCGTCAACGGCCCGACCGAAAATCCTGAAAGAACAGCTGAACTAAGCGCGCGATCGTTGAATAAGACATCATCACAAAAATCCTCGCCGGGTCGAGGGACGCCGCCGCGGCGGGCTCGTTTATAGCCGATCTGATCATCTTGCAAAAACACAGGGCTATCGATGATGTTGCGGTAGATTGACGGACCGTAATCACTGAAGGATTTGCGGTCATCGTCGCCGCCGAAGAGCACGCCAATAGATTCTCCGGTCCAGCTCCACAGCCCCTGCAGGATCTTCACTGCGGGCCCGAGATCCGCTGAATTGGCAGCATTGCTTGCAACGAGCGAAACCGTCGTGGAACGCCAAAGATGAGCTTCAGATCGCATCATAAACTTTCATAACGTGCGCATTCCCGATTGCACACACGTACTTCGATGAACCAAGTGCGACATCCCGCTCCAGGCTTGTCGCGTCAGCGCACGCATACGACGCCTCGTCTTGCGGCCGCAGGATTTGGGGAGCCCGAAAGCGATTCGCATCGCTTTCCTCCACGACGTGGAGTTCGAAAACTGTTTGGTGACGTCAAGATAAGCCGCGAGTTTCCTTTCAGATAGAAGGCGTTGTGCACGCGCCGATTAATTCTAGAGGCAACAGATTCGCTCGGTCTGGCCATTGCATCGTCTCTTGCTCCAGCATCCATGCAACAGCCGAACTAGCGTTGTCGGTATGCCGGCCGCAGCGAACGACACTTGCGTCCAATAGTTCGATTATCCACGAGTCGGACACCGTCAAAAAAAACACTGCCGTTTTGCGCCGCTATCGCTGCCTTTGAGTAGCAACAACCGTGCCAACACCTTGCAAACGTGTGAAGCTATTGTTTGGGATTAGAAAAGCCGTAGATCGGCAGGTGACGTTTGGTTGTTTTAAACGCAACGGCGGTCATCCCCTCGTCAGAAACCGAACAGGAGGAGCCGCCGTTTGCGCCAAGAAAAACGCCTTGCGGCCAGCGTCGTGCACGGCTTGAGCTGACCCTAGCTGCAGACACAATTGAAGCAAGGCGCGCATTAGATTCCACGAGTGGCACGTCGATTGCTAGTGGGGAAGACACGGCAGCCCGAGAGCAGCGAGGTTCTTCCGCGTTGTCGATGAAGTTTGCTAGATCGGTACAAATGCGCGGAGAAGATTTAGGGTTCACGACAAACATCAATAAGGGTTGCTGAGAACCTCGCCCGGCAAGGCAACGAGAACGCTGCATCGTTCTAACAAGGGGACATGCCATCATGACTAAATCGAGTGAGGGGAGATGACCGACAACTTCATCGACCGACTATGCAAGGCGCTCCGCAACGGTTCGGTGCTGACTGGAACGGACATTGACGCTCGCTATTACCATGATTTGGCCGGTAGACCGGTCGCGCAGCCGCGAGCAGTCGTCCGACCTAGGACGACGGAGGATGTCTCGGCGTTGCTTCGGTTCTGTCACCGCGAAAAAGTGCCGGTGACGACGCAGGGCGGCATGACTGGGCTAGTGCGCGGCGCCCTGCCGAATCCGAATGAAATCGTGCTGTCGATGGAACTTATGAATGCGGTCGAGGAGGTGGACACCTCGTCAGGCGCAGCCGTGGCGCAGGCCGGCACGCCGCTGCAAAAGATACAGGAACGGGTCGAGCAGGAAGGTTACATGTTCCCGCTCGATCTCGGCGCGCGCGGTAGCTGTACTATCGGCGGCAACATCTCGACAAATGCCGGCGGCAATCGCGTGATTCGGTACGGCATGACCCGTGACTTGATCCTCGGCCTCGAAGTCGTTACCGCCGATGGCATGGTGCTGCAGGGATTGCGCAAATACATCAAGAACAATACTGGCATCGACCTGAAGCAGCTTTTCATCGGCAGCGAGGGGGTTCTCGGCGTGGTGACGCGAGCAGCCTTGCGCATCTTTCCTGCTCCTAGGGAGCGGCAAGTGGCGCTTTGCGCCCTTCCCTCTTTTGCGCGAGTCATCTCGATCTTGGGGATGGCGCGAAAACTTCTGGGCGGAGAACTGACGGCATTTGAGGTGATGTGGAACGAGTACTATCGCCTCGCGCTCGAGCGTGTGAACGGTGTGGTTCGGCCGCTGCCGGTCCATTATCCCTTCTATGTCTTGGTCGAGGCCTCTGGGGACGATATCGATCGTATCCATGCCGATCTGGACAAGCTGCTCGATACGGCAATGCGCGCGAACATGATCCTTGACGCGACGCTCTCGACGTCGAATGCATCAGCAGAAGCGATATGGCGTATTCGCGATTGCAGCTTAGAACTTGCCCGGACGTTTCCTTATTCCGCACGTATCGCTCTCGACGTCAGTATCGCCATCGACCGGATGGATCAGTATGTGAAGACAGTTGTCGCGCGTATTAAGGAGATCGACCCCGGCGCTTTCGCGATCGTCATGGGTCACGCCGGCGATGGTAACCTGCATATCGAGCTACATCACGAGCACACGCCCGACAGGAGGTACGAAATAGAGAGGCTTGCTTATCACATCACCGGCGAATTCGGCGGATCGATCTCAGCCGAACACGGCATCGGCATAGTTAAGCGACCGTATCTGAAGATGAGTAGGACATCAGAGGAAATCGAAGCGATGCGTACGCTCAAGCGAGCGCTTGATCCGAACAACATCCTGAACCCGGGACGAATTTTCACGATGTGACAGGATGCGAGCACCGCGCGGGCCATCTCGGTCGAAACGGTCGAACGCGCGAGAGGCCTCGGCAAGTGGAGGCCCAACACCGTGTCATTGCCCTGCCCCCTTGCGGTGTACAGGTTGCACCGGCAGCCATGAGATCGCCCCGAGATGCAAGCGCTCGAACTGGTCGCGTTACCAATGCGATACGAAGCCCGCCTCTCACCATTTGGCGCGGAAAGAGTTATCCCTGATCGACGCAGGCAATGCGCAAATAATTCAGGAATTTGAAACTGCTAACCGTGCCATTCCGCTTTCGTGGCACCCTTGCGCGATGTGGCGGCTGCTCGCGACGGGCTACAGCAAATTCTCAATTGTTGTTCGCAAGAGTGTGCAGTTGCGGCTGGCGAGCACGGCTCAATCAAGATTATCGATTGATCCTGCAAGCACTGCGATCGCGCGACGTCGATCAGGCTTGTAACCTGCTCGCGCGCCACGTTCAACTGATCGAGCGGCCAACCTCTTGACGGGAATGAAACTGGTGAGTTCCCTTGCATGCCTCGAGGCCATGTTAGGCGTCGAAGGACCTCTTGCGGCGCAAGGCTCTGGCACCAACCACGGCCATAGGCAGAGGCCGTTCAAGTAGAGCTTCGATCCAGCCGCCTCCGGGTCGGGAGCGCACCTTTGTTTAACAGACGACGTTACGCCGCTTCGATGACAAGGCGGTGCCCGATAGAATGCGCACGGCCTGTTATGTGACCGAACCGCTCCTCCCGGCAGTAGACTTCTGCTTGGCCGTCGTGCCATGCCAGGCCTCACCCGGCACTAAACATGGTTGGATTTGCCACGGTCGCAGCGAGAGCCGGAGCCGCTATGGACTAATGCCGGGAATGGAGCAAAGAAACTTCGCCATCGAATTCATCCTGAGGATCCGAGCCAGCTCTCGCGCGGTGGCATCCACCTTCCGTGCCGGTCCCGCAGTTGATTCACAAGAAAAGCCGGCACCATACGGGCATTGGCTGGTAGCCTCAGCCCATCATAATCCAGCAAGGCCACCGCCCCCCTTGCCGCCCCTGTTCAACCGAGAATGCGAACTCAGCAAAATGAGCTCGGATAGCGCAAAGCGTCATGGTTCTCTGTCGCACCAGCAGCCCTCTTGCTATTGACGCATCACGACGCTTGGTTTGAGGCGAGGCTAATACTACACGTCCAGCGTCACGGGGGCTGCCGGACTCACTCCTGCGAACGCTGCATGAATCGCCATCGGTCCAAACGGCAAACCCGGGAACGAGGCCGGCTGAGGTACGGGACCTGGCTCGTGAACAACAAATACGAGCTGACTAGCTGATCGAGAAGCCCCTGCGCTAGTCAAGGACCCGCGGATCACCAGGCGCGCTCTCGTGCCTCAATCTGCACCAAAATGGATCAGGCGTGACCCAGCTTCGCACGATCAATGATGAACTTCCGAAACTAGGCGGCCCTGGCCGCCTGCGGCTTTGACCTAGTGCGCACCACGCTTGGGGGGGACCAGCGACCGGCAGGTCACCGTTGGTAGCGATCCGCCTCTCCACGCGATGTCGACCGCTGGATTCTCCGGCCGCGTAGCGCTCGGTCGCAGGGTTATCCCAGATTACAACGCCGGCCGACTTCCAGCTCCAGCTCACGGTATTTTCCGCCGCCGTGAGGTAGGATCGAAGCCGATTGAACAGCTTCTGGCTGGCATATTTCTCCAGGCCAACGAAGTTCTGCACAGAATGTCCGAGCACCAGCAAGCGCTCGCCCGTCTCGGGATAGATGCGCACAACTGGACACGCAGTATCGTAGATTGTTCCGGTGAGGACATCATCAAATTGCTGCGTGTCCGTCTCGATGGCGTGCCTGGGTCACGGTGCGATCATAGGCGCTGCAGTGCGCATTATCCATGGTCGTCACGTTGCTCATGATCATGCTCTCACTATCGCAATGCCAAAAAGAAAGCTGCGCAATACTTGAGAAAACCATCCGAGTAGAATCGTCAACCCCTTACGAAGACAGCGCCTTTCTGTTGCAGCTCCCGATGCCAAAGAGTGGGAGATCGAACGCAAAGATCTCATCCTATGCGCGATCATGCCATGCCAGCAGAAGAATTGGCTGCACAGAATGGATCTATGCCATCGCCCGAGAGCTCATGTACTGTCATCCCTGCCTCTGCCTTTGTCGAGCAATGCGCGGCCGCGAAACCGCATGAGGCGCCGTCCCAGCTCAACAAGTCGAATGGTCCGGCTGCGCAGGTCATCTGTTTTCCATCCCCGCTTAGCAATACGATGGCTTCCAAATAGGCCTTGCGCGATTTGGCGATAGCTATTTCCTTCCTGCCATCCATCCAGTGCGCGCAGCGCGAGGATCAGCCGCCGCTGCTTCAAAGCCGGCAAAGCAAGAGGAGGCGTGCCGAGCGGCCGACGTTCAAGCGCTAGCCAAAGTCGACGCGCGGCCTGCACGCGAAGCTCGAGATTAGCGTCGAGTGGCAGATCGAGGATGACAGCATATCCGCTCGCCGGAAGCTCGCTCAGGAAAAGGCGATGCTTCGTGCCGCCGAGCGGCACGAAGGCATGCCATCCGTCCGGCGCGCGACGAAGCTCGCTGGCCGGCAGATTGGCGACGTCGAGCTGATAGCTCTTCGGCGCCATACAGTTGGCCGCCCGCACAGGCAGTACGGTCGACAACACCTCGGGTGCCCAGAAGAGTGCTTGTTTGTCGAACGTTTTTTGCGGATCAGCTGGAAAACGAGAGCCCCCACTTCCGCCGGAACTGGCCCGCCGCTGCGCTTGAACGTTCGCGGCGAGGTAACCGCCTATAATCCTCTTGGTAGTCGCGATCTCGGCGCAGCCACTCCCAGGCCAGGTCGGACCCTTCTGCGCTCTTGAGGCCGCTGTATGCCTCCTCAGATCTCCAGTCAGTATTGGGCATCTCTCCATTTCCCGCATGATCTTCACACGCGGTGATGCAGCCGGTGATTGTGGCGCTTTACGGCTGCATTCGTACCGTGCGCCCGCTTTGCATGCACTTAATCGATGCCGCGATCATCTTTTGCGATTGCTAGGAATTCTGTCGATCCTGCTACCCGCCCTGTTCATTCCTTGGGCCAACCACCTTGGAGCAGATCACGATAGCCGTGGCTCGCTAGCCACTTGGCCCGAGCCAGATGACTTTCGAAGGTGCGTCGCGCGGCCCGGTTCAAGGGTCGCGTCAAGCCCCAGCCCAATGCACGCGATTTCGCGCCAATCTGCCTTGTCAGCGTCGGCATCGAGAAGTCGCATATAGGTGATCGCGTGCTCCTTGTCATATGACGTGAGCTCGTGCGCGCTCGGCGCCAAATCTGCGATCTTTGGATCGGCCGGCACTGCCTGAAGCTCCTATCAATTTGAAAGATCTATCGAAATCGATCATAACGAACTTGGGGCCAGTCTGGTACCGCTCGAATCATCGCGGCCCCAAGCCGTTTTCGGCCAACGTCGTAACGGCGACCGCATATCGGCTCAAATAACTTGGCGACTCCCCTCTGGGCATTTGCTCTTCCATCGGCGCTGGATCTACTCGCAGTCCATATCGCGACTGATCGCAGATTTGCCACACAGCGTAGGCTCTTCACCCTCCTTGGAACCGAATGGACGTCCGTCGTTTTCCCGCGCGCTGGTGAAAGGCCACGCCTAAAGGCAGCCAAGTGGAGAGACTCGTTCACTTTTCGAGCTCCAGCTGACGGCCACCCTAGTTGGTCGCGGCGCGCGGAAAAAGCCGTAGTACCTCTGCGGCCATTTTGCTCTCCCAGCGAGAGCTCGCGCCGTGAGCGCGCCTGATGGGTCGACGGCATTCGAAAACCACAACCTCCACGACATCTGCGGCTGACGGTGCCCTGCTTCCTGGAAGCAACAGGGAGAGTCAAATGCCTGGGTGTGAGCTTACCGTAATAGTGTGGCTATAACCTGTGTTTTTATGACCGTCGGAATGGCTGCTTTCGCGCATGAACGCTCGTGCGCTTGTGGCCTGGAATGTGCGCCGGATTCGCGTAGAACGCGGCATTCCGCAAGACCAATTGGCCTATGATGCCGGGATCGACCGCTCACACATGGGCCGCATTGAGCAGAAGAAAGAGAACCCCACCATTGATCTTTTGGACCGTATCGCCGCGACTTTGGGTATTCACTTGTCCGAATTGTTCGCTGAGCCGGCCAGGGGTGCAGTGCCCCCCAAGCCAATGTCTAGAGGACGCAAGCCCGCCCGCCAGTGCCGGAATAGGAAGTAACTGTTCCAGATAGCCATGTTTGTAGCTAACCCAGGGCGCAGACGAGCCGGAGCGGCCTCACGTGCCCGCTTCGAACCTGCGGCGGCGATTCCGACCTCCGGCTCCAGCTATGCCGCATCAGTACGGTTCCGCTTAAACAACGCTCAGCGCGGTCTGCCTCCAAGTAGCCAAAGCATGGCTTAGGCTGCTCGCGTAAACTGATTGTGTGGCCGCTTGAGCCCGAGGTTTTCTCTAAGAGTCCGACCGGAGCTTCTCGACCTAAACTTACCGCGTCGGCGCAATTCAGGAACGACGAGCTCCACAAAATCCTTGAGCCCGCTCGGAACGATAGCGGGAATGAGGTTGAACCCATCAGCCGCATATTGATCGAAGGCATTGATCATGATATCGGCGATCTCATTAGGCGTCCCGACCGCCATTAGATGTCCGCGCGAATCTGATATTGAGCGGATCAGCTGTCTCCAGGTCATTCCTCGGCGCGCAGCTAGCTCGAGGAGCACTTTCTGGCGGCTCTGAATGAAATTCGTCTCCGGCAAAGTGGCCGGAACTAACGAGTCTAAATTGATCGCGCGCAGGTCGGTGACGAACCCCAGCCACCGATCTGCCGTCTCCGTCATGACGTCTGTATGTGTATAGGACTGCAGTTTCTTAAGCTTATCGGAGGCCTCCTGCTTGGTCCTCCCAACAATCGGGACAATGCCCGGCATCACCAATATCTGATCGTCCTCCCGCCCCAGCCCGCGAGCCTTTTCCTTTAGATCTGCGTAGTACTGCTTACCGCTTTCAAGCAAAGGCTGGGCGGTGAACACAACTTCGGCAAATTCTGCAGCGAATCTGACTCCGGCCTCGGATGAGCCAGCCTGGACGAGTACAGGGTAGCCTTGGGGCGGCCGTGCGATATTCAGTGGGCCTCTGACCGAAAAATAGGTCCCACGGTGGTTCAGAACGTGCAGCTTCGTCGTGTCGGCGAAGATCCCACCTTGCTTGTCACGAACGAAGGCGTCGTCCTCCCATGTATCCCAAAGCCCCTTCATGACGCCAACGAACTCTCTAGCTCGCTCATATCGCGCGTCATGCTCTGGAATCTCCGCATCGCCAAAATTCGCCCCTTCGAACTTATTTCCGGAGGTGACGATATTCCAAGCCGCACGTCCGTGCGAGAGATGGTCAAGGGATGCGATCATACGTGCGAGATGATAAGGCTGGTGATACGTCGTGGTCGCTGTTGCAACAAACCCGATACTCTTTGCTTTCGATGAGAGAGCGGACAACAGCGTGATCGGCTCAAACGTATCATTTCGGCCTGCACGCGCTATGTTTGCATTGTCACGTTCGACGACACTTGGGCTATCTGGAAGAAACACGAAGTGAAATGCCGCGCCTTCGGCAAGCGCCGCAAGGTGCGCATAATGGTCGATCTCGACTCCGCCAGTCACCGGCACGCTTGGATCGCGCCAAGCGCCCTCGATGTATCCAGCCTGTAAGACGTATAGTCCGAGCGCCATTTGACCATTACGCGCCATGCCGTACTCCTCTCTCAAACGCTTCTTATGTTAGAGTGACCGGGCCATCGGTCGAAAACCCACATTCTACGACCTAAACACCGCGCCATGTTCTTTCAGAGCAGCAGGCGGCAACAAAGAAGCCGAAGGCTCCGCTCGGAACAGATTAACAAGGCGCTGTGGAAGCGCTATTCCTTCAGCTTAGCTTACGCGCGAAGCTATTTTGCAGCAGTCTCGCTCTTTTGCAGCAGACGTCGAAAGTATGAATGACACGGGTACATATCCGGAGCAACAGCGAGCCCTGGTAGTTGACTTCAGTGCCACCTTCATCTCGTTACGGCCTTGCCCCCGATTAACTGCCGACTTCCAGCCGTTCGTTCTTACCAGTGTCGTTGCCGGGCAGAGGGTCGTGCGATCGGTGCGGTTCGAGTTCGTGGACGACAAAGAAGTCATTTGCACTGTAGACCAGCCAGCTGATCCAGTCAGGACGACTGGCGATCTTTGAGCCCGCTCCTCAGGCCAAGGTGGCAGTCGTTTCGCGCCAACGCATGCGGATCATATTCTATCTAGCGCATGGGCTCGAACCGACGCCAATGACTCAAATGCAAGTGCAATCGCGCTGCTATCAGACAATCCAGTCCTCCCTTGAGCTGGCAAATTCTGTTACATCTGCGACTGCGTAAGCATACACTTTGTCCTCAAGCCCCCCTGAGAGCCCCACGTAAACGCGAGGCTATATCGTCGATGTTTTTCGAGAGCTTCGTCTTTGGCTCAGCTCCTCCTCCGAGAGCATTCTCGTCCCGATGATACCCTTCTTCTTGAGATCAGCGATTTCCGGCTCGCAGAGCCCTAAAAGGCCGCTCAGAATTTCCGTATTATGTTCTCCCAGAACGGGTGCTGCTCGGCGGATCGAATGAGGCCGTGCACCTTCACGAATCGGGATCGACGATTGCGGGTGCAGACCGATGAAAGCGCGTTCAACATCCTGAAAGAATGAACGATATCTTAGTTGCGGATCCTTTAGCAGGTCGATTGGCAGGCGCACAACGCCGGCTGCGATGCTCGCGGCCTGCAGCTGGAACATCGCCTGATCTGCATCACGTGTGCGCGTCCAGGCTTCGATTGCCCTGTCGATCGTATCCTCCATCGAACGGCGGCGGTCCGGAACTTTCAACGAGGGGTCAGAAGCCCAGTCTCCTCGGCCGATCACGCTCGCAAGCCTCTGCCACATACCCGCGTCGGTCGCAGCCACTGCAATCCAGCCATCTTCTCCGGCGCACCGGAAGCAGCCGTGCGGCACAAACTGAGGATGTCGATTGCCGTACCTTGTCGGCGTACCGCAAAGCGATTGGATAATCATCCATGGAGCAGCAAGCGGCATCATGCATTCGATCTGCGCGAGATCGATAAACTGCCCCTGCCCAGTCTCGCGGGCGTGGATCAGTGCAACAAGAACTGCAGCGCAACCATTCAGACCACCTACAGCATCCCCGAACGCAACGTGGCTCATTGCCGGCGGCCCATTGGCATTTCCGACAACGCTCGGCAACCCCGAGCCCTGCTCCAGCGTCGAGCCGTATGCCCGGCAATCGCGAAAAGCGCTGCTCTTGCCAAAGGCCGACATCGACATCACCACGAGGCGCGGGTTGAGCATTCTCAGCACTTCGTAACCAAGCCCAAGCTTTGGCAGCACATCCACCGAATAATTGTCGACAACAATGTCGGCGCCCGCTATCAGCCGCTTAGCAAGGGTGAGGCCCTCGGGTCTGGTCAGATCGAGTGTGATACCGCGCTTGTTTCGGTTCATCATGCAGAAGCGCAGCGTCTTCTCGTACATCTGACGGTTTACGTAATCAGAGCGGCGATCGACACCGCGCCACCAGTCCGGGTACTGGATCGCCTCGATCTTGATCACGTCCGCACCGAGGTCAGCAAGGGTCCGCGTACACAACGGGCCAGCCCAGCCCATGGAAAAGTCAATGACGCGCGTTCTCAGCAAAGGTTGTTCGGCTGCACTGCTGCAGTCGACGAACATCGACACGCTTGTTGTGGAGTTCGATCGGCTATTCGTCAGAGCCTGCCGCTCGCCGGGACACGGAACCTTTCCGCCCCGGCGCGGCGGTGTCAATGTCAGCCGCTGCATCGAGCCAGCCGACAGCGCTCTTTCCTTGCCGAGCAGAATTGGAACGATTGCACTACGCTCGATCATCTCCTTATCCTGGAGAAGATCGGACATCTCTGGTACCGGTACGATCGGAATCTTGCGCTTTAGTCCCTCGGCAAACCACTGCTGCGCGGTCCGCTTCCTAAGCCTTGGGATGACCAGTCGCTCGATCTGCTCCATATGGTTCAGACGGTCGGCACCGAGCATTAGAGCTGGATCGTCACGCAACTGAGGAAGACCGAGCATGTCGCAGAACGCACGCCACTGGGGTGGGGTTATTGTTGTAACGCCGAGCCACCCCTTTTTTGTTTCATAGATGCCTACTGGAAAATTCGGCCAGAAGCGATTGATGCCGATCCGGCGCATCACGTCGCCGCGCTGAAATGCTTCAAATAGCTGATACTCGCTGAGCGAGATACATGCTTCGAAGATACTGAGCGAGTACGATCGACCTGCTCTACTCTGCATTCGCGCAAACACTGACGAGGCAGCTGCGATGAAGCCCCATAGACCCGCCAGGATACCGGTCTGGAAATCCGGCGCGTGCAAAGGAGGTCCTTCGACTGGTCCAACCAGCTTGATGAGACCGGCAAGGGCGCGAACGATCGAGTCGCTCGCGGTGAATTCAGCATAGGGTCCGTCCTGGCCGAACCAGCTCACATCCAGGTAGATCAATGCAGGTCGCCGTTGTCGGATTGCGGTGACATCAACGGGCGGGCAGTTCGCGCCATCGACATCACGGCCATCGACCAGAATGTCGCAATCCTCAATCAACAGTGTCAGTCGCTCGACCGCTCCTGGGTCGGCAGCGTCGATAACGATACTTGACTTGTTGAAGTTCAGGAAGCCGAACCACGCGCTCTGGCCACCTGGGGTCAACGGAGCGCTCGAACGAAGTGGATCGCCGGTCGGTGGCTCGACCTTCCAAACCTCGGCGCCGAAGTCGGCAAACAGCCGTGCACAATAGCTTGTCGCAGCTGAGCTACCAATTTCGACCACTCGCAACTGTGACAACGCCTCTTTGGTGGGCTTCATTTTCTTCAGCCATAACTATGCTTTGGAACTTATAGCCTGCGGATGCAGTGCCCTTAAGCACCACACTGTCCTGGAGAGCCCGACACCCCGACGCTTTCGGGTTATGAGAGCCGACACACGACTTTCGCCATGCATGTCTTCTGATCCACCTGCTCGCCTTCGCTGATTCTCTACCGACCTGCGGAACAGAAGCTCCGTGGAGCCAGCAAGGACCGTGCCGCCGCGCAATGTCTCAAACAATTTCGCTTCGACACGACAGGAGACGCTTTCGACGGGATCTATTCCAAGCGGCTAAAAAGCGCAGCTAAAGGGTAGCCGGGCCGATTCTGAGCCGTGAAATGCACCCTCCGCTCCCTGCGCGATCAGAACCCGCCGCTGTAGGAGATTGAGACACTGGCCGCGCTACAGAGACGAGATGCCCAGACGCGTTTCGCATATTGAACGGACCGACGCTCTCCATCAGCAGTTCGAGAGTGCCAGGAACGGTCGTGAATGACCCTACGCTTCCTCGCTCGATCACACCCCCCTCGGGCCATTGGCGTGCAGGCGCTGGTATGCCGAACCATAACATAGCGCCATCATCTCGAATCCGATGCCGGACTTCAGCGTCTGAGATCCACCAGGCAATTCCTGCATCTTCAACGCAACATTCCTGTCCGGTAGAGCACACAACGCGTGGAGCTGCGACACAAGCCTCGCGCCATTCCGCCGAACACCTCCATGTCGATCTTCGTTAAATTGGAGGATGTTACACAAGTGGGATGCAACAGCGCGTCATCACTGATGCATCTCCACCACACGCAGCGAGCAAGCTATCGTCTTTCTAACGTGTTCACCCCGGTTCCAAGTACGGCTTTCCCTTCTGGAAATCATGGCACGGCCAAGTCGACGACGTCAGCGACCGCAGAAGTAGTGGTGCTTGCATCTTTGTAGACTATTTTTCGTGGCTGAATCCCATCCGAACTCAATCTAACGCATGAAGAACGCTATTGCGCCGTAACGACGCTCACCAGCTAGGCAGCGAACTCGCCACCCGTGATATCGATCGTCGCACCCGTAATAAAGCCCGCCCGCGGTGACGCGAGAAAGGCAACGAGGTCCGCCACCTCTTCGGGGTTTCCAAACCGACCGACGGGAATGCGGCTGAGGGCGGAACGATTCACCGCCGCCTCTGGCGGCCCAGTTAGATCACTAAGAATCCGACCCGGGGCGATGCAATTGACCGTAACACCGTATGGCGCGAGATCACGTGCAGCAGCGCGGGTTAACCCGACCAATCCCGCTTTCGATGCAGCATAATGCGGACCTGCGATCAACGGCACGGCGCGGCCCGCCAGAGACCCGACGTTAACGATGCGTCCATAGCCGTTCGAAATCATTGAGGGCGCTAAGAGACGTATTAGAAAGAACGGGCCGCTCAGATTGACATCGATGACTCTTGCCCATTCTTGAGGCGACATTTGCGAAAACCAGGGAACGTTCTGGTCTAGACGCTTTGGAGAGATTCCGGCATTGTTTACCAAAGCCGTGATTTCGCCCCACCTTCGCCGGATCTGGTCGACAAAACGGGTCACCTCAGTTTCCTGAGTAACGTCAACTACCCCCGCACAGAGGAGCTCTTCTGAATAGCTAAGGCTTTCGAGCGCATGCTGCACGTTCTTCGTCTGTGTCGCCACAAAGGCCACTCGATAGCCATCGGTCAAGAACCGTCGCACGATTTCAAGTCCGATGCCGCGTGCTCCTCCAGTCACGAGGACAACGCCCGGATCACCTTCTCTCAGCTTTCCTGTTACCATGGTTCCGACAGTCGAAAGGAGCGCCTTCCGGCGCGCTCAGCCAGGGGAGATGGTCTTAGAAGAGAAGCACAGCGTGCACAGCTAAATGACCGCTCATGTCCTGCGTCGCCACAGGTGTACCTCAATTGCGGCCGCCTGCTTCGTGGCCTCCCTGCCGACGAGCGATCCTATCATTGCGCCACGGTCCTTGCTGCTTTGTCGACAATGGCTTTGGGTACTCTGTCCAGAATGCAGTCACACAGCCGTTTTATGTCGCCAACCTCATGATCTGCCGTAACACACACTCGAACGCCTGCGTTTCCTTGGGCAACGGTCGGAAAGAAGATCACGGACGTGTAAAAGCCGGCGTCGAGAAGTTCTCGTGCCACTGCAATAGCCTTGGCCTCCGATCCGATAGGAACCATTCTGATTGGAAGTGAACTCCCTTGCTCGACCGTCGCTACACGATCGTCGAACACCTTGATGCGTTGCCCCAACTGCTTCTGACGTTCGCCAAGTTCTGTCGAGCGGTGGATCTTACAAGAGCCCAGCCCCGCACCAACTGCTGCCAAATTGGGAGCCACCGAGAATGCATAGGGAATAGAGTAACGTCGAAACAGAGCTTCCTGCTCGCCTGTTCCTAGCATCAACATGCCGCCCGATGCTCCGAATCCCTTGGCGAGCGAGGCTGCAATGATCGTGCGATCGCCCAAAGCTTCGGGGAACTGAGTGCGCGCAAATCCTTCCCCATGGCGTCCGAACAGCGATATGCCGTGAGCATCGTCAATATACAAAAAGAGCCTATAACGTTCCTGGAGCTCGCGCAGCTCCTTGATGGGCGCGTTTCCCCCCATCGAATAAACACCATCGCAAACATAGGCAACTACCGGGTGTTTGCGGCACAACGCTTCAAGAGCCTCAATATCGTTGTGCGCAATGGTTTCCACTCGCGTTTCGTCCGCAACGACTGGCTTGTGATAGGCGAGCGAGAGGTGCGCATTACGGTCAAACACGACAACCGGCTTCGCGCCTTCTGTCAACATGCCAGAGGCGAGAATGGGCATGGCTCCGAGGTTAGCGAGCATGACGGTTGAGAAGGCGATTACACGCGCGCGGAACATTTCCGACAGATTGGCCTCGAGCTCTGCCAGCAAATCGAAGTTGAGTCGGGTTCGAGCGCAAGACCAGTGCAATGATCGATGCGCCTCGATCGCGTCGATCGCGCCAGATACGATCATAGGATGATTGTCCAGCCCCAGATAGGAACACCGCACAAAATCAATTATCTCCTGCCGATCATCAAGTGGACCGGTGCCTAACGCAAATGCGCGTCCGGTCGTAGAGCGTCCTTGAACAGCCATGAGACCAGCGGTGTGAGCTGCGTCAAAAAACGACCTGCTCTTGTTGATGACGTACGCGGTGTTCCGAAAGTGGCCTTTCGAGCGACCACCTTCAGGAGGCACGATCTGCTGCTTCATGTCGCTCTCCATTCCCTCTGCAGGCGTGCGCTCCAGGCTGCTTATTAGGTACGGTACACGCTCTCGCGAAGTCGGGCGGGCTCTCTACATATCGCGAGAAAGAGCCTTGTCGGATCTTAAGAGCCGGGACCTTACACATGGCAGGTCGATCTCGCAGCTACTCGATCGAATAGGGCGCTGCAGTGCTCAACGGGCTTGCAAATGAGCGCCGTCCGGAACTGAGCTATCAAGTCGATTCGCCCCTATTTGAACCGAACGGCGCTGCATCGTTTTACCGACGCGCCTGCCAGTCAGCGCTTCGGTCAGCTTGGCACCTTGAGAGAGAGTTTTTGCGGTGCCGTCCACCCGATGCAGCGCCATCACGACAGATTGTCGCATCTGCAAGCGCACGCTTGATGCCGCCGCAATTTCGAACAGTCCAGAGATCTCTCACATCAAGAACGATCGCTACACTCTGTGTATAACGCTCGTACGCGCCTGTCAGCGACAGGCGCGAAGCCATTCTGATCTGCAAATGCGCAACCAACGGGATACCAAGCAGACGTCGGCCGCCGGCTTCGACGGAGTGATCGCCTTCCCGGACGGCGATGCAACACTTTGGCGTAGCCTTCGCTGGCGCCACGAGTCGTTCCTCTATGTTTTCCAGCACACTTGATGGCTATGGAGAAAGGCTGCAAATACATCAACGACCAGCTCAGGGTCGGCGCGAGTCATGGTTGTTGACGTGGAAGCCGCGGCGTCGTGCGAGAACATGATGCCGCTTTCCACAAGGAAGTGCGCAAGCTACTTCATGAGTTTAGATGCGCTGTGCGAGGGATAGGCTTCGCGATTGTCATTCGGGACTTCTGCCGTCGGATGAATTCGAAATAGTGAGGCCGCTCAGGTAACGCAGATCGGCGCTCTCCTTTTTGAGATAGCTCGAGCAATCCCGTCCCAAACAACATACCCAAGCTCGTCAAGGCTTGCGAAAGCCCCATGATCGAGAAAGCTGTTATAGAGAGAGGATTGACTGACAATGTCCCGCCTTGGGGAAGTAGAGGCCGGTCGCTGAGGCGCCGAATACTCTCATCACCTCCTCCCGCCCTCCGATTGCTCCAATTGGCAAACCGCCGCCGATGATCTTGCCCGTCGTGATGAGGTCCGTAACAAGGCCATACAACGCGGACGCTCCCGAGAACTCTGGCCGAGATTCAGAACCTCATCAGCAACGACGAGAACGCCGTTCTTGCGAGCTGGATCTTGAACCGCTGCAACAAATTCAGGCTTGGGCGCAGCTTGACCACCACGGCTTGGCATCGGGTCTACAATGCCTGCAGCAAGGCTGCGCCCATGACACGACAGTAATTGGCGTGCGCTCTCAGCCTTGGCGCTGCGGAATCCAATTGTCTGCGGTCGCCGCGACACTCACCTCAGCCCAGTCGTAAGCACCATGACACGCGCCCTCAACCTTGCGATTTTCGAACGACCAGTGAACGCACGCGCAGCCTTAACCGCAAACAGCACGGCCTCCGTCCCCGTGTTGACAAAGCGAACGCGCCTCAACCTGCGGAATGCAGTGACGCAATAATTCGGCCATGTCGAATTCGCTCTCGGTTGGATTTGCGAAATAGGTGTCACCGCGCCGAAGTTGGCGCTTCCACCACGGGCGCGAAAGCGTGGCCGTGTATCAAGGATCGTAAAGTTGCCATTGAGATCGAGAAACTGGTTATCGTCGATATCGAATAGATAGCTGCCTATTCCGTGCTCGATATACAGTGGACCCGAATCGCTCGATTCGTACTCGCAACGTGCCGTCAGGGAACACCCTTAATGCGCGAGCGAAGCTGTCTTTGAATTTTCGCCCGAGCTGCTAGAGTCCTACCACTATACCTCACTGGTACGCTGTTCCCGTTATTAGTTGACTCAGATCGAGCGCGCACGTTCGCCAGCCAGTCGCGAATTGTCTCCGGAGCATCAGCGCTCCTTCTCCTTGCGAGGCGCGACATTTCCGTCGTAGCGCTAGCCGCCGACATTTTCACAGTGATTGCCCCGTGTATGCCGGAGCGTTGATACACGAGTGGCTAGCGTGGCTCATTTCCTGTCTTTAGCAATGTAGTGCCGAGACACCCCAGCACAATGCCACTTCACTTCTTTCGTGACGATTGATAAGACCTTCCAACTCTTCACCAGTCAACCAGACAAATAGATCGTCGGCGACAATATTCTCCCGTACGAGATGCAGCACCGACCCGCCTGGCTCACAATGCAAATGTCCATACTGCGCAAGAACGCCCTTAGTCAGTAGCCAGCGCTCTGGAAGTCCTACGAGGAAGTCGGGAGCCCACATAGAGAACGACACGCCACGCAACACTGCAGCCATGATCTCAGGCATGCGCTGCCCTCGAAAGTCTTTGCGCAACCAAAAATCTCCGTGATACGCTACTTTTCCATTAATCTTCTTCGCACTTGGCGCCGTGCAACTACAACGATCCTCAGGGTGCGCCTGTGTCGCAGGATCAGCATAGAATGCCTTCAGGGATTCAAGATGCTCTGCAAAATTGCTGTGCGAAAGGTCAAACAGCCGCGCTGCCTGCACAAGCACGACTTCATCGTTCTTGTCGAGGCCGATCATCCAGTATCCCTCACCCGGTTTAATGGGAGAGCGATCCGGGCAGAAAGTCGGATATGTCGGCCCTTTAGTCGGCAGCGCTTTTGTAATCGATACATACTTTTGAAAGTCGAATCCGATCGAGAGCTTGATGCCTTTCTGAGCAGCGGCTTCGTCATATCCTCGAAGGAAGCGCGAGACGTTCAAAGGGTTAACTAGGCGTTTCATCTGCAAACTATCCTGTTATGGTCAGCCGCGCCACAGACTGAACGGCAAGTTCACGATACAGGCTGGTCATGGATCAGGTCACTACCAACTCCGGTAAGGATGACGGAGAACGAGGAAATGGAGTTGGTACGATCAACATCAGGCGAGCTACGGCATGACTCGCCGACGCGCAGGTCGATTCGGGTAATCGGCTACTGCGATGATGTGTCAGAAGCGACCTGCTTTAGACTGCTAGAACACCATCCTTCTCCGAGCACAATGCTTTCTGAACGCGCTTTGGTTTCGCGAAGGCAGCGCGAGAGATCCGGCTGCGGGCCCGCAGCGCCTCTGTTTTGGAAAGCCGAACGCGCTGTTCCGTAAATCGAAAGGTCCGCTTAAGCTTTATCCAAGGGGTGTGTCACTCTTTTTTTGACCGTTTTATTCAAGCGTCACGTGTAGAAGGCGGTCGAGCAGTCACGGTAGGCCGAACAACGAAAGATCAATGGTTATTGGTACTCCCGCTCAGTCCACCATGGAAAGAAATCCGGTAGATCGTCCGGTACCCTGTCTTTGAACACCGCCGGCCGCTTTTCCAGAAACGCCATGACGCCTTCCTTGGCGTCGGCGGAGCGGCCGCGCGAATACATGCTGCGGCTTTCGATCTTATGAGCTTCCATCGGATCATCGGCGCCTAACATGCGCCACATCAGCTGCCGGATCATCGTGATCGATACTGGCGAGGTCTTGTCCGTGATCTCGTGGGCGAGGGCACGAGCGGTCGGCAATAGTCGATCGGCACGCACGATCTTGCTAACCAGGCGGCCGGCAAGCGCTTCCTTCGCCGTAAATATCCGCCCCGTGTAAGACCATTCGAGTGCCTGCGCTATGCCGACGACGCGAGGCAAAAACCAGCTAGAGGCTCCTTCTGAGACCAAGCCACGCTGGGAGAACACAAAGCCAAAGCGTGCGGCGTCGGACGCGATCCGAATGTCCATCGCAAGCTGCATGGTCACGCCCATGCCGACGGCGGGTCCGTTCACAGCAGCGATCACAGGCTTGAGAGATCTGAATATCCGCATCGCAATTTTGCCGCCTCCGTCGCTGACTGAGGGATCGCTGTAATCCACCCTCCCATCGGGCAACCGCTTCACCGGTCCGCGCCGCACGTCACGATCGAACGTATCGGCCCCAAGGGAAAGGTCGGCGCCAGCACAGAAGCCGCGGCCTTCGCCGGTCACAATTATCGCGAGGACGTCACTGTCTCCGTCGGCACGGTCGAAGGCATCTACAATTTCGCGCTCCATAAGGGAGTTGCACGCGTTTAGCTTCTCCGGCCGGTTCAACGTAAGCGTGAGGATTCGCTCAGCAATCTCATACTTGATCGTCTCGTACGCCATAGCATTTCTTTCACCTATTGGAGACCCAAGTCTTGACCCAGGTCAGGACGGCCTAATCTGTTTCAGCGCTTCGTCCAATGAATGCTCGAATATCTCGAGACCATCATTCAGTGTTTCAGAGTCGATCGTGAGTGCAGGCAGGAATTTAATAACCTGATCGACAGGTCCGCATCGTTCAACAATCAATCCTTTTTCGAAGGCCTTGCATGCGATAGTTGCCGCAAGTTCTGGCATTTCACAATCAAACCCCAAGGCCATTCCGCGCCCTCGAACGGAAAATCTGTTTCCATACTGGGTCGCTATGGCCTCAAGTCGATGGCGCATAGCTTCTCCCGTTCGCTGAACTCCCTGTGAGAAGATATCGTCCTGCCAATATAGGTCTAGTGCTGCCGTTGCGGATACGAGCGCGAGGTTATTTCCTCGAAATGTGCCTGTGTGCTCGCCTGGCTGCCATGCGTCACACTCCTCCTTGATCAACAACATGGACAGCGGCAGACCGTAGCCACTCAGCGACTTCGACAAAACGACGATATCTGGCGACAACTCTGCGAACTCGAAGCTAAAAAACTCGCCTGTGCGACCACAGCCCATCTGGATGTCGTCAACTATGAGCAGCGCGCCGGCGTTCGTCGCAATAGTTTGGATCGACTGCAGCCACTCCTTGCGCGCTACGTTTATGCCGCCTTCTCCCTGAACGGTTTCGAGAAGAATGGCGGCTGGACGATCAAGGCCACTGCTCTCGTCCTTCAGCAATTTTTGCAAATATTCCGCTGAATCGACGTCGGGCCCAAGGTAACCATCGTAAGGCATGAAAGTTACGCCTGACAAGGAGACGCCGCTGGCTGTGCGATAATAACGATTACCGCTCGCGGCAATCGCTCCTAAGCTCATTCCATGATAGCCATTCGTGAAAGAGATTATATTCTGACGTCCTGTGACCTTGCGCGAGAGCTTTATTGCTGCCTCGATAGCATTGGCGCCGGTCGGCCCTGTAAATTGGAAGCGGTATTGCAGATCACGTCTTCGAAGTATGAGAGAGTTGAAAGTCTCCATGAACTCCAGCTTCGCTGGAGTGGCCATGTCCAGGCCGTGGATTACGGCATCGGATGCCAGGTAGTCGACAACAGCAGCTTTGAGCCGGTGATTGTTGTGGCCGTAGTTGAGAGTTCCAGCACCGCAGAGGAAGTCGACGACCTTTCGGCCATCCTCCGTCAGCATGATTGAGCCGCACGCTCGGGAGAAAATGGCCGGAAACGAACGTGAATACGCGCGCACGCGAGATTCCAGCGCTTCCAACGTTTCCATGTTGCGTGACACGCTTGTCGCTCTAGCCATGCGCCGCTCTCCAACAAGCGAGTGGTTAAACGAATGGGCAGGCCTAGCTCAGCATGATCACGCTCTCCGGAGGCCTTCCTCCCGGGCTAACTACCTGAGATGGGGGAACAAAGAACCTACCAAGACTTGTAGGGGCGCTGTGGGCAAGACCCTGGCATCCTGTCATTTAACGGGTGCTTTCAACTTCGGACAATTGGACCATCTTCATGAAAAGGCACCTGTGAGCTCGGGTGTCGCCATGCATAGTTACATAGTTTTGATGGCCGGCCCGGTCATCCGCTGAAGCGGCGAGCTTGCGACCGCAGGTCCTGGCTGTTTATATGAACAGTGCCCTGAGTTTCTGAAATAGCTCCAAGCTCAGTTGCTTGAGCAGAGAAAGGTCCACGCCGCAAGGCGCCTTGTCTGTACGCATGCGCTTCCGCAACAGCCTGCATTGGCGCAGATAAGATCGACGTCTTGTGACCGCCGATGTTGTGGGACGAGCGGCCGCTCGTGTTCTTGCTACGGCTCGCCCATTTCGTCACGCGCGGGCGATTGATCCGAAGCGCTTCGGCAATCGAGCAAAACGGGCTCATGGGCATCGGCACGCCTCAAGGCTCCTCGGCGGACCTCTTCCAAGTTGGGTTGTGTCACCCATTGCCGGCCATCTTTGCCCAGCATCGGCCGTCATTCAGATAGCGCTCCCTGGTCGTCCTGCTCCGATAGCAACAACGTGCGAGCAGCATACAAAACGGGCTTTGCAGAATACGTGTATGACGGACAGCCGCTCCAGCAAGCGTCACTGTTTGTGATTCGTGACATCGCGCGGTCCTCTCAATACAAGGTGTGTTCAGGATTTGTGAGTTCCGCCTGGGAAAGCATCGACGTACCAATAATGTGATCCCTGGCCAATTGCTCGATCTCGGTATCGGAGAGCCCGAGAAGCCCTGATAGGATTTCTACGTTATGTTGTCCGAGGGTCGGCGCTGCCGTACGAATCGGATAGGGGGTCGCGTTCTCACGAATTGGCATCGACGGCTGCGGGTGCAATCCCAAGAAGGCGCGGTTCACTTCCTGCAGAAATGAGCGCGAGCCGAGATGTGGGTCCTTGAGCATATCAATTGGCAGGCGGGCTGTACCCGCGGCAACCCTTACCGCCTGCAATTCAAACATGGCCTGATCCGCATCGCGGGCGGCGGTCCAGATTTCGATGCCCCTCTCGATATCATCCTGGATAGCGCGGCGGGCTTCGGGTGACTTCAGAGATGGGTCCTTGGCCCAGTCCGGTCGGCCGATAAGGGTGGCAAGCCTCTGCCACATGGCCGCGTCCGTAGCCGCTACTATGATCCAGTTGTCCTCACCCGCGCATCGGAAACAGCCGTGTGGAACGTGCTGCGGATGCCGGTTTCCATACTTAGGCGGCGGCATACCATCGATCGAGTGAACCGTCATCCATGGGGCTACGAACGGCATCATGCATTCGATTTGCGACAGATCAATGAATTGACCTTGCCCGGTCTTGCGGGCGTGAATCAAGGCGACCAGAACTGCAGCGCAGCCATTCAACCCGCCAACGGGATCGCCAAAAGCGATGTGGCTCATGACCGGCAGTCCACCGGCGGTTCCGATCACGCCAGGAAGCCCTGAGCCCTGCTCAAGAGTCGAACCGTACGCCCGGCAGTCGCGATGGATGCTGTTCGTCCCAAAAGCCGACATCGACATCATGACCAGCCGGGGGTTGAGGGTTCTGAGTACGTCATAGCCCAGCCCCAGCTTCGGCAGCACGTCGACTGAATAATTGGCGACGGCAATATCGGCTCGTTCCAACAACCGCTTGGCAAGCGCAAGGCCCTGCGGACGCTTCAGATCGAGCGTCATGCCGCGCTTGTTGCGGTTCATAATGCAGAAGCACGGCGCCCTTTCGTACATCTGATCTTCCAGGTAGCCAGGGGGTCTATCAACGCCACGCCACCAATCCGGATATTGGATCGCCTCGATCTTGATGACATCCGCACCAAGATCAGCCAGTGTGCGCGTACATAACGGTCCTGCCCAACCCATCGTGAAGTCCACCACGCGGACCCCCTGCAAAGGGAGCGGGTACGAATCTGTGCAACCCCGCGATGATCGCGGAATGCTCGGCTCGGCTGGTCGTACATCACCACGACGCTGTTGTTCACCCATCTCCGGAACCTGTCCTCCCGGACGAGGCGGTGTCAACGTCAGCCGCTGCATCGAGCCCACGGTCTTTCCCACCTCTTCGCCAAGGCGAACGCGCACGACTGCACCGCTGGCTATCTTTTCTGCATCCTGGAGCAAATCCGACACTTGAGGCACTGGAACGATTGGAAGTTTGCGCTTCAGTCCTTCCGCAAACCACTCTTGGGCTGTCCGCATCTTCAGCCTCGGGACTAACTCTCGATCGATATGATCCATGTGCTGAAGACGACCTGCGTTAGAGGCAAGATCTGAACGATCGCGTAGCTCAAAGAGGCCAAGCATTTCGCAGAAGTCGCGCCACTGCTTTGGAGTTACGGCTGAAATGCCGAGCCAGCCTTCTTTTGTGTCATAGATGCCGACCGGGAAGTTCGGCCAGAAGCGATTAACGCCGATCCGACGCATCACATCGCCGCGCGCAAATGCCTCGAACATCAGATACTCGGTCGGAGCGAGGATCGCTTCGAAAAAGCTCAGTGACCACGACCGAGCCCCCCCACCCTGCATTCGCGCAACCGCCGAAGAAGCCGCCGCGATGAAGCCCCATAAACCGGCTAGGATACCCGCCTGAAAATCCGGGGCGTGCGACGGCGGGCCTTCGGACGGTCCGACCAGCTTTACGAAACCGGCTAGTGCGCGCACCGTAGAATCAGTCGCGGCGAATCTCGCGTACGGCCCCTCGCCGCCGAACCAGCTGGCTTGGAGATAGATCAAGCCGGAGCATCGTTGCCGGATGGCAGCAATATCAATGACCGGGCAGTCAGCGGCATCAACATCGCGTCCATCGATCAGAATGTCGCACTTTTCAATCAATGCCGTCAGCCGTCTGATCGCATCTGGGGCCGCGGGATCAATGATAACGCTGGACTTGTTGAAATTCAGGAATGCGAACCATGCGCTCTGCCCACCAGGCGTAAGCGGCGCGCTTTGGCGAAGTGGATCACCTGACGGCGGCTCGACCTTTTGAACATCGGCACCGAAATCGGCGAACAACCGCGCGCAATAGCTGGTCCCGGCCGAGCTACCAATTTCGACGACCCGCAGATCGGATAAGACTTCCATCGAGAACTCTATTTTCGGGCCATGGTGACGCTTCGAACGTGATTGGCCGCCGCTTACCAAGAGCGCGGCCCCCTATTGTTGACTGATGTGAGCGTGAACCACTGGCGTACGCCAGACATAAAGGACTACCGCTACATGTGCATTTTGACGTTCCCGATCCTCAGCAACTGTCGCTGCGTCGCGTCTTTGGCCGATCGATCTAAGCCACCTTTCTTCCATGAGATCCGTTTACTCTTTAATCAGCCCACGAGCTCCATCTCATCAGAAAGCCGCACTGGCGACTCGATATTAACAATCTCACGCATACTCAATGGTTTGCGAAAATGACTAGACCATTGACTTCACCGCTCGGACAGCTACCAAATCAGATAGAGATGAGGTCCGCAGCAAGCGCCTGGTAATCGCGCCAATTACATCGCTTCAAAATAGATTTCGCTTCGCTTGTCGCGTTTAGCCGATGCGACAATTCGTCTTCCCGGCCCTTACCAGTTTCTCTCTACGTCTCGGGGCGTTGGAGAGGGCGCGATTCCACCGGTGATCTGCGGCGCAGACGGTTCATCGTCGCGAGACTTTGCGTGCAGCCACGGTTCGCTTTCGCAAGCACACCAAAGAAAAGTACGTCCTGACACATGTATTGCGCTCTTTGTTGCGATAGTCAGACACTTACGCTTGTGCGTCGCGGCAAGCGGGAGGGCGGCAGCTGACCTTGCCTATCCAACCAATCAGGCGGATCTCCGGAGGATAACCTAGTCTCCGTAATAGACGCACGGGGCCCATACCGCCGGCTGCCGTCTTGTCTTGCCCGCGTCAACAACAAACTCTCGCTTTGTTTCTGACAGAGCAACGCCCGGCAACTCCCCATCCTTTATTCTGCGAAAGAAATGCTCGACAAATTCCGCCGAGCTACCGTCGAGGACTGGCCATAAGGTCAAGATGGTACTCGCATTTCCTCCGGCATAGAGCGCAAAGGGCAAGCCAAGGATTCCCTCGCCCGGCACCCATTTGCCCACACCGGTCTGGCACGCAGAGATGAAAACCAGATCGCTCCGAAAATTGAACGCTGATAAATCCGAAGCACCCAAGTAGCCATCCTCGGATTGCCCAAGATTGGTCCGCGACAGCACGATGCCACTCAGGTCGGGATTCTTCTGGTCGAGATATCCATGCGTGGAAAAGACCACGTAATCGATAGCGCTGCCCCCTCGTCCTGAAGATGCCTGACGGTCGCTTCTGAGGCATTGGCTCCGGAAAACAGGCCATCGCCGACCTTCAACTCAAACAATGTCGCCAGCCCGCTCAGCTCCCTCGCTGCACCGGGTAAATTTGGCCATATCAACCGCTCAGCTGGACCGTCGCTCGCCGCTTGTAAAGCATCGATACCCGAGGGCTTCTCGGGTAAAGGCCCGACGCTGCAGCGAGGGCGGTCCTCGCTCCAAAGCATCGGCGCCAGCTCTCTTGACGCGCGGCGCATTGGCAGGCGCAATATACCGTTTGAGGTGGAATCGATACCTGCGGCGCGGCTTGAACTCGCGGCTGGCGCTCGCGTGCCGGGCTCCCCAAGTCCGCGGCGTAGCTACTCTCCTTAAACACAATCCGCCTTCATGCGAGCGCTTGAGACCGCTTGGGTGGGTTCTGCGAAACTGATCGACGCGATCTTCCCTCAATCCGACAAGATCCGGTTATCCCGATCAACTCTCACGACGCGCGGAGTAAACGTTCGTGCCTCGTTGTCGTTGAAAGAGGCGTATGCCACGATGATGAGCTTGTCTCCCGGTATGGCCAGCCGCGCAGCTGCACCATTCAGCCCGACTATTCCTGACCCCGCGGGTGCCTCGATGACGTAAGTGGCAAACCGTGCGCCGGTCTCGACATTATAGATTTCCACGTGCTCGTTGGCTAAGAAGCCAGCTGCGGTGAGTAGGTTACGATCAATCGAGATCGCACCTTCAGGGTGCAGGTCGGCCTCAGTGACCGACGCGCGATGGATCGTTCCCTTCATCAACGTAACCTGCATGTCTGACCTACAAGCACCTTTGCACACAACCGGTTGCTGACGTCACCGGGATAAGCCGGAGGTGATGGAGCCAGACCAATCGGTATCCGGTTTGCATCGAAATGGTCGCGATGAGCACTCTGTGCTTGGAACATTAGATCGGAAGGCAAGCTATACAGGCTTTCGGCCTCTACGCGCGTCCAATCACTGGGACGGACCGGCTGTCGCCGGCCGGCTTCGCTCCCACCAATACATGAACGTTCATCAGTCTCGCTTCTTCATCCACGACTGAGAATAGATACTCGGGATTATCGACATTCTCGGATCGGATGGATGCGGCGTGGGACGTCGAAAAACAGCCCTTGGCAAACGTGCCGCCGAATGCCCTTGTTCGTTACCCCCAAGCTAGCGCCACTCTAACGTTGGCGCGATGCGAAAAGACTTCGAAAGCCGAGCAGCAATTGCAGAAATTCTGCGCGGACCGCTCGTGTCCGGCTCTTCCGGCCAGGCCAATGTTGCGCAGAGCTTCACGGCTCGCCTGTTGCTCGTTCCATCCGCTCGCCTTCTACGGTCGCTCCTGTCAATGAACCCTGCTTCTTTTACGGCAGGCTCACCATTGCATCGAGTTCACCGGAACGTTTTCTCAAGCTCGATGGGCGGACTGTTGAAACGCGGGCCGATCAAAGGCACGATCGCGCACTCCGGCGTGGCGCAACCCGGTTAGTGCGCGTCAAAGCTGGGGCGAAACGATTTCACAGAAGCCACTATGAAACGATGAACTTCCTGAACCCGCCGCACGTCGTGGGTATCGGGGTGCGAGGTGAGCCAGTAGCTTCGAACGAACCGCACATCAGGAAGCAGACGCTGAAGCTCCGGATAGCGGCGGGCAGCATAGTCGTGCAGGATGCCAATGCCATGGCCGCTTCTCACCGCTTCCATTTGAGCAACCACGCTGCCACACTCGTAGCGGCGCGACATCAGCCGACCCAGTGCTGAGGCGTAGTCCAGCGCCCTGCTGTAAGCAAAATCCTCAACATGCGTGACGAACAACCGGCCCGTCAGATCGGACTGTTTCCCGATCTGGCCTTCGCGCGCGAGATAGCTCTTCGCGGCATAAACGCTGAGCCCTGCTTCGGCCGGTCGAGAGTTATTGCAATGTCAGCTTCTCGGCGGGACAATGAAAAGGTGCGTGGAAGCGGCACCAATTGAATGATCAGACCGGGATGTCTGGCCGCGAGTGCCCCGAGCTGATCTGCCAGAAAGTAGTTGCCCAGTCCATCCGGCGCGCCAACGCGCACAGTGCCAGTGATCGCTTCCGCGGCGCCCCCGATACTGGCGCCCACCCTGAGCAACTCGCTTTCGGCGCGTTCCGCCGCCACCACGAGGGCGTCTCCTGCCGCTGTCAACACGCAGCCAGAAGTATGGCGCTCAAGCAGCTTAACGTTGAGACTCCTTTCCAACGCCGTGACCTGGCGAGCAACTGTCGCATGGTTCAGGCGCAAATGCTTTGCCGCTTTCAAGAATTGCCCGGCACGCGCGACTTCGAGAAAGATGCAAACGCTTTCCCAATCCATCGACTACACTTTCTGCACAACGGAGCCGCGAATTTTGTCGTTGATGCGCAAATCTATGCATCCATTATGAGACGCGATCAAGCGGTTTACAGAGGAGCACTGCCGTGTCGGTAACCATTCGGAACTTCATCAATGGCGAACTGGTGCGAGGACGGAGCGGCAGGACTTCGCCGGTTTTCAATCCTGCAACCGGCCAACAATCCGCGACGCTCGGTTTGGCTTCGGCAGATGACGTGAGAACTGCTGTAGGTGCCGCGCGTGCCGCCTTCCCGGCCTGGGCCGCTACGCCTCCCCTCCGACGAGCCCGGATCCTCAACCGGTTCTTGCGCATTTTGGAAGAGCGGACCGACGAACTCGCCCACGCCATCACGGCCGAACACGGCAAGGTGGTTTCAGATGCCAAGGGTGAAGTTCAACGCGGAATGGAAGTCGTGGAGTTCGCCACGGGCGCACCGCAGCTTTTGAAGGGTGAAATTACAGAGAACGTTGGTACGCGGGTTGACAGCCATTCGATGCGGCAGCCACTGGGTGTTGTGGCGGGCATTACGCCCTTCAACTTTCCGGCTATGGTCCCGATGTGGATGTTTCCCGTCGCCCTTGCTTGCGGCAACACCTTCATTCTCAAACCATCCGAGCGCGATCCATCTGCTTCGCTGATCCTGGCGAAATGGCTCGAGGAAGCAGGCCTGCCTCGTGGCGTCTTCAACGTCGTTCAAGGCGACAAGGAAGCGGTTGACGCGCTTCTTACCCATCCTGATGTTGCAGCCGTGAGTTTCGTGGGTTCGACGCCAATTGCCCGCTACATTTACGAGACCGCGACCGGGCACGGCAAGCGTTGTCAGGCGCTCGGCGGTGCCAAGAACCATATGATTGTCATGCCGGACGCCGACATGGATCAGGCGGTCGATGCGCTAATGGGCGCCGCTTATGGCTCGGCCGGCGAGCGTTGCATGGCCATCTCGGTCGCTGTCCCGATCGGCGAGACGACTGCCCAGCGCCTGGTCCAAAAGTTGGCCCCGAAGGTGCGCGCGTTGAACATCGGGCCCGGCACCGATCCCGATGCCGAGATGGGGCCCTTGGTGACCAAGCAGCATCTCGAGAAAGTTCGCGGCTATATCGATGCGGGTGTTGCCGAGGGAGCGGAGCTCGTGGTCGACGGGCGTGACTTCAAGCGTCAGGGTTATGAAGACGGCTATTTCATCGGGGGAACGCTGTTCGACCGCGTGACGACGGACATGAAAATCTACCGGGAAGAGATCTTCGGCCCGGTTCTCGCCGTCGCTCGCGCGAATTCATACGATCATGCAGCCGAAATGATCAACCAGCACGAATTTGGCAATGGCACCGCGATATTCACCAGGGACGGCGATGCCGCCCGGGAATTCGCACATCAAATTCAAGTCGGCATGGTCGGCATCAATGTACCAATTCCGGTCCCGATGGCATTTCATTCGTTCGGCGGCTGGAAGGCTTCTTTGTTCGGCGACCACCACATGCATGGACCGGAAGGCATTCGATTTTATACCAAGTTGAAGACAATCACGACCAGGTGGCCGACTGGTATTCGGGCCGGAGCCGAATTCGTGATGCCGACGATGGGATAACCCTTTCGGTCCTTAACAATTGGCTTGGCACCGGCGGCCGCGCGGATTTCGAGGGCTCGCCACTGCAGCGCTCGAATGCAGCGGGTCCCCCGAATCAGGCTGCTGTCCCGAATGGACCGTGATGGGACTTCCGGAGCGCACGGGCTCCAAGCGTCGGATCGGGGCTCACTTGCACCAGCATCTTGCCGAAATTGTCGCCGCGTAGCATTTCGGCGAAAGCGCTCGGGATGGTCTCCAATCCCTGGCGGATGTCCTCGCGGTACTTGACCTTACCCGCTTTCACCAGGGGCGCGACGTAGGCCAACATCTCGTCTTGCTGCGCGGTGAACTCGCTGACTGAGAGATTCCTGACCCTCACGTTCAGCGCCTTGAACACCGGTTCACCTGTCTTCATCAGCGCTGCGCGTCTGTCGACGCCTCCGTCCTCATCACCGTAATGGGCGATGAGGCCGCAAATGGTCATCCGCGCGTCCCGATTGAACAGGGGAAGCACTGCCTCGAACACCTTGCCGCCCACATTCTCGAAATAGACGTCGATGCCGGCCTGGCAAACGGCGGCGAGATCGGCTGGCAGAGTGGGCGAAAGATGGGAGACGCAGGCATCGAACCCCAGATCTTCAGTCACGAACTTGCATTTGGCATCGCGCCCAGCGATTCCGATGACCCGCGCGCCCCGCTGCCTGGCGAGCTGCCCGGCGATCTGTCCGACGCCACCCGACGCCGCCGAGACCACCACTGTCTCGCCCGGTTGAGGCGAGGCCATCAAATTCATGCCGGCGTAGGCGGTGAGCCCAAGCATTCCAAGCACGCCCACGGCCTGCGAGATGCGCCCGGTGGACGGATCGAGCTTGCGCGGGACCATATAGCCCGGGCGCCAGACCCCCTCGCCCATGAGCGCATATTCGGTCCAGCCATTGGTGTTGAAAACGAAGTCGCCGGCCGCAAATCCCTCCATCCGGCTCTCGATGACCTGAGAGACTGTGCGAGCATGGCAGGGCGCGCCTTCTGGCGCAGTGCGCTCCCGCTGGTAGTACAATTGATATGGGTCGAGCGACACATAGATGGTCCGTGTCAGCGCCTGCCCCAAGGCGGGCAGCGGAACTGCCCCCTCCTTCAGCACGAACGTCTCCTGCTGTGGCCATCCCGTCACCGGCTCGTCCGTCAACGTCCAGTATCGATTTCTCACAACGTCACTCCATTGTGGGCACCGCCCTGATGCTCGGGTCTCAAGTCTATCATCAATGCGTTGCGGCGATCTTCCCCCCCACTGTCAAGCGGGGGTATTCTGCCTTCGCTAACAAGTCGGTTCAGAACTGCGTCTCCCCATTCCCCGGTTTACTGCTCAAGTCTTCGGACCAACCGAGCAAGGCCTAGAGCGTGGGAGCGCACGTGGATTCGGCTCGAACACGCTTCATCGCATGGTACGCACTAAGCTCGAGTCTTTTAAACTCCACCGCAGTTCCGCCGGCTGCGCGAGTTCGATCTTGCGCTCTGGGACTGGTCGCACCACCGGCCTTCATTGCTCCACAGACACCTAGCCTCATACTAACGATGGCTCATACAATTTTCGGCGATAATTGACGCTGACGCGCGTTATTCCGGCGCGAATGCCCATAGCATCGTATCAAGTTGTTTGCACTAAGCGGAGGGCGAGATTCTTGGTAAGGAGCAACGGGCTATGCTGGGCTCGTGCTCATGGCAGCCAGACTCGAGACGCTCAGTTCGAGGCGCATGCTGCCACACCTCGCCAAAGCGTACTCGAACAGCCGCCAGTCGATGCAGCTGGTCGTCAGTTCGCGCCGACAGAGGTCGTCGAACTTCGTTTTTTCTTGTCTTCAGCGGGCTGGTTGAGCCTGACGACAGCCTTCTCAAGATATCTGCTTGCCCACATGATGTCGTTTGCCAGAGCAAGCCGTGCGCCTGCGCCATCTTTTGCAGCCAGGCTAGCTAGGATCGCCCGGTGCGGATGATCCTTCGCGGTAGCGGATGCACTGAAATCATTTAGCGTGAGAAGCGGACCTATTTGAACCCACAGGCTTTCGATCAACCCGCAGACCACAGGCAAGTCTGATGATCTGTAGATCCTGAAATGAAATTCTTCGTTGATCGCGAGGACCGTCTGCACGTCGCGCTGCCGTCTTGCCAGCATCAGTTGCTCCTGCATCTTCTCCAGCGCGATGATGTCGCTCACTGAGATGTTGTTCGCCGCAGCTTCTGCCGCACGCCCTTCCAACTCAATTCGAATGTCACGAATTTCCCTGAACCGGGCCACGCTCAAGACTGGAACCATCATCGTGCGCGACTGATGCGGAACAAGGCCGCGCTCGGAAGCCAGCCGCAGAAGCGCCTCCCTCACGGGAGTGACACTAACTCCAAGCTCTTCCGCCAATGGTTTCAGAAGAAGCCGCTGGCCCGGCCGGAACCGGCCAGCCATGAGAGCTTTGCGAAGCATCAGATATGCCCTCGCGTGTAAGTTGTCACGTCCGACGTGCAGCCAATCAAGTTCAGTGGACATGGGGAGTGCGGATGAGGAAGCAGAGGCGTCCGCGTCTCGAGATCCCTGTTTTTTCATTTTCTGTTCGTTCCCGTCTCGACTGGCGCGACTTCTGGTAGGGCTGCTCCTCACAGGCAAGTCCGTGTATCACGGCGGTGGGGAGCCACAAAAGATTAAAGGGGCCGCGCGGCCCCTTTAAGACATGTCTGGCCAAGGGAGTACCGGCCTAGCTTTCGGAGGGCGGGGTCCAGGGCAAGGGAGCCAGCGCCTCAAACTCAGTCACCACGTCGATGACGGCGGGCTTACCGGATCGGCGCGCATCATCGAAGGCCTTTGGCAAGTCACCGGGCTTCTCGACCCGCACGCCGAAGCAGTCGAAATCGCGCGCGATTTGCGCGAAATCCGTGTCTCGATAGGCAAAGATCTCCTCTTTGTTGCCCTTTCTTCCTTCGTAGGCAATGTCGATGTTTCTCCTGCCCTGTCCAAGGCAATGATTGTTGTTCACGATCGTGATTACGTTAAGGCCATACCGCCGAGCCGTTTCCAGTTCGGGGAGATGATACATAAAACCACCATCGCCGGTTAAGCAGACGACGGGACGATCTGGCATCGCACATTGAACGCCGAGTGAAGCAGGAAAAGCCCAGCCCAACGACCCGGCGGCTCGCAGGTATCCCTGGGCCGGGTCGGTTAAATAGACGAGCGTGCCGCTCCAGTGCGATGCGTATCCGGTATCGGCCACCAGCATTGCGTTCTTGGGAAGCCAGTCCGAGATCTCCCGGCATAGACGCTCCGGCCTGATCGGCGTCGCCTCAGAGGAACGCGCGATCTCCGCTTCCGCGCGCCATTCGGCAACGTAATCACCGACCTTTCGCTGCCAGCTTGCTCGCGCACGGGATGGCAGCTCCAAGGCAAGGCGATCGAGAGCCGCTTTCGGGTCACCATGTACACCAATCGCTTCGGGGAAGTTGCGGCCAAGCTCCGCCGGATCGATGTCGATCTGTACAATTTGCGCCTCGGGCCTTGGCAGCTTCCAGTGGTTCGTGATCATGTCGCCCGTATCGCTGCCGACGAACATGACAAGATCCGCATCATGCAGGATCTTGTTTGCACAGCTCCGCGAGTAGGTCCCGGCTACGCCACCGTTTTGTGGATGAAACTCCGGAAGAGCGTGTTTTGCATCGAGCGACATCACAACTGGAATTCCGTGATGTTTGACGAATGCCTTAAGGGCGTCTTCGGCGCCCGACATCATCAAGCCGGCGCCCGCAAGGATCACGGGGCGCTCTGAAGCCGCGATTGCGGCGGCAACACGGCTGACCGATTCCGAATCCGGAGAAGGACGGAAAGCTGGCACCTTTGCGAAGGTCTCTTCGGGAAAGATGCTAGCTGTGAATTCGGCGGCACCAACGATGTCGCCCGTATAGCCGGTGATGTCGAGATGGACAGGGCGGGAGACACCGGTTGTCGCCTCTCTGAATGCTTGACGAAGGAGATGGGGCAATTGCGCCACCTCATCGACTCGACCTCTGAACTTCGTGACGGAGGCGTAAAGCGGCTCGTGTGGAAGCTCCTGATACGCGTTTCGGTACTGGTAGTTGGCCGCATGGCGACCCGTCAACGCGACGACAGGCGCGTACGCAAACCACGATTCCTGGAGAGCCGCGGCAAGGTTGGCCGCTCCCACTGACTGCGCCATACAAACGGCAGGGCGTCGCAGCGCGCGCGCATAGCCATCCGCCATATACGCGATTCCCTTTTCGGAATGCCCAAGAATTCTTTTGATGCCGAGGTCCTCCATCTCGGTGAGCGCGCGCCGCAGAACAGCATCCATGAAGAAGACGTGAGAGATACCCTTCGCCTTGATGGTCTCGGCAATGAAGCGCCCTCCAGTCATGCGGCGCGCCGGCTGGAGGGCGGGACTGGCTTTCGGCAACTTAGACTTGTTCATCTTACTCTGTCTCTTTGTCGGTCTAGCGCGATAGAAAGGCTCAAAGCGGCTTCTGTGCCTATTCCCTGGCGACTTATCCAGGCGCATCATCTCGCGTTGCACGAGCTTTTTATATGATATAAAAAGTCGCGTCAATGTGAGTTCACCGCTCGCATCAGGCGCTGGCGCGTGCCGGCTCGCTCATCAGAGAAGCCAACAAAGGAGAGACCATGATCCGCTACGAACTGTCGGGAAAAAGAGCGCTCGTGACCGGTGCCGCTTCAGGCATCGGCTTGGCGACCTTGACGCGGTTGGCACGGTCGGGGTGCAGTGTTGCGCTGAACCACCTTCCCGACGATCCACGAGGGCCTGAGGAGGTGAGCAAGCTCCGCGCGGACGGTTACGACGTCTTCAGCGTACCGGGGGCTATCGGTGATGGAAAAGAGGCAGAACTCGTCAACGCTGCCGTTGACAAGATGGGAGGGCTCGACCTTCTCGTTAACAATGCTGGGACACCGGGAGCACGGAAGTCCATTTCGTCGTCCGACCTCGACCTTATCACTGACGAGCTGTGGTCGGCAGTGTTGGACACGAACCTCATCGGGCTCTTCCGATGCACGCGCGCGGCTGCCCCCTCGTTGCGGCAATCGAGAGGCGCGATCGTAAGTTTGGCCTCAGTGTCAGCCTTGACCTCGAGAGGGTCTAGTTTGGCCTATGCGGCAAGCAAGGCTGGTATCATTGCGATCACGCGTCATCTTGCGCAAGGTCTCGCACCGGAGATCCGGATTAACGCGGTGGCGCCGGGCGCGGTTGACAGCACCTGGCAGATCGAGTGGACGGAAGCGCAGCGGCAAAGCTCGATCGAGCGAACTCCCTTGCGGCGCAGATGCGTTCCCGAGGACATCGCCGAAACGATCGTCTATCTTGGCTTCGCAGCGCCCATGATCACGGGGCAGACGATCGTCATCGATGGCGGCCTGACGCTGTAGCTACGGCGCAAGTCGATCCTGAAGCTTTCGAACAGGAAGCATCGTTTTACCTGGATCGGTCCGAATGAGCTAGCAGCCTCCGGTGCTGAAAGAGGCGCCTGAACTCGGATGGTGGCACCTAGATGCTGCCGTGCAAGAAGGCTGGCGAGTTGCCCGCAGAGTCGCGCGAACCGCGGCTTTGCCGTTTGCTGTGACCTGGTCTGCGGAGAAGTCCGCTTCTAGCGCGTTCTCACGACACAGCTACTCATGTTTGGAAGATGAATTGAGCGGCCAAGGGCTTGTTCGACGAGATCGAAGGTGTCAATGAGCGCGCGCATCTTGATGAGCCGGGCGGCCTGGAACTGCGCGAACTGGCCGAGGCGTAACGAAATTGGCGTTTTGGAATCGCGCGAGATAAGCGAGCAGCGTAAAATGGAGGCCGCGGAATCCAAGCCAAGTATGGTCATCTCGCAGTCGAAACGCTGCACCTGAACAATGCCGGCGATGTTGCGGATAACTTCCAGCACAGCATGCTTGCCCTGCCGGCTGCCGAGAAACGGAAACATGTCAACGGGACCGTAGAGGGCCCACTCGATATTTTTATCAAGCAAACCCTCGATGTCCGCAAAACATTGATCGTTGATGGCGCGATGCAAGGCGCGCGATAAGCGCCAATAGCAATGCTCTGTCATGCGGGTACTTTCTGCAGGTCCGTCTTGAGAAGAGAAGCGGTTGCGCTGGCGTCTGTGCGGATGAGCTCAAAGGTCGTTCGATTTCACTTATTCGCGGAATGTGAATTGTGTGTAGCAACGCGGGTGGCTCTTCAGCATCTCGATGATCGAAATGCTGGCGCGTCTTGATCGATCGGGAGCTAGCGGCGCCCCGACCGCAGAATATCGCTGGCGGCAATCAGCAGGTCGTCAACGATCCTTCACTGACATGAAGCAGTGCCCCGGATTGCGTTCTGCGGGCGCAAAAGAACGAGAAACTGCGCCCACCGCCAGTGCGACACGGACGCCGAGTTCAGAGCCAGGCGGCCTGGTTTGGCATCAAGCTGACGTGAAACGTTCACCAGCGAATCTTCACGCCGCGGTAGTCCTGAAAAACCCCGCTGGTGGCTGGCGTGAGCTCCGCGATCCGAGCGATAAGGCCGCTCGCGCACTCGTCAGCCGATATGAAAGCAACTTGTCCCTTGACCATCTCTGTTTGCACATAACCTGGATTTAGCAGCGCCACGAGGATCCCATCTCGAGCCCAGGCACGGGACAAGCCACGCATGCCATTGTTGAGCGCCGCCTTCGAGGCTCGATAAGCATACTTGCCGCCTGCAGCGCTGCTCGTCGAGCCCATGATGCTGGTGATTGCCACCAGCTTCTTCTGCGTGCTGTGTCTCAAATTGTCGTAGAGGGTCTGCGCGATCAGCATGGGGGCCAGGGCGTTGACCCGCATCGTGGTCATGTAACCTTCGGCCTCGATCCGGTCGGCCGATAGGCCGCTGATTCCGGCATTGTTGATGAGAATGTCGATTGGCTGATCGCCAAGGGTACGCTTAAGGGACGCGATCGAGGATTCGTCAGCGACATCCAGTGGAATGATCCGAACGCGGCCGCTGGAGGACGCGGCGAGGGCTTTGAGCTCATCAGCTTTTGCTGGATGACGGCAGCAACCAAAGACCTCGGCACCCTCAGTCGCGTACTGCTGCGCAAGCGCAAGGCCGATGCCCCGATTTGCGCCCGTAATCAGAACTGTGCTCATCTAAGGAACGTCTCCCCTTCGCCCGAACTGCGCAAGCCTTCCTATGAACTTGCGAATGATCTCACCCTCTCTGATTCAGTCGTAGTACACGAAGAAGCGCGCCTCGACACTCCTGCGGGGTTTCGCATCTGGGTAAGCGCGACGATTGTCGAACGCCGCATGAGCGGACCTTGGATTGTGATCGTCTTCGGAATCATACCCCTTAAACAAAGCGAACTCCGCCGAGGTCATCTCCGGGAAGTAATACCAGCGGTGGACGGGACTGTAGTGGACCAGCCATGTCTTGTGTTTGACGTCGTATTTCTCGTAGACGGTATCGACCAGGTCCGTGTCGACAACCGAGTTGCCATCGCAGAACGCCAAAGGAAAATCCTGCGGCGGCTCGGAAAGTGCATGCCAGGCTTGGATGATCATCAATCGAGAATAGGCCCGGATCGGAATGCCCTGGAGTTGATCTTCCCGCGCGGCCATCACCGGGCCGGCGATCGGCGCATAATCAATGTGAGCAAAGCTGGCCACATACGGCCTGACCAGACCGGCTCCCTTCTCTGCCGGCGAAGCAGAGCTTGCGCCAACAGAGCGAATGATAACGGCGTCTTTCTTGGGTACGACCCACGAGGCCTTGAAGTAGTCCTTGATGAACGGGACCATCTCTTCCAGATACCTGTCGCGCATGACCTCCGGATCACGCTCGTTCGCGCAGGAGATCTTGTGCTGAATGAGAGTGAAGCCTTCGCTGTCGAGAGAAAGTTCGTCCACAATCGGACGCGCATCGCGTATTGTCACGTCATAGCTTACCAGGGGCGCATCGGAGCCCGGCACGACGATTGCTGGTGCCTTCTCGCCCGGTGAGCGTCGAGCAAAGGCGATTTGACCTTGCACAGATTTTAGCTGATCACGGTTGATTTGCGCCGTCGACGGAACTCGCATCGCCGCTCCCATCTCTTTTTTTCTCCGCTTCAGAGATAGAATTTAAACGAGTATTATAGCGGGATACCTGCGAAGATTGGGGCGAAGATGCCGAAATTCTTCAGGAAGTAGACGAACGTGGGGCCATTGCCCCTGTTGGCCCTGACTTGGTGAGGCCAGCCGCGGTAGGCTAGGAGGGCTCAGCAGTCGAGGCGACCAGTTCGGCGTGTCGCGCTTGGTACGATCAGCTTCCTCAGCACGAAAACCAGCACAAACCGCAACCATGCCGATGGGGTGATTAACAGAAGCCGACACTCAATCCACTGAGGCACTACCCTCATACACCGGAGGTAGGATCAGATAGCATCAGCCCATCTCGCAAATACACTCGAAGCAGAAGCAGAGCGACCGCCGCGAGAAGGGCAGCCCTGAGCCGCGAGCATCCAAGGAGTATACTGACAACGTCCCGCGGGACGTTGTCAACTTCGACGCCCCGGGCTCTTCACTCGAAGAGCCCGCAGCCGGGTTAAATCTCGAAAATCTGACGCGGCACCCGGGTCAACACGTCAGCTCCCGACTCCGTGACGCGGAATGTTTCGCTGAGAACATAGCCGAAATCCTCATCGATCCAGTTGCCCAGCATCAGATGGAAAGTCATGTTAGGTTTAAGAACGGTCATATCTCCTTCTTTAAGGCTAGTGACCGCCTCGTTCCAATCGATGCCGATGCCATAGCCACAGCGGGATTCTTTCTGAAAGCCAGACTTCCCGATCGTGCGGTTGAATGCTTCGGCGACGTCGCTGCAGGTTGCTCCGGGCCGGACTTTTTCCAGCGCGGCCTCTAGGCCTTCGACCTCGGCCTCATGAATGCGCCGCAGACGGTCGGAAGGCTTGCCGATCGAGAAGGTGCGCATCACCGCAGCTGTATAAGTGTGGCGCACGCCGCCGAGCTCAAGATTGATTTGTGAACCTTGGCGGAAGATGTCGTCGCTCCAGATGATGTGGCTTGTCCCCGTGCGTGGTGAGGAGCACATGAAGATATTCGCGATTCCGGTCCCGTGCTTGCCATTGGCGCCGCGCGCCAGGGTCGATAGAATCTCGGCGACCGCGTCCGCTTCATGCACACCGGGGCGAATGACTTCGGCCGCACGCAACATACCGGCATCGGCAATCGCGGCAGCTTCTTTCATCAAAGCTATTTCAAGATCGGACTTGATGACCCTGATCCAAGTGACGACGTGTGTACAGTCAACGAACCTCGCAGCCGGCAGTCGTTTCTTGAAGTTTTCCGCCGCTCGCGCTGGAAGCTGCCCCATTTCCAGTCCAACCCCGCGGTTGGTAAGCTTGGCTTCCTGAAGGAAATCGATGACAGCGTCGTACCCATCCTTCTCGGGGTTGCCAACGAGCGATTCGGGATATCCAATTATCTTGTTCCGCTCGAGAAACGTCAGATGGATCCCCGCTGGCACATCCATGAGGCGCAAAATGAGCGATGGCTCCTCTTCCTGGACGGAAACCACAAGAGCCTGCGGGACGTAGGCTGATCGCGCGGTGTAGCCGGTCAGATAATTGATACTGCGATCAAAGGTGACCACTAGTGTTTCGACGCCGCGCTTGACCATTTCTGCTTTTACCGCGGCAAGCCTTCGCAAGTACTCTGCGCGGGGAAACACCTGAGGTCCTTTAGCGACGGTCATTGTCTTAGCTCCTTCGTTCTTGGCTTCTAAAGTCGTCTGAGATGAGCCCACACGTTTTGGCAAGCCTTGAACGGCCACAGCCCCCATTTTCACCTGCAAAGCACAATTCGACTTCGCTCGTTATGGAACGCCCGCCGTGCATAATCCTTCCAAAGGGGCCAAAGAACCTGATCGCGAGAATATAGAGAATCTAGGAAAGGCGAATTCCTCTAAATGAGAGGAGTATCCGCCTAAATTCTGCGTGTAGGACCTGATGATAATGCTCAAAACCGAATAGGTTCGTTCTGTGCAGCTCGCCCGGATGAAATCTGGTCAAAGCCACCGAGTTCAGCTCGTGCACGAGAAAGGCCCCCGGCGGGCATGCCGGAGGCCTTCTTGGAGGTTAACCTAGATTATTGAGCCTGTGTGTTCTCCTTCAGCTACTTTGAAACAAACTCACCAGTTCCGCTGCGCCCGCAGCAGCAACGCCAGGGTGTTCTGGTCTTTCAGCTCATATGCAGCAGCCGGCTTGGCGACACCAGACAGCAGCGGCAGGGTGACTGTGCTGCCGCCCGCGTACTTCTGGTCGAGCATCATGTAGGAGAGCTCGGCCGTGAAGGTCAGACCCTTAACCGGGGTCCAACGCGTTGCTGTGCCAACAACTGCATAGTTGAAGTCGGGGTTGCAACCAGCAAGACCGCTCGAAAGCGCCAAGGTCCCGACAACCGCACCGCAGACGTAGCCTTTGGCTATGTTGTTATACCGGACAGCCGCCCATGCGCCGTAGATCGACGTATTCCAATGTGGATCCCAGTTGTGGTTAAAGGCGCCGTTCATGCCGTAGGTCGTCGTCAACTCCTGCCCGGAGCCAGTTACGAAAACGGAATCCGAGACACCAGCAACACCAAGGCTCTGATATGCTCCTGGAAGGCTAGTGCCACCGTACATTGCGTACGTTCGCGAGAGATAGCTCTCGAAGTTGTAGCCGCTCGCACCCTTCGTATACACACCCTGAACATTGATCGAGTCACCCGCCCCCGTCGGGAGATTCTTAATCGACAATGCCAGCTGACCAGCCCAGCCCCATTTGTCGTCCGGATGGCCGGTCGGTTCGGCAGCACCATAGTACGCAGCATGGTTGTCATGCGCGGCGAAGGACGCTTGGAAGAGGCCCCAAGCTTGGTCGACACGAAGCATCGCCACCAGATCGGCAGCTCGCGTACCCCCGATGTCGTTGGAGCCATACGCACCGCTGGCCAGACCGGCTGCTGTCGCACCGCTCACATTCCAGATGTTAGTGGTGTAGTTGGCGACTTGATCCTGAGCCGAGAAGGAGGCTGTGACGCCTTGACCGAAGTCAGCCGTATAGCTGAACTGGTTCACGGGCTCCCAGCCGCCGCCGCCGGGAATTTCCAAAGCGTTTCCCGGATATGAGGTCCAAGGCGACGAGAACTGCGACTGTGCCTTGCCAATTGTGAAACCAGCGAACTGGATGAAGGCATAATACACCCCCAGCCCACCCAAACCTGGCTGCGAAGTAAGCGACGAAGTATAGGCCGTCGCACCATTCACACCCGTTGTGCCGGCCCCGGAATAGGTACCGCTGGACCAGGTGAATGCCAACTCTCCGAACGTCCGGAGCACGCCGTACTCGGTTGCGGTACGCGTATCGAAGTTAAGGTCCTGACGGGAGCGCGCGCTGTAATAATCGCTCAGGCGGTTGTTAGCGCCCCCGACGCCACTGCTACGGACATCAAAATGACCGCTCGTATTGAGGGTTGTTTCAGCGCGCAAATACCCCCCCAACTTGATGCACGTGTCAGTGCCCGGGATGTAGTAGAAGCCCGCGCCATACAGTGAGCAGATCTTTACGTATTCGATCGCCTTGGCCTTGACGGGAAGGTCGGCGGCCTGCGCGCCAGCCCCCACGAACATTGCCGCTGATCCAAGAATAATACCCTTCATCACTTTCATCGATGAACCTCCAAGTTGGAAACCGGGTTTCCGTCCTTCAAAGATCCGCTACCAGCTCCACCCCAGGCGGACGGCTTGACGGAACGACTTCGAGGACCCCCTCGCTGTCCCAACGAGAAATACTTTCGATAATCAATTGCTACAATCAATTAATGATCGGAATTATTTCTTTGTGCCGCACCGTTGCTGATTGGCAACAGCCCGCCGCTCAAGACGAGCAGAAGGACCGGATTCGACCAAAAATAAAGCCCCCGGGGGGCATCCCGAGGGCTTACTTGGAGATTTCGTTGAGCAGGACTGTCTAGAAAATCCTAACGAGCGCCATATTGATATCAGAGCTCAATTGCATTAGTCAATTGATAAATTAGATGGTGGGGATGTCCTGGGTGGGCTATTTCAGTCTTCCCGACATTGAATAGGATGCAGCGGACCCCGCTCACGCTCGCCGCCGCGGACAATCAGAACTGGCAAAAAAGAATGAAGATGGCCACACAAGAGCAATTTAACAGGGCTGTAAGGGACCTGATCTGGAACATCGTCGAGATTCGCGCTCAACTGGAAGAAATCGATAAAAGTTGGGCGGAATTAATCGGTATAAGCGAACCTCAATGGCTAATGCTGATGGCGATCGATGAACTCGACCATGGCAGCGGCGTTTCCGGCATTGCAGTCGCCAATAAATTGGGGTTTCACCCCGCATTTATCACGACTCAGACGAAGAAACTTGAACAGCTGGAATTTCTAATCCGCGCAACGTCGCCTGATGATGCAAGATTCTTGCAGATCTCGTTGACCCCAAAGGTGCGGACGGAAATTGCTAAGCTGTCGGACAAGAGACAAGCCGTCAATTCGACGATTCTAAATGGCTTGGATGAGGAGTCGCTTGCGTATCTCAATAAACGGCTAAACGCGATTGCCAGGAACAGCAGATTGGCATCCCAGAAATTAAGCCTTGGGCTGCTATGAAGCTGGAGCGTGATCGAGCTTGCGCTCGAGCCATTCGAAGACGGCCTCATCGCATGTTATGAAGTTATCGAATGCCCCCTCTGGGGTCTGTGGTATCAACAATTCCAGGTCAATGCTCGCCCACGCGCAATCAGCCTCTAATTTGATTGCCTCAGACGCGTTGAAAATACTGCGCTCGCCAGCAACGACGAGAATGGGACATCTTAACTTCCTCGCCAAACGCAATCGTTGCGTCGAGGACAGCCCCGCGTCCGGAATCACAGCAGTCCTAGTCATCCACTCAATAGATGACCGAGTCCGGGTCCAGCTCCAAAGCCCCCCGTCGCAAATCGCAGCAGACACGCGGCCGTCAGCCGCAGCAAAATTTGTCGCGAGCGCGGCTGAAAGGCCTTCTCCGTAGATTGCCATTCGAGACGCATCAATTTCGGGCAGGGTCGACAAATGATCCAAGCAATAAGAAAGCAATATTTCTGACGGTCCAAGCCAATGATTTGAGATGTCATCGTAGGAGACGACGAGAACCGCCATGTTTCGACCAGTTATAAGAGGCAAGAGTCTACCAAGCAGGATCCCTGCCGTTTCTTCTTCCCTGCTGATGCAAACAATTGCGGGGACGCACGAGCCGGAAGTACGGGCGGGCACGTAGTAGGCAGACAACTCGCCCTGATCATAGAGCGTGATTTTGACACGCTCCACCCTCTGATCTAAGGATCCGAAGCCCTCGACGCAGGCCTCCAGCTTGGCCACAAGCCCCGCCCTTTGCGGATCGTCTTCATCGGAGAGTCGTCTGGCAACTTCAAATGCAGTAAGCGCGCAAAGCCAAGCATGGGCAGCTTCGTCAAGAGTACCTCTTTGGACGCTAAGATCGGCGAAGAGGCAATGAGCGTCTCCGATACTTGTCCATTTTGCAGCACAATTTCTCCGGCCTGCAATGTCGCTTTCCTGATCAACACCATCAAGGAACACGACAGCACTTTGTCGCGTGGACGCAAGATTGCCTGTCACTTCAGGCCAAGCAGCGCGCAACATCCGTTTCATCCCTTCAGCGCGAGTCCTCAAAACCGCTCAGGATTGTTATAGACAACCCAAACGGGAGCTTCGTATAAAGCCAACCAATCCACGGTGACTGACCGGCCGGTGGGTTCCGCTTTGCTTGATTTTTGATGATACGATTCCTCCGAGCTGAGGATCGCCGATGTACGGCCATTTGCCGCCGAAATTCTGCTTCGTTTCCATGAAATGTGCTTTATTTGAGCTCGACTCGACGAGCACCTCATCGCTGTCAAAGCGTGCCCATAGATCCCTTTCATCGAGAGCGAGCAATTATGCGCTTATTCGAAAATGATCTTTCGGCCGATAGGATCGAAGAATGAGCCTTGCGCCTGTGGTCCAGCGCTTGCGCCCGTCAGGCCAGGATTGTCGCCCTCTTCCTTGGTAGGCTCAATTACCAAAACTCCACTCTTCTGCTAATGGAAAGCAGAATTTCGGCGACCGCCAGCCGGAATTGCGGATAATTCCACCTAAAACCAGGCTATGGTTGTTGGATGACCTCGTACCTAACGCCCCGCTCCCTTGGTATCCTGCTTCTCGAGCGCGGGCTCACCCCCGGTGCTATACCGCCTGCCCCGGCGTCCGGCTCAATGCTGAATCCGACGACGTTCGATTTTCAAACCATCTCAGAAACGGTCCCGGGAGCTTGGGTTGAGAACGTCGTACGCGGCGATGCGGCGCTTGAGCCCGCCTTCATAGCCGCCGCCCAGCGCCTGGTCGAACGAGGGGCCGTCGCGATAAGTTCGACCTGCGGCTTTTCTGTTCGGCATCAAGCGGCGGTGGCGGCTTCGGTCAACGTGCCGGTCGTGATGTCAAGCCTTCTGTTGCTGCCCACATTGCTTCGTCAATTGCCGGAGCGCGCCAAGATCGCCGTCCTGACCTATGATTCGACCTGTTGCAGCGAAGATCTGCTCGGGATCGATGATCGGGCGGAGCGGGCCAGGGTCGTGATCGGCGGCATCGAAGGGGGCAAGTTTTGGCATGACGAGCTCAAGCGCCCGGCGCCGCCGCTCGACGTCCCCGCGATCGAGGCAGATGTTGCCGCGTGTATCGCGCGTCTCCGCTCAGCCCATCCGGAGATCGCCATAATTTTGTTCGAATGCGCGGCGTTTCCGATTGTTGCTCCGGCGATCCGCCGAATCACGAAGCTCCCAGTTTACAGCATCACAGACCTCTGCCGACTGACAATGGCATCGACGAGTTGATATTGTTCGGTAGCACGTGGCGCTTCGCAGGGCTTTAACTCGTGAAAGCCTCCGTCTGCGTGGTTCTTCCAACGTCAACCGTCTCCCGTAGTCTTGAAGAATTCGCGGACAATATTCGCGCTCAAGGAACGCTTATCGGAGACACCGGTAGCGCCGCCAGCACAAACAAAGTCGGCCGATGTGCTGCACAGACGCACGGATACAACTGTAATCCGGCAGTTATGTTTGGCTGAGGGGAATGTGCGGACGAAGGCGCCTATACCGTCCCGAGCGGCCTCTGGACAACTTTTATGGCTAAGATTCAGTTGCGCGGCTCGAGCGGGGCATTCGCCGAGCTCAGTCATAACGGCATATAGGGGACGCAATCAGCTGCGAGACACAATGCATGATATCTCGCTTCTCAAGAGTTCACGGTCTGCGACCTACAGTGCTGGCGGCCGTGAGGCGTGAAACGCCTGCAGGCTTTGGGCAACTATCTTGCGCCTCAAGCAAGCGCAGCAAAGGGGCCCCGCCTAGAGGACCGGAAAGATGTCCAGGAGCGCGCGCGAAAGCTGCGAATTCGTTCGCCACGAGCGGAATATCCACGAGGGATTGGCATTCACCGGTGAAAACCTGTTTTTCGCCGTCGCTATTATAGTTCGAGATTCCTTTGCTAGCTTTGAGGAGGAGAGACCATGTTAAGCGATGCCTCTGAATGGGACATCCGCTGCGATTTGGCTGCGGCTTATCGTCTGATCGCTCACTTTGGCATGGACGACCTTATCTCCACGCACCTGTCAGCGCGCCTACCTGGGGAGGCGCATCGTTTCCTGCTCAACCCCTACGGCATGATGTTTGACGAAATCACGGCCTCCAGTCTCGTCGTTGTCGACCCGGAGGGGCATGCGCTTCAGAAAGAGGACGAGGCTAAAGTAAACAACGCAGGCTTCACAATTCATTCCGCCGTACACATGGCTCGTCAGGATGCTCATTGCGTAATTCACACGCACACCTTGGCCGGAATGGCCGTTGCGGCTCAAGAACAAGGACTGCTGCCATTAAACCAAAAATCGATGTGCTTCTACGGTGGCATTTCTTATCACAATTATGAAGGCGTTGCGCTCGATCTCAACGAGCGTGAGCGTCTCGTCCGCGATCTTGGGGACAAAGACGTCATGATCCTAAGACACCACGGCTTGCTTACACTTGGCCGTACCGTGTCCGAAGCCTTCCTCAACATGTACCTTTTGGAGCAATCGTGCCGGGTCCAGATCGCGGCTATGCAAGGTGGACACAAAATCGTCCTGCCGTCGGACAGAGTGGCCGCTCATACAGCGGAGCAGTTCCAACGAGAGGGCTACAATAGGAACCTTCGGCCCTGGACGGCTCTCAAGCGCCGCCTCGACCGGATCAGCCCCGATTACGCGACATAAAAATAGAGGCCGGTGTATAGCAAGGGCCGTCCATCAGCGTCCAACTGTATCTGATCGCCGAGCGATATATCCCGGCTCGCGGCGACTTCGAGAGGACAAGCAGCCAACTTTTCCGGCCTCTAGTCAAATGCGAGGCGACTAGTCCCTCTCTTTTATTCAAGGTTGAAACGCCATCCGCCGGATGCCCGCCACCGCCTCTCGCGATAGAGAAGGTGTGGCGCAAGCAGGCTCAGAACCTGCTTGCTCGAGCAGTCGGCAGGCAGCTACGATGCAGACCCGGTCGAGCGCTGCATCGCCACACACCCAGCGGGTTCAAGATCTGGAGAGAGCCTAGGGTCGTTGATCTCATTTAGGACACCAGGCGACAGCGCAGGACGGTGGAGAGTTCACGGAGCCAGCACCGTCTCGACGACGTTCACCCAATAGCCGATGCCATAAGGCAGCGCGTCGTCGTTGAAGTCATACGCCGGGTGGTGCAAGCCAGCTGTCGATCCGTTGCCAAGAAAGATGATTGCGCCCGGCCTTGCTTCAAGCATGTAGGCGAAATCTTCCGAGCCCATGCGCGGGCTTATCTTCTCATCGACGCAAGCCGGTCCAACCAGATTGCGTGCTGCTTTGACCGCCAGATTAGTTTCTTCCGGATGATTGATCGTGACCGGCGCGGACCTGCAGTACTCAAATTCTACATCTGCGCCAAATCCGCGCGCTATGCCTCGCGCAGCCGCAAATATCTGCCCTTGTGCAAAGTCGCGCAAGCCGGGCACAAGCGTTCGAACACTACCCGCCAGCTCGACCTGATCCGGAATGACGTTGTAGGCCTGAGCCGCGTTGAGTTTGGTGACGGATATCACGAGCGCCTCCATCGGGTTTGTATTCCGAGAAACCAGGGTTTGCAGGCCGACGATGATCTGCGCGGCGATGACTACCGGATCAATGGCCTCATGAGGCTTGGCGGCATGGCCGCCCCTCCCCTTCACGATGAGGTCGAACTCGTCGAGAGCGGCCATGATCGGACCTGGGCAGATGCCGAACTTGCCGACTTCGATTCCCGGCACATTGTGCAGGCCGAACACCTTGGATATTGAGAAACGATCCATGATTCCTGCCTGGACCATCCTTTGGCCGCCCACTCCACTCTCTTCAGCGGGCTGGAAGATCAAGGCGACCGATCCCTTGAAACGCCGAGTCGTCGCGAGGTATTTCGCGGCGCCTAGTAGCATGGCCATGTGACCATCATGCCCACAGGCATGCATCTTTCCCGATACTTTCGAGGACCAGAGCTTCTCGGACTGTTCTCGTATCGGCAGCGCGTCCATATCCGCGCGCAGTGCGATTTTCGGCCCGTTTCCACATTTGCCGTCAATTAAGGCGACGATACCAGTTTCAGCTATCCCCGTTTCGATATGATCAACGCCGAAAGAAGCGAGCTTCTCGGCTACAAATCTAGCAGTGTTGTAAAGACGATATTCCAGCTCGGGATTCTCATGAAGATGGTGGCGCCAAGCAGTTGCCTCCGCCAGCAAATGTTGAAACGCTTCGATGCCATTCATGTGGAGCCCACAGCATGAAATAGGTTGTGATCTGTACGGCTGAGCACTTCCGCGCCAGAGTCTGTGACGACCACATGCTCGCTGCAGCCAAACAGATGACCGTTTTCCCCAAACAGAATAATGGGAAGATGAAAGGTCATTCCCGCCTGTAAAATCTCCTCTGCGGCAGGCTCCAGACTGAGGTTCCCTCGTTCTGTCCAGTGGATGCCACTTTGGTACCCGGTACGATGGCGAAAGGCGCGCGGGCGTCCAGATTGCTCAATCACCTTGCGCGCGGCGGCGTCCACGGTCTTCGCACTTACCCCAGGCTTAATCGCGCCAATGGCCGCTTCGAGTGCTTCAACCGAAAGAGCGTGCAACGATTCGGCCTCACGATGCCGACCAAGCACCGCGCTGCGGACCAGCCCTGCGGCATAGCCGTGCTTGACGCCGCCGATCTCAATCATGGCGGGTTCATTGTTTCGGAGTGCGTGTGGGGTCGGGACGCCGTGCGGCATCTTCGTCCGATCACCGAACACGAGAGTAACGGATCGCCATATTTCGCCGCCTGCTTTGCTGACTTCTCCAACTATGGCTGCGTACGTTTCTGTTTCGCTCACGCCTTCGCGAACCGAGTTCCGAAACACGCGCACTGCGAGATCAGTTATCGCCATTGCTTGACGCATCACATCGAGCTCAAGCGGGCTCTTGACTGCCGCGACTGACGCAACCAAATGGGAGCCGTCGGCGACTTTCATGCGGGGACACAGTCCTTGCACTGCACGCACATCGGCCGGTGCCAGATTCCAACATCCGAGTTCGAAACCTACTCTCTGGTCCTGCAGCCGATGCCGGCGAAGAACCTCAGCACAGGTCTTGGCAACATCGCCGGGGTGTCTATAACAAACGACCTCATCGACGCATCCTTCGGCGCGGACAGCCTCGGCATCGTACTCTCTTACAACGAGAACCGGCGCATATCCCGGTGCTAGAATCAACGGAAACGGAGCGAAGTACCCACCAAATCCATGATAGCCGGTGAGATATCTGAGGTGGCCGATAGCGGTAACCACAATTGCATCAAGTTTGGCATGCTCGACCGCTTCAAGCACCTTCTGCTGTCGATAATCGTACTCCGACTTTGGGAATGGAGGCCCCGCCCAAGGGATTTCCGAACCTGTCGCTGTGAGCATAGAAATCTCCATCTTCAGCCATACTGCGCCTGCCCTTTTCCTCTCTCGGGCGCCTTCTCGTCAAAACTCTGCGATTGGATAGACCCCGGTCTGATTCGTGCCCGGCGGCTACAGCCCTCCGCAGCAAACACTGAAGCGCCCCGAGACCGACGTAACAACTGCCGGGTTTAGTAGCTTCAGAGCTGACGAGCCAAGCATTCGGGCGACAGTCAGCCTAGCGAGGATCATGTCCCGGCCAAGCACCTGGACCAATGACGACAAGGTAGCGAAGGTCAGTCTTTACGACGTCTCAAACCGAAAAGCCTTGTGAAGCACTTCAACCGAACCAGTGCGCGGCCTGAGTTGGCGCGATGAACACTGCGGTTTGTACCGGGCCTCCGCGACGATGGTGCAATGCGCAGGCGCATGGTCGGGCATTGCCCTGCCGAAAGTGGATTGGCCAACGGCACGGCGAATGTGTTTATGGATGGAATAGGTCCTATCACCGCAGACTTCATAGCAGAATGAAAGATCCTGAGTGTCGGGAAGACCGTACCGACAGTCGCCTGGCAATCGAGACGATGTGATTTTCACAGGCGTCCAAATGGTCGTTGAGCCACTCCTTTGTTCTCGGGAAGGCACGTTAGTAAGCAGCATGGACGGGCCACTTGTCGCTCGCTCAAGCCAGGCTCTCCCCGCACTGCGCAAGCTCAGCGTCGCTCGCGCACCGAGCCCTCCTGGGCGACCGAAGCCACCAGCGTGCCGTCGCGCGCAAAGATCAGCCCACGAGCGAGGCCACGTCCGCTCTGCGCGCTGGGCGATTCCTTGGCATAGAGCAGCCAATCATCGGCACGGAAAGGACGATGAAACCACATCGCGTGGTCAAGACTTCCGGACAAAATGCGTTCATCGAACAGCGTACGCCCATAGCGTGCCATTACGGCATCCAGCAGCGACAAATCCGAGGCATAGGCCAGTGCGCAAATGTGCAGCGCCGGATCATCGGGCAGCTTTGTCGCGGCCTTCATCCACATATGAACTCTTCCGTCCTCGGTCTTCTGGCCAACATACCGGCCGATCTCGACGGGACGAAGCTCGACCGGGCGATCAGGTTCATAGTAGCGGTGAACAATTTCCGGTAGATCCGGATATAGTGAGTGCTTCGACAACTCTTCGGCTGCGAAATGCTCCGGCCCTGGCACCTCCGGCATTTTATCCTGGTGTTCGAACGCGCCTTTCTCACCCTTATGAAACGAGACCATGACCGAAACGATCGTGCTACCGCGCTGCATCGCCGTGACGCGCCGGGTCGAATAACTTTTACCGTCGCGTAGGCGCTCGACCTTGTAGATCAAGGGTACCTGAGGATCGCCGGTGTGGATGAAGTAGCAATGTAGTGAATGCGGCAGTCCTGCTTTGACTGTGCGACACGCTGCAAACATCGCTTGTCCGATCATTAGGCCGCCGAATACCCGTTGCTCGCCTGCGTTCGGACTGTTGCCGCGAAATAGGTCGATCCCGACGGGATCGAGGTCGATAATGGCTGCAAGGTCGATCCGACTTTTTTGCATTCAAGAGGCTCTTAGCTTGTTCAGTGTCACCGCTGGAGTGGTGCGATCATGGGCCCCAGCGTCGTGAGGCTCCGAAAGATGAGACATCCTCGTACCGAAAAGCCGCGTTTGAGGTCCGGTGTTGGAACTGCTTCTCCGCGCAGCACTCCATACGTGCGACAGCTTACCCCGCCCAGCTTTCGATAGGCTCAGCGCCTGTGACGGTCGTTCAAGTCTAAAGCAATCGGCATGCCGCCCCGCGCATCAGCTGATCTAGCAAAGAATGAGGAGCTTCTTGTGCCGTCGATACTGGTCCACTGTCAGCGATTGGTTCCGGACCTGTCGTGAACCAAACAGCTGGGATACGATTGGTGTATGTTAGATACGACGTGACAGCTATTCGAGCTGCTTCCTAGAGTGGCAGGTCCGCTGCGGCTCAAGGGATGCTTCACCGCGGATGACATAGGCGGTACGCTGAATACGACCATCTCGCCAGCTGAACGATTCAAACTGAAGGCGAGCAGGCCTTGCAGCACGGATCGCATATTGTCGCCCACCCGCGCGATGAGCCGAAATGGCCTCCCTTGAGGGCCGCAGTTGAAGTGCTCCGAACGCCTCAGGTTCGTTGCGCGGCCCTTCTATGCAGACGTTGCCGCGGACCTTTCATGCATGTCGAAGAACCGCTAAAAGAGCGCGACACATTCGCAGCCGAATAGGTACAAGGAACGATCCAAACCCCGCTCAGTGTAGCACCGTCTGCCCATTCTTGACGACCGTAACCCGACGCTCTTTCACACAAGCTTCGAATGAGATCGAATTACCGTCCTTCCAAAGATTGACGGTAACAACTTCTCCCGGGAACACGGGCGCCGAAAAGCGGGCGCGATGACGACGAAAGGCAAACGGATCGTAGTCGGCATAGCTCTGCAGGACGGCTCTGCAGGTCAGCCCATACGTGCACATTCCATGCAGAATGGGCCTTGGAAAACCGGCTCGACAGGCGAACTCCGGATCACTGTGCAAAGGATTTCGGTCGCCAGAAAGACGATAGATCAGGGCTTGGTCAGGTCGGGTCGGGATATCGAGTGATCTATCTGGTGCTCGGCGGGGCACTTGGTGCGGCTCGGGCATCCCCTCCGATGGCCCGCCAAAGCCGCCGTCACCTCTCGCGAAGGTCGACGAAAGGATTGTGACGATCTTGTCGCCGCCCTCATCTCTGACCACCACCTCGTTCTGAATGATCGCGCCTTTCTCCTTACCCTTGTCATAAATTCCTCTCACACGGGCGTCGGCCGTCACGTTCGCCGCGACGGGCATCGGCTTGTGAAACGTAAGGTCACGTTCGCCGTCAACAACCATGACGCGATTGAGGTCAATGGCTCCCGGGCGTGCGCCCCAAACGCACACGGAAGCAAACGTCGGGATCACCTTTAATGGCTTCGACGTTGCAAACGCCTCGTTGACAAATTGTAGCTCCTCCTCCTTAAGGGGATTTGAGCCCATGCCCACTCCAAGCGCATAGAGCATTACCTCCCTGTCAGTCCAGGAATAGCGAGCTCCACAAGTCCTCAGGTTTAGTGCAGCGGGATAGTCGAGGGGCATCCGAGCCTTTCTACAGTTGAGACCAGGGCGCGCCGGCGGCGGCTCAACTTGAATGCGCTTCGTGGGGCGGCGGGCGTACCGCACTCGCTCCGAGCCCGTGGGCTGGAGCGCGTGCGGTAGATTTCATTGTTCGGGCAGATCATCAAGCCAGCAGGCTGTCGCGACGTGCGGTCGGGAAAAGATCTTCCCGATCGTCTCGGCAACTTTATTCTGGTGGTAGCGCATATACACCCGGCCATCCTGGCCTAAGTCCAGAATCTCTATTTTTCCTGTGTAATGGGACATGATGTATTTAAATGTCTTCTCGATCCCGCTCAGACGTTGGTTGATGCCGCGCACAACCTCTAGTCCTTGGCCCAGTGGGACTTGGAAGTGCGATGCACCCTTCACCGGCCTCGCCTGAAATAAGTAGTAAGGTCGCACTCCGATTTCGTGGCATTTGGCAAAGGTCGCGGCCAATATCTCGGGATCGTCGTTGACTTTGGCGAGAAGCACGGTCTGATTAAGGAATTGCACGCCCTGTGCTCGCAAGGCGCGAATTTTGTGCTCCGCGTCCCTTGAGATCTCACCGACGTGATCGAAATGCGCGACGATGATTGGGGTTTTACCCGCCTTGTGGATACGCTGGAATAAGGCCGGTAGAGCGGAATCCGCAAACCGCCTTGGCTCATAGGCCAGCATTTTTGTGCCAAATCTGATGGAATTCAAATGCTCTATCGGCAGCAGGTGGTCAAGGATCTTGTTCAGTTTGGCGGTGCTGAGCACGAACGGGTCACCTCCGGAAAGAAGTACGTTCGTCATCTCAGAATGGCGCGCAATATATTGCGCGGCCTGATCGATATCCGGTGCGATTTCATCCGAAACCTTGCCCACAATGCGCTTGCGAAAACAGTAACGGCAATATGAGCCGCAACGTTCCGTCACCAGCAATAAGCCGGTCTGGGCGTACTTGTGCTGGAGCCCCGGCACGACCGTGTTGTCGTGCTCGCCGCTCGTATCCAAAGTGCCCGGACTCTCGAACTCGTCGACAGAGGGCTCGACAACGTACTTCAGCTGATCGTAGTAACCGCTTTTGATAATTTGTTCGCGATAAAACTTTGTGACATGATAAGGCGTGATGTTGTTGACCTGCAGTTCATTCTCACTAACCACGCGCGTTTCTTCAATTAACTTCAACACGTGTGCTCTGCAATCCAGCGGATTTCTTGTGGTTTCCATTGCCGCACCTCGCGTGCCCTTATCATCGCGTTTGGTTCAATGCGATCTTTCCCCCTCTTCAATACAGCATCAACAATGGATCGATACCTACCTGGTGTGGTGAGGACTATCGGGCTCGAGAGTTGACAAAGGTGCACCGGTACTCGCCTGATGTCGGAGCGCCGAGGTTAGCGGCGCGACCGCGAACCTACGTCGCAGCCATGAGAGCGTGTTGGGATCGACCTGAATCCCAAGTGGATAGCCAAATCCGGCGAATCGTGACTCGCCCTCAAGTCGCGGAGGAGGCTGGCGGGGGGTGGAGCATCGGCGGCTCTTCCGATTTGGGTGAGCGAGGCCGTGGTTCAGGGCGGTTTTTCAGGCGGCACGAATTTTCCGGGGGCGGTATCGCGAGCGCGATCCATTCGGGGTAGGGTTCGAGGACACGCGCCGCACAGCAGCTTTGCCGACCGGCGCGGACCGACGTTCCGCGCTGAAGCGGCACCGGGATGGCTCCTGGAACTGCGCCGTAGCTGATGGCGTGTCATTACGCCTCGGCCGGCGTCAACCCACGCGGCATCGGCGATGCGCCGAACGGCCATGGGGACACGACTACATTCCTTGCGGCCGAACCTGCAAAGGGCTGACTGCATCTTTCGTGCGCGACGGGCCGATCACGCCGAGTATTCCCGGCCAATGTCGAGCAAATCCTTCTTCCCCTGCTGCGCCAGCGCGATGCCGTGATGGTCCCGATCTGTCGAGCCAGAAGAACGAAGAGGCCCGCCTCATCGCAGGCGCGGGTCTACTATTCCTGCCGCCCTACAGCCCCGATCTCAAGCCGATTGAGATGGCATTCGCCGCGGCGCCCTCTGGATCTCATCGGGCGACCCTGAACATGTCCACTCCTGAAGAACGTGCCAACTACGTCCCTCATTGCGGATACATTCCGCTTTGATCGCGACAGGCTCCAGCGAGCCGCGCAGCATGCCTAAGGTATGCGACCAGCGCGCCCAAAAGAAGCAGATTGCCCGAGCCGGTTAGCCTGCCTGGAATAAGCTCGAAGGCCCGGCTCTTCGACACTGCAGGGCCGCAACTTAGTCTTGGACCGCCAGCGTCTTACGAAAACCGGACGTGCGCACAATGCTAGGCAGCCTCAGCGGCCCGTGATTTCAGCCTCTTGATGTGCGGTACGCCGGCGTCAATCGCCAGCTGGTCCACGGCCCAATGAGGAGTGCCGATCTTGTTGACGGGATACGTCTCAATCGCTCGATTGTCCCAGATCGCGACGTCGCCTGATTTCCAATTCCAGCACAAGGTGTTCTGCGGGGCAGTGAGATAGGATTCCAGAAGTTCGAACAGCCTTTGGCTAGGATAGCGCTGCAGGCCGACAAAGTGCTGCACGGAACGGCCGAGCGAGAGCATGCGTTCGCCAGTCTCGGGATGGATACGAACGATGGGATGTGCCGTTTCGTAGATCGTTCCGGTGGATACGTCCTCCAATGCCCGCCTCGCGGCTTCGTTGGCCCCGTCCGTCGCAGTGTGATCGAATGTGGCGAAGCGCACGGCCCAGAGGCTATCGGCAAGCATCCGCAGCGGGTCGGGAAGGTCAAGATAAGCGGCCACCGAGCTTGACCAAGCGATCTCGCCGCCGAAAGGCGGGATCGCTGCACCTCGCAGCACTGAAATTGCTGAGCGGGCGGCACTGACGTCGGGACTCAAGACGTCATCATCGTTCATCTGATCGACATGATCGCCGGCGCCATCAGGGAGCGTCTTCCGGATTGTTAAGCTTCCCCTTCTGTCCAGCATTGTGGGATTCTGTATCAGCGAGCCAAGCCGCAGCACAAAGCGCTGTTGCTGGGCATCATCCAGATGTCCCTGATCACGGAAGAAAATGAGCTTATGCTCTAGGAGCAGCCGGTTGATGGCTATGATGGCCTCGTCGGACAAATCGTCTGACAGCCTAATATTCTTGATTTCCGTCCCAAGCCGGTCCGCGTGCTTCACGATGTCTGCGCGCGGAATGACGTTATCAACGGTCATTGTGCCACTCATAACGGGCGCCTTTCTCTGTGATGTCTAAACAAACTCCGTGTTTGGTAGTCACATCTGGCGATAAACGCGACAAAGCCGTCTTGATGACACGCATGCGAATTGTCTGAGGGGCGAGTGACCCACGCCGCACAAGTAGTCGGCTGAATCTTGTTACAGGCCACCATCATCTTAGGATCTGACTCCCTCTGCGTGCGGACACGGCCTCGCATATAACGCCACCAGATCGATTTGTAGGCTCGTCAACGGTGCAAATCATAGACGCAATCCATGTCCAGTCCATGAAACGAAACCAGCTTTGTTTTCGATCTTGAGCAACGTTCGCCTCGTCTCCGAACTCGTCCTTGGAAAATCCTCGAATAAGATTGTGTCGTCACCTCACGCGACCGGCATCGCCTCATCCGCCCGACAAGAATCCAACTCGTTCGCGGCCGGCGCTCGCGAAAAAGCGGATATGACAGCGTGCCCCGCTCCGGCAAGCTATTTCTATCTTAACGCGTACATTATCTCTATAACTACTTCAGCGAGCTTGCAATCAATTCCCCGCGACTTGGAGTTGTCCAATGCGCGTCGTCTTTCGTCGGCTGGCCTATTGGGATGTTCTTCTTGGCGAGCAAGAAAGCCGCGCAAAATTCAAACGCTGCAACTCCCATTGCAGCTAAACAACGGACTTCATCCCTCTATTTGCGAAATATGCGCGCGTCACGGAATGCTGGTCGTCCGGGCTGTGACGTGCGTTTTTGCTCTTTTCCTCACGGAAGGCAGATTGTTTTGGCTTCCTGGCAGTTGACCGCACAGAATAGAGACAGTCGCGGATCGCGCAGAAATACCGTGCGGCCCCGAGACAATGCAGCGACTTCGCGCTCTCACATTGCAAGCCGCACTTTCTGGGCAGGCTATTTTGCCCTATTGGCAGCACGACCCGACGGCAGCGTCCGGATCTAAGATCATAAGCGGGGATCTATCTTCCTAATGATCGCCTTGTCTTCATCTCCGCTGGCAACTGTAAGCCGCTAAGCATGATCACGCACCAAAACTGCGCGATTTCAGAGAAGCCGATGAAAGAATGCACCAGCTGCGTAACAACGCGCCCACGCGGCCGTGCCATCGTGTAAGATCCACGCCATCGCAACAAAGCCGCTTTCAAAAAGCTGAGGTTCATCACAGGCCGCAGCAGACTCCGTTAGGCTTACTGGCACGCGCAGACTAAGCTGCTTGTAAGCAGCTCGCGCCGAGCGTAGTTGTGCTTGGGGTGTTGCTGGCCCGCCTGGCAGTTCGGTCTCACTGGCCGCTTAAGAAAAGGCTTCTACCGGCGTTGCTGTTAGCCGCTTGGCTCTGCCGATGAAGAAAGGACGCGGGCCAAACCAGCGTCCAATTTGGGCGCTCTCACAAACTTGAACGACGCCCGTAATCTGCGGATGGCTGGTTCCTGCTGACCTCGGCGAAGTGGACGATGTCGCAGGAGGCTTGGGAATGACCCGGTGGATGCTTCGGAGTGGGACTACTGACTTCGGTAAAGGCGCAACCTACCTGGGATCTGGACCAACCAATATCTCAACACTGAGCAGCAACAACTTTGACCAGAATACAGGCGCGATCTCCGGTATCTTATACGAACAATGCAAGCAGCTGCTGCGGCGCCGGCGCGCCTCAACCGGCAACCGGCCGGCTTGCTCAGACCAATCAAAGCTAGCCATCAGGTTGACCGTGAACTTTGCCGGATGCGGACCGACGACTGTTTGGACGGGCAGCTCAATAGCGCGACGGGCTTTCAGGGCCTATGGTTGCTCTCGCTCGCAGAGCGGGTTACACGGAATGGTATCAGCGCCGGCGCCGATACCCTTCACATTCAAGGCTGGCGACAAGGCAAAATTACGTTTCAGTGGCGGCGTCGTGATCGAGAGTAGCGCGGGCGAGAAGGTCTCAAACACGAAGAAGAGCCCGAAGTGACATCAAACTCGACTTCGCCCCTTCGCGCTCGATCACCACGAGCCTACATGTACGGCTCGTTCCGGAAGGTCTTCCAGCCCCCTCCGCGCGGTCCGATGCGAAATCAGTACTGCGCGGCATGTAGCAGTCTGAGGATCTCGATCAGCCGGAGTGGCAGTTCGCGATAGGTTGCTCAATGGTTCTAATCCGTCGACGCAACATCGCAAGGTGAGCATCCGGCGTGTTCCGTGCCATCTTATTCAGTTAGAATCATTTACTCGAACGTGCGGAGGTCGCCGTCTTTGCGCACCAAATCACCTAGCTTCCTTCCGGGTTGCTTGGTGAGTTACCGGATGCATATGATCTCGCTTCGCGAGGCCCGCTGGCCAGTCCCTGAATTGATCCCATTTTCGGCAAATGCCGTCTCGCGCACATAACCATTTCGGATCTGCTTCCGCGACGGCGCCCTCCCTGAATGTTCCAGTTCGCGGGCGCTTGCTGATGGATTCGATTCGGCGTGCTTTAATCCTGTTTGGTTGAGCCAGTAGGTTCGCCGGCGCCGCTACTTTCGGATGAAGATCGACGAGAACTTTGCTGTGGCCACATCGAAGGAGCGCTGCTCAACGCGGTCTGCCCAACTTGCCTGAGAGCTTCGACGGACGTCTCGCCACGAGAGGCGGCTTCCAGTATTTTGGAAGCGACGTGCGCTCGGATGCCGGTCTCGTGCCGCGGCAGATCCTTGCACACTTCATCCAGAATGCGACGAAGACAGGCGGCGGTTTCGGAGTTGAGCATAGAAGGTCTCCTCCAATGGAGCGGTACAATGACTGCACAGCAGACATAAATGTTGCCAATTGCCCCTGTGAACGGCGACGGGAATGGCGCTTAAACCTCTTCACTTAAGGTTGCATGATCATACAATGAAGAACCTCGCGCGTCATCAAACGGCTTCCTTAGAGCGTCTTCAAATACTCCAGAAGCGCCCGCCGTTCGGCGTCGGTTAATTCTGGCCCGATGATCCCAGGCGGCAGCTTCGTTATGTCGGTTTCCTTGCCCTCAAAGGAATGCCCGCGATTGCTATTCCCAAGCAGCGATACGTTGAAGTCCGTCAGGCCGGCCGCGCAGGCGTCGTTCGCTCGCACTTTCGCAGCGAGCCCGACGTCAATAGGATCGAATTTGCGGCTGCCCACGCAGAAAGAGCTCGGCCGCCGGCCCTGGGGTAACAACATGTCCTTCAGCGTCGGCACGGACCCGTTGTGCAAATACGGAGCTGTTGCCCAAATACCGTCAAGCGGACGCGCGCGGTACTGAGGTTCAAGGGCAAGGACATCTTCGTCCTTGCCGTTACGGCGCCCCCGCGCTGCAATGTATGCTCGCGGGTTTTGGCAATTCTTCCTCGGCCCCCACATCTGCTGCTTGGTTTTTTCGGAAGAGTTGTTCGCGAGGTTCCATTGATCGATCGTCTTGCCCACGACATCCATCAGCGCGAGCACAAATAAGGGGTTTGGCGCCGGATCGGCCGGAAGGCCGCACCCCCAGGCTTTGTTCAGGTCATCGATCGGATTGAGGCCGAGTGACGCGGGTAAGTGAACGCGTCGGGCCGTCAGAACATTGGATTGTTGACGATCGGTGCCAATCACGGTCACCGGCAGCTGAGCGACGTTGAAATAATGGCGTCCGCCGATCTCCACCCAATTCTTCTCGCCCTTGGCAGAGCGATCCGGGTTCTCCGCCTTCCAGAACGAATCGTCCGGCCACTTTGCGTCGAATGCGGGATCATTGACCGGCCCTCGGTGGCATTCAAAGCAGTGCGAGCGATAAAGATCGCGACCTTTCTCAACGAGTTTTTCGTCGATGGCCCAGGCCGGGTCGCCTCGAAACTTGTCCTGCGCGTCCTTCCATCGTGGCGCGACAAGCCCGTTGAATTTCCTCCCGCTTGCCTCCGCCGACGAAAAGGGATCGGTACCGCGCAAAAGCTCCTCGAAACGAGCAATGTCCGACAGATGGATGGATGATGCAAAAAGCGGCCGTCCCGGCGCAGGTGCCCTCATGTTGATTTTCGCGCTGACGCCGAGCGCTTCGCCAGAATTGCGGACAAGCTCATTGAGAACAGAGGCGTCATACTGCGCCCAAAGGAAGTACGGCGTGTCCCAGATTGGCGGAAAACTCACGGGAGCGTCGTTGCGCGCGAAGTTGCCCTTGAGGAGCGGATCTGGGAGTTCGCCGGTCGCCGGATCTAGGAAATTGGTATAGAAGACCTGGTTGCCGATCCGGTTCAACGCATCAAGTCGGCCGAAACCTTCGTCGAGATTCGTCACGCCCTGCCTCGTCAACAGGTTATCATTTGCGGCCTTCTGCTTCTTGATCTTTTGAAGTGCGAGCTCCAGATCGTGTCGAAGCTTCCCGCGGTCGACGCTTCGACCTTCAATGCTTTCCAGCCGGTCGGCGAAGCGTTCAAACCGCCACGGCAAAATCAGCGTATAGCCGATCGATAACCCAATGACCCGTTCAACCTCGCCAAGATTGACCATCGCCGGCCCGCCATCGTAGCGAATGCTGACATTCTTGTACTCGAGATGCCCGGTATGACAGGCGGCGCAGGTTAGTCCGATCTGATCTTCGTAGGAACTTCCTGTTGTCGGGTCGACGCCCCCTTTCAGGATCGCGAAACCCACAGGCAAACCATCGGCATTGTCAGGCGTGCTAGCTGTCCAAGTGGAGCTAACGCCCTTGGCATCCTCCTGGTAGCCGTACGCAGGTGAGCTAGAATCGAAGTTCTTCGAGCTCGGACTTGGGATGAAACCTAGGCGTCGTAGATACTCGTTGTCCGTCAAGCTCGTGTAACGGACCGACAACTCCGGACGCTCTAGAGCCAGGAACCATCTATAGGGCACGGGGATAGTCGCCGTGCCTTGGGACGTGTGGTGGAACCAGTAACGCTGCCGCGCGCTCCAGTTCTGCGGCAGCCAGTATGCGCTATCGATTTTCGATGGTGCTGGCAGTGTCGCGGGCAGCAATTGCGCCACCAGATTTGCGTCATTCTTGACCTTAAGCGCCGCATCGCGAAGCTTCTCCGGCGCGAAATACGCCATCCCTATTGGCCCCGCCACGACGAACACAATCGCGAACAAGAGAGCGACGACATGAGGCCACCGCCTCACCACGCCACCCACCCAAGAGTTGAACGAACGTGCCCCCATCCTAAACTCTCCTTGAATTTCAAATGCGCCTGCTGCCGCGTGAGCGCGCTAGCCAGAAATGCGCTTATTACTTGTTCAGCAATTGGCTATTGATGAAGGTGACGACGTCAGCGGTCTCGGCTGCCGCGCGCCGCGTTATGGTCGCGGCCGCTGGGCCACCATGCAAGAACGAGGGAAACCAACCGAAATTGCGAACGTTCCAGTCTTCTTTCGGCAGAACGGCTCGGTTCACCCCACGCACAGCGAAGCCTTGCACTTTCCTGGCCAGCGGCTGCGCTGTCTCGGTGTGACAGCTCACGCAGTCCGTATTGAAGAAGTGACTCTTCTTCGTATCGGCAATGACATTGACGATCTCGAGTACGCGGCTATTTGGCACGTTGGCATCGATGAAATCGGCTGTCGAAACACCCTTACGATTGGCAAGCGGCAGGGGAGGATTCTGCAGCGCCGCGTGGCGACACGTCGTTGGATTCTGGTTATTCGTGGCAGGCCGCGGGACCACGTGCGTCTCGCCAACGATGCTGAACATCTGCGCGGCATGAAGGCCGTCGAGCGTCGGGCCAGGCACTGGTATCAACCCGGCCTGCGGGACTCTCAGCATCGAGACGAAAACCCAGGGTTCGGGCGGTGAAATCCCCATGACAGCCATGGTGTTGAGGCGCTGCGGCGAGAGATGCTTTTCCAGCAAAGCTTTAACCGCATCACGAAACGGTTTTGCGGATGCACCGATAAGGCCCGGATGCACGTTCATGTCACCGGCAGTCGAGACCTTTACATTGCCGAACTTTCCCGCCACAAGTTGATCACGCAATAATGCAACGTCACGAACGATTGCCTTGAAAGCTTGATCGTCAGGTTTAAATCGCGGGAATGGCCCACAACCATCAAGAGGTGAATCAGGCTCGAGGTTGAAACTGAAGATAAGATGACCGGCAGTGTCATGGACCTTCAATCCCTGGGGTCCATTGGTCACCGGCTGGATGATCAGGCGGATTTGCGGTTGCCGGCCAAACTGGGCGATAACATCAGCAGATAATCCCGGGGCTCCCGGATCGATCCGGATTCCCGCAACGAACCAGGCATCGATCTTTTTCACGATATCAGGCAGCTCAATGCGGCGCGCGCCCGAGTCCGGCACGCCTTTGTGTTCTGGATTTTCGGCGTTTGCGATAAAACGCGCGAAATCCTCATCGGATAAAAGCCGCTGCGGAGCCCCAGTGGGGCCGGCGAGGTCGGACACCGCGATCAGATTGACGAGGTCTGGTGGCGCTTTCGGTGGAGGAAACAGGATGGACACGTCGTTGGCCGAAAGCGGCTTCGATGGCGTCTCGGCCCGGGCTGTTCCTGCTCCCAAGGCAACGGCGACGATCAGCCCCGCTGCGGACAGACTTGTAAACAGCCGACCAAGTTTTGACCGGCGGATCTCACCTTTTGCCATCGTCAGCAATTCCCCTGTAAGACTAAAAAATCGAAAGTCCGATCTACATCGCTTTCAGTCACATAATTTCCCGCCCGCGGCCCGGTATCAGGATGTTTACTCGCTGCCGTAAAATTTGCTCTGCAATGTCTTGAGTTGTGTCGGATGTAATGCCTCCTCAATGCAGCCGAGAAACATCTGGCTTCTCGCATTGACACGCTCTCTGTCGGTTGGGCCATGCTCCATGTCGGTTTGCAGCGCGCGCACGGCGATCCAGTCCTTCGAGGGATCCTTGAGCAACTCAAACAGCGTTCGGTTCTGATAGGGATGAAGCCGAAAGTGAGCAAAGGCGACCTTGGCTGAGATCTTCGCATCGCGCAGTGCGTCGGGAAGCGTCAGGAGATCAAGCCCCGCCAGTTCTCCGAGCTCTTGCATTTGATTCTGCGCTTCCTGATATTGCTCGCGTCCCACCAGTTGATACATTCCTCGTGGACGAAACAGCCAACCGTCGTCCGTCGCCAACTGGTTTCCGAACGGGTTGCCTTCGTAGCCAAGAACAAAGTTGGCCAATTCCTTGGGATGGTTGAGCAATGCGTCCATTCCGATAGACGGTTTGTTCGTGGCTGCTAGCGCGGCGTTGTTCTTTTCTATCCGATCGCGCCACTTGCGCGGCAGTTGCGAGACCGAGCTGTATGAAAAGTCTTCGCTGCTGCGTGTAAAGTCGGCGCTGTCGTAGGAGATTGCCCCTAGGATATAGGCCAGGATCCGCGGATCGGTCTCCTCGATGCGGTCCCATTCCTGCAGCAAGGCTTTGACCTGCTCGGCCTGGAAATAAGCCATATAGCTCTTTCGATATGGCGACACGGGCGCAGGAGCCGGCGAATGGTCCTTGATCGACTGCGCCAGCTGGTGCTCGTACGCAGAAACTTTATCCTGGTATTTTTGATAGCCGCGCTCCTGCAGCCACTTGCTCTCATAGCAGGCAAGTAACGGCTGCGGTTTGATCTTTGGAGCGGGCCTGTATTCTTTGTCTAACTCGTCAGCGTAAGCCGCCTGGGCAAGCTTGGCTTCTTTGAGCGCTTCAAAGGCGGAGGCGACGGATCCGTTCAAGAGATGAAACAATTTCACTTGCAAGCAATCCGCGTTGCTCTGCTTCTTGCGGGATTGATCGAAGTCATCCTTCGGCACACAATCCCAAAAGCGGCCGCTGCTCAGCGAGATGATGTCTTCCGTTTTCTGAGATAGCGTCCAACCAAGCGGCAGGTTGTAAAACGAGCCTGTTATGTCTATTCGACCGAACGTTGGAAAGCGTTGCACGCTGGGCGTTACCTCGCTCTCCGGCCGACGATCGAGATTGGTGGCGTGATTAAGCGCAACATAGGCTCGAGAGCTTCGCGTGCTCAAGAGCGCGCGCACCGGCTCCATGAGCTCACCGAACATGAAAGAGCCGTGGTCTCCAAACTGACCGCTCACCAGCGACAGCAGATAAATCCGGAATTTTGGCGCGTCGGAGGTGCCCTTGATGCTGTTGAGCCGCTCAATCAAATCGAGCGCGGTCTCTATTCCGGAATTCTCGACATATCCGCCGTCCACGAGGCGCGCCTGCGGATTGGCGGTAATACAATCGTTCCGCAAGGAGACCGTCGCTGCCGGCGTCATCCATGGGAACCGAGCGCTGGTAAAGGCCGCGGCACTAAGCGGAATCCGCAGCGAGTGGCTCTTGACAGTTTGATCGGCTCCTGTGCCGCCACGATCAAGCATCGAGAGAATACAGAGGTCTTTGTCTTTCGCGTGGAGCGGGTCGATATCGAATGGCGAGATCACAACTCGCTTGCCGCTACCGGCATCCGTCGTATTCAACAACAGCGCCGGCATATTGTTGGAAGGTGTCCAATGTGACTGAAAGTCGGCCTTTAGCAGATTGGATTGGTCGCCAGCGCCCTTGCGGTTCTTGAGCATTCTGTCTGCAGCATTCTCCAGCGTGTACTCCAGAAAGCGCGCGCGATCAAAACTTGGGATAGCGAGCGGAGAAAACAGCTGGGTGAAGTCAGTAAATAGAAAACCGGCAACCAAGGGCGAGAGAAAATCCGTCTCTAAGATGCTTGCAACGCGTTGTTCTACCTGCCCGGGGGCATCGATATCCTCGGCCCGGCCGACGCCAGCCAGAAAGTCAGCGATCTTCGGGCATGTCTTTACGTCGAGAGCAACCATATCAAGTGGCGCATTGTCGGCGTGAAGCGCAGCTGCGAAGATTGCCGAGCCGACACTCCCTCCGGAGACGCCGCTTATCGCAAACAGATGCTGCCGAAATGCCGGACAGAGATCCTGCATCCTGGCAAGAAAGCGCGCCGCATTGTTGGCTGCGTAGATGCCTCCGCCCTGGGCAGCCACAATGAACACCGGATATTCTCCGAGCCTCTCGGCCTCGGCCAGGCGCGGTTTTTGCCGAAGCCAATCGCGAAATGATTCGACTGCAGAAATGCGCATCTCTTCTGATGGGCCGGTTGCTCCGGCCACGCTGCGTAGCCCGTGGTCATCGCCTCCGAACAATGAGGCAACCAGGAACAAGCCGCCAAACACAACCGGTATAAAAGGAAAATTGAACCTGATCGTCAGCAGTGCAAAGTGGGTGGTGAGACCTGCCACGCACATCGAAAAGAGAGCGATTACGCCGAACGATCCGACGAATTGTGCAAGCCTGTCCGGAAACAAAACGAACCCGGTCGTCAACAGGGCGATGCCGCCGATCGTGAGCGCGAGAAATCTATAGCGGATGAAATAGGCGATGTTCGCCCGGTTCGCGAGTGCGGCCGAGCGATGCTTTGATCCCATCCGCCAGGCGAATACAACAAACGAGGCGAGCAGGATCAACATGGCAAGCGCAAGGATGAGCAGCATGTTCCGCTCGAAGGCGAGCGCTTGGTCCTGAATGCGGAAGATGCTGCCGACCTCCTCGACTTCACCGATCTTTTCAGCCGGCCGCGAGGCGAGTTGACCTGCCGTCGCGGCGATGATCGGCAACCCTCCGAGTACAATGGGTGCAACTTTGATATAAAACGCCACGCGCCCCCTAGCGGGCGGGATATGAGGCAGGGTTGCGGCGCTAAGCTGAAAAGCGGCTGCCCAGATCGTTAGCGCAATCACGCCCACGGCGACGAACTCTTTGAGGGTTACCCACCCAATGTCGTCAGCGGCTATCCGGTAGAGCTCTTGAATCTGATCTGGCAAGTACAACAATATTGAAATGAGCACCGAAAGAAGAGCAATCCACCGGAGGTTGCGCAACAATGTAAAGAGCTGCTCGCGCACAGTCATCGCGTCAATTTCCATACTGTCCATCGGAGAGAGTCCTTAGCGAGGAAACAGGCCGGATTCTGCAAAATCGTACCAGCCCTCGTCGAAGGCATTCGGCGGCCCGTGACAAATTGACGGGAGATCTCCCATCGGGCACCGCCCCGAAAATTAATAACATAACCTACAGTAGTGGCGGGATTTATCGAATATTCTCTTGAATCGTCAAGAGATTTTCGATGTTGAGGATCAAGACCGGTGATGTCGGTGTTTTTCGCTCTCGATCCGCAACCTTGCGCACTTTTTCTTCATTCATTCGAATAGAAGCGCAACAATCCCGCATGGCCAGCTCGATCTCATTATCAGCCCCGAAATCGACCTCGGATCATCATCACTCGCTGTGGCCTTCAACACTTGGCACTCGCGGCTCGGATGGAAGACCCCGTCCGAGTTCGCAGTCACCTGCCAACCGCGCCGGGATCTGGCGCTGCGCTATGCCGAGGGCTCCGCGCCAGCTCCCGTCGCTACCACCACCCAACCGGGCAAATCCAACAGCCGGAGCGAACTCAGGATTGGATAAAACTTGGGGCAAGGTCAGAGCTGTTGGGGCGACGAAGCAGGCTCATCCTAGATCTGCCGGCGTCTCCGGGGCGCCGACGCCCAGGTCCTTGGTTTCGACTGTTATGTGGCCGGGCTGAGCTCCCAGAATCCGGCAGTACAATTCTCATTCGCGGTCGATTGGGACCTGCCACCGGGGCCACGACCGCACGCTTCGGCAGAAGGCGACCTGCTTCTGAACGCGCTGCGCGCTCGTCACGTCCGTGGGTCTCCCTCGCCAGGAGCGAGCACAATCCCGCAATCGATGAGAAGGAAAACGAATCGGGTCAAAAGCACATAGTTATCGAAAGGGCCCGTGGATCCAGGCTCTTTGGCAAGCTGTGTTGCTCATCGGATGAGTCGCTTCAACACCGTGCCCTTAAATTATGCGCGAAGAAGCGCACGATCCTAAAAGTCCGAGTTCCACCTGCATTCCGATGGCTCACGGCGGCGAAGGTGGGCTTCTCTTTTAGCGGGTCCGAATTGCCTTCAAAAACTTGCCGCCTGGCCAAAAGACGATCTCCCAGACTTAGCGGTTGCCGTCGCACACGATCTGAAGCGTTTGGCCGAGCAGATCCTGATGCGCTGGATGTCGCCTTTTGACCTCCATCGAACCGCCCTTCTGGTCCTTTCGCCTTATCCCATTTCCCTATGGATTCTCGGGAAATACTCTCGAAATCGGCGAGTAGAATAGCTTATAGTCGCGTCATAAGCGTACAAGGGGGCTTCTCGGTGCAGGACCGTTCGGTGGAAAGAGCCAGATGGCTCCGCGATTTGCTGCGCTTTTTGCCTCTCCGCAGCCAATTCGTGCTCTCCGGCAATACGCGGGACCTCCAGATCCACGAGGTCGGTTCAGGCGAGTTGACCGCAGCGCCGCTATCGAGGGTGCTGCCGGACGTTTTAAAGGCAGCTGGTTATGGACGGATCGCATGGTTTGATCTCCTGAACGGATTTCGGGACGTCGAGCCGGCCGACGGAAGCTACCTCACTCAACTCGGTCTAGTGCCGACTGCTGGCACAGCGGCGGGCGGGATCGATCTGTTGTCGACGACGCTCGAACGGCACGTCATGGCTGAAGGCCAGCCCTCCGCCCTCATCGTCGACTTTGCGTCAAGACTGATCGCGCGAAACGATGCCTTATCACCTGCCGAGCACCAGCTTTTCTCCCGGGCGCTGATCCTGTCTCATGCGGCGCGGGCGCGTCCGGCAGGCGATAAGCGGCTACCCTTCTTCAATACTGTCGTCTGGATCGTGGACAAGGAGGGTGACCTGCCCGATTGGTTCCTGATCGGAAACCCGAAGATCAGACATGTGCCAATCGGGCGACCGGATCATCTTGCGAGAAGGAGCATGATCCGCTCCCTTGTCCGAAGTCTGCCCGGCGCGCAGAACGCGGACCAATCCGACCTAGAAAAGTGTACTCAAGCATTCGTGGACGAGACTGAAGGCCTTCTGTTGCTCGACGTCAGCGCGGTCGCGCAGCTCGCCCGCAGCGAAGGCGTGCAGTTCGATCGGATCGGGGATGCCGTGCGGCGCTTCAAGGTGGGCGTGACTGAGGATCCATGGCGCAAGATCAGTCGCGACAAGATCAATTCAGGTGAAGAATTCGTCAGACGCCGCGTCAAGGGACAGTCCCACGCAGTCACGCACATGCTCGATATCGTCAAGCGCGCAGTGACGGGGATTGGACAATCGCCGCGCGGCGGCCGGCCGAGGGGTGTCGTCTTTCTTGCCGGGCCGACCGGTGTCGGCAAGACGGAACTCGCCAAGACCATCACCAGCCTGCTTTTCGGCGATGAATCTGCGTATATCCGCTTCGACATGTCCGAGTTCAGTGCCGAGCACTCGGACCAACGGCTGATCGGGGCACCGCCCGGCTATATCGGATATGATGTCGGCGGCGAGCTCACGAACGCAATCCGTGAAAAGCCGTTCAGCGTCGTCCTGTTCGACGAAATCGAAAAGGCCCATCCGAGGATTCTCGACAAGTTTCTGCAGGTCCTTGACGACGGCGTCCTCACCTCGGGACGAGGCGATCGTGTCTATTTCTCCGAAGCGTTCATTGTCTTCACCTCGAATTTAGGCATCTACGTACCGGGGCCATCTGGTGAGAGAATTGCCAACGTCACGCCCGAAGAGAACTTCGACGGCGTGCGGAGAAAGGTCCGAAGCGAGATCGAAAAGCACTTCAAACAGGTCCTCAACCGGCCCGAGATATTGAACCGGATCGGAGAGAACGTCATCGTCTTCGATTTCATCCGGCCCGAGGTTGCAAACGAGATATTCGATCAGATGGTCGACAACCTGCTCAGGGACGTCAAATCGCTCGGCTATGGCGTGACCTTGACCGGGGCTGCCCGCGAGGTCCTTCGCGGTCTGTGCCTTTCTGATCTTTCAAACGGCGGCCGCGGCATCCGCAATCAGGTTGAATCTCACCTTATCAACCCGCTGTCGCGCAGTCTCTTCGATCGCGGAGCGGAAGCCGGACACAGATACAGGATTGAACAGATTCGAGCTGGGCCATCGACCACGATCGATCTCGTGAGCGAGCAGTCCCCATGAGGATGGTCAATCTGTCGCGCATCCATTTCCCGGTCACAACGTTGGGGCCAGGCCGAAGGATCGGGATCTGGTTTCAAGGCTGTTCGATCCGGTGCCCAGGATGCATATCCATGGACACCTGGGCACACGGACGAGGAACGACGACCGTAGAGGAAGTCGTCGAGGCAGTCTTGCCATGGCTTTCGACCGCCGACGGGATCACGATTTCGGGTGGCGAGCCCTTCGATCAGCGCGAGGCTTTGTTCGATCTCCTGGCGCGGCTTAGAGCTCGAACCAAGGCAGACATCCTGGTCTTTACTGGCTACCCGTGGACCGCGATCTGCGAAGCGCTAGCCACATCGCCATCTCTCATTGACGCGGTCGTTTCCGGGCCGTTCGATATCGATGAAAAGCAAACCCTCGCGCTTCGTGGCAGCGACAATCAGGAGCTGCACCTCATGACGCCCCTGGGCCGCGCTCGGTTCGCGAGTTTCGACCGGCCAATCGACGAACGAGACCGCACCTTCGACGTGATGTTCGACGATAATGGCGACGTCTGGCTTGCGGGCATTCCGGCTCGCGGCGACTTCCGGCGCTTGCGAAATATCCTCGAAGGCGGCGGGTCGACGCTGGGAATTTCGGAAGATACACGTTTCCTTTCGGTTTAGATTTTGCTCATGATCAGACTTTGCCCGAACTGCAATACCGAGCGCCCCGTCAGCGAGATCTTTTGCGAAGGCACGTTGAACGGCCAAACCTGTGGCTGGGACCTGTCGGTGGTCGATATAACGCCGGCCGGATCGGCGAGACCAAGGCCAAATCCTGCTGTAATTCCTCTTCCGAGCGCGCCGACCTGCCGAAACGGTCATCAGGGCGCTCCTGGCGACCTGATCTGCAGCCTATGCGGCGAGCCGATCATCGAAGGGGACGAGGCGCCCTCACCGACCGAGCCCATTCCGACGCCACAGCCCGCGCCAGCGTCCGGCCAAGAAACGGTCGTGGACGGTTGGCATCTGCTGGATCGGATCGCCTCGTCCAGCACAGTTCGCGAGCGCTTTGTCGCCACGCGCGCCTCAGACGCACAGCGAGGAATACTCACGCTTTACGCCATAGGCTCGGAACCGGACCAAGCGATCTACGATTTGCTCTTAAAGCTTCCTCGAGATCACGTCCCGGAATTCTTCGCAACCGGTCGTTGGCAAGACCGCGCCTACGAGGTCGCGGAGGAATTTAAGGACGGCACTCTGGCGGATTTTGCCGTCGATCGAGCCGATCCGGCGTCTCTTGCAACGTTAGTCGGCGAGCTCGCCAAGGCCGTTCACGCTCTCACCGAAGCCGGATTGCGACACAGGGATCTGCGCCCTTCCGTTGTCTTCGTGCGGTCAAAAGAGCCACTTGACCTCGTCGTCGGGGGCTTCGGCTCGGCACGGCTCTCCGAATTCGACCTCGATATCGTGTCTCCACTTGAAACCACTCGCTATATGGCGCCCGAGGCGATCGCCGGCGGCGTCGCCCCGGCGTCCGACTGGTGGAGCATGGGGATGATCTTGTTGGAGAAGATCACCCAAGGCGCGTGCTTCGCAGGTATCAATGAGCAGGCCTTTCTGATCCACATTCTCACCAACGGCGTACACCTCCCCGAAAGTCTGGACGAGCGGACCAACACGTTGCTGCGCGGCCTGTTGGCGCGTGACAGGCGTCAGCGTTGGCAGTGGAAGGAAGTTCAGGCTTGGCTACGCGGAGAAAGCGTATCTGCGCCCGCGCCCGATACAGCGGCCGACACAGAGGGCGGGAGCTCGATTTCGCTGGGCGGCAAACAATATCGATCTGCAAACATGTTCGCATTGGCAGCCGCGGAAGCTGCGAACTGGGACCAAGCCAAGGCGCTTGTCCTCAGAGGCGCCGTTGCAAGCTGGACTGCGGAGGCCGGCTTCGAAGCGGCTGTTGCGGCAGGTCTACGGCAAATTCTGCGGACTGACGACCTTCAGGAGGATTTGAAGCTCTCCATCTCACTTAAAACCCTCAATCCGTCGATGCCTCTGATCGTCAGAGGCAATATCGTCACACCGGGTTGGCTGCTTGACCACCCGAGCGACGGCTACAGCCTGATCACAGGTCCTGCACCCGACCTGCTGCGGAAAATTGATTCGGACGATTGGCTCTGGCGCCTGAAGGTCCGCTCGGACACGGTTCGTAAGCGACTGGACCAACTCGAAATCGCGGTCGACGAGGATGCTCTGCGCGTTCACCTGCTGTCGACCTCTATGGCCCGCCTGGCCGCGCTCTGGGAAGAACGGCGACGGCTTTTCCCCGATACCGACCATGCCGGCGTAGCAGCGCTCACTGAGCGACGCATTTCGGCGGAAGAAGACCTCGTCATCCTGCTCAGCGCGACCTCTAACCAGTTCCGCTCGGTCGCCGAGGTCATCGAAGAAGCAGAAAAGGAAGCGTCGACGGCCGGGCTCGGCCACTTTTCGGCAGGGGAGGCGACAACGCTTCTCGGCCGCCCACGTCGCGAGATCTACCAGGCGATTGACGAGCGCATTCAAAACTTCGCCAGATGCGGCATCAAGGACGTCGACGAGTGGGCGGACCAGTTTCGCTTGGACCGACGAATGCCCTTAGGGCGCGCGCTCGCTCTTCTTTGTGTACCCGCCGAGACGTGGAGAGCGCTTCCGAAGCAAGGCTATGTGTCGACGATCTTGGACTTTTTCGCCAAGCGGATTTCAGGCGGCGTGTTGCGCGGGCCGCTGACGCGCATGCTGATCGGCAAATCGGCCAGGATCGATCTCACCGAGCTCGATACGCCCAGAGTGCCGGCAACTGACATTCTAGACCAACTGCTTGGTCGTACGAACCGAATCGTGAACGTCGATCCGGCGGCTTTCGCCGATGACGACGGGCTGGAGCGAAGGTTGCGCTCCTTGCACTCCCATGCATTGCTTTACAGGCGCGATACCGGCATCGATGGGCTGTTCATGGGATTTCCATTCCTGATCATGCGCGATCATCGGCCGAACGCGAAGCCGCGGATTGCGCCGGTCCTGCTGTGGCCGGTGCGCGTCAATCCGGAGGTCGGAAACCGCGGTCACATCACTTTAAGTTATGGGCGCGAGAGAAATCCCGATACCGAGATCGAGCATGTTCTCGTCAATCCCGCTCTCGAAGGAATGGTCGGCATTGCCGAGGCGAGACGTTGGCAGGAAGCGGCCAACGAGCTCCTGACGCATGCAAGCTTGTCCGTCCAGGCGGTGATGGACGCCTTCAGCCGATTGGCCAAGCCTGTCGGCAGCGAATTGACTGCGCTTCCCGGCAAGGACCTCGAAGTCGGCGCGCAAGAACGACAGCTGGTGCCAGCAGCCGTGCTGTTCCATCTGGCCTTCATGGGCCAGGCGGTGATGAAGGATCTCGAGACCCTCCGGGGCTTGCCGCCGACGGCCACGGCGCTCGAGGCCGCCCTGCGCCTGAACGAACAGCAGGCGGCGCCTTCGGCATCCCCTCCGGTGAAAGAGGCCGACCGGTACTTTACTGCGGATAGTGATCCCTCGCAGGAAGCGGCCGTCCTCGACGCGCGTCAGGCCCCGGGACTGGTCATCGAGGGACCTCCCGGAACCGGCAAGAGCCAGACCATCGTCAACATGGTCGCGGACGCCATCGGCACGGGAAAATCGCTCCTCGTGATCTGCCAGAAGCAAGCCGCTCTCGAGGTGGTCCGCAAGCGCTTGGATAAGGAACGCCTGACGGATCGCTTCGTCATGATTACCGATGCCCATCGCGACCGTGAGCCGATCGTCGGCGCAATCCGTTCGCAAGTCCAGGCTTTGCACAACTTGTCTCCCGGAGGGTCTGCGGCCTGGAAGCGAGAGCGCGATCGCCTCGCCGCTCGCATCGAGACGCTCGAGACGGAGCTGGACCGTCGCCAGGTTGCACTTCATTCCGTGGATGATCGAACCGGATTGTCCTATCGAACACTGCTCGGCGAACTGCTCGAGATCGAAGAAGCAAGCCGGAAACCGATTGAGGCTCCTGAACTCCGCCCTTTGCTGGCAGATCTACATCCCGCGGACGTGGCGAGGATCGAGGAGAATTGCGGCCCGCTTGCGAAATTCTGGCTGCCGTCGAAATTTGAAGACAATCCGCTGTCCGCCCTCAAGCCGTTCAATCCCGATCGAGGAACCGCGGCCGCACTGGCCTTGCACCTGCAGGCATTTTTGCAAGCCGACACACGGCGGGACCAGACCGACGCTGAGACGGCGAATTGTCTGAAAATATCGGATGCGGCGGAATTTCGGTCCTGGCTCGCCGAAGCGGATGAGCTCCGCTCGATCAGCGATTCGGTCTGCGCAAATCTTGCTCGATTGCGGCCGCTGTTTCGGAACGTCGAGGATGGGACATCGGAAGCTGCGCGCATTCTCAAGAGCCTATCAGCGATTAAAGAAATCCTCTCAGCGCTCGACGGCCCGTCCTACAAGCCGAACTTTTGCTCCAAGCTCATCGCCTGCAATGAGGAAGAGCTCTGCTCTGCCGAGGAACTCGCGGGCCAAGTTCGCTTGCCGGCAAGCGCCCTACAATGGCTCAACCCGCTCCATTGGCTGCGCACGCGCCGTGTACGCCAGCTCCTTGCGTCATTGCAGCTCCCGCAAGATAACGACGCCATCAGCTCGTTGTATTATGCGGTCGAGCTCGAATTGGCCATACGCCAGCCACGGCACGAACTGGAGCAATATTTCACGGTCCTGTTCGGTCGTGCCCCCAATCTGGATTTGTCGCCCGGTAAGCTCGCCGATTTCGCCGAGCGCGTCGGCGCGTTCCTCAATGGTCTGGGAGGCCTTAATTCCCTCATCGATCGGTGCCCCGACCGGCTCGAGCTCGAGAGAGCGCTCTCGGCCGGAACGACCGAGGAGCTCGGCACGTTCTTTCAGCGGGCTGAACTCGCGCTCAGAAGGCATGACACGCGAGAGGAGAGCCGTGCCGCATTGGACCGGCTCAGGACCTATTTCGACGAACTGTGGCTCGGATCGAGACGCTCGGCGCTCGAGAATGGCCGCTCCAATGCGAGCGCCATTGACCAGATCGTGCAGGCTCTGCCGTTGCTGAGCAGCTATCAGGAGTATCGACTTCGCTCTTCGCGACTGGGCGACAAGGAGCGTGCAATCTTCGCAGCACTCAGGTCCAGGGAGTCCGAGCTTTCGGGACTGGCTTCCGAAGACCTCGACGCCTGCATTCGCGCCACTATAGGCCGCGAGGCCCGTTTGGCGTGGAAGGCCGATATGGAGGGTGCGAATCCTGACGTCTTGTTCGACGCTGACGAGCTAGATGCGAAGGTAAAATCGCTCGCGGAAGCCGACGCGCAGATCCGGCAGTACAACCGGGATCTTCTCGTCCAAGGTATCGATGCAGCAAAAGTGCGTCCGACCAGCGATTGGGACGCGATCACCAGGCTGCGTGGCCCAAGAGCGCTAAGATTGCGTGAATTCATCGATCGCGCCGCTCCGCTCGGTCTTTTCGCGCTCCGGCCGGTCTGGCTCATGACGCCAGATGTCGCAAGCCGCGTGCTGCAACCTCGCGCGGGACTGTTCGATACCGTCATCTTTGACGAGGCTTCGCAGATGCCGGTTGAGTATGCGCTGCCCTCGCTGTTTCGCAGCAGGCTCGTCGTCGTCAGCGGCGACGAGAAGCAGATGCCGCCGACATCCTTCTTCGCCAGCAAGGTCGAGAACGACGAAGCGGCAATATTCGACGGTGAAGAACCAGAAGAAGGAGCCAGCGAGGAGGAACGCGAAGCCTTCGCGGAGACGTGGAATCGGAGAGAGATCAAGGATTGTCCCGATCTCCTCCAACTCGCTCGCTCCGTGCTTCGGACCCGTACTCTGCAGGTGCACTATCGTTCGAAATATCGAGAGCTGATATCATTCTCGAACGCATCGTTCTACGCCAACGGCCTTAGCGTCCCCGTTCGCCATCCCGTAGAGACAATCCGCAGGCTCAAGCCGATCGAAGTCGTGCGCTCGGACGGCACTTACAAGGCCCAGACGAACCAGAAGGAAGCCAGCGATATCGTACAACACCTATCGGAGCTTTGGGAGGATTCATCGCCACCGTCGGTTGGTGTCGTCACATTCAACCGCAAGCAGGCCGACGCCATAGAAGATGCTTTGGAAGATCGCGCCGAAAACGATGCAGCGTTCCGAGAGGCGTTGATGCGCGAGCGCGAACGTATCGAGCATGGCGAGGACATGGGCTTTTTCGTCAAGAATGTGGAGAACGTGCAAGGCGATGAACGTGACATCATCGTTTTCTCCACGACATTCGGCCGCAACGAACACGGCGCTTTCCGCAAGAGCTTCGGCGCGCTAGGCCACGCCGGCGGCGAGCGCCGCCTGAATGTCGCAGTAACACGTGCGAGAGAAAAGGTGGTCATCGTCACATCCATGCCGATATCGGAGATATCGGACCTGTTGACGAGGCGGAGCGGTCCCAGGGTGCCGCGCGACTATCTGCAAGCCTACCTCGAATATGCCAGGACGGTATCTGATGGTCTTGCAGAGTCCGGAAAGACGCTCCTGGACCGGATGGTAACCGAACCACGTCCGCACCACGAAGCTGGACATCATGAGGACGACGGCTTCACCAGGTCCGTCGAAGCCTTTCTGGAAGCAAATGGCTATAAGCCCAGTCGGGCTCGCGATGGCGGCGCATTCAGCCTTGATTTTGCCGTGACCGATCCCCGGACCGGCCTCTACGCGATAGGCGTCGAATGCGATGCGCCGCGACACCAATTGCTTCAAAGAGCGCGTGCTCGCGAGATCTGGCGCCCCAATGTGTTGGGAAGAGCCGTTCCTTATGTCCATAGAGTTTCGTCGTATGCTTGGACTCATGCTGGAGACGCCGAACGCCTCCGGCTCAAGAACGCTGTCGAGCACGCGCTCCGTGGGGGAGGATTGCAATGAGCGGACCCAAAGCATTCAGGATCGTTACCCGAGCAGAGATCATCGCCATCTGTCGTCGCAACCTGGCGCGGCTTGACTGCGCGATCGAAAGCTGGACGTCCGCCGGCAGGCGCAACGGAACGATCGAGCAGAAGGAGATCGAGAATGTCACAGCCCGGCGGGACGCGCTTCATCGCCTGCTCGAGGCAGATCGTTTCACCGAACTCCAGAAACAGGTTGCCGCCGAGATCGCCTTCCTTCAGGCGGACTCCGAACGCCGGGTCGAAAGGGTTGCCGAAATGGAGGTCCGTTCGAAGCGTGGTTTGAGGCGCTCCAAAGCCGCGGCCGAGGCACTGCTGCAGAGGCTACAAGCCTTGAAAGTCGAAATTCCCACCGACATTCGAAGCGAGCTCAGTGACTCGAACGGATCTTCCGAGCGCCTGGAAGCGGCGATGGCAAAGGCGCTGCTGCTGCTTCCTTCTCAGGCGGCACAAAAAGCAACAGACCGCCAACGCGAGCTTGCTACTCGCCTGGGCGCCGGCGAACGCCGCGCCACGCTGCAGGAATGGATTGCCAGGCAAGCTCAGGAGATGGAGGATCCTGCCTTGGGACGCGTCGATACTCTTCTCGGCGAGTTGCGTGGGCTTGGCATCGATCCCTCCCCATTCTCGGACCGTGTCGCGCTCTTGGAAGCAGAGCCGTCGGCTCGAAGATCACTTATCGCAGATAGCCTTCTGTTGGACTTGGCCGCGGCCGTGAAGGATGGCCGCGCCAGCGCGCGACTAGCCGACGAGCTTCGGGCGCGACGCGCCGAGCTTTCCGGGATGAAGTCAGCGGAGGCTACCTCGTTGGTGAGCGAAATCGAGGACGCCCTCGCCTCCCCATTGCCCAGCAACCGGCAAGAACTCGTCAAACGCGCCGACGTTCTCATCGAGGAAGAATTCAAGGCGATGGCCGCGGCGGAGCGCAGGCGCGCGGTGCTCGAGGGTCTTGCCAGCCTGGGATACGAAGTATCGGAGGGAATGGCGACCGCCTGGGTCCAGAACGGCCGGATTGTCCTTCGTAAGGCGGCCAATCCTGGTTACGGAGTAGAGCTCTTGGGCGGATCGAGATCGGATCTCCTCCAGGTGCGTGCCGTAGGTATCGGCAGCTCGGCCGAAGCTCGCGATGCAAATCGTGACCACGACATGGAAACGATCTGGTGCGGCGAGTTCGATCGGCTGAAGGCGTTGGTCGCTAAAGCAGGCGGAAACGTTACTATGGAATTCGCAAGGCCAGTCGGTCAATTCCCTTTGAAGATCGTCTCAGATCCGGGTGCAAGCCAAGAAGCGGAAGTTGCTGAAAGATCATATCGATCGGTGCCAGCGAACCGGCCCACTTAGCAATTGCGAGAAGCCAGCTGCAATCTAACAGAGATGATCTCGCAAATCTCCGCGAAGATCACACTGACCTGAGTCTTCCCTGTGCGCGGTCGAGAGCTGCTGCGGCAACTCCTTTATAGCCGTCCCTTATGATCAGACTATCGATTGCCCCGCGCACAAATTCCAGTTCAGCGGAATGATTGACGCTTTCTGCAGCGATAATGCGCGGCTGATGGATTCAACTTGTTGCCGGGAACTGTTCCCGATGGGCTCAAGGACTTCATCGAGCTCGTCCTTGCCGCACTGCGCCGAAGGGGCAAATTCAGGCCCCAATACTGCGGTCAAACATTAACTGAGAACTTCGGTCTCAACCGGCCAATCAGTCGGTTTGCGCAAATAGAGGCGAGAACGAGCGTCTCTTTGCGACCAGCTCTCGCCTGTGATTAGGCTCTCTTTGCGCCGCGCGCAAATTCGGATCTAGCTTTGTCGATCTCCGCCACGCCAAGCGCAACGAACTACTTCAACCACACACCGATGATTGTACCGAGAGAGCCGAAAGCCCATTTTTCTTGATCGGCATTATATCTCTTCGAGAGAATGATGATCAGGCTAACAATAAGAACGATGATGCTTATGACAGGCTTCATCAATTGCTGCGCAAACTCGTACCATGGCCTAATCTCGTCTAGGACAGACTTTGCATTCTGATTTTGCTTCGAGAGATCTTTCAAGCGGGCGAGCGTCTCATCTAGTTCTGCTCGTACCTTTGCATCCTCCACTTTCACAACCTGTTGGATGTTCTGAGTGGTCGTTTTGACAACAGGGATACAAACGGGCGGAAGCTTGATACCGCCGAGATTAATGTCGGGTGACCTGCATTCCGTTGTCACGGTCTGAGTCGGAACCGCCACAGTTTTCGTTTGCTCAGCGGTTAGGTTCTTCTGCAGCTCCTGTAATCGTGTTTCGTAACCTGCCCGTACCTGAGCGATTTTTTCGCTGTCCGCCTGAAGCTGATTCAAAGCTCGAACATAGAAATAAGATATCCCCCGATAGTCAGGACTACCAAAAGGGTTCCCCAAAAGAGTGTTTTTGCCATGGGTGTGCTCCTCCAACAAAGTCAACCCAGCAAGAAACCAGCGCAACAAAAAAGGCGCTACGGAAATGACGATGTCATGCCGTTGCGTTGGTGACCCCAAGAAATCATTTCGGCGTTTGGCCTATTGGATCGGCTCACTGCATTGCGCTATTTAGTCGGTATCAGAGCATAGTGACATCGAGTACGCTCCGAGGAAGCGTTGATTTCAGGACCGAACGACCAGCATCCGTCCGGAATAAAATGGCAAGATCGCTTCGCTGAAGCCACTGATCAACGGCTTGCCAAACCGGGCCTTCAGTGCGCGAATATTTCCGGACATGAGCTCGCTCGGCTTTTGAGCTTGACAGCGCCTCCGGCGATCACACGGTGCGCCTCAACCGTTGCGGATTTCTGCTGGCACCTCATTGGCACTTACCTCGTGGCAGTTGCCGTAGGTGCAGTCTGATCGAAGGGAGCATTCCAGCCATGACCCATCAGCTTGCCTAAGCCACTTGAGCGGCGGCTTATTACAACGCGCAACTCTGTCAGCCAGAGCATTCGTTGCCGGATCAGCCGACAGAGAGTCAGGCACGACTTCCGCGCCGGTTTTTCTAGCTTTCTTGACGGCGCGCTTTTTCGTTTTCTTGGCCATTATAATCCTCCGATCAAAGATCTACATCTATAGATGTCTATTGGCCCAGGGCGCTCTTGAAGCCAGTCGTAATGCCGCTGGTCAACTGCGAAGCAATATGCGTACTTTCGCCGATTGGGATTAGGAAATTTCCGCTCTGCGTTTTATCCAGCGGCGCGAAGGTCACCACCAGGTCATGCTTGCGATTGCGCAAAGCCGACAACAAGTTGCCACTTTGGTTGAACGTCGCTCGCACGAGCTTCCATGCAGGAGTAATGGTTCCGCTAGTATCGATTTCGAAAGTTACTTGATGGGAAAGAACATTTTGCTTAGCGACGCTCGTGATTTGCCCTGTCGCGACACCATTGACCATCGCGTCAAGCCATTCTGCCAATTTCAAGTCGCTCTGAATTAGTAATGAGTCGGTTGGCGCCGTGGTGTCACGCTCACATCTTCCGTTTGGCCCGAGATAGAGCTCGCTCACCTTGTAATAGAAGTTTACTTTATCTACACGGGTCGCATCTGCTGATCCATTAAATGCGCCGCTTAAACTGAAGATGGACGAAGGTGGCGAGGGAGGGAACCAAACAGCCGTCGGATTAGCCGTCGACTTCTCTTCAAGCTGAATAGTGAGGGCGACCTGAGCGCCCCACTTGCGCAAGAAAAGAGCATCAGATGAACCGGCTCTTGCGTTGAGAACCCGGGTAACGGCATCCTCAAGCTCGCAATGAACACTTCGAACGATTGCCTGCACCAAAGCATTATTGGAGGCGTATGACCCACCGTTAGGAAAATCGCGGATCTCTGGGACGCGTAACCCGCATCCGGCAAGCACACAACCAGCGATAAGTGCGATCAAATTGACTCCCGGCCTCAACATGCCAAATCCCCGGGCTTAAAATTTGCAGTGTGCAGGTTTCTAGAGGGGCCGAGGGAGCCACTCCGGTCAACCTGACAAAACTGGTTGTTATCGAATGCCTTTCGGCCTAAGCGCGCAACTAGCAAAAGTTGAGTTATGGGATTTTATGAACCGACTGTTGCGCCTCCGCCACGGCATTGCACGTTGCGGACAAAGCGGCATGCTGAAACAATCGGCGTAGTTTGGATCGGATAACCTCTCGCGGATTCGCGCGCACGCCTTGGCACCAGAAATGCCATCACGGATGCTGGCTGCAGCCGTTTTCTCGCGCCGCCGCCGGCACATCGTAATCCAAGCCCAATCGCGTATTTTCCCCGCGATTGATCAGGCGCAGTCATTTCGAAGGGTGTCATTCGAACGGTACAGAACCCACCGCCAGCGATGTCGCAGAACGACTCATTTACGACGGAGGGTGCGAACCTTCTTCAAGGTCGGACCACCATATTCCTTCGTCAATCCGCCGCGAGAGTTATTGATACCCTCTTTGATCAATACCTGCAGCGCATCGTTGCGAGACAACTTTAGCCGCGCCCGACGTTTCGCGACCTTCTTCAGAGCTGTCAGAAGTTCCAAATTCACGGTCAAATCCTCTCTCTCTCCGGCCTAAGGTCAACTGAACATATAGGGAACGTTTGGAATTGCCAAGTGGGCAATCCATCGCAGTGATCGCAACAGATACCCTCTCCGCCACTTTAGATTCTAGCCTCATCACCTCCATTGAAACGGTTTGTAATTCGCAATCATTCCCGATCTTTCAGCGACTTCTCGTTTCGTCAACAGCATGCAGACGGTCGTGATTCTCATTGCTCATACGCCTATCGTAAGCCGACAATTGATCGATTGAAGCGAGATTACAGATGGATACTGATGACTATAAGCGCGGGCTCCAGAGGTGGCACGACAAGACTGCCACGAATCTGGAGGAGCTTTCGGCCTGGACCGAAGCGGAGGGCCTCCCGTGGCTTTGGAACGAGTTCGCGGGGATCATCGGGCAGGATCGCGCCAAGCCCTTGCAAGCCCATCATGCTGTTCGCCAAGGCTTACGAACCACACCGGCCGATTTCGAGAAGATGCCTTACGAGAAGACATTCTATCACGCGCATGTCTCTATGCTTAATGCTGAAGCGCGCAAATACATCAAGGCCGCGGCTACCTTTCAACGTATGCCAAGCCCTTATACCGACACGCGGCTGGAGACCCTGCATGAAGGGCTTCACACCATTTTGGACCATGGGATTATTTTGTTCGAACAGGCGTCTCACTGCCTGTTGGAATTGCCGGGGACGTATGGCGGTTAGCGGCGCACTCAGGAACATCCATTCGAGATATACCGAGGAGCCGAGCAAGCCGTTTATGGGCGTTTCTCGGGAATGACTTTCAGAGACCGAGCGCCCGTTGCGGACTGCCATTGAGAACCGGCTTCGGTCGGCTTTCGGCGTGTATAGCTATATCGATACGAGGAATGGCGGTCTGGTGCCGATCGCCCTTAGTGAGCTCTTCGATGCGATCAGGCCTCACCTCAGCAACATCGAGTTCGCTGTCGATTTTCACGATGTTGCCAGGATTTACCGGTGGAGCAATCCTTACCTCCACGCAGGATCGCGCGATTTTATCTGGGTGGCAGGCTATGCGCTTGAATACCTCCACCCGCTTTTTGCGGGCGGCGCGTCGTCCGTCGATGGAGGGATTCGCATGCCCCGGCAAACATGGCGCGAGATTCGACAGGGCTTCGAGGAGCCGACAAGACCGAACTTGTTCGCGGACCTCTGGCGAACGATTGGACTGTTCGTCAGGAGGCGTCGCGCCGGGCCGGCGCAGATGTTGAACCTCGCCGATGAACAGGGGGCGGCCTGTACATTTCTTGACTAAGGTATTGCCCCGCCGAAGACGATGATGGAGATGCTCATTGAGCACCTCCATCACGGCCTTACAAGCGAATGTCTTCGACAATCCGATCTGCCTTATTGACGGCTTGAATGTAGGCCGAGATCGGCCCGCGCGCCTTGAAGTGAAGATCGCGTTCGATCGCGAGCCCAAGGCGCCCGCGATAGGCGGCGAGCTCCGTCAGGCCGACGGTGCCGAACTCGGGGAAGCCGATGCCGAGATCGCAAAGGCCCCAGGCGACGGTGTGATCGTCGGGATCAATCTCGGTGAGCAGCCAGGTGGCGGCTCCGCAAGGGTTGAACAGCTTGACGACGGGTTCGAAGTCGAGCTCGTCCGGTGTCCCCTTAACGGCCGCCTGACGGCGGCCGTTGTGACAACATTCGGTGTGTCATGCTTCGGCGAGGGCTGTCGCCTTACTGATGGTTGCATCCGCAGAAACCTTTGCTGCCGCAGACGCTTCTTCGAAGCGTTTGATGTCGTGATGATAGAACTTCAGCAGATCGCCTGTGGTCTCATAGATTTGTTGCGCTCTCTTGTCCTCGCTGAGGAAGCCATCGAAATACGTTGCATATGCCGCGATCATCGCATCAATGATCTGGTTGCCTATGTTCTTCGCCGATGCTCCTTGCGCACCACCTTCCTTGATGCAGCGAAGCGCCACGACATAGCCCGCAACGGCGTAGCGGAATATGAATGCGTTGGACAACGTCCTCGTCGGAGGCTGCTTCTTGAAGTAGCCATGCGCCATGAACATGTTGTCGGCGAGTGCGACGATCTCTCCCGTGACCTTGCTGAACAACTCCTGAGGGATTGGCTTTCCCTTGGTCAGAATGGCAAGCTCGGCATCCGTGTATTTCTTGGCATGCTCGGCCAGATTGGCGGTGTAGGTCTCCTGACCCTTTCGCAATTGCGCGATTTCGGCGGCCGCCGCAGCCGACTTCTGCGCCAGGAGCCGCTTGGCAGGCTTGTCGCCGTCGCGCGCCCGCTCAAGCGTTGCATAGAACTTGCTGAAATTGGCGGTTTGATCGCGCTCGATGAGGCGCTTCTGAAGACCACGGCTTCGCCGCTTTGCACGCAGGCCGCTGATCGCATGGGTTGACTTCAAGACCCTGACCTGGCCGGGGTATTCGGCCAGAATCTTGAACCGTTCGCAGATGGATGCTGCATCGCCACTGGCGAGCGCTTCGATCATAACGTAGTCGGGGATAACGGCGATGTTCGCGGGATCGGCTAGATATTCGCGCAGTTTTTCGGACTTGAGGTAGTTCGTATCGACGAGCTTTCGCATCTCCGCTCTCCCGCAAAACGTCTTTCTTTAGCATGCACGGTACAAGACTGGAGGTCCAACCGGGGCTTGATTTGCTACCTGCGCTCTCTAGGTGCGATAAGCCTCCATGCGGCGCGATCCATTGCGGCCTCTGCCAGGCCGCCGCGTAGGACGCTTCGCCGGCTTGGGCAGTTCTGCCTTGGCGCCAAGGATTTCAGCGATGACGGTCTCGGCCTCGGTCAGAAGAAGCTTGCTCTGCTCCCCGCCGGTCAGATCCCGCCATTTGAGCCGTGTCTTGTAGGGCTTCGCTGGCTTGAAGCTCTCGGTCGGCTCGAAGGTCTCGACTCTGAACACGATGGCCCGATTGACGGCAACACTGTCCTCGGTGAAGAGGTGGAGCTCGTATTCGGCCGCAAACTCTTGCGGCGTCTGCTCGGTGAGTACGATGTCCCGATTGAGCAGGACGATCCGGCCCTTGTAGTCCTTCTCGGGTTTGAATTCGGGATTGGCTGCGGGATCGAACGGCTCGACGAACGCGACCTGTTCGACGGGTACCAGCTTCTTTCCTATGGTGATGACTTTCATGGGTATCTCCTCGGAGAGGCTAGCGGGATCAGACATTGATCGAGAGCGAAAGGGTCGGGAATCGCTCTAAAATGAACCGGAATGGTCAGTAATCGGGAGAGCTACCGCGCCGCGTCCTACACACTTCCCCCGCAGCGCGCGAGCCACCTTGATCGCTCACTCATCAATCCCCAAATAGGAAGCTATCAACCCTCACGCGAACCCCACCGCAATGATGAGAGGACTATGGAGGATTTATCTCCCGGCAATGCATCAGAGGACGCAAGCGCGTCAAACCCGCCACCGCCGCCCTGGGCAAGAGCGGCTCTATCTGACCTCACTGATTTCGACTTCGAGGCTCCTGTAGCGGAATCGAAGAGCGCGGATAGCTCAACCTTGTCGGACCTATTCAGCGCGGCCAGCGGGTCCATCGGTTCGAATGGTGAATTGGCCGATACGCCAGCGGCCCGCGTCTTCCAGATGCTGTCGGCGGCTGCTGGGATGATATTCCGATCGAAAGAACCGAACGAGCCCTTCGGGGCGCTGATGGTTACCGCCGATGGTCGTCGCACAGCCCTTCCGGTCGATTTTTGCGGTCCGCCTGCTGAGGTACTGGCGGAGATGGCAAGGCGCGCCACGCATCCGGTCCTTCGCGCACGGCTTGCGGACATCTGTTGGGTCGTCGATCGCAAGGCTCAGCTCGCAGCCATAGCCGCCGAGTCCTACGCCGATATCGTGGCGAAGGTTGGCGCGGGCGAACTTCGGTTTCGCGGCGAGGATGATCGTGGCGTCCTTACGTTCGACGCCCGCGATCTGCTCCGTCGGGCCCTCTTAATCGGCCGTGCCATTGGGGCTGACAAGCGAGGCCCTGCGGCAGCGCGAGATATTGTATCGGCACTAAGGGTGAAGGCCTTCGAGCGGGGATTGATGGTCCCCTCCCTCTGGTTTGGTCATCTAGCTCTCGATTTTGGCGTTGGCGATGCCGGCGAGATCAGCAGTCAGATTGAGGCACTCATCGCCAAGCTTCCCGAGGGCTCCGATCCGCACACGATCGTCAAACTATGGCGTATGGCGGCACGCGGGTATCGCCTTGCGAAAAGGACCGCCGATCAGCACCGCTCGCAGTCCTCGGCCGCCGACCAACTTGTCGCCATCGCGGCCAGCCAGCCGATGGCTCTTTTGGCCTCCCAGACACTTACCGAAGCGATAGGCGAGTTGCACGGCGTGCCCGGCACGAAGGATCGACGAAAAGAGCTAAGGCATCGGCTGGTAGATGTTCAGGCCGGCATTGCCGACGAGATGTCCGGTTTCTCCATTCCTACAGACATCGAGGAGTTGGCGAGACAGGTCGAACAGCAGATGCAGCACCCATCACTGCGCGACAAGCTGTTCGCTTTTGCGGCGCTCAGTAGATCTCCCGATCCGGCAGCGCTCGAGCAGGAAGCGCGAGACACCATCCGGGAACACCCGTTATCATCGCTCTTCGGCGGCTCACACCATGACCGTGAAGGCAAAGTCGTGCACCGGAGCGAGGGCGCCGGCTTGGGTGATGGTGCAGACGCTTCAGCCGTCGAGCGCCAGGTCGCAGAGGGCGAAAGAATTCGTCGACACATCGCAGCAGCTGCGGCCGAGATTGCGCGTCAGACCATTACCAGAGACTACTATATCGCCGATGACGTGTTTGAGCAGTTGCTCGTACATAGCGCTTTCGTACCGCTCAATCTTGTCATGACCTACTCCCGCGGTTTCACCCGCTTCTTCCAGGGCGATTTTGTCGGAGCGACCTATATTCTGACGCCTCTCCTTGAGCAATCGCTTCGGCATGTGCTCAAGAGTTCGGGACATGACGTCTCGAAGCTGGATGACGCGACCAAGACACAGGAAGATCGTACAATCTCCTCGCTCTTTGATCAGATGCGATCGGAGCTCTTAGCTGTATTTGGCGACGCCATTGTCGCGAATATCGAGAATACGTTCTTGAAAAAGATCGGCCCCAATCTTCGTAACCGGCTTTCGCATGGCCTGCTCAGCGATGGTGACCCGTACGGCGATGATGCGGTCTACGCATGCTGGCTGATCTTTCATCTCTGCATGTTGCCGCTATTTGGGTTTCGTTCTCAACTGACGCTCCCCTATGACTACACGGCGGGCGATCGAAGTGATCTCGATGGCGCAGCAGAATCCGCTGCATAGCGGCGCATGAGCCAGAGTGGCCGCTCGCAATACGAGCGTGTGTCAGCAAGACCTTTTCATCGCAATGGTTGGAAACCTTCTGCAATGCAGCATTTTTAGAATTGACTTCGGACCTACCAAAAAAGAGACAATGAGCCTGTTCCCTCGGTGCGTTTGTCGAAGCTCAGAGCGTGCCGGGATAGTGGGGTTACCTGATTTTGGCAGGTCGAATCTGAGGCCCAGCCAGCGAGGTTCAAGCGAACACTCCCATATTGCCCAGGGAATGTGCTTTGCAGCCGCCGAGGACCAAGCAACAGAAATTGGGAGGACACATGGAGCCGAAGGCCGCCAGCTTAGACGTACGTGCTGACGAACATCCTGGAAGGTGCTGCTGCAATCGCAGAATATCTGTTCGGATCACGGGAGTTTCGACGCAAAGTGTATTATCTGGCCGAGACGTCGAAACTGCCCGTCTTCAGGTTGGGCTCCGTGCTCTGTGCGCGCAAGTCAGTGCTGACAGGATTCATCAAGGGGCAAGAAAAGCAGCCGATCCGATTGCTTCACCTTCGGGCGCAGATCGTTGCACTGACTGGCACCATACGCCAGCTTGAGCAGGCCGGATTCGATACGGCGGAGACGCGACACCTCGTCGCCAGGCGTCGGGCCGAGCTGAAAGGCATGTCGCGCCGGTAAGTTAGGCGCGAGACTTGAGGACTTTTTCCAGGGCCGCAACGAGCTCTGCGCGCTTTTCCTTCGATAGCTTGTCGAGATTCTGCTGACGCCATTTGACGGCAGGCAGATCGGCGGCGGCGGGGATGCCGAGGAGATCCCAATCAGGCTCGCCGCGCTCGAACGATACGAGAAATTTCCGGTGAGCCTCTGGCATCTTACCGACAATTTCTTCGACCAGGGTCTTGCGCGCGGCAACCAGCTCGCCCTTTGAAACGGGCTTGTCCGTCATTCCTTCGAAGCCGTGGAGAAATTCATCACTGATATCTTTTTGTGGCGAGCCAAGTACCTCGAACATCGGCCTGTCGTGACTCAAGAGATAGACGATGAAGGCCTTGCGGAGTTCATCGGTAATTCCCTCATTGGCCAGCAGGTCGCGAATATCGAACAAATCACGTGGATGCTGGCGATCCAAAGCGGCGACAATTTTTCCGCCATAGAGGTCAGCAAAAGAGACCGTGCGAGCCTCAGCGAAACCAAACGCCTCTTCGACGGCGGGAGGCACCGAAGTCACGACCGGCTCGAAGACGCAGCCACGCAGCACGGGCGTGACTTCAATCTTGATCTGGACGTTCTGCGAGCGAACCACCAGTTTGACGATCGTGCCCTCTTTACGGGTCTCATGGACCTGTGCCCCGAGGATCTTCTCTTTAATCTCTGCAACGATGCGCTTCATGGCTGCATCGATGTCGGAAAGGGATTCAGCTCGCGGCGCGACAGGAATATAGATTAGATCGATATCGACCGAGAGGCGCGGCAGGTCGCGGACGAAAAGATTGATCGCGGTGCCGCCTTTCAGGGCGAAGCATTTCTCTTCGGCGACAAATGGGAGAACGCGCAGCAACAGCGCGACCTGTTTTTTGTAAGCATCAGCGAACGCCATGGAGATCTCCCGGCACCGTTATCTTATAGGTCGGATCGAGAACACCACCTTTGACGAGCATGCGTTTACCATGTCCAAGATCGACGGCTTGCTTGTTAAGCCGTTTGAGCCAAGCATGGTTGTGACGGTCGGCGAAGTAAAAGAAGAGACGCTTCACCTTAACGCTTGCGCAATCCTTCAGGAGTTTTTGCAAGCGATCGGGCCGAAGATTGGCAAGGCCACCGAGTAGAGCATCGACCTGTTCGAAGCTTTCGTTGTTGGGCAATTCGTCGAGCAGCTCGAAAACGGCGCGCTCGGGCGTCGACAGGGTTAGAGGCCAGTCCCATTGGCCCCAGTTCAGTTGAGTTACGTCGCCTCCCCGAAAAGCCGTATCATCGAGCATCTTCCCGGTTTCGACATTCCAGCGGACACTGCTTATGCCCTTCGCGACGGGTTCGTTTTTGAAGAGCCGCCGGTCGTTGTGGTAGACGAACTTCACGGACAGCGGCAGCTTGTTCACCCAGGATGGCGGAGACTTGGGGCCGTAGAGGTGAACGCGAGTCGTCGCTTGCGGCAGGTAGTGAGCGTATCCTTGTAATTCGAGCGCCGTTCGCCCGCCCACGACGAGCGGTGAATAGTTCAGGATGCCCTGCAGGGATATGACGACCTGCTGCCAGCTCAATTCGTAGCGCGGTCGCCGGAAAACCCCGCGGGTTGGCTGTTCGAGCCAGCCACGCGTCACATACAGATGTTGGAGCTGGGTGGAGTAGCCGTGCCGCTTGAGCCAGGCGGAATCCACGACAAGCCCCTCAGGCAGGAGCTTGTCGAGCTGGTTTAGGAGTTGGCCTTTTTGTCTATCCATGATTGATATAATAGCATATTTTCAAACCGAAAGGCTAGTTTGAAATTATCTAAATTTATCAAGCATCAGTTGATTCTGGCGCCATTATCCAAACCATCTACTTCTACCGGGACGCGTCCTGTGGATGATGATTCAGGAACAGTTGCGAAACGAACAAATAAAGAACAAATTGACGTTACAAATGACCAAACCCAGCAGGCTCAAGGCAACTCGAAAGAGATGAAAGATGGAAGGCAGTGAATTCAAACCGGACGACCTGGTTCGAGTGAAATCGGGCGGCCCGTGATGACAGTCGAAAAGGTCGGCATAACCGCAATGCTCCAGAAGAGGCGGTTTGGTGCGTCTGGTTCGAGAAGGTTGGGAACAAGCACATCGCTCAGGAAAAGAGCTTCTCCCCTGTCGTGCTGAGAAGGCCGAGAAGCCGAACAGGGCATTCTCGGTCGGGATCGTCAGGTCCTAAGGTGCGTCATGGCGTTTCGCGGTCTCTTCATCGGCATCGACCGTTATCGATCGAATACGCTTAGGGCAAAGGCAATGCCTGACACGAGCGCATCGGGCGCTCGGAGACCAAGTTGACGAAGATTCGCAAAAACATCCTCAATAGCCAGTTGGTGCCGCGCGATTGTCGGAAAACTATCGCCGGCGAAGCTCTCGAGAAGATCGGCTTGCGCAATGATGTCTTTGTGGCGCGCCGCAATCTCGACCTGAGTCGGCCAGCCTGCGCCATTGCGCACGAAATTGGCGGAGTCTTCGCGAACAATCGTCGTCGCTTTACGCAGCATGTTGGCTAGCGTCGGCGCCTGTTGATCCTCACCACTGATAACGCGAGCCAGCTCCGGCAAATTTCACAGCGTGGACTGGTCGGCTGCGACGACGAACGGGTTGTGGAAGTTGGGCTGGCCAGCCAGTTGTTGAACACGGGCAAGGACAGCGGCGTTCGTTGGATGTGGCTCTTGCTGGATTATCGCAAGCCGGCGCCGGGGACCATAGGGGTCCACGAACATCGGTGCGTCGCTGTAGATCAGCGTGAGCGGACCAATGGCGGGGCTCTCCTGTCGGAGATGGTGCTCCCAGACTTTGCAGCTTATATCGACGGTCTGGGGGATCGGGGTGCTATTTTCCCAATTCTGAATGGTCGTCCGGCTGACACCGAGCCGGTCAACAGCGTCTTGCTGGGTCAATCCCAGGCCCTGCCGCCATGCTTTGAATTCTGCTGCGTTGATTTGAAGAGCTCAGAAACTTGAACGTATCTCATAATTCAAGCCAAATTACTGAGCTTTTCGAGGACTCTTACTTATCCTTCCCTCTAAACGTGCGGAGATTATCCACTACTTTCACCGCACAATATGCGGAGAATAACTTGCTTTTGCGGAAATTGGGCACATATTCTCCGCAACAGGTGCGGAGAATGACAACTTATATCCATGAGCTGAAGGACTGGCCCCACTTCACCTGGGACGCCTCAAAGCTTGCCCAGAAGCTGGCGGCGGTGCGCAATCGCCAGGGACGTCTTTCGGGGCGTATGGAGGAGCTCGGCATCAGACTCAAGACAGAAGCAAATCTTGAGGCCCTCACCGAAGAAGTCACCAAGTCGAGCGAAATCGAAGGCGAGGTTCTCAGCCGCGAACAGGTGCGTTCATCGCTGGCACGTCGTCTCGGAATCGATATCGGCGCCCTCACCCCTTCCGAGCGCAACGTCGAAGGCATCGTGGAGATGATGCTCGACGCCACTGGAAAGTACAGCACGCCCCTCAGCGCCGAACGGTTGTTTGGCTGGCAGGCAGCCTTGTTCCCCACCGGGCGCAGCGGCATGAACAAGATCACCGTCGGTGCCTGGCGCACTGAGGCGTCGGGTCCGATGCAAGTCGTCTCGGAGCCGATCGGACGCGCGCGGGTACATTACGAAGCCCCCAAAGCCGCCTTGCTGGCCGACGAGATGAAAGCCTTCATTGATTGGTTCAATGGCGAGCAGCAAATCGATGCCGTGTTGAAGGCGGCGATTGCGCACCTTTGGTTCGTCACCATCCATCCGTTCGAAGACGGCAATGGCCGCATTGCCCGCGCGATTGCCGATATGGCGCTGGCCCGCTCCGAGAACAGCTCGCAGCGCTTCTACAGCATGTCGGCCCAGATCCGGCAGGAGCGTAACGCCTACTACGATATTCTGGAAGCCACCCAGAAAGGTGAACTCGACATCACCGAATGGCTCGAATGGTTTCTTGATTGCCTCGATCTTGCCTTCGATCGCGCTGACACAATCCTGGCGTCAGTTCTTCGAAAGGCCCGCTTCTGGAAGAAGCATGCCGATCAAAGCTTCAACGACCGCCAGCGCGCAATGATCGAACGCCTATTCGAAGGCTTCGAAGGCAAGCTCACCTCGTCGAAGTGGGCGCTGTTAACGAAGTCATCGCAGGACACAGCTCTGCGTGACATTGACGATCTTGTCGCAAAAGGCGTGCTGACCAAGGACGCGGCCGGCGGCCGCAGCACGAGCTATTCGCTAACTGACGCGGATGCTGCTAATCGCTAATCAAGCGATCGCGTCGAGCTTCGCAGTGGCTGCGCCAAGTTCCGCAGATAACGCATCATAGATCTTGACGAGGATCTCACCATACCCCGGCGCTTCTTCCCCGGTTGAATGCCGAAACGCCTTAGTTGTTTCTGAAGAGCTTGGTTAGGCCCCGCTTGCCGATTCAGCAGATAGCATCACTGCATCGGCTCCATCATAGATGGCGGTAGCGACAGCTGAGGTTTCCGCCCGCGTCGGGATCGGCCCAGCCACCATGGAATCCAACATTTGCGTTGCGACGATGACGGATTTTCCGGCACGCTGACAGGCGCGCAGAGCTCCTTTAGGTACCTCCTCGGGCGGGATTTCGACGCCAAGATCACCGCGCGCCACCATAACGCCGTCTGACAAGCCAATGATGTCGTCGATTCGATCGAGCACCATCGGCGTCTCGATTTTCGCCATCAAACCTGCGGCCTCGCCGATAGGGAGCGTGCCTCAATCAGGTCGGACGGTTTCTGAACAAAGGACAAGGCCACCCAGTCGACCCCAAGATCAATGCCGAACGCGAGGTCGGCGCGATCTTTCTTGGTGAGCGGAGATAGGTCGAGCATGGCCCCCGGTACGTTGACCCCCTTGTGGTCCGACAGGCCTCCGACCTCCACTTGCGCAACGATTTCTCCGTCTCGCGGCTCGGTGACCCTCAAGCGCACCCGGCCATCGTCAATGAGAAGTTCTTGTCCGGGATGGACAGCTGCAAAAATCTCCGGATGAGGCAAGGGTATCGATTGCTTTGCTCCTTTGGTTCCATCGATCACAAAGCGGACCGTTTCTCCAGCACGCAAAACCAGCCTGCCTTCTTCAAGGGATCCGATGCGGAGCTTTGGACCTTGGAGATCCTGCAGGATGCCTATCGGCCGGCCGAATTCCCGCTCGGTTCACGGATACACACATAACTCTTGGCGTGGCCTTCGTGGGTTCCGTGACTGAAGTTTAGCCGAAAGATATCTACCCCGGAAAGGTAGAGAGCACGTATCTTCTCAGGCTCGGCACTTGCCGGACCGACTGTTGCCACGATCTTTGGCGTGACGCGAGCGACGCAACGTATCCTCCATCCGAAGATTGTGATCGATCTAGCCATAAAGTCCAAAGCCGCCCCTTACTGACTGCGGTCGACGGTAGTTGAGCAAGCCAATGTCCTCTTCGTCAGTCGCTTAACACCATGCGATGGAGACCTATTGGCAACGTAAATCCTGCTTTGAACCGATCCATGACCACCATTGTTTCAATGCGCTTTATGTCTGAACTTTCCTCTGAAAGGCGCCGGGCAAACCGCTCGTAATCTTCCATATCGTTTACGGTAACTAGCAAGACGAGGTCAGCCAGACCTGTAACATAGAATGCGCTCATCACTTCAGGCATCTTGCTAATTTGCCTCTTTAGACGATCAACGGTATCGGCACGCGCGCGCTCCAAGGAAATGAGAACCACTGCGGTCACATTACGCCCAATTGCTTTTGGAGAAATGATGGAAACGTCGGCCTCTATGACACCCGTCGATCGAAGGCGCTTCAGCCGACGTTGAACTCCGGATGCGGATAGGCCGACCTTCCGTCCAAGTTGTTCACTACAGAGGCGATTGTCTCGTTGGACGAGATCAAGAAGACGAAAATCGATCTTGTCGAGTTGCATCACTGCCTCGCGGCCAGCGGATTGCGATCGCGTCGGGGAAGCAGACGCCTGCGCCGCTTGTCCTGACATTTTCGCCTCCTCACTACGCCGCCTAGCTGTTGAACGATCGATTTCTCCCGCTGTCATTTGTCTTTGAACACCTATCGGGAGCCCAGCTCTTTGCGATACATCGAAGACAGTTGGTGCGGCGATCTCCCCCTCCGCTCACCGAACTCGGACGCGACCGCCCTCTCGAGGATGTCGCGGGGCGGGGCCGACGTTTCTATCGATGCGCGCCCCCGGACCCGAGAACATATCCCCCGACGAGTGTGGTAGACGGTCAAGCTCGGGAGGCGACGGCTTTTTGCTCCTGATCAGCGGAAAGCACTATTGCGTTGACGGTGCGATATGCGAATACGATGGCGGGACCGATTGTTATGCCTGCCCCGGATAAATTCCGCGCATCGGCGACGTCATGTCATTGCCGCAAGTATAAAAACCCTGGATTGCCTTGTTCATCCAGGACGTTTCCGTAACTATCCGTCGCCAATCCGGTCGCCGTGCCAAGCGTTGCCGCAACGATCGGCAGCGCAACAAACGGTCCGTTTTTGATTGGTCCAAGATTTGGATTTTTTCCGACGGTCGGATCGCCGAGCGTGCGATTAAAACCCGATTCCCCACGCTTAAAGAGGGGATCCCGTCCTTGGGCAGCGTGCCCGTTGTGTTCCTCGATCGTCTTTTGAAGCAAAGGGGATCTAGTCCCAGCTGCTCTGCGAGCTCAGAAATCGTTTCACCTGCCTTGACGTAGCCAAAGCGGACATATTTGCCGATGCTCAAGGTCCAGGGCCATGGCAGTAGGTGTCCCATGCCCCTCAATCGAACGAACTGATGATCGCAGATGAAGTAGAATGGATAGCCGTTTTCAAACATTGCCAGGCAAATATCGCGATACGAATTCGATTCGTTGACGAAGCGTCTGGCATTTGGACCGACAGCAGAGACCCCAGGACGGCCGCGGTCGAGCCAGTCGTATGGCACAACCTGCGAGCCGCTGCCGCGTTTCAGGATCGAAACCGGGGTCCAGAAGCCCGCCGATGCGACATCTTCGTCGATGGCGGCCCCGAGCATAGTTGCAAGCCCAATGCCGTCACCGTTAACATCGGCGTGGGCCAACGTAACATCATGCTGGTGTGCACCACTGAGGTCCGTTCTCAACTGCGCGTTCCGGGCAAAGCCGCCAGTTGCGAGAACAACACCACGTGAGGCGCGCACGCGGATGCCAACGTTGATCCGCTTGATAATGGCACCCGTGACGCGTCCGCCTTCCTTCGTGAGTTCGACCGCTAGAGAAGATGGCCAAATTTCTACGCCGTACTCGCGCAGGCTCACCAGCAGCCGCGCGATCAAGGCATTCCCGCCGCTGAGCTCAGTACCACGCCTGAAGCTGAGCCGATCCCACGCATAGCGGCTCAGGCGAGTTAAGACGTGTTTGAGCGACGCAACAGATTGGAGTGGGTTGAGAAAGCTTCTCACCTCACTCGATGAGATCATCATGCCCCCGATCACAACCCGAATGGGATCACCAATCAAATCGAAGTCCTTGCCTAGAAGCCGCCCATCATAGGGGGCGGGGCTCAGTGCCCGTCCCTTATCAGCGCCGCCAAGCTGGCTCGAGAGATAATCGGGCGTAGTGGCCAGGGTAACCTTGACACTCGTGCCGTTCTCGAGCGCGGTTAGCGCCGCCGGGCCGTCTTCAAGATAAGCATCAATGAATTGCGCACGATAATGAACGCCGAGTTCGTGCTGCGGGTATGTCCTCGCATTGGCGATGGTGTCATCGATTTTAGCCGCGCGCGCCTGAGCAGAACAAGGAACCCAGATCATGCCATTCGACAGGGCCGTCGTTCCGTCAAGTCGCGGAGATTTCTCGCATACAATGACGCGCAGTCCGGCCTTTGCCGCATAGAGCGCCGCCGACAGTCCAGCCGCGCCGCTTCCGATCACGAGGACATCTGTCTCCCAGTCTTGATCCGCCCTCGTCTCTCCTTTGGAGGCGAAAGCGATCGTGTCCGGCTTAGCTCGGTCATTTGGTGCGTTCATGCGGCCTCGCTGCACGTTGCAGTGAACATCAATGAGTTTGCGGAAGCGGGACAGCCTTGAATTCCGCCGCCGCTGTTTTCACTGCCCGCTCAATTGGAATTCTGTCGATCGAGGATGCGCCAACAAAGCCGACACACTCGGTCGTCCGATAGACCTCGATCGTATCTTCAGGCTTGGCAATTGCCCCACCATGGCAAAGCGAGAGGACGTTCGACCGGATGCTTCGCGCCGCCGCGTGGATCTCATTGATGCGCCGGATCGCCTCCTTGAGGGATTGCCCCTCCTCTTGACCGACCAGCCCGCCGCGCGTTGCGCCGACATGTGGGACCATGCAGTCGGCCCCTGCACTTGCCATCGCTTTGGCGTCTTGAGGACTTGCGACATAGGCAAGCGACGTCCTTTCAGCAATCTGCTTCAAGAGTTCCGTGGGGTCTTCGCATCTGCTGGTTTGTCGCCGTCATCCCTCCTAGTGCCAATGTCGATCAGGATGGTCTTGCGGCCGCACGCCTCGATAATATTCGCAAGGTAAGACGCCTCGCGGCCCTTGGTATCCAGCGTGGCCACGATCGCGACCGCATCCGTAGTCGCGGATCCAGTCGCCAGTTTGGACAGGTTACCATCACGGGCCGACCTCTGGTCGTCCGTACAATGGTGAGACACGATCTTCCTCCCAGAACCATTCCTAACAACAGGTAGTCTAGACCCGGCTCTACCCGGGTATAAGATCGGTGAGGCGTCCAAATGGGTAACATTGGGTAGAAACGTTGAGCGAGTGTTCCCGGCAAACTTACCACACAGATGTCGGACATAGCTAAAGGCGGACAATTGCAAGTCTACGCACGCTCTTTGCGCAGCCTTCCAGAAGGCTCTCTACTGGTCATGGCGATCCTGCCAATCCTCGACTGGAACGACTGTCGTTTGCGAGACTTGGTAACCCTCGACCAGGCAACGTCCGCTCCTCATGTCTATGCGGCGATAATCATGATCGCCCCGTTCGCTTGCTGGGAGGATATGGCCGTATCGTTGAAGGATGCCGACATCAGCGGCGTCGCCAATTTCCGCCCGCATTTATGATCGAGCGGTCGGCGGAGGGCGTACCTGTTGATGCCGGACAGGAGCTCGAACTTCCGCGGATGGAATGGTTCATAAAGCGATTTGGCTCCCATCTGGACGGACTGATCCATCTACCAGCAGAGGCTCTTACACGGACGATGAGCGAGGAGAGGTCCGGCACGATATATCCTAATAGACGCAGAACTGTACGTTTCGTACCGCAATGGAAGCGCCAATGACCCACCGTCACCCGCGCTTCACACGAACGCTGAATCGGCCAAATAGTCCGGCCGTAGAACGCGGACATCACTTGTGAGATTCGATCGAGCTAATTAGTTTTTGGCCATCACGTCCTCGCATCCAGCACCGGCTCAGCGACTCGATCGAAGCCGCGTTCCAATTAGGCGGTGTCTGCCAAAGAATGTTGCGAACGAAGAAGTCCACGAGCTTTAGTTCGCAGTAATTGCCTGGCACTCCGTGGTTCGCGTTCGGCACCACAAGCATGTCGAAGAATTTTCCTGCGTCGATAAGACGGTCGGCAAGCTGGAAGGTGGATGATGGATCGACGTTTTCATCCAGTTCGCCGACAATCAGCAACAGCTTACCTCGTAATCGGTGCGCGTTGTCGACGGCGGAGGATTGTGAATATTCGATGCCGACCGGCCAGCCCATCCACTGCTCATTCCACCAGATCTTGTCCATTCGGTTGTCATAGCAACCGCAATTGGCGACCCCAACCTTGTAGAACTCAGAATGGAAGAGGAGTGCGCTCACCGCATTCTGACCACCGGCGGACGCACCAAAAATGCCAAGGTTTGAAATATCGTACCACGGATAGTTTACGCTCGCCGCCTTGTGCCACAGGATTCGGTCGGGAAGCCCACCGTCCTTCAGATTTTTCCAGGCGACGTCGTGGAACGCTCGCGACCGGTTGTTCGTCCCCATTCCATCGATCTGTACAACGACGAATCCAAGTTGCGCGAGCGGCTCGGCCGATGCTGAGAATGACTTCGGAACGAACGAACCGTGAGGGCCAGCATATATTCTCTCAACGACCGGATATCGCTTGGTTTGATCGAAATTAATGGGAAGGTGAATGACCCCCCAAATATCAGCCTCGCCATCTCTCCCCTTCGCATGAAAGCTGAGCGGCGGCGTCCAGCCAGCGGCCACGAGCTCCGAAATGTCGGCGCTTTCGACCTGCATGAGCTCCGAATTGTCAGTGGTTCGATATAAGACCAGGCTCGGCGGAAGATCGATTCGTGAACACAGGTCTACATAGTAGTGGCCATCTGGCGAGAACTCGATGTGATGATTTGCCGCTCGAGGGGTGAGCGCAGTCAGGCCCGTCCCGTCAAATTCGATTCGGTAGCCATGGATGAAGTAAGGATCTTCGCCTGCGTTCATTCCGCTCGCGCCAAACCAGATCCGGCGGGTCACCGGATCGACAAAATAGACCGTGCGGACCACCCACTTGCCTTTGGTGATCTGATTTTTAATCTCGCCGGTTCGGCCATCGAATAGGTAAAGATGCTCGTATCCGTCGCGCTCGGACGCCCAGATGATCTCCTTCCCGTCTGCAACGTTATACTGAAAGATTTTGCCAGCGCACGCTTGGTCCATGTTCAGCGGCTGATAGTCGACGAAGGTCTTGCTGCACTCGTCGATCAGCGAGCGGACTTCTCCGGTGGCTGCCACCACTTCTAGAAGGCGATAGAGCTGATGGCCTCGTTGATTATACTTAAAAGTGAAACCTCGACTGTCCTCCCACCACTCGATCGGCGAAAGTTCGTAAGGATTTCGGAATAGACTGTTGTCGAGTTGGATCTCGCGACGGCTGCTGATCTCAAAGAGCACCGGGTGTGATACTGTCAACAGGTCGCCAGGCTTAGGATACGTCATGGTCCGGCGCCTCGGATGAAGCTGGTCGGTCGGCGACGATTCGACGAAATGAATTTTACGCTCGTACCCGGGGCGGAACCGGTATCCCGCAAGATAGCGCGAGTTCGGAGACCACCTCAGTGTGGACAACGCGTAGTAGTTGCTCTCGGATCCGTCCCAGGTCAAGGGCATGTCCTGCGAGCCATCCTTGCTGCACAGGAATAGATTGTGCCTATTGATATAGGCCAGCCATTTACCATCAGGAGATGCGCTTTTTTCCTTCGGATCATTTTCTACCGGAGGGCTGCCATAGGGGTTCTCCTCATGGACTTTGGAGGAAGCGTTCTGGGCTAGACAGGTGTAGCTCACAAGATCGCAGCTCCACCTGGTGCTATCGATCTGGAAGCTGATCTCGCGACCATCGCTAGCCAGGTCAAAGCGACGAAACGGCAGATTGTCAGCGTCGCAATGCCTCTGCGTTGCTCGGGTCAGGGCGGCAGCCAGCTTATCATGATCAAAGGCCAGCTGTTTTGCGCCCGTGACAGCGTTCACGAGGATGAATTGGCGCCGGCCCCTTACCCTTCGGCAATAAGCAAAGGCCTCACCATCTGACATCCAGAACGGCACGTCCGCGACATTGACCGTGAGCTGACCATAGTAACCGTTGATCGAGAGCGCTCGTTCGTAATCCGCTACCTGCAGGATCTCGTGTCCCAAACTATCTTTCCGGCGGTCCACGGCTTCCTCCTCATCTGAGCTAACGGAGCGATCGTTAAGGTGCCCCGTATACGAAAGGAGCAATAAGGCTCGCTGATAGCGTGCGGCTAAGTCGCGGGCCCAAAGATCGCCAGTGCCCTTTCGGCTCAATCCCCCTTGAGCTCCGTCCAAGTCATCCTTGCAGAAATGATGCCATCGAAGCTGCAGGCGTTATTACGTTGTTATCTGATCCCCCTTGTCGGCTAGAGAAGAACAGTAACACGAACACGAATGTGTAAAATCAAACACAGACTAGGAGTCGGCAGTAGCGGCAGGCCGAGCGAATAACGTTAGGCAGCGGTCATCTCCCCGCAGCCGCGACTCCTCGAGAAATATGAACTTGCTTCGGACGCGAATGCGAGAGCATACAAGCACACGCGACCTCGCACATTTGCGCCACAGCACGCGGCTTCAAGTGGCAGGTAGTTGCCAGAACCTCCGAGCTGGATGTCGCTGCGGTCTCGTGGACATTTGTCTGAAGGACATCCAACGTGTGTTTGATGCAACCTTGGCTGAATTGCTTCAATCCTGTCGTGGGCGCTACTCTTGCCGCGGGCGACGCAGAAGCGTCTCTACCAGAATGCTATGGACCGCCCCAGGAACATATCTCCTTGAGAAAGCTGAACCCGAGCGCCTTTGCCCGTAAACTCGCTAACGAGGTGACGATTGGTTATGTTCGTGTCTCTCACGCTGGGGGACTGCCAGTTTTCGCCTGCTGCAGCCGTTCGAAGACTGCTGCAATGGTTCGACCTGCGCAGCGCGGGCTCGGAACACGAGGACGCGTTAGCAGCGGTCGTGGTTCGCGCCTCGTTCGAATACATGTTTGCCGACCGCTTCACGGGCGCCGGCTGGACCTTTCCCGAACAATTGTTCAAAGACGTGATCCGCGGGGCTGCTGAAGGGAAAGAGGCAAGCAAGATCGCAGACGACATTTCGATTGCTCCGGAACATTCCCGACCGAAAAACGAAATGGAGAGAGGCTGGTGAGAATTGGAATGCCTTCGTCAACTCGGTACTCAACGACGATGCGCTGAAGCAATGGACCCAGAAGCAATTCCTGGCGAGCGTCTTCGGGCCAACGCAAGACTGAAAATACCCCGGAAGTACTGGAAGAATGCCAATCCAGAATGAAATTTCGTGAGACCAGCCAGCGCGACGATTAGAAGGGCAACTTAATAAAGCGCGCCGTGGCTCAGGCCGCGGCGGAATTTTTGGCCTGAAACCGACACAGGAAGTCCGCCGCCCGCTGGGCATTGGACGAGGTCTTGAAGATCGCGCGTTTGTCGTTCTTCAGCACCTTGATCTAAGAGGGCATATGGGAAGTGTGCCCCTCCCTCACACCTCCGGTGTCAGGCCGAGACGATCGGCGGACAGGACGGCCGCGCCAAGCTCTGCGACTACCCCTTCCATGGCATAGCCTTCATCGCCGAAGCGCTTGCGGCCGAACTCGCGATTCAGGCGGCTCTCGTGGCGGTATGTAGTGTCCAACGCCAGTCATTGCGCGCGTCCGCGGCAGAAGTGGAAGTACGTGGTCCTCACCTTTTCAGGTCGTGCACCCCCAGCCCGGCAACCGCAGTGTTCTCCCTGGGCGCTGGTCTGTCCGTATCCTCAGATGCAACGATGACGAACAAGATTGACGCTTATTATCCGGTTTCCGACTTACAGAAGGCAACGTGCTCTGATGAGTCGCGCCCGAATGGCGCATTCCTGCTGCAGAGCGATTGAAGCTTTCGGAGTGGCTATTCACTGCTATCAGCGCCTCCATGACGAACATCGTCAATTTCAAGACGACTACGATATGCAGTGAAGGATTCAATCTTGCAGCGCCAGGTAAAATTTGTGATCAACACCAATGCCACAGCCACTCCGAGCTGGACATTCACCAGAGTTACCGTCAACCCTAGCGGCAACTTCCTGAGCTTGGATCGCACGAGGACAAACGATCTGACGATTACGCTGGGACCAGCCGTTCCGGGCGTCGTGGAAGCAACAAGAAATGGTCGGAGAATTGCGGTGGCAAGCCGCGTGCCTGACAGGCGCGCCGCTGACCTGCATCTCTCTGCTCAGATCGCGAACGGCATCGAAACCGGAGTGAGAAACGCACTAAATCGCTAGCTTGGGATATTTTCGAAATGGCCAAAGCACGGAAACCTAAATCTCGTCCTGTCGTCCCGGAGGGCTTCAACCGGGCTAGGACGCTGACTGAACCCGAGGCCCATGCGTTGGTTGCGCGCACAGCCGCATCGATGGCTCTCCCCCATACATCTGTGTCCCGGCCGGTCCTCCGCCCGCACCCTGCCTACGATATCGTCGCGCCCCGAAAACCGGCGCGTGTAGCATCCCTCTCTTTGGCGAAGTTATCGATTGTGCGGTCTGGCGAGCTGGCGGGATAGGCGCTGCCGCCGTACCTTAAGACTATGTCCGCGCCAACGAATTCTCGGCGTTGCCTCCCTCGCAAGTCATTTTGCGCGCACCTGACCATAAGTGCGCAGCTCCCAAGTCCAACGGACGAAATGAAGCTATTTGGTCTTCCAGGAAAGCTAGGAATAGCTGCTTCACCTAGCAAACTGTTGAAAAAGGTGCTCGCCGCCGACCAGCGACCGTGATTCATTGGCTCCGACGAGATTCGGAGATGATGCGTGCGCGGCGGCGACAATCGAACGGGCGAGCTGTTCAGCTACGTCGACCTGGAGGCGCGGGTGCGGCGTGACCATCCGCTGCGAGCGATCCGGACGATCGTGAACGAGGCGCTGTCGACGCTAGAGCGGGAGTTTACAGCCCTCTATTCGCCGATTGGGCGGCCGTCGATCCCGCCGGAGAAGCTGCTGCGGGCGATGTTGTTGCAGGCGTTGTATTTGATCCGCTCGGAGCGGCTTCTGATGGAGCGGCTGGAATACGACCTGCTGTTCCGCTGGTTCGTCGGAATTGGCGTCGACGACGCAGCCTGGGATCATTCGGTGTTCTCGAAGAACCGCGACCGGTTGCTGGAAGGCGACATCGCTGCCAAGTTCCTGGCGGCGGTGCTGGCGCAGCCCAAGGTGAAGAAGTTGCTGTCGAGCGATCATTTCTCGGTCGATGGCACGCTGATCGAGGCCTGGGCCTCGATGAAGAGCGTGAAGCCGAAGGATCGCTCTGGCGAGCCGCCGGCGCAAGGCGGCGGGCGCAATGCCGAAGCGGACTTCCACGGCCAGAAACGTTCAAACGACACCCATGCTTCGACCACCGATCCGGATGCCAGTCTCTGCCGCAAGGGAAAGGGCAAGGAGACGAAGCTGTGCTTCATCGGGCACGGGCTGATGGAGAACCGCCACGGCCTGCTGGTCGACGCCTGTCTGACGCGGGCCGACGGGCATGCCGAACGGGTGGCCGCGCTGCACATGATCCAACCCCGTGCCGACCGGCCAACAGCGATCACGCTTGGCGCCGACAAAGCCTACGACGCAGAAGACTTCGTCAACGAGCTGCGCTCGATGAACGTGACGCCGCATGTTGCGCAGAACACCAGCGGCCGCAGCTCTGCGATTGACGGGCGAACGACCCGGCACGGCGGCTATGCCGTCAGCCAGCGCATCCGCAAGCGCATCGAGAAGGCATTCGGCTGGATCAAGACGGTCGCCGGACAAGAGAAGACCCGATTCCGTGGCCGTGAACGCGTCGGATGGGCCTTTACCTTCGCTGCCGCCGCCTACAATCTGGTGCGGCTGCCCAAGCTGATCGCGGAGGCCGGCTGATGACCAAGGTGCCCGGCTATGCCAAGGCCTTTGCTGGCCGCTGGCGCATCGTCGAAATGGACAACTGGGACAGCGACTTCCTCGACCTCGTCGAACAGGCGCATCTCACCTTCAAGGGCAAGTCCGACGGTGAAATTGCCTTCGGTGCGCTGAAAGGCTTCCTCGATGTCCGCTACGGCGCGCGAGACGGTTCGGCCTGCGCGGAGTTCTCATGGGAGGGGCACGATGAGAATGACCCCGCCTGCGGTCGCGGATGGGCTATGATCGGCACTGTGGGCAGGCTCGTCGGCCACTTCTACATACACAATGGCGACGATTCAGCCTTCGTTTGCGAACGCGGCTGAGTTCTTCAACAGCCTGCTAGGTCGCCGCGCGGCGCTGCATTCACTGATGACATCTGGCTAGGAAGATATCGCTCTTGATCGAACAGCTGGAGCTTAGCTTGGCAGCGCGAACCTTTCGTATAACTCGACAGTCGGAGCGAGTGTGGAGCGGAGGGGAAAATGTCGGATTGGTTGAAGTATTGGGCGATGATCGCGCTTTAAGCCGTTGACGCCCCCTGTTGGCTTTAATCGTGGCGTGAGCCCACTTACCAGCGCGAAAACAACCGCTGAAGCGATAGCTCGCGTTTGACGATCCGGATCTTGCGGCAGCCGACAAGTTCCGCCTTGAGCAGTCAACGTACAACAAAGAGGTACAAACTCTCATTCAGCAAGTCATGAACGATTCCAGCAGAATCGCAGCAGCGTCATGAAAGGCGACTAAAGTTAATCACCATCTTAGGTGAGCTTCGAGCTTCTGCAACGCAGCCAGTCTTCCTCAATTCACGGAGCGAAGGCCGCCGCAAGATCTCAGTCAGCAACACTTGTCTCCACATCTCTTCTTCGGATAGTTGCAGGCGTCGCCGCTAAAATCGGGACCGAATGCCTCCCATGTAGTGCCTGTAAACCTCATCATCCGAGCTCCCCTTATCGGCGAGAAGTCACTCTTGCTTGTATTTAGAGTCTAGCGGTAGACCTCGATCGGGTACAGCGGGAGATCAATGCTCAAGTTGAGAGGCCTCAACTTAAGAAAACCATTCGAGCACAGTCGACAAAGCCTACGGAGATGGCGCTGCTCTGGTGCAGCAATCAAGACGCCAACGGTTACACGTCGGAGCTCAAAGACTTTATCCTGGCCGCCATCGTACCATGGCAGGAGAAGAATTGGCTGACGCGGAAGGTAGGCCATTTTAGCCGCAACCCTTTACTTGTCATCCCTGCCACTGCGTCTGTCGAGCAATGCTCGCCAGCGAAGGCGTATGAGGCGTCGCCCCAGCTTAACAAGTCGAATGGTTCGGCTGCGCAAATCGTCTGTTTTCCAGGCGCGCTCGGCAAGACGATGACTTCCAAACAGGCCTTGCGCGATTTGGCGATAGCTATTTCCTTCCTGCCATCCATCCACTGCCCGCAACGCCAGGATCAGCCGACGCCGCTTCAAAGCAGGCAAAGCAAGTGGCGGCTCGCCGAGCGCCCGACGCTCAAGGGCAAGCCAAAATCGACGTGCGGCCCCCAGCCGAAGCTCGAAATCGGCATCGAGCGGCAGATCAACGACGACAGCATATCCGCTCGCCGGAAGCTCTCTTAGCCAAAGGCGATGCTTCGTGCCCCCGAGCGGCACGATCGCATGCCATCCATCCGGCGCACGGCGAAGCTCGCCGCCCGCCAGATTGTCGAAATCGAGCTGATAACTTTCGGGCGCAATGCGGTTGGCCGCCCGCACAGCCAGTACCGTCGGCAGCACCTCAGGTGCCCAAAAGATTGCTTGCTTGTCGAAAGTCTTTTGCGGATCAGCAGGAAAACGAAAGCCCCCACTTGCGTCGGAACTGGCCCGCCGCTGCGCTTGAACGTTCGCGGCGAGATAGCCGCTGATAATCCTCTTGGTAGTCGCGATCCCGGCGCAGCCACTCCCAGGCCAGGTCGGCAGCATCCGCCTTCTTCAGGCCGCTGTACGCTTCCTCAGATCTCCAGTCAGTATTCGGCATCGCACCTTTCCCGCACAATCTTCAGACGCGGCGAAATGCATCCGATGATTGTGGCTCTTTCCGGTGCTTGCTTGTCGTGCGCGCGCCTTGCACGCACTTAATCGATGGAATGATCAACTTTTACGATCGCGACGCATTCCGGCGCCCCTGACCTCCGCGCTGATCATTGCTTTGGCCAACCGCTACGTAGCAGATCGCGATAGCCGTGGCCCGCTAGCCACTTGGCCCGCGTCAGATGACTTTCGAATGTGCGGCGCGCACGATCCGGTTCAGCGGTGGGATCAAGCCCAAGCACAATTCGCGCGATTTCGCGCCAATCTGCCTTGTCCGCGTCCGCATCAAGAAGTCGCATATAGGCAACAGCATGCTCCTTGTCATATGACGTGAGCTCGTCGACGTTGGGCGCCAATTCTGCGATCTTCGGCTCGGCTGGCACTGCCTGAAACTCCTACCCAGCTGAAAAATCTAGCGAAATCAGACCAACGATAACTACTTTGAGGTCGTTTTGGTACCTGCCCAATGGTCGCACGCCAACCTCCTTTTCGCGCTGAGATGGCAATCGCATATTGGCTCACATTGACCTGGTGGCTCCATCCTGCGCTTTCCCTTGTTCATCGCAATCCATACCGGAAGGGATTGCAGATGTGCCCTACAACTAGGTTGTCCTTGCTGTTCCTGGCGGAAGGCATGGTGGTTCATGGTGACAGGCCCGCTCGCACTTGTGAAAGGCAATAACCAGAACCAGCGAACTGAGAATATTCGTTTCCCTTTCGAGCCACAGTTGAACATTCGTCCTACTAATCGCGCTCCCGGGAAAACGCCGCAGGCAATCTCTGAGCGCGATTCCCTCTTTGCCGCTAATGGCAAGCTATTGCCCCACGAGAACGCTTGTGATGGTTTAACGAGAAGACGACACGCGCTAGCTGCGTCTGCATCTCACCGTTGCCTGATTCCTCGAAGCAATTGGGGAGGACGGCCACTGCTCGTGCGAGCCTATCGTAATAGTCTGGCTATAACCAGTGGTTTCATAATCGTCGAAATAGCTGCCTCTGCGCATGAATGCTCGTGCGCTTGTGGTCTGGAATGTGCGCCGGATCCGCGTAGAGCGCGGCATTCCGCAAGAGCAATTGGCCTATGATGCCGGGATCGACCGCTCATACATGGGGCGCATTGAGCAGAAGAAAGACAACCCGACCATTGATCTCCTGGACCGTATCGCCGTGACCTTGGGTATTCCGAATTGTTCGCTGAGCCGGTCAGGGGTGCGATGCCCCCCAAGCCGATGCCTAGAGGACGCAAACCGGCGCGCCCCTGTCGGAACAGGACATAATTATTGTCGGAGCCATGTTTCAGCTAAGGACGGGAGGGAGCGAGCCGGAGCGGCGCACGTGCTCCCTTCGATCTACAGCCGACCATTCTGCTCTCCTGCTTCAGCCCATGTCGTCCCAGCAGGGTTCCACCTAGCGTCCCCCGGGGCAGCCCGTCGTAAGGCCGAGCATCTTCAAAATGAGGGCTTGCGCCGCTCCGAAGAGTCTCTTTGGAGCTGTGGTCGGTTTGTCGGCTGGGGTTCGGGTGATCGCAACGCCAAAACCAAGAGAGGTCCGCGAGAGCATGGAGGGACTTGCTACCCTGGTGCGTAAGAGCATGAGACTCCGTCGTCCAGAGTTGTCGGTCGGAGGATCAAGCTGGCGTGCGGCTCGAGGACGGGACCTTTCCGTTGGCCGAAGATCGGGAAGCTGTGGTGCCCATGCAGGGGCGCAATTTAGGCGCTCCTGGAAAGGCTCGACTGGCCGTTTGTTTATGGGACCCGTAAGACGCCGGCACGATCGCGAGCGGGATAGTTTCAGCCGGCGCCGGGCGCTGTGAGTCAAGGCCATCCGACGCGTCGCGAGATGGTGGCGAATATGGTCTGAATTGGGTGTGAGCTAGGCTGGGCCTGACTATCCCGATGCGATGAAGGGGATGCTGAGCGAGAGCCAACGCTGGCGTTAGATCATCAAAAATGCAGCGTCATCGGTTTGACCGGCGAGCAGAGACGATGCCTGAAGATCAATGCTGTTGGACCTGGAAGAAGCCTACCAGGTGGCAGCTGCGCCCGTTGGCCGGTCTGGCGCATAAGAAGGCCGGCTCCGCTCGACATCGCAGGGCTGCAACTTAGTGTTAGGTCTGCCGGCGTCTTATGAATCCGGGAGATGCGGAGAATGTCAGGCAGCCTTTGCGGCCCTTGATTTTGGCCGCTTCACGTGCCGTACGCGGGCGTCAATCGCAAGCTGGTCCATGGCCCAGTGAGGACTGCCGATTTTGCTGACAGGGTACGGCTCAGTCGCGCGATTGTCCCAGATTACGACGTCGCCTGATTTCCAGTTCCAGCACAGGGTGTTCTGCGGGGCGGTGAGATAGGATTGCAGCCGTTCAAACAGTCTTTGGCTGGGGTAGCGCTGCAGGCCGACAAAGTCCTTCACGAAACGACCGAGCGATAGCATGCGTTCGCCGGTCTCGGGATGAACACGAACAATCGGATGTGTCGTTTCGTAGATCGCTCCAGTGGATACGCCACACCAAGGCCGCTTGTTGGATTCGGTGGCGCTTCCTGTCGCAGTGAGATCAGATGCGACGAAGCTCACAGCCCAGAGGTTATCTGCGAGCATCCGCAGGGGATCGGGAAGATCAAGATAAGCGGCCGCCTTGCTCGACCAAGCAACGTCGCCGCCAAAAGGCGGGACCGCTGCGAGCCGCAGCACCGAAATGCCTGTGGCTACCCGCTCATCGTTCATCTGGTTGCGATCACTGCAGGCGCGATCAGACAGCTCCTGCCGGATCGTTAAACCACCCATTGTGCCCGCCATTGTGGGATTCGGTATCAGCGAGCCGAGCCGGAGCACAAAACGCTGCTGCTGTGCATCGTCGAGATGTCCCTGATCACGGAAAAAGATGAACTTATGCTCTAGCAGAAGCCGGTTGAACGCGACGATGACATCGTCAGGCAAATCGTCCGACAGCGCAATGTTCTTGATTTCGGCACCAAGCCGGCCCGCGTACTTGACGATGTCTGCTCGCGGAATGACATTTTCAACAGCCATTGTTCCACTCATGACGGCGCCTCTTTCTGTGGATGTCTAAACGAGCTCAGTGGTGGTCGCGTCCGGCGACAAACCCGGCAGAACAAGCTTGATGCTACAGCCCCGAATTGTCTGAGCATGGGTCACCGCGCCGCTCAATTAGACGACTGAATTCTGAAGGACACTCGCACATGAGACCACCAGATCGATTTACAGGCTGATCAACAATGCAGATCATAGACGCAATCCATGTCCCGTCCATGAAACGAAACCAGCTTTCTTTTTGAGCTCGCGCAACGTTCGCCTCTTCCCAGAACTCATGCTTGGAAAATCCTCGAACAACGACTTCGTCATACCTCATTCATCCCGCAAGGCCTCATGCGCAGGATGAAGATTAGAACGGGTTCGCGGCATGCACCCGCGAAGCGGATAGGACCCACCGCCCCGAAAACGAACTCTACCTCAAGCTGTATAACATCTCTTAAACTACTTCAACGGGCTCCCAATCATATTTTTGCGAATTGGAGTTGTTCAATGCGCGACGTTTCATCAGCTGATCACTTACTGTCATGCCTTGGACTAGCGGAAGAAGCGCAAAATAAGCAGGCTGCAACCTCCGATGCATCTTAACAACGGACTTAATCCCTCGATTTTCGAAATTTGCGCTCGGCACGAATGCGTCGTCCCCGTGATGCCGTGTCTTTCGTTCTACCCGGAGACGTAGATTTTCCTTACGGCGTGCATGCCGCTTGGCTTCGCGGCCGTTGAGCACGCACATCGAAACAGAGCGCCCACGGCCAGGAACATCGCTCCGAAGGCGCCTTTGCGTTCTCAGACTGCAAGCCGCAAAATCCGGCTGCCTATCTTGCCTCACTATGAGCGAAACGACACTGAAGGGCGGTCGGATTTCAGATCATAAGCCACGGATGTAGCTTCTTCATGAACGCTCTCTCTTGTCCTTGGCTTGAGATCGAGTGCTCGCCAAGACTAGGCGCGACGTCGACCTCACCGCGGGGCCACCCGCGCGCGAGGTTCGCGTGTGCAACATTCGGCTTTGCCTTCATCGCAATCGCAGCGATAAAGATGGATACATAGCGACTCGCTCTTGCACATCACACCAGTTTTGGAGCCATCCCCTCGCCGGCCATGCAGGCTTAAATGCCGGCTCCGATGATCTCCTTGTCAGATCAAAGAGCACTTTCGATTCCTGGCTGAATGTGCCGGTCCGCTTGTCTGAGCTCAGCGAACTGGCGGAACATGACAAACAGCGCGATCATTCCGGCGCCCAGCTCAGCGATGGCTTGACTGGCCAACACTCCGCTAAAGCCCGATATGACAGGGAATATCAGTACGGCCGGTATGAAGAGATATCCATGCCTCGCGAAAGACACAACCGCGCTGAGGCGTGCTCTGCCGAGCGACTGAAGCATTGTCGTCACGAAACACTGAATACCGAAGAGTCCAAAAAACAGATGAAAGATGATGCAGGTCGAGACGGCAATTTCGGTGACCTTATCGCTATCGCTGAACAACCTGACCAACGGCCGGACAAAAAGCATAACGGCTGTGGAATACGCAAAGGAAAGCGCAACCGTGATGGATAGCATGAACTTCGCGACCCTCAGTACACGGGCAAGGTCGCGGGCGCCCCAACCAAACCCCAGGACAGCTTGAGAGCCGATACAAAAACCCGTGATAGGCAGCGCCCCGATTGTCAGGATTCTTACAGCTATTCCCACCGCCGCGACGAACTCGTCACCGAATCGGGCAGCGGCTCCGTACAAGAACATACCGGCAAGAGCAGATAAGATACTTGTCGCGGTCGCCGGCGCCCCAATGAACGCGAGCTCTCTGATGCGATCTACCCGCAACGAGACCTGAGAGATTCTGACGAAGACAGTGCCCCACCCCTTGGTAAAATATCCGATGTAGAGGCTTATCGCAGCGATCTGAGATAGGAGCGTTGCTAGGGCCGCGCCTCGCACACCCAAGTCCAGCAAGAATATAAAAATGGGATCAAGCAAGGCGTTCAATATGAAAGCGCTCAGCATCGTCCACATACTGAATCGTGTGTTGCCTTCAGCTCTTGCGATGAAGCCGCTGACAATATTTAGGAGCATCAAAGTGGACCCCGGCAAAAGGATCGTGGCGTAGTCGAGCGCGATGGGAAGGATGGTTGGAGTTGCCCCGAGTGCGACGAAGATGCCTCGTAGGCCCAGAAGCAGTCCGACCGTCATGATCACTCCGATCGGAGCGGCGAGCGCGAGTGCCGTACTCGCACCTCGACTAGCCTCCAACTCATTACCAGCACCAAGATGACGAGATATGAAGGATGCAGTACCCACACCGATCCCGTCTCCCGCCGCCGCGAGCAGGATAATGATCGGCATAGTCATGCTCACGGCTGCGATCGCCTGCGCACCAAGTGAGCCAACAAAGATAGCGTTGAGGAGCTGCTGTAACGCGCTGATCGACAACCCGATAACAGATGGAATGGCAAGCCGAAGGAGAAGGCTCGGGAGCTTTTGATCCGATAGATCCACGAGCCGGCTTTTCTTCGGCATCGCATCGCTATCGCCTTTGACGACGGGCTCCGCATTCCGGTCATCCATGATTCACAACGTCCTCAGCGCTACGAATTCATTGATCGTCTGCAACAGCTCCTGTTGCAAGACCGTGCAAAGATGGCGTGTCACCTCATAGTCGACCATGCTCGGATCATACGTGGCGTCAATCTGTAGATCGCCCGATTGATATCCGACATCGAACCAGAAGAGGTGGATCGCCGCCGCTTGATGCATGTGTTCGCCGATCCAAAGTGGATAAGGGTCTGTGTCCAGAAAACGGCGTGGGAAGTGGCGCTGCAAACGGGCGCGATAATTCACCCCAATTCTGGGCAGTGGCAGGCGATCGAGCCGACACCGCATGGCTGGATCTCGGTTTAGGAATTTCAGGGCCCGAAAGCCTATTCCCTCACGCGGCAGCGCATTGCGCTGCCGGTATATCAAACGAGCACGGTCGCAACGCGACTCCCGTCCTGTGACATTCAATGAAAGCGGAACGAGCTCGCTGATAAGGCCAATGATCTGAGATGAATCGAAATCGTCAAACAGCCGACCTCGTGTCGAGGTCAGGCTATCAATCCAGAGCGAATAGTTGCCGAACAAGGCGCCAAACGCACCGGACAGGGCAGCAAGAAACACATCAAAGTCCTGACAATGCGCTGATCTGGCTCCAATACTGAGGAGACCCGCTGTTGCTTCCCCGTCGATCTCAAGATGGTACTTGGCCTGATCTAGCGAACGGCCGTTCGCAGCCTCCCGACGACCTCCGACACTTGCATCGTGAAGCTCTCTCGCGCTTCCTTCTGCAACACTCGTGCCGCGCGATGACGCGTCGCTCACACGCAAGTTGAATTGGTCGTAGTCGATGTCCTCCCAGTGCTTGAGTTCGTCTGGTGCTTCGCTGTTCGCGTAGTGCTCGAGGCGCTTCAACCAGGGAGAGAGCCTTTGTACGGTCTCGGGACCATTCACATCGTGGCCTGCAGCAAGAGCTTGGTATGCGCCCTCCAATGCTTCCAGAAATAGCCGATAGCCCATCCCATCCGCTACGAAATGATGCATCAGCACCAGCAGATAGTAATCGCCGCTTTCCGAAGTACGGAAGGCCACGACGTGAACAAGAGGCGTGTGGCCGTCAAACCGAAACATGTGTTGACGTCTTGCCGAGACGCTCTCGATTGTCCTGCGCTGGTCTGGGCCGGTCATCCGGACGAGATCGATCTCCTCCACGATACGCTCGGCCGGACAAGGCCCAATCCTCAGCCGTAGTCCATCTTGGGTTCGGGCAACGCGGAGCCTGAGGCCCTCGTGCCTCTCGATGATATGGGCCAGAGCGCGGTCCAGGATCTTGATGTTCAGGATACCGCCGCGCAAGAAGAACAGATCGCCGATGTTAAAATGCTCGTCAAAGCCGACAAGAGAATTCCAAAACGATATTACGGGGGGCACAGGCAGTAAGCCGTCGGCGGAAGCCACGTTGTGGGGTGCCGCCTCCGCTTCCCCGGCCGCCAACTCCCTGATGGTCGGTGTTCGATAAACCTGGTTGACGGTGAGATTCAGCCCGGCTTTGCGCGCCAGCGTGACGCAACGTACGCTTAGAAGAGAATCGCCGCCGATATCAAAGAAACTGCTGTCGATTCCCACCCCCTTGGCGCCTAATAGATCCTCCCAGATCCGAGCAAGAACTCGCTCGTTTTTGGTGCGGGGCTCAGCAGATGGACTAGTTTCTATCTCGCGGTAAGGAACGGAGGAAAGGCGAGCACGGTCTATCTTTCCGCTTGTCGTCAGGGGAACACTGTCAACCAACCTGAAGGCTGTGGGAACCATGGGAGATGGCAATCTGTTGCGCAGGTGGGCGAGAATCTCTCCAGTGCTTAGATTCTCCCGAGCGGGCACCACGCTCGCCGTCAAGCGGCGATCCCCATCGATGCCTTCTGCGAAGACCGCGGCCTTTGCGATTGCCGGATGAGACTCAAGGGCAAATTCGACCTCCTCCGGCTCGATGCGAAAGCCCCTCACCTTGATCTGGTTGTCCGATCGGCCGCAAATCTCGAGAAGGCCGCTGGTTGAGATGCGTGCGATGTCCCCACTTCGATAAAGCACGTCGTATTGTCCGCCATCATACGGATTAGGCACGAAGCAGCGGTCAGTCCGATCTTGATCCCGCCAATACCCAGCGCTGAGACAGCGGCCCGCGATGCACAGTTCGCCGGGGGCTCCAACAGGCACTCTCTTCAATCGAGACTCGAGCACGTAGAGTTTGACGTTGTCGATTGGCCGCCCCACCGGGACAAGCGCGGAGTTGTCATCGGCATCCGACGTTTCGTGCACGGCTGCATTGGACGCACATTCCGTCGCACCATAAAAGTTCCACAAGGGCACGCCGGGAAAAGACCCGCGCCAGCGAGCGGGCAGCGAGGAAGGCATCGGTTCGGCGCTGCTTGTGACCAATCTCAAGGCGGTCCTTTGCGGTTGCCGTTCCTGGGACCCGATGATACCGGACAGGAGTGGCGGAGAGGCGAAAAAGCGTGTCACACGATGTTTTGTCAAACTGCACAACAAGAGATCCGGATCTAGCACCTGCCGTTGAGTGAGGATCAGCGTGGGCACACCTCTCAGAAGTCCACCAAAATACTCCCAAGCGGACGCAACAAGGGAAGCGGACTTCTGGACAACCATCACGTCGGTACTATCGAAGGGAAAGCGTCGCCACATCCAGTTCAGCCGATTGAGAATGGCGGATTCCGGAATAAGAACCCCCTTCGCCCGCCCTGTTGAGGACGACGTGTATATAAGGCTCGCAATTTGGTGATCTGAGGGTGAGTCGCTGGATTCGAAATTATCCGTCAGCGCCTTGCACCTGTCTAACGTCAATAGACAAATCGAAGGTATGTCAAAGCCAGGCTCCGTGGTATTTGCGTGAACCAACACCTTTGCCTGACTATCTCGTAGGATATGTTGGATCCTATCAGGCGGATAATCCGGGGGTATCGGCACGACGATAGAATGCAAAGCTCGCGCCGCCAGCATAACAGCGGCAACGTCAGGCGACCGGTCGACCAGCATGGCGACCATATCGCCAGCGCCCACGTCCAAATCCCGCAGGAAGGACCTGATAGCTGCTACGCGCTCACGCAGCTGGCCGAATGTGACCTCCCCGAACTCGCCAAAATATGCTACCTTGCTGTCATTGGAGACACTGGTCTGCTCGAAGGCTTCAACAAGCAGACATTCAGACTCATATGGCTGCCTGGACCCCTCCAGCGAGTTCAGTACAGTGACGTCTGACGCGCTGAGGCAGCTCAGCTCCTCAATGGGCGCAAGCGGTTTGTCAACGCAGGCGGCAATCAGACAGCGCAGATTGTTGGCCATGCGAACAACTAGATCACTCGAAAATATGCCTTCCGCATACGCCAGCTGGAGCGCAATTTCATCGCCGTGATCTTGCGCGTACAATGTTAGGTCGAATTTGACATAGCCTGTGTCGTACTCGCGGAATGTCAGAGCCAACTCGTCCCGACCAGCGGGTTCGGCGGCCTCGGAGTACATGTTGAACATGACCTGGAAGATCGGTGATCGACCCGGTTCGCGACATAACCTTGTGTCCCTGACCATCCATCCGAATGGATAGGCCGAATTTGCGATGGCATCGCTGACCAGGGCCTGGATGCGGGTGGCATGAGCAGCAAAGGATTGACCGGCATCGATCACGGCACGGATCGGCAGCATATTCAGGAAAAAGCCGATGATGTCGGCGCTGCCAGGTTGATCCCGTACAGCGTGTGGCATGCCGACGACAATATCGTCCTGACCGCTATACATTCGTAGCAGCAGCTGGAAGCACGCCAGGAGTGTTGTCGACGTGGTGCAGCTAGTCTGGCGCGCAAATTCTCTTACCCGACTGGATAGATCGCTGCCAAGCAGCACTGGATGCGAGCCGCCGCGGTATGAATTCGTTTGCGGGCGCGCCCTTCCAAGCGAAAGCACCGGTGGATCATCACCAATCTGACGGCGCCAATAATGACGTTGGCTCTCCAGCGCCTCTGGCGGAACGTGTTGTGTTTCCCACACCGCGTAGCTCGAGAGTGACGCACGGTTCTCTGGGCAAAACGCCACGGCATTTACGTATCTTTGCTGAAGATCTCTGAGCAGCACAGAAATGGACCAGGCATCGACGATGATTTCATGAGCTGTGATCAATATTAGATGGTTGTCGGGACCAAGCCGGACCATGCGCGCGCGAAACAAGTGGCCTTGCCGGAGATCAAAACTGTCGTTCAGCTCCGTTCGCCGGAGCTGTTCGATGAGCTCCTCAGCTTCCTGCGACGTGAGGTGAGATCCATCAGTCAATTCAAGACTGGTACATGGCGGAGCATCAAAACATTGAGCCGGACCGTCTTCGTCGATAAAGCGGGCCGAAAGTGCCTGGTGGGAATGAACGACATCGGTCCAGGCCCGCTTCAACCGAGCTAGATCGATGCTTCCCCTAATTCGCAGGCCGCCTTGAATGATGTAGTTCCTGGCAGATGGATCGAGCTGGGAGAGAAACCATAGGTGCTCCTGAACTCGCGTCAGAGGCGATCGGCTGAGCCTTCCGTACGTCAGGGCTGTGCAGGGCTTGGACTCGGCTGGAGCCGCGATCGAAGCGGCAAGAGACCGAATCGTCCCATTCAGGACCATCCTGAAATCCGCTTTCACTCCGAGCAGAGTCTGCAACTGTCCCAATATGAGCATTGCCCGCAGCGAGTCTCCGCCGAGGCTTATGAACTGGTCATTCACACCAATCTTCTCAATGCGCAAAATGCCGGACCAGATTTTGCGCAGTCGGGCTTCGAGGTCTGTTTGCGGCTCCTCGAATGGCGTTGGCAATGGAGGACGAACACTGGTCGGGTCGGGCAACGCTCCAAAATCGACCTTTCCGTTCCTGGTCAGTGGAATACCGTCCACGTGAATGACTCTTTCTGGGAGCATGTAGCTGGGAAGCGCCTCGGCAAGGAAGTTCTGGAGCTCGCTTTCCGCCAGTTCAGCTGGAGCTGACACATAGGCAATTATTCGCCGCGTTCCGGCTTCCGCCTCGCCTCGGGCTATATCTCGCGCCGTGAGCTTTACGCCTGCGCAGACGGAGGCGACAGCGGCAGCGCCATGCACCGAGGGATGAGCGGACAAACGAGCCTCGATTTCTCCCAGCTCGATTCTATGCCCGCGAATTTTGACCTGACGATCCCGTCGACCGAGACATTCCAAAAGGCCGTCGGAACGAAGGCGCCCAAGATCACCTGTCCGGTATAGGCGCCGGAACGACGGATCGTTTGAGAACGGGTTTGGCCGAAAGGCATCCTTGGTGCGGACATCGTCATTGGCGTAACCGGCAGCGACACCAACGCCACTCACACAGATTTCGCCGACCTCCCCCACGTTGCACAGCCGCAGTCCGTCGGCGACGTAAACCTTAACGTTATGAAGCGGTCTGCCGATCGGTACATAAAGCTCAGCCAGCGCAGGCGGCACGGAAACCAGATGATGCGTAACGCCGTCCGCGCACTCGGTCGGCCCGTAGTGATTGAGGATGGGGACGCGGGGATATAAGCCAAGCCACTCACGTGCCAATCCGGGTGTTAGCGGTTCTCCGACCGTAGAAATAATCCGCAAACCATCCAGAGCTCGCTCCGCCGGAGCAAGTGACTGCAGATACTCAACAAACACTGCGAGCATCGACGGAACGAATTGGATAACCGAAGCGCCGCTTCCTTGAATTGCTTGGAGGAGGCACAATGGCGATCTCAATGTTGCATCATCAATGATCGCGCTAGAGGCTCCGACGCAAAGCCCAGCCAGAAGCTGCCACAGCGAGATATCAAAGCAATGCGACGCCGTTTGAGCGACGCAATCCGTCCGAGTGAGACTTAGATCGTCGATCTTTGCCGCCAAATGATTGTTTAGGGCGCCGCGCTCAATCATTGCGCCCTTAGGCTGGCCCGTCGAACCAGACGTAAACAGAATGTAGGCGAGTCCACCCTCGCTCGGCGATGGCACCACAGACAAAGTCTGGCCCTGGCGCAGCGCCGCCGCTATCGCTATGAATTGCGTGGCGCCTTTGCTGCTCGCCTGCAATAGGCTCAGCGAAACCGGCTGGTCTCGGCCAATCACCAGAGCGCAGCGGCTCTGCTCGATCATGAATGATGTACGAGAAGCCGGTAACGATGGATCGAGCGGCAGGTACGTTGATCCAGCTTTCAATATTGCGACGACCGCCGTCGCCCAGTCGAGGTCCCGCTCCCCCCAATAGCCGACAACCGCCCCTTGAGCGCCCTGCTCTCGTAAGGTCCTTGCAAGGGCATCCGATCTTAATCGTAGCGCCTCATATGTGAGTTCGTCTGCGCCGTACCTCAGCGCAACCCTCTCCGGATCCGATCCTGCAAGTCGATCGATCGCCGCGATCGCGTTGAGCGGTTGACGTTCTACCGACCGATTTTTGCCTGGTTGATTTTCCGTAGGCACGCGCCCCGCCGTTCGTCGCTTCTGCGGCGTTCAAATCAGAGCGCCAACGCTCCTGATCGAGGTGTGCACTGCGTAGCCACCCTGATTCCGCCGGTCATAACCGTTCGTTCGTATCTTGGCTTCTCGTAACTTCTGTTTCCTCGATGATCGGCAGAGGAACGCGGGCGCACGGTAGGACCCCGAGTTCGCTTTGGCACCTACCGACTCTTGTAGCGAGGTCGAAGCCGAGCTCGCTCACGCCACCAGATCGGCCCCGCTCTCGGCGCCTTCCGCTACGGCGCGCGCGCCGTAGCTCTGCGCCGGTTCGACGACGTGACGGCACATCGTGCGTTTCAGCCGTTCATTGCCTTAGCCGGCGACGAATTGCCGGTCGGCTTTCAGCTTGATGAACGGAATCCTGTCCAGTCCCATCAGCTCCGGCCAGTTGGCGCCGAGATTGTCGATCGACAGGGCGATATTGTGGAAAGTCATCTCACGAGCGATCTCGGCCAGAAAATCGAGGTCGTGAGGCTTTCTCACACACGGTGCCGGCAGGTTGATCGACAGATCGACCGCGCTCTGCCGTTCCAAAAGATAATGCTAGTCCTGCAGGGCACCCTCGATCACGAGCTCGGACAAGGCGCAGAAAATATGGATCGTGCCACTCCGATAATGAAATAGGCTGGCGGCACCGCGCCCGAGGTCGGGTGCCGCATTTCGCACCATTGCCTCGCCGCCCCGGCGAACCAGCCGCTCGCATCGATTTTCGACTGATACCAGTGCTCGAGCCAGCCCCCATGCAGCTCCTCGACGACATGCACTGCCGAGCTCGGGACCGGCTCGTCGGGCAGCAGCATCGCCGCGCGCTCTCGGAGCGTGTCGGCGGCAAAGGGCGTGTGAGCGTCGGCAGTATCGCAAGGCCGTAATCCTCGCCAACGTGCTGCACGGCCTCCGCGATGATTGAATTGCGCTCGCCCATAGCGAGCGCCTTGACCCCGAAGGCCTCCCGCACCAGAATTTCCAGGAAATTGGCCGAGCTCGATGCGGTCCGGCGGCGATGCCGAGCAGGATCAGGTCCGGCAGATCGGTGGCGAGCACGGCTTGCAGCTCACTCGCGCTGCTGCATTCGCTGGTAACGAAGCCTGGTACGCTGCTCACCTACTATCAGCCGAGCTTTCGAGGGGTACCACAACCTTCAACATGTCATACCTGCCTTATCTGATCGCCCACGATCGCAAGGCAGTCGCATCCGTTAGGCCTTCATCCTCCAGGAACAATGTGAAGTTCGCCAACGGGCAGAACCGGGTGCAATGGACGGAATGCGCGCCGTTTCTAATCCGCGAACAGACGCTGCTGAGCACGGCTCTGACCGAGTTTTTGTAGATGGTGGCGCTGCTGGGCTAGCTACCGATAACGAGACCTCATCCCGCTCTACTGAGCGCTTGTTAGGTTCGAGACCAATGTCGGCAAGTTGACGATACGCACGGTCGGACAAAGCGCAAAGGCAGCAACTTCAGTTTGGTATGCGGATTGCTTTGTTACGGCATATTCACCGATCGCTTCCAAGGCGACGGATAGGTAGCAACGTTTAGGCAGAGGCCCGGCTATGTCGCAGGCTGAGGTAGAACGGTTTGTCAAGAATCTAGCGAAAGAGGGTAGTCTGCTCGAAAACCTTAAACAGAGTGCTACAGGTCTTGCACCGATTGTAGCGGTCGGAAAGAGCCACGGCTACGATTTCACGCTTGATGAGGTTAGGAGCAGCATCCGAGTGCCAGGACGACACGCGTTGATGCAGCGCGACACGATTGTCGGCGGCAAGCGGGATTTGAGCGGTGCGGACTTGAGCGGGATTGTGCATACCACTGCGTTGGCTAGTTCCACGTCGGAGGCGCCCACGAGCGCCGTGCAAGCCGTCGAAGCGGGCCGTGACCTAGTCGCTATCGTTTTACTTATTGTAGTTGTTATCGCTGTCGCGGCCTGACATGTTTTTAGCTCTGATCGCATTGGCTCGTCCTCAAGGAGACGATCCGGTGCGAAGAGAACTGAAAGCACGCCTCGTCAGGAGTGAGATCGTTGCTTTCAAGCCTAGATGCGGCTTCAGGGCTCACCCGTACCGTATGACGCACACTGCCACCGAACACTGCCGACAGATTTTTGATCGGCGCACCCCCGAGCAACTTCGCACGTTGTCACACGTCAAGCGCTTCATGGAGCGGCTGGCTGGTGACTTGGAGTTCCGCAGGGCGCTTTCGGAGAACGTTGATTCTCCTCGAGCGGTAACAGAGCGCTACGGCATCGAAGTTGATCCAATGAAGATGCTGCCGCTCTGGCGCGGCGGCTACCTGAAACACCGCTTCAAGCCGGAGTCTACGTCCTGGCCCCTGGCTATGATGTGGGACGAGTTTATCTGCGAGATGTTGCGTCATCGCGACCTCCTGCGCGAAGAGGGCGAAATGTCGACGATCAACCCTCGCTTTCATGCTTGGCGTGAGCGCCAAATCCGGCGTTGCAACGACGAACTAGGCGGAACGGCGGCGTCGGTCACGTACCCCATCATCGCTTTCGAGCTGAGCGACGGCTGCAGCGTCGGCTGCTGGTTCTGCGGCCTATCGGCCGCCCGCTTCAAAGGCTATTACGAATATAACGAAGAGCATGCAGCGCTTTGGCGCGGCGTAGTCGGTATCGCGAGCGAGATGTTTGGTTCGGCAGCCCGTACTGGTTTCTGCTACTGGGCCACAGAGCCTATGGACAACCCCCACTACGACCGCTTTCTATTCGACTACTATCAGATCACGGGCGCATTGCCACAAACCACCACGGCGGCTCCGCTCAAGGATCGCGCACTCACCACGCGCGTGCTCGAACTTTTCAAGCGCTATCGCACCGTGACGAATCGTTTCTCCGTGCTGAGCACAACACATCTCGACCAGATTCACATGGCGTTTTCGCCTGAGGAGCTGATCGGTGTCGAACTCGTCCTGCAGGGCAAGGAGGCGCTGACTGCAAAGGCTTTTGCTGGGCGCGCGCGCGAGCGGAGCGAGAAACTTAGGGCCGCCAACAAAGCTGATGCAATCGCCTTGCTGGAGGGCGATCATACGACCATCGCCTGTGTTTCCGGCTTGCTCGTAAATATGCTGCACGGACGTTTACAATTGGTGACGCCGGTGCCGGGTAGCAAACGCTGGCCTCTCGGCTACCGCGTCTTGAGTGAACGCTTCTTCAGGACGCCTGACGAGTTCCGCGAGGGGCTGCAGAGCATGATTGACCAGCATATGCTCGAGAGCCCAGCTCCCAAATTGCCGATCCGCTTCCGCAGGGACCTGCAATACAAGGCCGGGAACCGATGCTTTCATCTCCGGTCACGCAACATGGAACACCGGGTGCTCGACGACGTCACTCCGACTTCCGTTGGCCATCTAATCGCCTACGGCAACTGCACAGCGTCGGAGCTGGTTAGGCAGGTCACGACTGACGTAGCGAGCGTGCTCGCAATAGCCGACCTGCTCGATCAGTTATACGCGGCCGGGGTGATTGAAGAGGACTTAGACGACAGCTTCGCTTCGCAAACCAGCTGACCTGTTAATGCGCTTTCATCCGGTAGCGGTTAGAGTCTCGGATTTTGTACGCCAGCGGTCCGCCGGAAGAATTTCATTGTCGAGTTGCCCAGGCGAACGGTGCGTGATGCCCCTGCAGTTCCAACGTGCCGTCGAAAACATGGAAATTTGGAGTGCACGCAGGGGCGGCTACTCGTTCGTTATAAGCTTGCAGAGCCCGACCGGTCCTGGCTTTCGCGGAAGGTTCGGCTACGTCGCTTCGTGGCGTCCGCTTGACCAGAGCCGTGGCTCGATCAGGGTGCTCGGGTCGCCGCTACAGAGCTTTGCTGCGGCCAAGGACGCCTGCAACAATATGCTCAATTACCTGAGAGACTGAACTGACTCCTGGTCGCTGGAAATGGGAGCATGTTAAAGATGCTGCAGTCGCGCCGGGTGCTACCAGGATGTTGACCGGGCCGGGACGTACGACTGAGATTATCGCGGCCGATTTGAGCGGCGCTACACGTTCTATCCGCCGGACCGGCGTGCTTCCAAATCGACCTCATGTGGATGATCTTGAAGATCATCTGCCGTCCCTCGCGCCCGTCGGAGCAAGCATGTTCGTCGAAGGCTCGACAGATTTGTTCGCGTTTCCCAATCCGGTAGCTTAGCCGCACCTCAGGATCGTGATCCACAAGACGCCCCTAGCGAACGGCTGGCCACCTACCGGATCTATTCACGAAATGATCTTCACGATCCGTACACGGTTGCGAGCCAGAACAGCTTCATGACAAAGGCGGGACAGGTCGTAACACCGTAGTCCCGATGACTCCACTGATTTTGCCGTCCTGCCACGCCTGTTTGCGTGGACGCGGTAGTTGTGCTGCCAGATCGTCGCCGAAGCGACCGGCCGGGGCGCCGATCCTGACCCAGAAGCAACTCGCCCAGATGCTCGGGACCACCCAAGAGTGGATCTCGCAATTCGAGACCGGCCGCCTGGAGTATCCGAGCCTCGGAACGGTGCTAAAGGCCTTCGCCACGCTGGGGATCGACCGGAACATCGATAGTGTGCCGGGATCTCTACGGAACGACGACTTGGATACACGAGATGCGCGACAGCTTTCCGCTTCCCTGCGGGCGTCACCACTTCTTTCCCAACACGTCCTCCAGCGTTGCATTGTCCAGCATGGCATCAGCCAGCAACCGTTTCAGCCGGATGTTCCCGTCCTCCCGCGTCTTCAGCCGCTTGGCCTCCAACGCCTCCATCCCGCCAACCTGGCTTTCCATTGGTAGATACTGGCGTCACTGACCCGTGCTCCCGGTATAGATCGGCAACCAAAACGCCAGCCTTGTGCTCCTTCAAAATCCCGATGATCTGCTCTTCCGAAAAGCGGCTGCGCTGCTCTGGTCCTTTACTTGGGCCAGAGCGAACTTCAACCTGGATTAAGCCTGAGGGGCAAGGTCAGGGCGACTAGACGAGCGATGATGCTCATGCAGAATCGCGAGTCTAGTTGCACGTGCGTGCGTGCAACATAGGTGGCGGTAAAAGAAGCCTACTTTATACGTCTTCCTTGAAAAAACTTGAGCCACTCTCGGAAAGGGAACGTCCGCTAGAAGATAAAGAAATCTTGCGGCCCGCCCTCCCCTTCGGGCGGTCACGGGACCTTCGAGACGGCCACCTCCGATACTTGCTCTCGTATTCCATCGTTCGCACAATTTGCAATTGATCGAGCTCGGGACCCTACTTCGCGATGCACCAACAGGTTTGCTTTGCGCTATCCACGAACAAGAGACACGGTGCACGGTGCCGCCTTCGTAACCTGCGGCCCCACACCGAATGGATATCTATCGGGCTGCGAGACAAACCGACTTCGGGCCCTATTGTTATGTGTAAACTACATCCTTTCCCAACGCGGTTCCCGACTAGCTGACCGTTGCAAACGTAGCAGAAGGTATTGCCTCTTCACGAACCTCATGGATCTTGATCGGCCGCGTAACCCCACTAGTGGGAAACGTCTCAGGAGTAATTCCTGCGATCTTCATCATCTGAGCGATCGTATTACAATATCCCACCTCTCGAGGCTTCGCGTTCGCGCAGATTCGGGACGCATTCACCACGGATCCGCCGATCGCCCGCACACCTCTCCAAGAATAGAGCCATACAGCTCGATCCGCAAAAAGGCCAATCGCGCACCCGAGGGCATCCAGATTTAGCCGCAGATTTTCTTGGTATTCGCCGCATAGACGAGTGGTCAACATCGAGATCGATTTTGCCGCTACTAGAGCATCTCTAAGAGCCGAGGCATCTTCGAAGTTCTCCGCGTTCACGAAATGACCAACTACCCCGTCACCCGTTTCTTTATCGAAATATCCGCCATTTTCCGTTATTGCCTCTCGGGCCCCTTCGACAGCCCGATCTATGAAACCCGCAAATCGAGGCTGGTCACGTGTGAGGAGCATTGCTGACGACGAATTTCGGATATCCATTACGAGCGATAAAGTGGGGATCTGCTTCGGAATTGCGAGCCCATTCTTGAGCTCTAGAGACTTCTGCCACGGCCATGCAAATGGCACGTCACATTCACTGACCAGGTCAAAACAATTAGGGGAAAAGAATTGCTCCAATAGCAGTTTAGCCGAGGCGTCTATCTTGAGTACGCTCTTAGGTATTCGTTCAAAAAAACGATGAGCCTGACTACAGATCCGAAACCCAAGTTCGCTCCGGTCCAAGAGGTACGCGCGCATATTGATATCGGGCCTGTAGTTTTGGCGGGTCTCCTGCAACTCGTATATGAAGATGAAGCCGTTTCCCGCGTAAATCTCAGCTGGCCGATCTTCCATCCACTTCAAGCCGATGTATTTGATAGGACTCGCATCTGCGCAATCGGTGATTTCGCGGGAAAGAAGCAGGCTTTTCGCGGCAACAAATCTCTCAAAATATGGATGAAACCGTCTAAGGTAGTATCCAAACCTACCCGGCTCTTTGAACCTCTTCTCGTTGAATTGACTTCGATCCCCCCAGAAAAAAATCAGTCGCATACTTGGAAATGAAACACACCAGGCCGCACCCAGTTTGACTGTTGCGCTTTCCAAGAAGAGCGTGTCGAGTTCCTGGCTTTGGAAATCATCTGGTCGCTTTGGATTTCCAGCCCTCTCGAACGAAAACCAACCATCTGTCACTTCAGCTGTCCTTCGATCTTTTCGAAAAGAAACTGGAGGAGCTTGCCATTTTCCTTCTTGGCATAGCCGGAAATCTCACAATCTTCCGGCACCCTTTCCGGATAAGCGGAGAAATATCGCCAATTTTCTCGCTTGTGTTCTCCTCGCCGGAAGATCATCATCACTTCGTCCAGAATTGAAACGAAGTGTCCCGTCTCATTGCTCCGCATAATGTCGACAATAACTACGTCGTCCTTGGTGACGTGAGACTGCAGGGAGGCGATCGTTGTAACAAGGACATATTCAAACACCACAATGTCCTTAAGAGTGACGCAAATCTTGGCGGGCTCATCGCTGGTCGGATGCTCTTCTTCCGATAAGTCGAGGTCTATCTGCCGTGATGGCGGCAACCAATCAAATACACGGTCATGCAGCCGGTGAGCGATTGATCGTCCTTTCGGCCACTCGTCCTCAAAGTGGTAAATCCTCACGCAGCAATTCCCTTTCCCTTTAAGCGCAGTTCGAAGAAGAATGTCGTACGAGCAACGGACGCTCTTTCATCTATAGGCACCGACGTGAAATCGCAGATCGCGCGTTCGTCATGAGCCTCGAGTATCCTGCGGGTGACCGCGAGCCCCAATCCGGTCCCCGGCCGGCGCGTCGCTACAGACTGTCGGAAAGACCGAACCCAGGGATGAAAGATCTTCTCTCGATCTTCCTCCTTGATCGGAACGCCCTCATTCTGGATCTCGGCACGAAATCGATCGGCCGTATAGATGAGTTCGATGCGCAACCACTTGTCCTGAAATGAGTACTTGATAGCGTTGTCTATCAGGTTGAAGAAAACAATCTTTAGGAATTCTTGGTCGGCCGAGATGAAATGGGAACCTACTGCACCCTTGTCGAACGCAACCCGTATTCCCCTTCTTCTTAGCTCGCCGTGCACCATAGCGAGCACCGAATCGACTATTGCTGCAGGATCAACATCTGCCCACCGAACCGCGTTCTTATCGAACGTCTCAAGTAGATAACGAGGCGCATCAGCAAGGCTATATGCTTCATTCAGCCAAAGCAGCGCGTCCTGAATAGACGTCTGCATTGTTGGCGTAGCCAAGAGACGAGCTAGCTTTGTCGGCATTGAGGAGAAGAGTCGGACACGCTGAGCAACGAGTTCAAGCTCGGAGACAGCGGCGGACAATGAGCCGCGGATCACATGCCTGATTTGAGCCTGAGTTGCATTGTGATACTCACGAAAATCAATGACACCAAAAGCCGTCCTAACGTATTCCACGATCATTTCCAGGATTTGTGCAGCGGCACTTTGAATGCAATCTTCCTGGAAGGCGAATACAATCCGTTGTTGCGTACGGTACTCAGTATGAATGCGAAAAGCTAAGCACCACAACTGCGCTCCTTCGCTTGTTTGGGCAATGCATGATTCGTTGTCGCGCGAAACGTCTATGAGACGCCGATTTAGTTTTCCTAGTTGGAACGGTGCCGGATAGTACTTGTTCAGGTCCGCGCCCGAGTCCCCCGGCAACAGCGCTACCCCGAATAAACTCGGCACATATCGCTTAGATATCTCGCTTAGCCATCTCAGTGAGAAATCGGAAATCGCTTGCTCATCTAGTTCCTTCGAAAGCTGCCTGAGCTTGTCCGAGAGCCCCATGAAGGGTAGGTGTGCGCCGAGAAGCGACACCAGATTTTTTCCAATCAGGAGATCGGTGTAGCTAAAGTCTTCACCTAAGTATTCCAAGTTTTCCTTGCCAATGAGGAAAATGAGATACTGCGCGAAGCTTGCATCTTGTCCGGAGAGGACGTCCACGGCGTGAGTATGGCAAGGCAATAGCATCCATGCAGATGCGCCGACAATATCCTGAATGCTGCCCGTTAGCGTTCCAGAATATGTATGACTACGAACTACCAAAGATGCCCTTTGCAAACGGTCCGCCTCTGAACGCTCGAACCTGTTGACGGGCGGCGGAGCCTCCGACTCGTGATGCTCGGCAACAAGTTGATAGGCACCGCCTATCTGTTCGTAGAGTAGAATTGCTTTTGCCCGCACGTAGTGAGCTAGGACTGAACATAACTTTGATTTGGAGGCCGAACTTTCGACCTCCTCCAGCATCCGACTTATGGCCTGGGACAAGCGTTCGTGACGTGACCGCGTGGTCTGAACTGAAAAAAATCTCCAGGCGATCTCGAGTTTGATGTGACTCAGCTCGTCGAGAGCACCCGGTTTGGGCTTCAGGATTACAGCTATGCCAATATCGTTCGTTTCCAATATACAGTCGTCGACGTCACAGCCTCGTTGGTCGCTCAATCGATAAATGGTTGGCCTAGAGTAGTTTCTTATGGCCGCTATTTTTTCCAGCTCAGCGCGGGCCCAGGCAAATGACAGCGAATCTCCGTCGGCTAGCAATGTCAACCTACGCTGCAAGCTGGATTGCATCGAGATTTCGCCTGCGATGTACGAGAGTGTCAAAAAACTCTTCTGGCGCTCATCTCTATCGAGCAGATAGACGATCACAACGCTGCCAGGCCCAACAACGCCCCTCAACAGCTGCAAAAATTCCAGGCGAGACCAAGCACCTCCATGATTGTCATAGTCGATATTCACCGGCAATTGCGATATCCAGTCTCGCAATTTGGGAAGATCACTGTCCGACTTACTAGCCATTTACAGCTACCATTCTCTTTAGGAGAAAAGGTGCCTGTACAGAGGAACAGCCCAGGAGATTAGCCATCCGGCCATCACGAAAAAAGAGGCATAGCGAAGCACCGAGAACTTTCGCGCTGCGATTTTTGCGACAACATGGATCTGCCCGGCGATACTTTTCGCTCTCGGCAATTCGTCATCAGCTATCTTTAGCTGACAGGCTTGAAGCCAAGCGTCACTGGAGTTGAAATTGGCGATATCAAGAAAATAGTACAAGTCAATAGGGGGCTTCTTAGGTATCAGCCAATCCCACCGGCTTCCAGTAGCGAGTTGAGGGAAGGCAGCACTCACCGATACCACCAGCGCGACAATAATCGCTAAGTTCACTATGCGGGCGTCTCCCCCACCAAGAACACGTCCTTCATGAGCGAGAAGCACGCTCCCACTATTCAAAAACCCTAGGATACCGACCAAGATGCCAACGAAGAACGTGAGTTTGGTTTCAGCAAAGCGGTTGCCGGCATTGATCTCCCTCCAGACATTCAATAACTCGCCCATTACTATTTCCTTTGAGTACGTTCTGTACTTGGACTAGCGAGGCAACCGATTGCATCCTCGCTCCTGGAGCCGCGGGTGAGAATGTCGATGTCAAAGACAAGGGTCTTTTCGATGGGCTCGCCGAACTTCACATTGTAGAGGCGCCATATCGCACCGTTGGAAAGTACAACCCACGGCACTCCCTCGTTCGCTGCGTAGTCGACCGCTTGCTATTCGTCCAGTACTGAAAACGTTACAACCACAGATTTTGGCTATGAGACCGCTGCACCCCACCCTTCGACAGCGATTGCCATGAGCAACTTTGTGGCAGCCACCTCCTGGGTTCGGGAGAGTGGTGACGTCGGAACCTTGTTGACGTGGGTCATCATGTCGCTCGAACAGGGTAGAACAACGGTCGCGCGGATTTTTTGCTTTCTATGCGCATGAGTGACGAAAAAGTGCGCGCAGTTATAGATCTGCGTCGCGAAACTTCGGCATCACGGTTTTGGTCATCTTCATTGAACAACCTCGACCACCTGAGACCGTATATCGACCAAGTCGGTCCACTACTGTAGGTTAAACACTCGATTTTCAATCGCGCTACCGAGAGCGTGTCCGTAGCAAAATTGTTGCAGGCCGCGCGTGTGTCATCCGGCTCGATACTTTTCGATAGGAGCTAGCACGAATGTACGAAATCCGAGCCAATCTCATTAGCTCAGGGACAATCTCCGCAGATCGCATGAGGGAAATGACGTGATGACCGTGCGCGAGCAGCTCTTTATTCCATTGCGCAACTTCCAGTAGTTGCTGTTCTGTGGGTGGGGCATTTCCATATTGCTATATCGGCCAGATCAAATCCAAGAGCTTTACCGGATAGCAGCGGATGACTTTGGTTGTGTGACCATCAAGAAGTTCATTGCCCTGGGCGTAATTGCGATGACGATTTGGGCGGCTGCTTTTCATTTTACCACTGCGTCCCTGCCGCAAATTCCTCCCGCTACTGGCCGCCTGGCAAGACTTGCGTCCATTGTGCTCAGAGCGCCGCCGATAGTCGCCGCGACGGCGGGCGACAATTGATCTTCTCGACCGCATCGCCAAAACGCTCGGTGCTCATTTGTCCGAGTTCTACGTTCGATCGCCCATAGGAGTCGCTGCCTAATTGGTCTGCTGCGCTCCCGGGAGCGGACTTTCCATTCGGTTACTTATGAGTACGCCCTCTAGCATTACAGTTGCAATTTTTTCCTGAGATGGGCTTTGCGCGCGTTGGCCTGATGGCACCTACGCCAAGACGACCATGCGAGGATATGGGC
>NZ_LBJG01000092.1 GCF_028128765.1 Bradyrhizobium sp. CCBAU 51627
GTATCTTCAACTGACGCGCCACCAATCATCAGATCCCGAATCATGGTCGCCCATGGATTCAGAACCTTCAGGAAGATGCAACTGTAATGCTAGAACCGCGGCCACACTATATCTGATAGAGTGCGCGATACCGGCTGTGCCGGTAACCGAAGATCGTAAATTGCTTCGCTCGCTCAATTCGCTACTTTTTTTCCTCGCAGCGCCCGGGAGGTGACTCTTCTAATCTCGACTAACCGGCTCCACAAGCTGGTGCAGATACTGATCGGCGACAGTGAGACCCGCTCGACTTGCTGAGCTCCGAGAAGATATCCCTATTGTGAGGGTCGTAAATTTTTGAAACTCGTAAACATGGGCGAAAAAGTCTCGCCGCATAGGCCGGCAACTCTGCCCGGCTGAAGGCAGTGAGTCCAAGCGTGGTGACTACCCACGCAGAAGCGTGGAGCTATACTCGCCGATTCATCCCGTAGCCAGGTTGACTAGCGGTGCGAGGGCAGCCACCGACACGCTCTGGCACCCACACTCAGGCGGGCGCCTTGCCGAGCGACGATCAGATAACGATCTCTTGGCCGCGGCTGATGGCGCTAACGCCCCTTCAGCCAGCAGTGCTCCAACACAAACGGGAGCACCCCGCTGATCGCGGCGGGCGTTCGTCATCTTGAACAATGATGGCGTTCGCGATTGTGCTGCACGCGGCGTAAGATCCTTTCCGGCGCGATGTCCCCAATGCTTGGCGCTGCCGTACGAGGCGACGTGATGGTCCAAGAGCTGCGATCGAGAACCTTCCACCCATCCACCCCTCTTTGCGGCAGCGATTTAGCTGAAGCGGCTCAAGCGTTGCGGGGTTCTACAGCATGAGAGCATCGATCTTAGGGTCGCCCGCCTGCGCGATCCTTTCGAGAGTTTGTGCGAGCCGTGCATGCGGATTGACAACATTCAATCTTCACCCGTCTGCAGAAACGTGGCGATGCCCGCCTAGGTCCGGCCGCCCCGATGGCTGTGCCCAGGTGCATTTTGATGCCGGAGGAGTCGTTTAGCATTTTTTCGTGTAAACCGTCAGCCCGTCAGATTTAGTTGCCACTGGCCGCGGAGAAATGGATGATGCCAAGCGAGCAATTCCGGATCACCCTTCTTTTTGTTGTTTGCTCCGTTGCCTGCGATTTGACGCTCTCGGAAACCCGTCTTGCGGAGTTGCACAAACAGTCCCATAGCAAGCCTTTTCACCCTTGTAGTTGGCCAGCGCTTCGACCAACGTCGACATGACGTGCTGTTTCAGTTCGTCGGGGATAGGCTCAGGACCGTCTAGCGAGTTCAACGCCACCTCGACCAATTCGATTGCGCGATCCTTGTTGCCGCTCTCATAATAATACTGAGCGACCGCCCCATAGGACAGGTACTTGAAGCCACCGTCCCCTTGCGGAGGATTCAGCGCAAGAATGTGTTCGGACAACTCTTTGCCCATCGCGAGGCGCTCGGCAGACGGGAAGTGGGAGTTGTCATTCGCCGGATCAAAGAGCTGGCTCAGCGCGCCTTCCATCCAGTGCTCATCGTTTTTGTCGATCGCATCGCGAGCGAATCGCTTCAAAACCGGCAAGCCGGTCTGCAAGCTGCGCAGTCTGTGAAGCAACAGTTTCGCATGGAGCACGCGGAAGTTGAGGTCGTCCGGCATCACCGCGACGGCCTCTTCGACCGCCGAAACCGCCTTTGCCCAATCCTCCGCCTTCATCGCCGGCCAAAGCTTGGCGAGAATCGGCTCAGTCAACGCCCGCTTGCGCTCCATTTCGCGCATTTCGCGTCGTCCGCTGTCGATCCGCTCTGTATCGGCGGCTTTAGCTTCATCGCTGGTCCGCCAACTGCCGTTAAGAACTTTCGGCAAGACGTCGTCGAGCTGCGTCGGAGGACCGATAAAGGCGATGTGGCCGTCACGGTCAACGACGAACGAGGTGGGAATCCCAACAGAAAAGCTGGAGTCCATCCAAAGCTTGCTCATCTCGCCTGTGGAGTCGAAACCGATCCGATAGTTCAGGTTCGAGAACTTGTCGGTCAACCACGCGTCCAACGTTGTTCGGGCCTCGTTCGCCGTTGGAGCTTGTTCGTAAGCTGCGACGCCGAGCACCTCAAGTCCGCTGTCTTTGTATTTCTCTTGCAGCTCTACTAGATGAGGCATCACTGCCGTGCATGGTCCGCACCAAGTTGCCCAAAATTCAACGATGTACACCTTCCCGGGCTGGAAGCTCGTGAGGGGCTCGCCGCGCAGCCAGTTCTCCACCTTGATCGGAGGAGCTGGGGACTCCATGCGCAGCACCATGTTGCTCTCCAAAACTATTGCCACTCGTTGCGCGACTTTGTGCGCTAGCCTGTCTCTCTCAGAAACGGAGCACACGGGTTCAAGAGAAGGAGAGCATCACTCGTTTTGTGCATCTGGTGTGCGCTCAGCCCTCACTCCGTTTTCCTGCATCCCTAGCAACAGGCGTGCCACCTCGGTCAGCACGCATCAAGCGCTTGATTACGCTTTGAAAACTCCAAGGCGCCCCAAACGCAGCCGGTGTTTTGAACCTGACGGACTTTGTCCCGTGTCAGAAGTTGGACACGAAATCCTTGTGGGTGAGCCCTTGGTCATGCGAGCCGATCCGGCAAGATCTCGTGTCTAGGACTGCCGCCGCCCTAACGCATCGTGTAGCAATGGCACATAGGATCGATTTCGGGAGGGGGGTGCGCTCCCGCTCCAGAGGGACCGGCACAAGCATTTGAATAGGTCTTCCCACCGCCTTGCGCAAGACGATTGAGACGTCGGCTTCGATGATGCCCTGTGAGTGGAGCCTCTTCAGTCGTCGTTGACAGGGCGGTAGCAGAAAGCCCGGCCATTTCACCAAGCACCTCGGAAGTTAGGCGGTTGTTCTTTTGCACAATCTCGAGGATGTGGGCGACTACTCGATCGTATCGCATGATCAGCTCCCGCCGTTGAATTTCGCCCCGAAATTCCTATGCGATGCAGGAAATCGTCCAAACCGCAGGAAAGTGCGCCGCAAATAGGTTCAGGACAAGAGTATGCTGAATAAAGATAACGAGCGCAGGGAAATCAAAGCCATGGCAACCACCATGCTTTCAGACCCGCTGGAAATCCTTGCGGAGGACTTTAAGGAAGCCCTCCTGAGGCACTACTCCATCGGGCAGCGCAAGGCCGCGGTTTCCGTCAGCAAGACCACCAGCGACTGCCCGCTACTATCTGTTCTTCTGGAGAACGGCCAGAGGCTTCACCTCACCGTCACGAAGGCCCGGTCATAATTGTCTTTCCACGATGGTAATAATGTCCGGTGCCGTATTCTTCGACACGGCCGGCATCTATGAACCGCCGGCCAGAATGCGAGCGCTACTTGCCTGGCTGATGCCGCGGCCGCGAGCAGGACCGCGCTCGCGTCGCCGGGCGGTGTCCGGTGATCACCTCGACGCTTAGTGCTGGGTTTGATCCAACGCTGTGAGCAAAGCGTGGAGAAACGCGCTGGCATGGTCGTAGTTTGCATCGCCATTCGCTACGGCGCGAGTGCGTGGGCCCAGTACGCTACCAACCCTCTCCGCACCGAGCGCGTCAGCGCGCTCTGACCACTGATCCAGAAGCTCATCGGAAATGTTTTGGCTCGACGTGAATAACTTCAGCAGGCGAGATGCGCCGTCATGCTTGTTGTCATGTCGGGCAACAAACACATAGAAGGCGAATAAGCCTCGAAAATCCTCTCGCGATACCGCTCGCTGGGGCATTAACATGCTCCCGTAAAAAATTGGTCAGCGAATCAAATGGAAGAATACAACTTTCCAGCTGCCAGAGTATAACGAAAATTAGCACGGCTCGGATAAAGTTCGGAATTTTCGTATTTGCAAGTACGGAACGCGGGAGGGCGGGCCATTCCTTCAAATTTGAGCTCCGTTGCGGCGAGCAACAATCAGGCTCGAGCGGTCGAGACTGCTGGTCTGCTGCGCAAGCGCTTAGAAGGGCTGACTACCCAGGTGTTCGGATCAAAAATACTTCTCACTCGGTGCGTGCGCGACGATCTCTCTTTGGTGGCAAACTCGCCCAGAACCTTTCATGACTCACCGTCGACAATCGATCAGGTCGAGCTCCGCGGCGTTTCCGACATCCTCCTCTACCTGGCGCCGAAGAAACGACGTTCACTGGCGCGTCTGGCGCGCCGCGGCCTTTGATGGCTTCTCGCTTCCATCCTTCGCAGCCGGCTAGGGCTATTTCTACGTGCATCGCTTCCTAGTTGCGAAACAAAACTAGCATTTGATCAGTCTGATTCATTCGTCCTTTCTTGGTATCGAGTTTATTGGGTATCGAGGCATTTCAATCGGGGGGACGCAGCGTCTATTGCGGGCGCGTTGAGCATGGCAGGCACGCGCGTATGGATGTGCTTTGCCAATTCGTTAGTACGACGCAACCGGCCCTACACCACCTCCTGCCAGGTGCTTGGTCTTGATCTTCGGCCGGCAAACTGGACCATTTTTGGCTAGAGTTCATGAATTCGATCATTCTTCGGGAGATGGAGCATGTCCTCAAGCTCGGCTTTGCCCCAGAGGTAGAACTCCATCACTCTCTTTTCGAGGAGTTTCGCCCTAAACGCGTCGTATGACTGCTTGGAGAAATTCGCTGCTGCGGCCAGGATGTAGCCGTCGGGCGGATCTTTCTCATCTATCTCGTCGAGCATTTTCGCAAGCCGCTTCGGACCGATCTCCTTTTCACGTTTGCACTGGATAGTGTCGGCCACCCGGAAGGTAGGTGATAGCGAGCTGCTGTTCGAGCAGCCCTATTGGGATCTCTTGAACAAGGCGGACACGCCCGCTGCTTCAGAAGCCGCTCAGAAGCGTTTGGACCGCTTTCTTGAAGCAACAGGCTGTGAAATTGTTCCTGCTGGAAAGGCAGACATGGACCGCCTCATCATCGGAAGGATGGGGATTGCGTGAGCGCGCCCATTCTTTGTGAACTCTCCAGAAATCGTGATCACGCGCCCCTCTCGCCAGGCGCGTTGCAGGCGTCCTATTTCGCCATTCCGGCATCCCCACAGGATGATGAGCCGGATCATATCGCCAAAGAAGCCGCCGCATGCCTGCCAGATCCCTCGAAGTTCATCGTCGTTCAAGATACGGCTGCGCTTTTTGTCCTTACCCGGAGCGGGATAACCTTCAAGCGGACTGCGCTTGATGTAGCGGTGGGGAGGTTTCGTGCACCATCGGAGCATCGTCCGCAGAGCGCGGAACGCGTGCAGCTGTTCGCTCGGGACCTCGGCGAGCTTTCCGAGTTCACGCTCAATCGTCGCATCGTCAAGGTCAGCAAGCGTGCATCGAAAATCCAAGCGGTTAAGGAGACGAAGCGTCTCAGACTTCGTACGCTCGGATTTGCCTTTGTAGTTTTCCTCTTCGGATTCCGCTCGATGTCGCCCAGCATTCCGAGATGATCTCGCCCACCATTCCGAGATGATCTCGCCCACCATTCCGATTTGAAGTCGCCCACCCATTCCGAGATGATGTCGCCCACCATTCCGGGATGATGTCGCCCGGGTGACGAGGCCTCTTCTGGCTCCCATAGGGTTAACCCTTTCATCTTTGCGAAGGGGGACCCTGGATGCCGACGGAGAGGCTTGCGATGCGCCGTGTGCGCGATGTGATCAGGATGAAGGCGGCCGGGCTGCCGAGCCGCGAGATTGCGCGACTGGTAGGAGCGGCGCCCTCGACGGTGCGGCTGGCGATCCGGCGGTTCGAGGCCGCGGGTCTGACCTGGCCGTTGCCCGACGAGCTCACGGACGCGGCCCTGGAACTCCGCCTGTTCGCCAAGACCGGCAATGGCAACCGACAGGGTCACCGCCGCATCGCCGAGCCCGACTGGGCGTCCGTGCACCGCGAGCTCAAGCGCAAGCACGTGACGCTGTCGATCCTGTGGGAGGAGTACATCGCGGCCGAGCCCGGCGGATACCGGTACTCGCGCTTCTGTGAGCTTTACCGCGGCTGGGAGGGTCGCCTGTCGGTGACGATGCGCCAGGCGCACGCAGCCGGCGACAAGCTGTTCGTCGACTATGCCGGCGACGGCGTGCCGGTGGTGGTCGATCGCCTCACCGGTGAGCGCAGAATGGCGCAGATCTTCGTCGCGGTGCTCGGTGCCTCGAGCTTCACCTACGCGCAGGCGACATGGACGCAGGGACTCGCCGACTGGATCAGCGCCCATGTTGGCGCCTTCGCGGCGATCGGCGGCATTTGGCGAGAACGTAGGGTACGGCTTCCGCCGCAACCAGTTCGGGTTGAAGTGGATTGCGCTCGGACTGAACCTGATCGTGGTCCTGACTTGCGCGGGACTCCTTTGGTATCGCGTGCCACTGGACATCGGCGGCGACCTCACGAACCGCACGATGCTTGTATTTGGCGTCGCAGCAATACACGCAGCTTATTTCGCCTTCGTCGTCACCAAAGAAAGTGTCAAAACCGCCGCCCGGAAGTACGGCCGTGAACTCATCCTGTCGACGGAAGCGCTGATCTCTCCGCCCCCAGCGCCACGCAAGAAGGCATAGCATGGCCAATCAATCCGCCACGGAAGCCAAGCAGCAGTACATCAAGGTCATGGGCGAAAAGCTCGGCACACAGTATGCCGCGCTTTGGCAGGAGCTAGCCCAACTGAACATCACGTGGTCGGAGTTTATCGAGCTCTACGGAACGAAGAAGAGCCGCATTGAGCTGATGAACCAATCTGCCGGACATTTCTTCCGCATGGTACAAGACTCGCTATGGGAAGGCTTGGTTTTGCACATCGCCCGGTTGACCGATCGCCCCGAAGTCCTCGGGCGTACAAACCTGACGCTCCACAATCTCCCAGTCCTGATCCCCGACGCAACATTGAAGAGCCGGATCGAGGCCCTATGCTTGGAAGCGATAGACAAGACCAAATTCGCTCGTGACTGGCGCAACCGCCGTATCGCGCATCGCGATCTCAAACTGGCTCTCGGCGCGCTGCCAAAGCCGCTGCCAGCCGTCGAAGTCAAGCATGTGAACGCGGCGTTGGCGTGCTTCACCGAAATATTGAACAGCATTGCCAGGCCGTATCTAGATTCAGAAACATCGTTCAAACATAGCGCACGTATACATGGCGCTATTGAACTGCTGTACGTCCTTGATGCAGGACTCGCGCGACAAGCGGAGCACCAGCGGCGATTGGAAACCGGAGATCATAGCCCCGAACTCTTTGCGGTCAGAGACCTCTAACTATCTGTTTCGTCGATTCAACAATCCCCGTTATCCACAAAACTATGGATCGCGAATCAGGGTAACTTAATGCCCGTCCTGATCACTGACGGGGATTTATCATGGCCCTAGTTATTCAGCAGGTCATTCAACTCTTGAACTCGATCGCTGTAGCAACGTACGGCATCGGCTACCTCATCCATGTTCTTACGGAGATCCCGTGGGCAGCCATCTACGAGTGGGCTCATACTGCGCCAGTAGCGCAAGGGGCTCCTCACCTCAGTGCTGGGAATGAGGTGCTGTACGCACAATTTCAGCAGATCATGGACGCACAATTTCAAATCGCCGAACTCAAGAAGACGATCCTGAGCATGCCGGCGCTGCCGAACGAAGGATACTAGGCCCGCTCGAAAGCGCCACTTGCGTGCCTGGCGAAAACAACTGCAACCAGAAACAGCACTTATGGACATCGCAGCGCATCGCGCAAATCCTGGGATATCTCTCGACAGGCACACCAAGAACCGAGTTGTGGAATTGGGCCAGCGGCTGGAAGGCCGAACCGCAATCTTCCTTGATACCAAGTTTTGGATCGTGCTGCGCGACTGTTCGACCGGTAGAAACGTTGATCCTGCGGCAAAAGAACTGCTGCGACGACTTCGCGAGCTCGTCCGGGCCAACAAGGCCTTTTGTCCCATTAGCGAGAGTACGTTCTCCGAGTTTCTCAAGAATCGCGATCTTACGTCTCGGCTTGAAATCGCACGCGTCGTCGATGAACTAAGTCTTGGCGTGTCTCTGCTCGATCACCAAATGCGGCTTGGCACAGAGATTTCGCACTTCGTTCATAGTACCGAGGGAAACGGCGACCTTCATCCCCTTCATCACCTTGTCTGGACTAAGGTAGCGTATGCTCTCGGCTTCGTTCATCCAGGTCAGACGGGATTTGACGCTGATACCGAACTAGCGATCCAGAAGGCATTCTTTGACAAGATGTGGGATCTGACGCTCGAAGACGTTATGCAAACGCTGCGAGGCCATACGCCGCCAGATGGCTTGGACTTCAACGTTTCAGGATTAAACGATGGGGTGATACAAAACGCAGATCAGCTTAAGAGCTTTGCTCAGGCCTACGAAGCTGAGCTTCGCGGCTCCGTCGAACTCGGGGCCGACATGGCAATGGATGTAACGGGTGGCCTGTTTCGAAAGCGGACGGGCCAGTCGCCACCTGACAAAACGACAGACCAATGGCAGAAGCTCTGGAAACAGTGGGCTAACCTGCTTTTCTTGGCGCTCCGCAAGCGACCTCACATTAAACAGCAGCTTCGTACATTACACATCAATGCCGCGTTGCGTCAGACATTTCCAGCGCCATTGTGGTTCTGGATGCCATAGAAAGCGAGCATAGCCCAGTTAGGACTACCACTACGGAGGTCCTCGTCTCCAAGCAAACTTCCAGTTAGCGACCGCAGCCAACGCTTGGCCGGTCAATGTCGCTTAGCGACGTACTCCGCTTTGCTCCGTCCTGCGGGTGAGCGTCGCGCTGGCCGCGGCCCATATAATGCTGTCCGGACGAAGGGCGTCGTTAAACACGCGCAGCGGGTGCTTCTTCGACTTCCCTGCGGGGCGTCGAACAAAGGGCCAGCAACACAGCTTGGACAGAACGACCGAAGACGGCGCAAAAGCCGGCCTTCAGTCTGGAGTGTCGTCCCATACGCCAGATCCCGCGTGATTTGCGCTCGCAGAACCTGCGCGGTTCGTCACCGAAAAGGGCGAACTGATGCTGGCGCTGTCAGTTGAGCGAACGACTTTCTCGCGGTGGGCGCAGCTAAACTGCGGGAGAGGGATCAGTTCGGCGGACTTGGTTCGTTACAAATGCAGCGGCGCGCATATCGGACACTAAGGCCATGCGCGCCATCGAGAGTCCAGCATTACGTAGCCAAGTACGCCGCTCGCTTGAAACAGTTCACGAGCGGCGCTTCTCCAACCTCGGGAGGCGCTCCGCCTGGATTTATCGTCGATTTCTGTTTCTCTCACAGAATAAAAGTCCTGCCACTTTTGATTTTGGCGCTGATGCTCCGCCTGAGGCATCTGCAACTGTAAAGCTTGGACTGACTCCGTTTGCGCCGAGCTGGAATGTGTTGCCCACACCTGCAACAAGAGCGCCAGCAGCAGGAGCATACTCCTGCCAGCCTTTCGGGCAGCTGGGCAGATTAAACGCGAGGACTGTGTGCTCCGGTAGATCTTGTGCACCAGCAGGAAGATAGGAAGCGCTCAACAAAGCGAATATGACGGCAGCAATTCGCATTGATTAAATCCCCTAATTTAAAATGTATACCGGAGTAGCATAATTGGAATAATCGTTTTATGCCTGCCCAAAGAGGAAGCTGTTGCACAACATTGAGCCAGCGCACTCAAAATTAGAGGATTCGGCTCGAAAAGCCGGAGTTGGCAGCACAGCCCCGGCTTCATAAACATTTAAGATCATGCATAAATCATCGTTGGTATTTGATTCGTCAGGAAAGGTTCGTTTCGGAATGGCATTAGCATCCGACCATCATGAGATGTTTCGCCTAATTGTGGCGTTCCAGAAGATCAAAGACTCGGGCCTCCGCCGAATGATCCTTCAGTATGTAGAGAAGTTGGAACAGCAGCAGACGACGGAGCCGGAAGCTCGTCAGCCATTGCGCTTTGCGGATGATGCGGTGGCCAACGAGGTGTCGCACGGCTAGAGCCCCACCTCGCCGCCATGGAGGCTGGCCTTCAAACACTATCCGGCCCAATTTCAGGATAGATGGGCCTAGATCGAACACTGCGCGGGTTGTCCGCAAGTTGGCCCAGAGTTATGTTTTGGCCGCTTTCAAACTGGAGAGACGTGGCGTGGCTTTGGGTACTGTTAAGTGGTTCAACGCGACCAAAGGGTACGGATTTATTCAGCCGGAGGATGGTGGTCCTGACGTGTTCGTCCACATCTCAGCGGTTCAAGAGGCCGGCTATACTAACTTGGCTGAAGGAGCCAAGGTCAGCTATGAGCTCGTTACGGGCCGTAGTGGTAAGGTCTCGGCCGAGCATTTGCGGATTGGCTGAGGCAGCAATCGTGGCACAGTTTTAGCATTATCATTAGCCGGGGCCGCGCGTCTCCCCGCCCATGCCTCAGCTTAGACCACCAGATGGGCGGGGAGATTGCCGTGCTCAGATGCGATACATGCAGCGATAGCGGCGGCTCGACGCTAAGGTTGGGCTTAGTGTGCCTTCAATAAATTCCTTGGATGACGGGATGATATAGTTTGAGGGCCCTGCGGTTACGATCGTGTCATCCACTCTTCGGCGTTTCGCATCGAGACTATGCTTGCCGCGCTGAGCTGCGATAAGCGGCGAGGCCGGGGCACGCCACATCCCAGTTAGATGCTAGGACGGGCGCGACAGTCCCGTTCACATTGAGGACTTTCGCAATCTGGGCATACGTAAATTCAACCCTGCTTGGTTTTGCGGCGCAAAGTAGTTGCTGTCCTTTGAAGCCTCTTTCTTCTCTGAGCCGCCTTCGGTAGACGGTTGACCTTCGCAATAACATCCCTGCAGTACCTTCGTTATTTCCTAAGGTACGGACGTCCCGTCACCGGACGCCTTACACATCAGACGCTGCGGCTCGGTCTACTCGACGAGTTGAACTGCCTGTTTACGGGCGCGCTGGGGTTGAGAATGATCGCACGATATTGAAGGGGGCTACTTTGGCAGAGGTTGCAGATTTTATTGCGCTGGATGTGGAAACGGCGAACGCTGACTTAGGAAGCATTTGTTCTATCGGGCTGGTCCATTTCCGCAATGGTGCCGCATTCAAATCACTGACAATTCTTGTCGACCCCGAAGATGAATTTGATGATCTCAATAGTGGAATTCACGGCATCCGGCCGGAGGATGTTGCGGGTAAACCGACGATGGCACAGGTCTTCCCGGCTATCAGCGCCTCGCTTACCGATGTCGTAGTGGTTCACCACAGTCACTTTGATAAAGCTGCATTAGCGCGCGCCGCTGACAAGTACGGAACCGGCCCGCTTCCGTGCGCCTGGTTGGATACTGTGCGTGTGGCGCGGCGCGCGTGGCCACATTTCAACGATGGCGGCGGATACGGTCTCGCCCGCCTCGCCTCGGAGTTCGAAATCAGTTTTGTCCACCACGACGCGGCTGAAGATGCTCGTGCGGCTGGCCTCATAATGCTGCGCGCCATCGCCGATAGCGGTTATAGCCTGCAAGATTGGCTATCGCGCGTAGAACTGACGATATCCGGCAAAGTCCCTGGTAAATTTGCGAGCGATGGAGACCCATCCGGTCCGCTTGCGGGAGAAACCATCGTGTTTACCGGAGCACTGGAAATCCCGCGGTCCATCGCCGCGAGAGCCGCTAGCAAGATGGGATGCAATGTTGCCGACGGCGTGAATAAGCGCACGACTATTTTGGTCGTTGGAGATCAAGATCTGCGTCGTACCAAGGGAAGTGAGAAAAGTTCAAAACACCGCAAAGCTGAGGAAATGGTCGCTGCCGGCCTCCCGCTTCGGATCGTCGGTGAAAGCGACTTCAAGCTGATGGTTGGCTCAGCCGCGATGGAAGACGCGACGCCAGAACGCCCGGAGCGCATTTCATCCGTCGCGGCAACTGGTATTCGCGAACTTGTTGTCACGCTCACCCCGGAGGCAAGTCGAATTCAAGATTTGGTGGAACGCGTCAAAGCGCTAAAGCGCACTGGCGAGTACGCCGAGGCTTTGAGCTTGCTCCTAACCGAAATCGACTCGCAGGAAAGGGTAAGCCTCGAAAAGAATTGGGGCGTCGCGCCGTGGTACTACGAGCAGGCCGCAATCATCTATCGAAAGCTGGATGATCTGAATGCCGAGATTTCCATACTGGAGCGATTTATGGCGCAGCGCCACGCTCCAGGCGTCGGACCGGGCGAACTTGCTCTCCGCCTGCAAAAGGCGAGATTGCGGCAAAGCAGCCAGGGCCGATGAGACTCGAGATTCCCAAGTGCCTTCCACTCGTTATCGGCACTCGCCCCAGATGATTGTTTGGCGGTCTAGAACTCTTCAGTTCTCCACAGGATGCGCCTGTGAATTACCGGGATAAGATCGGTGAGTAACCGTTGCTCGCAGCAAGGTATGTTCAACTAACAATCGACGATTCGGGGAGGACCGCCAGCTTGCGACTGGCGGCCCCGAATTGCCCGCGCAATCCAGCCGGACTGCGGGCCAATTGCTGATGTTGACAGCAACAGCATTACATTCGGTCACACCCGACAGGTCAAGTCCGGCTTTTTACTCAGTCGAAAGAAAGCCAGATGGCGTCTTACAAGAATGCGAGCTACTTGATCCAGAATAATCACGAAGCCTTCGATCAGGACCATGCGCCCGGTGCTGCGGCACCGTATGCAGGGATTTACCGCTGCATGGGCTGTCACCGCGAGATCGGCATTGCGTCGGGGCACATTCTGCCGCCGCAAAGTCACCATGCGCACACTTCGGCGCAAGGATCGATCCGCTGGCGCCTGATCGTCTACGCCGACCACAATCCGAAGTAGGCTCCAAGCAACTAAGTCCGACGATAGCCGGACTTCTCCCTCGAAGAGCCGGAGCAAAACGTCTCTCTGAAACCGGGCAGAATGGGCGAGCTGCGATCATCGCAGATCGGCTCGCCTTCAGCTCACAAATATGAAAAATGGTCTGTTCTCTGAAGGGAACACCGGACACTTTGGTGCATTGCAATGAGAATATGGAGCTCAGGCCATGCACCCCACTTTTTGGCCAATGCAGGCCATGGTTTTCTGGCTTGATGTTCTAATGTTGCCCTGGAAGATGATGATGGCGCCGGTGGCCGACTCCCTTAATACCGCCGAGGCCAGCACAGATCCGGCTGCTGCCGCGGGTCTTGATCCGGTAAGTCCGAAAGAAATCGGCACCAGCGCGACCGATTTCCGAATGGATACGGACGGGTAGTGCAACCATCTCCAAGAAGACCAGCCGCTCACCGGCTTGAATTGGACTGCTTCTTTCGACACTTCCGGTACTGGAAGCGTCCCCTTGACACCGACCATCAAACCCTCAGCAGCAAGCGCTAATGCGGTACGGGCAAGCCGCTCTTGTCTCTCGTCAGAAGAGTTCCCTTGTAGTGGTGCGCCCTGCATCGCGCCAAGTGCGGGCAAATGGACGGCCTGTCTTCCTCGTTGCGATTAACAATCTGAGCAAAGTCCCCGTAGATTTCCGGGTGGCTCAAGTCGAAGCTACCCAGCATGTGGCCGGGTCGGACTACGGCATGCAGGTGGTGATGGACGAGATGTTGGTTCAAGAAGAAAAGAACCGGCAAGTCGCTGCGGCCGTTTTTACGGGCTTGGGCGCCGCAGGAAACACCTATAGCGCGTCTCAGGCCGGTTACGGCCATTACACGACGCCAAGCGGCCGAACGGGTACGTTCTAAACCCGATCAACATCCGACAGCGCCGCTGTATCCTTCTCGGCAGCGAGGTCAAGACTCCTGTACAAAGATTCGATCACCCCTGTAGGGAAGTCCACAATATTAAACGCGCCACCTAAGAGCGTGACCGGAATTCAATCTGTTTCAAGTCGCCCGTATGCAGTTGTGAGCTGAAACGCGCTTGCCCAAAGAGAACTCCTTGCACGTTACCCAACTAAGGTCGTCGGCGGCTATCCGAAGCGTTAGCCGCGACCTGTGTGTGTGTGTCGGCGTCGCTACGTTGGACCTTCCGCCGAGTTCGGACGCACCTCGCCAGAAGACGTGCCATTCGGCAGATTCGTCCATGCTCAGCCGAGGGTCATGGTATCGCGCTTGCCGAGGCCTCGTCGATTGTCTTGAATCCACCATGAGCTCGCCGGTCCTGAGCAGCCCCCTTGGCGCAAAGCTGGCGATCCCGCCGGACGTCCGCCTGGTGATGCTGGCGGCGGCTTACAGTTGTGCATCGACTCGCTGTGGCCGATCGTCATGCCGTAGAAAACGCGCAGCGCACAGACGATCTCGTTGAGGGCCGGCCAAGAGATCCTCCTCACCACCAGGTGAACCTAGAACGCACGAACATCCTCCAAGCGAGGCGATCGGCGAAAATATCGGCTAAACTTCGATACTGCGCTGAGGTATCATAGGTTGCGTCCTCCGCGAAAAATTGCGACCGTCATGTCCTCGATCATGCGGCGGCGGAGAGGCCTCACCTGGGCCATCAGAAGACCTCCTGTCTGAAGGGCTCGGCTCTGAGAACGTTGGATCCTCTCAGACTGCGTCGGTCTTTACTACCAAATGCCGCATCAGCGGCTTCGTTCAATCACCACACCAAATCTCGCTCCAAAGGACCGCTTTCAGGTAAATACAAGGCGTTGCAGGATTCCAAATTGAGGGCTGGGAGTTTCTTCACGGAGGCCAGTTTCGCCCGATGCTCGACTGTTGATCGTTGACCACTCGTTGTCCCGGCGGCGTTGCACCGAGGAGGGAATGCGCATGGCTTCGCGGTACTTCGCGACCGTGCGGCGGGCAATATCAATGCCTAAGGCGCGCAAGCGTTCTACGATGGTATCATCCGACAGGATCGCGGAGGGTTCTTCCGCATCGATCAGCTGCTTGATGTGGTGGCGCACGGCTTCGGCCGAATGCGCCTCGCCGCCGTCGGCCGAGGCGATCGAGGCCGTGAAGAAATATTTCAATTCGAATGTGCCGCGATTTGTCGCCATGTACTTGTTGGCGGTGACGCGCGACACCGTGGATTCATGCATCTGGATGGCGTCGGCGACGGCCTTCAGATTCAGCGGCCGCAAATGCGCGACGCCGTGGGTGAAGAAGCCGTCCTGCTGGCGCACGATCTCGGTTGCAACTTTCAGGATGGTGCGGGCGCGCTGGTCGAGCGCGCGCACGAGCCAGGTGGCGTTCTGCAGCGCATCGGTGAAGTAGGACTTGTCGCCGTCCTTGCCGATCTTCTTCGACAGCTCGGAATAATAGGTCTGGTTGACCAGCACGCGCGGCAAGGTGTCGCTGTTGAGCTCGACATGCCAGCCGCCATCCGGACCCGGGCGGACATAGACGTCGGGCACCATGGTCTGGAGCCGGGCCGAGCCGAACTTCGTGCCGGGCTTGGGATTGAGGCGCCGGATCTCGCCGATCATGTCGGCGATGTCCTCGTCGTCGACGCCGCAGAGCTTGCGCAAGCTCGCGATGTCGCGCTTTGCGAGAAGGTCGAGATGCTCGACCAGGGCCTGCATCGCCGGATCGTAGCGGTCGAGTTCGCGGAGCTGGATCGCCAGGCATTCGCTCAAGTTACGCGCGCAGACGCCGGGCGGGTCGAATTTTTGCAGCACGGCAAGGACGTCCTCGACCTCCTGCTGCGACGCGCCAAGACGTTCGGCGGCCTGGCCGAGATCGGGCGGCAGATAGCCGGCCTCGTCGACGAGGTCGATCAGGTACTGGCCGATCATGCGCTGCGCGGGTCCGGGGAAGGCAACCGAGAGCTGCTCGGCGAGATGGTCCGACAGCGTTGTCTCGGCTGCGACAAAAGCTTCGGGATTGTAGTCTTCGTCACCCGAGGCGCCGCCGCCCCATTCGGTATAGGTGGTCGGTGCCGCGTCCTGGGCGTTGCGCGCTTGGCCGTCGGCCAGCTGTTCGCCGCTGACCTGATGGACCTCAGTCGGTGCTTCGTCGCCAGCTGCAGCGTCACTGGCTCGCTCGAGCAGCGGATTGCGCTCGAGCTCCTCCTCCACGAAGGCCATAAGGTCGAGATTGGACAATTGCAGCAGCTTGATCGCCTGCATCAGCTGCGGCGACATGACCAACGACTGCGATTGCCGGAACTCTAGTCTCTGCGTAAGCGCCATGAAGCAAGAACCGTTACTGAAGTTGGTGCGCGTTTTGCTCATTAGTCGGAAGCTGATCCACGCGCTTTGATGTCGCGCAAAAAGCAGATCCAAGGTGAGAATTCTGATGAAGGCAGCGGACAACTGGACGGCGACAAACTTGTCGGAATTCCTCGTCAAGTCCCATTGTGCGCAAGACTAAGAACTAGAGATTAGGATGTGGCACTGTGACCCGAGGGCATGAGCCAACAGGCCAGCTTCACCGTGGCGAGAATCCCATGAAGGATTTCGCCGGTGCGCGGCAGTTTCGGTGACTTCTGCGAGTAGCCGCGATCCTACACCATTCCGCAGGACGGGTCAGTGCCCCGCCCGCCGCTCAGACAATCGATCAATGTCGAGCTTTGCTGCGCGCTTGCAACTGGCCCGAACTTTGAAGCCGATTGTGGAAGGACGTTGCCCAAATGAATTGGCACTAAGGTAGGCAGTCAAACAATGGTTGAGTAGCGGGTTGATCCGGCCGCAGGATGGGCGTTGCGCCAAAGAGATTGCGAGGTTGTCGTCGCCTTCGGCTGCATAAAGCCATCCGCTTGTTAGCCGCCAGCGTCTGCCCATGTTGCTTGTCCGGGTTTCTGACGGAAATCGGCACAACGTCGAACAGCTGACACTATTGTGCCTGCTCTTCGACTCATCCTGCCGAGATTCCAACGTATTCGCGATGACGCTTCTGGGCCTCTCACGCATCCGAATCTGGGAAGGTTACTTTCTTCCCAAAATGGCGGCATGATCGGACAATCTTGTCAGTTTTGTCGAGAGCCTGCGCGAGCCGCTTCGCTTGCGGCGGACTGCCGACAATGACACGCACCGCGAAAGACGTCCGCACGCGCGACACCGCTATGCTGTCACCTGTCACCTGTCACCTCGAGCACCACCTCATGCTGGCAAGCAAGGGCTTGCCAGTGGTTTAGCGCACTCCGCGGTCATATCTGTGCTGCCGGCGGAGCCTGCCGCCACCTCAAAACAATACCTCCCCGAAGCTTGTGTGTATGCCGATGCCAATCACTCATCTCATTGCCATCTGAGCTGCGGCGAGACGACAAGCGTGAGTTCGCACTCTTGGTACAACGCAGCGAGTCGCAGAGGCGGCCAGCTCCCGACTCGAACTCTCGGCTCATTGCCTGCATCGCCAGACCCGCAATTAATGCTTCCGCTGCCTCTGTGCCGATGTACGACCATATACCACGTTGTAGAACACCGCAGCGGAAGTTTGGCACTGGGCATTACCAACACCATTGAAAGGCCACACGAACAGTTCAAGCGCCGGATCAAGATCAACACCATTTCCATCAGCGACCGCCGCTGCAATTTTGTCCTAGCCTGCTCACCTCCTGCCAGCTCAACATGCACAAGGTCGATCGCTGGAGAACTCTTACCGCAACGCCTATCGCTAGGCGATTGATCTCGCTGCACGAGCAGGTAGTTCCACGTTAAGGGAAATCGCGCAACAATTGCAGCAGCTGGCAAGCCTCGATTGCACAACGCGAAGCATCAACTCCTCGATAAAGGCGACGCTGCCCCCGGCGTGAAGTCACGGCTTTAGCCGCCATGGTTTCGTCCAGCGGCAAAGCCCCTGCCATAGGGCGGACCAGCTTGGCGCGGCCGGTCGCATCGGACAGCGGCACCGCAATCCTGCTTGATAGGGCCGGACGGCCGACCAGCGCGGCCTCGAGAGCCTCGGGACGATTGGTGAGGAGAATGAAGGTGATCTCAGCGTCTTCCTTCAACCCGTCCATCGCGTTGAGCAGCCTGTTAGCAACACTTGCTCGCAAGAACCTATTACATCGCGATCCATCAAACTAAGATCCTCGATCTTCAAAGCATGGAATTTCGCATCAATCTTGCCAAGATCGCGTGCTTGATATGACAAAGCACGCGATTTGGCGCCGGAGGCGTGCATCGTCCGTACGAGGAAATCCAACGTCAGAGAGGCGGACTGGTTCTGGCGACGAGACTTGCATGCAACGACGACGCCCCAAGGTCCCCACCAAGCACTGCTGAGGGACATCGCATACGCGCGCCTGATGCGCTTGCCCGCCCAGTTATCTGGTTTGAGCCGTTTCCGTTACGGTGCATCGTTGAACCCAGTTGAGATCGGATGTCCCGCTCCGCGGCAGATGAATGGGGCCCGCCCGGGAACGGGGCCCTTGACCGTTTTTCTTAAACGCGCATTGAATTAAATGAGGCGGCGTCGGGTTGCTATAGCTACAGCATTTGTCCGGTTCGCCGCCCCTAGCTTCCTGATGACGTTCTTCATGTGAAAATTGACGGTATTCGGGCTGACCTCAACAACTTTCCCGATTACCCAGGCTGACTTCCCCTCTGCGACCCAGTATAGGCACTCTGTTTCTCGCTCTGTTAGCGGAATGTCTGTCTTGGAACCTTCATCAAGCGGCGGTGTAATCTGCGCGACAGCGTTGTGAAACGCCGACGCCAATGTCGTGAGATGATCGATGCGCGCCCGTGGATCGGCATCATCAAAGGGAGATGCAAACGAAACGAAAGCCAATCGGCCTTGCGATCCAAACAATGGCACGCTTATGCCATGCTTAAGACCTGCTTCTCTGGCCTCGTGCAAGACGCGCAGCTCACGGGGCTGCAGTTCATATAGACTGGTTAGCTCATCCCAGAGAAAGGGCCTCGGTAGCATTGCTGTCCGCCGGACCACGGGGTCGATTGCTCGATACTCTTGCTCAGCATAGCGTTGGCACCAATCTGACGGGAAGTTTATAGTTGGCGGGGGCGGCAGATACTCCGGCAGACGACGCTCATTCGAGCGGGTGAGTGCTCCGTACGCGACTTTATCGAAGCCTTCATTGCTCGAGCAATTCACTAGAAGCTCGAACAGGGCTTTGATTGATTGTGTCTGTAGGGCGCATTCGACGAAGCTGAATAGGTCGGGACCGCGGCTTTCCCGTCCCCTTGAAGAGATTGGCATTTTGCCGTGCGTTTGGTCATCCATTTCTATTCCCATTTTGCTTACACAGATGTTGGGGTCCGCTTGTTTCAGCTGAACGCTCACGCGCGAAGGAAAGCGCCGGGCCCGAAATGTTTGACCAGGTCCCAGCTCGCACAGAGAAGATAGCTGGAGCAAACCGGCGTGCGCCCGAAGGTTGAGCCAAGGCGATGCTGATTTGTTCGTTACTGACCGGCCGGGTTGCTATCCAAGGTGCCAAATTGACGCGAGCGCATCCAGACTTTCGAAAGAATGGCTGGCAAATGACGCAACGTTTGCGGCGGACAAGGTCAGCACTTGTCACAAGAACATACCAGCATCCCGAGCGCCAACCTAAGGAAGTGAGCTCGGCACAGAACTCTTCGCGCAGCTCGGCACAACTCAGGTCAGAGACCGGTGCAGCGCTTGCGCATGCCGGGCCGCCACTTGCGGACGTTGACACATAGCTGCTTGATGAGGACGACAGCATGTATGCGATCCTCAGGCCTTTCCAAGAACCATCAGGATGGGCACAGCAATTCTCGCACCACTTTCCGATCGACAAAATGGCCCGCTAAGAGAGGCACTCAGAGAAGAACGGCCTCGTCTGAGGTGTTTGAGCGGATGTGGCATACGTCAAACATGCGACAACGTCTCAGGCACGACATCGAATTGATATGGATCAACAGCAAGGCCGGATGCCTCACCTGCATTGACGCGAAACGCGGATGGGCGCTGCTTGTGAGTGCGGTCCTAAGGCGCGAGCCAAATCCAATACGAGCCTTCCCATCCTTGAATCGAGCAGCGGAGCAGCAGTTTAGTCTAGCGGGGTCTTTGAGAGGACCGGCGCTTTCGGAGTTTCGCTGTGGCGCGCCATCGCGAATGTCCCATTTGCGTCATGAGGACTCGCCGCCTCCTTGGAAAGCCGAGAAGAGAGCGAAAGAGGAAAGAATCACGGAAGGTTCGTCGTGGTTTGATCCGGGAGGGCGGTTGATAAAGACGTGACTTGGCGGAGATGTTGCCTGCGGGCGTCGGGGTCGGGGTCTGAAGCGGATTACGCGCCAGCTCGGATGCAGCTTCACACGATCAAGGTCCTACGTAGCGGCGGGTGGGGTGAAGCCGCTCAAATCGTGTCCGGGCTAGCTCTCGCGCACCACGGTCTTCAGGTAATGGTAGGCCTTGATGATCTCGACCAGGCGGCCCTCCTTAGAGCGGTCGCCGCCATTGGCATCGGGATGGTGCTGTTTGACCATCGCCTTATACTTTGCCTTGATATCTTCGAGCGTCGCGTCGACATTCAGGCCCATCACCTGCAACGCTTTCCGCTTGGTATTGAAAATCTTGCGCTCCTCAGGCTTGGCCTCCGCGCGAGGGCGGGGACTGGCGCGTCCGCTCAGTTCGGCGAGCATGCAAAAAGCATCGCAGGCGTCCTCGGAATCGGCCGCGCTGCCGGTCATTTTGCGAGCGCTGATGCTCTCGCCCATCTTCCAGGTTGGACGATGGCCGATCAGCTCGTCCTTCTGGTAGCGCGCGACCGCTTCCGCGTCCATGCCCGAGAAGAAATTGTAGGACTGATTGTATTTGCGCACATGGTCGATGCAGAAGTGCCAATATTCGCGCGCATTGCCGCGACCCTTTGGCGCGGGATGGGTCGCCTTGTTCTGGCAATCAGGCCATTCGCATAGCGCCGCGGTCTGCCGCTCCTGCGCGTCCTTCTTGTTGATGCGAATGGAGGCGAAGAATTTGGATGTGTCGATCGGCATGACTTGGCCCCGTTGGCGGAGCGGCAGTTAACAGCGCCGCTTCTAAGCTAGCGAATTGGTTTGGACGGCAGATCTGGCTCGGCCTTCGCGTCTGGTCCACTGGCGTGATGTAGCAGGCGCTTCGTAGCAATCGACATGCCAGGGCTCGCGAGCTTGGTTCAGACATCACCTCTTTGCGATCTCAGATCGACTCGATTGCAATTTGCTGTCGGGCTCTGCACATAGAGGGCTTGAACGGGGACCGGGTGAATACGAAGAAAGCGGGAGCTATGCAGCACTCTCGGTCATGACGCGCTCAGAGAGGCAGCGTGGCAAGGCGGACGGCGAACCTGCGAGAACTTCTCCAAGGAGGCGATACGGCCCGAAGGAGAGGATCAACATTATGCCCTTCTCAACCGTCTGCGGTTGATCATGCAAGGGTACAGATTCTCCGCAACAGAGTGCGTGATCTGTTCGCCGGACTGTCGAGACGGAACTGCCGCGTTCGGCAGACGCCGGCGAGCTGAAGCCGCCGCGGATGGTCGCGCCGGCCGTGCGGCACGGCTATGGCCCGACGCGCAACATCGCCACTGTCGGCGCGATCAAGGCTGCCAGCCCAAGGCGAGGACCGATGTGCGAGCGGCTCGCCGGTTGGATCCCCGTCACCCCTAAATGATTTGCCAGTCCGAGCGCGGCGGACCAGGAGCCTCGATCCCCTCCTGCCCGCCCCGTCGCCGCGCAGTATGTCGAGAGGCGATCCCAGAAGGCGCTGCCGGCCCTGGTGGAAAGGATGCGCCGAACCTTTCGCCTTCGGTGATTTCGGGCCTGAACGACCAATCACGCCGAATACGAGCGCCGGCGGCACACAAGACCGTCAGCGTGCTCAAAGAGATCCCGAGCTGATTCGGAGCGGCAAGAAGGCCATGCAGGATCTCAATGGCGCCCAGCCGCGCGGTCGCGGAGCATGCATTCGATATCTTCGAGCATGGCACAAATATGCGCGTGACCTTGGTCGCCGGACAAGGATCGCCAATCTAGGACCTATTGGCTTTCTATGACTTTCCTGCCGAAGCACCAGAGCCAGTTGAGAACTACAATCCGATCGAGGCCTCCGCCGCGGTGCGACACACGAGCGCACGAGTCAGGGAACTGTTGTCGCCACAAACCCTAAGATTGATGGTGCAAGCTGATCCAGGTGGCGTCGAAGATGTTGGGTTGATTGAAGAGGCCCAAATCAGTTGCTGAGATCGTCGCGGCGTCAGAGCCAACGCCATTGAGCTCGTCCCGAACACGCAAAGCCATGCCGCCTGCTCGGCTCCGTCACCGGTCGAGGGTTAAGAGCGATGAAATGACTAATCTGACATCGCAATCGGCAATTCTCTAAGCGCGTCAGCTTATCGACAGCTGGTCCTAATAAAGCGAGAGAGAGCGACACTATCAGCTCGGTATTGCGACCGACTCAAGCCCGGGGGTGGACATGGACCCATTTAACAGCATCAACCCATTCGATCGTGACAACGCCGCGGTGTCACAACCGCAACAGCAGCAAGCGGAGTTTGAGCCGTACTTGGATGAAGTGCCGCAGCTTGATGGCCCGACCGTTCCAGAGATTCCTGCTTCGTTAGATCGCTACTATCCTCATCTGTCTGAGGAAGATCGTAGACTCATCGAGGCTTTGGAAGTTGGGCACCAGAGCACCCGCGGTCCCCATTCCGAAGACGCAGTCACCAGATACTTCGGGGACACCGCTGCCCAGCACAGCGCGCCGCGGGAAGCTTTGATTTGGCCGAAGGAGCTGCCTGCGGAAGGTCATGATCAGGATCCCTTGATGGGTGAAGCCATCCTAGCATCGTCTCTCAACCAAGGCGTGCGCGATCACCTCGGACACCCCGGAGAAGCCGTTCGTCAGTTCAACTGGAGCGGCGGCTACCAGCCGGCTCCGTACGAGCTGACCTGGAGCGCTCCCGTTTCAAGTCGGGAGGTCCTGATGGGTGAGGATTACACCGGGGAGTTGAGGCCTGCGAAGAGGCAAAGAATACTAAGCCATACGGAAGGGGATGCCATCGGGGGCCAGGTGAGCGAGCCCGGCAGTTCAGTCGTTCGCGAGCTGATGGAAGAAGTCGGCGCACCGGTTCAAGCCAGCGGTCCGGCCGTCCTTCCTGCGGAAGACTTCGATCAGGATCTGCTGTGGGCGATGATGGGAAACGCCGGCCCATCGTCGTCTCTCGAGCCAACCGAGGGTCATCACCAAGCGCCGGATTTAGAACCCGTCGTTCGTCCCTTCAATTTCCGGCAGGGCGACCAGCACGCGTCCGCTGCGCTTGACCTTAACACCCCCCCGCCGAGCCAGGACAGCCGACCCAACAGTTTTATCGTTCACAATGACCGCTACACGGCGCTGTTCGTGCCCGCTGGTGCGATCAGGCGAAGCACCCAACTCAATCCGCAAGGCGCTGCCATTCCTCTCGGATCTCGACGGGAAAACGTGCCGCAACCCAGCACGCAGCTAGCGAATCGAGCCTCACCAGCGTTGCTTGGACGGTCGATGGAGCAAGCCGCTCCGGCGTCCTCCAGCGCTGAAAGGACGGCCCCCGCGCCCCGCGAGATTTATGCTGCATCATTCGCCGTTCCAGAGAATTTTTCGCACGGCACCCAACCCGCCCCGGACACGATGCGCTCGAAGCTCGGCCACTGGGGCCTCTTGCCCAACGAGGCGCAGCCGGTAAAAGAGTACGACATTCGCGGCGAGCGTTACACCGCGCTATTGGGACCTGGAGGCCCCAATGACGTTCGGCTCATTCATCACCCGTGAAGGTAGATGCCGAGGGACAACCCGCGCTAGGAGCCCGTCCACATAGCTCGGTATTGGACTTGCTATTTGCTCCAGCAACTCTTGCGAGCTTGGCGCGGTTCCGGGCGGTGCGGCTGAGCCCTACCCGGCCCGATTAACTTGCGCGCATCATGGCTGTGCGGCTCCTCGTTGAGCCGCACAGCTATCGCCCTTTGATCTTTCCGAAGAGCCGGCGGCCAAAGCTGCGGAGGAAACCTACGGTGTTATTGCCGTTTCGTTTTGCAGCATTGCCATTGATGGGGGCCTCAACTCGAGACAGGATAAGCATCCTCGTAAAGAGGCTGCTGCACGCGCCCCCATTGAACGCGCGCCAGCTGAGCTTAGCTGGCTACAGATGAATGTGGCCGTCCATTAGCCTCAGATGCACATCCTCGTCGTGGCCTTCCGCAGAATGCTCACGTGGCCAATGAGGCGCTGCCCAGCACCTCGTGGATCCACCTCAACATCAGTACCGTATGTTAGGGGTCAGCACTGGTGGGGATACCGTGCGATCTTCATCGCTCAGCCCAACGACTTCCGCAGCTTACACGGTGCGACCCCGACTCTGCCGCCAGCGCTCCTGTACTGGATACTCTGCATTCAACGTCCCCGCGGAAAGCGGGTCAGCAAGTTTTGGCGGAGATAGTCGCGGCAACCTAAGAGCAGTGAATAGATCGTGCGGTATCTGTCGCTACTCCGGACTCGGCGCTTTGATGAGAGCTGCGTCGTTCGGGACATGGATTCGGTTCAGAGCCGGGTGCCTTCGGCACTAATCTGCCCGTCGAAAACGACCACCTGAGATGACCTAGCGCCTCAAGGAACTTGAGCGCAGAACTGAGCAAGCCGCAGCGACCTCTATCCGGCTGAACAAATCGGCCAGATCAGGACGTGGACAGCCTGATGGATGCAAGTTGGACGAACGCAAGGTAGTTGCGGCGAGTTTGTCGGAGCGCGTTGCCACGCGCCGACCATGCTTGAGCTTGTTGAAGAAGCGCTCGACCAGATTCCGAGCTCGATAGAGACAGGATACCGCTCCCTACTAGCAGAGATTTCGCGTTTTATCGTCTCATCTGTTTATGGAACGGCACCGAAATAACACACGCGGCAATACCAGGAGTTAAAGTCAGCCATTGGAGAAATTACGCCAATCCAAGTTCGTGTCTATTTCCTCGCGCACTGGTAGTGAATCAAATCGTCACGTTCGATTCAGCCCCCAATTCAGGTAGTTTGATGCGGCACGAGGCGGCATTCTAAATCTCTGCATCGAAAATGGGGGAGTCCTGCAATGACCGGCGGAAGCATCGGCTCGCGCACCGCGCCGGCGAGTAACTCGCCTCCAAAGCCTATGAGCCGGTCGGAGCGGTTCGACGCGATTGACGTGCTGCGGGGCTTGGCCCTGTTCGGCGTGCTCGCCATGAACATCGTGACCATATTTCGGGTCTCCTTCTACGCGCCGTTCTTGCCGAACGCGGAGCCGTCCGGGCCGCTCGACCGGGTGGTAGCGGCTGTGCTGACGGTCGCCGTCGACTGGAAGGCGCTTGCGCTGTTCTCGCTGCTGTTCGGCGTCGGCCTCGTCATCCAATTCGAGCGGCTTGCCGGCGATGCACGGCGCATGATCTTGCTCGTGCGCAGGCTAGTGGTGTTGCTGGCGATTGGCCTGGTGCACCTCTGTTTGATCTGGAACGGCGACATTCTCGTCGAATATGCGCTGGCGGGCTTCGTGGTGCTGCCCTTCCTCGGCGGCGCGCGGTGGCTCATGGCGGGTGCAGCCCTGCTGCTCCTGGGGCTCTACGTGACCATGCCGGTGCTACCGCCGATTGTGCCGCTGCCGGAAGCAGCCGGGATGGCCGGTCTTGCCGCGGACGGGATGCGTGCCTACGGCACAGGCGGATTTTTCGATGTGCTCGCGTTCCGGATCCGCGAGGTGCCGGCGATTTTTCCGGCGCACGTCATGGTCTTTCCGCGCACTGTCGCGCTGTTCCTCGTTGGCGTCCTCGCGTGGCGGAGCGGGGTTTTGCGTCGGGCTTCGGCGAACCGGCGCCTGCTGTTCGTCGTTGCAACCTTTGGCATTCTTCTCGGCGGCGGATTGAGTCTCGCGGCAGCAGGACAAGAGCTCTTCGATTGGCCGTCGCTCGGGCGCGCGCACTTTCCGGTAGAACAGCTGGGGGCAGTCGTGTTGGCTCTCGGTTATGCGGCCGCAGTCATCGCGGCTGTGAACCTCGCTGGCAGGCGGAGGATGCTGGGCTGGGCCGCACCGCTTGGCCGCATGGCGTTCACCAACTATCTGGCGCAATCTGTGATCTGCGGCTGGATCTTCTACGGCTATGGTCTAGGCCAATTTGGCCGCCTCGGCGTGGCCGCGACACTGACGATCGGCATTTTCGTGTATGGCGCGCAGGTGGTGTTCAGCGCGTGGTGGCTCCGCCGCTATCGGTTCGGTCCTGTCGAGTGGCTCTGGCGCTCGTGCATGTATGGGGTACCGCAGCCGATGCGGGCAACGGTCAATTTAGCCATCATGCGCGCGACGATAGCAGATTGATGCGGGCCCAGATACCCTAGCTGCGTGCTGCTTCAAGCGGAAGCCGCCGAAGCCAGTACGGCTGGTTTTAGCCCTTCAGCGACCTCGGCAGACGTCCGCTTTTCCACCGCTATTGAAGGGAGCGGACACCAGGCGGCCAGCCGCTTAATGAGTACACGGCCTACTGTTTGAGGACCACTCGAAAATTGCGAACGAGCCGCAAAGACAGGCGCCACGACAACATGATTGCCGAGCGTTGCCTCGGCGGCTTGCAGATCTGCGAAAACGCCTCGCGTGTCGCCGCGCTGATAGGCTCAAAGGTCGCGATCGCGCGACATGAACTCATCGCCTTGACGCGGATCTTTGCTCGGTCTTCCATTACTCGCAGGCCCTTTCCAGCACCGCCAGCATGCCGGTACGACGGAAGGGCAATCCGCAGCAGCCGGCAACAAATGCAGAGAAAATCCAAATGTGATGGAGGCGCGATTAGACGACCTATCAATTTATGCAGGAGATTTCGGGACTCAGGTCACTTAGCTTGCGGTGATAGTGCCTGGGAGATTTCTTCAATGTTGATCGTTGACACTATTTTGAAACCAGACCAGTTTGGCGGCATTGGACTTTTCTCAGCTACTCTTTTGCCTAAAGATTCGTTGATTTGGATTTATAATCCTATCGTTGACATCGCGGTGACGCCTGAGCAGTACGAAACTCGAGCTCCAACATTTCAAGCTCTACTAGATAAGCATGCCTATCCAAGAGACTACAGGGCTAGCGATGGCGTTGTAGAGTATAATGCTGACAACGCCCGCTTCATGAACCACAGCAGTCAGCCAAACACATATCAAGACGATCATTGCCGAATTCTAACGGCACGTGATGTACAACCTGGTGAAGAACTGACTTGCGATTACTTATTTTTCGATCCAAAGTGTGACTTATCGTGGAATAAAGAACCATCGGCGAATGTTGAGGCTCCAACGGGCTAGGCGGTAGTGGATTGAGTTTGCGTTCAGACCACTTCGACTTCGTCGGCGAATTTACCCGGGAGAGTTTCCGCAACTCGTTGAGGCTATCGACGGACAACAGCTTTTTTCGGTTGCCTTGCCTACCCTAGGCAAGATCTCCGCGGATGTGCCCGATCTCGCACTTACTTTAGAATTGATGACCCTCGATCGATCCCAATCACTGCTGAGATGGCCCCGACATATCCTGATATTATCCGTGGGATACGCCGATTGTGCCGCTTGATGTCAGAGTCACAGATGTGCTGTTCAGAAACGCTCTTGATGAGGGCCGCTAGCGGCCCGATCTTTGCGCCTCGATTTAACTTTCGCGCATGGAGAGGGAATCCGTCCCATCCAGTCGCGACGCTACGTACTGCCGTATCGAGACCCGTTTTAGGTTATGAGATCAGCGACGACTGAGTGATCGAGTTCTTCGCCGAGGTCCATCCGATCTTGCCCTCCGTGCCAATGAACTATCCCTACGCGCTCCAGGACGCCGCGCGAAGGCAACGGAAGCCGGAAGACGACGGGCGTGTCGATCCTCAAGCGGTCCGGGCACGACTCGTAGCTTCCTCGCGCACTCACGCTCCCAAAAACTAGCACGAACCAAACTTGCAAGAGCCGGCTGGTGCCATCACGGCAGCTCGCGCAGTGACAAGAAGATTGCACTTGAAATCACGAGTTCATCCAGGCTGAACCGGTTCCTGCCTCCCGATGTAAACCACTAAACTCGCGCACGAGCGCATGCCTTCGACGCTCGCCCCGCCATGCAGCGACTGTCGACGCTCGTTTGTCCGTCTGCAAACCAATGGAGTGTCGCGATCACACCTGTACACCGAGTTGCTTCGATTGCATACCACCCGCATCGGCAAGGCGCGCAACTCCGCCTCCGAACCAGAGCTCGCTTCCAGTGATAACACCTCGATCGGTTGACCCGGACGGAGTTCGCTCCAAAGCCCATTCCGCGCGCCCTTTGCGAGGGCGCTCCAAACGAGCGGGAAGCCCAACCGTTGTCTCATCGCGCAGCGGCCGCAGGCGAGCACAGAGCGCTGGCAATACGCGCCGACGGCTTGTTGCAGCAGCGGCGGACGCTTGAGCGGCTGGCCGTCTGCAGGGGACGAATCGCTCACCGAGGAATTCAAGCCGTGGGGATGCAGCGATGCGGTGAGGTTCTGCACGAGGATCAATCCAGCGCAAGGCACTCGGCCAGAATTGCTTGAGGAACTGCTCGACCCGGCCTTCATCGCCATGCGAACTCAGGTGGGGCATTTCCTTTCATAACCGCAGACGATCACCAGATGGAATGCGAGCCGCGCATCCTTGCTCCCAATCGCCAGACTTTACCAAGCAATCCTAAACGTCCCGCTTCCGGCGCTCGCCGCTATGGCCCGTTCGCCTGACGCTGCTGGGACCCTCCATGAGCAGCATCATCGGCCCCATCAATTTCAGCTTGCTGATGGTGTGAAGCGCGAGCACAAGTTCGGGCGTTGCGATCTGCTATTCGTATTTACCGGCGCCATTGGTGCCCTCCGCGCAGATCGTCGGCGCTAGGTGTGAATGCGGCCCTCTTGGCTGGGCGAGACTTGAGGCGATTGGCATTGGGCCACTCTTTTGCTCGCGAGCCAAACACGTAACCTGCGGCACGTTCGGCCGCCGAGCCTGTATGGAAGGTGCTCGATGCCTGTGTTCCTAAATTCCGCACCGAGACCTCTCCTGGGCAACTGTGACCGCAGCGAGCCCCAACAACACGTCGCCCGTGAAGCCGAAATGAAGGCGATAAAGCCACCAGATTGCGCAGCACCGGTCGAGATCGGACATCGCTAGCGCCCGCCTTATTGCTGCGATCATCCGCACCATCGGCTTCATTCCGCGTATCATCTGGAAACCTCGCCGTCTCGAGGCCCGCGCTCTCCATTCAGTGACGTTTCGGGCGGTGCTGGCTCGCTGTCCAACGTGTGCACCTGCAATAGATCGGAAGCTGACATTCATGTTCGCCATAGCGTTCTTTTCCGCTTTTCGAAGCTGCTCGCACACGCCTATATGCATGCGATCTTGCTCTGATCCTACGGCGGAGCTACTGCTTGCAAAACGCCCAGATCTGGTAGTGCCATTTGACAGGATTCTCATCGATAAATAGGCTCATACGATTTCACTGCTACGCAAAGCAACTGCGCCACTTGCGAGGGTCGTTGCGGCTAGTGACCTTTGCTGCCACTGCTTGAGAATACCTCCGCGTCCGCCAAGACAATCAGGCTCGCACCGGCAGGGCCTCCGCTGCTTCCGATTAAGCCCTCCACGGTCACCGGTTTCGCTGCCCAATTTGCGCGAACTCAGCCGACATCGAGCGCTGGCTGGCGGCCCTACCCCATCCAACCGCGCAGGCAATCTCGGCCGCGTTGCTGAGCAACGCCCGAACAGTTCGGCCCGCAGCACACCATCGTGCAGCGCTTGTTGGGATCGCTCGGAGGCAAAGCAGCCGAGACGATCATTTCGCGCAAGGCGAAAGGTGCGGCGCCGGCCGATGATAGGGACTGAGGCGGGGCGGCGTGCAATGAGCACTCCGCGACGTCCTCTAGTCCTTCCGATCCTGACGCGCGATGGCGCAACGTCGGACTGGCAGACAGCCGGAGCTACCTCGGTCAAGCGAAAGTAACATCCTCAGGTGAGGCATAGGGGGCAATATTACAGGCCAGATGACAGGTCAGCACCAGGCAGACAAATGCCAGGATGACGTTGCATCTCGTGGGCTGCCAGTGGGTCCGATAATGCGTACCCACTGGCGGCGCGAACGATCCACCGCTAAGCGCTGAATTGCCTATCCAGGTAAGGACAACCGAAGTGATCGCAGGGCTCCAGTCCGCCGTGATAGGCTGACCGTGGGGTTACGTCTCATACCCGCGTAAGCTTAACGAACCCTCCTTCGATTAGCTCGGCTTTGTAGGCCCGTTCGTTAAGCAGGATTGTTGTTGGGTTATCAGCGGCCGGCATGAAACCTTCTTCGCGCAGCTTGTCCATGAGGGCAGTTGTGGCCCATTGCTCTGGTAGCGGCGTTCCGTAGCGCAGGTTTTCCCTGAAGAAGGCTCCGAAGTCCGGTACGCCCGCCCGGCCGGCCCCAACGACCTGGTCGTCCGCTGGGTTATGAACAAGACGAACACGGTTGGAGTCATCCAAACCGGCCGTGTAGCGGTGACCTCGGATTTCATAGGTCATCGTCGGCTGGTCCGAGTCCGGCAAGAGACCCCGGTGGAACAGCCTCTCGACCATCAGGTCAGGGGCGATTTGCGAGCCGTGCGAAAATCTCTGGGGAGCGGCGAATGAGACATCTACCGCTTCCTCACGTGCGGCAGATGATGATGGTCCAGCTTCATTCATGATCTGACTGAACAAATCACGATCTTCCTGTGTCCAGACGTACGCCGTCGGTGATTCTGGTGAACGGGCATTATCGATCGAGTTCGGATCCATGAAGCTCTCCTTGCTGTTAATGAGAACAAAGGCCTCTTGAAGATCTCCCCCAGGGAATGAGCTGAAGTTCGTCACGAACTTAGACCGCGGCTTCGTCATCGAGAGACCAAGTTCGAGTGTTAAAGAGGCTGGCTTTCGAGAAGCTGACAAAGATCGAAGAAGAAAAACAAACCCGCGGCCGCATCTTCCACGTCTGATGCGCTCATCTCCGAGCCAACTCTCATTCCACCTGGCCTCGCAGCCGTCGCGCAGGTCTGCTCCGTGCCTCGCGTTCACCTGGTTCGGAGGTCCAAGCGATGCAGACCGCAGCCAGACCCAGTCAGAGCATGTGCATTTCGATCTCTGCCGGCGACCAGTCGTTCTGGCTTACACTTCGAGACGACGCTCGAGCCGCTAATTAGAATGACCGTGCTAGCCGCGCCGGCGAGAGAAGCGACGAGAGTGCGCTTACGGAAGAGCCCGGCAAGCGCGGAGCGAACTCTTCACCTGGTTAGATGAAGAACGAAACTGCTCAGACGCAAAGCAACCGAGACGATCATCCCGCACAGCGAAAAATGCGGCGGTGCCGCCGGACTGCGTTTGCCGCGGCGTCTAATGGGCACTCCGCAGTCCCCGTGCCTCCGAGGTGAGGCAATGCGAATGGCCAACTTTGTCCCGGCTGTTATTGACGCTCTCCGTCCGGCAGATGGCGCTCGTTCCAGCGCGTTGGCAGAGAATTCACTCGCGTCCTTAACAAGGAAATCGTCGTAATTCGTGCGAGTACCGAAGTCGCCGCTGAAATGTCCTCTCTCTCTCTCTCTCTCTCTCTCTAAGCGTCTCTTGGCGAAGAAACGTAGGCCGCCTTCTTGCTCGCCCATCCGGGGCACACGAACGTGTAACCTCACTGATTTGCCTTAACAGCTCCCCAAGTGGTTCACCAAGACGTCCGACCCTGACGTTGGCGCTCACCTAACGACTTGAGGTCGGCATCCTCGGTGTCGGGGCCGAATAGCCGAGCCTTCTCCCCGTCCCGGGTGACGCGCTCGCGCAGGAGATAGCCAAGATGCACGGCGAGCGGCGCCGAACGCACCTTATGACGGACGACATGGGTGTTGATGGTCGCTAGAGGCGAGCGGCCCGTGAGCAGGCGGTTCGCCCGCTCGCAGGCGAGCCGGCCGCGACGGAAAGGTGGAGCACCGATGAATGGTGATCTTGCTCGCGCGCGCGAGACCGTCACAAGCGCGCTGATTGGCGGCAAGCGTCTGGGCGATGAAGACGTAGCCCACTTTATCCTTAAGGAGCGGACGCAACCAGGCGACGCTGAAATGGCTCGAGTTGTCGTCGATCGTGTTCGGCGCCAGCCAATTTTGTCGCAAACTCGCCCCAGCAGCGCAATGCGGCGCCCGATAACTGCAGCAGGTTCTCATGTTTGTCTCGCCGGCAAGGCCAGCGATCAAGGCTTAAATGGTCCGTGAAACCAGGCATTTTTATTGCAGAAGCTGCCGTGAGGTTCGTCGTGACGCGCTCCAGCCTACATTTGGAGAGGCGCAATGGCCGTGAGGGACGCGTTCGGGCAAGTGGAAAGCAACTTTGCGCGACCTGTCTGGTCGAAATGTTCGGGCCGGGATCGCACTCCAGATTGGGTCGAAGATGGCGAGGCAATTTACTCGAGAGAGGCTGGAGCCGGTCCGCGGTCCGGCAGACCAACGCTTGACGGGCCGCGCGGTGTTGGGCGCAACCATGGGCAATATTCTCGAATTCTACGACTTCGGCACCTATAGCTTCTTTGCAATACAGATCGGTCAGGCGTTCTTCCCGGCAACCGACCAATTCGCCAGCCTTATGCTGTCACTCGGAACCTTCGGCGTGGGCTTTGTGACCAGACCGATCGGGGCCATCGTGCTCGGCTCGTATTCGGATCGGGCTGGCCGCCGGCCCGCGATGACCGCCAGCTTTGCCATGATGAGCGCCGCGGTCCTGTTATTGGCTATCACGCCATCGTACGAGACAATAGGACTTGCCGCACCGTTGCTAGCCATCTTCGCACGCTTGCTGCAGGGCTTTGCTCTCGGAGGTGAAGTCGGTCCAACGACAGCCTACTTGATGGAAGCGGCCCCGATGGAAGGCCGCGGTCTGGCGGTCTCCTTTCAGCCCGCGAGCCAACAGGTTGCTGCGACGGCTGGAGCGTTGGTTGGAGAGATTCTGTCGCTAACCATGACAAGTGAGGCGCTCAATGCATACGGATGGCGGGTCGCGCTATTGCTCGGCGCCGCTACGTTGCCGTTCGGCCTTTGGTTGCGGAGCGTCCTACCCGAGACGTTGCACCGCCCGGAGGACCCGGTTCTGGTCACCCAGCCTGCAAGGCGACCGCCTGCCGCTCGCCGCATCATGAGCTTGGGGTTTGTCATCTTGGCCAGCTGCACGATCACTACATATGTTACCGGATATATGACCACCTACGCGTTGACCACCCTCCACGTTTCGGCACCTCTCGCCTTCGGCACCACGCTCATCAGCAACATGGCGGGCATTGCCGCAGCGCTGCTGGGCGGCCTGCTCGCAGACCGCGCAGGCCGTCGGCGCATCATGATATGGCCGCAGGCCGCTGCATTGCTGATGACCTATCCAGTATTCTTGTGGATTGCGGAGAGCCGCAGTGCCCTCGCACTTCTAGGAGGTCTCGGCACGCTCACCCTGATCGGGACGATTCCGTATAGCGCCTTCTACGTGAGCATGGCCGAAAGTTTGCCCAGGAACATTCGTGGTGGCGCCTTCGCGACGATCTACGCTTTTGCGATTGCGATTTTCGGAGGCACAGCTCAACTGGTCGTCACTTGGCTGATCTATCTCACCGGGAGCGTACTCGCGCCCGCTTGGTACATGCTTTTCGCTAGCGCGGCCGGGCTCTTTGCCATGCTGATGATGCCGGAGACGGCGCCGCTCAATCTTATGCCCAGCCATAGACGAACGTCCGTAAAGCCACGACCGCTGCCCTGGGCGTAGCCGAACAGGTTAGGACGACATCTATGACGTCCCGAAATATCGAGCAGGAAGACGCAAAGGGGCGTAGCACGAAAGGCAATCTATCCTGAATATTGGACCAGCTTGACATCGAGCAGGAGCTCCTGCCGGACCGGCAGCGCCGCGGTCTGAAAGGGCTTTCCGGTTTATCCAACGTTCGCCGATGCGGTACTTGGGCGATTGGCGGCCGTCACCGGCGGCTGTAGGTGGGCAGTGACTCTGCTCACAGTTAGAGAACAGATAGGCGCCGCTTGCACCATCCACCAGCATAACCGGCACGGCATAAGGATGCGGCCGCCGAAGGAGCAGCGGCCGCACGAGGCTCGATCCTCATTTTCTGCTTGATTGTTTTCTCGTCAGTGCAGGACGCACGAGGGATCGGTCAAGCAAAAAAATAGGTCGCAGATACCATTCAATGGGTCATCCGCGCACTCAGGATATGATGTATCGGCTACCTCCACCCTGGCGGTGAGCGGTTGCGCGGCAACTTTCGCAGCAAAAGGAGGTACCGCAGCGGTTGCAAGCGCGAGGGCGCTCGCCGTCACCAAAACAGACTTTTTCATTTGAGAAATCGCTTCCCTAGGTTAGCCCCAGCCGTGGTGAGGGTCTATATGACGACGTTGCAAGCGGTAAAATCGATTTTCTCGATCAGATCTATCGACCGAATGGATGAGTTCGGGGCATCACCGTATCGCTCTGTCAACCCGCTCGGCACCTGCAGACCTGCTTTATGATCGAACGCTCGACGCGCCTGCGTCGATGCATTTCTCGGAGCACCCGACAAGAGAGTGTTGTTGAATCTGACTCGTATCGTCCGGATCAGGCCACAGTCGGTTGCATGATGTCGACACATGTGTCCGAACGCACCTGCGTCACAATTGGTCGCGCAATTGTTCATCACCAGACTGAGAGGACCGCGAAAACCGCTTACCAATTCTCTTGTCCGGCTGCGCTGCAGGCCGCAAGCCAAGGCTTCGACGCAGTCGACCCCGGCGGCATGCTAGGCACCGAGCGCGACGACACACCGGGCCAGAACGTGCCATCGGCCGCGGTGCGTCGACGCAGGCCCTTTCCCGGTCCTGTAAGACTAGTCAGCCGAGGAGCGAAGAGGCGAGGGTGACGATGACCGCATCTCGGCTGAACTCATTTCGGCCATTGACAGCAGGCGTCTAGCACAGCTGCAAGGGCCCGGACTTTCTCTAGCGATGAGACTAGTCAGCTTCTCGACAGCTCAGTGTCCTAGGTTGACAACAGCTCGAACCAGACAAGAGGCTCGACCCTGATCAGCTCAACCTGGAAAGGGAGAGGCAGCCGATCCCCCTCAAGATGGCGAGCCTTTCGAGAATTAGATCGTGCGGACATCTCGCCGTCTTTGGTGCGCCGGATCGGCCAGCATATTCGTCCCTCTAAGTTGGGCCACGCTCCATGATTGCCCGCTTCTTCTTGATGGATTGTCGTCACAATGAAAGACCGGCTTTGTGGAAGCGGCGCCCCAGCGCATTTGCTTCATTTTGCCATGAGGGGCGACAACAATGAATACAGATCGGACGCAGCTTGACGGCGACGGCTTTTTCTCAGTTTCCGGCTCCGAAGCGTCCCAATCCGAGGACTCAGAACCCGGCACTCCCGTTGCGGCGCATTGGGACGCGGCTTTGACGGACGCGCGGCCGTCCGCTCCCACTGCAGCAGGGCCGCAGGACCACGTTGTGGACGCGCGAGCGACTGATGAGGGGCAGGACGAAGACGAGAACCGCCAAACCGCCATTATTCAAACGACAGCTTTGCCGGAGAATGGTGGTGAGGCGCTAGATCTCTCCTCCCTCTCCCTGACTGCATTGCCCGCCGCCCTTCCGCCCGAGCTTCAGGTCTTTCACGCGAGAGACAATCAATTGGCGAGTTTGCCCGTACTTCCTGACGGGCTCCGCGTGCTCAATGCAGCGCGCAATCTGCTGACCAGCCTGCCGGCCGACCTGCCATCCCGGCTGCGGTCCCTGATCATCGGCGAAAACTCACTGACAAGTCTGCCCGCCCTTCCGGCAACCCTTCGGGAACTCAGCGCTTACGCCAACTACCTGACCAGCTTGCCTACGCTTCCAACCGGGCTGCGGAGCCTGGTCGTCGATAATAATCAATTGACCAGTCTGCCCGCTCTTCCAACAACGCTTGAGGAACTCTACGCTGCAAGCAACCACCTTACCAGCTTGCCCGACCTTCCAGCCGGGCTGCGGAGCCTGGTCGTTGATAATAATCAATTTGACCATTCTGCCCGAACTTCCAGCAACGGTTGAGGAGCTCCATGCTGCAAGCAACCAGCTGACCAGCTGACCAGCTTGTCTGACCTTCCAGCCGGGCTTCAGAACCTGGACGCCGGTGACAATCAACTGGCCAGTCTGCCGGCGCTTCCGTCAACGCCCCGGGATCTTGTCGCGCCAAGCAACCAGCTTACCAGCCTGCCCGATCTTCCAGCCAGCATTGAAAGCCTGGTTCTCGATTACAATCAGCTGATCGAACTGCCTGAGCCGCTCCCGTCGGCGCTCGAATTGTTAGCGGCCAGCGACAATCAACTGGTGCGGCTACCGGAACTCCCCGCTCCCCTCGAAGTACTTGATGTTAGCAATAATCGGCTGACCGACGTACCGGCGAGCCTGCTGCAGCTAGCCAGCGATGCGGCCATCGATTTGACGGACAATCCGCTGCGAGAGCTGGTTCAGAGCAATCTATTGAGAGCGAGGAGTGCTGCGGACTATGCCGGCCCGCGAATCCTTTTCTCGTTGAGCGAAGAGGCAATGGAAAACCTACGCCCCGGCCGCTGCACGAGGTTGTCGCAGACTGGCTTGGGCAGGACCTAGCCGTGATCGCAACGTGGCAAAGCTTTGCCGACGAGCCTGGTGTGCAGGACTACGCTCGTTTCCTCGACCGGCTTGCAGGCACCGTGAACTACGGCAATAGCGAATTCCGGCAGGCGGTGGTCGAGGATCTGCGGCAGGCATCGGCGAGGCCTCGACTACGCGAGTTGTTTTTCCAGTTGGCCTCCGATGCATGCGCGAGCTGTCAGGATCGGATCACTTTGGCCTGGAAGCATCGAGGACGGCCTGTACGACGATCGGCTCGCCGAGTTGCTCCAGCATGCCCGCGTCATGTTCCGCTTGGAGGCGCTGGACGGAATAGCGCGCCAGACGGTCAATGTCCTTCGTCACTCCAGACCGGTCGACGAGACCGAAGTCCATCTCGCCTACCAGACGCAATTGCGCGATCCGCTGGAGCTGCGACACGTCGCTCCCGACATGCGCTTTTTGACCGTCTCTGGCGTCACCCGCGACGACGTTGAGAGGGCGATGGCAACGGTGCGGCAGCAGGAAACGATAGGTTTTGCAGACTATCTAGCGAGGCGCTGGCAACCTTGGGAAACGGTGCTGAGGCGCATTGCCGCCGAAGAGCACACAGCAATGGACGATCGGCTCATCGATGCGATGGGCGAGGAGTTTCAAATTCGGCTGAACCAACGGCTCGCCGAAGCGGGTCTTGCGGGCGATGCCGACGCCGAGCGGATAATCGGACCTCAATCGTCAACGAGATCGCCCGCGAGATCAAAAGCGAGGTGATGCACCGGGTGCTTAGGGCACACGGCATCGAGCTGTAAGAGATCGGTCAGATCCGTCATATGGATTGCGGTCGCGAGCTCGTGCCATCACTCAAGTCCCCAAAGCTGATCGGGCGACGGAGCCTGCTCTTCCGCCGATGCCAACGTTGCCAAGCTCGTAGGCGACTGAAAAAGCAGGGAAATGACTGACCATAGTCCGTGTACTGAAATTATCCCGGCGGCGCTCGGCGCCATTGTCAGTTGAGTGAAGCAGCTTTGAGGTCACTCGGCTTGAGACGCTCAACCAAGAAAGACAAGCCCCAGCATCGTTCGGGGGCCATGGAGGCGCGATGCTGGGGCTGTCGTAGCCCTATGCAAGAGTAGCAAACAGGCAGTGTTGTTGTGCACCGCCCGATTCGATTCGTCAAAGCAGTGAGGATGCTCAGCTCCCGAGCATCCCGACCCTCCGCGGTCCATTGAAGCTCCACGGACGCTTGAGCGCCAGTTCGCCGCGGGCAGACAGGCGAAAGCACTGACGTCCGGCTGGATCGCCGCCGGCATCAGGTACATGTTTTGCGCCTGTAACACTCGGGGGCCTCGCTTCTCCGGCCTAGCGCCGATATTCACCAGACCCCGGAACGGCTACTTGCCTGGCGACGACCGACAATCCTTGGAATCGCCGGCTGATAACGCTCCCGAGTATTCTCTTCCTCCATCCTTTTGTAAGATGGCGCCCGAAGGGGCTAGGCGCTGATCAAGCAGTCCGCCGAGCCGATCTGGATGCATCAACGCTTTCACCGAACGGCTCACCGCCGCAAGACGACCAGCTCACTGGATTCCCAGGCGAGCCATCTGCGCCGACACATGCTCCGGATCCGAGAGGAGTTGCCAGGGCTGGCCAGCGGTGGTGCTCAACAAGGACTTACAGAACGCAGGAGTGAGCTTGCCCCGGTGGATCACGACGTTGTCGTGCCCCTCGGCGGCTCGAGCGCTCTGCCAGTGTTGATTGTAGCCGCGCTGTTCGTCGGACTTCACATGGCAAGCTGCGAATTCGCGATTGCCGAGCGTTGCCAGTTGCCAGGCATGTACCGGGTGCTTGGTATGGATGTGCACCCACATCGGCCTTGGAATCGCACCATTGCGCAGCGCCTTGGGCTGCAGCTTGATTTCGAACAGCGTCCCTGGCTCTCCCTTCAAGGCGCGCGGTGGATCCACTGACGCCAGTTCCCCCGCGTCCCGCAACTGTTCTAGGTATTTTTGCGATGGAAACGCATAGGTCTTCATGCAATCGCTCGCGATTGCTGCCGTTCGCGCGTTCAATGAGTTTGCCTGTCCCTGAACCTCGGACAACATCCTTTTGAGCCGGACTATTTTTTCGTGCACTTCGGGCAATTGCGCAGCCGTGAGCAGGCCGCGTCGGCGAGGCTCCTCCAGCGCGGCAATACAGGCCTCAATCTCGGAGGACTGCGTCTGCAAGTGGTTGATGACGACATCCAAGACGTGTTCGGCGTCCTCGGGCTTCATGTGCCGGGCTTGCGAGGCGGCGCTTTGCTGAGCAGGCAGATCGAACTGCAGCAGCTCGTCCAATCGTTCAAGTAAGCCCGGCAGTGCTTTCCTGGAGGGCGGAGCCCGCCACATCTGGAGGTGATCGAACGCAGAGGATGACGCGCGTGCCTCCTCCGCCGTGGCGAGTCTCTTTGTGCCGAGATCCGAGAGCACAATGACCTTGCCCCTTGGGGCCCCGGCTGCATCGGGCCTAGCGAGTTGCGGCGCGGGTGGGCTGGCCGTCGAACTCCCCTCCCCTGCGGCTGCTGCGTGCTTTGCTTTGCCCTTTCTGCGCGCCGGAGTGCCTTCGCCGACCGGGATAGTATTCTCTGGCATCGCAGCCCAGGCCGGCGGTTCAATCGTGGCTTCCGTCTTTGGCTGCAATGCCAGCAGCCGCATGACTTCGTTCGCGGTCACCCAGGCAGCTTCCACGATCTCGTCCAGCAACTGCAACGGAAGGTCAGCTTCCGCACCGGCCTCCCTCAGGTTTCCAAGCATGGCGCCCAGTTGGGATGCAAATTCCGAAAGCCGTTCCATGACGCCTTCCAGGACGGCGCGGTGCTCCGCGTCGAGCGCCGCTCCATTGCCGTTCAGAACGGCTCCGGACGTCGAATTGAATGCAGGGAAAACATCTTTGACGAAGGTCCGAAGCAGTCGCACCCCCCCGCTCTCATCGATGAGGGCGTCGCGCACGTCTGGTTCCAACGTGCTCGCTTGCGATTTGACCAAGAGCTCCGCGAGCGCGATCCGCGATTGCAGATGCATGCACTTCATATTAAGCGCCCAGCCGGTATGATGCCTCAGTGCGGCATCTTCGGCGTTGCGCATGTCGGGCGTGCTGCTTGGCAAGTGGGCGGTAGCGGCACAGACAGACTGCGTCCGCTCGAAGCGCAATGCCTTCTTTCCCCACCACTCCATGCAGGCTACATAGCGGTTCGCAACACTTGCAAACAAGCGTCTCAGCTGGGCGGGCGAAGCGACGCCTTTGAGCCCGTCGAGCACGTCTTGTGCTTTCTTTCTGCTCTCCTCCAGCTCGTAGATAATCCAGGTCGCCACTTTATTACATTCGTCAGCCTCCCTCAGAGTGTCATCGCGGAGCCGGCGAGCCTGATCGTCTGGCAGAATGCCGCGCGCCAGATCGGGAGGCAGATTCGCGTAGTATTCCAGAACTGTTGAGCCTGCTTTGATGACCTGATCCATCAGATCTTGCCTCTCTGGCAAGTTTCGGGCGTGCGTGGCCGCTCGACGGCAAGCTTCAAGCTCCCCAACCAGGCTGCTCAATTTTCGCTCTGCTGCCTCGAAGTCGTGCCGCGTTGGCGCCGCTACATCCGAAGTGGGTGGCGGGCTCGCAAGCGCCGCAGAGCGCATCCGCTCCAGGACAGCATCGAAGGATTGACCACGTTCCCGAGGGAAGAGACCAGGTTCCGGGCTCGAACGGCCCAATTCCCCAGTCCTGTCGACCTCGGCGGGCTCAACCTGTGATCGATCAACTCGGCCAACGCCTGCCATACATCATCTCCGAATAATCGAAAGTGCAGCCCGTCTGGATAGACCGCCTCGCTGACGACTAGCTGACCAAGAGCATTCATCCGCATGCGCAAGAAAGAAGATGTGGCCTTGTGTTCCAGCACCATCGCAGCTCCTGTGTTGCTGACCGCATCACTGCCCCGGTGTGATCCGCTAAGACGAGACCGGGGCCCGACGTGCCTGCCCGCGAGATAGTCCGGCCCAATGCCGTGGCTCTGTGCACGCGAACTGGGCCAAGTCATCCCAAACGCTAGAGAGCAGCCAGGCGAGCGCCCGCCTCCTTAACGGCGATTTTTTGGCCAAGCAGAAATGGCCAGCATATGTTGATCGGCAGAGAGCGCTCGCAACACGTGTCCCACCATGCGGTGATGCGGCATCGGAGCCCTTTTCGGCATCTCAGGCGTTTGCAGGTCGAGACGCTCGCCTGACGTATCGCTTGTCACAGGCACTTCAAACGTCTGCCCGGTTGATGAGTAGCCGCCGACGTGCAGCATTTGTTTGGCGTCGATCGAGCCATCTGCGCAGCTTGCAGAAGCCGAGATAGTTCAATCCACCCGCCGCGCGCCAGCGCCGAGACTGGCACGATCAGGGTTTAGGCTTCAATCCGCACGGGCAGAGCGGAATAGCCGTGCACGAAGTTAGATGCAATTCGCTCTGGTTCGCCGACAACCTGGATCTCCAATCCCGCCTGCAAAATCTCTTCCCAGAGGACTCTCAACTGCAGTTCCGCAAGGTGTCGACCAAGACAGCGATGGATTCCGAATCCGAACGAGAGGTGCTGCCGTACATTCTTGCGGTCGATCACGAAACTGTTGGCGTTCTCGATGATCTCTTCGTCTCTATTGCCGGAGATGTACCACATGACGACCTTGTCGCCTTTCCTGATCTGCTTCCCCCCTACGACACTGTCGACCGCGGCAGTGCGGCGCATATGTGCGATCGGCGTCTGGTATCGAATGATCTCGGACACAGCGCTTGAGACCAGCTTGGGATTGTCAGCAAGTTTTCGCAGTTCGGAGGGATACTGGTTTATGAACAGGAGGCCGCCGGTAATCGAGTTACGCGTGGTATCATTGCCCCCAACGATCAGCAAAATCACGTTGCCGAGAAACTCACTTGGCTCCATATGGCGCGTGGCGGGCGAATGCGCCATCAAGGAGATCAGGTCGAGGCGCGGCTCGGCATTGATGCGCTCGTTCCAAAGCCCCGTGAAATAGTCCAGGCATTCGGACAAGATGCTGCTTCGCTTGTCCCAGCTGTCGATCGCATGGCCTGCTTTAGGAGCCGTAACAGCTACGTCTGACCAATAGGTCAGGAGTCGCCGATCCTCGAATGGGAAGTCGAACAGCGTGGCGAGCGTTTGCGTCGTCAACTCTATGGAGACCTTGTTCACCCAATTAAAGTCTTCATTACGAGGCAGGCCATCGAGAATTGACCTAACACGAGAGCGGATCAGGGTTTCGAGTTTCGTCAGGCTTTCCGGTCCGACGATCGGGCTCACGGTATTGCGCTGCTCGGCGTGCTTGGGAGGCCCCATCTTGATGAAACTCTGGGTCCAGTGCTCACCAGGCACGTCGACAATAGTGACACCTTGCTCTGACGAGAACGCGTGGTGGTTTGTGTCTACCGCTACGATATCCCGGTATTTCGTTACGGACCAATATGGACCATGAGTGCTGTTTTGACAGTAGTGAACGGGATCTTCCTTTCGCAACCGCTCGAAGCAAGCCCATATGCTGTCGTCCTGAAAGCGCTTGCTCTCACTTACATCCAGATTGCTGAGCGGGATAACACACGTATCGTCGGCCCTATAATCTTCCAATCGCCTGGTCATGATCATCTCTGCAGATTCCGCTCTCGAGAGCGTACGGCCTAGGGGCGCCTCATCGCTTCGAGCTGCCGCGGCGCTTGGCTGCGACGGGCTTCTCGACCAGACTACCTCACAGTCAGCTGGCCTGGCCCTACCATGTCGGGCAGTAAAAATCGTATTGACTATCGGACTCACTACTCAATGGAACATTGAGAGCTGCCAGCACTGGTTGGATAGCGCACTCCTTTTTATGAAGATCATGCTATCAATAGCGGTCTGGCTAGGGCCGCTCAGGCAGATCGATCCAAAGATCCGGAGCACCGTTTTGGAGTGTATCCTGATCTGGAACGTAGATATTATCGAAAATCCTGAGGCCATGAGCCATTACCCCTCCGAAAATTATGAAAGGGAGCTTGATCTGCTCTAAATCTTCGAAGTTATCAGCGCCGATAATTCGAATAAAATCGAGTTTAAACCGTCGAAACTTGACCCGAGATGTAGCCGACGCTACCAGATCCTTCACGCTAGTCGCTCCTCGGGCGATCTCTTCTCTTGAATAGTTGAGTGACGTGGAGAGACACGACAGCTCATCAAGCTCCGAGCGGCTAAATCGCCTCAAGCGCGACGAAACGGGAACTCCGTTCTTGTATCTAACGGTCGGCACAAACCTTATCTCGCAATCGAGAAGGAGGTCTGCCGCAGCGCGCTTCACCAGGATCGCCTGACCGATATCTTTCAGGCCAAAATAGCTGCGAGTTGGCCGCGCATAGCAGATCCAGCGGATTGCCCCAGTAACGGCTTCCTTCAAATACGCCTCGGGCCCCCCTAGACGCAAATGACAGTCACCTTGCGATACAAACGTTCGATAGCCAGTCGGGAACATTTCGTTGTCGTTCGAGGAAATCACGGCAGTTGCTCCTGAACGTAGAGCAAGTCCAATATCATCGTCCAAATTGAAATCGTATCTCCCACCTGGTCTAAGCTGGATCTTGTTCGGGTAGACTGTGACAATCGCGACATCATTCTCTAATGCCGCTCTTCTGATCAGTTCTGCATGCCCAAGATGCAGGGCGCCGAGCGTGTGCACCGTCCCAATAGTCTGACCTGTTCTTGCGACCTCCCGGATGAACGCCTTGCCTGCGGAAAGACCAGCCAGATGCATTTTCTTACTCCAGTTTTTTTGAACGCCAACAAGAGTTGAGCGCTCGGATCGCCGAAAGGTGCGCCGCCGGGCGTGTCGCGGGGCCGCACGTGCCAACGAGCTCGAAAGAGCTTTAACGTCGACCACGGCACGAACCTGTTCTAAGCTCACAGGCACTGTAGTCACCTCTATTTTGCGGCTTTCGGAGCTGTCAGGTTGACCCTTCTCGCCCACGTTTGATCAACGATGAGAATTCAGCCAGATAGGTTGATGGCTCGCGCGGCTGATCCCCCTCCAGAGCTGCGGGCAGTCCCCGACAACGGTCGACAAAAAACGGTGGCTCGAAAGTGGTTATCTTAGCGCCCGAAAAGTCGACCTTTACGAAGCTGGCCTGGAACGGCGATATCCCACTCAGGTTCGCATCGCGCAGGGACGATTGGTTCATGCGAACGTATGCGGCCCGCGTTGCCTCCAGGTTGCTGTCGGTCATATCCGCAGCGAGATATGCCTGAACGAGATTTGATCCCTCGAGATTTGCGCGACTTAATGCCATTGATTGCGGCGGATCACCGGTGATCATCGACCTGTAGAGGTAAGCCTGGGATAAGTCCGCATGTTCGAGATCGCAGTCGCGCACAAAGGCGCAGCGGCCACGAAAACCGGTGAATTTGGCGGCTCGCATTGTGCTCTCTGTTATCGAAATGCTTTCGCCTGATGCCTGAGATAGGTCCGCTCTGTCCAGCTGGCAGGAACGAATAGATGCACCGTTCAACACAGCACCGGCGAGGTTCGCGTCGGAAAGGCCTACGGACAGAAGCCGCGCCTCGGTCAAGTCTGCCTGCTCCAGCTCAGCCCTGGCAAGATTTGACAGGTGAAGATCAGCGAATGGGGCGCTGAGCGCTCTCGCCCGAATCCGCCCGCTCACCTTTGAGAGTCTCAGATAAGGAAGATGAGCGCCTTCCAAGATAAGACCATCGACGGAGGTGGAACGCACGATCGATAAACAGTCCCCCTTTGACTGGAAAAACGAGCAATTCGCCAGATGCGCCTTCGTGATGGTGACTTGGTTTAGCTTGGCAAGGCGGAAGGAAGCGGAAGGAAGGAAGCATTCATTGATGGTTGACCCCTGCAATTCCGCGCCATCAAAGACAGCATCACTCGCGTCGCACTGGTAAAGGAGGAGCCCGCTGAGCATCGCGCTGTCAAAGCGTGTTCTTTTCATGCTGCAACCGTGAAACAGGCTGCCGGTTGCATCAATTACATTGCGCAGACTGGCGTCATCGAAGTTGCAGACTTGCGCTGCTATCGCATGCATATAGGCAAAATCGAGCTTGGCCCCGAGGAAACTTGCGCGCTCGAGCCCGGGACAGATAAGGTTCGCCCCAGAAAGATCTGCTCGATCCAACTTTGTTCCGTAGAGCTGCGCACGATTGAGGGTACAGCGTCGCAACGGGAAATCTGACAGGTCGTGACCGCTAAAGTTCTCGGAGGATAGCTGCAAACCAATTCCGGTCCTTCTGATCGCCTCCTCGGTTCGCCTCCCAACAGCAGCAACGGCCAGCAGCCGGTCGGCAGCTCGGCTCCAGTACCGAACGAACTCGCCATCTGAAGAAAGCTTGCTTGTCGGATCTGAGCAGTGCTCTGCACCTACGTTCACGGTGCACCCGCTATCAGCGCCGATCCTTTGCGACATGTCGAGAGTTCCGTACTGCCAGGATTACGAGGGGCCTGCTATTGACCTTCTTTGTGCTTGGCCTGGACGCAGCCTGTGCGCTTTGTGACGAACTCGCCTGCCAATTGGTGACAGGACGCGTCGACGAGACTCCTATATGTCGGTGTCTCTCGCGGCCGATGCTTGACCATTTCAGCCGAATTCTTGTCATGCGTCCCCACGGCCACTCGATGCAATTGTCCACCAAACCCGCCAACCCTGATCACGCACGGTCGTTTGACAGCGCCGAGTGCCCGGAAGTGCGATTTAATTCGTCAGCTCTTGGGAACTCCACATCAGTCTCCATCCACCCGAATGTGCGAAATTCTAGGTCTTTTCGGAATGGAGCCGCGGCTTGCGGGCGGAAAGGTGCTCCTGCATCTAGGGCTGCACTCGACCTAGCCTTACCTCATCGGCAGCAACAACCGTGCCAGCCGCATCAGTCGGAATTGTCGAGCCAAATAGGCAGCATAATATCGAAGTTGACGCAGAATGTTCTGAATCTGACAAACACGGTCTCGCCGTCAGGACTCGCATTATGATCGCTAGGGCATCGCGAAAGCAAACACTCCAAGTTCGTTTGCAGGAGGGCAAAAGCCGCAGTCTTCACCTGCACGCAATCGATGACGTGCAATTCGACACGTGCGGATCGCCGGCCTCATGGTTAGCCAAAGCTCGCGCTCGGCGAGGCCTCCTCCGCGCGCCGGCTGGTCCATCTATGGGAGCCCGTGCTGCCTCGATCGAAGTCGCACGCCCCGGGCTTGTTTTCCGACTAACACCCGGCGCGCCGACGGGAACCCTACAATGAGCTTCACGCCACCCCGGCCCGGTTAGAGCGCGATGGCCGCCGCCTGACCCGGCTGTGAGGATCACAGCAGCATCTTGAATAGCATTTCAAAGACATTCATTGCGAACCGATGAAAGCCGGCCCTTGGCAGGCTTCTCCCATGCAGCTCAAGCTCACCGGTAGCTAAGCTTCCGCCGGGCTGCTCCTCCAGGACCTTTCATACGGTGCTGCCGTGAAACGGACAGCGAGGTGGCCCATCCCGCCAAACTCCGCTCTGCAATGAACAACAGGCTCGCCGGCACAGTCGCAATGGCCACGAGTTTTCTTCAAGCAATGAGTCTGGTCAGCTGTTTGACAGCTAAGCCTTCTAGCATAGCAACATCTCTATCCGGACAGGAGGCCGCCGCGATGGCTCAAACTCTGGAAGAGAAGAATGACCGGGATTGCCGGTAAGTCCCACCCGTACGCCTCAACACACGACCGATTCGAGAACCAGACCGACCTGGTACGTTTTATAGACACTGCGCGCGTCTTGGTTCCTGATCCTGATCTGATCAACTTTGTACGATGATATTGAAGGCCAAAAACGGGAGAACGGAGTGGACCCATTTGACAACGTTAACCCATCCGGGGCTGGGATGCATTACCTCGAGCCGCAACAGGAGGAGGCAGCGCAAGCACACTTTGAGCATCAGCTTAGAGCGTCTCAGCCAATCCTCGCAGCATCAGCTTCACCAGGGCCCGGATCGAGCCGGACGGTAACGGATGGCAATAAGAGAGCGCAAGCTATCCCGGAGAATGAACGGTGCGCGGCTGCACCCTTTGTGAGAGCGCGCGCTCAGCTTGCCGCAACGCTGACTTGCGCGAACATTGCGGAACTAAGAAGAGAAATCGAACTCGCTGCGCAAAGATCAGCACAATGGTCAAGAGCGATTAGATCGTCAGGCTATCGCGTCGATAGTAGCCGCGTTTACGACGACGTAGTGGCATCGTCATACCTGGAGCTGGAGCGCTTTCAAAACCACGCCAGCCACTGCAAGCCACATGCGTTGGACCGTCAAAGCGCGATGGCCCATTTGCGTTCCATGGCGGCTTTGCGTTATGACGAGGCCCCCTGGAATATCTGGGGAGGCCAACGGCTTGATCTGGGGCGCGCAGCGGCAGAGCACATGAGGGGTGATACCAGTTCTTCGCCCTTTGTGTCACTGTCCGAGGAGGCCTCACAACTGCTCCTTTCGCCGGACGATGACAACCAGTTTGGCGCCAAAGTCATCGCGGAAACCGCGAATGAGTTGCACACCTATACTGTGCCGAGGGTCGCAACTTGGACGGCCGAAGAGATTGTCAGTATTCTCGAGGACGGGACTGAGAATGATGAACCCGATCTCGCATGGGTGAGTGATACCCCCACTGAGGAACGTGAGGTACTGTTTCTGGGCGGGAATCTGGATGACTATCGGGTGGCTAGCGCACCGAATCCATACAGAAAGTCGGGAGGAAGAGGCTAATGGCACAGGCTCGGAAAGAGTGATTTGCTTTTTCCGATGCTCGGGGCGGTCGAAAGCAGCCTTCGCGCTATAACACTCCGATCCGGCGGCCAGCGTGGGGAACTGAGCGTCATCAACGCGGGCCCGCGGCCGGATCAGATGATGTTCTCACAAGGACCGCGAACAGCGTGCGGACGTAGCGAGATCATCTGGAGCGTTCAACCGAGAGGCCTGGCTCCAACCCATACGACGATTGCCTGAGCCGTCGATCTTCCAACGCCTGAGATCGAATGGAAATCGGCGGCCCTCATGAGCTACCTGAGCAGCAAGTTCAGGCAACTTGATCCTTCCCCGACGAAAGCACGGCCAGAAACACTCTGACCGTGCTGACGATCGATGCCCTGCGCAGGTGTCGATATCATTAAAGGATCAAGTCTTCGAAGCGCCGCCCACGCCCTGCGTTCTTTGTTACCAGACGAACTTTGCGCCATCCGGTATTTCGCAGATGAATTCCCCTTGGTTCACGAGTTCGGTGGTCCCGACGACAAGTTTCGAGGCTCGCACTGTCAGCTTGCCTTCGCGGCTAAGGCTATGGCGGATGTACTCGGTCACGGCATGTCCGGAGCTGTCGACCGTTTGATGAGCATTGGCAAAGCTGATGCCGTTCTGGCCGGTCACCCGGAAGGCATTGATGACCAGACCGGCCTGCGTCGCCGACGCTGGCTTGCCGCCCTCCGCGGAGGTACAGCGGCTCATGTCCAGTATGAGCTTCACGTTCTTCCCCGCCTGGAGGGCACTGAGCACCTCGGTATATTTCGGCGAAGGCTCGTCGGCTCTCGCCGGCACGCTCACGCTCGCGGCCGAAAGCAAGGACAACAGGATCGTTAGTCCTCGGCCAGTAACCTTCATATGCTCTTCTCCCTCGATGAGTGCCGCCGATCGCGGCTTCCAAGACGTCATGCTCCAGAGGCGTTTGGCTGATTCCAGACAACAAGCGCGCTCGCGCTCGTACAAAAGCAGCCTATCGCAACGCGGCGCAAGTCGTTGTGATGGCTAATCCGACATCACAACCTCGTAGGTCAGGTTTGCGGAAGTCGCTTAACTTCCCACGCGTCGACGAGAACGACTTGATGCAGTCGTTCGCTTGGAAACAGCAAACGGAACCGGGTTGCGCTGGTCCATCCCAGGCTTCTAGAGCGACAGAATGCAATTCTCACTTCTGCATAAGCAGACGATCTACGAAAGAACCCTTCCCTCGCCTCAAGCACCAGCTTGTCCATCTTGCTGTGCAAGCGCTGTCTTCCTCGGACGCGTCCGCGATGAAGTGATAGAACGAGTCTGACGCGCCGGTCCGAACAAACTCAGTCAGGGCACCCGATCTCGGCCTAATCGAGCACCAATGTCGGAAGGCACAAGGCAGCACCGATTTGATTCGATGCTTTGCGCGGCTTCCGTCCAGCTGATTATTCGCCTCGCTGACTGACTCCATTCAACTCCCTCAAAAAAGCAGAAGCTAAATGGGCCCTTCCTGGTCTGTCAGCTTCTCGAAAGCTGCACATGCAACACTCTACACCGGCATCCGGCACAAGGGAGAGAGAGGGAGAGAGATGAATGTTGATTCAAACGCAGCAGACACTCCCTTCGAGGCTCACAACGTGTTAGAGCCGCCGGGCCGCTTCGGGCGGCAACAGGATGAGCTTGGCGGTCAGACCAGCGCACCGGCACACACTTCAGAGGATCAAGCAAGCTTCGAGCAGCAGCTGAATGACTTGCATCTAGACGACTTAGATTCGGTCTATACAACGTCGACTTCGGTCCGCTCAGCGACAAATTCTGTCGCTGCCACTTCTTCGTCCGCGCCAAGCGAGGCGACCTCGGAAACCAGTAGCTATCCAGCGCCATCTTTTGTCAGTGCCCGCGCTCAGCTTGCCGCAACACTGACTGGTGCCAATCTTGAAGCGCTCAGGAACGAGATCGACCTTGCCGGGCAGCAAGCGGCGCGCTGGTCACCGACGAGCGCACTGCCGTTGACCAAGACCACGTATTCGACGACGTGGTGAGGTCGTCTTATGTCACACTGCGGCGTTTTCAGAATCAGGATAGTGATTGCAAGCCGCATACGGAAGACAACACGAGCGCCATATTGCATGTTCGCAACACGGCTCGGGATCATTCTTCCGTTGGAGATCATCCGGAGCGGTATCCTATTGACCGGGCGCGCTAAGCTGGCTGGCATATGCGGGGCAAGACAACAACATCACCCTTCGTGTCATTGGTCGAAGATCCGGCAAACTCGCCGCTTCTCGCGATCATTGGGCGAGAGCGATCGCCAACAATGCGAACGCGATCCATACCTACACCGTACCCAAAGCTCACTGTCTGGACGCCCGACGACGTGCTGAGTAGCATTGCGCTTAGAATGAATGCCGAAGATTACGACAACATCGATGTCGACGTCGATCTGATGTGCTCACTCGGCAGAACGCCAACTCGAGAAACCGAGCGCCTCTTTCTGGGCGGAAACTTGGAAAGCTACCAAACCGGTAGCGAAGCAAATCCCTTCAAGCGGGAGGGCAATGAGTAGATGGTCTCGGCCGCACCATTTCGCGGGTTCGTCGGCGTTCAAGCACCATAATACCCGCAAGGAAGAACCGGAAGCGGCCCACCAACTCCGAGTCACGCACCACACTCAAGGCATAGTGGGGCGGCCGACCGCCCGATCAACTCGCCATCAAGCGTAACAGCGGCTGAGGGCTCCGGCGCAAGACGCACCTCCGACGGTCGGGAGAACGCCGGACCACCTCTCTCCCGTGCCCGGTCGTTCTATTATCTTGATACATTGTGCGCTCCAAAGACATGAATTTGTCGGCCGAGCTCACGGCTGGCTGATGGCTTTGGTGAAGGTAAGCCGCCGAACGCGCAGCATCCTCCTCTAGTTAACTCGACCTGAAATTGACCGCGCGGTCCACCACTTGGTAATTCGGCCGCGATCGCATCGGGTATTCACTGGTCCGCAGCAATCCGCGCTGCCACAGGACAGCCGATCCGCCAACTGGATGCGTTCCATCAAAACAATCGATTTTGCAGAGGACGCCTGAAAGCCTCATAGTCGATCGCAAGATGTGGAGGCCGCATTCAAGATGACGTCTGGCAATCGATTCTCTTCTCAATCCCTTGCCGAACAACTTGGCTCGAGCGATCGGCAGTCTGCATCTCGAACGTTACTTCCTCTGCGTCAAGCGGACGTCCGACCCTCGCCACGGTCTTTCCGCTAAATTGACACGTACGAGGCGAATCGGATCGCCGCAATCCTGGCGTCATGGCTTACGCAAGGCTTGCTGAGAACGCCTGCCTCTTCGTGCATTTCAAATCGGTTCCGCTCTACGCTTAGTTGGACGGACAAATGCTCATGACCTTGCACAGAGCGAGACGGCCGTCGCGCGCAGCTCGACGACATGACCGAACTGTGTCGCCGTTACCTCACAACGATTCACAATTGAGGGCACCGCTACAAAGACCATTCAAATGCACTTGAATCTCACCTCGCGTCAGATTGTAGGATTTCCGACAGTCTTGCGACACACAATCCGCTCGCGTGAACTCTTCCTGACAGGTAGCAAAATTGCGAAGGTCTCAAAACTTCAATGCTCAGCCGATCCGGTTGGTCACACTACTCGACTGCTGCTCGTCAGAGCTTGCATCGTGTATCTACTCTGCGAGCGCAAGACGAAGCACTCTCTTCGCTGCCAGACCGGGATCCAGCGCGCCAGAACAACGCGGGCAATCGTTACTTCGTCTATGCCGACGAAAGGCCCAGTTCTTGCGCCGTTCACCAGGTCTGACGAAATGGAGCCGGCTTCACCGCCTCAGACAATGCGCGACAGCAACGCCCTGCCTAACTTGTCCTCATTGGCAGCATCCGCTCGGCTGGGGGCAGAGAGCATCTCGGAAGCGACCGAGCCTCGGGAAAGTTGACATCTTGCTTGGCTAACACCGGCAAGCGAGAGAACGTCTGTCGGCCTTTCACGGCCCATTGGCCGACACATAGCGCGTGAAGTGTCTTTAACGCGGAAAACTTGCAATGTCATGGCTTGACGGCACTCCGGGCTCAACAGCCAAGCACGACTGACCGCGGATCAAGACGAATTGGGGAGTTTCAAATGTCGGTTTCGCAAGTCTGTCCGGCGGCAAATACAGCTACTCTCGCACCGGCCTTCCTTTGGCTCGGGCGGCTTGGTGCGATTGCCACTGCAGGCGTTAGCGTAGCGCATGCAGGCACGGCTATGCTCGGCTCACAGAGTGCATCAGCACGCCGCCAGAACTCTCAGCCCGTAAGGCATCGCAAAGCTCTTGCTAGCGTAACGGATATGTTGAGTCGCACCGCCCGCCCAGGCCACCCGACGCAAGCCGCCGTCTATCCGGTGACGATGGACGCGCATGCATCGATCGCCTGCCACCAAGCTCTTGCATATCGTTTACGGATCTTCGAATTCACGCCAAACCGTCAGGATCTGGGTTCCGCCGATTCTCATGCTCAAACCTAACACGCTCAAGTCCTGCCGAGGACGGACGAGAGGCGATGAATGCGAATTCTCCTGGTTGATCATCATGCGGACTTTGGCCGCGCTGTGAAGGCAACGCTCGTGAATTGCGGGTTCGCGGTCGACGTGACGCCCACGCTGGATGAGGCGTCAGCCGCGCTGGATTGCGCGAACTACCACATCTTACTGCTCGAATCCGTCTTGCCGGACGGAGATAGTTTGGACTGGTTGAAGCAGTTGCGGCGCGAAGGACGATCAATGCCGGCAATGATGATGAGCAGTCTCAATGATCTCAACCGGAGAATTGCGACCTTCAATGCCGGAGCGGATGATTTCCTGCCCAAGCCTGTGTCGATCGACGAACTCATCGCTCGCATGCGGGCCATTTTGCGACGGTCAACGCAAATGACGGCGCCGGTCGTGACATTCGGGAATCTGCATTTCGATCCGATCGCCAGACAAGTCTCGGTCGGTGGTCGGATTCTGAGGATTGCCCGGCGTGAGGTGTGCATTCTCGAACATCTGCTCAATCGCGCCGGTCGCACTGTGCCGCGCACATCGTTGGAGGATAGCTTGTACGCGTTTGACGATGAGGTCTCGACCAATGCGCTGGAAGTCGGGATTTATCGCTTACGCGCGCATTTGAACCAGGCCGGTGCGACGCTCAGGATCAAGACCGCGCGCGGCGTCGGTTACACTCTAGAACTCGTTGGCACAGCATCGGCTGCCTAGCCGTCTCACTTGAAGGCAACAATCGCTTGAAGGTCCTTAACCATGCCGCCGGCGCTCTTCAGCCGCCTGCGATCACCAACCCGCACCGCTCTGCCACTCTGCCGCGTCTCTGCTACCTCCTGTGCGGGCTTGCTTTGCTGTTTCCGCTTGCCGCCTCAGCCGAGACAAAGCGGGACGGCAAAGGAGAGATGCCACGTGCGGCACCTGGCAGCACCACGGGCACGCTCAACCTTACCTCGTCGCAGGGAAAGACAGTTCATCTGAGCGCGCCGGCGGCGACCATTTTTGTTGCCGACCCGGCGATTGCCGATTACCAGGCTCCCTCGAGCAGTACAATTTTCGTGTTTGGCAAAAAGTCCGGGCGGACGAGCCTGTTTGCCCTCAACGAAAACGGAGAGGCTCTTGCCGAGCTGCGAGTTGTCGTGACCCAACCGATCGAGGATCTGCGGGCCGCGCTCAAGGCCGAGGTCGGCGACTATCCGATTCAGGTCAGCTATACCCCGCGGGGCGCGATCCTTAGCGGTACGGCACCCAATGCCGATGTCGTTGAGACGGCGAGGAAGGTCACCGAGCAATTTGTTGGCGCGGGCGCACCGGTTGTCAACAAGATCCAGGTCGCCGGCTCACTGCAGGTGAATCTCAGCGTGCGGGTGGCAGAAGTCTCCCGCAGCGCCGTCAAGGATCTTAATATCAACTTCGCCGCCTCCGGTCCAAATGGCGCTTCCCTTGTCACCGGCAAACCGGGCGGGTCCGGCGCGGCCGGCGGCGGCACGATCGGGGTCGGTTTTAGCGCCGGCAATATCAACCTGAGCGCTGTTCTCGACGCTCTCGCGAGTGAGCACCTCGCCTCAATCCTGGCTGAGCCGAATCTGACGGCGATGTCCGGGGAAGCCGCAAGCTTCCTAGCCGGCGGCGAATTTCCGATCCCGGTCATGCAGGATAACCGGCAGGTTTCGGTCCAATTTCGGCAGTTCGGTGTGAGCTTGGAATTCGTCCCGACGGTGCTCAGCAACAACCAGATCAATGTCCGTGTGAAGCCTGAAGTCAGCGAACTGTCGAGCGAAGGCGAGGTCAAGATCAATGGTACGGCGGTCCCTGCCCTTTCGACTCGACGAGCGAGCACCGTGGTCGAGCTCGCCAGCGGCCAGAGCTTTGCAATCGGCGGCCTCATCAGGCGCAACTTCAACACTGATATCAGCGAGTTTCCCTGGCTCGGCGATGTACCGATCCTGGGCGCGCTTTTTCGCTCTTCATCGTTTCAAAAACGCGAAACCGAGCTGGTTATCGTTGTCACACCTTACATCGTGCGGCCGGGATCAAATCCAGGTCGGATAAGCGCGCCCACCGACCGCATCGCACCGCCATCGGATCCAGGCCGCATTTTGACGAACACGCTGGCACGGCCGCCTCAAGGCCGCAATGCGCCGCGCGCGAGCGCACCAGGATTGACGGGCAACGCCGGCTTTATCATCGAATGAGGATCGACAAATGACCCTGCGATATTTGTCAAATTTGATTGTCATTGCCGCAACATTGGGGGGCTGCGCAAATAGTGCCTCGATCCATTCCAAACCTGCCGAACAAGGAGTCCAGGTCGAACAAAGAAAACGTGTCTTGTTCCTGCAGAGCCTCCGTGCGCCCAAGAGGCTTCAGCTGCGTAGTTTTATCGCCAACGTAAGTGGCGGCCGGCGGGATGCGCTCCATGTGGATGTGAGCGGCTCCCCTAAGCTCATTGCGCAGGTGGCGCACGAGGCCCGGGCCATGGGCGTGGCTCCCTATAACATCCGCCTGTCCGCTTCTCCCCTCAATTTAGCCGGCCATTCCGGCGTCAGGATCGAGGCGATCACGTTCGAAGCGCATCTTCCGAACTGTCCGTCGCTTCTGATCGTCGGACCAGCAGTGAACGACAATTCGTTCGAACCAACGCTTGGTTGCTCGACCAAAAACAATCTGGCAGTTATGATCAACGATCCGCTCGACTTGGTGGATAATCGGTCTGTCGTCACGGTTAATGGCGATCGCGCCGCCGCTCCTCTTGCCAGCCACCCTACTGTCGCCCAGCGCAACAAGAGCAACGGAGAAGATGGAGCAGGCACGGCAGAGTCGGACGCGGCGGGAACGACAACACAGAATGTGCAGCCGCTCCGATAGGCGGTTTTATGCGCATATCCGAACTCGCTGTGCAACACCTTGCGCTCAAGCGCCGTCACACCACGCCCCTAACGCGGCGCTGCGCTGTGTGTCAGGATCATACTGGGGATGCCGGGCGCCTCAGCGCTAAGCCGTCCAGTTTCATTCAAATCAGAAATGGAAATTCACGCCAAGCCTGATTGTTTGAAAACTGCTGTTTGAAGGTGGTGAGCGATGCGACTTCAACGTCCAAGGCACCTGTCGGGCCGTCGCCAGCAGTCTGCACTTGCCCCGTTTACCGACACACGAAGAGTAACGTCTTGCCTAGTGAAATCGAAGTAGTCGTATTCAAGCTTGGCTGGCCAGCCGGGTAGGAAAGGATATTGGACGCCCTGCACGTAATGTGCCGCCGAAGACCTTTTTGTCGTTCTGCCATTCATGGCACCATTCGCAGCAAGCCTGCCTTCAAAGCCGATGCAATATTGATCGATACCGATGCTGGAATGAGCCCACGCTGCGCCGACCTTGCTATAGCGTAAAACACGATCGCCCAGAGCGACGCCGTGCCGCCCGATAATGTCAGCGATCCACTTGGTTTCGTACCTGCTCAGCTAGTCGGCTGCGATGTGGATGTAATGTGCCGCCACTCAGTTGAAGACCCTCATTTTCATGGGGCGCCTTCTTTGGGCGGGCGAGCGATGCTGCAGCGCGCAGAGAAGGCAGTTGGCGGCCGTCATTCCCCTTTCATTCTAGCTTTCCGCCTGGCCACGTCAGGTTTTGGAAAGCTAACGTGAGTAGCGAACTAACGAGAGAAGGATGCCAGCGGACTGACCATGGACCGATTGAACACAAGCAAGGAGTTCAGTGCATCAGATGCGACCGTGGAACAGCCGGAGCAGCCGAATGCGGCGTTTGAGCAGCACTTGGCAGGCGTGCGAGAAGCGGGCCCCGTATACAAACACGCGGAGCTATATGATGTCACTGAGGAAGACGATCGCCTCATCCAGGCGGCGTCCCGCGCTGCTCTCGATCGCGGGCAACCGCAGAGTGAGAAAACCGTCGAAATTTACGATCGTCGGCTTCGCAAACTAGCCGGGGAGCTGAAGCAGTACGGCCAATCAATTGCTGGGCTCGATGACGATACGTTACTCGCTTACGGCAAGAAGCTGCTGCCAAACGACAAGGTCATCGCCCCAGCATTGTCAATGGTCAGTCGGTATCGCGAGCCCGACGCCAACGCTCGCCCCGTTTCAACACATTATCGCCCTACCAGGGAAGATGAGAGTCTCATCAGGGAGGCCGCTGAGGCAGGTTTTAGTCGACAGATACGCAAGGGAACGGCCGAGGGCTATGCGAGCGCTCTGCGGAAGTTTGCGGTAGCGCTTCGACCCTTGTCGATTGCCAAGCTTAGTGATGATGCATTGCTTGGCCACGCAGACAGATTGTTTCCGAAGGACAACGTGCTCATCGTCGCCTTGAACGGCCTCCGCGATTATCGCGCGATTACCCTGCAGAACAATTTAGGCGGAGAAGGAGGCAGTTCGAGCCACGCCATTCAGCCGTCCACCCCCTTGCCCATGCCGGCCGATGAGCAGCCGATGGGGAAAGTTGCGGATGGGCGCGGCTCATTGCCCCCGGGGTTCAATACTCCGCAGCTCTGGCATGCAGTGGGGTTAGCCGCCCATTCTCCTATAGAAAGTGTCGCCCAGGACGTGCTTTTCGATGCCGCTGATGGCGAGAACCTCTTGCCCGCAACAATGCTTGGGCCAACGGTTAGTTCAATGCCCCACTCGCCGGTGCAAAGTGTCGCTCAGGAAGGGCTTTTCGATGCCGCGGACCACGAGAACTTCTTGTCGGGGGCGACCTCCGATGCACCGGTGTCTTGGCCAACGATGAGTTCAACCATTCACTCGCCGGTGCAAAGTGTCCCTCAGCACGCGCTTTTCGATGCCGCGGATCGCGAGAACCTCATGCCGGCGCCGACCTTCGATGCACTGCTGCCTTGGCCAATGATGAGTTCAAACATCCCCTCGCCGGTGCAAAGTGTTGCTCAGGAAGAGCTTTTCGATGCCGCGACTTGGCAGCCGAGCTCGCGGGAGCCGAATTCCACCTCTGAAGACCACTCTGGGCGGATGATGAACGAAGGCGCTGGGGCTCAGACCGTGCTTGAGCAGACGTTCGTGACGGCCGGCGACGCCTTTGATGCGTCTTTGAGCGTCCCCGAAGATTTCTCCCACGGGACCCAGGCCGCGCCGAATATGATGCACAGGCTTCGCCGCTGGGGCCTCTTGCCGGATGCAGCACAGCGGGTAAAGGCCTACGATATTCGAGGTGAACGCTACATGGCCGTCTTGGGACCAGGAGGGCTCAATGATGTTCAGCTCGTCCATCTGCGGTCGCCCGCTGTCGGCGATACGTTCGATGTTTCGTTCGCCGTTCCCAAGAATTTTTCCCATCGCACCCAGCTGGCCCCAGACATGATGCTGACCACCTTGGGCCACTGGGACTTCTTGCCTGTTGCGGAACATCCAATCATGAACTTTGAGATCGGTGGCGAACGGTACACGGCGATATTGGGACCGGCAGGGCCCAAGGACGTTCAGCTCATTCATCACCCTCGGCCCCCTTTGCCGGGCGAAGCTACGCCTGCGGCACTAAGGACTTCCTCAGATATCTACGGCGGTCTTGCACCTAACCTTGATTCGGCGGCACCGTTCGAATGGAGTGGGAGCGCTCCCTCGGCGCTAGCGCCGAACCTTCCTCTGCCGTCTGGCGCACCTGCATCAAGCCATCAGCCAGTCCCGCACGTGCCTGAACTGGGAGAGTTCTTGGGCGACGGCTGGACGCACGCCTCCCAAGAGGCTTCGCCTGCCGTGATCGACATATTGCAGAGCCTAGGCCTTCTGCCGCGCCGGGACGTCCCAATGACCGCCTTTTTTATCCACGGTCAGCTCTACACGGCAGAAAGCCTACCGGGAGGCCGCGTTCTTCTCTTCCATCAGCCACAATTTGGCTGAATGAGGGCTCGTCGGCACCTCGGACAGCTGCTCAGGCGGACCTGAATCCACGTCTGATCCTCCTTCCGGAAATCTTAGAAGTACGCTTCAACGATCTATCGCGCCACAGCTCACGAACTTCCTCCGAGGCTCTTCCCTCTTGCGCACACTCGGTCACGCCTAATCCTGCCCCAAGCGCGTGTTGATGTTCATTACGCTGTCACATAGGTAAGCGCGAGCACCCCGAGCGAATTGAGCGACGTTGCGGCTTCACTTACGCGGCAGCCCCGCCGTGGCGTCGAGTGAGGACGAACGCAAACCGGCGGTTGAGCCTACGAATAGCAATCAACGTCTGTATGGCAGCTTCGATGTCGGCCCGACTCGGCCGCAACAAGATCAGGCAGCGCCCCTGGCGATGGCGAGCGCTTTGTTCGTCAGGGTATCGATAACCGTAGGCCAGATTTCTCGGCTTCAAGGGGGACGCGCGCTCCTTCTATTTCGGCCAAATCGGCGAAGCGAATGAACCGCACGGCCGCGCCGCTCTTTCATTTTGAAACCGCGGCTCGTGGATCAGCCTCGACAATTGCGACGCTGCCCATTCCCCCCAATGCCGCGACCGAAATTCGGACCGCCAGCGTGCGCTTGCAGCTTGTGCCTTTTTGGGTGAGCCAGAGCGAGGACATCTCCTACTAGTCCGACGACAATGCAGCGCACGAGTCGTCCAAAATATCGAGCCTCCCACTCTCCATCGTGAGTCCCATCAAGAGCGGGCGTGGACTCACAACCAGACCAACGCACAGCCACTAACGATATACCGCGCTATACGTCGGCCAACGTCAGCCGGTCCAGTTGGGAGCCGCGAGAATCACCACCGCGTCCGCTTTGTAGAACAGCCATTGCTCTCCGAAATACTCGGCGGTGTCAGGGATCTTCGCGAAAGGATTGCTGAGCACCGACGTACAGGCTCGAATGCAGAGCCTGCTCGCCTTTCTGGAACGGACACGGCTAGAAGCGGCTGTCGCGGTCGCAGCAAGAAGCTGCTGCCTACCAGATTGCAGAGGTGATCTGGCTGCCAGCACCAACTATCGAGCTAACCACAACTTGGCATCAAGCCAGCAATATTTTCCGTGCCCAGCAGGAGGACTCTAGGATGAAGTGCAACAAGCAATTGTCGCTCGCGGGCATCATTGCGTTCGGGACGATCGCTTTTGTGAGCGGAAGTTTAGCTGCCGATTTGCCTGCGGCACCTATCGTCAAAGCGCCAGCTCCCGTTTATCCTCTCTTCAGCTGGACTGGAGGTTACATCGGCGGCAGTGTGGGCTCGGGTTGGGGTACCAGCCAGACCGCCCCCGCTGTGGGCAACACATTCATTGGCGCCCCAGTCAACCAGACGGTAAACCAGCTCATCGGCGGCACTGCCGATTTTACTGTGCCATTGCCGCAGGTGCAGATGAATGGCTTCCTCGGTGGCGTACAAGCCGGTTACAATTTCCAGTCCGGTGTGATGGTCTACGGCGTGGAAGGCGATTTTTTGTGGAGTGGTGTCAAGGGGCGCAATGGCTGCTTTGTGGTCTTGAATTGTACGAACGACACCAAATGGATTGCCGATATCACCGGACGGGTCGGCCTCACGGTGGGCGACCGCGGCCTGGTCTACATCAAGGGCGGCGCAGCTTGGGCCGATTCAAGCATCGGCATCAACCAGTCCTTTGCCGTTACGTCGAACTTGGGGACTGGCTTTGCTGCTAACGGTACTGCCGATGGCCGAGCGACCAAGAAGATCTTTGGCGGCACACTGGGGGCCGGCGTGGAGTATGCCTTCCTGCCCGGCTGGTCAGCCAAAGTTGAGTATGACTACTTCGATTTCGGCAGGCAAGACGTAACGCTGCCGATTTCCGTCGCGAGCCGTGTGCAGACGGGCGACATTGCGCCTGCTGCCATCGCTATTGGAGTCACGACGCCCGTCTCCTTCAAGCAACAGCTTCATACGATGCGGGTTGGCGTGAACTACCACTTCTGATTGGCAGGAGTTTGATCTTACGTTCTGTCTGTTCCTACGGCAACTCACGCAGGACTGTAGCAGAAATTGAGCAACGAAAAGCTGCTGAAACAACTCGCCCACAAGACGAGGTGAGACGCTAAAAAGGAGCTCGAACTCACAAAAGGCAGGCGGCCTAAAAGCTTGCAGAAGAATAGGCGGAAAGGATCAGGAGATCGAAGCGATCGAGACGATTGATGGCCGCCTCGAGGTTGAGCTCGCGTCGCGCCAGCTGGAGCTTCTGCACGAGATCGGTGGTGCGGGTGAAGAGGACGCGCCATCCGTTCTCGATGAGGGCCAGGCCAATCGCTGCCGCCAAGTGGCTCTTTCCGCCGCCGGGCGGGCCGAACAACAGCAAATTGGCGCCCTTGCCCAGCCAGCTGTCACCGGCGGCGAGCGCCATCACCTGCGCCTTCGAGATCATCGGCACGGCTTCGAAGTCGAAGCTGTCGAAGGTCTTTCCGGCGGGCAAACGTGCTTCGACAAGGTGTCGTTCGATCCGACGGCGGCCGCGTTCGGTGATCTCGTGCTCGGCGATGGTCGCGAGGAAGCGGCCGGCCGGCCAGCCTTCCTTGTCGGACTGTTCGGCAAATTGCGCCCACAGCACCTTGATGGCAGGCAGCCGGAGCTCATTGAGCAACAGATTGAGGCGCGCGGCATCAACCGTGTTCGTTACGCTCATGCGGCACCTCCGGTCTCGGCGGTACCGATGAGGCATTCGTAGGTCGCAAGCGGCACGAGTTGCACCACGACGTTCGGCAGGTTGGCGGGATCGGGGGCGAAGTGAGCACGTAGCCGGTTGAGGTCGGGCAGTCGGCCGGCCTCGAGGTCGGCGGTGAGCTGATCGGCGAGTTCGGCCTCGCAGCCGCGTTCATGAGCGAGCGCGAGGAGATCGACCATGATCCGGCAGGCTTTTTTGTCCGGCAAGCGTTCGCGCAAGCGATCGAAGGTCTTCCGATAGGCATTCCGCGGGAACAGCCGATCTCGGTAGACCAGATTGAGAAGCGCCATCGGCTTGCGCCGCAGGGAATGGATCACGTGCCGATAATCGACGACCTGGTCGTACTTGCCATTGGGATGCGGCCGCCCACGCGGCAGGGTGACGAGATGGGTGCCGCCGACGAACACGTCGAGACGATCGTCGTAAAGGCGCACCCGCAGCCGGTGACCGATCAGCGCGATGGCACCGTGTAGAACACCTTGCGCAGGGTGAAGCCGCCGGACGAGGTCACGCGGACGATCACCTCTTCGTAGTCGGAGGTGCGCCGATCGGGCAGCTCCTGCAACACCACGCGCTCGCTATCGATCCGCTTGGCGTTGCGGGCATTGCGGCGGCTGACGATCTCGTCGATGAAGCCGCGATAGGTGGCAAGATCGTCGAAATCGACAGTTCCGCGCAGCAGCAAGGCGTCCGCGATTGTTCGCTTGAGATGACCGTGAGGCCCTTCGATCGAACCATTCTCGTGAGCAACGCCTCGATTGTTGCGGGAAGGCCGCATGCCGTAATGGGCACAAAGGGCCTCGTATCGCTGCGTCAGATCGTCCCGTGCATCACGATCGAGATTGCAGAATGCGGCCGATAGACTGTCGGTCCGATGCTCCCGCGGCGCCCCACCGAGCGACCAGAGGGCATTCTGCAGGCCTTCGGCCAAGGCAACGAAGCTCTCGCCGCCAAGCACGACGTGGGCGTGCTCGAACCCGCAATAGGCCAAACGGAAGTGATAGAGACGGTGATCCAACGGTGCACCCGCAACTGTAACACCCAACTCGTCCATGTCTGTGAAGTCGGAGAGGCCGAGTTGGCCAGGCTCGTGGGTTTGGCGGAAGATCACCTCCTGCTCCTCGCCGTGGATCGCCCGCCATGCACGGATCCGACGTTCCAGGGTACGACGGATACCGCTGCCGAGATCCGGATGACGCCGTAGCATCTCCTCGAACACCGCCACCGGGCGTAAGCCAGGTGCCGCCTTCAGGATCGGCACGATCTCGGTCTCGAACACGTCGCTCAACGGGTCCGGCCGTCGCCGGCCGCGGGGCGCCTTCCTTTGCGATGGAAATCGGGGGTCTCTCTCGATCCGATAGGCGGTCGACGCACTGAATGATGCCTTGGCCGCCGCCACTGGCGGGCTATCGGTCTGACGGTACTTCATGTAGAGCCTCATCTGGTGATCTGTAATGTGTCGGCCGGGCACGCGAGTGATTCCTCTTGGCGGAAGAACCACCTGCATAACCCCGCCGGCCGCGATCACCAGTCGGCGCGGTCCTCCTCGGGATCGCGCCGACGCTGGGCTCGTAACTCCGGTCGGGCTACGCCCTCCCTACGTCACGAGCCCAGCGAAACTCTCTCACCTTGATTGACGCTGCCTTCCATCCTGATCGCCGCGCGACACCCTCGGCCAGGGCGACGAAGCTCTCGCCGCAGGACTTGTAGTTGCCTCACGTGGCTCGGCGATCAGCTTCGGATCGCAGGCAGCGCGGGCGCGACTCTCCGCCTTCTGACTTCAATCGGAAGCCAGTTCAGTTTCTGCGGAGAAAAATCTCGTGTTCAGAGCCTGGCGGCCCGATACTGGCCGTGTAGTTCACGCCCCCGAGAGTGAGACTTTTCTTTGGCTCAGACACGGATGGCAGAAGCTTGTGCAAATCCATTCGCAACTTGAGTTCTTCCGGCGCCCACTGATCTCCGTGCTGCCAGCTCGGGGGCACATAAAGAGACAAACTTGGCAACAGCTGGTTGCGCCGCACTTGCGGCGCATAAGGCGAACATGTTGAGTTGAAGCCGTCCATGTCCACCCCCGGAACGCTTAAAACCACTAAAGCTGACCACAGATGGTCGGCGACAGGTAGCAGCGCGGGCGCGGCCTGGCGCCTACCGACCTGGGGGGCTGGAAAAAGGCACTATCCTGCCGCCCCGCGCTGCCGTTGAGTTTAGCGGAAAGCGTGACTCGGCGCTGACCGTTCTGGATAGATAGCGCTGTCCCTGCCACGCCCCGTTAACCACAACGGCTCTATATCCGGGCTGGCTTACTGAAAGCTGACGAGACCCGGCAATTCCCAAAACGAAAGCGGCCCGTGTGGGCCAGTTGCGGTCGAGAGTGAGAACGACGTTCCGGCGACAGGCTCTGGTACCACGTCAGCCTGAGCATCTCGACAGCCAGCAGTGTCCAGCACCCGGCCTGTCGGAGGACTGCAGGCGGCGGCCACCAGAAGGGCCTCTTACTTGTCGTTGAGCTCGCGCTCTGCCCGGTAGGCGGCTCTTCGCTTTGGTTCTCCGCCAGGTTGCCTTCGACAAAAACGTCGAAGGGTGGCGGACCGCCAAGTGGCCGACGCCCCGGCTTGTGGCGATCATGTCATCACTCATCCCGGCATCGGCCGCCCAACCGGATCTGCGCCACCTTGAGCGCGCAGCGGCTGCCTGCCTCCGCCCAACAAAAGCTCTAGCCGACAAAAAGAGAGGTATCTACGGCAATACGAATCGTAGATTACCTCGCGACATCGTGAGTTCAGAGCAATCGTAGGAGTACTTGGCAGGTCAGCTGAACCCACGTGCAGCGCTCCACACCTTCATCCGTGGGCGACATATGCTCTCGGCTCTGGAGGAAGTAGCTGCGATTGGGCTCTTATTGCAGGCTCAGTGAATCGCCTGCCTTCCCGCAGGTGATGGCTGTGGCTTGAGATGATCCAATATTTTCGAGCCGGCGCTGAACGACCTCGACCAGAATTTCTCCAGGAAATCCAGGTGACACCTCAACAGCTCCGAGGAAGTTTTGGAGTCCGCAATATTCTTCAGAAAGGTGGCCTGGTCATGCACAATGGAAGCAGTCAAACCTAGTCCGTCCTTCAGGGCCGTAGCGAACAGGTTGCTTGTCGCTTCAATCGAGCTCTGCCATTCCCGAAACGTAAATGGAATCGGCGATGCAGCCGTCGTAGATTTTCCAGCGCCATCGGCGGAAGCGCCAGATACCAAAGCCGGGTCGTGCCCGACATGTGGCCGCCGCTCGCGTTTCTCGTCTTCGCTTGCATTCGGTGCCATTCGAGATCTCCTGGCTTGAAGGGCTTATAACGTACCAAGTTGTTCGCGGCTCATTTCGATCATCCCCTACAAGGTACCACAATTGCCAACACGCGATACCTACCTCATTTGGTAACGTGCCAGCAAAGGAGGGAGCGATACGGCGAGAGCCCAGGCTGTAAAGCTCGCGTCCGTGTGCTGTCGCTATGCTCATCGGCGCCCGCCCAGAGGCTGAGAACTGGGGCGATCGGATGGAGGATGGTGGCGGCTGCGCGTAGATGGATGGCGGAGACAAAGTCCGTGAGCGCACGTACATGGAGCAGCAATCAACATTCAATAATTGTCTACGAGGTCTCCAAGCCGCTGGAACGGGTGATCGCTTCCACCCTGCTTCGAAGGCTTCACTGGCAGCCTGCTCGGCCTGTTGACGGCCCTGCCCTGTGAGCCAACGAGCGCTCCTGGACGGGCCACCTGAAAGGGACTTTGATCGCAGTGGATGCCCTCGACGGCCGGAAGCAGATACGCCGGCTGCGTACATGATCCATTAGAACCATCTCGGCGACTCGCGCAACCAGGCGACCGCCAGGCACTTGACCGCCGCGGCACAACTATACGGGATCATCCAGAGGTTCTTGCCGACCGAATGCGAAATCCATGCCTCGAGCTAACTCCCGGCGCAAACCTTCAATGTTCGGCGAAGCTTGTCCGGTGTCAGCTAGCGGGTTGGGTTAGGTGAAGCAATAGACGCTGCAGGCACCCTGCGCGGGAAGACGGCGTTGATGGACAATGGTGGCGATACTCCTGCGTCCCGAGTTTAGCTGGAGGCTTGCTTTTCCCCCCGCACGCAGGCTTATGCCCTGCGGCTCTCGAACGTGTGCGGCGCAATGTGGCACTCAGGCCGATCTTGAGACGTATAAACGCTGTGATCGTATGAACCTGTAGCAGCGCGGCTCAAGATAGGCGACCAGAGAGCATGCTACAGATGGCGGCCGTCCTAGTTGACGATCAGCGCTACCGGCTTGTTAACCGAATGGCAGGGCCCCTCTAGCCAAGGTGGTACAAGTGGGCGTCCTCGAGGGTGTAGGCGCCGCAGCTCTCGAAATGGCCGACAAGTTATTGCGCTTGGCGCCGCAGCTGATCCGGTGATCCGGTCGGCGAGGCCGCGGCCCAGAGGCTTTCCATCGTCGCCTCGCCGAACGTCCGAGCCTTCATCGAGCGCCAGGCTGCAGATCGGAGCGTCAGAACAGGATGACCTAGACTAGCCCCGCAGCATAGAGTGCTTTTGCGACCGACTCGAAATATTGCGAGGGAACCGGGTTGCCGAGCCTTGCTTTGCCGAGCAGCTGACGCGCCAGGACATCGTCATCCACAATGGTAAGGTGCAGCGCGCGCGCCTCACCAAGCAGCTGCGAAGCAGCTTCGCCCTCGCCGCGGCAGACCAAGACCGGAACGCCGGTCTCGCCTCGGACATAGCGCAGCCCAATCAGCTTTGCCGATCCCCGCAATATCAACGTGGCCCGACTGATGCCGATCGGAGCCTCGTTGGCCGACTCTTGCCGAAGACGCCGGTGCTCACGCTTCACCTGCGGGTTGCCTTGCTGTTCCTTGTTCTCCCGCTTGGCCTCCGTTTCCGTCATGCGCATGTCCTGCATAAACAAATAGCGCTGGATTAGAAGGTCAGCCAATCCGCCGACCAGAAAAGCTCCGGCGGCAATCCCAATCAGCAGCTTAACCTCGGTGAAGACGAAGCCAAAACAGCCCATGCCGCAGACTGGCAGGTACACCAGCGCTTTCCAGCTCGCGATCACGGTGAGAAAGAAGGTCGCACCAAGCAAAACTACCTTAGCCAGGGTCTTGCCAAGCTCGATGGCCGAACGTTTCGAGGCGATGCGTTTCAAGCCTTTGATGGGATCCAGTTTCTCAAGCTTCGGCTTGAGCGGCTCCGAAGCAAACATAAAGCCGCCATTAGCCAGGACATTGGCCAGAAGAGCTGCTGTCACGGCGGCGGCGAGCAACGGAGCGACAGTCGCAATCGAAAGTTCTAGCAAGCCGCTGAGCGCTTGTGGCACCGCGCTTGTGAACGGCTGCTCCTGCAGTTTATCGACGAGCCGGACCGTCTCCTGCCACTTGTCCTCGATCGCACCCGCTCGCCACCACAGGCAGCCGAAACCGGCACAAGCGCTGACGCCGCTCACCAGATCCGAGCTGCGCGCGCTCTGCCCCTTCTTGCGTGCATCGCGCAGCTTCTTGGGCGTCGGAGGAAGTTTTTTCTCCTCACTCGTAGAGCTCATCTCAACAGCTTCTTCAGATACTCTAGCATGTTGTTCGAGGTCAGGATTTCGGCTCCGGTATATTCAAGCAGATAGACGGTGTAGCTGACCATGATGACCCCGAACGCAACATTCTTGATCATCGGGGAGAGATCGTTCATCTTGAGCTGAGATGCAAAACGGCCGAGCATCATGACCGCGATATCAACCAGCAGCAGCAGGCCCAGCACCGGCCCGGCGACCAATAAGGTTGTCATCATGATACGATCGAGAAGGGCCAGACATTCCATTGCCCCTTGCGCTGTCATGGCAGGCAGAAACTGATAGACAGGCCACACTAGGTAGCTGCCATAAAGGCCGCTCACCATGGTCTGCAGCCCGCCGACCAGAACGAAGATCGTAACCGCCGTGACACCGAGAAAAAGCCCGGTTCCGGACGCTTGGCTGTGCGTCGCGGGATCCTCCCCCGCAACTTGGCTTGAAATTCCTCGTTGAGTATCGATGATGTCGCCGACTGCCTGTATACTCCACATTGGGATACTGAGCAGGATGCCGAGCATAAGACCGACGAACACCTCCTTCAGGCCAAGCATGGTAACGCTGACCAGGCGCGTGTTCGGGTCCAGAGCCTGCAGACCGAGCTTGATCTGAGCGAGGCACGGCAGTCCGATCGCAATCGTCAGGCTTCCCCGAACGAGGCCGCTGATACGCGGCCGGGTGAAGACGGGAAGCACCAGCATGATGCCTAGGGCGCGGGCCGCACTCAGCCCAGTTGCGGCGACGAATTCGATCGTGCCCTGAACGAGGGCTTGCGCCTCTGCGGGTGACGGGCCAGCCATTCAAGCTCTGCTAGTATCTTGCGGTGAGTGCTGGAAACTCGCTGAAGATGTGCTCGGCCTGGTCGATTAGTGGAGCGCTGAGTACGGGAGAGAACCCGGCTAGCACGGCGACGACGACCAGAAGCTTGACTGTCAGCGGCAGGGTTTGATCCTGGAGCTGAGTTGCCGCCTGGATGAGGCCAATGATCAGTCCGGAGATGAGAGCTGCAAGCAGCGGCGGCAGAACCCAGATCAAGAAGAGCACGAGCGATTGACTAAGGTGCGTAAGAATGCTGGCTTCGTTCATGGTCAACCTCCTGGCGTCGTGTAGCTTAGTACCAGCCCGTGCATGAGACGTGACCAGCCGTCGATAGTGACGAACAAAAAGAGCTTGAAGGGGACAGATATCACCGTGGGGGATACCATCGACATACCCATGGCCATCAAAATCGTCGTGACAATCAGATCGATCGTGATGAAGGGAAGATAGAGAAGAAAGCCGATTTCGAACCCACGCTTGAGTTCGGAAATTAAAAACGACGGCACGAGAATTGAGAAATCATCTGCCGTTACGCTGCCGCGCATCTCCTCCGACCAGACATGTTCGGTGGACGACAGGAAGAAGCGGCGCTGCTCTTCATTGGTGAATTTCTTCAGATGAGCACGCAGCGGCTCCTGTCCCTCCTTGGCGGCCGTCAGCCAGTCATCGAAACTCTGGTAGCGAAGTTGCGGATCGGTAAGGCGGTTATAGGTCTGCTCGAAGACCGGAGCGCTGATGAAGACGGTCAGGATCAGTGCCGCCCCGTAAAGGACGATGTTCGGCGGGATCGATTGGGTCCCCAGCGCATTGCGCACGAGGAAGAGAACAACTGAGACCTTGATAAAGGCGGTGGTTGTGACAACAGCGAAGGCCAGGAGGCCAAGGCCGACGGTTATCGCAAGAAGCGCAAGGATGCTGGGTTGAATCTCAGTCATTAAGCGCCAACCTGCCGCGCAACCTGACAGCCAGCTCGTCGCCGATCCGCACGATGTCGCCCCGGCCGATACGTTGGCCGTTGGCAACGATATCGACCGGCCCATCAAGAGGCCGGCCAAGTTCGAACACGTGGCCTTCGGTGATGGTTCGCAAGGTTCCCAACGGCATCGGCCAGCGGCCACATTCGAATACGAGTGTGATCTCGATGCTGTCGATATCCGCCTCTGACGGGGGCTGCTGTTGCAACTGGCTTTCGGGCATCACATCTTCACTTTTTAGGGGGTGGGATCGCAAGCGGAATGGGCCTCGCAGCACCAGCCTGTCGCCGCCGATCTCTGCAGGGGCCCACAATCGGTCTGCAGCGAGAATGATCTGGCCTCGCGCGAGTGGAATTGCGTCCGGGAGCAGCGCATCGCCTTGCTCTGCTTGGCGAAGAACGCCGATCGCGACGCGGAGCGAACCGATATGGCCTGCAACGATGACCGGGATTTCGGAAAGCAGCCTGGCCGTCTGTCGCGGTAATCGGCCGAGCAGCCCGCCGAGGACGGTGAAAGCCGGCGGAACGGGACCGTCGAGTGGCGAGAATAGAAGCAGCCGAGCCTTGCTGGCGAGCTCACCATAGGCGATGTCAAGTTCAAGATAGGGCCTCGTACTCCGCGCTTCCTCGGTGCGGACAAGCTGCAGATTCCGCTGCGTCATTCTTTCTAGCGGGGCAAGCAAGGGTTCAAGCGCAAGTTCCAGGACCAGCGAACGCGTCGGCTCAGACGGCAAGGTAAGCCCATCCTGCACGGTCCCAACCAGCGCTTCCGCAAGCTTACCTGGCAAGGACAGGATCAAGGTGTCACCATCTACTTCGAAGACGCAGTCAAGCATCGACGCCGCAGCCGGCTCCGCCTGCCAGACGGTTCGGCTCACGCGCACAGAGAGCGGCTTCTCGCCGAGGAGGCCTTGCACGGGCGCACGCAACGCTGCGATCTCGTTAAGCCACAAGGCTACGGCGTGCGAGAGAATCAGCGCCGGCATGAAGGCTGCGGGCTCAGCCGGCCGATGCGATGCCGGTGCGGCTTCCGCGCCGCAGGCCCCTAGCTCGCGCGGGAGAGGATCTGCAATCATGCTGGCTCACCTCCCGTCTGCCCTGATGGGCCTCGCCGGTAGCGGAGCAAGACTTCATCATCGGCTTCGATTTCGGTGGCGGCTTCGAAATGAGCATTCGTGATGCGCCGAACGTCCTGATCGATCTCACGCCATTTCTGGCTCGCCGCTGAACGCTTGGTCCAAACGGCCCTGGCCTCGATAACCGCAGCCTCAGCTTGCTCTTGAGCAGCACGGGCCTTGTCAAGAACGCGCTGTGCCGCTGTGATCTCGTCTGTGAGTCGCCCGATGATGAGATGATAGCGCCGCTGCAGTTCGCACACAGATATCGCATCGGCTGCGAGGATCTCCCGATAGAGCTCCGCCTCGACCTTTGCGCGGCGCTCTTCGGCAAGTGCAAGGTGCTCGCAAGCTTGTTGGACAGCTTGAGTCGCGAGGTGGCGCTTGGCTTCCACGTCAGACAATTCACGAACGGCGCTTCGCTCCCGCATGTCCTTTACGAGCCGCAGCTTTGAGGCATGAGCGGGACTTAGGCGGTCAAACGCGATATCCATGCGATCGTCTCCTCAAAGCTGCACGCCTCACCCTGCCCCTGGCGCAGAAAGGCCCGCAGCTGCTCGATCGAGGCGATCGCCCGATCGGTCAGCGGATCAGAGCCTTGCTTGTATTCACCCACCTTGATCAAGAACTCGGCCTCAGCGTAGCGTGAGAGCAGATCACGGAAGAAGGATGCCGCCTTGCGATGCGACACGGACACGATTGCATCCATGACGCGGCTGCGGCTCGACAGCACATCGATAGCCGGAAAATGCTCCCGAGAGGCCAGCGCGCGGGAGAGAATGATGTGGCCATCAAGTATGCCGCGTGATTCTTCCGCTATTGGATCACCCGTGCCGTCACCTTCGACAAGCACGGTATAGAAGGCCGTAATGGAGCCTTGCTCGCCCATGCCGGCGCGCTCCAACAAGCCCGGCAACAGCGCAAAAACGGATGGCGGAAATCCGCGCCGCGTCGGCGGTTCTCCTGCTGCAAGGCCGATTTCACGCATAGCGCGGCTAAAGCGCGTCAGAGAATCCATCATCAGAACGACGCGAAGGCCCTGATCACGAAAATACTCGGCCAGTGCTGTCGCCATGTGGGCGCATTGGGCCCGCTCCATCGCCGAACGGTCGGAGGTCTCCACCACAACGACGGAACGGTGAAGAGCTTCGCCAAGATGACGTTCAATGAATTCACGCACCTCTCGACCGCGCTCGCCGATCAGCGCAACGATAGTGACGTCGGCCGCCGCGCCTCTTACGATTTGCGACATCAGCGTCGACTTGCCGCAACCGGCATCACCATAGATTCCGATCCGCTGACCTTCTCCGCATGTCAAAAGACCATCCAGGACACGGACGCCGAGCGGGAACGGCTGTTCAATCCCGCGCCGCTTCATCGGATTGGGCGCCCTGCCGCGCAGCGGTCTGGATTCGGCGACTTTTATAGGGCCCTTGCCATCGAGCGGTCGGCCAAAACTGTCGATGACGCGGCCGAGCAAATCGGGGCCCACAGCCACTTCCTGCATTCGCCCAGTCGTCACCACCTCCGCGCGATTGGACAGCCCCACCATGTCCCCGATGGGCGTGAGTAACACCCCGTCCGGCAACAGACCGATCACCTCGGCCTCGAGCGACCATTCGCTGCGAGGATCCTGCAACAAGCATAGTTCCCCGACCCTGGCCTCCGGCAAGACGGCATGCAGCAGCGTGCCCACGGCCCGCGTAATCCGGCCGCGGACAGCGCGTGTATCGATGTGCTTGGCGGAAGATCTCAAGGACGAAAGTGCCGCCTTTACAGTTCCTTCTGCGGCCGCGGTATGATGGGTCGATCGTGGCACGGTCACGATTCAGCTTCCTCTGACAAGCCAAAGCCGAGACGCAGCGCGCGCAGCTGCGCGGCAAGGCCAAGATCGACATTGCCAAACTCGCTCCACAAGACACATTGATCCGCGCTCAGCGCCGGATCCGCCTCAATCCTGACCTTCGGACGGCCCTCAATTCCGTCACAGTCCTTGAACTCACTGGCTAGCAGGTCGGCTTTCAGTGGGGATACGTGAAGGCAAACCTCCGTGTTCTTGTATCTTTGCTCGATGGCATGACGAACGCACTGGACCAGCATCTCGCCCGGATCAAACGCGCCAAGCAGATCGCGAACGATCTCAAAGACCACTTGCGGCAATTCCCGCTCCAGAACCGCCTTGCGCTGGGCCAGTTCACAAGTCGTCTGCGCAATAAGCCGAGCCATTTCCTCTGCGCCAGCCTTTGAACCCTCGGCGCGGCCCCGCGCCCGTTCCCGCTCATAAGCCTGGCGTGCCCACCCGCGCACCCGCCGCAGATGCCGCTCGGCAGCGGCCCGCGCCCGTACGGCATCGTGCCAGATCTCAAGCTGCGCAGCTTTTATCAGGGGTCCAAGAGGCCGAATCTGTGGGGACGCGGGCGATCCTAGGGCATCGGCCGTCATGCTCCGGCATCCTCTGTACGCAACTGAGCCAAGACGAGGGAAAGCAGCGGGCCTGCTGCGCTACGGTGCTCGGCAGTTGGACTCTCGGCGGCCGTCCCCACGGGCAAGCGTAGAAGCACGCGGATACGACCAAGGGACGAAGTCTGTTCGAGCCAGGCGCCGAGACAAGCATGCCCGTCATATTCGATCTGTCGCGACAATTGCTCTGGATCGAGGATCGGGGTCGTTGCGACGGCACTTGATAAATGCCGGACAGCGAAAACATGCGCTTCGGCACCGATCAACTCCACCAATATCGGCAGATCGTGCCTGGAAACCAGCTTGAGGATGGAGCGTGCATGCCAGATGCTGCCCGCGAGCAGCGCGGCCCGCCGCGGATCATGCCCGAAGAGAGCATCTTCGTTCCAGTCGGCGCAGCTAGCCTCCACCTTGCTGCCCAGCAGCAGCTCGGCAAGCCTTGGCTGCAGCCTGGCACTCTGCTGTAGCCGAGCCAACGTGGAAGGCGAAAGGAGCGGGTCAAGAAGCGCAGCAAAACGACCGGTATCGACCGAGGCAGCAAGCTCGCGCAGCCGATCGACTGCAACCGTGAACGAAGGATTGGGTCTTGTGGTTGTGGTGGACATTAATGCCGACATGAGCGTCCAGACTATGACGCATCAGCAATCATCTTTTTGCCCGCCGCCTGGTCAGCAGGCACACGCGAGCGCCCACCGAATATGCTCAGCTTACGTGATGATTGTCCACACTGACGCATGCGCGGGCCCAGCAATACGCAAGATACGATGCCGAATACCGCTCCGGCGCCTCCCACAGCAAGCGCAAGTAACGGCGCTGAGCCGACTCTTGCTGACTGAACCGTAGGCATTACCGGCGCGGCAGGCTGCTCGATTGGAGCGCGCTCGACCGGCACGAAGACGACCGCAACCTTGTCGTAGGACAACCCTTCAATGCTGTTTGCGACGAGCATCTTGATCTGCGGCAACAGTGCCGAGAGCTTCGCGTTGGAGCCATGGCGAATGAAAACCGAGGCTGAGGACGGGGTCGCATCTTGTCGCAATAAGTCGTTCTTCGGCAGAACGACGTGGACGCGCGCTGAAAGGACGCCATCTATATCGCTAATCGTGCGCGACAATTCTTCGCTTAAAGCATAAACGTAACGTGCCCGCTCCTCGATCGGCGAGGCAACGAGGCCCGATCCCTTGAACACCTCGCCGAGATTCTTGAAGGATTGGCGCGGCAGCCCCTCAACATTGAGCAGGTCAATCGAATAAGCGAGCTGCTTTTCGTCCACCTGGATTGTACTGGTTCCGTCCTTCGCAACAACACGGACGGCATCAACGCCCTTGCCAAGGAGAAGCGCGAGCATCTCATTAGCCTCACGCTCTTGAATTTTGGTGTAGAGATCAGCCTTACAACCGATCAGCGAGAGGAGAAGGGGCATAGCAAAACACATGCGAAGCCGCCGCCACGATTGATGGCCGCCGCAGCTACCCCTTTTCATATCGCCAGTCATCAGCTTACTCAGCCAGCCGATAGCAGCTTGTTTAGCGACGAGCTGACGGCGCTGGTGCCCTTGGAGACGAGGGAAACCTGAATAACATCCCTGTATACGTCTCGCAGATTCGTCATCATCGACTCAAAATCGGCCCCAACCGGCTTAACCGTCGCATGTGCACCAACGTTATCCACCTGCAAAAGCGGCTGCGCAGCCGGTCCAGGCTGCACGACAGTCACGGCAGCCGGCGCAATCGGCGGAGGAACGGCGCGGCCCTGGTAGATACTGGAAACGGTTTGGAGGATCCGGTCACCGGGCGGACTCCCCAGCACATTCGTGCGTTGGACCTCCAATATTGGCGGAGCTGCTGCGGGCCGGTCCGCGGGCGGGAAAGCAGATCCCTGATTGGAAGCTACTTGCGCCAGGGACTGCTCAAAGCGCGCCTGCTCACCAGCAGCTGCCGGAGAGCAGGCACTGGAAAGACAGTCGGCTGAATTGGGAGGGATCGGCGTTGCGCCTAACAACATGGAGTGAGTCATTGTGCTCGTTTGTTGAGACCTAGGCGTTAGCCGATGAACCGATCAAGTTCATAGGCGGGCGAGCTGACGAAAACCTGACGGAGATCGGGCTGCCTGCGTCATCTAAAGATCACGTTTGGCTTCCAAGGTGGGAAGAAACTCCAACCTCATGATGAGCGGAAGGCGTCCAGGAATGCTCGCGCGATCCACGGTGGTACATATTTTGAAAAGAGCTCTTTGTGCCGGCGTTTTCCTCTGTATCGGGATAATGCGCTCGTCTGCTGCATCCCTTTCGCTGCCGTCCGCCCCTTATAGCTACACCGTTCTCGATCAGGATCTTTCTGCGGCGCTGCAGGAGTTCGGAAACAATCTCAATGTCAGGGTCAATGTAAGCGCCGACGTCAGGGGCCGGATTCGCGGACGGATGCCGGACCTGCCGCCACGAGAATTCCTTGACCGTTTGACTGCCCTGTACAATCTTCAGTGGTATTACGACGGGCTCGTGCTTTACATCTCCGCCGCCCACGAGGCGCAAAGCCGGCTCATTGTATTGAACCCAATCAGCTTCGATGTGCTCAAGTCCGCGCTCGACGCGCTCAACATCTCGGATGAGCGCTATATCGTGAAACCGGCTCCGGGCGAGGGCCTCATCCTTGCTTCTGGCCCACCCCGATTTGTTGCGCTGGTGGACCAGACCCTTAAAGGCCTTGTCGCGGAAGCGCAGGCCCGGCGCGGTCCCGTCGCCGCCGAGAGGCCACAACACGAGTCGGTTTTGATGTTGTTTCGCGGCTCCTCGAGCACGGTCTTCCGGGACGGGCGGCTGGTAGCTTCTCCCGAAGCGCCGCACCATGAGGGCATTTTGCGCGAAGCCGGTCCAGGCCAGAAGTGATGGTGAAAGCTGCAAGACCGCTCCGAGCGAAGTCGGTCCATCCGGCGTCCGCCTACATCATCCGATCGTCAGCTTTTCGAAAGCTAAAGTTCCCAGCATGAGCCTGCGAGGTCTGGACGGCTGCCTTGCTTGTGACAGCCCCGATAGATGGATCAGAGACCGGACGCTCGAGGGAAATGGGTAGCGCTGTCTTTGCACGCAGCCCGAGGCATCAAGATCAATGTGGTCTCCGAGGGCGTGCTTCCGAGCAAGCTGAGGCTTCGCATAGACTCGATGCGCGCGAGAAGGAGAAACAGGGTGGATTTCAATGCAGTCGCCCCGGCCAATACGAACCCGGAGCCCGACGCAGCGCGGACGACTACAGATGTAAGCGAATTCGAGCGGCAGCTCAGCGGCACAGAGGCTGCCGCTTTGGCGCAGGGCCTCGCCCATCCCGTGCTGCAGGGCGAGGCTTATTCACCCCATCTGGACGCGGGCCATCCCTACTCTCCATACTTCGAAACCGGGCACCTCTATCCGCCTTACCCAGATTTAGCGCATCCCGATTCGGCAGGCTCAGGTTGGCAGGATAGTCTGTATCCCGCGACTGCAGCCGTCGCCGCGCCAGAGCCGGAAAACGGCGCGCGGCATCTCTCGCCGCAGACCATCGCTGAGGCGATCGAGGAACATCCCGGCTTCGATCAAGATCTGATATGGCAGACTCTGGATGCCGGCCCATCGGATGCCCAGCCACGTCACGGTGAGCCACAAGCGGGGACCTCGCATGCAGGTCCATCGCGCATCGCCCCTTTTCAGGGTGAGCCAGCGCACGCCGGCCTCTCCCATGCCCAGCCATTGCAGGCGGCACCGCCCCGAGCTGAGTCTTCCGCGGCTCCGCCCGAACTTTCCGCGTTCCGTATGTGGGACGGACATCTCGCCAAGGACTACTGGGTGTTTACGCCTCAAACAGCCACAGGCGCTCAGATCGACATGCTTGAGCGAAGCGGAGTGAAGCGGAGTGAAGCGGAGTGAAGCGGAGTGAAGCGGAGTGAAGCCAAGCCAGGACCACCCGACAACAATCTTTACCATTCTCGGCGTGCCTCATACGGCAGAATGGAGAGACGAAGACTTCATTCGTCTCACACCCTCGCTAGATCCGGCCCTTTGGCCTGAAGAGGGAGAGCAAGAGCAACCTGTAGAGGCGGAAGATCCGTCCATCGGCTAACGGCTGCAGCCGAGCAACGGCAGGGCGATCCCCGCGGGGCCGACACCGGCCTTCAATGGCAGGACACCTGGTAAGAGGCGACCTTGCCGGCGGGTATTCCGCGGCCACGCTTCTCTTTTCATGCCGTTTCATAAGTGCCAGACCAGCTCGCGCGAGGGCAGCGGTCAAGTCAAAGATCGCGCGGGCCAAACGGTGCACTTCCATCGCGCGCTTTTTTTGGCTCGTATCGTGCGACAAAGGCCACCTCTCTATCCCAAAGTAGCGGAACGCAGATGTCCATCCGATCCACGGGCTCTCAAACACGTCGGGAGCCGGACCTATGTGCGCCGATGTTCGGCAGACGCGCAGCGGCCAAATGATTCGAACCAGCAAGTCCTTTGCGCATCAAAACTCCACGACACGAGACCACCTGAGAACATCGAGCGCAGGAATCACGGCATTAATCCAGCTTCACTCTTCGTCAGCTTCTTGCAAGCTGTCCCTGCTAGCACGACAAGAATAGGTCATCTCGCGGCACCGCCGCTTTCTGGGTTTTACGACATGGATACAGGCGCAGCCGATATCGCAGCTATGGCGCCCGAAGCTGGCGCAAACAACGATAACGCCGCGAACGGCGGCGACAACTCGCCCGCAGCATTGTTGCAGCGAGCCTTCGAAAAGGCTCTGGTTGCGGTCGCGACCCAAGTCATAAGCGATTCCCAGTCAGATATGGATGACGCTATGAGCGAGCTAGATGATGGGTGAAGGGCCGGATAATCAGACGCGCACAGGGAAGGATCTGCCGGAAGGCAAGCCGAACCGAGATCGATCGGGCGAAGCAGGCGGACTTGGCAATAGTAGTCGCTAGACGCGTCTTAGGTGGTCCTCCAGGCCAGCCGTGCGGCCGGTCCGCAAATCCAATCGCAATCACACTGGGAACTTTGGGAAGGCGCCGCAGCGACTTGCTCATCCGGGCATACCCCATATTCTTCGATGAGCGTTCATCAGGAGCGCTCTTTAGCCAGACCAACAGAGATTCAAGCGAAACCGAGCGCTTCCCGCTTGATGATCAATTGCGTCAGCCCGTTATCCTCGATTGGTTCTGCAGCCGCCCGCGAGATCGTGTGCCAGAGAGGTCCACTAAGATTTTCCGTAACATCAGCATCGCTGCGCCCATGGCTTCACAACTCCTGGACCGCTGACCCCAGCATCGAGACATGTTGGAGGTGCCCGATCCTGAGGTCATAGCGTGTTTGTCGGTACGATTGGCCCGAGCTCAGAAGGCCCGATCGCGCGATGAGAGCGGCGATCCTCTCTCTCGCGAACACGAAAAGCGGGCGCTGGCGCCCGCTTCAGTGACTTACCCGATAGGCTGGGATCGCTTGGCAGTACCAGCCGGGCTTACGCCCAATTCAAGCATCCGACGGCGTGCCTGGATTCTCATTGCTGTCGATGATAGCCTGATTCACTTGGCGTCCAGACCGATCAACCCAGCCCGAGCCTGGTTGTTCATAGATCGTCTGGGCACCATCCGAAGTCAGCTGATCAAGCGTACGGCCGGCATTCGACTGTGTCACCTTGAGATTGTTCTTACCGTCGAAGCGGTCTCCAAGCCCTTCGACGACCATGGCATTGTCGCCGTTGGTGATGGTCAGCTTCGAGGCCATCGTTTTGCCTTTGCCGATATCAACGGTGTCGACGGTAATCTTCGTGCCGTCGTCGAGCTGGAAAGTCATGTTCTTCTTGAAGTCAAAATCGATCTTGCCATCACCGTCGGCATCGACGTGGGGATCGCCTTTAATCGCCGTGATCTTGCCTGTTTGATTGTTACGAATGAGCACCGTGCCGTCATGTTCGTCGACCAACATCGAATATTTTTCACCAAGCTTGATCTCAGCCCTGCCGTCCCTGACCTCATGCGACCACACTGGTGCCGGCTGAGACGACTGCGTGGGCACCTGGGCGGCAGCAACAGGCACCATCGCAAGAGGCGGCGGAGGAGGAGGAACGAAGAAGACGGGCACCGTAGAGGCAGGCGCCGCGCTTGCATACTGGTAGTTGCCCGGCCCGCGCCCCTGTTCGCCTGCATCGATACTCGCCTGATTCACGGCGCGCCCGGCACCATCGACCCAGCCCTGGCCACTCTCATGGATTGTTTGGGCACCATCGGACGTCAACTCGTCAACGGTCATCCCAGCATTGGACTGCGTCACCCTCAGATTGTTTTTGCCATCCTTGTCGTCGCCGAGCCCCTCGACAACCATCGCGTTGTGACCGTTGGTGATGGTAAGTTTTGAAGAGATGGCCTGACCATTACCGTAGTCGACATTATTGACAGTAATTTTCGTGCCGTCGTCGAGCTGAAACGTCATATCCTTCTTGAAATCGAAGTCATCCTTCCCGTCTCCGTCGGCATCAACGTGGGGGTCGCCATGAATTACCGTGACATGACCGGTCTGGTTGTTGCGAACTGTCCAGGTGCCGTCCTTCTCATCGGCCGTAATCGTATACTTGTCCCCAAGGTTGATTGTGGCCTTGCCATCCTTGACCTCATGCGTCCACACCGGATCCACAGCAGGCTCGGAATTCTGATTCAGCTGGCTCATCAGCATGGTGGGAGGAGGAGGCGCCATCATGTACGCTTGGGTCGTAACGACGGCTGGCGTTACGGCGACCGGCACGACACTCCCAACGACAGAACTGACGAGGGCTGGTGAAGCTACCGGCAGGTACTGGTAGCTCGCCGGAGCATACTGCCCCAACAAGGCGTTGAAAGCGGGAGCGACAACCGCGCCTTCTGGCACTACTCCGTTCATCGAGTCGGGCGCGCCCACCACTGGGAGACCGGCCACGGGAAGATACTGCATTTAGTTCACTCCTGTTGCATAGACGAAATCTGTAAAACTGTGAGCGTTCCGCGCATAGTCAACTAAGGCGCGCCGCTTCAGATCTGCATGAGAACGCATCATTTAGAATGACCACTTCTCCTGCCAGAACCGGCAGCCCTAGTGAGATCCTTGCTCTCGCCCCATCACAGTGACCGCACGAGCACAGCAGGCGCATTTGACTCGCAGAGACGGTAGCCCGAACACCTGTCGAAAAGCTGACGACGATCAGCGAGCGAAGCCGCACTCACTTTGACATTGATCGGATGTCCGAAACGAATCCTTCGGTGAACTGTATCGCAAGCTTCCTCTCACCAAGACTCGTCTGACCAGAGGTGCCTCTGTGTCTTCATGACGAGTTACGTGACGTCTGCCGGGCACCACCCAATCATCCCGCCCTCGCCGCGCAACCAGCGCACCCGCCGGTCGGCGCATATCATCTGCGAGGACCGATCGATAAGCTTGAACATGCGCTGCGACTGGCTTCTCAGCATAAGAATTCGCGAAACGCGAGCCTTTTGCAAGCTGCCCATGTTAGCGGCACGCGACAAGCGAGAGGTGAGGTCCGACGGCTCGATGACCTTATCCGGCTTCCGCGCTCTACCCTGCCGGCTACGCGCTTGCGCAGCCTCCGCGAGGTAAAATCATTCCTGAACGCGTACTAAGCACCGTTCAACCCGCCTTGAGCCAAGTCGGCTATAGGCGCTGCCGGGAGAGCCGATGATTGCGAGCAGGTGCACGCCAGCGGCAAAAGTGCAGCCCACTCGCCTCAACGTGAGGCTCGTCAGCTTTTCGAAAGCTAGCGTCCCTAGCATGAGGCCGCTGAATCTAGGCGAGCAGTCGCCCTGTTGAGCGCAAAAGACGAGCATAGGAGAATGCGATGATCGGAGAAATGATCGGAAGCGCTGCCGGCGGATACCTTGGCGGGCCGGCCGGAGCGGCCATTGGTTCGGCGCTGGGCGGGACCGTGGACAAAGTCTTTGACACGGTGGTCCACGCCTTGGTGCCCGACAAGGGTGGCCATGATAAGGCCGCAGACCACAAAGATGCCGGCGAAAAGAGCGAGGTACAACCCAAGCCCGACACTGCCTGCAAGAGCCCGGAACTGAACCTTGGGCTCAGCACGCTCGGCGGCACGCCCATGTTCCTTTCCATTCCTGCGATCGTCTTGCCGGCCCGCAACTCGTAACAAATCAGAACCAGGTAAAACCCAAAAGAAAGGTAAATAGACATGGCAGTTGACAATGTTGGCGGAAATGGCGGCGCTGCTGGTGTTCAGCAGACCGGCGATACGGGCTTCCAGAACCAGATGGCTGAATTCGAGCGTGTGAGCCAGAAAGTTCAGGCCCAGGCCGTGGCAATGCGCAGAATTACGACCGAACTCTCGTCCGAGAAGAAGGTCGCCGACGAGCGCGTCCAGTAATTCTGCAAGACGGGTGGCTCACCGAGTTGCTACCGTCGCCGCGCCGTGAATGACGAACTCTGGATGAGCCGTACGGCACTGCCGTACGGCTTCTCTCGTTATTCAGGAGATCATCGTGAACGACTCTATTTCGCTCGAGTTCGAGGTGCTTTCGGGACTCTACACCGGGCTCAAAGGAAAGGCGGCGGGCGGCGACAGCATTGTGGGCAGCGGCCTCGATGCTGACCTGATCTTCGTTGAACAAGGGCTTGAACCGCATCACCTTCGCATCACCCCGCAGCGTGATTGGATCGAGGTCGAGGCGCTCGCTGCCAATATTAGCATAGACGGTCACGCGAGCATCACTTCAGGTGAGCGCGTCAGAGTGCCCCTTCCCGCGGTCGTGCATGCCGGCGCGATCTCCATCCGCTGGTCGACAGAGGATGTCCAGCCAATTGCTTCGGGCAAGCGCTCTCGCAGCTCGATCGTGACCCTCAGCCTGATCTTGCTCAGCTGCATCGCGATCGGCACCTTCTCAAGCATGTTCGCCCCCGGCGATAGGGCGATGGCGACAAGAACTGAGTCATCGCGCGCGGCCGAGATTGCCGCTAAGCCAACCGTGAAACATTTTGATGCGAGAACTGCCGATGAAATGGCCACATCGCTGCGGCAAGAGATCGAACGAGCGGGCCTTCTTGACGTCAAGATCGGGAGCGGTCCCGGCGTCGTGACCGCGGAAGGCACAATTGCGCCGAACCTCGTCGCCAAATGGAAAGAAATCCAGCAATGGTTCGATCGTCAAACCAATGGCACCCCGACCCTTGTGAATGCTGTCATGGTGAAAGAGGAGAAGATGCCGTCTTCGATTGCCGTCCAAGCCGTCTGGCGTGGAAGAGAACCTTATCTGCTTATTGCCGGGCAGAAGTATTTCGTCGGCGCGCTCTTAAGTAATGGATGGACCGTTGATCGAATTGAGGATGGACGAGTTCTGCTCAGCCGCAACGGCCGATCTGCCGCTTTGCCATACTAAGGTCTCTACCCTGCAAGAAAGAAGGAGAAGGCGATGGCTAGGCTGCCCCAGCAGTCCGTAGGGCCCGGCACCTCATCGCAGGGATTAGATGCGGGCCAGCACGCAGCGGTAATCGGCTCGCCTCCCTCGCAAGGTGATAAACTCGATGTCGGAGGCGCCCATTCGGATAGCGGCACGAAGCGCGCGTCGTGGCGAGATGCGGTTTCGCATGATCTGCCAATTGACGGTACGAGCGAAGGGGCGCTCGAGGTCCATTCCGTCCGCGCCATTTCGCGCGTCACTTTATTCGAAGGCGAGGCAGGGGCAAATGAGACAGATCCACGTGCGGCATTGGCTTCGCTTTATGGTCCCAATCTGTCTCGCGGACTACTCTCGTTCGTCGTTCCACGCCTCCGTCATCCGGACGTACTGCGCGCCGACAAGCATGGTCCTCTTCTGGAACGCTTGACGCGAACGTTGGAGGCGACGCCGGAAGACGAGACGGCGCGAGAGTGTTTGGCAATCCTGCAGCAGGAACTTCAGCGGTTACTAATGCTCCGGCAAAATCAAAACAGCTTAATCAAAGGATAGCTATGGCCGATCCTGATGGATTGCAGCATCTCGCCGCTCCCTTGGTTCCAGAAGTCTCCAAATCCGGCGATGTTCCGTCGATCTCCGGGCCGGAGCGCGACCTGCTTTGCGCACTCTCATATGTCCATCTTGCGTGCGGGCAGAGCGCACAGAGTCTGGCTCTGCTGCGAATTGCAGCCCGCGAGCATTCCAACGACGTCGGTTTACTGCGCATTCTAGCCTACACGCTAATCGCCGAGGGCCTTGGCGAGGAAGCACTCCATGTGCTGGACCGGCTGGACGCACTTGATACGCAACCCTCTTCCCGCATACCGATGACGCTGTTGCGCAGTCACGCACTCCGGCACGCTGGCCGCATGTCCGAGGCTCGCGAGGTCTTCCAGCGCTATGTGTCACTGCGCGCGAGCACCGCCCTCGTCAAAACGCAATAGGGATCTATCATGGCCAACGTTCTGCGTGACTTCTTCGTGCGCGCTCCGGCCCAGCCGGATTTCATGGTTGCATTGATGTTGCTTCTGGCGATCGGCATGATGATCATGCCAATCCCAATCGTCGTGATCGACATGCTAATCGGCTTCAATCTTGGCTTTGCCATATTGCTGCTGATGGTTGCCCTCTATCTCAGCACACCGCTTGATTTCTCGTCCTTGCCGGGCGTCATTCTGATCTCTACCGTATTTCGGCTCGCGCTAACGATTGCAACAACGCGGCTGATCCTTGCCGAGGGCGACGCCGGTAGCATCATTCACACCTTCGGCGACTTCGTCATTTCGGGGAATATTGCGGTCGGTATCGTCATATTCTTGATCGTGACCATGGTCCAATTCATGGTTCTTGCCAAGGGTGCCGAACGCGTCGCAGAGGTGTCCGCGCGCTTCACGCTTGACGCGCTACCAGGCAAGCAGATGGCGATCGATGCGGACCTGCGCAACAGCCATATTGATCAACACGAAGCACGTCGCCGGCGCGCCGCGTTAGAGCAAGAGAGTCAACTTCATGGCGCGATGGATGGTGCCATGAAGTTCGTTAAGGGCGACGCGATCGCCGGTCTGATCGTGATCTGCATCAATATGCTGGGCGGAATCAGCATCGGACTGCTCTCCAAAGGTATGTCGCTCGATGAAGCGCTGCATCACTATACACTTTTGACGATCGGTGATGCGCTCATTTCGCAGATTCCGGCGTTGCTGCTGTCAATTACCGCCGCGACCATTGTCACGCGCGTCAACGGACCATCCAAGCTCAAACTCGGCGCCGATATCGTTCACCAACTTACCGCAAGTACGCAGGCACTTAGGCTAGCCGCCTGCGTCTTGGTATTCATGGGGCTAGTTCCCGGCTTTCCTTTGCCGCCGTTTGTCGTGCTGGCCGTCCTGTTTGCTGCGGCAAGCTACGTCAAGGTCAGCCCCAAAGGCGACAAGCCTGCCGCCAAAATAGGAGCTAGCGCCGCTGCTTCGGCGCCGCCCCCTGCAGCGACTCAGAAGCAGACCGCACATGCGGAAGCACTTCCGATCGCGTTGTTCCTTGCACCGAACCTGACGGATTCGATCGACAAAGACGAGCTGGAAGAGAGCATTTTGCGTGTTTCTAGGCTCGTATCGGCGGACCTTGGCATCACTATTCCGCGCATCCCGGCCCAGATTGGCGAGAGCTTGTCCTCGTCGCAATTCCGGGTGGATGTCGATAGTGTGCCAGTTGAGCGCGATGTGATCAATCCTGGCCACCTGGCGCTCAACGACGATGTGGCGAACATCGAATTGAGCGGCATCCCCTTTCAGCAAGACCCTGAAACGAATCGGGTCTGGATCGAAGAACGGCATGCAGCGGCCCTCAAGGCCGCGGGAATCGGATATCATCGGCTGAGCGAAGTTCTTGCCTTACGTCTGCATTCCACATTGACGCGCTATGCACAGCGCCTGGTGGGTATCCAGGAAACCCGCCAATTGCTCGCCCGGATGGAGCAGGAATATCCTGATCTGGTGAAGGAGGTACTGCGTACAGCCACCGTCCCTCGGATCGCCGAGGTACTACGCCGCTTGCTCGATGAGGGCATTCCAATCCGCAATACCCGCTTGCTCCTCGAGGCATTGGCAGAATGGAGCGAGCGCGAGCAAAACGCCGTCCTTCTCACCGAATATGTTCGTGCTACCTTAAAGCGGCAAATCTGCTTTCGGTATGCTAACGCCCATCGCGTCGTCGTCGCCTTTATCATTGAGCGTGAGAGCGAGGAAATCATCCGCGGCGCAGTAAGGGAAACGGCCGTCGGACCATACCTCGTCCTGGACGAATGGCAGAGCGAAAAGCTGCTTGCACAATTTCGTCAGATCCATGCGACCATCGCGCAAAGTAAGAGTCAGCCTGTCGTCCTCGGTTCGATGGATATCCGGCGTTTTGTGCGCGGTTTTCTCACGCGCAACGGGATCGACCTGCCTGTTCTGTCGTATCAAGATCTCGCCGCGGACTTCACGGTCCAACCGATTGGATCCGTCAAGCTTCCCAAGGCGCCTTCCTCGGGAGGGCTCCTAACAACTGCAAGCTAAGAGTGCGCGGCACTTCCTCGTGAGTAGCCAATGAAATCTAATGAAACCAGGTGCCGCCGATATTTGGGCTCCACCAGTCCAACGCTGCGGCCGGCCTTGCTTGCGGTGCTAGCTATTGTGCTGCTCGCTGGCTGCGCTAGCCCAGGTCAACATGGCCTATCACCGCAGCAGACGTCCACATCCGGCCTCGCAGACACCAAAGAGATCGACCCAGCCGCGCGCGAGCGCATTTCGCACGCGCTCGGCCGAGATCCTGACGAAGCGGTTCTGCGCGATGCCTTAAAGCAACAGCCTAGCAACATCGATGCTGCTATCCCTCTTGCGCGAGCCCTGCTGGCACGCAACTGTCCGAATGATGCGCTCGACGTGCTCGAGGGCGTGTTATTGGCAGCCCCTGGCGACCTGCGCGCATTGAATGCCAAAGCAGTTGTTCTCGATCACGAGGGCCGGCACCAGGAGGCCCAGGAACTGTACCGCCAAGCTCTCGCGGTGGAACCTGCAAACCCGATGCTGCGCAACAATTTCGGACTGTCCCTCGCCCTTGAAGGCAAGACGGAGGCCGGCGATAGCGACCCAGCCCCGCAGGCGGACGCCCGGAAATCATTGGCTCGTTCAAGATAAGTGGCGATCAAGAGAGAGGCGGAAGAGCACATTTTGATGCTTAGCTGTCAGCTTGCCGACAGTAGGCTTACTATGAGCGGGGAATCTCAATCGGCACGGCCCTCGTCGGCACGAACAGGAAGTGTTATGTTTAAGCACACTTACAATTCATCAAATGGGGAACGTGTTTCCGGGTCCGATGACTGAGAACGAGCGCGACCGATGACTCCTATACGGATAGCCAAAGGTTTTTCGGATGTATTCTCTGATCTGATTTTTGAGCCATCGAGCTCATCTTCTGATGCATCTTCGCGAGCAGTTCCGACATACGCGCTGGTTGGCGAGCGGCCGGTGGTTGAGATCTCAAGATCTTCATTTGAGGACAAGCTGGCAGATTTTTATGGAGGAGACATACAGGATATCGCTGCTAAGCCGCGGCGATACTCTCGCTGGACTTCCAACGCTCAACGCACACGGACACGGCGTTTCGCTTCGGCGCGAAGTCTATTTCGGAGAAAGCGCGTTTTTTTCAGCTATCAGCTCGGGAATAAGAGCGTCGGGCTACTAAGAACGGAACCCGGAGATCGCATGAGTGAGCTATTTAAGGGCAACAATGATTGGCGCGAACAATTTCCTGGGCGAGATGAAATCAACTCAACAATAGCTTTCCGGGTTACTGATCCGCTCATCGATAACGCGGGCTTGCATTAGCCGAAATCCCGCGATGTAGCGGCACTAAGTGCTATAGCGCGGTGGCGGCGCACCTTCAACATGACAGACAGTCCGGTCATGTGAGGATCTCCTCCCCTGCCATGCCGGGCAAGAAATTGGTCGAAAACCGTTTTCGTCCGTTGGCCGTCGGGAGTGGACGGCATGATTGGTTGGCAGAGCCTTGCCGGCATGACGGCGGCCGACATGAACGTCTTCCGGAGGAACACGTCCACATCAAACCCGCCCGGCAGTGCTCTATCTGGGTGCTTTTGGCATCCCGTGGGTTCAGCTCGTTGTTCAGATAACAGAGAGAAGAATTAGCTAATGTGACGGAGCTAGGCTTCGGCTTGGGACGCTTGATCGCATGATTTGGGGCGATTGTTGAAACATCTGAAGGAGGACTCCTCGCTACTGGTTATGATCGCACTTCATGAGATGGCACTTGGGCGCGCCTATGCAGCAGAAAGCCATTTCTAAGACGCGCTAGAGAACAGCACGCTCCATCACTCTTGGGCAATTGGCGACGAGCCGATCTACGGAGCTGCTCGCTCACTCCCGCTTCGCGACCATGAGGCGTATTGTCAAGCCAATCATCGTGTAGAGCGATACGTGTGACGGCAAGCCTGCCGGGCGTTGTGCCGGCCTCATATCGTGACGCGTTGTGCGCAAGGTCGTGTTCACGACACGTCGACGGTTTACATTTGGCCAAAACATTACGCGCCGGTTCTGTTTTGTGTCCCGCTGCGTGCGCGAGGCGCCAACCCGCGATTGGTCCGGTTCTTGCTCTACTGTTTGCCAAGACGGGGCGCGGCTACCCTCCCTGTCGGATTTCCTCACCACAGTGACCAGTATGGAACGGAAAGGCGATGCCATGAAGAACCGGATTTCGGTCACCGCCACGGCGGCAGGCACCGCCGCTGATGCCTCGGGCTCGACGATGTGCAGCGCCCCGGCGGTCAAGAGCACAACGGATGATAGCACCGGCTTATGCCTCTCTGATGAGGCTAACGTTTCTGCCGGAACGGTCAGATCAGATCGACCAGCAAGCTTCACGCTTCAGAACGGCCTGCAGGTGGTCGTGATCCCGGATCATCGCACACCGGTCGTGACTCAGATGATTTGGTATAAGGTGGGTTCCGCGGATGAACCGCCCGGCAAATCGGGGCTTGCGCATTTCCTCGAACACCTGATGTTCAAGGGCACGTCCAACCATCCGGCGGATGAATTCTCCAAAGCCGTACTGCGCGCCGGCGGCTATCAAAACGCCTTTACCGGATTCGACTTCACCAGCTACTTCCAGCACGTGCCTCGCGAGCACCTCGGCACGATGATGGATTTTGAAGCCGACCGCATGACCGGTCTCATTCTCAAGGACGAGAACGTACTTTCCGAGCGCGACGTCGTGCTTGAGGAATTCAATATGAGTGTCGCCAACCATCCCGGCAACCGCCTTGCCGAGCAGATGATGGCTGTGCTTTACCTCAACCACCCCTACGGCCACCCTATCATCGGGTGGCGCCAGGAAATCGAAAAGCTTACGCGAGAGGACGCCCTCACGTTCTACAAGCGCTTCTATGCACCGAACAACGCGATCCTGATCGTCGCTGGCGACGTAGCCACCAAGGAAGTGCGCTCGATGGTGAAGGAGACGTTTGGCGCCATCCCCGCTCAACCATCGATTGCTCCGGAACGCCTGCGGCCGCAGGAGCCGACGCCGGCCGCTCAGCGCAGAGTGACGTTGGCCGATTCCCGCGTCGAGCAGCCAGCCCTGCACCGCTATTATCTCGTACCGTCTGCTCGCACCGCGGTCGCGGGGGAGAGTCCAGCGCTCGAGGTGCTCGAGCAGTTGATGGGCGGCGGCGTCAACTCATATCTCTATCGCTCGCTAGTGGTCGAAAAGCAGCTCGCGGTCACTGCCAGAGCGAGCTACCGCTCTGCCGCGCTCGATCCCTCGCTATTCAAGATTTCCGCCATACCAAAACCTGGCGTCAACCTCGGCCTGATCGAGCGCGCCATCGACGAGGTAATCGCCGACGTTGCCCGCACTCCCGCGAGCATTGAAGATCTCCAGTGGGCGAAGGCGCGGCTGATTGCGCAGGTCACATACGCTCAGGATAGTCAGGAAATGTTCGCGCACCGGTATGGCCGCGGCCTGACGACGGGACTATGCATCGATGATATTCAACGCTGGCCGGACCACATCCGCGCGGTCAGTGCACAGCAGGTGCACGACGTCGTGCAGAAATGGCTAGACAAGAAACGAGCGGTGACCGGCTATCTCATCAAAGAGTCCACTCCACAACACTGGGAGAAGCTCTAGTGAACCATCCTTGCACACGACGTGGGATCCTCCTCGGGGGAGCCTCGCTCTCCATCACGATGCTCGCTTCGCCAAATTCGGTTGCCGCCCCGAGGTCACTTGATCGGACCAGGATCAAGCGCCTGATTTCGCCTGCCGGTATAGAAGCCTGGTTCATGCAGGATTCCACTGTACCAGTGATCTCGATGGAATATGCCTTTACCGGCGGCGCGACTCAGGACCCCGCTCAAAGGCCTGGCGTAGGCCACATGGTTTCTGGCCTGCTCAAGGAAGGTTCCGGCGAATTTGACTTCAAGACCTTTCATCAGCGGCTGGACCGTCGTGCTATTGAGATGCATTTTCACGTGACCCATGATCACTTCCGCGGTGCCTTGCGCACGATGAAGGACAACGCGGACGAGGCCTTCGAGCTTTTACGGATGGCGCTAACCTCGCCACGTTTCGACGCATCCGACGTCGAACGGATCCGTGCTATTGTGCTCGCGCGCCTTCGGCACGAGTCGACCGATCCTTCGTCTCTGGGCCATCGCAAGTTCCTCGAAGTCGCGTTTGGGGATCATCCTTATGCTCGCCTAGCCGAAGGCTCGCTGGAAAGCGTGCCGAAGATCGAGGTCGCGGATCTCAAGGGTTATGTCCGACGCGTGATCGCAAAAGACACGCTCAAAATCGCAGTGGTCGGCGACGTCGATGCAGGGGTCGTCTGCAAGTTGCTCGACAACACCTTTGGCAGCCTGCCGAGCAACGCGGAAGCGATGCCGGTTGCCGAAGTCATCGCAGCAAAGCCGCCGCAGCGGGTCTTCATTCGGCTCGATGTGCCGCAGACAATTGTGACTTTTGGCGGTCCAGCCGTCCGTCGCAACGAGCCGGATTTCATGCCCGCCTATATCGTTAACCATATCCTCGGCGGCGGCGGGCTGACGTCCCGCCTTTTCCGCGAAGTTCGCGAGAAGCGCGGCCTGGCCTATTCCGTCGGTGAGCGCCTTGTCTGGTTGGATCATTCAGCCATGTTTCTCGGCAAAAGCGGCACCAGCACCGATCGCGCTGGCGAAACGGTCGAAGAAATCGAGAAGCAGGTCCGTCACATCGCCGAGGAAGGACCGACTCAGCAGGAACTCGATGACGCAAAGTCCTATGTGAAGGGCTCGCAACTGGTGGCTCTCAACACATCATCAAAGCTTGCGCGAACGCTACTGCAGCATCAGCTTGACAAGCTGCCCATCGACTATTTCGAAAAGCAGAATGCCGTGATCGATGGAGTGACGCTGGAGGACGCCAAGAGAGCGGCGCAGCGGCTGTGGGGCCAGGGTCTGCTCACAGTTATCGTCGGCCGCTCCCCAAAGGACGCAGCGCAGCCGATTACCGTGCCATTGGGGCCCACACCCCCGCCAGGCCTCGATTAGCTGGACGCCGCCCCGACGACGCCGCCCAATTTAGCTTTCTTGCAGCCCAGACGCCTAGCAAGCGTCTCGCTCATGCGCGCAGAGTACGTCTAGCCACTCGCCTTTGGTCGTGAAGATATTCGCTGGTTACGCAGTTTCCCTGCCCTCGCTCGAGGCCGCTTTTGCGCAAACGCGTTTAAACATGGCGGCAGTCCGAGTTAAACTTCAGGTAAGCCAAATAAGACAGAGATTGCCAACCTGCCAGAGCCCCGGATCGGAGCTCTTCGCATCGCCAGGGGATCGCTACTTTCGGCCGGCCTTCGGCGGCAGCTTCGAGCTCGACCCCTCCTTTCAGGCATCCCTCGATTGATTACAGTGAGTATGCGGCTTAAGCGCGTTCAGGAGTGTTCGAGTTGCATTGCCTTGCCATGCCGGCGCTATATACCGTTGCGCCGGCGGGATCGATGCCCCCTGGAGCGCAAACTATAGTGGGCGGCCTCAGCATGCTGCGGTTGTTATTCCATATGAAGTAGAGCATGACGTAGCTGCTTTAGGCCGAGGCCGAATTTGCAGATCAATTACGTCAAGCGCGATCGATAAGAAGAAAGAGAACTTGACGCACAGCTCGCAACCCATTTCAGGCGGACTTGCTTAGCATATCGAAGGGTGGTCAGAGTGGGCGCCTTAAAACCCTAGCGTATAGTATCTTCTGCCCCAAGGAAGCGCCCAACGAGAGTGCACACCCGCCAGGCTATCGTTCATTCCACTAAGAGTCCTTGTCGCCCCGTAGTACGTAGCTCGGCGAACTCTCTGTCCGAGACAAGATCGACGGTTCCGACCATTCGACGTCGGCTTCTTTTAACGGAGCATCCGATATCGCTTCCCCACCGGTGCTGCACCGTCGGCCAGAGGTCAGCTCTCCCTTCGATCTTGGTCTCAGTGACAGCGATAATCTCGCTGCAGAGCGAACAGATGCATGCCTGCTATTGCGTCACCAACGCGTTTCAGCGTTCGCATATCCCGACATTCTTCGGCAGAGTGAGAGCTCGCTCGTTCACGGTCGCCTCTCGGGAACTAGCCAGCCAATTCGCTCTCGTCCGAAAGAAGACGATCTGATCCAGCAGACCTTTGATGGTCTGCCAACCTATAGTCGGGCCGCATAGCATCGGCTTGATTTGCGCTCTCATCGAGCTCGCAATCTGACGTAACGTAAGACTCGTTTGCTTCATGAAAATTGGATGGTGGCAGCGACGGCTTCCATAGCTCTTGGCAATGCAACGATCACCGCCGGCAGAAAGTTGATTCTTGGCCCGCGCATTCCAGCGGCACAAACCTCACGTAAATCGCCACTACAAGTGATTGCTCCCATTCTCGGGCCTGCATCATCACACGACGTTACTCGCTTGATGTTGAAAACGTCTATCAGTTGCAGAACTCTCGCACCCAAGGTTCATTGCCCCTTCTTTCCGCCATGTTCGCAACCAAAGCAGAGACGCGCTGATTGCGCACTTCGCGCGCGGCGATAGCGAGAGTCTCAGGAGACGTTTCTATGGTAAAGCCAGTGGTAATTGTGGTCGGCGCGGACAAGGGAGGAGTCGGGAAGACGACCGTATCACGAACGCTACTGGACTACTTCAGCGTGAACAGCGTGCAAACACGCGCATTCGACACAGAGTGGCCTCGGGGAACGCTGAAGCGCTTTTATCCTGGGATTACTGAGATCGTCGACATGACGACGACCACGGACCAGATGAAGATCTTCGATACCTTGAATTCAGGGCTGTCCGTCACTGTCATCGATGCTCGCGCAGGCCTACTTTCCTCTGCGCTGGCTTCCTTGCGCGACATCGGCTTTCTGGACTCGGCACGGTCTGGCCAGATCACATTTGCGGTGTTCCACATCCTTGGATCATCCATCGCGTCGCTCGACGAGATCGCGGAAACCGCGACTTTCATGAGCGGCGCAAAGTACTACCTGGTCAAGAACTTCATTAACGACACTCAATTCTTCCAGTGGGACCAAGCGACTTACAATTCCTATTTTCACCGCATCAAACATGCGACTGAGTTGACCATACCGAAGCTTAACGAGATGGCCTATGAGCAGGTGGAGATCGCATCCGTCCCATTCATAGACTTCGTCGCAAACAAAGCACGGAACGATGAACCCGCGAACAACTCCTTCGTGCTGCGCGGCTATGTCCGGCACTGGCTGGCAAATGTCTGGAGCGAATTTGACCGAATCAACTTGACGGAATTGGCCGGCGCCAAGTCCGCCACCCGGGCCGGCGAGAAGTAGTCGCATATCTGGCGAGCTCAGGTCGGGCCCACGTACGAAACGAAATTGATCTGCTGGCTATGTTAGCGACCCCCATCTACATCATCTGCTCTCCTAGCCCGCAGGTCGGTAAAACCCTCATCGCTCGGGCCATGAGCGAGTTCTTGCTGCTGAAAAACGGCACAGCATTGTCGTTTGACGTCAACTTGAAAGAGCCGTCATTGCTTGACTACCTCCCCAACATCACGGAGACCGCGGATGTGATCGACACTTACGGCAAGATGCAGCTGATGGACCCTCTTATCATCCACGATCGTGTAGCCAAGGTAATTGACCTTGGCTTTCACGCCTTCGACGAATTCTTCAAGATGTGCGAGGAGATTGGCTTCATGAAGGAGACAGCGCGCTGCTATGTCGCCCCTATCATCCTCTTCGTCGCAGCCGCAGACCGTATCTCCCTTCGCGCTTATGAAATGCTGCGGCGGCGAATTCCGCCGACGTCGCTGATCACCGTCCACAATGAATTCGTGCTGCGCGGCGGATTACCTGAGGCGATGGATAGCGAGCGGGTGGTTCGCATTTCCGCACTTCCGCTGTTCCTCAAAAGATATATAGACCGGCTTAGCTTTTCCTTCACTGGATATCTGCGCAACGAGAAGGACTGGTCCACCGAGCTGCATCAATGGATCCGACGGAACTACAGCATGTTTCGCGATCTGGATTCGAGTGTGACGCTGCGAAAGTCCGATCGACCGCGGGCGACGGATATCGATAGCCTACGTTGCACAAGGTCCACTTGAGAGTTCGGCCTGATCGCCATCTATTCGCCCGGGCTCCGAATGGTCGTTGATCCCTGACTTCGATGGCGTTCGCAACGCGAATGCATGGAGTTTTGTATGCGACTCTTCGCTTGGATCTCCATCCTTACCGTAATCGTCCCGACGGACAGCACGAGGGGCAATTGACGGTGGCTCATTCGCGAATGCCTCTTCCAAAGAGCACGTCCTCGAAAGAGTCGATGACTCTCTTCACGTTGTAATCGGTTAGGCGGATCGGCGGGGCCTTCCTTCGGAGGGCGCTCATAGCTCAAGGTCGAGTTTCCTGAGCACCTGATGCAAGACCGCACTTTTGATCTCCCGGGCGATCTCGTTTCGTATCTCTGCGCCGAGGACCCGCTCGGCATCGGCATCGCCTGTCAGGCCATGCTCGGCCAGTCGCCCATTCAAGCGGGTTTCAAACTGTACGCCCATGGCGTCGACGAGCCGCTCCTGCATTTCAGTATAGACTTGGGGTGCGATGCGCCTCACCGCACTTTCCCATGGTTGCCAGCGCGCTGCCAAATAGTCCGTAAATTCCGCCGCTTCCTGGTCCCGCACTGATGCCTCGGCCCTGGCCACATCCTCCTCGGTCACGTGAGAGACGTTCATGAATCGCATGTCGGGAGCAATGTGCCTCAGCTCCAGCGCGTCCCGCAGCTGGGTCTGGTAGGCAAGGTAGACCTCGATCTCATCGACGTCCGCGCCGGGATCGGCACGACGAAGCGAGTTGACCCTCTCGCGCGCGATCCCATCAAGCGCTTCCAAGCGAAACATGACGCGGCCGTTTTGAAGCAATTCGCCGACTCGCCCGTCATAGACGCCGTCCTCCACATCAGCGTTCAGGCGCGCTGCCTGCATGCCGTTCCAGACCAAAGTAATGCGATCTTCGCAGCTCGCGTTCGCTCCTGAAGCCAACTCGAAATACTGCTCGCGCAAACGCGGCCTGACGGCTGCCTGCCGCAGATCTTCGGCAACCGCCTGGCGGAACGTCTCGTGATGGTAATTCACGGTGCCCCGGAGCCTGTCAAGGAAATGTGCATAGTCCGCGGCCCCCGGCTCATGGGCGAAGTGTTGCCAAGCGGCCACTACCGTGGGCTCGCCCTCGAGCCACTCCGCGGCAACCTCTTGCAGGGACCGCGCCGCAACCTCCAACGCTCCACTCATGGTCGAGATGAAAACCGGAGGGCCGGCATAGTGTCTGGCGCGCATCGCTGTTGCCAGGCCGACCTGCACCCAATCGGCGAGCGGATTATTCTCCAGATTAACGCTCGACTCGCGGCTTAGACGCGTCAGCAGCGTCTCGGGCACGCTGGTCAGCTGATTGTTGCTGGCGCCGAGCCATAACAGCTGGTGCGGGACGGTCTCAGGCAGGTTGGTCAGCCGGTTGTGGCTGGCGCTAAACCATTCGAGCCCGGCCGGAAGAGGCTCGGGCAGCTCCGTCAACTGATTGTACTCGACGTTCAGAAGCTGGAGCCCGGCCGGAAGCCGGGGTAGGTAGGTCAGGCGGTTACCGCTGGCGTCCAACTCCTGAAGCGTTGCTGGAAGGTGTTCGGGCAGGCTTGCCAGCTGATTGTTGTCGACATTCAGGCGGCGCACGCCGGCCAGAATGGGCGCAGTTAACGTAGTCAGGGACAGAGACGACAGAGCTAGCGGCTCATCGAGATCACCCGTGCCCCGCCAAGCGCTCGTAAGACTTACCGCCTGTTGCCGATCCTCATGTTGCGCCTGCCCGTCTTCGGCAGCCCAGTCGGCCAACACCTCCTCCTGCCAGGCAACCGCCTCGGCAGCGGACGCGTGCACGTCCCTCAAGGCCTCTCCCCACTGCGACGCGGCCGGAGAGCCCGGTTGGGAGCTTTCGGAATCAGAAGTTGCGGAAGGAGTACCTGCGCCGAGCTGTTCTGCGTTCATCGATATGGTTTCTTAGGTAGCAAAATGGAGCGAACGCGCCGGGTCGGCGCATCTTAGAACTGGTAGTCCCCCCTATCGCTGACACCCCACCGGCCGACCGAAACGAGGTGTGATCCCACAATCGGGCCGTCCCGCACGACCGGCGCGAATACGCTTCTGCAGGTGCCACCGAGCAACTGCAGGCAGTGCAGCCGGCGACATCCCGCCCGTGGATCGGCTGATATCGGAGTCCACCCCGGTCTCGCCTGCGAGGCCTGAACCTTTTGAGCCGAGCCTGCGAACGAGTAGCGATGTTCATAATGTGGAAGCTAGCTGTCGATAAGCTGACGGACACCGGAGCGACGGGAAGACTGATGGCCCCCCATCGATTTCTCAACCTTAAGCTCGGTCCTGCGCAGATGAATCAGTTCGAGCTAGACCGCCTGGTGCCGGGTGCAGGCACGACGGCAGCGGCGCACTTACGCCGGCAACTTTGCTGTGGCTTGGGGCGAGCTAGCCCCACTGCCATTCTCCGCCTGGCTCAAGACCTAGTCCTTCTGTTTTGTTCAATTCTGTAGTTCTTGGCGATCACATCGGCGATTGCGAATGCCCGTAGTAGCGCGGATCTATTTAAGTACTCTCCGGCCACACCAATCCTGTGGAGCGCTGGAATTGTGCAGGACACACGATCGCGGCGCCGTGAAAACGCGAGGATCTGCCGCGATTTATCGTCACACGAGCAGTGTAGGGTGATATTGATTGGTAAGAGTTGCATACACCGAACTGCTCGCCGCGGCGGGGAAGAACGACGCTGGAAGTCGCAAGTCCTCGGCTCAACTCGGCAGGAATGCAAAGCCGAGGGACGGCCGCTCGACGACGATCGCCATGCTTGATACTCCAGGGACGAACATCTGTGATGACTTCGATTGATGATACACTAAGTGAGATCAGATGGCTGCGAAACGAAATCTGGCGCTGCCGTCGGTTACTTAATGCTAGTCTTCCTGGCGCGGAGCGCAAGCTCGTTGAGAAACGGCTACTTGAACAGCTTTCTGCCTTTGAAGGACTCTTGTCGACGGCGTTTCCTTTGGCCTTGGGGCCAAAAGTGTGTTCGGTCGAGAGGACCACGATCGGGCGAAGCCATTCCCCTGAAGCGGTCATCGAGAACGCCGCGATGGCATCAAGCGTTACATTCGGCAAGTCGATCAGCGGCTAACAAACGAGCTTCCTAGCTCAATCTGTTGTCTTGAGGCCGGCGGTCCAGCCGAAGGTAATCCCAAGCTGGGAAATGCAAGAAAAACCTGGATGGTCTTCTACCTGTCACAACCGACTTCGCCACCTTCCCTAAAATACCTAGTCGCCGACCACGACACCATAGATTGGTGAGTAGTCCAGAATTCCTGCATATGTCTGGCCCATTATCTCTACAGCTGACGCAGATTGTCCGTCGGACACTTACAGCGAACCGATAGCCCTCTGACGAATGCCTCGGAGTCGCCGAATGCTGCAGCGCTCAATAAAGCACAAATGCTGCGGTACGAAATCGAAATACGGGGCGCACCACAACCTCGTAACACGGGTGGGTGCACCGTCTATCGCTGATCGAGGCCAATCGATTCACGGATCAGTCCTCAGATAGTTGAGCTGCACCTCGCAGGTTGATGCTCCAGCCCGATCGCCTTTCAGCCAACGCCCTGGCCAAACCCCAGCGCCAGTCAGTCTGAACATCTCACTATCGTTCGAGTTCGCAACTGCCGCCCCTCACTCTCGATGAAGGCCTCCGGGACGCCTATTCAGAGATTCTCTCGGTCCGTTGTTTCCGTCCGCGGCGGTTGGCATCATGCGTCGACATTCGCGGCGCAAGTTTTTGAAATTGTCCTTAAGACAAAAAATGGCCACATCAACATCGCTACGGCCTGTAAAGCGGTCACAGAAGCGGCTCACGTCTGGTTTGCACGACACCAAGACGTCCTCGGCGCGACGATCTCGCGCGCGAGCGTGTGCTGTGCACCACGTCGCTGCGATCGCGATCGCAGCGAGGGCGGCTGCAGCGCGATGCGCGTTGCAAGTCCAGCCCATTCGTCGCAATTGATTCACCACACCTCTCTTAATCCGCATATGCTTCACTATTTTTCTTTGCCCCGCGAGGGCGATCCGTTTACCGGATTGCAACGCCTCGGCAGCCACCGGCTCGCTGTTCCGGGCCGACGCAATGATTAGAGGGCCCGAATCATCGTCCCTCAACGCGCAATACGCATTGCGAAGACCGGGATGCAACAGAGATCGGCCGTTTAGCGCTTGTGTACCGATGTTGGCTCCCGATATGGCTTTCTGCTTCGCAATGCCTACAACCTGACGCTACGGTCGATTCAAGCGCTTTAAGCGCGCAGGCACCGCATATCATCTTATATCAGCGCTTTTTCCGAACGATCGGACGCCGACCGTCCCTCTGCTCAGATCGGAAGATACACCAATCGGATGGCATGGACTTGCGCATCATTGACGAGTTTTACGGACGCATATTCGCCAAGCACCATGGCCTCTGCGATAGGCATCGTATCATCTTCGGGTGCCATCTCGTAGCTCTTACATGCGCGGTTGGTGACGCGAACGTCCAAACTCTTACAATAAGATGCAGCGATCTGAGACGCTGGGTGGAGACCGATACAAAGCCTGCCTTGCCACTAGCCGCCCAGATACTCCTTGAAACGGCACAGCGATTGCTGGGTGAGGATCAGCCAGTTGCGAAGGAAGCGGTGGCGGCGGAGCGGGGTTCCAATGAGGCTTATTCGATTCATTCTGATTGATCTGGCTTTGATGCTGCTCGCACCTGAGAGTGCAGAGGCCACGATTATGAGGACCTGCGCAGACTTCAAATCGGCTCGCGAAACTTTGGGATGCTTGAGGCCGATTTCCGTCCGGAAGCTGGTATTCAGCCCTGGCGTGATCCGACATCTTTGCCGGCACACCTCTCAAGCCGCGCCATTCGAACATTCAGCAGAAGCCCTCGGCCCGCCAAGCAGAGTGACAACCTCGCGCGGCCGGAAAGCCGCTTACCTCTCAATGGGTAGCGCACAGGACAGCGTCTGATTGCCACGAGCCTAGCGGCTCGGAGATGCTCAATAAGACTGAAGTCTTGACACCGATCTGCGGTCCGCCCTCCCACCTTATGCCCTCACGCGAGCTGAAAACACCCTGCTGGAGCGGAATAGAATGGATCGTCGGAGGCATGGCGATCACCTCCATTGCAGCCACCGGGATCGTGACACAGATGAGAAGATACAGCACATGCGCAGTTTCATCAGAGAAGCCAAAAAGGGCTATATTGAAGTTGCCTTCAACGGCTCTCCCGCAAGCATTCCGCTGGATACGCAATTCAGCCTACCGGCCAAAGGGGTCACAGCGATTTTTGGTCCCCCCGGGTGCGGTAAAACTACACTCGCGCGCTGCATCGCTGGCGTGCAGCGTCTACCAAATGGATTCTGTGCGATTGATGGGGAGATTTGGCAGGATGAGACGACGTTTCGACCACCTCATATGCGTCGCGTCGCATATGTCTTCCAGCCACCGATTCTCTCCTCTCAATTGTCTGTACGACGCACCCTTTTATACAACGCGTCAAAATCGGAACCGACACTGATCGATTTTGATGGTGTGGTCGAATTGCTCGCCCTGGCCCCACTGCTCGAGCGTTCGCCATCACACCTTTCCGGGATCGAGCGACAGCGACTTGCCCTTGGCTGCGCGCTGTTAGGCCAGCCTCGGCTACTCTTGCTGGACGATCCGCTTCTTGTGCGCGACCGCGGCGCCAAATGCGAGATCCTGCCATTTCTCGAGCGCGTGCGGCAAACGCTTCCATTGTCAATGATCTACATCAGCCATGACATCGCTGATATCGAGCGTATTGCCGATCAGCTCGTCATGATGAAAGATGGCGCCGTGACTGCGGCCGGTCCGCTCAATATCGTTCAGGGCGATCCGGCGCTTGCGAGGCGCGGCGAAGCGGCAGTCTGTCTTGATACGGTGGTCGGCGGTTATGACGGGCGCTATGGGCTGATCATGCTCCGCCTCAAGACTGCGCGCTTTCTGATACCCGGAGTGCCGCTTAGACCGGGCGCGCAGCTGCGGCTGCGCATCGCTGCCGACGACGTCAGCATTGCGTGCGAACGTCCGCGCGCTAGCTCTATCCTCAATGTATTTCGAGCACGCATAACAGCCTCCCTGCCGCACGGCGAGGCTGAGGTCACCTTGGTTCTGATCCTTGAAACCGGCCGTTCTAGCGTGCCGCTTTTGGCGCGCATCACGCGCCGCTCCTTTGATGTGCTACGGCTCAGCATTGGAGCGGAAGTATTCGCGGAGGTCGCGCGCGCCGTTCCGCTCGGGCTGCCGAGCGGTTGCTTGCAACGCCCGCCGCATCCGCATGAGCACCTTCGACAGGTATGCCCGGATGCGAGAGAAACACCAACAAGACCCCCGGCCGTGATCTAGATGAAATAGATCCGAATAGCCTCCTGGGCAGTTCTCTACCTTCCAAAAGACAATGTCGATAAGCTACTGGCCGAATTGGCTCACGATGTCGCGCAGCAAGGCATAGGCGTCGGCCGCAGGCGCAGCAACACTCGAGGCGAGCAAATGGCACACACATTATGCTCGCAATCGACGTTGCGACGGGACAAGATCTAGAATTCCCAACCACTCGGCAGCCGAGCCTCGAGATCGAAAATTCGCCGAACAACGAGAAGGAGCCTGGGGCCTTCGCGCCGAATTCGTTACGATAACCCGGGGCGTACTTGTCCTAACAGACTTTCCGAAAACCGCCTTGCCGGCTGGCGAGCCTCACCGCGAACGTTGACACGCTGCTGCCTTGTGATCGTCGACTTTTGCAGCAGCAGTGGTTGGATATCTCAAGCGGCGGCGCGGGGCAGCTGCGGTTATTGGTCACAACGATGCCGGACCACTTGAAGGTGACATTGCGGCTCCCGAGTACGTCGGCTCGGAAATCGTCCATCGGAATCGTTGGCCATCTCCGGCAGCCGTCTTAGCTCGGGCGTCGGCTCCTGGCCACCTTGATGCCTTGCGAACGCGCCGGCTGTCGGCCTTCAATGGCGAGATGTCGCAGTTCAACCGGCTTCGTCGGCTAAATAGCCCAAGCCGACGTCAACCCCTAGTCGCCTCTGCAGTGCCCGCCGGTCGAGAACGAGATTGCTACGGTTCAGGACTGGCTGCCGTGTTCGCGCCAACCGCCTAGCCTGCGCTCGCGTACTGTCGAGCTCAAAGGCTCCGAGGGGGTGTTTCTTAGGCCCAACGGGTTGTGTGCGAGCGCAGGTGATCCAGATGACCGCCAGCTTAGCGGGATCGAGGCACCAAGCGCGCGAGCATGCCTGAAACCAAGCCGCTGGGCTTGCCTTATTGCGCCCATTCCCGTCCTAAGAAGGGGTGGCATATAGTTTGCTCCAGCAGTGAGGTCACGATCCAAAAAAGCAAAATGTGTGAGGACAGCATGCTCGGAATTGGAAGTCAGTTGCCGCCGTTCGAAATCACAGGCGTGAAGCCCGGTTTTCAAGCGCAGGAAGAAGAAGGACAGAGTGCATTTGAGACGCTGACCGAAATGAGCTTTCCGGAAAAATGGAAGATCATCTTCTTCTATCCCAAGGACTTTACCTTCGTCTGCCCGACGGAGATCGCTGAGTTTGCCCGCCTTTCCAAGGAATTCGCTGACCGCGATGCGGTTGTACTGGGTGGTTCGACTGACAACGAGTTCTGCAAGCTCGCTTGGCGGCGCTCACATGTCGACCTGCACAATCTACCAATCTGGCAGTTTGCCGACACAAAGGGAATGCTCGTCGATGGTCTTGGTGTGCGTTCACCCGAAGGGGTTGCCTATCGTTACACCTTTATTGTTGACCCCCAAAACACGATCCAGCACGTCTATGCGACGAATCTCAGCGTCGGGCGCAGTCCTAAGGACACACTCCGCGTTCTGGACGCACTGCAAACCGACCAGCTCTGTCCCTGCAACCGCGAAATCGGCGGCGAAACGTTGAAAGTTGCTTGACGCCGCATGTCGTCGATCGAACAAATATACGACAGGATTCCCGACTTCGCGGAGGATGTCAGGCTTAACTTGACCTCCTTGGTGGCCGATGAGACGCTTTCGCCGCAACGAAAATACGGGGTGCTGTTGGCGAGCGCCATTGCCACCCGCAATTCAGCTCTGATTGCCGCGGTCGAATCGGCAGCCGCCGCCGTGATGACATCTGTAGCGATCGCTGCAGCGAAAGCCGCGGCGGCTCTAGTGGTAATGAACAACGTCTACTACCGCTTCGCTCACCTCGCTTCCAACCCGGAATACAAGACGATGCCGCCGCGGCTGCGTATGGACGTGAGCGCCAATCCCGGCGTGGACAAGGTCGATTTCGAGCTGTGGTCGCTTGCTGTCTCCTCCATAAACGGCTGCGGTGTCTGCATCGATGCCCATGAGAAGACACTGAGAGCCGCGGGCGTCAATTCGGAAGCGATCCAGACCGCCGTGCGCTTTGCTGCGATCATACAGTCAGTGGCGATCGCAATCGAGGCCGCTGGGCCTGTCTCCCCTCAGGCGGGAGACTGATCTTTCCTCTGCCATCCGCTCCAGGGCACTGTGGCGCTACTCAGTGGCGCCACAACCAGCCCTTTGCGGCTTCCGAACGAGTGTGATATCTGCAAGTCATGCCTTGCGCAGCGTCCCCATGACGTGTCTTGCTCGAATACCCGGCGCCATCCAACTGACGGTGAACGCGCCACGGATACAGTGAGATTACGCCTAACGTTGGTCCCACCACTGCCCGGCGTCCCTTCATCAGCCAAACTTGAACAGAACGCCATATCCGCCGCGCGGATGGCTCCATTGGATGTCGCCGGTCGGCTCGGCGATCACGCGGCAGGTACCGCACTCGATGCAGCCGTCAACTGCTATCTCGACTTGGCCGTCGTCGTTGAGCTCGTAGCATCGCGCCGGGCAGGCCTTCAAAAGTGCGAGGAGCTGCGGCGATGGCGTCTTGTGCGCACGGATCCTGACGTGAGGGTGACCGACGTCGACAAGATAACGGTTGTAATACAGCTTGTCTTCGACGCGCACCGAGGGTTCGACATTCATGCTTTTGCGTTCCATTGTTGGGCTTCACACTGTTGCGCTCAGCGCCAGGCCCTGGCAAGACGACAAGCATCGCCGACCAGACCTGACCATGACCGCGCCTTGACAAAGGATTTCAGGCTCGCCTTCTCCTTCTCAGCCTTTGGCGTACCATCGACGCGCACAAAGTTCTGCATCGCCTTGGAGATGAGCTGCGGATAGGTGAGAAAGAAATTTTGGGAGTGGGTATGCATGAGGGGTGGCAAATCCTTGTATTTCTTCAGATCTTTGATGACGAAAGAGTCGTCCAGCATCTTCTTGTAGATTGACAGATTTGCTGCAGTCATCGGTTCACCGCGCGATTTGATCAGACCGATCGCTTCGGCGGCGATACGGCCGGAGGTCATCGCGAGATTTGAGCCCTCACGATGAATGGCATTATTAAGTTGGGCCGCATCGCCCACTACGACCCAGCCTTCCCCATAAAGCTGCGGGATAGATTTGTAACCGCCTTCGGGAATGAGATGCGCCGAATATTCCTTTACTTCCGACCCTGCTATCAGGGGCGCCACAGAGGGGTGCCTCTTGAATTGATCGAGCAGGCCGTACGGCGTTTGACCCGTGCGCTGGAAGTCGGCGACGAGACAACCGATGCCAAGCGAAATGCACTCTTTGTTGGCGTAGATGAAACCCATCCCAGTCATGCCGCGGGAAATCGTACCGGCAGCCTCGATCACGGCGCCTTCATCGCCCTTGAGGTTGAAGCGCGCTTCAATGGTCTCACGAGGCAAGAAATGCATCTCCTTCACGGCAAGCGCAACGGTCTCGGGTGTCGGACGCGCGCGCAGGCCCGCACGCGTGCCGAGCAGGCCATTGACGCCTTCGGCCAGAACGACGACGTCGGCATGTATTTCCCCGTCTTGGCGATCTGTACGAACACCGACGATCCTTTTACGGTCGTCTTGCACGAGCTCTGTGACGGTCGTCTCGCACAGCACGATCGCGCCAGCCTCCCGCACCTTGGAAGAAAGCCATTTGTCGAACTGGGCACGTATAATCGTGTAGCGGTTCGGCCGCTCCTCGTTGAAGTCCTCCGAACGGTAGTGCATGCCGACGTGGGAACGATCGTCCATCATCCAGAACCGCTGTTCGATCACGTGACGTTCGAGCGGCGCCTCCTCTCGAAACTTGGGGACCAGCTTTTCCACCATGTCGGCATAGAGGATGGCCCCCTGCACATTCTTCGATCCGGGATATTCGCCCCGCTCGAGCTGCAGTACCTTCATACCGTGTTTGGCCATCGTCAATGCCGCAGCGTTGCCGGCCATACCGGCTCCGACCACGATCGCATCGAATCTCTCTTCAATCATCCGTATCTCCTCTAGACCGCAATCCTAGCGCGCGAATCTGGCAAAAGCCGCGCGCGAAATGCGGCCGTCAGCGCCGGTAGCAATTGCATGGCATCACTGACGATCGCCAGGTGAGCGAAATCGAAGATCGGAGCGTTCTTGTCAGTATTGACAGCCACGATCAGATCCGCGCCCTCGACGCCAACTCGGTGCTGGATCGCACCGGAAATGCCCGCGGCAATATAGAGCTTCGGCCGGATAGTCTTGCCCGTCTGGCCGATTTGCCTGTCAGGCGTAACCCACCCTTTTTGCACGAGAGGACGCGAGCAGCCATATTCAGCGCCAAGCAAAGTTGCGAGCTCGCGCACCAACCGAAAATTCTCAGGCGATCCCAGCCCCAGCCCGCCCGCAACCACCACATCGGCATAGGCAAGATTGGACGTTTCTGCATCGCGGTCGGGTAGGAACGACAATACTTTTGTGACTATATCGTCTTCGACAAGGCCGAGCGGATGAACGATGATACGAGCGGCATCGCGCACAACACGTTCAGGCATCGGCATGACCCGCGGGCGGACAGTGGCCATCTGCGGACGATAATTCAAGGTATAGATTGTGCAGAGCAGCGAGCCGCCAAAGGTTGGACGCGTCGCCGCAAGCGAACCATCGGTGTCCACGTCCAGCGCGGTGCAATCGGCAGTGAGCCCCGTCGACAGAGTCGTCGCCACGGAACCTGCGAGATCGCGACCGAGCGTCGTCGCTCCCAACAGCAATATCTCGGGCTTGTAAGTGTTGACGAGTTCGGTAAGCGCTTTGGTATAGGATTCGTTGCGGTAATCCGACAAGACATTGTCGCTCACGAGATAGGCCAGATCGGCGCCATAGCAAAAGGCTTCAAGTGCTGCATTACGTGTGTGCTGCCCCTCCGGACCGATAACGACGGCGGCAAGATTCACCTTTAGCTTGTCAGCAAGGCCGCGCCCCGCACCCATGAGCTCCCAGGAAACGGGATGCACTTGGCCACGCTCGAGCTCGACAAAGACCCAGACGTGTTTGTAGGACTTGAAGTGCTCCGGCAGTTCTTTTTTCGCTGCACCGCGGCCGGCCCCCGGTGGCATGGCCGTTCTGCTGACGTTGCTCATGGTCTAAATTCCTCTCAACGATAGGCGCGCCCGCGCCACGGGTTGCTTCTTCGCTCTCGTTAACTGAAGTTTACTCTTGGTCAGCAAGTGGCTGGCTGCTCTGCCCGCTTGCGTGCTCGCATCGGTCGCACAACAACACGCGTCGTCGCAATAGACGTACCCGTTCGGCCGGATTTGGAGAGATCTTGCAAACGGAACCCTTGCGCGCCAGGTTCGACGAGCGCCACCGCAGCAGGCCAGGACGCCGTGCTGATTCTAACCGGCCGGTCCCAGGCCTGGTTGATGAGCCCGCTCGCCGCGCCTCCAGCGCTAGCAGTCCGTATGGGCCGATGCTACCGCTCTTCGTGGCGTAGTTTCTATCCGCCATGAGATGGAGACAGATCTGAGCGGAATCGGGAGTCGATTTCATGCGGATGCTGTTGTGCATACCCGCGACAGGAGTAGCGCGAAAGGGACACTTAATCATTGACTACCATCTCACCGTCGCTACGAAACTGCGACCGCGTCAGAGACCGTTGCGAAGGGACCTGCCGGAATCGTGCGCCTCGATACAATGGCGCAGGGCGGCTTGGCAGGTAGTAAAAGCAGCATCATGGCTCCTCCATCAAAGTCATCGCGGACGCTACCATTTGTCAGCATCGATGACCGGATCAGCGGGACATCAGGCAAGTGTCGTACCAGTTGCAAAGACGGTTGAAAGTCGGTGGGAAGTAATGGCTTGCGCGACACTTCAAACAGCTGCTGATATCGTAGTCACGAACAAAACAATTCAGACATGGGCGGGAATACGACAGTCGTTGGTGGGGTTATGGCCGCAGAGACTTGCCCCCAAGAATAGAAAGCTCGCATTAACGGAGCGCCTCGGCTCCGTCGGGCAGACTTCGCTTACAGTGGAACGCTAGGTCACTTCAACTCGCTCAAGGGGACAAAGGCCGCAGGCTTCCTAGAGTCTGCGACGGCATCCTTCATAACCTTGAACACTCGCTCCTGGATCGGTGACGATGCCACGAAATCTGCATAGGCCTGCTCCAACATGGCCTTGCATCGAGCTCTGATTTCCGACTCTGCGGCACCAGAAAATTGCTCTTGGGCGAAGTATTGTCCCATGCGCTTTAAAATGTGAAGGCGCGCGACATCCACGATCTTGGGGTCGTACTCGACCCCAAGCAGCAAAAAGAAATCCTCGGCCGATGAGGCCTTGCCGAGTCGTTCCAGGATACCCGCTCCTGGGGATGAGTTGGTCATCGAACATTCTCCTTCGGATTAGCTCTGAACAGCGCCCACATTGAGCGGATCTGAAATACTAAAGCGACGCGCGCGCGGCTTTTGCGCTGGCTATCGGTCTATGAGAAATCGGTGACGGCGCGGAGGGAGTTCTCATCATTCACGGCGACCTCATGTTCGCACCCCGGGATATCCTAGTACTTACTTAACCCATTCCACACCGAGTCCTGATGACCACACAGCTTGGAGGCGGTCTGGATATCGCAGATTGGGATCACGTATTGATCATGACCACCTTTGCTTCGACCGCCACGTCGGGACCGGTTTCCCGTGCGCGCGTACCAGCCCGTGATCGCGAGCGGAAGATCTGTTTCGATGATGGCGCGGATGGTAGCGATGTCTTTGTTGCCCATGGACCGCGTTCCGCCGCAGTCTTTGTGACTCCGCCCCACGCCGGCGGCCGCGCAATCGCCAGCTTCTCCTCGTCGGCGAACGTAACGCCACGTGCCTGCTGGCCATGGCGTAATGGCGTCTCGTTTACCGCGGTAGAGTTGGCGCACGGTTTTATCGGACCAAGCCGGTTTGGCGGCGGTGCTGGCGGCAACCACTCGGGAGCTCCTCATAGTTTGAACTGCCGACACTCCAGCAACCAGCATGCCAGCCGGTCATAACAGTCCAGCCATTGAAGAAGCTAACGCCCCTTTTTTCTGATCTTCTTCAGCCAATGGATTGTCGCAAATGCGACAGCGCTATGAAACGGAACGCGCCTCCCTACGACAGGTTCGTTGCGGCGCACCAGGATGTGAGAATTGTAGCGGAGCACTCGATCCTGCCGCCTTGAACACGTAGCCATCCGCTCGCATCCAAATGGCGTCACCCACGCCCTCCTCTCACCGGGCGGACTACAAATCCGACGACGCTGTCTCGGATGAGGGTGCCGTTGCGGACTCTCCTGGCATTTCAAATACCCGGCCGCTGGCCACACCCGGCCAAGCTGTGGCCTGCAACAGCAAATCGCGCCGGCGCTCGGCCATCCGGCTCTCACCGCTTTCTTCGCCGAAGCAGATGTTGAAGTCGTCACATTGAGTGCACACGGGTGCCGTGCACATCCCAAGCCCTTCATTCTCGCAAAGCATGCGGTAGAAGAAGCGCTTCCAACGCATATTATTGACATTTCGCGCGGCGAGCGGCGCGAAATGCCGGCTCAGCAGCAGAGAGAGTTCGCCACGATTGCGCAAGCCAAGAGCTTCCCAGAGATGGTCCGGCTCAATGGCGCGGCGCGCGATCATCGCGGCCAGCCAGCGGCCGATATCCCCTTCGGTCGAGCGTTGCTTGAGCAACAGATCGCGAACCATTGCGATCTCCTCGTCGTCTTCCCACCTGAAAGGCGAAGCCTGCTCCGCGCCCTTGATCTCGGTTGAGGAAAAGTACCGCTCCAGCAAGGCCGCCAATTCAACGCCGGATAGGCCAACCTTCTCAAGAAGGGAGCCACCGTCCATCGTGGCAGCGGCTAGGATAGACGCCAAAACATGACGATCGAAATTGCTATCGGTGGCGATATCGGCATCTGCAGGATGCCTACCGGTGAGCAAGCGGTAGGTCGTAATTCCCCTATGCGACTGGCTGTTGGCGTCAACAGCACAAGTAGCCACGAACGGAAAGACGTGCGGCTCGGACATAACTCTGTGGGTCTTCCCAATGCAAGCTTGGTCACGGCGCACCCTGGTGTTGGCGACCGTCGTTTGTCAGCATGCCGGTCTCCCGGGACGGATGGTGAGGGAGACCGGCATCTGTCGCGCGCCTTTACAAGGCCGCGACTCGCGACCTTTACGAGGCTGCGAGTTCGGCGGCAGTTTTGCCGATGATTGATTCATCCACGGGCTTCATAATGCCATGCTCCATCAGCATGTCTTCGAGCTCATCCATTGAGATCGGGGTCGGGATGATGCCTTTGCCGCCATTGTTGTGAACCTTGGCCGCGAGCTTCCGATAGTGATCAGCCTGCTTGGAATCGGGTGCATACTCAAGCACCGTCATGCGGCGTAGCTCTGCATGCTGCACCACGTTGTCACGGGGCACGAAGTAGATCAGCTGAGTTCCTAGCTTCTTGGCCAACGCTTCCGCCAGTTCCAGTTCCTTGTCGGTCTGCCGCTCGTTGCAGATCAGACCGCCCAGCCGCACCCCACCAGAGTTCGCGTATTTCAAGATCCCCTTGGAAATGTTGTTTGCGGCATACATCGCCATCATTTCACCAGACATCACGATGTAGATCTCCTGCGCCTTGTTCTCGCGGATTGGCATCGCGAAGCCACCGCAAACGACATCGCCAAGCACATCGTATGAGACATAGTCAATGTTCTCGTAGGCGCCGTTCTCTTCCAGGAAATTGATCGACGTGATGACACCGCGGCCGGCGCAGCCGACGCCTGGCTCTGGACCACCGGACTCCACGCAGCGAATGTCTTTGTAGCCGACCTTCATTACGTCCTCGAGCTCTAGGTCCTCCACACTGCCGGCGCTCGCGGCGAGGCTCAAAATCGTGTCTTGAGCCTTGGCGTGCAGAATGAGGCGGGTCGAGTCCGCTTTCGGATCGCACCCTACAATCAGAATTTTCTGACCCAGCTCGGCTAGCGCCGCCAGCGTGTTCTGTGAAGTGGTGGACTTGCCGATGCCGCCCTTCCCGTAGAACGCGATTTGTCTTAGTGAAGCCATGTTGCTCTCCATCAACCGATTATCCAAAAGCTCGCGCTTCTCGCGCGAGCTTGTTTCTCTCGCAGAAGCGGGGGCCACACGGGTTGAAGGGAAGGAGCGCATCGCTCGCCTTACGCGTCGGCCTGCACTCAGCCCTCACTCAGTGTTGCTTCCGCTTATTAGCAACGGCCGTGCCAACGCTTGACCGCGTACCTTAAGCTTCTGATTACGTTTCCAAAAGCCAACCGGCTGGTGCGTGATCGTTGGCCGTTTTGGATCTAACAGAATCTGCGCGGCTGTCGGACATCGAACAAACAACCACAAACATCAGCGCCAAAAAACCGAATTGACGGCACCTATTCCGATGTCTCAGTTGTGGAGCGGAACTTGCTGCTCCTCTGATAAGAGGGGCGATTTGAGGATAATGAACATGTCGGTCGGGCTCGAAACCTGGCGGACCCGCGGCGAGGATTGCAACTACGGTACGGCGCCTGGTGCACTGATATTGGAGATGATCAGCAAGCATTTCAAATGGGCAGCCGGATGCAGCAGCGCCGTGCCACCCGTTCGTCTCACAACGCGTACATAGGTTTGCCGTGGCGACAATCATTTTCTATCAGAAGCCCGGCTGCGCCACGAATGCGCGTCAGATTCAAGCGTTTCAATCCGCGGGCCACGACGTGGTCGTCAAAGACATCTTGACGGAGCCATGGCATGCGGACGAATTGCGCAGCTTCTTCCGCAATATGCCCGTCGGCTCCTGGTTCAACCGAGCCGCGCCTCGTATCAAGTCAGGCGAAGTCAACCCCGATTCTGTCGATGCTGCAAACGCACTCGCACTGATGGCTGGCGATCCGCTCCTGATACGACGACCGCTGATTGAGGTTGACGCGGCACGATGTGCCGGACTCGATCATGAGCTCGTGCTGTCGCTACTTGGCCGCAAGGCTCACGATGATCTCGAGGGATGCTTGCAAGAAGCAAACGGCACGTGTTGCCCGCAGACGCGAGGAAACGCTGCGCGTTTGCCATGCCAAAAATGACGTGCTCCACTTGCGGCTTGCACGGGTAGTAACAGAGTAGGCCTCTGCTGAGACGGCCCGCGCAGATGCCTACTCCGTAGGGAGACATCGCCAATATTGCGCTTGAATGTCGCCCGTCCGCCTTAGCGACCCGTGAGAGGATTCGCGGCAGTCGGTGGCTTTATCACGCATGACTTCCGCGGCTTGGATTGATCAGAGCACCAAGCCGAGAGGCAGCTGCTTCGAGAGCCTCGGCTCAGACGACCTCTTGGATACACTAACGATCAGAACAGATCACCACGCTTCGCCGGTGTGATCCTAATACAACTTACAGGCATGATTGCACTAACCGCCGCTCTCATTTTGATCGATATCAAATCCTCCGGCAGTCCCAATGTGTGACAGAGACCTTGCGCGGCATCTCGCGCGACTTTGGAATGGAGAATTCGATGAGAGCAAGAACAGTTCTGGCGATGGCATCGGTCCTCGCGCTAGCGACCCCGTGGGCCAGCAACTCGGCACGTAGTGCGGATCTGGATCCGGCGCCGGTCTACTATAAAGCGCCTCCAATTGAACCCCGCAACCCATGGATGATCCGCTTGCGCGTGCTCGGCGTTTTGCCGGATACCGCAGGCAGTTCGGTCAACGTTTCCGGGACGCCATCGCTCTCATCCCCAAGTTCTGGGCTTTCGATCAGCGATCAAGTCATACCAGAGCTGGACATCACCTATTTCTTCACAAACAACTTAGCTGCTGAACTCATTCTCGGCGTGACTAGCCATCACATCAGCGGCAATGGCGCGCTCACTGGGCTCGATATCGGAAAAACCTGGCTGTTGCCGCCTACACTGACCCTGCAATATCACTTCACCGATTTTGGGCCGCTTAAGCCTTATCTCGGCGCGGGCATCAACTACACTGTATTCTTCAACCAATCGGCAGCCAACACGTCGCTCGCCGGTCTTGCCGTCACCGATCTACACCTCAGAAACCAATTCGGCGCTGCGATCCAATTCGGCTTCGATTACATGCTTGATCGTCACTGGGGCCTCAACTTTGACGTGAAGAAGCTGTGGCTCCGGCCGGAGTACTCGGCGACCATAAACAATGCGATTGCCGTTACCGGCCGCGCAAATATCGATCCATGGCTCGTCAGCGGCGGCGTCGCTTACAAGTTCTGACGAGAGAACGGGGTCATAAAGGAGACTTCGTTTGATCAACTCGGACGCAGCGAGCTCATCGAGCGCATCTCCTACTCTCACCGCACTGTGGCAGGAAGCCGGCTGACGCGTCAACGACGCGTCAGCTCGCAAGAGAGGGACCCATTCGCAGCATTGCGCCCGCTGCGACTTACGGATCGCGCCGCACGTGAGTGACAGTACACAAACATCGACAAGGCATATGATCATATGCCTGTTTCGTCGCGCGATGCAACGGAGCCATTTCCCAGTGTTGGCTTTATAGAAACGGTACGCCGCGCCAAGCTCAATGACGTGCTGTCAACGCACTCCTGAGCGCAAGGTGCCCGGTTAACCTCAGACGATCTGAGTTCCCAACGGCCGGCTCATGGACGAACAAACCGTTCATCCTTGCCAGCCAGGGCAAGTGGCCGCAAGCGACGCCTCTAGCTTCGCTTGAGCACCATCACAAGGCGGTCGACACGTTTGCCCTGCTTGAGGTGGGAGTTGACGATCTCGTCAACGTCCTCAGGCGTGGTCGCGCGATACCAGACGCCATCGGGGTAGACAACCAGCAAGGGACCAGCGTTACAAAAGCCAAGGCAGCCCGCTGTCGCGAAGCCAATATCGTTGAGGCCTTGCGCTTCGATCGCCTTGCCCATTCGATCCCAGAGACCTTGCGCGCCGGAGGCGCCGCAACTGCCGTGCTGATGGCTTGGCGGACGCTGCGTGTTGCACGCGAAAACGTGATGCCTATAGAGCTGCGGGAGATCGACTCTGTCTTCTGAATTCACGCACCTATTCTCCGATAGTTGACTTCAGCTGGAGGGATGAGGTGTGAGCACATAGTCGCCCACAACGTCTAACGATTGAACGCCCCATTGGCGATGGACACGAGTGATTCCCACCCGCCTTGCGAAAGCAGCCGGAATGAGAGGGCGGCATAGTCGTTGTCGCCGCTGAAGATGAGCGGTCGATGCCTTGGCGTCCGAAAGCGCTTCCTGATCAATACCAACGTCATCTTCCGATCTCATTATTCATTCACCACTCACTTGTCATTCAAGTTCTCCAAAGCAAGTTGCCCACCAGATGTGTAACGGGTGCGTCTCACAATTCGGCGCAGTCGCAACTATGTCGGCGCTTCTCGCCCCTAGCAGCGATCTGAGACGGGCTAAAAGCCCATGGCCTCGATCAGAATGATGGCGTCGGTCGGACTGATTCGATCTGCTCGCTTATCAAGTCGCCGGCAATCCGTTCGCTGATGCCGGCCCCGCGGTCCCCTGCTTGAAGGCATCGACCGCAGTCCGGCTCAGCCGAAAAACCCCTCGGCCCCGAGCGAGCGGCCGATAAGCCGAGCTCGCACGGGTGTTGAGGACATCAAACCATTGGTTCGGAGTGAGCTTTGCTGGACGCTCGCTGATTTGTATCACCCGCCCGTTCGGCGCGAAGCGGACGTGGATGATGACTTCTTGAGAGTTCATACCGATTCCCGTTTTTGGACACCAACGATCACGAGCTGGACACCGACACACTCGATTGTAATGTGCTTGCTTTCGGACATCTTGGCGCCTGCCTCAAGCCGCGCCTTGCACGCCGAGACTTTTCTAATGATCGAGCATGCCTTCTCCGCACTCACCTGGAACATTTCTCTTGCGGCTTTCTAGATGCGTTGTCTTCGGCGGCCGGCACCCTCCTGCACTGGGCGGATCACGATGTCGCCCGGCAACGCCGTACAAACCAGGTGTCCTTGGTCCGCTTGCTCATCTCTTGCGCTGACAAAACCTAAACTCACCGCAATGAATCTCTCGTACTTCTTTGTCTTGGATGACGAGCATCTCAGTCAATCGCCGCGCAGGCGCCCACGTTGTCGCCACATCTTTCATGGTCTCGACGATAAACTCGATCTGCTTGCCCTGGGATTTCATCGGAAATTTTAAAATGCACTACGCCATATTCCGCTGGTTCAGTGCTCACCGGCCAACATTCATCTTGGCCAATACAATCCCGGTCGCTCGCGTTCGGTCAGCCGTAATCTGCACGCAGTGGTCCAATCAATCAAGCAGATGAAGATCGAAACGAGGACACTGTTGGAACGGCTGATCCGATAAACCTGACGCATCACAGCGCACACAAGCAAGCTGCGGAAGGCAGCGGCGCAGCTCGACAAGGTGACGCATGTCGGCGCCATCGGCAGCATGCAGTTGTTCGATTCGATCAATGCGTCCGTCGTGAGCGCCATCGTCGTTCCTCTATCCCTCGGACACGGCGGCCCCTCATTGCCAGAACAGGCGCTCGGGATCCGCATTCAACTCGTCGATTGCAGGAGTCAAGCGGTGATAAAGGCTGTAGAATTCCCAGACTCCCCCCGCGTGATTCTTGTGAAACAGCTTCCAGATCCCGCTCACGGAATCATAAAGAATCAGCGCGACGTCCACCAAAGCGCCGTCCTTGTCGATGTTGCGCGAGCAACAGGGACTCTCGATGAGGTAGCCGCCCCTCACTGGCGTCACGTTTGGCGAGACGTAGAGATAGCGCTTGCGCGCGTTCAAGCCGCGCTCGATCCGTTTGCGATCAAGCTCGTTGGGGTGAGGAACTAGCCCGGTCTTTGCTTTCCTCATCAGTGCGGCATTCATGACGAAAGCCTCCATTCAAAGCACTTTGATTTCTTCTTGAAGATCAGCACATGAGCAGCTCCTCACCAAAATCGCACAATAAAGATCGGCTCATAAACTTCGTTGTTGAGAGTATCGATGATGGTCTGGCGGGTCGTTCTGGCGGCGAGCAAAGCTTCGTCGGGCTCCGTATTGGTAGTGAGCGGTCCTTGATGAGGTCGGCGGCGGGTTTGCCGCGCTGGCCCCGCCGATATTTCGTAACACCTTGCTTAGTCATGACTCCTCCGGTAATGGCAAATCATCGACCTCCTCGCAGGCATCTACTGGCTCTAGCTCCTTGCGTTTCATGCCAACGCGGCGGCCGCTTTCCAAAAACTCTACACCGTAGATGTAGAATTGCTGTAAGAACGTACCGATCGAGATGACGTAACCCACCTCCCCCTTCTTGACTAAGACGTCGCCAATCTCCTTACCGGGATAGGTGCCATCATTGCGGATGGTGCGATTGGCTCGAAGCTTCTGGCCAAAGCTGAAGACGGGCGGATCGCTTAGCTCGACGACGTCGCTGTCGCGAAGAATGCTGTTCATATACCGCTCCTTATGCATTCGCTCGCTCTAGAGATGCAGTGAGGCCGCATGGCCCCCGACGCGACATTCCACATCACTTCGTGCCCGCGCGCGATATCGTCAACCACATCAACGATGGGAGCGCGGCCTGGAAGGCCGCTCTCGGCATTACGAAGCGCTCTCGACCGCCGAAATGCCGCCAAGCCATGCTGCCGACCAGCAACAGCAGGATAATCCAGAGCAGTCGCCGTCCATAAGGGAGAGCGAACGTCGGCACCTCCGATCCAACGGGCGGCGCTTGCGACGTATTCGGCACCAAGTCCTGGCATGCCGCTCATGAGGGCTCACGCTTTAGACTGGCGCTTGGTAGCGAGGCAACGACGTGTCAACCACGCAGGTATTGTCGACCGGACAGGCGGCGGCACATTGCGGCTCGTCAAAATGGCCGATACATTCGGTGCATTTTGCCGCTTCAATGACAAAGCTTCCCCCCTTCTCGGAGATAGCAACGTTCGGGCATAAGGGTTCGCAGGCTGAGCAGCTCGTACACTGCGAGGCGATGATTTTGAACGGCACATACTTCTCCTTACGCCGCAGAGATCCGATTTCCCAGCCGACACGCAGGCTCGCCGCGCTGCACGTGCTGGATCTCCCCGCGCTTCACCTTGTCGAGATAGGATCTGAACCAAGCGATCGCTGACTTCTCAATGAACTCATGAGCGAATTGATCAACCGGCTCGATTCCCGCCTTGATCAGACTGCTTTTCGGGCAGCCGCCGATCTTAGCGACGAAGACCGCATGGCAGTCACGGATGTCGCGCATGATCGCGGATAATCTATCTTCTTCGCCATAGCCGCCCTGGCAGTAACCTTCCACACGCCGTAGACCGACGAACTTGGCGCCGGATGTGGAAAGCTCGTACACTTGGAATTCCTTTGCATGTCCAAAGTGCTCGTTGATCAACCCGGAGCCCTTGGTTGCGACCGCCACCAGAAGAGTGATCGCGGCCATCTCTCCGGAAACTTCCGGAAGCTCCCTTTGGCCGGCGGCGACCTTGGAACGGCGCTCATTCTCTACCGTTTCCTGATAAGCCTTGCGCACCGCTAAGTCATATTGGACGTCCATTTTCATCACCTGATCATTAGTGAACTCTGCGCTGCGATCCTCGCCGAGTAGACCGACGGCATCAGCGCGGCACTGGCGGCAATGCCGCATGATGCTTATCTGCCCTTCGCAAGCATCTTGCAGCGCCTTCAATTCTTGCGCCGTCGGGCCGCGCTGACCGTTGAGACCAAATGCTGTTCCGTGCTCGGGCGCAGAGATCAGCGGCATGATATTGTGAAGGAAGGCACCGCGCGACGTGACCGCCTTATTGACCTCGACCAGGTGGTCATCATTGATGTTCGGGATCATCACCGAGTTGATCTTGCACAAAATGCCGCGTTCGCTAAGCATCTCGAGGCCTTGCAGCTGGCGATGGGTGAGTATCCTTGCCGCCTCGATGCCGGCGTATCGCTTGTGGTTGAAGAAGATCCACGGATAAATCTTGGCTCCGATTTCCGGATCGACCATGTTGATCGTGATGGTGACGTGGTCAATTTTGGCCCTGACGATGGTATCCACATAGTCCGGCAGTGCGAGTCCGTTGGTTGACAGACACAGCTTGATGTCGGGAGCAGCCTGGCTGACCAGCTCGAACGTTTTAAACGTCTTTGCTGGATTGGCCAGAGCATCGCCGGGACCAGCGATGCCAAGCACTGTCATCTGCGGAATGGTCGTCGCCACTGCGATCACTTTTCTCGCCGCCTGCTCGGGGGTGAGTTTCTCGCTCACCACACCGGGACGCGATTCATTGGCGCAGTCGTATTTTCGGTTGCAGTAATTGCACTGGATGTTGCAAGCAGGCGCTACCGCGACATGCATGCGAGCGTAATGATGGTGCGCATCTTCACTATAGCAGGGGTGGTTTTTGACCTTTTCCCATATCCCGATCGGCAGATCGCCTTGGCTGGCCTGCGAGCCGCAGCTCGCCCGCCCGGTTTTGGCCGAAGCGCGGCAGCCCTTATGCTCGGTGATGGGCTGCATGATGTTCCCGCCATTCATTGCAGCTTTGATATACTTTCCACGTCCCACGACCGCGTTCATTCCCATTATCTCTGAAAGCATCATCGCCCCAGGTCATTCTTGAGCGCGCTTCAGGAAGCTGCATAGCAACTTGCATGCCATGGCCAGGATGTGCGATTGCAACCGTAGTCCACCGAGTTATCACAACGATAGCGTTTGCGCTGCAATAACAGCAATGATGAGCCTGTCGGCAAAGCGACAGAAGCGTCGCCATTCTCACTCAGAGCTCCAGCGCTTGCGCATTCACTCTCGCGCTGGACGCGCCCGCATCCGGCTTCATCCAAACGGGGCTTCACGCGCTGCCGCTTCCAATTGGGCGGATCCCAAATGGGGGATCCGGACTTCATAAGGCTAATAGTGGGCGACACGCGTCCTACTATGACGGGCAGCAATGAGGGCCAAAGATGATGGTGCAATCGCCTCGACCCAACTGGCCGAGCATTGTCTGCGCCATCCATGCCGTCGCGGCGGGCTCACGTTTGCTGATCTTGATATGCTGCGCCGACAGCCATTCTTTCCCCAAAGACCCCCGGGGCAAGGCCAACCTGCCGGCAAAGGAAGCCGACCGATGCCTCTGGGTGCGCTCAGCACATCGCATCTGAACAATTCCGTCATACCAGGACGAGATAGATGATAATGCTTCCGGTCCCCAGGCGGGCGCCAAGGTCCACGAGAGTTACCTTTGCATCCGCCGCATCGAGAAAGTCGATCTCCGTGAGTGCCTTCACGGGTCGTGGCCGTTCTCATCCCGCCTTTTCGCGTCGACTGTGATCGGTAGCCGTGTGTCGCTCGCCATCTCGGGCAAATCGAGCACCCAGCCGTTAGCCACTTTGATCCAGCCGCCCCATAGGGTCTCGTACTCGGAGGCCACGATTGGCTCTTCGAGATCTTTTTTTGGCACGTAGATCGACAGTCCCGCGTCCGGAGAGCGGCGGATCATGATTTTCACTAGGTCTACTCCCCGACTGTGACGCTGCAGGTGGCGCGCATGCGAGCCACGATATCTGACACTGCGCACACGACCTCATCGACTTCAGCGAAGGTGGTTTCACGCGAAAGAGAAAAGCGAATGGCGCCGTGCATCCGCCACGCCGGCACCTGCATGGCACGCAGAACATGCGATGGCTGCATTGAGCCCGAACTGCAGGCTGATCCGAGCGACACGGCGATGCCCGCCCGGTTGAGACGGTGGGCAATGCCTTCGCCTTCGAGATGGTCGAAGGCAATATTGGTCGTGTTCGCCAAACGATTGCCGATGTCGCCGAGCACAGCGCACCCGCCATTGCGCAAAATTCCCTGCTCAAGGCGGTCACGTAACGCGCCAATGCGGACGCGCTCGGGTTCAAGCCGCTCCGCCGCAAGTTCGGCAGCTCTTCCCAGTCCGACGATACCGGGAATATTCTCGGTCCCGCCGCGTCGCCCTCGTTCCTGTGATCCGCCGCAGATCAGGGGCCGGAATTTAATCCCTTTGCGCAAATATAGCGCGCCGACCCCCTTGGGGCCGTGCAGTTTGTGCGCGGATAGCGACAACATGTCGATCGCGCTGTTCTTTAGGTTTAAGCGCACCTTACCAATCGCCTGGACCGCATCTGTGTGAAACAGCGCGCCCGCCTCACGGGTCAACCCGGCCAGAAACTCCACAGGAAACATCGTTCCGGTCTCGTTATTGGCCCACATAACCGAGGCGATCGCTGTTCGTGGCCCAATCGCGCAGCGAAACGCCTCGATGTCGAGCCTGCCGCAAGCATCTACGGGTACAATGCGCGTCTTGATTCCCCTTGCCGCCAATTGCTCCGTTAGCGCAAGTACGGCGGGGTGCTCAACCGAAGTGGTGACCACCTCGTCCCGACCTTCTTGCGTCGCAAGCGCAGAGAGGATTGCGGCATTATTGGCCTCGGTCCCTCCCGAGGTGAAGACGATTTCATGATCGTATGCACTACCTAACAGGCCGCTCAGGCTTCTCCGGGCCTGCCTCACAGCGACTGCGACCTCGCTGCCGAAGGCATGCCTTGACGAGGCATTGCCGAATTGCTTAGTGAAGAAAGGCAACATTGTTTGCACGACGGATCGATCAGTCCGCGTCGTTGCATTGTTATCGAGGTAGATCGGCGCTCGATTTTCGCTCAATCCACCACCTCGCCTGCAGCAGCAACGACGACCAGGCGGTCCAATCCTCCGATCGAATCTATGAGTCGCGCCTGAATGCCTCCTAACCTTCTCGAACGCTTGCACGACCTGCCAGCACCGGCCGGCCTTGCCATGAGCATGCTGCTATCGTGCCGATCAGCTAACAGTCGCCACCGCCGGCTTGCAGATTGGGCCGGATCTCTTCGTGCACGCCGCGAATGCGACCCTCCCGCTTCGTAGTGAACGACAATATCCTCAGTTGTTCTGGTTCGGCCGGCACGGTTCAATGCCTTCTCCTCATCATTGATCAATGTTTTCCCTCAGCCGAACGATTTTCCGCAGGAGCAGTTCGCGGTCGCGTTCGGGTTGTGAAAGGTAAAGCCAGAGCTCTCCGGACCCAGCACGAAATCAATAGTCGTGCCGACCAGATGCTCACGGCTCTTGTTATCGACGAACACCCTCAGCCCATCGCGTTCGATCACGGTGTCGTCAGGCTTTGGCTCCTCGGCGAAGCCCATCTTGTATTTGAATCCATTGCAGCCGCCTGCTTCGATCATGACGCGCAGACCACCGGCTGGGCGCGCCGACGATGAAATCGCGCTTTTGATTGCATTCACTGCGCTATCCGTCAGGTTGATCACGTCTTTCCCTCATCAGCTTGGACCCAGCTAAGAGCAAGTCACGTGCCAGCGCGCAGACGCCGGGTGATGCTCGCTTTCGCACTGTTGGCTTTGGAACGGATGTTGGGATCCTGACAAGGCTACTTGAGGCGGTTCCGGCCACCGGCGCGTTTTCTTTCTAAGCTACATTGAAGGCCGCTACGCATGCGACGGCAGGCGATTTGCATCTCATCTGACACCGCCCAAAGGGTCGGTGATGAGCTTAGTCGAGGACAATTTAATGACTGCAATCGAGAACACCGCACTCGGCAGACTTGAGAAGGAGGGCCGCCTTCTCAACGCCGTACTCAAAGGCGCGACCACCAAGCCGGGCCGGTTCGGCTTTCGGGGCGACATCGCACTAAAGTTCCAGACTCAGGTCGCTGACGAGAAACGTCCGCCAGACTATTCGATCGAGCAGGTTCTGACGATCGCGCAGGACGGAGAACGCACCATTCCTGTGCTGGCTGGCTACTTACATTCCTTCGCGTATCTTGCTGACGTCGCGACCGTCCTCGACGGTGCCTTAAGCTCAACCGGCAGCTACTTCATTTTCTGCAACAACATCGATTTGCTGGCGAAATACCGAGTTAAGCTCGGCGAGATTAACTTCCACGTCTTACCGTGCGATGAATCCACCGTTTGGAAGGAGCTCATGGACCTGGTCGGGCTGAACAAGGACGACGTCAAGAAGCTCGATCCGGGCGGCAAGCTTGATTACCTCCTCGATGCCACAAAGGATCTCGATCTATCCTATGAGGAGATCTCGTATGACGACGGACTAAAGAGGATGGAGGCTGTGAAAAACCGCAACGAGAACCGGCCGGTCTGAGCGCGGTCTTCAGTCGTTGGCCGATGCATCGTCTTCCACAAGATGCACACCGACGACACAGATGTCACCATCTAGAACTGGCAACGGGATCGGTGTGAGCGCTTTGCCCCGACATGGACCTTCGACGCACCGCCCGGTGCCGAGGTCGAAGGTCGAACCGTGCTTGCCGCACATCAGCCGGATGCCGTATGGATCGAGGAATTGGTTCCGCTCCCAGTCCAAATTGACGCTGTTGTGGGGGCATTCATTGACATAGCCAAGCACCTTCTTGCCCCAGCGCACCACAATGATGGACCACGGGCGGTGATTGCCGTCATCATCGACGACTATAAGATTAAATCCCATGGCCTGACGGCTCGGAATGTCGTTAAAGCCGCAAATCGCATAGATCGCATCTGGTTGCATTCATCGCTCGTTTTTTGCAAGACGTTCTTCATTGTCGCGGTGCAATCAACGCTGCAAGAACCGTACAAGTGCGGGAACGGCTCGTGTTTCGGACAAACCAATGCGCAAACTTCGCCATTGGAGCACACCTCGTTGGACCGGGCGCACAATTCAGGCCAGTTCCGCACACAGCATGCCTTCCTCATGATCTTCCATGCGGCCTGCAGCAAGCCCCGTCAGCTCACAGGTACGCGTATCGGCACGCCCACAGATCGCGCCTTTGCAGGCTCTCGTACTCGCCTTGCCACTCCGCCGTCAGCCGGAGAACCCACTGCAGGTGACAGGGTGGACGCGTTTTTGCCCCGCAAGGCCGTCACTCTGGAAATCACCGGTCGAGATGCCGCGACCGGCAACAAGACATCCAGAGTTCTGGTCTGACGTGCTCACAGCGGCAGGATCGCCGAGCTGAACCGGATCCGCCAGCCATCTCCGGCCGCCCCGTGGTCACGAACCTTCGCCGACGCCACCTCGACCAGGACGATACCGGTCACAATGTTCGCGCCGGACCGTAACCAAGCCGCGCGAAGTCTGTCGGCAAGCTTCAAGCCCTTCAGCGTGGCAAGAAATGCCTCGGCTTCGACCTCGACGGCACGCGCGAGATGCTGCCGCGCACCGCGGCGCAGGACACCGTTAGTGGGTCGGCGATCTCGTAGGCAGACAATGCGGGACAATATTGGTAGTCTCATTCATGCGCATCACTCTCCTCGAAGGTGGCAGGCTTCTACACCCGCCTCGATACGCCGCCTATCTCAGGCCGTCATCACGCACTTTCCCCACAGCTCCAAGCGAAGCTCGAGGCCAAGTTTGACCATCTCGCGGAGAGACCATATCATTTCCCGCTTGCTTGTCCTCGATCTGCTTCGTGATCACTTCATGGTACTCGTTGAGCGCACGCCGCCGCTCCTACGGGCCCTGCTTTGGTGGATTGACAAAGCACATTGCGCTCGCGAGCGGAGGGTCCCCGACTTTATGGTTCAGCAGGATTGGTCGGCGACCGCCCCCTAGCCGACCCCGGTGCTGCGCAGCGCCAGCTCAGGCAGCTGAGGGCTAAGCCGCGCTGGCGGCGAGCGGCCCAGCGCTGGTTGGTGCAGCACTCCGGGCGCGACCCCGCCGCCTAACGCAAGGTCGTCTTGAAGTGGCGAGCCATTCCTGCAGCAACATAGTCACTGAGCTCAGTAGCCACCGCTTTAAGTCCGGCCTCGTTCACGCGACTATTCGCCAGCCGAACTCGGGCCTAGATTAAGGCGCTCGAAGTACCAAGACGTGTCATCGCCGGACGACTCTGTCTCATCACTTGCTTCACTCGGAGCTCGCTCGATTTTCGCCTGAGCACCACTACTCTCGGCGGCGAGATATCCTTCAGGTTTGCCTACCCGTTGCCATTTACCTTCAGCGTTATGTGTCCACTTGTCGGGATGCTGGTGAGGATCAAGCACCCAGTGATTCTTATCACTCACAGGAACAAAGCCCATCTGAGCCAGACGTTGTTCGATGCCTGGCAACGCAGGTTTTGACATAATCAATGCTCGCTCGCCGTCCTGCCGAAGCTGATGCTCCAGTAGAATATCGCCAGCGTTCTCTACGAGCGGATGAGTAACCCGAAGATCTACTTGGGATGTGACCGCGTCTCTTCCGGGAAACTGGGCACTGAATCGCCTTCCTCCTACCCGAAGTTCGCCTTCTGTTCTCAGAAGCCCAACAGTTTTGTCACCCAAGCGATAGGCGTAATATCGCGCCTCGACCGTATCTTCGTCGGTGTGACCGTAGGTTCTAGCAACGTTTGCTGCGCGCTGAGCTTTTGTGGATATGAAATCCGGATACTCCGAGAGTTTATTTTCGGCAATTTGCTTGATGTCATCGCCATAGAAGGCCTTGACTTCTTTCCCGAAGGCATCGATGTCGATCTCGAAGATCGGAGGTTTGGAAAGAACGGAGTACGGCCGTGTCGCTGCCTGAGACGAACTTGGGCCAGCATCGGGTGCCATGCCTGCAAGTCTTTCCGCAAAGCCCTCGTCATCTGAATGACTCGATTCATCAGCCTGAATAGCGCTTGTGGATTGGCTGGATGAGCCAACAATTCGGCCATACATCGGATCGTTCTCCTGTCGGTACGGTTTGGCGGTGCTGAGCTCGCGCGAGCTCTACCGACGATGGTAAGAGCTGTAGCTGACTATGAGCTGACGCGCCGAGGTTGAGCATCTGTCGTGCGCTCTGGTGAAGAGGAAGCTACTTCGTCGTCCTAGACGAACGGCTAAGCGATTGAGCTAGGATCGCATTTTGTCGCTGTGGACTCGTTTGCGAATGCAGTGTTTGGTGTACCTGGCACCGGAGCCTTGCAGTTTCATTTTTTTGTATTCTGTCGTATCGCCAGTCATGATTCCATCGTCGCATCGGAGGTGGCGATCCAACCGAAGAAGCAAGGGACAAGGGGATCGGGCGATCTGTTCCGGGCCAAGCTGAACCAGATCATCAAGATGAAGCACGCGCCGGTTCAGCTGGCCGACGAGGTCGATCGCGCAGCTTCGCTTATTATTGCATTTATCGGCGGCTCATGAATATTAGTTCTGTACGATAGAACCGGAATCGCAGATGACCAAGACTGGTGTGGATGCCGTGGCGCGCGCGCTCGCCATTCTCAAGACATTTGGGCCTGAGCGCCGCGAACTGACTCTGACCGAGCTTGCGACGGCGACCGATCTCTACAAGAGCACCGTGCTGCGGCTCGCAGCGACGCTGGAAGAGGGGGGCTTCTTGACGCGCGGCGATGACCGGCTGTATCGACCAGGGCCGGAGCTTTGGCGCCTCGGGTCGCTGTATCGCCAGAGCCTGGACCTCGGCGATCTCGTTCGGCCGACGTTGCGCCGGTTGGTAGAGGCCACCGGAGAAACGGCGTCGTTCTATATTCGTGACGGCAACGAGCGCATCTGCCTGTATTGCGTGAACTCGCCCCGCGCCGTTAGGCATCATCTCGACGAGGGCCAACGGCTGCCGCTCGATCGCGGCGCCGCCGGGCATGTGCTGGCCGTCTATGGCGACGGCCCCGGGGCGAGCCGGAAGAAGGTGCTGGAGCAAGGATATTACGTCTCGCTTGGCGAGCGCGATCCGGAGGTCGCAGCCGCCGCGGTCCCTGTCATTGACAATCAGGGCAAATTGCGCGGCGCGCTGTCGGTCTCAGCCATCCGTACCCGCTTCGAGGCGCAGTCGCAAAAGCTCGCGCTGAAGTCCCTCAAGTCGGAAGCGCAGGTGCTCGCTGGCCTGCTGCCCGCAAGCGAGGGGTGACCGCGGTGTCCGCTCCCAAATACTCCTTTCGCGCCCCTTGCCCGGGACTGTTCCTCCTGCGAGAGCTGGTCTCATTTGGAAACGACTGCCAACTTATTGAAATTGCTAGAGGGCATTTTCCAGCATTTTTCCAAACGCGCCCTGCAATCGTTGAATAATCAAACTGGAATCTCTTCCCCCCACCATGAAGTCATCTCGGTCCATCTCTGCAATGGGCGAGTTCGAAACCAGAGCGTATCGCGCCGTTGTTTCGGATGGCGAGCCATCCGGCTGCATGCCTGCAATTGTTTCCGCAAAGCGGGGGCTATCTCCCGCTTCTCCCCCATTCATCAGCTTCGCTAGGCAGCCTCGGCTCCGGCTGAAACATGGGTCTGGCAGTTGGCTGGGCAAACCCTAGCGCACGCACCGCAGCCGATGCAGGCGCCTTGATCGCTCAGAACCATTATCTTCTTTTCGACTTCATCGTCTTCGTCACTGTCGAGGCTGACGAGTTCGCCCTCCTCGTTGATTCCTTTCAAAGTCATGACATCTCGACCGCACACCTTGAAACAGCGGCCGCAGCCGATACACTTCTTGGCATCGATCGAGGTCAAGTATTGTGGCGTCCAGTCGCGGCCGTCTCGCGTTGCAAATGACATGCACTCCCCCTTCAAGCATTTTCCAGCGCTTTCAGCTCGCGATGCTTGCGCTCGAGTTCGGCATGGACATCGTACGCCTTCTGCGCCACCACCATAATCGAGGTCCAGTTGATGGGCAATTCTTCCGAAAGGTCGTGCAGATCCATCTTGGCTTGCGTCGCCTGGACGGACAGTTTCTTTAGTTCTGCCTTCAGTGTTTCACGATCGCTCATGAGTATCCCCAGTAGTTCGCCACGTCCGGAAATTTCCGAATCAGGTCGATTCCGTCGCTGACACATTTGTCGCCCTGCTGCGCGAGCTTTATCAAACTATCGAATCCGAAGCGATGCACATCGCGCAGCTGCTTGTTCACAGCGATCAGACGGCCTGAGATGAGCACCATGCGGACGAAGCCTTCATGATGCAGATCCAGAATCGGCTGGGTCATCGCGCCGGTCTCCCTCTCGATCGAGAGCGCGACCGCATCGAAGAACAGCTTAAGCCGCCGCAACGCATCCTGATCAGGATCACCGATAATCGGCGACGCGCGCCGGTTCTCCTTGTCCAGAATATAGAGTTTGAGCAGATCGAGATCGCTCTTCGCCTCCCAGGCTCCGTTGGTGTCCTGAGCACGCCAAACCTTGATCAACTCCATGAGGAACGGCGCGTCGGAGGCGCTCCCCTGCTGCTCTCTTTTCCCGGTCATATCACCTCAGTCGTCGAACTCGAACGTACCCCGTCGGTCCTTTGCCATGGCCTTGCGTAGCCAAGGAGGTGGCGTGCCCTTTAGTACGCCCTCGAGTTTTTCGAGCAACACCAGAATGCTTTCTGGCTTATTCACCTTGATAGGATGGATCTTGTTGGCCACCACTCGCGCAGCCCCAGCACCGCCAATGGCGGCAACGTAAAGGATTGCGCAATCCTTGATTGCTTCGATCTTCGGCGCCAACTTGTCGTCATTTCCGTCTTCCTTAAGATCGCCCCCAAACTCAACCGCCTTGAGAAACACGTGCCCGCCAGGCGTGACATCGTAGATTGCGATATTCTTTGCCCAACCAAAATGGGCATCGACGCGTCTCAGGTCTTGAGTGGCAAATGCGATCTTCATACAGTGGAGCTCTCAGCTGCGCCGGTGGAGCTGCGATACCCGGATCGTCGCGGCGATCCGGCCGCAGTCCGCCATCTATCGGGCGTAGGGCCGTCGTTCTCTTCGCGGTGCGCGATAACGAGATTGGCGATATCGAAGATCAGATTGCGGGTACCACGATAGCCCACGGATAGTTGGTGTCCCGCGCCGAGTCGATCGAACATCGGAAAACCTGTACGATAGAACGGCACTTTCAGACGCGCCGCCGCTTGCCTTCCATGCGAATGCGTGATCAGCAGGTCACAACGTTTTCGTTTGGCAAGTCCTTCCAGATCTTCGAGGTCGCCAATGAGAACCTCCTTGGTCCTGATCCGCTCGATCACCTCCGACTGAGTGGTCGTCACGGCGACGGTCACCTGCGCGCCCATATCGTGCAGCATGCCGGACAAATCGAACAGGAGGTCTGGCTCAGCACCGATCGCGACTTTGCGACCGCCAATATGGAAGTGAGCGTCCAGCATAGCGTCGGCGAGCTGACTGCGTTGCCGTCGATATTTCAAGGGTATCGGGCGGCCGCTGATCTCGCTCAAAAACATCATGAATTCGTCGTTCGGATGGAGACCACACAGCCGCTCGAACACGCGAAAAGGCACGCCGGTCTTCGCCTGCATGACCTCAGCCGCGCGCTTCATCTGCGCTCCGATTGCAATCGTCCACCCTGCGCGCCCCATGCTCGCGATTTCGTCCACGTCAATGCCGCCGATGGTCGTTGACGTAAACTCTTCGGGGATATGCCCGTCGAGGGATCCTGCCAAGTCAGGGAGGAAGGAGGGACACAATCCGAAATCCTCCAACAAGACACGGAGTTCATCAAGGTCGCCGGGCGTCAGGTGACACCCCGGCAGAACATTCACCTTCGATGGATACCACAGGCCATTGGCGCTGGGCCGGTCCACCAGTACCTCCACCATGCGTGCAACAGCCTTCTCCCAGCCATCCTGGAACGCGCCCTTGAAATCAGGCGTTGATACATACACCAGTGGCAACTTTGCGAGTTGCGGATGATTGCTCCGGATTAGCTTGAGGTACGCATCGACATCGTCGCCATTGGTCTCGGTGACACCGGTCGAGCAGATCCCGATGATCTTTGGCTTGGTACGGTTATAAATGTTCAGTATCGCCTGCTCGAGATTCTCATAGCCGCCGAGTACGGTCGCAACCTCGCTCATCGCGGTGGTCTGCAGCGGTATTGCTTCTTTGAAATGCCGCACAAAGAGCGTGAGCCCGAAGGATGTGCACCCCTGGGAGCCGTGCAGAAGCGGCATCGCCCCGCGCAGCCCCATGAAGGCGTATGCGGCGCCGATCGGCTGGCTCATCTTCAGCGGGTTGACAGCGCAGGCTTTTGTTGGCGCCGTGACGAGGGCCATGGCGACTCCCTACTCTGCGGCCTGTCGCATGTCAGACGGCTCGGACACAAACATATCTTCGATGCGTCTTCGACAGCAGCCACCGCCCGCATTGGTATGCTCTCGGACCGCTGCGACGCTCCTCAAGCCGTGCACGTAAATTGCATCCTCAATCGTGCCCAGATCAACGCTCTTACACACGCAGATCTTCCTCGCGCGCCGCGCGGTTTCGGCGAGCGCCGGATCGCAGGCGATTGCGGCCATCGGCGATTGCATCTGCTCCCTCTCCTTGGCCAATGCCTCCCATGGCGCTGGTCGACGTAGCTGCTCCCACATCGGACTGGAGAGTGACTTATCGATCTCCTCCACCAGCTTAACCGTTCCGACATAGCCCATATAGGCGTGGCAACGCTCCTGGTTGATATCAAGCCACGGCACCGCCGCCTTCAGCGCGACAAACTGCGACTTGCCGCCTGATAGCATGATGTCCGCTTTTGCGTCCTTCAACATCTTGTACATTTCGCGCGCGGTCATGTCCTCGATCATGTGGGCATCCTGCCCCATGAGCTCCTTGATGCGCTCCTTGTCTTCCCTGGTCGATTTCTTCACGCTAGTTCCGACTAACTCCAGCCCGGCTTCCTGGAGTGCCGCAACGACCGACCATGACTTGACGCCGCCCGTCATCAACAAGGCCTTTTTGCCTTCGAATCGCGGCTTGTACGGCTCGATGGCAGCCCACGCCCGCGCTTCCTCGCGCGCGATCACCGCTTCGGTGCGCCCGAGCAGATCTGTCGGGGCGCCGCGTTCAACCAATAAGCGGGCGAGCTGGCGTAGCGATTCGCTTGAATCCTGAATACCGTAGAACGACCCCTCGAAGAATGGGATCCCGTAACGTTGCTCCATCTTGCGTGCCACGTTGACCATGGACTTTGAGCACACCAACATCGCCGCCCTCGCGCGATGAGATGAAGCGACTTCGCGATATTTACCATCGCCGGAGATGCAGCAGAGAATTCGCACTCCGAGCTCGTCTAGCAATGGCTTCACTTGCCAGAGCTCTCCCGAAAGGTTGTATTCTCCGATCAGATTGATGTCGTACGGCGTGGTGTAGTCCGGTTCTCGCGTCCCGATCACATAGTCGAGCAAGGCCTCACCGGCGAGTTTGTTACCGAGGTTCTTCGAACCGACGAAACCCGGAGAATTGATCGGGATCACCGGCTTTGAGAATCTTTGAGATGCTGCCTTGCAGACTGCGTTGATGTCATCGCCGATCATCGCCGGGATGCAGGTTTGATAGACGAAGATGGCGGGCGGATCGTACTTCTCGATGATCTCCTTGATCGCTTTGCAGAGCCGCTTCTCGCCTCCGAAAACAATATCGGTTTCGCTCAAATCGGTTGTGAATGCGGTGCGCCACAGATCCGAGCCGGACGACGCCGCGCCGCGATTGTCCCAGGAATTACCCTCGCACGCGATCGGACCATGTACCAAGTGAGCGACATCTGTGAACGGCTGCAGCGCAACCTTCGCGCCATCGAAAGCACAGCCGCCGGCAGCGCTACCCGGCTGCAACTGTCTGGTGCAGCCCTTCCTGCGCTCAGCCTCCGACTTACTGGCATTCTTGGCGCAGCCCGGCTCGTCGAAGATATTCTGCACCGTGGCCGCTAGTGAACTCATCCTGTTTCCTCTCAGGGCAAATAAATGCTCGTGCCATCGTCCTGTGCTTGGGCGATGGCACCTGTAGTCGCTCATCAACGAATGATGTCGAAGCTGTAGTCCGTCTTGCCAAGAACGTTGGTCTTCTTGTCGATCTCGTCGAAGATCTTGTCCAGGATCTTCACCAGTACATTTAGACCGCCCTGATAGCCCCATACGGGGGAGCGGTGATGGTGATGCCGATCAAAGATCGGAAAGCCGATGCGGATCAGTGGCGTTCCGGTATCACGCTCCAGGTACTTCCCGTAGGTGTTTCCAATCAGAAAATCGACCGGCTCGGTGAACAAGAGCGAGCGCATGTGCCAGAGGTCTCGACCCGGATAGACTTGGCAGCCCTGCCCAAATGGCGAGCTTGCAAGCAGCGCCTGCATTTTTTCTTCCCACGCTTTGTTGCCGTTGGTGGAAAGCACATGAATCGGTTCGGCGCCGAGTTCGAGCAGAAACGCAGCCAATCCATAGCAAAGATCCGGGTCGCCATAGATCGCGAACTTCTTGCCGTGAACATGAGCGCTGGAGTCGGCGATGGCATCAACCAGGCGACCACGTTCTCGCGCGAGTTGCTCGGGAATCTCCTTGCCGCTGATGCGTGACAGCGCGACGATCAAGTCATCGGTTGCGGATAAGCCCACCGGATAGTTGAAGGATACAACGTCCTGGCCGTGCTCCGCCACGAATGCCAGCGTTTTTTCCGTGCACCACTGCTGCATGGAAATAGTCGCCTTGGCGTGAATCGCGTTCGCCGCATCCTCCAGCGTCGTACCACCCTCATACATCCGGAATTCGCCGTCTGTCGGAGTGTCGAACACTTCAGAATTATCGGCGAGAACCGTGTGCTGGATGCCCATCAATTCCAAGATGCGCTTGGTCTCGCGAAGGTTGCCGACGGTATAGCCATCGAATCCACCAATGATGTTGATCGATCCATTCGGTTTGCGCTCCAGTTTCGGCGCTGTTCCGGCCTTGCCGTCCCAAAAATGCTCCAGAATGCCCTTGAGCGCATTGTCATAACCGGTGACGTGGCTGCCAACGAACGCCGGCGTGTGGGCGAACGGCACGTCGAAGTCCGCCGGAACCGAGCCTTTTTCTTTTGACGTCTTGATGAAGGCGTTGAGGTCATCGCCGATCACTTCGGCCATGCAGGTAGTGGAAACCGCAATCATCTTCGGTTTGTACATGTTGTAGCTGTTCGCGAGACCGTCGGTCATGTTGTTCAGACCGCCGAATACGGCAGCGTCTTCCGTCATTGATGAAGAGACACAGGAGCTAGGCTCCTTGAAGTGCCGCGATAGATGACTGCGGTAATAGGCCACACAGCCTTGCGAGCCGTGGACGAAGGGCAAGGTGCGCTCAAAGCCAACAGAGGCGAATACGGCGCCAAGCGGCTGGCAAGCCTTGGCCGGATTTACCGCTAGCGCCTCCCGCGCAAAGTTCTTTTCGCGATATTCGGCGGTTTTCGTCCATTCCTTGATACGTTCGACCTCGGCAGGATCGCGAGGATTCTCGAATAACTTCTTCTTGGCCAGCATCTGCTGGTATTCTGGATCGCGGAACAGTTCGACATGATCGAGCACTTGCTCGGCACTCTGCGCCATTGGTGAAATCCTTCACTATCGAGATTTGTATCGCCCCGGCTTTCCCAGAGAGCGAGATGAATTGCTTTATTCTGCAGCCTGGAGCTTGGCGCTCGAAGCTTCCTTCCAGGGGGCCTTCGTTTTCTTCCAAACCGGCGAGTTGACGGCCATGTCCATGTCGCGCGCAAAGATCGCAAAGCCGTCATAGCCGTGATATGGACCCGAATAGTCCCACGAATGCATCTGCCGGAACGGCACACCCATCTTTTGGAAAACGTACTTTTCCTTGATGCCCGAGCCGACAAGGTCAGGCTTGAGCTTTTCGACGAAGCGCTCGAACTCATAGCCATTGACGTCATCATAGATGAGCGTGCTGTCCTTCACGTAGTGCTGAGCTGTGCGCTGATAGTCGTCGTTGTGACCGAACTCGTACCCGGTGCCAATTACTTCCATCCCTAGGTCCTCATATGCGCCAATAACATGACGCGGACGGAGCCCGCCGACGTACAGCATCACCGTCTTGCCCTTCAGGCGCGGGCGATATTTTGCGATCACGGCATCCACTAGCGGCTGATACTTCTCGATCACTCGCTCGGCGCCTTCCTTGATCTTGTCGTCGAAATAACCTGCAATCCTGCGTAGCGACTCCGCGATCTTTGAAGGTCCGAAGAAGTTGTACTCGCACCAAGGGATACCGAACTTCTCTTCCATGTGGCGTGAGATATAGTTCATTGAACGATAGCAATGCAGAATATTGAGCTTTGCCTTCGGCGTTGCTTCGAGCTCGGCCAGTGAACCGTCGCCGGACCACTGCGCGATCACGCGAAGGCCCATCTCCTCCAGCAGAATTCGTGATGACCAGGCATCGCCGCCGATATTGTAGTCTCCGATGATCGCAACATCGTACGGCGTCGGCTCGAACTTTGGTTTGCCGTCGCCCTCGAGGTGGCCGAAAATCCAATCGCGCACCGCATCGTTAGCGATGTGATGGCCTAGTGACTGCGACACGCCCCGGAAGCCCTCACAACGGACCGGCACGATGGTCTTGCCGCCATATTCCTTGGATTTCGCTCTTGACACGGCCTCAATATCGTCGCCGATCAACCCTATCGGGCATTCCGATTGGATCGTGATGCCGTTGTTAAGTGGAAACAGCTCTTGGATTTCATCAAGGATTTTGTCCAGTTTTTTGTCTCCGCCGAATACGATATCCTTTTCCTGGAAGTCGGAGGTGAACTGCAGAGTCACGAAGCTATCGATGCCGGTCGTGCCGACGTAATAGTTGCGTCGCGAGCCCCACGAATACTGACCGCAGCCGACCGGGCCATGGCTGATATGAACCATGTCCTTGATCGGTCCCCAGACCACTCCCTTTGACCCTGCATAGGCGCAGCCTCTGATCGTCATCACGCCAGGTATGGATTTGATGTTGGACTTCACCCCGCAGTCTGACTTGCCGGCTTGGTGAACGTTGAGGTGCTTGGCACGCCGTTTCGCGGTTTTTTCCGGATAGACCTTAAGCACCTCCTCGATCAGCTCTTTGTTGCGAGCCCTGGTTTCTGCGATGCTCTGGGTCGTGGCGAGACTCATCTGATGTCCTTCAAAGGTTAGCTGTTGCGAGGGCGGCTTCTTGACCCAAGTTTTGCAACCAGCATGCCAGCGTCTCGTCAGCACAAAAAACCGAACAATCAAAGTTGCTTAGCGCGCCTCGTGCGGCAAAAGGGGTGTTGTTGCGAATCCGACATCGCGCTTTGCGCAGAGAACTCTTGGTTTGGGCCTGTTCGAAATGGAACAAGGCGGGCTGTGCGTGAAATTCCCTGCGCAGCTCTCGAGCGTATCCGGCACCGCAGTATTCTGGGATCGAAGGCGGAAGGCGGGTGCAAGGCGGGCTGACCGACACAGGCTCGCGGCAACTGGGGCGTTCGATCCCCCGCGTCCTCCCGAGGCCGCTCTGGATCGAGAGCTAAAACCGGCGAGCTCGGCTGATTCACATTGCCCGATGCCGAATAGGGAGATGAAGTCAGCATTTCCATCAACTCGGCAGTGTCGAGGCTTTCAGCTGCCGACTGGAGTGCTCAATCCACCGCTTTCTCGCGAAGCTCCGTTGGATCGACAGCCAGAACTGGCGTGGTGAGCTGATTAACACTCCCCGGTGGCGAATAGGGCGACGAAATCAGCATCTCCATCAAGCCCGGGGTGTCGACGCTTTCAGTTGGCAATTGGCCGTTCGCTCCGCTTCCTCCCAAAGCTCCGCCAAGCGAAACTCGGCAGCAAGGGAGCGGGTTGATCATCCGCCGCTCGCCAAAGCTCCTCTGGGAACGCAGCCAAGACTGGCGACTGGGGCGCCAGGCCCTCACCCCGGTGAGAGCCGCCCGCCCCCGATGCGGCCTCTTAATCACGGATCATTCTCAATCCGCTGAAAAGGCTTCTGTCCCCTGGAACCCTCCTCTGAGCCTCAATCTGTGCTTCGCGATCTAGCTTTGCAATTGCCTGGCCGTCACCCTTGAGCTGTTCAGAAAACCGGCGAAGCTGCAACGAGATGACGACCTGCAGCCAACTGAGGGGGCTGCGAGAACGGGTATAAACCTGCCGCGCGGGCTGTTGTAGCCAGCCGCCTTCTACATAGCGACTCCGCAGAGCCGTCGAGTAGCCATGCTTAGTGAGCCAGCAAGCATCGACCAGCGTGGAAGAACTAATACGCCTAACAGACAAATATAACCTGACGACAGCGAGCCGAGCGCGGGTTCGCGGGGAGAACCTCAATAAGTTCGCGTTTGCCTTCTTTAAGGATGTGGCGGAAATCTACGATTGCTTCTCAATCCTCGAACCGACCGATCATCGAAGCGGCGGCAATCCGAGCGGATTGCGCAAGCCCGCAAACTCGGACCAGCGACTGAGTAAAACAGGAGATGGATCGAAAAGGCGGCGGCTGTCGAGTATCTCCATAAATTCGTGCGGGAGCTCCTCTCATCGGCTACCCCACCTTTGCCGGCACGCATGTATCCGGCACCGGGCAAACGACGGCGCATTGCGGCGCGTCAAAATGGCCCTCACATTGGGTGCACTGGGACGCATTGATAACATATATGTCGTTCTTCAGGCTGATCGCGGCATTGGGACACTCGAACTCACACGCACCGCAGACGGTGCATTGGGATGCGATTATCTTGTAGGCCATCACTGCGATTCCATGAGCAAAAGTGCGGGACAGTTTCTTGCTATCAAGTCTTGTGCCAGACAGTTTGAGCTTGGTTCGTCTGCAGTATTTTCCATAACGCAAATCGCCGCCTCGACACGATGTCGCAAATCCTACGAGGGGCCTGACAGCAGCTTGATCTCGATGCTGTGGCGTGCGCATAGCGGAGTCACCGCCGGTCCGCGCCTCACGGCCAGTCGGAAAGCTCGCGGCGATCGCTCCAGATGAAGTCGCTCCGGAAATGCGCGTCCTCCTGGGATCCGCGGGACGCATTCTCAATTGCCTTGGATTATCCAGCAACACCGGCATTCATAGGCGCTGTATGGGTGAAAGTACATTGTCTTCCCATCGTGTGGACGACTGAAGCCAGGCGTTCGTCTGGTGATCCTCCGCTTCGCCCTGAGCGAGAAATAGATGCCGGCGGCGCTCAGCAGATCGATGGAGCCGAAAAAAAAGCCACCCCGAAGGGTGGCCTAAGTCAGGGAGGAAACGCCCATGAGGGCCTCTGGGATCAGGCCGCAGCCTGTTCGATCGGTGAGAAGGGCAGCCCGAGGCTCTCGGCCACCGCTTTGTAGGTTAGCCGGCCCCGATGGACGTTGAGGCCTGCGCGCAGATGTGGATTTTCGAGTACGGCGGAAAAACCGTTGTTGGCCAGAGCCAAACCAAACGGCAGGGTCGCGTTATTCAGTGCCTGGCTCGAGGTCAGCGGTACGGCACCGGGCATATTGGCTACGCAATAATGAATGACTCCATCCACTTCGTAAGTTGGATCAGCGTGAGTGGTTGGGTGCGATGTCTCAAAGCACCCGCCCTGATCGATAGCGACGTCCACGAGTACCGCCCTCTTGCGCATCGAGCTCAGCATGCTCCGGCGGACCAACTTCGGGGCGCTCGCACCTGGGACGAGCACCGCACCGATCACCACGTCCGCCGCAAATACCTCTTCCTCCACCGACTCGATGGTCGAAAACCTGGTGCGAACGCGTCCTTCGAATAGCTCGTCCAGCTCACGCAGCCGGATTATCGAACGATCGATGATGGTCACTTCTGCGCCCAGACCGACCGCCATGCGCGCCGCGTGCGTACCGACGACGCCACCTCCAATCACGACGATTCGGGCAGGCTGAACCCCGGGCACCCCACCGATCAGCAGCCCTCGCCCGCCTGTACTCCGCTTTAGGGCGCTACCCGCCGCTTCGATCGCAAGCCGACCCGCGACCTCGCTCATCGGCGCCAGCAGTGGAAGACCACCATGCGCATCAGTTACGGTCTCATAGGCGATCGCGGTGCATCCAGATTTCAAGAGGCCGGTAGCCTGATCCGGGTCCGGGGCCAGATGCAAATAGGTGAATAGGATGTGATCCTCGCGCAGCTGGGACCATTCGGCCGGCTGAGGCTCCTTAACCTTTACGATCATCTCGCTCGATGCGAATACCTCAGCCGCCGAAGTTAGAATCGTTGCGCCAGCATTGCGATAATCGTCATCGGTTGCACCAATGCCAGCGCCGGCATCAGTCTCGATCATCACGCGGTGGCCCGCTGCCACGTATTCTCGGGCAGCTCCAGGGGTAAGGCCGACGCGATATTCGTGCGCCTTGATTTCCTTCGGTACTCCGACCTTCATTTGAAACTCCCAGCCTGATCCGCCCTTCTTATCGGAAGCGTGCAGCGATATCGCGACGCAGCCGACAAAATGGCGCAGGAATTCAGCGATATTTTGCAGGCTTCGCAGGATTTCAAACCCACGGGGTGCCGGGCAGATCGTGCGATCCTATTCGTTGAGCCTAACCGCCGAAAACTGCGCGATAGCGATGAATCGTTCCGAATTGCGGTCTCGCCCCGCAGAAAAGCTAACAACCGACTCCAGCCTCGCCGAACTTCTCAAGCAGCAAAGATGGCAAGTTGCCAACTAGGCAGGATTGCCTACCAAGTGATGCGCTTGTGGAGCCGATGGCTAATCACCATTGATAGTAAATGGCCGCCAAAAAAGGACGTTGCGCAGCCTGTTCAACAGATCCGAGGCAATTGTTCGCCCCACAGCCAGTCAACGATTCGTCGGCCGCCGAAATCGGTCGTCATCTGAACAAATTTGTGATCGTCAGCCACCGCCTCACCAATATCAGCCGCATTGGACCCGAGCGGGTGCGCCTTCATGGCTGCAAGAACGGCATCGGCCGAATCAGGCGCCACGATCGCAACGAGCTTGCCTTCGTTGGCGACATGGATCGGATCGAGTCCAAAGAGTTCGCAGCTAGCCGCAACGGCGGGCTTCACCGGAATGGTTGATTCCTGCAGATGAAACCCGAGGTCGGATTGATGCGCAATCTCGTTGAGAGCAGCAGCGAGCCCACCGCGCGTGGGGTCGCGCATCACCCGGATGCCTCCCCCACCTGCGGCAAGCATGGACGCTACGAGATTATGCAACGCTGCTGAGTCCGAGACGATTTCGGTTTGAAAAGCGACGTTCTGACGTTTTGACATGATCGCCACCCCATGATCGCCGAGGCTACCTGACAGCAGCACACGATCCCCGACCCTTGCCTTGTCAGCGGAGAGATCGAGCCCCCCGGCCACAAGCCCGATCCCGGCCGTAGAGATGAACAGACCATCCGCCTTGCCCCGCTCTACGACCTTGGTGTCCCCGGCAATGATGTAAACGCCGGCCCCTCGCGCCGCCGCGCCCATTGAATCCGCAATTGCCTTGAGATCGGAAAACCGGAAGCCCTCCTCGATGATGAAGCTGGCTGACAAATAGAGTGGACGCGCACCGGACATCGCGACATCATTGATCGTGCCGTGCACAGCCAAGGACCCGATATTGCCGCCGGGAAAGAACAGTGGCGAAACCACATAGCCGTCAGTCGTCATCACCATCCTGCCTGCCGAAACATCAAACGCCGACTGATCATTGCACCGGGCGAGCCATTCATTACCGAAGGCCTGGTGAAAAAGGCCGGAGATCAGCTGTGCCATGGCACGGCCTCCAGATCCGTGGGAAAGTTCAACGCGTCCGTTCTCCAGGTCGAGGTTGCGTTGATCGGCTTTCACGCTCATGACGTCTGCCTCATCTGCTCATCGCGAACTCGGCCATAGGTCCAATACGCCGCACAAGCGCCTTCTGATGACACCATGCAGGCCCCTATGGGCGTTTCCGGCGTGCACACATTTCCAAACAACTTGCAATCGACCGGCCGTTTGGCGCCACGCAGGATCGCGCAGCACTCACAGGCCGGATTGTCTGCGACACGCATGTCGTGGATCGCAAAACGCGTCTCGGCGTCGAACTTTGAGTAAGACCGCTTAAGCTTCAGTCCGCTGTTGGGTACGAGTCCAAGCCCACGCCATTCAAACTGCTCACGCAGTTCGAATACCTGCGACACCTCCTCCTTGGCGCGCCGATTGCCATCGCGTGTCACTGCACGGCTGTATTGGTTTTCTACCTCGTAGCGGTCTTGGTTCACCTGCCGCACCAGCATCAGGATAGCCTGCAGCACGTCGAGTGGTTCAAATCCGGCGACCACGATCGGCTTCTCGAACTGTTCCGCCAGGGGCTCGTAAGGCTGCGTACCGATAATGGTGCTGACATGTGCAGGCCCGATGAAGCCGTCAATGGGGACCCCACCTGTGTTGCGGATCTTCGGGTTCTCGAGAATGCTGTGCATCGCGGAGGGTGTAAGCACGTGATTGCAGAACACGCTAAGGCCCTCCAACCGTTTGTTCTCGGCAATGCGAATCATGACCGCCGACGGGGGCGTCGTGGTCTCAAATCCGATGGCAAAGAAAACCACTTCACGGCCCGGCGTCTGTTCGGCCAGCCGGATAGCGTCGAGGGTCGAGTAGACCATCCGAATGTCGGCCCCGAGCGCTTTAGCTCGCAACAGGGACTGTCCTTGCGACCCGGGCGCGCGCATCAGGTCGCCGTAGACGCACAGAGTGACCTCTGGTCGCTCGGCGAGCCGGATCGCCATGTCGATACGGCTCGCCGGCAGAACGCAGACGGGACAACCGGGCCCGTGAATCATCCGGACGTTCGCGGGCAGCAGATCCTCCAGACCGTAGCGGGAGATGGCATGAGTGTGTCCACCGCAAAATTCCATGAACCGGTAGGCTTTTTGTGAACTGACCTCAGCGGCAATCGCACGCGCAAGTCCCTGCGCGATGGTCTTGTCGCGAAATTCGTCAGAATATTTCACGATCGGCATTCCTGCGCAGCGCTGCCTAGCTCCTGCAGGAGCTCTAACGTGCGCTTGGCTTCTATCGGATCGATCTTAGCGAGCGCATAGCCGACATGGACCAGGACGCAATCGCCGACGTCAAGCTCGTCGATGAGGGCAATCGATATCTCCAGGCTGATGCCATCGATGGACACGAGGGCCATTTCGTTAGGAAGAATTTTGGCGATCTTTGCCGGAACCGAAAGACACATATCAGGCAGTTCCTCCCCTGGCGGGCGACTGTTGAGCGATCTGTAGAGCGGCAATCCAGGCCTGGCCAAGGCTCAAACCGCCATCATTGGGCGGCAGCCGCTGCGGCACCAGCGGGGTAAGACCGGCATCGCTGCAACCGCGCGGGATTTTGTCCGCCAGCACTGCGTTCAGGAAGCAGCCACCGCTCAGAACCACGGTATTAACGCCGGTTGTCCGCGCAGAGCGCGTGACCCAGTCAACGCAGGCGGCGGCGAAAGTGCCATGAAACAGCCCGGCTCCGCCGGCCACGTCAATGTCATCAGCAATCAACCGCGAGAATAGCGGACTAAGCGACAGCACGCCGCCATCAATGGTCCAGCCGGCTTCCAGAATCGCAGTCTGCCGCACCAGCGCTTCGAGCTTCATCGCTGCTTCGCCGTCATAGCTCTGCAAATTCGCAATCCCCAGCAGCGCCGCTGCCGCATCGAACAACCGTCCCGCACTGGTCGTGGTGGTCCCGCCCGGCTGGTCGAGCAAGTCCGACAGCCCCCCGGCTTGGCGCTGCGCCGCAAAGCGCTGCCCGATTTCGTTACCCCGGCCGAGCCCGTGTAATACTGCGCTCGCCATGCGCCACGGCTCGCGGGCTGCACGATCTCCACCAGGCATCTGCAGGGGCGCTAAGTGCCCGATGCGTCGGGACCACGTCCCTTCGCACAACAATAGTTCGCCACCCCAGTTACCGCCCTCGGAGCCAAAGCCATGTCCATCGAGCACCAGGGCAAGCGCAGGTCCCGCATGGCCGTGCTCGGCGATCACTGCGGCAGCGTGTGCATGGTGATGCTGAACCGCGACCAGCGCGCGGGCATTTGCCTCCGCAAACCGGGTAGAAGCCATATCGGGATGCAAATCATGGGCGACGGCGACGGGCTCCACGTCGAGGCTCGATGTGAGGTGTCGGATCGTCTTCTCAAACGCACGAATGCCTTCGACCGTATTTAGATCCCCAATATGCTGAGAGACGAACGCTTGGTCGTCCCGCGTGATGGTGACGGTCGATTTCAGTGCCCCGCCGACGGCGAGCACGGGCGGGACGGACCTTGCAAGCCGTATCGGTTCGGGAACATAACCGCGAGCGCGGCGAATGAATTGGGCCCGGCCGGCCACCACTGAAACCACGGAATCATCAGCACGCGTCAAGATATCGCGATCATGGGTCACGACAAGGTCGGCGACCCCCTTGAGTCGCCGCAGCGCCTGCGCGTTATCGATCAGGAGCGGTTCGCCGCAGAGATTTGCACTGGTGACGACGATGACCGGGCCAGACCCCGCACGCGCCTGCGGCGAGCGAAACGCATGGAAGATGAGGTGATGCAGCGGCGCTACGGGCAGCATGACACCCACTCGTGATAAACCAGGAGCTATGGCGGGCGCCAGATTGTTGCGCGTTGGCAGGAGGACGATAGGACGTGCGATGGATTCGAGCAGCGTAAGCTCGGCCGCGTTCGCCTCCGCGATTTCGCCAATGCCCTCTATGGAATCGACCATAACTGCGAGTGGCTTCTGAAGGCGGAGCTTTCTCCTGCGCAAACGCTGCACGGCCTCTTGATTACGCGCATCGCAAAGAAGCTGATATCCGCCCAGCCCCTTTATCGCCACGATCTGTCCCCCCGCGATTGCCGCGACAATGACGCTGATCCCATGGCTGAGCCGAGGACCGCATGCCGGACACGCGATCGCCTCTGCGTGAAACCTGCGGCTCGCTGGATCGGCATAGTCGGCCGCGCAGGCGGCGCACAAGCTAAAAGCGCTCATCACGGTGTTACGGCGATCGTACGGAAGCCGTTCGGCGATGGTGTAGCGTGGGCCGCAATGGCAGCAACTGATAAACGGGTAAAGGTAATGCCGATTTTCTGGATCGAATAGCTCGCTGAGGCATTGCGGGCAGACCGCGGCGTCGGCAACGATCTGCGTTGACAATTTGCCGACTTCGCTCGTGCCGATGGAAAAGTCCTTCGCCGCGAGCGCCACAGTCTCCCGAACGCAGATGTGGTCGATGCGTGCCAATGGAGGCGCCTCGAGCGGTAACGTGGCAACAAACTCCGACGCACGGTGGCCCTCGACCTCGATGATGACGCCCTCGGGGCAATTGATGACAAACCCGGCCAATCCGTACCGCATGGCGAGTCCATAAACGTAAGGACGAAAGCCGACCCCCTGCACTGCCCCGCTCACTCGCACGCGCAGCCGTGTTCGGTCGCAGGTGGCTGCGGCGCTCATAGCCTTGTGTCCTCTACGATGCGCCTCTGATCGCCCGCCTGCTTATCGATCCAGGCGTAGAGCGCGCCAAAGCCCTCTCCAGTACGAGCCGAAACGACAAGCACGTCGATCTTTGGATTGACACGTCTGGCGTATTCGATGGTCTTTCCCAAATCGAAATCAAGCAGCGACGCCAGATCAATCTTGTTAATCAGCATGAGCGACGAAGCGGCAAACATATCAGGATATTTGAGCGGCTTGTCTTCACCTTCCGTAATCGAAAAAACTACGATCTTGCGGGCCTCGCCAAGATCGAAGGCAGCGGGACAGATCAGATTACCGACATTCTCGATGAAGACAATACCGCCTGTGAGCGGCGGCAAGTGGCGATAAGCCTCGCCAATCATTGCAGCATCGAGATGGCAGTTCTTGCCGGTATTGACTTGAACGGCTGGCACGCCGGCCGCCCGAATACGTTCGGCATCGTTCGAGGTCTGCTGGTCGCCTTCAATAACCCCAACCGGCCGCCTACGTTTCAGCTCGGACACGGCGCGGACCAGCAGTGTCGTTTTGCCTGCTCCGGGACTGGACAAAAGATTGAAGACAAGCAGGTCATCGGCAACGAAGAGTGCGCGGTTGACGGCGGCAATCCCATTATTCTTGCCCAGAATATCGCGCTCGATCTCAATGATCTTCTTTCTGCTCATGCCCCCGACCCTTAAACCAGCCGAGCCGGCGCCACCGCTCGGAAGGGCCTGATGATGGGCCGACCGACGACAGTTATAACTATCGCCACCGTGGTTTGAGAGCGGGGGACTTTGGTCGGGCGGCGGAAGGACAGAATGGCCATCGCAATCGTCCTGTACATGGTCGGCGTATCGCTCATGACTCTCCGCATCATTCGCCTCCAAGTGTTTAGTCGACGGCGTCCCTTCCGTGCAGCCGCAAACGGTACACATCAATCGATCTCCAGCTCTTTTACTCGCATCTGTTCGCCGGCAATTACCTGCAATCGATAGCTGCCGCAGCAAGGACAGCACTCACCGCGTCGTGAAATTTCGACACTTTTCGAACAGCTCATGCACCAGGCAACGCCTGGTAGTTCGACGATATTAAGAGCGGCGCCCTCGGCAACGGTTCGCGTTGCAGCGACAGCAAAGCAGAACCTGATCGCTTCCGGCGCGGCATGACTCAGCGCTCCCATTTCTAAACAGACGCTCCGCACCCGGGAAGAGGATCGCTCCCGTACCTTCTCCTCGACGATCTGAATGATCCCAAGACAAATCGCCATTTCATGCATCGCGAACTTCGCGAAAATTGAGGGTGAACCCGACGCATGGATCGAGCGATGCAATCAATGCGCGCACTTCATCACAGCGTCGTCGAGCCGTCAGCACCGCCCCCTGCAGGTTCCGTACAAGCGGTCCGCGCCGGTGGAAATTCCACTCCGTCGGCGCAAGGAATTCGAAGCGGGATATCCGACCCTGAGCATCAAGCTCAACCGCGTGGTAGAGACGGCCCCTGGCGCATTCGACTGCGGCCGCTGCACGGCCGGGCCCTAGCTTATATCTTTCGATAATCCCATGCTCCGCGGCGTCAATCTGAGCGCCGGCCTCAAGCCAGGCACATAGCCGGACGATTTCAACAATTCTGGCCGTCAGCCGCTCGGCTGCACCGAACGGTCTCAGCAACAGCCGATCCCGGGTCATTTGGCGCGCCCATGGACCCGTCTCGGGCACATGTCCTTCGAGATCGGGGCAACAGCAAAACGTCGAGTCATCCCCGAGCAACCGGTTCGTGATATTGAGGTCGTCAGCAGCGGACAGAAACGAGTGTCCCGTCGGAGCAGACTTCAGGCCGACCTCACTGAGCGCCGCAACCCGACGCGCCAGTGGGCTACCGGACCTGAGCGCGCTCCCGTCGTTCGGTACGCCCAGCGCGCCCATCGCAGCGACAATCCGTGCTGTTGCTTCCCGTTGAGGGGGGCCCCAGGCTGGCTGTTCGGAGCGGACAAGCGCTGACAGTTCCGATATCGCGGAGCCGATTGCCGCCACACTGGCGACGTCTGGTGTAAGATGTCCGACAAACAGCCCCCGTACCAAATCCACGATGCGCTCAGTAACGATAAGCGCAATACGATGCTGTTTTGTTGCGAGGGTGATCACTTCGTCGCGCGCGGTTTCGATCGCGGACAACAGTGCGGTTTGCTGCGCAGCGGCACATAACGCGAAGAGCCGGGGCACGACATTGAGCAGTGACGAGGCCGGTTTTCCGGTGAATATCCGCGCCAGCGGCGGCCGGACTCGCGGCAGGATTTCGACCGAGGCGACTACGTCGGCAGCCAGCAATACGCGGACATGGATTCTGTTGCTGGCAGCGACGATCATGCGCAACGCTGCCCCATGATCGCGCGCAAGCTATGGCCCATGCGCACGCGCTGTCTGCGGACTCCTACCTGACACCAAATGCACGAGCGCTTCATGCGAAGTACGCCTTAATGATTTCCTGCAAGCGTTCGGCAGAGTCCTGGAGATCCTCGTCGGCAGCCAACGCAACAATCGGCACGCCCCCAATCTCCAGCGTATCAAGGATGATGTTGTCCGTGGAATTGAAGAACTGCACGGACCAAACATTCCTAGTCCCGGTCGCCTGCACTCGGCAGGCGCCGTAGCCCCGCAACATGAGTTGGACCGGTCCGGTGCCCAAGCTTTGCTGTAGGAATGTCAGGTCGATAATGCTCATTGGTAGCAACGTGAGATTGATGATATGCGCATCCATGCCACATCGCCAGACTCGCGCCCGCTCGCGTATCTCGGCCAGCACCGGTTGAACGTTCATCGCGCCATGCGGCGGCGTGCCAATCACAAGATCGGCGGACGTCAGGTCAGTTGCGGCACGCCGGACAATCTGCGGAATCCCTCCGACCTCAACATATTCGTTTGCCGGTTGGGTCCCGATGCGGACGCGCCAGATGCCCGCAAGCACGGACTCCCGGATTTGCGCCAAACAGCCATCCGGCAGCGCAACCACGCCGGTCACCTCCCCTTCTCTGAGCAATTCGTCGATCAGCTTGCGCTCGGCCTCGCTGAGATATGCGAGATCGTACAATTGTGTCGGAGCACCGCTTCTCTGCCCCCCAACGGCAGCAGCGGCAGTTGACAACAGCAAGGTGGCGTTCGGATACTTCCTTGCACGTTCGTCGCAATCGCGCCAGGCGTGCTTGAAGAGCGCACTCGTCGCGTGGCGATAGAATACATCGAGACATCCAGATCTAGTGGTAAAGTCGCTCGCCGCCCGGTCGGCGGCGCCGGATACAACGGGGATCGCTGTTTTCACGATGCGATGTTCCATTGCCTGTATCCACGGGCATTGCACTTGCCGACGCCGATGCCGCCGGCGTGTGCCCGAATAATCGGTCCGGAGATGCGGTCGATCGTGAGCAAACGGGCCCGTATCTTGCCGATTAGGCGGAGTATATCGTGCCTTTGGCATAGGCTCGGCGTCGACGGTCTACGCCGGCCGACTGGTGTGCCACTAGCCCCGCGCGAGTGTACTGCACCTTGCATGCTTGGCCGAATAACTTCAGAAAGGAAGAATGCGAGCTGGATGATCCGAAGCCTATGTAGGGGATCGGCCGCCGACAGCGGCATCACGGTCACCTTCCCGGGAGCGTGCACGGCCAGGCGCGCATCCGCGCTGACGCCCTCCACGTCCGACTGAGTGGGTCGTCTCAGACCACGCTGCGCCGGCTGCAACTTCATCGCACTTCTTTCTAATAATGTTCGGTTCTGCTAGCAGGCGGTTAGCAAGGCGCATGCCAATCACCTTCAGCCGCGGCTCGCATTCGAACCAACGGCATAGCGCCTGACATTATCCAGGCCGATGTTCCTGCGACTGGAATTCGGTCTGTGAAGAACCCCAGTCCGCGCAAGGGAGCGGAACCGTTAGCGTAGGTGCTCCGGCAATTGCGGCTCGTGACCGATCAAGTCCGCAAAGAAGCGATCGTAGTTCTGACCGTTGAGGCTGGCCTCAAGCCCGTCAAGTGCTTCGGAGATCAGCCTTGCTTCATTTTCGTCTAAGAGCCGCACTGCGCTGTCGATATGAACGAGCACCTTGGCGCCGACCGATACATCAGCGAGCAGCATGACGGAGATGCGCCGCTGTTCACTGCCATATTCGCACAGCGCGGTAATACCGTCAGTCTCGACAATCGTCATTGGCAAGCCAAGGCACATGGTCAGTCGCAGGCTTCTAGATCGGCTGCGCCCTCATTTTCATAATTCGCATGGTCAATATTGTTCGCCAAGAGCCGTTCAGATGCAGCCAGCGGCGCGCTCCGCGGTTTTGCCGGCGAGTCCCACTGCTCTAGGAGTCTACAAGCGAGTTTAATTGCAGGGGCAATCTGAAAGCGCACCGGTGCGGTCAGCGGACCGCCCCAATTCTCCAGATCCAAGGGCTGACAGCCGATAAGAGCGAGCTCTCGCGGCCGTCGGCCAAGCAAATCGGCCGCGCTCAAGACCTCCTGGAAGCCGGTCTGATGCAGGCTCACTTTCTTGGCGCCCGTGAATTTTGGCACTTCGTCATCTCGTACAAGCTTCAACTGCCCGGGCAGCAATCCATAGTCGATAGCATCGAACACGATCAGGCAATCGGCCCCTTCAAGAAAACTGACGAGGTGGAGCCCCTGGGTGCCGCCGTCGAGAACGGTGACGTTATCAGCGACGGCGTAGCGGCGATGAAACTCCTCGACCGCACGCACACCGAATCCCTCATCGGCCCACAGGATGTTGCCAATGCCGAGCACCAGAATCCGCCTTTTGTCTTTCGGATTGAGCATCCGCTTCCCAGTCAATCGTCGAACCCGCGCTCACCTACTTCATAGAAGGGAAGCTGCGGCGCGACATGATGTCGTCCCGGAGCACCGCGTAGATGTGGACCAGCGCGAACATCACGATCACCCATAGGCTGAGATGATGCCAGGTGTGGACGTCCTGACTGTTCGGCCAGAGTGAAAACACCCAGCCGAACACCTTGTACTGCCAGCTGTCAGTACCAGCACCTTGCCCATAAAGTGCAAAGCCTGTGACGACCATGAATGTGATCGTCTGCGTAAACATGAAGAACATTGCGAGCTGGGCAAGGCGGTTGTGCCCGAGGCCCCTCTCAGGCTCAACCGTAAGGAAGGCATACCTGCGAATCTCGTGGTACAATTCCCACCAAAAGCAGCCGCGCCAGAGCGGCACGCAAAAGATTTGTATGGCATTCGCGTTTCCCATCAAAGCCCAGTAGATGCGTAGAAGAAAGCCGACGCTGAGCACATATCCCGCCGAGAAATGAGCAAAGCGGATATAGCCGAACAGGAAACTGCCGCTTGCCTTTCCCCACGTCGCTGGTGTCCCGGTTCCAATAAAATAGCCGGTTAAACTCAGCACCAGAATCGCAGCGGCATTAACCCAATGCCAGAGTCGCACCGGCGCATAAATGTAGGCGACGCCGCCGCCCCTCCTGCGAGCAGTCGGTGCCGCATCGACGGCGGCAAGAAGCTTCTGAGCCCTGTCCTGCATGAACCTAACGAACTTTAACTGAAGCCATTTCTTGGCCCTCAGCACTCATCACGTGCGTCGAGCAAGCCAAGCACGGATCAAAGGAATGGATGGTGCGCAAGATCTCCAGAGGCCGCTGCGGATCGGCCATCGGGGTACCGATCAGGGAAGCTTCAAAAGCGCCAATATTGCCCTTCGAATCGCGAGGAGATGCGTTCCACGTCGTCGGCACGACACATTGATAATTGTCGATCTTACCGTCCTTGATCTTAACCCAGTGCCCGAGCGCACCGCGAGGCGCTTCAGTGAACCCGTAGCCTTTGGCTTCCTTGCGCCAGCTTTCCGGGCTCCACCTGCTGATATTGGCAGTTGCCGTATTGCCCGCCTTGATGTGGATTACGAGCTTATCCTGGAAATAACGCATCTGATGGGCCGCCCACTGGCATTCGAGCGCCCGCGCCGCAGTCCGGCCAAGCGTCGAGAACAGCGCAGTCACAGGAAGATTGAGCTCCTTGAGCAGTCTCTCGGCTGGCTCCTTGAACTCGGCTTTGCCTTGCGCATAGCCGAGGATGTATCGGGCCAACGGCCCGACCTCCACGGCACGGCCGCGCCAGCGCGGCGCTTTGATCCAGGAATATTTGCCGCCCTCGTCGAGTTCCTTAATATCTGTCTTGCTGCCTTTGAGTTTTGGCCCAAGTTCAAAACTCGGCTCGGTAATACCATCCCAGGGATGCAGTCCGCAGCAATCGCTGGGGTATTTATACCATGAATGCGCGACGAACTCCTGGATCTGTTCGGGGTCACCATGGTCGATCGGCAGTATCTCCTTGAGATTGCCATCAAGAATGACCCCGCGCGGCAGCTTAAGACTCTCGGCGGAACAGTCATTGGCCTTTTCGGGGATGTCGCCATAGGACATCACGCTTTTGCTCGAAAGACCACCGCCGTGGAGCCAATCCCTATAGAACGAGCAGATCGCGGTAACGTCGGGCAGATAGACCTGCTCGACAAACTCGATCGAGCGGTCGATGATCGAGGACACAATGCTCAGTCGCTCCATGTTGATCGCGCCCACCGCACCGATTCCCTCGATGTTGATCGCGCACGGCACGCCGCCCACGAGCCAGTTTGGATGCGGGTTCTTGCCACCATAAATAGCTTGGATCTTGACGATCTCCTTCTGAAAGTCGAGCGCTTCCAGATAATGAGCGACCGCCATCAGGTTCGCTTCCGGTGGCAGTTTGTAGGCCGGATGCCCCCAATAGCCATTCTTGAACGGACCGAGCTGCCCTGATCCGAAGAATTTGGTCAGCCGGATCTGCAAATCCTTAAAATAGCCAGGGGATGACAGTGGCCAGGGCGAGATAGACTGCGCCAGTGTAGAGGTCGAGTTGGGATCGGCCTTGAGCGCGGAGACCACGTCGACCCAATCCAACGCATGGAGGTGATAGAAATGTACGAGGTGATCATGCACGAGCAGGCACAGCTGCATGATGTTGCGGATCGAATTGGCATTCTCCGGAATCGTAATACCTAGTGCATTTTCAACTGCGCGCACGGAGGTGAGCGCATGGGTGCCGGTGCAGACCCCGCAAATCCGCTCGGTGAACGCCCAGGCGTCGCGCGGATCGCGCCCGCGCAGGATGACTTCGATGCCACGCCACATCGTCCCGCTTGAGACCGCATTGCGGATCACATTCTCGGAATCGAGATTGGCTTCGATGCGGAGGTGACCTTCGATGCGCGTCAGCGGATCGATAACGATTCGCCTGCCGGAACGATCGAGATTAAACCCATTCGGCGTCTGGACGGCCACTGTCGTCCCCTCCTCAACTCGGTTTGCCTTTGTCGGCTGAGCGATCCGGCCGGTGGGTCAACCGCTTCACGGCGGTGACCGCCGCGTGGGCAGCGACGGTTAGCCCCACCACGCCGGCAGCGGCCATGCCGATCTCGTCGGCGTTCTCCTCAATGCCGAACTGCTTGATGGTTGTGAGTCGGTCGTAAAATGGCCCTTTATCCCAGAAGCTGTCTTCGGAGCAGCCGAGGCAGCCGTGGCCGGATTGAATCGGAAATGAAACGCCGCCGTTCCATCGAAGTGCCGAACAGGCGTTGTAGGTGGTTGGCCCCTTGCAGCCCATCTTGTACAGGCAATAGCCCTTGCGTGCATTGGTGTCGTCCCACTCTTCGACGAATTGGCCTGCGTCGAAATGGGACCGCCGATAGCACTTATCGTGAATGCGCTCGGAATAAAACATAATTGGGCGCCCTTGGCGATCAAGCTCGGGAAGCTTTCCGAACGTGGTCATGAAAGTCACAAGGCCACTCATGACCTCCGCGACAGGAGGGCATCCAGGCACCTTGATGATCTGCCTATTGGTGACCACCTTATCGATCGGCACCGCGCCAGTCGGATTTGGCTTGGCCGCTTGCACGCATCCCCAGGATGCACACGTGCCCCAAGCGACGATGGCCATAGCCTCTTCCGCCATCGACCTGAGCTTTTCAACGAACGGCTTGCCGCCGTCGATGCAAAACATGCCACCTTCGTTCAACGGGGGATTGCCTTCAACGGCGAGCACATACCCGCCTTTGTACTTGGCACGGGTTTCCTCCAGGATGGCCTCAGCCTGGTGTCCTGCCGCCGCCATGATCATATGGTCATAGTCGAGCGAAATCATCGACAGCAGCGCGTCTTTGATCAAGGGATGGGCCGAGCGGATAAAGCTTTCCGAGCAACAGGTACACTCGAGCCCGTGCAGCCAGATGACGGGCACACGCGGTTTGGTTTCCAGGGCGTGCGCAATTTTGCTTGCGGTGAGCGGACCAAGTCCCAAGCTCGCGGCGGTCAAACTGCAGAATTTGTGGAAACTACGACGCGTGATACCCTGGCGTCTGATCACGCTGTAGAACGTTTCCCTTCCATCACCCATGAAACCGTCCTTGCGAATTGTCGCCAGCCATTACGAATTGGTGACGTTCAGCAAGAAACAGGCCAGCGAAGCGAAACACTTGAAAGATATCAAGGCGCCACTTCGAGGTCTGCGGATTGTCGGACCCGACCAGCGTGCCAGAAGCGGGAGCATTGATTTGTCACGCTCATGTTGTCCAGTGAGAGTCGATGTGAGCACTTCAACAAGTAAGCACTATGGTTCACCCATGCAGGGGACTACGCTCCTGCACAACCGCGACACTCGTCATGCCGATCGTTGAACAGAATTGGTTCAGTTGACGGGCATCGCACTGCCCCCGCCTCAATCAGACCTGCCGATTACTGACAAGGATGCGTTGAAGCGCTCATAGTCGCAACTATGCAGGCAGCCCGTACCAAAGCGGCTGTCGAGCGAGGAAGAGAACCCGCAATGGGCTGACCTGCGGTGCGCACGCTAACTCCCTTTTTAGGTCTGCTTCGATCCGATCCGCCCTTGGTTTCAAAGCGGCTCGTCGCGCGGCTTTCTACGGCGCCGTTGGCGGCGACAGACCGGACGTTTACGGCTATCACCTCGGAGCCTTCATCGCGCAAGCGAATCGTTAGCAAGGCGCGACGTCGTTGGCGCATCGCGACACCCACCTTGCTTGAAGGAGATTCTTCGCAATGGCGGAGGCGATTGCGTTTTTGAAGCATGCTGCGATTCGTCTGACGCCGATAGAAAACGGCGGCGCCTACTTTCAGTCGGCATCGATCCGTCCTAGCAATACTGTCCGCCTACTACACCAAGCGGCTCATCGCGCCTTTCGGCGGAAAGCGAATTATCGGATTATCGCAGCATAGACGATATACTGGACTTGTTCGCGGTAATACTTCCGGATTTCTCCGGGCGCCGCCGTCCCGACCACCGCGACCAGACGCTCTTTTGGGTCGCAGAAAAATTGTGTCCCGTAGGCGCCAGTCCATGTGAACTCACCTGGATTGCCCGGAACCGCCGAGAGCCCCTCGTTGATGCGTACAGCCACTCCAAGCCCAAAGCCGAAGCCGGCACGGTGCGCCTCCACATTGGCAACCTTATTCTTGATCCCTGGTCCGAGGTGATCGGAAATCATGTGACGCACCGTCCTTGGACCAAGAATGCGCTGGCCGTTGAGCTCCCCGCCGTTCAGGAGCATTTGTCCAAAGCGCACGTAGTCACCGACTGTCGCAAATGCGCAGGCTCCCCCGCAGTCAAAATTCGTCGGAGTTTCGAGGAGCTCGATCTCTTGTGGTTTTCCCGTCAGCGGGTCGTCTGGAAATGGATGCGCCAGGCGCTTGCGTTGCGATTCCGACAAATGGAAAGTGGCATCTTGCATTTCGATTGGCTTCCACAAGTTGCTGGCAAGATAGTCGCCCAATCGCTGTCCGCTGACTTGTTCCACGACAGCTCCCAGCACATCGGTCGAGAAGCCGTATTCGAATTCTGTCCCCGGTTGATGCGCTAGCGGCAGCTTGGTAATGGCTTCGATGAAAGCCTGCTTATCACCCCTTAGTGCCGGAGCAGCGAAATCGGGATAGAGACGCGCCACTTGGTCTGAGCTGTGGGCGGGCCCGCCATAGGTGAGCCCGGATGTGTGGCGGTAAAGATCGTGGATCAAGATCGGAGAATTCTGCGCTTGAAATTTCAGTGAACCGTCATGCTGTGGCACTCCCACCTTCATGCCTGCGAATTCCGGATAGTAATCCGTAAGTCTGGCCTGTAGAGGCAGGCGACCTTGTTCCATGAGGATAAGACCCGCAACGGCCACCATCGGCTTGGTCATAGAAGCAAGCGCGAATATCGCGTCGAGCCGCATCGACCTTCCTTTTGCCGGATCGAGTTGTCCGTACGCCTTGTAGTGAATCAGCTTGCCGTCTCTGGCGATTGCAACCACCGCGCCCGGCACGCGTTTACTCGCGATCTCCCGAGCGAAGAACTGGTCTAGCTTTGCAAGGCGCTGCTGAGAAACGCCGACGTCATCGGCCTTCGCTTCGGGCAGCGGCGCGGACTGCACTGAATTGAAGCCGATTGTAGCTGCCGCTGCGACCATAACAAGGTTTTTCATTGTAGCCTCGAAAGGACGGATGGATCCGGTTTGTACTGCGGCTCGGCCGCTGTCGGATATGTGTGGCTGGCAAGGCTAGGATGATTCGGTGCCTCGCCTAGCACAATGTCTGTCGATGATGGCTAAGGTGAAGATTGTCGCAAGGGCGACCATCACCATACCAGCGGCAACCACACTTGCCTCGTGCCAACGCGACGCTTGGACGTAGTCTACGACGTAGGCCGACAACACCTTGGTCCGTCCAGGAATATTGCCGCCGATCATCATCACGACGCCGAATGTGCCGATCGTATGAGAAAATCCGAGCAGGGCTGCTTTAACAAGCTCCAGTCGCGCCAGCGGCGCGCTGATGGCAATGAAGGCATACAATGGCGAAACACGCCCTGTCATTGCCAACGGGTGATCGCCAACCGCAACAAAGGCGTTACGTATAGGCTGCACGACCAATGGCAGGGCCGAGAGCACCGATCCGACCACGATACCCCCGAAGGTAAAAGCGAGCGTGCGCCCGCCCCAGAAAGAGGCGAGAACGCCACCCGGTCCGTCGGGGCCGAGCAAAACGAGTACGCAGAAGCCGAGAGCCGCTGGAGGTAGCACCAGTGGAAGTGCGATCATCGCGGCCACCGCCTCGCTCAAAAAAGTCTTTGAGCGGGCTAGCCACCAGGCGAGGGGCACACCAATCACGAGGAGGATCACGGTCGTCACGCTAGCGAGCTCGATCGTGAGCGCAACGGATTGCGAAATCTCTGACGAATCGACATTCACGTGCGTCAGCCCGCCAGTGAGCGCAGGTCGCCGTATCCTGACAGTGATCGCCTGCATGTCCGGGGCATCCAGCGATGCGGCGCGAATAGCCATTTGGTGGCGCGGCAGCTCGTTGCGGCCGCCGAATTCACGTGCGTCGCTTCTGCGAGCAATAGCAGCATCACAATCGACAACTCCTGTGACAAGTGCGCCTCGATCCGACCGACGGCGGCAGCTTCTCGTATGTCATCAGCAATTCCTGTGCCGCGTGCGAACTGTGGCGGCTCTATGCTCAATGTAAAAAAGTTGCGCAGGCGCCGACGTCACTGTGGAGTGAATCGAGCGCTCTGTCAGATTTCAGGCATCTTTGTTCCCGAGCAGACAGTGACAGCGCGCAACAAAAACGGCAGACTTCTACACCTCGGCATATGCCTGTTTTGGTTTGTAGGCGGCTCAAACGCCGCCCTCGCCGGGGCCGGCAGCTGAACGCTCGGCAGCAACGCGAAAGATCTAGCTAAGAACTCGTCGTACGCTGCTTCTGCGACGCGGCAAAGGCGCGAGGGGCCGCGAGCGAAGGGCCGCCTCTCGACCGTCCCAGCTAATGCGCAGGGTCAGCACAGGCGTGGAGACACACGCTCCGGCACTAACGAGCTTCGCCGCTAGCGGCAACGCAGTTCATCCATCAAAGATCTTGTCCGCGCAATGGAGTCGCAAGCCACGCTTCCATCCGGTAAATGCGTACGATCCAAAATATCAATTTTACCAATGCCACATACTGTTGCATCGATCTCAGCACTCCAGCCGAGACGTAACTGCGCTAATGCGCGTGACGGTTTTTGTTCGACCTTGCGCGAACGCGGTACGAGCACTCAAGCCGATGCGCCGAACACAGGCTAGTTGCTGCGACTTGTTAATCGGCCGCAGTTTGGGATCTGGTGCATATCTTGCTTAGGGAGAAAGGACAACGTAACTAAACGTCTGCCTTTGGAAGGACGCGCCGGCTCTCGGAACCGTCTTCAATCAGGGCAAGGCTAAAATGATTGGTCTCGCATGACGCTGTCGCCTCTCAACAAAGCGGCGGCTCACATTCGAGTATATTCGGGAAGGAAGCGTCATGACCACCATGGCAACTGCGTTGCCTGTACGCGCGTCGCAAGCTTGGTATAAGATACTCTACGTCCAGGTGCTAATCGCGATCTTAATTGGCGTCATGGTTGGCTGCCTATGGCCGTCTATCGCCACCAACGACTGGATCAAGGCGCTTGGTGACGGGTTCATCAAGCTCATCAAGATGGTGATCGCGCCGATTATTTTCTGCACTGTCACATCTGGTATTGCGCATATTCAGGATGCCAAGAAAGTCGGGTGCGTCGGCGTCAAGGCGCTGTTCTATTTCGAGATCGTCTCCAGCTTTGCCTTGCTGTTGGGCCTTGTTATGGGCAATCTGGTCCGAATCGGCCATGGCCTTGCGGTTAAGCCGGATGCTGCGGCGGTTGCCAATTACGTCAGGCAGGCGGAAGCCTCAAAAACTGTCGACTTTGTTCTCAACATCATTCCCGATAGCGTGATCGGCGCCTTCGCTCGCGGCGATGTTCTGCAGGTTCTCCTGTTCGCGATCCTTTTCGGCTTCTCCCTGATGGCGCTGGGAAAGCGTGGGGAACGTCTGCGCGGGATGATTGACGACGTCGCGCACGCGGTGTTCGGGGTAATCGCTATTGTAATGAAAGCGGCCCCGATCGGCGCCTTCGGCGCCATGGCTTTCACGGTCGGCAAGTTCGGGCCCGCAGCACTCGGCAATCTGATCGGTCTCATCGCTCTGTTCTACGTGACGGCTGCGCTATTTGTGGTGGTGGTGCTTGGTCTGATCGCCCGCCTCGTCGGCTTTTCAATCTTCAAGTTCCTTGTCTTTATCAAGGACGAGCTTCTGATCGTGCTCGGTACGTCGTCCTCCGAAAGCGCGCTGCCGCAATTGATGGAGAAGCTCGAGCGGCTGGGCTGCTCCAAGCCGGTAGTCGGGCTGGTGGTGCCAACTGGCTACTCCTTCAACCTTGACGGCACTAATATCTATATGACACTTGCAACATTGTTCATTGCCCAGGCACTCGGCGTCGATCTCACCTTTGGCCAGCAGCTCACGATCCTGCTCGTCGCAATGCTAACGTCGAAGGGAGCAAGCGGCGTCACCGGCGCGGGCTTCATCACGCTCGCTGCGACATTATCGGTGGTAAACCCAGCTCTGGTGCCGGGTATGGCAATCGTGTTTTCGATCGACAAGTTCATGAGCGAGGTGCGCGCCCTTACCAACATCATCGGCAATGGCATCGCGGCTGTGTTCGTATCCTGGTGGGAAGGCGAGCTCGATCACATGACCCTGCAGGCTCGGCTCAGCCAGCCCACCGTTTCCACCACTATCGACACTACAAGCACAATGAGGTAGGTCCGGGATCTTAGCCGCCGCCATTCGGGCACGAATAACTATCTCATGCGCTCTCCGGTGCGCAGCCCTTGCGCGGCGGCCAGACGGCTCTCCTGGGAGGCAGGCGTGCAAAGAAGTAGGCCTTTTTCAGGGCTTCTCTCTCTTCGCGGTCAGGGCTACCGGCCACCTGAGCGCTTGTGCAACATTTTTGCCAAGCCAGATAACAAGACTGCGACAGAACACGTCCGGCGTGACGGACTAGGTATTAGTCCGCATACGAATACTCATATGCACGTCGCTCCCCTTGCCTCACACGAGTAAGAGCGCCGGAGGGATCCTGCGGACGCAGCTCGTCATCCGTCGTTACTATGCGCGCTGCGTCATCAGATCATGGTGGGTGTGGTCAGCGTGGATTAGATGGCACTCGACGCAGGCGTGGCGAGTCGTTGCAAGGCTGCGCTCGGTTCGACGTCGATGTCGCCGCTCGATTCCAGCGAAACCAGATGGAAACGAGTCTTTCGCAGCTAGGCGGGATGGCACTTGCGCGTTCTTCGTGCCCGCGAGACCAGTGATTCGGCAGCTTGTTTCTGCTCTTTGCCGGTTTGGAGGCGCGCCTGATTTCTTTCGATTCTACCTCCCGGCTGAACTGAAACCGCTGTTCTCATTTCAGGGGTGTAAGGGGATGTATCGGCTGTAGGCTCAAGAGACTGGCCCAAAGGACTACCGGCAGCGGCGCAAAGCAGATATTTCAGCTTCGACAGCAGCCCCGTCTGCGACGCCTATTGATAGGTTTAGGACAACTATACGTATGTTTATGATGCGTTTTTTCCCCGCTCGTGCTGAGTTCGGCAGCGGTGATCAATCTCGGACACGCTCACCCGCGGACCCAAGCGTCTAAGGCGGACCCAAGCGTCTAAGATTGCCTCATTTTTGCCTAAAATGCTATAGCTCTCCCGCCGGAGAACAGGCCGGACGGTCTCAAAATGTATAGTATCAGCAGACTTAAACTTTCAGCCCCTCAGTTGACCTTGGGCAGCATAACGCTAGCCGCGGTCACACTGACTTGCTTGTACTTTCACGCGCATTTCGCTGCCACGGCGTTCGCCTATTTGTTAGTAGTCTTACTATTTTCGTTGATGGGCAGCTTCATCGCGTCATCCGCGCTTTGCATCGTGGCAATCGCTGCTCTCGCTTACTACTTTGCCCCGCCGGCGTTCAGTCTGCGAATCGATGATCCCCGCGATGTTTCTGTGGTTGTTGCATTCTTTATTGTCTCGATTGTGGGAACGCACCTGATTGGAAAACTCCGCCAGGAACGAGAGGCTGCGCGCGTGGCTGCGGCCAAGCTTCAGCGAAGTGCGACGGATTTGGAGGATCGTGAAAAACGGTGGCGCGCAATCTTCGAGCACAATCCGGCCATGTACTTCATGGTCGATGAAGCCGGCATTGTCCTCAACGTCAATACGTTCGGCGCGACACAACTGGGATACGCTTGTGCAGAACTGATCGACCAATCAGTGCTCGGCATATTTCTTGAGGAGGATCGTGCATTTGTCCGTAAATGCATTCGGGCGTGTTTTGAGGATGTTGGACAATCCCGCACTTGGGACGTCCGGAAAGTGAGGAAGGACGGCTCTGTTTTGTGGGTACGTGAACACGCCAAGGCCATGCTTTGGGCCGACGAGCGCCCCGTCGCCCTAATAGCCTGCGAAGATATCACGCAGCGCAAGCAGACCGAGCTTGCACTGCAGCGGAGCGAAGCGCATTTGGCTCAGGCGCAGGAGCTGAGTCATACAGGCAGCTTCAGCTGGAACCCCACTACGGGCGAGGCCTTCTGGTCCAAAGAAACATTTCGGATTTTCCAATTAGACCCTCAGACAGTGCCGCCGGGGCCGCAGCTCGTCGTTGAGCGCACGCATCCAGATGATAGGGCTTCGGTTAGAGAAATTATCGATCGCGCGATGCGAGACCCGAGCGATTTCGAGCACGAGTACCGGCTTCTGCTACCGGACGGCTCGGTAAAGCACATTCATGCGCAGGCACGAGCCACGAGGACAGCCTCTGGTGACATCGAGTTTGTTGGGGCAGCCACGGATATTACGGCGGCGAGGCGAGCAGAGCAGCAGCTGCGCCGCAGCGAGGCCTATCTGGCCGAGGCCCAGCATCTCACTCACACAGGCAGCTGGTCTTGGGACGTCTACGGTCTAGATTTCGTGTATCGCTCCGCCGAGGTCGATCGTCTGTTTGGCTTTAGCCCGCAAGAGCCGGTATCGATCGAGACCATTCGATCGCGCATCCATCCGGACGACTTGCCGCGGCTACAGGAGGTGCAGCGGCAGGCGATTGAACACGTGGAAGAACGGTTCGAGTATGATTTTCGTATTCTTCTGCCAGATGGCGGGATGAGGCGCATACACTCCGTTGCACACGTTGTCCTCGGCAGCGATGGTAATGTCAGCGAGCTGATCGGAACACATATGGATGTCACCGAGCAGCATGCAGCTAGGGAACGCCTGGAAAACACCCTTGTCGCGCTGCGCGAAAGCGAGCAGCGCTTTCGCGACTACGCCGAGACAGCTTCCGACTGGCTCTGGGAGACCGGGCCAGATCATCGGGTCACTCACTTGTCCGAGCACACCAGCGCTGCGGGAATTTTGGCGACAGGAGTGATGGGCCTGCTTCGCTGGGACATTGCGTGCGACATGGAAGAAGAACCCGAGAAGTGGCATCAGCATCGGGCGACGTTGCAGGCGCATCTGCCGTTTCGGGATCTCATCTACCGTACCGTGAATCGGACGGGATCTCCGATCTATGTCCGCACGAGTGGAAAGCCATTCTTCGACGGAAACGGAACTTTTCTGGGCTATCGTGGCGTCAGCACTGACATAACGGCTCTCATTCGCGCTGATCAGGCCGAACAAGAGCTGCGAAAGGCACAAGCGGAGCTTGCACATGTGACGCGTGTAACGACGCTAGGAGAACTGACGACTTCCATCGCTCACGAGATAAACCAACCACTCGCCGCTATTCTCAACAACGCCGATGCGTGCCTCGGCTGGATGGCTCGGGAAACTCCTGATCTTGCCGCCGCGCGCTCTTCGGTGGAATGGATCATCGAGGACGCAATCCGGGCAAGCGAGGTGATCCGCAGTATTCGCGCGCTCGCGAAGAAGGGCGAGATTGAGATGGTGCCACTCGACATTAATGAGGTCGTTAGGGACGTCATTGCGCTGGTAACACGAGAGCTGGTGAGCCACCGAGTGACGTTGCGAACCGAGTTGGCGGCCGCGCTGCCTAGGATCCTCGGTGACCGAATTCAGCTACAACAGGTGATCATCAATCTGGTAATGAACGGAATCGAGGCGATGGACGCAGTTACGGACCGGCCGCGCGAACTTCTGATTCAATCATCCAAGGACGATCTGGGGCACGTGCAGCTTGCCGTCGCCGATTGCGGCGTCGGGATCGCCGAGAAGGACGCTGACCACGTCTTGGATCCCTTCTTCACCACGAAGTCGAGTGGCCTTGGAATGGGCCTTTCGATCTGCCGTTCTATCGTGGAAGCTCATGGAGGACGGCTATCGCTTCTCCAGAAAAATGAACCGGGCGCGACCTTCCAGTTTGTCCTGCCCGTGCACAAGGAGGCCCTCCAGTGACAGGACGATTTGACTCGCCAGGTGAGGGTAGCAGTGCCGAGGCCTCGACGAAAGCGATGGTCTTTGTCGTTGAGGATGACATCTCCGTGCGCCGCTCGCTTACGAACCTTTTTCAACAGGTAGGGTTGGAGGTCGTTGCGTTTGGATCGGCCCGTGAAATGCTGCAGAGCACAATTCCGGACGTCACAAGCTGTCTAGTTCTTGATGTCCGGCTGCCAGGCTTGAGCGGCCTTGACTACCAGACCGAGCTGGCCAGGTTGAACATACACATCCCGATCATTTTCATCACCGGCCATGGCGATATTCCCATGACCGTCAAGGCCATGAAGGGAGGTGCGGTCGATTTTCTCAGCAAGCCGTTCCGCGATCAGGAACTGCTTGATGCCGTCGTTGCGGCGACCGAACGAGATCGCAAAAGACGGGAAGCTCAGCGAACGGTCGCGAACCTGCAGTCTCTATTTGAGACCTTAAGTCCGCGCGAGCAGGGAGTGATGAAACTGGTCGCGGCCGGCCTGATGAATAAGCAGGTAGCCGCCGAACTTGGGCTCGCCGAGATTACGGTGAAGATCTACCGGGGTCACGTAATGAAAAAGATGCGTGCCCGGTCGCTGGCCGACCTGATCAGAATAAGCGAGACGCTGGGAATTCGCGTCAATCGTTCCGAACAAACGCAAGTATGATTTTACAATTCCATCACTTAAGCCCACTTTTCGCCGAAAGTGGCTAGCGCTTTGGCTGCCGCTGTACTGCGTCGGGAGGGCTCATCTTGTCCACGCCTTTGATTTCCGTCGTTGACGACGACGTCTCCGTCCGTGCGTCGACAGAAAACCTTTTGAAATCGCGTGGCTACGTCGTGCGGATATTTGCGTCGGCCGACGCACTCCTGCGGTCGCCGTACTTGAATGAGACATCCTGTGTCATTACCGATGTGCAGATGTCAACTATGAGCGGGCTGGAGCTGCTGGCAGAGATGCGGACGCGTGGTTACGACACACCTTTCATTTTCATTACAGCTTTCCCCAACGAGCGCGCGCGCGCGTCAGCCCTGGAGGCCGGGGCGATTGGCTTCCTCGCCAAGCCATTTGGCAGGCAAGAGCTACTCAAGTGCCTCGACATCGCATTGACGGCATATGGCGAGCGAGGTGACATCTGATTCGATCAATCTGCGAGTTCTTGTCCGATCTAAATGCTCGTCGGAACGACGATCACGCACTGAGCAACGTCTTCGCAGTCGGAACCGCGACTTGCCCGCCCACGCTTTACCGACTATGGGCGCGGCTGCAGAACAACAACCCCGCGAGAGACGGAGGGCACGCCGGCTTGATTTATTCCAGGTCGGCGCTCAAAGTAATGCTGACCCGGAGCCATCGACGCCCCTCAGCACTTCTTAACTCCATCTGGAGCAGAGCTGTCCCCGAGAGCGCTCGGCAAGCACGAAATTGGTTGTGCTGAGCCCGACTGCGGTGACGATGAAATGGAGCTTCGCCCAGGACGCCGTTCGTCTTGGTCACCGCTTTTCTGGTGAAAGAGCTCTGCACGATGCTCGTGCTCACGGCGTCGTTATGTCCGTTGACGCATACCAGCCGTCTTGTCGATCCGGCGCCGCTTCGCTGTGCATTTCCTTGCCCAACGACTCACGGCAAGCGCCCACGCCGTTACTATTTCGTAGGCCATCTGTAGAGACTTCTGGTCTCTCCGAGCCGTCCAACGTGCTCCGCGCAAACGCCCGGCCTCGGCGGCCGGGCGCACTTTGGTGGCACCCCAAGCGAGCATTGTCGCAATTGCCTCGCGCGGTGAGCCCCTACTTCCAATACTCAAACAATTAGCAACCGCTAAGCGAAGGAGCACTGGGGCAGTATTCTGAGCCAACTCAGAGGAACTCTCGGCCGAAACGGCGATAAACACAGAGGAGCCCGGAGCAGGCTAGTTGGTCTACTCCATCGGGCCAAATCACCGGTGAACCATGGTCACATAAAATCATCCTCATAGTCGTATGTTGAGCGGCTCGCTGGGATCTCGGTATCACAACCTTCACTGTCGTCATCTTTGGACAGATACAGCGCAGCAGTGCCTTTTCGCTGCCATTTGCCGTCGCTATTCCTTACCCACTTGTCTGACTTCTCTGGGTCGAGAACCATGTTGTCTGCGTCAACCTCGACGAATCCCATCTTTGCCGCACGGGCTCTTGCTTCCGAATTAGCCGGACGTAAATTGAGCAGCGGCGGCTGTCTGCCGGGTAGTCGAAGCTGGTGCTCGAGCAGGATATCACCAGCGTTCTCGACAAGCGGATGAACGACTTGAAGATCCACAGTAGAGGTAGTCCCGTCGCGTCCAGGAAATAGCTTCTTCCACCTTTTGACGTCGAACTCGGTCATGCTGTCGCCGCCTTCCGTTCTTAGAAGTCCGACACTCTTGTTGCCCAATTGATAGCTGAAGTATCGCGCATCCTTGGAATCTCGGGTTCTCCCGTAGTCTTTGGCAACTTCTGCAGTTCGCCTTGCCTTGCCGGACACGAAGTCGGAGTACTCTTGAGGGTTGTTGGCGATTTTCATGATTTCGTCACCATGATAGGCCGCCGCGGCTTCTCGGAATGACTGACGATTCAACTCTTTTATGGGAGGGCTTGAAACGAGCGAATACGGTCTTGTTGCCGAAGATGAACTGCTACTGGAACGAGATTCAGCTAAGCTCATATTTGCGAATGCATCCGAAAAGATGTCTGCGTCCATTTGCTCATCAGTTCCGACAAAGTCAGAGGATTGGAAGTAGGACGAGCTATTGATCCGATTATACATGGCGATTGGTGCTCCCGTCGGACATACATTTCCGCATCTAGTTTAGGCTTGTTAGGCCCAGCGGCGCTGATAGGGAGCCTGACTTACGAAAACCTGACGTGGTCCCCTCAAGTTGGCTTGTCATACGGCTTTCTTTTGAACGACATGGCGGCACACTCGTGCCATTGGCATTCATCAGCTTTGATCAGAGGCCGCGAACACCTCCGAGGAAGCTCCTCTATTGGGAATTGGACGCTGATTGACCTGCTGACGCCAACCGGATTGTACTCTTTTAAAAGTTCCGCCCCGCCGCTTAATATTCGGGTTTTCTTTTCAACGTCAGTGGAGCACGCGGACCGCCCCCATAGATTGGCCGATTTCCAGACTGACCAACGATATCGCCTGCGCCAGAAAGGTCGTCTAGTTGACTCGTGGAAGCGCGACCCGCGCGTTCGGCGTCAGCGCTCATTTATCCAAATCCGCATTTTGCCTTCGTCGCGGTTACCCCAGCCGAACCACGGGACGAATGTCAGCCGCTGCGGTTCTAGCTGTCCAGGCACTTTGTTGCAGTGATAAAGCGCCGCTTCTTCAGAATGCGTGTGTTGCAACCGCGCCCGCGCCCCGGATAGTGGCCAATAGTACTCGCCTGCCGCATATACAGGGGCGCTGCGTCCTTCCGGTGTGGCGCCCCCTGCACTTGGTTTTGGGCCCTCGACCTTGCGCGGGAATGTCAGGTATCCAACAATCGATCTGATGACACCTATCAGGTCGGAGGGCCGCGGTGGAACGTGTGGTTCAAGCGGATTGCGTGAACGCTGCCACGCGCGATCGAATCGGCAAACTGGACTGCTAATCCTAAGCAATCGTCCCGGGGCCGAAGTGCATGCTCGACGTGCCCGACATCGCGCGGATGCTGGCAATCGGGAAAAGTAAGTTGTCGCGCATGTGCGCTGCCAGTGAATAAGCTGCGACGGAGCGGCCCGAAGCTGTTGTGCACCGACTTGTTCGTCGCCATCGGCGAGGTGGGAGGATGAGTTAGAGAGTATCTTTTGTGAACCGAGCTTCGGGCAGATTTGGCCAGATAGCAGGCTGGGTAACCGAGAACCGACTTGGATCTTCCAATTGTCCGTAATTCCCACTTATTATCGACCGTTCCGCTCAACGACAGGAAGATAACGCTCGCTCCCAGTAGCGCTAGTCGGTTGACGATGATGACGCAAGCAGGGCTGACCCTGCTCATCGAGCTGGATCGGTCTATGATTGACCTGTTGATACCGGGATCGTTCTCATTCTGAGGTCGCCCACGCCATTAGTGGCCTCAATGCTCCGATATAAAACTGTAGCCTCATTCCACAGTCACCGATTTTGCTAGATTACGCGGCTGATCCACGTCCGCGCCCCTTACGACGGCGGTATGGTAAGCCAAGAGCTGAACCGGAATGGCATAGAGCATCGGCGTAAAGCTTGTGACCATCTCAGGCAGCACAATGGTCATGAGCGTGTCCACCGTCGCTTCCAGAGCACCCTTCGAATCGGTGATCAGGATGATCTTGCCACCCCGAGCCGCAACTTCTTGCATATTCGAGACGGTCTTCTCGAACACATCGTCATAAGGCGCGATCACCACCACAGGCACGGCCTCATCGATCAGTGCGATCGGTCCGTGCTTGAGCTCGCCGGCGGCATAACCTTCTGAATGGATATAGGCAATTTCCTTCAGCTTGAGTGCGCCCTCCAACGCCAGGGGAGCCGATGTGCCACGACCGAGATAGAGCACGTCCCTTGAATCGGCGATATAACGCGCGAGTTTCTCGATCTGCGGCTCGATCAACAGCGCCGCAGCAATCAACCGCGGCACTTCGATAAGCTCACGCACGAGCCTTGTTTCATCGATCTCGGACAGCTTACCGCGCTGTTTGCCTGCTGCGACGGCAAGCGCCGCCAATACCATCAGCTGGCAGATGAATGCCTTGGTGGAAGCGACGCCGATTTCCGGCCCCGCCAGCGTCGGCAGAACGGATTCGCTCTCGCGCGCAATCGTCGACGTCGCGACGTTGACCACAGATATCGTGTGCACGCCCTGGTCCTTGGCGTATCGCAACGCAGCTAGCGTGTCAGCGGTTTCGCCCGACTGCGAGATGACGATCGCGAGATCGCCACGGCGCAAAGGGGCCTCCCTGTAGCGGAACTCGGACGCTACATCGATCTCGACAGGCAAGCGCGCCAGCCGCTCGAACCAGTATCTGGCGATGTGCCCGGCATAGCTTGCAGTGCCGCACGCGGTAATAGAGATCCGCTGAATGGATTTAAAGTCAAACGGCAATGTGACCGGCAGGGCGACGCGCTTGGCCGCCATGTCGACATAATGCGCCAATGTTTTGCCCGCTACTGTCGGCTGCTCGTGGATTTCCTTGGCCATGAAGTGGCGATAATTCGCTTTGTCCACAAGGAGTGACGATACGCCAGACTTTGATGTTTCCCGCTGGACGACAAATCCGTCTGCGCTATAAATCACGCACGTCGTGCGCGTAAGCACGGCCCAGTCGCCGTCTTCAAGATAGGTGACGCTGTCGGTCAAAGGCGCGAGCGCGATCGCGTCCGATCCCAGATACACTTCGCCGTCACCATGTCCGATCGCAAGGGGCGACCCCTTACGCGCACCGATCAAAAGATCGTCGTGGGCTTTGAAAAGGAACGCGAGCGCGAAGGCACCGCGCAGCCGTGGCAGCGACGCTTGTACCGCATCCTGCGGCGAGTAGCCCCTCTTGAGATAAGAGTCGACGAGATGCGCCACCACCTCCGTGTCTGTCTCTGAGTGAAAATGGGCTCCATTCCGCTCCAGTTCGGCTCGCAGCTCGCGAAAATTCTCGATGATGCCGTTATGAACGACCGCGACATTTTCCGTCGCATGCGGGTGCGCATTGCTCTCGGTCGGTTTTCCATGAGTCGCCCAGCGGGTATGACCGATGCCGGTATGACCCAACGGCGGATAATAGCGCAGCTGCTCTTCAAGGTTTCTCAGCTTACCTTCAGCGCGCCGGCGCTCGATACGGAGAGCTTCGAGCGTCGCGAGGCCTGCGGAGTCATAGCCACGATATTCCAATCGCTTGAGCGACGCGACCAACTGGCCAACGACCGGACCACGCCCCAAAATGCCAACAATTCCACACATATCGGTCGATGCAGCCCAAGTTCAAGGAGCCCGAGGTCCCGCCTACAGGAATCCGATCATGAAATTCGCTTGCCCGATGGTAACAGGTTTCAGGTTCGGGCCCTTTCGCGGCCGCCTGTATCGCTGCCGCATTCACAAGCGTGAGTTAGACCTCCTTCAGCCATCATCGTTTCGCCCGCTTACATTCCGCTTTTGGCTGCCGATCGAGTACAAACTGCGCAGCAGCTCTAGCTTGAATTGTTCTGTGCTACCGGAAACATTTTGCCGACGCGGGTTTAAGAGGCCCATCATACTCGTACCGAGGCAAGTTACGCTCATCGAGATTAGACGACTGGCAGCGAAGCTCTACTGTACGAGCGTAAACTTTCGATATCAAAACGTTGGAGCATCTATACCAACGTTTACTACTCTTGCTCATCTTGTCTTGCGTTTCTTTCGCTCCACTGCCTGCCGCGAGCTTGATATTGGCAAGAGCGCTGATCACAGGCGATGAATCGACCGTCAAGACCGGGGGTTCTGTCCGGAAGTTAACGGTAGGGGTGCTTTCTAGACTAAGAATTGACGTGAGGCTTGACCGTGCGCTTGCTTGCATCTCGTCATCCGGCAAATGCATCGAAGACTGCGGCCTCAGATCGTTGTCTCCCAAGACGTGACGAGACCAGGCGTATGCTTACTTGCGCCTGAGGATAGATAGGAACACAGATCGTCAGCTTCTATCTCGTTGGAGATATAGCCTGGACAAGCGCGCCCTTGCGCTCGAAACGGCGATCGCATCCATCTCGCCTGCTTAGGATCATCGCGGATATAAGAAGATGCGAGCGTTAGTTGACTTCGATGTTTTGAAGATCAATGCGTGGGCACACTCCCGTCCAATCTAAATCTATGTATATAGTGTGCTTTCCTACATGATGTGTATCACTGGACCTAACGATCGCTTTCCTCAAATTGCGGGTGGCGGGGGCTTGCGCATCTAGGCGTTGCCGAGAAAAGGCTCCCACTAGCGTTTCATAGGGCTTTCTTTCCGGCGCAACTACGAGAGACCATGACGGCTCAAGACTCAAAGCGGCGCGTTGCGCTGATCACCGGCGTCACCGGGCAGGACGGAGCATATCTCGCCGAGTATTTGCTCGGTCTCGGCTACGACGTGCACGGGATCAAGCGCCGGTCGTCCTCGTTCAACACCGCGCGCGTCGATCATCTCTACCAGGATCCGCATGTCGGCAGCGTGCCGTTCCTGATGCACTATGGCGACATGACGGATTCGACCAATCTGATCCGGCTGGTGCAGCAGATCCGACCGACCGAGATCTATAACCTGGCCGCCCAGAGCCACGTCCAGGTCAGTTTCGAGAGCCCGGAATACACCGCCAACGCCGACGCAATCGGCGTTCTGCGCCTTTTGGAAGCGATCCGCATCCTCGGCATGGAAAAGGAGACGCGGTTCTACCAGGCCTCTACCTCGGAGCTTTACGGGCTCGTGCAAGAGGTGCCGCAGAAGGAAACCACGCCATTCTATCCGCGCTCGCCCTATGGCGTCGCCAAGCTTTATGGTTACTGGATCACGGTGAACTACCGTGAGGCCTATGGCATTTTCGCCAGCAACGGCATCCTTTTCAACCATGAGAGCCCGACCCGCGGCGAGACCTTCGTGTCGCGCAAGATCACGCGCGCCGTCGCCCGCATCGAGGTCGGCCTCGATAACACGCTCTATCTCGGCAATCTGGACGCCAAGCGCGACTGGGGTCATGCCCGCGACTATGTCGATGGCATGCACAGGATCCTGCAGGTCGACGAGCCCGGCGACTTCGTGCTCGCGACCGGCGAGACGCGGTCGGTCCGCGAGTTCGTCGAGGTGGCGTTTGCCGAGGTCGGGCGCAGCATCGAATGGCGCGGCAGGGGCGTCGAGGAGGTCGGCGTTGACAAGGCCTCGGGCAAGACCCTGGTGCAGATTGATCCGACCTATTTCCGTCCGACCGAGGTTGATCTCCTGATCGGTGACGCCAGCAAGGCGCGCGCCAAGCTCGGCTGGGCTCCGAAGATGCCGTTCTCGCAACTGGTGAAGGAAATGGTCGCCAGCGATCTCGTCGAAGCCACGCAGGATGCGACCAATGGCAAGCACGTCGTTTGAACTGAAGGGTAAGACGGTTTTCGTTGCGGGCCATCGCGGCATGGTCGGCGCGGCGCTGATGCGCCGGCTAGCACGCGAACAGGCCGATCTCTTGACGGTGCCGCGCAGCGAGCTCGACTTGCGCGACCAGGCCGCGGTGAACGCCTGGTTTGCCGCGAAGCGGCCGCAAGCCGTGTTCCTCGCCGCCGCCAAGGTCGGCGGCATCGTTGCTAACAACGCCCTGCGCGCCGAGTTTCTCCACGACAATCTGGCGATATCGAGCAACGTGATTCAGGCGGCGCATGCCAATGGGTGCGAGAAGCTGATGTTCTTCGGCTCCTCCTGCATCTATCCGCGCTTGGCGCCTCAGCCGCTGCGAGAGGATTCGTTATTGACCGGCCCGCTGGAACCGACCAACGAACCCTATGCCATCGCCAAAATCGCCGGCATCAAGATGGCCGAGGCCTATCGCAGCCAGTACGGCGCCGATTTCATAAGCGTGATGCCGACTAATCTCTACGGCCCCGGGGACAATTATCACCCCGAATACAGCCACGTCGTCGCCGCGCTGATCCGCCGCTTCCACGAGGCCAAGATTTCGGGCAGCCGCAACGTCGTGGTGTGGGGCACCGGCACGCCGCGCCGCGAATTCCTCTATGTCGATGATCTCGCCGATGCCTGCATCCATCTGATGAAGACCTATTCCTCGTCGGAACTGGTCAATATCGGTAGCGGCGAGGACATCAGCATCGCCGACTTCGCACTCATGGTCGCGGCCGCCGTCGGCTTTCGAGGTGAGATCAGCTTCGATACGTCGCGCCCGGACGGCACGCCGCGCAAGCTGCTCGACGTGCGTCGGCTGTCCGGGCTCGGCTGGCGCGCCACGACTTCGCTAAAGGATGGCATTCAGCTGGCATACTGGGCGTATCGGGCTGACAGCGACGGACGGCACCAGAGTGATTCGCTTGTTCCCGGATAAGGGGGCGATCCTACGATCAACCGGCGGTGAACGCCGGGCCTAGCAGACTCGCCGCTCACGTCACGATCAATCTTGCTTCGCAAGTTGACGAACGTTCATTGTCAACAACTGCCCTCAGTCGCCGCCAAGGACCCCTGCCGACTTGCAGGAAAAGGAGAATGATCAGATCGAGACGTGCTGCCAGCAGTTGAGAGCTCATCGACTCTAAATCTCAAACGCCGACGGGCGATCACTAGCCGGAAGCGAACCGGCGCTCCCTTCCTCTTGACCAATGCCTTAGCAATGGTCGGTCATCATCATCCTCGCCGACAGCATCACGATGAACATGAGCGCGCCTAACATCCCGAACGCCATGGGCAAGCCAAAGATGTGTGCGATGAGCCCGATGCCGGCTGGCCCGACGAGTATACCCGCGTAGCCGCCTGTCGTGATGACAGCGATCGCTATGCCTGCTGGCATCACGTTCTGTTTGCCGGCGCGTCGACACAGTACGGGTACAACATTTGAAATACCCAATCCGATAAGCAGGAACCCTGCCATAGCAATCAACGCAACGGGCGCGGCCATCACGGCCAAGAAGCCTGTTACCATTAGCACAGTCCCGAGCATCAATGTGGCACGGTCGCCGATTCGCGCCACCACGGCATCTCCGCTGAGACGCCCTGCGGCCATGGCGATTGAGAAGAGCATATAACCAATGCCCCCGTGCGCCTCCGATAGAAGATCTCGTTCAACGAGAAGCAAAGCGCTCCAATCGAGCATTGCACCTTCTACAAGAAAGGTGATACCCGCGAGCACCGCTATGAGCAACACACTGCGGTGGGGCAAGACAAATAATGGCCCCTGCTGTCTCGAACCCGTCGCCAGCAACCTCGGCCAGGCCGTCACAATCGCGATCGTTACTAACGCCGAACAGACCAGCGTCGAGAGAAGCGAGCCACACTGCAGCGAGACGAACAAGGTGACCGCGGCAGAGCCGGTGACTTCCCCAATGCTGTACCGGGCGTGGAAGCCGGACATCAATAGACGGCCCGTGGCGCGCTCCAGTTCAATCGCATGGACGTTCATGGCTACATCGATCGAGCCGAGTGAAACGCCGAAAGCAAATAGCGTGGCACCGAGCCTTACAGGTGTGTCGGAAATTGCAAGGCACGGCAGGATGATCGCGAGTCCAAGTCCACCCGCGAGGATAATGGGCTTGCTGCCGTAACGCGAATTCAACACGCTGGTCAAAAGCATCGCGACGACGGATCCCGTTCCGAGACAGAGCAGCAGTAGACCAAGCATGCGGTCATCCGCCGCGAGCCGCTCCTTGGCGAGTGGCACCAAAGGCGCCCAGGCCGCGAGGCCGAATCCGGCCACAAAAAATGTCAGGCGTGTCCCAAGCAGGCCGGCAGACAAATTGGCACATGGTATCACGGACGCTCCTGAGAGAACGGACTCGCGGGCGCGGCGCCCCTCATCCTGCGTGCGTCGCCTGCAAGCGCGGCGCGCGGCTCGACGATGATGGCCTCAAATTGACGTTCTTCATCCCTGCAAATGCGATGCCGTCACAAATACTGAACTGCGTCACACGGAGAGCGACAAGCCGGGGTGATCGTCGAGCCCCTGGGGATGGCGGTGTTTCGGCCAATCTCTCCCGGATGAGCTGGCCATACGAGGGCGATGGTTTTTGCTGGTCTGCGACAGCCGGATCGCAACGCTCAGCATGGCTTGTCGCAACGCCTACAAAGCCGACGTCGCCCCCACGCCTCTATGTAGTTGGGGCTAACACGGCCGTCGTTTTTCCGACAACTTTGCACAATCGGAAGCTCTCATCACAAGTGGCGGCGCTGTCTCGCGAGATCACTACAACGAGCCCCGCTACCACGCGCAAGCGGCCAATGTCGGCCCCGATGCTTTTGATATTCGTTCGTCCTGGTTTCCGGCCGCCAGATGGTTCCCGCCATTGGGCCTAAGTTCGTTTGTTCTGGGCCAGCGTGTCGCCCGCCGGGAACAGCCATTTCGAGTGGCATGGCGGCAACATCAGCCTCCAACAGTTCAGGGGTGTCCTGCGATCCCGGGTTCCTGGCACCGGTGGGCTGGGAAGTCTGGAGCAATCAACCAGATTTGCATGCCATCATTATCGCCGCCGAAGAGGGCGGCGTCGATCAGGTCCAGGACGCGCGCGCATTCGATACCGAGTTGCCCGCCGGCATCGTTCAAGCGCTTATATCCGCAGTTCGCCGAGACCGTCGCTCTGACCAGATTGGATTGTGCGTTGTAAAGAACAAGTATAGCAGGCAGAGATCGATCAGTATCGCCGCCGCCATCACGCTATAAGCCCAGGCGCTCTGCACTAGATCGACCTCAATCAGCACCCGTGACAAACCGAAGCCCACGATCCAAGCATTAAAGCTCATACAGATGCGTCGGAATATCTCCGGATCAAGCCGGCGAATGACGTAGGACCCCAGCGGGACGCCAAGCATGACACTCGGTACAAAAACATAGAGCAAGCTGCCGCTTTCGTAAATGAACAAGCCGAGCTGATAGTAGACGAAGGCGGTAACGCTCGATTCCACCACGCGAACCAGCGCTAGGCCGGCGAAATTCGTGTTTGACCAAGCCCTGGTTGTTAAACAGCATCGCTATGGGAGGCCCGGAGATTGTCGTCAGCGAATAGAGAGCGCCCAGCATCCACCCCAATGGCAGGCCGATCAGCCAGCTTGCTCCGATAGGGCGGCGCCACCCCGTTGACGAAGACCTCGATGATGACAATGGCGGGGTTGAGAATGCGAAAAACTAGCGCAAAGGGTACAGTCAGCGACGAAAAGCCGTAGCCAATGGCTCCATTTACAAAGGCAGCAAAACACGTCGTTGCGGCCAGAAACCAGATAGCAGCATCAAACTCAGGATTTCCTTAATTTTCCCACTCCGGAGGGCGTCGGTCACACGCCGGGGAGCCAGCGCGGCCATTGGTCATCGGGTTGCGGCAGATTCTGACATTCGCTTAGCAGCTCCGCCCGTCTTCACAATGGCAGCGGCCGTTTTTGCGTTCAGCAGTTGCTCTTGTTCTCGACTTCGATCGTGCAACGCAAGCTGTGCTGCACTTCCCGGTACCCGGCAACGATCATTCAGCCAAAACGCGTCGGCTTGTTTCTCGGCTTGTCGATCAATGGTTCTCGTATCGAAAGCCGTAAGTGCGTCGGTCATGGGTACGGGGCCGTTCCCAGGGAATTGAACTCGTCTCGACCCCTAAGCGGTTCAGCGCCATCATTTTTCAGCTAGCAACGCGACGCGGTTAGACGGAAGCAAACAATTCTCCTTCAAGAGCCCTGGGATAAATAGCAACGCACCTTTTGTCAGGCGAGGATCAATTCCCTTATCCCCCGGCGATGTCGAGCTTGGGCATTCCGCTGCCTTGAAATGCACGGTGCAATACACCTTAGCGGAGCAGCCGGGGATCACCGATGTGTTCTTCCGAGCCCCCAATAGCCGCAAAGCTCGGCACCACGGCGTGAAGATCTCAATGCGTAACGGAGCGTGAAGCGATCGCAGGCTCCCTCGCTTGCCACTGAGCGAACCTGGATTGAATTTATCGTCATTGCTTGGCCAGCTGGGAATCAGCCGCGCCGGTGAAGCCGAACTCGGCGGCGTTCTTCGCGCGGCCGGAGCTCGCATCGGCGCGGTGGTCGGACGCGAACACGACATAGACCGCCGGCAGCACGAAAAGCGTGAACAGCGTGCCGACAGTCATGCCAGCGACGAGCACGAGCCCAATCGAGAAGCGGCTCGCGGCGCCAGCTCCGGTTGCAGTCAACAAGGGTATGAAGCCCGTGACCATTGCCGCCGTAGTCATCAAGATTGGACGCAGTCGGACGCGCGCCGCCATCTCTATAGCCGAGCGACGGTCAAGTCTCTCCTTGAGCTGCAGCTCATTGGCGAACCCAACCATCAGGATGCCGTGCTTGGAAATCAACCCAACCAGCGTCAACAGTCCGACCTGGGTGTAGATGTTCATAGTGGCCCAGCCAAAAAATGGCGGGATCAAGGCACCCACGATTGCCATCGGTACGCTGATCATGATGATGAGGGGATCGCGCAGACTTTCGAACTGCGCCGCAAGCACCAAGAATATGATGATGATTGCAAATGCAAAGGTAATCGCCAGTTGGTTACCCTCGTACACGTATTGGCGGGCGTCGGCCAGAAAGTCGTGGCTGAATCCTGCGGGCAGTTTCTTTGCCTCGGCTTCCAGGAAGTCCACAGCCTGACCGATCGTGACGCCAGGCATCGGCACGGCCTGAAAGGTCGCGCAGTTGAGCTGATTGTAGTGGGTGAGAGCGTTCGGATCGGTCGCAGTCTCGATGGAGACTACGGTAGAGAGCGGGAGCATCGAGCCCGTCGCAGTTTTCACATAATAGCTCCCGATTGCTTGCGGCGCCAGGCGTTCCTGACGTGGGACCTGCGGGATCACCTGGTAGGAACGACCCTGCAAATTGAAGCGATTGACGTAGTTTCCGCCAAGTAAAGTGGCGAGCGCGCTACCGATAGTCTGCATGGTGATGCCAAGGTCGTTGGCTTTGGACCGATCAACCTTAACTCGTGCCACCGGCTGGTTGAACTCGAGGTCGGAGTCGCTCACCATGAACAGACCGCTCTTGCGCGCGACATCCTTCAGCTTCGACATCTGCTCGTAAACGGATTGGAAGCCAACCGTCGAATTAATCACCATCTGCACCGGTAGGCCACCCGAACCGCCCGGAAGCGGAGGCAAGCTAAAGGCAAACGCGTTAATGCCTTCGATTTTGGACAGCTCGGCTTGAACAAGGGATTTTAGTACAATCGATGATCGCTTGCGCTCGTCCCACGGCTTGAGCAACATGCCGGCCATCCCACTCTGCTGGCCGCTGATGCCATTGAGCACGAAGCTCAAGTCACTCTCTGGAAATTTCTTGAACGCGTTTTCAAGTTTGGTGCCGTAATAGTCGAGGTAGTCGATATTGGCGTATTTCGGCGCCTTCGTTAGCGCGAATACGATACCTTGATCCTCCTCCGGCGCCAGCTCCTTGGAAATATTCATATAGAGAAAACCGACAAGGCCTAACATGGTCAGCGCAAATAGGCCGGTAATTGGGCGATAGTCGAGCGAGCGGTCGAGCTTGCGGCCGTACCATCGTGTTATGGCGCCGAACCCGCGGTTCACAAGCCTTGCAAATCGCCCCCCCTCGGCCCGCCTCAGGAAGAGCGAGCACATCATGGGCGACAGCGTCAAAGCGATCACTCCCGACACGATCACAGCTCCCGCCAGCGTAAACGCGAATTCGCGGAACAGCGCACCGGTGAGGCCGCCGAGAAACCCGATCGGTGCATATACCGCAGCCAAGGTGATCGTCATGGAGATAACAGGACCGACGATCTCGCGCGCGCCCCTTGTAGCAGCCAGTAGGGGCGTCGCACCTTCTTCTAAATGGCGATGAATGTTCTCCACCACCACGATCGCGTCGTCGACCACGAGACCGATCGCGAGAACCATCGCAAGGAGAGTCAGGAGATTGAATGAAAACCCCAGCGCGAGCATCATGCTGCAGACACCCACGAGCGACAACGGAATAGTGACTACAGGAATGATGACCGACCGCAGCGAGGCCAGGAACAGAAAGATCACGATCACCACGACCGCGACAGCCTCAATGAGCGTCTTCTCCACTTCATCGATCGATGATTGAATAAACTGGGTGGAGTCGTAGGCCACTTTCATTCTCAGCGACGGCGGCAGGTTACGCTCCATTTCCGGAAACAGCGCTCGGACGCCTCGTACTATGTTTAGCGGATTGCCTTGCGGGCTCGCCTGCACGCCGATGAAGACCGCGTGCTCGCCGTTCATCGCGACGCTAGTGTCTGTCGTCTGCGCGGCAAGCTCGATTACCGCAATGTCTTCCATGCGCACAAAGCCACCGTCATTGGCTTTGACGATCATCCGCTTGAAATCATCCACACTCCGCAGATCCGTATTTGCCGTGACATCGGAGATAGTGAAATAGCCCTTGGCCTGGCCCGCCGCGGCCTGGAAGTTATTGGCGGCGATTGCAGCCGAAACCTCAGCCGGCGACACGCCATGCCCAGCCATTTTCGCAGGATCGAGCCATAGCCGCATTGCAAGACTCTGGCCGCCCAGGATGTCTGCCGCTGCAACCCCGTCGACGGTTGAGATAACCGGTTGCACGACCCGCGAGAGGTAGTCGGTTATCGCGCTGGCCGCCAGCTCCTCGCTGGAGAAAGCGATATACATGACAGCAGTGGTCTGACCGCTCGACTTCGTGACCACCGGATCGTTTGATTCCTTCGGGATTAGGTATCTGACTGAGTTGACCTTCGAGAGCACCTCCGTGAGCGCTTCGTTTGGATCGAAATTCAGCTTGATGTAGACTTGGATCGTCGAGGCACCAAGCACAGACGAGGAACTGATGTAGTCGACGCCTTCGGCGGACGCGACTGCTTGCTCCAGGGGAGTGGTGATGAACCCCTGGATCGTGTCGGCAGAGGCGCCAGGATAGACAGTCGTGATATTGATGACCGTATTGGATAGCTTCGGATATTGCCGGATCGGCAGTAGGGTGGCGGCGCGCAAGCCGATCAGCAAGATCAGGAGACTGACGACGATTGACAATACCGGACGTTTGATGAAAAGCGCGGTAAATGCCATGTCGACTCGTATTTCCGGAGTGGGATGTAAATTTGCCAGCAACTTACTATGGCAATGATCGGCAACGCGGCGACTGTGCCAGAGCCCCAGCTACGAAGTCCCTGCCCTTTTTGCGTGCACTCGGCCAAAGATTCGAACCAAGATGTTCGTCTTAACAACTGATTGGAACGCAACGACTTCTAGCAAGGCGTTAGTTCAGGCTTCGCACTGTCCCGCAGACCGAACGATCCAGGTTCGACATCGAAAGTACAAACGATCTGACCGGTGCTCAACTCTACAAAGGTAAGTGGGTGATATAGCATCGGCTGCAAAGCACTATACCAAGGTTTGTCGAATTGGCCGGTGATCTCCGTCGCAAGACTTGCGGGTTGCCGGACACACAGTTCACGGCCCTACATATTCCGTGGGCACGCGATATCGCTTCGCTACTCGCCGAACAAAGTCCTCTCGGAGCTCGCCCTCTGCTGCCAGCTCGATACACCTCTCAGAATAGCGCCTGAACGTTTCTGTCAGCTGACTAAGCTGTGCGCGGCTTGGCCACGCCTTGCGCCACCGAGTTGGCAACGCCGGGATTACTTGTCGATCAGCGCGTTGAGCCAACGTAGGCGGCCGCACATAGCATCGCGGGGAGCCGCAGTGGACTGTCGGCGGCTTTGAGCCGTGTCACCGTCGATACTGCAGTCTGTCAACCCCCTCTAAATGCGCCTTTGCGGCCGCAATCAGCTTTTCTACGTTGCGCTCTCCCGACCGAAAATCATCGAGCGCTGCGGATAGTCCCTGGTTGATCGCTAGGGCCTACTGACGTTCTCTCTTGCTGAGATAGCGGTTGCGACTACTCATGCCGAGCCCATCCTTTTCGCGAACCGTTTGGTACGGTGATGATCTCGATAGGGAGACTGAGATCAACCACCATACGACGCACGACTGTGCAATGCTGACAATCCTTCTGGCCAAAAGACGTTGTCAGGCTGCACCATGTTGAACAATTTGCATACGACAGTCGCGACACCGCGAAAATGTCCAGGCCTCAAGGCTCCGCACAGAGGTCTCGCGAGGTCGCCAGGTTCAACAAAGGTTTCGAAATTGCTCGGATAGACTTCCTGTGACGACGCTCACATCGCATTTCGCCTGTCTTGCCGCAATCAGCGCCAGGTGGCCACCGTGGGGATAGCCCATCGTCGGCACGAATCCGACCCGTTGATCGCACTGCGGGATTTTGTGAGAGTGCGGCGAAGTTCAGCGACGCTCGTGATTGTTTGCATGTCGAGCTCAATATTAAATTGAGTTGGACGGGGCCAGTTTGCAATAGCCTCGCCGACGCCTTTGGAAAGCCGATAGGACTCCTGCGGTTGCGGGAATGCACCACGGCGGACATCCGCTGCTCAGCGCGAAAGCGCATCATGCAACTGCTGAAAGCCTTCCGTACAGGCGCGGACGAATTTGGGGCGATGACCTTCAGTTGGGCCCAGCTGCGATCTGTTTACCTGTGCTGCGCTGTCGTCGCAACGCTCCGACTTCTGCGCAGGGGGCAGGAAAGATTTGGCTTAAATGAAAGAGGTCTTGTGGAGCGATCTCGTTCCATCCACGCCTTCCTGGCGGAACACTTGACCTCTTGGCGATGGCCTTCGCCGAAAATATTGAACTGGAGCGCGCTGCAGCCTTCGTCAGGTCACCTACGATCAAGCTTGGCACCACGGCGTTTCGGCGTCAGTGGCTCATTCTTATAGGTGTCCATTCGATCCTCAAGGGGTAGGCTAAAGTTTCGCCAAGTCTAGCTTCCTCGTTCAAGATCGGACGGGCACTTACTGAAGCTCACATCTTGTGGTCTCAAAAACATGCTACCCGAACGGGCTCCACCCCATGTGGCGCCTCTAGAACCGCGCGTATGCGCGCAGCGATCTGCCATGCTTCCTTCGGCTGCATGTTTGGATTCATGCAATCGAGTATGGCTAGCATTGCCTGAACTTCCTCGATGTTAAATGTGGCGGCCTTGCGATCTGATAGTCCCAGCGACTGATCGGCGGCACGGGCCTGATTGGCTGCAAGCACCGCAAGCGCTTGCGATCGCAGGGACGTGATATACCGCTCGAACATATGCATTCGTTGGCCTGGAGCTACTCTGTGTGCATGGCGTCGCAAGCGCTGGTGGCCAACCCCGGTCACGAAGACTGGGGCTGGCCACCTTTGCTCCCATGAGGCTCAAATTCTCAAGGGCTACAATGTTGTATCTTCGAGAAGTACCCAGGGCACCTACCAAAATCGGTCGGTCCCATTCTCGTCGGCGACTCTCTAAGCTGAGTCTTTGCCGTAAACAATTGGAGACACAGGTGACCAGACACGCGCGCCTCGCATAAACAAGAATCACAAGCCAAACGCACATGAGAGACGCAAGAATGTTGGCGGAGTAAATCCAGACGGAGCGTAATAGAAGCACCCCATTGCGACCGCGAAGGAGCACCTCGTTGAAGAATCGGCGACGCTGTCGGCGTGGTCGTCGCCACGGATGGCGCACACAATTGCAACAAGGCAACAGCGGACGGGATTCAGCTAGGCAATCTCCTTCCGTTTCAGAGTGTTGGCGATGTTGATCGGAAGCAGTGCGGGCGCGACTCGACGTCGTTTGTTGCGCTGGAGCAGACGCTGTCCCTACCCGGCCCGAACTTAGCAAAACTTGACTCGGCGCTTATACCCCACGGATACGTAGGGGCAGCGCACTGTTCCTGCCGCCCAGCTAGCTGCCCCAAGCTCACCTTTAACGGTGGCAAGAAACTGATCAGGAGCTTATTGCTCGCAAGACGAGCGAAATCGCCAGAATGAGAACTAACCCGTGAGTCGGAAGCTGTGCGAACGCCGCTCGGCGCCTGACAGCCTGGGCGGCATCATGAGGCACTATCCCTGCCGCATCCGAACGGCAATGCTTAACGGAAGCGTAACTCGGCACATGGTGGTCCTTCAGCTCATGCGCTGTCCCTGCCACGCCCCCGTTAAACAAACGATTCTTTATCGGGGTTGGCTTACCGAAAGCTGACGGACCTGCGCGGCAATTTACAAAACGGAAAGCGGCCCATGTGGCCGCTTGCCGTCGAGAGCAATATCGACGTTTACGTCTCAGACAATAGCCATTCGGCGCGCTTGCGATCAGCGGCAGCCGCTCGGGGCTACGCGCCGGATTGGCGCGCAGCCAATCCACTGGACATTTATGACTGATTGACCTCACGGGCTCCCCGGCTCGTGGACCGTGTGGGACTGGCCATTCGGATCGCGCATCAGTTGCTTTCGAACCGTCGCGCCGCTTACCGGGTCGCGCTCCACGCAAGTTTCTCGTATCCAAGACGATTGTGTCCGTTGCGTCAAATGCGTTACCAAGCTCCATCAGGCGCATCAGCCGGTAAGGCGTAAAAATTGGACCCGATTCGTGGAGTTCAACCAGAAAGCAGCGCGGATGCGACTCGGCGCCTATGTCCACCCGGGGAGGATCGACAAATGCGCTATCTCTGCCGCATCCGCTTCGCCGGACAGCCAGGGGCGACGTGACTCGGCACCCTCATTGGAGCAAGGAAGGCGCTGTCCCTATCACGTGCCGCTGGCTCAGTAGTCAGCCTCGGGGATCACAAGGCTACCCACCCGGCTTTCCCGTGAGGCCCCTCGCCTCTGGGTACTGGGCACTTTAGCGAGAGTGCGGGCTCGAGTGACCTACCAGCATTGGTGGTCATACACACCAATCGAGAAACTGTTGGTCAAACTTGAAGACCGTCGGCAGATTGTCGGCCTGCGCGTCATGGCATTCATCCAGGTGACGTTGGAAAAACACGTGCAGAGTGCCCGCGACGGCTTTGCTACTGAAGTCGGCCGCATCGCCGAAATCATGGACTGCTATCTCAAGGTCGGAGATCAGGATTATCTGTTGCGTGCCATTGTGTCCGACGTCTCCGACCTCGAAAATCTGATTGCACGCATATCCCGGATCGCCGGCGTCGCGAGCATCCGCTCTGGTCTCGCGGTGCGCAACGTCTACAGCCGGCGAGCACTGCCGCTCGATGTATCCAGGCCGATCCAGGTAAAGTCGCCGTCGGCCGACTCGGAACGACATCGCCCATCCCTACATCGCCACCTACAAGCCCTCGCCTGACAAGCGACCACAGGATCGTCGTACAATTTACGGCCCGGACTGTGGCAACCGATCGCCACGCACATTGCGGGCTTATGGTGCCCTCGGAGGGTGGATTCATTTGCTCGCCGCGACTGCCCGCCTCTGCGACCTCACCGCCATGCGGAACGATAGACCTTTGATAGCCAGGTGGACACTGGAGCAAATCAATAGCCTGCGGCGACGGGCATAACAGATTGCCCGTTTTGCTCGCTCTTGTATCCTAATCCTACGACGAGCACGTGATCGGCCTGTACCATCGGATTTCCGCGCTGTATCGAATGGGTGAAGGTACAGAAACAAAGGATAAGGTCGACACCCGGTCCGGTCGTGTAACGTCCGATTCCAAATAATTTCGCACGAGACCCGTTTTGTTCTCGAAAAGCGGCTCGCCCAAGCGATTGATCGAGAAGGGCTTTTATGGTGGGCGCACCAGGGCCCGAACCTGGGACCCGCTGATTAAGAGTCCGAAATTGTCCGATTTGCACTCGGAAGCCACCGATTGCCGCATCAACGAGATGCAGCGCTTCTCGAAGAGCAGATTTCGCATACACCTTGAAACCCATCGGCCGATCCAAAGGCCTGGAGCACTCACGAGCACCGCGTTCAAGATATGCCAAAGCGCAAGATCGACAAACTCGCTCGCGCGAAAGCACGGCCCGATCCTGCCCAATGGGACGAGGACGAAGTGATGACTCTCGTCGAGGCCGCTGTCGTATTCTTTCCCCACGGCCCATTGACTTTGTCTTCGTTGCGCAGGGCCGCAGCCGCTGGGACTCTTGAAATCGCCAAAGTGGCAGGCAAAGATTTGACCACACCTCGCGCCATCCGCAAATTGGTCAAGCCATCATGCCGGGCCGTAAAGCCAAGCCCCCACGCCTCTGGTTCCGAGAGGATGATGAAATCTGGATCATCCTCGACCGTGGCCGGCAAATCCGCACAGGCTGCGGCCGCGACGACATTGACGGCGCTGCGAAGGCGCTCGAAAACTACATCGGCGAGCGGCATACCAGCACAATCGGCGCCACCGACCCCGGCGTACTCGCCATAGCTGACGTCCTCACCGCTTACGAAATTTCAAAGCGTCCTAAGGACAAAAGTGACCATCGGGCATGGGCCCAGCACGACCTGCTGCTCATTCGTTTGCTAGATCTCAATAACTTCTTTGGCGACAAGACGGTCGGTGAACTCAAGGCTCAGCTTTGTCGCGATTTCGTAGACTGGTCTACGGGCACGCCGAACGACAACAACAGGAAAGCCGGCATCAAGCCCCGCCACGGTACGGTCTCGGACCAGACCGCGCGACGTCGACTTGAGGACTTGCGGGCTGCAATTAACGCGTATCACGCGGAACACACGCTTAGGGTGGTGCCAAAGATCACTCTGCCAACAAAGGCGGAGGGGCGTCACCGATGGTTGACACGCAATGAAGCCGCCCGCTTGCTCGGCGCTGCGATTGGCTACGTGTGGGACAACGAGCGGGGCACCTGGAAACGCAGGGAAGATGGCAAGCTCATTAGACGTGAGCGATGGATTATCCGTCGGCGCTATCCGGCTGCGCGCTTCACTCTGGTTGGCATGTACAGCGCCCGCCGCGAAGAGACGATCCGCCGAACACAGTGGCTGCCGACAACGACCCATCCCTGGATGAATCTGGACGCGATGGTGTACCAGGGCAAGGGGGCTTTGGAACGGTCAACCAAGAAGCGACGCCCGCCCGCAAAGATTGCCAGCCGGCTACGCCCTCACTTGGTCCGTTGGCGGAAGATCGACCAGACGCGCTCGTCCGAGCTGCGAGCGGCGGGCCTTTTGAAGAATGGCGACCAGATTCGCTTCGTCGTCAACCGCATGCACGATGGCCAGCCGCTTGCTGGCAAGATCAGATCGGCTTGGGAGGGGATCCTGGAGGATGCCGGGCTAGGCGATGACGTGGTTCGCCACTCCTTGCGCCACACCGCGGCCACCTGGCTGATGCAGGCAGGTGTCGATATGTGGGAAGCCGCTGGCTGGCTTGGTATGACCGTGGAGCAGCTCGAGGCCAGCTACGGCCATCACCATCCAGATTTCCAGGAAGAGGCCGCAGAGGCGTTTGGGGGAAAGCGCTGAGCTGAACCCTATTCGCCGCGGGCTATTCGTGCCCGGAGGTCAGCCAGAATAAGCTCGTAGGTCCGGAGGGAAGACTTGTGGTGCTTGACCATGTCCTGCGTGACGTCCCGCCAAGGCCCGTTTCCTTCGCGTTCCCCGATTGTCATTTTCCCGGCTTCCAGCGGCGCAAGATCGTCCCGGATCTGCTTTATCTGCTCCTCGACGCCCTTGGCGAAAGCCTTGAGATCGACGGGCATGGCTGCCGTGCCTCAAATCATTGCGCATTTCATTGCGCCCGAAAAACATAGAAACTATAAGTACTTGAAATGATGGTCGGAGTGGCAGGATTCGAACCTGCGACCCCTGCGTCCCGAACGCAGTGCTCTACCGGGCTGAGCCACACTCCGACAAGAGGCCGGCTTATAGCGTCGGGTTTGGCGCACCGCAAGCGGCCGAGCTGAGGAATTTTGTCCCTGTGAAAACGGGTCTTGAAACGCTGATTTTACCGGCCGGCGCGGCTGCGGCCGAGGCCGCCGCCCGGACCCTGGCCGCGGGCGGGCTGGTCGCGTTTCCGACTGAGACGGTCTATGGGCTCGGCGCCGACGCCGCCAATGCCACGGCGGTCGCCCACATCTACAGCGCCAAGGGACGGCCGGCCTTCAACCCGCTGATCGCCCATGTCGCGGATCTTGCGGCCGCACGGCGGATCGGCCGGTTCGATGCGCGCGCTTTGAGGCTTGCCGAGGCGTTCTGGCCCGGGCCGCTGACGCTGGTGGTGCCGAAGACGGATGATTGCCCGGTCGCCGATCTTGCCACCGCGGGCCTCGACACCGTCGCGATCCGCATTCCCGCCCATCCGGTGGCGCAGGCGATCCTGCGCGCTTTTGGCGGGGCCGTGGTGGCGCCCTCGGCCAACATCTCCGGTCATGTATCGCCGACGCTGGCTGCCCATGTCGAGAGCGACCTTGCTGGGCGGATCGACCTGATCGTGGACGGCGGCCCTGTCGCAGTCGGCGTCGAATCGACCATTGTCGGCTGCTTCGAGACGCCGATGCTGCTGCGGCCCGGCGGGCTATCGCGCGAGCGGATTGAGGCGGTGCTCGGTGCGCCGCTGGCGCGACCGCCGGTGGAAGCCGAGAGCGACGACAGTCAGCCGCTGGCCCCGGGCATGCTGGCCTCGCATTACGCACCGCGCGCCCATGTGCGGCTTCATGCCGATGAGGTTGCGCCTGACGAAGCGCTGCTGGCGTTCGGGCCCGATCACGTGCGCGGCCAAGAGGCCGCTGCTGCTGTCATGAATTTGTCGCCTGCGGCTGATCTCGATGAAGCCGCCGCCAATCTGTTCGGCTATCTTCGCAGCCTGGATGCGAAGGCGCCGAAGGCGATTGTGGTAATGGCGATCCCGGAAGAAGGCTTGGGCGAAGCGATCAACGACCGGCTGCGCCGGGCGGCGGTCGGAAGATGAGAGTGGACAACGAGACGATGAACATCAATCAATCCGCCGCCCCGCAGCTTGCGCCGGAGCTGATCGACCAATTCCGCAAGATCGTCAGCGATCGTCACGCGATCACCGACGCGGCCGACATCCAGCCTTACGTCACCGAGGAGCGCAATCTGTTCCACGGCCGTTCGCCGCTGGTGCTGCGTCCGGGATCGACGGCGGAAGTGTCCGCGATCTGCAAGCTCGCTTCCGCGCACAAAATCGCCCTGGTGCCGCAGGGCGGCAACACGGGGCTCGTCGGCGGCCAGACTCCGCACAATGGCGAGGTGGTGGTGTCGCTGCGGCGCCTGGACAAGATCCGCGAAATCGACACCGCCTCCAACACCATGACGGTCGAAGCCGGCGTGGTGCTGCAGATCGCGCAGCAGAAAGCATCTGACGTGGACCGGCTGTTTCCGCTCTCGCTCGGTGCCGAAGGCAGCTGCACCATCGGCGGCAATCTCTCGACCAATGCCGGCGGCACCGCGGCGCTCGCCTACGGCGTGGCGCGCGAGATGGCGCTGGGGCTGGAAGTGGTGCTCGCCGACGGGCGCGTGCTCAACGTGCTGTCGAAGCTGAAGAAGGACAACACCGGCTACAATCTGCACAACCTCTTCATCGGCGCGGAAGGCACGCTCGGCATCATCACCGCGGCGACGTTGAAACTGTTTCCGAAGCCGCGCGCGGTCGAGACGGCCTATGTCGGCCTGAAGTCGCCGGCGGCGGCGCTGAAGCTTCTGACCATCGCGCAGAGCGAAGCCGCCAATGCGCTGACGAGCTTCGAGCTCTTGTCGGAGATGGCGGTCGATTTCTCGGTGCGCCATGGCATCGACGTGCGCGATCCCCTCGCGGAGAAGCACCCCTGGTACGTGCTGATGGAATTGTCTTCGCCGAGCGACGACGCCCGCACGCCGCTGGAGACGATCCTTGGCCGCGCCATGGAAGAAGAGATCGTCGACGACGCCGTGATCGCGGCCAGCCTCGCGCAGCGCAACGCCTTCTGGAAGCTGCGCGAGGAAATGTCGGCGGCGCAGAAGCCGGAGGGCGGCTCGATCAAGCACGACATTTCGGTCCCCGTCGCCGCCGTGCCCGCCTTCATCGAGGAAGCCAATGCGGCCGTGGTCAAGCTGATCCCCGGCGCACGGCCGGTGCCGTTCGGCCATCTCGGCGACGGCAATCTGCACTACAATGTCAGCCAGCCCATCGGCGCCAACACGGCCGATTACCTGGCGCGCTGGCACGAGGTGAACGCCGTCGTGTTCGAGATCGTGCTGCGCATGGGCGGCTCGATCTCGGCCGAGCACGGCATCGGCATGCTCAAGCGCGACGAGCTGCCCGAGGTGAAGGACAAGACCGCGATCGAGCTGATGCGATCGATCAAGGCGATGCTCGATCCGCATGGCATCATGAATCCGGGGAAGGTGCTGTGAGCGCTCTTGCGATCGATGCGATCAAAGATGCAGACGTCGAGACCGTCGTCACGCTGTGGCAGCGCTGCGGCCTGACGCGGCCGTGGAACGATCCGCACGCCGACATCGCACTGGCGCGGCGGCGCGACAATTCGACCGTGCTGATCGGCCGCGACAATGGCGCAGTCGTGGCAACCGTCATGGTCGGCCACGACGGCCATCGCGGCTGGGTCTATTATGTTGCGGTCGACCCCAATGGGCGCAAGCGAGGTTTTGGCCGGGCGATCATGACGGCGGCCGAAGACTGGCTGCGCGCGGCCGGAATCGCCAAGCTCCAGTTGCTGGTCCGCCGCGAGAATGCGCAGGCCAATGCGTTCTATCAGTCGCTGGGCTTCGAGGAATCCACCTCGGTGATGTTCCAGAAGTGGCTCGACGGCCGCGAACACTGAAAGACAGTCATGACCATTTCCGATCGCGTCCGCATCAAGGACGTCCGCGTGCTCTCGGACAACTGGACGCCCCTGAAGACCACGACCTTCGACTACCGGCGCGCTAATGGCGAGTGGCAGACGCAGCATCGCGAGACCTATGAGCGCGACAACGCCGCCGCCATCCTGCCGTACAATCGCGGCCAGCGCAGCGTGATCCTGGTGCGCCAATTCCGCCTGCCCGCCTTCATCCGCGGCTATGACGATCTTCTGATCGAGGCCGCCGCCGGCGTGCTCGATAACGCCGAGCCCGAGCTGCGCATCCGCGCCGAGGCGGAGGAGGAAACCGGCTATCGTCTGCACCACGTCGAAAAAGTGTTCGAGGCCTTCATGAGCCCCGGCGCCATCACCGAGAAGCTGCATTTCTTCGTCGCGGAGTACGAGCCGTCGATGCGCGTCAGCGCCGGCGGCGGCCTGGAGCATGAAGGCGAGGACATCGAGGTGCTGGAGCTTTCCATCGACGAGGCGCTTTCGATGATCGCCGACGGCCGCATCATCGACGCCAAGGCGATCATGCTGCTGCAACACGCAGCGCTGCATATTTTCCGGTAGCCCCTGCGGAGCGGCAATTCTGGCCTGCGCAGCCCTTCGGCCTGTTGAGCAACCCGAGAACTATCTCTAGTCTGGCTCCAACCAAGAACCAGGAGACGCGCCATGTCAGCTGATAAGTCCGCCCCGCGCGACGACGAATTCGGCTTTGCGCCCGACCATGACTCCCCCATTCCCTATATGCAGCGCACGCGCGACTATTACGCGGCAATCGGCTACACCACGCCGTATCGCTGGGCGCATTACACCGCGGCACCGTTTCAGCCGCTGAGGAAGAAGCTGGCGCAGTCGCGCGTCACAATCATCACGACCGCGGCGCCTTACGATCCCACCAAGGGCGATCAGGGACCTGGCGCGGCGTATAATGGCAGCGCGAAATTCTACCAGGTCTATGACGGCGACACGTCGCAGCCGCACGACCTTCGCATCTCCCACATCGGCTACGACCGCAAGCACACGTCGGCGACCGACAACGGCACCTGGTTTCCGCTGCCGCAGCTTCTGAAAGCGAGCGCATCGGGGCACATCGGTGAAGTCGCCCCGCGCTTCTTCGGCGCGCCGACCAATCGCAGCCATCGCGTCACGCTCGACACCGACGCGCCGGAGATCCTGTCACGCTGCCTCGCGGACAAGGTCGATGCTGCCGTGCTGGTGCCGAACTGCCCGGTCTGCCACCAGACCACCGCGCTGGTGGCGCGGCACCTGGAGGCCAATGGCATCGCGACCGTGATCATGGGCTGCGCCAAGGACATCATCGAGCACGCCGCTGTCCCGCGCTTCCTGTTCTCGGACTTCCCGCTCGGCAATTCCGCCGGCAAGCCGCATGACGTCGCTTCGCAGGCACAGACGCTGGAGTTGGCCTTGAGGCTGCTGGAGACCGCAAGCGGGCCGCAAACCACCATGCAATCGCCGCTGCGCTGGAGCGGGGATGCGTCCTGGAAGCTTGACTACAACAACGTCGCGCAGCTTTCGCCGGAAGAGCTGGCACGCCGCCGCGCTGAATTCGACAAGCAGAAGGAGATCGCGCGCGGCAACCGCGCCGCCTGACGTCGAATAACCAAAGCAAAAAGGGAGAGCGACGTGACGCGACCGTTCGAGGGCGTGAAGATCCTTGACTTCACGCAAGTGCTGGCCGGCCCCTATGCGAGCTACCAGCTCGCACTGTTAGGGGCCGACGTCATAAAGGTCGAGCGGCGCGAGGGCGAGGACATGCGGCGCACGCCGCTCAGCCGCGAATGGGCCGAGCGCGGGCTGGCGCCCGCATTCCAGGCCATCAACGGCAACAAGCGCAGCTTGACGCTGGACCTGCAAAAGCCCGAGGCAATCGCGATCGTGAAGAAGCTCGCGGCTCAAGTCGATGTCGTCATGGAGAATTTTCGGCCCGGCGTGATGGACAAGCTCGGCATCGGCTGCGAGGCGCTGTCGGCAATCAATCCCAAGCTGATCTATTGCGCGGTGTCAGGCTTCGGCCAGACCGGACCGGATCGTTTGCGGCCCGGCTATGACGGCAAGATGCAGGCGCTGTCGGGCATCATGGCGATCACCGGTCACCCCGAGACCGGACCGACGCGCGCGGGATTTGCAGTCTGCGACGTGCTCTCGGGCGCGACGGCCGCGTTCGCGGTCTCGAGTGCGCTCTACCAGCGTGACCGCACCGGCAAGGGCCAGCTCGTCGATGTCTCCATGCTGGAGGCGACGCTGGCGTTTCTGTCGGGCCAGATCGCGGACTGGTCGGTGGCCGGCCATCGCCAGCAGCTGTCGGGCAACCAAGCGGTCAGCCGCAAGACCACGGCCAATCTGTTCAAGGCCGGTGACGGCTACATCCTGCTCGCCGTGAACAACGAGAAGCAATACCGCGCGCTGATGGCCGCGCTCGGTCGCGCGGACACGCTGTCGGATCCGCGCTTCGCCGACTGGTTTTCGCGCAACGGGAACGAACCGGCGCTGCGCGCCATCATCGAGGAGGCGCTGGCGAAACGGCCGGCGCGGGAATGGGAGACGATCCTGGAAGAAGCCGGCGCACCCTGCGCCAGCATCTGGAAGATCGAGGAGGTGATCGACCATCCGCAAGTGAAGGCGCGCGGCGCAATCCAGGAGCTGGATACGCCCTACGGCCGCCTGCGCTTTGCCGGCAGTGGGTTCAAGCTCGCGCATGGTGGCGGCCGGCTGGACCAGATGGCGCCGGCACTGGGCGCGGATACGGATGCCGTGCTGAATGAACTGGGATTCGATACGGCAGAGATTGCGGCGTTGAGGGCGCGAGAAATTGTGTGAAGGCGGCGCCCCACACTCGATGTCGTCCCGGCGAAGGCTGGGACGACGTCGGAATGAGTGGCTCAAGCTGAGCTAGAACAACGACCCCTGCCCGTCATCGGATGACGCAGCGGCAACCTTCCGCACTGCCTTCTTGGGCTTGGCAGCCTCAGCCTCCGCCTCCATCTCCTCCGCGCTGATCGGCAGCAATAGCTGCTCGTCATCATTGGCGACGCGGTTGACACGGGTAGAGACAGGATGCCAGGCGAATTCGCCGATGCGCGGCGCGGTCATCAGCGGCAGGATCGCATCGACCTCGTCACCGCGGCAATCGAGCCAGCGCTCGAAATCGTGGGGAGTGATGGTGACGGGGACGCGGTCATGCAGCGCGGCGAGATCTTCGCTCGCGGCGGCCGTGACGATCGCGACCGTGTCGAGCTCCTCGCCGTTCGGTCCGATCCAGGTCTCGAACACCGCGGCGAAGCCGAGCGGCGCACCGTCGGCGCGGTGGATGAAGAAGGGCTGCTTGCGGCCGTCCTCCGCCTTCCATTCGTAGTAACCGTCGGCCGGGATCAGCCCGCGCCGGCGGCGAATCGCTTTCTTGAAGGCCGGCTTCTCCAGCACTGTTTCGGAGCGGGCGTTGATCAGCAAGGTAAAGCCCTTGGGATCCTTCACCCAGCTCGGCAGCAATCCCCACCGCATCAGGCGGAAATGGCGCGCGCCATTCTCGGCCAACACAACCGGAATCGGTTGCGTCGGGGCGACATTGTACCGGGGCGGGAAATTCGGCTGCTCGATATAGCCGAACAGTTGCCGTAAAGCCGCGGGGGCCGAAGTTATGACGAAGCGTCCACACATCCTTGAGCGTCTATATAGGGTCCGTTCAGGTCCTTTTAACCCCGAACGTTAACACTGCGGCCGATGAGCTCAATGGCCTCCCAACCCGCGCGGACGCATGTACAGACGGGCCCTGAGGCTGCGGCCTGGGCGGAACGGTTGCGTGTGGCCAACATCAACCCGCGCACGGGGCTTGCCACCGACTATCTCAACCATTTCAATGAAGCCGTGATGCTGCTGGAGATGATCCCGGACATGCCGGAATGCGCCGAGGACTTCTTGACCTGGTCGCCGCTGTCCTATGCCGAGCATTTCACCGCCTCGAATTTCAAGGCACGGGATCTCGCCATCGAAGCCTATGAAAAAGCCGAGCCAAATGTACGCGCCCAGTTCGACCACATCACGGACACCATGACCTCGATTCTGACAGCGGTCGGCTCGGCCATGCGCGAGGTCGAGAAGGACACGACCCGGGTCCGCCTCGCCGAGCAGGCCACGGCTTGGGTCAAGCCGCTGATCGCGGCCTGCGGCGGCATCATCAATGGCGGCGCGGAAGCCGACGTCGACAGCATCATGGCCAACTAGCCAGGTCGCTCATAAATGTCCGTGGTCGTCCAACCCACCCATCCCCAGATCGCGGTCAGTGCCGCGATTTTCCGAGACGGCAAGGTACTGCTGACCCGCCGTGCCCGCTCGCCCGCCAAGGGGTTCTATTCGCTGCCGGGCGGCCGGGTCGAATTTGGCGAATCGCTACATCGGGCCCTCAAGCGCGAGGTCGACGAGGAAACCGGGCTCGAGATCGAGATCGTCGGCCTTGCCGGCTGGCGCGAGGTGCTGCCGGCCGCACCCGGTGCGGGCCATTACCTGATCATGTCCTTTGCCGCCCGCTGGATGGCCAGGGAACCGTCCCTGAACGACGAGCTCGACGATTTCAGCTGGATCGCCCCGGACGCGCTGGGCAGCCTCGGCGACCTTAAGCTGACCGGCGGGCTGGAGGAGATCATCCAGTCGGCCCACCGGCTGGTCGGCTCCTGATCGCCACGCCTTGCGCCATCACCCCCGAGGGGGCATACAGCCCGCCGATGTCGACGCGATTTCTGGCCATTTTTGCCCTGATTCTCGCCTGCGCTTCCGCGCCCGTCCGGGCCCAGGACGCGGCGGCGCCGTTCGACGCCGATTTGCAGCGGCTGGCCGAGATCCTCGGCGGATTGCATTACCTGCGGGGCATCTGCGGCGCTAACGAGGGCAATAAATGGCGCAACGAGATGCAGGCGCTGATCGATGCCGAAACCCCTTCCGGCGAACGCCGCACCCGCATGATCGCCGCCTTCAATCGCGGCTATAACGGCTTTCAGCAGACCTATCGGAGCTGCACGCCGGCAGCGACGGTGGCGATCCGCCGCTACATCGAGGAAGGCTCGAAGATCTCGCGGGACTTGACGGCGCGCTACGCGAACTGAGCTCGTCGGAACTCTGTCATCGACTTTGTTCACAGCCGTTAACCGTTCTTAAAGATGTGGCCTAGCGGTCGTTAATGCCCGTGCTAAACCTCTTCGTGCAGCGCATCGCCGTGGATCGCGCCCCAGCCCTGATCGAGTTTCATGAGCCAGCCGATTTCCTACGCCCCCGCCCGCGCGCCGCTGCCCGATCACGAGCAGAAACAGGCCGCCTTGAGCTATCTGAACGAGGCCTGGGCCGAAGCGCGCCATGACGGCGTCGACGGCGACTGCCTGGCACAGGCGAGCCTGTTTGCGGCGCTGGCCGAGCTCGTCGGCACCTATGGCGAGGACGCGGTGGCGAAGTTCGTCGAGGGCTTTCCCGCCCGCATTCGCAACGGCGAATTCTCGGTCTGCCTCGCAAGGCAGTAAGAACTGCCGAAATCGCCGCGCCAGATGAGCGCGGTCATTCATCACGGTTCGATTTTGAGCGTCGCTTTCATGTTGGGATGATAGCGGCAGTAATAATCGACCGTTCCTGCCTTCTTCAGCACCGATGTCGCCGATTTGTTCGGCGGCAAATTGACGTCGAAATCGCCATTCTTCGCCGTCGCGGTGTGGGCGAAGACGTCCTTGTTGATCCAGGTGATGGTGTCGCCGACTTTCGCCGACACTTCGGCCGGCGAGATCACGAGATTCTGCATCGTGATCTCGATGGTCGCGGTGTGCGCCGGGACGGCCGTGGCGGCGAAGACAATGACGATCAAAGATAGCCGTCCCAACCTCATCGCACGCTCCTTACTTCAGCTCGGACGCGACGTGTTCGGCGTGCTGCTCATGACCCTGGAAAATCTTCAGGCCGGTCTGCAACAGGCTCTTCAGCTCGGCATTGCTCGCGGACGGAATCAGCTGCGTCTCCAGCGCGCCGTTGACCGTCTTGTGATAGGCGACCTCGTTGGCAACATAGGCCTTGTCGAAGGCAGCGCCGTTCAGCTTGTCGAGCTCGGCCAGCTTGTCGCTCGCCTGCTTTGACAGCGCCTTGCTGGTGTCGTTGTCCTCAGGCGTGACGTTCAGCTTCTTGACCAGCGCCAGCGCCTGCTTGTTGACAGCTTCATGGTCTCGCACCATGTCCTCGGCGAACGCCTTGACATCCTTGTTCTTGGCCTTCTTCAGCGCCTGCTTGGCTGCGTTGATGTCGATCACGCCGGCGGTATAGGCGATGTGGGCGATCTGCGGATCGGTGAGCTTGTCGGCGGCCCGCGCGCCTTGCAGCAACACGGGGCTGGATAGCAGAACGGCTGCGGCGATCGCCGCGCTCCAACGAACGAGCATGGTTTGATACTCCTGTGCTGCCGGATTTTTTCCGGCGTTGCTTCACAGAAATTGGATGGGCGTTTCGCGCAAACGTTCCCGAAAAATTTCAGCCGGCCCCGAGACGCTTCAGCACCGCCTCGGTCAGGCGCTCGCAGCGCCAGCCGGCGAACGGAAACGCGTCCATCATGACAGGGCCGATCTCCTTCTCGACATTCTCGCGCAGCATGGTGCGAGCGCGATGCAGCCGCGTCTTCACGGTCTCGGGCTTCACGCTGAGCAGATCGGCAGTCTCCTCGATGCTCATACCCTCCATGACCCGGGCGACGAACACCATGCGGAAGACATCCGGCAACTCGTCGATGGCGCGTTCGACGACGCGCTGGATTTCGCGTTGAGCCATGGTCCTTTCCGGATCGCCTGCGGGAGAAACGGGAAACTTGATGATCTGCGCCTCGAGCGTCTGTTCGCCCACCGCGCCGAGCTCGACACGCGGTTTTGCGCTTCGCACCCGGCCAAGCGCCTCGTTGATGGCGATGCGGGACAGCCAGGTCGATAGCGCGGACTCGCCCTTGAAGCCATCGAGATGGGTGAAGGCGCGGACATAGGTCTCCTGCACCACGTCCTCGGCTTCGCTGTCGCTGCGCAAGATGCCGCGCGCGAGCCGATAGAGCCTGCGGTTGTTGGCTTGCATGATCTCGCGGAGCGCAGCCTCGTCCCGCCCCCGCGCCCGATCGATCAGTTCGGCTTCCGATCTTCTTGCGCCGGTGGACAGGCCGGCTGCGGTCCGTTGCATGACAATCACCTGTCTCCGTTGGCTCCGGACATTGGATGCAGGCTGGCAGGATAGGTTCCCAATTTTCTTACCTGCCCTGGAAGGTAAGATTCTCCGCCTAGTCGGTCTCGATCGGCAACGCCGGGTCCCTCGCCCACTCGCCCATGGAGGCATCGTACAGCGTCAGTCTATCGTAGCCCAGCTGCGTCAGCATGAGCAGGTCGATCGTCGCCGAGATGCCGCCGCCGCAATAGAGGACCACGTTCTTGTCGCGCGTGACACCCGCCGCGGTGAATTTCACTTCGGCATCAGGGAGCGAGATCAGGGTCTTGTCGGCATTGACGAGCGTCGCAGCCGGTACATTGACGCTGCCGGGCACGCGGCCCGGCCGGCCGTAGCGGCTCGGCTCGAGCCCCCGGTGAAATTGCGGCCCGAGTGCATTAACCGTGACGGTCGCGGGATCGCCGATGCGCGCCTTCACGAAGGTCTTGTCGACGAAGCAGCCGGCGCGTGGCGCGGCCTTGAAGGTCGTGGCCGGATAGCCCTTCGGCGCGCCGGTCTCGACAGGACGCCCCTCGTCCTTCCATTTGTCGAAACCGCCGTCGAGCACCCGTGCGTCGACGCCGAGTGAGCGCAGCATCCACCAGAATCGCGTCGACCACATCATGGTGCCGATGCTGTAGAGCACGATCGTTCTCGTCGCATCGAGGCCGTGGCGACCGAAGGCGGCTTCGAGTTGAGCCACGCCGGCCATCATGAAGAATTGCTGCGCGGAAGCGTCGGAGAATTCGCCTTGCAGGTCGAGGAAATCGGCGCCCGGGATGTGGCCGGCCGCGAAGGTCTTGTCCCCGGGGACGGCGCGATAGGGCATGTCGCTGCCGGACGGCGCGGGTTCGAGATAGGTCGTGCAATCGTAGAGGCGAAGGTCGGGATCGCCGACAATGGCGGCGAGTTGCTCGGTGGTGATGAGGGCGGTGGGTTGGGACATTGCTCTCTCCCAATCTAAGCTGGCGCTCCGTGGCACACTGTCATTGCCCGCGAAAGCGGGCAATCCAGTATTCCAGAGCCCGCAGCCATATTGGCCAACCTCGCCGCGGCGTACTGGATGCCCCGGTCCCGGCTCCGCCAAGGCTACGCCGGGGCCACAAGGGTGCTCGGCCGCCGAAGCTTTAGCGAAGGCGGCAAGCCGGGGCATGACGGCAGAGCAGGAAGCTAACCCTCCTCCTACTGCTTCAGCGTCTCCAGAAACCGCACCGCTTCGCCCTGCGACGGCGTCACGAGTTCCCCCTGCCACATCACGCGCCTGCCGCGCACAAACGTGCCGACGGGCCACCCGGTGACGCGCAACCCGTCATACGGCGTCCAGCCGGCTTTGGACGCGACCCATTTGTTGGTGATGGTTTCGCTGCGCTTGAGATCGACGACGGTGAAATCGGCATCGTAGCCGGCGGCGATGCGGCCCTTGCAAGCCATGTTGTAGAGCCGCGCGGGACCGGCGCTGGTGAGATCGACGAAACGGGCCAGCGACAGGCGGCCCGCATTGACGTGATCGAGCATCAGCGGCACCAGCGTCTGCACGCCGGTCATGCCGGAGGGCGAAGCGGGATAGGTCTTCTGCTTCTCTTCCAGCGTATGCGGGGCGTGGTCGGAGCCGAGCACGTCGATGATACCCTGCTCGATGCCGCGCCAGATCCCTGCGCGATGATCGTCGCCGCGCACCGGCGGGTTCATCTGCGCCAGCGTGCCGAGCCGCTCGTAGCATTCGGGCGCGACCAGCGTGAGATGATGCGGCGTCGCCTCGCAGGAGGCGACGTCCTTGTGGTCGCGCAAGAACTCGATCTCTTCCTTGGTCGAGATGTGCAGCACGTGGATGCGCTTGCCGGTTTCGTGCGCGAGCTTGACCAGGCGCTGCGTCGCCATCAGCGCCGCGGTCTCGTCGCGCCAGACCGGATGCGAGCGCGGATCGTCCTCGATGCGCAGCGCCTTGCGATCGTTGAGGCGGTACTCGTCCTCAGCGTGGAACGCGGCACGGCGGCGGATCACCTGGAAGATGCGGCGCAGGCTCTCGTCGTCCTCCACCAGCAACGCGCCGGTCGAGGAGCCGATGAAGACTTTCACGCCGGCGCAGCCCGGTGCGCGCTCCAGCACCGGCAGGTCCTGCACGTTCTCGCGGGTGCCGCCGATGAAGAAGGCGAAATCGCAATGCATGCGGTGATGGGCGCTCTTCACCTTGTCGGTGAAGGTGGCTTCCGTGACGGTCAGTGGCGAGGTATTCGGCATCTCGAACACGGCGGTGACACCGCCCATCACGGCACTGCGCGAGCCGGTCTCGAGGTCTTCCTTGTGCTCCAGCCCGGGCTCGCGGAAATGCACCTGCGTATCCATGACGCCGGGCAGGATGTGAAGGCCCTTGCAGTCGATCACCTCGGCGGCGGAGCCTTGCGACAGCGGGCCCAGCTCGGCGATACGACCGCCCGTGATGCCGATATCGCGAACACCCTCTCCATCCTGGTTGACGACGGTGCCGCCCTTGAGGATCAGATCGAAACGCTGGGTCATCGGGCCTCTCTCATCCCCAAGCGCAGGGCTCGAGGTCTTGTCGTTTATGCCCCGCGGGCTTACGTTCCGGAGCAACATGTCGCAAGAGATTTTCGCATGAAATCAGCGTTTCTTCCCGACCGGGGCGTGATCAAGGTCGCGGGCGATGACGCGCGCAACTTCCTCAACGGCCTCATCACCACGGACGTCGACAGGCTCAAGCCGGGCCTGGGGCGATTCGGCGCGCTGCTGACGCCGCAGGGCAAGATCATCGTGGATTTCCTGATCACGGAAGCCCCTAGCGGCCATGGCGGCGGGTTCCTGATCGACTGCCCGAAGGCGCTGGCCGACGGTCTCGCCACCAAGCTGAAATTCTACAAGCTGCGGGCCAAGGTGACGGTGGACAACCTCACGGGCGATCTTGGCGTGCTCGCGGCCTGGGATGGCCCGCTGGGAGCCCAGCCGGACCTCGCCTTCACGGACCCGCGCAATGGCGAGCTTGGCTACCGCATTTTGATCCCGGAAGATCTCAAGCAAAAACTGTCCGATCTGATCGGCGCCGAGCTGGTCGACGCATCCGACTACGAGGCGCATCGCATCGCGCTCGGCGTGCCGCGCGGCGGGCTCGATTTCATGTACAGCGATGCGTTCCCGCACGAGACCAACATGGACCGCCTCGCCGGCGTCGATTTCGACAAGGGCTGCTATGTCGGCCAGGAGGTCGTCTCGCGCATGCAGCATCGCGGCACCGCGCGCACCCGCAGTGTGAAGGTGCTGCTCGACGGCCCCTCGCCCGAGGCGGGCGCGACCATTCTGGCCGGCGACAAGCCGGTCGGCACCATGGGTTCGTCGACGAACGGCAAGGGCATCGCACTGGTGCGCATCGACCGCGTCGCCGATGCACTCGATGCCGGCCAGCCGCTCACCGCCGGCGGCCTCGCTGTGAGGTTGGCAGAACCTGAAATCGTCCGTATCCCCGCAAAGCAGCCCACCGCATGAGCCGTGCTCCCCGCCTGCATCCCGACGGAAAGACCCGCTGCCCCTGGCCAGGCGAAGACCCGCTCTATGTCGCCTATCATGACACCGAATGGGGCGTGCCTGAATATGACGACCGCGCGCTCTATGAAAAGCTGATCCTCGACGGCTTTCAAGCCGGCCTGTCCTGGATCACGATCCTGCGCAAGCGCGACAATTTCCGCAAAGCGTTCGACGATTTCCAGCCGGAGAAGATCGCGCGCTACACCGACAAGAAGGTGCATGCGCTGATGAACGACGTCGGCATCGTGCGCAACCGCGCCAAGATCGAGGGCACGATCCTGAGCGCGAAATCCTATCTCGACATCATGGAAAATGGACCGGGCTTCTCGAAGCTGCTGTGGGACTTCATGGACGGCAGGCCCAAGGTCAACAATTTCAAGACGACGGCCGGCGTGCCGGCGTCGACGCCGCTGTCGGTGCAGATCTCCAAGGAGCTGTCCTCGCGCGGCTTCAAGTTCGTCGGTCCGACCATTGTCTATGCCTTCATGCAGGCGACCGGCATGGTCAACGACCATCTGGTCGACTGCCATTGCCATGCGACCTGCAGCAAGATGCAGCGCAAGCCGCGCCTCAAGGCCAAATGACCGCGAAAAAGACTGCACGCGGCGCGGCATCCCGCGCCTGGCAACGCATGCTGTCGGGCCGGCGGCTCGATTTGCTCGATCCCTCCCCGCTCGATGTCGAGATCGCCGACATCGCGCATGGGCTGGCGCGCGTCGCCCGCTGGAACGGGCAGACGACCGGCGCGCACATCTTCTCGGTCGCGCAGCACACGCTGCTCGTTGAAACCGTGATGCGGCACGAGATGCCGAATGTTGACCAGCGCATGCGGCTTGCTGCGCTGTTGCACGATGCGCCCGAATACGTGATCGGCGACATGATCTCGCCATTCAAGGCGGTGCTCGACGGCCATTACAAGGCCGTGGAGAAACGCCTGCTTGGCGCCATCCATATCCGCTTCGGCTTGCCGCCCGTGCTGCCCGACGAGATCACGCTGGCGATCAAGGCTGCCGATCGCGGCGCGGCTTACCTCGAGGCGACCGAACTTGCCGGTTTCAGCGAGGACGAGGCCAGGCGCCTGTTCGGCAAGGATCCGGGCCTGTCCGACAGCGTCCGGCGCGACTATCTGACGCCCTGGACGGCCGCGCGGGCCGAGAAGCAGTTCTTGGAGCGGTTTGGCGCGGTGTTTGCGTAGCATTATTCGTTCGTAGGGTGGGCAAAGCGAAGCATGCCTACCAACCGAACGAGATGCGCAACTGCGAGATGCACGGCGCGAAGCGCCTTTGCCCACCCTACAAGCGCTCGCTATAATCGCTCAAAAAGGTCCGTCATGATCCACGTCTGTTCGCTCGCCGCACTGCCCGAAACCGTCCGCCGCACCGGGGCCAGCCATGTGCTGACCGTGATGGCCAATGTCGAGCAGGTGGCGCGGCCGGTGTCGGTGCTCCCGGCCAATCATCTCAAGGTGTCGATGGACGATATCATCGAGGAGATGGACGGATTTGTCGCGCCCTCCGAGGCTCATATCGATCAGGTGCTGAATTTCGTGCGCGGCTGGGATCGCGGCGCACCACTGGTGGTGCATTGCTATGCAGGCATCAGCCGTTCAACGGCGAGCGCCTTCGCCGCCGTCTGCGCACTCAATCCTGATCGTGACGAGGTCGAGATCGCAAAGAAGATCCGCGCGGCGTCTCCGGTAGCCTCGCCGAACCGGCGTATCGTCAGCCTTGCGGACCGCGCGCTGGGGCGCAACGGCCGCATGCTGCGCGCCCTCGACGAGATGGGCCCGGGCGAGATGCTGGTCGAAGGCCGCCCGTTCGTGATCGAGCTCGAATGACAGCTAGACGCCGCATCGCAGGCGTTGCCATGGCCGGCCATAGCCGTGCAAAGGACGGCGTCGCTTCGCTCGCCTATGTCCCGGCCATCCACGAGCTTTCCAGCGATACAAAAGACGTGGAGGCGCGGGACAAGCCCGGGCATGACGAAATCCTGGCAACACCTGCGATCGTCACCGCATGAGCGACAAGCTGCTGACGCCGATCGAGATCGGCCTGACTGCCGCGATCGTCGCGATCGAGGAGCACGAGCCGTTGGTGCTCACCGCGCGGGGCAGCGACGGGCTTGCCGGCCTCCCGTTCGGTCCATTCGATGCGCCGAGCCATCGCACCTTCGAGATCGGCCTGCGCGCCTGGGTCGAAGAACAGGCCGGCTTGCGGCTCGGCTATGTCGAGCAGCTCTACACCTTTGGGGATCGCGGCCGCCATGCGGAGGCCGGCGACACCGGTGCGCATATGGTGTCGATCGGCTATCTCGCGCTGACGCGCGCCGCCGAAGGCGGCGTGAATGCGGCGAGCTTCGAGCCCTGGTATCGCTTCTTCCCGTGGGAAGACTGGCGCGAGGCGCCGCCCGCGATCATTGCCCGTGACATCATCCCGGCGCTGACCGCCTGGGCCGAGGAGGAGCCGCCGGAGACCACGCGCGCACTGCCGCGGAAGGATCGCGTGAGGTTCTATTTCGGACTCGACGGCGCTGCCTGGGACGAGGAACGCGTGCTTGATCGCTACGAGCTCCTGTACGAGGCCGGTCTCGTCGAGGAGGCGCGGCGCGACGGCCGGCCTGCGGCACTCGCGCGCAAGACGTTGCCCGCGCTCGGCACCTCCATGCGATTCGACCACCGCCGGATTCTCGCCACCGCGATTGCCAGGCTACGCGCAAAACTCAAGTATCGCCCTGTGGTGTTTGAACTTTTGTCCTCCGAGTTCACACTCACGGAATTGCAGTATACGGTGGAGGCGATCTCCGGCCGCCACTTGCACAAGCAGAATTTCCGCCGCTTGGTCGAAACCGAAGCGCTGGTCGAACCGACCGGCGTGATGTCGACACAGACTGGCGGGAGACCGGCGGCGCTCTATCGCTTCCGCCGTGAGGTGCTCCAGGAGCGACCCGCGCCGGGCTTGCGCGTACGCTCCCGGCGCTAGATCGAGTTTGCGGTCGGCCCCTGCCCGCCGATCGCCAGGAGGCCCTATGTTCGACGCCCCGTTCGACGTCTTTGCGGTGATGATTGCGATCGTCGCGTTCCTGATTGCGCTGAAGGCGTCGAACCAGGCGACCGAGTTGCGCCGGCGGCTGGGCTCGTTGGAGGCCGCCTTGCAGGCGCAGCGACAGGTCCCCCCACCGCCGCCTCTGCCCGTGCAGGAGCAGGTGGGCGCACCTGCGGCAGAACCGCCACCGCTGGCGCCCGAAGCCGAGGCCGAGGTCGCACCGCCGCCGCTCGTCATGGAAGAGGCTTCGCCGCCCCCGCTCCAAGCCGACACCGAAGCCGACGTGCCGCCACCGTTGCCGGCAGCGGCACCCGGCTTCGAGGAACGGCTCGGCACGCGCTGGGTGGTGTGGATCGGCGGCCTTGCGCTCGCGCTCGGCGGCTTCTTCATGGTGCGCTATTCGATCGAGGCCGGTCTTCTCGGCCCTGGCGTGCGCGTGTTCCTCGGCGGCTTGTTTGCAGCCGCGCTGCTGGGCGCCGGAGAGTGGATGCGGCGGAAGGAAAGCATTTCCAATATCCAGGCCCTGCCGATTGCCAACATCCCCGCGATCCTCACCGCGGCCGGAACGGCAGTGGCGTTCGCGACCGTCTATGCGGCCTACGCGCTCTATGGCTTCCTGGTGCCTGCCACAGCCTTCGTGCTTCTCGGCATCGTTGCGATGGGCACGCTCGCGGCAGCGCTGCTGCATGGACCGGCGCTCGCCGGCCTTGGCGTCGTCGGCGCCTTCGCAACGCCAGTGCTCGTCTCCAGCGGCAAGCCGGACTATTGGGCGCTGTACATCTATCTCGCCATCGTCACCGCCGCGAGCTTTGGCCTCGCGCGCATCAGGCTGTGGCGCTGGCTGGCCGTGACGACCATCGTCTTCGCGGTGCTCTGGATCTTCCCGGGTCTCGATACCGGTGACCTGCAAATCGCGCCGCACGCCTTCCATGCGATCGCTGGCTTCGCGCTCGCCGCGCTGCTCGTGGTCTGCGGCTTCATGTTCGGTCCTGACATCGAGGACGGACAGATCGAGCCGGTCTCGTCGAGCGCGCTGGGCGCCTATCTGTTCGGCGCGATGCTGATCGTGCTGTCGAGTGCGCATGCCGATTTGTCGCTAATCGCCTTCACGCTCCTTGTTGCGGCGACGCTGTTCGTCGCCTGGCGCGCGGAGGCCGCCGTCGGCGCGCTGGGCGCGGCCGCCGCGACCGTGTTCATCGTGTTCGCCGAATGGGCCGTGCGCGCCAATCCTGACATGCTCGTGCTGCCGGGTGGTCCGATGCCCGGCATCACGCCGACCGCCACCGACAGCGCGGTGACGATGCATCTGGTGATGGCCGCGATCTTCGCCGCCGGCTTCGGCATCGCGGGCTTCCTGGCGCAGGGCCGCTCCAATTCGGCCATCATTCCCGTGGTGTGGTCGGCGGCGGGTGTCGCCACGCCGATCGCGATCCTGGTCGCGCTCTACACCCGCATCGCCCATCTCGATCGCTCGATCCCGTTCGCGATCCTCGCGGTGCTGCTCGCAGCCAGCCTTGGCGCTGCGACCGAAGCGCTGACCCGCCGCGAAACGCGGCCTGGCCTTGCGATCTCGACGGCGCTGTTTGCGACCGGCACGCTCGGCGCCCTGGCGCTGGCGCTGACCTTCGCGCTGGAGAAGGGCTGGCTCACCATTGCGCTGGCGCTGATGTCGCTCGGGACCGCCTGGATCGCGATGCAGCGGCCGATCCCGTTCCTGCGCTGGCTCGCCGCCATCTTTGCCGCGATCGTCACCGCACGCATCGTCTATGATCCGCGCATCGTCGGCGATGCCGTCGGCACGACGCCGATTCTGAACTGGCTGCTGTGGGGCTACGGCCTGCCTGCGGCCTCGTTCTGGGGAGCGAGCATCTTCCTGCGCCGCCGCGGCGACGACGCGCCGCTGCGCATGGTGGAAGCAGCCGCGATCCTGTTCACCGCGCTGCTCGCCTTCATGGAGGTCCGGCACCTGGCAACCGGCGGCGACATGATCGCGACGCCGTCACTGCTCGAGGCCGGTTTGCAGGTTTGCGTGGCACTGGCCATGGCGATCGGGCTGGAGCGGCTGCGGCTGCGCAGCCACAGCATCGTGCACAATGTCGGTGCGGTCGTGCTCACCGCGATCGCCGGCCTCATCAGCGTGTTCGGGCTTCTGATCCTGGAAAACCCGCTGATCTGGCGCATCGATGTCGGCGGCGCCGTGTTCAACCTGCTCCTGCTCGGCTACGCGCTGCCGGCGGTGCTGATGCTGCTGCTCGCTTATGCCGTCGTCGGCGAGCGGGGCAAGGTTTACGCCAACACGATTGCGGGCACCGCACTGGTGTTCGCGCTCGCTTACGTCACGCTGGAGATCCGCCGGTTCTATCACGGTCCGTTCCTCACCAGCGGCGCGACCACGGGGGCCGAGCAATACACCTACTCGATCGGTTGGCTCGCTTTCGGCGTGGTGCTGCTCGGTGTCGGCATAACAGTCAATTCCGAGCGCGCGCGGCTGGCCTCAGCCGCCGTGATTGCGCTGACGATCCTGAAGGCCTTCGTGATCGACATGTCGACACTGACAGGCGTCTATCGCGCGCTGTCGTTCATGTGCCTCGGCATCGTGCTGGTGGCGATCGGCTGGCTTTATCAGCGCATCCTGTTCCGGCGGCAGATTACGCCGCCGCCGGCTCCGCAGACGGGAAGCTGAAGGTCAGGCCGCGCGGACCGAGTCCAGGAACTGCGCGACCTCGACCTTGAGGCGCGTGCTGTCGGTCGCCAGCGATTTCGCCGCCGAGAGCACCTCGACCGAGGCCTCGCCGGTTTCGATCGCACCGCGCTGCACGTCGGAGATGTTCGACGAGACCTCCTGGGTGCCGACCGAGGCTTGCTGAACGTTGCGCGATATCTCCTGCGTCGCAGCGCCTTGTTCCTCGACCGCGGCGGCGATCGCCGCCGAGACTTCGGAGAGCCGCTCGATGGTGCCGCCGATCTCCTCGATGGCGCTGACGGATTCCTGCGTGGCGGCCTGGATGCCCGAGACCTGCGCCCCGATCTCGCCGGTCGCCTTGGCGGTCTGTTCCGCCAGTGCCTTGACCTCGGAGGCGACGACCGCGAAGCCGCGGCCAGCCTCGCCCGCGCGCGCCGCCTCGATGGTGGCGTTCAACGCCAGAAGATTGGTCTGGCCTGCGATCGTGTTGATGAGCTCGACGACGTCGCCGATGCGGGCGGCCGCCTGCGACAGCTCGTTGACGCGCGCGTTGGTCCGCGTCGCCTGTTCGACGGCCTCCGCCGCCATCCGCGCCGAGTCCTGCACGCGGCGGCTGATCTCGGTGATGGAGGAGGACAGCTCCTCCGAGGCGGATGCCACGGCCTGCACGTTGGTGGAGGCCTCCTCGGAAGCCGCGGCCACGACGGTCGCCAGCTCCTGTCCACGACGCGCCGTGTTGGTCAGCGTCGATGCGGAAGCCTCGAGCTCGGTCGAGGCCGATGACACCGTCCCGACGACCTCGCCGATCATGGTTTCGAACTTGCGGGTGATGGCATCGACGCGGCGGCCACGTTCGATCTTGGCCTCGGCGTCGGCAGCGGCGGCCTCGTCGGCAGCTTTCTTGGCGATCAGCGCCTCCTTGAAGATCTGGAGCGCATCCGCCATCGAGCCGATCTCGGTCCGCTCGCCACGGTGAGGCACCTCGGCCGTGAGGTCGCCCTCGCCGAGCGACTGCATCGGCTTGATGATGGACGCAATGCCCCGCGAGACGTCGCGCACGAGATAATAAGCGGCGCCGATCGCGATCGCGACCGAGAGCACGATGATGCCGACCAGCACGCGGAAGATGGCGGCGTAGCTGTCAGCGGCCTGCTTCGTTTCCAGCTCGGCGCCGTGGTTGTTCAACTCGATACCCTTCTGGAGCAGGGGATCCGCCGCCTGGGCCATCTTCGCGACCTTGGTCTGCAACATCTCGTTGGCGTCGTTCGGGAACTTGCCGGGGCTCTTGCGCGACAGCGCCATGGTCTCCTGAACGCCGGTCAGGTATGCCGCCCAAGCCTTGGTCCACTGCTCGTAGATCGAGCGTTCCTCCGGCGAGGTGATCAGGCCTTCATAGATCTTGCGGGTCTTCTCGATGCGCTCGCGCAGCGGAGCCATGCGCTTCTCCGCGGCGTCCTTGCCCTCAATGCTCTCCTGCATCAGATGCAGGCGAAGGACAACGCGCAGTTCGTTGATGTCGGCGCGCATCGAGCCGAGCGCGCGCACGCTCGGCAGCCAGCTCTCTGCGATCTCGACGGTGTGCGAATTGATGTTCTGCATGGTGCCGATCGCCACCACGCCCACGCCGGCGAGCGAGAGCACCAACACTGACAACACGGTCAGAAGCTTGAAGACGATCGACAACTTCGACATCACGACAAATCCCGATGATACCTAGCAACGCGCAAGTCACCCTCACCGCGACCGTCGGACGGCGGGTGGAGTCATTCCAACAATTCTAGCTGGTTCTTATCCGGTAAAGATTGCACCTATCATCGCAAACAGGCGTTAACAGGAGCCTAGTGGAAGTACTGATCTACCAGCTCCCGACACTTCCGCCGACCGCAACCATGTGTTGCAACGGCGGAGATATCTCGTCACCCAGCACTCGGCACCAGCGCGATGCAGCGTCGGTGGATGCTGAGCTACGCCGTCACGCGGCTCGCACCGAATCCAGGAAACGTGCCTCCTGCGACAGCGACTGCGCGGCCGAGTGCACCTGCGCCGAGGCCGCTCCGGCCTCACCTGCACCGCGCTGGACCTCGCCGACATGTCCGAGGTGCCCTGCGCGGCGTGCTGGATGTTGCGGGAGATTTCCTGCATGGCTGCGCCTTGCTCTTCGACCGCAACCGCGATGGTCGAGGAAATCTCTCGACATCCGCGCGATGGTGTCGCCAATCTCCTTGATCGCGCCGCGCCGTCAAGCCGCGCGCACGTTGCTCAAGAACTTGTCGACCTCGAGCTTAAGCCGATTGCTGTCGCCGGACAGCATCTGCGCAGCGGACAGAACCTGCGACGACGCCGAGCCAGTCTCGCCCGCGCCGCGCTGCACGTTGGTGATGTTGGCGGACACCTGATGGGTGCCTGCGGCTGCCTGTTGCACGTTGCGGGAGATTTCCTGAGTGGCCGCGCCCTGCTCTTCCACGGCAGCAGCGATGGTGGAGGAAATTTCCGACAGTTTTTCGATGGTATCGCTGATGTCCTTGATGGCGCCGACCGATTCCTGCGTTGCGGTCTGGATGCTGGCGATCTGCTGGCCGATCTCGCCGGTTGCCTTGGCCGTCTGCTCGGCGAGCGCCTTGACCTCGGAAGCGACGACGGCAAAACCCCTGCCGGCTTCACCGGCGCGCGCCGCCTCGATCGTTGCGTTGAGCGCCAGCAGGTTGGTCTGGCCCGCGATGCTGTTGATCAGTTCGACGACGTCGCCGATGCGCGTCGCCGCCTTGGACAATTCGCTGACGCGCTCGGTGGTGGTGCGGGCCTGCCCGACCGCCTCGCTGGCGACGCGCGCCGATTCCTGCACCTGGCGGCTGATCTCCGTAATCGAGGAGGACAGTTCCTCGGTTGCGGAAGCCACCGACTGCACATTGGTGGAAGCTTCCTCCGAGGCCGCCGCCACCACGGTGGTGAGCTGCTGGGTGCGCTCGGCGGTCGAGGTCAGCGTCGTAGCGGACGCTTCGAGCTCGGTCGAGGCCGACGATACCGTGCCGACGATCTCGCCGACGGCACCTTCGAAGCTGTCGGCGAGCCTGCGCATTTCCGCCTTGCGTTGCTCTGCGGCGATCTGATCCTGCCGCATCTTGGCTTCCGCTTCCTCGCGCGCCTTCTGCTCGGACACGATCTTGAATTTCTCGACGGCGCCGGCGACCTCGCCGACCTCGTCGTTGCGGCCGAGTCCCGGCAGCACGACCGAGAAGTCACCGCCTGCGAGCCTCTCCATCGCAACCGTCAGCGCCCGCATCGGCCGCGCGATGCTGAAGACGGAAAAGATGCACGCACCGATCAGAACCAACGCGACCAGGACGCCAGTGACCAACGACGTCCGCGCGACGGAGGCGGCTTCTGCTTCCGCAGCAGTGCGCGCATCGGCGCTGCCCTGCTTGGCGAAGCTGGTGATCTGGTCGGCCAGCGTGGAGATCTCTTGGTTGATCGGCGCCAGCGTTTCCATGCGGAAGTGGTCGATTTCGGCCGTCAGCTTGGCGAGTTGCGCCGCCCCGTCGCCATCCTTTTTCCCGTCGATCGCGAGCTGCTGCTTGCGGATCGATTCGACCTGCTGCTCTCCTTTGCCGAAATCGCCGACCAGCGCCGTCAGGCGATCAATCCGCCTGCGGTTTTCCGGCGAGTTGGAGAGCTTCGCCATTTCGTCCGTGAATTTCAGGGCGGCCGTCTGGCGGTCGTGAAAAAAGGTGACTGCCTTCTGCATCTCGGCCGGTGAGGTCGAGACCAGGATGTCGCGAATTCCGATCTGCATCCCGCGCACCGAGGCCTTCGCCTCGGCGGCATTCTGCGCGACCGCCTGCTGACCGAATGCTGCGCCGCTGAGCCTCTGGACCTCGGCACCTCCGCTCATCTGAAGGAAGATCATCAGCGCCACAAGGCCGATGGTCAGCGCCGAGGTGACGGCGAGCTTGGTGCCAATTCGCAGGTTCTGAATGAACATCATTGCATAAGTCCTCGGGTACGCATCGCCGCGGCGGCGAAGCGCGTTAACGGCCCGAGAAGGCTAACCGCCGGGTTCCTCATTAACGTTAAGCTGCAGGGCTCACCGCGTGCGTAGAAATACGGAGAACACCGCCCAAATTGCCGAACTTGCACAGCTTTCGCGTGCAGATCTGCAGAGGCTAGTTTCGTTAACGAGGGTCCGCATTTGCACGTGTGTCCCTGCAGCCCGTGGCCTCGCCGACCAGGCTGATGCGAAACACCGGCTCCTTGTCCTCGTCGAGCAGCTCCATGCACCATTTCGCGTTCGGCTTCAGATTGCGCGAGATGCTGCCGCGCAGATTGGCGCAGACTTCAGTCATCTCGGTCCAGGCCGCAGCGCGATCCTCGAACTCGTACGGCTGGTCGGCGGCACCGGAATAGCGGCCGGTGCTGATGCGGAAGAAATACAGCGACATCGTTGAACCCGTTCGTAGGACCGCCCCCCGGCCGTCGCGCAGGCTGGGGCGCCAGTCGCTACCAACGCATGAAAAGCGCGGGCCGTATGACTACGGCGCCGCGGCTTCACAAGCGGTACATTGTGTCAGAGGCGGGCAACGACAATGCGCGGTGGCTTCGCGCAGGATGTCACTCGGTCGAGCGGCGCAGCTCCAGTGGAGCGTCGTTCTTCGAATCCAACTTGGGCTCGGATTTCACCGGCTCGATCCGGCTGCTCTCGACATGCGGCGTCTCGACCCGCGCGGCGACTTCAGTGCTGGATGCATTGATCGAACCGGTATGCTCCGAGCTGCGCAGCGAGCGCGGCCGTGCGACGGCGCGCGCCATCAGCATCTGGTTGCCGCCCTGGTGATGGAAGTCACAATAGGCGAAGCCCATGCCCGAGACGGAGCCGCGGAAGCTGCGATCGTCGGTCTTTTCCAGGTTGAAACAAGGCTCGAACGGGATGCCCTTGATCGAGGCGCAGACATTCTGGCCGCGGATCTGGAGCGTATTGCCCGGAAGCCGGATGTGGCGCACCGGGCCCGAGCCCGAGAACTGCACCGCGCCGGCGGCGCCGAGGTCGTCGAGGATCCGGCCTGCACCGCGGGTGCCGTCGAAGCAGGTGAAGGCGAACACCTTGCCGGCGACGAAGCGACGCGCCTCGTCCGCATTCATGCCCCCGGCCAAGGCGATGGCCGGCGCAAACGTCACGGCCGCCGTGACAGCCCCCAACACAATACGCGCAAGCATGCTCAACTCCGAACTAACCCCCGCAGCGGGCGATGCCTTGTCTCTTTACCCGCTGCTTACCATACGAACCATGGCGACATTGAAGCAGCTTGGTTGGTAAAGTCTGAACGTCGTTAGACAATTTTTACCACGATGCGACCGCGGACCTGGCCAGCCAGGATTTTCGCACCCCATTCCGGAACTTGGCCGAGCGAAATTTCCGTAGTAATTTCAGCTAGTTTTGCCCGATCCAGATCGGAAGCAAGGCGCTGCCAGGCGGCTTTTCGCGGCTCAATCGGGCACATCACGGAATCGATGCCGAGAAGGCACACTCCGCGCAAAATGAAGGGTGCGACAGAAGACGGCAGGTCCATGCCGGCCGCGAGACCGCAGGCGGCGATGGCGCCGCCATACTTCGTCATCGACAGCAGATTCGCGAGCGTGGTCGAGCCCACGCTATCAACGCCGCCTGCCCAGCGCTCCCTGGCCAGCGGTTTTGCCGGGGCCGACAATTCATTGCGGTCGATGATTTCGGCGGCACCCAGGCTTTTCAGGTAGTCGGCCTCGGAGCCGCGGCCGGTCGAGGCGATGACATGATAGCCGAGCTTCGACAGCACCGCCGTGGCAACCGAGCCAACGCCGCCAGCCGCGCCGGTCACGATGACAGGGCCGCTCTTCGGCGAGACGCCGTGCTTTTCCAGCGCCAGCACCGAGAGCATCGCGGTGAACCCGGCGGTGCCGATCGCCATGGCATCGCGCGCCGACAGGCCCTGCGGCAAGGCGACCAGCCAGTCGCCCTTGACGCGCGCCTTCTCGGCATAGGCGCCGAGATGGGTCTCGCCCATGCCCCAGCCAGTGCAGACGACCTTGTCGCCCGCTTTCCATTGCGGGTGGGATGAGGTCTCGACCGTGCCTGCGAAATCGATGCCGGCGATCATCGGGAAGCGCCGCACCACGGGCGCCTTGCCTGTGAGCGCCAGGCCGTCCTTGTAGTTCAGCGTCGACCATTCCACGCGGACGGTGACGTCGCCCTCCATCAGCTCCGCTTCGTCGAACTGCGTGAGCTGCGCGGTGGTCCCCTTGTCCGCCTTGTCGATCCGGATTGCCTTGAATGTGGCCACGGCCTGAACTCCCTGACTTGTTTGACCGGGATGTTTAGCCGATCAGGCCGGCTGCGCAACCGCTCGTGCGACCGGTTTCTCCACGATCGGGAGATTGATCAGGGCGGAGAGCACGCCGAACAGGATGGAGAGCCACCAGATCGGCGTGTAGGAACCGAACCGTTCGAACACGATGCCCCCGAGCCAGACGCCGAGGAAGCCGCCGACCTGATGGCTGACGAAGGCGAAGCCATAGAGGGTTGCAAGCCAGCGCGTGCCGAACATCAACGCCACCAGCGACGAGGTCGGCGGCACCGTCGACAGCCAGGTCAGGCCGGAAACCGCGCCGAACGCGATCGCCGAGAATGGCGTGATCGGGAAGGAGATGAAGGCGAGCGTCGTGAGCGCACGGGTGAAATAGATCGCCGACAGGATGTAGCGCTTGGGCACCGAGTTCTGGAGATAGCCGACGCTGAGCGAACCCATGATGTTGAACAGGCCGATTGCCGCGATCACCCAGCCGCCGGTTTGCGCCGAGATGCCGCGGTCGACCAGGAATGCTGGCAGGTGCACGGTGATGAACGCGAGCTGGAAGCCGCAGGTGAAGAAGCCGAGCACCAAGAGCACATAGGAGCGATGGCCGAAGGCTTCCACCAGCGCCTTGGTGATGGTCTGCTCGTCCGTGGGCGCCGTGCTGGCGCTGCTTGCGACCGGCGGCGTGGAGATGGCCAGCGCCAGCGGGATGATCAGCAGCATCAGGAAGCCGAACACGCTGAGCGCCTGCTGCCAGCCGAAATTGTCGATCAGCGCCACGCCGATCGGCGCGAACAGGAATTGGCCGAGCGAGCCCGCCGCCGTGCCGGCGCCGAGCGCGAGGCCGCGCTTCTCGGCCGGCAGCAGTTTCGTGAACGCCGTCAGCACCAGGTTGAACGAGCAGCCGGCGAGACCGAAGCCGACCATCACGCCCGCGCCGATATCGAGTGACAGCGGCGTCGACGAAAAGCGCATCAAGAGAAGCCCGCCGGCATAGAGCAGGGCGCCGACGCACATCACGCGGAACAGGCCGAAGCGATCGGCGATTGCACCGGCAAGCGGCTGGCCCAATCCCCACAATAGATTCTGCACGGCGATGGCGAGGCCAAATACGTCGCGGCCCCAGGCGAATTCATGGCTCATCGGCTGCACGAAGAAGCCCAGCGCCGAGCGCGGGCCGAAACCGAGCATGCCGATCGCACAGCCGCAGAGAATGATCACGGCCGGCGTGCGCCAGCTGGGCGAGCGAGAGGAAGGAGCGAGTTCGCCGGCCTGGATCGACATGCTGTTCCCCATCCATGTTGGCGGCCCGCAGATCAGCGACCGCGAGTCAGCCGTTTAATGCACATGCATGAAAATCCCAAGTCAAAAAGGATTGCGTTTCACGGGGGGCAGCCGCGGAAGCATTGCGTTTCACCGCGGCCGCGGGCGTGCAAAGCGCGACTTGACAGGAATGTGTGCGGCGGGACCTAGCGGACCCGTCCAAGCCGTGTTATCTTAGATTTACTCATATTGAGCATATATAGATCCTCTGACGTCCACCGGCCCTTCGGCCGGATTTCTCAGGCCTCATATATACTCATATTGAGCATATATAACCTACATGGGAGGCTTCGATGCCGATCACTGCAATTTACGGTCCCGACGATTTTGCCAATCGCCCGCCGGACCAAGCGACCTCCAGCCCGGTCGCGCCTGCGCGAGCCGCGCCCGCGCTGCCGAGGCCTCCGCTGGAATGGACAAGCGAGGTCGAACGCGCCACGGCGCCGATCTACGCGCGTGTCAAGCACGTGATCCCGCCGATCGAGTGGCCGCTGATGGCGCCGACGATCCACGCGATCAACAAGCTCAAGCGCGCGCGCAACGCGGTGATCCTCGCACACAACTACCAGGCGCCGGAGATCTTTCACGGCGTCGCGGACATTGGCGGCGATTCGCTCCAACTCGCCGTCGAGGCCACCAAGGTGAAGGCCGATGTCATCGTCCAGTGCGGCGTGCACTTCATGGCGGAGACGTCGAAGCTGCTCAATCCTGAGAAGACGGTGCTGATCCCCGATGCTCGCGCCGGCTGCTCGCTCGCGGCCAGCATCACCGGCGCCGACGTGCGGCTGCTCCGCGAAAGATTTCCCGGCGTACCTATCGTTGCCTATGTCAACACCTCGGCGGAGGTGAAGGCCGAGGTCGACATCTGCTGCACCTCGTCGAACGCGGTGCAAGTGGTGGAGAGCCTCAACGCACCGAGCGTGATCTTCCTGCCCGACCGCTATCTTGCGACCTATGTCGCCTCGAAGATCAAGGTGAAGATCATCGCCTGGAAGGGCGCCTGCGAAGTGCATGAGCGCTTCACCGGCGATGAGCTGCGCGCCTTCCGCGACGCCGATCCGTCGGTGCAGATCATCGCACATCCTGAATGTCCGCCGGACGTGTTGGCGGAGGCCGACTTCACCGGTTCGACCGCGCACATGATCAACTGGGTGCGCGAGCGGCGGCCGAAGCGCCTGGTCATGATCACGGAATGCTCGATGGCCGACAATGTTCGCGCCGAGCTGCCCGACGTGGAAATGCTGCGTCCCTGCAATCTCTGCCCGCACATGAAGCGCATCACGCTCGCGAACATTCTGGAGAGCCTGCTGACGCTCGGAGAAGAGGTGACGATCGATCCGGCGCTTGCAGAGCGCGCGCGCCGCTCGGTCGAACGGATGATCAATCTGAAGAATTGAGGGCGAGACATGACCAACAACATCCACAACCTCACCCGCTCCACCGATGACGTCGTCATCGTCGGCGGCGGCCTCGCCGGGCTGTTCTGCGCGCTGAAGCTTGCGCCGCGGCCGGTGACGCTGATCTCGGCGGCACCGCTCGGACAGGGCGCATCATCGGCATGGGCGCAAGGCGGCATTGCGGCCGCGGTCGCCGAGGGCGACAGTCCCGAAGCGCATGCCGCGGACACGATCGCAGTCGGCGGCGGCCTCGTCGATGAGGCCGTCGCACGCGGGATCGCCCGCCAGGCGGCCTCGCGCATTCACGATCTGCTCGCCTATGGCGTGCCGTTCGACCGAGATCTCGAAGGCCGGCTGGCCGTGGGACAGGAAGCTGCGCATTCGGCGCGGCGGATCGTCCACGTCCGCGGCGACGGCGCGGGCGCGGCGATCATCGCGGCACTGAGCGAGGCGGTGCGGCGCACGCCGTCGGTCCGATTGATCGAGGGCTTTGTCGCCGAAGCGCTGCTCACCGAGGACGGCGCCGTCACCGGCCTGCAGCTGCGCGAGGCCGGCAACGTCACGGCAAGGCCGGTGGTGATCGCCTCGCGCGCGATCGTGCTCGCAACCGGCGGCATCGGCCATCTCTACGCCGTCACCACCAATCCGACTGAAGCGAACGGATCCGGTCTTGCGATCGCGGCACGCGCCGGCGCCGTGATCGCTGATCCCGAATTCGTCCAGTTCCACCCGACCGCCATGATGGTCGGGCGCGATCCGGCGCCGCTTGCGACCGAGGCGCTGCGCGGCGAAGGCGCGACGCTGGTCAACAGCAATGGCGAGCGCTTCATGACGAAGCTCCATCCGCTCGCCGAGCTCGCGCCGCGCGACATCGTGGCCCGCGGCGTGTTTGCCGAGATCGCGGCGGGACGGGGAGCCTTCCTCGACGCGCGACAAGCACTGGGCTCGCGCTTCGCCGACAAATTCCCGACGGTGCATGAGAGCTGCATGGCCACCGGGATCGATCCGGCCACGCAGGTCATCCCGATCGCGCCCGCCGTGCACTACCACATGGGCGGCATTGCCGTGGATGCACGCGGGCGCAGCTCGATCGACGGGCTCTGGGCCGCCGGCGAGGTTTCATCTACCGGCATGCATGGCGCCAACCGGCTCGCCTCGAATTCGCTGCTGGAAGCTGTGGTTTATGCCGCACGCATTGCCGAGGATATCGCCGGCCATGCGATCCCCTCGTCTGCCTGTCTCTCCGGGGCGCTGGTGACATCACGTAGCGGTGCGCCGGATGTTGCCGCCGTGAAGCGTCTGCGGTCGATGATGAGCGCGAATGTCGGCGTCATCCGTGAGCGCGACGGACTTGTTGAAGTCGTGCGCGGTCTTGCTGAGTTCGAGCAAACGGCAACAAGTACTGTCGTCCGCAATATGGCGACAGCGGCCCTGCTCGTGGCCGCCTCAGCCTGGAGCCGGCGCGAGAGCCGCGGCGCGCATTGCCGTGCCGACTATCCCGCCGAGGTTCCTGCGCTGGCGCATCGAACGATGACGACCCTCGCCGAAGCGCACGAGATCGCGGACAGCCTCGTTGAGCATTCGACGCCACGCATCGCGCAATCCATGATCGCCTGACGGAGTTTTTCATGACCACCCCGACCTCCCTGCTCTATCCCGACGCTTTTCTCTCTCCGCTCGCCATCAACGATGCGGTGCATCGCGCGCTCGACGAGGATCTCGGCCGTGCCGGCGACATCACCTCGCTCGCGACGATTCCGGAAGCGACCAAAGCGCGGGCCGTCCTCGTCGCGCGCCAGTCCGGCCTCATCGCAGGCCTGCCGCTTGCGCTGGCGACGCTGCAAAAGCTCTCGGCCGAGATCGAGGTCCGCGCGCATGTCCGCGACGCCGCGCGCGTGACCCGCGGTCAGCAAGTGCTGACGATCTCGGGCCCTGCACGTGCCATTCTCACCGCGGAGCGGACCGCGCTGAATTTCGTCGGTCGTCTCTCAGGCGTCGCCACGCTCACGGCCGACTACGTCGCGCGCGCCGAAGGTACCAAAATGCGCATCTGCTGCACGCGAAAGACCACGCCGGGATTACGGGCGCTGGAAAAATACGCGGTGCGTTGCGGCGGCGGCTTCAATCACCGTTTCGGCCTCGACGATGCGATCCTGATCAAGGACAATCACATCGCGGTCGCCGGCGGCATCCGCGCCGTGCTGGAGCGCGCCCGCGCCCATGCCGGTCATCTCGTCAAGATCGAGATCGAAGTGGATACGCTCGCGCAGCTCCGCGAGGTGCTCGACACGGGACTTGCCGAGGCAGTACTGCTCGACAACATGGACATCGCGGCGCTGCGCGAGGCCGTCAGGATAACGGAAGGCCGCCTGACGCTGGAGGCCTCCGGCGGCGTCACGCTGGACTCGATCGGAGCCATTGCAGCGACGGGTGTCGACTACGCCTCATCGGGCGCGCTGACGCACTCGGCGCCAAATTTCGACTGCGCGCTGGATATCGAGATGTGAAAGGGGAAGCAGCAAAGCTGCCTCAGCGTCATGGCCGCTACCGCCGCTCGGTCACGCCCATCTCGGCGGAGCTCTTGGCCTCCTGGGCAAGCTCGGCCGAGAGCGCGGCGGTCTGCGCGGGCGTGCCCCAGCTCGGCTCCTCGCTGCCATCGCCCCAGTTGCGGGGCCGGTAGAAGGTGTGCACGCCGAATTTGTACATCTTCTTCATCTCGGAAACCCAGGACGGGCGCACCCAATAGGCATGATAGTGCGTCGACTTGCCGACCTCGGGCAGCCAGATCTGGCCGTCGAGCATCGCCTTCGAAATCTTCTTGGCGCGCTCCCACATCTCGGGCTCGCGGATCACGTCGGGATTGTTGTCGCAGGCGAAAGTGAACTGGCAGGCGAAATGTCGATACTTGTTCTGGTAGACCACGCCGCACACTGTCTCCGGATATTTGCCAGAGAACACGCGGTTCATCACCACTTGCGCGACCGCGATCTGGCCGCGTACGGCCTCGCCGCGAGACTCGAAATAGACCGCCTCGGCGAGACACTTTTCGGACTTCGCGCGTGACTTGTCGTCGAGCGCCAGACGCTCGGCCGGCGACTTGGCGCGCTGGTTATCGGTATTGACCTCGCCCTTCGGCGCGACGCTCTCGCCGCTGTCGGTCGCGTTAGCGACGTCTTCGTTCGGCGGCGACAGCGAGGCCAGCTTCATGTCGGGGTCGGGCATCACGATCAGCGGTTCGGCGCCGGGCTCCCAGCTCTCGATGCTCTCGGCAGCGCCCCCGAGCGAGGAGCTGCCGAAGAACAGGCTGGAGGTCTTCACGCTGAAAGGATCGCGCGGCGGGGCCGCTGTCGTTGCCTGCTTCAGCGCATTGACCGGCTGCGCGGCAAACGACAGCGCGACGTCGTCGGCCTTCGGTGGATTGGCGTATTGCGCCAGCGGCGGCGCGCGCATGGCTTCCTGGAGCTCGGGATCCAGCGCTGCCGCGGACTCCGGCGACATCGCTTGCGGCTGCCCAACGGGCGACTGAGCAGGCAACTCAGCGGTCTTGGCGCCGAACACAGAGCTGTTCGAGGTCGCAGGATCCTCGGCGGGCGCGGCGGCCGGTGCGACCGTCTCGGGTGCCGGCGCGGGCGTCACGGTGGCGAGACGGTCGCCCTTCAGCGCGCGATCGACCTTGGGGAAATCGGAGGCTTGGTAGCGCGCCGGCGCCTGCAGCGCCGGATTGCGCGGGATCGAGCCGGTGACGTCGCGCCCATCGAGGCTCGCGAGGCGAACCATCGCGCTCTGCGGCGTGGACGTCCCGATCGGACGCGAGAAACTGTAGGTCGCGAGCTGAATGGACGAAGCTGCGGAGAAGACCTGCTTCTGCCAGCGCTCGGCGACGCCGGGCTGACGCGCCAGCAGCGAGCCAATGTCCTGATAGCCGATCTCTCGCGGCATCAGCGCGAAGACCAGGAGACCGATTCCGAAGGACGCGAACTGCGCGCCCTTCGGATGGTTACGCAACACTGACATCGATACGCTCACGCTACGCTTACGCCAGTCTCTGATCGAACTCAGTACATCCGTGCAATTCGATCTTTATTGTGGGTATCCAATTTAGGTTGCCGGGGCGTTAATTCGCGTTGCGCGCCGAGCACACTCAAGCGATGTCGGGTGTTTTCATGGGGCGATGCTGCGCCGTGGTAAATGCGGACTGATCCGAAGCGGTAAACAAGTGGTCAATGCGAATGGTGAAGGAACTCTTGATGATCGTTCTTGCGCGCACGTATCATTACGGGACGTGGTGAGTTTCCTCGGTCGTCGTTGCGAGCGCAGCGAAGCAATCCGGAGGCTTTCCGCGAAGACAGTCTGGATTGCTTCGTCGCAAGAGCTCCTCGCAATGACGAGCGGATGGAGCATCGCCCAAAATAAAAGAGGCGGGGACTGCCCCGCCTCTTTCAATTCGATTGTGCTTCGTCTTACGCCTGGCTCGCAATTGCCTTGCCCAGCGCGGCCTGGGCCGCGGCGAGCCGCGCGATCGGCACGCGGTAGGGCGAGCACGATACGTAGTTGAGACCCACATTGTGGCAGAACGCGACGGAGGCCGGATCACCGCCGTGCTCGCCGCAGATGCCGACCTTGAGCGATGCGCGCGTCTTGCGGCCGCGGGCGACGCCGATCTTGACGAGTTCGCCGACACCTTCCTGGTCGAGCGAGATGAAGGGATCGACCGCAAGGATGCCCTTCGCCACGTAGGGACCGAGGAAACTTGCGGCATCGTCGCGGCTGATGCCGTAGGTCGTCTGCGTCAGGTCGTTGGTGCCGAACGAGAAGAACTCGGCGCTCTCGGCGATCTCACCAGCGAGCAGGCAGGCGCGCGGCAGCTCGATCATGGTGCCGACCTGATAAGCGAGCTTTGTATTCGTCTCACGCATCACCGCCTTCGCGGTGGCGTCGATCCGGGCCTTGACCAGATCGAGCTCGGCCTTGGTCGCGATCAGCGGCACCATCACCTCGAGCCCGACGGCCTTGCCGGTGCGCCTCTCGGCCTCGACCGCAGCTTCGAAGATCGCCCGCGCCTGCATCTCGGCGATTTCAGGATAGGCGATCGCGATGCGGCAGCCGCGGAAGCCGAGCATCGGGTTGAACTCCGACAGCTCACGGGCACGGTCAGCCAGGCGCCGCGGATCGGTGTTCATGGCGCGCGCCACTTCCTCGACCTCGGCATGGGTGTGCGGCAGGAACTCGTGCAGCGGCGGGTCGAGCAGACGGATCGTGACGGGCAGGCCCTTCATGATCTCGAACAGCTCGACGAAGTCGGCGCGCTGCATCGGCAGCAGCTTGGCAAGCGCAGCGCGGCGCGACTGCTCGTCCTCCGAGAGGATCATCTCGCGCACCGTGCGGATGCGCGTCTCCTCGAAGAACATGTGCTCGGTGCGGCAGAGGCCGATGCCTTCCGCACCGAACTTGATCGCGGTGCGGGCGTCGTCGGGCGTATCGCCGTTGACGCGGACGCCGATCTTGCGGACCTGGTCGGCCCAGTTCATCAGCGTACCGAACTCGCCTGACAGCTCCGGCTCGATCATCGGCATGCGGCCGGCCAGCACCTGGCCGAGCGAGCCGTCGATGGTGATGACGTCGCCGGCCTTGAAGGTGCGCGAACCGATGCTCATGGTGCCGCGGCCGTAATCGACGCGGATGGTACCGCAGCCGGAGACGCAGGGCTTGCCCATGCCGCGCGCGACGACCGCGGCGTGCGAGGTCATGCCGCCACGGGTGGTGAGGATACCTTCGGCGGCGTGCATGCCGTGGATGTCTTCGGGGCTGGTCTCGATGCGGACCAGGATGACCTTGCGTCCGTCGCCCTGGAGCTTGGCCGCTTCGTCCGACGAGAACACGATCTCGCCAGAGGCCGCACCCGGCGACGCCGGCAGGCCGGTCGCGATCACGTCGCGCTTGGCGTTGGGATCGATGGTCGGATGCAGCAGCTGGTCGAGGGACGCCGGGTCGATGCGGGTGATCGCTTCCTTCTTGGTGATCAAACCTTCATTGGCGAGCTCGACCGCGATGCGCAGCGCGGCCTTCGCGGTGCGCTTGCCGCCGCGGGTCTGCAGCATCCAGAGCTTGCCGCGCTCGACGGTGAATTCCATGTCCTGCATGTCGCGGTAGTGCTTTTCGAGCTGCGTGTAGATTCGCGTCAGCTCATTGAAGGCCTCCGGCATCGCCGATTCCATCGACGCCTTGTCGGAGCCCGATTCTTTCCGCGCATCCTCGGTGATGTCCTGCGGCGTGCGGATGCCCGCCACCACGTCCTCGCCTTGCGCGTTGATCAGGAACTCGCCGTAAAGCTTGCTTTCGCCGGTCGAGGGGTTGCGGGTAAAGGCAACGCCGGTCGCCGACGTCTCGCCCATGTTGCCGAACACCATAGCCTGCACATTGACTGCGGTGCCCCAGGATTCCGGAATGTCGTGCAGCTTGCGATAGGTCACCGCGCGCGCGTTCATCCAGGACGAAAACACCGCGCCGACCGCGCCCCAGAGCTGGTCGTGCGGATCCTGCGGAAACTCCTTGCCGGTCTCGCGCGCAACCGCGTCCTTGTACTTGCCGACCAGCTCGACCCAGTCCTCGGCGCTGAGGTCGGTGTCGAGCGTGTAGCCCTGGCTGTCCTTGAAGGTGTCGAGGATTTCCTCGAAGTGATGATGCTCGAAACCAAGCACCACGTCGGAATACATCGTGATGAAGCGGCGATAGCTGTCATAGGCAAAGCGGCGGTCGCCCGACAGTTCCGCCAGCGCTTCCACGGTCTGGTCGTTGAGACCGAGATTGAGCACCGTGTCCATCATGCCCGGCATCGAGGCGCGCGCGCCGGAGCGCACCGAGACGAGCAGCGGGTTCTTGGTGTCGCCGAACACCTTGCCGGTCAACTTGCCGACATAGTCCAGCGCCTTCTCAACCTGCGACTGCAATTCCTTCGGATAGGATTTGTCGTGAGCGTAAAAGTACGTGCAGACGGAAGTCGGAATGGTGAAGCCCGGAGGCACCGGCAGACCGAGATTGGCCATCTCGGCGAGATTGGCACCCTTGCCGCCGAGCAGGTCGCGCATCTCCGAACGGCCCTCGGCCTTGCCGTCACCGAACGTGAAGACCCACTTGCCAGCCGGGATCTTGGCTGGAGCGCTCTTGGGCCTGGCCACAGCTTTTGCGGCGGGCTTTACCGCCGGCTTGGCAGCAGCCTTCACAGCGGGCTTCGGAGCAGTCGCGGTCTTGGCAGCAGATTTGGCGATCGGCTTCGGGACGCTCTTCACAGCGCTCTTGGGGAGCGCCTTGCGGGCCGCCGGTGCGGCTTTCGCCTTGGCGGAGGGCTTTGATTTCGCTGCAGTTTTATTAGGCTTCGAGGCGGCTTTGGCCATAGCTTGCACACAACCTGCGAGAGGGACGGGAAATTGCGGGCCTTACACCATTTTGGGCGGGCCCGCGCAAGTCAGAGTTCCGGAAAATCAAGGCCTAGAGATGGAGCCACTTCAACAAGCCGAGCCCGATCGCACCGTTGATGATGAGGAAAATCGCCACGATCAGGTTGAGCAGGCGCGGCATGATCAAAATGAGCACGCCCGCAAGCAGCGACAGAAGCGGCGAGATGTGGGCGACGGTAATGTGCATGAACTTTCTTTCCGAACGTTGAGGCGAATCGCGGCCGGATCATACCGGACCCGGTTCCGCGGGTAGAGACGCGCTGCGGCGCTATTGAGTTCCCGGCTTCGCGAAAACAGCCCGAAATTGCCGCGTATGCGGCAGGGCTTTTTCGGAACATCGCGCGCGCCGCAGCATTGGCAACCGGTCGCGCCAGTGGCGCTTTCCGTAAAACCACGTCGCAAGACGACGTCGAAGGAGTTACCATGCGGAACAGGATTCTTGCCCTTGCAGCGCTTGCGGCCGCGATCGGCTCGCCCGTCGCGGCGCAGGCGCAAACCGGGATCACGGTGGGACGTGCGCCGGCCGTGGTCGATGGCGGCCCGACGATTGCAGTCGAACAGCGGCCCGCCTTCCGAGAGTATGTCATCGAGCAACGTGTGCCGGCCTTCAGCATTCCCGATCGCGTCGTGGTCGGTGCCACCTTACCTGAAACCGGCATCACCTATTATGACGTGCCGCAACGTTTCGGTGCGACGACCTACCGTTACACCGTCGTGAACGGCGAGACCGTGCTGGTCGAGCCGCACTCGCGGCGAATCGTGGAGGTGATGGACTAGCGCCTCCCACAGTCGACTGGATGTCCGGCGCGTCACATCAATCAGGCTGACGCGAGCAATATGATCGGACATCAGGCCCCGCCCGGTCTTCCCCCCGCCGGGCGGGGCATTTTTGTGCGTCGTGCGCGCATTCTCTCGTGTCCCGGGCAAGCGAAGCGCGACCCGGACCCAGAAGCTCCGCGCACGCGGCAAGCGTGGGCCCCGGCTCTGCAGCGCATCACGCCGCGAAGACGTGGCGCGCTACGCTGCGTCCGGGGCACGAACCTAATCCTGGATCTTCGAGAAATCCGCCACCGCGCGCGTGGCGCTGCGGATCTCGTTGAGTAACTTCAGGCGGTTCTCGCGCACCCTCGTATCGTCGTCATTGACGCGCACCTTATCGAAGAACGCATCGACCGGCGGACGCAGTTTTGCCATGGCGCTCATCGCGGCAGCAAAGTCTTCCTTGGCGACGGCGGCGCCTGCTTCCGCCTTCACCACGCCGATCGCCTTGGCCAGCGCCTTCTCCTCGCCGAGGCTGTAGAGCGCAGCATCAGGCGCGCCGTCGAAGCTGCGCTTGTCCTTCTTTTCCTCGATCGAAAGGATGTTGCTGGCGCGCTTGGTACCTGCGAGCAGGTTCTTGCCGTCGTCACTGTCGAGGAATTTGCCGAGCGCTTCGACGCGGCGGACGATCATCAGGAGATCGTCCTGGCCGCCGAGCGCGAACACCGCATCGACGAGATCGTGACGTGCGCCCTGTTCGCGGAGCTGGACCTTGAGGCGATCGGCGAAGAAGGCGAGCAGATCGCTGGGCAGCTTCTGCGCGTCCGCAGGCTTCGCCGACAAGCCGCCAAGAGCGGATGCAGCCACCTTCATCAGGGACAGGCGCAGAGCATTCTCGGCGATCAGGCGAATAACGCCCAGCGCCGCGCGACGCAGCGCATATGGATCCTTCGATCCCGTCGGCTTCTCGTCGATCGCCCAGAAGCCAACAAGCGTATCGATCTTGTCCGCAAGCGCCACGGCAATACTGACTGGATCGGTCGGCACGCGATCGGCCGGCCCTTGCGGCTTGTAGTGCTCCTCGCAAGCCGCAGCGACGGAGGCGTCCTCGCCTTGCGCCAGCGCGTAGTACTTGCCCATCAGGCCCTGCACTTCGGGGAATTCGCCGACGACCTCCGTCAGCAGATCCGCCTTGGCGAGATGCGCGGCACGCGTCGCCTTGGCGACATCGGCACCAACGAACGGCGCGATCTCGGCGGCCAAACGCTCGATACGCTTGATGCGTGCAGCCTGGGTACCGAGCTTCTCGTGGAACACGATCTGCTCAAACTTCGGCAGGCGATCCTCGAGCCTTGTCTTGAGGTCGGTCTCGTAGAAGAACTTTGCATCGCTGAGCCGCGCGCGGATCACGCGCTCGTTGCCGCCGATAATGGTCTTGCCGCCGTCGGTGGCCTCGATGTTGGCAACCAGGATGAACTTGCTCGCGAGCTTGCCCGTCTTGGGGTCGCGCACCACGAAGCATTTCTGGTTGTTGCGGATGGTGGCGCGGATCACCTCGTCCGGCGTCTTCAAGAACTCCTGCTCGAACGAGCCCATCAGCACGACCGGCCACTCGACAAGGCCGGAGACCTCGTCGAGCAGGTTCTGGTCCTCGACGAGGTCGAAGCCTTGCGCAAAGGCAAGCTGCTTGGCGTCGGTGAGGATCGCGTCCTTGCGGCGCTCGGGGTCAAGCACGACCTTGGCGTCGAGGAGCTTGGCTTCGTAGTCCTCGAAACGACGGACAGAAATGGCTGATGGCGCCAGGAAGCGATGGCCGTAGGTGGTCTGGCCGGTCTCGATGCCGTCGACCTCGAACCTCACGACATCGGGCTCTTCCGTCTCGAGGCCGAAGGTCGCGGTGATCGCATGCAGCGGACGCACCCAGTTCAAGGAGCCCGGCTTGCCCGAGCGCGCGCCCCAGCGCATCGATTTCGGCCAGGGGAAGGTGCGAATGATCACGGGAAGAATCTCGGCGAGCACGTCGATCGCGTCGCGGCCGGGCTTCTCGATCAGGCCGATGTAGAAATCACCCTTGGGGTCGCGCTGGATCTTGGCTTCGTCCAGCGACTTCAGACCTGTCGCTTTCAAGAAGCCCTGCACGGCCGCATCGGGCGCGCCGACTTTCGGGCCGCGGCGTTCGGTCTTCAGATCAGGCTGGCGCGCAGGGACGCCGTGCACGGTGAGCGCAAGCCGGCGCGGCGTCGCGAAGGCTTTCGCGCCTTCATAGACGAGACCTTCGGCGACGAGCTTGTCAGTGACCAGACGGCGGAGATCGTCGGCCGCCTTGGCCTGCATGCGCGCCGGGATTTCTTCCGAGAACAGTTCAAGCAAAAGATCGGGCATCAGGCCGCTCCGCCCGCTTCAGTGTGGATCCAGGCCTCGCCGCAGGCTTTTGCCAGTTCGCGCACCCGAAGAATGTAACTTTGCCGCTCGGTCACCGAGATCACGCCGCGGGCGTCGAGCAGGTTGAAGACATGGCTCGCCTTGATGCACTGGTCATAGGCCGGCAGCGCCATCAGATGTTGTTTCCGGTTACCGCCTTCGCGCCAGCCGGCGTCGAGGTATTTCCTGCAGGCCGCTTCCGCCATCTTGAACTGCTCAAACAGCATCGCGGTGTCGGCATGTTCGAAATTATGCCGCGAATATTCCTGCTCGGCCTGGAGGAAGACGTCGCCATAGGTGACCTTGGCATCGCCCTCGCGGCCGTTGAAATTGAGGTCATAGACGCGGTCGACGCCCTGCACATACATCGCGAGGCGCTCGAGCCCGTAGGTGAGCTCGCCCGCCACAGGCGCGCATTCAAATCCTGCGACCTGCTGGAAATAGGTGAACTGGCTGACTTCCATACCGTCGCACCAGCACTCCCAACCAAGGCCCCAGGCGCCCAGCGTCGGGCTCTCCCAGTCGTCCTCGACGAAGCGGATGTCGTGCACGGCCGAATCGATGCCGATCGCGGCGAGCGACTTCAGGTACAGGTCCTGAAGGTTCGGCGGCGACGGCTTCATGATCACCTGGAACTGGTAGTAGTGCTGCATCCGGTTCGGATTCTCGCCGTAGCGGCCGTCCTTGGGCCGCCGCGAGGGCTGCACATAGGCGGCGTTCCAGGGCTTTGGCCCAAGCGCACGCAAGGTGGTGGCCGGATGAAAGGTGCCCGCGCCCATCTCCATGTCGTAAGGCTGCAGGATCACGCAGCCCTGCTCGGCCCAGAACCGCTGGAGCGCGAGGATAAAGCCCTGGAACGAGCGTTCCGGGCGCATATGGGCGGGCAATGAGGCGTCCATCGTCAGATCAGGCTCTCGCGGGGGGTTTTGAATCGCGCGGGACCGTATCGACGGCGGGGTTGGGAATCAAGGCAAAGGGGCGGATTCGGGCCGGTTCTCCGTCATGGCCGGACTTGTCCCGGCCATCCACGACCTTGTCGCGCAGCGTGAAGAACGTGGATGCCCGGGACGAGCCCGGGCCATGACGATTGGCGCTGCTACCCCGGCCGATACGCTCCGGTCACGGGATCACGCTTCAGCGTCTGGATGGTCCCCATGGAAGCGGCTTCGGCGACGCGCGACAGGCGCATCTCCTCCAGCTCCTCATTGATCCTGATGGCGGTCTTGTAGGCCCAGCGGACCACGGCAAGCCCACCCAGGACGCCCGCGAATGCGACGAACGGCGGCATCGGTCGATCCTTGTCTCATGCTCAGCCCCCACGCGCATATTCGCGCACTCCGGGCCGCGCTGCAATTGGCTCGGCTCCCGGCATCATTGGGACCAAATGGCGCGGGGAGCGCCCGGCCTAGAACCCGAATTTCGCCCAAATCGCCCGCGTCTCGACCGCCGAGATCAGCTCGTCCGGTAGCCCGGCGATTGATTCCATGGCCGAAAGCTGGCCCGCGCCGGGCGATTTCCGCCCAAGCAGACCGGAGAGCAGCCCGGTCGGCTGCGCGATCACGGGGGTGAGAACCTTGTCGCCATAGCGTGCACGAAGAGTTGAGCGGAGGTCGCTGATGCCGTCGGCGAGCCCGAGCGCCACCGACGTTTCGCCGGCCCAGTACTCGCCGGTGAACAGGGTGTCGTCGGCGCCCTTTAACCTGACGCCGCGACTCTCCTTCACCAGCGCGATGAAGATCTGGTGGATCTCGCGCTGAAGCGCCTTCAGCTTGGCGACATCGTCGGGGTTCTCGGGCAGGAACGGATCGAGCATCGCCTTGTGCGCGCCAGCCGTGTAGAGGCGCCGCTCGATGCCGAGCCGCTTGATCGCCTCCTGGAAGCCGAAGCTGCCTCCGACCACGCCGATCGAGCCCAGGATCGACGACGGATCGCAGAAGATCTCATCGCCGGCGCAGGCGATCATGTAGCCGCCCGAGGCCGCGACGTCCTCCACGAACACCAGCACGGGCAGCTTCTTCTCCGCCGCAAGCTGCCTGATGCGCAAGAAAATCTGGCGCGACTGCACGGGCGAGCCGCCGGGCGAATTGATCACCAGCGCCACCGCCTTGGCGTTGCGCATGGAAAACGCCCGCTCCAGCACCCGCGCGACACCTGCCAGCGTCATGCCCGGACGCAGCGGCGTCACCGCGCCGATGACGCCTGACAGCCGCACCACCGGCACCACCGCCGCGCCCGGGCGGAAACGCGCCGGCAGATATTGCAAGAACTTGTCGGCCAGGCCGGAATTTTCGCGATCGTTCAATTGTTCGGCCATGGCCTTACCTCTGGTTAACTATTCTTTATCACGCGACTGTCATTGAAGGTGCCTGGAACGTGTTTTGCAGAATCCCTGTTGGGAAGCTGCAATGAGGCAGCGGAGGAAGCGACATGAAGGTCTATCTGCTGCTGATGCTGATCGGTGCGCTTTTCACGGCGATTCGTTTTACGTCCCCGCAAGAACAGCAGTCGGAATCGCTTCCCCAGTAAGCCGTCACGGCTCTGCCAGCGGCAAGACCGCTCTCCCCTCCAGAATATTCCGCACCTCTTTTTTAGGCAGGTGTGACTCGTCATTGAGCACGAGGCCCGGCAGCAATCGCATCGGCGCCCGGCCGCCCTTGACGGCGCGCACCAGCACACGGATCGCCGGCCTTCCGGCTTCGCTGTGAACCGGCAGGAGCGAGACGCTGCCGAAGCCGCGTGACAGCGCTGCCAAGACTTCCGCGATCCCATCTGCGCGCCAGATCAAGGTCAGCACACCACTCGATCGAAGAATGCGCCGTGCTGCATGCACCCACGCATTCAGCGTCTCCGCCGTCGCGACATGCGCGGTATGACGCGCCTGATCCGCTGAGCCGCGATGCCTGATGGCATCGTTGAAGGGCGGGTTCATCAACACGCAATCCGCACTGTCCGGCCTGAGCCCATGTGCGGCAAAAGCCTGCGCATCCGCAGTGACATCGAGGACAATCACGTCCGCGGCAATCGCATTCTTAGCCGCATTGCCGCGCGCGAGGCCGGCCAATTCCGGATCGATCTCGACGAGGCAGAGATCGATCCCGGCGACACGCCGGGCTAGCGCCAGGCCGGCCGTGCCGACGCCGGCACCCAGATCGACCACGCGGTCGCCTCCGTGGGCCTGTGTCGCAGCCGCAAGCAGGATTGCATCGTGCCCAGCGCGGTGGCCGGATCGCTTCTGCGTCAGCAGCAGCTGCCCACCGAGAAAGGCGTCCTCGGTCATCTCTGTGACGGCCTCAATCATCGCCGCGCAGTTCGTGGCTGAGCCCGGCCTCGGTCAGGAGCGCCCTCGCCTCGACGGCGTCGTCCTCATGGACCAGGATCCGGCGCGGCAGGACGCCGAGCGAGCCCTCGATAATGCTCATGTTCTGGTCCAGCACCAGATGGTGGATGTTGGCGCCGTCGAGCAGCGCTCCGATCGCCGACACAAGCACAATATCGTTGGTCCGAACCAGTTCACGCAAACGAGCCTCCTGCCTGAAAGGGGTTGAGCGGCAAATGTCAATGGTTCCGCAGCACTTGCCGCATCCGCCTCCAGTTTCTATTGTCTTTCCATCAGAATAGCCCCTCCGGGGCAAATATTGGAGACCGGCGTGGCCGTCATCGTACCTTTCGAAACTCCCGGCGCGTCGATCGAAGAGCTGGTTGCCCTTGTCGCCCCCGACATGGAGCGCGTCAACGCCACGATCCTGTCGCGGACGGGCTCGGACGTGACCATGATCCCTGAAGTCGCCAACCACCTGATCTCCTCCGGCGGCAAGCGGCTGCGGCCGATGCTGACGCTGGCCATGGCCAACCTCGCCGGCTACACAGGCGATGGCCATATCAAGCTCGCCGCCTCCGTCGAGTTCATGCACACCGCGACCCTGCTCCATGACGACGTCGTCGACGAGAGCGAGATGCGCCGCGGCAAGCTGTCGGCCCGCATGCTCTGGGGCAACGAGGCGAGCGTGCTGGTCGGTGACTTCCTGCTGGGACAGGCCTTCCGCATGATGGTCGAGGTCGGCTCGCTGCGCGCGCTCGACATCCTCTCCGCGGCCGCCGCCACCATCGCCGAGGGCGAAGTGATGCAGCTGGCCGCCGCCAAGAACACCGCGACCACCGAGGACGAATATCTCGCCGTGATCCGCGGCAAGACCGCCGAGCTGTTCGCTGCAGCCTGCGAGGTCGGTCCTGTCATCGCAAACCGGCCCAAGGCCGAGCAGACCGCCTGCCGCTCGGTCGGCATGAATCTCGGCATCGCCTTCCAGCTCGTCGACGACGTGCTCGACTATGGCGGCAAGAGCGCAAAGCTCGGCAAGAACACCGGTGACGATTTCCGCGAGGGCAAGATCACGCTGCCCGTCGTGCTCGCCTTCCGCCGGGGCAACGACACCGAGCGCGCCTTCTGGATCAAGGCGCTCGAGCGCGGTGAGATCGGCGAATCCGATCTCGATCACGCCATCGGGCTGATGAACAAACACCGCGCCCTCGAGGACACGCTGAGCCGTGCCCAGCACTACGGCGCCATGGCGGTCGACGCGCTGGCGCTGTTCCCGCCCTCGCCGATGAAGAGCGCGCTGGAGCAGGTGGTGGCGTTCTGTTTGGCGAGGTCGCACTAGGCGTTTTGCGTCTGACACTCCCACCGTTGTTAGCCCTGTCACCCCCGCGCTACCGCTTCGCCATTGCGCGGCGGGTGACGACCTGAGATTCGCGTTGCTCCCTCGGCGTCATTGCGAGGGCAGCGAAGCAATCCAGAATCCCTCCGCCGAAAGACTCCGGATTGCTTCGCTGCTCAAGCCTGGGTCGGCCTTCGGCCGGTGCTAAACTCGCAATGACGGAGTATGGCGCACGACTATCGCTCGCTAGCTCGCATCTCAAACCGCAGCCGCAGCACAGCAACAGCTCCCGCCACAGCAACAGCTGCACGGTCGCGTCCCTTCCAACCCACCCGTCCACTCCTCATCAGTGACTTGCATTTTGAAAGTTACATCCCTACCTTCCCCGCCATGCAGCCCAAATCCCCCTCGATCCTGGAATGTCCGATTGGCCGCGCCGTGGAGACGGTCGGCGAGTGGTGGAGCATCCTGATCCTGCGGGATGCATTTCAGGGCTCGACCCGGTTCGACGAGTTCGAGCGCAACCTGGGCATCGCGCCGAACATCCTGTCGCGGCGCCTCGCCCATCTGACCAAGACCGGCATGTTCGTTCGTCGCCGCTATCAGGAGCGGCCGCCGCGCTACGAATATGTGCTGACGGACAGGGCGCGGGACTTCTTCCCCGTGATCGCCACGCTGCTTGCCTGGGGCAACAAGCATCTCGCCCCGAAAGGCGAATCCATCCTGCTGGCGAACCGGAACGACGCTCGTCCGATCAATCCGGTGGTGGTCGATGCCGCCAACAGGCAGCCGATCACGCTCGCCAACACGATCGCCATTCCCGGGCCGCGCGCGAGCCGCTTGATGCGGGCGCGACTCGCTTCGCTCAAGGCCATGAACCCGGCGCTCGCGCCGACTGGAGACTGACATGCGTCGTATCGTCGTGACGGGCATGGGCGCGGTGTCGCCGCTCGGCTGCGGTGTCGAGATATCCTGGCGGCGGCTGCTCGCCGGCCAAAGCGGGCTGCGACTGCTGCCGGAATGGGCGCAAGTCCTGCCGGCGCGCATTGCCGGCCTCGTGCCCGACAAGGCCGATGATGCCGAAGGCGGCTTCGATCCCGTGCAAGCCGCCGCGCCCAAAGACCAGCGCAAGATGGACCGCTTCATCCTGTTCGCGCTGCTCGCCACCGCAGAGGCGGTCGCACAGGCCAAGTGGGTGCCGCAGGATACAGCATCGCTGGAGCGGACCGCGACGATCATCGCCTCCGGCGTCGGCGGTTTCCCCGCCATGGCGGAAGCGGTGCGGATGACCGAGCAGCGCGGCGCCCGCCGGCTGTCGCCATTCACGATCCCCTCGTTTCTCGCCAACCTCGCTGCCGGCCACGTTTCGATCAAATACGGCTACAAGGGCGCGCTGGGCACGCCGGTCACCGCATGTGCCGCCGGCGTCCAGGCGATCGGCGACGCCGCGCGCATGATCCGCGCAGGCGAAGCAGATGTCGCCATCTGCGGCGGTGCGGAGGCCTGCATCGACATCGTCAGCCTCGGTGGTTTCGCCGCGGCGCGCGCGCTGTCGAGCTCCTTCAACGACGAGCCTGCCCGCGCCTCGCGGCCGTTCGATCGCGACCGCGACGGTTTTGTCGTGGGCGAAGGCGCCGGCATTCTGGTGGTCGAGGAGCTGGAGCATGCGCTGGCGCGCGGCGCCACGCCGATCGCCGAGGTCGTCGGATATGGCACGACGGCGGACGCCTATCACATGACCTCCGGCCCGCCGGACGGCGATGGCGCCCGCCGCGCCATGGAGATCGCGCTGCGGCAGGCGAACCTTGAGCCCGCCGATGTGCAGCATCTCAATGCGCATGCGACGTCGACCCCGGCCGGCGACGAAAGCGAGCTCGGCGCGATCGGCGCGCTGTTCGGCCGCAACAATTCTATCGCGGTTAGTGCCACCAAATCGGCCACCGGCCATCTGCTCGGCGCCGCCGGCGGGCTGGAGGCGATCTTCAGCGTGCTCGCTTTGCGCGACCAGATCGCGCCGCCGACACTGAATTTCGAGAGCCCCGACGCGGGTGCTCATGGCATCGACATCGTCGCAGGCATCGCGCGGCCGATGCCGATGCGCAACGCCATCTCCAACGGCTTCGGGTTCGGCGGGGTCAATGCCAGTGCGATCTTCCGCCGCATGGGCTGAACGAGATGGCTTTGCAATCCTGGCGCACTGCGCTACGAAAACAGCATGATTGAAACCAATCTCTGGCTGTTCCTGGCCGCGGCTTTTCTCATCGCCGCCATTCCCGGCCCCGGCATTTTCTACGTCGCGGCGCGAACGCTGTCGGAGGGCCGCGCAAATGGCTTTGCGTCGATGGCGGGTACGGCGCTCGGCGGCTTGGTTCATGTTGTGGCCGGCAGTCTCGGCATCTCCGCGATCATCCTGGCCAGCGCCGAGCTGTTTGCTGCCGTGAAATTTGTTGGTGCGCTGTATCTGGTCTGGCTCGGCATCAGGACTTTTCGCAGCGCCGGCGGCGCGCTGACGCTGGAGAGCGAAGCCGTCGGCGGCAAGCGGGCGTTCCGTGATGGCGTGCTGGTCGAAGCACTGAATCCGAAGACCGCGGCGTTCTTTCTCGCCTTCATCCCGCAATTCCTCGAGCCCTCGGGATCGAATCCCGCGCTGCAATTCATCGTGCTCGGCGCGATCTCGGTGACGCTGAACACGCTTGCCGATGTCGTCGTGGTCTTGATGGCGTCCGCAACGCGCGGGCACTTGATCGGGCGGCCGCAGTTGATGCGTCGCCTCACCCAGGGCTCCGGCGTGTTCATCGCCGGCCTCGGCCTGTCGCTCGCCTTGGCGCGACGGCCCGTGAACGGGTAGCCGCGATGCGCGTCCCGCAAAGTCGCCACTATGAGTCCCATGGTCTGCGCCTGCACTATGCCGATTGGGGTAACGAGAGTGCACCACCTCTCATCCTGGTCCATGGCGGCCGCGATCATTGCCGAAGCTGGGACGCCATCGCCCGATCGTTGCAGCCGCATTTCCATGTGATCGCGCCCGACCTGCGAGGCCACGGCGATTCCGACTGGACCCGCGGCGGCAGCTACGCGCTGACGGAGTATGTCTACGATCTCATCCAGCTCATCCGCGCCATCGCCGCGCCTCGCGTGACGCTCATCGGCCATTCGATGGGCGGCATGGTGAGCCTGATCTTTTCCGGGTCATTCCCCGAGCTGGTCTCGAAGCTGATCGCTCTCGACGGCGTAACGATGCTGCCCGATGCGCCCAAGCCGCCGCCCCATGAGCGCATCAGCAAATGGATCGGACAGCTCGACAAACTGCACGATCGCACGCCGCGTCGCTATCCGACCCTCGAAGACGCGGCCGCGCAAATGGTGCTTCACAACAAGCGGCTGTCGCGCGACCTCGCGATGCATCTTGCCGGCCACGGCGCGCGGCGGAACGACGACGGCACCTATAGCTGGAAGTTCGATCCCTACCAGCGCGCCTCGGCGCCGCACCGGCTCTGGCCGGACGATCACGTCGCGCTGTGGTCGCGCATCACCTGCCCGACGCTGCTGCTCAATGCCGGCGAAAGCTTTCTGGCAGGCGCGAAGGCGGCGGGCCTCGAGCGCTACTTCCCGCAAGCGCGCGTCGAGACGATCGCTGGTGCCGGACACTGGCTGCAACACGACAAGCCGCAAGAGGTGCTGGGTGAGATCCGGCGGTTTCTGGGGCTGCCGGAGGACGGCGCGAAGGTCTAGCTCAACGTCCCCGCATGCACCCACCAGCCGGGGTGATCCCTGTGGATCTTCTCGGCAGCGGCGTGCGCATCGCTCGGCGCACCATAGATCGCAAAGCAGGTCGCGCCCGAGCCGGACATGCGTGCCAGCTTGACGCCGGCGGAGGAGCGCAAGGCTTCCAGCACATCACCGATCACTGGCTCGATGCGCATCGCGGGGGCTTCCAGGTCATTGGCAACGGTCTCGAGAACCTCGACCCAATCGGCAATCGATCCGCCCTCGCCCGGCCAGGCCGGAGCTCCGAGGACCGAAGTGGCCCCGACCAGCAGCTCGCCATTGCGCAGGCCCAGCGCCTGGAACACGTCCTTTGTCGCGACCGGGACGCGCGGATTGACCATCACGCAGGGCAGGATCGGCAAGGCCAGCGGCAGCAGTTGTTCGCCGACCCCGGTCATGTCGCAGGCACGCGAGAGCAGGCACACCGGCACATCGGCGCCGGTCGCAAGCGCGACCTGCTGGAGCCTGGCATCATCGAGCGGCAGATTGTTGAGACGCGCCAGCAGCCGCAGCGCCGCGGCGGCATCGGCCGAGCCGCCGCCGATCCCGGCGGCGACCGGCAAGACCTTGTCGAGCGCGAAAGCGCCGAGCTTCAAATTCGGCACGGCGTCGGCCAGCAGCTTGGCGGCCTTGAACACGAGATTATCCGATGCCTCGCCGCAAGCCGCCGCGAGCGGCCCGGTGGTCGCAAGCCTGAGCTCGCCACCCGGCTCCAGAGTGAGCCGGTCGGCACAGTCGGCAAACGCAACCACGCTTTCGAGATCATGATAGCCGTCGGCGCGACGGCCGACCACGCGAAGGCTCAGATTGACCTTCGCGCGCCCTTCTTCAACCAACGCCGGCATCGGCGATACGCCCCCAGTTACCCAGCCTAACCGCCCTTGTCGTCGTCTTTCTTCTTATCCGCCTGCGCAGCCGAAGAGTTCGAACTGTCGTCGGTGAGACCGTTCGCGATCTTGGCCTCGATCTTCGGAAGCTCCTCCGGCTCGGGCTTGAGATCGCGGGCATGCGCCCACTGGAATTTGGCTTCCAGGGTACGGCCTACGCGCCAATAGGCGTCGCCGAGATGGTCGTTGATCGTGGGATCCTCGGGCTTGAGGTCGATGGCGCGCTCGAGGTTCTTCACCGCCTCTTCGTAATTGCCGATGCGATAATAGGCCCAGCCGAGGGAGTCGACGATGTAGCCGTCGTCGGGACGTTGCTCGACGGCACGTTTGATCATCTTCATGCCTTCGTCGAGATTCACGCCCTGGTCGATCCAGGAGTAGCCGAGGTAGTTCAGGACGTGCGGCTGGTCGGGCTGGAGCTCGAGCGCCTTCTTCATGTCGGCCTCGGCCTTGGCCCACTGCTTGGAGCGCTCCTCGCAGATGCCACGATAATAGTACCAGACGCTGTTGGCCTTGTCGTTGCCGGCAGGCAGCACGTCGATACCCTGCGAATAGGTCGCACCGCAGTCGCTGAACTTCTTGCGGCCGCGCTCGATATTGCCGAGCGCCATGATGGCTTCGAGATCCTTGGGATCATCCGATGTCACGCCTTTGAGGATCTTGATCGCCTCGTCGGTGCGGTCGGCGGAGTCGAGATCGATGGCGAGCTGGATCTGCGCGTTGCGCTTCAAGGGCGAGCTCGACGGCACGCGCTCGTAGATCTTGATCGCCATCTGCGGCCGCTTCACTGATTCATAGAGGTCGGCGAGCGAGAGCAAGGCCAGCGGGTGAGTGGGCTGGAGATACAGCGCGAGCTGGAGATAGACCAGCGCGAGATCCTCGCCGCCGCGGCGGGTCAGCGTGGCGCCGATGCCGTAAAGCGCCTCGGCCGCGCCGGCCTGCGCGGAATCGACCAACGGCGGCAGCTTCTTGCCGGCCTTGGTCTCACGCAGACCTTCCACGATCAGCGGATGACGGGCGAGCTTCTTGTCGAAGGCTTCGTAGATCGCGGTTGCCGAGGCCGCGTCCTTGTTGCGCGACAGCCAGCGTGCATAGGCCTCGGTGACGCGCAGCATGGAATCGTCGAGCTTGTAGGCGCGCTCGAAGCGGGCGCCGGCGTCCTTCTCCTTGCCGGCGTTCTCGAGGATCATGCCGGCGTGTAGGTCCTTGAACAGCGGATACCATTCCGGACCTGCCAGCTTGTCGATGGTCGCAACCGCGCCCTTGGCATCGCCAGCACCATAGGCGGCCCAGCCGGACAGCAGCGTCGCCACGAGATCGGTGATCGGACCACGCACCGACTGGTTGATGTTGCTCTGCGCGCTCGAATATTTCTTGAGCTTCAAATCATGCACGCCGACCACGAGGCGGGCGACGCGATTGGTCTTGTCGATGGTGAGAATGCGTTCGGCGAGCTTGACGGCTTCGTCGATGTCGCCATCGTCGACCGACGAGATGAAGGCCCGGTCGAGCAGCTCGTTGTTCTTGGGATCGGTCCGCAGAGCGGAGCGGTAGAAGGCGGCGGCCGAGGCCGCGTCGCGCTCGACACTGGCGTGGCGGGCGGCGAGATAGCTGCCGGCGGTGGTGAGCGACTTCAGATCGTTTCGGGTCGGAAACTGCGCCGCCGTATCGGCCGGATGATCCGGTGTCTGCGCCAGCACCGCGCTGGGGACCGCCACGATTGCGGAGCCGGCAAGGGCGATGGCAGCAGCAGTCCAGCGGTTGAAACGATTTGAGAACATCAGGGCTCGCCTTGAGTTGGTGGTGCCTGGGTTTGAAGCAAAAGACCGTCTCGCACGCGAACGCGGCCGGCAACATCGACCCGGAACCGTCGGGTCCGGACAATGCCGCTTTTGGCGCTTCACCGCAAGGATTCGGACCGGACGATCCCCTCCGCACGCCCCAAATCGGCCAGGTCACCGTTCAAGTGACCGTCAGGAGAGCCCCAAGACGCCGCTACTATGGCCGTATCGTGACCGGGGGCATCCGCGATACTCCGGTTCTCACGCGAACGTGCGTTACATCACGCTTCGGACCCATTTGGTCCCTTGGCCCGTCCCTACATCGCCTCGTAGTTCGGCCCGCCGCCCCCCTCCGGAGGAACCCAGGTGATGTTGCCGTTGGGATCCTTCACGTCGCAGGTTTTGCAGTGGACGCAGTTCTGCGCGTTGATCTGGAAGCGGGGGCTGCCGGCCTCCTCGACCCATTCATAGACGCCAGCGGGGCAATAGCGGTTCGAGGGACCGGCGAAGACATCATGTTCCGAGGTCTTTTGCAGGCTCATGTCGGCAACCTTCAGATGGACCGGCTGGTCCTCCTCGTGGTTGGTGTTGGACAGGAACACCGAGGACAGCTTGTCGAACGAGATCTTGCCGTCGGGCTTCGGATAGGCCTTCGGTGCGTGGCTCTTGGCCGGATCGAGCGTCGCGCGATCGGGCTTGGCGTGCGACTGGGTGCCGAACAGCGAGGCACCAAACAACGTGTTGCACCACATGTCGAAGATGCCAAGCCCGGCACCGATGAAGGTGCCGAACTTCGACAAGAGCGGCTTGGCATTGCGGACGGGATAGAGGTCCTTGCCGACGACGGAATCGCGCCAGGTGTTCTCGTATTCGACGAGTTCGTCATTGGCGCGATCAGCGGCGAGCGCAGCCGCGACATGCTCCGCGGCTAGCATGCCGGTGCCCATGGCATTGTGCACGCCCTTGATGCGCGGCACGTTGACGAACCCCGCCGCGCAGCCGATCAGCGCGCCGCCGGGGAAGCTCAGCCGCGGGACCGATTGATAGCCGCCTTCGGTGATCGCACGCGCGCCGTAAGCGAGCCGCTTGCCGCCCTCGAGCGTCGCACGCACGGCGGGATGGTTCTTGACGCGCTGGAATTCGTCGAACGGCGAAAGATACGGATCGTTATAGTTGAGATGGACGACGAAGCCGATCGAGACCAGGTTTTCGTCATAGTGATAGAAGAACAGGCCACCGCCGGTATCATTCTTGAGCGGCCAGCCGACCGCGTGCTGGACCAGACCCTTCTGGTGCTTGGCGGGATCGATCTGCCAGACTTCCTTGAGACCGATGCCGAATTTCGGCGGTTCGCTCTTGGCGTCGAGCGCGAACTTGTTGATGAGCTGCTTGGTCAGGCTGCCGCGGGCGCCTTCGGCAAACAGCGTGTATTTGCCGAGCAACTCCATGCCGCGGGTGAAGGAGTCCTTCGGCTTGCCGTCGCGGCCGATGCCCATATCGCCAGTGGCGATGCCCTTGACCTTGCCCTCCTCGTCATAGAGCACTTCGGCGGCGGCAAAGCCCGGATAGATCTCGACACCGAGCGCCTCGGCCTTGCGCGCGAGCCAGCGGCAGACATTGCCGAGCGAGCCGATATAGCAGTGATGATTGTTCATCAGCGGCGGCATGATGAAGTTCGGCAGCTTGATCGCGCTCGTCTCGGTGAACCAGAAGAAGCGGTCGTCCTTCACCTGGGTCTTCAGCGGGCAGTCGGAATCCTCGCGCCAGTCCGGGATCAGCTTGTCGAGCCCGGCCGGGTCGATCACGGCGCCGGAGAGAATATGCGCACCGACCTCGGAGCCCTTTTCCACCACGACGACGTTGAGATCAGCGTTGATCTGCTTCAGCCGGATCGCGGCGGCCAGACCCGAGGGGCCGGCGCCGACGATGACGACGTCGAATTCCATGGATTCGCGCGGGGGAAGTTCTTCGGTGCTCATCTGATCTCAGCCCTTGAGACGGTTCCTTGTCATTTGCGCCCCCTTGTTTCCGATTTTTCCGGGTAGGACAACCATGGAAATGCGTTCCGCTGGGATGCAAGGCGCCCTAAGATGAACTAATAGTCTGACTTTCCCAATGATCCCCGAGCCCGCACCCACCGTCCGAGAGCTTCTCGCCTTTTATTTGGAGGCCGGTGTCGACTGCGCGCTCGCGGAGGAACCGATCGACCGCCTGGCGGAATTAGACGCGCCGCCACCAGCGCCGCGGGTGGCGCCGGTCGAGGCGCCGCGGCCTGTCGCCGCGCCTGCGGTGATGCGGGGCGAGGCTGCTCCGGCCCCCGACGTCGCGATTGCCTCGGCGCGCGAGGCGGCGCGCACCGCGCCGACGCTCGAGGCGCTGCGCGAGCTGATGCAGAACTTCGAAGGCTGCGCGCTCAAGCACACCGCGACCCAGCTGGTGTTCGCCGACGGCAACCCGCAGGCGCGCATCATGTTCGTCGGCGAGGCGCCCGGCCGCGACGAGGACATCGAGGGGCTGCCTTTCGTCGGACGCAGCGGCAAGCTGCTCGACCTGATGATCGGCGCGATCGGGCTCGATCGTGCCACGGCCTACATCACCAACGTCATCCCCTGGCGGCCGCCGGGCAACCGCACGCCGACGCCGCAGGAGACGCAGATCTGCCTGCCCTTCATCCAGCGCCATATCGAGCTGGTGAACCCCGACGTGCTGGTGACGCTCGGCAATCCCTCGACGCAGACCCTGCTGTCGACGCGCGAAGGCATCATGCGCACGCGCGGGCGCTGGTTCGACTATGAGACCGGCCAGCGCACCATCCGCGCGCTGCCGACCTTCCATCCGGCCTATCTCTTGCGCTCGCCGTCCTACAAGCGTCTGGCCTGGCAGGATCTGCGGGCGATCGCGAAGGCGTTGGCGGGCGCGTGAGGGACGGAACGGCCCGTCTCCGTCATTGCTGTGCATGTTCACAATTGCGAGCGCAGCGAAGCAATGACGCCGGAGAGAGCTCGCTACGTCCCCTTCGGCCGCACGATCGCCCAGCCGATGCGCAACAATCCCTGACGACCATTGATCAGCCATTCGAAGGCGCGCGGCACTTCCGGCACAATGCCGGGGAAGCGCGCGAGGATTTCGGGGGGCGGGGTGCCGGCGGTATCGGAGGCACGCCAGACCACGACACCACCGCTCTCGCTGAATTTGTCCTGCGACATCCACGGCGTGCGGGCAGGATCAGCATCGATGAAGAGATGCGGCCGGCCGGAATGCAACGTGATCAGGCTCGCAAGCTGGGTTTCACCGGCGACCGCGCGCAGACGATGGTTGGTGCGACGGGCAAAGCTCTCGTCGAAGAAATCCGAGATCGCGCGCGCCGGCATCGAGGTCGCGATCTCGCCGGTACCAGTCCAGGGCAGGAACAGCACGGCCAGCACAACGCCTGCGGCGGGCGCCACGATGGCCGCGAGCCACACGGTGCGCAGCATGCGGGCGCGGCGCATCGCGATGAGATCGCCTGACACCACGACCATGGCGAGCCCCGACATGACCAGCACGACACCGGCGCCGCCAACCACAGCATCGAACCCGAACACGCCGGAGATCAGGACCGCACCGAGCGCCGGTGCAAGCGCAAAGAAATAGACGAAGTTGCGCGCAAGCGGCTCGACCGGCGGCCGGTAAATGATCGGCGCATCCTCGCCCTTGCCGTCGAACAGGGGCGTGTTGAGGAAGCTCAGCACCGGGACCGCCAAGGCTCCGAGCGCAAGCCCGCCGAGCAGCCAGGCAGCATGGATCGCGCGAGCGCTGAGATCGGCAAGATGGGGCAGCGCCGGCAGCACGAGGGTCTCGGCGCGCATCAGCCAGACGGCATAAGGCAGCGCCAGCACCGCCACCACGATGAGGGCGAACAGCGGATCGAGCGCGCGCAAGGTCCGGCGACCGTCGGCAGTCGAGAGCGCGAAGATGACGAGCAACGCGAGCAGGAAGATCGCCGAGGGCGTGGTCAGGAGCAACAGGCCGGCCTCGATCGACCAGGCGAACCAGGCATTGCCGCGGCGCTGGCCGATGATCTGCCAGGAATGCAACAGCAACAGCGCCCAGAGCGGCCGCACCAGCACCAGAGGCCCAAAGTCGAGCGCGGACGAGGAGAAGGCCAGCACCGTCATGGTCAAGAGCACGGCGAGCACGGCCTGCTGCGCGCCGACCACCGCGCGCGCCAAGTGATACAGCGAGATGAAGGTCGCGATCTCGCAGAGCTCGGCCAGCAGGTAGACGCCGAACATGTGGCCGCCCGCGGCGCGATAGGCGATGTCGGCGAGCCAGATTGAGAGCGGCGGGCCGAGATCGGTGCCGATCTGATATTCCCGGCCGAAGGCCAGCAGGGTCGCAAGACTGCCGGGCGGGCTGCGGTAGAACAGGAGCGCCACCAGCAGCCACATTGCGGCCTGGAGCAGCACGGCAATCCAGACGATCAGCCGCGGCCGGGCGCGAATGAGCTCGATGACCAGGGAGGTAAACCGCATGCAACGCCCGCAAGATGCAGCCAACCCGTCCAGCCGGCCCTATTCGCTCAAGGCTATTTTGATAAAGCGCGTTGCGCGTCGTGGCAACGGCGGTCTGTTCTAGAGACCCGCGGAAGCATCGATTTCAACCGTCGTCTCCACCTGCACCTCAACTTCGTTGACGGAGAACAGGTCCTGCACCGGCTCGACGGTCCAGGGCATGTGCTTGGCGCGGGCGGCTACGACGGGGGCGAAGAAGCTGCGGTGGTGAATGGTGGGGCCGAGACGGTTGAGCGCATCGAGATGCTCGGGGACGGCATAGCCCTTGTGCTGCTCGAAGCCGTAACCGGGGCAATCCTGCGCCAGCGCGCACATCAACCGGTCGCGCGTCACCTTGGCGACGATGGAGGCGGCGGCGATCGACAATACGATGCCGTCACCGCCGATCACAGCCTCGCAATCGCAGGCAGTGTCGAGGCGATCGCGACCGTCGACGAAGACGTGGCGGGGCGGCTCGGGCAGCGCGATCACCGCGCGCTTCAGCGCCCACAGCGAGGCGCGCAGGATGTTGTCACGGTCGATTCGTGCCGGCGAGGCGACGGCCACCGAGACCTGCGCGGTCGCGCAGATCTTGTCGAACAGCTTTTCGCGCTCTTCCGCCGTCAGCCTTTTCGAATCGTCGATCCCGCGCGGAATGCGGTCGGGATCGAGAATCACGGCCGCCGCCACCACCGGGCCGGCCAGCGGACCGCGGCCGGCCTCGTCGCAGCCTGCGATCGGCCAGACGCCGCGCTTGATCAGCGCGCGCTCGCGGCGGAAGCTCGCCTTCGCGGGCGTAGCCTTCTTGGCAACGTCCTCCTCCAGCGCGTCCTTGGCCGGTTTCTTGGCAGACTTATCCCGAATCATGGCCGGGATCGTGCGCAAGCGGCCCGGCCAGCGCAACCGGGAACCCCGCGCAATTCCCGTTATTCATTCGGCGTCAGTCCGCCAGATGCACCCGCCTGTCGTTGCCGACCTCGATGCCGGGTGCGACAACGACCTCCCAGGGATGGCCATCGGGATCGGCAAAATAGCCGGAATAGCCGCCGTAATCGGTCTCGTGCGCAGCCTTCAGCAGCGAGGCGCCCTTACGAAGCGCAAATGCCAGCACGGTATCGACCTCCTCCCGTGAAGCGCAGTTCCAGGCGAGCGTGACGCCGCGAAAGGTCGTTGGCCTCGGATTGTCAGGCAGCTTGACGTCATCCGCGAGCTGGCCCCAGGGAAACAGGCCGAGCACCGGGCCGCCGGTGTCGAAGAACGCGACGGCCTCACCCGTCGCCTTCAGCCGCCGCGAAAAGCCGAGCGCGTCATAGAAGGCGATGCTGGCGCGGATGTCGTTGACCCCAAGCGTGATGACGGTAAGCCGCGGCATCGGGGGTGGAAGTTCCTTACTCATGACACACCTCATTCGCTCCGCGCTTCAGAACAGGCTGAGCTGCTCGCCGTTCTGCTTCGGCCGCGCAAAGTGATCCTTGGTCAATTTCGAGCGGCGCTTGTTGAGACCGAGCCTGTCGCAGGCGATCTCGAAGCGGCGTCCGATAGTCCAGGCCATCGGTCCGGTGCCCTTCATCCGCTCGCCCCATTTGGAATCGTAGTCGCGGCCGCCGCGCATGTCGCGGATCAGGGTGAAGACGTGGCGGTAGCGGTCCGGATAGTTCGCCATCAGCCATTCACGGAACAGGTCGCGCACCTCGAGCGGCAACCGCAGCAGCACGTAGGAGGCTTCCTTGACGCCGGCATGCGCGGCCGCATCGAGGATGCGCTCGATCTCGGAATCGTTCAACGCGGGGATCACGGGGGCGACCATAACGGTCGTGGGAATGCCCGCCTCCGAAAGCTGCTTCAGCGCCTCCAGCCGCTTCGGCGGGGTCGAGGCCCGCGGCTCCATGGTGCGCGCCAGCTTGGGATCGAGCGAGGTCACCGAGATCGCGACCTTGGCTAGGTTGCGCCTGGCCATCGCTGCGAGAATGTCGATGTCGCGTGTGACCAGCGCGGATTTGGTGACGATCCCGACCGGATGGCCAGTGCGCTCCAGCACCTCCAGTATGCCGCGCATGATTTTACGCTCGCGCTCGATCGGCTGATAGGGATCGGTGTTGGTGCCGATCGCGATCATCCGCGGCTCGTAGCCCGGTGCCGCGAGCTCCGTCTCGAGCAGAACAGGCGCCTCTGGCTTCACGAACAGCTTCGACTCGAAGTCGAGGCCCGGCGACAGGCCGAGATAGGCGTGCGTCGGCCGCGCGAAGCAATAGACGCAGCCGTGCTCGCAGCCGCGATAGGGATTGATCGAACGATCGAAGCCGATATCGGGGGAATCGTTGCGGGTGATCACCTTGCGCGAGGTATCGACGCCGACACTGGTCTTGAACGGCGGCAGTTCCTCAAGGCTCTGCCAGCCATCGTCGAAGGCGACGCGGGCCTCGGCCTCATAGCGGCCGCTGGCATTGGACTGCGCGCCCCGCCCTCGCCGGCGCGCCCGGTCGATGGCGACGCCAAGTTCGGGGAAATCAGAAGGCGCACCCGCCGGCTCGGAGGGCGCCGCGACCGGCGGGTGCTTGAGAGCAGAAGAAGATGCTGGACTCATGAAGCCAAGATAGCACGACAAAGGAACAAATCAAGAACAAGAATGAAAGACGCAAAAACAACCCCATGCACGGTAGCCGCCCAAAGTTCGAGCGCGCAGCTTTGACCTCACGCAACACGGGTGTCATGGCGATCCAGTTTCATCCCGCCGAAGGATCAATCGTCCCGGAACACAGTTGACGACGATCCCCGAGTGAAGATCGGCAGGAACATGACATTTCAACAACAACCGTCCGCTGCAAGCAGCGACCTCGATCTCCTCGACCGCTACTGGCGCGCCGCGAACTACCTCTCGGTCGGGCAGATCTATCTCCTGGACAATCCGCTGCTGCGCGAGCCGCTGGTGCCTGCGCACATCAAGCCACGTCTGCTCGGCCATTGGGGCACGACGCCCGGGCTGAACTTCATCTATGCCCACCTCAACCGCGCCATCCGCGCACAGGATCTCAACGTGATCTATGTCTGCGGTCCCGGTCATGGCGGGCCAGGCATGGTCGCCAACACTTATCTCGAAGGCAGCTACAGCGAGATCTATCCTGGCATCCCGCGCAACGCGGACGGATTGCACAAGCTGTTCAGGCAGTTCTCCTTCCCGGGCGGCATTCCGAGCCACGCGGCGCCGGAGACGCCGGGCTCGATCCACGAAGGCGGCGAGCTCGGCTACGCGCTGGTGCACGCCTATGGCGCGGCGCTGGACAATCCCGATTTGATCGTCGCGTGCGTCGTCGGCGACGGCGAGGCCGAAACCGGCCCGCTCGCGGCGTCCTGGCACTCGAACAAGTTCCTGAACCCGGCCCATGACGGCGCGGTGCTGCCGATCCTGCACCTCAATGGCTACAAGATTGCAAATCCGACCGTGCTTGGCCGGATGCCCGACAGCGAGATCCGCGATCTCTTCCGCGGGCTGGGCCACGAGCCGCTGTTCGTCGAGGGCGACGATCCCAAGGCGATGCACCGGGCCATGGCCGACGCGCTCGACGTCGCGCTCGCCAGCATCCGCTCGATCCAGCAGCACGCCCGCGACGGGCGCAAGACCGTCGAACGGCCACGCTGGCCGATGATCGTGCTGCGCAGCCCGAAAGGCTGGACCGGCCCGAAGGAGGTCGACGGCAAGAAGGTCGAGGGCTTTTGGCGTGCGCATCAGGTGCCCGTTGCGAACTGCCGCGAAAACCCGGTGCACCTGAAGATCCTCGAAGACTGGATGCGCAGCTACGAGCCGGAAAAGCTGTTCGACAACAACGGCGCGCTGATCCCCGAGCTGCAGGCTCTCGCGCCCAAGGGCAACAGACGCATGGGCGCCAATCCGCATGCCAATGGCGGGCTGCTGAAGAAGGAGCTGAAGCTGCCGGACTTCCGCAGCTTCGCCGTCGCGGTGCCGCAGCCCGGCGGCGTCACCGGAGAGGCGACGCGCGAGCTCGGCAAATTCCTGCGCGACGTGATTCGGCTAAACGCCGGGGAGCGCAATTTCCGCATCATGGGTCCGGACGAAACCGCATCAAACCGGTTGGACGCCGTGTTCGACACCACCGAACGCGTGTGGATGGAGCCGATCGAACCCTACGACGTCCACCTCGCGCAGGACGGCCGCGTGATGGAGATTTTGAGCGAGCATCTCTGCCAAGGCTGGCTGGAGGGCTACCTGCTCACCGGCCGCCACGGCTTCTTCTCCTGCTACGAGGCCTTCGTCCACATCGTCGATTCCATGTTCAACCAGCACGCCAAATGGCTGAAGGTGGCCCGACACCTGCCATGGCGGCGCCCGATCGCTTCGCTGAACTATCTCCTGACCTCGCATGTCTGGCGCCAGGACCACAACGGCTTCAGCCATCAGGATCCCGGCTTCGTCGATCTCGTCGCCAACAAGAAGGCCGATATCGTCCGCATCTATCTCCCGCCGGATGCCAACACGCTGCTGTGGACCGCCGACCACTGCCTGCGCACGTTCAACCGCATCAACGTCATCGTCGCCGGCAAGCAGCCGGCGCCGCAATGGCTGTCGATGCAGGAGGCGGCGACGCATTGCGATGCCGGCATCGGCATCTGGACCTGGGCCGGTACCGAGGACGCGAACAGCGAGCCCGACGTGGTGATGGCCTGCGCCGGCGACGTGCCGACACTGGAGACGCTCGCCGCCGTCGACTTGCTCCGCAAGGCGCTGCCGGAATTGAAAATGCGGGTCGTCAACGTCGTCGATCTCATGACGCTGCAACCGAACGAGCAGCATCCGCATGGCTTGTCCGATCGCGACTTCGACAGCCTGTTCACGAAGGACAAACCCGTGATCTTCGCCTATCACGGCTATCCCTATCTCATTCACCGTCTCACCTACAACCGCACCAACCATGCCGGCCTGCATGTGAAGGGCTTTGCCGAGGAAGGCACCACGACGACGCCGTTCGACATGGTCGTGCTCAACGGGCTCGACCGCTATCACCTCGCGATCGAAGCGATCGAGCGCGTGCCGGGACTTGCGACAAAAGCCGCGCAGGTGAAGCAGCAATTCCGCGACAAGCTGATCGAGCATTCGCGTTATGTGCGCGAGCACGGCGAGGACATGCCAGAAATCCAGCAATGGGTCTGGCAGAACAGCGCCGCCGGCACCACGCCGGCAGAAGCCGGCGATTGATGACGCCATGGCGGACACGGTCCTCGTTCTCAACTCGGGCTCGTCGAGCATCAAATTCGGCCTGTTCGACATCTCGACAGCCGAGCCCGCCCTACTCTGCAACGGACTGCTGGACGAGCACGAGGCGAAGCCGCGGCTCGTAGCCAGGAGCCCCTCGGGCGAGACGCTGTTCGAGACGCAGAGGGAGGTGTCCGATGCCGACGGCGGCCATCTGTTCGCCGATGTGCTCGGCTTCATCGAGGACCGTTTCGGCGAAGGCCGCTTGCGCGCGGTGGGGCACCGCATCGTCCACGGCGGCGCCGAATATTCCGGCCCGGTCGTACTGACCGACGACGTCTTCGCAAAGCTGGAGGCGCTGACACCGCTCGCGCCGCTGCACCAGCCGCGCTGCCTGACGCCTGTCCGCGCCCTCGGCGCAATCCGTCCCGCGCTGACGCAGATCGCCTGTTTCGATACCGCCTTCCATCATGGCCTCGCGCCGCCCGCGAGCCGCTTCGCCATTCCGCGGCGCTATGAGATGCGCGGGCTGCGACGCTATGGCTTTCACGGCCTCTCCTTCGAATATGTCGCTGGCCGGCTCACCCACGTCGCGCCGGAGCTCGCGGCCCGGCGCACTGTCATCGCCCATCTCGGCAATGGCGCGAGCCTGTGCGCCTTGCGCCAGGGCCGCAGCATCGACACCACGATGGGACTGACGCCGCTCGACGGTCTCGTGATGGGCACGCGCTGCGGCACCCTCGACCCCGGCGTGCTGCTCTATTTGCTCCAGCACGAGGGCATGTCGGCCGGGGACTTGCAGCACATGCTCTATCACCAGTCAGGCCTGCTCGGCGTTTCCGGCCTCTCCGCGGACATGCGAACGCTGCTGGCGAGCGGCGAGACTGCCGCGCGCGAGGCGGTCGATCTCTTCACCTTTCGTGCGGCGCAGGAGATTGCGGTGATGGCAAATGCGCTGGGCGGACTGGACTGCCTCGTCTTCACCGGCGGCATCGGCGAGCATGCGAAGGCGATCCGGAGCGCGATCGGCGAACGTCTCGGCTGGCTCGGCATCCGCATTGATGAAACTGCGAATGATGCGGCGTGTGAACGCATCGCCGCAGCGGACAGCACAGTCGCGGTGTTCGTCATTCCCACCAACGAAGAGATCACGATCGCGCGCCACTGCGCCGGCATGCTACGCGACCGCGAGGATTTGTGACGGAAACATGAATGATCTGGCGCAACGCCAGCGCCGCCGCTCCTCGGCATGATGCACACACCGAACGTTGTGCGGACGGATCATGAAAACCCAGATCATCGAAGAACTCGGACAGGGCGGCATTCTGCTGCCAACCCTCGTGGCAGAAGGGCTCGCCGCCAACGATCGCATCAAGGTGCGCATGAGCGCGCTTCAGGCCGCGGCTCACCATGCGCAGGAGCCCGACCGGCCCGTGAGCGACCTCGGCATTGAGAGTCGGACCGCGGGCATCGCGCCGGCCGCAATCGCGACGCTGATCGGCGGCGCGCACATGATTGGCCAGGACCGGCTTGCTGCCCCAAATCTCGCGAAGCTGATGAAGGAGATACAGGAGGACGCCGGCGTCATGATACGCGCGGTTGAGGCTGGCGCACCCGATGAAGGCAGGAAGGCGACGACGCGGCTCGAGACGATCCGCGGCGCCGGCCTGCTCGACGCCACGAGCGAGATCGAGATCGCCCACATCGCGCGCCTGACCGGCGTGACCGAGTCGACCGGCGACAGCCTGCACCGGCTGGTCATGGATTTGCACAAGCAGCTCAACAGGCTGGCCGCGAACTGCTCGGAGGAAGCGCTCGACGGAGCCCATGTGTTCGGCCTGCATGGGGAAGATCGCAGCGCGGTGGAATCCTTCATGAAAGGGCTCAACCAAACCCGCGGATTGAAGTTCAACCATCCCGGCCTCGACACCATGGCCACACGCGCCGGCGGCCGGCTGCTGATCCAGAACGACATCGGCACCACCGACGCGCATGTCGTGGTGATCGCCGTCAAGAAGCACGCAGTCACCGTCACCTACACCGACGTACATCTGGCGCGGGCAAAGTTCTTCATCTCCCTGTTCGACAAGTTCGACGCGACCTGGAGCGGGCTCGACCGTCACACCGCCGCAGGTCTCGGCGAAGACAATTCGTTCTATCTCGTTACCGGCCAGTTTCAGGCGAAGCATGCTGCGGATCGCAACGAATTCCTCGAAGCGATCGGTGCTGCGCTGGTGTTCCTGATCGACTGGAACAAGGCCCGCAAGCTGATGCGGACCTGGGTCGCCAGAGACGACGCAACACGAATCCTCGAATGGGCGGCGCGACAGCGGATCGGCCACCGCGGCTTTCTCGAGCTCGGCGGCAACGATCTGCTCGGATCCGCGGTCAGGAACGCCGCGCCCACCCGCATCGGCTTCGGCGAACGGCTCGACCAGGCGCTCGGCCGCACCGCGGCAATCGATTTCCTCAAGGCCGCACTGCGCGCCTCCACCGAAGCGCTGCTTGCAGGCCGCTCCGTCAGGACGGTCCGTGACCAGATCGAGGCCGACCTCGTGCGGCACCTCGAACGCGTCGACGGGGCGCTGCTTGCAGCGGTGCTGCGCCAGGTCGGATTGGCTCACGATCTTGTCGCCGCGATTGCGCGCCATATCGCAGCTCTCAGGACCGGCCAGCCTGCCGACGGCAAGCTGCTGGCGGGACGCTGTGCCGCGATCGAGCAAAAGGCGGACCGCATTGCATTGGAGGGTCGGAACGAGGTCGACCGCCTCGATGCCCGGCCCGTAATCGGCCAATTGATCGACAGCGTCGAGGAGGCCATCGACGAGCTGGAGCAGGCAGCCTTCGTCGCCTCGCTGCTCCCCGAGCGGACGGATCCGGCCCTGCTGGCATCGCTGGCCGAGCTTTGCGTGGTGGCCGCGAGCGCGGCCGAAACGGCGGCGAACGGCGTCGCTGCCGCAATGGACGTGCCGGAAGGACAGCGCATCGATTCCGAAGACGCACTGGCCGCGGTGACGCGCCTGATCGATGCCGAACATGCCGCGGACGCGCAGGAGCGAGCTACGACCACGCTCGTCTTCAGCGGCGGTTTCGACGTTGCGACCTCGCTTTCGGTGATCGAGCTGGCGCGCGCCATCGAACGCGCCACCGACCGCTTCGCGGCCTTCGGCCATTTGTTGCGCCGTCACATCATGATCGATCTCGCAGCCTGAGGAATCCACCATGCATATCGTGCGTATCGGCGCTGAGGCGACCGAATTGCGGCCCGCCGAAGAAATCGGCGCCAAGGCCGCCAATCTCACCCGGATGGCAGCGCTCGGCCTGCCGGTGCCGCCCGCCTTCGTGCTGCCGATCAAGCTCTGTGCGGACGTCGTTTCCGGCCGTGCCCACGCCGCGCAACATCTGCGCGACGGCCTGAAGGAGGGCCTCGCGTTCCTGGAGAGCGCGACCGGAAAGCGCTTCGGCGATCGCAGGCAGCCGCTTCTGGTTTCGGTACGATCAGGCGCGGCGCGATCGATGCCGGGCATGCTCGACACTGTCCTCGACGTCGGCTGCACATTGGATGCCGTGCACGGCCTGATCCGAGCGACGGGCCGGCCACGGCTCGCCTGGGATTGCCGGAGGCGTTTTCTGGAGAGCTTTGGCGAGACCGTGCTTGGCCTCGATCCCGCACCGTTCGCTGCGCGCATCGCCGAGTTGGTCGATGCCGAAGGCGTGGCTAACGACCGGGAGCTGGATGGCGAGGCACTGGAACGGCTCGCCGCCTCAGAGCAGGCGCTGGTTGAGGATCGTGCCGACGGTTGGCTCGACGATGCGGTTGCCCAGCTCGAGGCCGCGGCGCGAGCCGTCTATCAGTCCTGGACGAGTGAGCGGGCGCAGGCCTATCGCAAGCTGCAGCAGCTCGACGACCTCCTCGGCACCGCCGTCACCGTTCAGGCGATGGTGTTCGGCAATGGCGGGCTCGCCTCCGGCGCCGGCGTCGCGTTCTCGCGCGATCCGTCGACCGGCGCGCCGCGCGCGATGATCGATCTCGTGCTTGACGCGCAAGGTGAAGACGTCGTGTCCGGCCGCCGCACGCCCGATACGGAGGACGCGATCGCCCGTGCGCTGCCGACGATCCGGCACGAGCTCGGCGACGTGTTGACTCGGCTCGAACGCGAATTCGGCGACGTGCAGGATGTCGAGTTCACGGTCGAGGACGGCAAGCTGTGGATGCTCCAGACCCGCGCGGCCAAGCGGACACCGCGCGCCGCGGTCAGGATCGCCATCGACCTCGTACGTGAGGGATTGATCGCAAAGGACGAAGCGCTGGCGCGCCTCTCGAGCATCGATCTCGCCTCGCTCACCGAGATCTCGCTGGTTTCAGCAGGCACGCCGACAGCATCCGGCATCGGCGCCTCCGGGGGCATCGGCGTCGGCCGTGCGGCGTTCGATTCCGAAGGCGCCAAGCGACTTGCGGAAGCGGGCGAGCCGGTCATTCTGCTGCGCCCCGACACCAGCACGGCCGACGTCGCGGGATTTGCGGTGGCGGCCGGCATCATCACGGCGGTCGGCGCCCGCACTTCGCATGCCGCGCTGGTGGCGCGACAGATGGGCAAGCCATGCGTGGTCGGCTGCGGCGAACTGAAGGTCGACGCCGCGGCGCGGCGCGCCGGTCTCGGCAAGACGGTCCTCTGTGAAGGCGACTGGATCACGATCGAGGGCGACGCCGGGCAGATCTATCTCGGGCGCCGCCAGACCTCAGAGACGCGGCCCGAGGCCGAGCTCGCAGAGATCGCGGCATGGCAGTCGCAGACCTGCGGCCATCGGCCGGAATGCGCCGGCGCGCCTCAGTGAATGCCGGCAAAGATCTGAAAGCATCCGATCGCGACTTCGATCACGATCAGGACCACCACCGCGATTTCGAGCCGCAGCGAGCGCTGGGTGTCGATGATCTCGGTCAGCGCATCGGCCGTCTCGGAGATGACCTTGAGCTTGCGCTCGAGCGTGTCGAGGCGCTCCGTCAGCTCATATTCGTCTTCGAGACGCGCATAGAGCCGGTCGAGCTGAGGCTTTTCCCAGAGAGCGTCGGGCTTCTCGGCGACGGCGACGCGGCCGGCGACGCGCTGCTACACCAGCAGCGCATTGCCGATCAGTTGCAGGATGCCCTTGCGCCGCCGCGAGGTGCGGCCTTGCTCTGCGAGCTCCCGCGCAAAGGGCTCGATGACATCGAAGACCGCAGCCACACGCCGCTCGTCGCGCGCCAGCGACGTGCTCTTGGCGAGAGCGTCCGCGATCAACAGCAACCGCTCGTCGGAAAATTTCGACAAGGAGATCGGCCCGCCGGGCTGAATCGCCTCAGCGTTTTCATCCTTGCAGAGCTGCGCCTGCGCGATCTCTTCCTCGAAGGGGCTGAACTCGCCGGTCACGCGGGACTTCAGGTTATCGAGCAGCACCTTCTCTTCCGAAGGAAGAAGGCCGATCAGCACGACGACGCCGTAACGGAAAATCACGGCGAGGCCGCCATGCATGCGGAACGCCGCCGGCGTCGATGACACCAGCGTGCCGAGTTCGAGGTTCGACGCGTTGATACGTTCGCCCAGCATCACGGCGCGGATCCGCAAGGTCGAGGCGGCGTCCGGCTTCGACGATGCTGGCGTCGCAGCTGCAGGAAGTTGATCGGCGTTCATCGGATATCTCTCGCTCAGCGCAGCGCCGGTTTCACGTCTTTCCCCACCGCAAGATCCATCCGCCGATACTGCCTTGCGGAAGGTGCCGTGTTCACCCCGAGATATCGGCGGAGAAAGGCCCGGTTTGAAGCTCTCGAAACCCGGATTCGCCGAAACATTCGGCAACATTGCCACCCCACGCACGACATATTCGACTACGGCGGGACTTTCGGCGATTCACCATCGCACACCGAACGCCCGCCGGAAAGTTGCACTCGGCGGCGCCGCGTGTTTATGACATCCTCATAACGAGTTACGCTTCTCCCGAATTGCGGACATCGAAGTCTCAATCATGCTGAGCGTCATCATTCCGACCGAGGGCGTCGAGCAGACGGCGGTCGCAACCCTGGCCGCGCTGGTACCCGGCGCCGCCGCGGGCATCATCAAGGAAGTTCTGCTGGTCGACAGCAGCCCCAACGGCGTCATCGAGCGCGTTGCGGACGTCGCCGGCTGCCGTTTCATTGGCTGTGACGGATCCTCGCAAGGCGCGGCGCTCGCCGCCGGCGCACTCGAGGCCCGTTCCCCCTGGCTGATGTTCCTGCCGGCCGGCGCGGTGCTGGAAACCGGCTGGATCGAAGAGACCACCCAGTTCATCCAGGCCGTTGCAGCCAGTGGCCGGGATCGTGCGGCCGTGTTCCGCTACAGCCGCTCGCCTTATGCCGATACCGGCTTCCGCGATGTCCTGCGGTCCGTGGCACGCAAGCTGGCCGGCCCCCTCGGCGATCAGGGGCTCTTGATCGCGCGCGATCATTACGACCGGATCGGCGGCTATCCGCCCCAAGCTCGCCGTTCCGAGGCGCGGCTGCTCAGGCGGCTCGGCCGCTCCTCCCGGACGCTGCTGCGCAGCCGGATCGTCATGGTGGGTTAAGCGCACCTGATGCTTGCCAAAGTCAAATAATTGATTGACAATGGCAAGTATCGAGGTGTCCCCATGCCTGACAACGGTACCGATGACCAGATCGCCGCGGTCCGCGCCTTCAACCGCTTCTATACGCGCAAGCTCGGTGTGCTCGACCAGCACCTTGGCAACAGTCCGTTTTCGCTCAGCGAGGCGCGCGTGCTCTACGAGCTCGCACATCGCGACGACGTTTCGGCCAAGGAGATCGGAAACGAGCTTGGCCTCGACGCCGGCTATCTCAGCCGCATCGTCCAAAGCTTCGACGAAAACGGGCTGCTCACGCGGAAGCCCCTGCCCGCGGATCGCAGGCAATACCAACTCAGCCTGACCGCCAAAGGCCGCCAGGCCTTCGCCAAGCTGAACCTCGGCTCGCAAAATGAGGTCGCCGCAATGCTGGCGCAGCTTCCGGACGGCGAGGCAGCGCGGCTCACGCAGGCCATGGCGACCATCGAGGCCGTGCTCGAGCAAAGAGCAAGCCAGCCCGCTTCCGTCGTGCTGCGCAGCCATCGCGTCGGTGACATGGGCTGGGTCGTCTCGAAGCAAGCCGCTGCCTACGCCGCGGACTACAATTGGGACATCAGCTACGAAGCGCTGGTCGCCGAGATCTGCGCGCAGTTCATCAAGACCTATGACGCTGCGCGCGAGCACTGCTGGATCGCGGAAGTCGGTGGCGAGCCGGTCGGCTCGATCTTCCTGGTCAAGGCCACGGACGAGATCGCAAAGCTCCGCCTGTTGCAGGTGGAGAAGAAGGCACGCGGCTTGGGTGTCGGCCGCGCACTGGTGCAGCAATGCATCCAGGGAGCGCGCGAGAGGGGCTACAAGCGGATGACGCTATGGACGCAGAGCATCCTGATTGCGGCACGCGGCATCTACAAGGCCGCCGGCTTCGAACTGGTCGCGACGAAACCGCATCACAGCTTCGGGCAGGATCTGATCGGCGAGACGTGGGAGATGGATCTCTAACTGCGAGCGCGATCCGCATGACTGCGCTCTCGCCCCGTGTGGGAGAGGGCAGCGACACTGGTAGACGAAGGCTCACTTGGGTGAGGGGTATGTCTCCGGACATACCGTGCGGATGGATACCCCTTGTATCTGCACGGGACCATTTTGTGCGATGGAAGCGACTTAGCGCCTTGGCCGGTGGCCACCGGCCAAGGCGCGTGGCGATGTC
>NZ_LBJG01000093.1 GCF_028128765.1 Bradyrhizobium sp. CCBAU 51627
CGCCGTTCTCATCGACGACTTCTCGCCTCAGGAATGCCAAAACTACTTCCGCCACGACGGATACGCTTCAGCTTAAGTGACGGATGCTCTAGCGAGCGCTGCCCCAAGCGTAGCGCATATCGACGAACGTCAACGCCTGCCCTTGGCCGCCTTGCGCTTTCGAGACTTGCTGCTGGCCCGTTCAAGCCTAGTTAAGGCGCGCTCCACATCCCGGATTGCCTTCTTGAGCTGCTTCTCGCGATCGCCGAGAATGGTCTTGAGCTCTTTCCGTTGCTCAGCAGTCAACGTGGCAAAATCGATTACCTTCGCAAATGCAATGAAAGCCATTGCTTACCCCCGATGGGTTGATCGTCAGGCGGTGATCACTTGCAAGGCAAGAAATGGGATATTCTCTCGTATGATCCGCCTATAGTCAAACGGCAATTCTGCAAGAAGTACTCACTCGCCTCGTAGGCCCCGAGAGCCTTGTGGAGCACAAAAACAACCGAAGTGCCGAACATTTCACGACTACCGCCATTGCAATTTCACCGCTTTTTCTTCTTGGGCCGAGTCGGTCGCCGCCTCGTGCGCACAAGCTGAATCGACTTAACTGGCGCAGAGTCATGCTGAGGCGGCGATCGCTGCAGCGAGCGACTGACCGAGGCAACCTTGTATCGCTCAAGCTGATTGACAAGGCTCTCGAGGTTGAGAGCCTCGCTGCCAAGCTTGCTCAACCAAACAAAGGCGCTATCAAGTGTGCGCAGCTCAGGCGTCTGATATGATAGCAGACTACGATAATAGGTGGCCGCCTCCTCGCAAAACAGATCCCGCGCGATGCCGTTTACGAGCCGGCGCACCCCATACTTTATACCAGTGATGGCCGCTCCTGAAATACCATGGCTCAGCATCGCTCCAAAGGTGAAGTTGTGCAATCCTAGCAGAAACGGAGCTGCGCCCGGGCGCCGCTCCGTGAATTCAAAGGCTTTACCCAAATAGGGATAACGGGCGAGCGACTCGCTCTCCTCGCCGGCTGGAGGCGTGAACCGGTCGTGCCAAAGAGCAATTTGCTCGAATAATAGGGCGAGCTCCGGGCGTGCCGAGAGATCCATCGCCACTCCGCTTGCAAAGATCACGAAATCGAATTGAAAGCTACGACCCTTACTTCGCACCCGCGCGGTGCCGCCTGCTTCATCAATGAAATTCCATCCGCAGTTGGGGTGCAACGCAAAGTTCTCAAACCTGCGGCATCGCCAATAGGCGTCCTGTGTGGGCGGGACTGGAAGCTCATCAAGAATGTGGCGCATGAATCGCCAGCGATCCAGGTCTGTCAGGTCACCGAAATGGCCCAAAATACCGGCAAAGTTCATCCAGGTAAGTGGGTTGACCAGGGGCATCTTCGAACGGCGGAAGCAGAGGTCAACTCGTGCGGCGCCGGCCTCAAGTGCGAGTGCTGCGTTGTCAAAAGCCGATGCACCACCACCAAGAATGCCGATGCGTTTTCCGGCAAGCTTGCGAAAATCGATGTCGTCCGCCGAATGCGCATAAATATCTGCTGAAAGGTGAGCAACAAGCGACTTAGGAGCCCGCCAGCAGCCGCTCCCGTCAAAGCCCGTTGCCAGAACGATCTTCCTTGCATGCACCCGCTCAATCCCCTCGGGACGACGGAGATGCGCAAGAAAGATATCGTCGACGGGCTCGATCAGCATCAACTCGACGTCATTTTCGACCGGGAGAGTCAAAACATCGCGGTACCAATCCAGATACGATCGCCATACTTCCTGAGGGAGCGTATCAATGTGGTCCCATGCTCGCTTCCCAAATTTTTCCTCGTACCACGCCCTCACCGTTAGACTTGGAATGCCGAAATCAATGCCAGTCACCTCTTTTGGAGTGCGCAGCTGCTTCATCCGAGCGAAACTGCGCCAAGGGCCTTCGAAACCGCGCGGGCGCCGATCGATGATCCTGAAGTTTGTTATACGTTCAAGCCTCAAACCAAACGCGATTCCTAGCCCGCTCTGTCCGCCGCCAACAATCAGCACGTCGAGAATTGGTACGCCGTCCTTAAATCGCGGGACAGTCCACTCCCGAGCCGGATAGTCCAAATAGGTCAGTTCGCGCCGAACGCGCTCCGTAAGTTGGGAGACCCCCATGGGACGCTCCTGCCTTGCGACCATTTTTGGAAGCGATCTTTGCCGTTCAACTCAGTTCTGTCTCATCACCATAGAGCTCGGGTCAGAGAAATTGGCCCCCTCGCGGCCACCTGCAAACGCGCTCCTGGCTCTCTCAAGCGACCAGGATAGATCAGATGGTCACCCTGCGCAGCTGTTACGACTGGCGATCTAGTCGTCTTCGAACGGATCGCCCTTTCCGTCCGTGCCAAGCTGCGCGGATCCCTCGTAGCTCGTCACCGTGGCTATCAGCAGCCTTGGGTTTGCCATCTTTCCAATATCTGTATGACCAGCTCTGCGATGTTCGCCCATCGCCATCGGCGTACTTGCCGGGCTTCGTTTCGCGCTCCACGTCGAGTGGTTTGCGCCTTGTTCCCTCCGGAAAAACGTCCTCCGAACCCACGGTCAAAAACTACGGTCAGTGAGCCGACCAGGAAGAACACCGACGAGCTGCAAAGCACAGCTTTCCGGCGCAAGTCACTGATTTTGCTGTGGAGTTCGAACGACTGCGAACAGTGGAGAACAATATACTGGCGGAAGGGGTGTCCGTCATATCGATTAATAGAATCAAAGGCTTAATCGGTACAAATTCGCCTTTTTCGAACAACATACCCACTTATATACCCACCGATTGGAACGGTGCTTTGGGGGACGTATCGTCCTCCAAACCCCACGGCGAATTTTTTGAACAATCTTCGAGCACGCGACGTTCGGATCGCTATAGCTGAGTCAGCACTCCAGCGAACGAAAGGATTGTTCATGTCTCTACCTGTCTCTCGTGATGGAAGCCTCTTTGATCCTCTGACTTGCCGCCGCGCAGCTGGCTATTGGGTCGGACCGAAGGGGTCTGAAGTCAAGTATTCACGCTACTCGGACGCCCTCGCCGCTCTAAGGCATATGCCAACGCCTCGTTGGCGCCGACCGAACGCCAATGGCAACTGGGGCCTTGTAACCGGAGTCGCGTGGCGTTGAAGCGCACCACGTGCCTCAACATTGGCCGGGCATGCGGCAAGCCGAAATAATCAGCTCTTACGAAGTTGCTGTTGTCGTCGAGCCCGAATACCGCCGCAATCTGCGCCGCTATCTGGCGCCCCTTTCTAATCGCGAAATGGGTCGACAAATGGCAATAGAAGTGCTTCGCGGCGGGAAAACCGCCAACAACTGGAGCGGACACGGGTGGAATACAAAGCTTGGGAATCTCAAAGCTGGATCGGTTTTTGTCCGCTTCGAGATGGCCTCTAAAGGAGGCGGCGTATCCGACGTCATGGTCAAACTTGACAAGGACGAGTTCGAGAAAATCGCGAAAGCAATGATGCGGTCAGACCAAAAGGCTGCCATCAAGGCATTCGGCGCCGCAATGCAAGACGATTTCAATTAGTTTTCCTACGCAGAAAATAAGGCCGCCAACTGAGGCGGCCTCTTTTTCCACGGGGCTGCGCCTTCCTAAAGCACAAACCAACGCTAAGCCTGAAACTCGATAACCTCTTCGCCCGCCAGATTAGTCTCGGTATCGAACAACACGTCAAACGCACGATCAACGGCGAGCTTATCCCAACGCACAGCGCCATCAATCTTCTTCGGCTTAGGCATCCGGCCATCGTAAACCATTCGCATGAACGCTTGCGGCGTCACACCGATGTAGCCCGCCGCGCGCAAGCGCGACAGCCCGCGAGGCCAATGCGGCAACGTACGCTCAGTCACTGAACACGTGCCCACTGAGTTCGATCCTAAACGATTTGGCGGGCTTGCGAGCCGCGTGACGACGCATGTTGGTCCGCAACTCCAATGCTACTTCGTGCGACGCCAGAAGCCTTCCGCTCTCTGTGTGCATCTCAGCAGCTCGCGCATCTATGCGCCCAACTCTGACGAGTTCGGATAGAAGTTTGCTATTCTGTTCGGTGATGCTTTGCATTTTTGATTCTTCCCCATGCCGGAATCGGCAGGGCAAGATTGCGACACCAAAACTCACCACACAACCACAAAGGTGTTCCGATTTTAGCTAATTATGCAGGGTTGAACGCGCTTCTGTAGCTGTTCTAGCTACAAATCACGACATCCCACGATACGCTCGCTCTTCCGCGCCCCCTTATTTAGTTCGGCGGCCAGCCAGCCACTAGCGGCCCCTTCTCGGTTGCAGGATCGCTCATAACCGCGTCGTCCTTCAGGGTGCGCGCAATAACTTCGTTCAGCATGCGCTTCTGCTCAGCGCGTGTTCTCCCCTTCAGATTCGGAAAGACCTTCTCATAGAGGTCTGAAGGATACTGAGCTGCTAATTTATCTGGATGCATTGCGAGGTACCAAGCCTGATGAACTTGCGCTTCAACCGGCATCGCGCTCACAGCAACCGCGTAGTCATACCAGCCGATAAACAACGCATGGTCGTTCTGCTCATCCGTGAACCCCTTCAGCAATTCGTCGTCATCTCGCTCCGCTCCGCCGTGTTGGTGCGTCGCGTGCTTGAACGCATTCCAAAACTGGCGCTGCAGCCTTCGAATCTCCTGAATATTCATTTCCGGAAAAGTTTCGAGAACGTGCGAAGTGAACGGCTGCGCCCCAACCTTCTTGGCGTAAAATTCGATCAATTCGCATCCGCCTCCCGCTAGACAATGCACCGACACCGGATCGCTGTCCTGCAGATATAGCGCTAACGCGGTTCCTAGTTGCCGCCGCGCGCTTGCAATCTTGAGATTTGACATTTGCTTACTGTTCCCTTTGCCTTTCGTCCCATCTAACCAGCACTCTCTCACCCCTCGCCCACGCGGCATACTTCCGTTCCGTCCAGTCGCGCTGATCCCGCCATTCGTCAAAATCAGCTTCCGTCCTCTTCGACAAGAAGACTTCCCACGCCGCGAGGAACGCTGCACGCGAATTCTCGAATGTCGACGCGGTGCCGGAAGTACATTCGCCGGGATTACTGCCGGGATAGAATCCACAAGACCAACTCCACGGATCGGAGTCCGTTGGGTTGCCAGATCGCTTCGCGATAGTCCCGACCCGGACGTCACCATAGTAGACGTGCCAGCACTCTTCATTCGCTTGTCGGTCGCGTCGGCGGGTTAACGTGGGCATGGCCCATGATTCCGCCGATCACGTCGAGGGGAAAGCCGCTAGGCGTTGGGCTGGGGACTACATGCGACGCTTCATAAAGGTCAACAGATGATATCCCTGCAAGCTTTTATACTACAGTCGACTTGCGCTCGCGCCCTAGTTGAGCTTTGGTAGCGTGGTTTGAAATAGCTAGGGACGAGATGACTCAGAATCAATTTAAGCACCTTGAAGTCGCTCTTTGGCGACAGTTCGACTCAGTCAGCATCGACTTTCATCCACAACTAACTGTCATCACCGGCGCGAACGGCTCAGGCAAGAGCACACTCCTAAGCATTCTAGGTCGTCACATCGGATGGACGCGCCCCTACCTGACCGTGCCGACGAGAAAGGATGGCGTTCTAACGTACGTCTCGGGGCTCTGGGACGACGTGTTGAAGAGATTTGGATTCCGGACAGAGCAACCCAACGCAATCGGCTATGTTGACTATACCGACAATCACCGCTGCACCCTGACGCTCAGCGGAGGGGCATGGCAGTCCGAACTAAATCTTTCAAACCCTCGGGCTATTCAAGGACTCTTCATAGATTCGCATCGGCCTAGCCCTTATTACAGTCAAGTAGGTCAAATCCAATTGCAACCTATGACCGCAGAGCAATCTTTCGCGAACTACAACGGCGAAATGCAGACTAGGTATCAAGGGGGCTACACGGGTTCTAGCCCAATCTTTCGGATGAAAGAGTCGCTTATTTCGATGGCAATTTTTGGCGAGGGAAACACAACTCTTGGCGGCTCAAACCAGCAGATTCTAGATACTTTTCTCGGGTTCAATGAAATCCTCCGGCGCCTCCTGCCCACAAGTTTAGGATTTCAGAGGATCGCGATCAGATCGCCCGAAGTTGTGTTGGTGACTGATTCCGGAGAGTTCATGTTGGACGCCTCGTCCGGTGGCATCATGACTTTGATTGATGTTGCATGGCGTATTTACATGTTTTCGAAAGCCAAAGCTGAATTCGTTGTTCTGATGGACGAGCCGGAGAACCATCTGCACCCATCAATGCAACGTACATTGATGCGTCGACTCCTATCCGCGTTCCCCAAAGGACAATTCATTATCGCGACGCATAGTCCGTTCATGGTTTCTTCCGTGCGGGATTCTAACGTTTATGTGCTGCGATATCAGGCCGATTCAAAATCTCCCTCTGTGACAGCTGACGTTGCGCTTCCGGCGAAGCGAAGAGTCTTCAGCGAACGGCTACCGCTGATGAACAAGGCGGCGACTGCTAGCGAAATCCTTCGTGAAGTTCTAGGCGTGCCAGCAACAATGCCGGAATGGGTAGAAGAGGACCTAGAGGGGATTATCGGGCGCTACAGAGGCCAGAAGCTGACATCAGAACTATTGGATGCATTGCGCCGAGAATTATCTAGCCTTGGCTTTGACGAATATTACCCCGATGCTCTAGCTGAAATTGCCCGCCCTCAATGATCAAGCTCAATAAACGTCCTGAACCGCAAATCCTGCGGGACAACCGCGCGTCTTGGGAGCAAGCGCTGCGCGACCATGAAACCAATGGCACCGAGCCTAGTAAAGCGGAGTTAAACCGGTACGGCCATAAAGACATCAAATCTGTGTTGCTCGCAGAAACAAACGAAAAGTGCGCTTACTGCGAAAGCATCTTCCGCCATGTCTATCCAGGTGACATCGAGCACGTAACGCCCAAACGCAATGGAATCCAGTTCCGGTTTGCGTGGGAAAACCTCACAATCGCTTGCTCGACTTGCAACACCTGCAAAGGTGTCAAGCAAGGCTTGGTCGATCCTTACGATGATGATCCGGAAGCATTGTTTCAACATGCGGGTCCTGCAATATTGCCGGACCCGGCGAGCAACAAGGCAACGGCGACCGAAGCTGCCTTGTCACTCAATCGCCACGCCTTAGTCGAGAGACGAACCGAGCGCCTGAAGGCTCTACACCGCATTTTGAAGATCGCACTTGACCAGACTGATCAAAATTATCGCGAGATACTTCTCGACGAACTTCGCGTAAAGGAAATTCGAGACGATGCTGAGTTTGCGGCTATGTCACGCTGGTACGTTAAAGACCTTATCACCAAGGGCGTCATTGCTGCATCGGCGCCGCCAACGAACGCCTAAGCGACCGCCCACCCACCAAAGAACGAGGAATGGATTTGCCGTTCGATAGACGCAAATTCCGCAGCCTATCGACTCGATCCGCCAGTAACTTAATCGAACCCATCTTAAGTTCAGACTCGTCAATCTATACTCCCATCAAATAAGAGGAACGGCCCGAAGGCCGCTCCCTGCCCTTTCCTTAGAGCGCTCGCATCTTCTTTGCTTGCGTGACTGTTTTAACGATTGTGCCCGGTAGTGACGCCTTCAAATCTGCGATTTGCTGTTGCACTCTAGCCATCCCAGCTTCGTCGGCGCCGCGTGCGTCAATGGTAACGTTGACAGGTGCGTTCACGGAGCCGCCCGGCATCACGCCATTAGGCAGCACCTGCGACCCCTTCGGGAGATTGACCAATTCCGGACCCTTCTCGCCAACGATTGACCAACCGCCCGGTGCGTTGTCCGTGCCGTCTGCAAACATAGGGAACGACAGCCCACCTGTTCCGGCGCCGAGTCCGCTAGACCAAGTTGGAGCGGATGAACCGCCGAACAGGTTGAACGACGTTCCGCCAAATGCCTTTGACCAAAGATTGTCGACAGCCATAGACATAAGCTTATCTGCAATCTTGTTCAGCGCGTTTGACCCGGCCGTAGTAAACGACTGCCAGAAGCTTTCGCCTTGTCGCTGCGCGTGCATCAGGTCCGTCGCAAAGCCTGTAATGTCGGTACGCGCCTCGTTACTGAAATCCTTGACAGCGTTATTCATCCGCATTTGTGCGGCTTCGGCGCTGTTAAGCGCCGTCGTAACGTCCGGGTAGATGTTCTTCAGGGACGTAGCAATCTGCACGTCTTGCGGAGACAGCAGAGCCGTTTGTCTGGAATAGTCAATACTGTTCGCAATCTTCGCTTTTTCCAGCGCTAGCGCTGCATCACCGGCCGATTGCGCTAGCCGCTCGAACCCGTCGCGCCGCCTATCGGTGGAGCTAATGCCCTCTTTCTCGGCTGCGGCTTCCAATTGTGCCATCGCCTTGAGGCGTTCAATATTATCGGCCGTCGTACCGACAGAATCGGCAGCAGCGGTTTGCGTTTTCACATATTTCTGCAGCGCCTCCGTTGCGCGGTCGAGCGCATCATCAGACCTATCCCGGCCTGCCACCTTGGAAGGCGTCAGAGACTCGTAATCGTCTGCAGTCAGGCCGGCTAACGGGTGTTGCCTAGAGCCGGGGTCCGGAGGATTTGCCTTATCGAATGCAGCGTCCATCTGCGACGCAGTCGGATATGACGGCTCGACAATGCGGCTAGCCGCGTAGCCGGGAATTGTTGCTGCGGCTTGTTCGCCGTTCTGGAACGAAAACCCGTCCCAAATAGCGCGACCAAAATTCTTCCAAGTGCCGGTTTCGAATACTGGCGAGTCGTGCCATTCCTTAAAGGCGCCCTCAAGCTTATCGGTATTGATCGTAATAACACCGTCGTCGGCGGGAATCCCGGTCGCTGCTTCGAACTTCTTAAAGCTTTCGTCGCTGGCTTTCTGAATTTGCGCAGGGTCGACCGACTTGATAAACTTCGCAGCCTTTTCAATCAGGCTATCGAGATACGGCAACGCTTCATCAAACGCAGCCTTCATGTACATTGACCACTCAACGCTGGACTTGCGCCAACGTTCGTCAAACTCCACAGCCTTTTGAATTGTCTCTTCGCTGACAACAACGCCCGCTTCTTCAGCGGCGTTGCGTATGCCGTCGAATCCGTGCGCCGCCTGCTCAAGAAACGGAATCCATTCCTTGGTAAAGCCCAGCATCTGCGCAATCGCGATTTGATCTTGCGGGGTCTGAGCCCTACGCACCAAATCACCTGCAGTCGTCAACAACTGAGTCTCAGTCAGCAACTGTCCGTTTGCGCTCTTGATGCTAAGCCCGTTCGCCTCGAATTCTTTTGAAAGCGTATTGGCGTTACGCTGCGCGTCGTTGAGAAGTTGTGCAGATTTAGTCAGGCCGGAATTGATCTGTTCCACGTTCAGGCCGTTCACCTGTCCGCCGTATGCCGCAACCTGAAAATCCCGAACCGACAAGCCGGCCTCACGGGCCGTTGTGTTCATATCGGCTAGTTCTTTGTTGGCGCGTGCTATGTAATCAACGAAGCCGCTGATTGTCGCCAATGCGCCAGCGGCGCCGGCGCCAAGCCCGACAAGGGCAGATAGTGAAAGGTCTGAATTCGACCCGACTTTTGAAATTGCATCGCTAAGGGACTCGACAGAACTTGTCGTACTGTCGATACCTTCGCCGGTCGCAGTGATTGTCACTCTGCGAACGATATCGCCTTCGGCCATTAGCCCGCCCTCTCCGGCATAATATGCTGCCCGATTTTATCTTCAGGCCACGTCTTCAAAACACGCATTTCAATCGAGTCTTTCGTTATGATGGTGTGCTGCGCAAAACCACCGACGCCGTGGAATGTTCGATCTGAAGCACTCCCGCGCTCGCGGCCACGCAACAGACGCTGTTGCTCCAAGAGCTTCAATCCTGTTTCGGCTGGGTTGTTTGTATTAAGATTGAACGTTCCCTGAATGGGAGGATCGAAGTACTGCTCCAGTTGCGTTGGCGCTGCCACCGTCGTGCCATCGCTCTCGATGATTGACAGCATCGGACGGTCTTCCGCTGGTGACCATCCAACTAGGCCGGCTCGAAACGTTCCCCAGTCCCCGACATGCGCCTTAGCGTGATGTATGAAGGCCTGCACCACGTCGGGAAAACCCGAAAGCATGTCATCAAAACTGGCGAATTTGATGTCCGCGAGCGCGGTACCAATCAAGTTCGGAATGAACGCCTTGCCGGTGGCGCCCACCGCCGCAGGATATGGCATCAAAGGAACGACTTTGGAGCCAAAGCCTATGATCGCCATGTCATGAGAACGATCGAAATGGGCGCCGTCACTGAAGATGTGCGCAGCATTGGGAGTGACATAGACGTTGAAAGCGGTCACGACTGAATCTCCTCCTCGTCGACAATCTCCATGCAGGGCGTTACCAGCGATCCGATGGTAAACGTGCTTAATGCTGTTGTGATTGCTGCGGCGATGGCGGTAAAAATTGGCATTCTGAAACTTCCTTTGAGCGCGCAAAATACCCGTGCGCGTGTCGGGTCAATCGCGAAACAGGCTACGACGTCGCAGCCAAGACTGTTCGCTTGTCGCCATTGCAGTTCAGCTTGACGAAGGTATCGACGCCGCGAACCGTCTTGCGGGTTTCATAGTCGCCCTCCCCGCCACCATATGGATAAAAGAATTCAGTCAATGTGTTCTCCAAATGAAAAAGGTAGCCGACTGGCTGCCCCTTGTGTTGCGTGCAATTGCCCGTGCACGCGTCGAGTTGTTGCGGTCCCTGTGCAGGGAACCATTGCCTTATTCCCGGCCTTTTCGGCACCGACGATGTGAGCCACTGCACCACAATGACTTTGGATCAGCTTCCTAGCCTGCCATGTCGAAGAACTTGATAATTGAGGGCGACGACCAGCCGCCCTATTCAGTCCACGAACAGCACGCGTCGGAGCGTGACCGCGCCCTGCTCGGCCCCGCTCTCAGCAGACACGAAACGATTGATGCCGCGATTGAGGATGCAAAGACACGCGGCCGTATGAGGCGCGACAAATCTTTTGCCGTGTGTTCGCTGCGCAATGTCGTGGTTTGGCCACCGTGAGTAAATCTCCCCATTTTGTGGATATGCAAAATTTGGGGCCCATCGGACAACAGGGCCTTTTCGCTGAGGAATCGACCGCCCCTACCCCTCAGCGGCTGCCGCGTAGAGCGCGAGCCTTCACAGCGCGCGCCGGCCTCGCTGGCCATGCTGCCGGTTATGGCAGCGCATGCACAGGGTACGCAGGTTGGCCAAGGTATCGGTCGAACCGGGCGTACCGCGTTCAATGATGTGATGCGCTGTTAGACGGTCGGTCGGTGTGGTGCAGAACTGTTCTGTGCACCGGTTACCGTCGCGCTGCAGGCACGCGGCTCGTAGCGTTCGCCAGCCGGCAGACTTGTAAAAGGCGTCTGACTTGAAGACGGGTCGGACGTACGGCCTCCATTGAGGTGGCCGGAATTGCTGTGGTCGTGTTGGCATTGTTTCCTTTCGTGGTTGTTTCGATGGCGTTACAGCACGGTCAGCGCTATTTTATTTCATGCCTTGGCGTCTTACCCTTCGCGGAGGGTTCTCGATGGATCAGCATCGGACAGCCTTGATTTTGTTTGCGCTCGCCCTGGGCGCCGTCATCGTGATCGCGTGTGCAATCACGATGGAAAAGGTCAACCTTCGGACGGCGAGCAACGACGCGCCGCCGTATACGACGGGCCTTGCTAGACCACATGAACCGCTTGATCGGGCTCCCGGCGAGCCGCTACCGACCACAGGCGGCCCGGGTGGAGCGACTAGACAGCGGCCCTGACGCAGACACTGGCCAGCGCCTCGAACGCATCACGAGCCACGCCAGCGCATTTGAAGGGCGACCACCGCCCTGCATCCATCTCTGCCGGTTCGCGGGCCGCTGGGGTTCGAACCCCAGTGCGGGCTTCGAACCGCACAGGGGGTATGGGGGAGTGTGTGGACAGGCAGTTCGAAGGGATTCGAAGTCGTTCGAACCCAATTCGAACCCTCAGTTCGAAGTCGCCACCAATTGCGTATACCGACGCGACGGCGGGCCAGTCACTTCGATCCGAAGCAAGCCAACATCTAGCAACCGCTGCATTGCACCGGCTAGCCTTTGGGTATCGAACCCCTTTGCGTCGGAATGCTTCGATATCTTCTTCGGGGCGTAGGACGGGCCGACGTTCGGGCCAAGCGTTTGACCTTGTCCAGTCAGCTTCAAGAACACAGACATGAAGACGTCATCCACGCTCTTATTGACGAGCCGTTCAACTGCCGGGTCAGGCCCGTTGTCGAGCGCATACACCCCGTTATCCCACCGCATCGGGATCATCTCGCCAGTGCGCCCATAGTTCGCCTTGACGACTTTCAGAACGCGCGCGTCCGGGTCTTTGTCGACTACCTCCATGTAGAGCCGGCTTCGCACGGAGTTATTCCAAGCCGTGCTGCCTGAAGTACCCGTCCCGCTGTTCAAGCCGGTAAGGCTTGGATGGCTCAACAGCAAAACGGCGCAATCGTTATCTATAGCCAACCCCCGAAGCATTGAGACAAACTTGCGGACCTGAGCCCGGTTGATTTCATCGCCGCCGAATACGTCAGCACTAGGATCAATGACAATCAGCTTCGGGCGCAAAGCTCTTGCCTGCGCTTCCAGTTTGGCGAAGATTGTTGTGGCCTTCAGATTGCCGGTACGATCTGGCTCGGCCAGCACGGCGTCAGAACCAGCCAGAGGGATCAGCCGGACGCCTTCAAGGTCCGAGAGCTTTCGCCCTGCATACGTGACAATTGTCTCCAACCGCCTATGTAGTTCATCCGCTTCATCTTCAGCGCCGAAGTAGAGACATGGCCCTTCCGCCACATCCTTCCCGAACCACTGAATGCGAAGCGATGAAGCCACAATCAATTGCAAAACGATTTCGGTCTTACCCGACCCACCCGCGCCACTGAGGTTCGTTACCGTACGGTGCGGAATCCAGCCCTCGACGAACCATTGGCGCTCCGGGACCGCTTTACCTTGCCAATCGCGCGGGTCGATTACCGGCAACGGCGCGAGCAGCGGTGCTTGAAGGGTTCTAGGCTTAACCTGGCTATCAACCCAAGCCGCGCCAGCCGGAAATAATTCTGCTAGACTATATGTCACCTAAACGCCTCCGGGATTGCGGCAATTGTTGCTATCCGCCAACGGGCGTCCGCCTCAAAGTAAGTACGAATGGACCCAACGGTATCGTCTATCCAGAAGCGCGAGAGTCCTTCATCGTCACCGAAGCCCCAATCCCACGCTTCCATAGCCGTACGGATATCGCTGCATTCGATCCGCTGAACAGCGACGAGTTCCTTCAATGCCGCCCGGCTAATCGAGGCGATGTGGCAAACCCCCGTGCAGCCGGACTGAAGCCAGTTCAGCGGATGCGCGTGAAGACGAATCGTCGACTGATTGATGTTGTCCCGACCAAGCCACGAGGCGCGGCACGATACTGTTTCAAATGACCCGTCATCGCCGATCAGGAGCAAGTCGACGAATTGGCCTCCTTCATAGACCGGCACCGCGAATGCGCAATACTTTGGCCCGACGTGTTCCTGCGGATAGATAGTGAAGTCATACCGGCCCGTCACGGAATTCCAGACGAAGCCGTAAGTGATCAATGCGGCCTTACCAATGCGCGCCGGATTAATATCGCGTTCTTCAAGCCACGTTCTGACACCGAATCCATCACTAACATTTTCAATGAACAGCCGCTCAACGTCCGCAGGATCTGGCAGCGTGTCGTCAATACTCATCAGGCAGCGGCTTTCACTTGCTGCAGATAGGACACAAGCGTATTCACAAAGTCATCAAACGTTCGGATTGTGCGCTGATATCCCACTCGCCTAACGACCGTCCGCAATGTCGCGTGCCAGAACTCGTCGGCCCAAGAGAAATGCGGGTCAAGCAGGCCCAATTGATATTCGGTCATGCTCTCGGCCTCGTTGGAAAATCTCTTCAGCAAATCGACGGCCAGCGCGTTACGCGGATCTTCAGGAAACTTTGATTGCAATGACGCGCGCCACGGAATGGCATGGTTCAGCGCGTATTTGACAGACTTCTTAAGTTCATTCTCTCTCATAGTCTCTTTCTGAAATGAATTGGTGGCGCCCGGCGTACATCCGGCCAAAGGCGCCAACGTGTTTTTACGAGCGCACAGCCGCCGCCAATTCGGCCAGCGCGCGCTTCAGCCGCGCGCCTTCGTCGTCGTGCGATTTGACTCGGGTGATAAGTGATTCGGGATTCGATGGGCTCGTGACTACCGAGACCTCGTGCAGCTTAACGGAAATCAGCTTCCGCTTAATGTCGCTGTTGCGCGGCATCATTTGGAATTTGACAGGTGAAAAACCTATCGAAAGCCCGTCGAGACATTTATCCTTGATCAAGGCGTAAATATCGCGCGCGGTCGAGTTGCCCAGCGACAATTGCCCTTCACACCAAAGCCCGTACGGGTCGTCCACCATTTTCGTCCAGCGGCCTATCGGAAGCATGTCACTAGTAAGAGGCCCCATGTTATGCATTAGCATCATGCACGGAAGCTTGCCCTTGCGAGCCCAATCCTTAAGCGTATCGGTGTAAGCGCCGCGTTCGACAACATCAGCATGACTGTCTCGAACGCCGTATACTGAAGCCCAACCGCAAATCGACCCATCGTCAGCTATGTTGACGCTCACGGCTCCTCCGCAAGCCGCTTAAGAGCTTCAACGAACTTGTCGCCTGCGGCGTCGACTTCAGATGAATGTTCTTCGAGACAGACAATCTTTCCACCCTTCAACTCGAAAACTCCGGGAGGTAAACTTGAGAAGTCAAATCGCTTGATGCTGGCGCAAGAATATTCTTTGTAGTCCGACATCAGCGAAGCTCCTCTGGCACGCTCGAAAGATGGCCACCCGCAACAAGCGCGCGGAACAGATTGCCGAGAGCGCCACCCTTCTCGCGCGCGGGGCCAAATATGGCTTCTGCTTCGTTCGCGAAATCGAGAATGTGCGGATAGTAGCCGATCGATTCTGAAAGAAGTTGGCCCTTCCAGTCATCCAATTCTACGTATGCAGCGTACGTCTGTGCAAGGCCGTCCGTGAATCTGCTCGCGATCTTGTTAAACTCTGGCCGCTTGGATTTGAGATAGCGAGCCGTCTCTGACGCGCTCTTCACAGCGGAGTTCTTTGCGTGCAGAGCAATAGCGGCGTCGTAGTCGGCGATTTGACCCTTTAGATTTTCAATCGCCGCGTTAATGCTCTCGCGTGGCGGTGGGGTCTCGCCGGCTGCTATCATGGCAGCGCGCTTCTCGCGATCTTCGGTAGCGCCTTTCATCTTCCACAGGTCGTCGGCATTGGCAACAAGCGCGGCCCGTTCGGCCTGAAGTTTAGCTGCACGCTCTTCGTCGGCGCGCACGATGGGTGAATAGTCGGAAAGTGTTTGCATATCGAAATATCCTGTGTAGTTGAAAATAGGTTACGCTGCCTTATGCAGCGCCACGCCCAAGCGTTGAATGATGTTGCCGGGCAACGAGAAAGTCTTTCGAACGTTGTCGTCCTTCCACGGCCGGTCTTGCGGCCCGTAGATTGATTCGGCCTGCAGCCCGTCCGTAGCGTCGGCTACAATGCGAATTCGCGGACTGGCTCCGCAATCAAGTTCGAGACGGCTTCTGCTAGCGTGCAATGCAATTTGGAGGTCAAGCATGTGCGCGCTATCGTCGCTCTGTGCCGTCAGAACTTCCTTCGCACCACCGAAGGAGTCGAGCCAACGTGCGAACGTCGTACCAGCCTTGACGCCTACGCTGTTCCGTAGGTTGAAGTATGTTACCGCCGCGTCAGCCGCCGCGCGTGACGGGACGTCAGCAAGCAGCGCGAAAGTCCAAAGCGCGATGTGCCGGCTGTCAAGCAGTTCACGCGCCCGGCCCGCTGAGCGGGGAATTACACCGGCCTCGTTCAGGCGCCGGTAGATCGTTTCGACGTAGGACTCGGACAAGCCGAAGAGGACTGCCAGTAGTGGTATCAAGTCATAGGCGGCCATAGGCCGGCCTGCCTTTCTGTTCATTGGAGAACGTTCAAAGTTTTTTCGCGAAATGAGCAAGGGACGCAGCACGTCGCGATTACGTGCTGCGCCCTACATCGCAGTTGGCTGCGATGGCGCGGCAGGGACAGGCCGCGTGAAAATGTTCTGGAAAGGAACCCGGCCGGAGCCGGGCTAAGTCTCGAAAGAATCGAAGCCGGGCTGAAAACTCAACTTCTATTCTTATAATAGCCCATCGCTATTACGTGGTGTCGACACAGAAAAAGCTCAGACATACCAATGACTAAGCGGCCACCTTGATAACCGGCCCGCGTGCTTGATTCCAATAAGAGGCGCACCTGCCGCCACTATTTGGCGGGTATACAACGGCTGGCCAGTTCAGCGTACCTACCAACGGCCAACGGTCTTGCGGTCGCTCGCCCTTCTCTTCCAACCGATCTAGGCCGGCATAGAAGCGAGACAAGTTGCGAAGAGCGGCGCGAAGCATTCCCTTGCCGCACGCGCTAGCGCTGGCTCGGTCTGTAAATCCTTCAGTCTCGCCCACCATTCGTGCTGTCCAATTGCGCGCGATCACGGCGCGCAGCAATTCGAAGTCATCTCCAAGCACGTCGGCAGCGAGGTCGGTGACCTCGCGGGCATACAGAATCCGCAGAGCAGTCGGTGTATCATCCACGTTATCGACAACTCCGCATTCTGCGGGTGTGTCCGTATCTTCGAATTCAAGTTCATCGGACAACGCCAATGCGTCATCGGTGTCGACAGATGAAACATCGCCGGAGAAGCCCTCAAGGAACGACAACCTAACCTCCCGCCAATCGTTCGCTTCCACAGGGTCACCATCTGCGATGGCCAGTTCTGTCTTTAAACGTTGTGCAGCGAACCAATGTCGACGGTTCTCCATCTCATTGATACCGAGTTCGCCGCGCTCGTACATCTCTTTCAAGTGATATCGTTCGAGCTTGGCTGGTACGTTGTCGTTTGCTGACGTCAACGACGGCCCGTTGTCTAGCGTATTTAATGCTTTGCCGGCCTTCACGGGCTCGTCCGGTCGCAATGCGTAGTCGCGCCAGACACGCTGACCGCTCAACGCGACGACGTGTCCAAGGGCTTCGCTGCCAATGTTGGCTGATCGTCGTTGCCCATCTTCAATGGCAATGATCGGAGGCGATGTGCCGACTTCGTCTGTAACTGTTCTCATCCATATTCTTTCGATCAATATGTTTGCGCCGCCTTATCGACGGTCGCCCATTCCGTTGTTACGCTTGGTAGTTTATGTGCTATCTGTGCTGCATCGCCCCCCCACATTCCTGTTCCAAAATTTGCGAGCGCGAATTCGTCACCGCCCGGTGGAGCGGTGCTGCGATTGCGTATGTGCGGTGTGTGAGCTAAGCCGCGTCCGGCAAGTTATCGTTGAATGCCTTGATTGCAGACGCGCGCCAAGCAACGCTGTTCGGACCTAAACGAACAGCAGTCGGGAAACGTCCATCCTTCATCATGACGTACAACGACGATCGCTTAAGGCCCGTCGCAGCAAGTACGGCTGGCAAGCGTAGCAACGGATCGATGCTCGCAGGCAACCAGTTGTCGTTTGCAGCGGTAGTCATTCTCCCCCACATACATAGGGCGACTCGCCCTATTTCTTCCCCTCTAGAAACACTTACGCCCCCGACGCTTGAGCGAACGGAGGCGATCTATGATGCCGGAAACTTTTCGCGGCGCTGATTGCAAGTCGAATTCATAGCACGAAACGGCGTATTTTTCCAGTGTATCGATAAATCGTCGCACGGTTCTTATAGCCGATTTCACCGCATATTTGTAGGTGTATCGCGAAATTCTCTTACGCCTCGACCGCAGTCGTTATAGCCGTTCCCAAGGTGTCCGCAGAAACTCTGTCGCTACCTACGTGGCCCCTCCAGCAATGTCTTCGCTGGCTCTGCTCCCTCCAAAATCAGGTCCGCCCAGATCTGCGCAAGCTCCATGCGTCGCTGCAGATGCAGCGCGCGGTCGTACGCCGCTTTCACCGCGTTCTCCGGCTTGTGCGCCAACATCAACTCAATGACGGCATGATCGGCGCGGAAGCGCTCGTTCATGACGCTGCTAAACGTTGATCGCCAGCCGTGCGGGACATGTTTGTGATGATACCCGGCCCGGTTAAGTAGGTAGCCAATTGCGTTCTCGCTCATTGGCTTATGGACGTGACGGGTGTTCGGGAAAGCTAGCTGTCCGCTTCCAGTAATCGAATGCAGAGCCTTGATCACGTCCTGCGCCTGCGTCGACAGCGGCACAAGGTGATCGTTCGCGTCATCGTATTTGCGGTCCTTCGTCAACTTCATCCTCACCGCCGAAATACGCCAGACGTTGTCCTTCGCCGCCCGAAGCTCGTCCCATGGTGTCGTAATCAACGTTCCGGGGCGTAGCGCCGTCAATGCAAGCAAACGCAGCGCCAGCTTCGTTACCGCGTGGGCTGGTTCAGCTTCGGCCTTACGGAGCATCGCGCGAGCTTCGCCAAGGTCAGTGACGGCTGGCTGCTTGCCACGCTTGATTGGCGCCAATGCCCGCTTGACCGTGGCTGCTGGGTCATTGACGCACTTGCCGCACGCGATGGCGTATTGGAAAACCTCGCTGATGCGCTGACGCGTCCTGTGCGCCGTCTCGCGGGCCGTGGCTTCGATAGGACGTAGAGCCTCGATGACGTGGGGCGGTTCAATCGCGGTCACGGGCAACGCGCCTATGGCGGAGAACACGCGGTCCAACGAGCCGATGACGTCCGACGCGTGGCGCGGGCTCCACCTTTCCTTGTTCAGTGCGTGCCAGTCCCGCGCGATCCGCTCGAAGGTGTCGGTGCTGGCTCGGGCCGCTTTGACCGCGTCCCGTTTCCTACGTTCCGTAGGGTCTTGGCCCTGCCGTTTAGCGTCTCGTGCCTCGTCTCTTGCGGTTCTCGCGTCTGACAGGCTGACAGTTGGATAGTGCCCGACCGTAAAAAACGTGTCCTTGGCCCCGAGGCGGTACCTATATCGCCATATCTTGCTGCCTGCGGGGGTGACGAAGAGATAAAGGCCGCCACCATCTACGAGCCGGTAGGGCTGGCCCTTGGGCTTGGCGTTTTTGCAGGCGCTGTCGGAAAGCAGTCTTTCCCCGGCCACTTCGGATACCCCATTTTCTCAATCGGATACCCCGGTATTTACCCCGTTCAGCGCTCGGTGGCTAGGCCATCTACTACCGTTCCGGGCTCGTCTCGTCGGCTTAAGTGACCGTTTTATTTGGTTTTTTGGACTTAGTCGGATCGCGCTGGAACAGTCACTGGCGGAAGGGGTGGGATTCGAACCCACGGTACCCTTGCGGGTACGCCGGTTTTCAAGACCGGTGCCTTAAACCACTCGGCCACCCTTCCGTAGCAACGATTTCAATGGGTTAGCAGTGGGGCGGAGTGAACGAACAGAGCACGCTACTACCGCTTTACTACCCAACGTCGTCGGCGCGCTTGTTTATGGCGGCGCGCAGGGCCACGTCAACCGCCGCGGCAGCTTCTCCCTGCATGTTCGGCATCAGGTGGCTGTAAATGTCCATGGTGATGGCAATCGAAGAGTGCCCTAGCCGCTCCTGGACGACCTTTGGGTGGACCTTGGCAGCCAGCATGTGGCTGGCGTGAGTGTGCCGCATCTTGTGCAGCGTCATGCCCCATTCGCTGAGGAAGGCCGACATGACATGCGTCAGACTGCGCGGCTGCAACGGCGAGCCGTCGAATTGCGTAACGACGTGCCAATTGTCGTCTGCGCGGACGCCGAGCCGCAGAAGCTCTTCGGCCTGATCAAGCCGCCAGCGGCGCAACTCATCAATGGCAAGCGACGGCAGCGCCACGGTTCGCGCCTTCCCGCTCTTCGCTTCCTTCTCGCGGATCGCGCCGGCATCGGTTTGTTCGGTGCTGGCAACCACTGCAAGCTGACCCGAATCAAGGTCGACCGACCGCCAGCGGAGCGCGGTAATCTCGCCGCGCCTCAAGCCGCACAACGTAGCCAGAATCAAGGGAACGAACAGGCGCCGTTCACGGGCGGCATCAAACACGACGGCGGTTGTCGGAGCGTCGATCGTCGGCACCGGCTTGCGTTCGATCTTGGGCCGATCCCGCTTTTCGAGAAGCGCCGCCGGGTTCCGGACGATCAGTTTCCAGCGCTCGGCTTGGTCAAGGGCGGAATACAGCACGCGGTGCATATGATGAACCGTCCGGGGTGATAGACCACCCTTCCCGTCGCACCGGCCGCTTTCCAGGGCGGTGGCATATGCTCCGCTAATGTCGATCGGTTGGAGCTTTGACAGCACCTTGCCGCCAAGCAACGGGTTGATATTCTTCGTGGCGATCTGCTCATAGCGTTCATGGGTGCGTGGCGAGACGTTCGGCCTGATATGCTTGAGCCACCGATCAAAGAACTGCGCCAAGGTCGTCTTGGAGGGCTCAACATAATCGCCGCTGCCCATTTCGGTTATGAGCTTGCTGCAAGCGGTCTGCGCCTCCCGCTTTCCCTTGGCATCCGGTAGCTTATGCCATTTGCGCTTGCGCTTTCCCTCTGCATCGCGGGTATCAATCACCGCGTACCAGACTTTGCCCTGTAGCGTGACATGCCCCTTCATTTCTCGCCCCTTTTTAGTGCAGCGATGACTTTCGCAGTGACCTGATTCGAAAACCTCTCAAGGGCTTCGGCTAAATTGTCGCGCTTAAACGACTCGTCTAGGCGGTGCGTGATCTCGCCCGTGAGGGTACGCCCGTTCTTCTGAGCCGCGCTTTCCAGCTTGGCCAATTGGATCGGATAAATCCGAAGGCGCAAATGCGTCGCTTCCACTGGCTTACGTGCCATGTGATCTCTCCTGCTTCGAAACTCACAATAGCACGGGCTAAACGCGATTGGTACAAAAATGTACCTTAACTAACTATTTTAGATTCTGCCGGCAGGCTTTGGGTACAAAACGTACCACTCACCCCGAAAGGCTTCGGTCATGAATGACGAGTTGAAAATGCTGCTATCACGCCCAACCGCCTCGATCCCTGATGTCGGCCGCGTCTGCTTTGGACTTGCCCGGCAGGCCAGTTACGCGGCTGCAAAGAACGGCGACATTCCGACAATAAAGGTCGGCCGAAGTCTCTTTGTACCGACCGCAGCGCTGCGCAAAATTCTCGGTATTGAAGCCGTCGCGTCATGAGCCAAACCGAAGTTCGCCCCGCGACGGCCAAGGAAATCCGCATGTTCGAACGCTTGAAGGGTCCGGTACCCGAGGGCGAACAACTGCGCATTCACGTCGCTTTTGAAAATGGCGCGCGTATTCGCTTCTTCGTTTTGGAGCCAACCGGTGTTCACTAACGAAAACCCGCCGCGGCTTGCTCAAGGCCGGGCGGGTTTCAATTTCAATCTTCGGCAGCCTTGCGAGAACTGCATTGCCAAACTCCTACCACGAAAAGGTTGCAGATGCAACTAAATTCTTCGACTTCGCCGAACCGCTCGGCCTTGCCTTGGTCAAAGTTCATCCTGGTGCCAAAAATCCGGTGGGTGAAGGATGGCAGAATCTTTGGAGCCGTGATCGAGTCGATTGGGAACAATGGGTATCGGAAGGCTTCAATATCGGCGTTCACGCTGGGGCCTCCGGACTTGTCATCATTGATCTGGACGTGAAGCATGGCGGCCTAGACGCCGTCCGGCTACGCGTCGATACCTGGTGCCGCAACAACGGCATCGACGCCCTGTCGCATCACGTGACGACGCCGAGCGGTGGACAACACATCTATCTGCGCGTCCCTCCCGGTGTCGACGCAATGACGCTTGCCGGTAACACGGCCGGCGCTCTCGGTAAGGGCGTCGACATACTCGCAGGCAACAAGCAAGCACTGGCGCCGGGGAGCGCTGTCGGCAACGGAAAATACGTTTTCCAGGATGCCACGGTCTACGCTGTGCCGGAGTTCGTGCTCGATTTCTGCAAGCGCGCTCCGGTGGAAGCGCCCGTGGCAAAGGTGGGCACGTTCGATCGCGGCGACGTTGCCACCCTGGTCAACTGGCTCAATGAGCGGGACGGGTTCGACTCGTATGACGATTGGTGCCAACTCGGCATGGCGCTACGCGCCGAGTTCGGCGATGACGGCAAGCTCCTATGGGCCTTGTCACATAACGACACCGTTACGCCGGACGTCATCGAAACCAAATGGCGCAGCTTCGCGACCGACGCCAAGCCAGGCGCCGTGACCCTGGCCACGTTCATGCGGCGCGCACATGATCTCGGTTGGACCGGTAAAGTTCGCCAATCGGTCGCTTCAATGTTCGGCGGTGTGGCGCAGCTTGCCACCCTGCCCGCCATCGCGTCGCCGCCTTTGGCGCCTGGCGTGCCGCTACCCTCGATTGACCAAGATGACGACCTGCCGACGCCGGAACTGTGTTTCCCCGAAAACTTTGGCGACGATTTTCGACCGCCTAGTTATCTGATCGACGGCATCTTGCAACGTCGTTTTTGCTATTCGATGACCGCTCAGACCGGCACAGGAAAGACCGCAATCGGGTTGCTCTTTGCTGCGCACGTTGCGACCGGAGAAGCGCTCGGCGCTCGGCGCGTCAAGCGCGGTTGGGTGTTGTATTTCGCGGGCGAGAACCCCGACGACGTCAAGGCCAGATGGTTCGGTCTCTGCGGAGAGATGAGAATCGACCCTAAAAAGACTAACGTCATCTTCGTTTACGGCGTAACGCCTCTTTCGAAAACAGCGGAGCGCATTGCCCGCAAGCTTGCCGAACGCGGTGTTAGCTTGTCGTTTGTCGTCGTCGACACCGCCGCGGCCTATTTCGAGGGTGATAACGATAACGACAACGTGCAGGCCGGCAACCACGCGCGCACGCTGCGTTCACTGGTCAACCTGCCTGGTGAACCCTGCGTCATGGTGCTCTGCCATCCGACCAAGAATGCAAAAGAGATCGGCGACATGGTTCCGCGCGGCGGCGGTGCGTTCTTGAATGAGGTTGACGGCAATCTAGGGGCGGCCCGCGTCAGCACGACGATCGCAATGCAGACCGTGGGCAAGTTTCGCGGCCCCGAGCTTTCGCCCATACATTTCGGGCTGCATGTAGTGCGCGATCACCCGCGGTTGGTCGACGAAGACGGGCGCCCGATGCCAACCGTTGTTGCTCACATCGTTAGCGAAGCCGGCGCGGCGGCGCAGGCGGCGGAAAGCGAGACCGCCGAAATTCAAATGCTCCGGGATATCGGCGACCATCCCGGCGACGCAACACGAAAGCGCGCCGCTCGTCTCGGATGCCATCACGACACCGTCGCAAGCCGCATCAAACGATTGGTTTCGCGGAAGATGGTCGACGACAGCGGGTTCAAATTGAAGTTGACGAGCAAGGGCGAGAAGGAATTGAACGCCTTGGACCGGGATAAATCGCTGTCGGAGGGGTCCGACAACGCGTTTCCTTTTCCAGTGCCCGGAAGGAAGTGAAATGCATCCGACAAAAGTCCGACAAGACTCCGACAGAACGCGCGAAAAACCCTGCAAAACAAGGCTGTCGGACTCCGACAAACGATTCCGACAGCACCACACTTGCTGCGCTGCGTTTACGCAGCAGCAGTGGTTGTCGGAGGGGGTCTTTCACTAGGGAATCCGACAGTCCGACAAACGACCCTGGAAACAGCACAACGAGGCGAAACTGCCGCGTTTAGTGCAAATAACTGTTGAGAGTGCGACACGTGAATAAACAGACGAACAGACATCTGCCGAGCACGGCGTGGAAACCTGGCCAGAGCGGCAACGCCGCCGGCAGGCCGCCCGGCGCGCGCCAGAAGATCGCGGAAAAGCTGATCGCCGACATTGCCGACGTGTGGGAAGCGTGCGGCAAAGACGTGTTGAAGCGCTTGGCGATCGAAGAGCCGGCGAAGCTCGCCACGATCGCGTATGGCCTGGTGCCGAAGGATATCTTCCTCAACGTCGCGCAGACGGCGCCTGGCGGCTTAGAGCCGGACGAATGGGCAACGTTGCGTCGCGTTCTCGATATCATCCAAGCAACCGCGCCCGATGGCGTAGCGCCGTCACTGGTGTTCGAAACTATTGAGCACGCGTTGCGCGCCGAGTTTGCGCGACCGATCGCGCTGCCCGCGCCGCCCTACTGATGCCGTTGGTAGTAAATCCGGTAGTAAGTGCCCTGCTCTTCTGCGCATCTCATTGAGATTCCTCGCGCTGCGCGACGACAAGCACCGGTTCTGTAGTTCGGTCACGCCACAACGGCTTACGCCGTTGTCGTTTCGCTAAGTTTTGTGTGGGACATTAGGGCTACAAACGGTTCTTACCGCAACCACCACAGCAACCCGTCTTGGCCCTGAAAAGCCAGGCGGGATTTTTCAGTTTCGAAGGGACGCAGATCATGACGGCAGAAGCCGCCCACGATCACCAGAAACGACCGCTGGTGCATTCCCGCACTTTGCGGGTCAGATTGCAGCCGGAGCTGGTTGACGCGATTGTCGATGCTGCTTCCCGCCGCGGCATGAAGGCAAGCGCCTGGTTAAGGCACGCCGCGATCACCGTCGCCATGCTCGAAGGCGTTCTGTTTCCTGATGCACTTGCTGGCGGCAAGCGCCGTTACGCACGGATCGAAGGCGGGGCCATTGTCGACGTCCAGTATCTCGCCGACCAGGTGGAGGAAGCCTGATGCCCGGTGTTATTCATTTTTCCAAGACGGCTAATTTGAACGCATCGGCCTGCCCCACGGTCGGATGGGCCGAGGGAATGCCGCCGAGCCAGATTAACGACTCGAGTCGCGCCGAGATGGCCGCGGTTGCGTGCTACAGGGACGACATTTCCGGATCGATTTTGACCACTGGAACTTCGGCCGCTTATCAGGTCGCGAGCAACCAGGGGTTCGACACGCTCGCGAACTTCCACAACCAGATCATTGGATTCACGCCGCACGTCACCAATGCGATCGGACCGGTGACGATGACGGTCGACGGATTCGCCAACCTGCCGTTGCGCTCGGCACCCGGCGTGGAGTTGCCGGCCGGCGTCCTGGTGCAGGGCACACCTTACGTAGCGCTCTACAACAACACCGACCACGCGCTCTATTTGCGAAGCTTCTACGGCGCGAGTCCGTACTTGATCCCGGTCGGGGCAATGCTCGACTTTACCGGCTCGACTGCGCCGAACAGTTCGTTCGTTTTCCCGTTCGGCCAGGCGATCAGCCGCACGACCTATGCGTCATACTTCGCAATGGTCGGCATCACTTATGGCTCCGGCGATGGTTCGACCACGTTCAATATTCCCGACCTCCGCGGACGCATCGGTGTCGCGGCCGACAACATGGGTGGTATCCAAGCTGGTCGCATCAACGGCGTGTTGGCGAATGGTCTCGGCTCGGTCGGAGGTGCACAGAATCAGGCGCTCGTAACCGCGAACCTGCCGCCCTATACGCCTGCCGGCACCGTAACCAATGGTGCAATCTCCATTTCGCACAATGCCATCAGTGGCAGCACCACCACGGGCGGCGGCGGTTTTCCGGCTGGTAGCAACGGAGGCGCCTCGATTAGCGCTTCTCAGGCCGCATCAACATTCACCGGCTCGCCGCAAGGCGGCACGAGTACACCCGTCACGATCGTGCAGCCGTCTATCGTCGTGAACAAGATTCTGAGGATCATCTAACATGGGCTCGCAAACCTATTCCGACATCGGTCAATGCATTCCCGAGAGGGCCGCGACGCTCGCGCTTCAACAGGCGCAGCTTCTCGCCGGAAAACGCGACGTGCAGATGTTTCCAGTCGGCACGACCGAATTGCCGACGCCGATCGGATTCGCGCGTCATGAGAACGCGCGCGGGGTATTCCATTATCGATCAAACGCCATTTCGGCCGAAGTGATCGAAGCGCTTAGCGAGCAGGGCCGCGAGAACGAGTTCCTGATGCTTGGTCCGATCAGCAAGGCCGAAGTCGCTAAGCGCATCCTTGCTGGCGAAACGCTGCTTTCCCTGACCGAATACACGCCGGATGGAATTGAAGTGCGGAGCGCCGCCGGCACGAACAAAACGATCAACGAACAGCACAATTATTTTGAGCGCACCAAAGAACCCGGCAACGCGATCGTGGTCGACGCGATGGAACATGTGATTGCCGCTCGCCTTGCGGAGTTGAACTAATGGGCCTTTTCGACGCTTACGATCGAACGACGTATCAACCGGTACAATCTGGCTTGCTCGACCGTCTGCTAGCCTCGGTCGCCGCCCCAACGGCCGCGGGGGCAGGATTCCCGTCATCGCCAATGGACGCCAACGCCGCAGCACCGGCGCCGCAAGCCACGCCGACTCCGGATAATGCCCCGATCGCGGTCGGCAATTACCAGATGCCGCGCATTGGCTCCGGCTTCCTGGATGTCTATCCGCAGCACGATCCTGCGACCGGCGCGACAGTCGCGCCCGCTCTCCAGCCAATCCCCGCAGCGACGCCGGACGATCTCGGTAGTCATCTGATGACCGGTTTCCAGAACTGGCAAAGCGGCGGAAATATCGTCGGCAGCATCGTCGCGGCAATCACAGGCAAGCGCAATGATCCGCAGGCCGAATTGCAAGCCCAACAGCAAGCCCAGTTGCGGCAGCAGTTCACCGCCCTGGTCAACGCGGGCTTCACGCCGCAGGAAGCCACGGTAGCGGTTCTGAATCCCGAGGCTGGAAAGGCCATCATCGCGCAAAAATTCACTAAGCCACAAAACGACAGCTTCAGCGTCGTCCAGACCGGCGAGGATGGGCTTGGCAAAAAGACGTTCGCCAAGATGAACAAAGCGACCGGCGAAATGACGCCGATTGCGACCGCTGTGGGCGGCGATACGACCGCCACCGGACTCGGTGATATGTCCAAGACTGGCGCCGCCTATCTCGCCACGTTGGCGCCAGACGTGGCCGGTAGGGTCAGAGCGATGGCCGAAGGTCGCCAGCCGCTGCCGTCCTCAATGGCGCTGGCAAGGCCCTATTGGCAGAACCTTATCGCCGCGACACAGCAATACGATCCGACCTTCGATGCGGCGAATTGGAGTGGTCGCGTCGCCAGCGTGAAGGATTTCAGCGCGGGCAAGAGCGCCGAAATGGTGCGCAGTGCGAACCAGACGCTGGCACATGTCAACGCGCTCTTGGATAGCGCCGACGCTCTGCACAATGGCAACTATCCCGCCCTCAATTGGGTGGGCAACAAGTTCAACGAAGCGACCGGCGGCGGCGAGCCTACCGCATTTAAGATCAATGCTCATGCGGTCGCGGACGAAATGTCGAAAGTCTTCAAGGGCGGAAATTTGTCCGATACGGAAATTCGGGCTTGGGAGGAAGGGCTCTCGCCAAATATGTCGCCAACGCAGCAGCGCGCCGCGATCGGCAAGCTTTCCGAGCTGCTGCACGGCTCGTTGCAGGCGCTTGAGGAAAAGCGCGTAGCAGGTATGGGCCAGTTGGCTGCCGACAAAGCCGGCCCGATCATCAAGGAAGAGGGTCAGAGGGTCCTAAAGCGCATTGATGAATGGTTGAAAGCCAATGGTGGCGAGACTCCGGGTGCGCTTCCGGCCGGCTGGTCGGTACAGGTGCGCTGATGCCGAAGTTTGATTTCAAATCGCCGGACGGCAAAACCTACACGATAGAGGGGCCAGATGGATCGACGCCAGAACAGGCTTTCCAGATCTTGCAGCAGCACCTTGCAAGCGGTCCGGTCGACCCTGTTTCGGTCAACAGTGTCGGTCGTTCGTTCGCAACGGGCGTGCCGATCATCGGCGGCCTGCTCAACAAGGCAGATGCTGCCACGAACGCCGCACTTGCTCCGGTCCTCAATCCGCTTTTCGACGAAAAAGACCAACTGAACGAACCGACTTGGTCGGAGCGTTACGCGCATTCGTTGCGCGACCAGGAAGGCGCCGACGCGAAGTTCTCGGCGCAGCACCCCGTCATCGATACCGGCGCAAAGCTTGCCGGTGGCGTCGCTTCGATGGGTCCGGTTGTGGCCGCTGCACCTGGTTTGATGGGAGCGACCGGCACCTTTGCGGCGCGCACGGGTGCGGGTGCAGTCTCCAATGCTGCGATCGGCGCTGCAGATTCGGCGATCCGAAACGGTGACCCGGTTTCCGGAGCGCTCATCGGCGGTGTGATCGGAGGCGCGGCGCCCGCTGTTGAAGCTGCGGCCAGCCCGTTCGTGTCCAGCATCATGGCTCGGATCAACCCGCAGGGCTCCGCCAATCGGCAAGTAGCTCGCGCGATCTCGGAGAGCGGCCGGCCGACGGCTGATATTGCCGGCGACGTGACGCAGGCTGCAGCAGAGGGACAGCCTCAATTCACGCTCGCCGACGCACTCGGCAATCCTGGCCAGCGCATGTTGTCGACGGTGGCCCGCGCACCAGGCGAAGGCCGGACCGACGTCGTGAACGCCCTGGAACAGCGCCAGGCTGGCCAAGGACGCCGGATCGCAAACGCGCTCGCCGAAGGGTTCAACGCGCCGGAGACAGCCGCCGCGACCGAAGCGCGCATGACTGCCGCCCGGAACACCGCGGCGGACGCGGAATACGGTACGGTCAGGAACGACGCTGGTCGCGTCGATCTCGTCCCGACACTTGATCACATTGATAGGGTCATTGGCACTCGACCGGGTCAGCAACTCACTGAGGCAAATGACAGCATTGAAAGTGCGTTGACGGGTTTCCGCCAACGCATTGCGCGGGTGAACCCGGACGATTTCGAGGCCGTTCAGCGCATCCGCTCAGACATGGCCGACGCCGCTCAAAGTGCAGTTCAGGGCGGTTATGGCAACCGGGCGCGGGAAATCCGGCGGGCCGTGCGCAGCCTTGACGCTGCCATGGAGAATGCTTCGAACGGCTACCGAGCCGCCAACGCGAACTTTGCCAACGCCTCGCGCGATATCGAGGCAGTGCAAACCGGTCGCGACGCTGCGATGCGTGGTCGCACGGAAGACACCATTCCGGCCTTCAATGCTCTGCGACCGGAAGCGCAAACCGCTTTCCGATCGGGCTATGTCGATCCGGCGATTGCTCAGACGCAAGGCGCCGCCTTCGGCGTGAACAAGGCTCGCCCGTTCACGTCGCAGGCGTTCCAAGACGAAAGCCAGGCGATTGCGCCGGGCGCCGATCTGATGAATCGGCGCATCGGACGAGAGATGCGGATGTTTGAAACCCGTAACCAGGCACTTGGCGGGTCGCGCACCGCGGACAATCTCGCGGACCACGAGGCCCTTGGCGTCAATCCGACAACAGTCATGCACGCCGCGGCGGGCAACTGGAGCGCTGCGATTGGCTCAATGCTGCATGCTGGCGTCAGGGGCATCACCGGCAACACGCCGGCCGTACGAAAGGCTGTTGCCGACATTCTCTTGCAGAATGGCGCCACGATCAACGCCGCGGCGCTCAACGCGATGGTGACCCGCACCATCGGCCAGTTGCAGTTCCTTCAACAACTGGCGCGAAGCGATGCCGGCGCTGCGGCCGTGACCACGAACGCCAATCAACCGAAACGCCAACCGCCGATCTTCAAGAGGTAACCATGACCGACACCACCACCGAGACGCCGCGCAACGAGGCTGGTCAGTTTGCATCCGCCGAACCGGCCTATGGTCGGGAGGGTTTGGAGCGTGATGCCGGCTATGTGCCGTTGCCGGATGAAACCAAAACGGAAGCGCAAGACGATCTCACCGTGAAGGAAGCGGCGCAGCGTCTCAAGGAATTGAGCGGCCCAGAATCGAAGATCGTCACGCATAACGCCGGTCTTCCGGCGAACGTCACCATGACCACCGAGCAGGCCGGGAAGATGCTTGCAGAGGCGCGCGAAGCCGACGCAGCGCAAGCCGATCTGGACGACACCAAGGCGCAGCAAAAAGAAATTGACAAGCTGCGTGGGGAGAAGCCCGCCGAGCCGGCCCCCGTCGACAGTGAGCCGGACATTGAGAAAGTTCTGGCCAATCCGAAGGTGCAAGCCGCAATCACGGAGCGGGTGACCGCGGCCGAAGCGCAGCGCGCACAGTACGAAGCGGCGGTGGCGGACGCCGGCAAATTCGCCGCTGCCAGTCTGTTTTCGGAGATCCCCGAGTTGGTTGATTTACCCCTCGATCAGTGGGCAAACGCAATCAATTCGATGCACGAGCGTGATCCGGCTCGGGCACGTCTCGCTTACAACAAGTTGCTGGCGCTTGGCCGCGTCGAAGCCGCGAGTCACCAAATCAAGGCGCAGAAGGCCGCGCGCGAGCAGGCGGAATTCAAGGCCTATGCGGCTCGCGAAAATCAACGTTTCGCCGAACTGACCAAGGGCATTCCGGCGAAGGAAATGGCGGCAATCGAGGCTCATGTTCCGAAAATGCTGGCCGAGCATGGCGCGGATGTCGCGCAGTTCCTAAAAGCGGTGAGCAATCAATCGACCTTTCCACGTGCGACGGCGGAAGCACTTTTAGTCAAGGCTGCGCGATACGATCTGATGCAGGCGCAGGCGAAGAATCTGACGCGGGGAGTCCCGCCTGTCCCGTCTGTGCAGCGTCCTGGTAACGGCGCCCCGCGAGGTGCAGAGCGCGGCGACGCAAGCTTGGCGGCACTCAACGCCAAATTTGGAAAATCGCACAGTTTGAAAGACGCGGCTGCCTTGCTGTCGGCGCGTCGTAGCAAAGGAAGGTAAAACGACATGACAGACTTTATTGAAGAGATGCAGACAGAGGCCAAACTTCGCTTTGGCAAGACGCTGTCACCGAGCGAAGTCGCCACGGAATTCCAAAAGCACGATTTCGAGGCGCGGATTCATCATCTCAAGAATCTCAAAACAGCCGACAGCTTCACCTCACCGCGGGATGCTGCTGCGCGTCACGTCTATGAGCGGGCGCTGCGCGCCACTCACTATCGCCTGATAAAATCAAACCGATAAAGGACCCAAATGCCCGCACCAATGAAGCCGCCACCCGCGCTCCCCTTGGCCGATCGCATCGCCGCACTGCGCGCCGAGATCGACGCCGTCATTGACCAGATGGCCGCCGACGAAGCCAAGAAAACGCCTGGCGTTCCGCAAGTCGTCATTCGCCAGATGCTCACGCGCGGCGGCGATTGCCAATGCCGGAGCTATCTCATTCAGACGGGAGCAGTGAAATGACAGAGCCTGTCCGGGGACTTTTGGACCATCTTGAGCAAGCATCCCACATCAGCGCGGGGATGGGGTGCACCTTCCGCGCGGCGCTGGAAATCGTGAAGGCCGCCGAAGCGCATCAGGCCAAACCCGAGCAGAGCACGGAATGGGCAAACGTGATATGGGGCACGGTGTTCGGCGGGCGCCGATCGTGACTGATTGGCTGGAAAATTTGTATGCGGACGGCGAGCGCGTCACAAGACTAGCCAATGACCTGGAGTATTTCGCCGCCGAGCGTTTGAAAATCAGGCCGAAGGCCGGCGGCCTGATTCCATTCGTGTTCAATCCTGTCCAGCGAAAGCTTCACGCAATCATCGAGAAGCAGCGAGCAGAGACCGGCCGCGTTCGCGTTGTTGTCTTGAAGGCTCGGCAGGAAGGCGTCAGCACCTACACGGCGGCTCGCTACTATCACAAAACAATCAGGCGCCCAGGTTTCCTGACCGCGATCGTGGCGCACGAGAAGCCGGCATCACGTAACCTTTTCAACCTGGTCAAGCGCTTCCACGACCATATGCCGGAAGCCGATCGCCCTGCCACCGGAGCGTCCAACGCCGAAGAATTGAAGTTTTCCGACATCGATTCGGGCTATCTGGTTTCGGTGGCGACCGAAGATGGCGCCGGCCGATCGTCGACAGCGCAGGCGCTGCACGCCTCCGAGGCGGCCTTTTGGGTAAACCTGAAAGAGCAGCTTGCGGCGCTGATGGAAACGGTGCCGGACCTGCCCGAGACCGAGATTATCGTAGAGACGACAGGTAATCAGTACGGCGATGAATTTCACCAGTTCTGGTGCAAGGCGTTGGCTGGCGAAAATAGCTTCCTGGCGGTGTTCTTGCCGTGGTTTGACGATCCGACCTATCGTAAGCCTATTCCCGACGACTTCGCCATGACGACGGAAGAGCGAGCGCTGGCAGACCTGCACGGCCTGGACTCCGAGCAAATCTATTGGCGTCGATGCAAGATCGCGGACAAGGGTGACGTCAAGTTTTTCCAGCGTGAGTATCCCGCGACGCCCGATGAAGCTTTTATGGTCTCCGATTTCGACAGCTTCATTCCTGCCGACATCGTGTTGGCGGCGCGCAAGACGACCGACATTGAGCCATACGGTCCACTGATTGTTGGCGTTGATCCGGCCGGAAAGGGCAAGGACTCAACTGCGATTGCGTGGCGCCGTGGCCACTGCATCGAAAAGATTGAGAAACGGAAGCATCTCGACACGATGCAGGTTGCAGGATGGGTCGCGAAGATCATCCGTGACGACAAGCCGATCAAGGTGAATATTGACGTCGGAGGCCTTGGTATCGGCGTCTACGATCGCTTGGTTGAGCAAGGCTATGGTGAGACGGTCAACAACGTAAATTTCGGCGGCAAGCCCATTGAGCCAGCGCCACTGGACGAGTCGGGCAAGCCTTCTGGCGGCCCGCTCAACCGTCGCGCGGAACTGCACTCCAACGTCAAGAACGCGTTGCAGGGTCGGTTTTCGCTTCCGGACTCGGAATCGTTGCAGACCGCGCTAACGAGCTTCACTTTCAAATACGACTCCGCCGGCAGACTGGTGCTTGAGAGCAAGGAAGATATGCGCAAGCGGGGCATGCCTTCACCGGACGAAGCGGACGCCGTGGCGCTGTGCTTCTCCGAACCGGCCGGCTCGCCAATCCCGCGTTCTGTGGTGACGAACTTCAATCGCAAGCTGGTCTATGGGAACAATGGGTACGCGTGATGGCTCGTAACAAAATTCAAGAAATCACCGTGGCGACGCGCAATCCGTCCGGCACACCGGGTGACATGGGAAGCTGCGAAGTCGGTTTCTTTACGGTCGATGGCGACTTGCTAACCCTGGTCGAGGGTGACGGAATGCCGGTCCGCCGAGCAAACGGTGAGCGCGTCACGGCGCGCCTGCAAGCCGGCGACAGTGCTCATAGGATTGCAAGTCGGCTCATTCTGGGCGCGCGCTGGCGTGGGTCCGATGCAGCGTCGGACTTCAATCGGCCGCTGCACTATAGACCGACGGGTTGGGTGTGAAACGTTGTCGTACAACGATAAACGTTGCATGTTTCCGTAATTATTTCAATGACTTAGCTCTTGTATTCCGGCTGCAAGATGGCATAGTGAAGGCCACGCCACCGATTCACGGATGGCCATCCGGCAGGAATGGGGAAAATGACGACAGCATCATCACAGAACGACACGGCTGAATTCACGACGCGGACCTTGATGAGCTTGCTCACGGCGCTAGCCGATAAGGCCGAACTCGACCGACAGATTGAGGCGCTCACGCTCGCTCTGGCGGGGACGTATGGCTTGCCGCGCGTCCTGCCGGACCCGGCCGGATAACGTCATCGCTCGGAGAGCCCGTCTGTGCGCCGAGCGCGTGCAGGCGGGCTTTTTGCTCAGCCGCCGCGGTAGGCGGCAGCTTCCTTCCAGCGCTTAAGTGCGGTGCCTTCGCTGCTGTCGTCTGTTTCGATCCGCTCGCCCTTATAGGTGCCCACGGCAATCCAGACCGTCTTGTGTTTATGGTAGGTGGTCACCCGACAGGTCTCGTTCCAGACGGTGACCTTGTGTTCTCGCTCAGCGCCGATCATGCGGTTTGCTCACTGGTCTAAACATGCGGCGGCCCGCCACAATCAGGTTGCCGATCAACGCGCCAAGGCCGGCGCTCGCGAGCATAAAGACCAGGACGGCCAGCCCGATAATTACCAACCACGCCACGCCATTCATGAGCATCATGAACATCGGCGCCCTCCCCGTGTGGTTACTACCCCGTTTACTACCGAACTATACGATACGGGACGGAACTAAGCGATACAGGGAGGAACGATAGCGCGCGAAAACTCCCACAAAACAAGTGCAATCGAGCAATTTCAATACTAGCCGATACGGCGATTCCAGAATTTCAAGACCGGTGCCTTAAACCACTCGGCCACCCTTCCAAGTCCAGAATGGCTGTCGCTTAACGCAGTCGGCGGCGCAAGGCAACGCGAAGTTGGCTGAGCCGCGTTTGGCTTGCCGCAAAAGCAAACGCGGCGCCACCCCTTGGCGACGCCGCGCGAAGTCTTGTTTGTTGCGCTGGTCTTCTGTTGCCTTGGCTCAGTAGCCGCAGGACGCACAGCCCATCTGCACCGGCACGTAATACGAATAACCAGGCGAGACCATCTCGACGCGCTGGCGCGTGGCGTATTGCGGCGGGATGCGCTCGTACTGGACGCTGGGCGGCGCCACCATCACGGTCTGCGGCACCATCACGGTGCGGTACTGCGCCGGCGTGCGGTGCGCGACGACCGAGCCCGGCGACACCATCACGGTCTCTTCGACGGCACGATATTGCGGGGCGACGTATTGCTGCTGATAGCAGGTCTGGCAGGGCGGCGGTGCGTAGCAATTGTAGCAGCCGGCCGAGGCCGCGCCCGTCATCGAAATCGCGGCGACGGCTGTTGAGAAAACGACAGCGAGAGTACGAGACATTGCGGTGGTGCCCCAGTTGCCCAAAAATGGATTTGCGAAAGTCGCGCGCAATATACGCCGCAAAACCCTGCTATGCCGAACTTCGTCGGGGCATCCTTAATGCGAACGGCCGGCTCTTGCCGGCCGCTAACAGCTTGTCGACCATGCGTTGCGCCGCGCACGCTCAGTTCGAGCGACGCTTCACCTCGCGCACGGCGCCACGCGCCGCGCTGGTGGTGAGCGCAGCATAGGCCTGCAACGCGGTCGAGACGTTGCGCTTGCGCGCGGCGGGCTGCCAGGCAGCTTCACCCTTCGCCTCCTCCGCGGCGCGACGGCTCGCCAGCTCCTCGTCGGAGACCTCGAGGTTGATGCTGCGGTTCGGAATGTCGATGGCGATGCGGTCGCCGGTGCGCACCAGAGCGATGTTGCCGCCTTCGGCCGCTTCCGGCGAGAGATGGCCGATCGACAGGCCGGACGACCCGCCGGAGAAACGGCCATCGGTGACAAGCGCGCAGGCTTTGCCGAGGCCCATCGATTTCAAATAGCTCGTCGGATACAGCATCTCCTGCATGCCGGGGCCGCCGCGCGGGCCTTCATAGATGATGACCACGATCTCGCCGGCCACGACCTTCCCTCCCAGAATGCCTTCGACGGCCGCGTCCTGGCTCTCGAACACGCGCGCGGGGCCGGAGAATTTCAGGATCGACGAGTCGACGCCGGCGGTCTTCACGATGCAGCCGTCCTGCGCGAGATTGCCGTAGAGCACCGCGAGGCCGCCGTCCTTGCTGAAGGCGTGCGCGAGATCGCGCACGGCGCCCTTCTCGCGGTCGGTATCGAGCTCGTCGTAGCGGCGCTCCTGGCTGAAGGCGACCTGGGTCGGGATGCCGCCGGGCGAGGCGCGATAGAAGGTGCGCACCGTCTCGCTCTTGCTGCGCTTGATGTCCCAGCGCTCCAGCGCCTCTTTCATGGTCGGCGCGTGCACGGTGGAGACCGAGGTGTCGATCAGGCCGGCGCGGTCGAGCTCGCCGAGAATGCCCAGGATGCCGCCGGCGCGATGCACGTCCTCGACATGGACATCGGCGACTGACGGGGCGACCTTGCAGAGCACGGGCACGCGGCGTGACAGGCGGTCGATGTCCTGCATGGTGAAGGCGACCTGCCCTTCATGCGCAGCCGCCAACAGATGCAGCACCGTGTTGGTCGAGCCGCCCATGGCGATATCGAGCGTCATCGCGTTCTCGAACGCCTTGAAATTCGCGATGTTGCGCGGCAGCACGGAGGCGTCGTCCTGCTCGTAATAGCGGCGGACGAGATCGACAATGGTGTGGCCGGCCTCGACGAACAGGCGCTTGCGGTCGGCGTGGGTGGCGACGACAGTGCCGTTGCCGGGCAGTGCGAGGCCGAGCGCCTCGGTCAGGCAATTCATCGAGTTGGCGGTGAACATGCCCGAGCAGGAGCCGCAGGTCGGGCACGCCGAGCGCTCGATCACCTTGACGTCCTCGTCGCTGACCTTGGAGTCGGCCGCCGCCACCATGGCGTCGATGAGGTCGACGGCCTTGGTCTTGCCCTGCAGCTTGACCTTGCCGGCCTCCATCGGGCCGCCCGAGACGAACACGGCGGGGATGTTGAGCCTGAGCGCAGCCATCAGCATGCCGGGCGTGATCTTGTCGCAATTGGAGATGCAGACGAGGCCGTCGGCGCAGTGCGCATTGGCCATGTACTCGACGCTGTCGGCGATCAGTTCGCGGGACGGCAGGCTGTAGAGCATGCCGTCATGGCCCATGGCGATGCCGTCATCGACCGCGATGGTGTTGAACTCCTTGGCGACGCCGCCGGCCTGCTCGATCTCGCGGGCGACGAGCTGGCCGAGGTCCTTGAGGTGGACGTGGCCAGGCACGAATTGGGTGAAGGAATTGACGACCGCAATGATCGGCTTGCCGAAATCGCCGTCCTTCATGCCCGTCGCGCGCCAGAGGCCGCGCGCGCCCGCCATGTTGCGGCCGTGGGTGGTGGTGCGGGAGCGATAGGCTGGCATGGCGGTTTCCGTCCTCGGGTTGCGTGGGCCGGGCGCCGCGATTTCGCAAGCCGCCTCAGGCCTTTCCGGCCGGATAGCGCACAGGGTGATCGGGCGCAACGGGAACTTGGGCCGGACAGGGCTCCCCTGCTCCCGGCGCGGGCTTTTCGTAGCCCGGATGGAGCGCAGCGCAATCCGGGACCGGCCTCGCCCCGATGCACCTGCCCTGGATTTCGCTGCACTCCATCCGGGCTACAGGCGCCCTACTGCAAGGTCGGATCCAATCGATCCCGCAGCCAGTCGCCGATCACCGAGACCGCCAGCGTGGTCACGACGATGGTGGTCGCCGGCGCCAGCATGATCCAGGGCGCCCGGGTCAGGTACTCGCGACCATAGCTGACCATGTTGCCGAGGCTGGTCATCGGCGGCTGCACGCCGAGGCCGAGGAAGGACAGGCCCGATTCCATCAGGATCACCTCGGGGAAGACCAGCGTGGTCGAGACGATCAGGGTCGAGGCGATGTTGGGCAGGATGTGCCCGATGTAAATCCGCGCCGGCGTGGCGCCGAGTTGGCGGACCGCGGCCGCATAGCCCTGCGCATTGGCGGCGATGGCGAGCCCGCGGGCGATGCGGGCGTAGCGCTCCCAGCCGAACAGGCCCATCAGGCCGATCAAGAGCGGCAGCGAATTACCGAAGAAGGCCAGCACGGCGAGTGCCATGATCAGGAAGGGCATGCTGGCCTGGAAGTCGGTCAGCATCAGCACGAGCTGCTCGACGGCCCCGCGGAAATGCGCGGCAAGGAAGCCGAGCGTGGTGCCGACCACGGCCGAGATCGCGGTCGCCCCGAACGCGATCAGCAGCGAGATGCGGATCGAGACCAGCAGCCGCGACAGCACGTCGCGGCCGAGCTCGTCGGTGCCGAGCCAATGTGCGACATTGCCGGGCGCCGCGAGCCGGTTGCGCAGGTCGAGCTGGGTGTAGCCATAGGGCGCGATCTTCTGCGCGAGTGCCGCGATGACGAGCATGGCGACGATCCAGCCGATCGCGAGCGCGACCGCCCCTGGAATGGCCGGCAGGCCGATGCGGCGGCGTACTGCGCCGTCCTTTAGCGTCGCGTCGGTCATGCATGCGCTCCCTTGGCGCGCAGCCGCGGATCGAGGAAGCCGTAAAGGACGTCGACGATCAGGTTGGACGTCACCATGGCCAGCGCGACCAGCAGCAGGATGCATTGCACGACGGCAAGGTCGCGGTTGGCGACGGCAACCACCAGCAGCCGCCCTACTCCGGGCCACGCAAACACGCTCTCGACCACGACCGCGCCGGCGATCAGCGTACCCACCATGAAGCCGAGGATGGTCACGGTCGGGATCGCGGCGTTCGGCAGGGCATGCGACGTCACCACCTTGCGCCACGGCACGCCCTTGGAGGATGCTGTGCGGATATAGGGCTGGCCCAGCACCTCCAGCATGGCGCTGCGGGTGAAGCGGGCCAGCACGGCGGCGCCGCCGAGGCTGAGCGTCGCGATGGGCAGGATGGCGTGACGCCAGCTGTCCTGTCCGCCCGACGGCAGCCAGCCGAGCTGCACGGCGAAGATGAGGACGAGCAGCAGCGCAAGCACGAAACTCGGCACGGTGAAGCCGGCAACCGCCGTCATCATCACGGCACGGTCGATGGCCGAGCCCCGATGCAGCGCGGCGTAGATGCCGGCGGGGATGCCGAGCGCGACCTTGAACACGAAGGCCGGCAGCGTCAGCGCCAGTGTTGCGGGAACGCGCTCCAGCACGAGATCCATCGCGGGCCGCCCATCGCGCATGGAGCGGCCAAGCTCGCCCTTGGCGATGGCGCTGAAGTAATCGAGATACTGGAACCAGATGGGATCATCGAGGCCCCAGGCCTTGCGGAAGGCGGCAAGCACTTCCGGTGGCGCCTCGGGTCCCAAGATCATCAGCGCGGGATCGCCCGATAGCCGCAGCACGACGAAGGCGAAGGTGACGACGAGGACGATCGTCAGCGCGGCGCGTCCGATGCGCATGGCGAAATAGCGTCCCATCAGGCCGCATCCCGCGTCTCGGCGCCCGTCACGAGATGGCAGGCGACCTGCCGGTCACCGCCTACGCTGGACAACGTCGGCACCTCGCTTGCACAGCGCGCGATGGCGCGCGGGCAGCGCGGATGGAAGGCACAGCCTTGTGGCCGCGCCGCCGGGTTCGGAGGATCGCCAGTCAGCACGATGCGGCCGGCACTGCGTCGGCCGGGCGCGGGCGAAGCCGAGACAAGCGCCCGAGTGTACGGATGTTCGGGGTGCGCAAAGAGATCGTCGGCGCTGCCGATCTCGACGATACGGCCGAGATACATGACCGCAACGACGTTGCTGATCTGCCTGACAACGCGCAGATCGTGGCTGATGAACAGTAGCGTGAGCCCAAGCTGCGCCTGGAGATCGGCGAGCAAGTTCACGACCTGCGCCTGGATCGAGACGTCGAGCGCGCTGACGGGTTCATCACAGACGAGGAAGTCCGGTTTCGTCGCCAGCGCCCGCGCCAGCACGATGCGCTGACGCTGTCCGCCCGAGAGCGCGCCCGGATAGCGGGCGCCATGCGCCGGCGTCAGCTCGACGGCGCGGAGCAATTCGCCGACGCGGTCTTCGCGCTCGGCCGGCGTGCCGAGACCGTGAATGTCGAGCGGCTCGCGGATCTGGGTCGCCACCGGCAAGCGCCGGTCCAATGCACCCAGAGGGTCCTGAAAAATCATCTGCATGCGGGCGCGCTGAGCGCGCCACGCCTTTGTCCCCACGGCTGCCATCGGCTGGCCATCGAACCTGACATCACCGAGATCGGGCGGCTCGAGGCCGAGCACGATACGTCCCGTCGTGGACTTGCCCGAGCCGGACTCGCCGACGAGACCGAGCGTTTCGCCCTTGCGGATGCCGAGCGACACGCCATCGACCGCATGGACGGCCGCAGCTCGGCCGAACATTCCGGAGCGCATGGAGTAGCTGCGCGAGATCGAAGACACCTCGACGAGCGGGGCGCTCATTCGGCGGCGGTCCCGAGCAGCGCGCGGCGCGAGGCCTCAGCCCGAATGCAGGCGACGGTGCGATCGCTCGCAATCGGCGCAAGCGTTGGAGCGGCAAGTCCGCACGGCTCCGCGGCCAGCGCGCAACGCGGCGCGTAGGCGCATCCATCGGACATGCGCGCGGGATCCGGCACAGTCCCGGGGATGGCGGTGAGACGGCGGCGTGGTCCGTCGAGCGGCGGCAGGGCGCCGATCAGGCCTTGCGCATAGGGATGCACGGGGTCGGCAAAGAGCTGGTTGCTGGGGGCCTGTTCCACGATACGGCCGGCGTACATCACGGCGACACGATCGCAATTCTCGGCGACCACGCCGAGATCGTGGCTGATCAGCACCATGGCCATGCCCATCTCGCGGCGAACGGAGGAAAGCAGCTCCAGAATTTGGGCCTGGATGGTGGCATCGAGTGCCGTGGTCGGCTCGTCCGCGATCAGCACGTCAGGATTTCCGGCGAGCGCCATCGCGATCATGATGCGCTGGACCTGCCCGCCGGAGAACTCGTGCGGATAGGCGGACAGCCGCCGCGCCGCATCGGGAGTGCCGACGAGGTTCAGCAGCCGCATCGCCTCGGCCTTTACGGCCTCACCTTGGAGATCGCGATGCAGCGCCAGCGCCTCGGAGAGCTGCTTGCGGATAGTCAGCACCGGATTGAGCGCGCTCGCCGGGTCCTGGAAGATCATGGCGATCCGCCCGCCCCTGATCTGGTCGAGTTCGTGAGCTGGCGCGCCAAGAAGTTCGCGCCCATGGAGCCGGACGGAGCCCGTGACCTTCGCATGCCGCGGCAACAGGCCGAGCGCGGCGAGCCATGTCACCGATTTGCCCGAGCCGGACTCGCCGACGAGGCCGAGGGCCTCGCCTTTGCCAAGAGCGAGATCGACGCCGCGCAGAACCGCAACGCCATTGAAGGCGACGCTGAGGCCCTGGATGCTGACCAGCGGCACCACGCCTTACACCTCGAAATTGCCGGCGCGGAAATCCATCGCGAACGCCGGCGAGGCCTTCCACTTGATCGATTTCGGCTTGGCCGTGAAGGTCGCGTTCTGGTGCAGCACCGTATAGGCGGGATCCTCGCGCTCGGCGATCTCCAGCATGCGGCGGAACGCCTTCTTGCGGGCGGGGCGATCGGTCGAGGTCTCCAGGAATTCGGAGAGCTTGTTCAGCTCGGCATTGGTCCATTCGCCGATCTGCTGCTGCTGGCCGTTCGGGCCATGCTGGGCGACCAGCGAGGACACGGGATCATTGAAGGCGGCCGAGTTCGACCAGTCGCGCATGGCACGGCTCGGCGCACGTTCCATGATCTGGGACCAGTTTTCCTTGGTCTCGATCTCAACGTTGAGGCCGACCGACTTCCACATCTCGACCAGAACCTGCGCGGTCGCGACCTGATTGGTGTAGTAGTTGTTGAGCAGGCGATACGGGATCGGGTCGCCCTTGTAGTTGGCTTGCTTGAGCAGATCCTGCGCGAGCTTGGGGTCGTAAGCCGGCACGTCCCAATCGGCGTTGAACATGTCGCCATAGAATTCCCACTGCAGCCCCTTCGGCACCCGGGTGCGGCCGGCCCACAGGCTGTCGACGATGGCCTGGCGGTCGATCGCGTGGGTGAAGGCGCGCCGCACCAGGGGATTGGCCAGCGCGGCGTGGTTCTTGTCGAACACGGTCAGGCGGTGATTGAGGATGGTGCCGCCCTGCACTTCGAACGCTGTGTTCTTCTCGATGCCGGCGATCTGGTCCGGCGGAATGTCACAGGCGAACTGATATTCGCCCGAGAGCAGCCCGTTGATGCGGCTGGCGACTTCAGGCACTTCGAGGAAGCGGATGCGCTTGAGCGGCGGGCGGCCGCCCCAATATTCGTCGTGAGCTTCCAGCGTCAGCGACACGTCGGGCTTGAGCTCGACGACCTTGTAGGGACCGGTGGTGACAGGCCTGCGCGCCCAATCGAGATAGCTTGCGGATTCATCCCAGGCGCGGCGGTTCATGATGTCGGAGCCATAGCGCGACAGGCGACCCTCGATGGTTACGTCGGGCGTCGCGTTGTAGAATCGCACCGTGTACTTGTCGACGGCATCGACACGCACGAGGTCCGGCCAGATGCGGCGCGCGACCGCGGGCACATCAGGCGGCAATTCCTTGCCCGGGCGCGGCGTTGGGATCTTCTCGAACGCCTGGATGGTCGAGCGGCTCTTGGCCTCGGTCTCACCGAACATGCGCTCACGGCTGAAGGTGAAGACGACGTCTTCGGCCGTCAGCTCGTCGCCATTGTGGAATTTCACGCCCTTGCGCAGCTTGACCTCGACGGTCTGGTCGTCGATGCGGCGCCATTCGGTGGCAAGGCCCGGCACGGCCTCGAGGTTGCCACGCCAGTTCTTGGAGATCAGGCCCTCCCAGATCGACGAGAAGAACACGCGCTCGCCGACATTGGACTGCTCGCGCAACACGTCGAGCACGTTGGCGTTGGTGACTTTCTGCACGGCAATCGTCACCGAGGGACGGCTGTCGCCTTGCCCGATGGCAAAGCGCGGCAGCAACAGCGTGCCCGCGGCAGCGCCGCCGGACTTGAGGATGGCGCGACGGGTGAGCTTGCTCATGGCGGTGGACCCCTGCCCTCTGTGATCTGGCTATTCCGCGAGACCGAGCGCGGCGAGATGCGCTGCGCCCTTGCGGACGTCGTCGTGATTGCGCAGCTCGAGGATCAGCCGCGGGTTGGACGTCAGTCGGCCAAGTGCACGGAACACGGCGACCCAGGGAATGTTGCCTTCGCCGGGCGCCCAGTGCCGGTCGGCGAAGCCATCGGTGTCCTGCAAATGCACGTGCGTCAGCATGTCGCCGGCGGTCTCGACATAATAATCGACCGGCGGCGCGCCCGTGGAGACGTGGGCGTAGTTGGCGTGGCCGGTATCGAGCGAGACGCGGACCTTGCTGCTTTCGAGTGCCTTGGCGAGACGCACGCGGTCGCGCGGATCCTTGTCCTCGATGTTCTCGATGACGATCTCGCAGCCGACGGTTTCCGCGCGCGCGATCACCTCGGCCAGCGTGGTCTTGACGCGCTCCACGAGGTTGGCGCGGTTGTCGGGATAGAGATCGAGATTGTTGTGGTCCCAGGTCGTGAACGGCGAATGCACCACCATCTGCGTCGCGCCGAGAAATTCGGCGGCCTCGAGCCCCTGAAGCAGGCGCTTGGTCACAGCCTGGCGTATCATCGAATCATGGCTGTCGATCTTGAAGCCCCAGAACGGGCCATGAATGCCAAGCCGCCCGGTATGGCCCGAGAGCATCTGCTTGATGTCGGTTGCAGCACTTCGCCAGTCGCCATCGAGCAGATCAGCGCGGAAAAAATCCTGGATTTCGAGATCGCGCTGCCGATCGAGAAGCCAGTCGCGGTGGGCTGGGATTGATTTGATGGACAATGCGGCGCCCAACACCGGCTTCGACATGACTTGCTCCGTGATCGTCAGCGATGACGGGAGCAGCGCTAGACCAGTTCAATGACAGGCCGGTGAAATGTCGGCTCCACGAGCCGCAGGAGATGTGGACATCATGTCGCGCGCGGATCGATCTCGGACTGTGACGAGCGGAGCGAGCGCAGACGCACGCATCCGCCCGCCGATCAAGCACGATTCCGTCCGTAGTGATCCGGAATGGAATCCTAACCATCCTTCGCGTACATCGCCCGACATCGATCGGCGGCCACTTCCACGGGCATCACCCTCTGATCGCGCAACATGGGGGTGGGGGACCACATGGGGCGGGGGATTGAAGGCTGGGGCAAGGTGACGAGGTCCGGACTCCTAGGCACTCCGGACCTCGGAACTTTTCAGATTGAACGCAATTTCGCGCCACCGGCTCCATGAGCCGCGCGGCGCGAAGTCGTTTCAACACCTCGTTTGGGCGACTAGCGCGTTTGCGGCTCGAGCGTCACGGTGCAGTCGTCCTGCCCTTGCGTCGCGACCACGATATCGCCGGCGGCTGCACCGAGCGGGATCGGAGCGGATGCGCCGCCGCCGGGCATCTGAACCGTCACGCTCAGCGAATCCGTGCGTGCGCTCGAGCCCACCGTTGACGGTTCGGCTTCGGCCACGTTGCCGGAGGCGTCGCGCCGCATGATCCGGCAATTCACATTGCTGCCGCCGGCGGCGGCCATGCTCGACGAGGCGCTGCCGCTCAGTTGCGCGCGGGCTCGCGACGGATCGCGCGGCACCTCGCTGACGATGCGATGCGTCCGCGGCTCCACGATGACGACGTCATCGTCCGTCGCGAAATACTCGTAGTCGCGGTATTCAGGCTCGATCGAGACGATCTCGGGCGGCAGCCGATAGAGATGCACGCGCGGGGGAATCGTCTCGCCGACCCGGATCGAGATGTTCAGGTTGCGCTCCGGCTCCGCCAGGTGCTCGCGGCTCAGCGTTTCCGAGAGTTGCACCTGCTTCTGCGAGGTCACGCGGGCCTGCTGATTGACCTGCGTGTTGGTCTGGGTGGCCTGATTGGCTTGATTGGTTTGCGTGCCAGTGGCGGGCGGTGCGCTCTGCGCGGCGTTGTTGGTCGGAGGCGTCCGGCTGGTGTCGGTTGCCGTGGCAGGCCGGTTGCCCTGCTGCGCGGGCTGCTGCTCCGCCGCGTTGCGCGCAGGCTGACTCTGGTTGCGCTCGTTCTGGTTGGTCGCCGCCCCGGTGCGCTCGTTGTGCTGGCCAGCGGGACCGCTCTTGGATTTCTCGGACTCGGCCGTTGATTTCTGCGGCGCAGACTTTTCGTGCTTCTCCTGCTTCGTCTCGGCGCGGTTCTTGTCGGCGTCGCGGCCCGTTTTCGCGCTCTCGGCCTCCCGGTTGCGATCTTTCGACGGCTCGCGGGATTCCTGTGCGTGTTCCCTCGCATTCGGCGCGTTGCGCTCGGCGGCATTGGCCGGCTGGCGCTTCTCGTCATTCGCCTCGTGCTTGGCAGCGCTACCCTTTTCCTCGCGGCCGGCGCCCTGCAATTTCTCCTGAGCGCCCTGCGCATGCTCTTGAACACGTTCTTGGCCACGCTGCTGGACACTTTCATGGGCTGCACCACCACGCTGCGGCGCAGCGCCTCTTGCCGGTTCCTCGGTCCGTCTCGGCTCGTCCTTCCGCTCGGGCGCCTGGGCATAGGCGAGCCCGGACGCGAGCATCAGGCCAATGGCCGCGGTCGATAACATCAAATGCTTACGCATGGTCCCTCTCCTCGACAATTCGCAACAACAGCGCGAACGCTCTGTCGCAGCGAATGTTCCTGAGCGGGAACGTCGCTCCTCACCCATGAGAGGATCAGGCGCGCTTACATCGCGTCCTTCAGCGTCAGCCGCGCCGTGAAGGTCACACTGGTCTTGCCGACCAGCGCCATGCCGTCGATCTCGGCACCGCCTGCCGAATAGTCACCTGAGAAACCGCAGGTGACCTCTCTGCCGCCAAAGGCGAGCGTCTTGCCGACGGCTTCGGTATGCTGATTGACGATCATGTCGCCGCGCCACTTGCCGTTTCGGAACGTGTAGCTGCCGGTGTAGTAGAAATAGCTGTCGCCGCCCATGATGCGCCCGTCGCAGAGCACGACCACGCCCCGCGCCTGCCCGCGCTTGCCATCACGCATTTCGATGTCGAAGACGTAGAGGCCGTTGACGACCCCGGTCTCTTCGCCCGCTTCCGACCCGCCGCCGGACATCAGATCATCTCCCGATAATCGCGATCGCCCGCATCGATCAGCCTGGCACGTTTCGCTCGAGATCCTCGAGCCAGGCCGCCGCGATCGAATCCGACGGCGCGCGCCAGTCGCCGCGCGGCGAGAGCGAGCCTCCGGCGGAGACTTTCGGTCCGTTCGGCATCGCCGAGCGCTTGAACTGGCTGAACGCGAAGAAGCGACGCAGGAACACCTCCAACCAGCGGCGGATCTCCGCAAGATCGTACGCCTTGCGTTTGTCGGCCGGAAACGCCGGAGGCCATTCGCCCGTGGCGACGTCCTTCCAGGCATGCAGCGCCATGAAAGCGATCTTGGACGGCCGCAGGCCGAAGCGCAGCGTGTAGAACAGGTTGAAATCCTGCAGCTCGTAGGGCCCGACCGAAGCTTCGGTGCTCTGCGGCTTCTCGCCCGGCTTGGCCGGGACCAGCTCCGGCGAAATCTCGGCCGACAGAATCGAGGCCAGCGTTCCGTTGACATCGCCGCTGAACTGCTTTGAGGCGATCACCCAGCGGATCAGATGCTGGATCAGCGTCTTCGGCACACCCGCGTTGACATTGTAGTGCGCCATCTGGTCGCCGACACCATAAGTGCACCAGCCGAGCGCGAGCTCCGAGAGGTCGCCGGTGCCGATGACGATGCCGCCATGATGATTGGCCAGCCGAAACAGATAGTCGGTGCGCAGGCCCGCCTGAACGTTTTCGAAGGTGACGTCGTAGACCTTCTCGCCCGTGCCGAAGGGATGGCCGATGTCCTTCAGCATCTGCGTCGCGGTGGTGCGGATGTCGAGCTCCTGCCCGGTCGTCTTGAGCGCCTTCATCAGCGCCAGCGCGTTGGTCTTGCTCTCGCTGCCGGTGGCAAAGCCCGGCATGGTGTAGGCGAGGATGTTCTCGCGCGGCAGGCCGAGCAAATCGACGGCCTTGGCGGCGACGATCAGCGCGTGGGTGGAATCGAGGCCGCCGGAGACGCCGATCACGACGCGCTTGGTGCCGGTCGCACGCATACGCTGCACCAGGCCCGCAACCTGGATGTTGTAGGCTTCGTAGCAATCCTGCTCCAGCAGGCTTTCATCGCTCGGCACGAACGGAAAGCGCTCGACCTTGCGCAGGAAGCCGATGTCGGCGGAGGGCGGCTTCAGCGCGAAGCTGATCTTGCGGAAGCTGCCTTCGCGTTGCCGGCGGTTGTCGTCGAACGTGCCCATCAAGGCGCGCTCCTGCCGGAGCAGGTCGAGATCGACGTCGGCATAGGTGACCTGACCGCCCTGACGGAACCGCTCGCCCTCGGCCAGCAGCACGCCGTTCTCGTAGATCGAGGTCTGGCCATCCCAGGCGAGATCGGTGGTGGATTCGCCTGCCCCCGCGGCCGAATAGACATAGGCCGCGAGGCATCGCGCCGAAGTCGACTGGCACAGCAACGCGCGCGAGCGCGCCCGGCCGATCGTGATCGGGCTGCCCGAAAGATTGATCAGCACGGTGGCGCCGGCCAGCGCGAGCTCCGAGGCCGGCGTCACCGGGATCCACATGTCCTCGCAGATCTCGACGCCAATGGTGAGGCCTGGGACGTCCTCGGCCGCAAACAGCAGGTCGGTCCCGAATGGCGCCTCGAGCTTGCCGATGCGGATGGCCTCACCCGCGATGCCTGCGCCGGAGGCGAAATGGCGTCCTTCGTAGAATTCGCGATAGGTCGGCAGATAGCTCTTGGGCACGACGCCGAGCACGTTGCCGCGATGAATGACGACGGCGCAATTATAGATGCGATGGCCGAAGCGCAGCGGCGCACCGACGATCAGGACGGTCATGAGCGCTGCGGAGGCGTCGGCAATCGCGGCAAGACCGCGCTCGACCGCGTCGAGCAGCGGGTCCTGCTTGACCAGATCCTCAATCGCGTAGCCGGACAGGCACAACTCGGGAAACACGGCAACCGCCACCGCCTGGTCATGGCAGGCGGCGGCCGCCGCCAGGATGGCCTTCGCATTGGACGTGGGATCCGCCACATGAGACGTGGTGACGCAGGCCGCGACGCGCGCAAATCCGTGGGCGTAGACCGAGTGGAAGCTCATCGAGCAGAGGACCCTTAAATCTTATCGGAAATCTTATCGGAGCGGCCGCCGCCGGCTCTGGACTCTATTTAGCCCATCGACCCGGCCCCGTGCAGGCCATCCACGATCATGCATAACGGATTTGCAGCTTCGCCGGTCCCTGCGTGAGCATCAGGCGCTCCGCGCCAGGACATTGGACAGGTCATCGCGCAGCCATTCGGCGATCCGGGGCCATGCGTGCGCATGGGTCCTCGCGCCCATGAACAGGCCGAGATGGTTGCTCGGCTCGGATGCCGCGGCAATGAGAGCCGGCGCTGTGCCGACGAGACTGGCGGTCGCGAGCGCTTGCGTGGCCGGCACGACATCGTCGTCGAGCCCGGCCAGCAGAAAGATCGGCGCCTTGACGTCTTTCAGATCGATGGCGCGGCCGAGCGCCGTGAATTGGCCAGAGGCGATGCGGTTCTCCCGGAAGATCCAGTTGACGATCTGGAGATAATAGGTGCCCGGCAAATTGAGCGTCTCGGCGTTCCAGCGATCGAAGCGCGCGAGCAGGGCCGCGCCCTCCTCGTCCGACAGGTCTCTCTGCAGTGCCAGGGCGATGTCGTCAGGGCCTGGTGCTTTCGACCAGACATGCAGCATCTCGTCGCCGCTGACATTGCCGCCGCCGCGCGCGACGAGCTGGTCGTAGACCATCTCGGGCGCGCTGCGGGCGAGTTGCGACAGCCGGGACTCGACCGAGAGATCGACGGGCGCCCCGACCAGAACCAGCCGCCGCACCTTGGCCGGAAAACGCGCCGCATAGAGCAGTGACAGCCAGCCGCCCTGGCACAGGCCGACCAGATCGACCGGCGCGCCGATCTCGTCGACGGCGACGTTGAGATCGCCGAGATAGCTGTCGATCGAAAAATGGCGCATCTCGGGTGAGGCCGAGCGCCAGTCGGTCAGATAGACCCGATCGTTGCCGCCCCGTTGCAGGGACTGCACCACGCTGTGGCCAGGGGCGAAATCGGCGATCAGGGCCCGATGCAGCGCATAGGGCGCGCAGACGAGCGTCGGCTGGCCGGATCGCGTCCGCGAGCAGTCGCGCAGACGCATGGTAGCCAGCTCAAGCGCAACTGTGGCGGGCGTGGTCCAGGGGAGTTCGCTCTCGCCCTGCTCCACCGGGCCGCGTTCCAGCCACCAGAAGCAGGCCTCCATCGCAAGCCGTGCCGCTGTAAACGGCCACAGCAAGGGAGCCTCGGGGACATTCCCCGTTTCACCCGGCGGCTTTCCGGCCCTCTCTTGCGCCATTACCGCATCGTCCTCACAGGAATGCCTCCAGACTCACGACAGAAATGCCGAGCTCCCTGAAGCTGCGATGAGTCGCCGCGACGGAGCCCTCGAGGTCGATGCCACGGCAGGCGTCCTCGATGACGGCAACGTCGAAGCCCGCCTTGCGCGCGTCCTCCGCGGAAAAGCGGACGCAAAAATCGAGCGCGAGACCGGCGACGAAGACGGTCTTCAGCTCGCGTTCGCGCAAATAGCCAAGCAGGCCGGTCGGCGTCCTCTTGTCGTTCTCGAACAGTGCCGAGTAAGAATCGATGCGGCGCCGAAAGCCTTTACGCACCACCAAGCTCGCCCGCCTGACGTCGAGATTGCCGTGGAATTCGGCACCAGCCGTGCCCTGGACGCAATGCGTCGGCCAGAGCACCTGGGTGCCGTAGTCGAGCGCGATGGTCTGGAACGGCTGCTTGCCCGCGTGGTTCGCCGCGAACGAGACGTGGTCGGCCGGATGCCAGTCCTGCGTCAGCACCACATTGGCGAATTTTTGGGCGATCCGGTTGACCGCCGGGACGACCTTCTCGCCGCCGGGAACGGCAAGCGCCCCGCCCGTGCAAAAATCGTTCTGCACGTCGATCACCAGCAGCACGTCGCGGTCGGATATTTTCATCGTAGGACCCATCTCATCCGCCCGGCGCAACGGACGCCAGCCGTTTTCGCCAGTGTCGATCTTCCCGCGGCGCTTCGCAACTGCCGGCATCCTGGCTGGCCAATGCCTCTGGATGCAACGCTTTGGGCTGGTCCGTGTTGACTAGCCGCGCCCAAGGACGGATTCTCCCGTGCCCGCGTCATGCGGAGCGGGATGAAGGAGTGGAGGAAAAAGGTTCCCGCGGCCCGCGTGGCCCCGGTGGCCAATTGATCATGAGTATCGGCAAGACAGGAAATATTCTTCTCGCCGATATCGGCGGCACCAATGCGCGGTTCGCCCTGAGCAATGGCGAGCAGATCGGGCGCATCGACTATGTGAAGGTCGCCGACCATCCGACGGTCCGGGAGGCGATCTCCGATGTGCTGCGGCGGGCCGACAGCGAGAAGCCGGTACGGGCCGTTCTGGCTGTGGCTGGTCCCGTCACCAACAACCGCTGCGTCATGACCAACAGCCCATGGGTGATCGACGGTAACGAGCTCGAGCCGGCGCTCGGCTTCGACAGCGTTCACGTGCTCAACGATTTCGAGGTGGTGGCCTGGTCCCTGCCCGCCTTGCAGCCGGCCGATCTGATCCCGCTCGGCGGCCAGGACGGCATGCCCGGAGAGCCGCTGCTTGTGGTCGGGCCCGGAACCGGCTTTGGCGTCTCCTGTCTGGTCGAGCGTCATGGCTCCCGGCTTGCGGTCGTCACGGAGGCCGGTCACGCCACCCTTCCGGCCGAGAACGAACGCGAGGAGCGCGTCATCGCCTCGATGCGCCGGCGCTTCGGCCATGTCTCCATCGAGCGCGGCGCCCTCTCCGGCTCCGGGCTGCAATCGCTCTACGAAGCGCTCGCCGAGGTCGATGAAGCCCAGGTGCCGCAACGCGATGCCGCCGGCATCACCAAGGCGGCGCTGGATGGGACCTGCGAGCTCAGCCGCGCGACGCTGGAGATGTTTTGTGCCATCCTCGGCTCCGTCGCCGGCAATCTCGCGGTGACCTTCGGTGCCAGGGGCGGCGTCTACATCGCCGGCGGGATCGTGCCGCGCTTTCCGAAATTCCTCGCCGCGTCCGCGTTCCGCGCGCGGTTCGAGGCCAAGGGACGCTTTCAGGATTATCTGCGTAACATTCCGACGCGTCTCGTCACCAAGCCGGACGCGAGCTTTGTCGGCCTGAAGATGTTCGCTGATCATACTGCGGGTTGAAGCGCTCCAGACCTAAAACGTCCGCTCATTCACAGCGGATCGCGCCAATGCGCAGCTCCACTCAGAATCGTGCTTGCCTGTCCGCTTCCAATAGGAAACAATTCGCGCGTGTGTGGCGTAAGTCCGGGGGCGTGACATGCGTAAACAGGATGTGGGTTTCGATTATCACCGCTATCACCGGCTATTGACCGAGGCGGACGATGACGACAAGCGCATGGCGCTGATCGAACTGTTGATCGAGGAAAAAGCCCGGGATCGGTTGGCTGCCCAGCGCGCCTCGGACCGCGCCGCCATGACCGCACACACCATCGCGACGGTGCTGCGAGCCGGCCGCAACTAAGACTTGCGGACTCTCGCGCCCGGCGGGGCCAGTCGGCCATCGATTGCGTTTCCGTTAAGGATCCCTGGCAATCCTGTGTCAAACTTTTTGCACTAAGAGTTCCCCTCACCTGATGCAATTCAGGATCAACACAAGGGGGGAATGAACATGAGCGTGATTTCGGTCGCCGACATGCCGGCTGACGTCCAGACCAAGTCGGGCGACTATTCTTTCAAGGCCATTGTCATCTTCTGCAGCATGGGACTTCTCGCCTCCGTCAGCCTGATGGCGCAGGGCGTCGATCTCAGCGCCGGCCTGATGTAAGAGACGGACTGATCTTTCGTCCCAAATGGCCGCCCCCTTTTCGGGCGGCCATATTCGTTGACGATGTCAGTGCGGCACCTTGGCGGCCGCATCGGGAAACAACGAGTCGATCATGGTCTTGAGTTGGTCGAGCGCGATCGGCTTGCGCAGGATCGGCCGGCGCCTGAGCAAGGACGGCAGCAATTCCGGCCCGTAGCCGGTCGCGAACAGGAATGGCTTGCCGCGGCGCTCGATCAAATCGGCGACGGGATCCACGTAAACACCCATCAGATTGATGTCGAGGATCGCGAAATCGTATTGCGCGGTCATCGCGAAGGCACTCGCATCGCGCACATTGTCCGCTTCCGCGACGACATGGTGGCCCAGCTCCTCCACCATGTCGGCGATCATCATCCGGATCAACGCCTCGTCTTCGACCAGGAAAACGGAGAGTCCGTCCGCCATTTCAACCTCGCAGCCACCTTGCGAAGCTAAGCATACCCGATTGCAGAAAGCATTCACGAATTCGTGGCAGGCGCCGTTAATTTCAGCGCGCCTATCCGATCCAACTTGATCAATCCATGCCGCGCTCATGGCTGAGGCGAACCATCTCCTGGATGAACACCTCCTTCTGCTTGTCGTCGAGGCTCGAATACAACGGTTCGGCGGCATCGGCGACGTTGCGCTGGTCTGCGGCGCGGTCGATCAGGAACTGCGCCTCGTTGCGCATCTGCTCGATGATGTCATCAGGCGGATCGCGCTTGGCCCGCGCAATGCGCAGGTTCAGCCGCTCCGCGCCATTATGCCCGAGATAGTGCATGGCGCTGGAGAAGCCGAACCAGTGCTTCTCCTGCTCGGGCGTGAGGTTCAGCTCGGTCTTGATCCGCTCGATATAGGAATCGCTATTGGCGACGATCTGCTCGGCGGTGAGCTGTGGCGCGCCGTTCTGGGTCAGGACCGCGACGTCCGTGCCATCCTTGTTGTCCTGGGGGGCGTTCTTGGCTTCCTTGGTCGCCTTGGTCCCCTTGCCCGCCTTGACGTTTTCCTTGACGTTCTTGGCATCCTTGTCCTTGGCGCCGGACTGTTTGGATGCGTCCTTGCTCGCATCCTTGGCAGCCGGAGCCTGATTGCCGCTGTTATTGTTGACGCCGAGCACACCGGTGAAGACGCCGACCACGCCCCCAATGGCGCCCCCGAGGACGCCACCGACAGGACCCGCCGCCTTGTTGCCGGCCGCGGCCCCGTCCTGGACGCCCCTGACCAAGCCTTGTGCGTTCGCAACGGCGGCCGCGCCGACCAGCAAGGTCAGCACGGAACCGAGCGCGAGCCATCGCCGCAGGCCAAGCCGCGCAGGCGGCGCCGGGTTGATCATCTGGGTCTCCATCTCGATGCCTACTTCTCACGAAACGGCAGGCGTCCTGCCGGCTGCAACTCTACTGTTTTCGCCACGCCAAGGTCCAGGCGCGGACCATCGCTGTCCCCGCTTCAAAGACCATGGCTTGAAAGGAGTTGGGCGCAAGGCGATTATGGAGGCTCATTCGGGACTGCGGCGTAATTGCGCACGAATCCTCCAGCGCCGCTTCACCTCGATGTGTGCGTCGCAAAATGAACCGCCCTGGCAGACGGTCGACGCATGCCGCGGCCTTCCCGAACACAACGTTAGTACTAGAGCGCGGAGCGTCCGGCTTTCTCGACAGACGCAATCAATCATGATCTGATCGCGCTACCAATTTGCCGCGTCTCTCCGTGACTTGCGGATGGCGCCAATAAGAAACTCCAAAAACCATGAGAAGAGAGACTCGGAAGAGTCAGAGGAAACGACAGAACAATAAGACACATCAAGGCGAGGAAACGAGATGTCACGCAAGAGACTGACGCGACGTCAATTTGTGGCTGCCACTGCAATGTCCTCTGCGGCGCTGATCACGGCGCCCTATGTCCGGGGCGCCTACGCCGCCGGCAAACTCTCGATCGGCTTCTGGGACCATTGGGTGCCCGGCGCCAACCAGGCCTCCACCGATCTCGTCAACGAATGGGCGGCGAAGGAGAAGGTCGAGGTTTCCATCGACTACATCACCAGCAACAACAAGAAGATCGAATTGACCGCCGCGGCCGAAGCACAGGCCAAGTCCGGTCATGACATTCTTCAGATGCCGAGCTGGTGGCCGCACGCCTATTCGGAGAATCTCGAGCCGCTCAACGACGTCATGGAGCCGCTCATCAAGCAGAATGGCGAGGTGAACGGCACCGTCAAATATCTCGCGCAGTCGGGCGGCAAATGGCTCGCGGTGCCTGCGACGCCGGGCAGCCAGATCAAGGGTCCCTGCTCGCGCATCGACCTCATGAAGAAATACGCCAATATCGACGTGCAGGAAATGTATCCGGCCGGCAGTCCGCCCAAGGCTGACAACTGGACCATGGATACGTTCCTCAAAGCTGCGGAAGCCTGCCAGAAGGGCGGCTTCCCGTTCGGCATCGGCCTCGGCGAGACCACCGACAGCGTCGATACCGCCGGCGCGATCTTCCAGTCGTTCGGGGCCGAGCTCGTCAACGCCAAAGGCGACATCACGGTGAAGACCGACCAGGTCCGCCAGGCCATGGAGTACTACAAGAAGCTGATCGCGTTCCTGCCCCCCGACGCGCCGTCCTGGGACGACGCTTCGAACAACAAATGGCTGATCTCCGGGCGCGGCGCGCTGATCATGAATCCGCCGAGCGCCTGGGCCGTCGCCAAGCGCGATGCACCCCAGGTGGCCGAGCAGTGCTGGACTCACGGCTTCCCGGCCGGCCCGAAAGGACGTTTTGCGCCCTTCCTGCCCTACTTCTGGGGGGTCTGGAGCTTCGGCAAGAACAAGGAAGCGGCCAAGAGCCTGCTGGTTCATTTGTCCTCGCCGTCAGCGATCGAGAAGTTCGTCTCGGTGAGCGGCGGCTATGACCTGCCGGCCTATGCGAACCTGACGAAGCTGAAGACGTGGGCCGAGGAAGGCCCTCCCAAGGGCACGCTGTTCCACTATCCGGATCCCTACCATCAGCAGACGCTGTCGATTGCCGCGTCACCCGCGCCGCCGAAGATCGCCCAGCAGATCTACTTCCAGGCGACGCTGACCAAGATGGGGTTGCGATTTGCCCGTGGCGAAACCTTGGAGCAGGCGCTCGCCTGGGCCGAGGGCGAGTGCGAAGGCTTCATGCGCAGTTAGACGGCGAGCGAGGGCGGCTTGCGCGACGCGCAGGCCGCCCAAGCCGCCACATTCGCATCCGTATGACAGCGAAGCCGATCCTCATGACCGGCTTCGCCGTTCGACCGTTTACAAGGAAGCTGATCCAGGGAAGCTGATATGGCCGATGTCGTCGTTGAGCAAGGTCGCGTCGCCCGTGCGGCGGGCGCGCGGAAAGGATCGAGCCTGCGCAACACGCTCGGGCGCAAATCGACCGTTGCGTTCTTCCTGACGCTACCGCTGATCCTCCTCATCCTGCTGCTCGTGCTCTATCCCGCCTTCTATTCGCTCTATCTGGCGACGCTGAACAAGGCGATGACGAAATTCGTCGGTCTCGGCAATTTCACCTTCCTGTTCAAACGCGAGACGTTCTGGATGGTGGTGAAGCAGTCCTGCATCTTTGCCATCACCGCCGTGGTGTTCAAGGCGCTGATCGGCTTCATCGTCGCGCATTTCGTCCACAACATTCCCGGCAAGAAGCAGCGCAAATGGCGCGGCATGCTGCTGGTGCCCTGGGTGATTCCGCCGGCGATGAGCACATTGGCCTGGCTCTGGCTGTTTGACCCCTCCTACAGCGCCTTCAACTACACCCTCTCTTTCTTCGGTGTTGGCCCGATCCCCTGGCTCGGCGAAACTTTCTGGGCGCGCTTCTCCGTCATTCTCGTCAACGTCTGGTACGGCGCGCCGTTCTTCCTGATCATGTATCTCGCCGCGCTGAAATCCGTGCCCGACCAGCTCTATGAGGCCGCGGCGATCGACGGCGCCAATTGGTGGCAGAAGATCTGGTACGTCACGTTGCCGATGATGCGGAACATCATCGCCATCACGACGCTGTTCTCACTGATCGTGACCTTCGCCAATTTCGACATCGTGCGCATCCTGACATCGGGCGGCCCGCTGGATACGACCCATCTGTTCGCGACCTGGGCATTCCAGGTCGGCATCCAGAGCAGCGACATCCCGCTCGGCGCCTGCGTCTCGCTGTTCATGGTGCCGATCCTCGCCGTCGCAGCGGTCTTCATCCTCCGCGACGTCTCAAAACGCGGGAACGAAGCCTGATGAGCACGATGGCAATCGACAAGGCCGGGCCTACCCGCAAGCTCGGCAGCATGAGCCGGGACCGCGCCTGGGCGCTGCGCTGGTCCTATTTCTTCCTGGTTCTGTTTGCGATCTTCTTCCTGACGCCGCCGGTCTACATGCTGATCACCTCGCTCAAGAGCAGCGCGGAGATTTCGGCGGCGACCAATCCGTGGTGGGTGTTTCATCCCACCCTCTCCAACTATATCGAGCTCCTGACCTCGAACCAGTTCCTGCGCTTCTTCTGGAATTCGTCGATCATCTCCATCGTGGTGGTGATCGTCACGATGATGATCAGTATCCCGGCAGCGTTCGCGCTGGCGCGGATGAAGTTCTGGGGCTCCGCGACGCTCGCCACCGGTGTGTTCCTCACCTACTTGATCCCGGACAGCCTTCTGTTCATTCCCCTGTTCAAGATGCTCGGGGTCGTCCAGGACCTCACCGGCATCACGCTGCTGAACCGCTGGTATGTGCTGGTGTTCATCTATCCGACGCTGACGGTGCCGTTCTGCACCTGGATCATGATCGGCTATTTCGCCTCGATTCCGAAGGAGCTCGACGAGGCTGCGATCATCGATGGTGCGTCCTGGCTCCAGACCCTGCTGCGGATCTTCATCCCGGTCGCGCTGCCCGGGCTGATCGCGGCGACGATCTTCGCCTTCACCGTCTCATGGGCCCAGTTCCTCTATCCCCTGGTGTTCACGACGTCGATAGACCAGCTCGTGCTGCCGGTCGGCATCACCACGACGCTGATCAAGGGCGACGTCTTCAACTGGGGGCAGATCATGACCGGCGCGCTGCTCGGCGCGGCGCCCCCGCTGATCATCTATGCCTTCCTGATGGACTACTACATTGCCGGCCTCACCGCCGGCGCGACCAAGGGTTGAAATCGAGAGGTTCAAGTTCAATGGCGGACGTTTCCCTGCGCAAGGTGATCAAGCGTTATGACGATGTCGAAGCGGTGCGCGGCATCGATCTTGATATCGCCGACCATGAGTTCATCGTCCTGGTCGGCCCTTCCGGCTGCGGCAAGTCGACCACGCTGCGCATGATCGCAGGGCTCGAGGACATCAGCGACGGCGACATCATGATCGGCGGCGACGTCGTCAACGACGTGCCGCCCAAGGACCGCGACATCGCGATGGTGTTCCAGAACTATGCGCTCTATCCGCATATGACGGTCGCCGAGAACATGTCGTTCGGGCTGCGGCTGAAGCACTACCCGAAGGCCGAGATCAAGGCACGCGTGACGGAAGCTGCACGCCTGCTCGACATCACCGATCTGATCGACCGCAAGCCAAAGCAGCTCTCCGGCGGCCAGCGCCAGCGTGTCGCGATGGGACGCGCCATCGTGCGCAATCCAAAGGTCTTCCTGTTCGACGAGCCGCTGTCCAATCTCGATGCCAAGCTGCGCGTGCAGATGCGGATCGAGATCAAGAAGGTGCACCAGAAGGTGCGCACCACGACCGTCTACGTCACGCATGACCAGGTCGAGGCGATGACGCTGGCCGATCGCGTCGTGGTGATGAACAAGGGCCGCATCGAGCAGATCGGCACGCCGAACGAGCTCTACCACAAGCCGGCGACCCGCTTCGTCGCAGGCTTCATCGGCTCGCCCGCGATGAACTTCATTCCGTGCCGGCTCGAGGATGCCGCCGGCACGCTCCAGATACGCCTGACCGACCGCATCGCCTTTGCGCTGCCGCCGGCGCGCGCCGCCCGCTACAACGCGCTGCCGCGCACTGACGGACTGCTGCTCGGCATCCGCCCCGAGCATCTCACCGAGTCGCACGCGCATCTGGATCCTGGCGTCGAGACCTTCGACACCGTGCTCGACGTCACCGAGCCGATGGGAATGGAGACGCTGGTCTATTTCGGACTCGACGGAACGCCGGTCTGCGGCCGCGTCAATCCGAATGCCGGCGCCAAGGACGGGGCACCCATGCGTTTGGCGATGGACCTCAACAACATGCACCTGCTAAACGAGCAGACCGGCGTCGTGCTGTGACGCCGGCCCAAGAAACGTAGCAAGCGGGGAGCGATGGCGACCAACAAGAAGAAGATTTTCGTTACACAGACCTTGTCGCAAGGGGCACGCGCCCTCCTCACCCAGCGGGACGATATCGAACTCGTCGAGTTTGCGAACCTGATCTCCGCCAAGGACTTTGAAGCTCTGCTGAAGAGCCATGCGCCGGTCCATGGCGTCGCGCTTGGCGCCACCGCCTTCGGCGAGACCGAGCTCGAAGCTGCCAGGGACATGAAGGTGGTGACCCGGATCGGCGTCGGCTACGACGCCGTCGATGTGCCCGCCCTCTCCCGCCGCAAGGTGCCGCTGATGGTCGCGGGCAGCGCCAACTCGCCCTCGGTGGCCGAGCAGGCGCTGTTCATGATGCTGACGCTGGCCAAGCGCGCCAACGAGATGCATTCCTGCGTCAAGGACGGCAAATGGGCCGAGCGCCTCGGCATGCTTCCCTTCGATCTCTACGGCAAGACCGTGCTGATCATCGGCTTCGGCCGCATCGGCACGCGCACCGCCAAGCGCTGCCTCGCGATGGAAATGAACGTCCAGGTCTATGATCCCTACAAGCCTGCCGCCGAGATCAAGGCTGCTGGCTGCGTGCCGGTTCCTGATCTCGACGCCGCGCTGCCCAACGCCGATTTCGTCACCATCCACTGTCCGAAGACGCCGGAGACCGTCGGCCTGTTCGACGCTGACAGGATCGGCCGGATGAAACCGAAATCCTACCTCATCAACACCGCGCGCGGCGGCATCGTGAAGGAAGCCGCGCTGTACGAGGCGCTGGTCTCCGGGAAGCTCGCTGGCGCCGGCATCGACGTGTTCGAGGTCGAGCCGCCCCCGGTCAGCAACGCTCTGTTCGCGCTGCCCAACGTCACCATGGCCCCGCATGTCGCCGGCGTCACGGTCGAAGCCGTGAGCCGCATGAGCGAGCAGACCGCGCGCAATATTCTGAGCGTGCTGGACGGCGATCCGATCAGGCAGAACGTCATCAATCAGGATGTTCTGGGCTGAGGCAAATCCGAAGACGGCTCACGAGCCGCCTTCGGAAGGCCAGAATGCGTCCCATTTTGGTGCAGATCGGGCCCCAACTCAGCCTTAATCAAGCTCGCGTAATGTATCCGGCCGCGGCGGCAGTGGGACAGACTTTGCCGGCCGCGTCGAGCTGGAGGATGGACCTTGTCAGAGATCGACCCGACCGACCACGCGCTGGCGACCATCGCCAGCATTCTGGAGCACCCCGAGCCCGTTCTTGTCGTCCGCGACACCGAGACGGAAACGGCGGCAGGCGATGACCATGCGGTCGTAGACGAGCATCAAGTCTCCCACGAGCATCAAGTCTCCGATGAGCATCCGGTGGTCGAAGTGCAGCCGCTGGTGCCTGAACACACTGACGCCGACGGCTACAGCAAGGTCGGCCCCGGGCCGATGGTGGCGATCCGCCTGAAATGGACTGTCCATCTCGGCGAGGACGGCCAGTACTACGTGCATGAAACCATCGGCGAGCAGTCTGCCCCCGTGGTCAGCGGCCCGATGACGAGCGAGGCAGCGGTACGCTTCGTTGACGAACACGAGAATGAAGCACATCGGCGCTTCGAGCTGCTGCGCAGCGAGATCGCCGGCCGCAGCTCGCTCGCCGATTACGAGCGCAAGGGCGAAGCGTAGTTACTTTCGTCCCAGAAAATCCTTCTTCACGAGCTCGACGCCTGCGTGCCGCAACAGGTCGTAGGCCGTCGTGACGTGAAAGAAGAATTGCGGGATGCTGTTGGTGAGCAGCAGCGTCCGCCCGGTGAAGGGCAGCTCGGTCCCGTTCTTCAGCCTGAAGAAGACCTTCAGCTCCGCAGCCGCATCGATCTCGGCGCGCGGCAGGCTTTCAATGAACTCGACTGAGGTGGCGATCCGCGCCTGAAGCCCGGCCATGTCGTGCTCCGGCGGCGGCAGCGCGACCGGATCGCATTGCGCCAGCAAGGCCGGTGCCACGGTGGCGTGGCGACAGGCCTCGCCGACCTGCTGCGCCAGATCGTACATGTTCGGCGCCAGCCGCATACCAAGCAGAACCGTCGGATTGAACTTGCGCGTCTCGGCATACGCAACGCCCTTGTCGAGAAGGACCGACAGGTTGCGCAGGTACGGCACGAACAGGCCCACCGAGGCATCGTACATCGAAAACGTCACGCCAATATTCCTTTCAATTCCGCCTCGCCAGAAACCGGTATCTGGTCTAAATCGGCGTCTCACGGGTTGCACAATGACAGCTTGGGCATGGGTGGAAAAGAGATGACCGTTCGAATATCCGTTCAATTGGCGGCTTTGGCCGTGATGGTGCTGGCAAACCTGTCGGCTTATGCACAACAGCCGGCCCCTTCGCGCCTCGACGAGATCATCAAGCGCGGCACATTGCGCGTCGGCATGACCGGCGACTACAAGCCCTTCACCTATCTGGACAAGACCACGCAGCAGTTCTCCGGCTTCGATGTCGACATGGCGGAGGCGCTGGGCAAGGCGCTCGGCGTCAAGGTCGAATTCGTTCCGACCGCCTGGCCGAAGCTGATGAAGGATTTCGAGGCCGACCAGTTCGACATCGCGATGGGCGGCGTCTCTGTGACGCTCGACCGCCAGAAGAAGGGTTTCTTCTCGATCCCGATCATGCGCGAGGGCAAGACGCCGATCGCACGCTGCACCGACACGGCCAAGTACCAGACGCTCGCCGACATCGACAAGAAAGGCACCCGCGTGATCGTCAATCCCGGCGGCACCAATGAGCGGTTTGCGCGCACCAACGTCAAGGATGCCGACATCACGGTGTTTCCCGACAATACCACGATTTTCGACCAGATCGCCAAGGGCAACGCCGATCTGATGATGACGGACGCCTCCGAGACCCGCTATCAGCAGAAGCAGCATGCCGGCGTGCTCTGCGCGGTCCATCCGGACAAGCCGTTCGACTTCTCAGAGAAAGCCTATTGGCTCCAGCGCGACATCGCGCTGAAGGCCTTCGTCGACCAGTGGCTGCACATCTCGATGGAGGACGGCAGCTACAAGAAGATCTACGCTGCCTGGTTCGACTAACCCGCGGCCTCCTGTCGCTGGCCCCAGCCAAACTTTGGACCGCCTCCCGGGTTATTGAACCCGAAACCGCCGGAGGGCGACTCATACCGTGACAGTGATCTGGATCACTTTTCGCGATCGGGCCGGCGCGTAAGCGTCGGTAGCGGGACCACCTGTTCGGGAGATGGACATGAGGAAGCTGTTGGCCACGGCTGCATTCCTTTTGGCGAGCACCGCCGCGCAAGCGCAGTACACGTTCGAGTATGGCGGCCGCACGATCCGGATCGATCCCGATCGTGGCACGGTGTCGATCCCTGGCGTCTACGACAACACCGGCCAGGGCAAGGTCAAGAAAGCCAAGAAGAACGACACCAAACCGGACCAGCAGGCCCCGCCGCAAGCCAAGGTCGATCCGCAAACGCCGGATACACCGGCGCCGGCCCCTGCTCATGGCGCCGCGCCTCCTGCAGCAGAACAAGCGCCTGCGGCACCCGCCCCGACTGCCGCAGCGCCCCCTCCGCCCCCTCCGTCAGCTGCTCCGCCTCCGGCGGCAACTGCCAGCACGGCGCCGGCTGAGGATGCGATGGTGCCGCCGCCTCAACCGGCGCCGAGCGCTGCGCCGGCGGTGGCCGCGGTGCCGCCCGCACCACCTCCGCCGCCGGCTCCGCCCGTGGCGACCGCACCTCCAGCCTCGCCTCCGCCGCCAGCGCCTGCACCCGCGCCCGTTCAGTCCGCTGCCGTTGCGCCGCCGGCGCCTGCCGCCGCGCCCACGCGCGATCTCAATTCGCCGCTCGGCGTCTGGCTCACCGAGGAGAAGGAAGGCAAGGTCCGCATCGAGCAGTGCGGCACAAATCTCTGCGGCTATTCGGTCGACAGCAAATCGAACCAGAATGGCGAGCAGGTCCTGATCAACATGAAGCCCGGCAAAGACCAGAGATGGTCCGGCCGCATCCTCGATCCCAACAGCGGCTCGACCTACGATTCGACGATCTCACTGAAGGGCACGGACCGCCTGCGCGTGCAGGGCTGTGCCTTCGGCGGCATGTTCTGCGGCGGCCAGACCTGGACGCGTGTGAACTAGGTTCGAGCGCCGCAACGAGACATACGGGGCCCGTGATCCGGGCCCTTTTCTTGTCCCACGATGTTGGTCCGATGTGCGTCATCTCACGCGGGAATTGCGCGCGTGACAGTCCTCACATCGCGGGTTCCGCGCCCGTGACACGATCCCCGCATGGTCAACCCATAGGAGCGTGTCATGAACGGGTTTCGCAAGAGTCTCCTCGCCACCACTATTGCTATCGCGTTCCCGCTCGCGCAGGCGGATGCGGCGGGCTCCGCCTTCGATGGCACATGGAACGTGCGCATCTCCTCATCGAGCGAGACCTGCGGCAACGGTGCGACCGTCGCGATCGGTATCAGCAACGGTCAGATCGCTTCGAGCAGCGCGGCGGTGACGGCGTCAGGCAAGGTCGCCGACGCCGGCAGCGTCAACGTCACCCTGGGCGCCGGCATCAAACACGCCGTCGGCTCCGGCCGGCTCAGTGGCACATCAGGCTCCGGCACATGGCGCGGCGCCATGTGCTCGGGCACGTGGACGGCGGAGCGGATCTGAACGGCCCCTGCTAGCCGAGCGGCGCCGAATATTCGGCGTCCGTGACGGGCTCGAGCCAGGTCGAGAACACGCCATCGAGCGCTTCCTGCATGGCGATGTGGCACATGCTGTTGTTTGGCGAGGCGCCGTGCCAGTGCACTTCCCCCGGCGGGATCCAGACGGTGTCACCGGGACGGATTTCCTTGACGGGGCCGCCCTTGGTCTGGACGCGACCGACGCCCGAAATGACGTAGAGCGTCTGCCCGAGCGGATGGTGGTGCCAGTTGGTGCGGGCGCCGGGCTCGAATGAGACGCGGGAGACGTTCAGCCGCGCCGGCGCGGGCGCCATGTTGATGGGATCCTGCAACACGGTGCCGGTGAAGTGTTCCTTGGGCGCGCGGCGGGTCGGCCGCGTGCCTGCGAGCGTGACATCCATGGGGTCCTCGTTTCCTGTTACTTCTTGCTGGCGGCGTAGCGCGCCTTGGTTTCGGCGTTCATGGGATAGAGGCCCGGCAGCACCGCGCCGTTGTTCACCTCGTTGACGATCCAGGCTTCCATCCGCTCCTGCTCGACGCCCTCATTGAGGACATGATCGAGCATGGCCTGCGGGATCAGCACGCAGCCGTCCTGGTCGGCGACCACGATGTCGTTGGGAAACACCGCAACGCCGCCGCAGCCGATCGGCTCGCCCCAGCCGACGAAGGTGAGACCTGCAACCGACGGCGGCGCGGCATAGCCGTCGCACCAGACCGGAAGGTTGGTGCCGAGCACGCCCTCGACGTCACGCACTACGCCGTCGGTGACGAGCGCGGTGACGCCGCGCTTGACCATGCGGGCGCAGAGGATGTCGCCGAAGATGCCGGCGTCGGTAATGCCCATGGCATCGACCACGGCGATGCAGCCCTCGGGCATCGCCTCGATCGCGGTGCGGGTCGAGATCGGCGACGACCAGGATTCCGGCGTTGCCAGGTCCTCGCGCGCCGGCACGAAGCGCAGCGTGAAAGCCGGTCCCACCAGGCGCGGCAGGCCCGGGCGCAATGGACGCGCGCCGCGCATCCACACGTTGCGCAGGCCCTTCTTCAGCAGGACCGTGGTGATGGTTGCGGTGGTGATGCCGGCGAGGGTTTTGCGGGCTTCGGGGGACAGCGACATGGAAACAGACGAGCTCCGGATGGGCAGGAAATAACGCGCGCATCTTGCGAGCCGGGCGCTTGCCGTCAAGGGCCAAAGCCCTGATAAGAACGCGACCCTGCCGGGGCTGTTATGCGACACGATAACAAGGCTTTATCAGATGCCCTTGCATTAATTTATTGGACTTGCGGGCGCATTTACGCGAAGCAGGGGTACCGCGGACCTCAAGGCCGCGCCCGCGCTTTTCCATAGGCCCGATTACGACAACTCATGGCCGAGACGCTCCCCCCGCCCCGCCTTCTGCCCAGTGGCGACAGCGCCGTCACGGTCGAGTTCAGCCGCACGATCGACGATGCCGCCAACGAGCGCGTGCTGGCGCTCGACAAGGCGCTTGCAGCTGCATCCATCGAGGGCATCTCCGAGACGATTCCGACCTATCGCTCGCTGCTGGTGCATTACGATCCCGGCAAGATCGGCTTTGACGCGCTCGGCGAAAAGCTGCTTGCGATCGCTGGCCAGAAGCTGCCGCCGACCACGAAAGCGCGGCGCTGGCGCATCCCCGTCGCCTATGGCGGCGAGCACGGCATCGACCTCGAGGATGTCGCGAAAGCGCTCAACACCACGCCCGACGACATCGTCTCCCGTCACGTCGGCGGCGACTATCGCGTCGCCATGATCGGGTTCACGCCGGGTTGGTCCTATCTCAGCGGCCTCGACAAATCCCTGCATATGTCGCGGCGGCAGAGCCCCCGGCTGTTCACGCCCGCGGGCACGATCTCGATCGGCGGCGTCCAGGCCGGGATCCAGTGCCTCGCCGCGCCCAGCGGCTGGCACCTGCTTGGCCGCACGCCCGTCAGAACCTATCAGCTCCACCGGAATCCGACCTTCCTCACCGAACCCGGTGATCGCGTGACGTTTTTTGCCATCGACCACAAGACGTTCGAGGAACTGGACCGCGCCGCCGAAGCCGGCGAGATCGTCGCCGAGCGGGTTGACGCATGAGTCGGCTCGTTGTCACCAGCATCGGTCCAGCAAGCTCCGTCCAGGACGGCGGCCGCCACGGTGCGCAGCGTTATGGCCTGACCGTCAGCGGCGCCATGGACCGGCTGGCGCTCGCGGCCGCAAACACGCTTGTCGGCAACGAGCCGTTCGCAGCCGCCGTCGAGGTCGGCCCGTTCGGCGCGACCTTCACCGCCAGGGACGGCGCCGTGCGCGTTGCGATTGCAGGCGCGCCACGCAATGCGGACGTGGCCGGCAAACCGGTGGCTATGGACACGTCGGTGACGTTGAAGGACGGCGAGCCGCTGACGCTGGGTTTTGCCCGTGGCGGCGCGTTCACCTATCTCGCGATCGAAGGCGCCATCAAAGGCGAGCCGGTGTTCGGCAGCCTTGCGGTCAATGCACGCGCCGGTCTCGGCAGCCCCTACCCGCGCCCGCTCGAGGCCGGCGATGAGTTCACGGTCGATGCCGCGAGCGGCGCGCCCGAGCTGCGCATCGAGCTGCCGAAGCCGGCGAGCGGTCCGATCCGCGTCGTGCTCGGGCCGCAGGACGATGAGTTCGATGACGCCAACAAGGCGCTGTTTCTCGATAGCGAGTGGAAAATCTCGGCGACCTCCGACCGCATGGGCTACCGCCTCGAAGGCCCTGCGATCAAACATCTGCACGGCCACAACATCGTCTCCGACGGCACGGTCAACGGCAGCATTCAGGTGCCCGGCAACGGCGCGCCGATCGCGCTGATGATGGACCGCGGCACGTCAGGCGGCTATCCCAAGATCGCAACCGTGATCACGGCCGATGTCGGCCGCCTCGCGCAGACGTCGGCGGGCACGGGCTTCCGCTTCAAGGCCGTGACCATGGCTGAAGCGCAGGACGAGGCGCGCAAGTTCCAGCAGCTGATCCGCACCCTGCCCGATCGCCTGCGCTCCTCCGACACGATCGAGCTCAACATCGAGGCGCTGAGCGACGCCAACGTGGCGGGCTATGCGGTGAGCGCCATGGATGCCGGGACCTGGCAGGTCGCGGCGGAGCCGTAAGGACAAGACCAAAGGCGGAGAGCAACCATGAAGACGATCGATCTCAATTGCGACCTCGGCGAAGGTTATGGCGCCTGGGAGATGGGCAACGACGCCGCCATGATCGAGCTCGCAAGCTCGGTCAATGTCGCCTGCGGCTTTCATGCCGGCGATCCCGATATCATGCGGCGGACGGTCGAGCTGGCGAAAGCACGCGGCGTGTCGGTCGGCGCGCATCCTGGATACCGCGACCTGCACGGCTTTGGCCGGCATCCGATCGCGGGCCTGAAGGCTTCCGAGATCGAGAACCTCGTCGCTTATCAGATCGGTGCGCTGCAGGCGATCGCGACCGCGGCCGGCCACAAGGTCACGCATGTGAAGGCGCATGGTGCGCTCTCCAATGTCGCCTGCGAGGACGACATGACGGCGAAGGCGATCGCCGCCGGCATCAAGGCGGTCGATCCCAGCCTGATCTTCGTCGTGCTCGCCAATTCGAAACTGGTGAGGGCCGGCGAAGAGGCCAACCTGCCGATGGTGCATGAGGTGTTCGCCGACCGCGCCTATGAGGACGACGGCAATTTGGTTTCGCGCAAGAAACCTGGCGCAGTGCTGCACGATGCCAAGGCGATCGCAGAGCGCGTGGTGCGCATGGTCCAGGACGGCGCGGTGGTCTCCGTGACGGGCAAGGTGATCAAGATGCGCACCGACACCGTGTGCATCCACGGCGACACGCACGGCGCGGTCGAGATCGCGCGCACGCTGCGTCAGGCATTGAAGGACGCGGGCATCGAGGTCGCGCCGTTCAGGCGCGGAGCGTGATCAGAACGGGTGCGCCGACAGCGTGCCGAAGACAAGCATGGCGATGAGCGCACACGCGCCGTAGATCCCGATGTGATGCGCGCTTGCTTTGGCCCTGCGGGAGAGCGATCGCGCATAGAGATGGAGTCTGGCTTCCGCCGACAATTCCCGGATGGTCGATTTCCAACGCACCATAAACTTGAGTATGAACGATCGGAGGCCATGGCCGTAAGACCATCACGTAAATAGTGATGAAAGCGCCATCCGGCGCCACTTCGCAGACGAATATTCTCCGAACCGGCGGGTTCCAGAAATCCTATTCGCTAAAGTTCGGAGCAAATGGAACCAACTCCGGTTCCATCCAATCGAAATCGCAAAACAACCCCATGCACAGTAGAACGCGCCCGTCGGCGCGTTGCGCGGCGCCGGCAATCCACTGAGGTCCCGCCAGGGCTCAGTACACGTCAGCCTGGAAGCGGCCCTTCTTCTTGAGGTCGGCGACAAAACTGACGGCCTCGTCGGTCGAGCGCGCGCCGAACTGGGCGACGATGTCGACCAGGGCGCGCTCGACGTCCTTGGCCATGCGCTTGGCATCGCCGCAAATGTAGAGATGCGCGCCTTCCGCAAGCCACGTCCACACTTCACGGCCGAGTTCGCGCATGCGGTCCTGCACGTAGAACTTCTTCTCGCCGTCGCGCGACCAGGCCAGCGACAGGCGCGTCAGAAGTCCTGAGGTCTTCATCGCGTTGAGCTCGTCGCGGTAGAAGAAATCGCAATCGCTGCGCTGATGGCCGAAGAACAGCCAGTTCTTGCCTTGCGCGCCGGTTGCCTTGCGGTCGAGCAGGAAGGCGCGGAACGGCGCAACGCCGGTGCCGGGGCCAACCATGATGATCGGCGTCTTCGGATCCTGTGGCAGGCCGAAACCGTGCGCCTTCTGCACATAGACCTTGAGCTTGTCACCCTCGTTGATGCGTTCGCCGAGGAAAGTCGAGGCGACGCCGAGACGCTTGCGCTTGCCGATGACATAGCGGACGGAATCGACCGTCAGCGACAGCTTGCCGGGTGACGCATTGTGCGACGAGGAGATCGAATAAAGCCGCGGCTGTAGCGGCTCCAACGCCTCGACGAAGGCTTCCGGATGTGGCCGCGTGCCCGAAAATTTCTGCAGCGCGGCCATCACGTCCAGCGTTGCGGCATCGCCGTCGGGATCCTCGCCCTGCGCCAAGGCCCTCGCCTTTTCGCGCTGGGCGCCGCCGGTGATGAAGGAGAGCAGCTCGAACAGCTTGTCGGGCGCCGGCGACAGCGAGACGTCCTCGATCAGCGCCTCGCGCAGCGTCTTGTTGTTGACCTTGGTGGTATGGGAGGCGCCGAGCAGCGCGATGATCTGATCGACGAGGCCGAGGTCGTTGCGCGCGAATACGCCAAAGCTGTCGCCAACGACGTAGTCGAGCTTGCTTTCGGAGAGATCGAACTCGACGTGATAGGTCTCTTTCTCGGAGCCGGCCTTGTTCAGCAGACGCCGCGACAGGAAGGTCGCCTCAGCCGGATTTTCGCGGGCGCGGCCGAGCTCGGCCTTCACTTCCGGCGCAGCCGGGGCGCTGGCGGGAGCGGCAGTTCCGGCGGCCGGTTTCGCGGCTGGGGCCTTGTCGATCTCCTCGAACAGCTGCTTGAGCATCCGCGCCGTCTCCTTGCCCCCGGGGGCGCAGAGGTTCAGGCGCGCTTCGCTCTTGTTGGCGATCGAATCCGAATAGTCGGCGCAATTGTAGCCGCACTGGCCGCAATCCTGCTGCGCCATCGCGGCCATCATGCGACGCCTGAGCGGACGTCCCTCGGCGAGCTTCATGCGGTCGGCGATCGGCATCGCCGGATCGTGCCAGGGCGCCTCGCCGTCATCGCCGTCGCCTTGCGGGGCGAGCACGGCGCCGTTCTCCAGCGGCGATAGCGGCGTCGAGCCGTCGAGACCGAGCATGCCGACGAGAAACCCGTTCAGCCACAGCCGTTGTCCCTCGCTGAAGGGCGCGTTCGGCGGGATGATCTCGAGCTTCGGTGGGACGGGCATCTGGGTCATGCTGTGACTTCCGCTTCGGCGAGTTTGCGCAGGGCTTCCCCGTCGTGGCGACGGGAGAAGGTCAGGAACGTCTCTTCGGGCGAGGCGCGGTTGGCGAGATAGGCCTTGAGCAGGCCCTCGACGGTCTTCGGTACATCCTCGGCCTTCACATCGTGGAACACCTCCTGCCCGATATCGGCGTCGGGACCGAAGCCGCCGCCGGTGAAGAGATGATAGCCCTCGACCGTGTCCTCTTCGCTCGCGCCCGGCACCTTGGCCGCGATCAGGCCGATGTCGGAGATGTAGTGCTGGGCGCAGGAGTGGTGGCAGCCGGTCAGATGGATGTTGAGCGGCGTGTCGAGCTTGACGCGCTCGTCGCACCAGTCGCCGATCGCCGCGGCATGGCGCTTGGTGTCGGACGCCGCAAACTTGCAGCCGGCGTTGCCGGTGCAGGCGATCAGGCCGGCGCGGACGTTCGAGACCTGCGTCGCCAGACCAAGCTTCTCGACCGCGGCGGTGACGAGCGCGACGTTCTCGTCACGCACGCCCGAGATCAAGAGGTTCTGCCAGACCGTGAGACGGATATCGCCGTCACCGAGATCCTGCGCGATCTTCGCGAGCCCTCGCATCTGCTCGCAGGTGAGCTTGCCGACCGGCAGGGCCACGCCGACCCAGTTGAGGCCGGCCTGCTTCTGCTTGTGCACGCCGATATGGGCCATGCGATCGGACAGTGGGCGCGGCGCCAGCGCCTCGGCCGGTACGCGTGCGAACGGCTTCTTGAGGCGCTCCTCGACCAGCTTGAGGAAGCCGTCGTGACCCATGATGTCGAGCACGTATTTCAGCCGTGCCTTGTTGCGGTTGGTGCGGTCACCATGCTCGATGAAGACGCGCACGATGGCATCGGCAACAGCGGTGGCGTCCTCGGGGCGGACGACGATGCCCGAATATTTCGCAAAGTCCTTGTGCCCGGTGATGCCGCCGAGACCGAGCTTGAACCAGACTCCGGGTTCGACACCAAAATCGTCCTTCACCTCGACCGCGGTGAAGGCGATGTCGTTGGTCTCCTCCAGCGCCGCGATCTTCCCGGCGCCGTCGAAGGCGACGTTGAACTTGCGCGGCAGGCCGAACAGCGAGCGGTCGTTGAGGATGTGGTAGTGCCACTCGCGCGCATAGGGACGCGTGTCGAGCAGCTCCTGCGGATCGATACCGGCCGTCGGCGTGCCCGTGACGTTGCGGATGTTGTCGGCGCCGGCGCCGCGCGAGCAGAGGCCGATGTCCTGAACGCCCTCGATCAGCTTGACTGCGTTCCTCGGCGCGATCTCGCGGATCTGGAAATTGGCGCGGGTGGTGACATGGGTGTAGCCGCCGCCACAGCTCTCCGCGATGTCGGCAAGGCCCGACATCTGCCAGTGCTTCAGGACGCCGTTGGGAATTCGCAGGCGCGCCATGTAGGAGGTCTGCGCCGGCGCCACCCAGAAGATGCCATAATAGCGCCAGCGGAAATTGTCCGCCGGCGTCGGATTGGCGTTCTTGCGCGCCTGCTCATTGAGCAGGTCGTAGGCGTCGAAGGGATGCAGGTCCCGCTTGAACTTCTCCTGGTCGGTGAGCTTCTTGCCCGCCGCAATGAGCTTGTCCTGGGCCTTGATTGCCGCCGCGTCCGGGCCGGTCGGCTCCGCAGGAGCGCCGGCAGCAGGCGCACCGCCGGCTGCGAAAGCGCGCCCGACGCGTCCGACCTGCATGCCGGACATAAAACCTTCGAGATAGCGCTTCTGCTCGTCGGAGAAATCGGCCGTGGGTGCTGTATCGAGTTTCATGGACTGAATGGACCTACTCTGCTGCCTGGACCGCAACCTGCGCCACTTCGGCGGCCGGCTTTGCGGGCTTGTACGTCGTGTAGAGCGCAAGGCCGGTGAAGACGAAGCCGCCGACGAGATTGCCCAAGGTCACGGGGATCTGGTTCCACAGCCACCAGTCGGCGACGCTGACCTTGGCGCCCAGCATCATGCCGGTCGGGATCACGAACATATTGACGACGGCATGCTCGTAGCCGAGCGCGAAGAACAGGAAGATCGGCAGCCAGGTTGCCGCGATCTTGCCGACCGTGGAGGTCGAGGTCATCGCCATCACGACGCCGAGGCAGACCAGCCAGTTGCACAGGATTGCCTTGACGAACACCGAAACCATACCGGCGGTGCCGATCGCGGCATTGGCGATGGTTTTGGCTTCGGCAACCGCAACGATCTTCGCGGCGACGCCGGTGACTTCGAGCCTGCCCATATTGGTGAGCGAGATCGCGATCAGCGCGCCGACGGCGATGCTGCCAAGCAAATTGGCGAGGAAGACCCAGGACCAGTTGGCGATGACCGCATTCCAGCTCGCCTTACCTTCGAGACGTGCGAGCGGAACGATCGCGAAGCTTCCGGTGACGAGTTCGAGGCCGAGCAGCACGATCATCACCAGGCTGACCGGAAAGATCAGCGCGCCGACGATGGGTTGCCCCGTGGTCACCGCGCCGGTCAGGGCGAGCGTCGTGGCCGCCCCCAGGAGTGCGCCTGATAACGCGCCGCGGATCAGGATGTCGCGCGGGGCGAGCGCCAGCTTCTTCAGGCTGGCATCGACCATCGAGGCCACAACGTCTGAGGGTTTCGCGTAATCCATATCGAAGCTCCAGCATGCCGCGCGAAAGGCGGCGTCAACGGGTGAAACGGACGTTGATCGCAGGGAGCCGCTTCCAGGTGCATATGCACCTCGCCGGAGCCCTGAGCGATCCGTTCAGCCTCGTTGCTGCGGAAATCCACCATGGACTTGGAGCCGCCGGCGCCCGCGCCGGGCGGCTTGGGCTCTTCCTATTCAAGGAGTGTGCCAACGCAGCATAAACCGCAAAGCCGCCTAAAATCAGTGACTTGGATTTGGATGCAGCGCATGAAATGGATCAAGGTTCATGCTGCTTCGGGCAGCAATCGCTCAAAGATTGGGCATCGAATCGACGTGATTAAGATTTGAGCAGCCCTACGGAGCTCGTCGACCGACCTCAAACGAGGCCAGATAGCCAGCGATGTCCCTGACATCAAACGGGGGCCCGGCAAAGGCACCAACCGGGGTGCTTGCGAGGTCATCTCCGCGGCGCCCGAGCGCGGCATCATAGACGTCCGGCCGGAACACGGCCATGGCGGTCCTGAGGGCTTCGCCGCTCAGCGCCGTCTGCCCCCAGCGCACCATCTGCGCGTAAAGCCATGCGGCCTGGACCGGGTCCGGGCGCCCCGCCCCTTCGCGTCCGACCAGGAGATAGCGGTCGCTCTCGCGCACGGCGCCGTCAGGCGAAATCTTCAGGCGTCCGGTGAGCGAGCGCTGGATCAGCTCGGCATCGACAGCAAGCCGCTCGGGCTGCGCCAGGATCTGCGCCGCCTCGGTCAGGTTATCAGGGTTCTCGATAAACTGGGCCGCCTGCACCGCCGCGCGAACCAGGGCTGCGACCACATCCGGATTCTTGTCGGCCCAGACCTGACGCAACGCGAGCACCTTCTCGGCCGCGTGCGCCAGGATGTCGGAGACAAAATGCAGGATGTGGCCGACGCCGAGATCGACCGCTATCGAATTCCAGGGCGCGCCGACACAGAAGGCATCGACATGGCCGCTTCTGAGGCTGTCCACCATGTAGGGAGGCGGCAGCACCACCAGGCGGACGTCCTCGTCAGGATCGACGCCGGCTGCGGCCATCCAGTATCGCAGCTGGTAATTGTGAGTCGAGAACGGGAACGTCATGCCGAAGGTCAGCGGCTCGGCGCCCGCCTTGCGCCTGATGGCAACGACCTTCGCGAGCGCCTTTGCTGTGGCGAGCGGATCGAAACGGTCGCCGTCGATCACCTCCATCAGCGTCGCGTGGAGAGCCGGCGAGACCGTGATCGCATTGCCGTTGATGCCGAGATTGAAGGGCGCTGCGATCGGCACCTTGACGTGGCCGAGCCCGAGCGAGGACGCGATCGCGACCGGCGCCAGCAGATGCGCGGCGTCGAACAGGCCGATATTAAGCTTGTCGCGGACGTTGGACCAGGACACCTCACGCACCAGCTCGACCTCGAGTCCTTCGGCAGCGGCAAAGCCCTTGTCGACGGCGACGATCAGGGCGGCAGCATCGACCAGCGGGATGAACCCGATGCGGAGGGAAGCGGTCATTTCAGCATCTCCGACGCGGTGATAATCGACTGGGCGATCTCGCCGATCTTCTTCTTCTCGCGCATGGCGGTGGAGCGCAGCAGCACATAGGCCTCATCCTCGGTGAGACCCTTAATCTTCATCAGGATGCCCTTGGCCTTCTCGATGATCTTGCGGTCCTCGAGCTGCGACTTGGTGCGCTCCAGTTCCTCCTGGAGCTTGGCGAAGGCGTTGAAGCGCGACACGCAGAGGTCGAGGATCGGCTTGATGCGCTCCTTCTTCAGTCCGTCGACGATGTAGGCGGACACTCCTGCCTCGACCGAGGCCTGGATCGAGGCGGAATCGCTCTGGTCCACGAACATGGCGATCGGCCGCTTCACGGCGCGGCTGACCTGGAACATCGCCTCCAGCACGTCGCGACTGGGGTTTTCCAGATCGATCAGGATGATGTCGGGGTCCACCGCATAAATACGGGCCAGCAGGCTCTGCATCTCGCGGATATGGACAACTTGCGTGAATCCGGCCTCCCGCAAGCCCTCCTCGAGGATCGCGGCCCTCACAGGGCTTTCGTCGACGATCACGATTTTGGGCGACTGGTCGGCGCTCATGGCTCACTCACGGCAGGCGATGCATCCATAGCACGCCGGAACGCCCTGCAAAGGGTTGTAATTATGGGCAATTGGGATTAGCTGCGGCCGGTCAATCAGGCAGATTTGGATATGGATCAGACGGCTGCGAAGGCAGCTTCGTGTCGTTCGGGCGCATGAGTCAACGAATGTAGAGTTCTTGAGGTGGCCGCTCCCGCCCGACGGCGACTAGCATTTGGGCTTGTGCTCTCACGGAATCTTCGCGCCAACGATCATTTTGTCGAGAAGTGGTACGGCGGCCAGTACCGCCGTCTCGTTGAGGCCGGAGACCGCTAGCCGCACGACGTACGAATTGCCGTCCTTGTCGAGATCGGCGTAGTGCGCGATCACTTCAATCGGCTGGTCTCTCAGGGACGGATTGTCGTAACGGTTGATGATGACCTTGGGGTTCACCGAGGGAAGCATGGTGATCCTGGCATTCTGGCCGGATGTCGTCGCCCAATCCCTATCGCTCGCTGCGACCCATTGAATCAATTCGGTCCGATCTTTGTTATAGCGGCCTTCAGCATAGATGATGACTTCGGCGTTGCTGAACGTCTGCCCGTTGGGCACGAACATCGAGGCGCCGTATTTGAGACTCGCGGCCTCGTCCCTCGTCCACCCATCGGGTGCCTTCATGCGCGGCCTGAATTCCGGACACAATCGATCCTGCCGATCGCAGACATGGATGATCTTGTCGATTTCAGCCCGCGCCGGAAACATCGCGCCGCAGAAAGCGGAAACGAAAGCCATGCCGAAGATGAAATGACGCATCGCAGTCTAGCTCCGTCAAATCGTGCACGAAACAGAATAACAACCGAAACGTGTGTGTTGGCGCAATTCCGCTCGGTTCCTCAGCTCACTCTGTCGGAACCGGCATCAGGGGCTCTTAGTCAGTCCATACCTTCCCAACGACTGGCCACCCCGTCATATACGCGCGAGTACGGCTTCGGCATTGCATACGTTAGTTGTTGAATTTTTTCATCGGTTCAATTACTTGGGTCGCAAATCCTGACAATTCAGATGCAGACTCCAGGCGATACCATGGACAGAGCGCCGCGTATTTCTTTTACCAGCCTAGGTTGCCCCAAGGCATTAGTGGATTCCGAGCGCATCATCACGCGCCTGCGCGCGGAGGGCTATGAGCTCGCCCGCAAGCATGACGGTGCCGACATTGTCATCGTCAACACCTGTGGCTTCCTCGACAGCGCCAAGCAGGAATCGCTCTCGGCGATCGGCGAGGCCATGGCCGAGAACGGCAAGGTGATCGTGACGGGCTGCATGGGGGCGGAGCCGGAAGCGATCGAAGAGGCCTATCCCGGCGTGCTCTCGATTACGGGCCCGCAGCAATATGAAAGCGTACTCGATGCCGTGCATCGCGCGCTGCCGCCGGCGCATAATCCGCATCTCGACCTGGTGCCGCCGCAGGGCATCAAGCTGACGCCGCGGCACTACGCTTACTTGAAGATCTCCGAAGGCTGCAACAACCGCTGCACCTTCTGCATCATCCCGAAGCTGCGCGGCGACCTCGTCTCGCGTCCGGCCAATGACGTGCTGCGCGAGGCCGAACGGCTGGTCGGCGCCGGCGTCAAGGAGCTGCTGGTGATCTCGCAGGACACCTCGGCCTATGGGGTCGATCTCAAATATGCCGAGAGCCCGTGGAAGGATCGTCAGGTCCGCGCGAAATTCCTGGACCTCGCCCGCGAGCTCGGCGAGCTCGGCGCCTGGGTCCGGCTGCAATATGTCTACCCCTATCCGCATGTCGACGAGGTCATCGCGCTGATGAACGAGGGCAAGGTGCTGCCCTATCTCGACATCCCGTTCCAGCACGCGAGCCCCGACGTGCTGAAGGCGATGAAGCGCCCGGCTGCGCAGGACAAGACGCTGGCACGCATCAAGCGCTGGCGCGAGGAATGCCCTGACCTGGCTTTGCGCTCGACCTTCATCGTCGGCTTCCCCGGCGAAACCGATGACGACTTCGCCTATCTGCTCGACTGGCTCGATGAAGCCGAGATCGACCGGCTTGGCTGCTTCAAATACGAGCCGGTTGCAGGCGCAACATCGAACACGATCGCAAACCCGGTGCCTGATGAGGTCAAGCAGGAGCGCTACAACGCGCTGATGGCGCGCCAGCAGAAGATTTCTGCGCGCCGGCTGAAGCGCAAGGTCGGCACGCGCCAGCAGGTCATTATCGACGAGGTCGGCCCGACGGTCGCCAAGGGCCGCTCCAAGGCCGATGCGCCCGAGATCGACGGCGCGGTGTACCTGTCGAGCCGCCGCCCCTTGCGCGTCGGCGAGATCGTCACCGCGAAGATCGAACGGGCGGACCAATACGATCTGCACGGCAGCGTCGCGGGGTTTTGAGGTCCTCGTGCGCGCTCAGACTTCCGCAGCGTCATGGCCGGGCTTGTCCCGGCCATCCACGTCGTGACGCATGGCACGAAGAAGGTGGATGCCCGGGGCAAGCCCGGGCATGACGACCTCTTGTAAACGTTCGAATGCGTAGCCAGGGCTCAATCACACCAGCCATTTCGGCACCCAGCGCTCCGGACGCGGGGCGCGGGCGAGATCGGCCTTGGCCTCAGTGAGCAGCGCCGGCTCGCCGTCGATGGTTGGGCGCACGTCATATTCGAAATTCGGCATGACGCGGCCGTCGGCGTAAAGGCCGAACTTCATCGCGTACCAAAGACCCAGCTCAGGCTGCGCGCGGCGCATCTCCTCGCGCAAATCGCGCAGCAGGGATTCGATGGAGGCGGCTTCCTCGAACGGCTGCGGCCCGCGCGACAATACGCGCGCCTCGTATTGCTTGCCGACGATCGCAATCTCGAACTGCGTCTTGTCCCAGGGCTTCTTGCCCTTGGGCAGATGCGCGGCGAGCCGCCAGCCGAGCTCGGCCATCAGGCGATGATTGGCCCAGTATTCCTCGCGGTCACGACTCCATTTTTCGACGAAGCCACGGAAGTCGGGCAGCTCGGATGCGCCGTCCTCGCACAATGCGGGCTCCCCGGCCGGCCGCCGAGCAAGCCATTGCGCGAGTTCGCCCGTCTGAGGCTCGACCTCGCCGTGCGGCCGCAGATCATGCCAGGCCTCGTCGAATTGCTGCGACGTCAGCTTCGTCAGCAGGGCGTCGAGAGACGGTGCGAGCAGCTCGTAATCGCCCTCCGAGCCCAATCCCACGATCGGCGGATCGTCGCGGTCGAGACCGGCGCCATACCAACCGCCGACGGCCGAACCGTCAGGCAGGCGCATGAACAGCGCGAAACGGTCGCGCAAGGGACTGCCGTCGAAGATCGGGGCCTGGTCGGAGAACTGGCCTTGCAGCGAGAAGCAGCCGACGCTGCCCCACGGTCGCCCGTTCAGCCAGCCGGCGAAATCCACCAGCAGAGACGGCGCCTCGATGCCCGGCGGAAACGCGCCGCGGATGCTGTCGAGATCGATCGGGTATGGCGTATCGGACAAGGTTGAAAACTATCTGGTTGGTCCCGCCCTTTTTGTCTGTCCCGGCTTGCCTCCGGTTCGAATCAATTCGCGCGTCCTTCGATCACAAACGCGCTAGAAGCGTGTTGGTTTCTGCGCAGCAAGCAAATGACATGCGTCACGAGATCCAGGCCGGAACTGCCGGGGCGACCTGCGCGGCCGCGGCCGATCTCACCCCTGCGCAACTGCACGCGCCGCAATGTGACACTATAATGCATTCACGCAGGGGTCACGGACTCGTCCTAACTCTCGCCGCGTTTTCAACGCGAGCGAGGACTTTCGATGAGCCGCCTCCCGGACATGCTGCGCACGCAGCGCTTCGACGATTACCGCTTCTATCACCAGAGCACCATCAATCAGACGCTGCACCTGATCAGTGCGATCATCTTCCTCGGTTGCTACGCGCTGCTGTTCAAGGATTCCGCACTCGCGGGTCTCGTCGGCTGGCTCGCCATGCTGACCCGGCAGACCGGGCATTTCTTCTTCGAGCCGAACGGCTATGACGCGCTCAACGACGTCAGCAACGAGTACAAGGAAGCGGTCAAGGTCGGCTACAACCAGACCCGCAAGATCATCCTGCTGCTGATCTGGGGCAGCGCCCCGGTCGCGCTTTACATCTATCCCACGCTGTTCGGTCTCTTTGCTCCTCCTGCTGATCGTTTCGATTTCATCCGCCATGTCGGCGCGCTCTGGCTCGCGGTCGGCATCGGTGGTGGACTGGCGCGCATGCTCCAGCTGTTTGCGACGCGCGGCGTCATGACCGGGCTGGTCTGGGGCTTCAAGGTGCTGACTGACCCCTTCCACAACATCGCGCTGTACTGGAATTCGCCGCTCAAGCTGATGCGCGGCGAGCTCATCGATAGCGCGATTGCCGATGCGGACTGGGGCGATCAGGACGCGGAAGAAGCGGCTCATTCCGCCTGAGCAACGCACGCTCGGCGGGTATCGCGCAAAGCAACCGCTTGACAAGCGCTGCCCTTCGGATGTACGGACGCGCCCCATGATCAACGCCCGGACCAACCTGCGCACCGAAATGCTCCGTCGTCGCTGCCGCGACGATGAGAGGGTGCGCCATGTCCGACGACGCCGCTGAACCACTGAATTCAGCCGAAGTTTTCGAGAAGGCCGCACCCGCAAGGTGCGGCCTTTCTGCTTTTCGCGCCCGTTTTCCACCCGCCTCCAGAGGAGTTCGACATGACGACGCATCCGTATGACGCGCTGATGGACATCACCGCACGGCCGAAGGCCGTGTTCGTCCGCGGCGCGGGCTCCTATCTCTGGGACGACAGCCGCAAGCGCTATCTCGACTTCGTGCAGGGCTGGGCCGTCAACTGCCTCGGCCACTCCCCGCCGGCGGTCGCCGATGCGTTAGCGGCGCAGGCCAAGCGCCTGCTGACGCCGAGCCCGGCCTTCTACAACGAGCCAAGCCTCAAGCTCGCGCAGGCGCTGGTCGAGAACAGCGCCTTCGACCAGGTGTTCTTTGCCAATTCGGGCGCGGAGGCCAATGAGGGCGCGATCAAGCTCGCGCGCAAATATGGCACCCTACACAAGGGCGGAGCGTTCGAGATCATTGCGTTCGAAGGCGGCTTCCATGGCAGGACGCTGGCAACGATGTCGGCCTCGGGCAAGAAGGCCTTCGAGCCGCTGTTCGAGCCGAAAGTATCAGGCTTCAAGAAGGCGAGGCTCAACGACATCGCCTCGGTCGAGATGCTGATCAACGACAACACCGTCGCGGTCATGCTGGAGCCGATCCAGGGCGAATCGGGCGTGTGGCCGGCGAGCGACCAGTTCCTGCGGGAACTGCGCGTGCTGACCGAAGCGCACGGCCTGCTGCTCATTTTCGACGAGATCCAGACCGGCATGGGCCGGACCGGAAAGCTCTTCCACTACGAGCACGCCGGCATCGCGCCTGACATCATGACGCTCGGCAAGGGCATCGGCGGCGGCGTGCCGCTCGCGGCCTTGCTTGCGACCGAGCGCGCCTCCTGCTTCGAGCACGGCGACCAGGGCGGCACGTTCAACGGCAACCCGGTCATGTGCGCGGCAGGCATTGCGGTGCTCGAGGAGGTCAGCAAGCCCGCGTTCCTGAAACAGGTCACCGAGACCGGCCTGATGCTCGAAAGCGAGTTGCAGAAGGTCTCGGCGCGGCACGGGCTCGGCGGCGTGCGGGGACGCGGGCTATTGCTGGCGCTCGACCTCAAGCTGCCGATCGCGCCCGGCATCGTCGCGCAGGCGTTCGAGGCCGGTGTGCTGCTGAACGCGCCGCAACTCGACAGCTTGCGCTTCATGCCGGCGCTGAACGTCACGAAGGCAGAGATCGCCGAGATGATCGGCTGTCTCGACGGGATTTTGACCAAGACCGGCGCGGCAAGGCGCGTTGCGTAAAGGCTTGATCCGATCAGGGTGGCCGTCGCGCGCAACGCGCGACGGCGTTCACTGTCTCAAACGTTGAACCGCGCTACACAAAACGATGATTGTGATGAGGCATGTCGCGAAAGACGCGAAAGCGATCCTTCAGGATTCGTTCGCATTCGCAGGCCTGCCCACGCAGCCCTTCCATGTCCCGGATTCGAATGCTGCCGCGCTCCCCCATGATGATGCCATTCGCTTCCAAGTCCGACAGAGCTTCCGACACCCCCGGCCGCCTCACGCCGAGAGCCGCGGCGATCAATCCGTGCGTCACTGGAATGCGGTCGCCCCCGATCCGATCCTGCGCAAGCAGCATCCATCGCGCCACGCGCTCGGAAATATCATGCTTGGCATTGCACAAGGCAATCTGGGCATTCAACGCGATCAGGAGTTGCACGTATCTGAGCAGGTGTTCGCGCGTTTCCGGGCTCTGTTGCAGGATATCGCGAAACGCGCCGGCATCTATGCGCAGGGCGCTGCCAGGAACGCGCACGACGCTCCGCTGGATCGTCTGCGCCGCCCCCAGTACAAGGGACACGCCGACAAAGCCGAACTTCCCGACAACCGCCACTTCGACAGGACCATCCCTCGCCGTCCGCACCATGCGAGAGACGACGCCTGATTCGATAAAGTAAGCCGCATCGGGGTAACGCAACGCGTCCTGGAGGACTTCGTTCCGCTTCAGGGGGACGGCCTTCAGGTGCGGACGAAACAACGCAAATTGCGGCTCGGGCAAGGTCGCCAAGATCGCATTCTGCACCATGCGCCGCGTCGAATTCGCGCCGCCGACAAGCTTCGATGTGATGGGATCGAACATGTCCTGCACTGACCCTTGAGTCACAACCGGCGCAACGATCACTTCACAACGAAGCGACGGCCGATATTCGCGCAAACTAGCCTTCGATCATCGGGCCGCGTTGTGACAAAGTAGCGCAGGCGACCGAGGACGCGTGGAACCGCGGCGGGACACACTATCCTCGAGACGAGACCTGCATCAACCGCCCATCTGCTTCCTGGCCTGAGGCTGAGGCCCGGGCGTTCGCGCACTCGCTGTCATCGAGCGCGAGCTTTCGCCGGTTTCGGTCAAAGCGAGAATCCGCTCTCGCGTGCGGCTTCGCGCCGCATCGACCAGCATGGTGCCCGCCCACCGATAAACATTGTTCTCCCTGACCTGCTGTCGCATCAGCTTCATGCGTTCGACCTGCTCCTCCAAAGGCATGGTCATCGCTCGCTTGATCGCGGCCGCGAGTTCCTCCGTATCATAGGGATTGATGATCAATGCTTCCGACATCTCGCGCGATGCCCCAGTGAAGCTGGAGAGAACGAGCACACCGGCGTTGTCGTCGCGAGAACTGACGAATTCCTTGGCGACGAGGTTCATCCCATCGTGCAGGCTGCTCACGACGCAGACATCGGCAGCGCGAAACAGCTTGAATACGTCAGCGGATTCGTAGTGTCGCGCCACCAGCCGGATGGGCGCCTGCCCGCCGCGATGGCGGGAATTGATAGCGTCCGCCAGGCTTTCCGCCTCGGACTGCAGCCTGGAATAGGTGTCGAGCTTGCTCCGTGTGGGGGCCGCGACCTGAATGAATGCGAGCCGTCCCTTCCAGGAGGGATCGCGCGTCAAGAGCGCGTCGATCGCCCTCATGCGGTCCGGTATGCCCTTGGTGTAGTCAAAGCGCTCAATGCCGACGATCAGCTTCGTTCCCTCGGCGAGGTCGAAGTCTTTCAGAACTTCTGCCCGACACTTGTCTTGAGTCGGCACGCTTTCAAGTGCACTCGGAGGCCATTCGATCGAAATTGGATAGGCGCGGATTTTCGTCTCGTGCCCGCTCAGACTGACGGCCTGTACCTCGCGGTCGATCCGGCTTTCCACGAAGCGGTCGACGCACTCGACGAAATTATTGCAATGGAACTGGGTGTGAAAGCCGAGAATGGTGCTGCCCAGCATTCCCTCGATGATGTCCCTTCGCCAGGGACAGATGCTGAACGTCTCGGCATTGGGCCAAGGGATGTGCCAAAAAGCAATGATCGTCGCCTTCGGCAGCTGTTGACGGATCATTTTTGGCACCAGGGCGAAATGGTAGTCCTGAACCAGAACGACCGGATCCTCGGTTCGCGCCTCCGCGACGACCGCGTCGGCGAAGCGCTGATTGATCTGCCGATACATCCGCCAGTCGTCAGCTCGGAAAGACGGCCGCACAAACGCGATATGACAGAGCGGCCACAGTCCTTCGTTGGCGAAACCGTAGTAGTAGCCGTCCTGCTCGGCATCCGATATCCAGACGCGGCGCAACGCGTAGGCGGGCGCGCCCTCCGGAACCCTTATCCTGTCGTTTGCGTCGACCGTCTCCCGGTCGGCCGTGCCGCTTCCGTGCGCAACCCAGGTGCCGCCGCAGGCACGCATGATGGGCTCGAGCGCGGAAACGAGGCCGCTGGCCGGCCGCTGCACAACGATCCCGCCGCCCTGCCGGTTGTGGATATAGGGCTCCCGGTTCGATACGACCAAAACCTCGGCCCCCGGCAACACGCCGTGCAGCAGTTCCTGAAGAGCCTTCGGCGTCCAGTCGATTTGACGCGTCGACGTAAAGTCTTCTGTCCGCCGCAGCAGCTTGTGGATCTCGCGATCTACGGCCGAGCTTGCGGCCGGAGGGTGCCCCCCTGCCGTACCCAGGCGCACTTCATCGACCGCCCGTCTAAGCGAGCTCATCCAGCTCCGCAGCATGAAGACGGCAAAGATGATGGTGCCGACCGTCAGAACCAGCACGACGCTGGCCAGGGACGCCAGCACATAGGCCAGGACCTGACTTGAGCGCGCGCTGGCAAAGCTCAAATCGGTCAGTATGACGAGATGGGATCGCCCCCTGGTCGTGTTGACGGGAAATGCCGCGACCAGAATCCGTCGCCCGCCGCCCGCGACGTCGGAGAAGCTTTCATTTTCGGACCTCGCAATCTTGTCGCACCGAAAGCTTGCGGGCATTTCCGGAGTCGGCGCAATCAGGGCTCCTGTGTGATTGCAGAAGCCGACCGCCAGGATTTTCTTGTCCTGCGCCACCCTCCCAAAAAGATCGCTCAGGCGATCCCAGGATTGATCCTCGATGTCGCGATCCAGAAAGAGCTGAATCGCATTGAACACAAGCCTCGACCGCGCCTCCACGTCGCTGCGCGACCATTGCTGAACGATCCCACCAGCAAATGGAGAGATGCCGAACGCGACGATCAAGGCGACGCCGATCCCGAAGACGCCGAAGCGGATGAAATCCCTGAATCGGAAAGGCATGCTCAGCGTGACCTGTTCTTGACCGAGATCGCCGCGATGATCAGCGCAAACATTGCGAGCCTCAACAGGTAGAACACCGGTTCAATCTCGTTAGAAACGTGAGTAAGCCCGAGCGCCGCGCGGGAGACGGCATCGATCGCGAACGCCAAGGCGAACAGCAGGAAGAAGACATCCGAGGTCTGGCGCCAGAACTTCACGAAGAACAGCGTCGTCGCGAACGAAGCCATCGCCACCGCACCGGAGAGGACCGCAGACAAGTTGTTCGTCATCATTCGACGTCCCAGATGAGCCCGTAGAGCAGTACGGTCATTGCGATCAGCGCAACCAGCAGGCGTAGCGATGACAGATCGACGTCGGGCAATATCACCTTGTCGAGTACCAGGATGACGTTGTTCACGGCGAGGCCGACAAAGCAAAGGCCGCTCCACAGCAGCAGACGATATTTGTTCAGCCGGTAGGCGCCTAGCAGCATCCCCGCGCAAACAGCCGACGTCGCCGCGCACAGACCATAGATGAAAGCGGACACCGTCATATCCCCTTCCGGAACTTGAAGGCGTTGGCAAAGGAGCCGATCCGTCGCGGTTTCGAGTGGACGAGGTTCGTCACGGGAATGAGATGGTGCGAATACACCTCGAGGAGTTGCTCGATCATCGCCCGATTCTGCTCGGGCACGCCTTCGAGGCGGTAAATGGCATCGTCACAGGACAGCAGTTCGGAAGCGCAAAGCCGGCTCAACGCGTCGGCCGCATCGGCCTTGCTGATGTAAAGCCGCTCCGCAACTCGCGCTGCGTCCCACTGCGACCGGGGATCGGACCGAAGGAGAAGAAGCGCTTCGATCTGCGCCACGGAATCAATCCGCTCCAAAATGAAGCTGCGCAATTCGTCCGAGACGTACTGATCTGCCATAGCGAGCGTACAGGCAATGCGTTTCGCGACCGGCGACGCCACACGAAAGTGCGCATCGGCGGTCCCGGGACTAGTTCTTGGCTTCGTCTATGGGCCTTTCGGTATTGCATGCGAGGCAGAGCGATCGCACTACAATGCGTCCCGCCACAGCGCGCCGTTCGTGCAGATGCGGCGTCCGCGTCGCACAGACTGCGCAGTGCGCCTCCGGTTGTCTGGATTTGATCGTTGCAGTTTTCGACATTTTGCCCCCAACGCCGCATCGTCATGGTTGCGTCGCCACGATCACGATCGAATCGTGGCCGCATCGAGAACTTGATGCGTTGGGAGGATGGACGCAATCCGGCGAACGGCCCGATCGGTCCGATATCGTACCGAGAAATTGGCAGCACGCCCGCGCTTGGGCGCGCGTCTTCAGGGCTTCAAAATCGAAGCCCCGGTGGTCTTGCGGCTTTCGAGATCGATATGCGCCTTCGCGGCATCCTTCAGCGCGTAGGCGTGGTTGATCGGCACGTGCAGCTTGCCGTTGATGACAGCGGAGAACAGCGTATCGGCGCCCTCCAGCAGCTCCTTGCGCGTACCGATGTAGTCGTTGAGCTTCGGCCGGGTCGCGAACAGCGAACCGTGATTGTTCAGCTCGGCGATCGAGAACGGCGGCACGGGGCCTGAGGCATTGCCGAACGACACAAACATGCCGCGCGGCTTCAGGCATGACAGCGAGCCCGGGAAGGTAGCCTTGCCGACGCCGTCATAGACGACGTCGCAGCCCTCGTTGCGGCTGATCTGTTTCACGCGCGCGACGAAATCTTCCTCGTTGTAGAGGATGACGTGATCGCAGCCATTGGCTTCGGCAAGCTCGGCCTTCTCGCGCGAGCCGACGGTGCCGATCACATGCGCGCCAAGCGCCCTCGCCCATTGGCAGGCGAGCAAGCCGATCCCGCCGGCGGCGGCATGGATCAGCACGCGATGATGCGGCTCGACCTTGAAGGTCTTGTGCAGCAGATACCAGACGGTCAGGCCCTTGAGCATCAGCACCGCGCCCTGCTCGTGGGTGATGTGGTCGGGCAGCTTGACCAGCTTCTCCCAGGGGATGTTGCGCTCGCCGCTATAGGCGCCGAGATTGTGATAGTAGGCGACGCGATCGCCGGGATGGAAGTGCGTCACGCCCGGCCCGACCGCGACGACTTCGCCCGAGGCCTCGTTGCCGGCGATGAAGGGCAGCCCCGGTGCCTTGTAGAGGCCGGTGCGATAGTAGACGTCGATGAAGTTCAGGCCGACCGCATGCTGGCGGATGCGCACTTCGCCCGGGCCGGGCGCCGGGACCTCGACGCTCTCATAGACCAGGGCTTCGGGGCCTCCGACCTTGTGCACGCGGACGGCTTTGGTCATCACCTGACCTCCTCTTCTTCAAGGCTGAGCGAAGACAATCGCGACTGCCTTGTCAACTCGACGCCAGCCGGAGCAGCTAGGCGGGCGGCGTCTTCGCTTTCCTGCGATTGCGCTTCGCCAGCACATTGAAGAACTCGACCGCCGCCGAGAACGCAATTGCAAAATAGATGTAGCCGCGCGGGATGTGGAATTTGAATCCGTCCGCGACCAGCGCGACGCCGATCAACACCAGGAATGCCAATGCCAGCATCTTGGTGGTCGGATGCTCGGCGACGAATCGCGCCACCGGCCCGGACGAAATGTACATGATCAGGCACGCGATCACGACGGCCGCGATCATGATCTCGAGGTCCTGCGCCATGCCGATGGCGGTGATGATCGAGTCCAGCGAGAACACGATGTCGATGACGACGATCTGGACGATGACCCAGAAGAAGGCGCTGCCGGCGGAGTCCTTCGTCCCCTCGCCGTCGTCGGCCTCGACCTCGGCGTGGATCTCGTGCGTCGCCTTGGCGATCAGGAACAGGCCACCGCCGATCAGGATGAGATCGCGCCAGGAGAAATCGTAAGCTGCGAGCGAAAACACCGGTGCCGTCAGGCCGATGAGCCAGACCAACACGCTGAGCAGGATGATCCGGAAGACCAAGGCCAGCGCCAGCCCGATCTGGCGGGCGCGATGAGCCTGCTTCTCGGGGATGCGCGAGACGATCACCGACAGGAAGATGACGTTGTCGATGCCGAGCACGATCTCCAGCGACGTCAAAGTGAGCAGCGCGGCCCAGGCCTCGGGGCTGGTCAGAAGATGCATCATGCGAAAGATCTCGCCAGGCGGATCAATGCATCGCTGAATGCGATCCAGAGCGCGATCGCGCAGAGCGCGAGCGTCACGCCGGTGCCGACGTGAAAATCCATCTCCAGCGTGTAGAACCCGAGCAGCCCCCACAGCACGATCAGGGACATTGTCAGCCAGCGAAGCCGCACGACGCGGACCGGATGCAGCACGTGGAACGGTACGAAGGTCAGTACCACCAGCGCGGAGACAAGCAGCGTCGACGACAGCGGCGGCCAGTGCAGCAGGAACAAATAGAACGCCGCCGCATTCCACAGCGCCGGAAAGCCGCGGAAATGATTGTCATCCGCCTTCATGCGCAGATCGGCGAAATATAATGCGCTGGTGACGATGATGGCGATGCCGAGCACGGGCGCTGCGACCGGCAGCAACATGCCGCTCGCCACGATCGCATAGGCCGGCACGAAGACATAGGTGACGAAGTCGACCACGAGATCGAGCACGTCACCCGACCAGTTCGGCTGCACGGTCTTGACGTCAAGCAGGCGCGCAATCGGCCCGTCGATCGCATCGATGATCAGGGCGACTCCCAGCCAGCCGAACATCGCGGCCCAGTGCTCGCGCACGGCCTCCAGCATCGCCAGCAGCGCGACCGCGGCGCCGAAGGCGGTGAAGATGTGCACCGAAAACGCCGCGGCACGGATCACGGGCCTCGGTTTGAGGGAATCCTCTTGGCTGTCCATGGTTTCTGCTACCAGAACGCGACCGGTTTGCACATCCGCCGGCGCGGCATTGCGCCGCGCAATCCGTCATAAAAATCAGGTAAGATTGGTGGCTTGAATTTGCCGCGGGGCGTGTCAAATGTCGTTCCATGACAGAGGCATCGACACTCTTTGACGTGAGCGTTATCGGCGGCGGACCGGCAGGCCTCGCGGCGGCAATTGCGTTGGCACAGCGAGGGGCGCGGACCGTGCTGGTGGCGCGGCGCCTGCCCTATGCCGACAACAGGACGACTGCGCTGTTGGGAGCTTCCGTCGATCTCCTGGAGAGCCTCGACGTCTGGCCACGCTGCAAGGACAAGGCAGCCGGCCTCGAGGTGATGCGCCTTGTCGATGATACCGGCCGGCTGTTCCGTGCACCGGAGGTCCGGTTCTCCTGTCACGAGATCGGGCTCGATGCCTTCGGCTACAACATCGACAATCGCTCGCTGATGCTGGCGCTCGAAGCGCGCGGGGCCGAGCTCTCCAATCTCGTCCGCTTCGACGACGAGGCCGAAAGCGTCGTGATCGAAGCCGATGATGTCGCGATCCGGACTGCGTCCGGGCAATTCCTCTCAGCGCGGCTCGTGGTCGGCGCCGATGGCCGGCACTCGCTGTGCCGCGAGGCCGCCGGCATTGCGGTGACGCGGCATGATCTGACGCAGACGGCGTTGACCTTCAACGTCAGCCATAGCAGGCCGCACCGCAACGTCTCGACCGAGTTCCACACGCCCCACGGGCCGTGCGTATTCGTGCCCCTGCCCGGCAATCGGTCCAGCATCGTCTGGGTCTCAGCGCCCGCCGAGGCCGAACGGCTTCGCGGCTTGAGCGACGAGGAGCTTTCCGCCGCGATCGAGAAGCAGTCGCATTCGATCCTCGGCCGCATGACGGTCGAGCCCGGCCGCAACCTGTTCCCGCTCGCGATCGAGCGTCCACAGTCGTTCGCACGGGACCGCATCGCGCTGGTCGGCGAAGCCGCCCACGTGGTTCCCCCGATCGGCGCCCAGGGCCTCAATCTCGGTCTGCGGGATGCCGCCGACATTGCCGGCCTGGCTGGCGAGGCCATCGCAGCGGGTCAGGATCCCGGCGGAGACGAGGTGCTAAAACGCTACGATCGGGTGCGGCGCCCTGACATTTTGAGCCGGACCTTTGCAATCGACATCGCCAATCGCTCGCTTCTCAACGATTTCCTTCCGCTGCAGCCGGTCCGCGCTGTCGGCATGCACCTGCTAGGTGCCATCGGCCCGCTCCGGCGCTTTGCCATGCGCGAAGGCTTGACGCCGACCTGGCGGCGGTAGCCGCGAACTAAGGATCCTCCGTTGGGCGTTCGAACACCTCTCCCGTAGGGAGAGATGAACAACCAGGCCCCCGGCACCTGTCGCGTGGTTACGGAAACGCCAGCCAGCCGGTCTGGAGCAGCCACATTACGCTGGTCAGCGTGACCACCGACGCAAACGTGCCGAGCAGCACGGCGACCGAGGCGGATTCGATCCAGGCATCGTTCTGCCGTGCGATCACGAACACATTCAGCGCCGGCGGCAGCGAGGCCATCAAGATGGCGGTGGCAGCCCACGGCTGCGCGAAGGGACCGAATGCCAGCATCAGGCCAAACGCCGAGAGCGGATGGATCAGCAGTTTGACCGCGATCACACCAGGCACTTCCCACGGCACGCGGTCGAACGGACGCAGAGCCACCGTGACGCCGAGCACGAACAGCGCGGTCGGGGCGGCTGCGTTCTGGAGGAAGGTAATGGTGCGGTCGAGCGCGACCGGCAGCTCGATATGAAGCGCGGCGACGGCCGCGCCAAAGCAGGCCGACATGATCAACGGGTTGAGCACGATCTGCTTCAGCACGACGCCGAAGGCATGCACGAGCGAGGGATGGTCGCGGTCGGAAAGCTCGATCAGGAGTGGCACGATCGTGAACAGGAAGATGCTGTCGCAACAGAAGATCAGCGCCGTCGGCGCCGCCGCCTTGGATCCAAGCACCGCGAGCGCCAGCCCCGGCCCCATGTAACCGATATTGCCGTATCCGCCGGAAAGGCCGGCGAGCGTCGCCTCGCGCAGCGTCAGCTTGCCAAGAACCTTCCCGACGACGAGCGCGATGGTGAACGCAGCAACCGTCGACAGCGTGGTCGCCACCAGGAACGGTGGGTTGTTCAATTCCGAAAACGGTGTCTTCGACATGATCGCGAACAACAGCGCCGGCAGCGACACGTAGAGCAGGAAGAAATTCATCCAGGCGAGACCTGATTCCGGCAGCGACTTGACCTTGCCGCAGGCGAATCCGACGAAGATTAAGCCGAAATAAGGTAGCGCCAGATTGAGGATATCGACCATTAATGAAGTGTTTTCTGAAGGTCTGACGGCTATCTGTCCCGCGGCCGCGGATTAATTCCCAACAAGGCCACTAGCATCGGCCACAATCCTGGTCTATCGACGAAGGATGATTAAAGCGCGGACAGCCAAGTTCCAGATCGGCCAAGTCGTGCGCCACCGGATCTTCTCGTTCCGGGGGGTGATCTTCGACATCGATCCGGAATTCAACAACACCGAGGAGTGGTGGCTGTCGATTCCCGAGGAGGTGCGGCCTCACAAGGACCAGCCGTTCTACCACCTGCTCGCGGAGAACGCGGAGTCCGAGTACGTCGCCTATGTCTCGGAGCAGAACCTACTGCCCGACGAGTCCGGCGAGCCGATCCGGCATTCCCAGGTCGCCGAGATCTTCATCAAGAACAAGGATGGCGGCTACCGCCCGCGCAATCCGTCGCTGAACTGAACGCTTCGCTCCCTGCCCCATGTTTTGCCGCATCAGGCGGCCAGCAAAAAAGGCGCTCGAACCGAGCGCCTTTTTCAGGTCCGGGATCTGTTCCCGATTACTTCTGGGCGGTCGGCGGTGCGCCAGGTGCCGCACCGCTCTGCTCGAGCTTCTTGCGCTGCTCCTCAGCCTTCTTCTGAAGCTCTTCCTGCAGCTTCTTCTGGTTCTCCTCGAACACCTTAGGATCGGTCGGCGGACCGTCATAGGCCTTCTGGAATTCGCCGGCGAGCGGCAGCGGCAAGGTCAGCGGCGCGCCGTTGGCGTTGATCGCCTGCACCACGAGGTTCTGGCCCTTCTTCATGTTGGCGAGCAGCTCGGGCGTCGCCTCGTAGTCCGACATACAACCGTTCTGGAAGCAGATCACATACGGGCTCTGCAGCGGCGGGTTGTTGTCGACGATGATGCGGGTGCCGTGCACGAGCTGCATGCCGAGCGGCAGCGTCACACGCAGGATCTTCTTGGGCTCGCCTTCGGGCTCGATGATCACCGCAGCGATGACCGGCTGGCCCGATTCGATGCGGCCGTCCTTGCCGGTGAAGCAGACCTGCTTGGCATTGGCTTCCTGACCCTTGAGGCAGAACTTGGTCCAGGGCGCGTAGATCAGTTGGATCTGCTGATCGGCAGGCTGGCCGCCCTGCGCGGCCGGTGCGCCCGGCTGGGCCGGTGCCTGCTGGGCCTGAGGAGCCGGCGCGGGGGCCGGAGCTTTGGGGGCAGCCTTCGGGGCGGCTTTGGGGGCCGCCTTTGGCGCCGGAGTCGGACCCTGGGCCTCAGCAGCAACAGGAATGACCAATGCCGTCGCCGTCAACAGGGCGAGAAGGCGCCCGCGCGGCCGGACGGACGCGGCCAAATAACGGAAATTCATTGCAGAAAACCCTTTCTGAACGGGAAGTGCCCGAACCGCTCCGAAGCGCCGAACCAAACCGCCTTGGGCGCGGCTCTCTCCCCGTCAATTGAGGCGGATACGTGACGGGCTCGGCGCTCTTGCGCGATTGCGTGCCTTCTTAACGTGGTCGACGAAAAGATCAATGCCGACAAGCGGCTTTGGCCATATCCGAGCGGCCGCCCGGTGAAATCCCTGTGATAGGATTCAAGCCAGTCGGTCCTCGAATCAACGTGTCCGAATGTTCATGTTCCAGCGCCGGCTCGAGGGCCCAGTCGTCCGCCTTTGCCGTCTCGCCTTGGTCCCAGCGATCCTGGCTCTTACCCTCGGGCTGTCAGTCAGTGGCGCGCAAGGCGAGGAGGCGCATGCGATCGCCATGCATGGCAAGCCGGCCTTGCCGGCCGATTTCACTCACATGCCCTATGCCAATCCCGACGCCCCCAAGGGCGGCCGGCTGACCTGGGGCATTCTCGGCACGTTCGACAGCCTCAACCCGTTCATTGTGAAGGGATTGGCGGTGCAGCCGATCCGCGCCTACGTGGTCGAGAGTCTGCTCGCGCGCAGTCAGGACGAGCCGTTCACGCTCTACGGCCTGCTCGCCAAGACGGTCGAAACCGATGACGAACGGAGCTACGTCACGTTCCGTCTCGATCCCCGCGCCCGCTTCTCCGACGAAAAGCCAGTGCAGGCCGAGGACGTGCTGTTCTCCTGGCAGCTGCTGCGCGACCATGGCCGTCCGAACCTTCGCCAGTACTATGCCAAGGTCGTCAAGGCCGAGGCGCCCGATCCCCTCACTGTTCGCTTCGACCTCACCGGCGCCAACGACCGCGAGCTGCCGCTGATCCTTGGACTGATGCCGATCCTGCCGAAGCATGCCGTCGACGTCGCGACGTTCGAGGAGACGACGCTGTCAGGCCCGATCGCCTCGGGTCCCTACCGCGTCACGAGCGTGAAGCCCGGCGCCAGCGTGACGCTTACGCGCAATCCCGATTATTGGGGCCGCGATCTCCCGGTCAATCGCGGACTGTTCAATTTCGATGAGATCCGGCTCGACTATTTTCGCGAGGCCAACGGCCAGTTCGAAGCTTTCAAGCGCGGCCTCTACGATTTCCGAGTCGAGAACGAGCCTTTGCGCTGGCGCGACGGCTACGATTTTCCAGCGGCCAGGAGCGGCGAGGTGATCCGCGATACCTTCAGGCCCGGCACGCCCCAGCCGTCCGAATTCCTGGTGTTCAACACAAGGCGTCCTGTATTCGCCGATATCCGCGTCCGCCAGGCGCTGACGCTGCTGTTCGATTTCGAGCTGGTCAACCGCAACTATTTCTTCTCGCTCTATTCGCGAGTGGGCGGCTATTTCGCGGGCTCCGAGCTGTCGGCCTATGCGCGGCCTGCGGATGCGCGCGAGCGCGAGCTGCTCAAACCCTTTGCCGCGCAGATCCCTGAAGACATCATGGATGGCAGCTACCGCCTGCCCGTGACCGATGGCTCGGGACGCGACCGCGCCACGCTGCGGGCGGCGCTCAAACTCCTGTCCGACGCCGGTTACGATCTCGAAGGTACCGTGCTGCGCAACCGCGCGACCAAGGCGCCCTTCACTTTCGAGATGCTGGTGACGACCCGCGACCAGGAGCGCATCGCGCTCGCGTTCCAGCGCGACCTCAAGCGCGCCGGCATCGATGTGAGCGTCCGTGCGGTCGATCCGGTGCAGTTCGACCAGCGCCGCCTGGCCTACGAGTTCGACATGATCCAGAACCGCTGGGACCAGTCACTGTCGCCCGGCAACGAGCAGTATTTCTATTGGGGCAGCGCGGCCGCCGACAATCCGGGCACCCGCAACTACATGGGCGCGAAGGACCCCGCGGTCGATGCGATGATCAAGGCCCTGCTGGAGGCCCGTGATCATACGGATTTTGTCGACGCGGTACGGGCACTCGACCGCGCTTTGATCGCGGGCTGCTACACAATCCCCCTGTTTAACGTATCCGAGCAATGGATCGCGCGCTGGAATCGGATAGAACGACCACAGGCCACCGCGCTCTCGGGCTACCTGCCGGAGACTTGGTGGGCGAAGCGTGAGCCCCTAGCCAGTCCAGCGAAGTGACACCGTGAACCAGCCAGCCGTATCGCCGACGCTCGACACGCTGTTCCAGCGGACGCTGATGCGGCAGCCGCACGCCCCGGCCTTGCTCGACCCCCTCAACAAATCTCGCATTACCGGCCACCAGCCGCGGCGGCTGACCTACGCGGAGGCCGACACCGCGATCGAGGCGCTCTCGGCACATTTCGTCGAATCGGGTCTGCCGGCCAATTCGGTGATCGCGATCCAGTTGCCCTCGACGGTCGAGTTTGTGCTGACGGTGCTGGCCGCCCAGCGCGCCGGCCTCGTGGTCGCGGTGCTGCCGCTGCTGTGGCGCCAGGCGGAACTGGCGGCCGCGCTCAACCGCACCGCGGCGCGCGCCATCGTCACCATGAGCAAGGTCGACGGCGTCAGCTATTCCGACCTTGCGATGCACGCGGCAGCCGAAGCCTTCTCGATCCGCCACGTCTTCGGCTTCGGTTCGGATCTGCCCGAAGGCATGGCCTCGCTCGACGAGGTGCTGGCGCGTCCGCCCGGCACCACGCGCGCCGTGATCCAGGACGGCCGCAAGGCGGCGATGATCTCCTTCGACGTCACGGCGGAAGGCTTCCGCCCGGTGCCACGGCCGCATTTCAGCTTGATCGCGGGCGGACTTGCGATGTCGCTGGAGGCCGATATCCAGCAAGGCGCGACCGTGATGGCGGCGTTCACGCCGATGTCGTTCGCGGGCCTCGCCTCCTCGCTTGCGGTGTGGCTGCTCTGCGGTGGCACACTGGCACTGCATCATCCATTCGAGGGCGAGGTGCTGGAGCAGCAGATCAACGAGCACGCATGCGACGTGCTGATCGCACCGGCCCAGCTCGCGCTGCGCCTCGGCGATTCCGGTCTTGCCGCGCGGATGCCGACCTTGCGCAACGTCATCGGGCTCTGGCGCGCGCCCGAACAGGTGGCGGCGAGCGAGGCCTGGATCGCGCCGCATGCGCCGCTCACGGACGTCTATCTGTTCGGCGAGGCCGGGCTGTTCGGCGTCCGCCGCGGCGAGGACGGCATGCCTGTCGCGGTGATGCCGGGCCCGCATGGCGCCCCGCGCGAGCAGTCCGGCTCCTCCATCGCCGGCGAGATCCTGCTGACGCCAAAGGGCACGCTCGGCCTGCGCGGCCCGATGGTGCCGATCGCAGCCTATGCGCCACCGCAGCCGGTCGGCGAGACGCTGACGGCGCAGCCGCCGCGCGACTATGTCGACACCGGCTATGCCGCGCGGATCGACCGCGCCAGCGGCGCGATCTGCATCACGGCGCCGCCGTCCGGCATCATGGCCGTCGGCGGCTACCGGTTCCTCTCCAACGACCTCCAGGAGTGGGCACGCCGGCTCGGCCAGGGAGCACTGCTGACGGCCCTGCCCGACCGCCTCTCCGGCCACCGGCTGGCGGGCCGGGCCCAGGACAATGCAAGGGCCCGCGATGCGCTCAGCGAGCTCGGGCTTAACCCCTTGATGGTCGAGGCTTTTCGCGACCGCTCCGGACCGGCCTAGGCGCAGTTTTGCAGGGAACATTGACGCTGCATTAAGGCGGCCGGATTAGATTGCGCAATATCGATTGCGTGATCAGAGTTTCCTGATGTCCCAGGCGGGCCCGATCCTTTTTGTTTCAAATACCGAGCGTCCCGCCTTCATTGCAGCGCTGGACGAGGCCCGTCTGTTTCCGGTCGTCGACAGCGACTGGGCGAGCGCTGTGCGCGCCGTCGAGCAGGTGCAGCCGGCCGCCGTCCTCGCCGCCATGTCCGGCGGGCACGAGCCGCACATCGCTTTGCTCGCAAGGAAGATCGCCGACCAGCGGCTTTATCTGCCGCTGGTCGCGCTGGATGCGCGAGCGTCGCTGCCTCACAACGCCCTGCCCTTCGCCACGCATGGCAACGCTGCCGAACGCCTGGTCGCACGCCTGCGCGCAGCGATCCGCGTCCGCACCCTGCATGCCACGGTGCTGCGCCGCCTACCGGAAACGAAGGTCACGCTGCCGGACACCGATCCGGTGCGTGATGCCATCGTGCTCTTGATCGGCCGCGGCGCCGCCTACCCCGCGCTGTCCGTTGCGCTTGGCGAGCGGACCGGCGTGGTCGGCGCGCTCTCGATCGAGGCTGCTGCAAAGCATCTCAACACCCGCGAGATCGACGGCGTCGTGCTCTCCGACGGTTTCACCCCGCGCGTGACCGATGCCTTCCTCACGGTGCTGGCGGAGGACACGCGCTTTCGCAACCTGCCCGTGGTCGTCACCGCACATCAACTCACCCAGAGCTACGATCTGCCCAATCTCGAGCTGATCGCGGGCGAGCCGGCCAAGGTCGCAGCCAACGCACTGCCGCTCATTCGCCAGCACGCGACGGAAGCGCAATTGAGCCGCACGCTGCGCTCGATCGACGCCGGCGGCTGGCTCGATCCGCGCAGCGGTCTGCTCACGGTCGAAGCCTTCGCCCGCGATTTCGCCAAGGCGGTCGAAGAGACGCTCACCCGCGGCGGCGGCCTGTCGGTGGCGCGGTTCGCCTTCGATCCCGGCAATCCTCGCGCCCAGCTCGATGCCGCTCGTATTTTGAGCCGCCTGATGCGGCAGATGGATTTTGGCGCCGCGCAGAAAGACGGCTCGGTCATCGTGGTGTTCGCCGAGACTGACTTCCGCACCGCGCACATGATCGCCCGCCGCCTGTCGGCGGTAATGAAGCATACCTCCAACGGCAAGCACGAGATGCGCAGCGATCCCGTCGTTAGCGTGGATTCGCTGTCGCCGTCGGATACGGCGAGGTCGCTGCTGGCCCGCCTGTCGGCGGACGCGTCACGGGCGGCGTCGTAGTTAGTCTCGCGCGCGATCGCAGCGACGCGGAGAGAGTGTAGCCCCTACGCCGCCTTCTTGCTCTTTGCGAGCTGGGCCAGCTGCCGCATGATCTCCGTCGTACCGGCGAGCCGCTCCTCCGGCGTCTCCCAGTCCTGCAGGAACACCACCTTCATGTCTGGCCGCACCTTGGCGGCCTGGCCGTGGCTCTTGATGAACGACACCAGGCGATCGGGATAGGCAAAGGAATTGTCGCGGAAGGTGATAACGGCGCCCTTCGGACCGGCATCGATCTTCTCGACATTGGCCTGACGGCAGAACGCCTTGATCGCGGCGACCTTGAAGAGGTAGCGCACTTCGTCCGGCAAGACGCCGAAGCGGTCGCGCATCTCGGCACCGAAGTTCTCGATCTCGTCCTCGCTGTCGAGATCGGCCAGACGCCGGTAAAGCGACAACCGCACCGAGAGATCGCCGACATAATCCTCCGGAATGAGCACGGGCATGCCGATGGTGATGGTCGGCGACCAGCGGTCGGCGGCGGGCTCGGCAACGCCGGCCTTGAGGTTGACGATCGCCTCCTCCAGCATCGATTGGTACAGCTCGAAGCCGACCTCCTTGATGTGGCCGGACTGCTCCTCGCCGAGCAGATTGCCGGCGCCTCTGATATCGAGGTCGTGCGAGGCAAGCTGGAAGCCCGCGCCCAGCGTCTCCAGCGATTGCAGCACGGTGAGGCGGCGCTCGGCCTGCGCGGTGATCTTCTGCTGCGCCGGCAGCGTGAACAGCGCATAGGCGCGCAGCTTGGATCGACCCACGCGGCCACGCAGCTGGTAGAGTTGCGCGAGGCCGAACATGTCGGCCCGGTGCACGATCAGCGTGTTGGCGTTCGGAATGTCGAGACCGGATTCCACGATCGTGGTCGACAGCAGGATGTCGAACTTGCCGTCGTAGAACGCGGTCATGATGTCCTCGATCACGGCGGGCGGCATCTGGCCGTGCGCGACCGCGACCTTCATCTCCGGCACGTTCTTGTCGAGGAAGTCCTTGACCTCGGCGAGGTCGTCGATGCGCGGCACCACGTAGAACGCCTGGCCGCCGCGATAACGCTCGCGCAGCAGCGCTTCGCGGATCATCAAGGGATCGTGCGGAGCGACGAAGGTGCGAACCGCAAGACGGTCCACCGGGGGCGAGGCAATGATCGAGAGCTCGCGGACGCCGGTCAGCGCCAGCTGCAACGTGCGCGGGATTGGCGTTGCCGACAGCGTCAGCACGTGCACCTCGGAACGCAGCGCCTTCAGCCGCTCCTTGTGGGTGACCCCGAAATGCTGCTCCTCGTCGACGATGACGAGGCCGAGGTCGCGGAACTTGATGGCCTTGCCGAGCAGCGCATGGGTGCCGACGACGATATCGACGGAACCGTCGGCGATGCCTTTCTTGACCTGGTTGAGCTCCTTGGTGGCGATCAGGCGCGAGGCCTGCGCCACATTCACCGGAAAGCCCTTGAAGCGCTCGGTGAAAGTCTTGGCGTGCTGGCGCGCGAGCAGCGTGGTCGGCACCACGACCGCGACCTGCTTGCCTTCGAGCGCGACGGCAAAGGCGGCGCGCAGCGCAACCTCGGTCTTGCCGAAGCCGACGTCGCCGCAGATCAGCCGGTCCATGGGACGGCCGAGCTCGAGGTCTTTCAGGGTGGATTCGATCGCTCCTAACTGGTCCTCGGTCTCGTCATAGGGGAAGCGCGCACAGAACTCGTCGTAGAGGCCCTGCTGCACCGGCAGCTTGGGGGCCTCGTGCAAATGACGTGCGGCTGCGATCTTGATCAGCTCGCCTGCGATCTCGCGGATGCGGTTCTTGAGTTTGGCCTTGCGGGTCTGCCAGCCGGAGCCGCCGAGCCGATCGAGCTCGACCGTGGTCTGATCCGAGCCATAGCGTGACAACAGCTCGATGTTCTCGACCGGAAGGAAGAGCTTCGTCTCGGCGGCATAATGCAGCTCGAGACAGTCATGCGGCGCGCCAGCGACGTCGAGGGTCTGCAGGCCGATGAAGCGGCCGATACCGTGGTCGACGTGGACGACAATGTCCCCCGCTGTGAGGCTCGTCACCTCCGAGATGAAATTGTCGAGTTTGCGGCTGGCCTTGCGCGGACGCACCAGGCGGTCGCCCAGAATGTCCTGCTCGCTGATGACAGCGATCTCGTCGGTCTCGAAACCGCTCTCCAGGCCAAGCACGGCGAGCATGGTCTCGTTGCGTGGCGTCGCCTGCACCGTACGCCAGGTGTTGACGCCGGTGGTATGAGCCAGCTTGTGGTCGCGCAGCATCGAGGTCATGCGGTCGCGCGAGCCTTCGCTCCAGAGCGCGATCACGACCTTCTTGCGCTGGGCCTGCAAGGCCACGACGTGGTTGACCACGGACTCGAACACGTTGACCGTGGTGTCGTTACGTTCAGGCGCAAAATCGCGGCCTTTGCGCGCGCCGGCATCGACAACGCTGGTGCCGTCAGTCGGCACGGAGAACGCCGTCAGCCGCGCCAGCGGGATGTCGCCAAGGCGCTTGCTCCACTCGTCCTCGGTCAGATAGAGCCTGTCAGGCGGTAGCGGCTTGTAGATGGCGCCGCTGCCCGGATGCTCCATCGCCTCGCGGCGGGCCTCGTAATAGTCCTGAATCTGCTTGAACCGCTCGCGGACGGCGTCCTCGGCCTGCGGCTCGATCGCGACGGCAGCCCCTTGCAGATAGTCGAACAGCGTGTCCATCCTGTCCTGGAACAACGGCAGCCAGTGCTCCATGCCGGGATGGCGGCGGCCTTCGCTGACGGCCTCGTAGAGCGCATCGTCGCGCTCGGGCGCGCCGAACTCGGCGACATAGCCCATGCGGAAGCGGCGGATGGTATCGGTGACGAGCTGGAATTCCGAGATCGGTACCAGATCGAGCGAGCGCATGTCGAGCAGCGTGCGCTGGGTCTCGGCATCGAAGGAACGGATCGATTCCAGGCTGTCGCCGAAGAAGTCGAACCGGACGGGTTGCTCGAGGCCGGCCGGAAACAGATCGAGGATGCCGCCGCGCACGGCATATTCGCCGGGCTCGCGCACGGTCGAGGAACGGTTGTAGCCGTTGTGCTCGAGCCAGGCGACGATGGTGTCCATCGGCACGACATTGCCGGGCGCGACGGAAAGTGCCTGTGCCGCCACGAGCTCGCGCGCGGGCACGCGCTGCACCACCGCGTTCACCGTCGTCAGAACGATCAGCGGCTTGTCGCTGCCGGTGAGCGCCGCCAGCCGAGCCAGCGTCGTCAGACGTTGCGCCAGAATGCCGCCATGCGGCGAGACGCGGTCATAGGGCTGGCAGTCCCAGGCGGGAAAGGTCAGGAGCGGCAGATCGGGTGCGAAGAACTGCAACGCGCGTTCGACCTGCTGCATCCGCGCGCCGTCGCGGCAGACCACGGCAAGGCTGACGGCCGGCTTCTTCGGCCGCGCCGCGATGGCCCGTGCCAGATCGGAGATGACGAGGCCTTCAGCACCTTCCGCGACATTGGCGAGCGTCAGCGCGCGGCCGGGCGTGAGCAGCTCGGCCGGAGATTTCATGCCTTGCTTCATACGTCGTTGTCCGCGATCGGAAACGCCTTGATGCGGACAAGCAGCGCGCCCGCGACATCGGCTGGCAGCACCTTGTCACCAGTGATGGCGGCATAGAGATCGGGATCGTTGACCTCGAGCAGGGTCTCGAGCTCGGTCAATTCAGCCTCGGACAGGTTGCCGATCTCGGCATCCGCGAAGCGGCCGAGGATCAAATCCATCTCGCGCGTGCCGCGGTGCCAGCAGCGGAACAGAAGCCGCTTGCGGCGGTCGTCCAACCCGTCGCTCGATCGTGTCGTTCCCGTCATGTCTCAAATCCAGTCAAACGCGAAAAGCCCGGACGTGCCGGGCCGGGGTGATATAGCCATTGGGACCCGCCGTGTCAGCCCTTTGTTATTGCAATTGTTTGGAGACCGTCATTGCTGGGCTTGACCCGGCAATCCATCGTCCTTGAAAAGATGGATGCGCGGGTCAGGCCCGTGCATGACGAATGTTGCGAGAATGCGCCCCAGCCTCCTCAATCCCCTGTTTGCTCCCGTGACCAGCCTGCCCGGCGTCGGTCCGAAGCAGGACAAGCTGCTGCAATATCTGCTCGGCCGCAGCGAGACGCCGCGGCTGGTGGACCTGCTGCTGCATCTGCCGAGCCAGGTGATCGACCGCCGGGCGCGGCCGAAGATCCGCGACGCGGTGCAGGGAACCATGGTGACGCTGGAGGTCACCGTCGATCGTCACCGTCCGCCTCCGCCGCGCAATTCCCGCGCGCCATATCTGGTCTATGCCAGCGACGACACCGGCGACGTCGTCCTGACATTCTTCCGCGCCAAGCCCGGCTATGTCGAAAAGCTGCTGCCGACAGGCGAGAAGCGTTTCGTGTCCGGTACGCTCCAGATGTATGACGGCATTCCGCAAATCGTCCATCCCGACCGCGTGCTGGACGAGGAGGCGATCTCAAAACTCTCAGGGATCGATCCGGTCTATCCATTGACCGAGGGGCTGGCGCTCGGCTCGCTCCGCCGTGCGATCGCGCAGGCGCTGCTCAAGCTGCCTGCGCTGCCCGAATGGATCAGTCCGGAGGTGCTGCGCCGCTGCGATTTTCCGCCCGTTACCGAAGCGCTCAACCGCGTGCACCAGCCGGTCGAGCTGATGGACATCCTGCCCGACCGGCGCTTCTGGTCCCGCTTGGCCTTCGACGAATTGCTCGCAGGCCAACTCGCGCTCGCGCTGATCCGGGCACAGCTGCGTCGTCCGGCCGGCGTGCGCAATGCCGGTGACGGCCATCTGCGCAGCAGGATCATCGACGCGCTGCCCTACGCTCTCACGCCATCGCAGCGCAGCGCCGTGGCTGCGATTGCCGAGGACCTGCAACAGCCCGTGCGCATGCTGCGCCTGCTCCAGGGTGATGTCGGCTCCGGTAAGACCGTGGTGGCGCTGCTGGCGGCCGCGGCCGTGGCCGAAGTCGGCAAGCAGGCGGCGCTGATGGCCCCGACCGAGATCCTGGCGCGCCAGCACATCAAGACCATCGCCCCCCTCTCCGAGCGCGCCGGCATGCGGGTTGCGATCCTCACCGGCCGGGAAAAGGGCAAGGAGCGGCGCGAGCTGCTCGCGCAACTCGAAGCCGGCGAGATCAACCTGCTTGTCGGCACCCACGCTCTGATCCAGGACGATGTCATCTTCAAAGCCCTCGCGCTCGCCATCGTCGACGAGCAGCACCGTTTTGGCGTGCGTGAGCGGTTGGCGCTGACGTCGAAAGGCGAAGCCGTGGATGTGCTGGTGCTCAGCGCCACGCCGATCCCGCGCACGCTGGTGCTGACCTACTTTGGCGACATGGACGTCTCCGAGCTGCGCGAAAAGCCGGCCGGCCGCCAGCCGATCGACACCCGCGCCGTTGCCATGAGCCGGCTCGGCGAAGTCATGGACGGTGTCGGCCGGGCGCTGGAATCCGGCAAGCTGGTGTACTGGATCTGCCCGCTGGTCGAGGAGTCCGAGGCCGAGGGCACTGAGCATCTCACCAACGCGACCAAACGTTTTGAAAGTCTGCAGAAGCGGTTCGGCGGCCGCGTCGGCCTCGTCCACGGGCAAATGAAGGGCGCGGAGAAGGACCGCGTCATGGGCCAGTTCGCTGCCCATGAGATCGGCCTACTGGTCGCGACCACCGTGGTCGAGGTCGGCGTCGATGTGCCGGCCGCGACCATCATGGTGATCGAGAACGCCGAGCGCTTCGGTCTCGCCCAACTGCACCAGCTCCGCGGCCGGATCGGGCGCGGCTCGGAGGCCTCGACCTGCATCCTGCTCTACAGCGAACCGCTCGGCGAGATGTCGAAGGCACGGCTGAAGGTGATCCGCGAGACCACCGACGGCTTTCGCATCGCCGAGGAGGATCTCAAGCTCCGCGGCGAAGGCGACGTGCTAGGGGTGCGTCAGAGCGGCCTGCCCGGCTACCGCATCGCGCGGTCTGAGGTGCATGGGCAACTGATCACGCAAGCCCGTGATGAGGCCCTGCGCATCATGAAGGAGGATCCGAAGCTGAAGGGCGAGCGCGGCGAGGCGCTGCGCTGCCTGCTGTATCTCTATGAGCGGGACGAGGCGATCCCGTTGATCGGAGCTGGCTAGCTCGCTGCCCTCCGGCGTCCGACTTCATAGGCCGCGACATGGGCGCGAGCCAGATCCAGCAACGGCGTGTCAATGTTGAGCGCGCGAGCCCGGTTGGCCATATCGCCGAGGATATGCTCCGCCTCGGTGATCGAGCCGCGCTCTATGTCACGCAGCATCGAGGCCTTGAGTGGCGAGTCCAGCGTAGTGAACAGTTTTCGGTCGAACTCGATGAATGGGGCGCGTGGCTCGAAACCTGACGCCGTTGCGACGGCGCAGCATTCCGCAAACAGGCGGAAGATGGATTGCTCGCCGTTCGGCACGGACAGGATGTCTCCGATGCTCGCGCGCATCAGGCAGGTAATGCCCGCGAGCGTCGAGAGCTGGACGAATTTCTCCCACATGTCCTGCATGATCGCTTCGCTGGCGCGCACATCGATACCGGGGACGTTGAGCAGTGTCTCAAGCGCGAGCACACGCTCGCTCAACGAGCCCGAAACCTCGCCGAAGACAATCGTCTGATTGGCCATGAATTGGATCACACGGCCATCTCCGTCGAGCCCCGCACTGACGTTCGCGAGGCCGCCCAGAATGCGCGCACCGCCGAACTTCGCGGTCAGAGCGTCGATATGCTTCAATCCGTTGAGGATCGGCAGCACCATGGTGTTGGTGCCGACGGCGGGAGCAAATTGGCTCATGGCGTCATCGAGCGAGTATGCCTTCACGCCGACGAGCACGACGTCGTACGGCTCCTTGAGATCGCCGGCCTGGATGATCTTCGGCTGCACAGCAAAGTCGCCATGTGGGCTTACGATCTGCAATCCGTCACGGCGCAATTGCGCCGCCCGCTTTGCCCGCACCAGGAAGGTCACGTCGCCACCGCCCGCACTACACAGGCGCCGTAATATCCTCCAAGCGCACCCGCGCCGATCACCAGCATTCTCATTCGACCACCCCGTCTTACGTCAGCGATAGTCAGCCATCGCCATATGGCAAGGCAAGGAGACCGATCGCAAATGCCCGATCGTCAGGCTTTTTTCTTTCCGGTACCGGCGGCGAACGCCTTCAGCAGCGACGCATCAACCGCCTCACCCTTGGCGTCACCAGCCAGATGCTCGAACCATTTGGCAAAGCCCTCGTAAATCTGGCTCGCCGGATGATCGGGGCCGAGGAAGCCCGATATCTCCTGCATCTCCGCGACCCAACGATAGGCTTTCGGAAGCATATCCGGCAGCGCGATTTCAAGCCGCGCCAGGATGGCAGGCTGGCTGAGCGCGAGCTCGTCGCGCAGAGCGTCAGCCGCCCCCGCTCTGGTCGCCGCAACCACCATAGCAGAGCCGATTCCGGCGAGACCCTTGACGATGCCGGCGTAGGACATTTTCAGCGCGGACGCCGCGCCGACCGGGCCGTCGACGACCCGGACGTCGAGACCGAAAGCTTTCAACGCCGTAACGTCCCTGGCGTGCTCGCCCGACATGTAGAAGGCCGGGCTCGTGCCGCCGGGCTGCGGCGGAAAACCGATGATGCCGCCATCGACGAACGGCGCCTGAGCCGAACCGATGATCTCCGCGATCCGCTTCACGGTGTCGACATTGACGGCATTGCAATCGACAACGACCGGCTTCTTCGCGCGCTTGACGATCAGAGCGGCCAGCCGCTCGGCCAGCGCCACAGCCTCGCCCGGCGGCACGATCGAGAGAATGATGTCGGCATCCGCGATCGCATCGTCCTCGGCGCCGACCATGCCCGCGTCCGCCGCCCGCTTCAACGTCGCCTCGCTGCGCCCCTTCAACGACGTCAAGACACGCGCGCCGTTCTCGCTGAGGCGGCGGGCCACCGCGCTGCCCATGGCGCCGGGGGCGAGGATCGCAATGGTTTTGGACATCGGGACACTCCAGTTCGAATTCCGAGCGCTGCACTCGGTTCAACCTGGACAATAGCAGAGGACAGGATCCCCTGGACGACCTGCGGTCATCCCGCCGCGGAATGGCCCTACTCTGCCTTCGCAGGCTCGGGCCGGAGCGCGGAGGCGTTGGCAATGCGCGCGGCGTTGGCCATTCCCGCGAGCGCAGCCGCCTTCTTCGGGTCGGGCGCCGAGCCGGGCTGCACCACGCCGGCCGACATGATCAGCGTTGCGGCATCTTCGGCACTCAGATCGACCTCGATGATCTTGCTTCTGGGCACGTAGAAGAAGAAGCCGGTGGTCGGGTTCGGGGAGCACGGCAGAAACACCGAGACATGTTCCTCCTGCCCCGGCAGGCTGCTTGAGATCTCTTCGTTCGGCGATTGCGAGATCAGCACGATCGACCACATGCCGGGAGATGGAAACTCGACGAGGCCGACTTTGCGGAAGCTCGACCCCTTGCCCGAGAACAGTGTCTCGAACACCTGCTTCAGGCCGCGATAGATCGCGCGCACGGCCGGGATCCGGCCCAGGAAGGTCTCGCCGACATCGACCAGCGTGCGGCCGATCAGGTTGGCCGCGAGGAAGCCGACCAGCGTCAGCGTGAAGAATGCGACAATCAGTCCCCAGCCGGGAACGCCATAGGGCAGATAGGTTTCCGGCCGATAGGCCAGCGGGACGAATGGCCGCACCACGCCGTCCACCCAGGTGACGAACCACCAGACCAGATACAGCGTGATCGCGATCGGACCGGTGACGATCAGCCCGGTCAGGAAATAATTGCGAAAACGGCCCATCAGGCCGGTATGCGGTTCCGGGGCGGGATCAAGAGGCGCAGGCGCGTCGTCGCGGGCGGTCATTCGGGTTCCAGGTCGGTCGCTTCGTCCAAGCTAGGGTCTTCTAGCAGGTTTTGGAAGACCACGAAGCGGTCCGATCGGATCCCTCTTGCCTATTCCACGGTCACCGACTTGGCGAGATTGCGCGGCTGGTCGACGTCGGTGCCCATGACGACCGCCGTATGGTAGGCGAGCAGCTGCACAGGGACGGCGTAGACCATTGGCGTGAAGGCCGCAGCCATGTCGGGCATGATGATGGTTACGAGCGAGTCCACCGTCGCTTCCGCTGCACCTTTGGCGTCGGTCATCAGGATGATGTTGCCGCCGCGGGCCGCGACCTCCTGCATGTTCGAGACGGTCTTCTCGAAAACGCGGTCGTGCGGCGCAATCACGACGACAGGCATGGTCTCGTCGATCAGCGCGATCGGCCCGTGCTTGAGCTCGCCGGCGGCGTAGCCCTCGGCGTGGATGTAGGAAATCTCCTTGAGCTTCAGCGCGCCTTCGAGCGCGAGCGGGAAGCTGGTGCCGCGGCCGAGATAGAGCACGTCGCGGGATTTCGAGATTCTGTGCGCGAGCTTCTCGATCTGAGACTCGGTAGTGAGCGCATCCGACATCAAACGCGGAATCTCGACGAGGCCATGGACGAGCTTGATCTCGTCCTCTGCGGACAATTCGCCCCTCGCCTTGCCGGCCGCGATCGCAAGGTTCGCGAGCACCATGAGCTGGCAGGTGAACGCCTTGGTCGAGGCGACACCGATCTCGGGGCCGGCCAGCGTTTGCAGCACGGTCTCGCTCTCGCGCGCAATCGTCGAGGTCGGCACGTTGACGACGGCAATGGTATGCGCGCCTTCGGCCTTGGCGTAGCGCAGTGCAGCCAGCGTGTCGGCGGTCTCGCCGGATTGCGAGATGAAGATGGCGAGATCGCCTTTGCGCAGAGGTGCTTCGCGGTAACGGAATTCCGAGGCGACATCGACCTCGACCGGCAGGTGCGCAAAGCGCTCGAACCAGTATTTCGCAACGATGCCGGCGTAGCTCGCGGTACCGCAGGCCGTAATGCTGATGCGTTGGACATCCTTGAAGTCGAACGGCAGCTTGACCGGGAGCGAGACGCGCTCGGTCGCCATGTCGACATAGCGTGCCAGCGTATGGCCGACCACTTCCGGCTGCTCGTGGATCTCCTTCGCCATGAAGTGGCGGTAATTGGCCTTGTCGACCAGCGAGGTCGAGGCGGCGTGCTTGATCTTGTCGCGCTCGACGGCCTCTCCGTCCTTGTCGAAGATCGTTGCGCTCTTGTGAGTGAGCACAACCCAGTCGCCGTCTTCGAGATAGCTGATCGTGTCGGTGAACGGGCCGAGCGCGATCGCGTCCGAGCCGAGATACATCTCGCCGTCGCCGTAGCCGATCGCCAGCGGCGGGCCGTTGCGGGCGCCAATCAAGAGATCGCCGTCGCCAGCGAAGATGAAGCCGAGTGCGAAGGCGCCGCGCAAGCGCGCCAGCGTCTGCTTCACCGCTTCCACTGGCTTGTTGCCGCGCGAGAGCAGATCGTCGACGAGATGCAGTACGATCTCGGTATCGGTCTCGGTGTGGAACACCGTGCCCTTCTTCTCGAGCTCCTCGCGCAGTTCGCGGAAATTCTCGATGATGCCGTTATGGACCACGGCGACGCGCTCGGTCGCATGCGGATGGGCGTTGTTGACGGTCGGCTTGCCGTGCGTGGCCCAGCGGGTATGACCGATGCCGGTGGTGCCCTTCAGCGGTTCGGCTTCCAGCCGCTTCTCCAGATTCTTCAGCTTACCCTCGGCGCGGCGGCGCTCGAGATGCTTGCCTTCAAGCGTGGCGACGCCCGCGGAATCGTAGCCGCGATATTCGAGACGTTTGAGCGAATCCACCAATTGCTCTGCAACCGGCTCCCGCCCGAGAATGCCGACAATCCCGCACATGCGGATCACTATCCCCCAAATCGTCGAAAAATCGCCTAAACGACGTGCCCGGTTTTTAGCGAAGTTCCCAAGGAACCAGAAACTCAATAATTATAACGGATTGCGACAGCGTCTCATCACTGCAATCCCCGGCCTGCGTCGATGTGGCCGGTCTTTAACCGCGCAGGTTAACTCGTTGTCAATGAGTTTGGCCAACGATTCGCCCCCAGGAGATCAAGGCCATGAAAGCCACGTCCGACCGCAAAGGTCTGTCATCGCTGTATCTGCGCGCCAGCGAGACCGAGGGCACGCATTTGGCGCATTGGCCGCCGCCTCAGCGCGGCAAGGAAAACAAACCGGTCTTCATCAAGCATCCGGAAGGCGAACCAGTAAAGCGCGCCAAGCCGCGCGGCTGGCGCCTGACGCGCGCCATCTTCTCCGAATTCGCCGACGACGAATAAGGCTGCAGATCTCCGCGCTATTTCACCGGCTTCTTTCCTCCCGTCTTCATCTCGCGATAGCGCGCAGCGCCGCCTTCGCGGATGGTCTGCTGGTTGCGCTCGAGCGCCATCGCGTCATCGGGCACATCGCGCGTGATGACCGAGCCGGAGCCGATATAGGCGCCATTGCCGATTCTGACCGGGGCGACCAGCGAGGAGTTGGTGCCGACGAAGGCGCCCTGCCCGATCACCGTCTTGTGCTTCCTGAAACCGTCGTAGTTGCAAGTGATGGTGCCGGCGCCGATGTTGGAATTGGCGCCCACGGTGGCGTCACCGATATAGGAGAGATGATTGACCTTGACGCCGGCCTCCAGCGTCGCCGCCTTGGTCTCCACGAAATTGCCGATCCGCGCACCGTCGCCGAGCGAGGTGCCGGGCCGAAGCCGCGCATAGGGACCGATCGAGACGTTCTTGCCGAGCGTCGTCTGCACGATGTGCGAGAATGCGTGGATCACGGTGCCGTCGGCAATCGACACGCCTGGTCCGATCACCACGAATGGCTCGATGGTCACGTCCTTGCCGAATACGGTGTCGGCGGAGAGATAGACGGTCTCCGGCGCAATCAGCGTGACGCCGGCCTCCATCGCCGCCTTGCGCAGCCGCGCCTGCATCACGCCTTCAGCTTCCGCTAGCTGTGCCTTGGTGTTGATGCCGCGCACCTCGTCCTCGCTGGTCTCGATCACCACGGACTCCCATCCCTGTTCGCGGACGATGCCGACGGCGTCCGTCAGATAAAATTCGCCTTTGGAATTCGCATTGCCGATCTTGTCCAGGATCGCGAGCGCGCGGCGTCCGTCGATCGCCATCACGCCGGCATTGCATAGATTGATCTTGCGCTCGTCCGCGCTGGCATCTGCCTGCTCGCGGATCGCGACCAGACAGCCGCCCTCGACAATGAAGCGGCCATAGCCGGTCGGATCCGCTGCGCGGAAGCCGAGCGCGGCAATCGCAGCCCCCCTGGCGAGCGGCGCGCGCAGGCGCGCAAAGGTTTCGGCCGAAATCAACGGGGTGTCGCCGAACGCGATCAGGAGATCATCCACGCCGCGCGCGATCGCCTCGCGTGCCGCCAACACCGCATGCGCGGTGCCGAGCCTCTGGCTTTGCACAAAGGTGAGCGCATCGGGGCGGATGCGCTTCGCCTCCGCCGCGACGGCCTGGTGATCCGGACCGATCACGACGGCGAGCGCGGTTCCGGTTCCCTGCGGTGCGGCGCCGAGCACATGGGCAAGCAGGGTCTGGGAAGCTACCGGATGCAGCACCTTCGGCACGCTTGATCGCATGCGCGTGCCCTCGCCGGCGGCGAGAACGATCGTGAGGCTTGAGCGGGCGGTCATTGCAATCCTGTCAAATACGGCCGAATCGATCATCACACCGACGGGCGCGAGCGGGTATCGCCGGAACTTGTCGCCTTGCTACCCCCGCAAACGCCCGGAATTCAAGTGCGCGCGGGTTTTCCTGTTAATGTTCCCTGATTGATTCGGGGGAAGCCGGACAGGGCTGGGCATTCAACGTTCATGGCAAAGGATTCCGATCCACTGGCGGATGCCTTCGGCGACAAGGAGACCGGCGGACTGTTCTCCGGACTTTTGGCCGAGGAAAGCGCGTTCGATCGCCGCCTGCTGTGGCGGTTGGGCTCGTGGGGTGTGGCGGCCGTCGGCGCCGTCGTGGTCGCCGTGATGGCCAACCAGGCCCAACTCGGCTGGCGCCGCGATCAGGTCGCCTCAGCCGATCTCGCCCGCCAGGCCGACCGGCTCCAGACTCTGACCAAGGAAAGCCAGCTCGAAGCGCGCCGGCTCACCTCCGCCATCGAAACGTTAAACGCCGATCGCGACCGGCTCTATGCGCGCGTCACCGTGCTCGAACAAGGGCTCGATTCCGTCACCGGCGCCATCGCCAAGCAGGCCGCAACATCGCCACAGGGACCCGGGTCGAAGCCGCAGGACACGCCCGCCGCCGCCGCGCCGCCCGCGGCTCCGGCACCTGAAGTTGCGCCGGTCGCCTCGACCGCCGCCTCGCTGGTCGACAGGCCGCGCACAGGCGCCGGCAAGGAGACCAAGGAAAACGCGAAGGACAATCCGAAAGAGGCTGCCAGGCCTCAGCCGGGGCCACCGCCGCAGACTGCTTCCGCCGCTTCGCTCGTTCCGCAGTCGCCGGTGACGACGTCGGCGCTGCCCATTCTTCCGCTGGTGCCCTCGAAGTCGATCATGGCGCCGCCCGATCCCGCCGCATCGAAGCTGATTCAGCCGGAATCGAGTGACAAGGGCACCGAAAAGCAGCCCGAGCCGCCGCATGTCCCGGCCGAAGTCGCTGCCGTGCCGGCCAAGCCGGCGGACGCCGGTGTCGCCGAACCGCCTGCCATTGCGGTCCAGCAGACGCGCTTTGCAATCGACCTCGGCGGCGCAAATTCGATCGACGGCCTGCGCGCACTCTGGCGTGGCCTCTCCAAATCCAATCCCGAGATCGCCGCACTGCGGCCGATCATCATGATCAAGGAAGGCAACACCGGTCTCGGCATGCACCTCCGCCTGGGCGCTGGCCCCCTGATCAACGCCGCCGCCGCCGCAAAAATCTGCGCGAGTCTCGCCGAGAACGATCGCCATTGCGAGACCACCGTGTTCGACGGGCAGCGCCTGTCGATGCGCGGCGGATCGGAGAAGGCGCAAGAAAAGTCTCAGGACCGTGTTCAGGAAAAGAACGCGGAGAATAATCCCGACGCGGTACCGCAAGCCGAAACCGCGCCCGCGCCGAGCGCAAAGCCCGAGAAGCCGCAGCGACGCCGCAGCTACTCGTCCAAGCGCTCGTCGAAGCGCGAGGAGGCCGCGCCGCCACCCGCTGCGCCGGCGGCGGGCGCCACACCCAAGCCCGAGACGGCATCGGCGAGTTCGACGATATCGTCGTTCTTCAGGCGATAGGGGCAACCGCCAACGGCCCTGCGACGGCGGGTTAGACCAGAAAATCGACTTTGCCGGTTGCTCCCACTCCCCTTCCCGACCATATTGCCCGCATGACAAAAAAGCCGTTCCGCCTCACGCCCTATCAGGTGCAGTTTCTCATCGTCGTCGGTTTCGTCACCGTCGGCTGGGCGCTCTATGTGCGCTATCTCGCGATCGAATTCTCGCAAGTTGCGCTGGCCTGCGATGCCGGCCTGCAGACCATGATCTGCAAGGCGCGCTCGGTGACGACGTCGCTGTTCAAGAATTCGGTGTTCGGCATCGTTGCGCTAGTGATCGCGACGCTGAACCTGATGCGGCCCTCGATCGTGCTGCTCACGCTTGGCGTGGTGGCAGCCGGCCTCGGCATCGTGCTCTACAACATCGTGCTGTCGGGCCTTGCGATCGGCCTGCTCATCCTTGGCTTTGCTCGGCCCGCGCCCGCCACAGCGTAAGCGCGAACAGGAAATAGATCGCGCAGGTCCACATCGCCTGCCAATTGTCGCGGCCTTCGTTCAGAAACACGTAGGCCGCCGACAGCGCGAGCAGCCCCGCGAACACCGCTTCGGCGATCGGGCGCAGGCCGATCTGAGGACGATTCAGCATCAGCAGCGCGAACGGCACCACGGCCATCGTCAGCGAGGCATAGGGGAAGTCGCGGTAGCGCGGATCGAACACGAAGCCGAGCGCGGTCTCGGCCGCGATCACCGCCGTCACCGCCAGGGTCAGGCACAGCACGGCGGAGAGCTTCGACCATTTCCGGCCCTCGCGTGGACCGAGCAGATCGAGGAAGGTCGGCAGGCTGCGGCCGATGACGAGCGCTTGCGCGCAGAAGATCGGCGACAGGATGCCGGCGAGCAGCAGCGCACCCCATTGCAGCCAGCCGCCCCAGCCGTAGCTCTCGTAGTACATCTTGTCGGCGGCGATCCCGAGCAGGATGCCCCCTGTTGTCGCCGAGATGCCGACGCCGAGCCAGGCCGAGAAGCGCGGCGTCCAGGGACGGCGGCGCAGCGTCAGGCCGGCCACCGCGAACACCAAGACGCTGAGGCCCATGCCTGATCCCATGTACCATTTCCAGAACGGGAAATTGCTGATCGGCTCGCCCGGCGGATATTTCAGATGGCGCCGCACGGAATCGAGCAGGCCCCAATAGCCGCCGACGGTGCCTTCGAGGCGCCGCTTCCACGGCTGGTCATAGGCCTCGATCAGGTTGACGCGAAACCTCTGCGACTTCGCCAGCGCCAGGATTTCCGAGACGACGCGCGCCTGGTTGGTACGGGACGGCAGCGCGCCATCGCGCATGCGGCCTTCGCTCGGCCAGCCGGTCTCTCCGATCAGGATCTCCTTGCCGGGAAACGCCACCGCCATGCGCTCGCGGATCGCCTCGACATGGGCGGAGGCGAATTTCGCCTTCACCGGCATATCCTCCCAATAAGGCAGGATGTGAATCGTGACGAAGTCGACTGCGTCATAGACCTCGCGGTTCTTCAGCCAGTATTCCCAGACATCGGCATAGGTCACGGGCACGGTGACCTGCGCCTTCACCGAACGGATGATCGCGATGAGATCCTGTGTCGTCATCTCTCCGCGCAGAAGCACCTCGTTGCCGACGACGAGCGCGGAGATGGTGCTGGGAAATTCCTTGGTAAGACGGATAGCGGTCGCCACCTGGGCAAAATTCTTGGCGCGGTTGCTGCCGAGCCAGATGCCCTGGATCACCTTTAGCCCGCCGACCTTGGTCGCGACCGCCGGCACCTGGTCGAGGCCATTCTCGATCGAGTAGGTGCGGACGCAGTCGGTGATCTCTTTGAGCTGGCGCAGGTCCTGCTCGATCTGGTCAGCCTCGATGTGGGTCCACGCGTTCAGCGGCGTCTGCTCGCCGCGGAACGGCGCATAGGAGACGCATTGGACCTTGTCATTGGGATCGATGGGCGCGCGTGCAAGCGTGATTGGCGTGGCCAGCCACCACCACACGGCAGCAATTGCACCCAGGGAGACGAGCAGGAGCGCCAGTGGCGTACGAAGAGAAATCGGTTCCGTCCTCCGCGAAGGAGCCGTCGATTACCTGCTCGCACGCCGTCTGCCAAGGGGGGGCGCGGCGCTCGCCACGCCATCTCCCCCGACGAATGAACCTGCGGCCGTTCGACCGGGACCTAGGATCGTGACTTTGCTGGACAAAAATCCAAATACAGGTCATGGCATTCCGCAGGGCTTTTCCGCCGCATTGGAGACCCATTTGGACGCCATCACCGTCGCGTCCGCGAGGTTCCTTTCCGCGGGCGGTCATTGAGAAATTGGGGAATTCATGCGGCGACGGGTGTTCGAGTCACGAAATGCGGTCCTGCGGCAGTTCGCCGCCACTTTGGCCGTCTCCTCCCTTGTGCTGCTGGCCAACCTCGGCGGCGCCTCCGCCCAGAGCGGCACCCCGGCTCCCGATCAGGGCAAGACTGCGGTTCAGCCCGCTGACGCCGCCAAGGAAGCAACCGCCCAGAACCAGCGCCGCACCGACGAATTCGCCGAAGCCGCCCAGGCGATCAACGGGCCGGCCGGCAACCCCGAATGCGTCTGGCTCGGCCGACGCGTGGTGCGGCTGATGTGGCGGGATGACCTCGATACCGCGTTCCGCCATCTCGACCTCTACGACCGCTTCGGCTGCCCGGGCGGCCACATCCAGGCCGCGTTCCGCTGCCTGACCCGCTTTGGCGCCCAGATCGATCCCAAGGTCGCCGAGACCCTCGACAGCCGCGTGCATGCTTGCTGGATCAATCCCGCCGCCCAGCCGCAGCAGGCAGCGGCTGCGGCCTCCCAGCCGGCGGCGCCGACATCGGGCAATGCGCAGGCTGCCCAGCCGGCGGCGAACCCGGCGCCTGCGGCGAGCCCCTCGCCCGCGCCTCAGAAATAGCTACGGTCGTTTCAGCCTCCGTTCAGGAACGATCGGCGATAGAGCCGGTTGGCACTGCCACGCTTCCAAAATGCCGTGCCCTCATAAGGACATGAGGCCATGACAGTTGTGAAACCGCGCGGCAGAGGTATGCTCCCTTTGCCGCGGACTTGGTCGGATCTCGGGGTCGGATCCGCTTCCCTGCCCCCTCAGCCCCTTTTGGTTTAGCCGCGATGCGCGTTGTCGCCGCCGTTCTGTTGCTCATGTCCGTGCTCCACGCCGGCATCTGGGGAGTCCTGCGCGACAAGGAACCCGCGCCGGACTTCAAGGGTCTGCTGCCCAGCGTTTCCTATGCACCGTTTGAAGGCTCAGCCCATCCGGACATCGACAACATCCCGACCATCGAGAAAATTCGCTCCGACCTGAAGACATTGTCGACGATGACGCGCGCGATCCGCCTCTATTCGTCGACGGGCGGCGTGGAACTGGTGCCGCCGATCGCGGCCGAGTTCGGTCTCAAGGTCACCGTCGGCGCCTGGATCGACAAGGACCCGGATCGTAACGAGCGCGAGATCAAGGCCGCCATCGAGCTGGCCCGCAAGAACAGCAACGTCAACGGTGTCGTCGTCGGCAACGAGGTGATCTACCGCGGCGAGCAGAAGGTCGAAGACCTCATCGGGATGATCAAGAAGGTGAAGAGCGCGGTGCGCGTGCCTGTCACCACCGGCGAGATCTGGAACATCTGGCGCGACAATCCCGATCTTGCCTCCAACGTCGACTTCATCGCCGCCCACGTTCTGCCCTACTGGGAAAACTTCCGCTCCGACCAGGCCGTCGACCAGGCCGTCGACCGCTACAACCTGTTGCGCAACCTGTTCCCGGGCAAGCGCATCGTGATCGCCGAGTTCGGCTGGCCGAGCCAGGGCTACAATCTGCGCAACGCCGACCCTGGTCCGTTCCAGCAGGCGCTGACCTTGCGCAACTTCGTCAGCCGCGCCGAAGCGCTCGGCATGGAGTACAACATCGTCGAAGCGATCGATCAGCCCTGGAAGTATTTCGAAGGCGGCGTCGGTCCTTACTGGGGCATCCTCAACGCCAACCGCGAGCCGAAATTCTCCTGGACCGGCCCGGTCGAGAACCCTGATTATTGGAAGCTGATGGCAATCGCGCTGCTGGTCGGCATCCTGTTGTCGCTGCCGATCCTGCGTCTTCAGCAGCCGACCGCCAAGCAGGCCTTCCTGCTGTCGGCCGCCGCCAATGGCGTCGGCGCCTGGGCGGCGACCGTGTTCGCGTTCTGGAACAACCACTATTTCATCTTCGGCTCGGCCTTCGCGCTGACCCTCGGCATGATCCTCCTTGTTCCGCTTGTCCTCATCGCGATGGCCCGCATCGACGAGATCGCAGCTGTCGCCTTCGGCCGGCCGCCGCAGCGGCTACTTTCCAAAGGCAAGACGATCGAGAACGTACCCGAGAATTACTACCCGAAGGTCTCGATCCATGTCCCCGCCTATTTCGAGCCGGTCGAGATGCTGAAGCAGACGCTCGATGCCTTGTCACGGCTCGACTATCCGAACTACGAATGCGTGGTCATCATCAACAATACGCCGGACCCCGCGTTCTGGCAGCCGATCCAGGACCATTGCCGCGCGCTCGGTGAACGCTTCAAGTTCATCAACGCCGAGAAGGTGCAGGGTTTCAAGGCCGGTGCGCTGCGCATCGCCATGGATCGCACCGCTGTCGATGCCGAGATCATCGGCATCCTCGACGCCGACTATGTCGTCGAACCCGACTGGCTGAAGGACCTTGTGCCTGCTTTCGCCGATCCGCGCGTTGGCCTGGTGCAGGCGCCGCAGGAGCACCGCGACGGCGACCTGTCGATCATGCACTACATCATGAACGGCGAATATGCCGGCTTCTTCGACATCGGCATGGTCCAGCGCAATGAGCTCAACGCCGTCATCGTGCACGGCACGATGTGCCTGATCCGCCGCGCCGCGATGGACATGGCCGGAGGCTGGTCGAGCGACACGATCTGCGAAGACTCCGATCTCGGCCTTGCGATCCAGGAGCTCGGCTGGACCACCCATTACACCAATCACCGCTACGGCGCTGGCCTGCTCCCCGACACCTATGAGGCCTTCAAGAAGCAGCGTCACCGCTGGGCCTATGGCGGCTTGCAGATCGTGAAGAAGCACTGGCGCCGCTTCCTGCCTGGCGCGAGCCGACTCACCCCCGACCAGAAGCGTGAATACGGCCTCGGCTGGCTCAACTGGCTCGGGGCCGAAAGCCTCGGCGTGGTCGTGGCGCTGCTCAATCTCGTCTGGGTGCCCATCGTCGCGTTTGCGGACATCGCCATCCCCGACAGGATTCTGACACTGCCGATCATCGGCGCCTTCATCGTCTCGTTGGCGCACTTCCTGTCGATGTACCGCGCCCGCGTCGCGATCAAGCCGGGCCAGATGCTGGGCGCGATGATCGCCGCGATGAGCGTGCAATGGACGGTGTCGCGCGCGGTTGCGCAAGGCCTCATCACCGAGCACATCGCGTTCGCGCGCACGTCCAAGGGCGGCCTCAGCAGGATGTCGATCGAGTTCCAGGCGTTCTGGGAGGCTGTGATCGGCACCCTGCTCCTGGTCGGTGCCGGCGTGCTGATCGCCTCCAACAGCTCCAGGCAGATCACGGAGATCTACATCTTCGCAGGCGTCCTGGTGCTGCAAAGCCTGCCGTTCCTGGCCGCAGTCGCCATCGCCATCCTCGAGCTTAGCCGCATCAACTCGTTCCAGTTCTGGCGCGACAGCGCGATCCGCACCGCCGAGCTGATCGGCTTGCGCCCCGTGGCGCTACCTACCCCCGCCGGCACCGCCCAGCCGGTGCCAAGCGAGGTGCGGCGCGAGGCGAACTGAGATCGACGTGGAGGACGACGAGGCGCCAATCGGGTTGAAAATCCTCGGTTAAACACCGGAAACCCCGGACGAATCCCCGCCTCTGGCGCGATCTTCGGCAGCCGCGTGCGCTATTGACCTCAGCGCCCCATCCCCCTACACAGCGCGGGCCGAAGCATGATCCGGAAACAGCCGGTTTTCCCCGCGACGCAGGCCTAAGCGTAGCGGCAAGACATGCTTCTCGAATGTCCGAAGACGATGGCGATCAACCGTAACGCCATCAGCGGCCATGGGAGCGCGTAGCTCAGCCGGTAGAGCACGTGACTTTTAATCACGGGGTCCTGGGTTCGAGCCCCAGCGCGCTCACCAAAACATACTCCAAAAACAATAACTTGCACCAAGATCTAAAAAATCTCCCGTGTACCGCCCGATTTTGTGCACGAGATTGAACCGCTTGGTCCTCCTGATCCCAGACTCGGCCCGACTCGCATTTTTGGGCACGACAACGAGCAACTTGAGTTCGTGGAAAGCAAAGCCGCAGCCTGCTGGGCGCGTGCAGATCGCCAAAGGCGACTGATGGATTCCTTCGCCGCTGGTTCGACCGCGGGAGGTGGTGCTCGACAGGGCGCGCGAGGTCGCACGAACGGCTCGGGATGAAATGTAGGCGGCGCCACTGGCCAAGTCTCAACGATCGGATTGGCCCAGACCGCCTGAGCGGCAATCATTCCCTTCGCCCTTCTCTTCAAGCCAAAAAGAGGAACAGCGCGGCAGCATTGGAGCCGACCAAGAGAACCGTGCCTGCAATCGTGAGCCCGAGAAACATGTCACTTGGAGAGGGAGCTTTCATCACGCTGTTCCCGTCAGGGATGCCTATGCTTTTCATATCCGGAGTGCTGCGCTTTCGAAATTCGGGACGGTTGCTTAAGGGCCTCTACGGAATCGCAGGACACATCTTGGCGGCGCTCGCCCTCGCCTCGAGTTCGGCCCGTTATCCGTTCATTCGGCGAAGCCGTCACTTAAGGGCGCGGTGGAATTGGTCGCGCGCCGGCGATCACACTCCGGGCGGCTGGCGAGCGTCACGCGCTGGTTTGACAAGCGGTGGTTGCGCGGGCAACGTTGCGCCAACGACCTGCAAAGACACGACAGGCCCATGAGGATCCTAAATCAGCTCGAGCACGAGTTCGTTCGGCCGCTGTTGCGGAGGATACGACCTGCGAAGCGCGTCATGCTCGGCGGGATCACCGTCGAGTATAAGAGCGAGCTTGATGGAGGCGGCATCGAGTTCGGCCAGGACTTCATTCCGTTCTTGCGCTCCCGCGGAATGCCGAAACAGACGCGCCTCTTCGAGTGGTGCGCCGGGCCGGGGTTTATCGGCTTCTCGATGTTGGGACACGGTCTTTGCGAAACCTTGTGCTTGGCCGATATCAACCCCGCCGCGGTTGCGCGCTGCCGAAATACAGTCCGATTGAACCACCTGGAGGATCGTGTCTCGGTTTACGAATCCAACAACCTACGGAGCATCCCAAAAAGCGAGCGCTGGAACCTCGTGGTCAGCAACCCGCCTCACTTCATCGACCAGTATGCAGGCGACATCCGCGCGCATGACCCCGATTGGGCGATCCACAAGGAGTTCTTCAACACGATCCACTCTCATCTGGCCGACAATGGCGTGATCATTCTTCAGGAGAATAACCGCGGTTCGACGGTCGCGACCTTTCGCCAAATGATCGATGATGCAGGGCTTGAAATTGTGTTCACTCACGGCGACCACAAAGAGCGTACACACGAGAGCGCGTTCTATTTCATCGGCATCATGAAGAAGGGCGCCGTCGTTCCCATGTGGGCGGCTGACGCAAGTTAGCAGATCTTGCCGGGGCGTTCGTTGCGTGAAGTTGGTTTGCGGCGTCGCTTCGCGAGAAGCCCCCCGTGACGGTCACTTCAGTACAATCATATCAACCCTGCGGCATGGCAGGCACCTGTAGGCGTACACCGCTGGCAGGTTTGCAATTTCTGGCAGTGTCGCAAGATAGTCCATCGGGCGTCTGCATTCGGAGCAGATGAGGACCGGTGGATTATCCTTGGTGCTGCCGCTCTTCATGCTCGCACACTCACGCGCGCGGCAACATAGGATTGGCGGGCGGAGGGTACACCTCCGGTCAAATACCGGAACCTATCGAAATTCGGCAGAAGCAAGGAGATCGCGAAAGGAACGAGCCTCCGGAGAACGCAAGCAGCAGGCGCCGGCCGAGGTTCGATGAAACGACCAGGGCCCTGCAATCCGATCGGTTCGTCGCGCCTTCAGCTTTCCGGGGCTGGCAATGTCGCCGGTGCACTCAACGGAGCGCCTCCAACCGAAACCGGTCCGACGGATTGCGGCTCCCGGACCATCCGCTTGCGCAACGCCGCGGGCAGTCCATAGCGAGCATGCGCTCTCCGAATGGAGGACGTGACGTCCGACATCACCGCGCTTTGAAGGGAATCGATCTTGGCGATCAGCGTCGACAGCTGTGGCGATATCTTCTTCACATCGCTCCGTTCGTCCGTGATGCTCTGGCGAAGAGAGACGAGGACGGTCGAATCCTGCTGCCGGAGAGCCGTATTCTGCTGCAAGGAGGTGTTGATCTCTTGCAGAGCGGCGGCCTGCTGCTGCTGGGCTGCCTGTATCTCCTTGAGGGCGGCAACAATAGGATCCGGTTTCGGCGCAGAATTTTCCCGGTCCGGAATCAGTGCAGCCAAGCGGCTGATGTTCGGCGATGCAAGATCAAATGGCGATGTATAAATGGCCGCCGCACCGTTGATGGCCAAGGCACATACCGAAAATACCAGGATCGATTTTCGGCTGGAGGGCCTGGCAGGTGCTGGAGCTTCCGCGGCTTCAGGCTCGGAGTGGGATTCGGATGCTGCGGCGGCAAGTGCTGCGGCGTCGAGATGCTCGGCAAAGCACAGCGTGTCGGATGTCGTGGTCATCTGCATTGACCTCATGAGCGAGCAAAAGGAGGCCGTCGCCGGAACGTCCTCGCGACGCCTCCTTTACGCAGCACTCACTTACACAACTGTCTAAAATTGTGAGCATTTCGGATTAATTCCACGTTAGCGTCGTGGCTGCGTGGGCACCCCGGCTGACTACGGGTGCCATGTGGTGGAACTGGAAGCGGGATTGGCCCGTTTCCAAGCACGACAAAGCCGCAGACAACCCCATCAAAAAGTGTAAGATTCAGAAAAATGGAGGAGCGGCATGTTTGAAATCACCGGTTTCGACACGGCAGGCGTCGTCAATCTCAAGCGGGAGTCACTTGCCGCGGCCCTCAAGAAGGCCAGGGAATTGATCCAGGACGGGTGCCACGACGTGCAGATCGTTGATCCCAATGGCCGGGTCTACACCTCCTTTGAGGAGCAGGCAGCCTAGCCGAACCCGCTTCCATCGAGCGCAGCGTTGAGCCGCCAGCAACCGGGCGCTAGAGTGAGCCTTTTTAGGAGGCTCATTTGAAACAGGTTATTTTCATCGCAGCCATCGCGCTGCTTGCCGCTGGGCTCGCCCGATCCCAGGCTCTGGTCGATCCCAGCAAGGTTGCGCCCGAATATCGTGAGGCGGCCGAAAAGCGCCGCGCCGAGCAGATCCTTCAGCGCGAATGCGCTCTGAAAGCGGATCTCGAAAAGGTGCTGCCGCGAGATCGCACCGTCTATCTGAATCATTGCCTGGAAGCGATGGCCGCCAAACCATAGCAGTCCCCGCGTGCCTGCACGCAGTGCGTGCAATCAGGCCCGCAACCGGGTTTCAGGCTTTCTTCAGACGTTGGGCCCACCGTGGCCGCCGATTTCCAATAGTGATTGTTGTCGGCGCATGAGCTCCGTCCAGATCCAGTGCACGCGTTGCAAGACGATATTCCGCGACCGCGCGGGACGGTTGCAGGACGGCTATTCCAGGCAATGTCCCTGTTGCGAGGTGGTGCTGTTCTTCGCCGACGACGCGCAGCATCCCTTCATCAAGCGCGCGATGCGAAGCGCGCGGCAAGTCCGCAAGGAGCTGCGCGAGGCCGAGGCGGTCAGGCTTGCTGCTCCGCAGGAAGAGCGGGTGGCGCCGAGATCGCGGTCCTCGGTCGGCCGAGGGCGGGTGCAGGGCCGAACCGAGTAGTGCCCGGCCGTCCGCTCAGGTCGCCTCGATCCAGATGCCAGCGTCGGAATGCGCTCGAATGTGGTCAACCAGAAAGTCCGAGAACACTCTGATCTTCGCCGGCAGCCTGATGCGGTTCTGGTAGGCCACGTTCATCGTGAGCAACGGCAGATCCCAATCCGTCAACACAGGCACGAGCCTGCCGGCCGCGATGTCGCCCTGCACGATGTAGAGCGGCTGGATCAGGATGCCGAGCCCCGCGCGCGCCGCGCCGCAGATGATCTGGCCGTCATTGCTGTCGAGCGTCGGCGCGATCCGGACAGTCTGCGTCGTGCTGCCCTTGCTCAGTCGCAGCGAATAGGGATCGTTGGCTAGGTTGTAGACCAGCATGTCGTGACGCGCGAGGTCGGCGGGATGCGCGGGGATTCCGCGCGCCGCGAGATAGGACGGCGCGGCTGCCAGCACGCGACGCATCTGTCCGATGCGGCGGATGATGATGTTGGAGTCGGGCTCTTGCTCCCGCGTGCGGATCGCCACATCGATGCCGGCCTCGATGAAATCAGGATAGCGGTTGGCGGCAATGATCTGGACGTCGAGCTTCGGATAGAGCCTGCGAAACGCCGGCAGCATCGGCGCCATGTAGATCATTGCAAAGGACAGTGAGCTCGTGACGCGCAGCATGCCCTTGGGCGACAGCGCGCGATCACTCACGGCATCCTCGGCTTCAGCAAGTTCGTTCAAGAGCGTGCTGCAACGCTGCAACAGCTCCTGCCCGGCCTCGGTCAGCCATTGCCGGCGGGTGTTGCGCTCGATCAGACGAACCGCGAGCCGCTCCTCCAGCGCACTGAGGTGGCGGCTCGCGGCCGCGTTCGACATCCGCAAGAGCTCGGCGGCTTTGGAGAGGCTGCCGAGTTCGGCCGTCTTGGAAAACACCTCGAGTTGGAGAAGACGGTCCATTTTTCCTCATTCCGGAAAAGAGACTTACGATTTTTGACCTTTATTTCCGATTTCTGCAAGGCAAAATGGCCCGAACAAGCAAGATGCAGGCGAGGAATTCCGGGAAATGTCGGGTCCGATCAAGCACATCGTGATGTGGCGGCTGCGCGGGGAGACCGCCGCAGAGCGCCTGGCGGCACGGACCAAGGTCAAGACCCTGTTCGAGGGTCTCAAGGGGCGGATCGCCGGCCTGACACACATCGAGGTCGGGGTCGATATCAGCGAGGTCGATTATGCCTGCGACGTTGTCCTCGTCTCCGAGTTTACCGACAGCAACGCCTTAAAGGCCTACGCCACCCATCCGGAACATCTGCGCGTCAGGGAGGAGCTCGGCGACTTGCGGATCGGACGTTTCCAGGTCGATTATCCCATCATAGAGACCGGCGCATGATCGGTTCATTCACCTTCGAAAATCTGCCCTGCCGGGTCGTGTTCGGCAGCGGGACGCTTGCCGCGGCCAAGGCCGAGGTCGAGCGGCTCGGCGGCAAGCGCGCACTGGTGCTGACGACGCCGCAGCAGGAAGCGCAAGGCAAAGCGCTGGGCGCTGCCCTCGGCCCGCTCTATGCCGGCATCTTCGCCGGCGCCACGATGCACACGCCGGTCGAGGTGACCGAGCGCGCGATCGTGGCGATGAAGGCGTGCGAAGCCGATTGCGTGGTCGCGCTCGGCGGCGGCTCGACGACTGGATTGGGCAAGGCGCTGGCCTTGCGCACCGGCGTCAACCAGCTCTGTATTCCCACCACCTATGCCGGCTCGGAGATGACCCCGATCGTCGGTCAGACCGAGAACGGGCTGAAGACCACCGTGCGCGATATGGCCGTGCTGCCGGAGACGGTGATCTACGACGTCGAGCTGACGATGACGCTGCCGGTCGGCCTTACCGCGACCTCCGGCATCAACGCCATCGCCCATGCGGTGGAAGCGCTTTATGCGCGCGATACCAATCCCGTCACCTCTCTGATGGCGGAAGAAGGCATCCGCGCGCTGGCGCGTGCCCTGCCCGCCATTGCCGCAAAGCCTGACGATCGCGCCGCCCGCAGCGATGCGCTGTACGGCGCCTGGCTGTGTGGCGTGTGTCTTGGCACCGTCGGCATGGCGCTGCATCACAAGCTTTGCCACACGCTCGGTGGCGCGTTTGACCTGCCGCATGCGGAGACGCACACCATCGTGCTGCCGCATGCGCTGGCCTACAATGCGCCCGCGGTCCCCGAGGCGATGACGCGGATCGCGCGCGCAATCGGGGCTGCGGACGCATCGCAGGGGCTGTTCGATCTCGCCAGCCGCCTGGGCGCGAAGGTCGCGCTGCGCGATATCGGCATGCCCGAGAGCGGCATCGACAAGGCGGCCGACCTCGCCGTCACCAACGCCTACTGGAATCCGCGCCCGCTCGAGCGCAATGCCATCCGCGACCTCATCGCGCGCGCCTGGGCCGGCGAGCCGCCGGTCGCCGCCAAAGCTGCGGCGTGGCCACGATGAAGCGTACCCTCATCCAGTCAGCAACCATCATCAGCATGGACGATCGCATCGGCGATCTCAGAAATGCCGATGTGCTGGTGGAAAACGGGCGAATTGCCGAGGTACGTCCGGGCATCGAGCTTGGTAGCGGCGCGGCGGAGACCGAGATCATCGACGGGCGCGGGCGCATCGTCATCCCCGGGCTCATCAACGCGCACATGCACACCTGGCAGACGGGCTTGCGCGGCTTTGCTGCGAACTGGACGCTGCTCGAATATTTCCGCCGCATGCACGCCGGGCTGGCTACCCTGTTCACGCCTGATGACATCTACATCGCCACCCTTGTCGGCGCGCTGAATCAGATCAATTGCGGCGCCACCACGCTGGTCGACTGGTGCCACAACAATCCGACGCCTGCCCATACCGACGCCGCTGTGCGGGGGCTCATCGAAAGCGGCATCCGCGCCGCGTTCTTCCACGGCTCGCCGAAGCCCGAGCCGAAGCCGGGCGAGCCGCACTTTTCGGAGGTGCCGCATCCCCGCCGTGAGATCGAGCGGCTGCTGGCCGGCCCCCTCGCCGACCGCAACGGCCTCGTTACGCTCGGGCTTGCCATTCTCGGTCCGCATTATTCGACGCTCGACGTGTCCTTGCATGATTTTCGCCTGGCGCGGGAGCTCAGCCTGATCGCCTCGATGCATCAGGGTGGCGGTCCCGCAAAGACGCCGGGCGGCTGGGAGAAGCTGATCGGGACTGGCCTGATCGGGCCCAACGTCAACATCGTCCACGGCAACGACCTGCCCGACGATCTCCTGCAGAAGCTGATCAATCTCGGCGTCACCTTCTCGGTCACGCCCGAGAACGAGATGATCCAGGGCCACGGCTTTCCGATCACCGGACGGCTACTCAAGCGCGGCGTGCGCCCCACCATCGGCATCGACCTGGAATCCGTTCTGGCCGGCGATCTCTTTTCAGCAGCTCGTGTGGCGCTGTCGATGCAGCGCGCGCTCGATAATGCCGAAACGCGCAAGAGCGAGGGGACGATCCCCGCGACGACCACGATTCCCGTGCGCGAGGCGCTGGCCTGGGTCACCACCGAAGGGGCACGCATGCTCGGCCGCGAGAGCCAGATCGGCTCGCTGACGCCGGGAAAACTCGCAGATCTCGTGATCATCAATGCCGACGACCTGAACCTATTCCCGGTCCACGACCCCGTCGCCACTGTGGTGATGCAGACGAGCCTTGCCAACATCGAGGCGGTCATGATTGGCGGCGTCTGGAAGAAACGGAACGGGGAACTGCTGGTGGACCGGCTGGAGGCGAAGAAGGAGCTGCTCGCGCAATCCGGCCGGCGGCTGGTGCGAGACATCGAACGACAAGGGCACGCCGCGGGATAGCGGCCAACGGACAAGAACAATGACTGATACAAGCAAACAGGTCGCCTTCATCGGCATCGGCAAGATGGGCCTGCCGATGTCTCAACTCGTCGCCAAGGCCGGCCATGCCGTCATCGCCTTCGACCAAAGCGCAGCGCGGCTCGACGAGGCGCGCGAACAGGGCATCGCGGTCGCAAGCTCTCCGGCTGACGCGGTCAACGGCCGTCGCGTGGTCATCACCTCACTCCCCGACGATGCCGCCTTGCGCGCCGCAATGCTTGGCCCGACTGGGTTGATCGGCGTGATGGCGCCCAGGGCAATGCTGATCGAGACCAGCACGGTCAGCGCCGAAGCCTCGGCCGAGGTCAATGCCGCCGCGCAAGCCTGCGGCGTCGCCTATCTCCGGGCCCCCGTCTCTGGCAATGCCAGCATCGTTCATACCGGCGCGCTGAGCTGCTTCGTCTCCGGCCCCAAAGACGCGTTCGAGAGCGCCAAGCCGCTGTTTGCGAGTTTCACCCGTGCGCAGACCTATCTCGGCCCGAACGAGGAAGCACGCTACGCAAAGCTGGCAGTCAATCTCATGATCGCAGTCTCGGCCGCTATGATGGCCGAGAGTCTGGCGCTGGCGCGCAAGGGCGGCATCGGCTGGCAGGACATTCTGAAGGTGCTGGACGAGAGCGCCGTTGCCTCCCCCATGGTGAAGTACAAGACTGCGCCGCTGCGCTCCCGCGACTTTGTCTCGAGCTTCTCCTGCAAGCAGATGGCCAAGGATCTTGACCTCATCCTGGGCGCCGGCCATGCCGTCGGCGTGCCGCTGCAGCTCGCAGCCCAGGTGCGCGAGACCTATGGCGCGCTGGTCGCGCAAGGCGATGGCGAGACCGACTTCATCGCGACCGTGAAGCATCTGGAACGGCTGTCCGGCCTTGGTGAGCCCAAATTCTGATCGACGGAGGCAGAATTGCGTAACTTCAGCGAGACCAACATCACCGAAGCCGTGCTCGAGCGCATCGCCGGCGCCAGCGATCCGCGCATCAAGCAGGTCAGCGAAGCCCTGGTGCGTCACCTCCACGCCTTCGTACGCGAAATCAGGCCGACCCAGAAGGAATGGGAATACGGCATCGACTTCCTGACCCGCACCGGCCACATGTGCGACGACAAGCGACAGGAATTCATTTTGCTGTCGGACACGCTCGGCGTGTCCATGCTGGTCGACGCAATCAACCATCCCCTGCCGGATGGCGCGACCGAGACCACCGTGCTCGGCCCGTTCTTCGTCCAGGCTGCGCCCGAGAAGCAGAACGGCGACGACATCTCCGGTCCGATGGAGGGCGATCCCATCATCGTCACGGGCTCGGTTTCGACCTCAGACGGCAAGCCGCTCGCCGGCGCCGTGGTCGACGTCTGGCATTCCGACAACGACGGCTATTACGACGTGCAGCAGCTCGACGAGATCGGCGAGCTCGCGATGCGCGCGCGCTTCCACACCGACGCCAACGGCCGCTTCCATTTCTGGTCGATCAAGCCCGCGGCCTATCCAATCCCTCACGACGGCCCAGTCGGCGAGATGCTGGAGGCGCAGGGCCGCCATCCCTGGCGTCCGGCGCATGTGCATTTCATGATCTCCGCGCCCGGCTTCGAGCAGCTCGTCACGCATGTGTTCGTCGCCGGCGATAAATATCTGGACAGCGACGTGGTGTTCGGCGTCAAGGACAGCCTGATTCACGATTTCGTGCACTGCCCGCCTGGTCGTGCGCCTGACGGTCGCACGATGGCTTCAGCCTACTACCATCTCAACTATGATTTCGGCCTGAAGCAGGCCGCAAGCAACGCACGGGCCGCGTAGGCCAAACGTCGAATCGACGGACTGACAACAGTTCGCGACAAGAACGAAGACGGGAGAAACGATGGGACCGCGGGTCGACAGTGCGGCTTTGGCCGAACGCCTCACGGGCGTGATCGGTCCGCGCGCGACCATCGCGCGCGGCGTGCTCGACCAGCATGGCCAGAGCGAGTCCTATTATCGCGCCCTACCCCCTGACATCGTCGTGTTCCCTGAGACGACGGCGGAAGTCGCCGAGATCGTCAAGCTCTGCGCCGGCGCGGGGATGCCGATCGTACCGTTCGGTGCCGGCACCTCGCTCGAGGGCAACGCCTCCGCGGTCGCCGGCGGCGTCTGCATCGACTTTGCGCGCATGAACAAGGTGCTCACGGTCCACGACAGCGACATGAATGTCGTGGTCCAGCCCGGCATCACCCGCAAGCAGCTCAATGCGGAGCTGCGCGGCACCGGCCTTTTCTTCCCGATCGATCCCGGCGCGGACGCCTCGATCGGCGGCATGACCTCGACGCGCGCCTCCGGCACCATGGCGGTGCGTTACGGCACGATGAAAGACAATGTCATGGCGCTGGAGGTCGTGCTGGCGGACGGTCGCGTGATCCGTACGTCGCGTCGCGCCCGCAAATCCGCCGCCGGCTACGACCTGACGCGGCTGTTCGTCGGCGCCGAAGGCACGCTCGGCGTCATCACCGAAATCACGCTGAAGCTGCATCCGCTGCCGCAGGCGATTTCGGCGGCGGTCTGCAGCTTCGACACCCTGCACAATGCAGTCGATACCGCGATCGGCATCATCCAGGCCGCCATTCCCGTCGCCCGCGTCGAGCTGCTCGACGACGTCATGATGCGCGGCATCAATGCCTACGCCAAGCTCGGCTATCGCGAGGCGCCGACGCTGTTCTTCGAATTCCATGGTACCGAGGGTGCGGTGGCCGAGCAGGCAGAGCTGGCGCAGGCGATCGCCGCCGAGCACGGCGGCCGCGGCTTTGAATGGGCCAAGGCAGCGGAAGACCGCAGCCGGCTTTGGCATGCCCGCGACAACACGCTCTATGCCGGACTCGGCCTGCGCCCCGGCGCGCGCGCCGTCATTACCGATGTCTGCGTTCCTATCTCACGGCTGGCGGAATGCCTGACCGACACGCGCCGCGACGCCGACGAACACGGCTTCACCGCGCCGATCGTCGGCCATGTCGGCGACGGAAATTTCCACATGCTGATCCTGGTCGATCCCGCAAAGCCGGAGGAGATCGATGGTGCCAAGGCGCTCCAGGCCCGCATGGTCGCCCGCGCCATCGCGATGGACGGCACCTGCACCGGCGAGCACGGTATCGGACTCGGCAAGATCGGCTATCTCGCCGACGAGCTCGGCGAGGCCGTCGACATCATGCGGTCGATCAAGACCGCGCTCGATCCTGATGGATTGATGAATCCCGGCAAGATCTTCGCAAGCGGAGCGCAGGCATGAGCACCGCCGCGCCTGACACTGCGTCCCCATCGCCGGTGCCGCTGCTCCAGCTGCGCGGCATCAGCAAGGAGTTTCCCGGCGTCAAGGCACTCGACGACGTCTCATTTGCGCTCTATCCCGGCGAAGTGCACATGCTGCTCGGGGAGAACGGCGCGGGCAAATCGAGCCTGATGAAGGTGCTGTGTGGCGCCTACAGCGCCGATGCCGGCGAATTCTTCTACAACGGCGAGAAGGTCACGATTTCCTCGACCGCGGACGCGCAGAAGCTCGGCATAGCCGTGATCTTCCAGGAATTCTCGCTCGTCCCCTATCTCGACATCGCGCAGAACATCTTCCTCGGCCGCGAGCCGAAGGGACGCATCCCCGGCACCATCGACCGCCGCAGGATGCTGACTGACGCCAAGCGACTGCTCGACACGATCGGCTTCGACATCGATCCATCCGTCGTCGTCGACACGCTCGGCGTCGCCCAGCAGCAGATGGTCGAGATCGCGAAGGCCATCAGCCAGAACGCGCGCATCCTGGTCATGGACGAGCCGACCGCCGCGCTCTCCGACCGCGAGACCGAGCTGTTGTTCGCGCTGATCGCGCGGCTGAAGGCCGACGGCGTCTCCATCGTCTACATCTCGCACCGCATGGCCGAGGTGTTTGCGCTCGGCGACCGTATCACCGTGCTGCGCGACGGCCGCCGCATCGACGGCGTGCGCCCGGCCGACGTCACCCCCGATCAACTCGTGCGGATGATGGTCGGTCGCACCGTCGACATGACCTATCCGCGCAACTTCGCCGACAAGCCCGGCGAGGTGCTGCTCGAGGTCAAGAACCTCACCGCACCGAGCGGCATCTCCGACATCAACATCGAGGTTCGCCGCGGCGAGATCGTCGGCCTGTGCGGCCTGGTCGGATCCGGCCGCACCGAAGTTGCACGCGCGATCTTCGGCGCCGATCCGATCGCCTCGGGCGAGATCGTGTTCGACGGCAAGCCGATCTCCGGCGAGCCTGATATCGCCGCCCGCCGCGGCATCGCGCTGATCCCGGAGAGCCGCAAGAGCGAAGGCCTCGCGCTACTGCGTTCGGTCGGCGACAATCTCGTGGTCTCGGCGCTGCGCAAACTGTTCCCGAGCGGGCTGTTCGATCCGCGCAGCGGCCAGCGCACGGCCGACGGACTGATCCGGCAGCTCCGCATCGCAACTCCGAGCGCGCGGCAGATGGTCGGTCTGCTGTCGGGCGGCAACCAGCAGAAGGTCGTGATCGGCAAATGGCTGGCGGCCGGCGCAAAGCTCTTCATCTTCGACGAACCGACCCGCGGCATTGATATCGGCGCCAAGTCGGAGATCTTCGCGCTGATCGACCGGCTGGTCGCCGAGGGCGCGGCGGCGCTGATGATCTCGTCCGAGCAGATCGAAATCTGCCATGTCTGCGACCGCGCCTATGTGATGCGCGAGGGCCGCGTCGCGGGACATCTGACACGAGGCGAGCTGACCGAGGAGAACATCGTGCGATTGGGGATGCATCATGCGTGAGGCCGCGGTCGTATCTCAGTCCAATCCGCTCCAGCGCATTCCCGGGGTTGCCATCGTGCTGGGCGCCCTGATCGTGCTGTTCGGCGCGATCGCGCCCGGCTTCCTCACCCCGGCCAACCTCTCCAACGTGCTGGTGCAGTCGACCATCCTGACCATGCTGGCGCTGCCGATGACGCTGATCATCATGACCGAGGGCCTCGACCTCTCGATGGGCGCGGTGCTGACGCTGACCTCGCTGTGCGTTGCCATCGTCTCGCTCGCGACCAAGTCGATGCTGCTCAGCCTCGGCGCCGGTGTCCTGGTCGGCGCCGCCTTCGGCACCGTCAACGGCTGGCTGGTCGCGATCCTGGGCATCCCGCCCTTCGTTGCGACGCTCGGCACGCTCGGCATGGCGCAGGGCCTGTCGCTGATCGTCTCCGACGGCCAGAGCGTGGTCGGCATCCCCCACAGCGTCCGCGACATCTATTCGGCGACGCTAGCAGGCATCCCCCTGCCGATCGTGCTGGCGCTGGTGACCTACGCCGCCTTCCACGGCCTGCTCTATCACACTCGCTTCGGCACTTATGTGTTCGCGCTCGGCGGCAACCGCGAGGCGCTCCGCTATGCCGGCCTCTCGCCCGACCGGCTGTTGATCGCGGTCTACGCGCTCGGCGGCATCATGGCCGGCATCGCCGGCCTCCTGATGACCGCCCGCATGAATTCGGGGCATCCGACCGCGGGCCTCGGGCTCGAATTCGATGCGATCGCGGCGGTCGCAGTCGGGGGCACCTCGTTCGAGCGCGGCAATGGCTGGCTGCTCGGCACGCTGCTCGGCGTCCTCGCCGTCGGCGTGCTGCGCAACGGGCTGAACCTGATCTCGCTGCCCTCCTCGGTGCAGGTCGCAAGCGTCGGCGTCCTCGTCATCGTCGCGCTGTTCCTCGACGGCCTCAGGAGCCGCACATGACCGACATTACCAAGGAGGCCCTGTCACCGCCCCGCTCCTTCCTGTCCCGGGACGCGATCCAGCTGTTCTACCGGCTGCTCGCCGTCCTGTTGATCTGCGCCGTGCTGGCGATCTTGAACGGCTCGTTCCTGAGCCTCGGCAATATCCTCAACGTGCTGCGCCAGGCGAGCCTGACTTTCTTCATCGCTTCGGGCCTGACCCTGGTCGTTCTGACCGCCGGCCTCGATCTCTCCGTCGGCGCCAATGTCGCGCTGTCCGCCTGCATCGCCGGGACGGTAATCCACACCACGGGATCACCGGCGCTTGGCATCCTGACGGGCCTTGCCTGCGGCGGCATCGTTGGCCTTCTCAACGGCATCATGGTGACGGCGCTTCGCATCCCCTCCTTCATCGCCACCTACGGCATGCTCTGGGTGCTGAACGGACTCACTTATTGGTACATGGCAGGCGAGACGCTGCACGGCTTCCCGGCGGGCTTCCGCCAGATCGGCAGCGGTTATTTGTTCGGCCTGCCGATCCCGGTCTATCTGCTGCTGGTGTTTCTCGGCATCGGAACACTGTTTGCGCAGCGCACGATCTGGGGCCAGGAGATCTATGCGATCGGCGCCAATCCGGTCGCGGCCCGCCTCTCCGGCATCCCCGTCACGCGGAGGCTGCTGCTGGTCTACGCAGTATCAGGCACCATGGCCGGGCTCGCCTCGATCATTTTCCTGTCCCGTCTCAATTCCGCCGAGGCCGACATCGGCGAAAGCCTGACGCTGCCGGCGATCGCGGCCGTGCTGATTGGCGGCACCTCGCTGTTCGGCGGCGTCGGCACCGTGTTCGGCACCTTCATCGGCGCGCTGATCCTGACGCTGGTGCTGAACGGAATGAACCTGCTCTCGGTCAGCGCCAATTGGCAGCCGCTCGTCACCGGCATCATCGTGATCCTGGCGGTATGGCTCGACATGAAGACCCGCCGCCGCGCGCAATGAGTTCTCAAGCAGTCCAACAAACCAAAAAGGGGATGGAGACGACATGAAACAGAGACTGGGCTATCTCGCACTGCCGCTCGTGATGGCGGCCGCGTTCACGACGCAGGCGCGCGCCGACGGCGAGACCATCGCCGTGTTCACCAAGAACCAGACTAACCCGTTCTTCCAGACGGTGCGGGTCGGCGCCGACGTCATGGCGAAAGCACTGAACGCCAAGACGCTCCAGTACATCCCGACAAAGCCGGATTCGATCCCCGAGCAGCTCAGCCAGATCGAGGATGTCGTGGTGAAGAAGCCGAGCGCCATCGTCTTCACGCCTGTCGACTACAAGGCGATGGTGCCTGGTGTCGAGAAAATCAACGACGCCAAAATCCCCGTCGTCAACATCACCGACCGTTCGGCCGGCGGCAAGTTCCTCTCCTTCGTCGGCGCCGATGATTACAGCCTCGGGCTCGAAACCGCGCGCTTCCTGCTCAAGACGCTCGGCGGCAAGGGCAAGATCGTCATCATCGAAGGCGTCAAGGGCTCGCTCACCAATGTCGACCGCGTCCGCGGCTTCAACGACGCGCTGAAGGAAAATCCGGGCGCCAAGCTCTTGGCCTCACAGCCCGGCAACTACCAGCGGCTCCAGGCGCTTCAGGTCATGGAGAATTTGATGCAGTCGAATTCGCAGATCGACGGCGTGCTCGCCGCCAACGACGCCATGGCGGTCGGCGCGATCGAGGCGCTCGACGGCGCCAATCGCAAGGCGCAGGTGATCGGTATCAACGGCACCAAGGAGGCGATCGACGCCATCAAGTCCGGCAAGCTGCTGGCGAGCGGCGACTACAACGGCTTTTACCAGGGCTGCATCGGCACCATGATGGCGATCCGCGCCCTGCGCGAGCAGCCCGTGATCGCCGAGATCGTGCTGAAGCCGACCGTCATCACCAAGGACAATTACCAGCCGTTCGACCAGCCGCTCGAGCAGCGCGCCTGCCCGACCTTCGAAGACGCCAGCAAGCTCGGTGCGAAGTAGGCCCCGCCTGTTCTGATCAATCACCGGGACGGCTGATGACACAGCCGTCCCCAAGAAGACTGGAGACATCATGCTGTTTGCCATCCACGCCATCGACCGCACCGACGCATTGCCGACGCGTCTTGCCAATTACGACGCCCACAAGACGTTCCTCAGCGACACCTCGCGCTTCGGCGTCAAGATCGTGATGTCGGGACCGCTGGTTTCCGACGACGGCGTCACCATGATCGGCAGCCTGTTCCTGATCGAAGCCCCTGGCCGTGCCGGGGTCGAGGCCTTCAACCGCGCCGACCCGTTCGCCGCAGCCGGCATCTGGGAGAAGGTGACGATCACCGGCTTCCTGCGGCGGCAGGGCTGAGCAGCGCGCGCTCCCAGATGCGAAAAACCCCAGCGCTTGCGGGCGCTGGGGCGTTTCAAAAAATGGATTGGTAAGGCAATGACGCCTCTATAGCAGCGTGTTCCACGGCAGCTTGTGAGCTGGTTCACATATCCCGCGGGATGGCCGGACTATTTGTCCCCTCGACGCTATCGCCGCCGCGATTTCCGCGGGAATAGCCGATCGCGGATGTAGCGCGAGGTCGCGGTCAGCCGGATCCCGCGCGGCTTCTGCCAGGCGGCGCGATCGATCTCCTTCTTGTCGCCGATCGCCAGGCGCCCCTTGGCGCTCTTGGCGATGAAGATCGCATCGCTCATCCTTCGCCCCGAACGCTTGTTCTTGGCCTTCACCTCTTTCCAGAGGCTGATCCGGCCGAGCTTCAACTTCGGCAGCTCTTCCTTGATTTCACGCCGCAGGCAGGCCTTCTCGGTTTCGCGCGCACGCTTGCGACCGCCAGGGAACATCCACAGGCCGTCCGACCGTCGCCTGACCAACAGAACCTTGCCGCGCCTGGAGGCAACCAATTTGGAAGACTTCGCCATTCCCGTCGCAAACTGAAAAAGGAATCGGACCATGGTAACTTGTCTGTTTCGTTAGACAAGTTCGATGGCCGGTCCGGTTGCCGCTGCGGTGCGCAATTGTCCACAGCGAGGCGCCGGCAATCCTGCCGCCGCTGTCGGTGCGCCCGGCCCTAGCGTCCCTCTTCGGTCGCGGGCGGCGCTGTCCGCTTCCTCGCCTCGCCTCCGATCCATGCCGCCGCCATCTCCCAGGCTACCGACAGGATGATGGGACCGATGAACAGGCCGACAATACCGTGAGCAAGCGTACCGCCGATCACGCCGACGAAGATCACGATGGTCGGCGTGTTGAGACCGCGTCCCATCACGAGCGGCTTCAGCATGGTGTCGATAAAGCCGACGACGACGAAGAACACGGTCAGGACCAGCGCCGTGGTGACGTCCTTGGCGGTCCAGATCCAGATGATGACAGGCAGCAGCACGAGGAAGGCGCCGATCTGCACGATCGACAGCAGCAGCACGATGAAGGCAAGCAGACCCGCGCTCGGCACCGTCGCGAGCTTGAAGCCGATGCCGGCAAGCAACGCCTGAACGATGGCGACGCCGATCACGCCCTGCGCCACGGCGCGGATGGTGGCGCCGCCGAGCTCGAGGAAATGCTCGCTCTGCTCAGGCACGATGCGCGACAGGAAGCCGCGCCCGGCCGCAACCAGCCGCGGTCCATGCGGAAACAGGAAACCGGCCACGAACACCGAGACCAGGAACTGCAGCGTGCCGAGACTGGCATCGCCAGCGAGCACCAGGAGCGGTCCCGCCAGCGGCTGGAGATACGGCGCGACCTCGCGCAACACGGCGCGGATGTTGTTGTAGGCCTGGTCCCAGAGCTCGTAGAGGGTCGGACCGATCAGCGGCCACGATTTGATCTGCTCAGGCGCCGACTGGAGCGCGAGGTCACCGGTGCCGAGTTGGTGCGCAAGCTCCCTCACCCCGTCCACGGCGCTGAGGCCGAGCCAAGTAGCCGGGCCAAGGACGATGCCGAGCGTGATCAGGGTCAGGATCGCAGCCGCGGTCTTGGGCCGCCCGCCCAGGATTTTGGCGACCCAACTGAAGGCCGGGTAGAACGCAACCGCGAGCACGGCGCTCCAGGCCAGGATCGGCACGAAGGGCCGGATGATCAGGAACGTCCAGATGATCAGCAGTGCCAACAGGCCAAGCCGGATCACGAGCTGAATGACGTCCTCGCCCGTCAGGAGCTGACGCAGACTTTTCACAGGCAGCTTTCCTTGCGGCATCAACGCGGGTTCCGGCGCATGCGCGGGCATGCGTTATTGCCAGCCCCGGGCCTGCCGTCAAGACGAGCGGGTCCGGGCGCTGGCCCAGCCGGTCCGGGAGCCTTCCTTGGACCCAGAAACTACGACAGGATCTGCCCCTCGCACCAGTTTACCTAACGGCGATTAACCGGATTTCCGCCGACCGATTTACGCCGATGCAAAAGCTCGTACCTATGCTCCGCCTCAGCGTCTCAAAAACACTTGCGGTGCAATGGCCAACAGTCTCTGGACGATCGAAGAATTCACCTGCACGGGTTGCAGCATGAACTACACCGCGACCCGGGAGGAGCATGCCGAGCCGCATGCCGGCAGTTTCAAATGCAGGATCTGCAGCAACGTGGTGCACAGCTGGTCGGGCAAGCATCATTTCTTCGGATGGCGGCCGGTGAAGACCAAGCCGCCGGTGTTTGGCCGCCGCTGGGCCGGGGTGCAGTATTAGGCGCCAGCTGCGCGAGCGGATTCTGCTAGGCTACGGTCAGGGCTGGATTCCCCTCCCCGCAACCGAAGCCGACACGCAATGACCTCTCCTTTCGTCCCGCAGATCGCCCTCTACCGCAGCTGGCTTGCCGAGCAGCGTGGCTTCACCTTCTCGAATTACGAGGAGATGCGACAATGGTCGGTGCGCGATCTCGATGCGTTCTGGCGCAGCATCTGGGACTATTACGATCTGCAATCACCGACGCCGTTTGCGGCGGTCATCACCGAACGCAAGATGCCCGGCGCGATCTGGTTTCCCGGCGCGCAGGTCAATTACGCCCGGCAGGTGTTCCGGCATGTCGATGCGGCGCACGCCGCCGGCCTGCCCGCGATCATCAGTAGCGGCGAAGACGGCAAGCTCCACGAGACGAGCTGGGCGGAGCTGCGGCGCAAGGCGGTCGCGCTCGCGCTGTATCTGAAGGACAGGGGTGTCCAGCCCGGCGACCGCGTCGCGGCCTATCTGCCCAACATCCCCGAGACCATCATCGCCTTCCTCGCCAGCGCCAGCATCGGTGCGATCTGGAGCGTCTGCGCGCCCGACATGGCCGCGCCCGCGGTGATCGACCGCTTCAAGCAGATCGAGCCGAAGGTGCTGATCGCCTGCGATGCCGTGACCTATGCCGGACGCAGGCATGATCGAAACGACGTGATCGACGAACTGCGACGATCGCTGCCATCCGTCGAACATGTCATCCTGCACAGCGACGCCGCACCCGCAGCGCCGGACGCGCGGCTCTCCGACATCGCCGCAAGGACGGACGCGGCGATCGACGCATTCGAGCCGATGTGGCTGCCGTTCGATCACCCGCTCTGGATTGTCTATTCCAGTGGCACGACCGGCCTGCCGAAACCGATCGTGCACGGCCATGGCGGCATCGTCATCGTCGTGCTGGCGCTGCTCGGCCTCCACAACGACCTCGGCTGCTCCTACCATGCCAACTCGTTCGGCGAGCGCTATCACTGGTACTCTTCGACCGGCTGGATCATGTGGAACAGCCAGGTCGGCGGGCTGCTCAGCGGCACCACCTGCTGCATTTTCGACGGCAGCCCCGGCGGAACCAGGGATAAGCCGGACTGGTCCACGCTGTGGCGCTTCGTGGCGCAGTCGAAAGCGACCTTCTTCGGCGCGGGGGCGGCGTATTTCGCCAACTGCACCAAGGCCGGGATCGATCTCACAGCCGCCGGCGACCTTTCGCGACTGCGCTGCCTCGGCTCGACCGGCTCGCCGCTCAGCGCCGACACGCAAGCCTGGTTCAACGACCGCTTCGCGGCCTTATCGAAAATGAACGGCAGCACGGCGCAGGCGGACATCTGGTGGGCGAACATCTCCGGCGGCACCGACTTCGCCGGCGCCTTCATCGGGGGGAACCGCGAATTGCCGCAGACACCGGGCGCGATGCAGTGCCGGCTGCTGGGAGCCGCGGTCGAAGCTTTCAGCGAGCAGGGTCGCGCCGTGATCGACGAGGTGGGCGAACTCGTCTGCACCGAGCCAATGCCGTCGATGCCGCTCTACTTCTGGAACGACAAGGACGGTGCGCGCTACCGCGCCAGCTATTTCGAGACCTATCCCGACAATTTCGACGGCAGCGGCCGCGGGCCGGTATGGCGGCACGGCGACTGGCTCAAGGTCAACCCGGACCGCTCCTGCGTCATCTACGGCCGCAGCGATGCCACCATCAACCGGCACGGGCTTCGCATGGGCACGAGCGAGCTCTATTCCGCCATCGAGGCACTGCCCGAGGTGCTCGACAGCCTCGTCGTCGACCTCGAATATCTCGGCCGCGACAGCTACATGCCGCTGTTCGTAGTGCTGCGTGAAGGTGTTGTCTTCGACAGCGCAATGCAGGCGAAGATCAACAAGGCGATAGAGACCGGTCTCTCCCGTAGATTTCTGCCGAACGAGATCTTCGCCGTCGCCGAGATCCCGCGGACGCTGTCGGGCAAGAAGCAGGAACTGCCGATCAAGAAGCTCTTGCTCGGCCAGCCCGTCGACAAGGTCATCAACAAGGAGGCGATGGCAAACCCCGCCTGCCTTGACTGGTATCTCGCCTTCGCACGCGACTATCTGGCGCGAACCGCGGCCTGATCTCAGGCAGATCGGCCCAATTGCGCCATTGTCATTTGCACTCCGTTCACCGATCGTCGCTAGACGGGTCCGGATTGCGTGCAACGAACTGTAGCAATGGTCGACCTCAATACCGTCCTCACCAGGCTCAACGACCGCCTGCTCCGCCTCGAAGGCGAGCTGTTCGTGCTGCGCTCGCTGGCGCGTGCGACCCTGACCGCGGGTGACGATCACGCCGTGCGGATGCGCAAGCTGGTCGAAGCCGCCAAGGTTGCGCTCGACGACGAGGCGAAACGTGAGCTGGACAAGCCGACGCGCAAATATGTCGATGCGGCAACGGCGCTGGTGGAGGAGCTGCTGGTCGAGCCAACCCCGGCGCGGCCGCTGTTCACGGTGATCGACGGCGGGCGGCGCGACTGAGCCCGTCAGTTCGGACGTGTCGTGCCGGCATCAGTCGATTCAGCCTTGAGCCGGCTGAGACCTTCCTCGATGATGGCGATCTCCTCGTCGATCTTGCTGATCGGCAGGCTGAAATCGTAAGCACCCGACCTGCTCTTCAGATCGACCGCGAGCCGCTGCCGGTGCATCATCAGCTCGTCGAGACCGCGACGGTTCTTCAGCCGGACATAGGCGTCCACGATCTGCGCAATTGCACTCGACATGAAATCGGTCCCGGCAAAAATGCCCGCGCGACGCACCCGCGCCGGCGGCACATTCTTGGTGTCGCGGTACGCAATACAAATCCGCGACGGATTCGTCGATACGACAGGCGGGTTGAGAACGCGTTACTGATTGATGATTTTGTGATGGCAGGAATGAAAAAGCCGCTGGCGATTGTGCCAGCGGCTTAAGCCGGGTTCGAAAACGGATGCGGATTGAAATGTCGCCAGCCCCGGTGCGCACGTTCTAACGCAAAATCGCGGCTCCCTCTGTTCGAAAGCAGACTCAGGAACCGGCCTGTCTGGCGTTCGCCGTCCAACCGCGGCGATGCGGCAACTAGTCCGTGACACAGAAATAGGCGCGCGGCAATTTGCGATTGGCGCTGTAGCGGTAATACGGTCGGTAGGCGTAGCTGCGAAAGAGCGCCGGCGGCTCCTCGCCGTAGTAAGCGCCGTGATAGAAATTGTGGATCGTCCCTTCTGCGCAGCGATAGGCATCCCAGGTCGGGCCGATGAAGGGCGCCACCCCGATCTCCGGAGGCACGCCCGGATATGGCCCACCGGCACGGGCCGGAGCGGCCGCAATCAGGACAGCAAGAATGACAAACCACGCGCAACGCATGCGTTCGCTCCAGAGTGGTCGCAATGCGCCCAGGGAAGCACCGCAACAGCCGGCAACGCAATCACGGAGTTCATGCCCTCCGCGCCTGGCGCGCATTGTTGATAACTGGCGCAAACGGGTCGCGGATGGTGACAGGGCACGCCGACGTGTTATCGGGAATAGAACGCAGTTGCGAGACGGATCGGACATCCATGCGCATTACCCTCGTCGGCTCCCGCCATTTCGGCGTGACCACCCTGAACATGCTCCGCGAGCATGGCGTCGGCATCGTGCGGATCGTGGTAGCTGACGCCGAGGACCGCTTGGCTGCAGCCGCGAAAGCCGCCGGCATCGAGGTGGTGGTGCAGGCCAACCCAAAGCTGGTGGTGGCCTCCGAGATCGCGCCCGACACCGATCTGATCATCACCGCCCACAGCCATGCCCGGATCGGCAGGGACGCGCTGGCGGCAGCGAAGCTCGGCGGCATCGGCTATCACCCCTCGCTGCTGCCCCGCCACCGCGGCAAGGCCGCGGTGGAGTGGACCATCAAGGAAGGCGATCCGATCGCCGGCGGCACGATCTATCACCTCGCCGACCGTATGGACGCCGGCGCCATCGCCGTCCAGGACTGGTGCTTCGTCAAGAAGGGGGAGACCGCGCGCGAACTCTGGGAGCGTGCACTGGCCCCGCTCGGCCTCAAGCTGCTGGCCGACGTGATCGATTATGCCAAGGTGCACAAGGCCCTGCCTGCCAAGCCCCAGGACGAGCAGTTCGCGACCTCCGCACCCAGTTTGTCCTAACCGGCCCTTCCGGGTCGCTTCCCACGTTAACGATTAACGTGAGGAGGCCTTGATTTCGCTTCCGAAATCGGAACCGGAAACGCAAATAAACCATTGTTTCCACAGGAACAATTTTCGACTTTGCATTGCATCAAATTTCCGTCACATTCCGTCCCAATAAGAGTCAGCATATCAGACAGATTCAAGGACGGAATTCATGCGTTTTGCTCGCATCGCGGCGTTCTGTGCCGCTTCAGTTATTACCTCCACCCTCGCCGCCCCTGCACTCGCCCAGACTCCTTATGATGGCAATTGGCAGGTCACCATCGTGACCAAGACCGGCTCCTGCGAGCCGACCGCAAGCTCCATGCTGACTGTTGCCGACGGCAAGATCACCGCGCCCGGCGCTAACGTTTCCGGCACCATCGGCAGCGGGGGTCTTGTGAAAGTTTCGATCAATGGTGCATATGCTAACGGTCAACTCAGCGGCAACGCCGGATCGGGGAAGTGGAATGGAGCATCTGCAGGCATACCGTGCAGCGGGCGGTGGGAAGCATCGCGCCAATAAATCAAACTCGGCTCGCGCCTGGAACCGGCGGCTGCTGATCGCGGCCGCCGTTTTGTTTACGGCAGGACTCGCCACCTCTGAAAGCAAGGCCCAGTCGGGCCCGTTCGCCCCGATGGCCGGCAGCTGGAGCGGGGGCGGCACCGTCAGTCTCGAGGACGGATCGACGGAACGGATCCGTTGCCGGGCCAAATACGCCCCGATCGGCCCTACGATGGAAATGACGCTGACCTGCGCCAGCGACGCCTACAAATTCATCCTCTCCGCGAACGTTCAGTCGGCGGGTAATACCATCACGGGAAGCTGGTCCGAGTCCAGCCGCAACATCTCCGGCTCGCTCCAGGGCCGCGGCGGCGGCGGAAACTTCGAGGTGGTCGTCGCCGCGGCCGGCTTCAACGCCAACATCGTGCTGAGGACGAGCGGCAATAAGCAGACCGTCACGATGCGCGCGGACAGCCAATTCCGCGGCGCCAACATCTCAATGTCGCGCTGAGAGCGCCGCACTCGAGACATCGACCCGGCGACCTCGCCGGGTCTTTTTTATGCGCCAGGCACCAACACCGTGACTTCGATCTCGGTCGATGGGACTGCCAACAGAGAGCAGCGTCGACGGCGGGAAGGTGCGCCCGAGCATCTCCTGTCACGCCGCTGCGCATCGCTGCATCCGCAGATTTGGCCGTTGCAAACCCATACGATGTCGCCGATACCGGCTTCCCCCAGGTTCTCTCTTATCCAGCACCGATGAGCGCAACACCGTCCAAAACCATGGCCGCCCTGTGGATGGCCGGATGGCTGTCCCTGATGCTGATCATGGCGGTCGCGGGGCGCGAGACCACGCGCGACTTGAGCGTCTTTCAGATCATGCTGGTTCGGTCGTTGATCGGCTTTATGCTGCTCCTGCCGATTATCTATCGCTCGGGCGGCTTCAAGGCGGTCGCGACCAAACGGCTGCCCCAGCACCTCGCTCGTAACGCGGTGCATTATTTCGCGCAGCTCGGCTGGTTCTACGCACTGACGCTGATCGGGATCGGTCAGGTCGTCGCCATCGAATTCACGATGCCGATCTGGACCGCGCTGCTGGCTGCAACGTTCCTGTCTGAGCGCATGACGTCCTGGAAGATCGGAGCTATTGTGCTCGGCATCGTCGGCGTCGTCATGATCGTGCGGCCCGCGACGGGCGAGATCAATCCGGGCCAGTTGATCGCGCTCGGGGCTGCGATCGGCTTCAGCATTTCGATGGCTTTGGCGAAGTCGTTGACGCGGACCGAGAGCGCGTTGTCGATCCTGTTCTGGATGGTCGTGGTGCAGATGGTCATGGGCCTGCTGCCGACACTCTATGTCTGGACCTGGCCGTCAGCCACGCTCTGGGCCTGGCTCTTCGTCATCGGGGTCTGCGGCACTTTTTCGCACTATTGCCTCGCCAGCGCGCTGCGCTACGCGGATGCGACCATTGTGGTCCCCATGGACTTCCTGCGGGTTCCGCTCACCGCGACAGCCGGCTGGCTGCTCTATTCCGAGCGGCTCGACGCCTGGACCGTGCTGGGCGCGGCCCTGATCCTGTGCGGCAATCTGCTGAATTTGAAGCCGCCCGCCCCGATTCCCGCCCGCGCCCAGTGAACCCGCGCGCGGCCTGAGGCGACACATCCAAGTGGTCGAGCGTGATTTGGATCACGTTGGAGCGGGCATTCCAGCGTGCACATTCGGCCACACAGCAACGGGTTGAACGAAGCTCCCTGTCGTTTGGGTGGCGTGAAGTCGGGCGGTTCGTGTAGGTTCGACGCCAATTTGTTGCTGCCTGCCATTCGATTCTGTTGGGGATTTCAGATGCGCACTCTCACCTTCATCGTATCGCTGATGTGCGTGGCGCTGTCCGTCGGGGCCGCCAAGGCCGACCGCCGCGTCGCTTTCGTCGTCGGCAACGGCGCCTACAAGAACGTCGCGCAATTGCCGAACCCGCCGATCGACGCCAAGGCGATGGCATCGACGCTGCGCAATGTCGGCTTCGAGGTGATCGAAGGATCCAACCTCACGCGCGACCAGATGACGGAGAAGCTGCTGGATTTCGGCCGCAAGGCGCAGGGCTCGGACATCGCGGTGTTCTATTATGCCGGCCACGGCATCGCCGTCGGCGGCACCAACTATCTCTTGCCCGTTGATGCCGACATCAAATCGGAGATGGACGTCAAGCTCGGGGCCGCCATCAATATCGACCTGACGCTCGACCAGACCATGGGCGATGCCAAGGTCAAGCTGGTGTTCCTCGACGCCTGCCGCGACAATCCCTTCGCCGCGAAGATCAAGTCGAACTCCGCCACCCGCAGCGTCAACGTTCAGAGCGGCCTTGCCGAGATGAAGTCCGGCGAAGGCACGCTGATCGCGTTTGCCACCGGCCCCGGCCAGACCGCGCTCGACGGCCAGGAGGGCAATAACAGCCCATTCACCCGCGCGCTGATCGACAACATCACCAAGCCCGGCGTCGAGATCCAGCAGGCCATGACCTCGGTGCGCGCCCAGGTCAATGAGGAGACCCACAAGGGCCAGCTGCCCTGGGGTCACACCAACCTGATCGGGGCGGTCTACCTCAACCAGGGGCCGGCGACCCAGGTCGCCAATGCGGCACCGACAGCAACCGCCTCGCCAGCCGCAGCGGCCGGCGGCTCCGAGGCTGAAGTCGAGTTCTGGCGCTCGGTGAAGGAATCCAACAAGCCGGAAGAGCTTAACGCCTACCTCTCGGCCTATCCCAACGGACAGTTCAAGCCGCTGGCGCTGGCACGGCTGGCGGCGATCCAGAACGGTCCGTCGACCACGACTCGCAACCTCAATGCCGGCGTCGATCCCGCCACCTTCACCGAAGACGCCAGCCAGCTCACCGAGGACCAGATCGGCCTCGACAAGGGGCAGCGCCGCGACGTGCAGCGCCGCCTCAACGGTCTTGGTTTCGACACCAAGGTGACCGGCGTGTTCAACGACGAAACCCGCTCGGTGCTGAAGCGCTGGCAGGCCGCCCGCGGCTATCCGTCGACGGGCTTCCTCAACAAGCTGCAGCACAAGGCCCTGCTCTCCGAGATCGTGGCGTCGACGACAGCCGCGAGCCAGGACAGCCCCAAGCCGGCCCGGCACGCGGCTCCCCCGCCCGCGCAGAGCGCACCGGTTCAGCATCGCAACAGCGCTGGCGATGCTGCCGGCGCAGCCTTCGTGGGCGGAGTAGTCGGCGGCATGATGGGCGGCATGTTCCGCCACTAAGCCGAGACCAGATCGCGAGACGCAAAAAGCCTGGCTCGCGCCGGGCTTTTTCGTTGCTACGAGGAAGTGCGTTACTTCCCAGCCGCCTTGCGCAGCGCCTCGTTGATGCGGTCCTGCCAGCCGGGACCGCCCTCCTGGAAGAACTCCAGCACGTCCTGATCGAGGCGCAGTGTGACCTGCTCCTTGATGCCGGGAACGGCGTTCTGCTTCGGCGGCGCCGCGGCGACCTTGGCCGTCACCTTCTTGAACGCTGCCTCGGCTTCGGTCCGCGCGTCGCCAAGCGTCCGCGGCCGCCTCGGTTGATCCGCCATGACCTAGATTCCTTCAAACAGAGCGGTCGAAAGATAGCGCTCGGAGAACGACGGCACGACCGCGAGGATGGTCTTTCCGGCAGCTTCCGGCCGCTTGCCGATCTGGAGCGCGGCTGCGATCGCAGCGCCCGAGGAGATGCCACCCGGAATGCCCTCATGCCGCGCCAGCGCCCGTGACGTCTCGAGCGCCGTCGTCGAGTTGATTTTCACGATCTCGTCGATCACGGCGCGGTCGAGAATGTCAGGCACGAAGCCGGCGCCAATGCCCTGGATCTTGTGCGGCGTGTGCTGGCCGCCTGACAGCACCGGGCTTTCCTCCGGCTCGACGGCGACTACCCGCAAGGATGGCTTGCGCGGCTTCAGAACCTGGCCGACACCCGTGATGGTGCCTCCGGTGCCGACGCCGGCGACGAAGAAGTCGATGTTGCCTGATGTGTCATTCCATATCTCCTCCGCCGTGGTGCGGCGATGCACCTCGGGATTGGCGAGGTTCTTGAACTGCTGCGGCATCACCGAGTTCGGTGTCGTCTTCAGGAGCTCTTCGGCGGCTGCGATCGCGCCCTTCATGCCTTGCGCAGCCGGCGTCAGCACCAGTTCGGCGCCGAGGAAGGCGAGCATCTTGCGCCGCTCGATCGACATGGATTCCGGCATCACGAGCTTCAACCGGTAACCGCGTGACGCCGCGACGAAGGCGAGTGCGATGCCGGTGTTGCCGGAGGTCGGCTCGATCAGCACGGTGTCGGGCTTGATGATGCCCGCCTTCTCCATGGCGATGATCATGGCCGCACCGATGCGGTCCTTCACGCTCGCGGCCGGATTGAAATATTCAAGCTTTGCCAGAATGGTCGCATTGACGCCTTGCATGCCCGGCAGCCGGCGCAGGCGCACGATTGGCGTGTCGCCAAAAGCCTCGACGATCGAGTCATAAACCCGGCCGCGACCCGGTTGGTGCGCTGCACCCGTGGTGGACGATGCGTCCATGATGAACTCCCTTTGGCAACAATTTGTACTTCTGGCGCTGTGCATGCGCAGTTACGGTCAGCTTATGACGACACGCAAGCGACAATGCGGCACATGTTAAATACGCTGCATCGCAAAACCGCGTGAGCTTTAATTATCAGAAAACCAACGCATTTGTGTTGCGACCTCGTCAACCGATTCTGCTTATGTTAGACTTAGGTCTCAAAGCAGGGAGGTCACCACGATGTCAGCAGTCGCTGAAGTGTTGTCGACCGTCGCGCCAAGGCGTGATCCGCGTTGCAGCGAGTTGCCCACCTGTCCGGTTTGCGCCGACTCCATGGTCGCCGCCGAAGCTTCCGCTTACCTCTCGGACCACATGATCAGCTATCTCTGGACCTGCGACAATTGCGGCTACGGCTTTGTCACAAAGCACGCCGTCAAGCAGCGGATCGTGTGCAACTGATCTTTGATCGATCTAGCGCGGGGCGATGTCGCCCCTCGCCCAGTCCTCGCGCGTACGCTGATAGAACTCATCGAACGTTCCGCGGGCGATCGCATCCCTGATGCCCTGCATCAGGGACTGGTAGTAGGCAATATTGATTTCGGACAGCAACATCGCTCCCAACGTCTCGCCAGCCTTGACGAGATGATGCAGATAGGCGCGCGCATAATTGCTGGCCGAGGGCCATGAGCTTTCCTCGTCGAGCGGGCGCGGATCGTCTGCATGTCGCGCGTTGCGCAAGTTCACCTGGCCGAAGCGCGTGAACGCAACGCCGTGGCGGCCATTGCGCGTCGGCATCACGCAATCGAACATGTCGACCCCGCGCTTCACGGCTTCGAGGATATCGTCGGGCGTGCCGACGCCCATCAGATAGCGCGGCCGATCCGTCGGCAGCGCCGGCGCGGTCTCGTCGATCATCGCCAACATGACCTCCTGCGGCTCGCCGACGGCCAGGCCGCCGATCGCATAGCCGTGGAATCCGATTTCGACGAGGCCTTGCGTGCTGGCATGACGCAGCTGCGGGATGTCGCCGCCCTGCACGATTCCAAACAGCATGTAACCGTCAGGCGCGCTCTCGAAGGCGCGCTTGCTCCGCTCGGCCCAGCGCAACGACAGCCGCATCGCACGGTCGATATCGTCGCGCTCCGCCGGCAGCCGCACGCATTCGTCCATCTGCATCGCGATGTCGGAACCGAGCAGGCGTTGGACCTCGATCGAGCGCTCCGGCGACAGCTCGATCTTGGCGCCGTCGATATGCGAGCGGAAAGTCACGGCGTGCTCGCTGATCTTGCGCAAATCCGACAGCGACATGACCTGGAAGCCGCCAGAATCCGTCAGCATCGGCCCGTTCCACCCGGTGAACCGCTGCAGGCCGCCCAGGGCGTTGATACGCTCAGCGCCGGGGCGCAGCATCAGATGATAGGTGTTGCCGAGCACGATGTCGGCGCCGGCCTCGCGCACCTCGCGCCAATGCATGCCCTTCATGGCGCCGGCAGTGCCGACCGGCATGAAGGCGGGCGTCCGCACCACACCATGCGGCGTGGTCAGGCGGCCGGTGCGCGCGGCGCCATCGGTGGCGAGCAGTTCGAAATGATTGGGAAGATTCATGGCGTGCTTATTGCGTGTCGAGGCAGCCCGATCAACCCGCACGATGACCCAGACTGGGACAGCGTTGACGCGGACGTGATCCGCGCCCTGCCTTGTTAAACAAAACGACACGGTATAGTTTAGTAACGGGTTGGACGAGACGGCGCGGCAACATTGCCGACGGCCGTAGATGCTTGATCGTCAGCCGCCGACCAATGCCCCTCCCCACAGGTTCGACCGACATGTCCGCCACCTCCGATGGCGGGACAAAGCGGACAGGCGCCCGCCTGATCGGGGCGCTGGCGCTGGCGTGCAGTCTGGCACTCGCCGCCTGCACCTCGCTCCCGCGCACGCCCTACACGGCGGCCGATGCCCGCGCCTCGCGCGTGCTCGACGTCGACGGCCTGCGCCGCTACGCCGACGAACCCGTCACCAGGTTCGGCTTCGAGCAGGACAAGGCGACCGGGAGCAGAACCTACCTGGCGCTATCAGGGGGCGGCGCTGATGGGGCCTATGGCGTCGGGGTGCTGAACGGCTGGACTGCGGCGCATAACCGTCCAACCTTCTCCGTCGTATCAGGCGTGAGCACCGGAGGGCTGATCGCGCCCTTTGCGTTCCTTGGATCGCAATATGACGACACGCTGCGGGAGCTCTACACCAGCGGCATTGCCGAGAGCCTGCTGAACGATCCCAGCATCATGCGCGTGCTGTTCGGCTCCGGCCTGTTCGGCAACACGCGGCTGCGCGAGCTCGTCGCCCGCTATGTCGGGCCGGAGATCCTGGCACAGGTCGCGCGCGAGAACGCCAAGGGCCGACGTCTCCTGGTGGTGACCACCGATCTCGACACCCAGCGCACCGCGATCTGGGATATGGGCAAGATCGCCGCGGTCGGCACGCCTGAAGCGCTCAAGCTGTTTCGCGACGTGATGGCGGCCTCCGCCAGCATTCCTCTGGTATTTCCGCCGATCCTGATCGAGGCCGAAGGTCAGGGCCGCAGGTTTCAGGAGATGCATGTCGATGGCGGCGTGACTGCCCCGGTGCTGACCTTGCCCGAAGCTCTGCTGTTTCAGGGGCGCCTGCCCGGCAACGCGAAGATGGACATCTACATCCTCGTCAACAAGAAGATCGAACGCAATTTCGAGCTGGTCGCCAACAGCACGATCGACGTCGCTTCACGCAGCCTGTCCTCGATCACGCAGTCGCAGACGCGCTCGATCATCTTCTCGACGTATGATTTCGCCAGGCGTAACCACCTTGGATTCCACCTCTCCTATATCGAACGCGATTATCCGGCGTCGCCGTCCGAGGGGTTCGACACCAGCTATATGCGGGCGCTCTACCAATACGGCTACGAGAAAGCGGCGGCCGGCCAGGCCTGGACCTCGCGGATGCCGTGAGGTCCGCATCGCGGAACGGCGTTGGTCGGGGACCGTTGACGATACGGCCAATTCGGCCAGATTCGCGATGACGCCCCGGTTGCTGCGCGTTATACAGCAATGAACACTGGCACGACCGCGCTGGAATCATTGGGCATCATTGGACATGGGATCGGCTGCGACCAAGGCAAGAACGGCCGCACCTCGGCGCGAGGTATCAAAGTCGCGCGGCGGCCGGCCGACGAAGTCAGCTGCGATCGAGCGCGATCAGCGGTTGATCGAGGTCGCCACCCGCCTGTTCCTCGACCGCGGATTTGACGCGACCTCGCTCGACGCAGTGGCGGAAGCTGCTCGCGTCAGCAAGCCCACGGTTTATTCACGGTACGGCGACAAGCGCGGGCTGTTCACGGCCGTGCTGAGGCGCGAGATCGCGCGCTGGCTGGCGCCGCTGTCGGCCGCAGCCGAGACGCAGCTCGGCAGCTCATCCGACATTTCGGTCGAGCAGCGGCTGGTCGAGATCGGGCGCGACATGCTCAATTTCACGTGCGGGCCCGACGCCATGGCGTTCAGCCGCATGATGACGTCGCAGGCCATCAACTTTCCCGACATTGCCAAGCTCGGCAAGGAAGAAGGCTGGCTGAAGGCTGTCGCCACCACCGCGCGCTTCTTCGACCACCTGGTGGCGCAAGGCGCGCTCGACGTCGACGACACCACGATCGCAGCCGAAGTGTTCCTCGACGTCGTCGTCGGCCACACCCACCGCATGGCGACGTTCGGCACGCCGATGGAACTGAAAGCCGCCGAGAAGCGGATGCGCGCAGCGATCAAGCTGTTCCTCGCCGGCGCGATCGGTCCTGCCGACCGCGTCCAAAGCGTCCCAAAAGCCGCTCCACGGCGCCGCCCTTCCCGCTGACATTTCCGTGAGACCGGCGATTTGTCCCCTGCGGACGATCGCCCCTTCATTGACCAAAATAAAACGATACGGTATGGTTTTGTTTATAGAGCGGTGCGGGCCACTTTTATTCACCAGCCCCAAAAGGGGACCGGGCCGCTCAGATCGCCGCGACGGGTACAGCCCGTGGTGACGTTCCGCGGCCGGCCGGTGCCCAAGGTCGGCCGCGATTTCTTTACGAACATCCGGCAGACTTTCTGGTCGAGGGTTTGGACCATGCGATCGACAAAAGGACGGGTGTCAGGCTTGCTTGCGATCGCCCTATCGGGGCTGCTCGCCGCAGCGCCGGCCCGAGCCATCGTCTCGGCGGGCTCTACACCCACCGCCCTCCACAACGAGACAGATGGGGACGTCGCAGCGGACCGCCAGGCCGTCACCCGCGAGATAGAGCGCTTCCGCAGCTCGTCGATCTCGATCAGCCAGGCCATGGCGATTGCGGAGGCCCGTCATGCCGGCGCGACAACCGCGGATGTCAGCTTCGACGGCGAATCGGGCGTACCTGTGTACCGGGTGAAGACCCTGCACAATGACCGGATCTGGCGGTACACCATCAACGCGGCGACGGGCGAAGTCATGGGCGGCGAAGCTGCCCTGCCGCTGACCGAACTCGACCTGGAAGATCGCAGCAATCTCGCAGCGCTCGGCGCCATCAGGCATCGCCTCGCCGATGCCGTGCGCGTCGCCGAGAAAGCGGCATCCGGCAAGGCCATCAGCGGCGGGCTGGTGCGCGATCGCGGCCGGCTCAATTTCGCGATCGTCGTCATCAGCGGCGACGATCTCAAGGAAGTCATCCTCGAGCCGCCGGGCGTGCGGGGCAGATAAACGAGGCCGCAATCCTGCCGGAAAGCCATTGACGCGCGCAGAACTCTCCCGCATAAGTCGCGCCATGTTCACGACCACCAAACGCACGACCAAAACCACCACGGCCTCAGGGGCCCGGGGAGGCGTGCGCGCGTAGTCGTCGACTAGAACGCATCAAGCTTGACCGAAGCCCCGCCCTCGATGGTCCGGGGCTTTTTTGTTGTCTGAATCTCAACGCAAAGGAGGACAAAGTGAGTAACGATCCAGTCGTCGCGATTGTCGGCGTCACCGGTGCAGTGGGCGCCGAATTCATCGCCACCATGGACAAGCGCGGCTTTCGCGTCAGCAAGCTGAAGGCGCTCGCCAGCGCCCGCTCGGCCGGCAAGACGGTGTCGTTCCGCGGCCAGGATATTGTCATCGAGGAGCTGACCGAGCGCGCGTTCGACGGCGTCGACATCGCGCTGTTCTCGGCAGGCAGCGGCATCTCCAAGAAGTTCGCGCCTATTGCGGTCAAGGCCGGGGCCGTCGTCGTCGACAACTCCTCCGCCTTCCGAATGGACCCGAACGTGCCGCTGGTGATCCCCGAGGTGAACGGCAATCGCATCCGCGACCACAAGGGCATCATCGCCAACCCGAACTGCGCCGCGATCACCGCGCTGGTGCCGCTCTGGCCGATCCATCAGAAGAACCGCATCAAGCGCGTCATCCTCTCGACCTACCAGGCCGCCTCAGGCGCCGGCGCCGCGGCGATGGACGAGCTCGTCGAATCCACCCGCGCCAATCTCAACGGGCAGGTCTATACGCCCAAGGTGATGCCGCACCCCTACGCCTTCAATCTCTTCAGCCACAACACCGCAATTGATCCCGAGACCGGCTACAACGACGAAGAGACCAAGGTCATCAACGAAACCCGGAAGATCTTCGAGGACGAGAAGATCGCGATCGGCGTCACCTGCGTGCGCGTGCCGGTGCTGCGCGCGCATTGCGAGGCCATCACCTTCGAATGCGAGAAGCCGATCACCGAGGACCAGGTCCGCGCCATCATGGCGCAGGCCCCCGGCGTCAAGGTCGTCGACGATCGCGTGAAGAACTACTTCCCGATGCCGATTGACGCCTCAGGCCAGGACGATGTCCTGGTCGGCCGCATCCGCAGGGACCTCAGTGACCCCTCGGGGCATTCGATCTCGATGTTCGTGGCCGCCGATCAGCTGCTCAAGGGCGCGGCGCTGAACGCGGTGCAGATCGCGGAGCTGTTGCCGCAGCGGGTGATGGCGTAAGGGACACCGTAGGAAAAGGTCTCGTAGGGTGGGCAAAGGCGCGCAAGCGCCGTGCCCACCTGTCTTCTCCGCATTTTAGAAAGGCGTGGGCACGCTTTGCTTTGCCCACCCTACGGCTCTGCCCGAAATAACAGGCACGCGTCGCCATACGAGTAAAACCGGTACTCATTCGCGATCGCGTGTGCGTAGGCCTGCTTCATCGTGTCCAGGCCGGCGAAGGCCGATACCAGCATGAACAGCGTCGACTTTGGCAAATGAAAATTCGTCATCAGGACATCGACCGCGCGGAACCGATAACCCGGCGTGATGAAGATCGACGTCTCCGCCGTGAAGGGCTGGATCGTGCCGTCTTCCGTCGCCGCGCTTTCCAGCAGCCGCAATGACGTGGTACCGACCGCAACAATGCGGCCGCCGCTCTTTCGTGCGGCATTCAATGCTTCCGCCGTCTCGGCCGAGATCGTGCCCCACTCGGCATGCATCTTGTGAGCATCGGTGTCGTCGACCTTGACCGGCAGGAAGGTCCCTGCCCCGACATGCAGCGTGACTCTGACGATCCCGACACCGCGCTCGCGCAGCGCCTGCTCCAGCGATGGCGTGAAGTGCAGGCCTGCCGTCGGCGCTGCGACCGCGCCTTCGTTCATCGCGAACATGGTCTGGTAGTCGGCGAGATCCTGATCGTCGGGCGTGCGCTTGGAGGCGATGTAGGGCGGCAGCGGCGGGCTGCCGAGATCGGCGATGGCCTGATCGAGCGCCGGGCCATGAAACGAGAATGACAGCGTCACCTCGCCCTCACCGCCTTTGGCCTCGACCTCGGCATCGAGATGGCCGAGCAGGCAGACCTTGCCCTCATTGCCGAAGCGGATGCGATCACCGGCGACGAGCTTCTTGGCCGGCTTCACCAGCGCCTGCCAACGCGAACCGTCGAGCCGCTTGATCAGCGTCGCCTCGATCTTCGGCTCGGTCTCCCGGCCGATGCGGCGGCCTTTCAATTGCGCGGCGATTACCTTGGTGTCGTTGACGACGAGCTGGTCGCCCGGCCTCAGCCATTGCGGCAGGTCGACGATGGTCTGATCGCGCAGCGTACCGTTCTCGACGACCAGCATCTTCGCGGAGTCGCGCGGGTTCGCCGGACGCAACGCGATGCGCTCGGGCGGCAGGTCGAAATCGAAGAGGTCCGTGCGCATACCCAGAACCTGCCATCGCCCACGCAGAAAGCGGGCGATCCAGCACTCACAATCTTAGCTGTAACCACCTCCGGTGGTTACTGGATGCCCGGCGCGGGGCATGACATCGACAAGAGCCGCTTATTCCTTGTCCGCGGCCATCCGCGCCTTGATGATCTTGTCGGGGTTCTGCACCGGCTCGCCGCGCTTGATCTTGTCGACGTTCTCCATGCCCTCGGTGACCTTGCCCCACACCGTGTACTGGTTGTCGAGGAAACGGGCGTCATCGAAGCAGATGAAGAACTGGCTGTCGCCGGAATCGGGATTGGCGGCGCGGGCCATCGAGGCCGTGCCACGCACATGCGGCTCCTTGTTGAACTCGGCCTTCAGCTTCTTGCCCGAGCCGCCGGTGCCGGTGCCGTGCGGGCAGCCGGTCTGCGCCATGAAGCCGTCGATCACGCGATGGAACACAATGCCGTCGTAGAAGCCCTCGCGGACCAGCTCCTTGATGCGCGCGACATGGCCAGGCGCGAGGTCGGGGCGCATCTCGATGGTGACCGGGCCCTGCGTGGTCTCGAGGATCAATGTGTTTTCGGTGACGCTCATGCTCGTCTCTCTTGCGTTGGGGGTGAAGTCTTGTCAGGCGAAGTTCTGCGATTACGGAACTGGATCGCGAAGGGACGTCCCGCCGCGGCGCCGGCCATTGCAGCGGAAAATGGCATCGGCGTGCAGCGTTGCAACGCCTCCATCACCGCGATCCGGTATTGCAGCCGGTCATTGTCCGAAGCCTCCGCGGATTCATAGGTAATCCTTGGGTGGCCCAGAATGTTTCCGGACCGGTTAAAGCTCACCACGACGGTGATGTCGATAGGACGGGCCTTGGCCGGCGGTGGCGGCTTCCAGCAGGTCCGCAAGTGCTGGAAGACGTCCTGGATGGTGTTGACCTGCGCGTCCTCTGCGGCAGCACTGGTGGTGCCGAGCAGCAGCGCCGCGGCAGCGAACAGGAGCCTGTCGCCACGGCGCGCCATCGTTCCGCTACTTGATATCGGAGGCGACCTGTACCTTCACCATCTTGTCGGGATCGGTGACGGTGCCGCTCGACGAGCCGGCTGGCGCCTTCTTCAGCTTGTCGACCACGTCCATGCCCTGCACCACCTCGCCGACCACGGTGTACTGGCCATCGAGGCCGCCACCGTCGGCGAACATGATGAAGAACTGCGAGTTGGCGGTATCGACACTGTCGCCGCGGCGGGCCATGCCGACGATGCCGCGTGCGAAGTGAACCTTGGAGAACTCCTGCTTCAGGTTCGGATATTTCGAGCCGCCGGTGCCGTTGCCGTTCTGGCCATCGCCGGTCTGGGCCATGAAGCCGTCCATCACGCGGTGGAAGGGCACGTTGTTGTAAAAGCCCTCGCGCGCGAGCTGCTTGAGACGCTCGGCGTGGTGCGGCGCCAAGTCGGTCCGGAGCTTGATGACGATGCGGCCCTTGGTGGTGTCGATGACGAGCGCATTGGCCTTGTCGAGATTGGCCGGCAGCTGCTGCGCCATCGCCGGGACCGCACCGACGAGTGCGACAAACATCGTGGCAAGAATTGCGAAACGACGGTTCATGAAAACTCCGGATCAGATGAGATGAGACGTGCGCCGTTTTCAGGCGAATTTGGCCTTGAGAAGGGATGCAACGAGCGGCGGCACGAAGGTCGAAACGTCGCCGCCCATCGCTGCGATCTGGCGTACCAGTGTGGCAGCGATCGGGCGGACCATCGGAGACGCCGGCAGGAAGACCGTGTGCACCTCCGGCGCCATCGCTTCGTTCATGCCGGCAAGCCGCATTTCGTAGTCGAGGTCGGTGCCGTCACGAAGACCGCGAATCATGATGGTCGCACCGTGCTTGCGGGCAGCCGTCACAGAGAGGTCGTCAAAGGTGGTGGCCTCCAGCGCACAGCCGGCCTGGGCCGCAATCGGCCCGCAGACGTCGTGGAGCATTTTCAACCGCTCCTCGGTCGAGAACAGCGGTTTCTTGCCGGGATGGACCCCGATTGCGACAACCAGCCGGTCGCAAAGCGGAACGGCATGCCGGACCACGTCCAGATGGCCGTTGGTGATGGGGTCGAAGGAACCTGGGTAGAAGGCGATGCGCGGCATGGCCTTCCTCCTACCCCGCCCGGCCCGGGCCGGCAAGCCGGGCGGGTTCCGTAGCAGTTTCCTGCGCGATTTTCCGCCAAACCCCGTCGGAAAGACCCGATTTGTTTCGTCCTCGGACCATCCACGAAACAAAACGGGACGCGAACGAAACCATTTCCGGCATCGGCGAAGACGTCAGGAAACTGGTCATGGTTATCAATCCAACCAACGAATGACGGGCCGCAACCTGGGCGTAGCGGCCGCATCACAGGGGACCGTCGATGATCAAGGCTCTTTCAGCGATCGCTATCGCCGCGTGCGTGGCTGCAACCCTCACCCTCCTGCCCGGTTTTGCTCCTACCGTCGAAGCCAGCGTGCCGCAGCCACTGGCCAAGGGTGACCGGCTCGACATTAAGTCCATCGGCAGGGACTGCTCGCAGCAGGCCTGGCCGAACTTCGAGGCGGCCTGCCTGCGTCGTGCCGGCACCAAGGCCAATGTCCGCGAGGCCCGCCTGGTGACCGCGGACCGCACCCCGTAGGCGCTCTGTCAGCTTCGCGTCATGCAAAGCCGGTTATAAACCCCATGGATATTTGCGACGTCTCGTCGCAGAGTGTGTGATGTTCGCGCCTGTCGGAATGGACCGACGGGCGCGATCCCATTGAGGGGTTGCCTTTGTCCAGTACGCCCGCAGTTGCGTCCGGCCATCATCCCGATCCGCTGCCGCTTGCCATGACCATGGGCGCCCTCGGGGTGGTCTACGGCGATATCGGCACCAGCCCGCTCTACGCCCTGAAGGAAGCCGCCAAGGCGGCCGCTCATGGCGGCGCAGTGACTCCCGAGGCCGTCCTGGGCGTTGCTTCGCTGATCCTCTGGGCTCTGTTGCTGATCATCTCGCTGAAATACGCGCTGCTGATCCTGCGCGCGGACAACCGCGGCGAAGGCGGCATCGTCGCGCTGCTGGCACTGCTGCATGCCCGTCACGCCCAGCCGGGCACCTGGCGCGCGCATCTGCTTGTCATCGGCCTCATTGGCGCCGCCCTGCTGTACGGCGACGGGGCGATCACGCCGGCCATCTCGGTGCTGTCAGCCATCGAAGGCCTCAAGGTCGACGCGCCCTCGCTCTCGTCTGTGGTCGTGCCCGTCACCGTCGCTATTCTGGTCGGCCTGTTCATGATGCAGAAGCAGGGCACCGGCTTCATCGGCCGCATCTTCGGACCGGTCATGCTGGCCTGGTTCGTCGTGCTGGCCGCGCTCGGCATCCACGGCATCATCAAGGCCCCGGCGGTTCTCGCCGCGCTCAGCCCGCTCTATGCCTTCGACTTCCTGATCCACCAGGATTTCCACGTCTCCTTCGCGATCCTCGGCGCCGCCTTCCTCGCGGTGACCGGTGGCGAAGCCATGTACGCCGACATGGGCCATTTCGGCCGCCTGCCGATCAGGCTCGCCTGGTTTGGGATCTGCCTGCCCGCGCTGGTGCTGAATTATTTCGGCCAGGCCGCGCTGCTGATCACCGATCCCGCGATGATCGAGAACCCGTTCTTCCAGCTCTGCCCCGACGCCCTGCACTATTTGCTGGTCGTGTTCTCGGCCGTCGCGACGGTCATCGCCTCGCAGGCGATCATCTCCGGCGTGTTCTCGCTGACCCAGCAGTCGATCCAGCTGGGCTTCCTGCCGCGCATGCAGATCCGCCACACCACGAGCGATGCGATCGGTCAGATTTACGTGCCGCTGGTGAACTGGCTGCTCGCTGCCGCAACGTTGGGGGCGGTCCTGAGCTTCGGCTCCTCGGATGCGCTGGCCGGCGCCTACGGCATCGCGGTGTCCTTGCTGATGGCGATCACCACGCTTTTGGCCGCACTGGTCGCGCTCCAGTGGGGCTTTTCGCCCTGGCTCGTCGTAGCCGTGAACGGCTTCTTCTTCGTGATCGATATGATTTTCTTCGCGGCGAACTCGATCAAGCTGTTCGAGGGCGGCTGGTTTCCGCTGCTGCTCGCGGGCCTCGTCGCCTTCCTGATGCTGACCTGGCGCGCCGGCGTGAAGCTGGTCGAGGCCGCGCGCGCAAAGCTGCGCCAGCCCGAGGAGGACCTGATCGAGACTGCGGTCAACAAGTGCCGCGCCAGGCTGCCCGGGACCGCCGCGTTCCTGGCTTCCGCGCCACGCGGCGTGCCGCTCGCGCTGACCCAGTTCGTCAAGCACAACCACGTGCTGCACGAGCGCGTGCTGCTGGTGACGGTGCTGATCGAGGAGTCCCCGCACATCCCGGACGAGGAGCGTGCCGAGGTGATCGAGATCATTCCCGGCATCACCCGCATCATCCTGCATTACGGCTTCATGCAGAACCCGACGATCTACGAGGGATTGGCGCTCGCCTGCCGCCAGGGCAAGCTGCCCGGCATCGAACTCTCCGACGTCACCTATTATGTGGGCCGCGAGACCATCATCCCGCGCGAGGACATTCCGGGCATGTGGGTCTGGCGCGAAGGCCTGTTCGCCTTCCTGCAGCGCAATGCCGAACGCTCGGCCGCATTCTTCGGCGTGCCCACCAAGCAGGTGGTGGAGTTCGGCACGGAATTGGAGATCTAGCGCAAGTGCGTAGCCCGGATGGAGCGCAAGCGTAATCCGGGTTTCTCAGCGCATGGCAAGGAGCCCGGATTTCGCTTCGCTCCATCCGGGCTACGGGGTGATGCATCAATCCCCGCTCGTCTCCGCATTGGCGCCGTTGCCGTTCTCCGCCTCCTCCGTGATGTGCTCGACCGAGACGACGTGCTCGTCCTCGGCGGTGTCGAACACGATCACGCCTTGCGTCGAGCGACCGGCGATGCGAATGCCTTCGACCGGGCAGCGGATCAGCTGGCCCTTGTCGGTGACCAGCATGATTTGATCGGCGTCCTCAACAGGGAACGATGCAACGAGGTTGCCGTTGCGGTTGTTGACGCTCATGGCGACGATGCCTTTGCCGCCGCGGCCCGTTGTGCGGTACTCGTAGGACGAGGTCCGCTTGCCATAGCCGTTGACGGAGACTGTCAGCACCACCTGCTCGGCTGCCGACATCTCGGCATAGCGCTCCTGCGGAAGCTGGAAGCTGCCGGAGGTCTCCTCCGCCTCGGCATCGACCGCAGCCTCTTCAGCCGCGGACTCGCCGGCGACCGCGCGGCGCATCTTCAAATAGGCTGAGCGTTCGTCCGAAGTGGTCTCGACGTGGCGCAGGATCGCCAGCGAGATCACCTTGTCGCCCTCGCCGAGCGCGATGCCGCGGACACCCATCGAGGTGCGCCCGGTGAACACGCGAACATCTGGGACCGGGAAGCGGATGCACTGGCCGCCGGCAGCGGTCAGCAGCACGTCGTCGCGCTCGGTGCAGATCTGCACGTCGACGATCGCTTCGCCGTCATCGAGCTTCATCGCGATGATGCCGGAACGGCGGACATCGACGAAGTCGGACAGCTTGTTGCGCCGGACGTTACCGCCCGTCGTGGCGAACATCACGTCGAGCTGGGCCCAGGTGGATTCATCCTCGGGCAGCGGCATGATGGTGGTGATGCGTTCGCCCTGCTCCAGCGGCAGGATGTTGATCATCGCCTTGCCGCGCGCGTTCGGCGCGGCCATCGGCAGCCGCCAGACCTTTTCCTTGTAGACCTGGCCGCGCGAGGAGAAGAACAGCACCGGCGTGTGCGTGGAGGCCACGAACAGGCGGCTGACAAAGTCCTCGTCGCGGGTCTGCATGCCGGCGCGGCCCTTGCCGCCGCGGCGCTGGGCGCGGTAGGCCGACAGCGGCACGCGCTTGACGTAGCCGGCGTGCGAGACGGTCACGACCATGTCCTCGCGCTGGATCAGGTCCTCGTCCTCGACCTCGCCTTCCTGCTCCATGATCACGGTCTTGCGCGGCGTGGCGAACTCGGCCTTCACCTCGGCAAGCTCGGTCTTGATGATGTCGAGGATACGGGCGCGCGAGTGCAGGATCTCGAGATACTCTCCGATCTCACCCGCAAGCTTGGAGAGCTCATCGCCGATCTCGTCGCGGCCGAGCGCGGTGAGTCGCGCCAGGCGCAGCTCCAGGATGGCCTTCGCTTGATCCAGCGACAGGCGGATCGTGCCGTCCTCGTTGATGCGATGGCGGGGATCGTCGATCAGCGTGATGATATCCTCGACGTCGCGCGCCGGCCAATCGCGCGTCATCAGGGTCTCGCGCGCCGCAGCCGGCGTCGGCGAGGTCCGGATCACCTTGATGATCTCGTCGATATTGGCGACCGCGATGGCAAGACCGACCTGCTCGTGCGCGCGCTCGCGCGCCTTGCGCAGCTTGTACTTGGTCCGGCGGGTGACGACCTGCTCGCGGAAGCCGACGAAGATCGTCAACATGTCCTTCAGATTCATCGTCTGCGGGCGGCCGCTATCGAGCGCCACGGCGTTGACACCAAAGGAGGTCTGCAGCGGGGTGAATTTGTAGAGCTGGTTGAGCACCACGTCGGGCACGGCATCGCGCTTGAGCTCGACGACGACGCGGTAGCCGTCGCGGTCGGATTCGTCGCGAAGGTCAGAGATGCCCTCGATCTTCTTTTCCTTGTAGAGCTCGGCGATGCGCTCGACCATCGTCGCCTTGTTCACCTGATACGGGATCTCGGTGATGACGATCGCCTCGCGCTCCTTCCGGATCGTCTCGAATGTGACTTTGCCGCGCATCACGATGGAGCCGCGGCCGAGATGGTAGGCGCTGCGGATACCCTGACGTCCGAGGATGATGCCGCCGGTCGGGAAATCCGGACCCGGGATGATGTTGTTGAGTTCGTCGATGGTCAGCGACGGATTGTCGACCAGCGCCAGGCAGGCGTCGATGACCTCGCCGAGATTGTGCGGCGGGATGTTGGTGGCCATGCCGACCGCGATGCCGCCTGCGCCGTTCACCAGCAGGTTGGGGAACCTTGCCGGCAGGACCACCGGCTCCTTGGTGGAACCGTCATAGTTGTCCTGGAAGTCGACCGTCTCATTGTCGATGTCGTCGAGCAGCTTGAGCGCGATCTTCGTCAGACGCGACTCGGTATAGCGCATCGCCGCCGGAGGATCGCCGTCGACCGAGCCGAAATTGCCCTGCCCGTCCACCAGCAACTCTCGCATCGAGAAAGGCTGCGCCATGCGGACCAACGCGTCATAGATCGCTTGGTCGCCATGCGGATGGTATTGGCCCATGACGTCGCCGACGATACCGGCCGACTTCTTGTGCTTCTTGTCGGGCGTATAGCCTTCCTCGTTCATCGAGAACAGGATGCGGCGATGCACCGGCTTCAACCCATCGCGCGCATCGGGCAGCGCACGCGACACGATCACGCTCATGGCGTAATCGAGATAGGACTTCTTCATCTCCTCGTAGATCGAGACGGGGCGAATGTCCGAGGGTTGCGCCGGCTGATCGCCGGGCTTGTTGTCGTCGTCAGCCAAGGGGGAATCCGGTGAAGGTTTATCTGGGAATCATATAGCGCATCGAGGCCCCGATAACCACCCTTGGAGGCTTCCGGGAGGCGCTTTTTCCGGTTGTTTTTCCAACAACTTAAGGCATCGACAGCAGCGCCTTCGGGGTTGCTGCAGCCACCGTCCAAAATCGCCCTTTGCAGGCACTATCGGGCGGTCGAATGTTCTCCGTCGGCCGCGTTTGGCCGCTGGCAAGGCGAGTTCGCCCCAAACATGAAACGGGCCCGGAAATCCCGAGCCCAGCCCGCTGATTAGCACGGTTTGCTGATACGACGTGGAAGGCGCACGGCCCTCTTGGGCCAGCGCCGTCTCGTCGGGGGACCGTTCTCAGAACGGGATGTCGTCGTCCATGTCGTTGTTGCGGCCGCCGCCAGCGGCCACGGCGCGGCGCGGCGCGCTGCTGACCGGACCGGATGAGCCGAAATCGCCGCCCGGCTCATCGCCGAAGCTGCCGCCTCCTCCACCACCGCCGCGGCCGTCGAGCATCGTCAGGGTCGAGTTGAAGCCCTGGAGCACGACCTCGGTGGAGTACTTTTCCACGCCGCTCTGGTCTGTCCATTTGCGGGTCTGGAGCGCACCCTCGATGTAAACCTTCGCGCCCTTCTTCAAGTACTGCTCGGCGACCTTGCAGAGCCCTTCGTTGAAGATCACGACGCGATGCCACTCGGTCTTTTCCTTGCGTTCGCCGGTGTTCTTGTCGCGCCAGGTCTCTGAGGTGGCGATGCTCAGATTCGCAATCGGCCGCCCGTCCTGGGTGCGGCGGATCTCCGGATCCTTGCCGAGATTTCCAACCAGAATGACCTTGTTGACGCTTCCCGCCATCGCCGCTCTCCACTCCAAATGGCACTGAATTTCGAAAAAGGCGCGCCCGCGCTGCCGCCTGCTGGGCCGACCCTATACGCTTACGGAGACCGATCACCCCACCACGCCCTCGGTTATCCCCATATATAGCATCGACCCAACATTTGTTCCAGATTTGTTCCGGCGAAGGATCGCGGGGAGCGAAGCGCACGCAAGTTCTCCTCCGCATATGCACGCCGACATGAATTGGAACCAGGCGGGGCAGGAAAATGCTTAACATTCATCAACTTACGTGCATGTCGATTGTCCGATAAGTGTTGCATTTCAGAGACGGACTCAGGCTCCCGGTTGGACTACCGTTGCCTTGGAATTAGTTCATATGGGCGTCGCGCCTGAATGACCGCTCCGGGGATCTCTGAAGCGGACACACTGGGGAGACTGCAATGAAGAAAATTCTGTTCGGTACCATTGGTATTGTTGCGTTGGGCGTGTCTGCGCCGGCGAGTGCAGCGGATCTCGCGGCGCGTCCCTACACCAAGGCGCCGCCGCCAATGGTCGCCGCCATCTACGACTGGAGCGGTTTCTACATCGGCATCAACGGCGGCGGCGGATCGGCCCACAAGTGCTGGGACTTCGTGACGCCCGTCACGGGCACTCTCGTTCCCGAAGGCTGCCACAACGCGACCGGCGGCACGATCGGCGGTCAGATTGGCTACCGCTGGCAATCGGCCAGTTGGGTGTTCGGCCTTGAGGGTCAGGGCAACTGGGCTGATTTCCAGGGCGACAACATCAGCCTCGCCTTCCCGGGCTCTGCACTCGTTGTCGGCGACCGCAATCGCTCGCGCATCGACTCTTTTGGCTTGATCACGGGCCAGGTGGGTTACGCTTGGAACAGCGTGCTGCTCTACGTCAAGGGTGGCGGCGCTGTCGTCGGGGACAAGTACGACGTCTTCGCGGCTCCAGGCACGCCGGGCGCTGGTACCCTGCTGGCGTCAGCCCGCGAGACTCGTTGGGGCGGCACCGTTGGTGCAGGTCTCGAATTCGGCTTCGCACCGAACTGGTCGGTTGGTGTCGAGTATGACCACATGTTCCTTGGTCACCGCACGATCGGCTTCACCACGCCGGCCGGAGTCACCTTCGGCAGCGACCGCATTGGCCAGGATGTCGATATGGGCCTCGTCCGCCTGAACTACCGCTGGGGCGGCCCAGTGGTCGCCAGGTACTGATGTAGTAGCACTGATCTTCGAGATCTCGCATGAAAGGCCGGCCTCTGCGCCGGCCTTTTTTGCTGGCGGCTCGGACGTTCGAGCACTGCGGCATTTTGCAACCGTTGTGGCATTTGGGAGACACAACTTGCGGCTTCAGTGGTGTAAGCACGGCGCCAGTTGGACCACAGCGTCCGATGCTGCTTCCGACGCACGGAAGTCCAAAACAGAAACTGGGACTGGGATTTGTTCAAAATGAAGAAGATTTTCTTGGCTTCGGCCTGCCTGCTCGCCCTCACTGGCGCCGCTTCGGCTGCCGACCTGGCGGCTCGCCCCTATGTCAAGGCCCCCGTGGCGATGGCTTCGGTCTACAACTGGACCGGCTTCTACCTCGGTCTCGTCGGTGGCGGCGCCTGGGAAGATTCGGGCTCGCCCCGCATGCAGGGCGGCTTTGTCGGCGGCACCGCTGGCTACAACTGGCAGACCGGCAACGTCGTGTTCGGTGTCGAGGCTGATGGCGCCTGGGCTGACGTCAGCGCCTCGGCGACCGGCGCCACCGTCGTGCCGGGCTTCGGTGTCGTGACCACGACCGCGAGCTCGAAGACCGACGCGTTGGGAACCGTGCGCGGCCGCATCGGCTACGCCGTCAACAACGTGCTGTTCTACGGCACCGGTGGCTACGCCTGGATCGACAACAAGATCACCCTCTCCGCGCTCGGCGTGTCCGCGTCCGACAGCAAGTGGCATTCGGGCTGGACCGTTGGCGCCGGCGTCGAAGCGTTCATCGCTCCGCAGTGGTCGATCAAGGGCGAGTACCTCTATCGCAGCCTCGGCGGCGAGACCTACTTCGGCGCCCTGCCCACCGGCACGCTCAACCTCCACACCGTGCAGCTTGGCGTGAACTATCACTTCAACGGCCCGGTCGTCGCCAAGTACTGAACTCAAGTACTGAACTCAAGTACTGAACTCAAGTACTGAGCTCAAGTACTGAGCTCAAGTACTGATCGCTACCGACGTCACATCGTCACGAAAGGCCGGCCTCGCGCCGGCCTTTTTATTTGGCGCCATGCTCGTGCAGTTCCGCGCGCCTGCTCCTGCTGCCAAGTCCCGCCAGCGCAACAACAATCCGTTGACGATTCGCAAGTCCCACTGGAAATCCGCCTCCGTTCTTCCTACGTTCGCCTCACAACCCCATCGGCGCCGGTCCCGGTTCCGGGCGAAGCGCGCCTTTTACGTTGGCGCGATCGCGTAGCTTTGGGATTCCTTGAGGGCAACTCGGATGGATGAAGTGATCAAGGCGAAGCGCCAACAGCAGAACGCGGGCTCCAGCCTGCGCGCAATTACGATCCGCGGCGCGCGCGAGCACAACCTCAAGAACATCGACGTCGAGATTCCCCGCGACAAGCTCGTGGTGTTCACCGGCCTCTCCGGGTCCGGCAAATCCTCGCTCGCCTTCGACACCATCTACGCCGAGGGCCAGCGCCGCTACGTCGAATCGCTGTCGGCCTATGCCCGCCAGTTCCTCGAGATGATGCAGAAGCCCGACGTCGACCAGATCGACGGCCTGTCGCCGGCGATCTCGATCGAGCAGAAGACGACGTCGAAGAATCCGCGCTCCACCGTCGGCACCGTCACCGAGATCTACGACTACATGCGCCTGCTCTGGGCGCGTGTCGGCGTGCCCTATTCGCCGGCCACCGGCCTGCCGATCGAGAGCCAGACCGTCTCGCAAATGGTCGATCGCGTGCTGGCGCTGCCCGAGGGCACCCGCCTCTATCTGCTGGCGCCTGTCGTGCGCGGCCGTAAGGGCGAGTACCGCAAGGAGCTTGCCGAATGGCTCAAGAAGGGCTTTCAGCGCGTCAAGATCGACGGCACCTTCTACGAGCTCGCCGAAGCGCCTAGCCTCGACAAGAAATTCCCCCACGACATCGACGTCGTGGTCGACCGCATCGTGGTGCGCGCCGATATCGGCCAGCGCCTCGCTGAGAGCTTTGAGACCGCACTGAAGCTCGCCGAGGGCCTCGCCGTGGTCGAGTTCGCCGACGCGCCGGCGGCGGCCCCGGTCGAGGAGAAAAAGAAGACCGCAAAGATCCACGACAAGAGCGGGCCCGAGCGCATCCTGTTCTCGGAAAAATTCGCCTGCCCGGTCTCCGGCTTCACCATCCCCGAGATCGAGCCGCGCCTGTTTTCGTTCAACAACCCCTACGGCGCGTGTCCGGCCTGCGGCGGCCTCGGCGTCGAGCAGCATGTCGACGAGGACCTCGTCATCCCCGACAAGGAGCTCGCGATCGGCAAGGGTGCGATCGCGCCATGGGCCAAGTCGTCGTCGCCCTATTACACGCAGACGCTGACCGCGCTCGGCAAGCACTACAAGTTCACGCTGACCACCAAATGGAAGGATCTGCCGAAGAAAACGCAGAATGCGATCCTGTTTGGCTCCGGCGAGGACGAGATCAAGTTCTTCTATGAGGACGGCGTCCGCTCCTACGACACCAAGAAGCCGTTCGAAGGCGTCATCACCAACATCAACCGCCGCTATCGCGAGACCGAGAGCGAGTGGGCGCGCGAGGAGCTCGCAAAATACTTCCACGACGTGCCCTGCGGCGCCTGCAACGGCTTCCGGCTGAAACCCGAGGCGCTCTGCGTCAAGGTCGGCGGCAAGCATATCGGCGAGATCTCGGAGCTGTCGGTGAGGGGTGCCGGCGCCTGGTTCGAGACCGTGCCCGACACGCTGAACGCACAGCAGAACGAGATCGCAGGGCGTATCCTCAAGGAAATCCGCGAGCGTCTCACCTTCCTGCTCGATGTCGGCCTCAACTATCTCACCCTCTCCCGCTCCTCCGGCACGCTGTCCGGCGGCGAGAGCCAGCGCATCCGCCTCGCCTCGCAGATCGGCTCCGGCCTGACGGGCGTACTCTACGTGCTGGACGAGCCCTCGATCGGCCTGCACCAGCGCGACAACGCGCGCCTGCTCGACACCCTCAAGCGTCTGCGCGACCTCGGCAACACCGTGGTCGTGGTCGAGCATGACGAGGACGCCATTCGCCTCGCTGACTACGTGCTCGACATCGGCCCTGGCGCCGGCATGCATGGCGGCAATATCGTCGCCGAAGGCACGCCCGCCGAGATCATGCGCAACCCGAAATCGCTCACCGGCAAGTACCTGACCGGCGAGCTGGAGGTCGAGGTACCGGAGCGGCGTCCGCCGAACCATCGCCGCACCATCAAGGTGGTGAACGCGCGCGGCAATAACCTCAAGAACGTCACGGCCGAGATTCCGCTCGGCCTGTTCACCTGCGTCACCGGCGTCTCGGGCGGCGGCAAGTCGACGCTGCTGATCGACACGCTCTACAAGGCCATCGCCCGCAAGCTCAACAACGCCAGCGAAGGCGCCGCCCCGCACGACCGCATCGAGGGCCTGGAGCACATCGACAAGATCATCGACATCGACCAGTCGCCGATCGGCCGCACCCCGCGCTCCAACCCGGCGACCTATACCGGCGCCTTCACCCCGATCCGCGAATGGTTCGCCGGCCTGCCCGAGGCCAAGGCGCGCGGCTACGAGCCGGGCCGCTTCTCCTTCAACGTGAAGGGCGGCCGCTGCGAGGCCTGCCAGGGCGACGGCGTTATCAAGATCGAGATGCACTTCCTGCCCGACGTTTACGTCACCTGCGATGTCTGCAAGGGCAAGCGCTACAACCGCGAGACGCTCGAAGTCCTGTTCAAGGGCAAAAGCATTGCCGACGTGCTCGACATGACCGTCGAGGAAGCCGCCGAGTTCTTCAAGGCGGTGCCGCGCGTGCGCGAGACTTTTCAAACGTTGCACCGCGTCGGGCTCGATTACATCCATGTCGGCCAGCAAGCGACGACGCTGTCGGGCGGCGAAGCCCAGCGCGTCAAGCTGGCCAAGGAGCTTTCAAAACGCGCCACCGGACGTACGCTCTACATCCTGGACGAGCCGACGACGGGCCTTCACTTCCACGACGTCAAGAAGCTGCTGGAGGTGCTGCACGAGCTCGTCGCGCAGGGCAACACGGTGGTGGTCATCGAGCACAATCTCGAAGTCATCAAGACCGCCGACTGGGTCATCGACCTCGGCCCCGAAGGTGGCGACGGCGGCGGCGAGATCGTCGCCTGGGGGCCGCCGGAGGACATTGCCAAGGCGCCGCGGAGCTATACCGGCAAATTCCTCGAGCCGGTGCTGAAGAAATCGCGGAAGCCGAAGCGGCGGAGCACGAGCGAGGCGGCGGAGTAGCGCGTTGCGCCGAAGCCGCAGGGCGGGTTAGCGAATCGTAATCCGCCAGCGCTCTTCTCGTGAGACGCAGTATCCGGGGAAGACCGATATGTCCGCTGGACTCGTGCAAACCTATCGCGCCTTCGTCCACAACAATGCTTGGGCGAACCACCGCCTGCTCTCCGCCTGCGCCGGTTTAAGCCAGGCCGAATTCGAAGCCCGGCGCACCGGCTTCTTCCCGAGCATTCAACGCACGCTGAACCACATCTACGTTATCGATCTCTTCTATATCGACGCGCTCGAAGGTGGCTGGCTCGGCCCGCGCGCCTGGGAGAATGAGGTGCCGTATCCTTCGCTTTCCGGGCTAAAACCCGCCCAGGCCGCAATGGACAAGCGCCTGATCGCCATCTGCGATGCGTTGACGCCTGATCTGCTGAACGGCTTTGTCCGGATCAACCGTGACACACGCGTCCAGATCGAACGCCGCGACCGGCTTCTGATGCATCTGTTTCAGCACCAGATCCATCACCGCGGCCAGGCGCATGCCATGCTGTCGGAGACAGCGGTCGCGCCGCCACAGCTCGATGAATTCTTCGCTGAAGGAGAAGCGCCGCTTCGGGCCGGCGAGTTCGCGGAGCTTGGTTGGAGCGAGCAAACCGTATGGAAATATTGATGGCGTAATTTCTTTTCCATGCCCTTCTCCCTCGCCATCTTCGATCTCGACGGCACGCTCGTCGACAGCTTCCCCTGGTTCCTGCGCACCATCAACGACGTCGCCGATCACTTCGGCTTTCGGCGCGTGAAGGACGGGGATATCGAGGAGCTGCGGCATGCTTCGACGCGCGAAATCCTCAGCCGGCTCGAGGTGCCCGTCTGGAAGCTGCCGGCGATCGCGCGGCATGCACGGCGGCTGAAAGGAGAGGCAGCCGCGGAGATTTCGCTGTTTGCGGGAGCCGAGGCGATGCTGCGGACTCTGGTGGACAACGGCGTGCAGCTCGCACTGGTGACATCGGACAGCGAGACCAATGCGCGGCAAAAGCTCGGCGTATCAACCGCCCTGTTTTCGCAATTCGACTGCTCGGCCTCGGCGTTCGGCAAGCCCGCAAAATTCCGCCGCGTAATCCGGCGCGCCGGCGTTGCGCCTGACAAGGTCATCGCGATCGGCGACGAGGTTCGCGACATCGAAGCGGCGCGTGCGGTGGGGATTGCCTGCGGCGCGGTGTGTTGGGGCTACGCGGCACCGGCGGCGCTGCGGGCGCGCGGGCCGGATCACGTATTCGAGCGGATCGAAGAGATCGTACCGGCGCTACGAACGGGGCCGTAGCCCCCTATTTCGTCCTGCGCAAGAACGTGCCGAACGCGCGCGGGCCGTCGCCGGTCGCGACCTTGCCGATCACCCTCAGCTCGGCGGCGTCGATGATCTCGAGCGTGTTGCTCTCCCAGCAGGCGACGATGATGCGCCTGCCGTCGACGGTCGCGTTGATGCCTTCGGGATAGTCGCCGACATTGATGCGCTTCATCGGCTTCAGTGTCGCGACATCGAACACGCTGACGGTGCCGCCATATTGATCGGTGACGAAGCCACGGCCTTGCGCCAGCGCCACGGCATAGGGGCGCATTCCCACCGGCACGCGGCCGATTTCGTGTGCCTCCGCGATGTCGATCACGGAGACGTCGTTGGAGCCGACATTGGCGGTGTAGGCGCGCTTGCCCTCGGCGTCGATGGTGACGCCGAACGGATGGACACCGACCTTGACGACTGCCTTGCGCTGGCGCGTTGCGGTATCCACCACCGAGACGCTGTCGTCGTCGCGGTCCGCCGAGAGCAGTAGCTTGCCGTCAGGCGTCACCGCGAGCCCCGACGGCGAGGCGCCGACCGTGATGCTGGCGGTGACGCTGCGCGAGGTCGCATCGATCACCCGCACCGCGGCCGCATACCAATCGGCGACATAGACGGTCTTGCCGTCAGGCGTCACGGCAATGCCGAGCGGGCCGCCGCCGACCTCGATGCGGCCGGCAACCTGACGCGTCGCGGCATCAACCACCGTCACCGCCTTGGCATCCGGGCTCGTGACATAGGCCAAGCGGCCGTCCGCGGTGACGGCGATTCCGGCCGGCTTGCCGCCGATCGGGATGGTCGCAACGCTGCGCGAGGTGGCGAGGTCAACGACCATCAGATCGTCGCTGAGCTGGTTGGTGACGAACGCCTCTTCGGCAGAGGCGTTCGCGATGCCGGCGGCGAACGCCGCCAGGATCCGAACCAGCCCCAGGACCCGCATCGTCAGCTTCCGCTCTCGATCTTCTTCTTCAGGGCTGCGAGCCCGGTCTGATACAGGCTCTTCACCGCCTTGACCGAGGCCTCGTCATTCAGCTCCGGCGGCGGATCGTTGTTGGGAAAGCCGCGATAGAACGCGCCGGCCCATTCCAGCGTCGCGCCCTTGCCGTCGGCGCTCGGCGTCACCGTCAGCGTCGAGGAGTAGTTGTTGACCGGCAGCACCTTCACGTCGACGGCGGTGATGCGGTAGGAATAGGTCATGGCGGCCGCGTCGAACTTGTAGAGCTCCTCGTCGACTGTGGCGCCTCCCGTCAGGGTCAGCCGCCGCGTGGCGCCGATCTCATTGCCCTTCTCGCCCTCGGTCTTGGTGACCGGCGGCAGCCAGCTCATATCCTGGAAATTGCCGATCGCCGCCCACACCTTGGCCGGGGCCGCGTTGATCTCGATGGATTCCCGCACCTTCTGCCGGGTCGGCCCGTGGGCCCAAACCGGCTCAAACGCCGTCGTCAGAATCATTCCCGCCACCGACAGCGCCGCCACCCCGGCGATCGCCTTTCCGATCGTCATCCGCATACCGTTTCCTCACCTTTGACCTGGCGCGACTGATGCGCGCTGCAAGCATCGTAACGCATTTTTCGACCGTGGGGAGACCGGTTCGTGGCGCGGCTGTGGCGGCAGCCTCCCTCGCCCACACCATCCATTGCCTGAGCGGCGGGCAAAACACGCGAGAGCCAGGTCAACGGATCAGAACAAAAATGATTCGCTTTACTCGAATTCGGAATTATCGCATACTTCGATCATCCCAACCCGGCCGAGGGGCGCTATCGCGATCGTCACGACACGCGGGATGGGACGTGGTGGACGCGGGCCGCATTGGCGCGAAGGTGGTTGCAGGGCGGGTCACTCCGTGAGCAACGCCCCGCGCGCGCACGACGGGTGCGGCCTGCGTACGGCAAAATCGTGTGGTCCTGGCGCCCGAAGGCTGTGCGCCAAGTCTTGTGGCGATGCGTGTGGCCCAACCGGGCCGGCGCATCAATGATCTGCAAGGCGACGGGGGCAATAGTGCATCGCTCCCCGAGGAGAGCACGACATAAGCCGTCAACCCACTGCGCAGGGAAGGCCGGATGTTTCGGCTTCACCTGTATGCCGCTGTGCAGCCTCTTGTAGCGCAACCTTCGCACAGTGGACCGCGGGTGCCAGTCGGCACCCGGCCTTCCCTGCGCCCTCGGCACTCTCGAGGGCACTGACTGCCGCAAAGCTCGGGCGCGATGCGCCACGAGGACGCGAAAGCATGTCTGCGGTCTCAACGCCAAAGCGAGGACGAAGCTTGCCACGCCTTGCTTGCGGGAGGCTTGTCGGAGAGATGCAAACGATGCGGCACTAGGACGCAAACTGCACCTGAGGTTGTCGCGCCAGAATCGCAGTAATGAATTGAACAATGTTTCTGTCGGCTGGCATGAGGCCAGTCTTCTGCCTTGCGCCCCGGCAATGATTGACGGACGTCCAAGCCCCTCGGCAAGCCCCGTCGAGCCGTCAGGAATTCCCATGGTGTCGACCTATTTCAGCTACAGCTATCTCGCGCGCAATCTCACGCAGTCGCTGACGCGGGTGGCACAGCAATCGGACGTATCGCGCGAAGCCGCCTATTACAAAGCAAACATCGGCAAGGTTCACTCGGTCGACGACCTGATGAACGACTATCGCCTGTATCACTACGTCACGAAGGCCTATGGCCTGGAAGACATGGCCTATGCCAAGGCTTTCATGAAAAAGGTGCTGCAGAGCGATCTCACCGACCCCAAGAGCTTCGCCAACACGCTGATTGACAAGCGCTACCGGGAATTTGCCGCGGCGTTTTCCTTCGGCGGCGGTGACACCAAGGTTGCGCAGTCGAGCAACCAGACTGACGACATGATCGGGCTCTACACGGCCGCCATGAAGAGCAACGTCGATGCCGTTGCTGCCGACACGAAATACTACAATGCCACGATCGGCAACGTGACCAGCGTCGACCAGCTTCTCAACGACGATCGTCTCCGCAACTATGTCGCGTCGGCGTTCGGGATCGATCAGAGCAAATGGCCGCGTGACACGATCAGGCAGGTCTTGTCCAGCGACCCGTCCGATCCGAACAGCTATGTGAATGTCACCTTCGCTTCGAAGCTGGATGGCCTCAACGCCCAGCTTGCCCAGGCCAAATCGGATGCGACCGACGCCAGCTCGAAAATTGCCGACTACACGTCTCAACTGTCGCAACCCGGCGCCGACGTCGACCAGTTGAATGTGCAGATATTGGTCGAACGATATCGCCTGCAATCCGCCGTAAGCAGCATGGCGACCACCAACGACGCCATCGTGGCGACCAACCGGTTCATGAATTTCGCCACTGCGTACGAGTTTTCGGCCGACGGATCGCTGCCATCTGGTACACCTGCGCAGACCGCTGCAAACCTCGCCATCACGAACCAGAGTTTCGACGACAGCAAGTCGGCTGTCTATGCGGCGGCAAGCCCGCTGCAGGAAGCCCTGGTGATCGGGCAATTCAGAAATGCCATCCCGAAGGTCACGTCGCTCCAGGCGCTCGTGTCCGCCCCATCAGCGTATAACTTCGCGCTGGCGGCGGTCGGCCTCGACCCTACACAGGTCTCACAGTCCACCGTGAAGGCTGTGCTGGAGAGCGACCTCAACGATCCCAAGAGCTACGTCTATACGCTGAAGGACGATCGATACGTCAAGCTCGCGCGCGCGTTCAACTTCGATGGCAAAGGCAATCTGACGATGCCCCTGGCGGCTCAGGACCCGGCCGAAATCCTCGATACCGCGAAGAATTACGTCATCGCGAAACTGAAAGCTGCAAGCAAGCAGGACCAGGCGAAAGTCAAGGCTCAAGCCCAGAAGGACGCGACCGACTATCAACAGTCGATCGGCGACATCACGAGCGTTTCCGACCTGCTCGCGAACAGGAAGATGGTCGACTTCATTCTGGTCGCCAAGGGATTGGACCCTGCGAAGGTGAGCACAGCCTATCTCAAGAAGATCTTCGCCTCGGATCTGAACGATCCCAAAAGCTTCGCAAACACGGAGAGCGACCCTCGCTTTGCCGAGATCGCGGCGTCGTTCAATTTCGACAGCGAGGGCAATGTCGCGCGTCTTCCGATGATGGGGCCGCAAAAGCGCGATCAATTCCTGGCAACGCAAAAGGACTATCTCCAGCAGAGCCTGGAGCAGCAGCAGGGCGACACGAATCCCGGCGTACGTCTGGCGCTGTATTTCCAGCGCATGGCGGGACACATCACCTCCGCCTTCGACATCCTTGCAGACAAGGCTCTGTCGGAGGTGTTTCGCACCACCTTCGATCTGCCCGATCAGATGGCCTCGATGCAGATCGATCAGCAGGCCAAGATCGTGGAGAAGTATCTCAACATCAAGGACCTGTCCGATCCCACCAAGGTAGCCAAGCTGCTGAGCCGTTTCTCCGCCATGTACGACGCGAAGAACGCCAGCCAGACCTACTCGCCGGTGCTCGACCTGTTTCAGGGATCGAGCTCGGGGACATCGAGCTTCAGTGAATCGACATACCTCGCCATGGCCAAAGTCAAGACCAGCCCGTGGTGATCGCTTGCTCACCTACTCCGGCAGCGTTGTCTCGACGAAGCCGTGCGGATCGTCACAGAACTCCCGCATCACCCGGTAGTGATCGGTTTGCTCGACCGTCGTCCACTCGAGGCCGTATTTGCCGAGCCGCAGCAGCTGCGCGTTGGGATAGGCCATCAGCATCGGCGAATGGGTCGCCATGATCACCTGGCAGATGCGGGAGTCTTCCATGCGGCGCAGCAGCTTCAGGAACTCGATCTGACGCGCCGGCGACAACGCGGATTCCGGCTCGTCGAAGATGAAGATGCCCTGCCGCTGACACCGCTCCTCGAAAAAGCGCAGGAAGCCTTCGCCATGGGAGTGCGACAGGAAATCGGGTCCGACCTGGCCCGCATCGCGCGAGGCCTTGTCCAGATATCGCGCGACCGAGAAAAAGCTCTCGGCTCGGAAGAACCAGCCATTGGTGATCTTCGGCAGCCAGCTTGCGCGCAGCGATTTGGAGAGCTGCCCGCCCATCTTCTCGCGTGCCTCGGAGTGATCGACGGGCATGTAGCCCTTGCCTCCGCCAGCATCGTCATAACCGACGAGCGCCGCGATTCCCTTGAGAATCGTCGACTTCCCCGTGCCGTTCTCACCAACGATGACCGTGATGGCGGCCTCGAAATTGAGCTCGAAATCATCCGGAAAGATCGGCAGGCAAAACGGATAGGCCTCGCGATCATGGATGTGCGAGGGGTCGAGCCAGACCCCGCCTCAGATACGGCGCAGGCAGGTTGATCGTCCGATAGCCCCGTCGCGCCATTGCCGGCCTCCGCGCACCTCATTCGAACGGAACATAACAGGAACACGCAAATTGCAAAGAGATATCTTGCCGCGCCAGTCGCCAGCGAGGCTACGCCAAGACCTCCAGCACCAGCTCCATGGTCATCAGCACAGGATTGTCCCCGCGGATCAGACGGCCCTCGGCGATCCCGCCGGTGTAATCGATCAGGGCAACATCGAGCGCGGCTTGAAGCGCGCCGGACGTATCAGGCGCGATCATCCCGGCGGTGATCGCAAGCTCGGTGGCGAAAGGCTCGGTCACGCCGCCATGGCTGAAGCGCGCGCCGATGGTCGAGCCGACGCCGCCATGGATTTTCGCGCGCGCAATACCGTGCGTGCGGCAGAAGGTTTCCAGAGAGGAAGCAAAGTCCTGGTTGGGTCGCAGCCGCAGCGCAAAGGCGCAGCTGGTGGTGCGGGCGCCGCTGCTCGTGGCCACCAGCGGCCCGAACAGCGTAAAATTGGTCTCGGGATCGGGCTCGGCGGTGAACATCGCGCCATCGATTCCGAAAGCCTGAACCTCGAACGGCTCGGCGACATCTGTCTCGTCCGGCAGCATGTGGCCGCCGCTCGCCTTGCCATCTGCCTCGGTCCAGAGCCCGTGGCAATGAAAGAACGGCGCACCGTCGCGCGAGCCCAGCGTCATGCTGCCGAGCCTCGTGTGCGTCACGCCCGCAGGCCGATAGGTCTCGCTGTAGAACGCCGCGTTCTCGCCCGTCCTCGACAGCGCCGGCATCACATAACCGAATGGCCCGAGCGCGCCGTGGTCGAAATTCAGCACGCCGCAGGCGAACCCTTCTGCGGCAAAGCCGCGGCGCGCAGCTTCGAGCAGCGGCAGGCCTGCTTCAAGCGTGAAAGAGAACGCGCGCCCCCTCGCCTCCACCCATTGGATGCGTTCAGGGGCGGGAGCGCCCGGCTGCTTGATCGTCCGCATTCCCCGCACTCAGCCCGACTTGGTCCTGTCGAGAGCGAGCAGACCGCGCGCCTCGAGCTCGTCGCGCACCATGCGCTTCGGCACCTTGCCGTAGCCGGATTTCGGCAACGACTCCCAGAAGAAGAACCGCTTCGGCATCTTGTAGCGCGGCACCTTCGGCGACAGAAATGCCGCCATTTCCGCCTCGCTGACGGGCTTGGCGCCCTCGCGGGGGACGCAGACGGCGACGCCGACCTCGCCCCAGGTCGCATCAGGCACGCCGAGCACCGCGACCTCGCCGACCGCAGGATGGGTCAAGATCTTCTCCTCGATCTCGCGCGGATAGATATTGGAGCCACCGGAGATGTACATGTCGGAAGCCCGACCCGTGATGTAGACGAACCCCTCCTCGTCCATATGGCCGAGGTCGCCGGTGCGGAACCAGCCGTTGCGGAATGCCTTCGCGTTGGCCTCGGGGTTGTCATAATAACCGGCGAGCACCGCGGGCCCGATCACGCAGATCTCGCCGCTCTGGTTCGCCCCGAGCTCGCGCCCCTCGTCGTCCTGGATCGAGACCTGCATGCCGGTGCGCTCGAAGCCACAGGTGCCGATCTTCGCATGCGGCCCGTCCTCGGGATCGTGCAGCGCCGCCGGCAATACGGTGATGTTGCCGGTGACCTCGCCCAGCCCGAAATATTGCACGATGACCTTGCCGAGCTTCCTCAGCGCGGCCTTCTGATCCTCGCGATACATCGGCGCGCCAGCATAGATGACGTGACGCAGCGAGGAATGATCATATTTGTCAGCCGCGGGGTGCTCGACCATCATCTTCAAAATCGTCGGCACAGTGAAAAGATTACTGACCCGATGCGTTTCGATCAGCCGGAACGCTTCGTCGATGTCGAATCGCTCGGTTGGCAGCAGCACGGTGCAGACGCCGCGCGCGGTCTGCACCAGCTGATGCACGCCGGCGCCGTGCGACAGCGGCGCCACCACCAGCGAGGCATCGGCTTCCGTCACCCCGGGCGTGAGGTCGGCGAGATGGTTGGTGACGACAAAGCCCATTTGCCCATGAGTCAGTACCGCCGCCTTCGAACGGCCCGTGGTGCCGGAAGTGAAGAAGAACCAGCAGGGATCGTCGTGCTCAACCGCGACGTTCTCGACCACCTGCCCTGGCTGCGAGGCGATCGCATCGGCGACCGAGCGCTCGCCAAACGTGCCCTTGCCGTCGATGCTCCAGGTGAACTCCAAGGTGCCGCCATTCACGGCCGCCGCGTGCTCAGGAAAATCGACATGGCACAGAAACGCCTTCGCACCCGAAGCCTGGGCGAGATAGGCGACCTCATCGGACATCAAGCGGAAATTGGTCGGCACCCAGACCGCGCCGAGCCGGAACGCGGCGAACATCGAGACAAACATCTCGTCGCCATTCTTGGAATGAACCAGGATACGATCGCCCTTGACGATGCCGCGCGCGGCAAGTGCTGCGGCGAGCGCCGAGACCTGCGCATCGATCTCGCGCCAGGTCCAGGATTTGTCTCCCCAGACGAAGCCGGGGCGCGTTCCATGCCGCCGCGCATTCTGGGTCAGCATGTAAGCGAGATTCATGACGCGGCGGGACATACGGAGCGGCTGCATCGGGCTTCCTCTTCGGCGGCGGACGGCACGCAAGCCGCCCGCTCATTGCAGCCCATTTATCGCCATCGAACGCGCCCCTGCAAGGCCGCGATCCGCACCCCTGCCCTACGGTTTCCTGAATTCGAACGGCGTTGCAGTGATCGCCTTCTCCTTGACGCAGGCCTGCGCGCCAAAGCCGCCGCAGAAGCTGCCGTGCAGATCGAAACGGACGGTGCGCGCCGCGCCGTGTTTCATCGGCGGAGCCAGGATGGTGTAGCTGCGGACATAGCCGTCAAACACCTCACGCGTTCGGCCATCCGGCAGCGTCACCAGAATAGTCATGACGCAACCGCCGGTTCCGCAAAAGGAGCCCTCGCGCTCGGCGCATTTGGTGTCGCGGAAAGCGACGATGTAATCGTCGCGGCCATCGCCGGTCAGGTCGATCCTTCGCACCGTGTCCGGTGCGAACGCGACCTCGCCGCCGCCCTCGCTCCGGCACTCTTCATTGGCGTAGCGCAGCGCTTTCTGCACGCCTGTCGGATAGTCGGCAGGATTGAACGGTTTTGCATCGTCGGCGCGCGCGGCAGCGACGGCGAACAGGGCGAGCGGGAAGATGAGATAGCGCATGCGCGTTTGTCGCCGGCGCCGATCCAACCGTTCAGGGAAATTTAAACATGATCGGCGCAACCTTCATCAGTTCTCGCGTACAGAGTACCGCATCATGGTCAAAGCGCCTGCCGTCTTCCTATTGTCGCTGGCGCTCGGTGGATGTGCCATCGCCCCGCAGGCGCATCTTGCTCCCGATCCAGCCTTTAAGCCCGCGCACTACGCCTGGGATGGCGCCGGCGGCGAGGATCCCAACCGGCCGCGCGCCGCCCAGCCGTCGCAGGCAACACGCACGGCCATCAGATCGGAGCGCACCCGGGCTCAGACCGGGCTGCAACCCTATTCGAAGGAGTGGTGGCAGGCCCAGGACGGCATCGAGGCCGAGCAGGACGCCAGGGTCAATCGGTCGCTCGTCATCTGTCAGGGCTGTCTCCGGCTGAAACAACAGCCGGAAGATTCGCGGCTCGCCAAGGCGGCCGATTGAACCGAACTGCCGTTACGCCGGTCTACTGAGGTACCGCGCAGACATCGGCCATTCCGGCCCCGTCGTGTGCCATCATCTCAGGGACAATCCATGCTCACCCGCCGCAGCCTCATTGCCGCCTCTCTCTTCGTCGCCACCACGCCCGCCTTCGCCCAAGCGCTCGCCGGTAACGATCCCATCACGATCCTGACCGCGATTTACACCCGCGCCGCCAAAGGCAAGGGCGACGGCGGCGCGGCCTTTGTCACCGAGAACAAAGCCGCAAAAGCAAAATATCTCTCCAGGGCGCTGGTTGCGCTGTGGGCCAGGGCGGATGCGCATACGCCGAAGGGCGATGTCGGGCCGATCGATTTCGACCCCGTCACCAATGCGCAGGAACCCGACGTGAAGTCGTTCAAGGTTGACGCGGAGACGATGGAGGCCGACAAGGCCACCTTGGCGGTAACCATCACGGGCCATCGCAACGAGCGCAAACCCGCCGACCAGATCGTGCATTACGACTTCGTGCGCGAGGCTGGCGGCTGGAAGATCGACGACATCAAGGGCTCCTCCGACGGCGAAGCCTGGTCGGTCCGCAAGATGCTGACGGACTCGCTGAAAAGCTGACCGGAGACGTCATGAGCGAAATCATCGACAACAAGGCCCATCACCGCTACGAGCTCGAGGTGGATGGCCATCTCACGACTGAGCATTACAAGCTCGATGGCAATGTCATTACTTTCGAGCATACCGACGTGCCGAAGGAACTGGGCGGCAAAGGCGTCGGCTCGAAGCTGGTGCAAGGCGCCCTCGACCAGGTCCGCGCCCGCGGCCTGAAGCTGATCCCGCAATGCCCGTTCGTAAAGGCATGGATCGAGAAGCATCCGGACTATCAGGACCTGGTGAAGAGATGAGCGAGTTCAGGCCCGCCGATGACGCGGCGGGCCTGCCGACATCCGCGGCCTATTGGCCGTGCCTCAGCAAGTCCTGGTCACTCAGATCCCAGTCCTGCCACAGCTGGAGGATTCCGAGCAGCACGACCACTCCGCCGAGACTTGTGTGGTAGATGCGGAGAAAGCCTGCATCGGAGTAGCCGAGAGCATAAGGCGAGGCGATGAGCCAGAATCCGACCAGGATCGTCGCGAACTCTTGCCAACGTTGCAGTGCGACATATTCGAGCTGGCTGACTCCAAAGACGACCAGGCCGACTGCGATCGCATTCAGGATCGTCGTCTCATTTCCGACGATGGGCGTCGGCTCGCGGATGGGAAACCATGGCGACACGACGATCAGCGCGCCGAGGATCATCCCGCACCAGTCTTCCCATTTGCGATGAGTATTCAAGAAACCAAAATCCGACATCGTATCCTCCTACAAAAGAGGCATACGTCAGCGGCTGGCGATCATGACACTCCGAATGTCCAACGACCCTGCCGGCCGCATTCGGGCGTATGTCCTGTGAGGGACGTGGGAACCGCCGCGGAACTTGCAAGAGCAATACCGGGAATTATTCGTTATCGCCGCGCTGTTCATCCCGCGCTGAGGTTACAACGCCCCGAGCTTCCTCAGCGCCTCCTGCGCCGTCTGAAGACCGGGCTTCAATTCCAGCGCCTTCCGGAAATCGGCGATCGCGCCCTTCGTATCGCCGAGCCGCATCTTGGCCTGGCCGCGATTGTTCCAGGAGAACCCATCGGCGGGATCGTATTGGAGCGCCTTGTCGTAGTCGGCAAGGCCGCCTTTGTTGTCGCCGAGGTAAAGCCGGATCATGCCGCGATTGCGCCAGCCGCGCGCATCTGACGGCGCAACGCGGATCGCCTCACCATAATCGGAGGCAGCGCGGTCGAGTTGCTCGCTGTCACGATAGACGTTGCCACGATCGATATAGGCGAGCACATCGGGCGCAAGCTTGATCCGCATCGTGTAGTCGGCCAACGCATGCACCGTATCGTGCTTGCGGGCATAGACGTAGCCGCGATTGGCGTAGGCGGCGGCATAGCTGGGATCGCGCTTGATCGTCGTATCGAAATCGGCGATGGCGCCATCGAGATCGCCCTTGTTGTAGCGAGACTCGCCGCGATTCTATAGGCCATCGCCAGCGACGGATCGAGCTTGATGGCCTGGTCGTACTCGGCAATGGCGCGATCATAGTCGCGCATGAAGCTGTAGACGCGGCCGCGATTGTTGAAGGCGCAGGCGTAGGTCGGGTCGAGCTTGACCGCCTCGTCGAGGTCGGACAGCGCCGCATCGAACTCGCGCTTCTCGGTGAAGCCATGACCGCGGTTGCAATAGGCGCCCGCGAGCCTCCGGCCGGTCTCGCTCTTGGTGTCGATCACGATCGAGCAGGCCTTCACCCGCTCATCCGGCGTGCTGGTTGGCCCCACGCACGCTTGCCAGGCCGGACCGCCCTCGGCTGCGGCCGGGGCCGGCGCTGTCGCGGCGAACACGGGGAGCAAGACCCCGAGACTGAACAGGATACGCATTTTGCAGATATCTCCCCCGCGACAACCTCCCTTGGTCGCGCCTTGGCAAGCGCGGGTTCAGGCGCCTAGATCAGCAATAAGCAAGGCTTCGGAAGGATCAGGCATGGCGGCATCGGTACGCGACAACAAGGACAGGAGCCGCTTCGAACTCGATGTCGGCGGTGAGGTGGCCTTCGCCAATTACCTGCTGACACCATCGGCCATCATCATCACTCACACCGAGACGCCGCGCGCGCTGCGCGGCCGCGGCATTGCGTCCGAGTTGATCAAGGGCGCGCTCGAGATCATCCGCCGCGACGGCAGGAAAGTGATCGCGGGCTGCGGTTTTGTCGTCGACTACCTCGACAGGCATCCGGAGCATGCGGATCTCATGCCCTGAAACGCAAATGGGCCCGCGACATCGCGGGCCCTCTCGCATCGACCGCGTTGTGGATCAGTGCTTGATTTCCGGCGGCAGCTTGCCACCATTTGCGGCGAGCTTGGACATCACCTGCTTGTGCAGCCAGACGTTCATGCTGGCAGAATCGTTCATGTCGCCGGTGTAGCCGAGCTCCTTGGCCAGATCCTTGCGCGCTGCGAGGCTCGAATCGACGTCGAGCGCCTTCATGAGGTCGACGATCGAGGTGCGCCATTCCAGCTTCTCGCCCTTGTGCGCGGCGGCCGCCTTGTCGACGATTGCGGCGACGTCCACCGTTGCCGCAGGCGCGGCGGCCGGCGCAGACGCGGGCGCCGATCCGCTCGGCGCGCTCCCTGCAGGCGCGCTGCCCGCTGGCGCGCCGCCGGCGGGCGCAGCGGAACCCGGATGGCCGCCGAAGATCGCGCCCATGATTTTCCCGAAAATGCTCATGTCTGCTCCCCGAATAGGATCCCGTTGGAAGGCCCTGAGCGGGCCATTATAGATGAAGTTTCTGCATTGCGCCCGCGCTGCTCGCGCGACCCACTCACAGCATGAGCTTATCTGCGGCGAAATGACGACCGGATGACGTCATCGAGGTTGCACTGCGGCATCGAATCTCACCCAAGCGTGAGGGACAGGACTCGGAAATAGGCGTACGCTTGACCTTCAGCTCGCGATGCCGTCCGGAATTCGCGTCTGGTTGGCACTCGCATAACTCAGAAAAGCGGCCGCTTGCGCCGTTGTCGGCGCCGAGTTCGGCCGCATGGCAAGGGAGCAAGCCGACCATGGCCACACTCTATCAGGGCAATGTCCCCACGATGGGCCAGACCGCAAACGCGGCTGGACCGGTGATCCGAACCATCCAACTCTCCGACCTGCATGACGCGCTCAAGCGGGGCTGGGAAGACTTCAAGGCGGTTCCGAGCCACGCCATCATTCTCTGCGTGATCTATCCGGTGCTCGGCCTCGTGCTCGCCCGCGTGGTGATGGGCTATTCGGTGCTCCCGCTGCTGTTTCCGCTCGCCGCGGGCTTCGCCCTGATCGGCCCGTTCGCAGCGCTCGGCCTCTATGAGCTCTCAAGCCGTCGCGAGCGCCACGAAGAGGCCAGCGCCTGGGATGCCATGGACGTGCTGCGCTCACCCTCCTTTGGTGCCATGCTCGGCCTCGGCACGCTACTGCTTGCATTGTTCGTAACCTGGGTCGCGACCGCGCAGGCGATCTATGTGGCGGCATTCGGCTACGAGGGCGTGACCGGAATCTCGGATTTCGTGACGCGCGTTCTGACGACATCGCAGGGCTGGTGGCTGATCGTGGTCGGTTGCGGCACGGGCTTTCTATTCGCGCTCGCTGCGCTCTGCATCAGCGCCGTATCGTTCCCGCTGATGCTCGACCGCCATGCCGGCGCGCTGGAGGCGATGGTCACCTCACTTCGCGTCGTCGCCAAAAACCCGGTGCCGATGGCGGCCTGGGGCCTGATCGTCGCGGTGCTGCTGGCGCTCGGCACCATTCCTGCCTTCCTCGGACTCGCAGTCGTCATCCCCCTGCTCGGCCACGCCACTTGGCACCTGTATCGTAAGGCCATCGTCTCGGAGCCCGGCGCGCGGCCGGTGCCGCCTCCGCCTCAGCGTCCCCGCAAGCCGGCGGCGGATTTCCCCGCCAACTTGTTCCCGTGGCGGAATAGGGAATAGAGCGGCGACCTGACGAATCTTACGGCCGATCCCGTCCAGCCCCCGGCGGGATCGGCCGCTGTCATACGCCTTGCTTTGGCCGCTGTTACATTAGACATTTCGCCGCCGGTCACTTCACGGAATCAATTACCTCTGATGACCCTGACGATTTCTCGTCTCGCTCTCGCAGCCCTTGCCCTCTCAGCCTCCATCGTATCCGTCGAGCCCACACTGGCTGCAGCCGCTTGCGGCTCGGGCAATTTCGACGCTTGGCTCGCCGACTTCAAAACCGAGGCCGCGGCAAAGGGCATCTCGCAACAGGCGATTACCGCCGGCCTTGCCGGCGTCACCTTGGACCAGAGCGTGCTCAACCGTGACAAATCGCAAAAGGTCTTCAACCAGACCTTTGAAGAATTTTCCGGCCGCATGGTGCCGCCGCGGATGAAGCGCGGCTCCAACATGATGAAACAATACGGATCAGTGCTGTCGCGCATTGAGCAGGCTTATGGAGTGCCTGGCGAGATCCTGGTTGCGATCTGGGGCCTCGAAACCGATTTCGGCGTGAACACCGGCAAGTTCGCGACGATCCGCTCGCTTGCGACACTGGCCTATGATTGCCGGCGCGCCGAGCAGTTTCGTGGTGAACTGATGGACGCGCTGCGCATCGTCCAGCGCGGCGATCTTACGCCCGCCGAGATGAAAGGCGCCTGGGCGGGCGAACTCGGCCAGACCCAATTCATGCCGTCATCCTGGATGAAATACGCCGTCGATTTCGACGGCAACGGCAAGCGCGACCTGCTGCACAGCGCTCCCGACGTGCTCGCCTCCACTGCCAACTATCTCGCCGGCTATGGCTGGCAGAAGGGCAAGGACTGGCAGCCGGGCAGCCCGAACTTCGCGGTCCTGCAGCAGTGGAACAAGAGCGAGGTCTATTCCAAGACCGTGGCCTATTTCGCCACCCAACTCGCGCACGCTCCATAAGACCTTCAAAGACAAACAAAGAAGTAGGGCCGGTCGCCCGGCGACTGGCCCCCTTTTGGATTGCGTTTACCGACCTGGTTACTTGCCCATAGTGGCGTGCATCGTCTTGTTCAGGTGCATGCCCCGTCGCCGTCGGGCATCGCCTCGATCGCGGTCCCTGTGTTCTCCAGATTGCCCGCGCTGCAGTCGCCCATGGCATGTTTTGTGGCCTGAGCCGGCGTGACGGCGCCACGCAGAGCCGCATGCGGGATTTCTGATTTTCATTACAACTCTGCAATCTAAGCCCACACGTTCAACGTGTGTGCAACGCGTCATGAGGCAAGTATCTCCCGATATCTTCAGAAAAGACCGGTCCAGGTGCTCGCGATCTCCTTGAGCCCGTATTCCTCTCTGTCCCCATCCCTCAGCCAAGATCGACGGCGCCTGTGGGCAATAATATGAATTAATATTCACTTTTATTGACCTGCAGCGCATGCGAATCGCGCATGCCCGACTTGGGCTCATTGAGGTGATGCAAAGGCTTTCCGCTCACGGGGATGTCACCTATTTTTAAGGTGCGTGGATTCGCAAAGATCCCTCGTAAGCCCGTGATTTCACGGGTGTTTGATGCACCTAACGTCCCTCTTTGCCTGACTGCGGGGCGGGAGCGCCAATCGGTTAATCATTTCCTAGCGTCGCTATGCGCTGTTCGCTTAGCTGCATCGCAACATTGGAACTATCGCAGTGCACCACCCTCACTTATATTCATTTCAACGATGAGGCCCGAAGCAAGGGCTGAATCAAACTACAGGAGACTACCAATGCTGCTCTCGCTCATCCGCATGATCCAGGCCTTCCGGGACTATCAGCGCAATGTTGCCGAGTTGTCCCAGCTCAGCGACCGCGAACTTGCCGACATCGGTCTTGATCGCTCGGACATCCCGCGCGTTGCCGCCGGTCATTATCAGGGCTGAAATCCTTCAGCTCTCCACCGGACCAACCGATAGCGCCCGCCTCGTGCGGGCGTTGTCGTTTCTGATGGCAAAAAACTCGATCTCGGCGATTCCACTGACCGCTGAAAAGCGCTACCTGTCCGCCCCATGACAGGACCCTTACCCACTCCCGTGCACGTCATCGGTGCCGGCCTTGCCGGCTCGGAAGCCGCCTGGCAGGTGGCCAAATCAGGCGTGCCCGTGGTGCTGCACGAGATGCGGCCGGACCGCATGACCGAGGCGCATCGCACCGACGGGCTCGCCGAGCTCGTCTGCTCGAATTCGTTCCGCTCTGATGACGCCGCCAATAACGCCGTCGGCCTGCTCCACGCCGAGATGCGCCGCCTCGACTCGCTGATCATGCGCGCCGCCGATGCCAACCAAGTGCCCGCAGGCGGCGCCCTCGCGGTTGACCGCGACGGCTTCTCGGCGACCGTCACCAAGGCGCTGAACGACCATCCCTTGATCGAGATCGCCCGCGGCGAGATCACAGGCCTGCCGCCGGCGGACTGGAGCAACGTCATCGTTGCGACCGGTCCCCTCACCTCTGCCCCGCTGGCCGACGCCATCCGCGCGCTCACCGACGAGAACGCGCTTGCCTTCTTCGACGCCATTGCGCCGATCGTGCACCGTGAGTCCATCGACATGTCGGTGGCCTGGTTCCAGTCTCGTTATGACAAGGTCGGCCCCGGCGGCAACGGCGCCGACTACATCAACTGCCCCATGACCAAGGAGCAGTATGACGGCTTCGTCGCCGCGCTGATTGCCGGCGAGAAGACCGAGTTCAAGGAGTGGGAAACCAACACGCCTTATTTCGACGGCTGCCTGCCGATCGAGGTAATGGCCGAGCGCGGTCTCGAGACGCTGCGCCACGGCCCGATGAAGCCGGTCGGCCTTACCAATCCGCACGATCCGACCACGAAAGCCTACGCGATCGTGCAGCTCCGCCAGGACAACAAGCTCGGCACGCTCTACAACATCGTCGGCTTCCAGACGAAGCTCAAATACGGGGAGCAACAGCGGATCTTCCGCACCATTCCCGGACTGGAGAGAGCCGAATTCGCTCGTCTCGGCGGCCTGCATCGCAACACCTTCCTCAACTCGCCAAAACTGCTCGACAACCAACTGCGCCTGCGCGCGCAGCCGCGGCTGCGCTTTGCCGGTCAGATGACGGGCTGCGAAGGTTATGTGGAATCCGCCAGCGTCGGCCTGATCGCCGGCCTCTATGCCGCGGCCGATGCGCGCGGCGAGCGGCTTGCAAGCCCGCCGGCTACCACGGCGCTCGGATCTCTCCTCGGTCACATCACCGGCGGCCATATCGAGACGATTGAACCGGGCACGCGCTCGTTCCAGCCAATGAACATCAATTTCGGCCTGTTCCCGCCGCTTGCAAGCCCGCCGACGAAGAAGCCCGACGGCACGCGCCTGCGCGGCAACGAGAAGACAGTGGCCAAGAAGCAGGCGATGAGTACGTTGGCGCTGGCCGATCTCGATCGCTGGATCGTCGATCATCTGCGCATCGCCGCAGCCGCGTGAGATATCGATGAGTCTCCCGAAAGACGACGCCGCGATGCTTTCGGCGCGCTGGACCGAGGGCGTGCTGCTCAAGCGCGACGTGTTCTCGACCGTCGAGCGCGGCCGCTTCCTTGTCGAGACCGGCGAGATCGACGCCGTGCTGCGCCGGTTGGACGAGGTCCCGTGGTGGTCGTTCCTGCTGGCGCGCCATCTGTTCGCACGCGAGAAGCACGCGCTCGCCCTGGCAAAGGGTCTCAATGTCGGCCCCGAGCTGCTCTGGGCCGGACATCGGGCGCTGGTGCGCGGCTTCGTCGACGGTGTTGCCCTGCATCTGGCAAAGCCGCATGGCAACCTCGCCTATTTCCGCTCGGCCAAAGCCGCGCTGCGCCGGCTGCGCCGCGCCGGCATTTGCCACAACGATCTCGCCAAGGAACAGAACTGGCTGGTCGGCCGCGATGGCCGCGCCTATGTGACCGATTTCCAGCTTGCGGCGTGCTTCGCCCGGCGTGGCCGGCTTTATCGCATCCTCGCCTACGAAGACCTCCGCCATCTGCTCAAACACAAGCGCTCCTATGCGCCCGAGGCGCTGACTCCGCGCGAGCGAAAGATCCTGGCGAGGAAATCCTTCGCTGCAAGCCTGTGGCTTGTCACCGGCAAGAAGGTCTATCGCGCAATCACCCGCGGTCTGTTCAATTTCACCGACCGCGAGGGTGGCGGCCGCCGTCTCGTCAACGACGCGCCCATGCTGGCCGCGCTGATCCGCAACAACCCTGCCGTGCGCGACACTGCCATTGTGGCCTTTGCTGATCGCCGCTCGGGCGTCGGACTCTACGCGTTCGTGGAAGCGGATCAGCAGGCGCTCGAAGGCCAGCTTCGCAATGAGCTCGCCGCCGCCAAGGGCCCGAAGCCGCCGGAACACATCCAGGTCGTCCACGCGCTGCCGCGCGACACCAGTGGCAGGCCGCGCACCGAGATCCTGCAACTGGTCGCCATGAACCAGCTCGACCTCATAGAGCCGATGATGAAGAATGACCAGGACCGCGCGTTCCTCAAGGACATCCTGGAGCAGCGCAAGAACCTGCGCGACCGCTTCAACTTCGAAGCGGACCTGCCCACCAGTTAGACTATGAAGGGCGCTTCGCCTTGAAGCGTCCACAATGCCGGTGGAGAAGGCGGGAATCGCACTTATTTGGGGACCGATGACGAGCTGGGGGATCATGAGGCGCCGCGCGGCTCTGCTGATCGCGGGTCTGGTGCTGCTGACGGCCGCACCTGTGATGGGCGGGGAGTCCCCAGCCGAGCAGATCTCCGGCTTCCGGCTCAAGCATGGTGAGGGCCGCGTCGTGCGCGACGCCACCCTCGACCGCATCGCGATGGATCAGGCCCGAGCGATGGCGGCCAAAGATGATCTCAGCCACGACGCGCTCGGCCCGTTCAACAAGCGCGTCGCGCCATCAGGCGCAGGCCGCGCCGCCGAGAATATCGCCTACGGCTACGACAACTTCGAAAAGACACTGGGACAGTGGATCGACTCGTCCGGGCACCGCAAGAACCTGCTGCTGCACAACGCCTCCCGCGTCGGGATCGCGAGCGCGAAGAATGCCAGCGGCAAGCGGACCTATTGGGCCATGGTGATCGCCGGCGATTACGAGCCGAAGCCGGGCAAGGGCAAAGGCAAGAAGGACAGCGAGCCGCTGGTCGCCGTGAAACGCGAGGTCACTCCTGCCAGCAAACCCAAAGTCGCCAGCTGCCACGTCAAGCTGCTCGGCCTCTGCATCTGAGATGAAGTCGGGCCTGCTCTTCTCCGGCCCGCGGTCTTGCCTGCCTTGTTAGGCGCGTCTAATCCATTCCGCGGTATCGCGAGAGGGAGAGGCGCAGTTGATCGACATCGACCGAATACGCTCCGACACACCAGCCGCCTCCCGGCGCGCCTATCTCCACAACGCCGGCGCCGCCCTCATGCCCACGACCGTCGTCGCGGCGATGAAGCAGCATATCGACCTGGAGAGCGAGATCGGAGGTTATGCCGCCGCCGACCGCGAGTCTGGCCGACTCGATGCGGTCTACGGCTCGGTGGCGCGACTGCTGAACGCCGCGCCGGACGAGATCGCACTGATGGAGAACGCAACCGTCGCCTGGCAGATGGCGTTCTATGCGCTACCGTTTCGCGCCGGCGATCGGATCCTGACTGCCGAGGCCGAATACGCTGCCAACTATGTCGCCTTTCTTCAGGTTGCCAAACGCACGGGCGCGGTCATTGAGATCGTGCCGAGCGATGCCCGCGGCGAGCTCGATGTCCACGCACTTGAACGCATGATAGACGCCAGCGTAAAGCTCATCGCGATCACCTGGGTTCCAACCAATGGCGGGCTGGTCAATCCGGCCGCAGCGATCGGCAGAATCGCGCGTGCACATGGCATTCCCTATCTGCTCGACGCCTGCCAGGCGGTCGGCCAGATGCAGGTCGACGTCGAAGCGATCGGCTGTGACATGCTTTCAGCCACGGGCCGCAAGTTCCTGCGCGGTCCGCGCGGCACGGGCTTTCTTTACGTCCGCAAAGCACTGCTGCAACGGCTCGAGCCGCCGATGATCGATCATTTTGCGGCGCCCTGGGTGTCCCGGAACCACTATCATCTGCGCGACGATGCGCGCCGGTTCGAGACGTGGGAAAACAATTATGCAGCGCGGCTCGGGCTGGGCGCCGCCGTCGATTACGCCCTCGCGATCGGCCTCGGTCCGATCGAGGAGCGCTGCCGCCTGCTGGCGGACCGTCTTCGTCGCGGACTCGCCGCCATCAGCGGCATCAAGATTCGCGATCTCGGTCGCACGCCGGGCGCCATCGTCAGCTTCACGATGGAAGGCTACGAGGCGGACGCGATCGTCAGCAGCGCTGGCGCGGCCGGCATCACAATCGGCGCGTCGCATCCGTCGAGCACCCGCATCGATGCAGAAGTCCGTGCGTTACCAGTGGTCGTGCGGGCGTCTCCGCATTACTACAACACGGAGGCCGAGATCGATCGGCTGATCGCCCTCCTCGCAGGCCTGGCGCCGCGATAGGTTGGCGCCGAACCCGCGACGTCGGTCTAGGCCCTTGTCGTCAGCGCCGACAATTGGTCGGTGTCGAAGCGGGCGCGCAACTCGCTGATGGCGTTGGCGTCCGGCGTTCCACTGGCGGTGAGCTTGGCCAACTCCGCGAAGTAATGCTCGTGCCCCGGCGGGGATACTGTCATGAGCACCCGCGCAGGCTTGTCGCTGACATTGGTAATGTTGTGGGGAACGCCCGGAGGAATGAAGAGGTATGTCCCTGGCGGGGCCTGGACGACCTCTTCGGCGACGTGCCATTCGCATTGGCCTTCAAGCACATAGAAGGTCTCTTCCTGCACACGATGAACGTGCCGACCCGTGGCGAAACCGGCCGGAATCGTCCAGTCGAACATGCTGGTGTGCCGGGTATCCTCCCCGGTCACCAGAAAGGCCATCGGCTGGCCCCGCAGCATCACTCCACTGGTTGCACCCGGTCTGCGGATGAGTGGCTTTGCGGTCATGTGGTCCTCCATAATGGGTCGCTTCAGTACGCGACCAGCGACATGATGGCCCGCTAGCTCCGGGAGGTAGCGAAGCAGTGCGGAAAACATTGCAAAAAACCTGCAAAATGTGCCCTTCTTCAGCAATGGCCGCGATCCTTGAGTTTGGTCCTTTCCGCCTCGACGCCGATGCCGGGATCCTGTTCCGCGGCGCCGAGCCGACCTCGCTCGGCCAGCGCGCAGTGTTGCTCCTGGCCCTGCTGGTGCGGCGAGCCGGCGAGCCAGTGTCCAAGAGCGATTTGATCGAAGCGGCATGGCCGGCCCTGGCGGTTGAAGACAGCAACCTGACCGTCCAGATGGCAGCTGTCCGGCGCGCGCTGGCGGACGCGTCAGGAGCGACGCAATGGATCGAGACAATGCCACGGCGCGGCTATCGCTATGTCGGACCGGCGGTGACGGCGCCCAACCCGGACCGAGCATCCGGACCATCGCTATCCTTGCCTGACCGGCCATCGATCGCAGTGTTGCCTTTTGCGAACCTGAGCGGTGATGCTGAGCAAGATTATTTTGCCGACGGAATGGTCGATGACATCATTACCGGCCTCTCCCGCATCAACTGGCTGTTCGTCATCGCGCGAAATTCCACATTCACGTATAAGGGCCGGGCGATCGACGTGAAACAGGTCGGCCGCGAGCTCGGCGTGCGCTACGTGCTGGAAGGCAGCATCCGGAAGACCGGCGGCAATGCGCGCATCACGGGTCAGTTGATCGATACCTCGACCGGCATGCATGTCTGGGCCGAGCGCTATGACCGTCAATCCGAGGACATTTTCGCGCTTCAGGACGACATAGCCATGTCGGTTGTGGGCGCCATCGCGCCGAGCCTGCGCCGCGCCGAGATCAACAGAGTCAAGCGCAAGCGGCCCGACAGCCTCGACGCCTACGATCTCGTTCTGCGCGCCCAGCCGGATGTCGATTCCGGGATGCCGGAGCAAGTGGCTCAGGCGCTCGTGCTGCTCGAATGTGCGATCGCGTTCGAGCCATCCTACGCACTGGCGCACGGCAACGCTGCTATGTGTCATCATTGCCTGTTCCTCCGCGCCGGTTTGCAAGAGACAAATCGCGCAGCCTCGATCAAGCACGCGCGCTCAGCCATCGCCCATGGGCAGGATGACGCGCTTGCCCTCACGCTGGCAGGCTTTTCGATCGGCATGGATGGACATGATCGCTCCGCGGCATTCACCGCGCTCGATGCCGCGCTCGCGATCAGCCCCTCATCAGCGCTAACTTACATCCTCGGCAGCGTCATGCTGGGTTGGGGCGGAGATGCAGATCGTGCCATTGAATGGAGCGAGCGCGGAATGCGCCTCAGCCCGTTCGACACCTGGGCCTTCGCCGCCTTCGACGCCCAGGCGATGGGGCATTTTCACCGCGGCCGATTTGATGAGGCCTGTCGCGCTGCCTACCGCTCGGTTCAGGCCAATCCGCGTCACAGCATCACCCATGTGCAACTGGCGGCGGCGCTCGCAAAGCTCGGCCGATTGCAGGAAGCGAGAGCGGCCGCGACCCGGGTGCTCGAATTGCACCCCACGTTCCGCTACGGCCGTCAATTCCAGGGCGTCAACTGCGCTCCGGCGCTGGCAGAATCGCTTGGCGAGGCGCTTCGCGCCGCGGGACTACCGGAGTAGCCATCGACCCTCTTTAGGTACAGCGCACACTCAATCCTGAGGCGCCGAGCTTGGCCATGACCTCGTCGAGATGGGCGCTGTCGCGGGTCTCGATGACGAGTTGCAGCAGCGTCGCCTTGGCCGGCAGGTCCGAGAAGGTCCGCTGGTGCGAGACCTCGATGATGTTGGCGCCCGCCTCTGCCAGCAGCGCTGCGACCGCGGCCAATTGGCCGGGCCTGTCGGGAATATCGAGCGAGAGCTGCGTCAGCCGCCCCTCGCGCGCGAGTTCGCGCGTCAGCACCGAAGCGATCAGCCTGGTATCAATATTGCCGCCGCTCAGGACCAGACCGACTTTCTCACCGGCGAAGCGGGCCGGATCGGACATGATTGCCGCAAGACCGGCCGCGCCCGCGCCCTCCACGACCGTCTTCTCGATCGAGATCAGGGTCGCGACCGCGCGCTCGAGCTCGGCTTCGTTGACGAGCGCAATATCGTCGACGAGGCGGCGGACGATTTCGGTGGTGATCTTGCCCGGCGATTTGACTGCGATGCCTTCGGCGAGCGTATCGCCGCGCGCCGGCAGGTTGCCGCCATGGACGGCGTTGTACATCGAGGGATAAAGCCAGGCTTCGACGCCGAGGATTCGCAGCGACGGTTTCAGGGATTTCGCCGCAATGGCGATGCCGCCGATCAGGCCGCCGCCGCCGATCGGAACCACCAGCGTGTCGAGCTCCGGCACAGCCTTGAGCATCTCCAGCCCGACCGTGCCCTGCCCCGCGATGACAAGCGGATCGTCATAGGGATGAACGAAGATCATGCCGCGGGCTTCGCCGTGACTTCGCGCAAACGCGGCCGCCTCCTCCAGCGTCGCGCCTGTGACGACCACCTCGGCGCCATGGTGCCTGGTGTTCTCGATCTTCACCATCGGGGTGCCTACGGGCATCACGATGGTGGCGGGAATGCCAAGCCGCCTGGCGTGATAGGCGACACCCTGCGCGTGATTGCCGGCCGACATCGCGATGACGCCGCGGCTGCGTTCCTCCGGCATCAGCGCAGTGAGCCGATTGAGCGCTCCGCGCTCCTTGAACGAGGAGGTGAACTGGAGGTTCTCGAATTTGAGCCAGAGCTCGCAGCCGCAGATGTTGCTCAGCGTCCGGCTGTAGCTGCAGGGCGTCTCGACGACGGCGCCCCGGATGATTTCGGCGGCGGCGTGAATATCGCGAGGGGCGACCGGAAAGCCGCTCAGATCGGGGGGTGCCGTTTGGGATATCTCAGCCATGGGACAGCATAGAGCATTTGCCGGGCTGCTGCGATAAGCCAAACGCTATTTGGTAAACTCCCGGGATCGTGAAGCCCGCCACAGCGTCCATAGCGTGCGTAGCCGCGAGGCCGGCTGCGGCGCGAAGGGATTGCGTCCCGGCCGCGCCAGCCGATCGAGATCGGCCCGAGCCTGGCTCAGTGGCAGGAACGCCGCCCGCGCCGAGGGTGGCACCTGCGCGAGCAGCGACGCGGCCGTTGCAAGATGCTGCCGCGCCTCGCCGATGAGCTGGTCCAGAACGGCATGGAGATTGGGCGTCCCCTTGCCCGCGAACACATCCTCCATGGCACAACTATGGCTGGTCAGGAATTGCTGCGGCAGAAACAATTGCCGATGCGACGCGTCCCGGGGCAGGTTTGCAATCACCTGCGCGATCCCCTGCGCCAATCCGGCGTGCCGCGCCAGATGCTCGGCCGCATCCGAAGATGCCCCCATGATCCGCGCCGCAAGCGCGAACAAGGCCGAACAGGTCGCCGCCAGATAGCCTTCGAGCGCCGCCATGGTCGGCATCGGATCGTTGTAGAGATCGAACTGATGCTCGTCGACAAGCAGCAACAACGGCTCGACCGGAAGGTCAAACTCGCGAATGGCGCGCAAGAGCTCCGCCGCCACCGGACTGCCCTCGGCGCTGCCGTGGACGAGACCGGAGAACAGGTCGGTCCACCATTGAAAGCGGATCTCACCCGGCAAGGGCTGGCTCACCTGATCTCGGACGCGGACGATCTCGACATTGAAGGCGTAGAGCGCAAGGAGCGCGCGGCGCTCGGCGGCCGGCGCGAACAGGGTCGCAGCATACCGTGGGAAGTCATGGCTGCGCACGAGGTCGGCGCAGAATATCACGGCATCGGGCGGTGTCGTAGCGCTGCTCATGGTACGGCAATCAGCGCAGCCGCGACGCGGCGCCGTTCGCCCATCATGATGTTGTAGGTGCGTACGGCTGGGCCGGTCTGCATGGTGTCCAGCACCACCCTCACCGTCTTCAAAGCCTGGCGCAGTTCGGGCGGCGCCAGCCAGACGCGGGTTCCGGTGCCAACCAGCAGCGTATCGATACTATTGGCAGCCGCAAAAACCCGATCCAGCGAATAGCGGTCGATCTTGGTGGGATCAGTCACGTCCCAGGCCCAGATCGCGTCGGGCAGGCAGAGCAGCGAGCCCCGGTGCGACATGCCGGCGAAGGCGAAGCCGCCCTTGCCATAGGCCTCGATCGGCGCCGAGCGCGGGAAATGGGGAGCGTTGGGATCGCCGGCCATGAGCTTCGTCCGAAGGAGCTGACTACCCTCGCAAACTCCTGCGAGGGCATGCGGTTCGGATCATGCCTTATTTTTCTTCGCCGGCGGAGCCTCGTCCTTCGCATCTTCGCGATGCTCGCCCACGCCGAGATAGATCAGGATCGGCGCCGCGATGAAGATCGAAGTGTAGGTGCCGACCAGCACCACGCCGAACATCATGACGGCCGTGAAGCTGTGGATGGCATGACCGCCGAACAGCAACAGCGCCAGCAACGCAAGCGTCACCGTCAAGTGGGTGATGATCGAGCGCGACAGCGTCGAGTTGATGGACTCGTTGAGCAGCTGCGGCATCGGCATCTTCTTGTAGCGCCGCAGCATTTCACGGATGCGGTCATAGATGACGACGGTGTCGTTGAGCGAATAGCCCAGAATGGTCAGAAGCGCCGCGATGCTGGTCAGGTCGAAATCGACCTGGCTGATCGACATGAATCCGATGGTCAGCACGATATCGTGCACGTTGGCGATCATGGCGCCGAGCGCGAACTGCCATTCGAACCGGAACCAGAGGTAGACCAGGATCGCAACGATCGCCAGCATCAGGCCGGCCATGCCCCAACCGAGCAGCTCGCCGGAGACGCGCGGGCCCACCACCTCGACGCGACGATACTCCACGGAGTCGCCAAGGGCGCCGCGAATCTTGTCCACCGCTTCCTGCTGCGCCTTATCGCCACCCGGCTGCTCGGCAACGCGCAGCAGCACGTCGGCGGCGCCGCCGAATTGCTGCAGCTGGACTTCGCCGAGGCCGAGACTGCCAAGCGTCGTACGCATCTGCGCAAGATCGGCCGAGCCGGACTTGGCCCGCACCTCCATCAGGGTGCCGCCCTTGAAGTCGATGCCGAAGTTCAGGCCATGGGTGAAGAACAGCGTAATGGCGACGATCGAGAGCGCGGCCGAGATCGGAAAGCTGATGCGGCGAAAGCGCGTGAAGTCGAAATGCGTATTGTCCGGGACGATGCGCAGCGACGGCAGCACGCCGAGCACGCTGACCACGGTCAGCACGGCAATCAGGACGCCGAGAGAGATCAGAACGATTTGAGTAGTGGTCACAGTCGGCCTCGAATGATCAAATCGGCACAGTCTTCGGCCGCTTCCACTGCACCCACCATGCCACGATCAGGCGGGTCATGGTGAAGGCGGTGAACACCGTGGTGATGATGCCGATACCGAGCGTTACAGCGAAGCCGCGCACCGGTCCGGTGCCGATCATGAACAGTACGGCAGCGGCAATGAAGGTCGTGATGTTGGAATCGAGAATGGTCGCAAGCGCCCGCTTGAAGCCCGCATCGATCGCCGAGATCGGGCTTCTGCCGCCACGCAATTCCTCACGGATGCGCTCATAGATCAGCACGTTGGAGTCGACCGCGATGCCGACGGTGAGCACGATGCCGGCGATGCCGGGAAGCGTCAGCGTGGCGCTGAGCAGCGATAACAGGCCGAAGATCATGGCGACGTTGATGGTCACCGCGATGTTGGCGAACACGCCGAACAGCCGATACGTCACCAGCATGAACACGACGACCATGATCGAGCCGACATAGGCGGCAAGCTCACCTTTCTCGATCGAGTCCTGGCCGAGGCCCGGACCAACAGTGCGTTCCTCGACAACCGTGAGCGGCGCAGGCAGCGCGCCGGCGCGCAGCAGGATCGCGAGGTCGTTGGCCGACTGCACGGTGAAGCTGCCGGAGATCTGGCCCTGGCCGCCGGTGATCGGTTCGCGAATGACCGGCGCCGAGATCACCTTGCCGTCGAGGATGATCGCGAAGGGCACGCCGACATTCTCTTGCGTGGCCTGCGCGAACTTGCGCGCGCCAGAGGTATTGAACGTGAAGCTGACCACCGGCTCGTTGGTCCGCTGGTCAAAGGTCGCCTGGGCATTGGTCAGATCGCCACCCGCAACCAGCACCTGCTTCTTGACCACGTAGCTGGGCGGCGGCGGGTTGGCGGCCGGCAGGATCTCGGAGTCCGGTGGCAGCCTGCCCTGCTGCGCCTGATCAAGCGGCACCGAGGGATCGACCATGCGGAATTCCATCTTCGCGGTCTTGCCCAGCAGTTCCTTCAAATGAGTGGGATCCTGCAAACCCGGCACCTGCACCAGGATGCGGTCGTTACCCTGACGCTGGATGATAGGCTCGACGGTGCCGAGCTCGTTGACGCGCTTCTCGACGATCTGGATCGATTGCTCGATGGTCTTGCGCATGCGGTCGAGCATCGCGGCCTCCGGGATACTGAGGCGGATCAATCCGCCCCCGGCATCGGAGACCTCGAGATCGCGCTGACCGCTAGACCCCATCAGGCCGCCAATCGGCTGGGCCAGATCGCGGAGCTTGGCAAGCGCAGGCTGGGCGTCCGCATCCCGGATGCGGACCTCGACGGCATCGCCTTTCGTTACGATACCAGTGTAACCGATCCTGGCCTCACGCAGCACACGGCGGACGTCATCGCGAATCTGGTCGAGCTTTTCCTTCTTCACATAGTTGGAGTCCACCTCGAGCTGCAGAGAGGAGCCGCCCTGCAAGTCGAGACCCAACACCAGCCGCCGCTGCGCCCAGGCGGGCCAGGTCTTGACCTTGGCCTCGGGAAAGAAGTTCGGGACCGCGCAAAGGCACACGATCAGCGCCGTCAGGATAATCCCGAGCGCCTTCCACCGCGTGAAATACAACATCGACTGGACCTGTCAGATCAGGAGATTCGAAACACTCGCGGGAAAGCGCTCACTTCGCCGCGGCGTCATCCTTGGCGCTTTCCTTGGCCGGCTCGCCCTTGGCGCGCACACCCGAGATCATCGAGCGCATCTGGCGCACACGCACACCGTCGGAAATCTCGAACTCGATCTGGTCGTCATCGACCACCTTGGTGACCTTGCCGACCAGGCCGCCGGAGGTCACGACCGTGTCGCCGCGGCGGATGTTCTTCACGAGCTCGGCGTGATCTTTCACCTTCTTCTGCTGCGGGCGCAGAATCAGGAAGTACATGATCACGAAGATCAGGGCGAACGGCAGCAGCGACATCAACATGCTGTTGGTGTCGCCAGCGCCCGCGGCCTGGGCATACGCAGGGGTAATCAGCATTCAGATGATCCTCGTGGAAACGGGGGAAGCCGGTCAGGCCTTGGCGGCGACCAGTTCGGTCAAATTCGCGCGGACTATAGCGACCACCGCCCCAATTGCAACGCTGCCAGACCGCCCTTTTCGCCACCTTGCGGCGCGCCGTCAGGCCCGATAAGGCTGCATTCTCAGGAACTTCGGACATGCCCAAAAACCTTAGCAAAAGCCCGGCCGGCAAAGGCCCCCGTACCCCTGCCTCGAAGCCCGCCCAGATCGCGGCAAAACGCCCCAAGCTCGTCCAAAAGGCGGCCTCAAAGCCCCCCCTCAAGGCGGTCCCTGACCTCTCCCAGGAGCGCATCGTCCGCGCGCTGGAGACCATTGCGGCGCACCTCGCAGCCAGGGGCAAACCGGCCGTCGAACGCGAGTCGTTCGAGCGGGCAGACGCTTACGTCTGGCATCCGGACGGCCGCCTGGCGGCGGTGCCAAGGGTGAGCCGCGTCGAGCTGTTCCTTCTGAAGGGCGTCGACCGGATGCGCGACATCTTGATGGAGAACACCGAGCGCTTTGCGAACGGCCTGCCCGCCAACAACGCCCTGCTCTGGGGCGCGCGCGGCATGGGCAAGTCCTCGCTGGTGAAGGCGGCACATGCCAGCATCAACGCCGACCGCAAACCCGCCGACAAGCTCAAGCTGATCGAGATCCACCGCGAGGATATCGAAAGCCTGCCGGCGCTGATGGAGCAACTGCGCGCCTCGTCCTTCCGCTTCATCGTGTTCTGCGACGACCTCTCCTTCGACGGCAATGATGCGTCCTACAAATCGCTCAAGGCCGTGCTCGAAGGCGGCATCGAGGGCCGGCCCGAGAACGTGATCCTCTATGCAACATCCAACCGCCGCCACCTGCTCGCGCGCGAGATGATCGAGAACGAACGTTCCACCGCGATCAATCCCGGCGAAGCCGTCGAGGAAAAGGTCTCGCTGTCGGATCGCTTCGGCCTCTGGCTTGGCTTCCACCGTTGCAGCCAGGACGAATACCTTGCCATGGTGCGCGGCTATTGCGGCCATTTCGGCATCAAGATCGACGATGAGGCGCTGGAGCGCGAGGCACTGGAATGGTCGACCACGCGCGGCTCGCGCTCGGGCCGTGTCGCCTGGCAGTTCGTGCAGGAGCTGGCGGGCCGGTTAGGTGTGAAGCTGACGGCGACGTAGCTAACTGTCTCGCCCCACCCACTACTGTCGTCGCCCGGCTTGACCGGGCGACGACACCGTCTTTGTAAAGGCCTATCGGCCTCACGCCCCATTCAGGAATTGAAGCGGGTCAACCGGGTTCGATCCCTTACGGATCTCGAAGTGGAGCTGCGGCGACGCCACCTCCCCGGATTGACCCGACTTGGCAATGACCTGACCGCGCTTGATGGTATCGCCGCGCTTCACCAACAGCTCACTCGCATGGGCATATGCGGTGACGTAGCCGTTGGAGTGCCGAACCAGGACCAGATTGCCGTAGTTTTTCAGCTCGTTGCCGGAATAGGCAACGACGCCATCATCAGCCGCCTTGATCGGCGTGCCTTCGGGCACCGCGACGTTGATGCCGTCATTGGTCTTGCCGTTGGTCTTGGTGCCGTAGCTCGTGATCACCTTGCCGCGCACCGGCCAACGGAAGGTCGGCAGCGAGCTGGTTGTCTCTGCCGGTTTCGCCGTCGTCTCTGCTGGCTTCTCTTCGATATTGGTGGTCGCCTGGGCGAGGCGCGCGCTCTGCGCAGGCCCGGCAACGGCAGCCACCTTGGTGGTGGGAACTGGAGTTGCCGCGACCGGTTGCAGCGCAGCCGCCACGGGGGCTGCCCCGACGGGCGCCGGAGCAAGCGGAGCCGCAACCGCCGCGGTCTTAGCGCCGGGCACGGTCAGCTTGGTGCCGAGCCTGAGCTTGGCCGACGGATCGAGACCATTGGCACGGGCGAGCTCAGCGGCCGAGATATGGTTCTTGCGAGCGATGCTGGCGAGCGTGTCGCCATGATTGACGAAGTGGAAGCTGGACGGTGCGGCGACCGCAGCGACCGCCTTTGGCGCCATCGCGGGAGCCGCAGCTACTGGAGCCGCCGCCCCCGGATGCGGGATGACCAGCTGCTGGCCCGGCGACAGCGCGCGCGGGCCCTTGTAGCCGTTGGCGGCCATGATCGCCTGCGGCGTGACGTGGTAGCGTTTGGCGAGCACGTCGAGCGTATCGCTGGTGCCGACGATGATCTTGGTCCCACCGACCGGTTGGGCGGCTGCGACCGAGCGCGGCGGCACAGTGCCGGTGGCCTCAAGGTGCGGCTGGGCCGGCGGTTTGTAGGAGCCGAGACCACGCCCGCCTCCCGAGACGCCCCCACTCGCAGCGACGGGATAGGATTGCGGCGCGGCAACCGCTGGCGGCGCCAAGGGCTGGGATTGGTAATAGCCGGGCTGGGTCTGTGGCCGCGCATATTGCGGCAGCTCACGCTGCGGAGGCGGAGCCTGCTGCACCGAACCGGTCGATTCAGAGAAGGGGTTGGAGAAGTTCGACTGGGACAGCCGCGACGACATGTCGGCACTGCACCCTGCGAAGCTGAAGGAAATCAGCGCCAGCACCGCGACCTGCGGTACGCGGCGCGAGTAAAGCAACTCGGCGACAACTGACATGGTTACTCACTCGTACGCAACAAAACTGGTGTTTTAAGTAAACACGCGCCGAGTAAATAACGGCTTAACCCTCCCAATAAGATGTTGGATGCGCAACCAATCCGGAATTCTACAGCTCCCGCGCCACTCCGGGCAGCGCCGGCACGAAGCGGACCTCGACAAGTTCCTTGCGTTCGATGCCGGCTTCGGTCCGGCTGAGGCGGGTCAGCGTCTGCACGCCCTGATGCGGGCCGACAGGCGCGATCAGGATGCCGCCGATTTCCAGCCGCTCGATCAGGTTCTCAGGAATCTGCTCTACCGCGGCGGTCACAATGATGCGGTCGAACGAGCCGATATTCGGCGGTAAATTGAGGCCGTCGCCGAGCATTACCTCGACATTGTGACAATCCAGCTTTTCAAGCCTGGCGCGTGCGTCATCAGCCAGCTTGCGGTACCGCTCGACCGTCAGCACCTGCCCCGCGAGCCGCGACAGCACGGCGGCCTGATAGCCGGAGCCAGTCCCGATCTCGAGCACACGGTGCTGCTTCTGGAGCTGGAGCTGCTCGGTCATGTAAGCGACGACGAAGGGCTGACTGATGGTCTGCCCGCAGGCAATCGGCAGGGCGCTGTCGCGATAGGCGCCGTCGCGATCGGAGGCCTCGACGAACAGCTCGCGTGGCACCTCCTCCATGGTCCGCAACACGGTCTGGTCGCTGATGCCACGACGCCTCAGCGTGAGCTGAAACATCATCTTTTCGGGCGGTGGCTGGTTGGAGATCATCGCTGCTTACGTTGTCTCGTCCGGGGAGGAGCGACGGCTTCAGCGCCAATGCCCAACCCGGAATCTTGTTCCTGTTCAGGAACCCATGATAACCTCTTGGCTCGGCATTTGACCACAAATCGGCTTGCGGCGGAGCAGCCACTGAAGCCTTTTCAAGCGTCAGCTGGGCGAAACGCGCATTGCTTCGATTCGTGTTATCTGCGAACCTTTTTCGGAATGGGCAAGGACTCAACGACAATGACCGCGACAGGGCTCTCCGGCCGCTCTGTATTCCTCGTCGAGGACGAGGTGATGATCCGAATGATGGTTGCGGATATGCTGGAAGAGCTTGGTTACAAGGTCGCGGCCGAAGCGGGAGACATCACCGAGGCAATGCGGCTCGCCCAGGCCACCGAGTTCGACATCGCCATTCTCGACGTCAACGTCAATGGCAAGGTCATCTCCCCGGTCGCCGACGTCATCCAGGCCAAGGGCTGCCCCTTTATCTTCGCGACCGGCTACGGCTCGTCGGGCCTGCCCGAGCAATATCGTGACCGGCCCGCCCTTCAGAAGCCGTTTCAGCTCGACGCACTCGGCAAGACCATCGAAGCCGCGCTTCGCAGCGAGTAGCTTCTACTTCAGCATCGCGCTCAGCTCTTCGGAAAACGCTTCATTGGTGCGGTCGAGCCGGAGCGGCGTGACCGAAACGTAGCGCTCGCGCAGCGCTGCGAGATCGGTGCCGTCCGCCGGCGTATCCATCATCGCCGCGCGCTCGAAGCCGATCCAGAAATAAGGATTGTTGCGCCCGTCCCTGCGTTCGTCGATCCGCAAGAAGCCGAGATTGCGCTTGCCCTGCCGCGTCACGCGAATGCCGAGCACGTCCTCCGGCATGCAGGACGGGAAATTGACGTTGATGACGGTGTCCTTCGGGACGCCGGCCTTGATCACCTTGCGCAAGATGTCGGGGCCGAACTTGCGCGCAGTGTCCCACGGCGGCCGCTCGCGGGTCTCGACGCTGAATTCCTGCGACAGCGCGAATGACGGGATGCCCAGAATGGTGCCTTCGAGCGCGCCGGCGATGGTGCCGGAATAGACCACGTCCTCGGCGACGTTGCGGCCCTTGTTGACGCCGGAGAGCACGACATCCGGAAGCTTGGCACCGAGGATATGGCGCGCGCCCATGATCACGCAGTCGGTCGGCGTGCCGCGCACCGCGAAGTGCCGTGGCCCGACTTCGCGCAGACGCAGTGGATCGTTCAACGACAGCGAATGAGACACGCCGGACTGATCGAGCTCGGGCGCCACCACCCACACATCGTCGGACAGCGCCCGTGCGATCTCCTCCACGACCTTGAGGCCGGGGGCGTGGATGCCGTCGTCATTGGTGCAGAGAATGCGCATGCCGGTGGTCAATTCCTGAAGTGAGGTCAGGCCGTCTTATCCGGCTGGCACCGATCAGGCAAACCGGCTTCGACGCAGATCTCACCCGCGATCCTCGTTCATGCCGCAACGCAACAATTCATCCCACTCGATTTACCGGCGGACGCGCCATTGCGGCAGGAATCGCGCGAGCCGCCCCTCCGTACGCAGCTTCATCGCCGGCCCGACCGGGCTGACGGCGGGTGCGTCGATCACTCCAGGCGCCTCCAGATGCGCAACGATCGGGTCCAGCGCGGACGCTTGTGGAAAGCGTTCGCGTGCAACCGCCAGCGCCTTGTCGAAATCCGCGGCATTCACACCCGGCTTGGCCCGCCGACTCTGCATGAGATCGTCGTCCCAGAGTCGGGAGGCCTCGATGTCCAGCACGCCACGCAGGCGCTGATCCACGGCCTGAATGCCGGCACCCGTCACCGCCCATTGTCTGCCGATCCAGAAGATGTCGCGGTGCAGGGCCATGAACGTGGGTCAGCGTTATCGGAGGTCGGCAGGATAGTCAGCCATCCGATCTTCGCAACCAAACGTTTTGACGTTCAGGCCGGCTACCCGCCCTACTCGCGGGCAATCACCTTCAACCCGCCCATATAGGGCTGAAGCACCGTCGGGACGGCGATCGAACCATTCTCCTGCTGATAGGTCTCCATCACGGCGATCAGCGCGCGGCCGACCGCCGTACCGGAACCGTTCAGCGTGTGCACGAAACGTGGCTTGCCGTCCGGGCCGCGCGAGCGCGCATCCATGCGCCGCGCCTGGAAGTCGCCGCAGACCGAGCAGCTCGAGATCTCGCGGAACATGCCATCGTCGCCCTGTCCAGGCATCCACACCTCGATGTCATAGGTTTTTTGCGACGAGAAACCCATGTCTCCTGCACAGAGCGTCATCACGCGATAATGCAGGTCGAGCTTTTGCAGCACCTGCTCGGCGCAGGACAGCATCCGCTCCAGTTCGTCCTTGCTCGCTTCCGGCGTCGTGATCGAGACCAGCTCGACCTTGGTGAACTGGTGCTGGCGGATCATGCCGCGGGTATCGCGTCCGGCCGCGCCCGCCTCGGCGCGGAAGCACGGCGTCAGTGCGGTCAACCGCATCGGCAGCTGCTTCTCGTCGAGGATGGATTCGCGCGCGAGGTTGGTGAGCGACACCTCAGCCGTCGGGATCAGGCCGAGGCGCTCGGTCTTCAGACGCTCATGATCCGGCTCGGCCAGCAGCTCGCCCTTGATCGCCCAGAACTGATCGTCCTCGAATTTCGGCAACTGCCCGGTGCCGAACATCACCTCGTTGCGCACGAGCAGCGGTGGGTTGATCTCGGTGTAGCCATGCTCGGTGGTGTGCAGATCGAGCATGAATTGGCCGATCGCGCGTTCGAGACGAGCGAGCCCCTTCTTCAGAACGACAAAGCGCGCACCGGAGAGCTTCGCCGCTGCCTCGAAATCCATGTAGCCGAGCGCCGTGCCGAGATCGTCGTGCAGCTTTGGCGCGAAGCCGTAATTGCGCCTGGCACCGAACACGTGGTGCTGGACATTGCCGTGCTCGTCGACACCATCGGGCACTTCATCGAACGGAATGTTCGGGATCGCGGACAGCTCTTTGGTGAGCTCCTCGTCGGCCGCTTTTGCAGCGGCCTCGAGCTCCGGCATCGTGGTCTTGAGCTCTGCGACCTCGGCCATCAGCTTGGCCGCGCGCGCCTCGTCCTTGGCCTTCTTGGCGTCGCCGATTTCCTTGGACGCCGCGTTGCGCCGTGCCTGCGCCTGCTCGGACGCCAGAATCGCCGCCCGCCGCTTCTCATCGATCGCGAGCAGCGAGGCCGACAACGGCTTCAGGCCCCGCCTGGCAAGGCCGGCGTCGAAGGCTTGCGGATTGTCGCGGATCGATTTGATGTCGTGCATGGCGGAGGTCCTGGATCAGCGCGTGAACATACAGCGACGATTGCTGTAGGTTTACATCAGCGCGTCTCCTAGCACGGCTGTCATCGTCCGCGAAGGCGGATGATCCAGTATTCCAGAGACGGGCGTGATTGTTCGAGGGGCCGCGGCGTACTGGATTCCCCGCCTGCGCGAGGAATGACAGTGGAGGTCGGAGCGCCCTACTCCGCCGGATTGGCCGGCGTCGACACGTCTGTGCCGCTCGCCTGCGACGAAGCCGCCGCCTTCTTCTCCACCATCGTCACCGCGATGATCGAACCCTCGTAGAGCGCAAGCAGGGGAATCGCGAGCGAGCACTGGCTAAGGATATCAGGCGGCGTCAGGACGGCTGCGATAATGAACGCGAGCACGATGAAATAGCGGCGCTTCTCGCGCAGCATCTTCGAGGTGATGATGCCGACCCGCCCCAGCAGCGTCAGGATCACCGGAAGCTGGAAGGCGATGCCGAAGGCAAAAATCAGCGACATCATCAGCGACAGATATTCGCCGACCTTGGGCAGGAGCTGGATCTGCGCGGTCTCGTCGCCGCCCATCTGCTGCATGCCAAGCGAGAAGCGCACCAGCATCGGCAGCACGACAAAGTAGACCAGCATCGCACCGAGCACGAAGAAGAACGGGGTCGCGATCAGATACGGCAGGAACGCCTGCTTCTCATGCTTGTAGAGGCCCGGCGCGACGAACTTGTAGATCTGCGTCGCGACAATTGGGAATGAGATGAAGCCGGCACCGAACAGTGCGAGCTTCAACTGCGTGATGAAATATTCCAGCAGCGCCGTGTAGATGAATTTCGAGTTCTCAGCGCCCGCGACCCACACGAACGGCCAGACCAGCACGTTGTAGATCTGCTTGGCGAAGAAGAAACAAAAGATGAAGGCCACGCCGAAGCCGAGCAGCGCCTTGATCAGCCGCGAGCGCAGCTCGATCAGATGGTCCATCAGCGGGGCTTTGCTGGCCTCGATATCGGCGTCGCTCATGACGCTTTGGCGTCCTTGATCGCATCGGATGGCGCAGTGTCCTGCGCCACCGGTGTGTGCTCGACCTCACGAGTGATGGCGAGCGGCTCGTTCACAGCGGAATGTGCTTCCGCTTCCACGAAGGTTTCAGCTGTTGGGGCTTCAGGCGTGGTCGGAGTTGCTGACGGTTCGACAGCAGTCGTCGTGGGCGTCTCTGCCGGCTTGTCGAGCGCATCGATGCGTAGCGCGTCGCTGACATCCTTCTGCAGCGAGGTCATCAGACCGCCGCCGGTGAAACCGGAGGCGGCTTCCTTGACCTCGTCAAAGCTCTTCTTGAGGTCGGCCATCTCGGCCTCGCGCATCGCTTCCTGGAACTGGCCCTGGAATTCGGCGGCCATCTTGCGGGCCTTGCCCATCCATTGCCCGACCATGCGCAGCACGCCCGGCAGCTCTTTCGGGCCAATGGCGACCAGCGCCACGACCCCGATCAAAACCAGCTCACTCCATCCGATGTCGAACATGACGTCTTCCGTTCACGCGAAGCCACCATCGGCCCAACCCTCACGCGCAGGATCGGGTCGGCTTCCGGCGTTTCGCGTGCTCCTGGCTCAGACGGCCTTACTGCCGACGTCGGATCGCGCAGCAGTCGGCGCCGCATTATGCTCGATGGACTTCGAGGGCTCCTGCTTCTCGGCAGGCTTGTCGTCGTCCTGCATGCCCTTCTTGAAGGCCTTGATGCCCTGAGCCACGTCGCCCATCAGATCCGAAATCTTGCCGCGGCCGAACAGCAGCAGGACCACTGCGATCACCAAGATCCAGTGCCAAATGCTAAGTGAACCCATCCTGCAACCCTCCAAACGCGCATGGCCGAGACCCGGCCGATCTTGACCGGAACGTAGGCTTGGCAGGCCTCAAAAACAAGGACCAAGGCAGCGCCAATTCGCTGTTGGCGCTACGTAATCTTCCTAGTGTTAACCGGTCGCAGGGGACCCGTAGAAGGCCGAAGGATCACTCCTCGCTTCCACCCTCATCGCTGCCCTCCGGCGGCGTCTCGGGCTCGACCGCAGGCGCGAGCGCCAGGTCGAGCTCCTCGCCGGGTTCCAAGGGATCCTCGTCCTCACGGAGCGCCGGGTCATCCGAGGGAGTCGGTACGCTGAAACCGGTCGGCAGGCGCGAATCGAGAAGGCCAGTGCCCTTCAGCTCCTCCAGCCCCGGCAGATCGCCAAGCTGCTCCAGGGTGAATTGCGACAGGAACTCCTCGGTGGTCCCGAAAGTCAATGGACGGCCGGGCGTCTTGCGGCGGCCCCGCGGCTTGATCCAACCGGTCTCCAGGAGCACGTCGAGCGTGCCCTTCGACGTCACGACGCCGCGGATCTCTTCGATCTCGGCGCGCGTCACCGGCTGGTGATAGGCGATGATCGCCAACACCTCGATCGCCGCGCGCGACAGGCGCCGGGTCTCGTGGCTCTCACGCGTCATCAGCCAGGAGAGATCGCCGGCGGTGCGGAACGTCCATTTGTTGGCGACCCGCACGAGGTTGACGCCGCGCGCGGCATAGTCGGCCTGGAGCTGCTCGAGCGCAGCCTTTACGTCCACCCCCTCGGGCATGCGCTTGGCCAGCGTCGCGGTGTCCAGCGGTTCGCTCGAGGCGAACAGCAGCGCTTCCAGCAGCCGCAATTCTTCGGGACGTGCCTGGGATTCGTTCTCCATCGGCTCGGCCTCTTCTATCCGCACTTCAGCCAGGCTTGCCATGGCAGATTCTCCTTCTTGCACTTAACCGACCGGCACATCGGGCGCAGGAGCTGCGTCCACGACCGGTTTCCCGCGCCCTTTGCGGAAATAAATGGGCGCAAACGCCTCTTTCTGGTTCAGCTCGAGCTGACCTTCACGCACGAGCTCGAGCGCAGCGGCGAAGCTCGAGGCGAACACCGTCGCGCGCTGCGTCGGATCGGCGACGTGACGGATCAGGAAATCGTCGAGCACGCCCCAATCGTCCTGTTCTGTGATGCTGCCGACCAGCCGTTCCAGCGTGGCGCGCGCCTCGGCGAGCGACCACACCGTGCGCTTCGCCAGATGCACGCTCGCCAGCACGCGCGACTGGCGCTGCGAAGCATAGGCCGTCAGCAAATCGTACAGCGTCGCGGTGTATTTCGGATGCTTGATCTCGGCGATCTGCTCGGGCTCGCCGCGCGGGAAAATGTCGCGCAGCAATTGCTGCCGGTTCATCAGGCGGTTGGCGGCTTCGCGAATGGCTTCGAGACGGCGCAGACGGTTGGCGAGCGCGGTCGCCATTTCCTCGGCGCTCGGCCCCTCCGCACTCGGCGGTTCCGGCAGCAGCAGGCGGGACTTCAGGAACGCGAGCCAGGCCGCCATCACGAGATAATCGGCAGCAAGCTCCAGGCGGATCTTTCGCGCAGCTTCGATGAAGTGGAGATACTGATCGGCCAGCGCCAGAATCGAGATCTTGGCGAGGTCGACCTTCTGCTGCCGCGCCAACGCGAGCAGCAGGTCGAGCGGGCCCTCATAGCCCTCGACGTCGACCACCAACGCCGGCTCGCCCTCGGCGAGCTCTGCAGGCCGCCCGGTCTCAAACGATAAAATTTCTGCAGTCATGCGGATGCCGTTGTTGCGGTCAATGCGTCCCATTGCGCATTGTCGTTGCTGTGACGCGGCGCGCCGGCCGCGAGCACGGCGCGATATGGTCCGCCAATGCGTCCTGCCAGCCCCTTCATCGGCACGTCATTACTCATTAACAAACCCTGGAACCCGATCGCGCTGCGAATCACCTGAGCAACCATTGTCGCAGATGTCGTCACCGGATGGACCGGGTCGGCGGCGCCATCCACGGGAATGCTGAGACCGGAGGAGTTGGCCGCAACCAGCTGTCGCGCAGCCAATTCCCCAGCAGGGACCATAACTTGGATCGGAATCTCGAAGCTAGGCCTGAAGGAAATGACGTCGCATCGGCATGCGGCACGGGCAAACGCCCGCCCAGCTGCGGTCAGTCCCGTTCCGGATACGCCGGTATTGAAAGCCCGCGTGCTCATAGGGCCGATTAACCCTGCCCCAGGAGGGGGTCAAGGAAACGGCCGCTAATTCCTCTGGACGAAGCAGGCGGACAAGCCGGCGGACTTCAGGTGGCTGCAAGCCTGCGTCGCTTCCTCGACCGAACCATAGGGACCAGCGAAGGCGCGATAGACGATGCCCTTGCCCTTATCGGTCAGGTCGACCCGCTTGATCACGGGTGAACGCGAACCAAGCACGCTGCCATACTTGCTCTGCAGCACCCTGTACGATGCGGCGGCGCTCTCCTCGCTCTGCTGCGAGGAGACCTGCACGACGTAGCCGCCACCGCTTGCCGGCGCAATCTGCGTTGGATTGGTCGCGGCCATGCGCTGCGGGGGCTCGGCCGGGGCGGCCTGCGGCGCCAGCGAGAGGGGCTGGTTGACACTGGCATTGGCCGAGGTCGGCGGCGTACGCGGCGCGGCGACAGGCTTGGGTGGCGCGGCCGGCTTGGCGGACGACGGCGCAGTACTGTCGGTTTGATCACCCTTCACAACCACGACCTTGACCGAGCGCGGCGCAGCGTTCGGCATCGTGCCGTTGCTCGGAACAGGACCGGCGCTCGGCGGCGGAACAGTGGACGGCGAAACGCTCGCAACCGGCGGCGGGTTGGCATTCTGGTTGAGCGGCGGGAAAATCACGCGGGGACCGGCCGCCTTCGCGTTAACGTCGACGGGGGCCTCCTCGCGCGGCACGATCTTTTCGCTACCGTCGCCGCTTACCATGCGGTCCGGAACCTTGGCCGAGGAGTCGGACGGTGCCGGCACGATCTTCGTCGGCGTGTTGTCGGCCTTGATGATCGGCGGCTCGCCGCTGCGGGGCGCGCCGATATAGGTTTTGTAGGCGAAGGCCGCGCCAGTTCCGACCACGGCGAGCGCGAGGATCGCCGCAACCGTCATCATGCCGCCGCGCGACTTCCTGGGCTCGTCGAGATCGGCCTCGGGATAATCGCTCTGGAACGCATAAGGATCATCCGGATAGGCCGGCTCGCGCTGAAAATCCTGCTCGCCCGCCTCGAGCCGCCCGTAGAGCGCATCATCATAGCGCGCCGGATCGGGCTGCTCGTATGGCGCCTCGTAGGCCTGCTCCTGATGATATGCTTGATCCCGGTAAGCCTGATCCTGATAGGCCTGCGGCTGATGATACTGCGGCTCGGGCGCAGCCGGCGGGGTGGAGTAACGATGCAACGGATGAACCGGATTCACCGTGACGGGATAGTCAGGCTCGGGCGCCGGCTGCGGCTGCACGTTGGCGCGCCGCATCCATGAGGGCGGCCCCGGCTGAGGCGGCGGCGCGGGCTCGGGGTAATCCTGCTGATAGTCGTCATGCGGATAATCGTCGTCCTGATGGGCCTGAGCGGCCGCGGCTGCCGGCCGCGCGCCCGGACGGCCCTGCGCCGCGAATGGATCGGTCTGCCCGATCAGGCGGGCGAGCTCGGCCAAGGGATCGTTTTCCGCCTTCCCATGCTGATCGCCGCCGTGACCATAGTCATCGGAGGGAAACGGTCTGTCGTGATATCGATCGGCCATCGTGATGATGCGTCCCTTCGGGAAAGCCGCGCGCCCCTCGACCAAGGCGCGGCTTTCGACCCACAAGGCTTTGAACCAAGTCTAAGCGACCCGGCTTCTGCCGGTACCCCCAACATTCCCCTTAAGTAGTTCGCCCCAAACTACCGCATCTCGTCCGGAGCATGGACGCCGAGGATGGCGAGGCCCGATGCCAGGACAGAGACGACGCCCTGGACCATGGCCAGCCGCGCCTTTGTAAGATCTGCATCATTATTGATAATGAAGCGTAAATAGGGCAAATCGCGCCCTTTCGTCCAAAGTGCGTGAAATTCACTCGCTAAGTCATAGAGATAAAAGGCAATACGGTGCGGCTCATGGGCCGCAGCGGCAGCTTCCAGCATCCTCGGATAAATTGCGAGGCGCTTAAGAAGATCGAGTTCGACGGGGTCCGACAGCCGTTCCACCGCCGACTCACTGAGCCAGGCGATCCGCTTCTCGGCATCCTCGGGCAGGTCCGGGAACAACTCAGCCCGGGCATTGCGGAAAATCGAGTGGCCGCGGGCATGGCCGTACTGGACGTAGAACACCGGGTTGTCGCGCGATTGTTCCATGACCTTGGCGAGGTCGAAGTCCAGCACCGCGTCGTTCTTGCGGTAGAGCATCATGAAGCGGACGGCGTCCTGGCCGACTTCATCCACCACCTCACGCAGCGTGACGAAGTCCCCGCTCCGCTTGGACATTTTCACCGGCTCGCCGTTGCGCAAGAGCTTCACGAGCTGGACGATCTTGACGTCGAGCGATCCCTTGCCCGACGTCGTCGCCTTCACCGCCGCCTGCATGCGCTTGATGTAGCCGCCATGATCGGCGCCCCAGACGTCGATCATCTCCGCAAAACCGCGGTCGAACTTGTTCTTGTGGTAGGCGATGTCGGAAGCGAAGTAGGTGTAGGAATTGTCCGACTTGATCAGCGGGCGATCGACGTCGTCGCCATAGGCAGTCGCCTTGAACAGCAGCTGCTCGCGGTCTTCCCAGTCCTCGACCGGCGCGCCCTTTGGTGGCGGGAGGCGGCCTTCGTAGATGTCGCCCTTGGCCTTCAGGAAATCGATGGTCTCGGCAACCTTGTTGTTGCCGCCCTCGATCAGGGAGCGCTCAGAGAAGAACACATCGTGATGAATATTGAGGGCGGCGAGATCGTTCTTGATCTCATCCATCATCATCGCGATCGCCTTGGCGCGGACGACGGGAAGCCACTCGGCCTCACTCTTCGCGCGCAACTTGTCGCCATGCTCCTTCGCAAGCACCTGCCCCACCGGCTTCAGATAGTCGCCGGGATAGAGACCTTCCGGGATCGCACCGATGTCCTCGCCAAGCGCCTCGCGGTACCTGAGGAACGCGGAGCGTGCGAGCACGTCGACCTGGGCGCCGGCGTCATTGATGTAATATTCGCGGGTGACGTCATGGCCGCCGAACTGGAGCAGGCTCGCCAGCGCGTCGCCGAACACGGCGCCGCGGCAATGACCGACATGCATCGGTCCCGTCGGATTGGCCGAGACGTATTCGACATTGACCTTGGAGCCGCCGCGCACGCGACCATAGTCAGCCCCCTCGCGCAGCACCGTCCGGAGCGCCTCGGCCCAGGCGGCGGGCTTCAGGGTGAGGTTGATGAAGCCGGGACCGGCAACATCGACCTTCGCGATCAGCGCATCAGCACGGAGCTTCTCGGCGATCTGCCCGGCGAGGTCACGGGGCTTTGTTTTTGCCTCTTTCGCCAGCACCATGGCGGCGTTGGTCGCCATGTCGCCATGGGAGGCGTCGCGCGGCGGCTCGACCACCACGCGTGAGAAATCGACGTCCTCGGGCCAGTTGGCTTCCGCCGCGAGCGCGCGGCAGGCGGCGTGCACGCGTGCGAGCACGTCGGCGAACAGATGCAGTGCTGAGGATGTCTCGGGCATGGCCGCCGCCTAACGCAAATCCGGGGTCGAGTCAAAGAGCCGCTGGTGCTCGGTCAGGGCGAAACGGTCGGTCATTCCGGCAATGAAATTGCCGATCCGGCGGGCCCGGTCGCCCTCATTGTCCACCTCGGCCCCGACGAGCCATTCCGGCGGCAGGTCGGCCGGCGACGCCAGATATTTCGCGAACAGGTCGAACACGATCTGTTCCGCCTCGGCCATCACCCGCATCACGCGCTTGTGGCGGTACATGTGCCCGTAGAGGAAGGTCTTGATGGCGGCCTCCTCCTCGGCGACTTCAGGCGGAAACGCGATCAGCGCCCGGCTCTGCTGGCGCACGTCCTGGGCCGATTGCGGCCCGATGGCGGCAATGTTCTTCCGCGCCTCGGCAAACACCGAGCCAATCAGATGCGAGATCAGCTCGCGCACCAGCTCAGCCCCGCGCCTGACAGCCTCGAGACCAGGATAGTGCGCCGAGGTCTCGGCGATGATCTCTGCGGTGAGCGGCATGACCTTGAGATCGTCGAGGTGGAACAGGCCGGCGCGCAGACCATCATCGATGTCGTGGGCGTCGTAGGCGATATCGTCCGCAATGGCCGCGACCTGCGCCTCCAGCGAGGCGAAGCTCCACAATTCGAGGTCGTAGGTCTTGATGTAGTCGGCGATGCCGACGGGAACGCCGTGCTCGCGATAGCGGCCAACGGGCGCGCCGCCGCGATCGGTCAGCGGACCGTTGTGCTTGACGATGCCCTCCAGCGATTCCCAGGTCAGGTTCAGCCCGTCGAATTCGGGGTAGCGGTGCTCCAGGGCGGTAACGACGCGCAGCGTCTGGGCATTGTGGTCGAAGCCGCCGAAATCCTTCAGGCATGCGTCCAGCGCCCGCTCGCCGGCATGGCCGAACGGCGGATGGCCGAGATCATGGGCGAGTGCCAGCGTTTCCGTGAGATCCTCGTCCAGCCCGAGCTGCCGGGCCAGCGCGCGGGCGATCTGGGCCACTTCCAGCGAATGGGTCAGCCGGGTCCGGTAGTGGTCGCCCTCGTGGAACACGAACACCTGGGTCTTGTACTTGAGCCGGCGAAACGCCGTCGAATGGATTACCCGGTCGCAATCGCGCCGGAACGGGCTCCGGGTCCGGCTCGGGGGTTCGGCGACCAGCCGGCCGCGGCTGCGATCGGGATCGCAGGCATAGGGCGCGCGGGGGGCTGCCATTCCGACGGACACGACGAATTTAGTCCCTATCCATTTGATTCTGCGTATCCTTGCACTTAACTATGCCGAAGGCGGGATACCAAATGAATTGGGTATGACGCCGGACGATCGGAGACCTGAGATGACGACTGCCGTGACCATCAGTGACCGCGCCGCACGCCGGATCGGGGAGATCCTCAAGGGCGAAGGGTCTGGCGCGATGCTGCGCATCTCGGTCGAGGGCGGCGGCTGTTCCGGCTTCCAGTACAAGTTCGACATCGACCGCGACCGCACAGACGACGATCTCGTAATCGAGCAGGACAATGCGGTGGTGCTGGTCGATTCCGCCTCGCAGCCCTTCCTGGCGGGCTCGCAGGTCGATTTCGTCGACGATCTGATTGGCGCTTCGTTCCGCGTCAATAACCCCAACGCGACGGCGTCCTGCGGCTGCGGCACCAGCTTCTCGATCTAGCCCCACTCAAAATCTGCAAAACAACCCCATGCACAGTAGCCGGTACGCCGGCCGGCGCATTTCGGCTTTTACGAATAGCGTTTGACGCGACGGGCAAAACAGGGGTAAGATGTGATGTGATCATTGCGAGGTCCCTCAATCGGGAGCTCGACTGGACACACTCGGCGGGTTCGATACAGCCCGATGCCGAAGCGCCCCTGCCGTAGCCAATCCTTCGAGCAAGTTCGAATCTCGTCAGGGGTGCCAATAGCGGTAGCAATTTTTCAATGCACACGATCGTTCGTCTGTTCTGTAGCCTCGTTCTCTTCCTTGCAATCGGAGCCGCCCAAGTGGCTCCCGCCCGCGCTGCCGAAACCTGCCCGTTCATCAGCGCCAAGGAGCTCGCCGGCGCGATGCCAGCGCTCAAATGGTCGCTGATTTCAAATCAGGACGGCCGCGGCTGCATCTATCAGGCCGGGCGCGGTGATACGATGATGCTGACCGTGTTCCGCAATCCCGACAAGGACCGCGCCAAGAAATTGTATGCGACCTTCGTCAAGACGCTCGGTGAGCGCATGCCGCTCAGCGCGGTCGCGGGAATCGGCGATGACGGCCAGCGCGGGACGACCGCCGCCGACGCGCAGCGCCAGGAGGCGTCGGTTCTCGCTCTGTCCGGCGATTACATTCTGCAGATCAGCGTCTATCCGATCGGCCGGCGCGCCGACGACGCGCTCCTCGGTCCCCTCACCCAGGTCGCGCGTGTTGCCGTCGGAAATATGAGCAAGACCAGCGAGCGGTTCGGCGACTGCGAATGGCTCACCGCCGCGGACGCCGACGGCTTCCTCGACAAGAGCACGTTGCAGGTCCAGCGGACCGGCGCGGGCAGTTGCATGATGTTCGATCGCGAGGCCAACACCATGGTGGTCGCTGTCATCGCGACTTCACGCGACACGGCCATCAGCATGATGAAGCGCGCAGGTCCCTGCCAGCACGTCGCGATCCCCGAACTCGGCAGTGAAGCGTTCGGCGAGCATTCCTGCACCAAGGGCAACGGCAACGCTGACACCATCTATGTCTGGAAGAACGGCAAGCAGGCTTCCATCCTGTTCGCACCGGTCAAGCCGCATCCGGAGTCAGGCTCGGTCGAGCGCCTGAAGATAGTCGCCGCGCGGGTCTATGGAAAGCTGTGACGGCGCCTACGGCCGGGTGCAATCCAGCACTGTCACCGCCATATCAGCTGGCGCGCCGTCTGCTCATCTTGGCCAGAGCATTGTGTGGACCGCTGAGGGCACCAGTTCTGCCCTGCCGTATGACGCTCAGGCGGCTTCCGGGACATAGTGCAGGATGAGCAATTCGGCCATCGGGCAAGCCGTAATCGCGTAGGCACGACCTTGGTCGTCGCTGAACTCCACGAGCAGCGATTTGTCGTCAAGCTGTTCAACGACGGTACCGACCTGCCCACGGGCAAGCTGCTGCGCGGGAAGGTCCGTCAGCAATGCCACCACGTCCAGAACGGACGGTCCTTGTTCTTGGCCCTTTTCGTTCTCATCACAACACCCAGCAGGTGACGAACCTCGGCACCCTCTCGCCGGTTCGTATGATCCAGATTGTTCTTACCACAACACTCTTCCCCTGTCGCCTCACGGTCGTATCGAGGCGCCAATGCGTCCCCCAAGGCCCCTCTCCATCCAGGAAGGCTTCGCTGGATTGTGCCGCTTCGAGCAGAGCATCGCGCAGCCACGATGCATCGCTGCGTTGAAGGCCAAGGGCTTCGCGAAATACCCGGGCTTTGTGCCGGCCCGCGGATGCGACGGGTCCAAACAATAGTCCTCGATTTTGCGCATATCGAGGAGTGCCTGATCGCCGTTCGGCAGACGCCTTGTCATTGCGGCAGACTGGCTTCATATCCGGTGGAGCACAAGCCCACCGGCAGTCATGTCCCCACGGAGCGTCAAGCCGCATCCGGAGTCCGGGTCGGTCGAGCGCCCTGAAGGCAGTCGCCGCGCGCGTCCGTGGAAAGCTGTAACGGCCGCCTAGGCGCCCGTCAGCTGCCTTTCCTCGTCCGTCCACTCCACCTCATCAGGCATCAGATCCGGTTGAAGCGGCGCTTCCTCCGTCATCACGTGGCCATCCAGCGCGCGCAGCAAGGCTGCGGCCAGCGCGGGCTTGCGCAGCGGTTTTGCAAGGAAGTCCGACATGCCGGCCCCGCGGCAGACCTTGACGTCGTCGGAGAAGGCGTTGGCGGTCAGCGCGATGATCGGCAAGGCCGCGAAGCGCCCGCCTTCCGCGCGGATCGCCCGGGTTGCGGCCAGGCCATCCATGTCAGGCATGCGCACGTCCATCAGCACGACGTCGTAATCGCCTTCGGACACGGCCGTCACAGCCTCGACGCCGTCGGTGACGACCTTGAGCTCGACGTCGAAGGTGCCCAGCATCTTGCTTACGACCATGCGGTTGACGGCGTCGTCCTCCGCGACCAGCACCTTCAGCGGCCGGTCGAGACTCGCAATCCGGGCCTTGAGATCGTCGACCTCGTCGCGGCCCGCATCCTGGTCGGAGGTCTGCGCCTGGCTCCAGGGCAGCACCAGCGTGAAGCGGAAGGTCGAGCCCTCGCCCGGCGTCGAGGTGACGCCGATGGTGCCGCCCATCTGCTCGATGATGCGGCGGGAGATCGCAAGCCCGAGGCCAGTGCCGCCGAAGCGGCGGCTGATCGAGGCGTCGGCCTGGGCGAAGTCGGAGAACAGCTGTCCGAGCTTCTCGGGCGCGATGCCGATCCCACTGTCGGTGACCGTCCATTCGACGGTCGCGAGCAGATCGCGCCGCGCCTGGCACATGGCCTTGATCATCACCTCGCCATGGTCGGTGAACTTCACCGCATTGGAGGCAAGATTGAGCAGCACCTGCCGGATGCGCGCGACGTCGCCGCGCAGCGTCGGCGGCAGGTTCGGATCCAGCTCGACCTTGACGGCGAGCCCCCTGCCCTTGGCGCTCGCGCGCACGACGGTTGCAACCGTGTCGACGAGCGTCTGCGGCGCAAATTCGATGACCTCGAACTGGAAGCGTCCGGCCTCGAGCTTGGAAAGGTCGAGGATGTCGTTGAGGATGCGCTGGAGGTTGTCGCCGGACTCGCGGATCGTGGTGACGGCCTCGTGCTGCTCCGGATCGAGCTCTGTCTCCAGCAGCATGCTGGCGAGCCCGAGCACGCCGTTCATGGGCGTGCGGATCTCGTGGCTCATCACGGCGAGGAAATCCGACTTCGCGCGGCTCTCGGCTTCGGCCTTCTCGGCGCGCCAGCGTTCGGTGACGTCACGGCCGAAGCCGCGATAGCCGAGAAACTGGCCGTCGCGGTCATAGGCAGGCTTTGCGGTCAGCGACCACAGCCGTGCATCGCCGCCAGTGACGACCTTGAGGTTCATCTCGTGCAACGGCTCGCCATGCTCCATCAGGCCGACGATGTTGTAGGCGGCCGCCTTGTCGTCAGGACAGAGCATGTCGAGCACGTCGGCGAAAGACGCCCCCTTCAGCAGCGGAAGGGGCAACTGCGCGACGTCGGCGAAGCGTTGCGGCACGTCCGTAAGACGCCCCTCGGCATCGGTCTGCCACAGCCAGTCGCTGGCGTTCTCCTGAAAGTCCTTCAGCAGCAGTGAAATGATCTCGGTCTGGCGTTCGAGCTCGAGCCGGGCCTTGAGATTGCCGAGGAACAGATTGCCCTGTGAAACGATGTTGCGCGCCATGAAAAACGCGAACAGCAGCAGGAAGACCGCCGTCACCAGATACGGCCCGGTGCTGCAGAGCAACAGCGTGCCGGTGCAGGCGATCGTGATGGTCGCGAGGTAGATGAGGCCCGCACGCGGGTAGGTCGACAGCGTGAAGGCGCCGCCGGACATCATGCCGACCATCAGGCAGGCCAGGATCAGCTGGCTGGTCGGCTCTAACAGGCGGAACAAGGCGAGCGGCAGCGTGCCCCAGATCGCCGCGAGGAAGAATGCCTGCCGCAGCATCTGCCGCGCGGCGCGCGGCGACGCTTCCTGCGGTGGATTCCGATGCGTGCGCGTCCATGCGCGCAGCGCGAGCGCGGCAACGGCCGTGAGGGTTGCGCCCCAGATCGCGAGGAAATCGTTCCAGCCCCTGCCCCAGAACAGGATCAGCACGATGGCGACGTTGAGCATGGTGACGGCCATCGTCACCGGGATGGCCTTCGTCACCGCGTCGATCTGCTTGGCGCGGATCCGGCGCAGCTCGCGCTCGCTGAGATCGGCGGTGAGGCCATCCTCGATCTCGATGCCGCCGAGCCTGTACAGGAATCCACCGATCAGACCGTCGCGCGGCTCAGTTCGCGTCATGGATTTTTCCGGCCATCCCATCCGAGGAACCTTTTGACGATCAAAGACCTGCCGCCTGCTTAAGCCGGGTTAATTTTGTGGGAGATTTTGCGTCGTCCTTGACGGGCGCGTTGGCAGTTTGTTCTAACCATGGCCCCTGCCCGGAGCCGCCCCCCATGCCCATCAGAGTTGCCACCTGGAACGTGAATTCGGTCCGGCAGCGGATCGATCTCCTCCTGACGTGGCTGAAGGATTGTCAGCCGGACATCGTCTGCCTCCAGGAGATCAAATGCGTCGACGAGGCGTTTCCGAGACTGGAGATCGAGGCGCTGGGCTACAACGTGGTCACGCATGGGCAGAAGACGTTCAACGGCGTCGCGCTGCTCTCCAAGCTGAAATTCGACGAGACCAAGTCGGGGCTCGCCGGCGACGACGAAGACACGCACGCACGCTTCCTCGAGGGCGTGGTGACGCTGAAGCGCGGGGTGCTGCGCATCGCCTGCCTCTATCTGCCCAATGGCAATCCGGTCGGCACCCAGAAATATCCCTACAAGCTCAAATGGATGTCGCGGCTTCTTGAGTATTCGAAGGAGCGTCTTAAGACCGAGGAGCCGCTGATCCTCGCGGGCGACTTCAACGTCATCCCGCATGCCCGCGACGTCCACAACCCCGCGGCCTGGACCGAGGATGCGCTGTTCAAGGCCGAGACGCGCGAGAGCTTCCAGTCCCTGCTCGGCCTCGGCCTGACCGATGCGCTGCGCGCCGTGACCGACGCCCCAGGGCTGTACACGTTCTGGGACTATCAGGCCGGCGCCTGGCAGAAGAACCAGGGCCTGCGCATCGACCATCTCCTGCTATCGCCCCAGGCCAGCGACCGGCTCGCCAATGTCGGCATCGACAGCTATGTGCGGGCCTGGGAGAAGCCGTCGGACCACGTACCGGTGTGGGCGGATCTGGATCTGGAGGCGGCATAGGAGCCAGCACCGTCCATTCCCGGAGCGGCTCGAAGAGCGGCAGTCGGGTGGGGGCAAAGCGAAGCGTGCCCACCCCTTCAGATCGAGATCGCGGAGGGATGGTGGGCACGGCGCCAAGCGCCTTTGCCCATCCTACGGCATCGAGGCTGACGCCTACTCGCGGCGCCCCTGCACCCACTGTTCCAGCATTTGCAGGCACATGGCGCGGTCGTCGACTGAGGCCTTGGCGAAGGCGCGGTTGTAGTTTTCCTTGATCCAGGTCTCGTCGGCGCTGGCGCTGTCACGCGCCAGGGTCAGCCACATCAGGCCACGCGCGGCCTGCCGCGGCAGGCGGTCGCCATTGAACAGCATCTGGCCGAGCAGCGCCTGGGCCTCGTGCTGGCCCTTCTGGGCGGCAAGGCCGAGCCAGCGCGCGCCATAGCGGAAATCCTCGCGCGAGGCGTCCGGCGTCTTCAGATAGAGCCGGGCCAGATCGTATTGGGCATCCGCGTTGCCGAAATATGAGGCGGCATAGGAGAACATCTCCCGGGCCCTGTCAGGATCGGCCTTCACCTTCGAGTTCGGGATGCCGCTGAGATAATAGCGCCCGAGCGCGACGAAGGCGTTGGCCACCACCTGCGCCTGTGGCGTCGACGGGAGGTCCTCGGCATGCGCATTGGCAACCTGGCTGAAATAATCGAAGGCGCGCAGGTCGTCCCGGGCCACGCGGTCGCCACTGGCGTACATGCGGCCGAGCATCCATTGTGCGACCGGGTGACCGCCCTCGGCGGCAAATTCCAGGGCCCTGACCGAGGTATCCTGAGGCTCAACCGGCGGTGCCAACTTGCGCACCGCACCCGCGGCACCGGGCAATGTGGTCACGACAGGGATGGTCGCATCCTTCGGATTGACCGGCGCACCGTCGAAGGCGAGCGCCGGTGCAGCCAGCACGCCAGCCCCCAACACAAACGCAACAATGGCACGCCTAGATGTCCGCATAACACTGTTTCTCGTGCGCACCGCCAGGATGGGTCACTGCCCCCCCGACCGCTGGTCCAACCTGCTGGGCATATTTCCAGAGCGCACCCGACGTGTGGTTAGTCGCGCGAGCGCTCCATTTGGTCTTGCGCTGAGCGAGCTCAGCGTCACTCAATTTTACGTTAAGGGTACCGACCACGGCGTCGATCTCGATGATGTCGCCGTCCTCGAGCAGCCCGATCGGGCCACCGACCGCAGCCTCGGGCCCGACATGGCCGATGCAGAAGCCGCGGGTGGCGCCGGAGAAGCGGCCATCGGTGATGAGCGCGATCTTGCCGCCCATGCCCTGGCCGGTCAGCGCGGCGGTGGTCTGGAGCATCTCCCGCATGCCGGGGCCGCCCTTCGGGCCCTCGTAGCGGATCACGATGACTTCGCCTTCCCGGTAGGTGCGCTTCTGAACCGCCTCGAAAGCATCCTCCTCCCGGTCGAAGCACCTGGCCGGACCGGTAAACTTGAGGTTGGACATTCCCGCGACTTTCACGATCGCACCTTCTGGCGCCAAATTGCCCTTCAGACCGACCACACCGCCTGTCACGGTGATGGGCTTGTCTGCCGGGTGCACCACGTCCTGGTGCGAATTCCACTTCACGCTCTTGAGGTTTTCGGCGATCGTGCGGCCCGTGACGGTAAGGCAATCACCGTGCAGGAAGCCGTTGTCGAGCAGCGTCTTCATCAGAAGCGGTATGCCACCTACTTCAAACATGTCTTTGGCGACATAACGGCCGCCCGGCTTCAAATCCGCGACATAAGGTGTCTTTTTGAAGATTTCGGCGACGTCGAACAGGTCGAACTTGATGCCGGCCTCGTGCGCGATCGCCGGCAAGTGCAACGCAGCATTGGTCGAGCCGCCGGAGGCGGCGACCACGGCCGCCGCGTTCTCCAGCGCCTTGCGCGTGACGATGTCGCGCGGCCGGATGTTGGACGCGATCAGCTCCATCACCTTCTCGCCCGCCGTCATGCAGAAAGCGTCGCGGATCTCATACGGTGCCGGAGCACCGGCCGAGTAAGGCAGCGCGAGGCCGATCGCTTCCGACACGGTCGCCATGGTGTTGGCGGTGAACTGCGCGCCGCAGGCGCCCGCCGAGGGACACGCCACGCGCTCGATCTCGTCGAGGTCCTCGTCGGACATCGCACCGACCGAGTGCTTGCCGACCGCCTCGAACATGTCCTGCACGGTGACCTGCTGGCCACGGAAATTGCCCGGGAGGATCGAGCCGCCATAGATGAAGATCGACGGCACGTTGAGACGAACCATCGCCATCATCATGCCCGGCAGCGACTTGTCGCAGCCGGCAAGACCGACCAGCGCGTCATAGGCGTGGCCGCGCACGGTCAGTTCGACGGAGTCGGCGATGCACTCGCGCGACGGCAGCGAGGAGCGCATGCCGTCATGGCCCATGGCGATGCCGTCGGTGACGGTGATGGTGCAGAATTCGCGCGGCGTGCCGCCGGCAGACGCGACGCCCTTCTTCACCGCCTGTGCCTGGCGCATCAGGGCGATGTTGCAGGGAGCAGCCTCGTTCCAGCACGAGGCAACACCGACGAAAGGTTGATGGATCTGCTCGGAGGTCAGACCCATGGCGTAGAAGTAGGAGCGATGGGGCGCGCGCGCCGGCCCTTCCGTCACGTGACGGCTCGGCAGCCTGTTCTTTATGTTGGTCTTGGCGTCCATCGCGACCAGTTTCCTTGGTCCAGTTTCCTGGTCCAGTTTCCTTGGCCAACCCTTGTCAGACCGGGAAAATCAGACCCAAGATTTGAATCGACCTTGGAATTTCCGCCGCCTGCAAGGAGCGAGCCCAGCTCCTGAAACATTAGAGCGATTTTATTCATGTTCGGGTGTGGCCAAAAAGCGGCGCTGATGCGAACGAGCTGCGATAAGGGTTAAATCACACGGGAATGTTGCGAGAACAGCACAATCGTGACCGGGAAGACACGGATCCGCTTACCTTGATACCGTCATGAAGATGACAATCCACAATCTCTGATTTCACGGCGTGAGGCGCGCGACCCACTTTGCGGCGATGACGAGCAACCATGACTGAGTCGCCCTCTCCGCTGGCAAGGCCATGCCCGCCTTCGCGGGCGGTGACAGATGCAGACCCACCTTCTCACCATCGCGTTTCGCCCGCGCCTTGCGTCACGGACGAACCGGCCCTGCAACGCTTTGGCAATTCCGAATTTCGGCAGAGGACGGGTTTGACAATTATAGGGTACCCCCCTATCTTACGCCCATGTCCCACACGATCAAACACAAGTCGAAGCTCATCGGCCGCGTCCGGCGCATCAAGGGGCAACTGGAAGCCGTCGAGCGCGCGCTCGAATCGGAGATCGGCTGCGCCGATGTGCTGATGCTGGTGGCTTCGGTGAAGGGCGCGATCAGTGGTCTCACCACCGAGCTGCTGGAAGATCATATCCGCCATCACGTCGTGGATCCCGCCCACGAGAAGGATCCGGAAAAGGCCAAGGGCGCTGCCGACCTCATCGACGTCGTTCGAACCTATTTGAAGTGAAGAAATGACCGACCTATCTCAGCTGCTCCAACAGAGCAGCGCGCACGCATGGCTGTTCGTGCCCAGCGCCATCCTGCTCGGCGCCCTGCATGGCCTGGAGCCCGGGCATTCCAAGACCATGATGGCCGCGTTCATCATCGCCATCAGGGGAACGGTGCTTCAGGCCGTGTTGCTCGGCCTGTCGGCGACCATCTCCCATACCGCGATCGTCTGGGCGGTCGCCCTCGCGGGGCTCCATTTCGGCCGGGAATTATCGGGCGAACGCAGCGAAGCCTGGCTGCAACTGGCTTCCGCCGTCGTCATCGTCGGCATCGCCGGCTGGATGGTCTGGCGCACCTGGCGGGATCAAAACCACGAGCACGAGCACGACCATCACCACCACGACGAGCCGCAATCCATCTCGCTCGGCGGATTGCCGCTCCTGCTGGACGTGTTCGAAGATGGCGTGCCCCCTCGCTGGCGGGTCAGGAGCGAGACCGGCGCGCTTCCCGCTGCCGGCGACATCAAGGTGACCACGATCCGCGAGGACGGCTCGGAGCAGACATTCGCCTTCGTTGCCCGGGATGGATACCTCGAAAGCATCGCGGAGATTCCCGAGCCGCACGCATTCAAGGCGCACATCGCGCTGGCCGGCGATTCCACCGAGCTCCTGTTCGAAGAGCACGATCATGGCCATATCGATCTCGGCGACGAGGACGACGCGCACGCCCGTGCCCATGCCGCCGACATCCGCAAGCGCTTTGGGGGGCGCAGGGTGACCACCCTGCAGATCGTTCTGTTCGGGCTCACCGGCGGACTGATCCCCTGCCCCGCCGCCATCACCGTGCTGCTGCTTTGCCTTCAGCTGAAGCAGTTCAGTCTCGGCTTTGTCCTGGTACTGTCCTTCGGCATCGGGCTCGCGATCACGATGGTGTCGGCCGGCGTTCTCGCAGCCCTCAGCCTGCGACACGTCGAACGACACTGGGGCGGCTTCAGCCGCTACGCCCACCGCGCGCCCTACGTCTCGGCGGCCCTGATCGTCTTCGTCGGCCTCTACACCGGCTGGACGGGTTGGCACGAACTGATGTCGTGACGGACGGCGTGAGTCGCTAGACAGTCGCGCCGCGATCAAAACGCGCGAACACCGCGCTGGTCACACCGCCGAGCAGGGTCCAGAACACCAGGCTCGTCACCGTCACCGCCGTGACGAACTGATGCGTCAGCGACGACGGCACGTTGGTGTCGACGTTGGCGAGTTCCGGCGCGCCGATCAGATGCGGCAGGGTCAGCAGGATCACGCCTGACATCGCCGCCGGCACCGAGCGGCGGAAGGCGATCATGGCAAGCCCTCCGGCCGTCGCCAGCACGGCCGCCAGCCACCAGATCTGGCGCGACAGCAGCGGCGCCGTGGGCACACCCGGCAGCTCCGGCGGCAGGCCGAGCCCGGGTGCCACGGTGAAGACGGCGAATCCCGCCAGGCCCCACAACAGCCCTTCGTGCCACGACACGCTCATGCCGGTGACGCCGCTGCGCACGGCGAAGAAGCCGGCCAGCAGCAGCGCGAAACCGATTGCGGTCAGGACATTTGCGGCAGCCGTGTAGGCATTGCGTTCAAAACCGTCGCGCGGCTCCCAGGCCCCGGCGCCATGCTCATGGTCGCCGGCGCCATGCTCATGGTCGCCGTGATCGTGAGCGGCATGTTCCTGGCCTGAATGGTCGTGGCCGGCGGCCGTCGGCTCCGCCGCGACCGGAGCATCATGATGATGCGTCGCTGCCGCCTTCTCGAAGACTTCCGCCTTCAGGATCAGGGGGACGGTGCCGAATTGCTGGACGACCGTGACGACGAGACCGACGATGAAACCTGAGATGACCGAGGCGAAGACGATCGAGCGAAACGTGCTCATGCCATCCCGGTTAGTGGCAGGGGAATGCGTTGGAGTGGCGCACGTCGTGGGCGGCGTTGTGGACGACGTCGATGTTGGAGAAGCCGACCATACCGACGGCGAACAGGCCGAGCGCCATGGCCATCAGAGCCTGCGACAGCCGTCCCACCTGCCCGGCGGCGACCGGAAGCGAGATCTGGGCCGAGGTCTGGGCGTTGGCGAGCTGGGACTGGCTCATGGTCTATTCTCCATTGGCGATTTGGCCGTCTTCTAACAGCTTCCGAGCGATGTCGCGACTTGTAAGATGCAGACTTGTCCCGGGCAAAATGCCCCGGCGGACGATCTTGGCGTCGGCGGCGGCCCGAAAGACGGCCTCAAACCGCCGGAAATAGCCGAGGCAGGCCTCCGGTGCGGGCTCGCTGCCGAGCAGTGTCCGGAATGCGCCGCGGTGCACGGCGCAGATGGCACCGTGCCCGGTGACCGGAAACACCAGCGAGACGATGTCGTCCCGCCAATGGACCTCGCTGCTCAAGCTGTCGCACCTCTGAGCCAGACCGCATCGGTCAGCCCGAACCGGGTCACGATGGTGACTGCCATGGAAAGATCTCCTTGCAGGATCCGTAGCACGTTCTGCGGGAACGCAGCGACAGGCCTGAGGCTCCGCTCGTTACGCTATCTGACATCGTCATTCGCCAGGCGAATGCCGGCATAGACACCCAGCCCCGGTTGCAGAAAGCCGGTCGGATTTTGATAGTGCATGTTGGCGAGGTTATCGATACGGCCAAACGCCTTGAACTGATCGGTGACCCGATATTCCGCCGCCACGTTGACGACCGTGTAAGCCGGAGCCAGCAGGCGCGGAATGCTGAAGTCGCGGCTGCCGTCGACGAAGCTTCCCACGTGCAGCACCGTCGCCGACAGCGTCAGTGGATCGTTCGGCCTCCAGATGAGGTTTGCGCTCCATTTCTCTTTCGGACGCCGCAGCAACTCCAGTCCCGCCGTCGTGTCGACGGCGCGGGTGAAGGTGTAATCGGCGCGAACGCGCAAGCGATCGCTGATCGCAGCCGCGACGAAGCTTTCGGTGCCCTCCGTGATCGCCCTGCCGATATTCACATTGGTGCTGGTGACCGTCACGGGATCGAACGTGCTCTGGATCAGGCCCGTGATGTTGTTTCGGAAGTAGGTCGAGCCGAAGCGTACACGGTCGTTGAGCAAAGGCTGCTCGAAGCCGGCGTCGTAGCCGATGCTTTCCTCGGGCTTGAGGTCTGGATTGGCAAAGAAGAAGAACGCGGGAAAGCTGACATAGAGCTGATTGAGCGTCGGCGCCTTGAAACCGGAGCCGTAGCTCCCCCTGAATTTCGTGTCCATGACCGGGGCGATGACCGCGGACGCCAGGCGAAAGGTCGGATGCCCGCCGAACCGCTCGTGGTCGTCCTGGCGAACATTGCCCGTGAAGAAGACGCGATCCCGGATCTGGGACTGCAACTCCATATAGCCCGCCTTGTTGACGTTCTGCGCGGCGACCGTCGCGGTCTGCAGCGTTTCGGTCTCGTGCTCCGCACCGATGATGACATCGTTGTTGGGCGCTAGCTCGGTCGTGGTGTGCCAGTCGTATTTGACCCGATCGCCGGTTGTGATGGTCGGTACCGCGTCGCCGGGCGAGACGTTGTCATTCCAGTGATTGCTGTAGTTGGCGCCGAAATAGCTCTTCATCCGGTCGTCGAGCGCGGACCAGACCGCCTCTCCCCGCGTGAAGAGCTGGTGAACCGCCTGCGTGCTTTGCGTGGCAGCGGGAAAACTCGCAAATGTCGCGGGATCAAGCGTGTCGCCCGTAAAGCGCAAGGTCGCGTCGGTGTAACGCGCGACGCCGTTGAGCGTCAGGTTCTCGCTGACTTCAGTGCCGAGCTTGGTCGAATAGGTCATGTTGTCGTAGGAATTGCCGATCGCCTTCCGCCCCGGCGGCAGCAGCTCGACGGGCGTCACCGGAACGTCATTGGCGTGAAAATGCGCGGCGTTGAAGGCGTAATTGAACTGGTCTTGCGAACCGCTCAGCGCGGTCGTCTGATTGAACGTGCCGAACGAGCCTCCCTCGACCGAGCCCGTCACGCGGGCGGGACCGTCGCCCTTCTTCGTCACGATGGAGATCACTCCGCCCAGTGCATCGGCGCCGTAGAGGCCGCTTTGCGGACCGCGCAGCACTTCGATCTGCTGAAGATCGGACGTGAGCAGCTTGCCGAGATCGAACGATCGGTTCGGGCTACCGGGATCGCTGACATCGATGCCATCGATCAGGACCTTGGTATGGTTTGAGTTCGTTCCACGCATGAAGATCGAGGTCTGTCCGCCCGGCCCGCCGGTCTGGACGAGATTGAGCCCCGGAACGGCACTGAGCGCCTCGGACGCCGTCCGGCGCTGATCGCGCTCCATGTCGCGGGCAGTCAGCACCGTCACCGAACTCGCAACCACATCGGCCGGCGTGACCACGCCTGTCGGACTGACGACGACCGTGGGAAACAAATTGGCGGCAGAGACGCCGGCAACGGGCACCTCGGGTTTCGGCGTCCGCCCAACACGTCGATGCGCGGGCTTGTCAGGATCACGTCGTGCGGCTTGCGGCCTGGCTTGACGTTCTGTCGACACGACCTCGACCGGCGGCAGCAGGTCGGGCGATGCCGGCTGCTGTGCCTGGACCACGGAAGGATCGAGCGCGCACAGGGAAACGGACGCGACAACGCCGGCGCGAAAGCGCCTGGCGGCAGAGATGATACGGGACACCCTTGTAACCTCGGCATGACGTCAGTGGCACGTCACAGCGAACGAGGTTTCACGGCAGAGCGCTCACTTGCTCCGGTGAAGCTAATGTCTGCACTCCCCGACCGACATCTTCGCGTGTGACCACGGCTGACGGCAGGTCTCCTGGCTCGCGGGTCGTGACCTCTGCGTCGCCTTCCCGGGACCGAGATTCCCAGTGGCATATGACGAAAGATTCGCCGCTTACAGTTGCGGGGGCAGCCGTGGCGTTGGGAAATTCCCGCACCACGTTCCCTTTTGATCTCCCTGAGGAGAACCGTCAGGGATCAATCTATGGGTGGTTCGTATGGCGAGTCAATCGAAGCGCCCGCGACAAGTTGCGCCGGCTCAATCTGCGCTCGCCTTCTTGGCTTTGGGACGGGCGAGCTATGCTCGCCCTCACGGCCCTTGGAGACGGGCGAGCTACGCTCGCCCTCTTGGCCGCTGTTGAGCCTGAGCCCAGGCGGCCTTGACGTTTCGCAGTGGAACATCGATGCGCTTGATTGGCGTCAACTCACCGGAGGCCGAAATGATCGCCGTCTCTTCGCGGCGACAGCGTGGGCACACGAAGCGGACTTCATGCGGAGACGCCGACCAGTTCGAGCGCCTGACGTTGGCGGCCATCGGCCATGTCTCGCAATGCGAGCACGACACCAGAAACCGACCGGGATCGAGCATACCCATTCCATAGGACTCCGCGTCCTGCCGCCCCTCCTCTAATGATTAACCCAAGTGAATCGTTCCGGTGCCCCGGCACCAGCAAGCTCAGCGCTCGGCGTTCCCCTGGTGCGGCCACATCCGGGCCAATGTTCCATCGCGCACCACCAACGCATGCCAGACGGTGGCGGCGATGTGCAGGGCCACGACGGCATAGACGACATAGGCCAACGTATCGTGCGCGATCTCCCCGGCATGGGCGATTCCAGGGCTACCGCGCACCAGGCGCGGCCAACTGAACGTCCAGAAGTACTTTAGCGAATAGCCGCCGGCCGCGGAGAACGCGTAGCCGGTGAGCGGCATCGCAAACAGGATGAGATAGAGCGCGAGATGATTCATCCGGGCCGCGAAGCGCACCAGCACGCCGAACGAGGACGGCTCGGGCGGCATCCTCGTGGCGGCGCGTACCATCAGCCGCAGTACCGACAGGAACAGCAGCGTCAGCCGAGCGATTTGTGCACCTCCAGCAGCTCGCGGCGCGGTGACGTGCCGGGCGGCTGAAGTCCGCAATAGAAGCCGATCAGCATCGCTACGATGAAGAGCACCGCCGTTGCCCAGTGAATCCTGCGCAGCAGCGGCGCATAAGCCGGCGTGACTTCCGAGGACATCAGGCTTCGTCGGCAATCCCGTTGCGCAGCAGGCCGACCTTGTCGATCTCGACCTCGACGACATCGCCCGCCTTCATCCAGATCGGCGGGGTGCGCCTGGAGCCGACGCCGCCGGGCGTGCCCGTCGCGATGACATCGCCTGCTTCGAGCCGCGTGAACTGCGAGCAATATTCGATCTGGCGCGGGATATCGAAGATCATCTGGTCGATGGTGGTGTCCTGCACCACCTCGCCGTTGAGCCTTGTCTGCAAGCGCAAGCGTCCGAGATCGCCGACCTCGTTCGGCGTCACGAGATACGGGCCGAAGCCGCCGGTCGCGGGAAAGTTCTTGCCCGGCGTGAACTGATGGGTGTGACGCTGATAGTCGCGCACGCTGCCCTCGTTGTAGCAGGCATAGCCGGCGATATGCCCCCACGCTTCGCTGCGCGAAATATAGCGGCCAGGCTTGCCGATGATCACCGCGAGCTCGCCCTCGAAGTCGAGCTGGGTCGAAACCTTGGGGCGGATGATGTCGGTGAGATGTCCGGTCTGGCTGTTGGCGAACCGACCGAAGACGGTGGGGTTCTCGACCTCCGAGCGGCCGGTCTCCTTGCGATGGTTCTCGTAGTTCAACCCGATGCAAAGGATCTTGTCGGGGTTCGGGATGACCGGCAGGAAGGTGATCTTCGAGAGCGGATGATGCTTTGCCTTGCCGGTTGCGGCGGCCGCTTCGGCCAGCGCGCCGGCTGCGATCGCCGATTTGAGGTCGGGATAGCGATCCTTCAGGACGGTGCCGAGATCGGCCACGCTGTCGCCCTCCACCAGGCCCCACGAGACAGCGTTGTCGATTTCAAAGCTTGCGAATTTCATGTGGTGTCCTCGAGATAGGCCGATCAAGTCGACGTGACCGAAACAATAGTAGCTGAAGATGACGGCGAAGAGGTCTTCGCAAAACGCGCGATGGTCCGCTCCGGGAAGATGAGTGCGAAGGCGGCAATCGCGCCGACGATGAGAATGCCGGCGGTAAACGTCATGGCATGGGCATAGCCGAGCGCGCTATTGCTGCCCGCCTCGCCGACGATCCATCCGGTCAGCGCGTTCGAGAACAGCGCGGACGCTGCATTGCCTGAATAGATCACGACGATCAGCCGGCCGCGCTGGGCCGCCGGCGCCACGGCGCCAAGCGCGACCGGTCCGAAGATCGTGGTCAGGCTTGGTGCTGCGAAGGCGATCGCCACGCAGGCGAGTTGGAGCGCGCCCGAGGTCACGATGCTGAGCAGCAGTGCGCAACCCGCGGTCAGCAGCGCCAATCCGGAGGCATTGCCGAGGCAGGCGCGCAGGCTCCAGCCCCGACGCTGAAGCACCTGCGTGATCCAGGAGCCGCTGAGCAGCAACGGCGACTGAAACATGTAGATCGCGGAAATGATCCAGCCGACGTCGGTCGGCTTGTAGCCGAGCCCGAGCTGGAGGAACGGCGGCAGCCATGTCGCGGAGATGCCGACGATCCAGTACGACATGGTCGACATGATGATGACGCCGATCACCGTCGGATCGCACCAGAGCCGTCGCGCCGGGATGTTCGGCGATGTCGCCGGCGCATCGTTTCCGATACTCGCCGCGGCATAGGGTCCCTCCCCGCCGATGACGCTCCAGGCGATCATCCAGGCGATGCCAAGCAGGCCGCAGGCCAGAAAGCCGGTACGCCAGCCGTGATTGATGATCACGTAGGTCAGCAGCGGGCCGCCGGCCAGGAGCCCGACGCTGATCCCCTGCAGCACCACCGCACTCGGGACGCTGCGCTTGTCGGCGGGAAACCAATTGTAGCAGGCGTGCAAAGCCGTCGGCAGGCCCGGCCCCTCACCCGCGCCGAGCAGAATGCGGCACACGACCAGCACCACGACGGAGCTCGAGAAGAACACCGGGAGCTGCGTCGCCGACCAGATCGCGGCGAGCAGCAGCAAGATCCACTTCACCGGGAAGCGGCCGACGACGAACAGTCCGACCACCATGCCCGAGAGCGAGAACAGCAGGAAGAAACTGCTGCCGATCAGGCCGAACTCCTTCGGGCTGAGCGACAGCTCCTTCATCATCGGCACCGCCGACAGGCCGAAGACCAGCTTGTCGAAGAAGTTGATGGTCTGGAACAGAAACAACATGATGAGAACCGCGTAGGCGCGCGCAGGCACCGCGGGTCCCCTCGTCAAGTTCGCCGATGATGGCATCGCTTCCCCCTGTTGAGTCTTATGGTAGTTTTGTTCATCGCAGCTTCGCCTCGAGACCGGACAGCATCGCCGCTAGTCCCGCTTCGCCCGCTGCAACGCCGTAGACGTAATGATCGGGGCGCACGATCGCGGCGGCGCAGGCGTGCCGCGTGAACCAATCCGTCACCACGCCGCTTTCTTCCCGCAGAACGTCCGGCCCCTGATCGTGATCGGCCTTCGCGATCGCGACGAGGCGCAACCCCATTCCCGCCGCGCGTCCCGCGATCGCGCGCGAGCGTACCAACGCGCTGTCGCCCTTCAGTACCAGTCGCCAACCGGCACCACACGCCGCGTCGAGCAATTGCCGGCCGCCTGATGTCAACAGCCATGGCTGGGGAAACAGCGAGCCATTGGCGGCATGCGGCACGTCGGCGCGGAGCCCGCAACTGAGTGGCGGCACGATCTCCTGGCGGGTGATGGTACGCGGGACGCCGCCGCCTTCGGCGAGGATGCGATCATCGCGGGCGGCAGCGGCTTCCGGATCGCGCTCGCAGATGACATGGCCGATCGCCTTGATGCGGCTCGTCAGCTCGCGGACATGTGCACTGCGTTCGTCCTGATAGGTGTCGAGCAGCGTCTCGCCGGAGTCTCCGCGCAGGACGCGCGCGAGCTTCCAGACCAGATTGGCGACGTCGCGAACGCCCTGACACATTCCCTGACCGATGAACGGCGGCTGCTGATGGGCGGCATCTCCAGCGAGGAAGACACGCCCCTCGCGCCATTGGCTGGCGACAAGGGCATGAAAGCGATAGCTCGCGGCACGCCACAGCGTCCCATCGTCGGGCGTGAGCCAACGCGCCAGCAGCCGCCAGACCTGCTCGGGCTGCTCCATCGCGCGCGGATCCTCGCCGGGCAGCAGCATGATCTCGAAGCGCCGATGCGAGCCCGGCCCGACGATATAGGTGGTCGGCCGTGACGGATCGCAGAACTGCGCCGCTGTGCGCGGCAGCTTGGCAAGCCCTGATGCGTTGACCCTGAGGTCGACCACGAGCCAGGGTTCGTCGAAGACCAGATCATCAAAGCCGATCCCGAGCTGACGGCGAACGGCGCTCGATGCGCCATCGCAGGCGATGCCATAGTCTGCCGTAACGTTGCGCGCGCCCCGGTCGCCGCGCAGCTCGAGCGTCACGCCATCCGGCGTCTGCTCGAACTTGCGGAGCTCGGTGCCGAGCTCCACGACCACCGACGGATAGGACCGCGCATGGGCGCGCAGGATCTCCTCGACCGGCGGCTGGGTGAACACCATCGTCGGGGTGTAGCCGAGCGGATAAGGCTCGCTCACCATGTCGATGCGGCGGATCAATTGGCCGCGCGCGCCGAAATGTTCCGACGCCGGAAACGGGGCAATATGCGGACCGAGCTGCCCGGCAATGCCGAGATTGTCGAACAGCCGCAGGATCTCGTGATCGAGCGCGATCGCGCGTGGCTTGTCGTAGACCGCGCGGTCGCGGTCGACGGCCAGCGTCCGAATACCCTCTGCGCCGAGCAGGCTGGCGGCGACGGCACCGGACGGGCCGAAGCCGACGATGGCGACCTGAACATCGTTCGCGGGGTTCGAACCGGACACTGACTTCAAGACCTCGTTTGTGTGTTGATATATCGTCGCGCTCACCGCGCGGCGTAGCGGACGGACAGTTGCGCTGCCTTGACGTGGTCGGCCTTGGGCGGCGCGATGCCCCATTGATCGGTGCGACCGGGCGGCCAAACCCAATGATCCGGGCCCCGCACGACGTAGCTGTCGTCGACCTGAAGCACCTCGGCGGTGTATTCGATCACGGTCCCGACGGGGTCGATGAAGTATGAGAACACGTTGTCGCCGGGACCATGGCGGCCGACGCCCCAGGCAATCGGATAACCGGCATCAATCATGCGGCCCGAACCTCGCATCACCGCCTCCAGGCTCGGCATCAGGAAGGCCACGTGATTGAGTCCGTTGACCTTGGCGTCGGCGATCACGACCGCATGGTGATCGCTGTTGCAGCGAACGAACGCCATCGCCTTTGAGCGGTCCGTCAGCCGAAAGCCAAGCGCCCTCTCGTAGAAGGCGGCGGAGCGATCGACATCCGTGCTGTTGAGATTGACGTGGGCAAGCCGTTCGGGCCGATCGCCTCGCGAAGGCTCCGGCGCGTGACTGACATCGTCGTGAACGAAGCGTAGGACGCCGCCATCCGGTATACCAATGGCCAGCATCACGCCGCCATCGGGCGCATCGTTCGGAGCTTGACTGCGGATCAGCCGGGCGCCTTCGGCAACCGCGTTGGCGGCAATGGAATCGAGATCGTCCGCGCGCGCTGCGCGAAACGTCACCGCACCAAGCTCCGGCTGCTCACTTTGGTAGAGCGCGACGACGTGGTGGTCGCTGCCGGTCGCGCGCAGGTAAACAACGCCGGCCGCCCGCGTGACGAGCGAAAGGCCCCAGACGTCGCGATAGAACGCCACGGACCGATCCAGATCCGGCGTGCCGAGATCGACGCTGCGCAGCGCAGTCACCGGAAACCGGACCATGAACGCACTCCTCCGTCGGGCCACTGTCCGGACAGACCGCGTGGCTTTCTCGATCCCGGTCGCACCTTCCCAACCGGCACGCCCTTTTATTACACAAAATCGATACCGCAAGAAAAATTTATATATTTTTTGTAATCATCATCGGATGTATATGATGACGACCCGTAAGCTGAGCGAACAACGGAGGCTGAAGCGGTGGAATTGACTGCGGCGTCCCCCCTGCCGGCGCCATCGACACAGGCGAGCCATGTCTATGACCGGCTGCGCGAAGACCTGCTGTCCGGACGCCTCGCCCCGTCACGCAAGCTGCAGATGCGGTTCCTGATGGAGACCTACCAGACCGGCCAAACGCCGCTGCGCGAAGCGCTCAACCGGCTGACCGCCGACGGACTGGTCGAGGTCCGCGAGCAGCGCGGCTTCTACGTCAAGGACGTCAGCCGTGCGGAGCTTGCCGAGCTGACCAAAACACGCTGCTGGGTCGAGGCGCTGGCGCTACGCGAGTCCATGGCGGCGTCCACGCCTGAATGGGAGGAGCAGCTCGTCCTGGCCCAACATCGGCTGAGCCGCGTGCCGCGGTCATTGAGTGCCACGGAATTCGCCGACAATCCCGAATGGGAAAAGCTGCACCGCATCTACCATCGCACCCTGATCGGCCAATGTGGCTCGCAATCCCTGCTCGCATTCTGCGGCCAGCTGGCCGACCAGCTCTATCGCTACCGGCGGCTGTCGATCAGCAAGGCCTTTCCTTCGCGTCACGTCGGTGACGAGCACGCAGCGATCATGGAGGCGGTGCTGAGCGGCGATGCCGATCTGGCGGTGAATCTGCTCACGGCCCACTATCAGCAAACGGCCGACGTCATCCTCCAGGACGAGGCCATTTTCCCGGAATTGCGACGCGTGGCGGCGCGCGGCTGACCCGCGCCTCGCGCTCCTCACCGCGCGCCGTGGAGCGTGCAGGCTGTCGTGCAGGTGACCGTGTTGCCATGGTCGCACGACTTGCAGGCGGCAACGCATTGGTTCATGTCGCGGGGATTGTAGGAGCCGTAGCTGCGCATCGGGCAGAGCGGAGTCGAGCCGGTGACGTCCTGCTCCTGATTGCAGGCTGCCGTCAGAAGCGCAAACAAGATGACCGCGAGTTGACGCATGGGATATCGACCGTCGGACGAACGGGGTTCGCGGGCAACGTTGCATCGCAACCTTGCCCCAGGCATTCCCATCGCAGGGGATCGCATTGCGCGACTCCCCGCTTCCCATCGAGAATGCAGCTCAATTGTTAAGAACCGATTGCGACCGGTCGACGCCCCGCCGTGAGACGGGTGCCCGCCATCGTGCCTCGATCCAACGGAAGACCTTCAGGCTACGTCAGGCGGCAGCCTTGGTCGCGATCACCTGGCGCATGTCCACCGCGAGCTGGCGATACTGATCGCCGAGCTTCAGGTAGAATTCGCGCTTGGTGCTGTCGGTGGCGAGCTTGGCAATCAGCTCGCATTCGGCGGTGAGTGTCTCGAACCGCTCAAGCCTGTTCTCAAGTTCTGTCATCGGCGTATCCCCGTCAAACGCCTCAAGGACAGCAAACGTAGGCCCGTAAATTAGGTCACGGCGAACATCGTTATGGAGTAGCATCAATTATTCGCCGGCGGACAGCTATTTGCTGTCCATCCGCCAGGCGCCGTCCCAATCGGACGCCGGTGGCCTGGCCTCGAGCTCTGCGATGCGGGCAAGCAGCGCGCGCGCAGGACCGTCGCCGGGGCTGCTCTCCAGCGCGAGGTTGAACGCCACGCGTGCGTCATCGAAACGACACGCGCGATAGGCGGCAAGGCCCTCGGCATAGTGCTTGCGAAGACCCACTTGCGCCGCGGTCAGCGCGCCGGCCCTGCCCATCACCTCGAAGATCGCTTGCCGGGCGCTCTGGCCGGCGACTGCCAGACGATCGATCTCGCGCAGCTCGAGCTTCGCGCCGATCGCCTCCGCCGTCGCCTGCGCGATCAGGATGCGGGTGCCATAGACCTTGTTGGCGGCCTCGAGACGCGAGGCGAGGTTCACGGCATCGCCCATCACCGTAAAGCTCATCATCAGCTCGGAGCCGATGCTGCCGGTCAGGACCTCGCCGGTGGCGATGCCGATGCGCAGGTCGCACGGCGCCGGCATGGCGCGGATGCCGAGCAGATCCGGCAACTGCTTCTGCAGCGCGGGCACCTGCTCGACCATGTCGATGGCGGACAGCCCCGCGAGCAGCGCCTGCTCATCCTCCTCGATGAAGGGCGGACCCCAATAGGCCATGATGGCGTCGCCGATATATTTGTCGATCACGCCGCGATTGCTGCGGATTGGGCCGGACATGACAGTGAAATAGTGATTCATCACCTTGACGAGGCCTCGCGGAGTCATGCCCTCGCTCATCGAGGTGAAGCCGCTCATGTCGCAGAACATGATGGTCATCACCCGGCGCTCGCCGTCGATCGCGATCTCCGGCCGGTCGATCAGGCCCTGCACCACCTTGGGGTCGATGTAGCGGCCGAAGGTCTCGCGGATGCGCTCGTTGTGGCGCAGCTGCTCGATCATGCGGTTGAAGGCGGCCGCTAGCTCGCCGATCTCGTCCTGGGTCGAGACGGCAATGGTCTTGTCGAAGCGACCCGCCTCCACTTCCCGGGTGCCGGCGAGCAACAGCCGCACCGGGCGGGTGATGCCGCTGGAGACCAGCAGTGCAAAGACAAATCCGACGATTGCTGCGAGCAAGGTCACGATGCCCGACACGATGATAGCACGGCGCTGATGGCCGATCACTTGCGATGTGCTGAAAAACACCTGCGTCAGCATGTCGGTGCGGATCGCATCGATCTTCTGGTTGAACTGGTCGCGCAGGCCGTCAATGTGTTCCAGCGTAGCGCGGGCCTCCGCCATCTGCTTGGCGTCGACCTGCTTGAGGAGCGTTGTGCGATCCTGATCCAGGTCGCGCCGCAGGTCGGTGACGGCGGTTTCGATGCGGATCTCGATCCGAGCCAGCGCGGCATTGTCCGAAGGCGTCCTCGGATCGTCGATGATTGCGTTGACGAGCTTGCGCGCGGCCTCGGCTTCCTCCTCGATCTTCCGGTCTGTCGCCTCGAACTCGTGAAGGCGTGCCGTATAGGCCTCATCGTCCGACGGCGATTGCATCCTGGTCATGACCATGCGCCGCAGCGCCAGCGACCGCTCCAGCGAGCGGACATTGGCGCGGGCCAGATGGCCGTAGGCCGGGATATAGCGGTTCGTCAGCTCGTCCAGGAGAATGCCGACCTTACTCGACATCACCATCGACAGGATCGAGGTGATCAGCATCAGGACGATCAGTCCGAGGGCGATGCCGACGATCTTGCGCCGGATCGACTGGTTGAAAAGCGGCATAGGTGCGGGGCAAAGGCTGAAAGAACGGGCTCGGGGAACCCATACACCGGATTTGGCGATGGGAACACGCGCGATTCAGCCGCCATGACGCTCTGAACCGAACGCAACCGTCGCTCGAGCCCCGATCGTTAACAAAGGTTAAGAACCCTGTCCTTTTCTCCTTTGCGGAAGTTCCGTGGCATCCGTATTTTGCCGCATTGTTGCGGGAGCGTGAGGAATGCGAGACGATACCGCGGCATCGCTGCCGGTGTCGTTGATTCTCAAGCCGCATGTCGTCGCGGACCTTGGTTTGTAGTGGTTTCGCAGGGGGACCATGGAATGAACCAGTGCCTACGCTCGCTCGCGTGTGTCGTTGCCGTGGCCGCTTTGGCCTTCGTGCCTACCGAGCTGGTGGCGAAGAGCAGTCACAAATCGTCTGGTTCCAAGAAGGCGCATGAGGTGAAAGCCGGCAAGCACCGCCATGCCGCAGCGAGATCGCGTCATGGCAAACATGCCGAGGCCAAGCATAAGTCCAAGCAGCGGAACGACGAGCCCGCGGACAAACCGGCGCCGCCGCCGCTGACCGGCGACCTCGCCGCGCTGAAGGACGCGATCGACCTCGCGCGCAAGGGCAAGGCCGACGACGCAACTGCGGCGCGCGATCGCATTGCCGATCCCGCCGGACAGAAGCTCGCCGACTGGTTCATGCTGCGCCATTCCGAGAGCACCGCGAATTTCAAGCGCTATGCCGCCTTCCTCGCCGCCAATCCAGACTGGCCGAGCGCCGCGCTGCTGCGCCGCCGCGCCGAGGCCCGGCTGTGGCAGGAGAAGAGCGACGCGGCCACCGTGCACGCCTTCACGATGGATCGGCCGACCAGCGCCAAAGGCAAGTTCGCCCTCGCCCGCGTGCTGCTGTCCGAAGGAGACAACGACCGGGCCGCGCGTCTCGTCCGCGACGCCTGGCGCTCGGAGGAATTGTCCGAGCGCAGCGAGGAGGATTCCTACGAAGCGTTTCACGACCTGTTACGGGTTGAGGATCATCGCGCCCGCATGGACAAGCGTCTTGGCGCCAAGGACTATGCCGGCGCAAGGCGCGCCGCAAAACGGCTGGGCGAGGATGCGCTCGCCATCGTCAAGGCTTGCGCCGCGGTCAACGCCAAGTCCGACAAGGCAAAGGATTATCTCGACGACGTGTCGGCAGACGGCCGCCGCGACCTCGGATATGTCCTGTGCCGCGCGCAATGGCATCTCCAGAAGGACCACATCGACGATGCAGCCGAAGTGATCCTGGCCGCTGCGCCCGACACGATGGCGGCCCAGGACACCGATGCCTGGTGGCGCGAGCGCCGCCTGCTCGCGCGAAAACTGCTCGACCAGGGCAAGTTCAGGACCGCGTACGACGTGGTGCGCGCCGCCGCGGTGCCGGCGATGGAGGTCTATCGCGTCGACTATCACTTCATGTGCGGCTGGATCGCGCTGCGCTATCTCGACGATCCCAAGGCGGCGATGGCACACTTCGCCGCGATCGACGAAGGCTCGAGCAACCCGATCGCGCTGTCGCGTGCTCATTACTGGCGCGGCCGCGCGGCCGAGGCGATGGGAGCCACGGCCGATGCGCGCTTGAGCTACAAGGCGGCCGCACGCTATCCGACCGCCTATTATGGCCAGCTCGCCCGCGCCAGGCTTGGCCTCGAGGGAATCGAGCTGCGCACGCCCTCGCCCGTGCTGGCGGCAGCCGATGCGCCGGCCGCAGACGAACGCGTGCACGCCGCCGACATGCTGTACGGCATCGGCGAGCGCGATGTGGTGCTCTACTTCGCCGAAGATTTCGCCAAGGAGAGCTCCGACATCGCGGCACTCGCGGCCCTCGGCGAGCTTGCCAGCCAGCGCAACGATGCGCGCGTCATGCTCGAGGTCGGCAAGTCGGCGCTAGCCCGCGGGATGGCGCTTGATCATTATGCGTTCCCGACCATCGGCATTCCCGAACACAAGCAGGTGGCGCCCGCGATCGACGCCAGCGTGATCTATTCGGTGGCGCGGACCGAAAGCGCATTCGACCAGCGCGACAAGTCGTCTGCCAACGCCGTCGGCCTGATGCAGGTGACGCCGGAAGCCGGCCGCGACACCGCAAAGCGCTTCGGTGTGACCTACGACTGGGACAGGATGGTGTCCGACCCCGTCTACAACACGCAGATGGGCGCGGCCGAGCTCAGCGCGCTGATGTCGGAATATCGCGGCAACCAGATCATGACCTTCGCCGGTTACAATGCCGGCCGCGGCCGGGTCCGCGACTGGGTACAGGCGCATGGCGACCCTCGCGATCCCAAGGTCGATCCAGTCGACTGGGTCGAGCGCATCCCGCTGTCGGAGACGCGCAATTACGTCCAGCGCGTGATGGAGAACGTGCAGGTCTACCGCGCGAGGTTCGAGGGCAGCGGCACGGTCGCCAGCAAGGCCGACCAGCGCGTGGTGACGGACCAGACCGGCCCAGTCGCACCGGTGGCGGCCGCAGCACCCGCTCCCTAGTCGACGCCGCCGGGGCTGGACCGGGCGCCTGCGAGGTCACGTTGCTGCGGCTTCCACGCGCCTGCAGCGCGCAGCTAGGTGTCACCTCCTTCCGTCGTGATCGGATCGCGGCCGTCCAGAAATACGCTGGTCAAGGCTCTCGCGAAGGTCCAGATCTGTATCGTAGAGCTCCAGCACGAGACCGCACTCAGCACCGCCAACATCTCGATCATGTTGTCGGCGGCCGACTTTCTGCCAGCAGGCATCGACCAGGGCATCAGCAGCGTCATGAGTTCGCCTCGGCGGTAGCAGTCATAGTCACAATAATGGCGCTGTGTCCGCACCTGCCGGACATAGCCTGAAAGGATCGACCGCGAGCATGTGCTGCACGTCGCCGCGCTTTGCGGAGGCTCGTCATTGACCAACACAAAGTTCATGAAGCCGCCCTCATGCGATCTTGTGCGAGGGCCTCGCAGAACAACGCGTAGCACCGGTGGTCGCAGTAAGTCAGACGGGTCGCGATCTCGCGGAGATAGCCGCCGCAAATCGTCTCGCAGCACTGCATGCACCAGGTCTGCCGGAACGGGGTCCGGTCGTTCACCAGCACGAACGCGAATCTCATGTGGCACCTCCCAAGGGGAAGCAGAACAGAATGATCGGGCACAAGAACCTGCATGGGCGATTCAAGACAGGGACTCCCGGATCGGACCTGCAGAACGGTCTCAGCTCTCTAATTCAGCCTCACGCGAACTGAGCCCGAAACAACCACCGACGGTCGCGCTCGCGGCGAGTGCGGAAGCGATCGACGCACCTCTTGGAGCAGAGCGCGGTGCGCCACGAGTAGTAGCGGATCAGACCAAACTTTCCGCCACACACCGCACACCCTTTCGCAGAAGAGCAACGCTCGGACTGGGATGGGCCATGCTTGGGACGTACGGATGCATCACACATTGGTGTCTCCCTCTGTTGCTCGCGTTTTTGCCGGCTCGTTCCCTTCGACCTCTCGCGGGTCGTAAATTGCGGCGACGCGCTTGCGTGTCGGGAAGTGCAGCAGCCTCGCCCAATGCCTTCAGACCGGTTCTCGTATGCTCGCCGCGATTGGCGGATCGACACTCCCGATTGATCCCGAGCGTAGTCCGCCGGGGAGGAAGCGCTCAATTGTACGGAGGTAAATGACCGACATGATTAGGATTGGAGGAGCTATACGTAGGTTTGTCCGTATTCGCCCGGGGCGGCCGCGTTCGTTCACGTTCAACGAGACGGCGCACGATGCTCCGGATACACGGGCAACGTGAGACACTTTGGCGTATTTGACGTGCCGCGATAGCCAGGGCGGTCGGGGTCAATTCGAAGGCGAAGCTCGTACCCCCTTCATCCGACTTTGTCCGGAATTGCCCCTCTTGCGGCAACGTGCTCTACTTGTGCTCGCGCAGAGAGTGCCGGGAGCGTCTGCGATGAAACCTGGCCTGGCAGTCACGTTCGGGAAGTCAGCCGCGCAATTCCTCGTCGGCTGCGTCAGGCAGACTGTCGCCCTCAAGTCGCATACCGAGCCTGATGGCCGCCTGCTCGAAGCGGTCAAGCAATGGCAGCAAGCCTTCGAGCACAATCCGGTCATGTATTTCATGGTCGATCCGGCCGGAACCGTGATCAACGTGAACACGTTCGGCGCTGCGCAGCTGGGCTATACGGCCGCAGAGCTGATCGGCCGATCGGTGCTGGATGTCTTCTTCGAGGAGGATCGCAACTTCGTCCGCGAGTGCGTTGCGCTGTGCCTCGATACCGTCGATCAGTCCCACACCTGGGAAATCCGGAAGGTGCGTAAGGATGGCTCGGTGCTGTGGGTGCGCGAGAACGCAAAGACCATGCTGCGGGCCGATGGCGGGCCAATCGTACTCGTGGCCTGCGAGAACATCACCGAGCGTAAGGAAGCGGAAAATGCGCTGCGCCAGAGCGAGGCTTATCTCACCCAGGCGCAGGAATTGAGCCACACCGGCAGTTTCGGCTGGCGGGCCGCAACTGGCGAGATCACCTGGTCGAAGGAGACCTATCGCATCTTCGAATGCGACGAGAGGAGCAAGCCACAGATCGCGGTCATGCTCCAGCGGATCCATCCGGAGGACCGGCTTGCGGTGCAACGGACCACGGGGCGGGCTGCGCGCGAGGGAACAGATTACGATCACGAGTATCGGCTCCTGATGGCCGACGGCTCCATCAAGTATGTCCGTGCGGTGGCCCGGGCCACGCGGGATGCCGCCGGTCACGTGGAGTTCGTGGGATCGGTGAGCGACATCACGGCGACCAAGGAGGCAGAGCGCAGGCTTCGCGAGAGCGAGCAGCGCTTTCGCGACTACGCCGAGACTGCATCTGACTGGTTCTGGGAGACGGGGCCGGACCACCGCGTGACCCTGATATCGGAACATTCGGATACTCCCACCGCCCCGACGGGCCTGATCGGACTCACGCGCTGGGACATCGCTCCGGACTCGGATCTCGAACCCGAAAAATGGCGACAACACCGAGCGGCGCTCGACGCCCATGTTCCATTCCGCGACCTGGTGTATCGCAGCAGAGACCGCAACGGACAGACGATCTACGTCCGGACCAGCGGTAAGCCGTTCTTTGATGCCGAGGGTACTTTTCTGGGTTACCGCGGCGTCTGCACCGACATAACTGCGGCGATCAGAGCCGATCAGGCCGAAGACGCGCTGCGCAAGGCTCAAGCCGAGTTGGCCCATGTGACACGCGTGACGACGCTAGGGGAACTGACGGCTTCCATTGCCCACGAAATCAATCAGCCGCTCGCCGCAGTGATCGCCAATGCCGACGCTTGCCTCACCTGGCTGCAACGCAGTCCGCCAGATGTCAAAGCAGCCCGCCGCTCCGTGGAGTGGATCATCGAGGACGGCACGCGCGCCAGCGACGTCATCCGTCACGTTCGGGCGCTTGCCAAGCGGTCGGACGTCGAGATGGTTCCCCTCGATGCCAACGTCGTCGTGCGTGAGGCCGTTGCACTCGTTCGGCGCGAGATGGCCAGCCATGCCGTCTCGGTGCGAATGGAGCTGTCGTCCGCGGTACCCAAGATTTTTGGCGATCGAATCCAGTTGCAACAGGTCCTGATCAACCTGATCATGAATGGCATTGAGGCCATGGAAGGCGTCGTTGATCGCCCGCGCGAGTTGGCCATCCGCTCAGCGGCGGATGACGACGAGGCGGTGGTGTTGAGCATCGCCGACTGCGGCGTCGGAATCAGTGAACAGGTGATCGAACGCATGTTCGCGCCGTTCTTTACAACGAAGTCATCCGGCATGGGCATGGGTCTGTCGATCTGTCGCTCCATCATCGAGGCGCATGGCGGACGTCTTTCCGCAGCACCGAACCAGGAGCGCGGCGCGACTTTTCAGATTACTCTGCCCCGCCACGTAGAGGAAACATCGTGACCGAGCGCGCGGAGCCTTCGCCGCTGCAGGACAACGGCAACAGGCCAATCGTCCTCATCGTCGACGACGACGTGTCGATGCGCCGTGCGCTCACCAATCTATTCGAATCGGTCGGCCTCAACGTCGAAGCATTCGGCTCGGCCTCTCAACTGCTCCAGGCCAAGCCGCCGGAAGGCCCCAGCTGCCTGGTGCTCGACATCCGCCTGCCCGGAGTCAGCGGCCTTGAGCTGCAGTCCGATCTGGCCAAGGCCAACATCCACACGCCGATCATCTTCATTACCGGCCACGCTGACATTCCCATGACCGTTCGAGCCATGAAAGGCGGCGCGATCGACTTCCTGACCAAGCCGGTCCGCGACCAGGACATCCTGGACGCAGTGCAGGCTGCGATCGAGCGAGACCGCAAGCGCCGCGATCTCAACAAGACGGTCTCGAACGTCAGATCGCGCTTCGAGTCACTCAGCTCGCGCGAGCGGGACGTATTGGCTCTGGTGACGTCCGGCCTGATGAACAAGCAAGTGGCTGCCCAACTCGGGTTGGCGGAAATCACCGTCAAGATTTATCGCGGCCAGATCATGCGCAAAATGGGCGCGAAGTCGCTGGCCGACCTCGTGAGAATGAGTGAGGCGCTCGGCATTCGGCCCGGCCGGTCCGACGTACAAACCTAAGTATGAGTATGCAACGGTGAGTGGCAGGTCCACCCTGCATGTTCAGGTTGGGCCGTCGCGACGGCAAGCGCAATCCCGGGCGAGGAGCGGACGCCTTGTCAGCGGCTTCGGTCATTTCGGTGCTCGATGACGACCCCTACGTGCGGGCGGCGATCAACAACCTCTTGCGGTCGCGCGGGTATATCGTCCACACATTTGCCTCGGCCGAAGATTTTTTGAGCTCCAGCGATTCCAACAGTACCTCCTGCATCGTCGCCGACGTGCACATGCCGTCCAAGACCGGAATCGATTTGCTGACGGAGATGCGCGCGCAGGGTTCGGCTACGCCGTTCATCTTGATCACGGGTTTCCCGGATGAGGGCCTTCGCATCCGGGCGCTCGAAGCCGGGGCAGTCTGCTGTCTCGGGAAGCCGTTCCGCCCCGCGGATCTGATGCAATGCCTGCAGAGGGCGCTGGCAGCGGGTGACGACGTCACGGAGTGACGTCCGGCCTCAATCCACTGAGATCTTCGCCGCCTTGATGATCGGCCACCATTTGGCGATCTCCGCCTTCTGCCTGATGCCGAGCGCCTCCGGCGTGAGCTGATCCTTGGGCGTCATCTCCAGGCCCTGGCTTTCGAGCTGCTTCTTCACCCTGGGATCGTTCAGTGCTTCCACGGCGGCCGCATTGAGCTTCGTCACGATCTCCTTCGGAGTGCCCTTCGGCACCCACATGCCGGACCACAGCGTCATGTTGAAGCCCTTCAGCCCGGCTTCATCGGCGGTGGGGATGTCGGGCGCCGAGGCCAGACGCTTGTCGTCGGTGACTGCGTAGGCGCGGATGGTGCCGGCGCGGACCTGGTTGATGGAGTTGGAGGTCTGGTCGACGATGATGTCGATCTGGCCGGCGATCAGATCGTTCAGCGCGGGCGCGGTACCACGATACGGCACGTATTGCAGCTTGATGCCGGAGACGCTCTCGAAATAGACGCCGGCGATGTGGCTGCCGGAGCCCGCCCCGGCCGTGCCCGCCGTCGGCGGCGACGGTCGCGACTTCAGCCATTCCAGCAGCTCCTTCAGCGATGTCGCCGGCACCGCGTTCTTGCTGACCACGATCATCGGGTTGCTCGGTAGCAGCACTACCGGCTCGAGATCGGCGACGAGATCGTAATTCAGCTTGTAGACGGCGCCGTTGGCGACATGCGTGCCAAGATGGCCGAAGGAAATGGTGTAGCCGTCGGGCGGCGAATGCACGGCGCGTCCCACCCCGATGGAGCCGCCGGCGCCGGTGACATTCTCGATCACCAGGGGCTGGCCGAGCGAGACCCGCATCCGTTCGGCAAGCACGCGCGCCATCGCATCGGACGGACCGCCGGCCGCAAAGGGCACGATGATGGTGATGGGATGAGAGGGATAATCGTCGGCGCGCGCGACGCCGGCAAGAGCGAGAAATCCGATCAGTCCGGCCCAGACGGCCTTCTCCATGGTGGTCTCCCCAGCGACGACGTTCTTGTTCTTGTCTCTTCCCGCGTACGGGAAGAGGGATCGTTCGTGAAGAGGCAAAATGACGCGCTAGAACTGCGCGTAATCAATCGGCTTGTGGCGATCGAGCGTGCGGGTGACCGGCGGCAGCGGGTACTTCAGCCCGGTTGCGCAATTGAACAGCATCACGCGATCGGTCTTGCTGACGCGGCCATCCGCGAGGCTTTCCTTATAGGCGGCATAGGTTGCGGCCCCCTCGGGGCACAACAGCAGCCCCTCCTCCCGCGCGACCTCGCTGAGCGCCGACGAGATCTTGTCGTCGTCGACCGCGATGGCAAAGCCCTTGCTCTCGCGCACGGCGCGCAGGATCAGGAAGTCGCCGATCGCCTGCGGCACGCGAATGCCAGAGGCGATGGTGTGGGCGTCCTCCCAGCGCGTGGCGTGCTCGGTGCCGGCCTCATAGGCGCGCACCATCGGCGCGCAGCCCGAGGCCTGCACCGCGACCATGCGCGGGCGCTTCGAACCGATGAAGCCGATCCTCTCGAGCTCGTCGAATGCCTTCCACATGCCGATCAGGCCGGTGCCGCCGCCGGTCGGATAGAAGATCACGTCGGGCACGTCCCAGCCGAGCTGCTCGGCAAGCTCCAGGCCCATCGTCTTCTTGCCTTCGATGCGGTACGGCTCCTTCAGCGTCGAAGTGTCGAACCAGCCGACTTTCGCCTTGCCCTCGCCGACGATCTTGCCGCAATCGTCGATATAGCCGTTGACGCGGTAGACGGTCGCGCCTTGCAGCTCGATCTCGCTGACATTCACCTCCGGCGTGTCGGCTGGGCAGAAGATCGTGGTCTTGATGCCACAGGACGTGGCGTAGGCCGCGAGCGCCGCGCCGGCATTGCCGTTGGTCGGCATCGCCATGTGCTTGATGCCGAGCGCCTTGCCCATCGATACCGCCATCACGAGGCCGCGCGCCTTGAACGAGCCGGTCGGCAGGCGCCCCTCGTCCTTGACGATGATCTCGCCGCCGCCGAGCTTCCTGCCGAGCTTGGGCAGCCGGATCAGCGGCGTCGTGACTTCGCCGAGCGAAACGATGTCCTTGCATTTGCGCACCGGAAGCAGCTCGCGATAGCGCCACATGTCGCCGGGCCGCTGCGCCAGCGCGTCCTTGGTCAGCGCCTTCTTCACGCCGGCGAGGTCGTAGCGCACGAGCAGCGGCTTGCCGGCCTTGGAGAGGTTATGGACCTGGTCGGCCGCGTAATGGTCGCCCTCCATGGCGCATTCGAGATGCGTGACGAAGGTCGGGCGTTCGATTGTGAGGTTGTCGTTGTCGTGCATGGGGTGATTTCCTTCTCATTCTGCAATCAGGTCGTTCTGCTCGTCATTGCCAGCGCAGCGAAGCAATCCAGAGTCTTTCCGCGGCGGCAGTCTGGATTGCTTCGCTGCACTCGCAATGACGGTGCCGGTCAGATGTTCAACACCCTTCCATACGCATCCAGCACGGCTTCCTTCATCATCTCCGACAGGGTCGGATGCGGGAACACCGTGTGCATCAGCTCTTCTTCCGTGGTCTCCAGATTCATCGCGACGACGTAGCCCTGGATCAGCTCGGTGACCTCGGCGCCGACCATGTGGGCGCCGAGCAGCTGGCCGGTCTTCTTGTCGAAGATGACCTTGACCAGGCCTTGGTCCTCGCCCAGCGCGATCGCCTTGCCGTTGCCGACGAAGGGGAAGCGCCCGACGCGGATCTCGCGGCCGCTCTCCTTGGCCTTGGCTTCGGTCAGGCCGACCGAGGCGACCTGCGGGTGACAATAGGTGCAGCCCGGGATCATCAGCTTGTCCATCGGATGCGGGTGCAGCCCCTTGATCGCCTCGATGCAGATCACGCCCTCATGCTCGGCCTTGTGCGCCAGCATGGGAGGACCGGCGACGTCGCCGATGGCGTAAATGCCGGGGATGTTGGTCTTGCCGTAGCCGTCGATCACGATGCAGGCGCGCTCGGTTTTCACGCCGAGCTTTTCGAGGCCGAGATTCTCGATGTTGCCGACCACGCCGACCGCCGAGATCACGCGCTCGAACTCGGCCGTCTGCTTTGTCTTACCGTCGTCGAGGGTTGCGACCACGCTGTCGCTCTTCTTCTCCAGCTTGGTCACACCGGTATTGGTGAGGATCTTGATGCCCTGCTTCTCGAGCCGCTTGCGCGCAAGACCGGCGATCTCCGCGTCTTCGACCGGCAGGATCTGCGGCAACACCTCGACCACGGTGACATCAGAGCCCATGGTCTTGAAGAATGACGCGAACTCGATGCCGATCGCCCCCGAGCCCATCACCAGCAGCGACTTCGGCATCCGCTCAGGCACCATCGCTTCGAAATAGGTCCAGATCAGCTTCTTGTCGGGCTCGAGGCCGGGCAGGACGCGGGGCCGCGCGCCAGTGGCGACGATGACGTGCTTGGCCTGATAGGTCCCCTCACCGAGCGATCCCTTCGGCGCCTCGACGTCGGACTTCTTCACGCTGACCTTGCCGGGCGCGTCGATCGAGGCCGCGCCCCAGATCACGCTCACCTTGTTCTTTTTCATCAGGAAGCCAACGCCGTCGTTCAGCCGTTTGGAGACGCCGCGCGAACGCTGCACCACTGCCTTCGGATCGAACGAGACCTTTTCCGCCGACAGCCCGTAATCCTTGGCGTGCTGCATGTAATGGTAGATCTCGGCAGAGCGTAACAGCGCCTTGGTCGGGATACAGCCCCAGTTCAGGCAGATGCCGCCGAGATAGGATTTCTCCACGATCGCCGTCTTGAAGCCGAGCTGGGCAGCGCGGATCGCCGTGACGTAGCCGCCCGGACCGGAACCGATGATGATGACGTCGAAGGATGTATCGGCCATGGCGGCTCCCATTCAACTCAAACCGTTGCACCGCGAGCGCGGCGTTTTGAAATGATCGACCTGACCAGCCACTCGACGATGCAGATCGAGATCAGACCAGCAAATCCGATGAGGGCGATCGGCTGCGCAATGCTGCGCGAGAGCTGCTCGCCGCTGAAGAACGCGTCGTGCAGGATTTCGGTGCCGATCGGGCTGACGAGAATGATGATCGACAGCAACATCGAGATCCAGGGCCAGCGCGTTCGCATTCGACGTGGTCCTATCAGCGACGGCTTCAGACCATCATCATGACGGGGTTTTCGATCAGCTGCTTGAACGCGCCGATCAGCTCGGCGCCGAGCGCGCCGTCGATGGCGCGGTGATCGCACGACAGCGTCACGCTCATCATGTTCGCGATCTCGATCTTACCACCGCGCACGACGGGCCGTTCCTCGCTGGTGCCGACCGCGAGGATGGTCGCGTGCGGCGGATTGATCACCGCGGTGAAGTGGCTGATGCCGTACATGCCGAGGTTGGAGACGGCCGTGGTGCCGCCCTGATACTCTTCCGGCTTCAGCTTGCGCGAGCGGGCACGCGCGGCAAAATCCTTCATCTCGTTGGAGATGGTCGAGAGCGTCTTGGTCTCTGCCTTGCGGATGATCGGCGTGATCAGGCCGCCCGGCATCGCCACGGCAACGCCGACGTCGGAGTGGCGGTGCTTGACCATGCCGCTTTCGGTCCAGCTGACATTGCAGTTCGGGATCTTCTGCAGCGCCACCGCCATCGCCTTGATGACGAAGTCGTTGACCGAGATCTTGTAGAGCGGCTTCTTCTCCTTGTCCTTCGGCGCGGCGGCATTGATCTCCTCGCGCGCGGCGAGCAGCTTGCCGATATCGCAGTCAATGGTGAGATAGAAGTGCGGAACGTTCTGGATCGACGCGGTCAGGCGCTGCGCGATGGTACGGCGCATGCCGTCATGCGGAACGATGTCGTAGGAGCCGGGCTCGAACAGGGACAGGATCTGCTTGTCCGACATGGTCGGCGCGATCGACGGCGCACCACCAGACGGGGCTGCGGCGGGCGCCTTGAGGCCCTTGCCTGATTTGGCCTGCTCGACGTCGCGCGCAACCACGCGACCATGCGGGCCGGTGCCTGTCACCATCGAGACATCGATGCCGGATTCCTTGGCAAGACGCCGCGCCAGCGGCGAGGAGAACACGCGGCCAGCATGACCATTGCTTTGCGCGGCAGGAGCAGCCGGTTGCGGCGCAGGTGCAGCGGCGGGTGCGGGTGCCGGCGCCGCCTTGGGCGCGACAGGCGCAGGTGCGGCAGCCGGCGCAGCGGCGGGCGCCTCAGCTGCTTTTGGCGGCGCGGCCGAAGCGCTTGGCTTGGCGCTCCCTGCGGCCTTGACGTCCTCGCCTTCGCCAGCAAGCACCGCAATCACATCGTTGACCGGCACATCCTGCGTACCCTCGGGCACCAGGATCTTGGCGATCGTGCCCTCGTCGATCGCCTCGACCTCCATGGTGGCCTTGTCGGTCTCGATCTCGGCGATGACGTCGCCTGACTTGACCTTGTCGCCTTCCTTTTTCAGCCACTTGGCGAGGTTGCCCTTCTCCATCGTCGGCGAAAGAGCGGGCATCAGGATGTTGATTGGCATGCTGACCTCACGAAGAAACTTCTCAAAACGTCGTCTTCGAAAGTGAAGACGAACAGACCAGGTTTTAGTTGCCGATGTCGCCCTGCCACAGGCGCTCATTGGCGGGGATGGAACGCCAGTTCTTCATCATGGTGATGGAGCGGTCGTCGGCAAGGTCGAGCCAGGGAATTCCGAACTTGTCGAGAATATCCTTGGAGCCCTCGAAGGTGACGGATTCTCCGATCACCACGAGCTTGACCTTGAACAGCGCGAGCGCGCCGGCACACATCGAGCATGGCGACAGCGTGGTGTACATGACGGTGTCATGGAACGAGATCGCGCCGGCCTCGCGCAGGCAACTCATCTCTCCGTGCAGGATCGGATTGTTCTCCTGCACGCGGTTGTTGTGGCCGCGGGCGATGATCTTGTTATCGCGCGTCAGCACGGCACCGATCGGCAGGCCGCCTTGCGCGATCGAAGCCTCGGCCTCGCGGATCGCCTCGAGCATCAGATCGTAGTGATGAGCTTCGATCGCCACAGTTAGTGCCCCTTCCCGCGCGGTGTCGTGGTGCCGGTGTCGGTCGGACGCTCGATCTCGGCCTGGAACATGTCGAGGATCCGGTTCAGTGCGTCCTCCTCGCTATATTCGCTCTCGCGCGCATAGGCGCGCGCGGCGTGGCGGGCGAGATCGACGAGCAGGAGGCCCCACATGTCGGGCTCCTCGAAGGCGCGCTGGAACGCCATCGACAGCCCGCCATCCAGCACGAACACGCGCAGGATCTCGACCGCATCGTCGCGGGTCATGACGTCGGGCGGTAATGGCTGCTCCTTCGGGCCCGCCATGGCCTACCTGTAACAAACGGCTTTAGCGGCCTCGACCACTTCGGCCGCCGACGGCAGCGCGAGCTTCTCCAGGTTCGCGGCATAAGGCATCGGCACGTCCTTGCCGGCGACGCGCGCAACCGGTGCATCGAGATAGTCGAAGGCATTCTCCATGATGCGCGCGGCGATCTCGGCGCCGACGCCGCTCTGGGCCCAGCCCTCTTCCACCGTGACGGCGCGGCCGGTCTTCTTGACCGAGTTGACGATAGTCTCGGTATCCATCGGACGGAGCGTGCGCAGGTCGATCACCTCGGCCTCGATGCCGTCCTTGGCGAGCTCGTCGGCTGCCTTCAGCGCATACGTCATGCCGTTCGACCAGGAGATGATGGTGACATGGCTCCCTGCCCGCACGATGCGCGCCTTACCGATCGGAATGACAAAATCGTCGAGCTTCGGCACCTCGCCGGTGTGGCCGTAGAGCACCTCGTTCTCGAGGAAGATCACCGGATTGGGATCGCGGATCGCAGCCTTCAGCAGGCCCTTGTAATCGGCGGCCGAGAACGGCGCGACGACCTTGAGGCCCGGGACGTTCGAGTACCAGGCCGAGTAATCCTGGCTGTGCTGGGCGGCGACGCGCGCCGCCGCGCCGTTCGGCCCGCGGAACACGATCGAGCAACCCATCTGGCCACCGGACATGTAGAGCGTCTTGGCTGCGGAGTTGATGATCTGGTCGATCGCCTGCATGGCGAAGTTGAAGGTCATGAACTCGACCACGGGCTTGAGCCCGGTCATGGCAGCGCCGACGCCGACACCGGCGAAGCCGTGCTCGGTGATCGGGGTGTCGATCACGCGCCTCGCGCCGAACTCCTGGAGCAACCCTTGCGTCACCTTGTAGGCGCCCTGATATTCGGCGACCTCTTCGCCCATCACGAACACGTCGGGATCGCGGCGCATCTCCTCGGCCATGGCGTCGCGCAGCGCCTCGCGGATGGTCTGGGTGATCATCTCGGTGCCTTCAGGCACTTCCGGATCGGGTTCGGCGACAGCCTGCGGTGCCGGTGCAGCTTTGGGCGCGGGCGCTTCGGCCTTGGCCGCGGCGGGCGGCGCGGACTCCGCAGCCTTGGCGGCCGGTGCAGGCGCCTTGGCAAGATCGGCCGCGCTCTCGCCATCGGCGAGGATGGTCGCGATCGGCGTGTTCACCGCAACGTCGGCAGTACCTTCGGGGATCAGGATCTTGCCGAGCGTGCCCTCATCGGTCGCCTCGACCTCCATGGTGGCCTTGTCGGTCTCGATCTCGGCGATCACGTCGCCGGATTTGATCGCCTCGCCCTCTTTTTTAAGCCATTTGGCGAGGTTGCCCTTTTCCATCGTGGGCGACAACGCGGGCATCAGCACTTGAATTGGCATATCGACTCCAAAAGAAAGCTTGCGCGCGTTTTAGCGGTAAACGTCGGTCCAGAGCTCGGACGCATCCGGCTCGGGATCGTGCTGGGCAAAATCGGCGGAGGCGTTGACGATGTCACGCACTGCGGCATCGATCGCCTTGAGGTCGGCCTCGCTAACCTTGGCAGCGAGCAGGCGATTGCGCACCTGCTCGATCGGATCCTGATCGTGGCGGACCTTCTCGACCTCCTCGCGCGTGCGATATTTTGCCGGGTCGGACATCGAGTGGCCGCGGTAGCGATAGGTCTGCATTTCAAGGATGTAGGGGCCCTTGCCGGCGCGGCACCAGGCCGCCGCCTCCTCGCCCGCAGCCTTGACGGCGCGGACGTCCATGCCATCCACCTGCTTGCCGGGGATGTTGAAGGACACGCCGCGCTTGGAAAAATCCTGCTGCGCAGAAGCGCGCGACACTGCCGTACCCATCGCGTAGCGGTTGTTCTCGATGACGTAGATCACGGGCAGCTTCCAGAGCTCGGCCATGTTGAAGCTCTCATAGACCTGGCCCTGGTTGGCCGCGCCGTCGCCGAAATAGGTGACGCTGACATTGCCGTTGCTGCGATAATTGTTGGCGAAGGCAAGACCAGTACCGAGCGAGACCTGCGCGCCGACGATGCCGTGGCCGCCGTAGAAGTGCTTCTCCTTGCTGAACATATGCATGGAGCCGCCCTTGCCCTTGGAATAACCGCCGCGGCGGCCCGTGAGCTCGGCCATGACCCCATTGGCGTCCATGCCGGTGGCAAGCATATGGCCGTGATCGCGATAGCCGGTGATGACCTGATCGCCCTCTTTCAGGGCCATCTGCATCCCGACCACCACGGCCTCCTGGCCGATATAGAGATGGCAGAAGCCGCCGATCGCGCCCATGCCGTACAGCTGGCCGGCTTTTTCCTCGAATCGCCGGATGAGGAGCATGTCGCGGAGCGCCTTCAGCTCCTGCTCTTTCGTGAATTCCGGGGGCGAACCGCCGTCGGTTTTGTCGTGGGGGCTGCTTGCGGCGGCTTTCTTGGGGGCGGCCATGAGAATTCCGGGTCAGAGAAAACTAAGCCCTCTCTAACCCAACTCAATCGCGTGCGAAAGCACTGCAGCGACATGGTACGACATTCATTATGCCGCACTGCAGCGTGGTCGAAATATTGCAAAATCTTTGGCGCCGATCGGGCAACAAACCTAACTGCAGCCATCGCGCGAACAGATTCGTGACCTGGTCAAGAACCTCCTCTCGGTCCCGTTGTCCAATGAGAACATCCCGCCACGCCCGGAAATGGCGTCGATAATGAGGTCGGTGTGCTTCCAGACCTCGTATTGCGCTCTGCCGATATAGACCGGCATGCCGCCGACATGGCCGAGCAGCACATCGGTGTCGCCGACGACGAACTCGCCGGCCGGGTAGCACATGGGCGATGAGCCATCGCAACAGCCTCCTGACTGATGAAACAGCACCGGGCCGTGATCCCTGCAGATCTCGGCCCGGAGCTCGAGTGCTGCCTCCGTGGCGCTGACCTTGTCATTCATGGCTGCCATCTCACCGGCACAGGGCAAGCGCAACGGGAGGATTGCGCTGCCCTGCCCGGACTGCCCGATCAGAAAAAGCCGAGCTTCTTCGGGCTATAGCTGACCAGGAGGTTCTTGGTCTGCTGATAGTGATCGAGCATCATCTTGTGGGTCTCGCGACCGATGCCCGACTGCTTGTAGCCGCCGAACGCCGCGTGCGCGGGATAGGCGTGGTAGCAGTTGGTCCACACGCGGCCCGCCTGGATGGCCCGGCCGAAGCGGTAGCAGCGGTTGGCGTCACGGCTCCAGATGCCGGCACCGAGACCGTAGAGCGTGTCATTGGCGATCGACAGCGCCTCCTCGTCGGTCTTGAAGGTCGTGACCGACACGACGGGCCCGAAGATCTCCTCCTGGAAGATCCTCATCTTGTTGTTGCCGTGGAACACCGTCGGCTGGATGTAGAAGCCGCCGGCGAGATCGCCGGAGAGGTTCGCGCGCGCACCGCCTGCCAGAACCTTGGCACCTTCTTGCTTGCCGATGTCGATATAGGAAAGAATTTTCTCCAATTGCTCGCTGGAGGCCTGTGCGCCGATCATCGTCGCGGCATCGCGCGGATCACCCTGAACGATGGCAGCCACGCGCTTGAGAGCGCGCTCCATGAAGCGGTCGTAGATGGACTCGTGCACCAGTGCCCGGCTCGGACAGGTGCAGACCTCGCCCTGGTTGAGCGCGAACATGACGAAGCCCTCGACAGCCTTGTCCAGGAAATCGTCGTCCTCGGCCAACACGTCCTTGAAGAAGATGTTCGGCGACTTGCCGCCGAGTTCGAGCGTGACCGGGATCAGGTTCTGGCTGGCATATTGCATGATCAGCCGGCCCGTCGTGGTCTCGCCGGTGAAGGCGATCTTGGAGATGCGGGGACTGGAGGCGAGCGGCTTGCCGGCCTCGAGGCCAAAGCCGTTGACGATGTTGATCACGCCGGGCGGCAAGAGGTCGCCGACGAGCTCGGCCCAGACCAGGATCGAAGCCGGCGTCTGCTCGGCGGGCTTGAGCACCACGCAATTGCCGGCGGCGATCGCAGGCGCGAGCTTCCAGCAGGCCATCAGCAGCGGGAAGTTCCAGGGGATGATCTGGCCGACGACGCCGAGCGGCTCGTGGAAATGATAGGCGACGGTGTCCTGATCAATCTCGGAGAGATTGCCTTCCTGCCCGCGAATGGCACCGGCGAAGTAGCGGAAGTGGTCGATCGCCAGCGGCAGGTCGACGGCGCGGGTTTCGCGGATCGGCTTGCCGTTGTCCCAGGTTTCTGCGATCGCGAGCCGCTCGAGATTCTCTTCCATGCGATCGGCGATCCTGTTGAGGATGATCGCGCGTTCGACGACGCTGGTGCGTCCCCAGGCGTCCTTGGCCGCATGCGCAGCGTCGAGCGCAGCTTCAACGTCCTGCGCGTCGGAGCGGGCGATCTTGCAGACGACCTGCCCGGTCACGGGCGAGGCGTTGTCGAAGTACTTGCCCGCGCGCGGTGCCACCCATTTGCCGCCGATGAAATTGTCATAGCTTGCGGCGAACGGATTCTTCGTGAGATTGAGGAATTCCACCTTGTTCATGTTCACTCCCGTTGTTGCTGTTTGCGCAAATTCGTCGCGTGCTCGCGACTTGCGCCGACGATCTCGCGGGAGGCGATTTCTGTCAGCCCGGGCGGACGCGATGGTGGAGCGGACCTGTCGCAGTTCTGCGACAGTCGTGGGCGGAGTCCTTCTCGTGCCCCGGACGCGCAGCGACGCGCTGCGCTGCGTCCGGGGCACGGGGCCTGACTTTGTACCGACAGCGCGATGGAGGCCGAGGAAGCAGCAGCGCCTAGTGCTTCAGCTCGAACCGCTTCAGCTTCCGGTGCAGCGTGGCACGGCTGACGCCGAGGGCCCTGGCGGCCGCCGACACATTGCCGCCGGCGCGCAACAGCGCACGCTGCAACACCGCGCGCTGACTGCCGTCGAGATGATCATGCCCGGGTTCGCCGCCAAGCAGGTCGGCTGCGGGCACCGGCTGCATCGGGCGGCCCGGTGCAATCCCGAGGGCCGCGCGCGCGGTCCGCGTGGCGCCGATCACGAGATCGTCCGCATCGACCGCAACGAGGCCGCTGCAACTGCCATCCGCAGCTTGCGTCAGTACGATGCGGGCATGGGCAAAGGCACGGCGAAACAGGTCAGCCTCGATACGCCTGGCGGCTTCACCGGCCGCCAGCGCGATCAGGCTGGAGAAGGCGTCGGTGCGGTCGGCGCGGCAGGAGGAGACGTCGAGCACGCCGGCAAAGGCCGCCTCATGATCGTAGATCGGAACGGCCGTGCAGCTCAGCAGGGTATTGCGGGTGAAGAAATGCTGGTCGCGATCGATCGTCAACGGGCGCTGCTCGACGACGCACGTGCCAATGCCGTTGGTGCCCTCATGCTCCTCGCTCCAGAGCGCACCGGTCCACAGGCCCCAGGACTGAAATGTCGAATCGTCGGCCGGTGTACCGCGGCGGTCCACCGGAACCCCCTCGCCGTCGGCAAGCAACACGCAACAGCCGCTCGCGCCGACCGCCTGATAGAGCCGGTCCATGGCGCCTTGCGCGGCGGCCAGCAGCGGCGCGATGCGCTCGCGCGCCTGTCGCAGCTCGGCGTCGCTCAGCCGCAGCGGCTCGCTGCGGCCGGCGGGATCGAGATGATGCAGTCGGGAGGACCGGCGCCACGAGGCCACGAGCGCGGACCGAGCCGCCTGGCCTGATGCAATAGCGGCTTCGACACGAGCCGCGTGATGCCGGGGCATTGACCCATCCATCACTGTTTCCTCCGGAAAGCAGTCTAGGTGGCGCCTGGCACAACCAGATTGATCTCCGTCAACCTTTGGCGGCATCGCGGCGCCAACAAGCATTGCCTCCCTTGCCACATCGGCGTCAAGGCGGCGTTCGGCCGTGGCTCTACGACCTTCGGAATAGCTGGCAGCCGCATCGGGAATCCGGCAGGCGCCTTTCGCCGCCCGTTTCGGATCGCGCGGACTGGGCTAATTCTGCGGGATCATCCGAACGAGATCGTGCGGATTGACGTAGTCGAGCTGGAACCGGGCCCGCTCGTCCAGCATGTCGGGGTCGATCTTCTCGGTCCGCAGCAGTGAGACGCGCTGCTCGCTGCGGGCGCGCTCGCGCTTGAGCTGGGCGAGCTCGCTGGTCAGCGCGATGATCTCCTGGTCGAGCTCCTGGCGGGCGTTGAGGCCATATTTGCCGGTATAAGCGTTGACGCCGAAATAGCCGACGATGGCGGCCGCCATCGCATAGAGGGCAAGGCCGGTCAGGATCGATTTGAGGCGGGCGCGCGAGACCATCATGGCAAGATGGGCCAGCTTGGTTAAGGGAGTGCTAAGGCACCTGCCCGTTCGTGGTTCTGCCGATCCCATCGTCATGGCCGGACTTGTCCCGGCCATCGACGTCCAGGGCCACGAAGAACGTGGATGCCCGGCACAAGGCCGGGCATGACGCAGAGATGGGCAAACTTAGGCGGAAAGCCTCAGCCGTGGTGCTTGGCAACGTGCGCGGCGAAAGCGTCGAGGTAGGCCTGGAGCACGGTCTTCAGCGAGTCCTTGCTCAGGTTGCCCTCGGCATCGAAGGCATCGCCGACCGCGTTCAGATAGGTTTCGGGCTGCTGCATGATCGGGCCTGAAATGCCCGGCAGGATATTCTGCAGCGTCTTGGCGGCGCTGACGCCACCGAGCGGCCCCGGCGAGTTGGAGATGATGCCGACCGGCTTGCCGTTGAACGAGCTCTTGCCATAGGGCCGCGAGGCGACGTCGATGGCGTTCTTCAGCACGCCCGGGATGGCGCGATTGTACTCGGGCGTGACGAAGATAACGCCGTCGGATTTCTGCAGCTTCTCGCGGAATGCCAGCCAGTCGGCAGGCGGCGCGCCCTCGAGGTCCTGGTTGAAGAAGGAGATGCCCGCCGGCGTGACGACTTCGAACTTGAGCGATGTCGGCGCCAGCTTGGCGAGCGCGTTGGCGATCTTCAGCGAGAAGCTGTCCTTGCGCAGGCTGCCGGCGATCACGACGATGTTGTAGGCCATGGTTTGTCCTTGAAACCTTGAGGGGGGTAGTGCCGAGGGCACTTAAGCCATCCGGGCCGATGGATGCAAGTGCATGAATTGGCCCGATTTGGAAACGCTGCGTTTCCCGAAAGCAGATCGTTGCCCAAAAACAATCGGACCGCCAAGTGGCGGCCCGATCTTCAGGCAAATCCGCAATTCGGATCAGATCCTCGGATTCCAGGCCGACGGGATCAGGCGATATTTTGCGCCATCCTTCTCGACATGGCCGACCGAGGGGAAGGTGAAGTGGAAGCCCACCACGGTCGCCTTCTCGGCCGCCGCCATGTCGTAGAACTTATGGCGGGTCTGCTGCGCAAGCGCGCCATCGGTGTCGAAGACAACATGCCAGTCCGGGTTGCGCAGGAACAGCTCCGGAATGTTGGTGACATCGGATTGAATCAGGACCTTCTTGTCGCCCGAGGCAACCGCAAATGAGGTGTGACCGGGCGTGTGGCCTGGTGTCGCGATCGAGGTGATGCCTGATACGACCTCCTTGCCCCATTCGTACTTCGTCACCTTGGACTCGATGCCCGCGAAGGTCTTCTTCACGTTGGCGAAGTAGTTCTTCATCATGTCGCTGGAGGCCTTGCCCGCGTTGTCCTCGCTGGCCCAGAACTCCCAATCCTTGATCGGCACCATGATTTCGGCATTCGGGAAGGCCATCGAGCCGTCCGCCAAACGGATGCCGTTGGTGTGGTCCGGATGCAGATGCGATAGCAGCACGACGTCGATGCTCTTCGGGTCGACGCCGGCGGCCTGGAGGTTTTGCAGGGTGCGGCCGACCGCGCCCTTGCTCGGCTCCAGATTGGCCACGCCGTTGCCAGTGTCGATCAGCACGAGCTTGGAGCCGGTGTTGATCAGCTGCGGATTGAACGGCACCGTGACCATGCCCTTGGGCATGTAGGCGGCGTCAGCAGCGGCGAGCGCCTCCTCTTTCGGAATGTTGACGACGAACTTGTCCGGCATCGGGAAGCTGCGCGCACCGTCATTGATCGAGGTGCACTCGAAGCTGCCGACCTTGTAGCGATAGAAGCCCGGCGCCTGCGCGCCGGCTTGCAGCACCGCGGCATTGCTTACGGTTGGTCGCAATCCCGTGGCGGCGGCCGCGCCGACGGCGGCCGCACCTGCAAGCAGATGACGGCGATTAAGATCGGTCATGGAGATATCCCCTTCTGAGCGCGTTGCGGTTTTTCCGCGTTCAACGGCGGCGGAATAATCTGCCGCTTCGCTCAGAAGGCAAGACCTGTTTTGGGTGACTAGCCGCCGCTGATCACGACAATTTATTTGGGTTGATGAGGAATTTTTCGCCGGTGGCACGTTTGGCGTACACCGCAATGTTGGCGGGATCGAGCGCCTCCTGGAGCGACACCACCTTGGTGTAGTGGCTGGCAAAGGTGGTCTTCAATTCACTCACGACACGCTGACGCAGCCGTCCGATGTCAGCAGGCCCGATCTTCTGCAGGAACGGAGTGAGCAGCCAGCCGCCGACGCCCCAGGCCATGCCGAAGCCGCGCGGCAGTTCGATGGGCCGGATATCGAGCGCGCCATAGACATAGACCTGCTTGTGCACGCTGGAGCCATAGCGGCTATATTCCTTCGCGGTCTTGTTGATCGCGATTTCCATGCAGTTGAGGATGTCGCCGGCAAGCTTGCCGCCCCCGATGGCGTCGAAGGCGATCGTAGCGCCGGTCTCGATCAGCGCATTGGTGAGATCGTCGAGAAAGCTTGGCACGCTGGAATCGACGACATACTTGGCGCCGATCTTCTTCAGGATCTCCGCCTGCTCCTTGCTGCGCACGATGTTGACCAGAGGGATGCCGTCCTTGATGCAGATCTTGTTCAGCATCTGGCCGAGATTGGAGGCGGCCGCGGTGTGCACCAGCGCCTTGTGGCCTTCGCGCCGCATCGTCTCGGTCATGCCAAGCGCTGTCAGCGGATTGACGAACCACGACGCGCCTTCCGCAGCCGTGATGCCCTCGGGCAGCGGCTGGCAGTCCCGCGCCTTCAAGGTGCGGTACTGCGCGTACATGGCGCCGCCGATCATCGCGACCGTCTTGCCCATCAGCGCCTGCGCAGCATCTGACGAACCGGTCTTGATGACGACGCCGGCGCCCTCATTGCCAACAGGCAAGGACTGGTCGATCCGCGCGCCCATGGCGCGCATTGCACTGTCAGGCACCTTTGCGGTGATGACCGGTGCATCCTTCGTCCCGAACGCTTTGGCGGTGCTCATGTCGGCAGCGCCAACCAGCAGGCCAAGGTCGGACGGGTTGATCGGCGCCGCCTCGATGCGGACGACGACCTCATCGTCCGCCGGCTCGGGGGTCGGCACGTCGACAAGCGAGATCTCGAGCTCTCCGCTCGTCTTGATCAGCGAACGCAGTTGCAGTCCGGTCTTGCCGTCGCTCATGTCGATCCTCCCTGTGTTCGCGAGGCGCCGGCTTATGCCAGCGCCTTCAGTGCCGCCTTGCCGCCGTAGAGCGCCTGCTTGCCGAGCTGCTGCTCGATACGCAGGAGCTGGTTGTATTTGGCGGTGCGATCGGAACGCGCAAGGGAGCCGGTCTTGATCTGACCGCAATTGGTGGCGACCGCGAGATCGGCGATGGTGGAATCCTCGGTCTCGCCGGAGCGGTGCGACATCACGGAGGTGTAGCCGGCCTTGTGCGCCATCTCGACGGCGGCGAGGGTCTCGGTCAGCGTGCCGATCTGGTTGACCTTGATCAGGATCGAGTTGGCTCGGCCCGCCTTGATGCCTTCGCCCAGGCGCTTGACGTTGGTAACGAAGAGATCGTCGCCGACCAGCTGGCACTTCTTGCCGATGAGATCGGTGAGCTCCTTCCAGCCGTCCATGTCGTCCTCCGACATGCCGTCCTCGATGGTGACGATCGGATAGCGCGAGACGAGGTCGGCAAGGTACTTGGCCTGCTCGGAGATCGAGCGGGTCTTGCCCTCACCCTCATAGACGTACTTGCCATCCTTGAAGAACTCGGTCGAGGCGCAGTCGAGGCCGAGCACGATGTCGGACCCTGCCTTGAAGCCGGCCTTGCCGATCGCATTCATGACGAACTCGAGCGCGGCATCCGCCGACGGCAGGTTCGGTGCGAAACCGCCCTCGTCGCCGACATTGGTGTTGTGGCCGGCCTTCTTCAATTCCGACTTCAGCGTGTGGAACACTTCCGCACCGTAGCGCAGGCCTTCAGCGAAGGAGGACGCGCCGACCGGAAGGATCATGAACTCCTGGAAGTCGATCGGGTTGTCGGCGTGCACGCCGCCATTGATGATGTTCATCATCGGCACCGGCAACAGCCGCGCCGAAGTGCCGCCGACGTAACGATAGAGCGGCATGTCGAGCGAGTTCGCGGCCGCCTTGGCGCAGGCCAGCGACACGCCGAGGATGGCGTTGGCGCCGAGACGGCTCTTGTTCGGCGTGCCGTCGAGCTCGATCATGATCTGGTCGATCTGAGCCTGCTGCTCGACATCGAGGCCGCTCAGCGCCTCGAAGATTTCGCCGTTGACGGCGCCGACCGCCTTGGTCACGCCTTTGCCGAGATAGCGCGCCTTGTCGCCGTCGCGCAGCTCGACGGCCTCATGGGCACCGGTGGAGGCGCCAGACGGCACCGCGGCGCGGCCGAGCGCGCCATCTTCCAGCACGACATCGACCTCGACGGTGGGGTTGCCGCGGCTATCGAGAATTTCGCGTCCGATGATGTCGATGATGGCGGTCATGGGGGCCTCTTTTCGGGAAACAAAGGGGGCAGTTCGCGGGTGCTTCTACCGCAATGCATCGAAGCGGAAAAGGCCGGGTGACGGCCGCTGAATCATTGGCTATGAGGACCTCATGTCGAAAAAACCCAGCAAATCGAACAACTCACCTGCATTGCAGCTCGGCCGTGCCGTGGAATGGCCTGATGCGCCCGAGAAGGCAAAGCTCGACCGCGTGCCGAATCCCCAAGCCGGAACCGATTATCTGGTCCGTTTCACCGTGCCGGAATTCACCTCGCTCTGTCCGGTGACGGGACAACCCGATTTCGCCCATCTGGTGATCGACTATGCGCCCGGCCCGTGGCTGCTGGAGTCGAAATCGCTCAAACTCTACATCGCGAGCTTCCGCAATCACGGTGCCTTCCACGAGGATTGCACCGTCATGATCGGCAAGCGCATCGCCGCCGAGATCAAACCGAAATGGCTGCGTATCGGCGGCTACTGGTATCCACGCGGCGGCATCCCGATCGACGTGTTCTGGCAGACCGGTCGCGTGCCGAAAGGCCTGTGGGTGCCCGAGCAAGGCGTCGCGCCGTATCGCGGCCGGGGGTAAAGGCCGGACGACAGGCTTCAGCCCGTTCTGTCCCGAACGAACTGCGCTGTACCGAACCAATCCGACCATACCAGCCCGTTGACGATGCCATTCTCGGCTGTGAACCGCACCCGGGCACGATCGCCACGCGGCTCCCGCGGAATCGCGAGGCGTACCCACGCCATCGAGTCGCGCTCGCCTTGATATTCGAAGCCGATCGCCGAATAACGCATGAGCGGCCCATCAAAACCGGAGAGATGCTCGATCTGAAACCACAGATGGTCGCCGCGGGAGTCGATGCGCAACACGCCGAATCCGGGATGCCGAAACGTGCCGCTGAAGTCGTCCAACCGCAGGCCTGATGACGATATTGGTCGATCCTCCCGCTCCTGCACAAAGCTGGCGATGCGATCGTTCAGCTCGCACTGATCGAGCCGATCGATCTCGGCAATCCAGTCGAGCGGAGTTTCGCCGCGACAGCGCTGGATGATGTGGTTGGTGATGGCGAAATGGGCCCTCCCGATGCCCAAATTCGTGACCACGAAAACTCCGGTCCCGGCCTCAAGATCGCACCAGATGTTGGCGCGAAACCCGCGCTGGGCCCCCTCATGCTGGACGCGCCGGTTGCGGACGTACCCAGCCAAGACCATAACCGTCGTCGAGGCGGCGGTCGCGCTTGGCGATCTGCAGCAGATGCGTCTCCGCGATCGCCGACCCGTGTGCTTGTCCGCCGAGATGGTAAGCGAGCCAGCGCGCCGCATCCCGGGCGCTCATCATTATGCCGAGCGCGCCAAGGAGATTGTCGGTAGCCATTGCTGGAACGGGCCGCACCTCACCGTCGATCGGAATGCGGTGCCGCAACGTTGCCAGCGGCAACATCTGAGCCACCGATCCCACTAGCGATCATGCCCAGGGGACGCAGGATGTGCTGTGCGCCCGCTGCAGGAGATCGGACCGGCTCAGGTCGGAGCCGTATTCGCCGACACTGGCGCGCGAAAGCCCGGTGCGGTTCGCCAGGAGATCGCGGATCGTGACGTGATCGCTGATCCAGTGATCGTAAAGCCCAACGTCCGGCAAATAGCTGCGAACGCGATCATCCCAACAGAGCTCGCCTTTGTCGACCAACGCGGCCGCAACTGCTGATGTGAAGGCCTTAGTGCAGGAGCCGATCGCGAACGCAGTATCGATATCGACGATCGCGCCGCTCCCGAGACAGCGTACACCGTACGCACCGACGTGAACGACGTGCCCGCCGCGGACAGCTGCGACGGCGACACCTGGCACCTGATAATGCCGGCGCACATCCTCGACGAACCGGTCGAGGCCGGCGAATTGTGAGCTCACGGTGCACCTCTCATCAGCAGGCGATCGCAACGCCCGCACAGCGTAGTGGTGGCAATGCACCGGGATCAACAATTTTGGATTGTTTCTGCGAGATAACTGACCCGGGCAGAAGCGCAACCGCGCAGCCGCAAGGTGGAAAAATACGGCCCTTCCGCTAGGCGCGCGCGTCGGACGGTGCACGCGGCATGAGCGACCAGGCGCAAACGAGGCCCAGCACCACCATGATCGCGGCGCTCACAAGCAGCGTCGGCACTTTGCCGCCATGCTGGAGGCTAAGGCCATAGGCCAGTGGTCCGACGGTTTGCCCCATGAAGAAGAAGAACGAATGCAACGACATCGCCGTCGCCCGCGCTCCGATCGACAGCTCGCTGGCGAACACCTGCAAGCAGCCATGGATCATGTAGAAGCCCCAGCCCATCGCCAGCAGGCTGAGGAATTGCAGCTTCCAGCCTGGGCCAAAAGCCAGCAGCGCGAGCTGCAGCGCCACGATGCCGCCGCCGGCGATCATCATGCCCTTGACGCCGAGTCGCGGCAGCATGCGCGACACGGTGAAGGTGTAGAGCAAGCCGCCGACCGCAAAACCCGCGATCACGATGCCTGCGATCGACAATGATTTCTCGCCGAGATCGAACAGGAACGCGGCGATGAAGGGAAACAGGCCGAACACGCAGCACCCCTCGACGAACACGGCCGAGTAGCAGTAGCGCGTGTTGGGATTGGCGAAGATGGTGCGGTAGCCCTGCCGCAGCGTTTTCAGGTCGGTCTTCGGCGGCGGCGTCAGCGCGGCGCCACGAAACCCCGCGGCGACGGCGATGGCCGCAATCAGGCCGAGCGCGCCCAGAATCACGAGTACGCCGCGCCAGCCGATGAAATCGCCGATGATGCCTGACGCGGACGCGCCGAGCAGATTGCCGGTCATCGAGCCCGCCATCGTGCGCCCGATCGCGACCTGTCGCTTGGCCGGTGCAACGAGGTCGGCAGTCAGGCCGAGCGCGACGGGAAATACGCCGCCGGAGGCGATGCCGGCCAGGATGCGGGTCGCAAACAGCTCAGAGAACGTGCTCGCAAGCGCGCCGAGAATGCAGGCGACGCCGAGCAGCGCCAGGCACAGCGTCATCAAGCGCGCCTTGCCGAACAGATCGGCGGCCGCGCCGATCGCCGGCTGCACCAGCGCATAGATCAGGGCAAAGCCGGCCGCGATGCTCGCAGCCGTGGTGATGCTGATCGCAAAATCCTCAGCAACGTGCGGCAGCACGGGGTCGAGCGCCCGCGTCGACAAGGCCGCCGAGAATCCGGCGAGCGCGATGATGTTGATCGCGGGCGGAAACTTCTGCTCTTGGGGCGGCCTGGTCACAGGCTGGTGCATCAGCGCGTGAAGCTTTTGGTCACTGCATCGAACGCCATCAGCGTGCGGATCAGCTCTTCGAATTGATGCAACGGCACCATGTTCGGCCCGTCGGACGGCGCACGATCCGGATCAGGATGGGTCTCGATGAAGAGCCCGGCGACACCGACGGCCACGGCAGCGCGCGCGAGCACCGGAACGAATTCGCGCTCGCCGCCGGAGGAAGCCCCCTTCCCGCCCGGCTGCTGCACCGAATGGGTGGCATCGAAGATCACAGGCGCGCCCGTCGTACGCGCCATGATCGGCAGCGCGCGCATGTCGGAGACCAGCGTGTTGTAGCCGAACGAGACGCCGCGCTCGGTGACGAGCACGTTGGGATTGCCCGCGCTGGTGATCTTGGCAACGACATTCGCCATGTCCCAGGGCGCGAGGAATTGCCCCTTCTTGACGTTGACGACCTTGCCGGTTGCGGCCGCGGCCAGCAGCAGATCAGTTTGCCGGCACAGGAAGGCCGGAATCTGCAGGACATCGACGGCCTGCGCCACCTCGGCGCATTGCGCGGCATCGTGCACGTCGGTCAGCACCGGCAGGCCCAGCGAGGACCGGATCTCGGCAAAGATCGGCAGCGACTGCGCGAGCCCGAGACCACGCGCAGCCGACGCGCTGGTGCGGTTCGCCTTATCGAACGAGGTCTTGTAGACGAGGCCGATCTTCAGCCGCGCGGCGATCTCCTTCAGCGCGGAGGCCACCTCCAGCGCGTGCTGACGGCTCTCGAGCTGGCACGGCCCGGCAATGATCGAGATCGGCAGATCATTGCCGAATTTGACCGAACCGACGGTGACGACCGGCGCTGCAGATTGACTGGTGCTCAAGACACAAAATCCGTGTTTCGGCGCGACCATAGCGGCCGAATGGGTGGGATCAACCCCATTCGGCCCTAGCGTTCGAATAGCTGACCTTCGAATATCAGGGTTGCCCTACAGCCCTGTCCGGAAGGATCGCTATTTGACCGAAGAGAAAGCCGTCGGCTTCAGAATCTGGCTGACGATGTTGGCCACGATCTCGCCATCGGCCACCGATTTGGCGCTCCCCTCGAGCCATTCCGGATCGGCCACGAACGCACCCCATTTCTTCTCGCGCTCGGCAAGCGACTCCCATGCCAGGAAATAGGTCAGCTCCTGGTGGGACTCGCCGATCAGCGTGGTGAAGAACCCGGCCTGCTTGATGCCGTGCTTCTCCCAGATCTTGAGCGTGATGGTCTCGAACCTCTTCAGCAGCGCCGGCAGGCGGCCCGGCACGCAGCGGTACTGGCGCATTTCGTAGATCATCTGAGCTCACTCCCTGCATTATTGTTCTTGCGGCGGGGGGTTGCCGCAACAAATCACGCCCGCGTCAAAGGCGGCTGATCAATTAAACCAGCCGGCTCTGCACCATCGCCGCCTGGATGAACGAGGCGAACAGCGGGTGCGGCTCGAACGGCCGCGACTTCAGCTCGGGGTGGAACTGGACGCCGATGAACCAGGGGTGATCCTCGTACTCGACGATTTCAGGCAGCACCCCGTCGGGCGAGAGGCCTGAGAATTTCAGGCCGTGCTGCTCGAGCCGATCCTTGTAGGCGGTGTTGACCTCGTAGCGATGGCGGTGGCGCTCGGAAATCTCGGTCGCGCCGCCATAGACTTGCGAGACGCGGCTGCCGCGGTTCAGCGTGGCTGGATAGGCGCCAAGGCGCATCGTGCCGCCGAGGTCGCCGGCCTGCGAGCGCTTCTCGAGCTCATTGCCACGCAGCCATTCCGTCATCAGGCCGACGAGAGGCTCCTTGGTCGGGCCGAACTCGGTGGAGTTGGCCTCCTCGATGCCGACGAGGTTTCGGGCGGCCTCGATCACCGCCATCTGCATGCCGAAGCAGATGCCGAAATACGGCACGTCGCGCTCGCGCGCGAATTGCGCGGCCTTGATCTTGCCTTCCGCACCGCGCTGGCCGAAACCACCAGGCACGAGGATGCCGTTGACGTGCTCGAGGAATGGCGCCGGATCTTCTTTCTCGAAGATCTCGCTCTCGATCCAGTCGAGATTGACCTTCACCTTGTTGGCGATGCCGCCATGTGAGAGCGCCTCGATCAGCGACTTGTACGCATCCTTCATGCCGGTGTACTTGCCGACGATGGCGATGGTGACGTTGCCTTCGGGGTTGCGGACGCGCTCGTTGATCTGCTGCCAGCTCTGCAGCGCCGGCGGAATCCGAGAGCCGATGCCGAAGGCGGCAAGCACTTCATCGTCGAGCCCGGCATTGTGATAGGCTTCGGGCACCGCGTAGATGTTGTCGACGTCGCGCGCCTCGATCACGGCGCTTTCGCGCACGTTGCAGAACAGCCCCAGCTTGCGCCGCTCCTCCTTCGGGATCTCGCGATCGGTACGACAGAGCAGGATGTCGGGCTGAATGCCGATCGAGCGCAGCTCCTTCACCGAATGCTGCGTCGGCTTGGTCTTGAGCTCGCCGGCGCTCGGAATGTAGGGCAGCAGCGTGAGATGGATGTAGACCGCGTGATCGCGCGGCAGCTCGTTCTTGAGCTGGCGGATCGCCTCGAAGAACGGCAGGCCTTCGATGTCACCGACGGTGCCGCCGATCTCGACCAGCACGAAGTCGAAATCGTCGTTGCCGGAAAGAACGAATTCCTTGATCGCGTTGGTGACGTGCGGCACCACCTGGATGGTCGCGCCGAGGTAATCGCCGCGGCGCTCCTTCGAGATGATGTCCTGGTAGATGCGCCCGGTCGTGATGTTGTCCTGCTTCGTCGCAGGGCGCCCGGTGAAGCGCTCATAGTGGCCGAGATCGAGATCAGTCTCCGCGCCGTCATCGGTCACGAAAACCTCGCCGTGCTGATACGGCGACATCGTTCCGGGATCGAGGTTGAGATAGGGATCGAGCTTGCGGAGGCGGACCTTGTAGCCCCGGGCCTGCAGCAGGGCACCGAGTGCCGCTGAAGCCAGACCCTTGCCGAGCGAAGAAACCACGCCGCCGGTGATGAATATGTACCGCGCCATGGGACTTAACCTCTAATCCCTCGAACCCGATTCGCCAAAGCGATTCGTGTTCCGCCCCAAAGAATCTGCGGGCCTGTGGGTGAGCCAAAACAAAGAGTGGTGACAGTGCCTTGATGGGGATTGTTGATGCAAGACGGTAGCCACCGCCCTGCATGGCCCCCCTGCTTTATTGCGAGCGAGGCACCTGCGGGCCGCTCGGCGCTGCCGGAGCCTGCTGCTGCTGTTCGTCCGCCTTCTTCAGCGTGTCCAGGATACCGCCTGAAGTCGGCGGCGCAATCGGGCCGCCGCCGGCCGGCTGGGTCTGCGACGCCGGCTGGATGATCGAGGACGGCGCGCGGTTGTAACCGGCGTACCAGGACAGGAACAGGCTGGTCAGGAAGAAGCCTGCTGCGAGGACTGCGGTGGTCCGCGACAGAAGATTCGCAGTGCCACGGCTCGACATGAAGCCGGCGCCTCCGCCCATGCCGAGGCCGCCGCCTTCCGACTTCTGGAGCAGGACGGCACCGATCATGACAGCAACGATCATGAGGTGGATGACGATCACAACGGTCTGCATGGTATCCTTCCGTCACAAGCGGGCGGCGCCTGACGGCGGCCGATCGCGCTTCGCGGGTTTTCCTGAAGTTGCGCGGTGTTACACGATCGGAAGGGGCATTGCCACCCCCGATCGGCCACGGTCCGCGCTTTAGCCTTAGCTAGGGGCAGCCTTTGGCAATGGCAAGGAAATCGGCCGCCTTCAGGCTAGCGCCGCCGACCAGCGCGCCGTTGACGTTCTTCACCGCCATCAGCTCGGCGGCATTCGACGGCTTGACCGAGCCACCGTAAAGGATCCGCATCCGCCCCCCCTCCGCCTTGAACCTGGTGGTCAGAAGTTCCCGGATAAAGCCATGAATCTGTTCGACATCCTTGGCCGTGGGCGTGAGCCCGGTGCCGATCGCCCAGACCGGCTCATAGGCCACGACCAGATTGGCGGCCGTCGAGCTGTCCGGAAGCGAGCCGTCGAGCTGGCCGCGGACAATGTCCAGGGTCCGGCCGGCATCGCGCTGGGCCTGGGTCTCGCCGATGCAGACGATCGCGACCGCCCCCGCCCGCCAGGCCGCCTCCGCCTTCTGCCGGACCAAGGCATCGCCCTCGCCGTGGTCGGCCCGGCGCTCGGAATGACCGACGATGATGGCGGTCGCACCCGCGTCCACCACCATTTCGGCCGCGATATCGCCGGTATGGGCGCCGGAGGCCTTGGGATGGCAATCCTGGGCCCCGACGGCGACCTTCTTGCCGCGCGCCTTCTCGGCAAAAGCCGCGATCAGGGTCGCCGGCGGGCAGACCAGCAGATCGGCCTTGCCTGATACCTCTGACGCGCCGTTGAGCATGGCGTCGAATTCGGCGGCGGCGGCCTTCAGGCCGTTCATTTTCCAGTTGCCGGCGATCAAGGGGCGGATGGCATCGGTCATGTCAAGGTCCAGCAAATTGAGGTTTGTTCATGCGCTAGCAGAGCTGTCGCGGCAGTTCCAGAGACCCGAAGCCCTTTAACCGCAGCTTCGAGGAGCGGTCTGAGGCGAGGTTGCGGGGGGAAAGCCGCCACTTTATGATGGCATATCAATTTGGTGACGCGCTTTTGCGGAATCTGCATTAAGACGCGCTCCCGTCCCCTCCTGCCAAACAAGTTGGACCAAATGCTTCGAGGAATGCGCAAGGCCTCATCAAACTGGGTCGGCAAGACCATCATGGCCGTCGTGATGGGCGTGCTGATCATCAGCTTCGGCATTTGGGGCATCGCCGACATTTTCCGGGGCTTCGGGCAATCCACGCTGGCCAAGGTCGGCCACATCGAGATCTCGCTGAACGAGTTCCGCCAGATCTATACCGATCGGCTCCAACAAATCGGCCGTCAGTTCGGCCGCCCGCTCACGCCCGATCAGGCGCGCGCCTTCGGGCTTGACCGCCAGGTGCTGCAGCAGACCCTTGCGGAAGCCGCCTTGGACGAAAACGCGCGCCAGCTTGGGCTCGGTCAGTCCGACGACCAGATCCGCCAGCTCATCATGAACGATCCGAACTTTAGGGGCGTCGACGGCAAATTCGATGCGAACCGCTTCCAGGCCGTGATCCGTAATTTCGGCTATACCGAGCAGCGTTACGTCGCCGAGCAGCGCAAGGTCTCGCTGCGCCGACAGATCACCGGCACGATCGGTGCGGGGCTCGAGCCGCCGAAAACCATGCTCGACGTGGCCACACGTTTCCAGAACGAGCAGCGCTCGATCGAGTTCGTCAGGCTCGATGCCGCGCAGGCGGGTCAGATCGATGCGCCCTCGCCTGAGGCGCTTGCCGCCTATTTCGAGGACCACAAGGTCCAGTTCCGGGCCCCCGAATACCGCAAGATCGTGTTCGCCGTGATCTCGCCGGAGGACATCGCCAAGTGGACTGACGTTTCCGACGAGGAGGCGAAAAAGCTGTTCGACCAGCGCAAGGACCAACTCGGCACGCCGGAGAAGCGCCAGATCCAGCAGATCGTGTTCCCTAACGTCGCCGAGGCGCAGGCCGCGCGCGAGCGCCTGGTCGGTGGGCTCTCCTTCGAGGATCTCGGCAAGGAACGGGGACTGGGCCCCTCGGACGTCAATCTTGGCCTCGTGACGAAATCCTCGCTCGAACCCGCGGTCGGCAATGCCGCCTTCACGCTACAGGCTGGCGAGATCAGTCAGCCGATCCAGGGCACGATTGGAGTTTCGATCATCAAGGTCGACAAGATCGAGCCGGGGGTCGAGGCGAACTACACAACCTTGGCCCCAGCCATCAAGCGCGAGATCGCCGCCGCCCGCGCGCGCACCAAGGTCGGCGAGCTCCGCGACAAGATGGAGGACGAACGCGGTGCCGGCACCAGCGTCGCCGATGCCGCACAGAAACTCGGGATCACTGCCGTGACGATCGATGCCGTCGACCGCTCCGGGCGGGCGCCGAATGGGCAGCCCGTCGATAACATTCCGCAGGGCCTCGACGTGGTCTCGCAGGCCTTCAACAGCGACGTCGGCGTCGACAACGACCCGATCTCTTACAAGGGCGGCTATGTCTGGTACGACGTGCTCGCCATCACGCCGTCGCGCGACCGCAATCTCGACGAGGTCCGCGACCAGGTCGAGGCGCGCTGGCGTCAGGACCAGATTGCCGCCAAGCTCAAAACCAAGGCGACCGAGATGATGCAGAAGCTCGAAGCGGGCGGCAAGCTCGCCGACGAAGCCGCTGCGATCAACGCCAAGGTCGAGACCGCCAGCGGCTTCAAGCGCGACGACACGCCCGCCGGCGTGCCCGCGAACATCGTGGCGGCTGCCTTCCGCAGCGCCAAGGACGGTGTCGGACAGGCGCCCGTGACCGGTGGCACTGAAGTGATCGTCTACCGCGTCACCGACATCGTCGATCCCGCCGTCGATACCGCTTCCGACGCCGTCAAGAAGCTGAAGGAGAGCATCGACCGGTCGTTGACGGACGAGCAGGTCGCCTCCTACGTCAACAAGCTTGAAACCGAGATCGGGACCACCATTAATCAGGCCGCCTTCGCGCAAGTGACCGGCGCGAACCAGTGAGTTGAAAGCACGCGATGGACGACCTGAAATCGATCATTGGAAAAGTCGCGACCGGCGCCAGCCTGTCGCGTGAGGAAGCCGCCTCCGCCTTCGACGCTGTGATGTCCGGCGAGGCCACGCCCTCGCAGATGGGCGGCCTCCTGATGGCGCTCCGCGTACGCGGCGAAACGGTGGAAGAAATCACCGGCGCGGTGACGGCGATGCGCTCGAAGATGCTCACCGTCGACGCACCCGCCGATGCCGTCGACATCGTCGGCACTGGCGGCGACGGCTCCGGCTCGGTCAACGTCTCGACCTGCGCCTCCTTCATCGTCTCGGGCGCCGGCCTGCCGGTCGCCAAGCACGGCAACCGCGCGCTGTCATCGCGCTCGGGCGCCGCCGACGTGCTGGCCTCGCTCGGCGTGAAGATCGACCTCAGGCCTGACCAGGTCGGGCGCTGCGTCCGCGAATGCGGCATCGGCTTCATGTTCGCGCCAGCCCATCACCCCGCGATGAAGAACGTCGGCCCGACCCGCGTCGAGCTCGCCACCCGCACGATCTTCAATCTGCTCGGCCCCCTGTCCAACCCGGCCGGCGTCAAGCGGCAGATGGTCGGCGTGTTCTCACGGCAATGGGTGCAGCCGCTGGCGCAGGTGCTGAAGAATCTGGGCTCCGAATCCGCCTGGGTGGTGCACGGGTCCGACGGCCTCGACGAGATCACCCTCACCGGCCCGACCTTCGTCTCCGCACTCCACAATGGCGAGATCAGGAATTTCGAGGTGACGCCCGAGGATGCCGGCCTGTCGCGCTGCGAGCCCGGCGCCCTCAAGGGCGGCGACGCCGATGCCAATGCGATCGCGCTGCAAAGCGTGCTCGACGGCAAGCCAGGCCCCTATCGCGACGTCGCGCTGCTTAACGCCGCTGCCGCGTTCATCGTCGCCGGCCGCGCCAAAGACCTCAAAGAGGGCGTCGCAATCGGCGCGAAATCGCTCGACAGCGGCGCGGCGAACGCACGGCTGAAGCATCTGATCGCGGTCTCGAACAGCTGAGCCTGTCATGTCGGACATCCTGACCAAGATCGAAGCCTACAAGCGCGAGGAGATCGCAGCCGCCAAGCGCGCACAGCCGCTCTCGGCCGTCGAGGCGAAGGCAAAGGCGCAAGGCGTGCCGCGCGGCTTCGTGCGCGCGATCAGGGCCAAGCATGCCAACGGCGACTACGCCCTGATTGCCGAGGTGAAGAAAGCCTCTCCCTCCAAGGGACTGATCCGCGCCGATTTCGATCCGCCGCTGCTCGCCAAGGCCTATGAGGCTGGCGGAGCGGCCTGCCTGTCTGTGCTGACTGATGCGCCCTCCTTCCAGGGCCATCTCGACTTCATGGTGGCGGCGCGCGCGGCAGCCTCGCTGCCTGTGCTGCGCAAGGATTTTCTGTTCGATACCTATCAGGTCGTCGAAGCGCGCGCCCATGGCGCCGATTGCATTCTCATCATCATGGCCGCGCTCGATGACGCCACGGCCAAGGACCTCGAGGACGCGGCACTTGCCTATGGCATGGACGTGCTGATCGAGATCCACGATCGCGCCGAGCTTGATCGCGCGCTGAAGCTGCGCTCGCCGATGATCGGGGTCAACAACCGCAACCTGCGCACCTTCGAGACCGCGCTGGCGACCAGCGAGGTGCTGGCCCCGTTGATTCCGCAGGAGCGGCTGATGGTCGGCGAGAGCGGAATCTTCACGCCCAGCGACCTCGCAAGGCTCGAGCGCGTCGGCATGTCGACCTTTCTGGTCGGCGAAAGCCTGATGCGGCAGGCCGACGTGACCGCCGCGACACGCACGCTGCTCGCGCGGGAGGGCAAGGTCCGCGCCACGGGCACGCGCTGATATGGCGCGCAAGCCCGCAAAGGCCCAGCCTTCGAGCAAGGCCAGCCCTGCCCTCACCCATATCGGCGCCTCCGGCGAGGCGCGAATGGTCGACGTCTCGGACAAGGCCGCAACCGAGCGGCTCGCCGTCGCCGAAGGCCGCGTCATCATGGAGAAGGCGACGCTCGACCTGATCGTGTCGGGCAACGCCAAGAAGGGCGACGTGCTTGGCACCGCGCGCATCGCCGGAATCATGGCAGCCAAACGCACCTCGGAGCTGATCCCGCTCTGTCATCCGCTGGCACTCTCGAAAGTCACGGTCGACATCGAGCCCGATACGAAGCTGCCGGGTTGCATCGTCCGCGCCAGCGTCAAGGTGACCGGACCCACCGGCGTCGAGATGGAGGCGCTGACGGCGGTCTCGGTCGCCTGCCTCACCATTTACGACATGATCAAGGCGGTGGAGCGCGGCGTGCGCATCGAGGGCATCCACCTCATCGAAAAGCTGGGCGGCAAGTCTGGCCACTACCGGGCATGATCTCGCCGTGACGTCAGCGCCGCGCTGATCGATTCGAACTTGGTGTTGGGTCTGCCGCCCGGGCCGTTCACGACGGCGATGATTGACGTCGCCCGCCTATTGCCATGCACGTCGATTGCATTTGCGCGTTGCGGTTCATGTCGCATTAACCGTGCTTCCTAACGCCGCCTCCATATCGATCCCGTAAACCGACGGATGTGACGGAGATCGCGAATTGACCCTGGCGTGTGCACGGCAACCATCGAGATGATGACGAGATACGGCAGTCGCCTGCTTGACCACGCCTTCGTGCGCAGCGGACCGATCCGCTGGCTCGTGGTGGGCGGCACACTCCTGATCGCGGCCATCGCCGTCGGCGCGGTGCTGATGGCGCAGAATTTTCGTGAGCGCGCGCTGCGCAACTCCGCCCGCGAGTTGGAAAACACCGTTCTGCTGCTCGCCCATCATTTCGATCAGCAATTGCAGGATTTCGCCGTTATCCAGAGGGATTTCGTCGATCACGTGCAGACAATCGGCGTCACCGATGCCAAGGATTATCGCAAACGCCTCTCCGGCGAAGACACTCACCGGATGCTGCGCTCGAAGATCGAGGCGCTGCCCTATATCGGCGGCGTCAACGTCATCGACGACGAAGGCAACGTGATCAATTCGTCGACGGCATGGCCGTCTCCGAAAGTGAACGTTGCCGATCGCGCCTATTTTCGTACGTTCAAATACGACCCTCACGCGCCCGAGGTCCTGATTGAGCCGCTTCATAGCCGGATCTCCGGCCAATGGACGATCCTGATCGTGCGCAAGATCGTCGGTCCGAACGGCGAATTCATCGGCGTCGTCGGACGTGGCATCGAGCCCGCCGGGTTCGAGAAATTCTTCGCCTCGGTGGTGCTCGGCGAAGGCGGGACGATCTCGATGCTGCACCGGGACGGCACGCTGCTCGCCCGTTATCCCCATTCCAGTGAATTGATGGGACGGAACTTCAAGACCGGCTCGTTCGACCAACAGAAGGTTTTCGGCCTCGACCACTTTGCCGGCCGCTTTGTCAGTCCCGTCGACGGCGAAGACCGGCTGATCTCAGCGCGTGCCCTGCCCCACTTCCCGATCCTGATGATGGCCACGACCACGCGCGCGGCGGCCCTGGCGGACTGGCGCGAGCAGATCGGCATCCTGATCTCTGTCGCCGGCGCCTCCGCACTCGCCATCGCCGGCGTTCTGATTGCGATCGTGCGCAAGCTCCTCGAGCAGCACCGCATGTCACGGGAGCGGCTGACGCTGGAGAAGCAGCGCCTCGACCGCGCCGTCAACAACATGACCCAGGGCCTGCTGCTGTTCGACGCCTCGCAGCGGCTCGTGGTGTGCAACCAGCGCTATATCGAGATGTACGGGCTGTCGCCCGAGGTCGTGAAGCCGGGCTGCAGCTTCCGCGACATCATCGCGCACCGAAAGGAAACCGGCTCGTTCACGGGCGAGGTCGACAAGTATGTCACCCTCGTGCTGCGTGACATTCACGTCCGCAACTCGATGGTCATCGACACCGCCGACGGCCGCTCGATCCAAATCGTCAACGAGCCGCTCGCCGATGGTGGCTGGGTGGCGACCCATGAGGATATCACCGAGCGCCGCCGCATCGAGGAGCGTATCACCCACCTCGCCCATTTCGACTCCCTGACGGACCTGCCGAATCGCACCATGTTCCACGAACATCTGCGCGGGGAGCTCGCAGCCATCGCCGACGGCGAAGAGCTCGCGGTGCACTACATCGACATCGATGAATTCAAGGGCGTCAACGACGCGCTGGGCCATCTCGTCGGCGACGAGCTGTTGAAATCCGTGGCGGAGAGCCTTCGCAAGTGCGCAGGCCCTACCGACTTCGTGGCGCGGCTCGGTGGCGACGAATTCGCGATCGTGCAGAGCGCCGTGCCCTCACAGGACCAGGTCAGCGAGCTCGTCGCACGCGTCTTCGCGGCGATCCGCGCACCGTTCGACTGCATGGGCCATCACCTCACCACCGATGCCAGCATCGGCATCGCGCTGGCGCCGGGACACGGCACCGCGCTGGACCAAATCCTGAAGAATGCGGACATGGCGATGTACGCGGCCAAATCCGCCGGCCGTCGCACCTATCGCTTCTTCGAACCGGAGATGGACGCCAAGGTGCGCGAGCGGCGCCAGCTGGAAATCGATCTTCGCCACGCCATCGCTTCTGGCGGGCTCGAAGTCTTTTACCAGCCTTGCTTGAGCCTCAAGGACGACCGCATCACCGGTTGCGAGGCGCTGGTGCGCTGGCGCCATCCCGAGCGCGGCATGGTTTCGCCCGCCGAGTTCATCCCGATCGCGGAGGATACCGGGCTGATCAACGAGATCGGCGAATGGGTGCTGACGACCGCCTGCCGCGACGCGGCCGGCTGGCCCGACGACATCCGCCTCGCCGTCAACGTCTCGCCGGTGCAGTTCAAGAGCGGCACGCTGGCGCTGAAGATCATGGCGGCGCTGGCCGCGTCCAACCTGCCGGCGAGCCGGCTTGAGCTCGAGATCACCGAGGCCGTGCTGATCCGCGACGACGACGCCGCCCTTGCGATCCTGCACCAGCTCCGCGCCATCGGCGTCCGCATCGCACTCGACGATTTCGGCACCGGCTACTCCTCGCTGAGCTACCTGCACCGCTTCCCGTTCGACAAGATCAAGATCGACCGCTGCTTCGTCGGCGACATCGCCGGCCCCGACGGCTCCGCCAGCATCGTGCAGGCCGTGGTGAGTCTCGCCAGCGCCCGCCGCATGGCGACCACGGCCGAAGGGGTCGAGACCGAGGAGCAGCAGCGACTGTTGCGCACGCTCGGCTGCACCGAAATGCAGGGCTATCTGTTCAGCGCCGCAAAGCCGGCCGACAAGGTGCTGGAGCTGTTCGCGCTGCATCGCAGCCGCCTCGCCCAGCGTGGTGGCAGCGAAGGCCGGCGCCGCGAGGCGGGTTAGGATGTCGCAGGAGATGGCACCTTTGGTGCTGCTCTCCTGAAACGAATTCGCCCGGGAGTGGTCATCCACTCCCGGGCGATCGATGCAGCGAGGCGGCAATCTCTAGTTCGGCACCGTCGTCTTCGGCGCCGGCTTCACGGCCGCCGCATTGACGGTGACGCCGTGCAGGAAGTCGTAGGCCGCGTGCAGGGCCTTGTCGTCCTTCTCTTCCGGCGGAACGTAAGATTGCGATCCGGTTTGCTCCTTGCCGTCGGCGGCCTGCAGATGACCGCGCATCTGCGACTCCGCCATGGTGTCGACGCGGCCCTTCAGCTCGGCCGGGACGTCCTGGAGGATCTCGATATCGGGCGCGATGCCCTGGGCCTGGATCGAACGGCCCGACGGCGTGTAGTAGCGCGCGGTGGTCAGTGCCAGCGCGCCGTTGCCGGCGCCGAGCGGAATGATGGTCTGCACCGAGCCCTTGCCGAAGGTGCGCGTGCCGATCAGGGTCGCGCGCTTGTGGTCATGCAGGGCGCCGGACACGATTTCCGAGGCCGAGGCCGAGCCGCCATTGATCAGGACAACCAGCGGCTTGCCCTTGATGAGATCGCCGCCATGCGCGGTAAAGCGCTGAGTCTCTTCCGGATTGCGGCCGCGGGTCGAGACGACCTCGCCGCGCTGCAGGAACGCGCTCGACACCGACACGGCCTGGTCGAGCAGGCCGCCCGGATTGTTGCGAAGGTCCACCACGTAGCCGACGAGCTTCTCCTGCGGGACGTCCTTGGAGATCGAGGCAATCGCCTTCTTCAGGCCGTCGGTGGTCTGCTCGTTGAAGGAGGTGATGCGGATGTAGCCGATGTCGCCGTTCTCGACGTGGAAACGCACCGGGCGGACATGGATGATCTCGCGCTTGATCGCGACATCGAGCGGGGCGTCGGCGCCCTTGCGCACGATGGTGAGCTTGGTCTGGGTATCGACCGGCCCCTTCATCTTGTTGACGGCTTGCTCGAGGGTCATGCCCTGCACCGCATCGCCGTCGATCTTGCTGATGAGGTCGCCGGACATGATGCCGGCCTTCGACGCCGGAGTGTCGTCGATCGGCGAGACGACCTTGACGAGGCCGTCTTCCATCGTGACCTCAATGCCAAGACCGCCGAACTCACCGGAGGTGGTCTCCTGCATCTCGGTCCAGGCCTTGGCGTTCATGTAGCGCGAATGCGGGTCGAGCGAGGTCACCATGCCCGTGATCGCGCCTTCGATCAGCTTGGAATTATCGGGCTTCTCGACATAGCTCGCCTTCACCCGCTCGAAAACCTCGCCGAACAGGTTGAGCTGGGAATAGGCACCGTCCGTACCGGCCGCCGCCCGTGCCGCCCATAGTCCGCCCTGCGGACCGGATACGAGAAGGGTCAGGCATGCTCCGGCGAGCGCGCCTAGGGGGAACAGCAGGGTTTTCCGCATGGAATGGGTGGCCTTTTCGCTTAGCGGGTTCTTTTGAGGCTTGGCAGCCGCCATGCAAATGGCGATCCAGCCCGGTTCTCACAATATCATTCTGGTTTCTTCAAGGCCGGCCGCCACGCGGGCGCGTGTCCGGTCGAAATCCCTTCGCCCTGAACCTGAACATTTGACAACGTCCGGAACACCGGCCCCGGGGAGCAGGATCGGTCCGCCGAGCCACGTCTCGCAGCTATGCGATTTTAGGATGGTTTTGGAGGGCCGAACCGGATAGGCGATGGAATAAGGCTTCAAATTCTCGGGAGGACAACATGAACGAAGCACTCCGGCCGGAACGGAACATCGAGCTCGGCGCCAGCAACGAGCCGTTCCAGAACTTGCACGAATTCCTCCGGAAGGCGCGTTCCAACCTCAACCAGAATGCCTGGGACTACATCGTCGGCGCGGCCGAGACCGAGACCACGATGCGCCGCAACCGCATGGCGCTGGACGAGATCGCTTTCCGCCCGCGTGTGCTGCGTGACGTGCGCAGGGTCGACGGCTCGGTCGAGGAGTTCGGCCGCAAGATGCGCCTGCCCGTGGTGCTGGCGCCCGTCGGCGCACTGGAAATCTTCGACCCGCATGGTGCGGCGAGCGTCGCACGCGCCGCCGGCGCTTTCGGGGCGTCGCACATGCTAAGCTCGGTCTCCGAGCCCGGCCTGGAAAAGACCGCCGAAGCCGCCCCCGATGCGCTGCGCATGTATCAGCTCTATGTCCGCGGCGATGATGCATTCGTTGCCGACGTCGTCAGCCGCGCCGAGAAGGCCAACTATGCTGCCTTCTGCCTGACCGTCGACACCGCCCATTACAGCCGTCGTGAGCGCGACATTGCCAAGCGCTACGTTCGCGAGAGTCGCCTGCGCGCTACCGGTGGCGATTATCAGAAAGGTCTGGAATGGCGGACCGTGAAGATGATCAAGGACAGGTTCAAGATCCCGCTGATCCTCAAGGGGATCGCCACTGCCGAGGACGCGCAGCTCGCGATCGACCACGGCGTCGAGTGGATCTATGTTTCCAACCACGGCGGACGCCAGCTTGATCACGGCCGCGGCGCCATGCATGTGCTGCCCGAGATCGTGGACGCCGTGAAGGGCCGCGCCAAGATCATGGTCGATGGCGGCATCTGCCGCGGCACCGACATCGTCAAGGCGATTGCGGCGGGCGCCGACCTTGTCGGCATTGGCCGGCTGCAGTGCTGGGCGCTGGCCGCCGCCGGCGAAACCGGCGTAACGCGGATGCTGGAACTGCTGGAGGACGAGGTGCTGCGCTGCCTCGGCCTGTTGGGCGCCACCACCTTCGCCGAGGTCAACAAATCCTGCCTGCACCCGGCCGCTGCAACCAACGCACCGAGCGTGTTCAGCGCGTTCCCGCTGTTCGACCACGAACCCTATCGGTACTGACGAGAGAAGGACGCAATGACCTCGCTTTCTCCCGGTAGCGCGGATGCGCTTCTGTTCGATCTCGGGCGCGTGGTGCTCGACATCGATTTTTCCAAGGCAATCGCCTGCTGGGCGGGACATGCCGGGTGCGAGCCCGAAGCCATTGTCGCGCGTTATGCACGCGACAGCGAGGCCTACCGGCTGCATGAGGTCGGCAAGCTCAGCGACGAGGACTATTTCGCCTCGCTGCGCGCATCCCTCGGCATCAGCATTTCGGATGCGCAATTCCTCGAGGGGTGGAATGCGATCTTCGCCGGCGAGATGCCCGACATCGCGGAGCTGCTGCCGCGCGCCGCGAAACGGATGCCGCTCTATGCGTTCTCCAACACCAACCGCCCGCATGTGGACTATTTCTCGAAGGAATATGCCGATCTGCTCGGCCATTTCCGCGAGCTGTATCTGTCCTCCAGCATCGGCCTGCGAAAGCCCGATGCAGAGGCCTTCGACCATGTCGTCGCCGCAATCGGCGTGCCGGCAAAGCGGATCGTGTTCTTCGATGACCTCGCCGAGAACATCGAAGGCGCCCGCTCCCGCGGCCTGACCGTGGTCCACGTGACCTCGTCGCAGGATGTCGCCAACGCGTTCATCGCGCTGGGGATTTGATCCCACGATTGCTCCTCCAGCCGGCAGCCTTCGGCGAGCTATTTGGCTGAAGATATGGAACCAACTCACTTTGTGCATTTTTGTACAGAGTTCCGGGGAACGAACGCCCGCGTCCGGACTCATCACTCGGTTGGGCATTCTACATCGGACTTATGGACGTGTTGGGCAAAACCTACCTCACCAAGCAGGCCTCCCTGCTGATGAAATTCGCCAGAACCACCTCGGATTCTGAGCTTTCCGCAAAGCTGATCAGCAAGGCTGCCGATTTGAAGGCGCAGGCCGATCCGATGCCCGACAAGGATCAGGGCCCTCAACCGCCCGACGTCAGTCCGGACGGGCTGCCTGGAACCTGACAGATGCTGGCCAGGGCGCTCATCCTTCTCGTGCCTGCGATGACCATTCTCGCGCCGGTCTGTGTGGCCTTCCGGATCATGCCGCGGCGGACGTGATGGATCGCCTTCGTCGCCGCACGGATGACGCAGGATAAATCATACTGAGCGCCCCCGTTTTGCCTCTGCTCTTGCACTCGGCTAGAACTCTCGCCGCCGATTTGCCCAAGCGGGCGTAGCAGGAGTTTTCACCCGTGGCCCTCATGCCGGTTTCCGATGCGCTTGCCGCGGTGCTTGCCGGTGCGGAGCCTCTGCCGGAGGAGATGATCGCCCTTGATGAGGCCTTCCATCGCGTGCTTGCGCGCGATGTCGCGGCGCGGCGGACGCAACCGCCGCAGGCCATGTCGGCAATGGATGGCTATGCCGTCCGCGCGGCAGACGCAGCAAGGGTCGACGCGCAGCTCACGGTCATCGGAGAGGTCGCGGCCGGCCGGCCCTTTGCAGGTACCGTCGGCGCGGGCGAAACGGTACGAATCTTCACCGGTGGCGTCGTTCCCGATGGCGCGGACGCCGTGGTGATCCAGGAAGACACGGTCACAGACGGCAAGTGCGTCAGGATCAAAGAGGCTGCGATTCGCGGCCGGCACATCCGTCCCGCAGGCATCGATTTTCGCGAAGGCGACGTGCTGCTCCCTCAAGGGACCAGACTGACCGATCGGGGCCTCGCGCTCGCAGCCGGCATGAACCACCCGCGTCTACCGGTTCGCCGCCGTCCGAAGGTCGCGATTCTCGCAACCGGCGACGAACTGGTGATGCCGGGCTCCACGCCCGGACATGGCCAGATCGTCTACTCCAACGGCTATGCCCTGCACGCGCTCGCCCGCAGCGAGGGGGCCGACACCGTCGATCTCGGCGTCGCCGCCGACACGCTCGATGCCACCACCGCAGGCATCCGCCGGGCGCGCGAATCCGGCGCCGACATCCTGATCACGACCGGAGGCGCCTCGGTCGGCGACCACGATCTGGTGCAGCAGGCGCTCCGGGAGGAAGGCACCTCGATGGCGTTCTGGAAGATCGCGATGCGGCCGGGCAAGCCGATGATGAACGGTCAGCTCGGGCCCATGCGCGTGATCGGCCTGCCTGGCAATCCCGTGTCATCCTACGTGTGCGGCTTCCTGTTCATGGTGCCGCTGATTCGCGCGCTCTCGGGCCGTTCGGCGGTTCATCACCGTCGCGAACGCGCGGTGCTCGGGCGCGCTGTCGGCGCCAACGACCAGCGCGAGGATTACCTCCGCGCGCGCCTCGATATGCGTGAGGATGGCACGCTCATCGCCCTGCCCGTCAATCATCAGGACTCCTCGCTGCTTGCGAATCTCGCTGCGGCACAGGCACTTCTCGTGCGCCCACCGTTCGCGCCGAAGGCCGAAGCGGGGGCGCCTTGCGAGGTGCTGCGGCTGCCCGTCTGATCGCTTCGTTCGCATGCGTTCCGCGAACTTTGTCACGTTCACGGTAAATTAAGCAGTTGCGGAACATGTATCGAACATATAGTGTCCGTTCATGATTTGTTTCGAGCATGTAGCGGCTTATCGCTGAGTTCAGCGTCTCGGAATCGAACGGCATCGTCAGGGGGATTTTGGTCGAGATGTTAACGCGCAAACAATACGAGCTCCTGCGGTTCATCAGCGAACGGCTGAAGGAAAGCGGCGTGCCGCCCTCCTTCGACGAGATGAAGGACGCGCTCGATCTGCGCTCGAAGTCGGGCATCCATCGCCTAATCACTGCGCTCGAGGAGCGCGGCTTCATTCGCCGCCTGCCCAATCGCGCCCGCGCGATCGAAGTGATCAAGCTGCCCGAGCTCCAGGCCGCCGCCGGCAACCGCCGCGGCTTCACCCCGAGCGTGATCGAGGGCAATCTCGGCAAGGTGCGCACGAGCTTGAGCTCGCCCGCCGACGAGGGCGAGCGCCCCGTCGCGGTGCCGGTGATGGGCCGAATCGCGGCTGGTACGCCGATCGAGGCGTTGCAGACCCGCAGCCACACCATCAGCGTGCCGCCGGACATGCTCGGCGCTGGCGAGCACTACGCGCTGGAAGTACGCGGCGACTCGATGGTCGACGCCGGCATTCTCGACGGCGACATGGCGCTGATCCAACGCAACGAGAGCTGCGACACCGGCGATATCGTGGTCGCCCTGATCGACGACGAGGAAGCCACCTTGAAGCGCTTCCGCCGCCGCGGCGCCTCGATCGCCCTGGAGCCGGCGAATGCCGCCTATGAGGTTCGCATCCTCCCGCCCAACCGGGTGAAGATCCAGGGCAAGCTGATCGGGCTGTACCGGAAGTACTGAGCATCCCGGAAGAGCGCACAGCGGTTTTCCCTCGTGATAAACGCGGAACGCGTTTGCGGGGAGATCATGCTTCAATAGAAGACCAGAGCGCGAAGCGCTCCAGACGTTCACGCACGATCAACTGATGGAGCGGACGATTGTCCGCTTCGGCTGGATAGTCTTTCTGGTTTTGCATGGATTATCCGGCCACCTCTCCGACGCTAGATCACCGGCGGGCTACAACGAAGCACGCGTCGCTTCAAAGGCCCTTGAGAGACCGAGGAGAGAACCATGCGCAAGATCATCTTGAGCGCCGTCACGATCACGCTGATCGCCGCGTCAACGTCGCAGGTTCTTGCTGCCCGGCCGCATCACCATGCCCGCACGGCGCAGCAGGCGACGAGCGATCGATCCCGCAACGCCCTTAACGCCGTCCAGCAGCCGGTCTGGCAATATTCAGGCTGGTCGGCGCCGGCCGGACGCTGACGCAGAAGGTCTACCAAATGCGCCGGAGCAGGCTTTGTTCCTAGTGAATCCGGGAAAGATATTGTGATTTTGGCCTGCGGACCCAAGCCGCAGATTTGCCTACAACCAAGCAGACGCTCGAAGGCTTCACTCTGATAGAGGCCCGTGCCTCCAGGACAGAGGCGCGGGTTGCTATCCTGATAGAGGAGCACCCGATGTGTGACTATAGCCTGCATGCCGTCGCGACGCGTCCCGCAGAAGTTGGCGAGACGATCGTCACGACAACGTTCCGCGGCACCTCGACGCGCGGCTTCGCCTCCGAAGCCGACATGTCCGTTGCGGTCTGCCTGCTGCCGGGAACGGAGCTCGCCTTCGCCGATAACGTCCGCTACGACAACAGGTGGATCTGGACGCGCACCGTCAACTCTCGCGTCGGCAAGTTCGGCAAGATCGATCCGCACGTTCCCGATCGTCATCACGACGCGATCGAATTTCCCGATGGCAAATATGTCTTGGTGACCCAGCTCGTCGAAGGCCAGCGCGCAACCGTGCTGCAACTGCCCGTGACCCAGCCTCTCGGCGAGCGCGAGCAGAAGCCGCAGATCATCGCTGACAGTCGTCCGACGGCCCCGCGCCTGCCGATCGGCTGATCGTTGTATTTGGCGTGATCTCAGGGCGAACCCGTTTCGCGTTTGTCGCGCCGGAAAACCGCGACAGACCTTTACGGATCATGCCTTAGTCCTCGGCCTGAAGGTCGGCCTCCGACGGGGTTGCATCCCGCGAGCGTGGGACCACCGACCGTGGCATGAGGGTCAGTTCGAAATCTCCTTCGCCGGCTGCCGCCGGCGACCAGGGGCGGCTTGCGCCCCTCGCCTTCACCGACTGAATCGCAAAACCGTCACCACGCCGCGTCAGCGCCAGCGCGCCCTGACGTGCGAGACGCGGTCGATCGACCACCATCGCGGCGCAATCCGGCGGCGCAGGCCTTGATGTCACCACCAGCACGGCCCGATTGCAATCGTCGGCCAGCGCCTCGACGTGCAGCGCCAGCGCAATCATGCGGCCATCGGCGAGCGGCGCCACGCAACCGGATTCGTCGCACGACACCCCCTCACTGAGGGCGGCACTGCCGGGATCGCGAGGGTCGGCATCCGCGGCGAGCCACTCCCTGAGCAGGAAAGCGTCCTTGTTCGTCCTGATCACATGCAGCTGGCCGCCCCTGCCCCGCACCGCGACGTTCTTGCCGTCACCGGCAATGAGAATATCGGGTTGGCGGACCGACAAACCCCAGATCGTTGCCGCCGCAAGCACGATCGCGCCCGACCAGCGCAGCGGCGTGCGTAGCAGGCCCATCAGGACGAGCCCCATGCTCGCCGCGACAAGCGGCGCGGTGCCGAAGGCGCCGACGTGACCGATCGCCCCTGGCAATGCCGCCACCCAGCGCGTGACCACAATCATCCAGTCGATGCCAATGCCCATCAACCACCAGAACACACCGTCGAGCCCGAACGGCGCGGCGAGCAATCCCAGTAGCCCGGCCGGCATCACCAACGCCGAGACCACCGGCATCGCGCCGAGATTCGCGAGCACGCCGTAGGGCGTGACGCGGTGGAAGTGGAAGGCGGCATAAGGCGTCGTCGCGAGCCCCGCGATCATCGAGGCCATGAACAGCATCGCGATCTCGCGGCCACCCCACAATGCGATCCGTGCAGTCGTCGAATGATCGGGCGAGGCAAGCAGGTTCGGCATGCCGATCTGCACCAGCGCGACCAGCCCGAGCGTCGCCGCGAACGACATTTGAAAACTCGGATGCACCAGCGCTTCGGGCGCGATCGCGAGCACGATCAGCGCCGCTACCGCCAATGTCCGGAAGGTGATGGCACGCCGATCGACCATCACCGCGAGCAAGACCACCGCGGTCATGAAGAACGACCTCTGGGTTGCCACCTCCGCGCCAGACAGCAGCAAATAGAATGCGGACGCGACAAGCGCCGCAGCGGCGGACCATTTCTTGATCGGAAAGCTGACCGCCAGGCCCGGGATCAGCGCAAGCAGCGCGCGAACCGCGAAGAAGACGACGCCGGCGACCACGGCCATATGGTAACCGGAGATCGAGAGGACGTGGCCCAGCCCGGAGATGAACATCGCATCGTTGACGGGCGTGGTGATCGCATCGCGGCGACCGGTCAAGAGCGCAGTCGCGATCGCCCGATTGTCACCATCGAGCGTGGCGCGGATACGCGCGTCGATCGCATCGCGCAGGCCCTGCATGAAAGCGGAATAACGCAGCTGCCAGCCGCCGGCATCGGGAGGCGAGGACACGGTGATCGCGCCCATCGCAAAACCGGACGCGCCGATGCCCTGGAAGAACATGTCGCGCGAGAAATCATAGCTGCCGGGCCGCAGCGGCGCGAGCGGCGGCATCAGCCGCGCCTTCAACCGCACGAAGCTGCCGACATCGGGCGCCGTCCCCTTGCGCACGGAGAGGCGGACGCGATCGAGCTTCACGTCGCTGCGCTGCGCCTCCATCGTGGTGACGCGCAGCACGAAACGGTCAGTGCGTTCGCGGATGTCGCGGGTCTCGACGAAGCCCGACAGCGACACCGAATAGAGCGGCTTTGCGAGGACCGTGTGCCCGATGCGCGCCGTCTTCCAGGTCGCCATGGCAAAGCCGGCTGCGACTGCTGCGATCATGATGGCGGGTGCAAACAGCCGGCTTCGCCGCAACAGGATTGCACCAAGCGTCAGCGCCATTGCCGTTGTGGCGGCGACCCACAGCACCGGCTCCTGATCGGCGGCAAAGTAGAGCGCGATGCCGCAGCCGAAAGCGATAGGAACCCACGGGAACAGCCGCCCGGCGCCTGCTTCAGCCTTGGCCCATTCCTGCAGCGTCCCGACGATCGCGGGCCAGACGCCTAAGCCTGCAGGCACGAACCCGCCGGCCGATGTCGTCCGGCCCGTCGGCCAAGTCCCAGCTAGACCCTGGGAGCGCATTGGCCGGCCCGGCTCCGCCATTTCCTAGCAACCCTGCGATACGCGACGGGCGCAGAGACTACCGGAACGTGCAGGCGGTCGAATAGCGGTACAGATCGGGAACGACGGACCTCTGCCCTACTTTTCCTCTTCCATCGTCACGGCCACATCCGCCTTGGCCGACAGCCGGACCTTGTTCCCCTCGACAGCGGCGACCAGGCCCTTGTCGATGAAATGGTGGTGCCCCCTGTGACTGCCCTCGCCGCTGTCCTTCCTGGTCAGCTTGATGCGGTTGCCCTCGACGCGATCGACGGTGCCGACATGAACGCCGTCGGCGCCGATGACGTCCATATGCTCTGCGATTTTCTGCATGGATGGTTATCCTTGTTGGGGATTCACCCCAACGCAGCGGAGGCGCGTTCGTTCTCTCACGGGGATGACGATGGCGTGTGCCGCCCAAGTGTCAGACCAGCGGTTCCTTCGCGGATGCGTGGTGATTGACGATCTTCCAGTCGCCATCCTCGCGCATGAGAACCCAGCTCATCTTGACAGTGAGATCGGGACGCTCTCCGCCGAAGTCGAACGTGATGGTTGCGCCCATGTTGATGAGGTCCGGCCCCGCGTGTCCCGCTTGCACCTCGGAAAACGCAGCGCCGGGTTTGCGCCAGCGCGGCAAGCCGTTGAAGTAGTCGGCGACACCAGCCCTGCCCCGATAGAGTCGCGGATTCGAGCCGAAGAAAAACGCGTTCCTTGAATAGAGCGAGGACAGCGCAGCGGCGTCGAGCGTCGCGAAGCCGGCGCACCATTTCGCGATGATCGCGGAAGCGATGGCGTCGGCTTCACCGCTCATGATCGTTCCTCAACGTCGCCCCTCAACCTTTGGCGACTTCCTTCGCGAACGTGTCGCGCAGGCCGATGGTCCGCGAGAACACCGGCTTTCCGGGCGTCGAGTCCTTGTCGCGCACGAAATACCCCTGACGCTCGAACTGCATCGGCTCGGTCGAATTGCTCTCCGCCACCGAGGCCTCGACACGCGCATCGGAGAGGATCTCCAGCGAGTTCGGATTGAGGTCGGCCGCGAAGTTCGAGGCATCGGGGCTCGGGTTGGCGAACAGCTGGTTGTAGATGCGGATCTCCGCGGGCACCGAATTCGCCGCCGGCAGCCAGTGCATGGTCGCCTTGACCTTGCGGCCGTCGGGCGCGTTCCCGCCCTTGGTCGCGGGATCGTAGGTGCATCGCAGCTCCACCACCTCGCCCTTGTCGTCCTTGATCACGCCGGTGCACTTGACGAAATAGGCATAGCGCAGCCGCACTTCGTTGCCGGGCGACAGGCGGAAGAACTTCTTGGGCGGGTTCTCCATGAAATCGTCCTGCTCGATGTAGAGTTCGCGGCCGAACGTGATCCTGCGCGTGCCGGCGGAGGGATCGTCGGGATGGTTGATCGCCTCTAGCTCCTCGCTCTGCCCTTCCGGATAGTTCTCGATCACGACCTTGAGCGGCTTCAAGACCGCCATGCGGCGCTGCGCCGTGCGGTTCAGCTCCTCGCGGATGCAGAACTCGAGCATGCCGACGTCGACGACACTGTTGGCCTTGGCGACGCCGATGCGCCTGACGAATTCGCGCAAGGCAGCCGGCGGCACGCCGCGGCGGCGCATCCCCGCAATGGTCGGCATGCGCGGATCGTCCCAGCCCGCGACATGGCCGTCGCGAACGAGCTGGGTCAGCACGCGCTTGGACAGCAGCGTGTAAGTCAAATTGAGCCGCGCCATCTCGTACTGATGCGGCTTGGACGGCACCGGGAGCTTCTCGATGAACCAGTCGTAGAGCGGCCGGTGGTCCTCGAACTCCAGCGTGCAGATCGAATGGGTGATGCCTTCAATCGCGTCCGACTGGCCGTGGGCGTAATCGTAGCTGGGATAGATGCTCCACTTGGTGCCGGTGCGCGGATGGTGCGCATGCAGGATACGATAGAGCACGGGATCGCGCAGATTGATGTTGCCCGCGGACATGTCGATCTTGGCCCGCAGCACGCGCGCGCCGTTCGGGAATTCACCTGATTTCATGCGGCGGAACAGGTCAAGATTTTCATCCACGCTGCGGTCGCGGAACGGCGAGTTCTTGCCTGGCTCGGTCAGCGTGCCGCGCGAAGTGCGGATCTCTTCCTGAGACTGATCGTCAACATAAGCGAGCCCGTCGCGGATCAGCTTCTCCGCCCATTCATACAGACGGTCGAAATAGTCCGAGGCGTAGAACAGGTTCGTGCCCCAGTCATAGCCGAGCCAGTGCACGTCGGCCTGGATGGAATCGATATATTCCTGCTCTTCCTTGACCGGGTTGGTGTCGTCGAAGCGCAGGTGGCAGCGGCCCGGAAATTCCTGGGCGATGCCGAAATTGAGCGCGATCGACTTGGCATGGCCGATATGCAGGTAGCCATTCGGCTCCGGCGGGAACCGGGTCACGATCTGCTTGTACTTGCCCTGATCGAGATCGGTCTGGATGATGTCACGAATGAAATCGCGCCCAACCTCAGTCGCCACCGGTTCTGTGCTCATCCTAAAATCCTGTAGGGAAATCAGCGGTTCTTCTGCCAAATTCGCGTGGCCGCGCCAAGAGCTAAGCAAGGGTCTAAGCAAGGCCTCAAGCCGTCCGCCGCCGGGCTTTAGTTATGTCCCGTTCCTGCTATACACCACCGCTTCCAATGCATAGGCCCTGCCAAGAATGACCGATTCCGTCGTCACGCGCTTTGCGCCCTCTCCGACCGGCTTCCTCCATATCGGAGGCGCCCGCACCGCGCTGTTCAACTGGCTCTATGCGAAGAAGCATGGCGGCAAGATGCTGCTGCGGATCGAGGACACCGACCGTGAGCGCTCCACCGAGGCCGCGATCGGCGCCATTCTCGACGGGCTGAAATGGCTGGAGCTCAGCTGGGATGGCGAGGTGATCTACCAGTTCAGCCGCGCCGCCCGTCACCGGGAAGTGGCCGAGCAACTGCTCGCCGATGGCAAGGCCTATCGCTGCTACGCCACCGCCGAGGAGCTCGCCACGATGCGCGAGAAGGCGCGCGCGGAAGGGCGCACCCGCCTCTATGACGGCATGTGGCGCGACCGCGATCCCGCCACCGCCCCGTCTGACGTCAAGCCGACGATCCGGCTGCGCGCGCCGCAAACCGGCGAGACCGTGATCGAGGACCTGGTCCAGGGCCGCGTGGTCTGGCAGAACGAGAACCTCGACGATCTCGTGCTTCTGCGCGGCGACGGCAATCCGACTTATATGCTCGCGGTGGTCGTGGACGACCACGACATGGGCGTCACCCACGTGATCCGCGGCGACGATCATCTGATCAACGCCGCGCGCCAGAAGCAGATCTATGATGCCATGGGCTGGGCGCTGCCGAGCATGTCCCACATCCCCCTGATCCACGGACCTGATGGCTCCAAGCTCTCCAAGCGGCACGGCGCGCTCGGCGTCGATGCCTACCGCGCCATGGGATACCTCCCGGCTGCGCTCCGCAACTACCTCGTCCGGCTCGGCTGGAGCCATGGCGACCAGGAGATCTTCTCGACCGAGGAGATGATCGCCGCGTTCGACCTCGCCAGCGTCGGCCGCGCTGCCGCCCGCTTCGATTTCGCCAAGCTGGAAAACCTCAACGGCCACTACATCCGCCACGCCGACGATCAATCGCTCGTGAAGATGTTCGAGGACGTGCTGGATCACGTCGTGTCCGCCCGCGACGAGATTAAGGCCAAATTAAACGACACCACGCGCGCCCAGCTCCTCAAGGCCATGCCAGCCCTGAAAGAGCGCGCCAAGACGCTGCTCGAGCTGATCGATGGTGCCCATTTCATCTTCGCCGACCGCCCGCTTCAGCTCGATCCCAAGGCGGCAGCGCTGTTGACGCCTGAGAACCGCAAGCTGATCGGCCAGCTGCATTGCGCGCTGGAGAATGTCGAGACCTGGAGCGGCGTCTCGACGGAGGCCGCGCTACGCGCCTTTGCCGAGGAAAACAGTCTCAAGCTCGGCGCGGTCGCCCAGCCTTTGCGCGCGGCGCTGACCGGACGCACGACGTCACCTGGCATATTTGAGGTTTTGGACGTGCTGGGACGCCAGGAAAGCCTGGGCCGGCTTAAAGATCAGGCTACGACGTAAGTAGGCTATGCAAGTGGCCATCTTGCAGCGCACACAGCAATAATATACCCATCTTGCCATACATTCTGGAACATCCGGCCAGCCCCAACTTCTCCCTGGGGGACTCCGGCTCCGGCCCGTTTCACCATACATCGGGGACCTCTGATGGACGCAAAAGAAAGCCCAAAGACCGCAACGCTGACGGTCGGAAACAAGAACTTCGATCTCCCGATCCTCAGCGGCAGCGTCGGGCCCGATGTCGTGGATATCGGCAAGCTTTACGGCCAGTCCGGCCTGTTCACCTACGATCCCGGCTTCACCTCGACCGCGAGCTGCCAATCCAAGATCACCTATATCGATGGTGACGCGGGCGTGCTGGAATACCGCGGCTATCCGATCGAGCAGCTCGCCGAGCACGGCGACTTCCTGGAGACCTGCTATCTGCTGCTGTACGGGAATCTGCCGACCGCAGCCCAGAAGAAGGATTTCGACTACCGCGTGACCCATCACACGATGGTGCACGAGCAGATGGCTCGCTTCTTCCAGGGCTTCCGCCGCGACGCCCATCCGATGGCGATCATGGTGGCTGCCGTCGGCGCGCTCGCCGCGTTCTATCACGACTCGACCGACATCAATGATCCCAAGCAGCGCATGATCGCCTCCATGCGCATGATCGCGAAGATCCCGACGCTGGCCGCGATGGCCTACAAGTACACCGTTGGCCAGCCCTTCGTGTATCCGAAGAACTCGCTCGGCTTCGCCGAGAATTTCCTCAACATGTGCTTCGCGGTGCCCTGCGAGGATTACAAGATCAGCCCGGTGCTTGCGGATGCGCTGGAGAAGATCTTCATCCTGCACGCAGACCACGAGCAGAACGCCTCGACCTCGACGGTGCGCATCGCCGGCTCCTCCGGCGCCAATCCGTTCGCGTGCATCGCGGCCGGCATCGCCTGCCTCTGGGGCCCTGCACATGGCGGCGCCAACGAGGCCGCGCTGAACATGCTCTATCAGATCGGCACGGTCGACAAGATCCCCGAGTTCATCGCCAAGGTGAAGGACAAGAACTCTGAAGTCCGCCTGATGGGCTTCGGCCACCGCGTCTACAAGAACTACGATCCGCGCGCCAAGATCATGCAGAAGATGTGCCACGCCGTGCTCAAGGAGATGGGTCATGGCGACGATCCGATGCTGAAGGTGGCGATGGAGCTCGAGAAGATCGCGCTGAGCGACCAGTACTTCATCGATCGCAAGCTCTACCCGAACGTCGACTTCTATTCGGGCATCACGCTGAAGGCGATGGGCTTCCCGGTCTCGATGTTCACCGTGCTGTTCGCGGTCGCGCGCACCGTCGGCTGGATCAGCCAGTGGAGCGAGATGATCGAGGATCCGCAGCAGAAGATCGGCCGCCCGCGCCAGCTCTACACCGGCGTCACTCGCCGCGACTACGTGCCGATCAACGATCGCAAGTAAGTCTTAAGCCCCAAACGGCTCTCAAGACGGCGCCATCTCACGATGGCGCCGTTTTTGTTTGCGCCACCTTGAGATCGACCATGCCCTTTGTTGCCCCGCACAACAACAAGTCAACATATCGCGCCGACGAGCGCTTGACAGTTGAAACGCTCCGCGCGCAAATTCTTACACTAAGTAAGAATGACGACAGGGATGGAAATGCCGGAGCAGCCGAGAAGTCGGCGGCAGACGCGCGCTGCCATTTTGACTTATCTGCTTCAGTCGGGCGGTTCGTTCCGGCCGCCGCTGGCCAAAGCCGTGCGCCTGTCGGAAGCGAGCCTGTCGCGCATCCTGTTTGACCTGAAAGCCGAAGGCCTGATCGAGGAAATCAGGCGCCCTGCCCCTTACGTCGGCGGCCCTACGGGGCTCGTCTCGCTGGATGGTCGCATCGCGCTTGCGGGCCTCGAACTGAGCAGCCAGCACCTCAGCGTGGGCGTCGGCGGCCTTGCGGGCGAGCTGCACTACAGCGAGCGTGTGCCGCTGCCGAAAAAGCTGACTCCCGAGTCGGTTGGCCGGGTGTTTCGTCAAGCGCTGACATTGCTGCGCGACTGGACGCGGCGGCGGCGCATCAGGCTCGCACAGATCGGTGTCACCATTCCGGGCCTCGGCCGGCTGAGCGTGTCAGGCAACCCGATCATTCCCTGTGACGTCGAACGCATCGACGAGATGTTCGGCGAGATGTTCACGGACGTCCCGGTCGCCTTCACCAATTCGGTGGTGGCGCACGCCACCTTTCATCGTTGTCGCACGGACAATTATCCGTTCAGCGATGCGCATCTGTTCGTCTTCGTCGGCCAGGGCGTCGCCGCGACCTGGATGGATGATCCAAGCGAGGGCGAAGCGCTTCAGCCGGTCGAGCTCGGCCATATGGTGTTCGAATCCGGCGGCCCGCGTTGCCGCTGCGGTCATCACGGCTGCGTCGAAGCCTATACATCGTTGCCGGCGTTGGCCGAGCTTCTGTGCACCACCGAAGCCGAGCTGCTAGGGCTCGGCAGTGAGTGGATGACCACAATCCCGCTCGCATCGCGCGTGCGCCGGGAATTGCGCCAGCGGCTGTTCAGGCTTGGCCTTTCCATCGGCAACACGCTGAACGTGAAGCCCTGCCGCGGCGTCGTCGTCAGCGGCTGGCCATCGCTGCTCGCCGAAGACGACCGAAAGGCCGTCATCGACGGGATCGATGCCTGTCTTCTCGGTGGCAGGAAACTGGCGCAAGTGTCGCTCGCCTTCGTGCCGCCTTCGAACGGCAACGATCCGCAGGCAGCGCTCGCCTTCGCCGCGTTCTGTCTGACCCGAAGCGGCGGCATGCCGGCCGCATCGACGGAGGCGGCCTAGTCTGAATCCTGCGCGGCTCTCGCGCCAAAACGTTCACACCCGGGAGGAACTTGCCATGCCGATCACAACAACGAGGCGCCGTCTGCTCGCTGGATCTGCTGCCGCGCTCGCACTGCCCGCCTTCGTCCGCGCCCAAGGCGCAGTCAAGCCGCGCCTGACCGTGATCTCGCAATGGTCGGCAGGCAGCGACGGGGCGGCGATCACGGCGCTCGGCAAGAAATTCGAGGAGAAGGGCGGCGTCTGGCAGCACTCGCCCGTCCCCGGCTTCACCACCGAGATGATGAACAAACTGCGCGCCCAGATCATCGCCGGCGATCCGCCGGCCTGCTCCCAACTCAAGGGCCCCGAGATCGCAGCCTGGTCGAAGATCGCCCCGACCGTCGATCTTGACGCCCTCGTCGCGGCAGCCGGCTACGAGAAGGTGGTCGCGCCGGACCTTGCGAAGCTGCACAAGCCTGCGGGCAAGTGGATCGCACTGCCGCTGCAGATCTACAGCACCAACATGCTGTTTCTCTCCAAACGCGCGATGGACAAGGCCAAGGCCGACAAGCCGCCGGTCACCTGGGCCGACTTCAATGCCCTTGCCGAGAAGATGAAAGCGGGGGGCGTCCCATATCCCGTTGCCAACGGCGGAACGCGGCCCGATGACGGGCAGAAGTTCGAGGCCGCGTTGGCGGGCATCAGTCCCGTCGTCTATCGCGCGGCCATCATGAATCTCGACGAGAAGGCGCTGAAGGCTCCCGAGATCAAGGCTGCTTTCGCGCAGGTCCGCAAGCTCGCCGATTGGATGGATCCCAATGTCGGCGCCCAGCACTTTTCGACCAATTTGAAGCGCTTCGTCGACGGCGACATGGGCATGATGATCATGGGCGGCTGGGCGCAAGGCGTCTTGCGCAACGCCGGCTTCAAATTCGAAGACTTCACCATCGCGCCCGGCCCGAGCGACAACAGCAAGCCGGTTTTCCTGCTGAATGCCGATGCCTTCATCTTCTGGCAGCGCAAGGAGGCGGACCTGCAAGCCGGCCAGACGCTGATGGCCCAGCTCGTCATGGATCCGGCGATCCAGACCATGTATTCGCAGATCACCGGGTCGATTCCCGTCCGCACCGACGTCGATCTGTCGGGCAACGGCTGGTCGGACGGTCAACGGACGACCGCAGCAGCCCTGAAAGACGCGATCGCCAGCAACCAGGCCGTCTTAAGTCTTGCGCATAACATGGCGCAGGAAAACGGCATGACTGCAGCCATGATCGATGTGATCACGGAGTTTGTGAAAAACAAGACGATCAAGCCGGAGCAAGCGGCGACCCGCCTCGCCGAGGCCGTCGAGAGCGCACGTTGAACTTCGCCGTCTCGACGAGACAGGGCCGGCCGGCGGCTTCCGAGGTGCTACGCCGGCTGCCCGAATATCTGACGATCTGGGTGCCGCTGCTGTTGTCCGCCGCGCACCTGATTGCGTTTTCGCTGTGGACGGTCTGGATATCGTTCACACCGTCCACCCTGGTCCCGGTTTCCGGTTGGGTGGGTCTGCGCAACTATTCCGCGGTTGCGGCGTCGCGGAACTGGCAGATCGCCTTCGATAATCTGCTGCTGTTTGGCAGCGCCTTCGTGTTGCTGAGTCTGGCGGCCGGCCTCATCCTTGCCATCCTGCTCGATCAGCGCATTCGCGGCGAGAACGTGCTGAGATCCGTTTTCCTCTATCCTCTGGCGGTGTCGTTCGTGGTCACCGGCACGGTCTGGAGCTGGCTCCTCAATCCCGGCCTTGGAATCGAGAAGCTGGTCCACGATCTCGGTTGGACCTCCTTCCGGTTCGACTGGCTGATCGACCGCGACATGGCCATTTGGACGATCGTCATCGCAGCGATCTGGCAATCTTCCGGCTTTGCGATGGCGCTCTTCCTCGCCGGCCTTCGCTCCGTCGACTCCGACTTGATCAAGGCCGCGCAGATCGACGGCGCCGGACCTGTCAGGATATACCGGCGCGTCATTCTGCCGACGCTTTGGCCGATCACCATCACCGTCATTGTCATTCAGTTGCAGTTCGCGATCTCGACGTTTGACCTCGTCCGTGCGCTCACCAATGGCGGTCCTGGCATAGCGACCCAGCTGCCGGCCCTCGTCGTCTATGACCTGATGTTCCAGCGCAGCCTGCTCGGGCGGGGAGCTGCCGCGGCAGTCCTCATGTTGCTCATTCTTCTCGCGGTGTTGCTGCCCTATGCAGCGTGGCGCTACATCCAGCGGCGGCGGACGAACCATGCGTGAGCGAACCTTCGCACCGGGCCGGACTCTGATCTACTTCATCGTTTTGCTGATCGCAGTCGCTTGGCTTGCGCCATTGGCCGTTGTCGTTCTGAATTCGCTTCGCACCAACGAGGAGATCGCCCAGGGATCGATGATCGGTTGGCCACAGCACCTGGCGTGGAGCAATTATGCCGCCGCCTGGAGCGGGTTCTGCGTCGCCGAGACGTGCGCCGGCATCCGACCCTACATGCTCAACTCCGCGCTCGTGACCATCCCCGCGACGGTCTTCTCCACCCTGCTCGGCGCCGTCGCAGGTTACGCGGTGTCGCTCTGGCGGTTCCGCGGCGACAACTGGATTTATGGCGTCGTCACGCTCGGCATTTTCCTTCCGCAGCAGATGCGTCTGCTGCCGTGGACCATCGTGCTGCGCGACACCGGCTTGATGAACACGCTCACGGGCCTGGTCGTGATCCACACGATCCAGGGACTCTCCTTCACGACTCTGTTCTGCCGTAACTACTACGTCGCCATCCCGCAGGAGTTGATCCGGGCCGCGCGCATCGATGGCGCAGGGTTCTTTCGTATTTTCTGGCGCATCATCTTGCCGCTCTCGCCGCCGATCCTGGTCGTTACGGTGATCTGGCAATTCACCCACATCTGGAACGAGTTCCTCTATGGCGTGACATTCACGACCGGTCAGCAGCAGCCGGTCACCGCCGCGCTGATCGCGCTATCCGCCGCGGTCGCCGATATCCCGCAGCATGGCGTGCAGAGCGCCGCGGTGATCATCGCAGCCCTGCCTACGCTGCTGATCTATCTCTTCGGCGGCAGGTATTTCGTACGCGGCCTCACTGCCGGGGCCGTGAAATGATGGATATGTCATGGCCGCACTGAGCATTCGCGCTCTGTCCAAGCGCTACGCCAATCTGGAAGTGCTGAAAGGCATCGACCTCGATATCGAGAGCGGCGAATTCACCGTGCTGGTCGGGCCATCCGGCTGCGGCAAGTCCACGCTGCTCAACATCGTCGCGGGGCTCGATCATCCCAGCGCAGGCAGCGTGGAAATCGGCGGACGTGTCGTCAACGACGTCCCGCCCAAGGACCGCGACATCGCCATGGTGTTCCAGTCCTACGCGCTCTATCCATCGATGACGGTGCGCCAGAACATCACTTTCGGCATGGAATGCCGCCACGTTCCCAAAGCCGAGCAGGACAAGGCGGTGGCGAATGTCGCCAAATTGCTCCAGATCGAGCCGCTGCTCGGCCGCAAGCCGGCGCAACTGTCGGGCGGCCAGCGCCAGCGCGTGGCGATGGGGCGCGCCTTGGTGCGCGATCCCCTGCTGTTCCTGTTCGACGAGCCGCTGTCCAATCTCGACGCCAAGCTGCGTGTCGAGATGCGGATGGAGATCAAGCGGCTGCACCAGCGCATCGGTGCCACCATCGTCTATGTCACCCACGACCAGATCGAGGCGATGACGATGGCCACCCGGATTGCGGTGATGCATCGGGGCGTAGTACAGCAATTCGCCGATCCGGATACGGTCTACCGCTACCCGGCCAACCTGTTCGTCGCCCGCTTCATGGGCTCGCCGCCGATGAACACGATGCCGGCAAGGCTCGAGGCCGACGCTGACGGACCTGTGGTGAAGATCGGCGCAGGCCGGCCAGACGAGGTTCGTCTCCGCCTGCAAGGCTACGACGCAGCCGCCTCCTATGTCGGCCACGAAGTCATCCTCGGCATCAGGCCGGAATGCATTGCCGAGGGAGACCGGGTGTTCTCCGCTGCTGCGGGCCCTCCGGTCATCCTCGCCGCACCGGTCGAGTTGGTCGAACCTACCGGCGCGGAGACCATCGTCCTGCTGCGGCTTGGCGGCGAGCCGGCGCAGGCGCGCATCTCGCCGGACATCCGCCCGACGCCAGGCACGACCGCCTCCTTCGCCCTCGATATCAGGCGCATTTGCCTGTTCGACCCCGAGACGGAGCGACTGATCGCATGACAAAGACGACCTATGCCGGCCTCGCCGATCGCGTGGTGCTGATCACCGGAGGCGCCAGCGGCATCGGCGCTGCTTTCGTGCGCGCGTTCGCCGCGCAGGGATCGCGCGTCGCCTTCCTCGATATCGACGCCCGAGCCGGCGAAGCACTGGCGCAGGAAGTGGCGAAGAGTTCCAGCACCGCTCCGCTGTTCGTGCCCTGCGACCTCCTGGACGTCGACGCGCTGCGCGCCGCACTGGCAAAGGTGCACACATCGCTCGGCGATGCCGCGGTGCTCGTCAACAACGCCGCCAACGACCAGCGCCAGGTGCTGGCGGACGTCGCGCCGGCGGACTTCGACTGGATGATTGGCGTCAATTTCAAGCACGTCTTCTTTGCCGCGCAGGCCGTTGTGCCGCAGATGCAGGCGCGCGGCGGCGGCTCGATCATCAACATGTCGTCGGTGGCCTGGATGCGCGGCGCACCGGCACTGCCGGTCTACGCCGCAGCGAAGGCTGCCATCGTCGGTTTCACCAACTCGCTCGGCCGCCGGTTTGGTGCCGACCGCATCCGCGTCAACGCGATCGCGCCGGGGATGGTGATCACCGAGCGTCAGCGAAAACTCTGGTATCCGGACGAGCGACAGATCGCCGAGATGCGCACACGCCAGGCCATTCCCGATGCAGTGACCCCAGAGGATATTGCCGACATGGCGCTGTACCTCGCCTCGGACGCCAGCCAGCGCATCACCTGCCAGTGTTTTCGCGTCGATGGCGGGCTTGCCTAGCTCGCCTGCCCTCGAGGCCGTATCGGGCGGGAGGCGACCTCCCCGCCGCATCGACGCTCATTTCTTGATGTCGGCTGCGACCAGCACGCGGTGACCGGCCAGGAGATCCTGAAGGGCCTGCAACGCGGCGACGCCGCAATGCGTGTCCTGCTCACCATTGCCGCCACTCAGCCCGACCCCGCCGATCACCTCGTCGTCGACCACGATCGGGAAGCCGCCGACGAACACGGCGAATCTGCCTTCAAAGCTCCACTGGATTCCGAACGCCTCGTTGCCGGGAAGCGCCGGTCCGTTCGGCATCTGATTGAACAGGTGCGTTGAGCGTTTGTGGCCGGCCGCCGTGAAAGCCTTGTTCCATGCGATCTGCGGGCCGGTAACGCGCGCGCCATCCATCCGTTCGAGGACGATCGGGTAGCCGCCATCGTCCACGATACAAACCGTCTCGGGCACACCGATTTCCGCAGCCTTCTTCAACGCTGCGGCCGCCATGTGCTGGGCTTCCGATAATTCCAGCTTGATCGATTTCCTCATCTCATCCCTTTTTCGTCAGCCGCGACGCCGCGAGTTCGGCATCGCTTGAATGTGTCATTCAGCATCCGCGATACACGGTCTTGATCTGCGTGTAGAACTCGAGTCCGGCGCGGCCGGACTCGCGGAATGTCGATGTACTCGACCGCTTCAAGCCTCCGAACGGCGCATTGATCAGATTGCCGGTCGTGGTGCGGTTGATCTTGACGGTTCCCGACTGAATGTCATTGGCGAAATCGTGCATGATGCGCGGGTTTCGCGTCGCGATCGCGGCCGACAAGCCGTATTCGGTGTCGTTGGCCTTGGCGATGGCGTCGGCATAGGATTCGACCTCGATGATCGCGATGACGGGACCGAAGATTTCCTCACGCGCGATCGTCATCTGCTGCGTGACATCGGTAAAGATCGCCGGTGCGACATAGTAGCCGCGATCGTAGCCGGCGCCGGTGAGGCGCTCGCCGCCGCAGAGGAGCGTCGCCTCCCGCTTGCCGATCGCGATATAGCGCAGCACCGTCTCAAGCTGCCTCGCGGTGGCGAGCGGCCCGAGATCCATTCCAGCCGTAAGGCCGCTGCCGATCTTCAAGGCCTTGACCCGGCCAATCAGCCGCTCCGTGAAGTCGGTACGCACCTGCTTCATGACCAGCACGCGGCTGGTGCCGGTGCAAGCCTGGCCGGCAAGCGACAGGCCGCCTCTCACAGTCAGGTCGACCGCCTTGTCGAGATCGGCATCGTCCATCACGATCAACGGATTCTTGCCGCCAAGCTCCATCTGCGTGCGCGTCGTGAAGCTGACCGCCCGGCAAATCTGTTCACCCGCCGCCGTCGATCCGGTGAAGGAAATGGCACGGATCTCGGGCGCTGTGGTGATGGCGGAGCCGATCTCGCCGGCCGAACCGGTGATGAAGTTCAGGACGCCCTTGGGCAGGCCAGCCGCCGCCAGAGCCTCGGCAAGTCGATAGCCGCTTAGCGGCGCATCCGACGACGGTTTGAACACGACCGTATTACCGGTCATGAGCGCAGGGGCGATCTTGCGGGCCGGGATCGAAATGGGAAAATTCCACGGCGTGATGACCGACACGACGCCGAGCGGCTCGCGCAGCGTGTAGACCGTCATGTCGGGATCGTCATTCGGAAAGACCTCGCCCACCAGCGACTGGCCTTCGACGGCATAGAATCGCAACGTCTGTGCCGAGCGCAGGACCTCGTCCCTGGCGAGGTTGAGCGCCTTGCCCATTTCGCGCGTCATCTCTCGTGCAATCTGCTCGGCGTCCACCTCGAGACGATCGGCCGCACGATTGAGGATGTCTGCGCGCGCCGAGACCGGTGTTTTCCTCCAGCGCTCGCACGCGGCCACAGCCGCGTTCACCGCGAGCTTCGCCTCGGCTGCCGTCGACGCCTGGAAGCGACCGACGATATCGGACGTGTCGGCGGGATTGGTGTTGTCGAATGGCTTCGCAACGCCCCGCAAGTGCTCGCCATTGATGAGGTTCGGAAATTCCTCGATCTGTGGGTGGCTAGCTTCGGAACCGTGGGCAGGCGTCATCGCAAGATTGCTCATGATGGCTGAACTTTCTTCAATGCCAGATCAGGACTGAGCAGATGGTCGAGGTTACCAACCCCGCCAGCACCGGTCCCATCACCGTCTGAACGATCTGGAAGACCGGCACGCGCGCGAACCCGGCCACCGCGATCAGGGACGACCACGCCACCAGCGTGCCCCCGCCTGTCCACACCGCGCCCATCTGGCCGACGGCCGCGAGTGTCGCGGGATCGAGGCCAACGGTCGGCGCCAGCGCGCCCGACAGCGACCCGGTGAGCGGCAGACCGGCGAAACCCGATCCGTCGATCCCTGTGATCATGCCGGTGATCAGCACGCCGAACGCGACGAAGACCTGGTTCGCCGGAATCCAATGCTGCGCAGCCTGAACCAGTTCGAACAGAAGATTGGGTGCCTGAGCCGCGGGGACGCCAAGAATCGGCGCCGACAATCCTTGCTCGGCGCCGAGGAAGAAGAAGCCAGCGATCGGCAGCACGGACCCCATGGCCTTGAATGCGAAGATGAAGCCCTCCGTGACGTGATCGGCGCTGGTATCGAGGAATTTGCGCAACGGGTCGGTGACGAATGAGGCGCAGATCATCAGCACGGCGGCGACGCCGCCGACCAGTGCCGCGGCATCGCCGCCCTTGAGGTCATGGCCGATGCCGAGCTTGGCAAGCACCATCACGACAATGACACCCAGGAAGGCGAGCGGCGTCACCACCGCGAAGATCTTTGACCATTTTTCGCGAGGGCCGGGAACCGCGGCAAGCGCTTTGTCGATCTGCGCCTGGCTCGCGAGCGGCGTCTGGTCGCCGGCAGTGCCTCGGGCGATCTCGACCTTGTCGAAGGTCCCCTCTTGCGCGATGCGCGCGAGGTCGCCGTTGCTGGACTGCGCCTGCCAGCGCTCGAGCAGTCTGTCATCCGGCTTGGTGACGAACTTGCGGATGGCGAAATAGCCCAGCAGCAACGCGACGCCTCCGGTGATCAGCGACAGCACCAGCGCCCGGTCTGCAACCGTGGCAGCACTCACCGCAACACCCGCGGCCTTGGCGCTGATACCTGGCGCGACGCCAATGACGTAGTCCGACGATAGCGCCATGCCCTGGCCTGCGATCGCGATCGCCAGCGCGCCACCGAGCGGCGGCAAGCCCGCCGCGATCGCCGCAGGCAGCAGCACGGCCGAGACCAGCGGCACCGCCGGTGTCGGCCAAAAGAAGAGCGAGATCACGTAGGTGATACCGGCCAGAACGAAATAGGCCGTGTGCCCGTCCTTCATCACGGCGCGGAACGGCTCCACCATGCGGATGTCGGATCGCAACACCTTCAGCGCGTTGAGCAGCGCGGTCATCAGCGCGATCACCAGGAAGATGTTGAACAGCTCCTTCGCAGCCGTGAAGCTGGCATTGAAAATGCTTCCGAGTGCGGCAATCGGACTGTGCGTCCAGGCCAGCGCGACCAGGAACGTTGCAAGGACCGACGGCACCACCACGTTGGCACGCCAGATCATTGTCAGGACGATGAGGGCCACACCGAACAGGTAGACCCAGTGTGCGGCGACGATCGGTACTTGCGGCAATGTCATGCGATGCGCTCCCCAAGCAGCACCCAATTCTGTATACTGTATTCTAGAAATGCAATAACAAACTGCGAACTATCCTGCATAGGCGCCTGATAGTCAGAAGCATTAAGCCGCTAACCAACTGATTTATGAGAGAAAAAGACAATGATGACGGAACTAGAGGAGGCTTTCTCATGGCTAGCGCGTTGACGCTCGATAAAAATTGTATACTGTATACTTTTATTGCATGAGCCAGACGGCCGCGACCAATCCGGCCCACGCTTTCGGCGACAGAGGAGCGCAACAATGCAAAAGCTGATGAATCACGTGGAATTCCGCACGGCCCTCGAAAATGCAATCAAGGGCAAGAGCGCCAACAAGGCGCCCTTCAGCATCGCATGGGCGAGCGGCAAGCTGAGCCGGGCGCATCTGGCGTCATGGGCGGAGAACCACTACCACTATGTCGGCCCATTCGCGGACTACCTCGGCTACATCTATGCGCGCATGCCGGAGCAGTATCAGGAAGCCAAGGATTTCCTGCTTGCCAACATGTACGAGGAGGAGATCGGAGGCGACCGCCACACCGATCTGCTGATCCGCTTCGCCGAAGCGTGCGGCACGACCGCGGAACGCGTCAAGAACCCTGATAACATGACCGCGACAACGCGCGGGCTGCAAAGCTGGTGCTATGCGGTGGCAATGCGCGAGGACCCGATCGTCGCGGTCGCAGGCCTCGTGGTCGGGCTGGAATCACAGGTGCCGTCGATCTATCGCAAGCAGACGCCGACCTTGCGCGAGAAGTACAAGTTCACCGACGAGGAAGTCGAGTTCTTCGACCTTCACATCGTGTCGGACGAAATTCACGGCGAGCGGGGCTATCAGATCGTGCTCGAGCACGCCAACACGGTCGAGTTGCAGCAGCGCTGCCTGAAGATCTGTGAAATCGGCGCGCAGATGCGCCTGCTCTACACCACTGCCCTGTATCACGACTATGTCGCCAAGGACATTCCGCTGGCCGAGCTCGACATGAGCGAAACCAGGGTCCCCGCCGACGAGCGCGCGCTTCTGCAAGCCTGAGCCACGCGGCATGCCCAACGTCGTCTTTCACAGGAACGGCCAGACCTTTCACGGCGAGATCAAGGAAAACACCAATCTCGTGGTGAGGGCGGGGATCCGGCAGTTTCCCCATCCGAACTTCCTCTACGGCTGCGGCATGGGCAAATGCGGAAAGTGCGCAGCCCTGATCATCAAGGGCGCCGAGCACCTGCCCGAGCCGAACTGGAAGGAAAAGAAGCGGCTCGGCGCGCGAATCGAGGCGGGCTATCGGTTGGCCTGCCAGCTCTGGCTCACGCACGACGTGGAGCTGTCGCAGGAGGCAACGCCGCTCGCGGACGTAGTCGCAACCAGCAAGGTCGGCTGATGTCTTGCGCGCCAAAATTGCTTGAGTGCCCAGATTTCTTGAATGCCGAGGCCCGTACCGGCCGCGGCAATCCCCGGCAAACACGGGAGACGTGAGCCATGTATGTGATCCTGACCAGCAAGGATGGACTGTTTCGGACCGAGATCGTCGACGGGCTGCGGCCCCTCGCCTCTTACGACTATCTGTTCTATGGCACCAAGAAGGCGACCTTCGTGATCGCCGAGCTGCTCAAGGACACCAAGATCAAGGTGATTGACGAAGCCTGGTCACCGCCGATCGTGAATCAGGTGCCGTCCAAATTCCTCGAGAAATTCGCAACGCCCGAGCTGGCCTATCGCGAGCTGGAGCACCTTACCACGTTCGGCCACATGGACACGAAGCTGCGCAAGTCGTGACGTCCGACAGCACACATCCGCCCTCCGCAAAGACCGGCACGATCGAGGTCACCTTCGTGACCAATAACGGGAAGTCCGTCACGGCCCCCGTCGACAGCAACCTGTTGCGGGTCTCCTTGCGCGAACAGGGCGGCATCCCCTTCAAATGCGGTGGAGGCCTGTGCGGGACATGCAAATGCCTCATCGAGAAAGGGCGGGAGAATACCGACGCGATCAAGCCGAAGGAGCGCAAGCACCTCACCGAGGAGCAATTTGCCGCCGGCTACCGGATGGCATGCCAGACATTTCTCACCGGCGACGTCAGCGTGTCCTGGACGCCGAAACCGGCCGCCGCAGGGGCTCGACCGGTCGCGACGAACCCTGCGCCCGATTCGCCCGATTGATCTGGTGGGCGGCGCCGGTCCTCCCGGCGACTACGGCTTGCCGCTGTGCAGTGGGCGGTCTAAGTACCTTCGTGCCGTCCCCGCCGGTCATTCCGCTCGGTCGGTGGCGGATCCAATCTCTCCGCGCGGTTCGGCATAGCAAACCAGTGCGGTTGAGAAGGTCATTTCATGGCTGGCAGGCTGGGAAACTCGAAACGACGTCTCGGCGACGACTACCTCTCTCTTCACGACAGGGTCATTGAGGAACTGCGCCAGGCCATCTTGAGCCGACGCCTCAAGCCCGGTCAGCGGCTGGTCGAAGGACGCCTCGCGGAAGAGCTTGGCGTTTCCCGCAATCCGGTGCGAGAAGCGATCCGCGTGCTGACGACCGAGGGCCTGGTCGAAGTGACCGCACGGCGCGGCGCATCGGTGCTTGCCATGACCGACGAGGAGGCGCGCGAGACGATCGAGGTGCGCGCGCTGCTCGAGGGCCAGAACGCACGGCTGGCCGCGCGTCGCCGCGATCAGGATATTCTGGCGCGCATTGCAGCCGTGCTGAACGAGGGGACGGAGGCGGTTGCAGCCAAGCGCTTTGAGCTCTTGTCGAGCCTCAATCAGCAATTCCACAACGAGCTCGCCGCGGCCGGCCGTAATCGCGTCCTCTCCGATCTGCTCAAACGGCTGCGCGAGAGAACTGCGATGTTGTTCGCTCCGACCGATCCGGAGCGCCAGGCGAGGACCTGGGACGAGCATGCCGGCATCTTGCGCGCCATCATCGCAGGCGACGAGCGCGCTGCTGCCACGCTGGCCGCAGAGCATGTCATGCGGGCCGGCGCCGATTTTCTGGCGACCCTCCATGTTCCCGAGGAAGGTCCGTCGCTGGACATGATGTCCGCGCGACCGGACACAGCGGCCGCAAAGCCGCGCGCCCGCCGTGCCGCCGTCGGACGCACGAAGAAGTAGCCGAAAACGAGAAGCCTAGCGCCGGACCTTGCGCATCGTCGCAAGCACGATGTCGGCGGCGAGCACGCTCGGCGATTTATTGCCGGTCGACATGATGGTGTCGAGCTGCGCGAAAGCCTCGACCTGTTGTTTGCGCATCGGTGAATCCGTCAGCACCTCGGACAGGGCGCCAGCGAGCTTCTCCGGCGTGCAGTCTTCCTGCAGGAACTCGGGGATCACGTCCTTGCCGATCACGAGATTGGCCAGGATCACCGAGGACACCTGGATCGCGCGGCGCAGGATGAACGCCTCCGTCGCGCCGACGCGATAGGCTGTCACCATCGGGATGCCCGACAACGCCAGTTCCAACGTCACGGTGCCGGACTTCGCCAGCGCCGCGCGCGCGATCCGGAACGCTGAGCGCTTCTCGGTTTCACCGACCACGATCTGCGGCTTGACCGGCCAGTTCGCCACGCCCTCGCGGACCGCGGCCTCGAGATGCGACATGGTCGGCAGCATCAATTCGAATGCGCGGCCCTCGGCTTGCAATCGCCCGAGCGCAGCGCCGAACAGGCCGAGATGATGCCGGATCTCGCTGCGACGGCTGCCCGGCAGTACCAGCAGCACCGGCGGCTCGCTATCGCGGCGCCTTTGCTCGCCCGCATCAGGCCGCAGCGAGCCCAATTGCTCGACGAGGGGATGGCCGACATAGCTGCAGGGCGGCCCTTTCAGCTTGCGATATTCCTCCGGCTCGAATGGCAGCAGCCCGAGCACGTGATCGACATAGCCCAGCATGGCGCGCGCCCGGCCCGGCCGCCAGGCCCAGACCGAGGGCGAGACGTAGTCGATAATGGGAATTGCCGGATTCTTCGCGCGCACGCGGCGGGCGACGCGATGGGTGAAATCGGGGCTGTCGATGATGACGAGCGCGTCGGGCGCAGAGTCCGTCACGGCGTCCGCGGTCTCGCGGATCAGCCGCAGGATCTTGGGCAGTTGCTGCAGCACCGCAGCGAATCCGACGATCGACAGTTCTTCGATCGGAAACAGAGTCTCGAGCCCCTCGCGCGCCATGGTGCGGCCGCCGACGCCTTCGAACTGCACGCCGTCGCCGAGCCGCTGGCGCAGCACCTTCATCAGCGCCGAGCCGAGTCGGTCGCCGGATTCCTCCGTCGCGATCAGGAAGATCTTCCGCTTGGGATCGCGTATCTGCATCACGCGGGCAGCCCCACAACGAAGAGATATTTGGCGTCGGCAAGCGTGATCATCGCCTGCGGCTCGGCGGCAATGGTGTTGCCGGCGATGACGGCGATGCCGGCAAGGCCGGCCTTGGCGACGCCCTCGATCGTGCGCGGGCCGATCGTCGGCAGATCGAAGCGCAGGTCCTGGCCGCTCTTCGGTGCCTTCACCAGCACGCCCCGCCCGGTGGCGGCGCGGATACGCCCCTCCTCGCGCAGCCGCACCACACGCGCCAGCAGAGCATCGGTGCCCTCGATATCCTCGACCGCGACCACGTGGCCGTCGATCACGACCGCAGCCTGACCGATGTCGAACGGCCCGAGCGCGGCGAGCACCGCGCGACCGCGCTCGATGTCACCCCTAGCGTTGTCCGCCGGCCAAGCGCGGCTGATGCAGCCCTCGGGCATCAGGAGGTCAGGCGCGACGTCCTTGATGCCGACCATGCGAAAGCCGTCCTGTTCGAGGATCCGCCCGACACCGGACAACAGATGATCATCGCCGCCGCGGAAGGCACGGATGACATTGCCGAGCAATCGCAGCGTCTTGAAGTCGAAGCGGATCTCTGTGAGCGAGGGCCGCACCAAGGTGCCGATGAAGATCAGGTCGCGGCAGCCCTCCTCGCGAAACAGTCGGATGGCGCGACCGAGCTGGCCGACCGAGATCCAGCGGTGACGGAATTTTTCGACCTGCACGGGATCGCAGGCGCCGCGTAGCGGAAACAGCACCGGCGTGATGCCGCGCGCGGCGAGCGAGTCGGCGACCGCGAACGGCATGGCGCCACCGCCCGCGACCACGCCGACCGGTGATGAAATCGCAGGAGCCGCCGATGTCATGTCCGCGGCCATCGCAGCATCACTTCTCGACGGTGGGAAGACAAAGCGGGCGCTTGCCCTTGCCGATGAAGCCGAGGATCTCGGCGATCGCGGGATCTTCGCTCTCGAGCGGCCGCACCGACTCCAGCCGTTCGGCGAACGTGCCCGAGGCGTGGAAGAGTCTTTGGTAGAACGCCCGCACGGTCGCGAGGCGCTGCCTGGTGAACTTGCGCCGCTTCATGCCGATCAGGTTGAGGCTCTCCAGCACCGCATACTGGCCATTGGCGAGCCCGTACGGGATGATGTCGTCTCGCACGCCCGAGAGGCCGCCGACCATCACGTAGGAGCCGATGCGGGTGAACTGGTGCACCGCGGACAGACCGCCGATATAGACGGCGTCGCCGATCTCGCAATGGCCGCCGAGCGTCGCCGACGTCGCGAAGATCGCGTTGTTGCCGACCATGCAGTCATGGCCGACGTGGCTGTTGTTCATGAAATAGCCGTCGTTGCCGACGCGCGTCTTGCCGCCGCCCTTGACGGTGCCGACATTCATGGTCGTACCTTCGCGGATGACGTTTCCGGAACCAATCTCGAGCGTGGTCGGCTCGCCCTTATAGCTGAGATCCTGCGGGGCGCCGCCCAGCACCGCGAATGGCGAGATCACGCAGCCGTCGCCGATCGTGGTATGGCCGATGATTGTGACCTGTCCGATCAGCTTGCAATTCGCCCCGATCCGGGCGTTGCGGCCGATGATGCAAAAGGGCCCGATCTCGGTGCCCTCGCCGATCACGGCGCCGTCTTCCACCCGCGCGGTGGGGTCGATCTTACTCATCAAGCGATCTTACTTATCAACAAGGTCTGACTATGTGTTGAACTTGCTCAGTTTTCCGCTGGTTAGCGCGACTGCGCCCGATCTGTCCAGTGACGTATGATCTCGGCGTGTTTCAGAAGCCGTCTGAACAAGCCGCGCCGCTGCGTCAACGACCTCATCCAACACTTGAACTGTGGCGATGCGCGGCAGGCTGCCTCAGTCGGTCAGCATCGCCCCGACATCGGCCTCCGCGACGACCTGGCCGTTGACCTTGGCGTCACCGTGAAACCACCACATCGCCTTGCGGCGCCCGAGCGAGCGCATGTGATACTCGATGGTATCGCCTGGAAGCACCGGCTTGCGAAACTTGCACTTGTCGATGGTGAGGAAATACACCGCGCGCGGCTTCTCGGTGCCCTCGACTGACTTGATTCCGATCACGCCGGCGGTCTGCGCCATCGCTTCGATCATCATCACGCCAGGATAGACCGGACGCTCGGGGAAATGGCCCTGGAAGGCAGGCTCGTTGAAGGTGACGTTCTTGATGCCGATGCCGCTGTAGTCGGCCCGGATGTTGATCACGCGGTCGATCAGCAGCATCGGAAAGCGGTGCGGCAGCGTCTGGAGGATCGCATTGATGTCCACCAGTTCGAATTTCACAGGTGATTCCGCCGTCATTCCCGCCCCTCGTCCTTCGGATCGGCCTTGCTGTCGCGTACCAGGCGCTCCACCGCGATGATTTCCTTGAACCATTGTTTGGTCGGCTTGGCAAAGAAGCCGCCCCAGCGTCCGTTCGGCGGGATGTCGTCCTTGACGCCGCTCATCGCGGTGACCTGAGCCCCGTCGCCGATCTTGAGGTGATTATTGATGCCAACCTTTGCTCCCAGCGCCACGTTGTCGCCGATGGTCAAGCTACCTGCGAGCCCGATCTGGGCCGCCAGCAGGCAGTTCCGGCCAATTGTCACATTGTGGCCGATCTGGACTTGATTGTCGATTTTGGTGCCCTCCCCGATCACCGTATCGCGCAAGGAGCCACGGTCGATGGTGGTGCCGGCGCCGACTTCCACATTGTTCTGGATCAGCACACGGCCGGTCTGGGGCACTTTCAGATGGCCCTCGGGGCCGAAGAAGATGAAGCCGTAGCCGTCCTGGCCGATCGAGCAACCGGGATGGATCAGCACGTTGTTGCCGATCAGCGCGCACTGGATGGCGCTGCGGGCGCCGACATTGCAGTCCCGGCCGATCTTGACGCCGGGACCAAGGACCACGCCGGCGCCGATCACGGTGCCACTGCCGATCTCGACGTCAGGACCGATGACAGTCAGCGGCTCGACGATCACGTCGTCCTCCAACCGCGCGGAGGGGTCGATGACGGCGGACGGCGCGATGCCGTCATTGCCGAACCAGGACTGTGGGCGTAGCGCATCGGCGTGCCATTCCCGCGCGAGCCCGACGAAGGCACGGAACGGCTGCGCCGCCCGCAGCACGGCCACATGCGGCGGCACCTGGGCCTCGAAGCGGGGGCTGACCAGGCAGGCGCCGGCCTTGGTCGCTCTCAGCTCGTCGGCGTATTTGAGGTTGTCGAAGAACGCCAAATGCATCGGGCCGGCTTCGTCGAGCGAAGCGATGCCCGTGATGACGTGACCGCCCCTGCTGGGGTCGACCAGTTGCGCCTTGGTCAGCGCGGCGATGTCGGCCAGCGTTGCTTCAGGCGATTTCTTGAAGAAGGTCGGCTGCGCCATTCCACCTCGTCGCGGTCCGGCTTCGGCATGAAGCGGCCAAGACCGCATCATGCCTTATCTCATGGATTGAGCACGATCTTTTTGACGCCCGGCCGCAAGGAACTCCCAGCGGCTGATCATGCCCTGCTGATCGAATTAGAACGTCGTGCCGCCGCCGAACCGGAATTCCTGCGTGCGGTCATACTTGCCCTTGGTGAGCGGCACCGCGTAGTCGAAGCGCAGCGGTCCGAACGGCGAAGCCCAGATCAGGCCGACACCGACCGACGACCGGACGACCTTGCTGTCGTCGTAGACCAAACCGGTACAGGTGCCAGGTGTTGCCGGATTGATCGTCGACGCGGTACAGGTCGAGTTCTTGGGCGTGGTCGTGGTCAATTCGTTGGTCACCGACCACGTCGTCGGACCCTGGTAATCGTAGAGACCACCGGCGTCGGCGTAGACCGCGCCCTTCAGACCTACTTCCTTCGGCAGGAACCAGAACGGCATCTGCAATTCGAGCGAAGCGCCCCAGTACTTGGTGCCGCCGATCGCATCCTGCGTGCCATACGGGTTGAGGTCGCGCGGACCGATGCCGTTCGGCGCGAAGCCGCGAACGAGATTCGGACCCATCTGGAAGTGATCCAGCATGCGCAGGTCGCTGCCAACCTTGGTCAAAACACCGCCCTGGAGGTGGACGAGGCCGACGAGGTCCGACACCAGCGACTGGTAGTACTTCGCGTCCGCCGCGGTCTTCAGGTAGGTGACGTCGCCGCCGACGCCGGCGAAGTCCTGCTTGAAATCGATCAGCAAGCCGTCGGTCGGGTTCTTGTTGTTGTCGAGCGTGTTGTAGGTCAGCGTGTAGCCAACCGCCGAAGTCAGCGTCTTGCCGTTCGCCAGTTCCCTGCGGACCGGCAGCGAGGCCTCACCGTCGCTGTAGCAGCCGAGGCCATTGGTCGACGGATCCAGGGTCAGACCGTTGGCATTGGCGAAGGCGGGACTCGGATTGAACGCCGACGTACCGATGTTGTTGTTACAATTCGCCAGATACGACGGCAGCGTGATTTCCTGCTGGTAGACCGAGTAGCGCACCTGGAGCGCCAGATCTTCACGCAGCGAGAAGCCGAGGCGCGGCGAGAAGCCGAGCGTCTTGGTGCCGTAGGAGATGTACCTGTTGGACAACTGCTGGCGCTGATAGAGGTCGAGACCCAGCGCGACGCGGTAGTCGAGCAGATAAGGTTCGACGAACGACAGCGAATAGCCGCGGGCGTACTGGCCGTAGGTGACTGCCGCCTTGGCAAACAGGCCGCGACCGAGCAGGTTTCGCTCGGAGACCGAGACTTCGGCGAGCGCACCGTCGGTGGTGGAGTAACCGCCCGAGATCGAGAAGTCGCCGGTCGACTTCTCCTCGAGATCGACGATCAGGACGACGCGGTCGCTCGAGGAGCCCGGTTCGGTCGTGATCTTCACGGATTTGAAGTAGTCGAGGTTCTTCAGGCGGCGCTCGGCGCGGTCGACCAGCGCACGGTTGTAGGCGTCGCCCTCGGAGATGTCGAACTCACGGCGGATCACGTAGTCACGCGTGCGGGTGTTGCCGCGGATGTTGATGCGCTCGATATAGGTACGCGGCCCCTCGTCGATGTTGAACACGACGGAGACGGTGTGCGCGTCGAAATTGCGATCGCCGCCCGGACGCACCACCGCGAAGGCGTAGCCGCGCCGCGACGCCTCGATCTGCATGTCCTCGACCGTTTTCTCGACCGATTCGACGTTGTAGAGGGAGCCGACATTGACGCGCGAGAAGCTGCGCAGCGAGCTCGCGTCGAAGTTCGGGATGCTGGTGCGGAAATCGACGGAGCCGACGCGGTACTGCGCGCCTTCCTCGATCTTGAAGGTGACGTTGAAGCCTTTCTTCTCCGGATCGTATTCGGTCAGCGCGGCCACGACCTGGACGTCGGCAAAGCCGTTCTTCAGGTAGAAGCGCCGAATCAGGTCGCGATCGGCCTCGACGCGGTCAGGATCGTAGATGTCGCCGCTCGAGAGGAAGCTCAGCAGGTTCGATTCGTGCGTCTTGATGACGTCCCGAAGGCGATAGGACGAAAACGCATTGTTGCCGATGAACTCGATCGACTTGACCGCCGTCTTGGCGCCCTCGTTGATCGTGAAGACGAGATCGACGCGGTTGTTCGGCTGCTCGATGATCTCGGGCGTGACGGTCACGTCATAGCGGCCGGAGTGGCGATAGATTTCGGCGATTCGCAGCGTGTCCGACTGCACCATGGCGCGGGAGAACGTACCGCGGGCCTTGGACTGGACCTCGGCGGTGAGCTGCTCGTCCTTGATCTTCTTGTTGCCCTCGAAGGCAACGCGGCCGATCACCGGGTTTTCCACCACGGAGACGATGATCTGGCCGCCAGCACCGCGGTTGATCTTCACATCCTGGAACAGGCCGGTCTCGATCAGCGCCTTGAGGCCGTCATCGATGGCGCCCTGATCGAGGCGACCACCCGGGCCGGGCTTGAAGTAGGAGCGGATCGTCTCCACCTCGACGCGTCGATTCCCCTCCACGGAAATCGACTGCACGGTCTGGGCGAGTGCAGACGAGGCCACAAAAACAGCCCCAACCGGGGCAACCACCGGCGCGCCGAACATGATCAGGGTTGCGAGCAAGCCCCCCCGGAGTCGCAGTCCAAACTTCATTGCGCAACGCGCCCTTATCAACGTACCAGACCCAACCCCAAAGCCGGTCTGGGAGATTCCCCAAGTTCAAGCCGCTTGTAGCCAATTTCCCCGACGCCGCAAACGGCCGAGCGCGCCGTAATTTCAATTTCAGTCCAAGACGTTGCCCAAGAGCAACGCCACAAAAAAGCCCCTATCAGGACGCCGCCATTCGAAGGATGTCATTGTAGGTGGCAAACACCATCAGCATCAGCACCAGACCGAGCCCGATTCGGAAACCCATTTCCTGGGTCCGCTCCGAGAGCGGACGGCCCCGGACCACCTCAGCCGTGTAGAACAGAAGGTGGCCGCCATCGAGCAGCGGGATCGGGAACAGGTTCAGGAGGCCGATCGAGACCGACAGCACGGCACAGAGGTTGATCACGAATTGGAACCCGGCGCTGGCTGCCTGCCCCGACATCTTGGCGATCCCGAGGACGCCGCTGACCTCGTTCGGATTGCCCTGTCCGATGAACAGCGAGCCAAGGAACTTGAAGGTGCTGGTGATGATGAACGAGACCTGCTCGACGCCGATCTTGAGCGCCTCGCCGACACCGACCGGAGCGGTCGAGGCCTCACCGGCCTGGGTTTTGTGCTCCACGCCGAGCACGCCGACCTGATGGCGGTTGCCAAACGGATCCTTACGCTCAAGCAGCGCCGGCGTCGCCGTCAGCGACACCACCGTCCCCTCTCGTTTGACCCGGAATACCAGCGCGGAACCAGCACTGGTCGCCACGATCCGCTGCATGTCGGAGAAGCTCTCGATCGGCTTGCCGTCGATCGCGACGACCACGTCCCCGACCTTGAAGCCGGCGGCGGCCGCCGCGCCGTCGGCGACGACGCCGTCAACACGCGCGATCGTGCTCGGCTTGCCGTAATACAGAGCCATGCCCGCGAAAATCAGCGCGCCGAGGATGAAATTGGCGACCGGACCGGCGGCGACGATGGCGGCACGCGGGCCGACTTTCTTGTGATGGAAGCTGCCGGCGCGCTCCTCGGCCGTCATCGCTGTAAGCGCCGCGGCCGATGGGGTCGAGGCCTCGCTCTCGTCGCCAAAGAACTTGACGTAGCCGCCGAGCGGGATCGCCGAGATCTTCCAGCGGGTGCCATGGCGGTCGTTGAACCCAACCAGCTCGGGTCCGAAGCCGAGCGAAAAGGTCAAGACGCGAACGCCGGCCCAGCGCGCGACCAGGAAATGGCCGAGTTCATGGAAGAACACGACAATGGTCAGGACAAACAGGAAGGGAACGACGTAGCCGAGGAGCCCATGGCTCAACGTATTGAAACTATGGGTAAAAAAGTCGATCATCGAATTCCCTCATCCAGCGCCGCAAGGCCCTGGCCCCGAACCATCTAGGATGCCTTTAAGGCAATTTGAGGCAATAGGGCGGCAGCTTTATTTCGCGCAACATGGTCAACGTTTATTGCATCATCCGCTGAAATCATGGGGCCGTGGTTCCCGCCCCGGATCCAGTCTTCCAGCGTTGCTTCGACCAGCCGGGCAATCGCGCCGAACCGGATCTTGCCGGCGATGAAGGCCGCGACCGCAACCTCGTTGGCGGCGTTGTAGACGGTGGTCGCCCCCTTCCCGTGCCGAAGCGAATCGAACGCCAGGCGAAGCCCGGGGAACCGCTCGAAGTCGGGCGCCTCGAAGGTCAACTGACCGATCTTGGCCAGATCGAGCTTCGCCGCCGGTCCCTTGATCCGGTCGGGCCAGCCGAGGCAATGGGCGATCGGCGTGCGCATGTCGGGCGAGCCGAGCTGGGCCACCACCGAGCGGTCGGAGAACTCGACCATCCCGTGGATGATCGACTGCGGATGCACCAGCACGTCGATCTCGTCCGGGCTCAAGGCGAACAGATAAGACGCCTCGATCACTTCGAGCCCCTTGTTCATCATCGAGGCGGAATCGATCGTGATCTTCTGGCCCATGCTCCAGTTCGGATGCTTCAGGGCCTGCTCCAGGGTCGCCTGCTCGATGTCGGCGCTCTTCCAGGTCCGGAATGGGCCGCCTGAAGCGGTGATGATGACGCGCACCAATTCATCGCGATTGCCCGATGCCAGTGCCTGAAACAGCGCGTTGTGTTCGGAATCGGCCGGCAAGATGCAGGCGCCCGCTTTCGCCGCGCGCTGCATGAAGAAATCGCCGGCACAGACCAGGCACTCCTTGTTGGCGAGCGCGACATGCGCGCCGCGATCGACGGCTGCCAAGGCCGGCTTCAAGCCGGCTGCGCCGCTCACCGCGGCCATCACCCAATCGGCCGGACGCGCGCCCGCCTCGATGACGGCGCTTTCGCCGGCGCCGCACTCCGTGCTCGTGCCTGCAAGCGCGGACTTGAGCTCGCCGAGCTTGGTGCTGTCTGCGATCGCGACGAAGCGCGCGGAAAACTCCTTCGCGAGTTTTGCCAGCGCCTCGACATTGCTGTTCGCCGTCAAGGCTTCGACGCGATAGCGCTCGGGCGAAGCGCGCAGAAGGTCCATCGTGCTGTCGCCGATCGAGCCGGTGGCGCCGAGAACCGTGACGCTGCGAATGTCGGACGCAGCGAGCTTGTTGTTACGCAAAGGGACTGCGCTCATATCCTCACCAAACCATAAGACCGCTTCCGGCGCTATGCACACCATGGCGGAGGAAGCCGATGATCCATGCCACCACAATGGCGGCGACAAAGCCGTCCAGGCGGTCCAGAAGCCCGCCATGGCCGGGAATTAAGTGACTGGAATCCTTGACGCCGAAGCGCCTTTTCACCGCGGATTCGAACAGATCGCCCAGCTGCGATACCACCGAAAGCATGGCGCTGACGAGGAGCAGCGGAACTGCTCTTCCGATGCCGAACGCCGCAAAGCTGCTCGCAACCGCAAGGCTGGCGGCAAAACCGCCGAATGCACCAGCCCAGGTCTTCTTCGGGCTGACGCGCGGCCATAGCTTCGGTCCGCCGATGCTGCGGCCGGCGAAATAGCCGCCGATATCGGTCGCCCACACCACCAGCAGCACGAACATCAGCGCGGAAAAACCGTTGAGGAGATCCTTCCGCACCAGGATCGAGGCCAGCAGTGCCGCCGCTGCATACGCAAATCCCGTCGCAGCCCACATGAACTTGCCGCGCGCGATCAGCGTGACGATCGCGCCGCCGACGCAGCCGACGATGACGGCAGTCTTGAGCGCACCGGCGGCAACGCACAATCCCATCGCGGCGAGGACGATTGTCCCTGCCCCGGTCAACGCGGTCGAGCCGGCCCCAACCACCATGAGCCATTCCGCGAACAGCCCGATCGACACCAGCGTCACGAGCAGCGCCCACAGCCAGCCGCCGGCGTAAGCGAGCGCAATCGTGAGCGGCGCCAGCACCAGCGCTGCGAGGACTCGCATCACGAGATTACTCGGGGCAGGCTTGGCGCCCGCTGCGTCGGCGTCGGGTTCGCTCACGAGGCTGATTTCGCAACCAGGCCGCCGAAACGGCGCTCGCGCCTGGCGAACTCGGCGATCGCGCTTTCGAGCGCCGCCTTGTCGAAATCGGGCCAGTGGACCGGTACGAACACGAGCTCGCTATAGGCGGCCTGCCACATCAGGAAATTTGAAAGGCGCTGCTCGCCGCTGGTACGGATGATGAGATCTGGATCGGGAATGTCGGGCGCATCGAGATAGGCGCCGAGCGTATCAGCGTCGATCGTATCAGGATCGCGCTTGCCGTCCGCGACTTCGCGCGCGAGCTTCTGCGCCGCCTTCGCGATCTCCTGGCGCGAGCCGTAGTTGAAGGCGACGACGAGCGTGAGGCGCGTATTGTCGCGCGTCAATTCCTCGGCCTCGTTCAGCAGCGCGCAGATGTCGCCCTCGAGACCGTTGCGCTCGCCGATGATGCGCACCTTGACGCCATCGCGATGCAGGCTCGCGAGATCGTTGCGGATGAAGCGCCTGAGCAGGCCGAACAGATCGCCGATCTCGCTCGCCGGGCGCGACCAGTTCTCCGAGGAGAACGAGAAGATGGTGAGATAGCGGATGCCGAGTTCATGCGAGGCGCGCACCACGCGCCGCAGGGCCTCGACGCCGCGACGATGCCCTTCCGCCCGCGGCAGACCGCGCGCGGCTGCCCAGCGCCCGTTGCCATCCATGATGATGGCGACATGCGCTGGCGCCTCGGACCGGTCGGGTCCTTCCGTTACGGGCGCGGCGGCGTTGGGCATGAAAAAAGCCTTAAACCGTGAGGATTTCTTTTTCCTTGGCAGCCAGCAGCTGGTCGATCTCGGTGATGGTGCTATCGGTCGCCTTCTGCACCTCGTCGGCGTGACGTTTCTGATCGTCCTCCGACATCTCGTGATTCTTCTCGAGCTTCTTCAGGACGTCCAGGCCGTCACGGCGGACGTGACGCGCGGCGACCTTGGCGGCTTCGGCGTATTTGTGGGCGACCTTGACCAGCTCCTTGCGGCGCTCCTCGTTGAGCTCGGGAATGCGCAGGCGCAGCACCTGGCCTTCGGTCGCCGGCGACAGGCCGAGATTGGAATCGACGATCGCCTTCTCCACCGCCTTGACCATCGACTTGTCCCAGACCTGCACCGAGATCAGGCGCGGCTCCGGAACGCTGACGGTGGCCAGCTGGTTGAGCGGCATGTGGCTGCCATAGGCATCGACCTGCACCGGATCGAGCATCGAGGCCGATGCGCGGCCCGTCCGCAGGCCGCCAAGCTCGTGCTTGAGCGAGGCGACCGCGCCCTGCATGCGACGCTTCACTTCGTTGAGGTCGAAATTACCCGTGGGCATCACGTTTCTCCTTCAATATCCCGGCGACCTCACCGCACCCCCCGCTTGAGGGCGCACCGGATGAGCGATCAGCCGGCGACAACAGTCCCGTGGCCGACGCCGCGCAGAATCGCGCCGATCGAACCGGGTTCCGCGATCGAAAACACGATGATAGGCAGCGACGTCTCGCGAGCAAGTGCGAAGGCGGTCGCATCCATCACCTTGTAGCCGCCTTCGATCGCCTGCGAATGCGTCAGGCGCTCAAACCGGGTGGCGGACGGGTCCTTCTTCGGATCGGCCGAGTAGACGCCGTCGACATTGGTCGCCTTCAGGACGGCCTCGGCGCCGATCTCGGCGGCACGCAGCACGGCCGTCGTATCGGTGGTGAAGAACGGGTTGCCGGTTCCGCCGCCGAGCAGCAGGATCCGGCCCTCGGCGAGATATTTGTGCGCCGCAGTGCGGGTGAACAGCTCTGAAATCTCGGGCATGACGAACGCCGAGAGCGCCCTCGCCGGCGCGCCTTTGCGCTCGATCGTGGCTTCGAGCGCGAGGCAGTTCATCATGGTGGCAAGCATGCCCATGGTGTCGCCGGTCGGACGCGACACGCCGCGCGAGGACACCTCGACGCCGCGAAAGATGTTGCCGCCGCCGATCACGACCGCGACCTCGCATCCGAACTGGCGGGCGGCGATCAGATCGTCCGCAACCCGGTCCATGGTCGGCTGGTCGATGCCAAAACCCTGCTGTCCCGCGAGATATTCGCCGGACAGCTTGATCACGACGCGACGATAGACCGGATCAGTCATGAGCACTTTCCTTGTCCGGGCGCCGCTTCCGGCGGCACGCCGGAAGGAGGTGTTCCGGCGCTTACTTCTTGCCGCTGGCCGCCGCGACCTCGGCAGCGAAGTCGGATTCCTGCTTCTCGATTCCCTCACCGAGAGCATAGCGCACGAAGCCCGCGATCTTCACGGGGCCGCCGACTTTGCCTTCGGCTTCCTTCACCGCCTGCGCCACCGACTTGCCGGTGTCGTGGATGAAGGCCTGCTCGAGCAGGCAGACTTCCTTGTAGTAGGTCTTCAGGCCGGACTCGACGATCTTCTCGATCACGTTCTCCGGCTTGCCCTGCTGGCGATATTTGTCGGCGAGCACGTCCTTCTCGCGCTTCACGACCGCCGGATCGAGACCGGACGGATCAAGCGCAAGCGGATTGGCAGCCGCGACATGCATCGCGATCTGACGACCGAGCGCCGCGAGTTCGTCGGATTTGCCGGGCGATTCCAGCGCGATGATCACGCCCATCTTGCCGGCGCCTTCGACGACCGCACCGTGGACATAGCTCGACACAACGCCCTGGCTGACTTCGAGGGAAGCTGCGCGGCGCAGCGTCATGTTCTCGCCGATGGTGGCGATTGCATCGCTGATCGCGGCTTCCACGGTGACGTCACCGACCTTGGCGGCCTTGATCTTCTCGACGTCGGCGCCGACGTCGAAAGCGACCTGGGCGACCATCTTGACGAGGCCCTGGAACTGGCCGTTGCGCGCAACGAAGTCGGTCTCGGAGTTGACCTCGACGACGACGCCCTTGTTGGCCTTCGTGAGCGCGCCGATGAGGCCCTCGGCGGCGATGCGGCCAGACTTCTTGGCGGCCTTCGACAGGCCCTTCTTGCGCAGCCAATCCTGCGCCGCTTCCATGTTGCCGTCGTTTTCGGTCAGCGCGGCCTTGCAGTCCATCATGCCTGCGCCGGTGGACTCGCGCAGATCCTTGACCATCGCAGCTGTGATCGTTGCCATCGTTGAAAATCCTTCTTGCCTGCCGGTTTGCCGCGGCGTGGCTCCAATTGCCCCGCCGCGGTCCATCTCAGGAATTCGCGTCAACTGAATGAAATGGCGGCCGGACCCTATCCGGCCAACGCATCGTTCGTTCTGACTATTCCGCTTCCGCGGTCAGCGCCTTGGCTTTGGCCACCCACGCATCCGCGCGGCTCGGCAGACCGACTTCTTCGCCGATCGTGTGTGCGGTGTCGTGGTCGAGCTCGGCGAGCTGCCAGTAGTGGAAGATGCCGAGATCGTTGAACTTCTTCTCGATCGCACCGGAGACGCCCGGGAGCTTCTTGAGGTCGTCGGCAGTGCCGCGCGGACCTGCAAGGCCCTGGAAGCCGCTGGACGAAGCTGCCGGCAGCTCTTCGGCGAGCGGACGCGCCGAGGCGCCGATGTCGATGCCCGACTCGCCCTGGGCGCGCGAGATGCCGTCGATCGCAGCACGCGCAATCAGATCGCAGTACAGCGAAATGGCGCGGCCGGCGTCGTCATTGCCAGGGACCACATAGGTGATGCCCTTCGGGTCCGAGTTGGTATCGACGATCGCCGCGACCGGGATGTTGAGCCGCTGGGCTTCCTGGATCGCGATGTCTTCCTTGTTGGTGTCGATCACGAAGATCATGTCGGGCAGGCCGCCCATGTCCTTGATGCCACCGAGCGAGCGGTCGAGCTTGTCGCGCTCGCGCTGAAGCGTCAGACGCTCCTTCTTGGTGTAGGAATTGGCCTCGCCGCCGGCCAGCACTTCGTCGAGGTGACGCAGCCGCTTGATCGAGGCCGAGATCGTCTTCCAGTTGGTCAGCGTGCCGCCGAGCCAGCGCGAATTGACGAAATACTGCGCGCAGCGCTTGGCAGCGTCCGCGACGCCGTCCTGCGCCTGGCGCTTGGTGCCGACGAACAGGATGCGGCCGCCCTTGGCCACCGTGTCGCTGACGGCCTGGAGGGCCTGGTGCAGCATCGGCACGGTCTGGGCGAGATCGACGATGTGGATGTTGTTACGGGTGCCGAAAATGAACGGAGCCATTTTCGGATTCCAGCGGTGCGACTGGTGACCAAAGTGCACGCCAGCCTCGAGCAGCTGACGCATAGTGAAATCGGGCAGTGCCATCGTTCTAATTCTCCGGTTGGTTCCTCCGGAAACGTGTGAGCAAAACGGAGCGTTCTCGCCCCGGCTGCCACCGGACGGCCTTGTGAGCCATGTTTCCGTGTGAGATGGCGCGCTATATAGCGCCATTTCGGCCAGAAGCAAGGAAATAAGGGCCTTTCAGGGGCTTTACAGTCCCTGAAAGGCTTGATCAGGCAATTCCGCCCTGCCCGCTAGCACTTCGGCTGGTTGGGCGGGCATTTTTTCGCCGCTGGGGGCGGCGCCGCCGGCCGCGGCGGCGGGGCCGCGGGACGCGGCGGCGGTGCGACCGCCATTCGCGGCGGCGGTGGGGGC
>NZ_LBJG01000001.1:0-190 GCF_028128765.1 Bradyrhizobium sp. CCBAU 51627
GACGACTTCGCCGTTCTGCAGGAACAGGAACACGTCGTGCCCCGTCGCCGAGTCGATCAGCTTGGAATCGACGCCGACGGTGTCCGTCGCACCCGATGCCGCCAGCGCGTAAGTGATGGTCGCGCCGTCAGCGCCGGCAACCGAGCTGAACGCGGCGGCAAAATGCTGCGTGTCGGTCGTCTGCGCCGGA
>NZ_LBJG01000001.1:315-50842 GCF_028128765.1 Bradyrhizobium sp. CCBAU 51627
GGTCCAGCGTCGCCGTCTCGGTGTCGCCGTCGACGTCGGTGATGGTCGCCGTCAGCTGCACCAGGTTGCTGACGTAATTGTCCAGCGTGATCGCCTCGTTGCTGTCCGCAACGCCCGGCGAGGTGCCGGTATCCCCGGTGTTCTCGTGGATCGCGCGCAGCTGCGTCAGCGTGACGTCGCCGGCATTGGCCCCCGAGGTCACCACCGACAGCGTGAACACGATGTCGCCGCTCGCCGCGCTGGTCGCATCCGTGCCCTGCCGGCCGACAATTTCGCCGTTCTGCAGGACCAGGAACACGTCGTGCCCCGTCGCCGAGTCGATCAGCTTGGAATCGACGCCGACGGTGTCCGTCGCACCTGACGCCGCCAGCGCGTAAGTGATGGTCGCGCCGTCAGCGCCGGCAACCGAGCTGAACGCGCCGGCAAAATGCTGCGTGTCGGTCGTCTGCGCCGGATGGGCAGAGTCCGAACCCGTTGGCAGGCCGCTCTCGTCGACGTTCAGCGATGCCGCCTTCCCGCTCAGCTTGATGCTCGGACCGTCGTCGTGGAAGCGCACGAGATTGGTCAGGTCGAACGTCGCCGAGTCGCTGTCGCCGTCCTTGTCCGTGATCGTCGCCGTCAGCTGCACCAGGTTGCCGACGTAGTTGTCCAGCGCGATCGATTCGTTGCTGTCCGCGATGCCCGGCGAGGTACCGGTGTCCGCGGTGTTCTCGTGGATCGCGCGCAGTTGCGTCAGCGTCACGTCGCCGGCATTGGCACCGGAGGCAACCACCGAGATCGTGAACACGATGTCGCCGCTCGCCGCGCTGGTCGCATCCGTGCCCTGCCGGCCGACGACTTCGCCGTTCTGCAGGAACAGGAACACATCGTGCCCCGTCGCCGAGTCGATCAGCTTGGAATCGACGCCGACGGTGTCCGTCGCGGTCGAAGCCGCTATCGCGTAGGTGATCGTCGCGCCATCGGCGCCAGAAACCGACGTAAACGCTCCGGCGAGATTGACCGTGTCGTGCGTCAGCGCTGGATTCGCAGAATCCGAGCCCGTCGGCAAGCCGCTTTCGTCGACCGACAGGAACGGGAATTCCCGTTCGCTCGTGACGCTGATGCTCGGGCCGTCATCATGGAACGTGACATGCGTACTGAGATCGATGCTCTGGGTCGCCGTGTCGCCGTCGTTGTCCGTGACCGCCACCGTCAGCGTCACAAGCCCGGATGTCAGACTGGTGCCCTCGCCGAGCTCGGTACCCTTCTCGCCGGTGCCTTCGTGCACTGCGCGGTCCTGGGTCAGCGTCACGTCGCCGGTCGACGGATTCACCGTTAGCGTAAAGACCAGAAATGCCGAATCGCCCTCGTGCCCGGTCACATAGCCGGACACGGTGTCGCCCGTATGGTCCAGCACAACAGCAAGGCCGGTGCCGCTGTCGATCAAATTGGTCGAGGTGCCATTCGCCGTGATGGCAAGCGCATAGGTCGTGCTGGCCGCGCCGTCTGCGCCCGCAACCAGAGTGAACGCGCCGGCGAAATTCTCGGTGTCCAGCGCATGTCCTTGCGTCGGAGTCGTATCGGGCGTCGTTCCGTCGACGCCATTGGTCACGGCGGAAAGATAGGCCTCGCTGACGTTGAGGGCTCCGACCGTGCCGGACAGGGTGATGCTCGGACCATCGTCGTGGATGGTGATGTTGTGGCCGAGATCAAGGCTGGCGGTCGCGGTGAGATTATTGTTGTCGGTGACCGTCGCGCTCAGCGACACCAGACCGCTGGGCAGAGTCGTCCCTTCGCTCACGTCACCCTTCTCACCGGTGCCTTCGTGAACACCACGCAATTCGGTGAAGGTGACGTGGCCGGTCGCATCGACCGTCAGCGTGAAGACCGTCGTCTGCACACCCTTGATCGTGACGATGCCGTCGACCTCGGCCGTGCCCTTCGACACCAAATTGACTGTCAGCCCGCTGATCGAATCGATCAGGGCAGTGACGGGGTTGTCGATCGTCAGCGCATAGGCGATCGACTTGACGCCGGCGGCCGCATCGATCGTGAAAGAAGTATCGAAGGCCTGGCTGGCGATATTGCTCGTCGGCGATCCCGCCACGGTGACGAACGAGCCCATGCCCGGAATGAAGCTTTCATCGACCTGGAGCGCGACGCCCGTCCCCGCCGTGATCGTCGGGCCAGCGACCGTCGAGGTCGTCGTAGGAACGAAGCCAGTCGGCGGCGCCGGAGGTTGCGAAGGGGGCAGCTCCTCCGGGGGCAGCAGATCCAGAGGATTCCCAACCGTCAGCGGATCGACCGTGGGATTGGAGAAATTCGCGCCACTGCCCTGAGCACTCGTTCCTTCCGGACCGGCGGCAGGCAAAATCGACTGATCGTTGACGATCGGGAAGGCGCTTGCAAATTCGCTGACCGAAAGATCGCGCCCGGGCGCAACCTCGATCGTCAGATTTCCGGATTGGTCATGCCTGGAATCGAAGAACGGCTCGATCGTCACCGTCGACTGGTTATCGAACAGAATGATCAGCTTTTCGCCGACGTGAACAAGCGTGATCTTCTCGTTTGCGATCGATGAAAAATCGACCTGGACCTTCTGGTCATAGCCCAGATTAATCACGACCGCCTGGTCGGTGTACGGCTTTGTCAGTTTGAAAATACGAGCCTGGGAGGCCTGGCTGGAATTCCCCGCACCGGCTGCTTCAGCAATCCGAAACTGCTGGTTCATCAAATCTCTCCACAAACCGACGAATTAAGATTTCAGCAAAATTAGCTGCAAATTTTCGCGGTAAGCTATTGTTAACCCCAAAGGGGGTCAAGGAAAGTATTTGGTTAATCAGTATTTTGTCGGCTTTTGTGGTAAAAGCCGCACGCTATGAAACGCCGAAGGAGCCGGAAAATGAGGGGGGTATTTTGGTTGGCCGTGGCCGCTCTCGTAGTCGCGGGCGATGTGAATGCCGGTGCACAAGATCAGGCCCCGGCCTCCCCCCAGGTGGTCGAACGCGCGGTCAAAGCCTTGCCAAACCGGGACACCCAGATCGGGCTTTACGTCAACGTCCGGCCCGACTGCACGTCAGGTCCGCTTCCGACCATCCGCCTTGCCAGCCCCCCGGGCTCCGGGACGGTGGTCGTCAAATCCGCGAAGGTGAAGGCGACGAACTACAAGGCGTGCCTGGCCCTGGAGATACCTGGCTATGTCGCCTTCTATAGGTCCAAACCCGAGTTCTTGGGCGAGGACGTCCTGACGATCGAGGTCAAATACCCGCAGGGCCGTACCGAAATCCAGAAGATCACCGTGAATGTCACGGGGGCGGGCCCGGCCCAGCAAAAGATCTGACCGCCAGATCGGGCCGGCTGTCCCGGGCGCCGCCAAAGGCCGAGCCCAACCGGCTGACGCTCAGGTGAACTGAAATGGCGAAAACAACCCCATGCACAGTAGCTGGCGCCCCCTGACGCATCGCGCGCGGGCTACTCCACGCGGGCCACTTCACAGGTCGAGCGGGCATCCCCAGTGGCCCGTCCGATATTGACGTTCGAAAACTCCTGGGAGCCATGCGCGCGAATGGCACCCTGCTTCGGCCAGATCAACACCGTGGTACCGTGCGCGCGATCGTCGTCGAGCCAGCACATCAGCTCGATCGAATTCACCGACTTGTCGGTGTCGTTCGAGATCGCAAAGCTGGCAATGCCATAGCCGTCCGAACGCTTGTGCGACTCGAACGCTTCGATCCGTACCCCGTCGCTTAAAGTCAGCTTCTGCCCGGTCGTCGCCGGGGTCTGGCCAAGGGCGGTCGTGCTCAAGCTGACGAGATAGCTTACGACAAGGATCAACCTCATGCGGCAGGTCTCGCCGGTTGCGGGCAAGAATGATTCCGCAAGCTTCGGGAGAGCGCAAGCGGAGCTTCTTTGCGCGCTGCACCCATCGGAGAAAGGGCAAAGGCGGCCGCCGGCCTAACAGCGAGGAGCCGCTTGTCGCCTAGTGCGAGAGCGGGGACGGAGTACGCGCCGCCGGCGCGGCATCCTGGCAATCACCGACCCGCTTGGCGACGACCAGCTCCACTCGCGGCATGGCCCCTATCTCGACTTCGTTCTGCTCGGTATACGACTCTTCGCTGTCGACGGTGATGACCGTGCTGACCGGGCCCATATAGTCGCAGCGGTTGGCGAAGACGTATTTGTTCTTGATCTTCTCGGGCCTTGCCGAAACGCAGCTTCCGACGGAGGGCGAGGCGAATGTCGCTCTCATGGCCTGCGTCGGATCAACGCACGCCGTCATTTCGCGCTCGAGAAGCGGCTGCTTTGTCCTTCGATGCGCGATCGTCCGCACAAAGTGCCACAACCCCTTTCGGAAGCTCGGACCCTTGAACTGATCATCCGCTCCCTGGCCGGTCTTCGCCGGCTCGACCCTGGTCTGCTCAGCCCTCGCCTGTGAAGCGGTGCCGCCGGCGATGGCCAGCGTGGTCGCGACGCACAGGCCGCAAACGAACACTGACGGGGCAAACGCGCGGTTTGCGATCTTCATTGTGCTTGTCCCAATTGCCCCGGGAGGTCCCGCTCCCGAATCACCCCAAGTAACCCCAGCGTATCCCGGCAATCTTGCCCAATGTAAGATGGCTCGCCCTAAGTCCGGGTTAAGCGCGGCCGTCACGTCCCAGGCGTGGCACGCTGCCGTCACACCCGGATCGTCCGGTGGCTCACCAATTGTTTCGAAGTGGGAAAGCTTGGCAATCGACAGAATACTGCCGTACCGCCTGATTGTTCGTCCAGACGATTTGATCCGTCTCCGACCCATCCGCAAAAACCACCGAGTTAGGGCGACAAGCGCTCTTTATCAGGCAGATCTACGGCGAGAGCGGCCATCACAGCGGGAAGGAGGAGGACCCGGCCGGGATTACCGGTCGGGTCAAAGTTGCAATCAGCTCACGCGTGCAGGATTCAGCTCACGCGTGCAGGATGAAGTCCGCCGAGGTAACCCCCGTCACGGCTGCAATCTTGATCTGCATGATATCGGCTCCCGTGCCGATCGTCTCGCTTGCATTGCCGGCATTCGCGTAAACGAACGTGTCGGACCCGATCGTGACGATGTCGATCGTGTGCGCTCCCAGCGAAGTCGGAGCCGATGTGCCGCTGGTGAAGGTCACAGTCTGAGCCTGGCTGTTGAGCCCGGAGATCGCCGAGAAATCGAACTGATCCTGGCTCGAGCCGGTCGGCGAGTAGTTGTAGACGGTATCGATGCCTGACGTCGCGTTGCTGTCGGAGACGGCTTTGTACAGGAACGTGTCCTTACCGGCGCCACCGACGAGCTGATCGGCCCCCGCCCCACCATAGAGCGTATCGGCGTTCGGCCCACCGAGCAGCGCATCGCTTCCCCCGGCCCCGTTCAAGGTATCGTTGCCGTTCTGGCCGAACTCGATGTCGATGCCGCTGGTGCCAGTCACCGTGTCGTTGCCGGCCCCCATGACCCACACGCTCACGCCGGTCGAAGTCGAGTTATTCGCCTGGTCGGTCGTCGTAATGGTGAATTCATAGGGCGTGGCCGACTGGCCGATATTGGCGCTGCCAACTGACAATTCGCCAGTGTTCGCGTCCACGGAGAACAAGCCGGCATTGGCGCCGCTGAGCGCATAGTGGAACGTATCGACTTGATCCGGATCTCCGGTCGCAACGAACGTTCCCATATCGAGACCGGCGTTGAGCTGACTTCCGTTGGAGGTGTTGTCCGCAGCGAGAACGCCAGCCGCGCTGAGCACGAAGTCGATTCCGGTCGGCCCTCCCAGATCGTTTTGCAGCGTATTGATCGAGAACGTCGATGCGGCTCCGGCCAGACCGTGGCTATCAACGGCATCGATCTGGAGCGAATAGGTGCCTGCGCTCAGGTCTGCGCTGTCGGACACAGTCACGATGCCGGTGTGGGCATCGACCGCGAACAAGCCCTGGCCGGTGCCGCCGGTTACCTGATAGGTGACCGAGTCTCCTGCATCGGGATCGGTGGAATGCGCCGTGATGCCAACAGCGGTGCCGTTGGCGGCGTGGGCGAACACGGAGTTGTCGGCGGCGTTGGTGTCGATAGGTGCCGTCGGCGCCTCGTTGACGTTGTTGACCGTGACCGTGATCGTCTCGTTGCTGGAGTTGGTCCCATCGCTCGCCGTCACCTGCACGATGTAGGTGTTGTTGTGGTCGGCATCGATCGGGTTCTCGAAGTCCTTGGCAGCCATGGTGAGGTTGCCACTGTTGTCGATGGTGAACAGCGCCTGGTCCGCACCGCCCGTGATCGTGAAGATCGCGGGATTGATCCCGACCGTGTCGACATCGGTCGAGGTCAGCGCCACGCTGAAGGGCTGGTTCTCGTTGACCGACTCCGCCGCCGCCGTGGTGATGACGGGTGCGTTGTCGTTCACGTCGGTGACCGCAATCGTGAAGGCCTGGCTGCTGTGGAGCGTGCCATCCGAGGCATCGACCGTGATGGTGTAGGAATGCGCGCTCTCGTAGTCGATGTGGGTGCCATCGGCCACCGTCACGACGCCCGTCGTGGCGTCGACCGTGAAGCCACCGTTCGATGTGTCGCCGATCAGGCTGTAGGTGACGGCCGGCCCGTTCACGTCGGTCGACGACGCGGTGATACCGACCGTGGTGCCAGTCGCCGCATTTTCGGCCACCGTGTTGGTCGCATTATTGCTGTCGACCGGTGTCGAGGGGGCAACGTCGGTCACTCCGATGGTGAAGGTCTGGCTGCTGGCGAGCGTGCCGTCGGAGGCCTGGACCGTGACATCGTAGGAGTGCGAAGCACCGCTGGTCTCGAAGTCTAGCTTGGTCGGATCGGCCACGGTGACCACACCGGTGGTGGCGTTGACCGTGAAGCCGCCGCCCGAGGTGTCACCCGTGATGCTGTAGGTCACGGCAGGTCCGTTGACGTCTGTCGACGAGGCGGTGACACCGACAGTGGTGCCGGCGGCCGCGCCTTCGGCCACGCTGTTATCGGCGGCGTTGCTGTCGACCGGCGTCGACGGCGCAACATCCGTCACTCCGATGGTGAAGGTCTGGCTGCTGGCGAGCGTGCCGTCGGAGGCCTGGACCGTAACATCGTAGGAGTGCGACGCACCGCTGGTCTCGAAGTCCAGCTTGCTCGGATCGGCCACGGTGACCACACCGGTGGTGGCGTTGACCGTGAAGCCGCCGCCCGAGGTGTCACCCGTGATGCTGTAGGTCACGGCAGGTCCGTTGACGTCTGTCGACGAGGCGGTGACACCGACAGTGGTGCCGGCGGCCGCGCCTTCGGCCACGCTGTTATCGGCGGCGTTGCTGTCGACCGGCGTCGACGGCGCAACATCCGTCACTCCGATGGTGAAGGTCTGGCTGCTGGCGAGCGTGCCGTCGGAGGCCTGAACCGTGACATCGTAGGAGTGCGACGCACCGCTGGTCTCGAAGTCCAGCTTGGTCGGATCGGCCACGGTGACCACACCGGTGGTGGCGTCGATCGTGAAGCCGCCGCCCGAGGTGTCGCCGGTCAGGCTGTAAGTGACGGCCGGCCCGTTGATGTCGGTCGAGGAAGCTGTGATGCCGACCTGGGTGCCGGCGGCCGCGCCTTCGGCCACGCTGTTGTCGGTCGCATCGCTATCGGTCGGCGTCGACGGCGCAACGTCGGTCACTCTGATGGTGAAGGTCTGGCTGCTGGCGAGCGTACCGTCGGAGGCCTGAACCGTAACATCGTAGGAGTGCGAAGCACCGCTGGTCTCGAAGTCCAGCTTGGTCGGATCGGCCACGGTAACCACACCGGTGGTGGCGTCGATCGTGAAGCCGCCGCCCGAGGTGTCACCTGTGATGCTGTAGGTCACGGCAGGTCCGTTGACGTCTGTCGACGAGGCGGTGACACCGACAGTGGTGCCGGCGGCCGCGCCTTCGGCCACGCTGTTGTCCGTCGCATCGCTATCGGTCGGCGTCGACGGCGCAACATCCGTCACTCCGATGGTGAAGGTCTGGCTGCTCGACAACGTACCATCGGAGGCCTGTGCGGTAACGGTGTAGCTATGCGTCGGACCGCTGCTCTCGTAGTCGATCAAGGTCGAATCCTTGACCGTGATCACGCCGGTGTTGGCGTCGATCGTGAAGCCGCCCCCCGACGTGTCGCCGATCAGGCTATAGGTGACGACACCACTACCGCTATTGACGTCTGTCGACGACGCAGTGACGCCAACTGTGGCGCCGGCGGCTGCGCCCTCGGCAACGGTGTTAGCCGCACTGTCACTGTCTGTCGGCGCCGTCGGCGCAACGTCGGTCACCCCAATCGTGAAGGTCTGTGCGTCGCTGGGCAATGTGCCATCAGATGCCACCACAGTGATGCTGTAAGCATGTCCGGGTGCGCTCTCGTAGTCGATCTTGGTGGCATCGGCTACGGTCACCACACCGGTGCTGGCATCGATCTGGAATCCGCCATTCGAGGTGTCGCCGGTCAGAGCGTAGGTCACCGTTCCGCCGTGAATATCACTCGACGACGCGGTGATTCCAACCAGAGTGCCGGTCGTCGCACCCTCGATCACAGTGTTGGTAGACGCGTCGCCGTCGGAGGGCGTGGTCGGCTTGACGTCGGTCACCGCGATGGCGAAGTCCTGGGTGCTCGATGCGCCGTCGGTATCCGTTGCCTTCACCGTGACGGTATAGGCATGTCCGGCAGCGCTCTCGTAGTCGATCTTGGTGGCATCAGCGATGGTGACCACACCGGTGGTGGCATCGATCTTGAAACCGCCATTGGAGGTGTCGCCCACCAGCGAGTAGGTCAATGTCTCGCCGTTCGGATCGGTCGCATGCGCCGTGAGGCCGGTCGAGGCATTGTCGGTCACGTCCTCGGAGACGGTGTTGGGCGCCGCATTCGTGTCCACCGCCTTCGTCGGCGGAAGAATCACACCCAGGACGTCGCTTGCGTTGACGTCGCTGACCTGGATCTTGAGGTCGGCCTTACCATCGCCGTTGGTATCCGCATAGAGGAAGCTGCCGGTCGTGTCGGTCCAGACACCGTGAGCGTGCGAGGTGCTGACTAGGCCGGACGATGCGTCGGACTCGACGCCGTCAGCACCGAGCCAAACGAGCTTGCTTGTACCCGGGCCGGTCAACTGCTGATCAAGCAGCCTGAGATCGATCGCGTCCTTGCTCGAGTTGAAGCCGACAATGACGTCCCAGGAGTTCGTCGCCGTCTTGGCCTCAGCCGCTACCGACGAGGTGTCCACGGTAATCCGACCGCCGAGGGTATAGTTGGATTCTACGGTGGCTCGATAAAGGAAGGTACTGTGCGCGCCTCCCTCGATCAGCACGTCGCCGCCATTGCCGCCAACGAACATCGTCGTGTGGGTATTGGCGGCATTGCCGACGAGGAGGTCGACGCCGTTGTTGCCGTCGAGATAATCATTCCCGGTGCCGGCTAACAGAATGTCCCTGCCGTTGCCCCCGAAAAACGAATCGTTGCCGGAACTCTTCGTGCCATCGATCGTATCGCCGGCATTGTTGGTGAAGACGACGTGATTGACGGCGGCCGCGTTGCCATCGGCAACGATGACGGTCTGACTCTGGTTTCCGTTCACAGTATATGATGAAATCGTTGGCCCACCCGTGATGGTCTCGCTGCCGTCGCTGTAGAGCGTGATGGTGGCGCCATCAGGGGTGGTGTAGGTCCAGAGAACCGACTTGTTCGACGTGTTGCCGCTCGGCATGGTTAAACTCCTCAAAAAAAGCATACAGAACGCAAAATTGTGCGAGCGTTCCGCTAGAAATCGACGGGATGTTGGGCCAGCCGACGTGCGCGGCCGCCAGGGTCAAGCGCTGCTAAAATTCCAACCTCAAAGAACGGCTCCAAAAACACAGATCGGCTCAGCCTTGAACGGCTGGCAGGAAATGACTGGGCTGGGTCGGGAGGTGATGTGAGTACGTTTCGATCCGCGCGTCATCTGGCTGCGACCGGAAGTCGCAATACCGCCGAGCGCCCAAATCGCGTCGGACCAAAGGAGGTCCTTCAACGCGCCCACTAAACTTCCCCCTGCCCGGAAAGCTTAACGAACTCTCAACGGAGAGCTTAAAGTGACAAATTCGTTAAAGGCAAGATATCCAAAAGGCGACAGCACGATATTGTTCGCTCGAAAACAGTGCGCATCACTCAAAATAGAACGCGACCTGCCGGAATCCGTATTTCACCGGGGTCGACATTGGCGGTGGGTTGCGAACTCCAATAGGATCATTGGATAAGAGATTTTTTCTTGCACGAGAGTTGTCCTCAGCTCTTCGGCATTTCATTCGGCGGACCGGTGGGCATTTCGGTTATCGATCACGTCAAGGAAATCGGCGCAACGCCGCGGGAATTGCTGGATGGCCTCGGGCTCGCGGTTGCGATTCTCGACGCGCGGTCCGGCCAAATTCTCCACGTCAACGGCGTGTTCTGTCAGACGTTGAAGCGCACGCTCGACGAGGTTCTGAAAGTCAGCAGTATTCTTCAATTCATCCATCCTGACGATCGCTTGATCCATCTCGTCTGCACGGATGAACTGACCAAGGGCATCGTGAATCGGACCCGTTTTAAGGTCCGCTTTCTCAGGCCTGACGGCCGCTGGGTGCGAATGCGCGCTGCGCAGTCGGCCGTCAGGGACCATTCAGGCAAGCTCATCTGGCTGACTCTCGTGCTCGACGATGTGACCGAACCTGAGAGCCGCAGCGACGAGCGCTTCCGCAGCCTGGCCAGCGACAACGTCACGATCTGGGCCTGGTATCCGGGATCTGGCGATGGGCGGAGTTCTGGAGCCTTCGAGATACTGCTTGGCAGGCCCGACGCGGTGCAGCCCCGGTCGCTCGAAGGCTTCAAGGAGCGCGTCCACCCTGACGATCTAAGAGCCGTTGAGGTGCTCCTCAAACGCTCCGAGCGAGGGCTATCGGGCACGCAGGACTATCGGCGTCTGGTTGACAGCAACCGGACACGCTGGGTGCGGGAGATGGTCACGCCGGTCAAGGACGGTGACGGGCGTTTGATCAAAGTGATCGGCATGTCCGTCGACATCACCGATGACCGGATTCAAAAGCCGAACAGGAAGTCCGAAGAGATCCTTTCCTTTATTCGGCATCTGCAGACACAATGGGACAAGCCGCTGGTCCTGTCCGCGGTTGCGCGACGATACAATGTGGGCCAGCGGAGTTTACAGAAGTATTTTTCCGCACTTGGGACAACCCCGCTCGAATTCCTGAAACGCATCAGGCTCGTTCATGCCTACGACATGCTTTCCGGCCCAGGCGTGAACACCACCGTGACGAAGGTCTGCGCCAGATGCGGCTTTGGAAATTTGGGCCATTTTGCTCGCGACTATCGAACGGAATTCGGCGAACTGCCTTCGGACACCCTGCTGCGGGCCAGGACATCGGATCGCGCGACGAAAGAATGATGACGGCTGGCGCATCCAACGGGGAAATCGCGCAGTCTCTTGGCGTTGCCGAGGGTAGGTCAAAGTCCATCTGCTTACGATGTTCGAGCGGCTTGGCGTCGCAAGTCGAACCGAACTGAGCCGGAAATCCTTGACGTCGACAACAAGGTCCCTCCCCCAATCATGCCTTTTGCGCCGCCCGCGTGGCGCCGATAACCTTGGTCAGTTTGACGTATCAGCGTTTTTTTGCTGTTGTAGCCGCCAAGATCAGATACGGGGGCGGCCATGCGGAATCCTTTCAGCAAGATTGTCTTGTCAGCGGCTTGCTTCGGTCTTGCGCTATTCGCCGCGGCTCGATCGGCGTCCGCCGCCGACCTGGGCCTCATGGCATCGCCCGCTGCGGCCTGTCCGGACATCGTTTTCACCTGCGAAAACGGGCACCATTACTCGCTCTGCCCGATTGCCGTGTCCGCTGCGGGGGAGATCGTGACCGCCTCCCTCTATTCAAGCTCACACGGCGCCACACACGTGCGGCTGGTGCCGATGGGCGTTGGCTATCGCTATGCGGGGCGTGGAATCTGGCTGGACGGCTTCCGCGAGAACGCGTTGATCAATTTCGGCAAGCACAGCCAGATCGCCTGCACGATCACGCGGCCTTAACCGCGCCGATGGGTGCCGCGGCAACAAGGCCGCGAGCCTAACCCTTCGTCCGCAGCACCACGTGCCTGGATCGCCCGTAGAACATGTAGGCTTTCGGCTGGACGTAGACGGGACAATGGTCTTCCCACTGATATTGTTGCCAATTCCATTTCCAGCAGCCCGAAATGATTTCCGGATCCGTCTCCCAGTCCAGCCGATAGGGCGGATCGCCGAACGGATAGGTCTCACTCCGAGCGGCGCCGGTGAACGAAGCTACAATTGAAAGTGCAGCCGCGACGGCCGCGAGCAACGATTTCGACATGGAAGCCCCCTAACCTCAGACTGCAGTCTGTCACTGGCCAGAGTGACAAATTATCGGATTGTCCTCAAGCGATTTGAGCCCGCCCGGCGCCGACGGACGTTGCGTCGCGTCAAAAGTCCAACTATGCTGCAAATCCGAATGCGGTACTGGGGGTATGAAGCTCGATCGACGCGTGTTGGCGTCGTTGCGAGCGCCCCCCGCAGACGCGCGGATCTCAATTTTTACGAAACGAATTTCCAGATGGCACGAGCAATTTCGCTGAACCTGACGCTGCGGTGGCCCGAAATCAAAAACGACTATCTCGTCCGCTTTCAAGATCACACGATCGGACATATACGCCTGACAGAAGCAGCCTGGGATTGGGCGATCACGATCCCAATGGCCTTGCCCGAATGGACCACGGGGCGCGCAGCAAGCCTTGAAGATTCCGTCAAGGCGCTAGCCGGCGGCTGGACCAGGCTATTGAACCAGACGAGTCCCGAGCGCCTGCAACGGGCCTGGGAGCTCGAGAAGGCCGCAGAGGCTCGCGGGACCGCTAAATAGCCTGCGGGCGTCGACCAGGCGGCCCGGTTCAGGGACGGGTTCGTCGCGTTCGCCGATATCGACAGTGATACAGAACCGTGGTCTATGAGGACGACGTCCGCGACGCCGTCCGTACACGGCCCGGTTCGATTGCGCGCTCGTCTGGGTTGCCCCCATTCACGCGGGGCGCAACCGCGCCGCTTCGAATGCGATCATTATTTCAGTGCGGCCATGCGCACGGGATGGTCCCAGAGCGCCGTTGTGTCGGCACCGAGCAGGTCGACGGTGAGCGAGCACCCGGCCATGTCGAGCACCAGCAGGGTCCTGATCGTCGCGCGCTGATCTGCCGACATCTGCCTCGCAGGTTTTCTCTTGAAGAACTGCTGAGGTGCCGCACGATGCCCCCCTATCGGGCGCCTCCAGCGGTCGGCAAAAGGCCGTTTAAAAAATCAGCAGCTAAAACAGTACTGTTGGCTAAGCCATTGATTTGGTGGGCGCACCAGGGCTCGAACCTGGGTCGGGCCCGCACGAGGCGAAGCGGTGGTCGGCGACAGAGATCGAGTCCGAGATGGCAGTTCGCCGCCATATGATGGTCGCGCCAGAAATCGTGCGCAACGCCGAGCTTGCCGTCATCTTCCTTGAGTCGCTCCCGGTCCTTCAGCACACGCGAACAGTTTGCGGGCTCGATCTTCCCTTGATCTGCCTGCTGATCGAAGTGAAGGCGCACCGCCCATGCGGTTTGTCAGCAAGAGGGGTATCTGTTGAGCGTGTGAGACCTCTCGCAGATCCGAGAGCACCCAGGAGGATCGCGTCAATTCGACCCGCTCTTCTGATACTTGAGCGAGCTTCAGGGAGAGCGGCACCTTGCTTAGATGGCCGCAATCAGAGTGCCCTCTCAACGAGACTGACGCTGATGCACTCGCTCAGGGCCGCCGGTGCCGGTCTGCCCAGCAAATAACCTTGGACGAGATCTACTCCCTGGCTTCGCAAGTATTCTAACTGATCCCGCGTCTCAATGCCCTCTGCAGTGACCTGAACGCCTAAGCCTCGGGCCAAGGTCATGATCGACGCCACAACCGTCCTGCTTGCCGGTTTATTGACCACGTCTCTCGTGAACGAACGATCGATCTTCACCTTGTCAAAAGGAAATGAGACGACCGAACCGATCGAAGCGTATCCCACACCGAAATCGTCGAGCGCTATTGATATCCCAATGTTCTTGAGCTGACGAAAGAGAAGAAGATTCTCCTCCTTCTCCTGCAGCAGCATGGATTCTGTGACTTCGAACTCAAGCCGATCAGGTGACATACCTGTTTCCAGCAGCGTTCTTAGTACAACGTCGAACAACGCCGGGCCGCGGAACTGTTCAGGAGACAAGTTGACGGCAACTTTGACCCCCTTACGCCAAGACGCGGCGTCTGCGCATGCCTGCCGAAGAATCCACCGGCCCAAGGGCTCTATAAGGCCGGTCTCTTCAGCGATTCCAATGAATCGGTCCGGGTAAAGCAGGCCTTGAGATGGGTGACGCCATCGCACCAAGGCCTCCATCACACTCGGCTGCAGCGTCTTCGCATCAAAGATGGGTTGATAGTGCAATTCGAAATCGCCCCGGGCCACGGACTCGCGAAGTTCGTTGACGAGCCGATTGCGGGATTGAGCGTTCCTGTGCATTTCTTCTTCGAAGAACCGATATCCGTTTCGTCCCTCGGCCTTAACGCGGTAAAGGGCCAGATCCGCCTTGTAGAGCAGTTCTGAAGCCGTAGAGCCGTGCAGCGGAGCGAACGCCAATCCGATACTCACCCCGACCGACACGTCCTGCGCCTCGAACGAGAACGGTATCGCCACGATTTCAAGGAGGGTGATCGCAAGTCTTTTCGCCTGCTCGCGCGCTTCTCCAGAGCTGAACTGTACGATCGCGAACTCGTCGCCTCCCAGCCGGGCAATTAGATCACCATCGGAGGCAACCGATTTCAGGCGCCTGCTCAGTTGCTTGAGCAGGGCGTCGCCGGCAGCATGCCCCAGCGTATCATTCACCCACTTGAAGCCGTCGAGATCCAGCAAGTAGACGATCAGCTCCTGTTCACTTGCCTTTGCGTGTGCGAGCCGGTTCAACAGATCTTCGAGCAAGGCAGCTCTGTTCAACAGGCCAGTTAACGCATCGTGACGGGCCGCATAGTACACTTGGGCTTCGGCCTTCTTTCGAGCAGTAATGTCGACCCGGATCGCCATGTACGCGACCGGCTTGCCGTTTGAACCAAGCTGGGGTGTGATCACGGTGTCGACCCAGTAGAGCTCCCCGCTTTTCGCCCTGTTGCAAAGCTCGCCCCGCCAGACGCCCCCTTTGGCGAGGCGACGGTACATCTGCCGAAAAATTTCTGGCGCATGAAGCCCTGATTTCAGGAGGCGGTGGTTGTTTCCGACCAACTCCTCCCGGTTGTATCCACTGATCTCGCAAAATCGATCGTTGGCGTAAGTGATCGTACCCCGGACGTCAGTGATCGCGACGATGACAGCCTGATCGATTGCATATTGCTTCTCGATCAGCTCCTGCCTTGCCGCCTCGGCCCGGAGCTCTGCGAGACGAAGCTCGGTGACATCTCGGTGCCTTTCGACGAAGCCACCGTCAGACATGGGATGCATATCAAGCTCGATGAACGACCCATTCTGCAATTCATACGTCGTCTGGAACTCTTCGCCCCGCTGAATCGCCGCCAGGTAGCCGGCTGACTGGACATTTTCCATGGCAGCGACAACGCGGGCATGACGGCCCTTCAGAAGATCCTCTACTGAGCGGCCCGGCGAAACCTCGGAAGATGTCAGCGAATAGAGGCAGCGGTGTTGTTCATTACCTATCACCAGCCTGGATCGGCCGTCGAAGACACACAGGCCGTGAGAGCTGCTTTCGATGGCGGTGTGGAGCAGTTGCTCCCAGTTCACCTCGCGCTTTGACACGCGCCCGGCGATCTCGAAATCGTTCGTTGCTTTACTCATTGTGTCGCCAGACTCTGGAATATTACCTAGGCTGCCCGAATTTCAGCAAAGAACGCTTCCACCTCCGACCGAAGCGCCGCGGCCTGGATCGACAACTGTTCGGACGCGCTCAGGAGGCTTCCCGCCGTCTGCCCGGTTGCCGTGGCGGCCTGGGTCACGCCGGAGATATTGATGGACACCTCCTGCGTGCCCTGGGCCGCCTGCTGGACGTTGCGCGCAATCTCGGCGGTCGCCACGCCCTGCTCTTCGACAGCCGCCGCTATGACGGTCGCGATCTCGCTAACGGAGCCGATGGTGCGGCCGATATCCTCGATCGCCGCCACCGACTCCTTCGTTGCGCCCTGAATCGAGAGGATCTGCTCACTGATTTCACTGGTAGCCTTCGCCGTCTGCTCCGCCAAGGCTTTGACCTCGGAAGCAACGACGGCGAAGCCGCGGCCGGCCTCGCCGGCCCGCGCGGCTTCGATCGTGGCATTGAGGGCGAGCAGATTGGTCTGCCCCGCGATGGTGCTGATCAGTTCCACCACGTCGCCGATCCGCTGCGCCGCTTTCGCAAGGCTCTGGACTGTGTCGCCGGATCGGGCGGACTGCTCGACCGCAATCCGGGCGATCCTGGTCGACTCGGATACCTGTCGGCCGATCTCCTGAATTGAGGAGGTCAGTTGCTCGGTCGATGCGGCCACCGCCTGCACATTCGTCGACGCTTCTTCCGAAGCGGCGGCTACCGCGCTGGACTGCTGGGTCGACTGAGAGGCGTTTGCCGCCAGACCATTGGCTGCGCTCTGAAGATTGCCCGCCGAACCATCGACCGTGTCCAATACCCTCTTCATCCGGGTATCGAAGCCGCGGATGGCAGCATGGATCTTCTCCTGACGCTTTTCCCGCTCGGCCAGCATTGCCTCCTGATAGACGGAGATCGCAATTTCCATGTCGAGCATCACTGCGCAATTCACCGCGCTCAAAACCTCGCAGAGACGCCTCTGCCTCCAGCGATAGCGCCGCGTGGCGAGCGACACGAGTTGGTTCAGGACAAAATTGTATCCACCAATGTACCAGCGCGGCTCCAGGCCGATCTTGTTGTGGACCATGCCGATGGCACGGACTCCTTTCAAATATTCGTCGTCGAACCGGCCGTTGAACAGCCGCGCCCAGTGCGTGCCCTGGGCCGTCTTCAGTCTGGGAATATCGCTCCCAATCAGTGCGGCAAGCTGAGGCTCGCTCGTGACGTGCCGGTAGAAGCCGTCCAGGATGCGCGGTACGGCCGGCTCGGCAATGGTCCAGAATTCACGCAACAGCTCCCCGGTACGGGGCGAAATTCCCATGAAGCGTAATCTGTCCTGGCGTTGCTGGTCTGAGTCCGCCATCATTTGGTCCTTTCAATTTGACTGTGAAAAAGAAGTACGGCAATCCGGCACCGAGCCGACCAAGTCGACGAGCCAATCGGAATGAGTAAGGGCCATGTCGGCGACCACGTATTTTTCGAGCGTGACGACAAGCCGCTCCGCTAGGAGCTGAGTGCACGCGCGGTTTCCGTGGCATCGAATGAGTTTCGTCATCATGTTCGCACGTCGCGCCAGAGATCTACGTGCAGAACAATAATGCCGACCCTGCTAACCTTCTGTTAGGCAAAATTGGCGCCTGCGGTTCGGCTTGCGCGGCCATTGCGATTGGCGTTGCGCGCTGCCGCGACCATTCAACGCCAGATTTGCGAGATGCAGCGTTCGCGATCGACGGCACGACCAATTTGGCGAGATCAGCGCAGGTGAGGCGCCAATTTAGCGGGGGCGCACGCCAGGTTTTCCTGCTTCTGGAAACAGGAGTTCGACGCCGGCTCTTGCGAGTGCCGCTTCGATCAGGGGAAGCGCTGGGTCGTTGTGCGGTGGCGCGCCGTCCAGTTCCTCCAGGCGGCGGATAGTCGCGCGCGTGGTGCCGGCAGCCTGCGCCAGATCCATCACCGACCATCGCACGAGCCCGCGCGCGGCCCTGATTTGCGCCCCGGTGATGCGGTGGGCGCCGGAATGCGTCGTCTTGCGATCGAGATCGACGCTGATCCCGAGCCACTCCTTGATATTCCCGGCGTCATCAAGCAGCGGCTGACCGGTGGAACGCTTCCAGTTGAAAGTACCGTCGGCCTGGAGAAAGCGGTGCACGACGTCATAGCCGCGTTTCTCCCGGCTTGCGGCCGCACAGACTCTGAGCATCTTCTCCTGGTCGTCCGGATGGACGAGCTGGAGCCAACCAGATTCGGACGCAACGATCTGGTTGGCATGATCGCAATTGACGAGTTCTTGGATTCGACCGTCCGATTTGGCGATCCATACCACGGCTCCCGCAGCCTTGATCAGGGCACGATACCGCTCGTCGGCAATCCGCAGGCGGTTGAGCTGATCCTCGCGAGCCGTGATATCCGTGCAGACGCCGATTGCCTTTTCTGCCGCCCCTTCCGAATCCACGAAGACGATGATCTGGCAGTAGATCCAGGCGATGTTGCCACCGGGGCGAATGACGCGGAACTTCCGTCTGATGGTGGAGGCCTTTTGGATGACCCGCTCCACCTCGGCCTGCGCGCTGCGATCGTCGGGATGGGTGACCTGGAGGATGGCCGCAAAAGATGGCGCTACCTTTCCCGGCTCGATGCCTAGAAGATCATAATACCCGCGCGACCAGTGCATCTCATTGGTACGCAGATTCCAGCTCCACAGGCCGCACCGCAGTTCACGCTCGATCAGGCCGAAGCTCTCTTCGGTGCCTCTCTTCAAGAGGTCCAACATTTCTTGCTCTTACTGATCCAAATGCTGCACAGTTAGCAAAGTCAGGAATGTTGTCCAGCAGTATGCCAATTGGTCCGCCTTACGTTGAATGACGACGACCCGGGTCGACATCGCCATCGGCCGAAACACCGCCGGCCACCAGATCAGTGGCGGTGACGCGCATGCAGCTGCGTAGCGTGGGCAAATAATGCGCTCGCCTCGCTGGCCGGGCTGCGAACGCAGCTTCCTCCGCGTCCGGCGATTGCCGACACGCACTGGTCGATCGTCTCGAATGCGCAACTCCGAATCCCGGAGTCATAGTCGAGCCGGCAGACCGCGTATTCCTTGGTCGCGACCGGCTCCGGCGGGGTCAGAATCGCCGTCGCTGTTGCCCCCACGACAACCACAGTGAACGCGAAAATTCTCTGCATACTTGCTTCCGTGATCGGGGCGATGCTGAGACCCACAAGGCCGTCAGCGAGAGTTCTCTTTCCATATGCGGCGTGCTCATGGGCTAATCGCAGACGAGATACCTGCGATGGCCGCTGTAAGCGTAACGGCACTCGCTACTCGACTAGTAGTTCGAGCGCGCCCCCTCATAGCCGTATCCGGCATAGGCCCCGGCTGCGTATGCCCCGGCATAAGCCGCGGCGCGCGCCCCATAGCCATGGCCGTGCTCGCCGCCATAGCGATAGCCGGCGCCACCGATGTTGACCGCCGTCGTCCGCGCGACGCCCACCACAGCCGGCCCACCGCCGGCACCTCGCGCGGCAAGATCAATGCGCGGCCCGGCCGCTGGACCGAGGAGAGGGCCGGGACCAGGGGCGGCGGGACCGGAAGCTGCGAGGGCTGGGGGCCCTGCCGGCGCCATCGGGGGAGGTCCGGCGGGCGCCATCGGCGGCGGCGGAAATTGCGCGAATGCAACAGACGAGGCGAGCGAACTTGCCGCGACCGTCACGGCGACAGCAAGGGTTGATAGCGATTTCGAGAGCATCATCGACTCCATTCTAGATTTGGAGCTCGAGGACGGGCTGCGGGGAGCGGTGAGCAGGCCTGTCTTCGGCCGGCGCCTCGTGGGCAACGGCTTCGAGCTCGTGTGAAGGTGATTCATCCGCATAATCCGGATGGATCCGGAACCAGGCCACATAGAGCGCCGGCAGGAACAGCAGCGTCAGCAGCGTGCCGACGATGATGCCGCCCATCATGGCGTAGGCCATCGGGCCCCAGAAAATCTCCCGTGCGATTGGAATGAGCGCGAGACTTGCGGCAGCGGCCGTGAGCAGGATCGGTCGCATGCGGTGCTCGGTTGCTTCCACGACAGCATCCCAGGCGGGCCTGCCCTCCTTCTTGAGATCCTCGATCTGTACGATCAGGATCACGGAGTTGCGGACCAGGATGCCGATGAGCGCAAGCACGCCGAGGATGGCCACAAAGCCCAGCGGTGCGCCGCTCGGCAGCATGGCCATGACGACACCGATCAGCGCGAGCGGCGCCACCGCGAACACCAGGAACAGGCGCGAAAAACTCTGCAGCTGCACCATCAGCACGGTGGCCATGACGAACAGCATCAGCGGTACGACCGCGACGATCGGTCCCTGGCTTTTGGCACTCTCCTCCACTGAGCCGCCGATCCTCACGGAATATCCGGCCGGCAGCTGCTTGGTAAACTCCGCAACCTTCGGCGCGAGCTGATCGACGACCGTCTTTGGCTGAACGTCACTGACGACGGCGGCCTTCAGCGTGATGGTCGGAATCCGCGACCGCCGCCAGATCGTGGGCTGCTCGAGTTCATAGCGCAGATTGGCGACGGCACCGAGCGGCACCGGCTGGCCGCCGAGCCCGGTTAGTTGCAGGTCGCGCAGCGTGTCGATCGAGGCGCGCTCCTGTGCGGTCGCACGTCCCGTGACACTAACGAGATAGATGCTGTCGCGCACCTGCGTGATCGGCGTGCCCTGGAGCACCGAGTTGAGCGTGGTGGCGATGTCCTCCGAGGTCACGCCGAGCTGGCGCGCCTTGTCCTGGAGCACGTCGACCTTGACGACACGGGCCGGCTCCATCCAGTCGAACACCGCATTGCCGAGATCAGGACTGCTGCGAATGACGCCGGCAAGCTTCTGCGAGAGATCGCGGACCTTGGCGACGTCGGGCCCGCTCAGGCGGTATTGCACCGGACGGCCAACGGGCGGGCCGACTTCGAGCAGCTTCACGTAGGTGTCGGTGCCCGGGAACGTCTTCCTCAGATAGTCCTCGAACTGCGACTTGAGCTTGTCGCGCGCGGCGATCCCGCCCTTGGTCAAGATCACCTGCTGACCGAACCAGGTGTTCGGGGTCTGCACGTCGAACGACAGCACGAAGCGTGGCGCGCCGGTACCGACGTAGGTGGACCAGTGCTCCACCGAATCGTTGCCCTGCAGCTGCTCGCGCTCGAAGCGTGCCATCTGAGTGTTGGTATCCGTGATCGAGGCGTTCTGCGGCAGGCTCCAGTCGATCACGAGCTCGGCGCGGTCCGACGAGGGGAAGAACTGCTGCTGCACGAACTGCAAGCCGAACAGGGCGAGCAGGAACACGCCAGCCGTCACCGCGACGGTGCTCCGGCGATGGTGCATGCAGAACAACAGCAGGCGCGCGAACATCTGTCCGAGGCGGCCCTTCTGCTCGTGATGTCCCTTGATCTTCGCCGGCAGGATGGTGACGCCGAGCAGGGGGGTGAACAAGACGGCGACGATCCAGGAGACGATCAACGACACCGCGATCACGACGAACAAGGTGAAGGTGAACTCGCCGGCGTTGCTGCTGTTCAGCCCGATCGGGATGAAGCCGGCTACGGTGACCAGCGTGCCCGTCAGCATCGGGAACGCAGTCGACGTATAGACATGGGTTGCCGCCTTTTCGAGGGGATCGCCGATCTCGAGCCGCGCCACCATCATCTCGACGGCGATCATGGCATCGTCGACCAAGAGACCAAGCGCGATAATCAAGGCTCCCAGCGAAATGCGTTGCAATGAGATACCGCAATAGGCCATCACGACGAAGGTGATCGCGAGCACGAGTGGAATGGCGATGGCCACCACGAGTCCGGCACGCGAACCGAGGCTCAGGAAACTGATGCCGAGCACGATGATCACGGCTTCGAACAGCGCTTCGGTGAAGCCCGAGACGGCATGCTCGACCACCACGGGCTGGTCGGCAACGAGGTGCACGCCGACGCCGATCGGCAAGTCGGCAATGATCTTCGTCATCCCTTGCTTCAGCGCCTCACCGAACTGGAGCAGGTTGGCACCGGATTTCATGCCGATCGCGAGGGCAATGGCGGACTTGCCGTTGTATCGGAACAGAGTGGACGGGGGATCGACGTATCCGCGCGTGATGGTCGCAACATCGGTCAGCGGAAAGAAGCGATCGTTGATGCGGAGATTGACCGCCTTCAGGCTAGCTTCCGACGTGAACTGACCGTTCACGCGGACGCTGATCCGCTCCGGCCCTTCCTGGAACACGCCTGATGGCGCCACCGCGTTCTGGCCCTGGAGCGAATTCATGATGGCGTGAACATCGAGGCCGAGGGCTGCGATCTTGCGGGTGGAGAATTCGAGGTAGATCACCTCGTCCTGCGCACCGAGAATGTCGACCTTGCCCACATCGGGCACGGTGAGCACCTTGGCCCTGATATCCTCGACCTGATCGCGGAGCTGGCGCTGGCTCAGTCCGTCGCTGGTGAAGGCATAGATGTTGCCGAAGACGTCGCCGAAGCGATCATTGAAGCCGGGTCCGATCACGCCTTGCGGGAAATCGCCCTTGATGTCGGCGATCATGTTGCGGACGCGTACCCAGGTCGGCTTTACATCGGCCGCCTTGGTCGAATCGCGCAAGTAGACGAAGACGGTGGTCTGACCCGCGACCGTCACGCTCTTGGTGTAGTCGAGCGATTCCAGCTCCTCGAGCTTCTTCTCGATCCGGTCAGTGACCTGACGGGTCATCTCCTCAGGCGAGGCCCCCGGCCACTGCGCCTGGATCACCATGGTCTTGATGGTGAAGTCGGGGTCCTCCTGCCGTCCCAGTTGGAGATAGGCAAACAGGCCGGCCGCCATGAAGGCGATCATGAAATACCAGACGAGGGAGCGATGGCCGAGCGCCCAGTCGGAGAGGTTGAACGACTTCATGGCTCTTGATCCTGTTCGAAGCGGACGTGCTGTCCCGGCTTGAGGCTGTGAATTCCGGCGGTAACCACGCGGGCGCCCGCGGCTAGCCCTCCAGTGACGCGGATGCCCGACTGTTCGGAGACACCCTCGATCTTCTGCAAGGAGACGGTGCTGGTGGATTGATCGACCACCCAGACGAAATCGGCGCCGTCCTTGGCGAGCACCGCTGAAACGGGCAGGCGCAGCACCTTGCCCTGGTCCTTGCCGAGCTTTGCCGTGGCGGTGGCGCCGAGACGGAAGCTTTCCGGGGGATTGGCGAGCGCGATCCGGACGCGCCGCAGCCGCGTGACGGGATCTGCTTGCGGCGCGATCTCGCGAATCCTGCCCTCGACCTGAACGGCGGGAAGAAGCTGGAGACTGACCGTAAACGGAAGACCGACGTCGAGCGGCACAGGGAGGTCTTCCCCAATGTCGACGACCGCCTCACGAATGTCCGGCCGCGCGACCGTCACCACGGTCTGACCGGGCGAAACCACCTGGCCGACTTCCGCGCCGACGGCGGTGACGACGCCGCCGAAATCGGCCTTGATCTGGGCGTAGCCGAGTTGCTCGATCGCCTTGGTCAGGCTCGCCTGCTCCTGGGCGACGCTGGCTTCGGCGCCGGCGCGCGCCTGCTCGGCATTGTCGAGCGTCTGCTTGGTGGTCGCATCGCTGGTGATGAGCGTGCGTTGCCGCTCCTCCGTGGCCTTGGCGGTCGCAAGCTGCGCCTCGGCCTTCGCAAGCTGCGCTTTGGCGGCGCGAACGGCGAGATCGAGCGCGGTCGGATCGATCGTACCGATGATCTGTCCTTCCTTGACGATGTCGCCAACGTAGACCGGACGCGAGGTCAGCCGTCCGAGCACGCGAAACCCGATGTTGGTCTTGTAGCGCGGCTCGACGACGCCAACGGCAACCGTGCCGTCGTCGCTGTTCGGCTTGGCCAACGTCGAGAGCACAGGGCGCACCGGCTCCGGCGCGCTCGTCTTCTGCTGGCAGCCGGCGAGCAATGACGCGGTTGCGAGCGTGCCGACGATCATGATGATGGGCCGCTTCATGACCTGTCTCCCACTTCAGTGACGGACTGGCCGACACTCAGCAGCTTGCCGCCGTCAATAACGATGCGCTCGCCGGGTTCGAGCCCTGCCTTGATCAGCACCTGTCCGGCCTCGTATGCGCCGACCGTGACCGGCTTGAGCGACGCTGTTTGGGTTTTCGGATCGACCGTCCAGACGGCAGGCTTCCTGCCCGCAGCCATCAGCGCGCTCCAGGGCACTGCGATCTCGTTCTGAGGCTTCGCCTTGACCGTTCCGACGATGGCGCCGCCCAGCGTCATCGCGGCTGGCGGATTGTCGATCGACACCTTGACGCGGATCGTGGAGCTCTTCGCGTCGATCACAGGTGAAATCTCCCTCACCTCGCCGGTTGCGGTCACGCTCGGATCGGACACCAGCGCCAGCGTCACGCGGCGACTGTCGGTCTGGCCGAGGAAGAGGGATTCATAGACTTCGAACACGGCATCCCGCTCCCCGTCCTGCGCAAGCGAGAAAACGGGTTGGGCAGCAGGAACGACCTGGCCGACCTCGAGATTTCGCGCGGTAATGACGCCGTTCGATTCAGCGCGCAGGACGGTATATCCGAGCGCATCGCGCGAGGTGCCCAGCTGCGCCTTGGCGGCCTCCAGTACACCCTCTGCGGTGCGCAGACCTTCCCGGGCCTGGTCGTAGACGGTGCGAGTGGTGAAGCCGCTTGCAATCAGCGCGTTCTGCCGCTCGAACGTAGCCTTTGCCACGCGCAATTGGGCTTCGGCAGAGGCCACTGCCGCCGTCGCAGCATCGACATCCGCCTGTTGCTCGGCCGGATCGAGGCGGGCGAGGACGTCGCCCTTGCTGACGTGAGCACCGATGTCAACAACGCGAGCAACCACACGCCCGTTGACGCGGAACGAAAGATCGGCACGGAAGCGCGCTTGAACCTCTCCGGTCAACGTGATGGCGGCTTGCCGCTTGCGCGGCTGCACGGTCGTGGTTCGGACCAGCGTTGTCCGTGGAGCCGTCTGCGCCGCGTGATCGTTGCAACCGGTCAGCGCAATGCTGACAAGGAGGGTCGCTGCGGCGAGAACCCTGCCCTTATGTGGCGTTCGAACGGGATTCGGGAACTGGCTGGTCATGGCGCGTCCGTATGATGGAAAGCTGACAACAGCCCACCAAGCGCATCGGCGGATCGGCGAGCGACGGCCCTTTCACCGCCTTGCTGGCGCAGTCGTCCCGCAATGGGATCGGTCGCAGCGGCCGGTCCGCGTTGATCGGCCGTTGCGCTTGCCGCGAGCACCGCTTCATTTGAAGCGGTAACTCTCGTGCGGCGCGGAGCCCTCATCTGGCGCGCTGCGATCGACCAGTTTGCACCCCGTTCGCGCTCGGTCAGCGGGAACGCGAGAACGATCGAGGTGAATTCGGCGCCGAAACCCTGCTCGATCCGGCCGCCGAGCGCCCGCGCGATATCCCTGGCAATGCGCAATTCGCGATCAGAAGCTTCCCGGGCAGGACGCGAGCCGTTGTCCAGGATCACGCAACTCACCAGCGCGCCGGTCCGCGTCAGCTTGATCCTGATCTGCCCGGCCCGGGCATCAAGACAAGCGTGCCTTGCCGCGTGCATCACGAGCTCATGGACGATCAGCCCGAGGTGCCAGCAGCGCTCCGGCTCAAGCGCGAGGGACTGGGTCGCAAAAGCCAGTTGAATGTTCGTCCGGTCGAGCAGCGCGCGGCGCATGCCGCAGCCGAGCTTGCGAAGGTAGGTCGCGGCGTGGATCAGCGTTTCACCCGTGGGCATGGCCAACGCACGGTGCATGTCGGCATAGCCATGCAGCAGCTCGACGACATCGCCGAGCGCGCGCTTCGCTTCCGCCCCTTCGACCCGGATGGCGGCGGCGGAGACCAAGTCGATGGCGAAGGCAACCCCGTTGGTAACCCGGTGATGCAGTTCGCGCAGCAGCACGCCTTCCTGCAAGCCGGGCGATTTCGGGTTCAAAGCAGTCACGACATTCTCCTCATTCGGCTCGAACGATCGGGGCCCGAACGCCCCACCTTTGCGTCCCCGATCCTCCGGGAGCACTCGCTAGGTCTGCCAAACATCGCGGTCCAATAATAAACTATACCGTATATTTTCTTTTTCTTGCCTTTCATGGCTGGCCGTGTCAAGTGGGAAAGCGACGCGCACAGACTCGTGAATTCGGAGGTCCAAGAATGAAGAAGACGAAGCGAGGCAGACCGCCAAAGGATCTTGCCGGTGATGCGCAGGCGCGCATTCTCGATGCAGCTCAGCAGCTGTTTCTGGAGAAGGGCTATCGCAGCGCCAGCATCGACGACATTTCCGAGCTCGCGCCGGCGAGCAAGCCGACGATCTACGCCCATTTCCCCGGCAAGGAAGCGCTGTTCGCGGCGGTGGTCGCTCGCACGGTTGAGGGATTGACTGATTTCGAGGGCTTTTCGCCGGAAGGCCGCACCATTGAGGAAAAATTGACGAACCTCGGTTCGGCAATCGTGGAAAGATTCTTGGAGGAGTCGGTGGACTTGGTCCGCGCCACCATCGCCGAATCGCAGCGCTTTCCCGAACTGAGCCGGAATGTTCATGACACCGCGCGCGATCGCTCCCAGGCCGCGGTGTCGCAGCTGCTGGACGACGCCACACAGAAGCTCGCGCGTACACCAAAGGGTCCGTTCAGCGCCAAACGAAGCCGTGCCACCGCGCAGATCTTTCTCGACCTGATCCTGCTGCCGATGCTGTTTCGCTCGCTCGTCGGCGAGACGCCGAAGGACCTGAAGAAGGAGCTTCCCGGCTTCGTACGCGAACGGGTCGGGTTTTTCCTCGCAGCCTGCGAAGCGGACTGGTCGCACTAGGTGCGGCTGGCGTTTTCGAGACGGCTCGAGTCTGGAGGCAACCGCGTCAGCCGGCTGCCTTGAACTGCACGTGCGATAGCATCTCAACCGACTGCATCAATGGCGCGCGACTCAGGGCGGCCGCGCAAAATCTCAGCATCGCATCGAAGCTTGGCCGCAACGTCGCAGCTCCGACCCGCGATGGGTTGAGATGAACGTCCATGGCTTCCAGCAGGCAGCAGGTCAGCGCCATCGGACTGCCGTCGTGCAGTTCACCCCGTGCTTGCCCGGTGCCAATAATCGGTCGCACCAAGCCGCGGATCTTGTCCTGATAGGCCAGGACGACGGTCCAGTTCTGACGAACGGCCGGGGTCACCAGATCCTGCAATTTCTGATGCTGCACCGGTCGAGCTTCATTGCAGTCAGCGATAGCTTTCAGGATCGTCGCCAGGCGTCGCAGCGCCGGCCCATGGGTACGGGCCGCCTCAGCTGCAGCCCTGACAGTCTCGTCCAGTAACTCTCCTACTACGGCCTCCTCAATCGCCCGCTTTGAGGGAAAGAAGCGGTAGATGTTGGCCGCGGACATCGACAAGCGCCGCGCGATATCGGCGACCGTGGTCTTGTTGTGACCGATCTCGCAATAGAGCTGGAGAGCCGCCTGCACGATCCTGCGGCGGACGTTCACGTTCCCTGCCCGACCATCAATCTGCTCGCTCATGTGTCTCACCGCACCGGAAGGTTCATGAGCTCGCTGCGGCAGGCTTCGCCGAAATCCCGCAAAGGGTCCATCTCCTCGATGAAGTCGGGCAAGTCGACGAAGGTCCGGTTTGGCGACAAGTAGGTCTCGATGATGAGGCGACCAGTTCGTTCAGCGGCATGCACGACTTCACCGCTCGAAAGTATCCGCATGCGGCCGACCAGCGTGTACAGACTGACGAGTTGCGGGATCTCGGCCCTGTCGCTGACGAGCGCGTCGGCGTAGAGCCGCGACGCCTCCTCAATGAAGCTGCGGTACAGCCGCTCGCGCCTCGAGAACGAGCGGGCATGATGACGCTCGCGAAGCCTCCGGCGCCGGCTGAACCATCCACTGACGATGGTCGAAACGGCGCCGAACGCGGAGCCGCCGAAGGCGGCCAAAGCCGGGATGTACACGATACTCATGGGATCGCTCCTGTCTCTGCCACAGTGCGGAGGCTAAGGCTGACCCCGGTCACGTCAGCCGTAATCTTGCACTTATCTGGCCCTCGCCGATCCGGTGGTTGCGTGGTCGAACACCGCTCTACAGGCTTCGCTCAATTCCGACTTCCTCTGCCGCAGACAGGCTTCGACGCCCGACGGATCTGGAATGTAGGAACCGCATAGACGAAAGGCGTCGGGCGTGCAGGCCGCCCTTTGCTCCGGCGTGCCCTGATTCTCCTGAGCAGATGCTGCCGCGCCGCCAAGCGCGACTAGGACCGCTGCAAACAAAGCTTTCGTCAATCTCGTCATCTCAGATCCTTTCTCTGTCTGAGGCATCTTGTCGGCGAGCGCGGAAGCTCGCCGTCTCGATCCTGCACACGCGCTTGTGAGGCCCTCGTCGTGTTGACACCAATGGCAGCGCGGATTTATATGAACTATACGGTGTATTTTATTAAGGAGGCCGTGAATGTCAACCCTGCTGTTCGCGTTGATGCGCGAAAATCCGTTGCCCGGGCTCGCCGCCGCGTCACTCAACGTCATTGTCGCCATGTGCCTCGTCGCCCTGAGCCTGCTCCTGGGCATCACGATCGCGATGATCGCGTGGGCCCATTCGCTCGCCACTCGCGAGCCCGACACCGCCCGGCTGGAGCGGAGGATAGTCGCATGATTCCGGCCCTGCTGATCGCTCGTGACTGCATCATCTACTGGGTCAATTTTTGGATCACACCGGTGGAATGCGTGTTCGACGTGATCGAGTCCGAGATCGCGCGCAGAGGCGTTGCGCCTGAGGAATTCGAGCGGCTGTCGGAGGTGGCGTGAGATGACGACCGGTGTCCCGACATGCTGAACTTCGTCGAAGTCTTCGACGTGATGGACGTGGATCCAACGAGTGGAGAGGCCATTTGGACCGGCCTCACCGGAACGCGAACGGCACTCCAGCGCGACGGATTCATGATCCACCCGAAAGTCGGCGCCTATTGTCCGACGGACTGGCTTGACGAGCGCGGCTATCTCGATGCCGAGCTCGCACGCCGGCATCCGCGCCCTTGGAGCATCTGATGAAGAGACGATCTGATTTGCTCGTCGGGAGCGACCTACCGTGAGCCGACGATCCACCATGTTCATGCGCGCGAGCCTTTCGACCGACTCCGCCCTGCCTTTGCGCGGCTATTTCCTGTCGGTGGGTGGAGCGCTGGTCTGCCTGCTTCTGCTGGCGAACTGGGTGCTGCCCGCGCAACTGCCGCCTCGCGAGCCGGATCCTGCGCGGCCCACAATCCGCATCCACTCCGACGTGAAGGCACCGGAGCGCGTCGTGATCGATATCAATCAGTCACTGCCGACGTCCTCCGACAACGAGATCGTCGTTGCGCACTCGCCTGCCGCGAGCGACTGACCAACCAGATTCGAGATTGATCCGATGTCGAAACAGCATTTGTTTGCCCTGATCGTGTCGACCGCCACGCTCGCCGCCACTTGCGCCGTCGCGGACATCAGGAATTCTCCAGGGGTCGACAGTCAAACTGCGACTGCGCAAAGCGATACCGAAGAGGCTGCCATCCGCCGCGTCCTCTTGGAATTCCGTACCATACGCGTCCCGCTCAGCCGGGCGATGGCGATTGCAGAGCGCCTGCATGACGGCTCGAAGACGGCCGACATCAGCTTCGAGATCGACGGCCCGCCCATCTACCGCGTCCGCACCATCAAAAATGAACACGTGTGGGAGAACGCGATTGATGCCAATACCGGCAGCATCACCGGCAAGGAGTTGACGTCGTCGCTGAAGGAGCTCGATCGCGACGATCTCGCCAACATTCTCGCCTTGAGGTGGATCAAGCAGGAATTGTCGGATGCCGTAGAGGTCGCCGAGAGAGCGGCGGCCGGCAGCGCGCTGGCCGGTGGCGTGATCCGACAGGACGGCAAGCTCAACTTCGTGATCGTCGTCGCCACCGGCGACCATTTGAAGGAAGTGATGCTCGAGCCGCCCAAGGTCGGAAGGCGGAACGCCGGTCATCATTAACGCGCGCCTTCCAATCACCGATCACAGAGCACACTGCCTATGAACTTCCAGCCTCGATCACAACTCTCGTCCGCACAACGACAACTGCCCTTCGATTGCATCGCCCTGCTGCTGCAAGGCGGCGGCGCGCTCGGCGCCTATCAGGCCGGCGTCTATGAGGCGCTGGCCGAAGCCAGCATTCATCCCGACTGGGTCGCCGGCATTTCGATCGGGGCCATCAACGCCGCCATCATCGCCGGCAACCCGCCCGAATCCCGTGTCGATCGCCTCCGCGATTTCTGGACTCAGGTCACCTCGACGGCGCCATGGGATTGGTCCGGCACCCCCTTCCTCGAATGGACGCAGAGCGACAACACGCGCAACCTCATCAACCAGATCAGCGCCGGCTTGGCCGCGACGTGCGGTGCAGCCGGATTCTTCGCCGCCCGCCCCGTCCTGCCCTGGTTGCAGCCCGGCGGCGCCAGCGATGCGACCAGCATCTACGACACGCGCGCGCTCAAGACCACGCTGGAGCGCCTGGTCGACTTCGATCGCCTCAACGCCGGGCTGACGCGCTTCAGCGCCGGCGCCGTCAATGTCCGAACCGGGAATTTCGTTTATTTCGACAACACGACCCACGCCATCCAGCCGGAGCACATCATGGCCAGCGGCGCGCTGCCGCCGGGCTTTCCAGCCGTTGAGATCGAGGGCGAGCATTATTGGGACGGCGGCCTCGTCTCCAACACGCCGCTGCAATGGGTAATCGAATCGGACGCGCCGCAGGACATGCTCGCGTTCCAGGTCGACCTCTGGAGTGCGCGCGGTCAACTGCCTCGCAACATGGCTGAAGTGGTCACGCGGCACAAGGAGATCCAGTATTCCAGCCGCACCCGCGCCAGCACCGACCAGTTCAAGCGGGTGCAGCGGCTGCGACGCGCGCTCACGGATCTGCTCGGCAGGCTGCCCGACGATCTCAGCGAGCACGAGGACGTAAAGCTGCTCAGCACGGCGGTCTCGCGGAACGTCTACAATCTCGTCCACCTGATCTATCGCGCGCGCAATCACGAGGGCCACTCCAAGGACTACGAGTTCTCGCGGCTATCGATGCAGGATCATTGGCGCGCCGGCTATCACGATGCGCTGCGCACCCTGCGTCATCCCGAGGTGCTCGCCCGACCCTCCAGTCCCGACGGGGTCTTCACCTTCGATCTCGAACACGATGGCCGCGAGTAGCCGCAACTTCATCATCTGGAGAGAACGCAAATGCGCGAGACTGACGTGAAACGACGCGCTTTCGCCATGCCACTGACCAACCCGGCGTATCCGCCCGGGCCGTACCGCTTCGTCGACCGCGAATATCTGATCATCACCTATCGCACCGATCCGGCCAGGCTGCGCGCCGTGGTGCCGGAGCCGCTGGAGGTCGACGAGCGGGAGGCGCTGGTCAAATACGAGTTCATCCGCATGCCGGACTCCAACGGCTTTGGCGACTATACGGAAAGCGGACAGGTCATTCCCGTGTCGTTCCGCGGCCGCAAAGGCGGCTACACCCACTGCATGTTCCTCAACGACGAAGGGCCAATTGCGGGCGGACGCGAGCTCTGGGGCTTTCCGAAGAAGCTCGCGCAGCCGACGCTGCGAACCGAGATCGATACGCTGATCGGCACGCTGGACTATGGCCCGCTTCGGGTCGCCACAGGGACGATGGGCTACAAGCACCGCGAGGCCGACCTGGCGAAGGTCAAGGCTGCTCTCAACGAGCCGAACTTCCTCCTCAAGATCATCCCGCACGTCGACAGCAGCCCACGGATCTGCGAGCTCGTGCAATACCGGCTCGAGGACATCGTGCTGAAAGGCGCCTGGAACGGGCCGGCGGCGCTTGCCCTGACGCGACACGCCCTGGCACCGGTCGCCGAACTGCCGGTGCTGGAGATCGTCTCCGCCGTTCACATCCGCGCCGACCTCACGCTCGGGCTGGGCACGGTAGTGCATGACTATCTGCAGCAGCCGGCGCGCGGCTCGATTCAAGCGCGTGACAGAGCTCTGGTCTTCTAACTTCAATTGCGCGTCGCATCCGATGCGAAGCGCAGATCCAATTCGCGTGTTACGAGGAAGTCTTCGATGGGAATTCTGAACGGCAAGACCGCTGTCGTCACCGGCTCGACCAGCGGCACTGGCCTCGCCTGTGCAAGGGCACCAAGCAACCGTTTCCAGCTCGACCTCGCGGAAGACAACGGCTTGGCCAATGCCCTGCGCATTCGCGATGAGCTCTTCAGCTCGGATGTGCTGCCGGCCGATGCCAAGTTGATGGCTCCGAGCGATTTCTATGCGGCGACGGCTTTGAGACCATCGCGCACTCGGCCAACCGCCGGGGCTGAAAGGGCAAGGCGTTTTCCCTATCTCGCGGCCTGAGGGACGCGTCAGCCGACGACGGGGCAGTTGACTCAAGTCAACACGAGCAAAGCCGAGCCAGGAGATCATCCAATTCGAACAGTCAATGGAGACGGTCATGTCAGAGCAGAGCAGCGTGCATTTTTACCTGAATTGGGCCAAGGAGCGCATCGACGAGATGGATGCCGCGCTCGCCTCGTTCGAAGTCAAGGCCGACGAGGCTAAGGCCGAATCCAAGGTCAAGGCCGAGCAGATCATCACCGATCTGAAGAAGCGGCGCGACGAATTCCAGGTGCAGCTCAAGGCACAAGCCGAAGCCGGCGAAGCGGCTTGGGCACGGGGCAAAACAGAGCTCGAGAAGCAGTGGAACGCCTTCGAGGCGCAGATGAAGGTCTATTTCGAAGGCGCCGGCAAGCAGCTCGAGCAGCAGCAGGCCACCTTCAAGGACATTGCCGCAGCGCAGGCAAAGGCTTGCCGCGAGGCCGCCGACAAGTTCCGTGAGGCGGCCGGCAAGGTGGCGGCAGCACATTCCGGAGACTTCGACGCCGCGCTCAGACAAATGAAGTCTGATGCGTCAGAGGCGGAAGCGCGTCTGCATAAGCTGAAGCAGACTGGCAGCGAGTCCTGGTCTGTGCTGAGCGCAGCGCTCGCGGAATCCCGCAAGGCGTTCGATCAGGCCAACCAGGCAGCCTGGAATGCGCTGAAGGGCTCCGGCTCGAACAGTTGAAGGCCGCTCAGCATGTGCCTGTGCGATTTCGAGACGGAAAGGGTCGCACGAGACGCGACTTGTTGTGCCGCCCGAAATGAAAAAGCCCTTGCGGGCCAATCTCTTAAGGATGGTGGGCGCACCAGGGCTCGAACCTGGGACCCGCTGATTAAGAGACAGCTGCTAGCTCAGAACAATCAATCACTTAGTGATCGCACCACCGCGCTTATCCGACCAAAAATGGGCATTCGTCGCATGATCATAGTGTTTGCACAACTAAGCCCTAGTGGTCGGAGCGATAAAAGACGGCTCATATGATTGGCAGGGGTTTTCAGATGAAGAAGCTACTGGGCTAAGCAAGAAGGGACAACGCAAGCGCGATGGCTAGGATCCCGGAAGTGATGGTGTGGGCGGTTTGGGCCCGCACATCCGCGCGCGGCGCTTGACGGAATCAACCATAGATCCTCACCATCCGGGACAGGGCCACGCCTTCTTGAGGGCGTCGGGGAACATGATCGCCGGCAGGCCGTCCCGTTTGGACGGATTCTCCTTAAGGTAGGTGCAGAACACGTCCGTCACCTGCTCGAGCGTGGCGCGGTCGGGCTTGCAGTAGCCGACCACCCGGTTGAGTGCGAAGTCGATCTCGACGTCGTTGTTTGTCGAGTCCTTGCCGAAGTGCCGTCCGGAATCGATCACCGCCGCGGCGTGGGCGGCTGAGTCGTACAGGCCGGCCACGTAGCTAAAGGCTGCGCGCCGGTCGTTCCGGCACCAGTCGTAGATGTCGTTGCCGGAAAAGAATGCCGTCGGAGGCACCTCGGCCGCGCCAGCCGCGGTCCCGCCCAAGCCGAGCACCAACGCGATCAAGCTCGCTCGGATCCCGCCCATTACTCTCCCCAAAGTTGCGGCTATAATGGTCGGAACCGGGGTCGGAATCGAGGGGGCCGAGTGAGGAAAACCGTGTTTTTGGCGGCTGCCGCCCTGGCTTGCGCGGATTCTGCGCTGGCCAACGCCTTCGACGACTGCGTGCTCGACAAGATGGCCGGCGTCACCTCCGACGCGGCCGCAAAGGCGATCGAGGAAGCCTGCCTCCGCAAGAGCTCGGTGGTAATCGACGAGGGCGATCTGAGCGGTCTCCGCATCGTCGGCGGTGGCGGCTAGGCAGCGAGGCGAAAACCTCGGTTACTTCGAAATGCGTGTAAAACCCAAGAAGGCCGGGCTCGATGCACCGGGCTATTTCATTTTTGGCGATGTCGGGATTCCAACTGCGCGGGAGCATGGGCGGATGTCAGGTGTGAGCCGATGACCGGCAGCGATGAAGCAAGCCAAATTAGAACAATAAGGGAACGATCTCAACCGTTGGGTGCAGCTTCTAGCTCAGCAAGCCTCAATCTACGCCGACCAACACTGAATAGTTCCAATAAGATATTCCTTATCGTACCGATCTCATTCTATAAGGAATAACCTATTATCATCCATAATTCTAATAAGATATATCTTATATCTTTAGCAACTAACTATATGCTGTATCTTATCGCATGAAAGACGCCATCCGCCATCTCGACAGCCGCTTTGCCACGCTCCGAGCGCTCTCGCACGCCCAGCGCCCTCCCAAGGGCTGGATTCGCGCGATCCGCGACGCACTCGGCATGACCACCGCCCAATATGCCAAGAGACTGGGAGTATCGCAGCCCCGCATCGTGGAACTTGAAAAATCCGAGCAAGGCGGCAGTGTAACCCTCAATACGCTTCAACGCGCGGCTGAGGCCCTCGGCTGCCGGTTGGTCTATGTGCTTGTACCCGAGCGCCCCCTCGCAGAGGTTGTAACCAAACGAGCTGCCGAGATTGCTGAGCGGCAATCACGAGCTATCGAGCAGACGATGCGGCTTGAGGACCAAGCCGTGGATGACAATCAGGCTGCCCGCGCGCTTCGAGAGCAAGCGATCGAGGATTTATTGAAGCGCCCCGCGCGTCTCTGGGATGACGAATGACTGATACTGATCTGCGCGCCGCCGACGATCACGCGACACCGCTGACGCCCCAGGAGCGCGAAGATCTTATCCCAACGCACATTACCTTGCGCAGCGAGTTGAACGAACTCGAGCAGCAGAACATCGCGACGGCAAACCGTTGGGCATTCGGCCGTCGGAAAGTTGCGACGCGAGAAAGTTTTCTCAAGAGCCTTCACCGGCGCATGTTCGAACGTGTCTGGCGCTGGGCTGGAAAATTCCGAACGACGGAGCGCAATCTCAGCGTCGCGCCGCATCTGATCGAAGTTTCACTGCATCAGGTACTCGACGACGCAAGGTATTGGGTCGAGAACAACACCTATCCACCGGACGAACTTGCCGTTCGCTTCCATCACCGCCTCGTATCCGTACACCCGTTTCCAAACGGAAACGGCCGCTGGTCACGATTGGCTGCTGATGTATTAGTCGTGCAGCTTGGCGGCCGGCGCTTTACATGGGGCGGCGCAGACTTGCAGACAGCCGGCACTGCGCGCACGGCCTACATTGCAGCGCTTCAGGCTGCCGACAACCATGATCTCGGGCCACTCATCGCCTTCGCACGATCATGAACCGGTCAAATCATCACTCTGGTAAAGCCTCGGCAAAGTCCCGCATCGCAACAAACAGCTCATAGCCGGATTTGTGCCAGAACGATTCGAACGTGATGGTTTTCCGATCAAGGTCCGGAGTCAGAGAGATGCCGCGCCACGTGATGGGGAATTTCTCTGGTTTGTATCGCGAGAAATCGAACCGGAAATTGTGCGATACCGTGTTTCGGATGACTCGCGCATATTCATACCAATCCGCGTCGCGAAGCTTTTTGACCATCGCACTTCCAGAGCCCGCGCGATCAAAATCCTCGCAGTAGTCGCTTAACAGCTCGAACGGGACGCGAATGAGGGCGTGAAGCTGGTTAAGCACAAAGTCGGTAGTGATCGAAAACCGCGACGAGTCTCGCTCAAGTAGCATTGCAAGATCGGAGTAAGACACCCACGTGTCGAGCACCTTCATCTGTAGTCCGCGCGCTTCTTCGACAGCGCTCGGCTTGTATTGCGCGCCGCCTTGGAGCCAATGGCTCGAGATGATGGCCAGCCGATAAGATCGGTCTTGCCGTGCAAACTCGTCAAGAATTTCCGATTTCGTAAAGCGCATCACGACCACCGACAATCGATAGAAGAACAGGCGGGACCTAAGGCTGCCGGTCGAGCTCTTCCAGGAGCGTCAATCTGTATTCGTCTATAGTGACATAGTCATTCAGCAATTGACTATGAAACTCCACCTGCGGCGATTGCTCGAATATCGAGTGCATCATTCCTGGCACGAACTGACATAGCGCCAATTGTTCTGCCTGCACTTTCTCGTATTCGTCAGGATCGCTTCGTGCCGGTTCCTCCCACTTGGCTTTTTCGAGTTCGTTGTATTTCTCGATATTCGGCTTCGGCACAACGTAGGGCGGAATATAGAGAGGGATACGGTGGGCCAAAGAGTCACGAAGTTCGATCAGATTTCCAAACCATTTCTGCTTCTCGTCGAGGAATGCTTGGAATTCCTTGGTCAAGCCTTTCCGGACTTTTTTCTTTCCAAGACCAACGTCCTTCTTTTCCAGGTCGCTACCATCGGAATTCTTGATTTCTTTCTCGTAAACCCAGATCCACGCGATGTTGTCGAGGCAACCGAAGGCATTCATCGTGAAGGCCTGGATAGCGATTGCCGCATCAACCACGACGCCGCGCTCGGGAATCTTCTCCTGATCGGGAGGTAGCAGCTCAAAGACCCGATCGATTGACCGGGCGTTTCTAAGCGGCGGCAGAATCCCTGCTGCGCATACTCGGCGCCCCGCTCGGTCTTGTAGGTGCGCAGGCACATCTTTTCGCGAAGCTCGTTGAAATGACGATTCACCTCAGCTTGGCCGGCAAGAAGCTCAGTGACACGCTCCGCGGAAAAATAGCTCGGCATCATTCTGATCCTAAATTCAGCCCTCGTGCTGCAATCGCCAGCTAGGCTTGGCCGCGAACTTAGCGTCCTAGGTTCGCAACTCCACGTCAATCGTGCTGCGTCCGGCTGCGTGGAGCCCCGCGAATGGTCCTTGAAATTAAAGAGGAATCTTTAACAACCGGTCTGGTCGAAATCCGCAGCAAGAATTTGTAGATTTCGCTTATAGCCGTTCCGCAGGCCAACGTGCGACCTGCGACGAACCAAGAAAATCGTAAAAGAGCGTGAAGCGCTCAATCAAAGGCAAGTCGCTGTTGCTCATGCTATTGAACTAGCAAGTTCAGTCGGAATATTTCGTTCAGGCGATATACTCTCAATACCAACGTACGAAGCCATTCGTTAAGCGAAAATGACATTCGCAATCCTTCTTACGCCAAATCGATGGTTCAATTGTTACACAGCCGCCGTGCTCGGCCACGCGCCATAGCGGACGCGTGTCGGGTACGAGATTCATCTCGAGCACGATCCCGCAGCCGCCTGGGCACTTGAGCGCAGCGGACCACAAGTGATCGTTTTCACCTACGAGATAGACCTTCCCCGGCTCAAGCACGTCCGGCAAATCATCGACGCGGACGGCTGAGTAGGGAGCGCGCTGCCGGTAGAGTATCGGAAACCGGACACGCAGCTTCTGAAGCCGCTTGAAGAAGATTTGCTTGATTATATTCACGACGCACGCCCCTCTGAAAGCTCAACCTCATCGAGCAATGGAACGACGTCTCCGCGGCCAGCAAATTTGCTGAGAATGCGGCACGCCTGCCCTTCCGGCTCGGCGTATAAGGCGCCTTGTGTGAGGCTAACCGTCTGCACCGCATATTCATTATTTGGCTCGTCTCGATAGCCGTGAATACGGGCCAGGAGTTCGTTGACGCCGAGCGATGCGAGAAGCATGTTGACGCTGATGACTGCCGGGCGGCCAACGGGCATCGCAGCACCCGATATGTATTTTTCTTCCACCAGCTTCTTGTAAGCGTCCGGATTCCTCCGCCGCGTACCTTCAGCGCGCACGCCTTCCATTGTCAACAAATGTCGGCTGAGAAGACTGGCGCCGTCGGGCTGCACATAGTGAACGCTTCCGCAAATCTGATCGACGCCGCCGCGTGAGTCAGCTTCAATACGCACTCCAAGATCGAAATATGGCAGGAGATAATACACCGCCAGCTTGTTCAGCACATATCGCCCTTCAACAGAGTCCACACAGCCGAAGACGATGTCACAATCGGCAACCGCCCGTACGCATGCCGGGGAAATGAGATTTTGCGACAGGGCCTCAACCTGCGTCCCAAGGCCCATTTCGGCAATGGCGTGTGCAAGCACCTCGACCTTGGGTCTGGCAGAGGCAGCGTCCTTTGCCGTCGAGTGCAAGATGCGATTGAGGTTCTTTGCTTCAACAACATCGGGATCGACGAGCACGAGGCGTCCAACACCAAGACGTGCCAGTTGCTCAATGACGGGGCTGCCGGTGCCTGAGCAACCGATCACGGCAACGCTCAAGCGCCGCATCATTGAAATGGTGCCTTCGCCAAAGGCTTGAGCGTGCCTCAGCACAAACTCTGGCAAGCTGGAGGATTTCGCAGCACCGCCAAAATCCTCGGGAAAATGAACCTTAATCTCGTCGCCGACCACAGTGATTCGCTCGAGCGGAACAAAATCGCCCTTCGGCGTGACGACGCGGCCGAACATGCGGCCGTCATCGAGCATAACGACGCTGGCATGCGGCACATCGGCGTCAATCCAGCCATCGACCGAAGGAAATAGAGTCCGATCGGCAAAATCATCGGTTTCTGAAAATCGCGTATAGCCCCAATGCCCATGAAGCTTCACGACGCTGTAACTTAATCTGTTCGCCTCTTCGAGCAACGGCACCAAGACATCTGTCGGCCAGCTGACATGGTCCGCAGCACGCTCGGTACAGGCATCGTAGGGAATGAGGTGAATTTTTCGAACAAGCAGGCGGTGCCGTGCCCCTGACCGGCGGCTGCACAACGCAATAGCCACAGCCTCTTTTCCATCAGCCGGGAGAAGATGCGATTTGAGCGTGCTGTGCTGGCGGCCCGTCAAGGAAAGCGAAACATTTTGCATGTCAGCGCCTCTCGAACTCGCGCGCAAGCCAGTCGTGCACAAGAATCAGATGGGTCTCAAGCGAATCCTCGCCGGGCAACCACGGGTTAGCTGCGGTCCGGTGCCGTGACCAGCGCTGCCATTGCTTACCATCGATGTGAACCATGGCGTCGGCACATGGGATCGGTTTTCCATCTGTGCGCTGCAGGATCGGATTAAAGTAGGCCATATCGAGCTGGGCGTTCGGATATCCCGGCTCGATCTTTATGGCTATTGAAGCTTCAGGGACGTTATAGCCAGTCGGAAGTTTGGCCTTGTGAATGAGCAACCAAAACTCGCCGCCATTTTTGACGGCCTCCCATTGCGATCCGGCTGCGTCAAGGTGCTCTCGATCCAACGCCGGAAGATCGAATTCACGGCGCATCGATTCAGCCCTCGGTCTGATCGCGCGGCAGCGTCTTGAATTTCTCGACCTTGTGCCGATGCAGGTCAACGACCTGATCGAGCGCCACGATCTCAGAGCGGCCTCCGCTGAAGATTTCGCGCAGAATGTAGTGTTCAGGAGGCTCCTTCTTCGCGAGCACGAGAATCTCCCGGCCCGTAAGCTCATGCTTATGCACCGTGATCTTCTGTTTATCGACGCGGATCACATATCCTTTGGCGTGAGGTAGGTGTCGCCCCTCTTTCACAAAGATTTCGACTTCGACGATGTCATCTACCACCTCGACTTCGATCGCCTCGACAATCGGCTCGTTGCTTGGCTCTTCCATAGCGAACTCCTTTGGCTTTGGTTGACAAATGTCTCATTTTGCACTACTTTTGTCAACCACAAACTCAACTGGAGCTATAAATGATCGGAGAACGTCTTGTAATTGCTAGAAAAAGTGCCGGGTTGTCACTTCGCGATTTAGAACAAGAAATTGGCAAAGCCGTCACGTTTCAGGCTATCCAAAAATACGAGGCGAACGAGGCCATGCCAAGCTCGTCCGTACTGCGAGGGTTGGCACGCGCTTTAGGTGTGACCGAACGGTATCTCTTGAATCCCCGCCAGATCGATATCACGGGCGTTCAATTCCGGCCCGGCATCGACGGCAGCGCTAAGCAACTTGGCTCCCTCAAAGCTCAACTGCTTAGTGCAATCGAGAAATATATCGATGTCGAAGAACTTGTACCCGGTGCCGATATTAACTGGGTTCAGCCATCGGGATTTCCCTATCCCATCGTCAGGATGGAAGACGTCGAGCTCGCCGCCGCACGGCTGCGTGCGGCCTGGAATTTAGGAAGCCAGCCAATTTCCGATCTGCCTGAATTGCTGGAAGAGCGTGGAATCAAAGTGATTTCGCTTAAGCTTGATCCAAAAGTATCGGCAATACTTTGCACCGTTCAACGTGGGAATCATCCTCCCATGCCGCTTATCGCCGTCAATGTGGATGCACAGGGGGAATACCAAAGGTTTGGTCTAGTTTGCGAGCTTGCCCATCTAGTCCTTGATTTTGAATCGATTCGGGAGGCGGAATCGGTATGTGAACGATTCGCAAGGGCATTCTTGATGCTGCACGATGTTTTCATCTCGGCAATTGGAAAAGCGCGTAAATTGCTGCCGATGGGCGAGCTCTTTCGCTTGAAAGCGATGTTTGGCGTCGCCGTCGTTCAAATTGTTCACAGGTGTGCGGACTTGGGCATTATCAACACCGAGGAGAAGCGCCGATTGTTCACGATTTTCGCTGATAAGGGCTGGACGAAATCGCCTTATCGTGAGCCATTTTCCAACCGTTGTCAGCGTCCTTCGCGCTTTGAAAGGCTTTGCCTGCGTGCCTTCGCGGAGGATCTGGTTTCGGAATCTCGTGTGGCTGAGCTATTGGGCGTATCGACGCGCGAGCTTGGCCGTTACTATGATGAAATGTTGGGGGGGCCTGCGTGACCCCTATCGCCGTTCTTGACACATCGGTTGCGATCGATCTTCACCGGGGCGATCTTTTCGATGCGTTTTTCAAGCTTCCCACCAAATACATGGTGCCTGACATCATGTACGAGGACGAATTGGCAGCTTGGTTCGGTGAAACACTCTTGTCTCGCGGTTTGATCGTGCAGGAGCTTCAAGAGAGTGAAATCGACCAAGCTCGAGAGTTTATGCGACGTTGCCCGAGCCTTTCGGTTCACGATGCCTATGCGCTGGCGCTTGCTGCCGACGGCGGTCACACCATGCTTGCGGGAGCGCGCGATATGCGGGAGCTTGGAATCGAGGTCGGTATCGAGGTTCGTGGTGTGCTGCATGTCTTCGATATGATCGAAGAAGCTCAACTTCTCTCACCCGCTAGTTTGCACACCTGCCTGACAATGGTTTGCCGGTCGCGGCGCGTGCGCCTCCCCCAAGAGGAGATCGATGCCCGTTACGCGAGATACTCGTCGGTAGCGTGGCCAAACCAGGTTAATAGTGCGACAGGGTGAAACGACGACTTTCAGCAAATGTTGAAATAGCCATATCGAGTGAAATCGTCGCCCTCTGACACCCGGAGAATGCCTCCTGGTTTCCGCCCGTGGTCTGTGGCTGTCCGACGATCATGACGACGGCCACAATCATCAGCAGCAGCAGTGAATAACCGATGATCCTTTCGAGAACTTTCACCAGTTTCGTCCCCTACCAACCCCACCAAACCGTCCCGGCATATTTCGTCGCGACGTATTGCGAGCGCCTTGCGAACACGCAATCGATTTATTCGCACGCTTGAAGAGACGCAACATTCGTCGATCCGCAGCACGACGACCCTTTCTTACTAAAACTCTGGCAGCGTCGTTTCGCCCTTTCGACCAATAAACGCAGCCATTCGGCGCAAAAACGACTCGATCCGCGGCAATGCAGCCGGGATGTGCCAGCAAGCTTCACACAACGTGATTCGCCTACATGGCCTAGGCCGCGCTCAACGTTGGGCGCTAAGCGCTCGCGCCTGCCAGCCCTGCAAATAGGCACGCGCCCTCCCTAGTAGGGATACATCCAATAAGTCGTATTTGAATCGTCGGGCATTGATCGCAACGTCGGGGTCCGCTGCGGGGGTTTGAGATGCGTCGAAGAAGAAATGATCCGGCCTATGTCATCGAGAACCGCGCGGCTGGTTGAATATGTACTGTGATTTAGAGCAAACATTTCGCCCCCCACGGCAGATACATCGATCGTTTCGATCCCAGGGACCAGCGTCGGTCCGCTGTTGGTCACGAACCCCATTCGTGATTTGGACTGCGCTTTCTTCATGGAAACCAGCAATGCCAAATCAGTCGAGGAGGCATATAGAGTGACCGCCCCCGCGGCCGCCTTGATTTGGTTCGCACGTTGCAGATAAAGATCGCGATCCACGTCGGGGGCAGCAAAAATCAGCTCGGTGATGCCGAGCGTCGTCTGGCTCAGGGCAGCTTGTTGCAAGGCGCCCAGGACAACTTGGCTTCCGAGGCTATGCGCAACCACGATGATCCTTGAGACGTTTCCCTCCTTTTTGATCAGCTGGAGAAGGTCGAACAGGCCATCCGGCGCGAACAAAGCACTCTCGCGATCGTAGTCATAGTCCTTCCATCCCCCTTTGGAGGGCCAGGAATACATCATGACGCGACCTTTGTAGTTCGCATCGAAAGCGATTTGCGCCGCCTTGAAAGCAGCATCCTGAAAGGCAACGTTATAGCCATGCACAAAGAGCATCAGGCTGTCGGCCGGATTAGCTATCGCGGCGGCAAACTCTTCCCGTGAAAGCCGGTTCAGCTTCTGAATTCGAAAGTGTTTTCCGTCCTGCTCCGCCTCTTTTGTTCCCCACCAGCTCGTTCCGGGGATCTCCACTTCGCCCATCTTGTGGACGATGGGAATGCTGACCGTCACATAGCCAAAAGTGTTGGAAGAGGCCCGAGCATAGGAGATCTGGCTTAATTCCAGACCAGGTCCGCCGGCCACCTCTCGGTTCGTAGCAAAGTAGACCGGCACCACGCCTTTGATCGCGGGCTTGTTGACCACTACCTCAGCTCCGGTGGTGCTCTTGTTGGGAGGCGCCTCCTCGCTCGCCTCACCGGTCGTCGGTCGCCAGGGCCGTGCGGCATGGTAGTGCCGGACATGGTGGTAATATCCAGGTCCGTAGCGGTAGCCGTATCTTTTCAAGAGGCCCCCATGTTTCTGGGGAGTTTTGTGGACGTGCGGCTTGAGTGGCTGTGAGAGCGGAGCCTGGTGGGCGCAACCGGTCGCGAGCCCGCAGAACAGGACAGTGAAGACTGTCCGGAGCCGTCGGAAAAGCTGCCCGATCGGTTGCAGCCTGTTTAGCGCCTGAATCTGCGATGCAAGCCTGATCATCTATAGAAACCTACTTCGCAAGCATCTGGGACACATTGACCGTAGCCCCCAGCCATCCGCGGTACCTATCTACAGCGGGCCCGCTGGTGAGCCTAAAGGTGAAGCGCGCCTGCGCTCCGCTGTCGTTAATCGCGCAAGCGATATTGCTTGCGCCATTTGCCGTCTCGACATGCCATTTGCATCCTGTGATGCGGTAGCCAGGCTCAGCAGGGAAATTTTCGGTATAGTCCGCCGAGTGCTCGGCAAACACGACCGGGTGATCGTCCTTGGTCTTGTCGACCGTATACGAGCGCTCGATCTGCTTCGGTTCGACAAGCTGCGTTACCGGCACGTTCACGATAAGGCGGCGGTCTTCGGGCAGTATCGTGTGGATCGCCCCAGCCAGAATCTCGGGGATCTTCACGCCAGCGTTGGCTTGGGTCTGCACATGCGTGGAGTTCAGCTTGCTCCAGTTCTCAAACGAGATCGTCGTGTCAACCCATTTCGTCCAGCATACGGACGGCTGGGGAATGGCGGCTATCATGTTGTAGAGTGGGCTTGCAGTAATCACGGTAGCGGGGATGATGAAGTTGACACCGGAAACCTGCGCCTCATTCCACTTGACGATGCCGCCAACGGCGATCCCGAGCAGAGCGCCGAACTCGTTGAATGCAGGTCCGCCGCTGTTACCGACATTCATAACCGTATCGGTTTGCCATCGGCCGCTCGGGCTCGTCTGGTTGCTGATCAGACCGCTCGAAATGCTCAGATCCAGATCGAGAGGATAGCCGAGCAGATAGAGCTGTGTCCCCATCGGAGCCTGCTGGTTGTCGTTGATCACGGGCATCGGGCAACGAGAGGCGCCGCCGCTATTGCCGGCGGGCTGCGCCAGCTCGAGAAGGGCCAGGTCTCTGGCATCGTCGCGATGAACCGCAGTGACCTTGATCGGATTCGCATTGCGCGACCCGAGTCGGGCATTGACGTCAAAACTCTTGTAGTTCTCCTCGCGTCCAATCACATGGCTGTTGGTCAGCACGAGGCTGTCGCCGATGAGCAGCCCGGAGCCGCCGCCGACTTCCTGCTTGTCGTTGTACATCACCCCAACATACTGGACGTGAACCGTCCTGACGTTGTAGCGCGCAGCAATCTGCACCGCCGCGCGATCGGCCTGCGCGGGCGCGCTCATGGATAGGAAGAGACCGAGTGTCAGGAGGGATAGAACGTCCTGACGGCGGCGATATCGAGTGGGCTGAGTTGTCCGTTTCCGTTCCATGCTGGATTACAATAGTTCATTATTGAATGGGGATCGTATTTGGTGACCTTATAATCTCCGACCGAGCCGGAAGCTTTTTCGTTGCGGCACTGCTCCGGCGCATCGTCGCGATTCTGTTCATGGGTGAAACCGAGCGCATGACCGAATTCGTGGACGGCGACAGCGCGAATGCAGAATTCGCGCCGATCTCGGCAGCCTTTGCTCCAATGATTGAAGCTGAAATTGAGAGTCATGCCTGACGGCTTGCGGTCGAGATACTTGCCGACGACGTCGGTGTGAGCCCCCTCATCGGCGATCCGCACATGCACACCGGGTGCGCCGTCCGTGCAGGCTGGCCAGGTTTTCGAAAACCATACGCCACCTTGCGCCGCGGTCTCCCAGGTCTCTGCAACCGCTTTTCGGACCAGTTCGGCATATTTTTGATCCTTCGCCTGCAGGTTTTCCCAGCAGACCGGAATCTCTTTGATTTCCCATTTCGAACCACGAATGACCGTGCCGTAAAGCTCCATCTCGGACACGCCCGACGGAAGCGCAGGCTGAGCATTTGCGCCCCAGCAGAACACAAGCGCGACCATCAGAACGAGTCTGGGCGACCAGAAGCGAAACATATCTCTACTGTGTCGGGGTTGGGCTCGGCGGGAACACGGGCACCGGCGCCACTATGAAACCATTCGTCCGAGGTCCGCCTCCCGTGCGGCGGCCGCCCGCTCCTGCCCCTCCCGGAAACTCCTGCGACTTCTCTCCTCCCGGCGAAGGCGCCGTGAAAATCGGATTGTCCTTTGATCCAAGCGGCGGCGTCTTCGGCGCATAACCGGCAGAGCCGGATTTGGCCCCATTAGCAAGGACCGCGTTCGGACCGTTGATGTAGATCCCGAGGTTACTGAACTGCTGGCCCGAGGCGGACGCATGGACCGCAGCAGGCGTCCAGCGCGACGAAGTGAGTGAGTATTTTGCCTCGACCCCGCCGGTAACCTGAACTGAAAATGTATAGGTCATCTGCGCCGGCTCGGCGCTCTCCGATGGCATGGCCGGCGTGAGATTGTTGGCCGCGATCAGGATCGCATTGTCCCGCAACCAGGCCGCCAGCGGCTTGGATGCATCGACAATGATGCGCTTATAGGCGGCCCGGTCCGGGTACTTGTTCTCGGCAAGTGCTTCGAGCTCGATTAGGTCCGCAGGCGTTCCTCGATAGCAGCCACGCTCATACGGTGCAGGACCCGGCGCTGCCGTTGTGTCGGAAGCCAGCTGGGCGTTCTGCTTCATCAGGAATGACCAGATCAGGTCATAAGTATCCTGGGCTGAGGCCGTTGGACCCACATGCGTGAGCTCGGTACTGGTCGCGCTCAGAACCCGTTTGTAGTCAAATGCGGTGCCGGATCCGAGCCCGCCAGTGTCGGTGACCTTCAACTCGAGGAAGAAGGTGCCGTACAGAAACGGATCGATGTCGAAATGAGCGTACCTGTCGAACGCCTCTTCCGGCCTTGTTTTGTAGATCTTCAGGTATTCCTTCCGCCTTTCCCGTTCTATCTGATAGAAGGTCACGACCTCGCACCGGATCGACTTGAGAAAGTAAGGCAACTCACCGGCCGTGATCACGCCCGTCTGCGGATCATGAATATGATAAAGGCTGGTGCACCCGCCCATAGCAAGGCAAACGCCAATTGAAGCCGCGGCGCGGCCGAATGTCCACATATGAACGCCCCCCTCCGCGTTCGTTATGCACGCGCGGATCTCCCGCCCAGATTGAAAAACACCCCACCCGGTTTAGTCAATAGCATCGTGAGGACAATGCAGTTTTTCGTTGTCCACGCCATGTTTCGCGCAGATTTTCCTTACCGCGCTTTGCACTCCTCCCCGTCAGCGCGCTGGTCTCGGCCGCCCCTACGTCCCAAGACATGTGAGCAACAAACCGGAGCCGATTGCAAATTTCCCGGCACACGCCTATCGATAGAACATATTGCTGGTGTGATTTGGACGAAGATTTTGCCGGGGCCCGTGAACAGCCGAGCCGAAACGTCAGCGTTTGAAGCCTGGAAGAAGGAGGCGCGCGAGCTTGCTGGCCGCCAGGAGCTGATCACGCATGCCAGCCGCAATGAGCTCAGGAAAGCTCTGATCGAGCTCGACGCCTTGTTTCGGAGTGCGCCGGGAATCGTGCACAAGGCCTATCGAAATCTGACAGAAAGACGAATTGAGGGGGCGCGAGACAATTTCACCTCGTCGATAGGCGACGGCCATCTGTTGTGGTCACTGTCCGATGAGACGCCTGAACTGGCCGCTTTGAAGATCGGCGGTCTCATACGGGAGATCGATCGCGCGCTTGCTGACCGTCGGTCTCAGTGGCCGATCAGTTCTGGTGAGTGGCACATTGAGCAGCTTGGATGCTGGTTCATTCCGCGGCAGGGCGCAAGCGCATTACGTCCGGCGCGAAGGCCGCAAGCCTACTCGAAGCGGGGCCTGCTCTTTCACCGGATCCTGCCCACTGTGATACAGGGCTATCCTGTCCACGTGGTGGATACTCGCACGTTGCATAGTACCGCATCGGACGCGAGCAAATGGAGGATGGGGGCTTGCCTGTTCAAGGTACTCAAGCTCAAGCCGGAGTTTGCTTGCCTAGCCGGAGATAAGCGGTTCGTGATCGCCGGCATCGAGGCGCCGTCGGCAGAGGACGCCATTTCGGAGCAGATTGCTCAGGCGCTCAAGGAGAACTGCATCGCAATCGTGTGGCCGGAGCTAACCGTCTCGCCGGGGTTGCGCGAGAGCATCGTCAAACTCCTGCGAGACCGCGACGTTGCGGACGAGCTCGAAGCTCCTGAAATTCTGATTCCAGGAACCTGGCACGAGAGAAGCGAGAATGGGGTCGTGAACCGGGCGCGGATCTACGACGGCTACGGAGAGGAGCGCCTGACATACGACAAGATCGCCCCTTATGCCGATGACGATTGGGGTACGGAAGCCATTACCGCAGGCGACCGGATATGCGTTCTTGCCACTGAAGGCGCATTGATCGGGGTCGCGATTTGCCTGGATTTCTGTGACGTGTGCGAGACCCCCTTCACCGAGCTCGATGTCGACGTCATGCTGGTCCCGTCCATGGGCAACGACCGCACGATGCAGGGCCATCAGATCACGGCCGCACAGGTCGAGGTGCGGTTCGGCACCCGGAGCTTCGTCGTGCAACACCCCACCCACACCGCCTTCAAGGACGACCGATTAGGTACCATTTTACCTCTTCTGAAGGCGCCGAACGCGGTTTCAGCCAAGGAACTCGCCCAAAAAACTGTTTGGGCTGCCTACAAATGGGGCCTTGACACCTAGATTCCGGCACTAAAATCAGAGTAAAGCGTTGTAAAATGTTCTTAACGGTTGTGATGTAGGACTGGCCCATGCCGGACGTAGCGTTGGAAAAGATAGAGACGGGCGAGGCGACGGCCAGCGAGGCCCGGCGTGTCATTTCGGAGCTCCTCAAAGACGGAACCGAAAGGAGCCTCGAGCGCCTTTATGCAACATTGGGAGCGTTTGTTTGGAACGCGCTTGAAAGTCGCCGGCGTGATCCCGAGATGCGGGAGTGGTTCGACATCCTGCGCCGGGTGAGTGCGACGCTCGGGCCAAAGAATGCTGCCTACGCAGAGCGTTTCAGGGCCTTCTTTGATCTTCTGCAGATGTCGATAAACACCTCCAAGCTCGCACGTCCGAGCGAGGTCATGCATCGTCAGCACGTGGTGGCAATCCTTTGCTTGCTGCGCGACGCACCGTCGCATCAGATGGAGAAGACAGCGATCGCCAAGAAGTTAGAACTCAAGGACGCCAATCTGAGCCGGATTCTCCGGTTGATGACGAATGCGCGATTTGTGGAGCGAACGACACAAGGAAGATTTGCTCACTTCGCTTTGACGCGCGACGGTTTGCTTGAGCTGGAAAACAGCGAAAAGCGTGAAGGCAAGAAGCGCAGCCAATTGCCCGCACAGCTGCAAGACAAATACCTGCTGGCTGGAGCCGCTCACCCTCACTATCTAGTAGAGGATACAGATGCGGTTCTTCGCTCTTATGATCTCGCGCTACAGAGCTCTGCGCACGCCCCAAATACGGCTGGGCTGCTCAATGCGGGCGCTCTGGGCGTCCGTCGCGCTATGGAAGACTATCTGCTTCATTTTCACGGGCCAGCACCTGCAGCGCCAGGATACATGAAGGTGAGGACAAAGAATTCATACCAAAGTTTTTCCGTCACCGTCGTCCAGACAAAAAAGGCCGAAGCCCACGGCTCCTACACCATCGAGGCAGCAAGCAGTCCCAAGGCTGTCTCCCTCCCTGTAGTGGCGCTGCAGCTGCACGAAGAGGATGAACATGCCGAATGAAGATCTCGATGCTTTGAAGCCGGATGAGGCGCAAAGCGATCCCGGTTCTGTCGTGCTGTATGGAAGCGCCCTGGTCGATCGACTGACATATATCTCGACAACCTACAGCTCGCTAGTCATGAGTATGGGCAAGGCTGCTCGTGACGATCGCGATGTCTTGGTCCCGCTGGTGGAGATGAAGTTCAAAGGACCGGCTGGCCAAGACGACACTGTCTCCAAGACCTTCTTTTCGGAGCTGGTGCCCCTCGAAAATGTAGCATTCGTTCTCGAGGATATGTCCAACGATCTCACGACCATTTGCCGTCACCTAAATGCGGTGAGTGCCGGACCGGTGAAGCCCGACTCTAAGCGGTTGGGAGAAACGAAAAGGCTTCTCAACGAAGCAAAGGGCAATATCGAAAAATGCCTCGCAGATTTGGAAGGAATTGGCTGAGGGCCTAAAAACGTCAGGCTTTTTTTGAAGGTTCCTCGGCTTGCAAAAAGGTGGACGAAGTTTTCGCTTCCGGCGCGCTACCATCTCCGGCCTTGTGATGCCGCCTGTGATCCATCCCTTCCGGTTCAGCCTTCATCTCTGCGACAGCCAGCCTCGCTAAGCTATGCCGCTAGGTTAGCCAGCACGTCAGCTTTCTCCAGGCTGACTCTGAGCGCCTCGTCGGAGACGTGCGTGTATATTTCGGTGGTTGAGATGCTGGAATGTCCAAGCAATTTTTGAACGAAACGGATATCGACGCCGCGCTCGATCAATAGAGTAGCGGCCGTGTGTCGCAACATGTGCGGCGTAATCCGACGTCGGCCACTCGAAAATTCAGAATAGCGACGAAGAGCGAGGCGAACCGACTGGGGCCGCATCGGACGCTGAAGTCGATTCACGAAAATATGTGTACCTTTGCCCGACTGCTTCGTACGCGTGTCCAATAGCTGCAAAAGTTCCGAACGAAGCCCCGGATCAGAAATGTACACCTCTCGATCCCTTGCTCCCTTACCGCGAATCCTGATGCGCGTTCCCTCCGGAGCCACATCAGCAACAACTATCTGGCAGAGCTCACCTACTCTTATTCCAGTTGCGACCATCAGGCGCACTGCGACTGAAACCGACCGTGAGGATGAAGGCATCATTCCTCCGGCGCTCGCTAAGCCAGACAATACACTGCGAACCTCAGAACGCGAGAGACAGCGCGGCAAGCGCTTTCGCCGTGGAAGCTCTAGTCGCCAGCCACGGAAGGGGTCCGCAGCAGGCTCCAAGGCCGCCGTTCGACGAAAGAATGCGCGCAGGCAAGCGAAGCGCCGACGCGCAGTTGAAATCGAAAGTTTCCGCCGCTCCAACAGATCGAAAAGATAAGCTCCGAGATCCGCGCCAATTACCGAACCGACTGAACGATCAACACCCAAAAATCCGTGAAAATCGTTCAGATCCACGGCATAAGCCTGCAGGCTGTGCGGCGAAAGTTGTCGCTCAATCGCACAATACCGCAAGTACTCCGCAACAGCTGAGCTGATCAGCATGACAGCTACACTCCGATTCACAAAAGCAGCTCGTCTCTATCGCAGTAGAAGCATGTTGGGGATGGGCTCAGCTTCATTAATGGTAAACACCATCACAATGTGCTGCCGGAGGGCACATAACTCGGAATTAT
>NZ_LBJG01000010.1 GCF_028128765.1 Bradyrhizobium sp. CCBAU 51627
GCGGCGTAGACATAGGAGAGATCGGCGTGGCCGTCGCCGCGACGCGAAGGCGTGCCGACCGCGATGAACACCGCGTCGGCATCCGCCACCGGCCTGGAGAGATCGGTGGTGAAGTCGAGCCGCTTGGCCTTGACGTTGGCGGCGACCAGTTCGTCGAGGCCCGGCTCGTAAATCGGAATCTCGCCGCGATGCAGGCTAGCGATCTTCTTCTCGTCCTTGTCGACGCAGGTGACGTCGTGGCCGAAATCCGCAAAGCAGGCTCCGGACACCAGTCCCACATAGCCCGTGCCGATCATCGCGATTCGCATGAAAAACTCTCTCCGTTGAAGACGGATGTTCGATCGAACACCCTATACCTTTTTTCGATCAGCCCGCTCGCCCAAGAAAATGGCAGAACCCTTCAAGAGCGCTGATAGTCGTCTTCAATCCGGATGATGTCGTCTTCCCCGAGATAGGAGCCGGTCTGGACCTCGATCAGTTCCAGCATGATTTTACCGGGGTTC
>NZ_LBJG01000011.1 GCF_028128765.1 Bradyrhizobium sp. CCBAU 51627
GATCTCGTCCTGCGTCAGCTCAATGAGCGGCAGCATCTCTGGCGTGATCGCCGTACTCTGTTCGGTGATCCGATTGGCCGGGACCGCCATCTCGTGATGGCTACTGAGGCTTGCGGCCAGATCGGCCAGCACCGGCCTGGCGAACAGCGTCTGCACCTCAACCCCCAGCGACCGCCGCCGCAGCCGCTCGATCAGCTGCACCGCCACCAGCGAGTGCCCGCCGAGCGCAAAGAAGTGGTCGTGGCGTCCGACCCGCTCAACACCCAGAAGCTCGGCCCAGATCTGTGCCAGCGTGGTCTCGATCTCGCCTTGCGGCGCCTCATAGGCGCGATGCGCATACGCCTCGTCGTCCGGCGCAGCCAGCGCCTTGCGGTCGAGCTTGCCGTTCGCCGTCAGCGGCAGCGCCGCCAGCCGGACGAACGCCGATGGCACCATGTAGTCCGGCAGGTGCGCACTTATGTGCGCGCGCAAGGCGCCGGCAAGCTCGCTTCCCTCCAGGCCGTTCGAAGCTGCTTCCGGCGCACACACCACATAGGCGACAAGACGCTGCTCGCCGCCGGGGCCCTCGTGCGCCACCACCACCGCCTCGCGCACGAACGGATGCTCGCAAAGCCGCGCCGCGATCTCGCCGGGCTCGATCCGGAAGCCGCGGATCTTCACCTGGTCGTCGTTGCGGCCCAAAAACTCAAGATTGCCGTCCGGCAGATAGCGCGCCAGATCGCCGGTGCGGTACAGCCGGTCGCCGTCCACAAAGGGACTGGCGATGAACCGCTCCGCGGTCAGCTCGGGCCGGTTCAGGTAGCCCCGCGCCACCCCCGCCCCGCCGACGTAGAGCTCCCCCACCGCGCCAAACGGAACCGGCGCACCATGACCGTCCAGCAGATAGACCACCGAATTCCGGATTGGTCGTCCCAGTGGTACCCGTTGCTGGCCATCGAAGCCAGCAGGCACCGGGTAGCAGAGACTGAAGGTGGTGTTCTCGGTCGGGCCGTAGCCATTTGAGATTCGCAGCGTCGGATGTCGCTTCTGACATGCTCTGATGGAACTGGCTGCGACCTCTTCGCCCCCGACCAGCAGTTGCTGCAGCCCACTCGTGCTCCGCCCCTCCCCGACATAGACGTCGAACAACCGCGCAGTCATCCAAGCGATAGTGATGCCTTGGTCTTGGATGATCCGGGCCAGCGTTGCCGTCGAGAGATAGCGTTCAGGATAGAGCACAATACTGGCGCCGTTCGCCAAGGCTCCCCAGACTTCGAACGTGGTCGCATCGAATGTCGGCGAGGAAGCGTTGAGAAAAACGTCCTGCGGCGAGATCTCGACGAAATCGTTCTCCGCCACCAGACGCACCACTCCGCGATGCTCGACCATGACCCCCTTGGGGGTGCCTGTTGAGCCGGAGGTGTAGATCACATAGGCGAGATGGCGTGAGGTGAGGCCAAGCGCACGCGGGTCCGGATCCGACGCCGGCAGGTTTGCCCACGCCGGCATGGCCGTCTCCAGATCGACCACGCTCACATCGGCCAGCGCATCGGCGCCCAGCGCGGATCGGCCGGCCGCATCGGCCAGCAGGAGCCGCGGCGCCGCATCGTCGAGCACCTGCCGCAGCCGCGCCGGCGGATAGGCCGGGTCCAGCGGCAGGTACGCCGCGCCCGCCTTGAGGATCCCTAAAAGCCCGACCACCATCGCCACGTTGCGCGCAACGCAGATCGCCACCGGCTGGTCCGGCCTGACCCCGAGCCCGATCAGATGATGCGCCAGGCGGTTGGCCCGCGCATTCAGCTCGCCATAGCTTAGCCGCTCCTCCTCATGGACCACCGCCACCGCGTCCGGCGCGCGGCGAACCTGTGCCTCGAACAGCCCGTGGATGCACACGTCCGACGGATAGGCCGATGCCGTCCGGTTCAGTTCCTCCAGCAGATAGGCGCGCTCGGCGGATGACAAGAGTTCAATCTGGCCCACCGGCCGCCGCGGATCTGCCTTCACAGCACATAGCAAATTCTGCAAATGCTGGGTCATAAGGTCGATATGCTTGGGCTCCAAGCGACTTGCATCAAAGTGCCATCGAAAGCTCCCATCTAGAGCGCAAACCTCAAATGTTAACGCCTCACCGGGCAGGGCTGGCTCAGAAGTCGGGCTCGAAGCCAGGTCACCAGTGGCAGACTCGCCACTTACAGTAAGCATAACGCCAACCGGCCAGGGGCGGCGCAATCGTAACCCCTCCATACCGAGCAACGTTGGGCAGCGCGCGATAAGATCTCGCGCGAAGCTATCCTGCTCCTTCAGCTGAGCGAATTCGGCCGCCACTACCGTGCGCGCCTCTGCAAAATCATTGTCGAGATCGATGGTAATTGCCATCGGCACAACAGAAGCGACAAGCACCTCGAGCGCTTTCAACCCCGCTCGCGATCCACTCGGCGCGGGAGTCCATCCCAATTGAAGCTCTAATTCTCCCGTGATGCGGGCTAGGTAGATCAGCCAAGCCGTTAGCAAGAATTCCGTGCGATTACTGGGAGACAGCTCAGCCAAAGCACCTGGAATTCGCCATGAACTCAACTGCCATTGAGGTGCAGCCAAAGCTACTGAAGACGACAAAAAGGAAAGCCGGGATGTTTTGAACTGTTCAAGGCGCCGTCGCCAAAAACTCTCACGAGGCGCCAACATTTCATGCGCAACCGTTATGCTCCGCGCCTCGTCATCGCTCAGAATCGGGAGGCGGTCGCCTACATGGGAATCAGAACGCCTCGCGAGTGCCCGCGCATCCAGAGCCTTACCATCCAAGCTGCTAAGCCAAACATCAACATCCTCTGTCCCTGTCGCCACACGCCAGTGGCTGGGGTGGATCTCAACTAAAGACCCCGCAGCAAAGCCCGAGCGCCGAGCCGTCACCTCCAAGCGCCTGACGACGACAACGTCATCGCCTACGAGAGCCTTGGACAACCCCAATGGATTGGTATGATACGGGCCAAAGTCTAAGGCGCGCGTCATCGCTTCCAGATCTTGTGCGGATCGATCCCATCGCAGACAGCCCGCAGCATCTGGGCGTCGACCTTTCGGGAAAAAGCTTCGGTCCGCTAGCGCTTGCGGACGAGCACTAAGCTCTCCATTTGTTAAGCCAGTTAGAAGATCGCGGAAGCCATCGATAGCAGCCTCATAACATTTGAGATTCAGCGTCAGCGCAGTATCGCTCGTCGCAATCAACACTCGGCGTTGGACGACCAGCTCACCCGTATCAACACCGTGATCGATACGATGCCACGTGATGCCATGTTCGGGCTCTCGGGCAAGAAGCGCCCAAGACGTCGCATGAGTTCCGGCATATCGCGGCAACGGACCGTCGTGGTAATTGAAAGCACCTTTACGCGCTTTCCCAAACACATCTGCTGGCAATATGAACGGATTGGCAACCGAAAATATCCACTCGACTGGCTCGGCGTTGAGCAGCGCAGATAGCTCTTCAAGGCTCGTCACACACAAGATATCGGCGAGAGCGGCCCAATCGCGGAATATGGCGTCGGCACACAGCGCCGCCCGGATCACGTGGCCCATCTCCATCACTAGCTGAGCACATCTAATAGCTAGCGTACCACCACCAACAAAGATGCAAGAGCCAACCGGCGTAGCAAGTTTCATCTGAACTCCGGCTACGATGAAGGCCGTAACGGATCACCCCGCATTTCAAGCAATCGACATACCAATGACGTACTGCGAGCGTTTCCTGAAGAAACAACGCGCCTCGCTCGGAATGCCGCCGTCGGACTTGAAACATCGACGTCCTGAACCAGACACAGCTCAGCACAACAATACGGACGTCATTGGCGACGATCACCGCATGGGCGTCCGCAAAGTCGTCGGAAGCTCTGCAACAGCCGCAGTCATCACCGCGCGTACAGCAGAATCTCCTTGGCGCTCACGTTAAGTAACGGACGCGCCAATGACCTTCTGCGAGCTCATTCTGAAGAAAACAATTCGCTTCTCGCCGGGCTGCCAGAATTTTGCCGTCATGCCGTCGAGCTTGGAACATTAACGCCTTGAACCGAACAGAGCTCAACACAACAGCACGCGCCGTCAACAGCGACGACCACTCAAGATGGTGCGTCCGCACCTTGCCCGAATTGCCTTTGCGAGCCAAAATGCTCGCCGCTGCTTTCTCTAGGGGGTCTGCTCGTCGAGTGAGAGAGGGTCCTGCGACAGGGATTCCGCTCGATGTTGCAAAGTTCGCCACGCATCGCGTTTTCGCAGACTGGCCGGGGCTCGGCACTAAGTAGCGTTTTCGCTTAATGCCCGCTGACGTCTGTGGCACGGCCCTTGCTCGTGACGCGACGAAAGCGACGAAGAACGGGTCCACGGCGAATGTCGCAACCACAACTGACTCCTGATCTCTCACATCGGCGCATGCTGTTGACCCTTGGGTGCAGCGGCTTGGATGTGTCTTGCGTGATCGAGGCACTCAGTCGAGACTGTGTCATTTTGATTCGTAATGTCTCACCGAGCGAGGCGGACGGCCTCGTACATCAAATTGCCGGTGAACTGGGATTGCAAAAAAAGCTAGAGCTGGAGGCCGGCTTTTCCGATTTTCTTGGTCACCGACGGCGGATCAGCAAATACTTCATGAGCGTTAATTCTCGGGATGATTATCAGTTTGTCACCCCGCATTCCGAAGGAGATAGAATATGTAATATGCAGTTGTCGTGCTTTTATTGTTTCGAGAATAGTAAAGACGGAGGAGAAACAATCCTATTGAACATCGACGACACAAGTGAGGCATGGGGACTTTTACGAGAAAAAACGACAAAAATATTACCTGGATCAAAACCATTGTCTCGGGGCATGATCACTCGTGCAAAAGCACTTTATCGTCTGAGCTCGTCGGATGACTATTTGGTACCAGATGACCAAATAGTAGCCGAGGTGAAATCCGAGATCCCGGGCCTTTTGCTGGCGATTGTTATGGCAAGGCCGAAAAGAAGCTTTTCCCGTCTCCTAGGGCGCGATGTGAATGTCCTTTGGGATAACATTGGTAGTGTTGACCAAAGCTGTCTTCACTTTTTCGTTCGGATGTTGCAGGAGCGCGAACTTCTCAAGTGCCCACCGGACGGTTTTGAGTTGCACCAACTGGACCCCCTTAATGCAGGACGGAGCTGGTGTTCAGGCGCCGATTACGAGAAACTTTTTTGTGACGAGATTATTCTCAAGCTAAAACCAGGGGACCTTGTTATTCTGAACAACCTAACTTGGGCGCATGCGGTGAACAATTGGACATCGGCACCGGGCACTCGAAGGATAGCCGTGGCATTGGCCTAACGTAGTCCCCACTTCCTGAAAGTTGAGTTGTGCTTCAAGGGTGCATGAGCAGCATCCCTGAGCGACAGCGATTAGTCTGACGAAGGAGTGACCTGCCACTGCGTATTTCCTCCAGAAGGAGTTAGAGTCCGGCCCGAAGAAGGACGGACAGATGAAGCGAGCAAGGTTCACGGAAGAGCAGATTATCGCGGTATTGAAGGAGCATGAGGCTGGGGCGAAGACAGCCGACCTGGCTCGCAAGCACGGTGTTTCCGAGGCGACGATCTACAATTGGAAGGCCAAATTCGGCGGCATGGACGTTTCCGAAGCGAAGCGGCTGAGGGCCTTGGAAGAGGAGAACGGGAAGCTGAAGAAGCTTCTGGCCGAGCAGATGCTCGATGCGGCCGCACTTCGCGAGCTCCTTTCAAAAAAATGGTAGGGCCCGCCGCCAAGCGCGCTGCGATCGCGCATCTGCAGGCCGTCATGAGCCTGTCGGAACGGCGGGCCTGCTCGATTGTGGGGGCGGATCGGAAGATGATCCGCTATCGCTCCAGCCGCCCGCCGGACGCAGTTCTGCGTGGCCGATTGCGCGACCTCGCCAACGAGCGGCGGCGTTTCGGCTATCGCCGGTTGTTCGTCTTGCTGCGGCGGGAGGGCGAGCCATCGGGGATCAACCGGATCTACCGGCTTTACCGCGAGGAAGGGCTCACCGTCCGCAAACGGCGGGCTCGCCGCAAGGCCGTGGGGACCCGTGCCCCGATCCTGGTCGAGGCGAGGCCGAACGCGCGCTGGTCGCTGGACTTCGTCCACGACCAGTTCGCCAATGGCCGACGCTTCCGCATCCTCAACATCGTCGACGACGTCACCAAGGAATGCCTGGGCGCCATTCCGGAGACGTCGATCTCGGGGCGGCGCGTAGGGCTATCGCATATGGGCGAGGGCGGAGAGAAGGAAGTCATTATTCCATCTGGCTTGGAGCATTTTATGGCTGATGCGCGCAGGACCGGGCGTTGCCTGCAGGGTATTGATGGCCAGCTTGCGAATGAGGGCGAGGTTTTCCGCGGCGTGATCCTTGCGGCTGCGGCAGGCATCTTCGTCGAACAGAACGTCGAGAACCCAGTGCAGGTTGTTCTCGATGCTCCAATGGGCTCGCGCGACCTCGAGCAGCTTTTTGGCCGACAGCAGGCGCGAGGCGAGGAAATATCGGACCGTATGCTTGGCGGTCTTGCCAGAGTTTGCGCGCCAACTGTCGATGCGACCAACGGCAGCGATAGCGGGGAAGTCGTGTTGCTGCGCCAACAGTGGCGCCGGCGCGACGATGGCCTGCCGGCGCTCGGCGCGACCGTGGGCAGTGGTCCTTCGTTGACTGGCTCGCGCGGGCTTTCGGGCTGTATCGACCAACGTCTTGGCGGCCTTGAAGAGCCGGCCACGGTTACTCTTGATGGCCAATACGTAGTGCCCCTTCCGATCACGGATGGCCTGCGCGGTGTCGGGCCGGCAATGCAAGGCGTCGGCGGTGACAAGAGCACCGTCCAGATCGAGCAGCGCGAGAACTTCGAGAGCCCCGGCAACCTCGTTGCGGTTGGGGGCCTTCCGCTGAGCCAGCGCCATGCGAGTGCCGGCCGCCCAGACATTGACCATATGCAGCGGCGTGGCCCGCCGGCCACGCGTGAAGGCTCCGCGCAGGGCCTTGCCGTCGATGCTGACCACGCCCTTGATGCCGAAGCTCTTGCTGAACTTGCGCAAAACCGCTTCCAGACCCTTCGGGTCCAGCGCACGCAAGACGTTGCTGAACGTATCGTGGCTCGGGATGCCGTGCCTGAGCTCCAGGAACCGTCGCAACAGCTCCTCGCGGCCTTGCCCAAAGAACTCGAACTCGGTGCAGGTCTTGGCGCCAGCCAGCGTGGCCGCCAATGCAATGACGAGGATCTCCACCAGATCGTGTCGAGTGTTGCTGGCGCGCGGATCCTTGAGCGGTCGAAACAGGCGCTTGAGCTTGCGCATTCAGGTCTCCCTCGGGAATCGAGAGACACCCAAAGAATCCAGTTCCAATCCCTTTGCAACACCCCTCCAGCACCATATGCGATTCCCCTAGGGCGGCGCGTGGCCCGCGAACTGACGGCAATCGTCCAGCGACGCGGCAAGCCAGGAATGATCGTGTCCGACCATGGCACCGAATTCACCTGCAACGCCATGCTCGCTTGGTGCAAGGACGCAGCCATCGATTGGCACTTCATTGCGCCGGGAAAGCCGATGCAGAACGGCTTCGTCGAGAGTTTCAATGGCCGGATGCGCGATGAGCTACTCAATGAGACCCTGTTCTTCGATCTCGATGACGCCCGCGCCAAGATCGCCAACTGGGTCGCCGACTACAATCTCCAGCGTCCCCACTCGTCGCTGAAATACCTGACCCCCGCGGCCTACGCCGCCCACCTCACCGCAACGGACGATCGGCTGCGCAACCCCGACCAGCTCCGCCGATCGTCCGTTGCTCCATCCGCGCCGCTTGGCGTACAAAACCCCGAGACTCTAACTGCCGCTGGATGAAAATGCAGGGGCAGGTCACTCTCTTGATGGATCGCAAATAGATCGTTGCTTGGAAGTTCCAGCGTGGATGTTCGACCGGACGGCATGCCTTGACGCTGAGCCTTTGACAGCTCAGCCGTTTGTCAGCATTGACGCACTTGCGGCGCTCTCTACGCTTCTCGATCTGGCGTTGAAGGATCGAACGCCATCAGCTGCCCTGCTTTCTGGCGCATCCAGAGCCTCTCACGACCAGAATCGGGGAGAGACTCATGTCACGGCAGACGGCAGTGCCAGCGAGCGGATACCGACACAATCGACAACCGCGGCCGCAGCAGCAGATGGATCTGTTCGGGAGTGGCCTGTCGAACGGCGCCATCGGCGCGCCCACATGGCTGGATCTGCCCGCAGAAGCGCGGGCAGCGCTCACGAGCCTGATGACGCAGTTGATCCTCGATCATGCAGCGATGACAGCGACGCCGCCCGCGAAGGAGGTCGATCATGATCTCTGACAAGGTCAGGCCTCATCATCTGGAGCGCAAGGCGATTCTTTACGTGCGTCAGTCTTCGGCCCATCAGGTGTTGCACAATCGCGAGAGCAGCGCGCTCCAATACGCCATGCGAGACCGGCTGACGGCACTCGGGTGGTCAGAGATTGAAGTGATCGATGATGATCTCGGTCGTTCAGCCGCCGGCGGCATACAACGCGCCGGATTCGAGCGAATGGTGGCGGAGGTCTGCCTCGGCAAGGTTGGTGCGGTTTGCGCCCGCGAGGTCTCGCGCTTCGCCCGCAACAGCCGGGATTGGCAGCAACTCATCGAGATGTGCCGCGTGGTCGATACCGTTCTGGTCGATCAAGAGACCATCTATGCGCCAAGGCACGGCAACGACCGCCTGCTGCTCGGGCTCAAGGGCAGCCTCAACGAGTACGAGCTGGATCTGTTGCGCCAGCGCTCGCTCTCGGCCCGCTACGAGAAGGCGCGCCGGGGCGAGTTGGTTGTGACAGCGCCGGTCGGCTTCGTGAAGGCCGGCGACCGTTATGAGAAGGACCCGGATCGGCGCGTCCAGGAAGCGATCAAGCTGGTGTTCGACAAGGTCGAGGAACTGGGCAGCGCGCGACAGGCGCTCTGCTGGCTCCACGAGTACAACCTCGATCTGCCGGTGAAGCAGACCAACGGCGACACGGCCTGGCGGCGACCAAACTAGTCTGCCATCCACCGGATCATTGAGAACCCGGTCTACGGCGGCGCCTATGCCTATGGTAAGACAGCTGTGGCGGCGGGATACAGCACCGCGGGCGTGAGCGTGAAGATCCGCCGCAAGGCGCGGAACGAATGGCTGACGCTGAAGCCCAACACTCACGAAGGGTATGTGAGCTGGGAGAAGTTCGAGGCGATTCGCACCATGATCAGCAGCAATGTTCCCACCAGTCGGCATCACGGCGCGCCCAAGCATGGTGACGCACTGCTGGCCGGTCTGATCCGCTGCAAGCGCTGCGGTCGCAAGCTCACACTCCGGTACTCCGGCATGGAAAACCATATCCCGCGCTACAGCTGCAGCCGCGCCTGGATGGACAATGGCGGGGCCCACTGCATCGCCTTCGGCGGACTGCGCGTCGATGACGCCATCGAGGAAGCACTGCTTGGAGTCGTCGGTCCGGGCGCTGTCGCTGCCGCAACCGCTGCCGCCAAGGGAGCCAGGGAACGGCGCGATCAGGTACGCGATGCCCTCAGTCGCGACCTCGAAGCGGCGCGCTATGCCGCCGACAGGGCTTTCCGGCAATACGATGCCGCTGATCCCGCGAACCGGCTGGTGGCCAGTGAGCTGGAAGCCCGCTGGAACAGAGCGCTCGCTCACGCGGCGGAGGTTGAGGCCAAGATCGCCATGCATGATGCGGCGATGCCCGCACCCCTTGCTGATCCAGCCTCGCTCGGCGTTCTGGCCTCGAACCTCAAAACGGTCTGGGATGCGCCGACGACGGATGCTCGCCTCAAGAAGCGCATTGTGCGCACCCTCATCCATGAGGTCGTGGCCGATATCGACGACCCGGCCTCGGAGATCGTTCTCGTGGTCCATTGGGTGGGGGGCGCCCACAGCGAGTTGCGCTTGCCGAAGCGCCGGCGCGGACAGCGCAACAGCACCTCTGCCGATATCGTCCAGGCCGTGCGTCAACTGGTGCTGATCGCCAGCGACGATCTGATTGCCGGCCTCCTCAATCGCAACGGCCTCAAGACCGGTAACGGCAATCGCTGGACCCGCGAGCGCGTCACATCAATGCGCTCGAACTACCACATCCCGGTGTTCAAGCCCGCCGAGGACGGGATCGAGCCATGGCTCAACCTTGGCAACGCCGCAAAGCTCCTGAAGATCGCGCCCAAGACGCTCCGACTGGCCGCTGAAGCCGGCGAGATCGAATCCATCCATCCTCTGCCGGATGGTCCTTGGATCCTCGCCCGCACCTGGCTGATAACAACTGCTGCTCAATCTATCGCCGAACGAGCGCGACAGAACCCAAAATACCCCGCGGGATCGCATCCCGCTCAACAAAATCTCTTCTCTTCAATCACATAGCCAGATGGGTGTTCTGATGCGCAGTTGTAGTATCTGCGCCAAGTCTCCACTTTTTGCTGGGCGTCCGCAAGAGACAGGAACCAGTGGGCGTTGAGGCATTCGGCCCTGAAGCGGCCGTTGAAGGCCTCAATGAACGCGTTGTCGGTTGGCTTACCGGGCCGCGAGAAGTCCAGGGTGACACCGCGCTGGTAGGCCCAGAGGTCAAGATCGCGGGACACGAACTCGCTGCCTTGATCGACGCGGATCGTTGCCGGGAATCCCACTTCCTTGCAAGCCCTTTCCAACACCTCCACGACATCGGTGCCGCGGAAGGTGAACCGTGGCGCCAGCGCCGGCGAGAAGCGGGAGAAGGTATCGATGATCGTAAGGACGCGCAGCTTGTGTCCGCTCGCCAACTGGTCATGGACGAAGTCCATCGCCCAGGTCTCGTTCGATCGCGTCGCCGGCCTGCGATCATCGCGCAGCTTGGCCTTGACCCGGCGCTTCGGCGTTTTGTTGCGTAATTGCAGGCCCAATTCGCGATAGATCCGCCGCGTCTTGTTCTGGCCATGGCGCCACCTTCACGACGCAGCAGCACGTGAACACGACGATAACCGTAGCGGATACGAACATGGCAGATCTCCTTGATCTTCTGTTCGAGGGCAGCCTGGCCGGAGCGACGGGACTTGTAGTGGTAGGTCGAGCGGTCAAATTCGAGAGCGTCACAGGCCTTGCGGATCGAGACCTGCCACTCGCTGCGAACCGCGTCGACCAGCTTGCGCTTCCAGCCAGGCTTGATAGCTTTCGGCGGATCACGTCCTGCAGCATCTCCATGTCGAGGCTGAGATCGGCGACCAGCTTCTTCAGCTTGCCGTTCTCCTCCTCGAGCTGCTTCAGCCGGCGGATCTCGGTCGGCAGCAGACCGTCATACTTCTTCTTCCAGTTGAAATAGGTCGCCTGGCTGATCCCGGCCTTGCCGCAGATCTTCGCCAGGTCCGTGACCAAACCTTGTCGCCGTCAACCTGCGCGGCGGCAGCTTTCAACGGTCCCATGATCGAGGCGGAAACGCCACGGCTGCATCCGGGTTAACAGGATTATCGACGGTTCGGGATTTGGGCGGTCGTGCGTTGCGTATTGAATTGTTTGGCGCAGAGCTGCGCTGGCGTTCATCGATCGACGATGAGACCGCTCGACACTCAAGCCTCCGCTCCAGATCCGCCAATCCTGCCTTACATTCGGCGACAACCGATTGGGCGCGAAGCAGCTTGACCTTGAGCTCGTCCTGTTGCCTGAGTATTTTCTCAAGATCATCGTTCTGCATTGACGCATTGACCATCTACAGGCACCGATGCATGCGGCTCTCAAGCTTCAAGCACGCAGGCTTCGCATGTCGCAGATGCCCACCCTGAGTCATGGGCCTAAGCGATGCCAGCGATCGTCCTGAGGACGCCTTTACGCTGGCGTTCTTTTTGAGAACCACCATTCGTTGCAAGCCCCCTTAAAAAACAATCGGCTTCTGCCCGGCAAGCCGGAGCGCGATCCGAAGATGGCAGAGTTCGCGAGGCAGGAGCACGTTGGGAAAGCGCATCGGGAGACCTCTGCCATCGCTCAAGCGGACAACTTTCATCTGAGTACTTCAACCGGATGCTGAACGAGCATCATAGTCACAGCTGGTTTCGTCACATCTTCAAGCAACCAGCATGCCAATGCCGGTTGAGCGTTTTTATGAAGAAACGATGTCGGCTTTCCCGCAGCACGCAGTTGCACGCGGTGCTGTTGTCGCGCTCGAAACAAACGACGTCTTGAGCGAGACAGCCAACCCCGCAACCACGAGCGTCCGCGCGCATTTTAGCCTAATGAAACTCTGGCAGGACTGGATCGAGTTCTTCCTGCTCGAGCGTCTTGGCTCCATCTTTCGCCAGGTAGGCTGCCAGAGCTGCGATACCGGAGTGCGGTGGACATCGAGCGGGCGCCGATTTTTTGAACGGCACTTGTCCCAAACGCTCGGCAACTTCGACGCTCATGAGGTGGGGACGGATTGGTCGATCGACGGCGCGCTCGATGGTGTGGAAGATCCAGGTGCCGTCCGGATCGATGTCCGACCAATGAAAGATCGGCGTCTGTTCGGATACCAATCCTGCGATTGTCCGCAGCGCCTGCTGGGTGGCAAGCGAGGGGTACCCGCCGACATACATGGTCGTTCCTAATCGGCCGGGGTCCGCCTCGGCAATGTGCCGGTTGAAGCTTGCGAAGTTTTCGATCGTTAGAACGTAGGCCGGCGGCTCCCGGAACCGGACGCGATCTGCTTCCTTGGGAGTGATTCCGAGATAATGCGGAGATATCCTGGAAAGATCGGCTCCGCCGAGGTCGATCTTGCCCGCGATCAGCAGGGGCGGCGCGAAGCGCTCCAGCCCGATCGCTCGCAGTGCCTCGCGGGGGCGGGCGCCAGGCGGAAAGTCCATCATGCCGCTCAAAAGTCGGACCACGGCACCCTCGATGCGCTCCAGTATCTTGCTGTGCCCCACCGTACGTCGCGAGAAAGTTTTGTAGTCGACGTCCAGATGCTTGTTATCGAGGATCGCCTGGGCGAGAACGAATGCGTGGCGCAGCGTGTCGACGTCGGACGAACCGAATCCATGCCACGTCTTACCCCGCGCCCACACCTCTGCGATTTGAGAGCCGCTGTTCTTCAGGGACTCGTGCAGCGCCACCCCGGCTACAAGCCGCACGGCGGCATGCTCCGCGATGCGTGAGGCCGGGGTGCGGCCGAGATATCGGTATAAGATCTCCGCCGAGACCAACCGCACGTGCGCCACTTGGTCTCGGTTGGCGCCGCGCCCCCAGCGAATGGAGACCGCGCCGGCACTTTCGGCTTCCCTGATCTGTTTCAGGAAGGCGTCCGCCGCGACTACTGATGGGAAGGCGGGGTAGTCCGGGTGGGCGATCGGGCTTGCGGCCCCGGCCTCGAAGCGGTTGAGCAGGTCGTTCAGCAGGCCGATCGCATCCGTGAAACGCCGAGCCATGACTACTCGGCGGCCAGACGGGTGGCGAGCTCATCTTCGGACATCAGGTCCGGATCGATGGCCATCAGCTCGCGCTTGGCCTTCTCTTTCAGTTCCACGACGGTAGCCCTGGACTGCTCGCCGATCCGGTCCACCTCCACGATGGTGTCCATGTGCTCGAGCACGGCGACCCTCTTCTCGAATGGCGCAGCAATCACGAACTGCAGGCCGAGGTTTTTGTAAAAGCTCATCATCTGCCGCTGGTTCTTGCCGTCCATCTTGGAGAAAGCCTCATCGAACATGGCGAGCGCGAAACCGGCGGGCTTGCCGGCGCGACGCTCCGCGCTGCCGTAGACGGCGGCCAGCGAAGCGCCGATGGCAACGTAGATAGGCACCTGCTGTTCGGCGCCAGACCCGGTGCCGCGCCGCTGCTCCCAGCGGGTCGAGCGGCCGGTGGCAACATCCTCCATGTGGATCTCGAAGGTGTAGAAGTTGCGGTAGTCCTCGAACTGGGTGAAATCCTTGTCGGGGTCCTCGAGCAGCGCCTCGAGTGCGACGATCGTATCCTTGTGCGGGAAATCATCGGGCACGTCGCCCCGGAACAGCATATCGAGCGCCTCCGGAGAGGTTTTGGCGATCTCGATGATCTTCAGGATGGGCTGGAATTCGACCATCTGGGTGCGATGGAATGAATATCGCTCGTTATGGAACGGATGTGCGTAGAGGCTCCGGTTCAACGATTGCAGCTCCCGCTCCATCTTTCCGATCCGGGCCGTGAGCGCGTTGATGAACTCGCCGCGCAGCAGGGTGGACGCCTTCTCCGCCGCTTCTCGCGCCTGCCGTTCGTACTGGCGCAGCTCATTGGATTCGATATCCGAGATGAGCTGTTCCATCCATGGCTTCACCTCCCGCAGCGGCTCGCTCTCCGCGCCGACTTGCGAGCTCATCCCGAACTGGTCGAAGTAATCGTAAAGGAGTTCGCGGACCCGTCGCTCGATCCGGAGGCGTTCGGCGTCCGAAGCGTCCGCATCTTTGAGCGCTCTGTCGGCGATAGCGCGGTGTTTCTCCGCGAAGCCCTTCTGGGCTGCGGCATCGAGGCGCTCGCGGTACACGATCCTGCCCTTCGCGGCGGAGTAGAGTGGGAAGGTCTTGCGATAGATCGAGCGGGCGACCCGCAGGTTGAGTTCGGAGCCGGGCACGTTTTCGCCCTCTCCGAGCCTCCTCTCCGCCGACCTGACCTCACCGTCATGCTCGCCGAACGCCTTCTGCTGGATCTTTCGTTCGTCGAGCCTCTTGACCTTTAGCGTCTGCTGCGCTCGTTTCTTGTCGCGAAGCCCGCCGTCGCCCGCGCCGTCGAGCGCTTCGAGCCTCGCCTGGGCTTCGGCGATCTCGGTCTGCGCGGCTGCGAAGGCAGCGGCGCAAGCCTTCAGATCGTCACGTCCCTCGCAGATATTCTTCAGAGCGGCAAAGGCCTGCTCTGCCGCCTGGGCCTGCTTGCTCTTTTCCGTTTGGAGCCGATCGAGTTCCTCGGCCTGATCCTGCAGGGAGCGCAGGGCATTCGCCTGAGCCGCCTTTCCAATCTTGTGCTGCGAGGCTTCGATCCAGCGATGGGTCCTTACGAGTCCATCATCGTAGAGGCCATCCTTCATGATAGCCCGGCCGGGCCTGTTGAACTGGTCGAGCGTGTCCGCGAGGCGGACCGTGCCGTAGCGGCGCATGATGAAGGCCATCGCGTCCGGATCCTGGCTCCGGAAGATCGAGGGGAAAGTGCCGCGCTCCGGCTTGGCCCTGAACTGCTCGAGCTTGTTTAGGCTCACGAGCGATGCGTGGCGAAACTCGCGGCGACCTTCCTTGAAGATTGACGTGGCGGCGCTGATATCCGCTCTGTCCACGAACACAGCTTCCCGGTCGCGGCCGAGGAGCGCCTCGGCGGCTCCCACCCACTCGGGTTCGGCGACTTCGATGATGTCGCAGAGCACGCGCGGGACCATTCCCCTCTGCCGCAGCCTGCGGCAGAGAAGTTCAGTGTCCTCGCCAAGATAGGCGCGCGCCCCTCCGGCCGCGTGCTGTCGAATGCGTTCGAGCACCTCAGCGCGCCGGCCTCGGAGCCCGGAAAGCTCCGCGATGATCGCTTGACGTGCTTCGTCGATCTTCGGCAGCCATTTGGCGCCGCTTGCCGCGAAGGACTTCTCGGCCGCGGTGACCTCGTCGGAGACGCCCCCGATGTCGGCCCCGGCGGTGGCGGTCACAAGACGCTCAAGCGCAGGAACGAAGTCCTCGAAACCGTCCGCGCACATCGCGCGTAGCGGCTCCAGGCGACGGATGTTCTCCATGCGAGCCTTGAAGTCCGCCGAGGCGCGGTGCGCCGCCTGCCCGGCCACATCGGCGGTCTGCTGCAGGGACTTTCTGCCGGTCTTGGCATCGTGCTCGGCGATCGCGGCCGTGAGACGTTCGATCTCGTTATCGATGGCCTTGACGTCGTCGTCGATGAATTCGAGTTCTTTTGCTGCCGCATCCCGGCGCGCCATCTCGGTACGCCGCTTGGTCTTGAAGTCCAGGTTTGTCGCGCGCGCCGCGAGCCAAGTCGCGCGTTTTGCGATCCACTCCTCCCTGAACTTGGTCTCGAGCGCCTCTTCAAGCTTGCCGAGGACGACCCGAAGCGCCCTCAGGGCTTCGAGCCTGAGGCGCATCTTTCGGATGGTTTCGCTGATGTTGCGGTATGTCTGGATCGACTCGCGCAGCTCCTTGATGCCGATCGGACTGTCCTCGAGGATGTAGTTCCGCACGAACTGCGTCGCCGTCTGGTTGTGGTCGAGCGTCATCGCGTTGACGATTGATTTCTGCAGGGCGCTGGCGTTCTGCTCGCCATAGGGCGAATGCGGCAGAAGATGGCGCATGTACTCACGGACGTAGTCGCTCGCCCGGTCGCGATGATTGACGAAGTTGCCTTCGCCGACCGCCGCGACGATCCGGGCGCGCACGTCCTCCCACGGCGCCGGGAATTGCGACTTTCCTCGCTGCTCGATGAAGTCCTTGGAGCTCAGAACGGTCCCGACGGCGACGAACAGTGCCAGCACGGTCTCCCTGCTGTCGGACTTGCGCGCCTCAAGCGCCATGCCGATCGTGACCGGCGGGCGGGCGCCTTCCGTGTCTTCGAAACCGAGCGCGATGTAGGTGCGCGCCTCGTCGCGCCGACGCTGATCTTCGCCGAGCGTCCCGAGGCAGTAGTCGACGACGCTGCGCTTCGAGCCGCTGCGCGATTTTCCGCTGTCGCCGGCGACTGCGTTCAGGCGCAAGAACCGCCGGCTCGCGCCGGTGAGAACGACCTGTGCCATGTCGAGGATTGTGGATTTGCCGGACCGGTTCTCGCCCAGGACCCCGACGTGTCCTGTCACGTCGATGTCGGCGACGTCGAACAGGTGCCAGTTCACCATCGTCAGGTGGCGTAGCTCCATCATGCCTCGTCTCCTGCGGGCTGCGGAAACCGCGCCTCCTCGCTACGGACGTAGCGCTCAAGCCGTTGGAGGGCATCGCCGCCACTGATCAGCTTAATCATCGGACGGATCCTGATCTCGCAGTCCTGCTGCTCGTCGTCAAAATCACCGATCTCGACCAAACTGCGTTGGGCGGCCTCGCGCAGAATGTCCCGGAAGCGGGCGGCCGAGATCGCACCTCCGCCGCCGTGTTGCGCCATCTCGCGGTAGCGGTCGAACAGGTCGTTCAAGGTGGCGACAACGACGGCCCGGTCCTCGACCGCTCCGACGTTCACCTCCTGCTGCCAATACGCCGCCAGCACCAGCATGACGATTGTTTCATCGAGCTTCATCCGGGGCAGCGGCACGTCCTCGTCCATCGCGACGATGCCGGCCCACTGCGCCTCCGGATCGCGATGGACGCGGTATCCGCAACTATCGAAGAATCCGTCGACCACGTCGCGGAAGCGGCCATCCATGATCGTGTTGTAGACTGTCCCGGTCCGGGGATCTCCCGCGAACACGAACTGCCGCCGGAGCAGGAAGTGCAGCGCTTTGCGGAGGTCGGCTGCCTTTTCCGCGCCGAGGGAGCGCTCGACGTTTTCGAACTCACTGAGCACGGGCTGCCTCTGCCTTCCGGAGGGGGCCGGATCGCCTGACAACGAAGTTCGCACACCGAAGCCATTCGCTGTCGTGGGGCGGCGTGTCTGGGCGAGGCTCCAGATCGAACCCGGCCGCGACCTGCACCGGAATCTCGCCCGTCAGCGCATATCGGCGGGCGCAATCGAAGGCGAGAAAGTCGTCCACGGTATCGATTTCCATGAAGCGGGCTTCCCTGGTCGCGAAGGGCGGCACCTGGCCCTCGAGGAATCGTCTGACATCTTCCGGGCGGGGCGCAATGCGCGCGATGTACTCGAGGCGGAGCTTCTTGCGCAGTTCGTACAGCGGGTCCGACGGCGGCTCGGCGAGCTCCCTTGCTTCGACGGGACGGCGCGGCTGCCTGGCCGGCGCCTGATGGTGCTCCGACCAGGGCGACCGCAGCGGCTCGATGCTCCACTCGGTTGTCGCGTTGTGGTGTCTGCCGTCCCGCAGTAGGGCATCCAGGCGCCGAACCAGGTCGCTGGCCCGGCCGACGAGTCCCTGGCCGCCCCGCTCGGCGTACTTAATGGTGTTGCGGACTCTGGCTTCGAGCTGCCTGCGGAAGGCCTCGATCCTATCAAACATCTCCCCGATCTGATCGAAGATGCTTTCGATGGCCAGCAGGTCGTCGGCCGCGGCCATTCGACCGTCCTCGATGTCGGCTGCCATGCTGGAAGCTGTGTACTCCTCGGCAAGGACCTGCATGGTCTCCGGGGTGTAGGAGATCCTCCGCGCGAGATCGACGATGGCGTCGCGGAAGCGGTACGGATGGTTGACGGTGAGGATGGACTCGAAATCCTTCAGCAGAAGCTGTTCGACGAACTCCTCGAAAAAGGCTTCCAGCCGGGTAGCGACTGTTTTCGTCTCCATGACGGTCCGTCGGACGCGCTTCAGGTCGGCCAGAATGGCCCGCAGGCTCTTAGTGAACTGGTCGGCCTGATTGCGCGCCTCGCGGACGGCGAGCGCGGCTTCGCGCTGTTTGCGGTCGGTGATCTCGGGCCTCAGTTTTTCGACGGCCTCCAAGTTGAGGCGGATTTGCACGATCAAACCGCCGAATCGCTGCGAGAGATCCTTGTTGAGGCTCGCGAGCCGCTGGATCACGAGCAGCGGACCCATAGCCATGTCCACGGTAACGCGAAGCCCGTATTCCTCCTCTTCAAGCCATCCCCAGGCGAGCAGCCGGGCGTACAGTTGTCGCGCAAGACCGAGCGCCTTGTCGCCCTTCTCGGAAGCGAGCGCGGCGTCGGCCTTCCGGATCCGGCGGCGTCCCGCGGAGATCATTTCCGGCAGGCTGCCTAAATCATCGCCCTCGTTCCAGAGGACGGGGTTGGCGCGCATGACGTCGTAGATGGCGTGGACCACCTGCTGCGGCGTCGGAAACGACGGCGCGCCTGAAAAGAAGCGTTCATGGAGGTCGAGCAGACAGGCCGCGTACAGGTGCTTGTGATCGCGCGAAAAGGCTAAAAAGGCGTCGTCATGCAATTGGCGAAACAAGGTCAATGACGCGGCTCCTGGGCCCGACTTTATCCTGAGTTGGCGACACTAAACGCATGATGTGCCGGACAACATTGTTATTGAGAGTGGGTCTTGAAAATACAACCGGAAGGTCTGTTCCTAGTATGTTCTAATATAGCTTGGCAGCTCGATCCCTGTCGAGGCTCCAAAGTTGGATCGGGAGGTAGATTTCGGACCCTGGAAGCGGAACAATCGGCTCAAGCCCTTGAATTCATTATTGTTACCATTATGGCGAAAGGGATACAAAGGCTTTGCTACCATTTTGGCAGGATGGATACAAAGTCATTGTTACCACTTCGCCAAAATGGTAACAAACACCTATGAAGCAGTTTTCCAACATCGACCAAGTCATGTTCTCCGACCTGGTTCAAAAGGCGACCGACGCGGATTTCGACGAGAACTTCCCGGAAAACGGGACCTTTCTCAAACAGAAGCGAGCCAACCGCGAATACTATTACTACAAGGCCTACGAGCCCTCCGGTGGCGACGGACCGACGAAGACGACCCTCAAATATGTCGGTCCGGCCGATGATCCCGAGATTGCCAAACGCGCGGAAGCTTTCCAGCGCACCAAGATTGGCTATCGCGCGCGACGCGAGCTGGCAGCGAAGTTGAGGCGGGCCGGCTACCCTGCCCCTCCCCACATGGAAGGTCTCGTCGTCAACGAACTCGCGCGCGCGGGACTTTTCCGGCTTCGCGCCACGCTCGTCGGTTCGATGGCCTATCAGACATACAGCGGCGTACTCGGCGTCAAGCTGCCCGACGAGCTCGTGACGACCGAGGATTTGGACATCGCGAAATTCTACGGCATCTCGATCTCGATCGATGAAAGCATGCCCGACATCGAAGAGATCCTGAAAAAGGTGGATCCGACATTTGCGCCCTCATTCTCTCCTGATGAAACCAAGCTGTTCAGCGGTTTTGCCAATGCCACCGGCTTCAAGGTCGAATTCCTTACACCAAACCGTGGCGACGAGGACTACTCCTCCAGACTGACGCAGATGCCTTCATTGGGGCCGTCTGTAGGGGCGCAGGTTTTGCGGTTCCTAGACTACCTGATCCATGAGCCGATCCGCTCTGTGGTCTTGCACGACGCCGGCGTGCCGGTCCTTGTACCGGCCCCGGAGCGCTACGCCGTCCACAAACTGATCATCGCGACCAAACGGAATGTGTTCTTTGCGGATAAGGCCAAAAAGGACATCAACCAGGCTGGCGCGCTCATTCAAGCATTCAATGCCGTCAAACGTAGTAGCGACCTAGGCTTTGCGTGGATGGAAGCGTGGGAACGCGGAGCCAGATGGCGACGACGGCTTGGTGTTGGCGCCCTGCGTGTTTCGGACGACACTTTCGACATGCTCGCGAAGGGCGTAGCCGAAGCGGCCAAACTCGACGGCAAGCCGGCAGAGGAGTACGGGCTTACGGGAGGCAAGGAAGGTCTTCTGGCGCGCGTTTCAATTGCGAAGCCGACGGCGTCGCCAACGCCGTGATGCCAATTCGACATGTCGATGAGGCTCTCTCGCCCATCATCGGCGATGGGCGCGCCGGTGCTGCTGCTGATCATCGGCGGCGTCGGCACGCCGACTCACGTGATTGGCTCGCTGATCATCTCTTCTGCCGATGCAGCTGACCATGCCGGTGATGGTGCCGATCATGCCGTTCGATCAGCTCGGTCTTGCCGCCGACGCGCTCGATGCTCAGCACGAAGTCGAGCTGGATCGGAACATGCTGCGCAATCGCCGCCTGTTTGATGGCCGGTCTGCTTCTCGTCCTCGACCGTGACCGGTTTTTCGACGACGAACCCGGACGGGCTTGTCGGGGCCGCTGCCATGACCTCCGCCCTGACCCGGATTGCCCCGGGGCAGCGGAAAGTCGCTTCGGCGCGGCCAGCCCCTTGACCCAGATCTCGTCCATTCTGCGCGAATATCCCAATCTCAACGAGCAAGCCGCTGCGGCGTTGGACCAGCTGATCGAGGCGACGTACGCCCGACTGGATCTCAGAAATGAGATGACCGGCAGACTCGAGCCACCAGCTCTACATCGATCATCAGCTTTTAGTAATTTAAGTAAGAAAGGCAGTGGGATCCCAGGGTTTCATACGCAATTGCGTATTAAGCACAAATATGCGCGAATACGTATAATAAAGAGATATTCGCGTTCGCGTATATTGACAAAAATATACGCAATCGCGTATGGTAGCACATGGACACGATTGCCCGCACCCCCCAACAAGTTGGCGCCGGGATCAGGCGCTACCGGCGGCAGAAGAAGCTTACCCAGGCTGGCCTCGGTGAGAAGATGCATGCGCGTCAAGCGACGGTCTCGAAGCTGGAAGCCGGTGTACCTGCAACGCAGCTGCGCATCTTGATGGATGCGCTGGCCGCGCTCGACCTCGAGTTGGTCATCCGGCCGCGCACCAAATTGACGGCTGAAGCGATTGAGGATCTGTTCTGATGGCGCGTCGTCCTGCCCGCGCGCCCCTCAACGTCTATCTCAACGCACGGCTGGTCGGGCGGCTGCGGCGCGAGAGCAGCGGCGCAATCGATTTCCAGTATGACAAGCAGTGGCTCGCGTGGGAAAATGCCATCCCCGTTTCGGTGTCGCTGCCATTGCGGGAGGATCGTTATATCGGCAATCCCGTCGTCGCTGTTTTTGACAATCTTCTGCCCGATAATGACGACATTCGCCGACGCGTCGCCGAACGCGCGCATGCTGATGGCGCCGACGCTTACAGCCTGCTCTCCGCAATCGGCCGCGATTGCATCGGCGCGCTGCAATTCCTTCCCGACGGTGCCGCGCCCGGAGCCGCCGGCGCCCTTGATGGCCGCGCCGCTAGCGATCAAGAGGTCGCCGCCATTCTCGGCAATCTTGCCAGCAATCCGCTCGGCATCGGCGCCGACCAGGACTTCCGCATTTCTCTCGCGGGCGCGCAGGAAAAGACAGCGCTGCTTTACTGGAAAGACAAGTGGTACGTTCCTCATGGCACGACCGCAACTACGCACATCATCAAGCCGCAGATCAGGAAGTTGCCGAACGGAATCGACCTGACCAGCAGCGTTGAAAACGAGCATCTGTGCCTCGAGCTGGTTGCCGCACTCGGCTTGCCGGTCGCCAAATCAAGCATCATCGATTTCGCCGGGCGCCGCGTGCTCGCAGTTGAGCGGTTCGATCGCACCTGGACGCGCGACGGCCGCCTGTTGCGGCTGCCGCAGGAAGACTGCTGCCAGGCACTATCGGTTCCGCCCACGCGAAAGTATGAATCCGACGGCGGACCTGGCATCCGCAAAATCTCGGATTTCCTCAAGGGCAGCGATACGCCTGAGGACGACCGGGCCATTTTCTTCAAGGCGCAGATCGTGTTCTGGCTGCTTGCCGCCACCGATGGCCATGCGAAGAATTTTAGCATTCATTTGGCGCCGGGCGGACGTTTTCATCTTGCCCCGCTTTACGACATCATTTCGACCCAGCCGAGCCTGGACGCTGGACAGATCAGCCAAAACCAAATGAAGCTGGCCATGGCGATCGGTAGCAACCGGCATTACGTTGTCCACACGGTTCTCGGCCGACATTTCGTGCAGACTGCGAAAAGCTGCGGTCTATCCGACAAAACAGTCAAGGCTGTCATCCAGCAGCTCGGCGATACAGCCGCAAAAGCCATAGATCAGGTGCTGAATGCGCTTCCAAAAGGATTTCCGGAGGAGATGGCCATATCGATTGCTGATGGCGCGAAGCGCCGTATGAATTCGCTGGCTGTGCTCAAGAGCAGTAAATGATCCGCGGCCAGTCGGCGCGGCGCGTAGGTCGGCTTACGAGCCGGCGTTGCGGCTAAGATCTCAGGATCATAAATCGCCTTGATAAAAGAAGTTGCTCTCCGCGTCCCATCTTCCAAGGCGGCCTTCATCGAAGGAGCCCAATCAGCCACCGCCGCACTCAATTCGTACCCGGCGCCTTCACCGCATGAAGCGCCGCTCCAACGCCTCTAGAACGGCGTTGAAAGCAAAGTCCGATCATCGTGATGCTGATGATGGCCTACATCGGAGGAATCAGGAAGCTGTACTGACTGTTGATGATGAGACAGCCAAGACCTGCCTTCGCGCCAACCATCTCGGAGGCCATCAGCACCAGCATCGCGGACGCACTGGCAAGACGAATGCATAAAGATGGTGGGAAGCAGGCAGGATCACCTTCCGGATCAGTTGCTGCAGCGTCGCGCCCAGCATCGTGATGTGCGAGAGGCTTGCCGGAAGGCAACTATTTGACAAGCGTCTGACGGCGCCAGCTCTCGACAGCCTTGTCGAGTGTCGCCGCAGCCGCTGGGTCTGCCCAACGATCCCAGAACTGGATCGTGCCGCTAAGCGGTTCGTTTATCGGTTTGGCAATGCGGATACGCGTGGGCAGTAGAATCGCATCGCCAACGACGAGTGCTTCGCCCGTGTCGAGGACCGGAAGCAGGTCGCCGAAGCCGCCGAGGCTGTCGGGCAGCAGCCGTCGCACGACAGCTTGGTCGTCACCGTTGGTTAGCCGCATCGCGATGAGATTGTTGCACTGGCTGGCCACCGTACGGTTCACTTCGGCGGGGCGCTGGCTGATCACCACCAGCCCGACGCCATATTTCCGCCCCTCCTTGGCGATGCGCTCGAAGGTAGCGATCGCATTCTCCGCGGCGCCCGAAGTCGGATCCTGTGGAATATAAAGATGCGCCTCGTCACAGAACAGGGCCACCGGATGGCGAAGCCCCTGCGTGCTCCACTGCTGCACGTGGAAGGCCATGCGCGCGACCATGCCGACGATCAGCGGCAAAATGTCGGATGGAACTTCAGAGAAGTCGATGATCTTGACGCCACCGTGGCCGCCTTTGGCCGCCCTGCCACCGAGCAGCAGCTCAACTGCGCGATCGAGCCAATCATAGCTGTCCGCCACGCCGGACGCAGGAAATAGGAAGCCGAGGCGTCGATCGGTGCGTTTGCCCTCGAGGCGCTGGATTAGACGGCTGAGCTTGCCGTGGAAATCGCCCTGCTTCTCCGTCCTGGCTCCCGGTACCATCTCGGCGTTGAGGCGGTTGAGCTCGCCTAACACGGCTTCCATCCTGAAAGGCACCGGACTGTCGATCGTGAAGTTGGCGAGCACCTCGACATGACCGCCAGCTTTCAGGAAGCCCGTCTTGGCGTCCACGACGGTACGCGACATGATCATAGCCTGGTTTGGGGCGTTCTGATCGGAGCGGTCAACAAACATCGAGACAAGCGCCTCGTAGCTCATGAGCCAATAGGGCAAATGCAGCACACCATCGTTCAGCCCGTTCCCCGCTTCGATGTCGCTTGGGCCCGCGACGCGAAGATGGACGAAACCGTCGCCAGCCATCGACGCATATTCTCCGTGCATGTCGAACACGATGGCATTGGCGCTGTCGAGCTCAGCGATTTGCTCGAGCAGGCGGGCGGTCGTCCACGACTTGCCCGAGCCGGTGCTGCCCACGATGAGCGCATGACGCTGGAACAACCGATTGCCATTGACGAACGCCTGAGCGTTGGGATCGAGCGTATAGGCGCCAAGCGACAGGCGCTGCGCGCCGCCGGTCACCTCCGAAATCACGCCCATGAATCGCGTAAGGCGCTCGCCTTCGAGAGCGAAGCAGCAGGCATCGATCTCCGGGACGGTCTCAAGCGTCCGGCGGAAGACATTGGCGCGCGGTCCGTCCCGATCGAGCAGCGTGCCGATCAACATAATCCGAACCAGATTGACTTCGGGATGCGAGGCCTCGCCTAGCTCGACATCGGCGATCTTCGCTTCACTGAGCGCGGTACGGATGATCTTTTGGATCACGCCAATCAACTTGTGGCCGGCAAGGCTGCTCTGGAGCGCAACCAGCCGGTTTACCTGCAGCGCCCGCAGCGCCTCGACATCATCGACGTGGACGATCACCGTGGTCGTGTCGACCGATTGGACGCGGCCCAGCGCTTCTCCGTCCGCAAAATCCAGAATGCTCACGCGGAAACTCCTGTCATCTCATTGAGGAAGCGGTCGAGCCGCCAGATCGGTTGATCTACGTCGAACCCTTTCGGTACGTCGTGCATATAAGCGCGCGCGCCCATCGTCCCCTCCTCGATCGCGAGATAGCGCCGGCAGCGTCCGCCGCCGAGGAAGGTCCGGGCGGACGTGGTCAGCTCTTTGGTGATCACGACAAGCGGGACGGAATCGCGATCGCAACGCTCGATCAGCTTGGTCTGAAGATGCTCGTCGTTGAAGCCATAACCAACGCAGAAATAGGCGCGGGCGTTCTCCAGCGCGGCGTCGCTGCAGCCCAAGATCGTTCGGAACGGCTCGCCATGTGTCAGCCGGTATTTATCGATGCCCGGCGTGATCATCAGCGGCGAGTATCCGGCCGGCACTTCGGGCATTCCGCGAACGCCGATGATCTGGCCAGCGGAATCCTGGAACCAGTCGAGAGAGCCATGCACTTTCCAGACGGCAACGGTACGGGTCACCTGCCGATTAACGAAAACGCGCGTGTTCGAATCGCGCGCGCGCGATTGCAAATAACCGTAGTTGAAGCCGGTGAACGTGCTTACATCGACGGCATCGGCCGCATATTCGGCAAGCCGGTCATAGTTAGGCGTGACGACATGGACGGTCTTGTGCGTGCTGTCGAAGAGATGGCGGTACAGCCGCGAAAGGGGTAGCGCGCGCCGATCCGCCACAAGCGTCTGGAGGACGCGAAGATCGTGCGGCAGCAGGACAGCGCGGGTCTCGGTGGCGATGAACTGGGTCTGGCGTTCCGTCGGGCGCACGGCCTGGAGGGCGCTTTCGAGATCATTGCCGGCCGCAAGCTGCGCGACGAACTTATCCCATTCGCTCCTCTCATCTGCTGTCCAGCTCGTGGGAGGCTTGATAGCGGAAAGCTGCAACGCCAGGCCGCCCATGCCGGGCACACCGTGTGCAGCCGAGGCGCCGCTGCCCAGAATGATCACCGGTGTGGCGCTAAGCGCCGCCTGCGCGAATTCCTGCGCCATCTCCGGCGCGCTCTTGGCCGCCATACAGTCCCTTCCCGGCCAACGCGGGCTGTATCCACTACAGCCGTCGTCATCCCCATGAGATTTAGTGAATGGAACAATTTCGGCGAGGATTGCGTCCTCGCTAAATCTGAAATTAGCCCTTAGCCGATCAGGTTACGCTTGGTGTCGCGGCGACGAAGGGCCTGCAGGACCGTGAACTTTCCGGGATTGATCTTCCCCAAAGGAAGTCCGAGAAGCATGCCGACGCAAACTCCGCATCGCGGACTGCGTTTGAACATAGCGATAATGATGTCGAGACATGCATTCTGTAATCCATCTAAGCAACATTCTTCATTTGATGTGGGCGAGGCTCAAGCGTTGCCGTCGAAACACTCCTGCCAAACGCAGTAGACGCCACATCAAGCAGGTGCTGGTGATGGGTGAAGAAAAGCACCTGCGTTTTCTCCGCAAGAAGTTGCAACACCCTGAAACCGGCCGAGGCGCGCGCATCGTCATAATTGATGAAAAGATCATCGGCGATAAATGGCACCGGCGCAGCATGCATCAGATACTCTTCAACGGCAGCAATGCGCAGCGCGAAAAAGAGCTGATCGGCGGCGCCTTCGCTGAGACCTGATACGGGCACCGCTCCACCGTCCCCGCGCACGCCCGCCAGATGTGGCACGTCTTTTTCGTCGTATTCGAGCGTAAGGCGTTGGAACGAGCCGCCGGTCAGAATAGAGAACAGCTCCCCTGCCCGTTTGAGCAATGGTGCCTGCTTTTCGCGCCTAAACCGCTCGATCGCCCACCTCAGGATGATGGTTGCGGAGCGAACGCGGGCATACTGCGCCGCCACCTCCTTCATCTCGGCCAAAGCCAGCTGACGATCACCGGCAGCTTTGGCCGCAGCGGCGTCACCGCCGACGGCTTCGAACAAACGCTCAGTATCATTGCGACTCTGAATGGCGATCAGCTGGCGTTCCCTGACATCTTTGAGTATCGCCTTTAGCGTTTGCTCCCGAGCCGTTGTTTGATCGGGATCGGCGCTGCGACATTCCTCAGCGAGTTGTTCGACACCAAGCCCATCGCCATCAGCCTCAAGCGTGGTCCGCAAGCGCGATCGCTCATCCCTAAGCGCGCGTTGTAGATCGGACTGAAGAATAGCCGCTCGCAATCTGTCGATCGAATCGACGGCTGCGGCCCTTTTGAGGCCATCTATTACGGCCTCGGCGTCCGTCCTAGACTTGTCGCATTCTTCCAATTTCTTCTGCAGGCCCCGCATCACCTCAGCTTTTTCGTCGCGGGACACGACAGTCTGCCTCGCCGCATTCAATTGCGCATGGAGTTGAAGGATTGCTTCATCTGCATTCTGTCCGGAAAACCGTGGCGCGATCGCATTTACGAGCTTTTCGACATCCTCCGTAAACGCCGTGATGTCCCGCTCGATCTTTCCAATGCGCTCGTGCTTCAAATCCGCGATCTTGGCAGACGTCTCCCGCATCTGATCGATTGCTTCAATTTGCTCTTGAACGGTCTCAAGCGGGGCTTCGGGTAACAGATTGAGACCCCTCAGGGCATCCTTCCATTGCGCGTTCCAGACATCACGCTCTTTCACAGCGTTTTCAACAGCCACGCGCCTGCGTTCGACTTCTGTTGCGACCTTCCGTTCCTCAAGCGCGAGTTCATCCCTCTTTTGTGTGTTGCCCTCCTCCGTGCGGAGGCGCGCTTCGGCAGCCCCAAGAATTCCGTTCAGCGGCAGAATATCTGCCGAGGTTGCGATTGCCGTGTCCGCCATCAAACTGGCGAGCTGTTGCTTGGCTTTTGCAATTTGCTGCTGGAGCGAGGACTGTGCATGAAGCGCGGCGTCACGCTTGGCGATTTGATCGAGCACGCCAGCCCTCGCCTTGAGCCAATCCAGCATCTCGTCTGGAGAACGCGGGTTATCGGTGACCTGTTTCCACAGGATCGCCCAAGCCTCGGCCAACGCTTTCTGCTCTTCAGCTAACGAAAAAAGCTCCTGCTTGGCGGATTCAAGGACGTCTTGCTCTTCAGCGATTTGCCGAGCCAGCACCATGGCGGCAGCCGTCGACTGCGCATTCTGAAAGCGACGGTCCGCCGCGGTGTCGGCGTCTTCGATGGCCTTCACATAGGCATTGAGCAGCGGCTCGCCGCTTGCAAAAGCGAGCTCCTCCGATTCTGGCACCGTGATCTTGTCGACATGTCTGCGCCTGATGATAGACCATCCGGCATCTCGCCGCTCGCGCAGTTTCTTCAACTCCTCAGCGCCGACAATTCTTTCATCTGACACAAGACGAGCATAAGACTTTCGATTGTTTTCGACTGTACGCGTCAGCTCACGCGTCACAGCTTGCTGGCGCTGAATACGCGCCTGAAGCTCGCGGGCAGCATCGCGATGCGCCCTTACCGCCTCTTCCGCTGGGCTTTTCAAGGCCTGCAAACTCGTTTCACTCACGATAGGCGGATTCATATCAGCCATTTGCCGCTGACATGATCTATCGGCATCCTGATGCTCTTGATGGATACTCAGGAGACGCGCATCGAGATCGCCAAAAGCACGAATGGACTCAACGACCCCAGCCAGCACCGAAAGGTCTTTCTGCGCTCCGAGCGCTTCAATCCGTGCCTGGATATCGGCGAGTTTTTCGTTGGCATCCTCTAGCGCCGCTTCAGCGCTAGCAACGGCGGCAAATCGGCTGCCACGCGATGTCAACAGTCCGCGGACTGCCGCAACCTTGGCCCGCGGCGGAATTCTCTCGACCAGGTCGGCGATGGACCCTGTCCACCCCAGTTCAATCGCCGCGCGCTTCAGGACTTCTTCCGCTGCGGCGAGTTCGGCCCGCCGCTTCGGTAAGTCCGCCCGGCCCGAGGACAGCTGTATGCTGCGCTTCGAAAGTCGTTCAATCTCCGTTTGGTGGAGCAGAACGCTATCGTCAACCACAAGTCCGGAAATTTCCGTGCCGATTGTTGCGATCTGTTCGCGGAATGCGCTTATACGCACTTCTGCAGCAGCGTTATCGCCCGAGGCCTCCTCAAATTGCCTAGCCGCGTCCGGAGGTAATTCGACCACCGCGCCGAGGTCCGCTATCTCGGTTTCAATCTCTTGAAGCCGACGCACACCGCGATATACGCGCCGGACTCGAGAAATCTTCGCAAGTTCGGAAACTTGCTCTTCTATTTCCTTCTCGATCTGATTGCAAAGGCCGCGCGCCTCTTCAAATGCGGATTTCAATTCCTGCCATTTGCTTGCGCTCACCGTGTGTTGACGCAACGCCGCATCAGCTTCTTTAAGGCGGTCTTCCGCTTGGTAGTATTTTCGGTGTCCCGCCTTGCGGCTGGCCCAGAGCCCATCCGCCTCTGCCTGCATCGCACCCAGCCGATCGCGGAGACCTGACACGCCGGCCCCGGCGGCGAACAATGCCGCGCCGATATCATCCTTGGCCTGGGTGATATCCCGCCCGCCAGCCCGCAGGCGCTCATGGTCAAGACAGAACATCCGGCAGAAAAACGCGCGGTCCATCCCGCCGAGCCAAGGAGCAAGCAGGCCATCGCCAGCCGCAAGCGGCAGATCGTCCGGACCGAGAAGCGTGTCCTTGTTGCCCTTGCGACGCCGGACCGAAAGCAGCGCGCCGTCACGTTCTAGGGCGGCGCCGATGCGCAGGGCCGCATTCTCATGCAGGAAATTACGGGATGATTGCCCGGGAATACCGAAGAGCAGATCTTCAATCGCCGACATCGTCGTCGACTTTCCAGCCTCATTCTCGCCGTACACGACATGAAAGTCTGGTTCGCCTGACGGAAAATGAAGCGTCGTGCCGGTGAAATGTCCGTAACGGACCAGGTCAAGAGAACGAATACGCACGGATCAACGCCTTTCCGCAGTCAGACGTGCGCTCAGATATTCGCCAGCCTGCTCAATCACAGCCGAGTATTGTTTCGCGATCACCGCTTCGAGAAGAAAATCGTCAATATCAAGTGCCGCGTCGTGAGGAAGCCTGCGGACAAGGTCGCCCAGATCGTTTGCGATTTCTGCCTGGAGATCAGAATCCCCCGCAGCCTGAGCTAGTAGGACTTTGAGATCGTTGATCGCGCTGCCCTCTGATTGGATAGAAACGGCCGTCGTAGGCACGGTCGCATTGATCACGCTTTCGATCCATGCAACCTCTTCACCAAGAGCCAGTGCTGCGGCCCTCGCTTCAGCCAACAATTGCGGCGCAGACGCCATCAGTTCGGCGTGAAGAGCCGTCGGGCCAGTTAGTTTGATGCGACAAGCCAGCAATCGGCCTTCTACGTTCTTGGCCGCCTCGTCGATCGAGCGTTTGATTTGATCTACAACATCCCCGAACCGCGCGCTACCACTGACCGGTACATCGACATGCATCCACCGCACGACATCCGTTTGGAGCATCTCAGCGCCTTCGATCGCTCCGTCTTGGACCGTAACGAGCTGCGCCGATTTAGGGCCGGCTTCGCGGATGTGGCGCCCCTGTAGATTGCCGCAGAACACCACGTGCGGATTTTGATGCAGTACGCCGCCCTGATGCACGTGCGCGAGCGCCCAATAGTCGTACCCCTTGTTGATCAACTCTTCGAGCGTGCAAGGGGCGTAGTTCTCGTGAGAACCACCCATTCCGCCGAGTGCAGTATGCAGCACGCCGATGTTGAAATAGCCTTTGATCGGCGCGGGATAGGCTGCTGCCAGATTTTCCGTCGTCGCCTGCAGGCGGAAGCTTTGACCGTGAAGGGCGACGCGGCAATCATCGAGCTTGAAAGTTTGAGGCTTTCGATAGCTAAACACCTCAACATTGTCGGGAAGCGTCAGCCGCTTCGTGATTTGGCTTTCGGCGTCATGATTGCCGTGCAACACGAAGGCGGGGATTTTCGCCCCCCGCAAACGACCCATCTGCCGAACGAAAAACAGGCCGGTGTGAAAATCGCGCCAATCGCCGTCGTAGAGGTCTCCGGCGATGACCACGAAAGCCGCCTGTCTATCGATTGCCTGAGTAATGAGGTCCTCAAAGGCAGTTCGGGTCGCCGTTCGAATACGCTCGGCCGCTGGCCCCTCCTGTCCGCTCAGGCCTCTCAGGGGGCTGTCCAGATGTATGTCGCCGGTATGGATAAATTGGAAAGTGCTCACAACGGGACTCGCTAATTCCAATCAGAACAAACTAGTAAATTCCTTTTATCGCAATCTTGAGCGGAGTGTTGTCACCAAGTATCCGCAGACGCGGAAAGGGATTGTCGATGAGGGCTCGAAGGGGCCGCCGAATTTGAGGGCGACGCGAAGATTCGGCGGCACGTTTAACATTCGCGTTATCCATGTTGCGGAGAGCGTGTCTTTGGTACGGTTCGGACAAGGTCGTACCTGAGCTAGCTCCTCAGTCCTGCGAGCCGCTTTCCTGAGCGACCTTGCCTCGAAATTCTGGCAAATGCGGCGATCGGCTGGGAAGACACACACCGTGCCGCGCTGACGCTTTGGAGACGACCAACACGGAACCCGATCGGAGCGAGCCGAAATGCCCGATCACTTCCAGTTGTCGCGCCTGGGAGAGACTTAAAGCCTTTGCGACGATCCCACACGTTCATCTTCTGCAACTCCGGAGTCAGAAACTCTGGTGTGCAGGATCCGGAGCATCCTCGCTGCTCGGCATCGATAGAAAGCTGCTGCCGCGTGAGCTCATTCGGCTTGAGCCTTCATCCGGACCCGGGCCCTTCGAACACCGTCCGCAACGGAAAACTTACCTCGTCATGAAGAGGAAAATTCGCCAATTTCTGCCGGGCACCGCAGATATCAAGCGAATTTTCTCATTTCGCGCTGGAGTTCATCGAAGAAATCAACCGCATTGATGTACCCATGCGGTACTATACGCCAATCTATGTCGAGAAGGTTCTCATCCCCGACCTTCCGCCAGACGCTATCGTCGTCATGGACAACCTCTCCAGCCACAAGGGACCAAGGGTCCGCCAGATGATCGAGGCTGCGGGTGCACGCCTACTCTACCTGCCTCCCTACAGCCCCGACTTCAATCCGATCGAGAACGCCTCGCCAAGCTCAAGGCGCTCTTGCGTCAGGCCGCAGAACGAAGGGCCTCTGGAGCGCGATTTGCGATTGATCGCTTGACAGCAACCAAATGCCGCAACTACTTCATCGCCGCAGGATACGCTGCATGATCGGCGGATGCTCTAGAGTTGGAATCGTACCGAGCGGCGCGTTGTCATCGTTCCGGTTGCGAGGCATCGGACTCCTAGTATAGGCGATCTGCCAGTCAATCAGTCCGCGTCACCCCGGATGGATGCCCTGATGCCAAGCAGCAATTGCGCAACAAGCAATAGTGTCGGTCAGCTGCGAAGCTGATGAATTGCATCTGGGCCGCTGCCGCGCGCCCCCGCGGTCATCTTTCGGGGAGATCGAGCGCCGCCATGCGCGTAGATCTGCCGGCCGAACGTTTTCAACAAACGACCCATTCAGGGTGCCGGCATCCGAAAACAACATGACGTAAAATTGACGCTCCTCGCAATTGGATGGCCGTTTCACAGCTCAAGCCCGCGGTCCCCAAGCATCTGGCGCATCAGAGCGCCCTTGATCTCGCGGGCGATCTCGTCGCTGATCTGGGCTCCGAATTGCACCGCGGCATCGCTATCTCCGGTTAGCTGATGGTCGGCGAGCCGTTGCTCAAGGCGGCTCGGAAACTCCTCGTCCATCGCCTGCCTGAGTCGGCCCTCCATCTGTGCATGAGCTTGTGGGGCAATCCGACTCACCACCATCTCCCAGGGTTGCCAGCGAGTTGCCAGATAGTCGGCGAACCCCGCCGCCTCCTCGTTGCGCACCTGGATCTCGGCTGCGGTGAGGTCGTCTTCAGTGACGTGGGCGACATCAAAGAATCGCATGTCCGGAGCGATAAGCTGCAGGTCCAGCCGATCACGTAGCTTGACCTGATAGGCGAGATAGACCTCGATCTCGTCGACGAATCCGAGCGAGTCGACTTTCTGACGGGCGATCGGCTCAAGCGCGTTCAAGCGGAACAGGACCCGCGCCTGCTGGATGAGTTCGCCGAGCCGATCGTCATAGGCTCCGTCTTCGACATCAGCCTTCAGACGTGCGGTCTGCATGCCGTTCCAGGTCAGGGTGACGCGATCCTGGCAGGTCTCGCTCGCCCCGTAGGCCAGCTCAAAAAACTGCCGCCGCAATTCCGGCCTGATCGCCGCCTGCCGTAGATCCTCGGCCACCGCCTCTCGGAATTCAGGATTGTCATAATTCACAGTCTTCTGCAGCTTGTCGAGGAAGAGCGCGTATTCCGGGGCCCCCTCCTCGTGGGCGAAGTTCTGCCAGACGGCGATCGTCTCCGGCTCGCCCTTCAACCAGTCCGCGACCGCATCGGCGAGCGGCCGCTCCTGGTCCACCATCGTTCTTCCCCCCATTGAAAAGAAGACCCGCGGGCCGGCATAGCTCGGCGCATTCAGGGCTGCCGCCAAATTCGTCCGCACCTGCTCGGGCAGCGCATTATCCTCCACATAAACCATGCACCCAGAACCTAGCCGGGTTAGCAGGGTCTCCGGCAGGCTGGTCAGCCGATTGTTGCGTGCCTCGATCATCTGGAGCTCGGTCGGGAGGTTCTCGGGCAAGCTCGACAGGCTGTTGCCGCTGACGTGGAGTCTCTGGAGCTCAGACGGGAGCGTCTCGGGCAGGCTGTTCAGCCGGTTATCGCGGGCGAAGAGCAACAGGAGGTCGGCCGGGAGAGTGTCGGGCAGACTGGTCAGCCGGTTGCCGTCGGCTTCGAGCTCTTTGAGTTCGGGCGGGAGAGTGTCAGGTAGAGTGGTCAACCGGTTGCTGCCGAGGGCAAGCGACTGAAGTCCGGACGGTAGGGCGTCGGGTAGGCGGGTCAACAGGTTGCCACGGACATCGAGGTCCTGGAGCCCGGCCGGCAGGTTGTCTGGCAGGCTGGTCAGCCGATTGCTGCAGACGGCGAGTGTCGAAAGGCTCTCCGGAAGCGTTTCGGGCAGCCCGGTCAGCTGGTTGCTGCTGATGACCAGAGACTGGAGAGCGGTCGGGAGGGTGTCGGGCAGGCCGGTTAACCGGTTGTTGCTGGCGCCAAGCGTCCGGAGGCTGGACGGAAGGGTGTTAGGCAGGCGCACCAGCTCGTTGTCGCTGACGTTGAGCGACTGGAGCCCGGGCGGAAGGGCGGCGGGCAGTGTCGTCAGGCCCAGATCATGCAGGTCCAGCCCTGCATAGACGTCGCCGGCCTCTGCCCAGACTCTTATTCGTCTTACGGCCTCTTGGCGGTCTTCGTCTTCCGTCTGCCCCTCCTCGGCGGCCCAGGTGTCCAAGATGTGGTCGAGCCGCGATTGCCTGAGGACGGGGTCTTCAAGGTCCGTCGTACTGCCATCGCCTGGCCGGAGCTGTCGGGCGAGGATTGATGCTCCGAGATTTTGCTGCCAAGGAATTGCCGGGGTCGTTGGCCACTCAGGCACCACATCAGCGGGCTCCGCCCACCAATGCTCCTCCTGATCGAAACCTTGCGTCGGCCAATCGGCAGCTGCATCCACGCCGTGCCGACTATCCGTCAGACTGAAACTGCCGGCTGGCAATTGGCCACCCCGATCCGCGGCCGGAAAAAGCAGATCTTGATTGACCGCTTGTCCCGAGAAGGCGGGCGAATCCGAGGGCAACCGCGAGGTGCCTTGTCCGACGCGATCCCCGTGCGGCATTCTCAAAAAATCCGCATCTCTGTTCGACACAACGTCGCGGTCGCCGAGGCTATTTGAATTCTGGGGCGGGCGCTCGTGCGGATGCAACTCGTTCAGGTGCTGCTGAAACCCCGCTTGGTAATCCTGCTGCTGTTCCAGCTCGTCGCCGTACGCCCGCTCGACATCTGGGGCCTCGAATGGGTGGAGGTGGTTGAACGCATCCATCCGATTCTCCTGACAAATCTGAGCAGCTAACGCCGAACCTGGATAAACACGATCTCGCTACGAGGCTTAGCTTTCGAGAAGCTGACGAGGGACCAGAATGATTGTAACTGCCCTGTTAGGTCTGCGTGGAGGCTTAGCGCTTGAATGCCCGCACTGCAGTTCGACATGTCGGGGCCAGACCATGTCGGAGTTTCGAGAAGCCGATTTCTGAGCCTCTCAAGAACGTCCGCGCTTGTGGGCGCCGGAAAATTCATGCTGGGAAACATCGCAATGTCGGTACCCGTCTGGTCCACTGAACGTAAGGTCATCTGTCCGCCGCTGCATGGTCCATATCTTCCGACACCGCCTTGCTAGGCTGATATCGTCGTGACGTGCGCTGACATGATCCGGAATGGGTCTTTGCGTCTCGCGGTTATGCTCGCCGACGAAGCCGCCTCTTGAAAACGAGCGGACAGAAGTCCGGCGTGCCGGTAGATTGTTGCGGACGCGGGTGCCGTGCTGAATTATGTCCGGAGCTCGCATATTTGAGCTCGGTATCGACGGCATCGACGTAGGAGACCTTGTCTGCTGCGGGGAGATTGAGCTCGCGCCCCAACAGCCATTCGTAGAGAAACCATATGCGGCGCGTGTTGAGCCCAGTCGGCTTCTGGTTCACGAGGTCCGCAATCTCATCCTCCTTCACGGTGAGGAAGAGCCGCTTCAGAATGGCAAGGTCTAGTCCTTCGTTCTTGAGCGCGAAGGTGAGATGTCCCTCAAGGCTGGCGGCCGGGCGCATGATGTGGCGTGTAGATGCGCCATCCTCCTTGCTCGATGATGCGGTGTTTTGTTCCACTGGCGGAAAGCACGTGGGGGATCGGGACAGACAGCCGGTGGCGTCAATCAGCGCTGCGTAGCCGGCGGGGTTGCGGTCTCTGGCAGCCTCCGGTCATGAAAAACGCTCACGGGACCTAAAAAATGTAGGTGCTTGGCTTAAACCCATGAAAAACGTTCTCGGCCATGAATTTCGTTGGCGATCTCGCCTTCGGATCTGACATCATGAAAAAGCTTCGCCAAAGATAAATCTTGCGAAAAATCTTCACGCCATCCAAATTGCAGCGTCCGCCCGCGGCGCCAAAGGGATAGCAAATCGAAGAGCTGCCCGCGCCCAACCGCTCAATACGCTAATTAGGCCAGAGACCTGTTGTGTTCAGCCGGAATAGGCCTCGTCAGGCTTGTTCAGCAGCGGGAATCGGTCGGCATGCGCCGCCCAGTCGAAACTGCCGCCGTCCACGATGGCGACGCCAATCGCGGTGCCGTGGCCGCCGATCTATTTGGTCGTGGAATAGACCACCACCGCGGCGCCGTGCTCGAACGGACGCGCAATCAGTGGCGAGGCCGTGTTGTCGAGAATCAGCGGCACGCCCAGCGAGCGGCCGATATCCGCGACCTCCTTGATCGGGACCCTTTCAGCTTGGGGTTCGGGAGCGGCTCGTCGAAATAGGCCCGCGTCTTTGCGTCGGTCGCGCGGCGGAAGTTTTCGGGGTCAGCGGGATCGACGAACCGGACCTCGATGCCGAACTGCTTCAGGGTCTGCGAGAGCAGCGTCCAGGTCCGCCGTAGAGATCGGTCGAGGACACGATGTTGTCGCCGGCCTGCGCGATATTGAAGATCGCGAAGGCGGAGGCAGTCTGCCCCGAGGCGACGGCAAGGGCAGCCGCCCCGCCCTCCAATGCGGCGAGCCGCGTCTCGAACGCCTCCTGAGTCGGATTGCCGATGCGGGTATAGATCGGGCCGAGTTGCTCGAGCGCGAACAGGCGCGAGGCGTGATCGGCATTCTCGAACTGGAACGACGTGGTCTGGTAGATCGGAACCGCCACTGCGCCGGTGGCGGGATCGGTGCGGTACGATCCACCGTGCAACGCCAGCGTCTCGAAATTCCGGGTTTCCAAGGCCATCTGCAATTCCCTTTCGATCTCGAAGGTGCGCGACGTGTGCGGCTCGGCATGCTTGTCGAGCGCCAGCTTGGCGAGCACCACGGGGTGATAGAGATACGGCTTGATGGCGGCGATGATCTCGATGCGCTCGGTCAACGAAGGGGGTCTAAGCGAGGCGCCTTGAATCTGGGTTAGCGGCTTCCGTCGACTGCTATTTCTGCCGGCGCACAAATGAGATGGGATATGCGGCCGATCTCGCATCGATCATGGGGTCTTGCGGCTCGATCCCAGATGGAAGCGCGTTTGGCAGGAATAGCAATGCCTGTTGTGCTGCATCATTGTTTCGTACGACCTCTCTTACCGAAACGGTCCCCAGCTCTACAATTTGGCGGGTGTCGGGCCATGCAATTGATGGATCATCGAGCTTGTCTTCCGGGGCAGGAACTTGAATCACCAACTTGAAGTCCACCGGACCCTGCTCAACTCGTGTCTGGATTTCAGCGTTCAAGTAGTCGTTGCCCTTTTTGCTCGCTTCATCGTCGCTCAGAAAATGAGCGCCGGCCATCGGGAGAAATTGATAGCGGCCAAACGTGACCAGCCCCTCGTTATTGGTAAACTTGAACGTATTGACGCCGAAGTACGGCAGCGTGCCGTAACTCACGGGTGCTGGTTTTGGCGCAGTCAAGAACGCCTTCGCGACAGGATGGCTTGTCAGATAATTATCGAGAGGTGTCGGCTTGGTTGCCTTCGCGCCACTGTTTCCCAGCGCTATCAGCAAGTCCCGGAAATCGTCCGCCGTGGGTGAGGGAAAGCCGTTGAACGAGTGGGCCACTATGTCGCTGTCGCTGCCGTCGGGCAGCTTGAATTTGATTGCCAATCCACGAGGACTAGCAAGCCCCTGATTGTCTGGAATGTCTGGAATACCGGCAAAATTCGAAAATCGAACCGTTACGGGGACCTCCGTTTGCTGCAAGTGAGGCGCCTTGCTGATGACGGACGCCGTCGAGCTAGGCTTGAAATTCCCCTCAAGCACAATGCCCTTCGCATGAACGGCGCGCGCGCCAGGATGTGAGCCGAACACCCCATTCAAGGCGTCAACGAGCTCTTCAGGCGTCGCCGCCTGCACAGCAGGTGTAGCGCACGTCTGAGCGCTGGCAGCGCCGATTGGCTCCAGAGACATCGCGAAAAGGAAGAGCAGCAACGCGCGGTGCATGGTCAAGCTCCAGGAAATAGGTCACCGTCCCACGAGCCCAGCGTGGGAGCGATCGCATTTGACGCCACCTTCGCCGACGGCGTGCACAGGAAAGGGAGGATCGGTGTATGAGTTCGAGGCCACCGTGGCCGTCTAATGCAACTCACCTGTCAAGAACTGCGCTCGTCCCAAACCAAACGACCAGTCCTCGTCGGCATTGATCACAAAGTTGATAACGAGATCCGTGGGTGCTATTCCGCACGCCGACGACAACCTCTCAGCCAGCACTCGATAGAATTCGACTTTCGATGCTCTCTCCCGTGGACGGCTGGTCAACTGCAAGATGACCAGCCTGTCAGTACGCTCGAAGCCAAGACCAGTGTCGAGCGCAACTACGCGAGACCGCGGATGAAGATGCACAACCTGGTAGCGGTCGCGGGCCGGTACGTGGAGCGTCTCAACAAGCACTTCATGCGTTATGTCCAGCAGCTTTTGGAGTTCCCCATCGCTCCAGCCCTCGATCAAATCAAACCTGAGAAATGGCATTGAGAGCCTCTTGTCCGACTGACGTTCGAGCCGCCTGGTTGGGATCTACGCTTTCTAGTCGCGGCGAGCGCGCCAGCACACTCCCGTAGATTGCAATCATGACTCTTTGATGCGCCGCCAACACCTCGCCACATGAAAACGCGCAACACCGGTTGCACGTTTCCACCAAGGCGAAGCAGAACATTAGAAATTCAGATGACCATCATCACGTCACGAGATGACCACGACTCACCACGCTTGATTCTCCGAGCAAAAGCCGCGGAAAGCATGCTGAACGCGCAGCGATCGCCGAACTAGCCGGAGCATGTTCGCAAAAAAGCGCGACAGAGCGCGCGGCCAAGCAGATCAGCAGCATCATTGCGATTTCCGCAACAATATGTTGTTGCGTGACGGCATTCCCGACTTGTCCGGCTGCAAGTATGAGGAACTGCAAAGGAGAAGAGATCAATGAACCAACCAATTCGACTCTACGGCGGGAAGTTGTCGGGTCACAGCCATCGTGTGGAGTTGTTTCTCCGGCTTCTCGATCTGCCGTTCGAGTTTGTCGCTACGCCGCCACCTGATCGCAAGACTCCGGCGTTTCTGGCAATGAATGCATTTGGTGAGATCCCGGTCATCGACGACAGTGGCGTCACCATCGCTGACTCAAATGCGATTCTTGTTTACCTCGCCACTCGTTACGACGAGTCCAGGACATGGCTTCCCGTGGAGGCGACTGAACTCGCGCAGGTTCAGCGATGGCTCTCCGTCGCGGCGGGCCCCCTCGCGTTCGGTCCAGCAACTGCGCGCCTCGGCACCGTGTTTGGACGATCGGTCGATCGTGAGCGGTCAACCGAGATAGCGGACCGGCTCTTCAGGGTGATGGACGAGCATCTGGCACAACGAAGATTCGTCGCTACAGACGTGCCCACAGTTGCTGACATCGCGTGCTACAGTTATACGCGCGCGGCACCGGAAGGCGGCGTGTCATTGGACCCTCATCCGAACATCGTTCGATGGCTCGAGCGTATCGAAGCATTGCCAAGGTTCGAGCCAATGCCGCCGGCGCCCCGATAGACGCCTGGTAGAGGGGTGCATCATGATGCCAGAACGCGGCTCGTCTCCGTTTCACCCAGGTGAGCTCGAGGTCCAGGAACGGGCGGGTGTCGGCGACGGCGTCCGGAAGCGTGCGCAGGTTGCAATACGAAAGGAGATGCCCGAGCAGCATCGGGAGTTTTTCGGGAACCTGACCTATGTCTTTGTTGGATCGGCCGATCGGGACGGCCAGCCGAGCGCATCGATCTTGGTCGGACCGAGGGGGTTCATGTCGTCGCCAGATCCGGCACGCCTGCTGGTGAGGGCCGAACGGTCTAAAGACGATCCTTTGAGTAAAAATCTCGTGGTTGGCACAAATTTGGGATTGCTAGGCCTAGACCTGACCAACCGACGGCGAAATAGGCTCAACGGACGAGTTGTAAGCGCCGACGCCGAGGGCTTTGAGCTGCTTGTGCATCAAAGCTTCGGCAATTGCCCGAAGTATATTCAGGTTCGCCAAAACATAACCGCGAATAAGCTCTGCTCTGACAAAAGACGGAGATTGGAATTCAAGCAGCTCGACGAGCCGATTAAGCGCGTCATTCAAAACGCGGACACATTTTTCGTGGCGTCCTGCACTCCCGCATACGATGGAGAGCCCGGCACCTATGACTGCGATATATCTCATCGTGGCGGCCGGCCCGGTTTCGTCCATGCCACCGATCGCGAGATCACCGTGCCAGACTTTTCTGGCAACCTCTATTACAACACGCTGGGCAACTTTTCAGTCCATCCATATGCCGCTTTGCTCTTCATCGATTTTCTGACCGGCGATTTGGTGCACATTCAGGGACGCGTTGAAATTCTTTGGAACGATCCGCCGGTTGCCTCGTACTCTGGTGCCCAGCGGGCCTGGCGCCTATGTATCGAGCATGGATACTTCGCGCAAAGTGCGTCGATTCGATCTGGGCCTGACGTCGAATTCTCGCCCTTCACGAGCATGACAGGACTTTGGGACAATGGGCAAGCTTCAGGCTAATCGATCGCCTCGGTCGCGTCATCCAATCTAAACCACGTCAGAACGGAGAACTGCGTTGTATATACCTCCCGCGTTCAGAGACGATGACCTTGACAACATCCGGGCAAACATCCGCTCCGCCCGGCTGGCCAACCTCGTCACCGCTACCGCAGATGGGCCACTCGCGACGCCGCTGCCGCTCTTTCTTGATGAGACCGAAGGCGAGCGCGGCGTTCTGTACGGGCATGTCGCAAGGGCAAACCCACAGTGGAATTCGCCCCCGATCGGCGAAGCCCTCGCAATCTTCATGGGGCCGGAAGCCTATGTGACGCCCTCCTGGTACGCCACCAAGCAAGAAACCGGCAAGGTAGTACCGACATGGAATTACATCGCCGTCCACGCCTATGGCCCGGTCGAATTCTTTCACGATCCCGGACGCTTGCTCGAGGTTGTCAAGCGCCTTACAAATATGCACGAGGCGCCGCGCGCAAAGCCCTGGACCGTTGACGAAGCTCCTGCCGATTTCGTTGCCGCACAATTGCGCGGGATCGTTGGGCTGCGCATTCCCGTCACCCGGTTCGAGGGCAAACGCAAGATGAGTCAGAACCGTCCCGAAGCTGACCGCACCCGCGTTTCCGCTGGCCTTACAGCGAGCGAGGATCCGCGTGATAGAGAAGTGGGACTGCTCATTCCGGTTCAGAGCAAAGGCGAGAGATCCTCGACCTAGCACAGTCACAGGTATACGATGTTCAGCTTTCAAAGCTCGCTTCTGTTCTTGGCAGCAGCCCTCGTTGTCGCGATCACGCCGGGGCCAGGCATCTTCTACATCGTAGCGCGAACGCTTGCCGGCGGGCGCTCGGAAGGACTGGCATCTAGCGTGGGCCTCGGTCTCGGCGGGCTCGTTCACGTTCTCGCCGGCGCTATCGGCTTATCTGCGCTCGTGATGGCAAGCACTGAGGCATTCACCTTCCTGAAGATCGCGGGAGCCCTCTATCTCATCTGGCTCGGCATCAAGACATGGCGCGAAGCCCGCATCGTGGAACCAACAGCGGTTCAAACGACAGGGGCGTATCGTGCCTTTCGCGAAGGCATCCTGGTCGAGGCGCTCAACCCGAAGACGGCGGCATTCTTTCTCGCGTTTATCCCGCAATTCGTAGATCCGACCGCGCACGTCGCCGAGCAGTTTATCGTACTTGGGCTCGTCTCGGTTGCACTGAACACAAGTGTCGACTTGGTCGTGACCTATTGGGCTGCAAAAGCGAGAGCGGGACTTGCAAAGCGACCATCATTCATTGCCAGGACACGACAAGCGTCGGGCGCCGTCATGTGCGGACTGGGAACAACGTTATTATTTGCTCGTCGTGCAACTTGAAGGCACAGTCAACAGGAAGCTAGTCGCCCTCGTTGGCGCTCAGACCGATGGGCTCCCCATCGATGCGTCATGAACTTCCGCTTCGCGACCGTACTGAGCCATTTTCAACGGGCTCTCGCTTGCGACGGACGAACAAGGAGAAGGCAACAATGAGCAGGGAAGCAATCAATGCTCCAGGCGCCGCAGCAGTCGGACCCTACTCCCATGGGGTGCTGATAAACGGCTTCGTCTATCTTTCCGGTCAGACTCCAATCGATGGCGCTACTGGCCGATTGGTCGACGGTGACATAGAGGCCCAGGTGCATCAGTGCTTCCGCAACCTTGGGGCGGCGCTGGAAGCGGCAAGTCTTTCCTTCGACAATGTCGTCAAATGCAATGTCTTCTTGACGGACATGCAAGACTTTGCCGCCATGAACTCGGTCTACGCCAAGCACTTCTCGAAGCCCTATCCGGCACGCACAACGATAGGCGTCGCCTCGCTGCCACTGGGAGCGAAGGTTGAGATCGAGATGATTGCAGCCTTGCCCTGAGTTATTGTCCGTGCCGCACGCCAAGAGCCAATTTCAAAGCGCCCCGGCACCTTGGGTGGGTTAGCCTCGTGTGGGCCCGTCGCGAGATTCTGCTCTCCGTGCGGAAGTGAAAGTTCCGACTCCGGATTCGATCATGAACGCGAGTGCGAGGGCGCAAACGGCGATGAGGAACAACAGACGATAGCTCCCTCCGCTGTTCTGAAAGACAAAAGACAACCCGAATGCCGCCAGCGCTTGCATGACAGCAAAGCTGGTGGTCGCCACGCTCCAAGCGACTTTCTGGGAGCCATGATCGTGCGGCACCAGTTCGTGAACACGTCCAAGCACCAAGATCACGATACCCGGCGTGAATGCTCCCATGACCAGGCTCGAGAACGCGAGAGAAACTGTTCCCAGATACAGCGCTGGTAATCCGACCGCAAAGGCCTGGAGAGCGTAGGCGATGAGCAACGCGCTGCGTGGCCCGATCCGGTCGGCCAGTTGGCCAGTCAGCAAAGGTCCGACGATCGCACCGGCACCGAAGAGGACCCAATAGTGTGCACCAGCCTGCACACCCTGCCCAAGGCCGCGCGCCACGAAGTCGACTAGAAACAGCATGTGGGGAACGAGCCCCACTGCGTTAAGGCCGTACTCGATATAGAGAATCCATAGGGGAAGTGCTCTTCGGGGGGCGCGGGTGCGGATTGGAAGCGTTGGTGGCGGCGCCGTGGGCCATCCGCGCCATGCCACCACGGTCAACACGAGTGCTAGAACTCCGAGGCCCATCCACGCTTGCTTTAAACCACGATCGAGCAGCAGCGGCACGAGAGTGCCAGACGCGGCAATGCCCACGCCCACGCCGGTGAAGATGATGCCGCCGGCAAGGCCACGCCGCGAGGGCGCCACGTGTGAAAGAACGGTCGGCGCCGCCAGGACCATAAGGACACCGCCCGCAAAACCCGAAGCAAGGCGCCAGGTAAAAAACCAGGCGAACGAGACCGGGAACGCGCAGGCGATGAAAGCGGCCGACGCGAGCAGCATCATCATACGTATCAAAGAAGCCGCCGAACTGAACTTGAGCATGGGATGCGCCACCAAGGCACCGGCCAGATAGCCGGCAAGGTTCGCTGCCCCGATGTAGGCAGCGGCAGAGGCGCCGAACCAATGCGCTCCGACTACGGCCGGGAGCAGTGGCGTGTAAGCGAAACGTGCGAGCCCTATTCCAACCAGCGTTGCGCATAGGCCGGCTGAAACTGCGGGCCACATCCGCGACGCTGGTGCCCATATTGACACAGTGTCCTGGCGGTCCATCGGAATGACGCGTCCTCTCAAAAACCCAGTTGCCGCAAAATACTCCTTCTCCGGAATTACAAAAAATGATTACATGAGATAGTAGCTATCTCGTCTAGAGATATGTTCCTGTCGTCGTATAGAAGGTTTCGCATGGATATTTCCGACCTCAAGGTACTCGAGGCCGTATCGCGGCTCGGAAGCATGAGCCGCGCGGCGTCTGAATTGCATACGGTCCAGTCGAACGTGACCGCCCGCATCCGCGTGCTGGAAGAAGAAATCGGCGTACCCCTGTTGCAACGCCACGCCCGCGGGGCCACACCAACCCCCGCCGGCCGCAGGATACTTCCCTACGTGGCCCGCATTGCAAAGCTTGTTGCAGACGCACAATCCGCCGCCCGAGATGACGGGGAGCCGAGCGGATCGCTGATGATCGGGAGCCTGGAGACGACGACGGCCCTGCGACTTTCTGCCGTGCTGGTGGAGTTTGCGAAGGCGTATCCTGAAGTTCGGCTGGCGATCACGACGGGTACAACGGGAAGATTGTTGAGTGACGTGCTCGAGTATCGTCTCGACGGAGCGTTCGTCGCTGGCCCGGTTAGCCATCCCGATTTGCAGCATGAAACGTTCTTTCGAGAAGAACTTGTACTGGTGACGGCGGTTTCCATCCGCTCGCCCAAGCAACTGACTGCAATCAATGATCTGAAGACGATCGTCTTTCAGATCGGCTGTTCCTACCGTCAGAAGCTCGAGTCCATTTTGGCCGAAATGGGCATTGCGGTGGCCCAGCCACTCGAGTTCGGATCTCTCGATGCGATCATCAGTTGTGTTGCCGCTGGCCTTGGCGTCACTCTGCTGCCAAGGGGCGTCATTGCTCCTGCCCTTAAGGACGGCAAAATCGCCGTGCATAAGCTGCCCCCTTCGCGGGCAATGGTAGAAACGGTATTCGTCCGTCGAGATGACGCCTACGTGTCGAGCGCCATGAAGGCGCTATTCGATCTGCTCAGATCAAAGTCGGTATCAAAGCGCGCCGCCTAAAATTGCCTCTGCCGAAAGAAAACCCCGCTGCTATGCGCAGCGGGGAATGCGTCGCAGCATGCCTGGCGACAAGTCTAGGGAGAGACGCATCGCTACCACATCAAGCCCAGATCAAGACGAGTATCTGTGCAAAGGGTATTGCACGAATGCCGGCGTCAGAGGCGCTATCCTCGTTTTTCATGCGAGATTTCGCTCCGCTGCAGGCGCTGATTCCAGTTCGACCGGCATCACGGCTGCCGCAGTTTTTGGTAGGCACAAGATGTTAACGGCCGCAGTCAAGACGGATATCCCAATCGGGTAGACCAGGCCAGAATAGATGTTACCCGTGTAGCTCACGAGAGAGAGGCTGATCAACGGAACGAAGCCTCCGAATATGCCCGTCCCGATGTGATAGGGAAGCGAGAGCGAAGTATACCGCAGACGCGCCGGAAAAAGCTCGACGAGGAAAGCGGCATTCGGCCCATAGACCAGGGCGACGAAGATGAGCTGTGCCAGGATGAGGGCTGTGACAGCAACATAGTTTTGAACTGCTGTCGCCGCGGCCATTCCCATGTAGATCGGCACATAGAGAGCAGCAGCGAGCAGTAGTCCCGTTACGATCAACGGGCGACGCCCGATGCGATCAGAAAGAGCGCCGCTCACCACGATCAATGGCGTCCCGATAGCCAGCGCCACAGCGACGCAAATGTTGGCCGTGAGAAAGTCCACCTTCAGAACGCTCTGCAAAAAGTACAGCGCGTAGAACTGCCCGGTGTACCATACGCAACCAAGCCCGGCCGTTGCGCCAAAGAGGGCGTACAGGGCGTATCGAAGCCCCTGCCCGCTGCCGAAGCTTTCGCGCACGGGCGCACGGGAGACTTTCCCGGCTTGACGCATCTGCTCGAAAACGGGTGACTCGCTGAGCTTCAAGCGAAGATAGATCGAAAGGATGACGAGAACGGCCGACAAGAGGAACGGAATGCGCCATCCCCACGCGCGAAATGCCTCTTCGCCGAGGGATAAGCGACACGCAAGCACGACGAGGATGGCTACAAAGAAGCCGACGGTCGCGGTGGTTTGTATGAAACTCGTGAAGAAACCGCGACGGTTCTCCGGAGCATGTTCCGCCACATAAACGGCTGCGCCGCCGTACTCTCCGCCGATGGCCAACCCTTGGACCAGGCGCAGCAGCACAAGGGCGACGGGAGCTGCGAATCCGATGCTTGAGTATGTCGGCAGGAATCCGACCAAGGTGGTCGAAATGCCCATCAGGACCAGGGTGAGCAGGAACGTGTGTTTCCGTCCTAGCCGGTCGCCGAGACTGCCAAAGACGATAGCGCCGAAGGGACGAATAACGAATCCCGTAGCAAAGGTCGCAACGCTGATCAGGACCGCCGCGGTCGGATCATTGGCCGGATAGAAGAGTGTCGAAAAAAAGACGGCGAGGCTGCCGTACAGATAGAAATCGTACCACTCGATAATCGTACCTGCACTTGAGGCAAGTACGACAGTCCATATTCCCGGAGCCCGGGCGTCCATTCTCGGTTCGCTCATCAACATCTCTCTTTCGATCTCTAGGGCACGCGTTCTCTCAATCGCGTGCGCCATGGCGCACGCGCTCGTTTTCGCCCGGCAACATGTAGAAGGTGCGGAAGCCGCTCAGGCCGCGATCGAAGTCCGCGCAGTGGCGTAGCGCGAAAGACAGGCGCTCGCTTCGGCCGAAATTCTCTTCACAAGCTCACCGGCGGTTGGGATGTCGTGAATGAGTCCGATGCCCTCTCCGACGGTGACATTGGCCGTGTCGTAGTCGCCAGACGTCCAGGCTTGCTCGACACGTTGCAACTCCGCTTCCTGGAGGCTACGCAGCTCATCTTCGCGACCATGCCACTTTTCGATGAAGCCGTTTTTCATCAGACGCCCGGTATATTCGGAAGGCCAGGCCTTCTTGCGCACGACGTCGTAGACCCGGGTGCGGATCGTTTCATCCCCCGTGGCGGTGACGACTTTTTCCTTGGCATTTCGATGGATGACGGCTTCCTGTGTGGCCCAGAAACGCGTTCCCATCAGCACACCGTCGGCGCCAAGCATGAGCGCCGCAGCGAGGCCGCGGCCGTCGGCAATGCCGCCGGCCGCGAGCAACAGAACTCGGGGGGCCCGCTGTGAAATCAAATCGGCAGCCGCCGGAACGAACGGCATCGTGGACCGCGCCGTTAGCCCGTGGCCGCCCGCCTCGGTGCCTTGCGCGACGATGACGTCGGCACCAACATCGATTGCCCGCTTGACATGTTCGAGGGTCTGCACTTGGCAGATCAGCGGAATACCTGCCTGCTTCACTTTCGGCGCGAAAGGCGCGGGATCCGAGAACGACAACATGAGCGCTCTGCTATGCCGTTGCAGAGCGAGGTCGAGCAGACCCGGATCGCTCGCCAGCGCCCAAGTGATGAAGCCACAGCCGACATCGGAACGGCTGACCTTGGCCGATTGCTCTTCGAACCAGGCCCTATTTGCGTAGCCTCCGCCGAGCAAACCCAGTGCGCCAGCCGCGGACACGGCCGACGCGAGTTCGCCACCAGAGGCGGGATCCATCGGTGCGAGCACGATCGGATGCTCAAGTCCAAAAAACTCCGTCAGCCTCGTCTTGATAGCCATAGTCCCTCCCTTCAGGCGATCTGCCTTTCGATGCTGGAAGGCTAGATTGGCCATTGACAACGGAAAAGTGATTATTTTTGATCTAGGTCATCACTTAGGGAGATGACCCGGATGGATAGCACCGATCTCAATTTCTTTGCCGCCGTGGCGATGGCTGGTGGAATCGGCCGGGCTGCGAACGATCTCCACACGGTGCAGTCCAACGTCACACAACGAATTCGGGCTCTCGAGGCTCAGCTTGGGGTCCAACTCTTTCACCGATCCAAGAAGGGGGTGACGCTCACCTCAATGGGAAACAGGCTGCTTCCCTATGCGAAGCGGATCAGTGAACTCCTGGCGGAGGCGCAGCGCGCAGTGAAGGACGAGGCCTCTCCCAGCGGCGAATTGCGGATCGGATCGATGGAAACGACCGCGGCCTTGCGCTTGCCGCCTTTGCTCACGCATTACGCCATCGCATATCCGGATGTCGACGTTCAGATCGAAACAGGGCCAACGGCAAGTCTCGTCGACGCCGTGTTGTCGCGGAAGCTCGATGGCGCTTTTGTCTCCGCGCCGGTGACGCATGGTGAACTGGCCTGCAAGCCGATCGTGGAGGAGGAATTGGTCCTGATCACGCCTCCGATGGTCACGTCCACGGAGCACCTTAACAAGTTTCTAGCGACGGGAAGCGGGCGCAAGGTGATCGTTTTTCGTGCAGGCTGCTCCTATCGACAGCGCTTGTCGGAATATCTTGCGCACCGTGGGTTCGTCGACCTGCGGTGGATGGAAATGGGAACGCTCGACGGCATCATCGGCTGCGTCGCAGCCTCGGTCGGCCTTTCATTGGTTCCACACGTGGTTGCCGAACCGGCAGCACGGCAGGGTCTGATTCGCATTCATCCGCTGCCGAATGCAACGGGCCGAGCCACCACGCTGTTCGTCCATCGCAAAGATGCGTTCGTTTCATCTGCATTGCGAGCATTGATCGAATGCGCGGGATCGATCTCATCGGCCAACATACCTGCAACGACCGCGGCGGTGAATGCAGCTAGTCCGCCTCGAAAGACGACCTCGCCGCTTTCACGGCCGTCGCGATGAAGCGATGAACCTCCTGAACGCGACGGGTTTCATGCGTGTCAGGATGCGACGTCAACCAGTAGTTTCGAACAAAACGGACGTCTGGCAGCAGGCGCCTCAACTCCGGATAGCGTCGAGCAGCGTAGTCGTGCAGGATCCCGACACCGTGTCCGCTCCGGACGGCCTCCATCTGAGCAACGACGCTGCCGCATTCGTAACGACGGGACATGAGCCGGCCGAGGACTGAGGCATAGTCCAGTGCACGGCTGTACACGAAATCCTCGACATGCGTGACAAACAAGCGGCCAGCTAGGTCGGCTTGATCGCGTATGGGCCCCTCGCGCGCGAGGTAACTTGCTGCCGCATAGACGCTGAGGGTGTAGTCGGTCAGCTTTGACAACACCAGGCGGCCCTGCTTCGGCCGATCGAGCGTGATCGCAATATCTGCCTCGCGCCGAGACAGGGAGAAAGTTCGCGGCAGTGGCACCAGTTGAATGACGAGACCAGGGTGCCTTGTCGCTAGGCACCCGAGTTGGTCGGCCAGGAAGTAGTTGCCCAGACCATCGGGCGCCCCCACGCGCACAGTGCCGGTGATTGTCTCGGTTTGGCCTCCGATGCTCGAGCCAACTTTGAGAAACTCGCTTTCGGCGCGCTCCGCGGCAGCGACCAGGGCCTCACCTGCCGCCGTCAACGTGCAGCCGGAGGTATGCCGTTCGAGCAGCTTGGCGTTCAGGCTGCGCTCCAATGCCGTGAGTTGGCGAGCCACCGTGGCATGATTCAAGCGCAGATGTTTTGAGGCCTTCAGAATCTGACCCGCGCGCGCGACCTCAAGGAATATCCGAACCCGCTCCCAATCCATTGACTACACTTTCTGCACAACGGTGCCGCAAAACCGGCCGTTGATGCTCGTTTTTATGCGCTTCATATCGGGTGCGATCAAGCTTCGTTTGGAGGAGAGAAGCCACATGCCTGCGACTATTCCGAATTTCATCGACGGCCAGGTGGTGCCGAGCCGGAGCGCTCGCACGTCCCCCGTCTACAATCCGGCAACCGGCGAGCAATCGGGAACGCTCGGATTGGCAACGACCCAGGAAGTCCAATCGGCAGTCGCGGCCGCGAGGAGGGCTTTTCCCGCCTGGGCAAACACGACCCCTCTCCGCCGTGCGCGCATCCTCAATCGCTTCTTGCGCATCCTCGAAGATCGGATCGACGAGCTTGCGGAGGTGATCACGGCCGAGCACGGCAAGGTGCTCTCGGATGCCAAGGGCGAAATCCAGCGCGGCATGGAAGTCGTCGAGTTCGCGACCGCTGCACCGCAGCTCCTCAAAGGAGAGATCACGGAAAACGTCGGCACCCGCGTCGACAGCCACTCACTGCGCCAGCCGCTTGGCGTCGTCGCTGGAATCACGCCGTTCAACTTCCCGGCAATGGTGCCGATGTGGATGTTCCCGGTCGCTCTCGCCTGCGGCAACACGTTCGTCCTGAAGCCCTCCGAGCGGGACCCATCCGCGTCGCTCGTCCTCGCGCGGTGGCTCAAAGAGGCCGGATTGCCCGATGGCGTCTTCAACGTCGTTCACGGCGACAAGGAGGCCGTCGATGCCATCCTGGCCGATCCCGATATCGTTGCTGTCAGCTTCGTCGGCTCGACCCCTATTGCCCGCTATATCTACGAGACCGCCACGCGGCACGGCAAGCGATGCCAGGCGCTCGGAGGCGCCAAGAACCACATGATCGTCATGCCCGACGCCGACATGGATCAGGCGGTCGACGCATTGATGGGAGCCGCTTACGGCTCTGCCGGCGAACGCTGCATGGCGATTTCGGTGGCGGTCCCGATCGGCGAGACGACTGCAGACCGGTTGATCGAAAAGCTGGCACCCAAGGTTCGTGCGCTCAACATCGGTCCGGGCACGGATCCCGAGGCTGAGATGGGTCCGCTGGTGACGAAGCAGCACCTCGACAAGGTCCGCGCTTACATTGACTCGGGCGTAGACGAAGGCGCGAAGCTGGTGGTCGACGGACGCGACTTCCGGCGTCAAGGCTACGAAAAGGGATACTTCATCGGCGGAACCCTGTTCGACCGCGTGACCACCGATATGAAGATCCATAAGGAGGAGATTTTTGGACCGGTACTCGCAGTCATGCGCGCCAAGTCTTATGAAGATGCCGCCGACGTGATCAACAAAAACGAGTTCGGCAACGGCACCGCGATCTTCACCAGGGATGGCGATGCAGCCCGCGAATTCGCCCATCAGATCCAAGTCGGCATGATCGGCATCAACGTGCCGATTCCTGTCCCCATGGCGTTCCACTCGTTTGGTGGCTGGAAGGCGTCCCTGTTCGGCGATCACCACATGCACGGACCTGAGGGCGTTCGGTTCTACACCAAGCTGAAGACGATCACGACGCGGTGGCCGACCGGCATTCGCGCCGGCGCCGAGTTCGTGATGCCGACAATGAGCTGATGGGTGTCAGCAGAGGATCGTGGACGCTCCACGATCCTCTGCATGCGGCGATTGGGCACCGGATACCGCCAGAGCTTTCGCTGAAGACGCTCTATCGGCCGCCCGAAGATGGATCAGTTGGCGGCGACCAGGCGCTCGAATTCGCTCGCTGACGGCTCCAACGTCTCGCGGCGCCTATGCTGTGCCGACCTGTCCCCCGGCTCCTGTCCCTCGACTTCGACGAAAATCGCCGGATCGCGCTGTGATCTGTCGACCGTGAGCGAGAACACGTCGAACCGGTTGTAATAGCCGACGACGTCATGAAATTGCTTCGGTTCGACGCAGCGGGCAACGTCAATGTCGGCATAAGCGATGCCTTCGCTCTCCGAAAGCACCTCGCTGATCACCTGTCCCGTTGGATCAAGAATCATCGAGACAGCATGAGGCGTCCCTTCGATCAAATCCAGCATCGCCGGATTTGCCTGGGCGAGTGCGTCCCTCATGCCGACGTCGACGCAGGCGGAGGACACAATGTTGAAGCACTTCGCCTCGAATGAATGGGCGCCAGCCCGTATTTCGATTGCTTTGCGCAGGTCATAGCCGCCCTGCTGTTTGGAAGGACGGGTGGGCCAGATCGGCGGGTAAGTCGAGATGTGCACTTGTTCGCCCTGAGCCATCAGGGAATAGCGGGCCAGCGGATTTGTGTTTTCGCCGCATATCAGCATTCCAACGCGGCCGACCTTTGTCTCGGCCACCCGTAAGCCTCGTGCGTCTCCTGCTGCCCAGACCAACTTCTCATAGAATGTTGGCACGAGCTTGCGGTGATGATTGAGGATCGATCCGTCTTCGCCGACCAGGAGGTTGGAATTCCAAATGCAGCCAAGGCTAGCGACGGTCCCTTCAGTGAAGCCGACCGAGACCACGACCCCGTGGCGCTTGGCGGCCATTCTGATCCTCGTCAGTTCAGGGCTATCGAGCAAAAGCGCCTGCGCTGATAAGGCTCCGAAGAAATCGTGGGACATGATGGGCGCCTGTAGGGCTGCCCAGACCGGAAAACCCGGAATGAAAGACTCCGGAAAGGCGACCAGAGAGGCGCCGTTGCGCGCCGCCTCCGCGATGAGATCACACGCCTTTTCAGCGGTCTTAGCGGCATCGAGAAAGACTGAAGATGTGTGGCATGCGGCGGCCTTGAAGCGCGGCAAAGTGGAAACCATTTGAGACTACCTCCCGGTGTTGGCCAATAGAGGTTAGTCCCTCACGGGATGCGCGCGAATGCGAAAATCTGCACGGCTCGTTGCACGTCTTCAAAGCACCGAGATCGGGACACGATAGATGGCGTTACGCCGTCGCGCTTCTGGCTGAAGTTCACCGGATCGGGATCTGGCTCGCGACAACAACCCGGTGCAGCCCTCGCCGACGGACCATTCGCACACGAACTTGGTCCACGACCACCCAGCTGCACGCTCCAGACGACATTCCTGCCAAGACGCCCCCTCATCAGAGCTAACCTCGACGGTCTCCAGATCCGCGTCCGCCCAAGCCCACCCCCACACCTGCACCAGATCGCCGCGGCGCAACTGGTTGTCGGGTTTCGGCCAGACGATGATCGACTGGGGTGCAATTCCCCAGACTGGTCGGGTAGACCCGTCAGGCTCGGGATCGTTGTACCACTTGGTCGTGAAGACACCGGGTGCTCGTTCCGAACGCAGCTCGATCTTGCGCAGCCACTTGACGCTGTTCGTGCCGTAGTACCCCGGAACGACAAGGCGCAGCGGATATCCATGCTCCGGGAGCAGGTCGGCGCCGTTCATCTGGTAAGCCAGCAGAACATCGCGGGCCGCCCTGGAGAGCGGCAGGTCTTTTAAATAGTGACCGCACTCGATGCCGCCGAACTCGCCAGAATCCGCGCCGTGCGACCAGACGAAGCGCGCCGTCCGTTCAACTCGGACCATTTCCAACAGGTGGTCCAGACGAACCCCGGCCCATGAAACGTTGCAGACACGCCTTGTCGGCTTGTTGGGCGCGAGCGGACTTCCTGCGCATTGATGCACTGAAACGACTTCGTGCCTTGGAAAGTTCTTGAGCTCGCGAAGTGTTAGAACGACAGGTCTCTCCACCAACCCGCCGATTTCCAGCTTCCAATCATCGGCGGCAAACGCCTCCAGAACACCGAGATGGCACAGGACGATGCAGGCCTCAACCGGCGTGATGCGGTCCGTCAGGTCATGAGGCTCGGATGGAATTCGGCCAAAAAACCCGCGACTCTTGTATGTGAATTTGTCAGGCATCACAGCGCTCCTTGGCAGCCGCGAAACTTATCCGATCTCAGGGAAGCGCTTGACCAAAATCCGCAGGACCGCTTGCGCGAACTCGATCAATCGAATTCGTTCAAGAAAGCCTTATCAGCCCTGAATATCTCATTCAGGAAACGCAGTAATGTGCGAACCCGTCCCATATATTCGATATCTTCATGCACCGAGACAAACAATGACCTCGTGACGACGACGTCCTGCATGATGCGAACAAGGCGAGGATCCTTCTTCGCCGAAAAGAACGGCAAGAGGCCGATACCGCGCCCGGCACCGATTGCATTCTGCTGAGCAGCCATACTTGTCGAGCGGAACACGACGTTTTCCGGGACCAGCACATCATGCAGCCACTGCACCGGCTGAATCGCCACGAGGTCGTCCACGTAGTCAATGAAGTCATGGCCCTTCAGTTCTTCCATCGAACCGGGGGCGCCTCTGTTTACGATGTATTTCGACGACGCGAATAGTCCGAGCTTAAACTCTCCAGCTTTCTTGACCGATAGCTTAGGACCCGCCAGCGGTACGAAACTGACGCAGACGTCGGCCTCACGCTTCGTGAGGTTGATCAGATGCCGCTCGGTAACCAGCTCAACGAGAACACCTGGATGTTTCTCATTGAACTGCACAAGTTTCTCGGCGAGGTAGAAGGCGGCAATACCTTCCATGCTCGTGAGCCGGACCCGGCCGGTGGGCTCGGTTGGCGCTGAACGGAAATCCTCTGAAACCACCAGTGCGGCAGCTTCGATCTTCTCGGCGGCCTGGTAGAGCTTGTGGCCGTCCTCAGTCAGGACGAAACCATCCGGTTTTCTATCGAATATCTTGATCGCAAGATCTCTCTCGAGCTCCGATATCCGCCGACTGACGGTCGTATGATCGACCTTGAGGCGCCGAGCGGCTGGCATCAATCGGCCCTGTCTTGCGAGCTCCAGAAAAAATTTCAGATCGTTCCAGTCGAACATTCGCTCCGCTCTGCCCCTCGAAGACTCCAGCGAATTTCGCACTAGTCTCAAGAGATTGCCAGCATCCTCAGGACGCATATGAACCATTAGCCGTAGCGGCGGGCCTGCAAGGGCAGGTGCTTATTCCAACCGGGAAATCAGCCACTTAGTTCTGAAATCATCTCCAACTATCCCTCCTCACGTGAACCAGCCCCGGCGCGCGCCGGATCGGATGGGCCCATCAAGATCCTTCGTTGCATCTCCCGAAACGTGCGGTCGGCATCCATCACAGGGGTGGCAACGGATACCGCAATGGCTACCGCAAACGAAAGCGGCATGGCGACAATTGCTGGATTCTTCAATGGGACAAACCACCAGGCTTCGGCAATGTCCGCCAGTGATTTCCCAAGCACGTCGACCTGAATGGTCGGCGACAAGCAGATCAGAACAATCGAGCCAATAGTGCCGACGAGAATGCTCGCCACCGCCCCCTGTGTGGTGAAACGCTTCCAACTGATTGCGAGTACCAGCGAAGGAAAGTTTGCTGCGCACGCTACGGAGAATGCAAGTCCCGCCATAAAGGCTACATTCTGGCCCTCGAACAGGATTCCCAAGACGACTGCGACGACAGCAATGATGATCGTAGCGACGCGCGCAACCTTCAACTGCTCGGACTCTGTCGCCTTCCCCGCTCTTATGACATTGGTCCAGAGGTCATGGCACAGGGTGGCAACCCCCGAAAGGGTCAATCCAGCAACGACTGCAAGCATGGTCGCGAACGCTACGGCGCAAATGAAGCCGAAGAAGGCGTTGCCTCCGACCGCTTGAGCCAGCAAGGGCGCAGCCATGTTGCCGCCGCCTCCGGCTTTGAGGACCGCCTGAGGTCCGACGATCACCATGGCCCCAAAGCCGATGACGAAGACCATGAGATGAAATGCTCCGATCAGGCCGGTCGCATAGAGAATGGAGAGCCGCGCCGCCTTGACGTCCTTGACCGTATAGACGCGCATGAGGATATGCGGCATCGCCGCCGTACCGAACATGAGACCCAGCCCAAGAGAAATCGCGTCCCATTGACCGGAAACGACGCGCGAACCCGGCTGAAGTACATTCGCGCCGTATCGTTCAGCTGCGGCCGCGAATAGCCGTACCGGATTCATCTGAAATTGGACAAGCACCAGGATACAGAGGAATGCCCCACCTGCCATCAGGAGCGCCGCTTTGACGACCTGAACCCAGGTCGTAGCGAGCATGCCACCAAAGAGCACGTAGATCAGCATGGCGGTCCCGACAATGATGACCGACCAGGAGTACGGGATGCCGAATAGCAGCTTGATGAGAGCCCCTGTCGCAACCATCTGCGCGATGAGATAGAACGAAATCACGGCCAGGGTTCCGATCGCGGCGGCAGAGCGAACCGGCTTTTGCGACAGACGATACGCCACCACATCGGCAAAGGTGAATTTGCCCACATTCCGGAGTGGCTCGACGATGAGAAATAGGATGATCGGCCAGCCGACCAGCCACCCGATCGAATACACCATGCCATCGAAGCCGTTGGAAGTGACAATGCCGGCGATGCCTAGAAGCGCTGCCGCAGAAAGAAAGTCTCCGGCGAGGGCCCAGCCATTTTGCCACGCGGTGATTTCACCACCTGCCGCAAAGAACGTCTCGGTCGTCTTGGTCCGCTTGGCCGCCCAATAGGTTATTGCGAGCGTCAAGGCCATGAACGCAAAGAAGAATGCGATGGAGATGTTGCTGGTCTGCGACTGCATCACGCTTGCTCCATCGTGGACTTCACGTTGCGGTCGAAGATCGTGTTTGCCCAGTACACGTAGATCAGGCAGAGAAGAAACGAGCTGATGATGACCAACGGGCCGAGCACAATGCAAAGCGACAAACCGGGGGCGAGCATCGTGCCGAGAACAGGCTTGGCGAACGCGAACAGCCCCATGAAACCGAAATAGATCGCGATCATCGCAAAGCTCAACGACGCCGCGACCGTCAATCTCGATCGCGCCAGTGCGATCATTCCCCTTTCCAGCGCCTTTGAAGATACAGTCATCTGCTACTCCTGAATTGTTTGTGACAGTTTCGTCAGACCTTGAATCATTGCCCACTGAGAATTTGCGAGAGAAGACTTGCGCATTTTCGCGATGCCCTCGCCTGATAGGTGGCCCGCGGTCACGTGATCCGAGGCTTACCTCTGCGATGGCGTCTAGCTGGCCAATTGCGGGAATGGCTCCTTCTTGTACAGGAACTCGAGAATCTCCTTTCGGTACTTGATGCCCTCGAAATCAGTTGTCAGCTTGAGTCGATCGCGCGGTCGCGATGTCTCGATTTTCCAGATCCGGCCAATTCGGGCAGCCGGTCCGTTGGAGAGTGCGACGATCCTGTCGCTGAGAAAGATCGCTTCATCGATGTCATGAGTAACCATGACGACAGTTGTTTTCGTCGTCTCGACGATCCGCATCAGTTCGTCCTGCAAGCTCGATCTCGTCAATGCGTCAAGCGCACCGAATGGTTCGTCCAGCAAGAGTACCTTCGGCTGGACGGCAAATGCCCGCGCGATCCCGACCCGTTGCTTCATGCCGCCAGATATTTCAAAGGGGTATTTTCCGATCGCGTGCTCCAAATGCACGAGCTTCAACGCCTGTTCGGCCCGATCCATCAGCTCGGACCTGGACGCTCCCCGAAACGCCTGCTTAACGGCAAGGTGCACGTTTTCGACGCAGGTCATCCAGGGAAGCAAGGCATGGCTCTGAAAGACCATCGCCCTCTCCGGGGCGGTACCACTAACCACGGCGCCAGCGCAGCGGATCGCCCCCGAGGTGGGCGTAAGCAGGCCAGCCACGATGTTGAGCAACGTACTTTTGCCACAGCCGGAGTGGCCGATCAGGCAGACGAACTCGCTATGTTCGATTGCGAGCGATATCCGATCGAGCGCGCGCAGCTCCTTGCCCGACCGGTCCACAAATGACATCGAGACGTCGTTGATATCGAGATCGGCCATCGTCCTATTCCCGGAAGCTGAGGCGCTCGCCAATTCGTTTAAGAATGACGTCAAGCGCCAGGCCGATCCCGCCAACCAGAACGATGGCAACGATCATGCTGGTGATCTGCAAGTTGTTCCATTCGTTCCAGATAAAATAGCCGATCCCGCTTTGGGCTCCGACCATTTCCGCGGCCACGATCACGAACCATGCTATGCCGATGGAAATACGCATTCCCGACAAGATCATAGGCACGCTGGCGGGAAACACGACTCGCGTGACGTGCTCGAGCCTCGGAACCCCGAATACGCATGACACGTTCAGCCACTCCGCGCGCACTGACGCTGTTCCGGTCGCGGTGCTGATCAACATCGGCCACACGGCACAGATGAAGATGATGAAGATTGTCGAGATCGTGCTGTCGCGAAACGTGTAGAGAGCAAGTGGCATCCACGCGAGTGGTGAGACCGGCCGAAGAACCTGGATGAAAGGATCAAGTGCGCGATAACAAGCCGGCCATAGCCCAAGTACGAAACCCAGCGGGACGGCGACGGCTAACGCCAACGTGAAACCAAGAGCCACTCGCCCCATGGAATAGAGCAGGTGCCATGCGATGCCGAGATTGTTGGGGTTATCACGATCCAACGCGTGCGCGATCAGCTCATAACCGCGCAGCGCAACGGCCCAGGGCGAAGGAATTGCGCTGGCCTGCTGCCCTGGTGCACTTTGGCCGGCGAGCCGCGCATACTCGGCGTCAGCGGCGCTGCCTGATCCCGACGTCGTCGTCGTGAACCACGCCCAGATGCAGATGAACCCAACAAAGATCGCGATTGATGCCACCCAGGGCTGCTGCAGCCGATGCAACATTTGCGTCAGCCGGACTTCTTGACCGAGGCCAGGTACTCCAGCGGCCTGCCGGAATCGAAATCCTTCCCGAGGATCTTCTCACTGCCGAACCCGACGACTGGAGGAGAGGCGCCCTGCTCACGCATGATGCGGGCAGCGTCTGTTGCGAGCATCACCCGTTCGGCGAGCGTCTTGTAGTCGACGTCCTCCTTCAGCATGTTCCAGCGTCTGAGTTGCGTCATCAGCCAAACGGCGGCTGAGTATTGCGGAAATGGCTGATAATCGACCCGGCGCGCATCCTTTTTGATCGTTCCGAGGCCGTCCGCGTAGGTGCCACCGAGGACCTGCTCGAGAACGATTTCAGGGGCGTTGAGGTATTGCGGTTCCGACAACACCTTCGCCATTCCAACGCGGTTCTCCGGCTTGGAGACATGGAGACTGGCGGCAATAATGGCGCGGTAGAAAGCCATAAACGTATTCGGGTTCTGCTGTATCCAGCTCTCGGACGCGGTGACAGAGCAACAAGGATGGCCGTCCCAGATCTCCTTCGAAATGAGATGGATGAATCCGGCCCCCTCGTAGACTGCGCGCTGGCCGCCCGGCTCACCACCGAAGAAGCCATCGATGCTCCCGACTCGAAGGCTCGCGACGTACTCGGTTGGAGGAACGATCCGATATTTGACATCCTGGTCCGGATCGAGGCCGGCCGCGGCTAGATAGTTGCGCAACTGCAGGGTCTGGTGACTCTGCTCGAATGGAACGGCGAAAGTAAACCCCTTCCAGTTCTTCGGGTCTCGATTGTCCTTGTGCTTGTTGGCGAGGACGAGAGAGTTTCCATTTTGATTGAGGATGGTAAGCACCTTGATCGATTGGACATTGCCACCAAGCCCTGCGGTCATCGTCAGCGGCACGGGCATCACCTGCTGTGAGACGTCCAGCTCTCCGTTGAGCATTTTGTCTCGAATCAAAGCGATTCCGGCGATCTTCTGCAGGCTGACCTCGAGGCCCTCCCTGCTGTAGCTCCCAAGCTTCTCGCCGTAGATGAGCGGAACGGCGCAGGTAATCGGCAAGAAGCCAACCGCAAGCTTTGTCTTCTCGAGAGGCTTGCGCTCCTGGGCAATCGCCTTGAGCGTCTCGATCGGGAGAATGCTCGAAAGCGCCCCGATGATCGCACCGGCGCCCACGGTCCGCAGCAATTCGCGTCGCAGGATGGGTTGCGGGAATAGACCATTGAGAAGCGCCTGCTCGACCCGGTCCGATACAGCAACCTCAAAGCTCGGCTGCGCCGGACTGTGATCGCAACACTCGCAGCCGAGGCCGTGATGACCAAATGCATCACTCATGTGCTTTGCTCCCCCTTCAGCGTTCCAATCAAAAATGGCGCGCGGCGCCGCCTGGACGAAGATTGGCGTATCGGTCGGCAAGCGGTACTTCGAAAATGTGCAAGGGCCTTCGCGGAAAAGTGATTACCTGCCCATGATCGGCGGCAAAGTGCCGCCGATAAGTTCAACTTCATCGGAATGCCGGCAGAGTACCTGGCTCGCCAAGATCCCAATAGAGCCCCGCCATGATAGCCAGCGCCTCACGCGCGAGCCCGGTCGGCAGGTGCTCGTCGGCTGCGTGCTGCCGGCATCCAGGATAGGCGTGGGGCACCCATAAAGTGGGCAAGTCCAGCAGGTTGGCAAAGATATCGTTCGGAAGTGACCCTGCGAAATTGGGCAACATCGCCGGCGCTTTCTGCGTCGTCCGGATGATCGAGGCTTGGGCCCATTTAGCCCAGGGGTCCTCAGGGTCGAGGCGCGTGGCAAGAAAAACACCATCGTCGGGACTTGGCGCCACCTCAACCATGTCGAGGCCCGACTTTGCGAGGTGGCGGCGAAGCGCCGGCAAAATGTCCTGGTGATCAACACCCACTACGAAGCGCAGCTGACAGCGCGCCCAGGCAGTCGGGGGAATGGCATTGACCGGCGCCTGCGGATTTCCGCAACTCATGGTGAGAATATCGAAAGAGCACCAGCCATACACCTGCTCTGCGGGGGTCAGGCCCGGTTCGCCCCAATCCGGATCAATCGGGGGTCCACCGGGCCCCGCATCAACGATACAGTCAGCAAGCGCCATCCGGACGGAATCGGGCAGCCCCCCTGGAAGCCATTCTGGGATCAGGATGCGACCGCTCGGAGAGACAATCGTCGCCAGGGCATGCGCGAGCTGGATTGCAGGATCGGAAAGCAGGCCCCCCCAATTGCCCGAATGATATGCGCTATCACGGGCTTTAATTGAGACGTCGAATGTGACGCATCCACGCGAACCCAGGAATATTGTAGGCCGATGCTCGGATAACCGCGGTCCGTCGGACGCCATGAAGAGATCTGCACGCAAAAGTCTGCTGTGCGTTGTGCACAATTCGCGGAGACCGGGCGAATCGACCTCTTCACCCATTTCGATTAAGTATTTCAGGTTGAAGCCTAGACGACCTCTCGTCTCGAGCACAGCACGGAGGCTGGCAATGTTGATGGCATGCTGTCCCTTGTTGTCGGCGGCACCACGTCCGTACCAGCGATCATCGAGCTTTGAGAGGCGCCAAGGCGACCTTCCCGCGGCTCACGATCCTTCCATTCCCCGAACCACATCGCCGTGCCCATATCCCAGCACCGTCAGCAATGATGGATCCTCGATGCGTTCTGCATAAAGGAATTGGGCTCCTCCAGCGGCCAAAACCTGGCAGTCGCAGCCGAGCTGTTCAAGCATGCAGCGGAGCTGGTCGAGATACTCGGCAAGCTGAAGCTTTCGCTCTGGGTTTTGACTCTCCGAAGGAATAGCGACGAGCTGCGAGAGCACGGTCTCGAAGTCTCCGCAATCCAAATGGCTTCTCGCACGCGAGATTGCGGCGTTCCGGCTCATTTCGGCTAGCTCCTTGCACGCCAAAGGGAGCTCAACGGGCGGCCGGAAACACGCGGGTATGCGCAGCCTCGATCTCAATGCGGACACGTTGACCGGATTGGAACAGCGGCCGTCCGGGGCTCACTGAAGTCCGCGCGGTCAATCGAATGGACCCCACCTGCACGAGCACGCTTTGGTTCGTGCCCGTGTAGGCAGATTCCAAAACCATCGCGGTGGCGCCCTCGTCGGGTGTCAGGCCGACATACTCCGGGCGAACAGCCAGCAACCCTCGGTCGTCCGACGTGAGCACCTGAGTGGCTTTCTGCATAACCTCAAGCCCGAGATCAGCGCTACGGGCACAGACCTCCCCTCCAGATTGCAGCAACTCGACCGGCAGAAAGTTCATCTCGCCGATGAAATCCGCGACAAATGCAGTCGCCGGCTGCTCGTATAGCTCACGCGGGGTCCCACACTGCTGTAAGCGGCCTCCCTCGAGAACGGCAACGCGATCGGCCATGGACAGCGCTTCCTCCTGGTCGTGGGTAACAAAAATGATGGTGCTACCAACCTCCTTATGGATCAGCTTGATCTCCATTTGGAGTTGCTGCCTGAGCTTGCGATCAAGGGCGCCGAGCGGTTCGTCCATGAGCAAAAGCGGCGGACGGAAGACGAGAGCGCGGGCCAAAGCGACACGCTGCTGCTGCCCTCCCGACAACTGGCTTGGAAGTCGCGCACCATACCCGTCAAGTGCAACGAGCTTCAGGGCTTTTGAAACTTCACGCTCGACGTCACCGCCACGCAGTCCCCGGCGCCGAAGCGGATAGGCAATGTTCTCAGCAATGGTCATATGGGGAAACAAGGCATAGCTCTGGAAAACCATGCCAAAGCCGCGACGATAGCTCGGAACATCATTGATTCGTACGCCATCGAGCAGGATATCGCCGGATGAGGACGCTTCGAACCCGGCGATCATCATCAGCAAAGTTGATTTCCCTGACCCGCTCGATCCAAGCAGGGCGACGAACTCTCCCGGCTCGACCGACAACGAGACGTCGTCGACCGCCGTGACCGGTCCAAACATTTTGGTCAACGACTTGACCGAGACGGAGCCCCGTTGACTGTGGGCCGTAGCTGCACCGGCCGTCGCCTTCTCGCTCACCGCTGCTATGCTGACGCTCATTTCGGCCCCGTCTCAAATATCTTGCGCGGTATCGAGGTCAATCGTTTTCCACCCGAACTAGTCACCACGACGGACTCGCTGAAGGCAAGACCGGCAGCGGACGTGTACATGTGAAAAACCATTCCCTCCTCAATGGCCCACTCCGAACGAGGCGTGAAACAGCGATATAGGTCGCTCGTGTGCTGGGAAACAAGCGGAGCGGTACCAAGCGTATACCCGGTGATATTGTCGTAGGTCTCGCGCAATCCCGCCGCGACAACGCCTTCCCGCACGATGCGGTCGACGTCAGCGGCAATCGCGCCAGGCCTGAGCGCTGCGATTTGGCGATCTTGGAGCTCGATCAGAGTCTGGGCTGCGGCGTGCTGCTCGGCGCTTGCTCGTCCGACGATGACCGATCGCATGATCCGGACCGTATAGAATCGCAAGCGCGGCAAGAGCTCGATATGAACGATATCGCCATCGACCAGCGGTCGCTCTGTGAGGAACCCATGCAGCGAATCCCAGCCTGATCCGACATTGAGAGGCCCAACAAAGCCATCGTCAAACCCAAGCTGATAGTAGGCTGCAGCGGCAGCTGCGGCGATATCACGTTGACTCTTGCCGCTTGCAACCTCCCTGACGGTCGTATCGAAGGCCGCATCCAAGAGTGAACCCGCCCGGGACATATGCGCGATCTCTTCGGCCGACTTGCATCGCCTGAGATCCCATCCCGATCGCTCAAGGTCACAAAACTCGGTGTCCGGCAAGAGCTTGCGAAGCGATTTTAGTCTTTGGATGGTGAAAGAGTTCGATTGAAATTCAGCGCCGATCCGAGCAGGCACCGAGCCCGCTTCCCGCAAGGTATTGGCCAGCACTGCCAGCGGGTCGTCCCAATCGTCAAAGCCCACAATCTTATCCAGCCACGTGCGTTGCCGCGCCGGCGGCATGTCAAGCTTGCGAACCAGCAGGAATGGCTCAGACAACGCCGGCACGATGCACGCCCGCCAGAGGTTCTCGGAGACCGTGTAGCCCGACAGCCAGGACATCATCTCGGGCTCGTCGAGGATGACGCAGTCAAGACGACGTTCCGCCATCAGCCGCCGGACAGCGTCACATCGACGCTTGTACTCCTCGATAGAGAATGTGAGATCGCGGCTCATGATCGATGCTCCGTTGCGATTGCGAAACATTGGTCCAGATTGTGTCGAGTGGACCGCTTCAGGAAAGGCGTCATTGGCTTTCTCGTTAGTGATGGAAATCGGACGCGCAGCTCACTCATCGCCTTCCTCACGGATGGACGCCTTCCTGCGGCCGACGACCCGGAACGACCGCGTTGACGAACAGGCGCAGGAGCAGCAGAAGCGCAAGCACGATGAGAAACAGAACGGCGATCACGGCGATCTGGGGACTGATTTCCAGACGGATATTGTCCCACATTCTCATGGGCAAGGGCGTCGCCGTAGGTCCGCTCAGGAATAGACCGAACACGACATCATCAAACCCTACGATGAAAGCAAAAATTGCTGCACTCGCTAGCGTCGGCAACAGCAATGGGAGCGTCACTGTTCTCAGCGTCACGAGAGGGCTCGAGCCCAAGCTCGCGGCGGCCAATTCGAGTGTGCGATTGAAGCGCTTGAGCCCTGCGATCATGACGACGACCGTATATGGCGCTCCAATGATCGTGTAGCTGAGGGCAAATGCCAGTGGATTGCCGATTAGCGAGGATCCTGCGAGAGCGAAGAACAAGGAAACCGCAATTACGACATGAGGAACGATCAGCGGGGAAATCAAAAGAAGATAGACAGGCACGCGCGCGGCGAACCGGTACCGCACAAGAGCGAAGGCAGCGGGAACACCAATGGCCACGCTTAGAAGAGCGGACAGTCCTGCCCACCTCAGGCTGAAGCTTAGAGCATCGAGCCATTGCGTATTTCTGAGCAGGCTTGAGAACCAGCGCAGCGAGTAGCCGGGCGGCGGAAAGGTGAGGTACGGCGCATCGCTGAATGCAAGAGGAATCACGATCACGAAAGGCAATATGAGGAGAAGCAGCGTCAGCGCCGCGATAACGTAGAGAAAGGGCCCGCGGATGACTGTGAGCGCCTCATGTAACTTCAACGACGGGCCATGCAGGATCGCCGTTAACCTCTCCTGGATTGGCCACTGCGTGGAGAGACCGGATGTTGACGTTCCGATCGGAGAGAGGTTGTTGTGTGGGCGATCGTCGAGCTCTTCCGCAATGCGCTGGCGAAATATGAGAAAGACCGCGATTACCGTTAGCATCAAGATCGATGACTGCGCTGCAGCTTCACCGAAATCACCAAGGATCAACACGCGTAGGCTGATGCCCTGAGCAATCAAATAGCTGTCGGGACCACCAAGAAGCTCTGGCGTGATGTAGAAGCCGAGACTGGATAGAAATACAAGTGTGCACCCGCTAATCACGCCTGGCATCGAGGAGGGCAGCGTGACCCTCAAAAATGCGTCGGTAGGAGGACTTCCGAGGCTTTGTGCCGCTTTTGCAAGGCTTGGATTAACCCGCGCCAGCACAGCATAAAGCGGAAAGACCATGAGCGGCAGTTGGACCTGCACCATCCCGATGTAGACGCCAATCGAATTGAACACCATTTGCAACGGCTCGGAGATGAGACCGAGGCGCAAGAACAGCTGGTTGATCGGCCCGTTGGGGCTGAGCAGGACAATCCATGCGTAGGTTCTGATCAAGACACTCGTTAAATATGGAAGCGTGACAATAAGCAGAAGAAGTGCCGCCGCTCGCGGAGGACATTTCGATATGGCATAAGCGAGCGGATAAGCGATGAGGAGGCAAATGATCGTCACGGTCGCGGCGAGCGCGAGTGTTCTAAGGACGATCCAAAGAAACGCAGGCGAGTTGGCGATCTCGATATAGCTCTTGAGCGACCAGGCGCCATCAAGCTGCAGGCTCTTGAGCACGAGTTGCGCAAGCGGCACGACGTAGCCGACCGAGAATACGATTACGATTGGCAAGAGAAGAAGGACGGGCACTAGGCGCGCCCGTCCTAATGTATATCCCCTACGGGGCATTGCCACACTCGCATCCGCCATCTTGCCCTACCGTGCGCCAGAAATCCAACGCTCCCATTGAGCGACGGCTACTTCATTGTTGGCCTTGCCGTTGGCGCCGACCGTGTTCCAGAATTCATAGTCCTGGACGAATTGCAGCTTCCGCGCTTCGGGTGAGGTCGGCAGGAGCTTCGCCCTTTCGGACGGCACAAGGTCGAATGCGCGCGAGTTTGGTGGCGCGTAAAGAATGTGTTGGACGAACTTGGCCTGATTCTCGGCACGCGCTGAGAACGCGAGAAACTTGAACGCGTTGTCTGCGTTCTTGGTGCCTTTCAAAACAACCCAGGTGTCGTACTGCAGCATCCCCTGATTCCAGGTGTAGCCGATCTTGGCCCCCTGCTCGTTGGCCGCCGAAACCCGACCGTTCCAAGCGCTTCCGGCAGTGATCAGCTTATCAATGATCATCTGCGGAGCTTCCGCACCGGTATTCCACCATTTCAGGATGTTCGGCTTGACCCGGCTGAGGCTCTTGAATGCGCGATCCCAATCAAGTGGATAGAGCTTCGCCGGATCAACACCATCCGCCATCAGGGCTGCTTCGAACGTGCCGCCGTCCGAGGCCCAGGTTCCTGCCATGAGTGAGCGCCGTCCGGCAAATTTTTGGGTATCCCACACATCCGCCCAAGAGTTTGGCGCATCGGAGGTAAACTTCGACGCGTCATATGCAATGAACAGGGAATAGATGATCGCGGGCACGGTGAACTTGCCGACCTTGACCGGACTGAACGCGTCGAGGTCCGCCTTGTCGAAGTAGCCGTAGTCGATCGGAAGCAGAAGATTGTCGCGCTCGAAAGTCGGGGCCTTGCCGCCAGGAATAATCGTCACGTCGTATCGGGGGGCACCGGCCAACACGCTCGCTCGCACCGCTCCCGTGTCCGTGCGCGGTTGAGCTATAACCTTGATGCCCGTCTCCTTTTCGAACGGCTCGAAATAGGCGATCCGCTTGGCTTCTCCCCAGGACCCGCCGCCGTCATAGACCACGACTTCACCGGTGCCCTTCGGGATTTGCGCAAGCGCCGGGGCGGGAAACAGCGAGCGCGCGGCCGCCAAGCCCCCAGCCAAAGCGGTTCCCCGAAGAAGCTTGCGTCTGACTACATCGACCATCTTCGCCTCCGTTTGTAGTGGCAAATACTTGCTCGACCCGGCTTCATGCATATAATCCGGCAAGCGAGTGGCTGAATTCGCCGTTTTGCGATCTAAAATGCCGGAAAGTTGCAAGTTGAGGGTTTAAATGGCTGTCACGCGCACGGACCTCGACCGCCTCGATCTGAAGCTTCTGATGCTGCTGCAGGAGAATAATCTGCAGACCTCTGAGGAATTGGCAGAGCGCGTGGGACTTTCCCCGACGTCTTGCCTGCGTCGGCTCAGGCGATTGCGTGAAAACGGGGCGATCATGTCTGACGTCTCGATCATATCGCCTTCGGTGGCCGGGAAACGGGTCACCTCGATCGTGCTCGTGGCGCTCGAGCAAGAGCAGCTCGATCTTCTCCACACCTTCAAGAATCGGATGAGCGCCTATCCTGAGGTTACGCAATGCTACTACGTAACCGGTTCGGCTGATTTCATTCTGGTCGTCAACACTGGCTCGATGGAAGAATATGGCGCTTTCACCGAGCGAGCATTCTTTCCGGACAAGAACGTCAAGTCGTTCAACACCTATGTGTCGATGCAGACGGTGAAATTCACCACTCGCATCAATCTTGACGTATCCTGATTGGCAGCGTTTGGCTCCTGCCTATTGGTTGCCGCTCCAGACCGACAGGTCGGTGGGGCTTTCGGTCGCAAAGAGCAGGACCTTGGCGGACTGATCCAGCCCAAGTCGCTTTCGGTCCTTCTCTTCGGCTGCGCTGAAGAGGCCTGCCAATCCCGCCGCTCCCGACTCTCCGACGCGAAGACGCTGATCGCCTGAAATGCCCTCATTGAGCAAACGTACCGCGTCAGCGGCCTCTTCGTCGGTAACCGTGATGTAGCCGCTGGTCAGGTCTTCGATGATCGGCCAAACCAACAAGGACGGGCTTTGGCATTCGAGCATTGACATGTTGGTCGCGGGCCCCGCCGGAAGGCGCACGGGCATCTTGGCTCGCGCGCTTTCATAAAGGCAGGCCGATCGTTCCGGCTCCACGATCCACAGATGGGTATCGGGCCCGAATAGGCCACGCGCCCAGCCATGCCCGAATACACTTGCGGCAAGTCCTCCAACGCCCGCTTGAACCAGAACATGCGTAAAGGGCTTTTGCTGTCCTGCGGTGGCTGCAACGATTTCATCGGTCAGGATCGAGTAGCCCTGAACCACAAGCGTGCAGGCCGTCGCATCTTCTCCTTCGCCGACGGTATCTGGGACCGCAATCCAACCGTCCTGCGACGCAGCCTTGGCTGCAGCTTCCACCGAGTCGTGATAGTCTCCTGGCACACGTACGATCTCAGCACCGAGCCGTGATATGTGAGCGGCACGCTCGTCACTGACGCCTTGGTGGAGGTACACGACAGCCCGCGCTCCGATGAGCCGCGCTCCGGCTGATACCGAGCGACCGTGATTGCCATCAGATGCACAGGAAAAGGTGAGTTCGGACAGCATGGCCCGAACGCCAGGCTCCATCAGTTCCGCCGGCAGAATTGCTCGTCCCGTCCGCCTCTCGACATGTCGCATAGCAAGCTTCAGCACGGCGTAGGCTCCGCCAAGCCCCTTGAAGCTGCCTATGCCAAGACGCTGCGTCTCGTCCTTGATCCATATTCCGCCAAGACCTAGCCGTTCGGCAGCACCGGGCAGCGAGATCAAATCGGTCGGAGCATAGCGCGGGCAGGCTCGAAGAAGGCGCAGCGGCTCATCTCCTGCGTTGCGGTCGAACCAGGAAGCCGCCTGTTTCAGGCCCGATGACCGGCTGCGCAATAGGATAGGTCGTTGAGTGGCAAGCAACTGTGTCGCGGAGTCGGCGGCCTCAAAAGGGGGTACCAAGGTCATCCTCCAGGCAAGTTCGTTCGATCTTTTCGGACTGTACTGTGCCGAGCCGCGAAGCCGGTTAGTGCAATCTTTGACGCAATCCATGACGGAATTCGGCATTGTTGAGCCTAAAATGGCGGGTTTGGGCTCGTCTGGCAGGCATATTCCAAGAAGATTTGGCGGTCGAAGGCCGCTGACGCCTCGCAAGCTGGCATTCTACCGTGTCGCGAAAGAGGGGATCTCTGGTGCAGGATATCCGGGAGCAAACCGCAAGCTCGATGGAGGATCTTTCAGATTCCGAGGTCGATCGTTTGCGAGCCGATACGGCGGGTGTTGCGCATCGAATCCACCTCAACAATGCCGGCGCCGCGCTGATGCCACGTCCCGTCGTGGACGGCATGATGACATATCTCCGGCGCGAAGCCGAGATTGGCGGCTACGAAGCGCACGCCGAAAGCACAGCGTGCCTCGAAGGCGTATACGATGGCATAGCTCGACTGGTCGGCTCGAAGCGGGAAGAAATCGCGCTGGCCGAAAATGCCACTCTGGCCTGGCAGCGCGCCTTCTATTCGCTGCGCTTTGGCCCAGGAGATCGAATTCTCACCACCTCTGCCGAGTTTGCGGCAAACTATATCGCGTTCTTGCAGGTCGCCCGCCGCACGGGCGCACGGGTCGAGGTTATACCCGACGACGCAAATCAGGTTTTGGACCCTGAGGCGCTCGAGCGCATGATTGATGAGCGCGTCCGGCTGATCGCCATCACGTGGATACCGACCAATGGCGGCTTGGTGAACCCAGCTGAAGCCGTGGGACGCATCGCGCGCGCTCATAATGTTCCCTACCTGCTGGATGCATGCCAGGCGGTTGGGCAGATCCCCGTCGACGTCCGTGCACTTGGTTGCGACATGCTTACGGCGACGGGGCGTAAATTCCTGCGCGGTCCGCGTGGAACAGGCTTCCTCTACATGCGCGAGGATTTTCTGAAGGACATTGAACCGGCCATGATAGACTTGTTTGGTGCACCTTGGGTTGGACCTGGCCGCTACGAACTTAGGTCCGACGCTCGACGGTTTGAAACCTGGGAGGCGAATTACGCCGCGCGGCTCGGCCTTGGCATAGCGGTCGACTACGCACTTCTAATCGGCATCAACAAGCTCGAACGACGTTGCCGCCTGCTTGCGAACGAGTTGCGCGCCGCACTCAGCGCGATCCCCGGTTCGTCGATTCACGACCTTGGAGAAGATCGCGCTTCAATCGTCTCGTTCACTCTTCAGGACGTGGAAGCACGCGAAGTCATGCGCCATTTGCAAAGTGAAAAAATCAATGTCTCGGTCTCTCCTCCAACAAGTACGCCATTGGACGCAATGAGGAGAAGGCTCCCGCATGTCATTCGGGCTTCGCCGCACTATTACAATACACTCGAAGAGGTCAACACTCTTGCGTCAGCTGTACGACGAATAAGCCGCTGACGAACGCTCCGCGCGACAGCATGCATCAGATCGTCAGAGCTTACAGTTGTAGCGCTGTGCGATGCCACGGCGGAAGGTGAGCACGCGGGTCACGAAGATCGCGCCCTGAATCACTGTCACCTACTGGCCGAAACTCGCCAGATATTGCTGCATGGCGATGATCATGAAGGTGCCGACCGCGGGGCCGAAGATGGTGCCGAGACCGCCGACCAGCGTCATCAGCACGACCTCGCCCGACATCGACCAATGCACGTCGGTGAGCGAGGCATTCTGCGCCACGAACACCTCAGCGCTCCGGCGAAGCCCGCCAGCGTGCCGGACAGCACGAAGGCCAGGAACTTGTACTGATCGGTCCGATAGCCCAGCGAGATCGCGCGCTGCTCGTTCTCGCGGATCGACTTCAGGACCTCGCCGAAGGGCGAATTGATGATGCGGAAGATCAGCAGGAAGCCGGCAAGGAAGCCGACCAGCACGACGTAATACAGAACCGTCGGCTTGGAGAGATCGAGGACGCCGAACATGCGTCCCCGCGGAATGCCCTGGATGCCGTCCTCACCATGGATGAACGGGGCCTGAAGGTAGATGAAATAGCAGCTTTAGGCAGCGCCAGCGTGATCATCGAGAAATAGATGCCCTGACGGCGGATCGAGATGTAGCCGGTCACGATCGAGAGCGCGAAAGCCGCGGCGACGGCGAGGAAGGCCACGACCATCAGCACGAAGCTCGCCGCACCTGGGCGCTCTGCCACTCGATCGGCACGCATCATGGCCTTGCGATTAACCGCCGTTTGCGGTTTGGCATGCCACGTCGCGAATATCGTGCCGGCAGCAGACATCTTGCTATCGGGGGGGCCGCGCCAAGCTACATAAGCGATGCGGAAGATCGGGGCGCTACTGGGTGAAATCCTTGCCGTGGTCTTCGAGCAGCGCCTCGAGTGCGATGATCATATCCTTGTGCGGAAAATCGTCGGGCACGCCCCCCGGGAATCCTTGAGCGCAGATGTAAAGCCACGTTTTCCGGCGGTGAGGCAGGCGGGCTCGGCTTTGTCGCGACATGCGTCTATTCCCAGGGCGATGGGGCTGCTGCGCCTTCCGGCGCTGGCTCCGCTTGCTTCAGGCGCTCTAGGTAGCCGCGTGCGCGTGAAATAACCGCCTCGACCACCGTGTCCAGGACGGGATCGCCGCCGGCAGGCATGGCTTCGACCTCGGCCTTGGCCGCCATTGCATGGTGCGTCACGGCCTGAGCAATCTCGGAGACGCGCCGGATCGTCTGCGCTGGAGAGAGCTTGCAGTCGATGGCGAAGCGCTCCCAGTGGTTGCGTCCGAGCTGGTCAGCCTGCTTTTGCCCGCCGATCTTCTGCGCCATATTGCGGGTGATCTTCGGATATGGCGCCGCACAGACGATGTCGTAGCCTAGCGCCATGGCGGCGCCGCGCGCCGATAGCATCAGCGAGTAATTTTTGGCGTGGGAATCCGTGTTCCACACCATCGGATTGAAGATGGCAAGATCGACGAAGCGGGCGGTCTCCTGTGCTGTCATGTGGCGCTGGGTCACGCCGACCATGTCGGCCAATGATGGTCCTTTTAGGCCTCTATCGTTGTTCTGGTACTTGGCAGCTGGCGGCAGGCCCAGGGCTTGGCAGAAGTCCTCCTGATGCAGCCGCCGCCACCTCTTGCCGTCATGACGGCGGTCATAGCGCTCAACCAGCAGGTAGCTACGTTCGCCTGCCCTCCCTGTCGTCACCTTTGGCGTCGGGATTCCGATCATGCGCGCGAGCGTCAGGCAGAATGCCTCGTTCTGGACGGCGCCAGGCAAGCGCTCGCCATCGGGCTTGATGATGTAGGTCGATGGCGCGCCGTCGATCGGTATGTACAGGGTGTCGCCATCCAGAGCGACGGCGAGCTTTGTCTGCACACCGGCAAGCGACATCGACACGCCATCTTCGCCGACGAGGAAAGGCTTGTGGGGTAGCTCATTGAGGATGCGCTCGAGCGAGGCCTTGTCGGGGATCTCTCGCCATTTGCCGGCGATCAGCCCGGTGCCAGGTTGTCCGACGGAGAGCGCGCCGGCGGTGTCGCGGCCCATCTCGGCAAGAAGACCGATGACATCGGCCGGCGACTTGCCGAGCATATGACCTACGGTCCCGAGAGTTGCGTTCTCCGGCAGCAGATTTGCCGCCCATACCAGAATTGCCGAGGCATCATGCGACGCCCGCGCGAGCGGCATGGTGAGCGACACAGGGAAGGCGCCGGTCAGCCCGCGCCAGGATTCGGCATAGGTGAAGCCTGACGCTTCGTCGGCGGTCGTGATCCAACCGACCTCTCGCGTCTCAAAGTAGACCGGAAGACGGTCCATGAGGCTCCTCCTCGTCGCTGTCGGGAATGTCCGGTGTCTCGGAAGTGTTCGCGCGGCGGGCTTGCGCATCTTTGAGAACATCCTCGATGCGCAGCCCGAGCACGTTTGCCACGTGCAGGCTGCGCCCGAGCTGACAGGTGCTTTTTCCGGCCTCGAGGTCGACGATGAAACGCTTTCCTGTCCCGCTCACCATGGCCAGCTCGTCCTGCCGGAGGCCCTGGCGTTTGCGTTCTTCCTGGATGAGGCGACCGAATGCTGCAGCGAGCTCGGCGGCTTGGCGCGCGACACCGGTCTCGCCAGGAGCCTCGTATCCGCCCGAGGGGGGAGTACCCTGAGGGGTGTTCATAGCTCTCTCGTCATAAAGTTACCGAGCGGGAACTTTAGGACTTGAGATAGCCACTGTCCAGTAAAAAGTTACCGAACGGGAACTTTCGTGGTATTCCTGATGTACGGAGAATAAAAGTTACCGATCGGGAACATTTTCTTCAAGCCGAGGCTAAGCGACCCAGAAAGTTACCGATCGGGAATTCTGCTCCCAAGCAACCAATTGAAAAGGAGATCGACGACGACCGGCGGGAAAATCCGCGCTAATCCCCGTCGAGCGAAGCATGGTCCTTAAGCGTCCGCTCGGTGTCGAGCGGCGCTGCCGGCCCACAACGATCTCTGCGATTTTGTGGGCGGCGGCAGCTCACGTGATCGGGACGCCGGTTTCGGTTGCCATTCTCATGGAATCGAACCTTTTTCGGCGACGGCGCTTCTGATGGGTGTGATCAGCACCACAGCCATTGCCGCCCATCAGATTGCCTTCCAGGTCGCAACTGCCCTTTGCATGATTCCGTTCTGCATGGACATGGCGGTGACCGTGCGTGTCGGACACGCACTCGTCCGGAACGATTTATCCGGCATCAGGCGAGCAGGTGCTGCCGCCAGGCTGCTCGGTCCTGATAGCGGCGATTGATACGATTGCGGTAGTCGGCACTCGGTTTGAAATCGCCGAGCTCTTCGTCGGCCAATCGGCCAGCGGCGCCGACGCCACGATCAAGCTGACTGCAACTCTCATCCTTGTTGGCGCGAGCTTCTTCATGAGTGATGCCGTCCAAAACATCGCGGCTGGCAGCCTTCGTGGCTCAAAGGACACACGCGTGCCGCTCCTCTGCTGATTGGCTTTGCGCTCAGTTGCGTGTTCGGCTTAAAAACTGGCCTCGGCGCAGTCGGTATCTGGATTGGCCTATCGATCAGCAAGGCCGTCTACGCGGCCCTTCTTGTACTGCGCTTGCAGCTATTGGCGGACAGACCTCCCGTTGCAAGCGCGAGCGATGCTCCAGCCTGAGCCTTGAGCCATCGATCGCGCCTCCGCGCCAAGCACGTCGAGGCGACGCCGAATCTCGCTATAACAAACTTAAGTTCATTCAAGTGATTGGTCGATGGGGCTCGACCTTCAAGGAACCGGCTCGCGTCATTCGATGGCGTGGTTAGAGGATTTCCGCCGTGCCATTGCAGACATTCCGGAGATCGTCGAAGCCTATCGCTTGACGGGCGAACCGATTATCTGCTCCGCCTGGTGGTGCCAGGCGTAGAGGTCTATGATGCGATCTACAAGAAGCTGATCAGTCGGCTCGACTTTGCTGACGTCAGCTCGTTCATTGGCATGGAAGAGCCGAAGTTTACGGCCACGGTACTGTTGAGCTATGTTTAAGGTGCGCCTTCCGGTGCCTCGGGGCAAAGCCGCCTGGATGCATAAGTGTATTCCAGAGCCAGCCGGCGTGCACGTTCGATGAGATTTGCGGCAGTGCTGTGCCCCCCATCGATATTCTCAAAGTAGAAATAGGATTGGCCGAGCGCAGCGAGCTTCGCGGCGGCCTTGCGGCCGTGCGCAGGATGCACGCGGTCGTCCTTGGTAGAGGTAAAAATGAAAGGCTCCGGGTAGGTCTTGCCCGGTACCAGCATTTGGTACGGCGAGTAGGCTTCGATCCACTCCCGTTGTTCGGGAATGGCCGGGTCGCCATACTCGGCGGTCCAGGACGCGCCTGCGCCCAAGTAGGTGAAGCGAAGCATGTCGAACAGCGGCGCCTCTATGATCGCCGCGTTGAAAAGCTCGGGGCGCTGGGTTATTGCAGCGCCGACCAGCAGGCCCCCTTGGCTGCCGCCGATCACGCCGAGCCGGCGCGGACTTGTGACGTTCCGACGGATCAGATCGTCGGCGACCGCGATAAAATCATCCCATGTCTTTTGCTTCGTTGCCCCCTGGCCAGCCCGGTGCCATGGTGGACCGAACTCGCCGCCTCCCCGCAGGTTGGCAATGACGTACGCATTGCCCTGTTCGAGCCATAGTCGACCCAAAGCTCCTCCATAGGAAGGCAGACGCGGAATCTGAAACCCGCCATAACCATACAGAAGCGTCGGGGTCGAGCCGTCAAATCTTGCGCTCCTGGGCCGCACCAGAAAGTACGGGATCCGCGTGCCATCGCGCGAAGTCGCCTCGAGCTGCTCCACGACGTGCTTCGATGCGTCGAACGTCGCAGGTGCCGTCTTCAAGAGCTCGAGCCGTTTGCTTTCTGCATCAAAGTACCAAAGCGATGTTGGCGTGAGATAGTTAGAGACGGTAAACGTCATTTCGTCGTTTTGTGCGGAAGTGGCTGATAGGCTTACGGTCGCATTCTTCGGCAGCGGGACTGGTGTGGCATGCCAGGTACCTTGATCGTACCTGTAGACGAACGCCTTGCTTTGAAGGTTGTCAAGAATGGTCAGGACCAGGAAATTCCTGGTGCTGCCAAATCCGCTGAGTGCCTGCCGGCAGTTGGGCTGGAAAACGACAGAGGGTTTCGCGCGCAGCGGATCCTGCCTCCATTCGGCCAAATCATACGAGATCATTGAGCCGGCCTTGAAGCTGGTATCACCGGAGCGGATCCAGTCTTCGTCCAGTTTCACAAGCAGCCGGCCACTCGCGATGCCGACGATCGAGGCCTTCTTCGGCAGATCGAGCTCGATCGGCCCGGCGGGCCCGAACAGCACATACTGCGACTCGAAGCCGTTGATGCGACGGGCGACGCCGGTCACATGACTCCGCCGTTCACCAAACACCAATGGCGCGATCCCGAAGTCGGTGCGCTGGCCGCGAAAAATCTCACGGGCCTGATCGAGCGGCTGAGCGCGCTTGAGTTCCTTCAACACGAAAGGGTAGCCGGCCTCGGTCGTGGTCCCCTCGCCCCAATCACGTGCAACAAGGATAGTGTCGCGGTCAATCCAGCTGACGCTCTGCTTGCCCTCGGGCAGTTGGAATCCACCTGCAACAAAGCTTTTGGCTTCGCTGTCGAACTCGCGTATGGACACGGCGTCCTTGCCACCGTCGGAGAGTTTGACGAGGCAGCGCTGCCCAAGGCAGCTGCGACCCTTGTAGACCCAGTTCTTGTTCTCGGCGAGAGCGAGCGCGTCAATGTCCAGGATGGTCTCCCATCGGGGATCCTGACCGCGGTAGCTCTCAAGCGTGGTGCGCCGCCAGATGCCGCGCACGTGGCTCTCGTCTTGCCAGAAATTCTCGAGACCTTGCCGTTCCAGCCAAACGGACGGAATCCGGTCTTTTGCCTGGAGGATCGTCAGCGCCTCCCGGTAAAAGCGATCGTAGCGAGGATCCGACTGCAGCAAGCCGAGCGTTTTTTCGTTCTCGGCCTGTGCCCAGGCCAATGCGCGCGGCCCCTCGACCTCCTCGAGCCAGAGGAACGGATCGTCCACTGGGGTCGCACCAGACTGCCCGTGGAGCAGCGCGACTGTGAAACACATCATCGAGAGCAACGCGGCGCGCACAAGGGACTTTTTCATTTGGCTTATCCTCGGACCAAGCACGCAGGCCGAGCCCGCAAGTTCTTGCGAGTGGGCGAACGCAGCGAAATTCGTGTTGCAGACGTGCACGCTGTGTCGCGCCGCCCGCAGCTCGATCTGTGCAAGCAGCATGCCGGCGGCAAACAGCAGGTTGCCGCCTCATCGTGCCGCATCGCCATGCCAGCTTCCGGACATTGGCTCTGAAGCTGACAATCAGGTGTCCGCGGACTAACGTTTCGGCATCACCCTTTGAGGCCGCCGGTTCGACCGCGGAACCGCATCAGCAGTGCGATACTGCGGCGGGGCTGCTTCTCGCTTGCGTTCGGACAGAGGGGGTGTGAGCTCTTAGCCGCCAGAGTGTTGGCAGCGTGATTTGCGAGCGGGCATCATCGACAAAGAAGAACTCATTGAGCGGTACCCAAATCGCGTCAGGTAAAAGGCCGTGTTCATGGCACACCTGCGAACGCTGATTTGACGAATCGCAACAGGACACTACCAGCTTGATTTCATTGGGACGCTGGGAGGTCACAGCGTGAATAAAAGGGGGGCTTACCTATGCCCTTTGATGGCGAGCCGCAGCGACGTAGGGATGCATCGAGCCAAACGCCGCGCGTACACGCTCCGTGACTTGGAGTTCGTCACTTCGACTGCATTGCTGCAGCAAGGCAATTGACGCGCCCCTTACCTCTTCTGCGACCCTGATCACGTCAAGCAGGTCGTCCAGGACCGCCGGCTTTAGAAAATCGATTGCCATCGAACGGACAACGAAAGAAGAAGCCGGGCGCATCGTTTCCATTTAACCGACGCCCGCACTAAGTCCGCGGTAGTAGGCCTGAGCCGAAAAACGCTCATGCGGTTCGACCAGCGAATGGAAGATTTATCGACCGTCGCCATCGTCGTTCTTCTCCCGAGCTGACAGCATCACCTCGCAATGGTTGTCGCGACGCACCTCCGGTGCGGTGACGGTCGCTTCGCACCTTTTCCTTGTGGATCACGTTAAGGACGCCAGGTCGGCAATTTTGCGCCCCGTCAACTACCAACGCTAGTGATGGATCGAGATGAAAGATACGGACACAATCGGTTAACGAATCTTGGGCCGATCAGAATGTCGGTCGGGTCAACATGCTGGTGCCCGGGGAATCGCGGTGGTCCTTCATGGGCGGGCTTGGTCCAGCGAGAAGCTGTCACCATCATGCGACCTTAAGGTATTTTGAGTTCCAAGGAAACGAGGCGAGCGACATCATACTCGTCAATTACCTCGCGACTGCGGCGGGCGATCGAGCAGGTCTTCGCCAAACTCAAACATCTCATGCGAGCTGCCGAGCCCCGTGACGTGGAGGCAACCTGGAGAAAGGTTGGTGAACTCCTCGATCTCTTCTCCAAGGAGGAGTGCACCAACTACTTCAAAAACTCAGGCTATGTTTCCGTATAAAAACATCATGCTCTAGCAGGCCGTTGAAAAAGGTGCTCGCCGCCGACCAGCGACCGTGATTCATTGGCTCCGACGAGATTCGGAGATGATGCGTGCGCGGCGGCGACAATCGAACGGGCGAGCTGTTCAGCTACGTCGATCTAGAGGCTCGGGTGCGGCGTGACCATCCGCTGCGAGCGATCCGGACGATCGTGAACGAGGCGCTGTCGACACTGGAGCGCGAGTTTGCCGCGGTCTCTTCGCCGATTGGGCGGCCGTCGATCTCGCCGGAGAAGCTGCTGCGGGCGTGCTGTGGCCTCAGCGCAGCCGGCCAGTATGGTCCATAACGGACGAACCCGGTTGTGCGAACACCTTCATGAGCTACATGCATCACGCCTGGACAGGGGAGCACCAGCCCGGCGGCGTGCACTTCCCGGCGTTGGTCACGAGCGTACGGTTCGGGGCGCAGGAATATCTTGCCACGCCCACACTGCGATCCGCTCGCAACTCTTATAACTCTGAGAACGGCAGTGATCGGTCGACGGCCTCGGGAGATCAACGCTGTCATGCGGTTTGCGAGACAGCCTCATGGCTGGAAGAAACCGTCGAAAAGCCAAACGCCTGGCGCGCCGTGACAAGGCATCGTCGGACAGGTGCGAGAACACGCTTTGCAGAGAGCAGTTTCCGGAGGCGAGTCGGATCAGCCAACCCGAAGATCCTCAGCTGACATCTTGCCCGAACGCCCGGCCTTGAGCTCATAACTTACCCGTGCCCCCTCTTCGAGAGTGGTGTAACCGGCCCTTTCGACGGCACCGATGTGCACGAAGACATCGGGACCTCCGTCCTCAGGCCTGATGAACCCATAACCTTTGGTCGAGTTGAACCACTTCACAATACCCATTGCCACGGCGGCATCTCCATAGTGAACCACTGTGATCTAGCGAAGAGTCTGCCGGCCATCAAGATGGTCGGCAAGACGCCAGTGTCGCTGCGCTGGTCACGTGCTCTTTTTTATCGCATGGTCTATCTGCAGCCGCATTGTGCAAACGACCGAAAGCGCCGTGACGTCGACCACACTTCGCTTCAAGGCTTCAGGATCCGGATGACGTTTTGACCTTCGCTTCACTCGTCGCGCGCTAGCGGCTTACAGAAGAGTTGCAGAGCCTCGAACACGCCGCGCTCATCCGGAGCCGAGCTAAAGTGAATGGGATTGATCGTCGTTGAACAACAGGGCGGCCGTGAACTCGTTCGCGCAGCCTGGATCAGGATAATCAATCCGCGCCATGCCTGCATTGAGCTACGTGACATGCTTTCTCAAGCACGAAGACAGTCCCAGAGCTGCGCTTTAGCTGTTCCCGTTTAGATATTAGCCGCACGCCGGCCATGTCGGACGAACAGGGGTCTGCGAGACAATCCTCAAGGAAGCGCATCTGGCAACTTACCGCCCGCTCGTCATGTTGTGGTTGGACGCCAGGAAACCCGCTCGCCAGCGGTGGAGGCTGGTCAAACCGGTAACTTGCGCATCTGACGACCTTCATCGCGTCTGCCGGCGGCTCATCAGCTCTCTCGCCGTGGGTTCGATGAATTCAGCTGAGCACCGTGAAGACGTTGAGATAACCAATGGTCTCTCATTTTATCTGCTTCGATCAGCCCGCTGACCGAATTTTACTCAGAACAAAGCCGGCTCGATGCATAGGTGTATTCAAGGGCCAGTTGACGCGCATATTCCCTGAGGTTGGCGGCGGCGCTGTGCCCCCCGTCGATGTTCTCGTAATAGAAGTAAGGCTGGCCCAGCGCGGCGAGCTTCGCGGCAGCTTTGCGGCCGTGCGCTGGATGCACGCGGTCGTCCTTGGTGGAGGTAAGAATTAGGGGAGCGGGATAAGTCTTGCCCGCCATTAGCTTCTGGTAGGGCGAGTAGCCTTCGATCCACGCACGCTGCTCGGCAATGGCAGGGTCACCGTACTCGCCGATCCAGGAGGCGCCTGCGCCCAGTTTGGTGTATCGAAGCATGTCAAACAGTGGCACCTTGATGATGGCCGCGTTGAAGAGTTCGGGACGTTGGGTGATTGCGGCGCCAACGAGCAGGCCGCCCTGGCTGCCGCCAATGATTCCTAGCCGGCGCGGACTTGTGATCTTCCGGCGAATCAGGTCCTCGGCAACGGCAATGAAATCATCCCATGTCGTCTGCTTCGTTGCCGTCTGGGCCGCTTGATGCCATTGTGGGCCAAACTCGCCGCCCCCACGCAGGTTCGCCACGACATAGGCATTGCCCTGTTCGAGCCAGAGCCGCCCCACCGGTCCCAGATAAGAGGGCAGAAGCGAAGCCTGGAAACCGCCATAGCCATAAAGAAGTGTCGGGGTCGTCCCGTCAAACCTTGCGCTCTTCGGCCGCACCAGAAAATAGGGAATTGACGTGCCATCACGCGAAGGGGCTTCGAGCTGCTCCACGACATGGTTGGACGCATCGAAGGCAGCCGGTGTCGTCTTCAATTCCTCAAGGCTTTTGCTTTCGGCATCAAAATACCAGACTGAGGTTGGCCTGAGATAGCTCGAGACCACGAACATCGCCTGGTCCGCTTCATCGGACGTGGCTGACAGGCTGACATTTGCATGTTCCGGCAGCGGGATCGGCGTCGCCGACCAAGCTCCCTGGTCGTACTTATAAGCGAACGCTTTGCTCTGAATGTTCTCAAGGATCGTCATGATCAACAAATTCTTTGTAACGCCTAACCCGCTCAGGGCCTGGCGGGGCCCAGGTTGGAAGACGAGCGAGGCTTTGGCGCGCAGCGGATCCTGTTTCCATTCGGCCAGACCATACGAAATCAGCGATCCCGCGGCGAAGCTGATATCGCCTGGCGGCCTCCAATCTTCATCAAGCCTTACAAGCAGGCAACCACCCACTAGACCGATCATCGCGGCCTTCTTCGGCAGATTGAGCTTGACGGGCCCATCGGGGCGGAAGACCACATACTCGGACTCGAAAGTGCTGATTGCGCGGATCGCGCCGGTCGCATGAATATTGCCCTCGCTGTCACGAAGCACAAAGGGGGACGCCCTAACGTCGGTGGGCTCGCCACGAAACATCTCGCGAGCCTCACTGAGCGGCTGAGCGCGTTTGAGCTCCTTCACCACAAAGGGGTAGCCGGCTTGCGTCACAGTCCCCTCGCCCCAGTCCTGTGCAACAAGGAGTGTGTCACGATCGACCCAGCTGACGTGCTGCTTGCCCTCTGGGAGATAAAAGCCATCCGCAACGAAGATCTTGGCGTCGCAGTCGAACTCTCGTATGGACGCGGCATCCTTGCCGCCATCGGAAAGACTAATCAGGCAGAGGCGCTCTTCAGGCGGAAGGCAGCTGCTACCTTGAAAGATCCAATTCCTGTTCTCGGCGACCGCCAAGGCGTCCACGTCGAGAACGGTTTCCCACTGTGGGTCTTGGCTACGATAGCTCTCAAGCGTGGTGCGCCGCCAGATGCCGCGCACGTGGTTCTCGTCTCGCCAGAAATTCTCCAAAGCTCGCCGATCCAACGAAACGTATGCGATCCGATCCTTGGCCTGCAGGATGGAGAGCGCCTGTTCAAAGAAGCGCGGATAGCGAGGATCTGACTGGAGCACCCCGAGCGTTTTCTCGTTCTCGGCGCGGGCCCAAGCCACTGCGTCTGGCCCTTCGATCTCCTCGAGCCAAAGGAATGGGTCATCAGTCACCGTTCCGTTCGCTCCTGTGAAAGCCCAGTGGAAGTGAAGCGGGCCAGCTGGCGTACAAGAGTGATGTTTTCATGGACTTGCTCCGGCTGAGGTCCAGCGGGCACGCTCGCGGGCCCTGGCGCGTCAAGCAGACGCGGCGGAAAGCACGCAAGCGCGTGACACAGCGCCGCTTGCGCTATGTCGCGGACCATTCACTGCAAGCTGCGTGCCGGCTAAAGAGCCACAAGTTTCAAGTGCTCCCGCTGCAGTACGATGTCCGCTTCCCAACACTGGTTGCCAAGCAGACACCGCCGGACAGTCCGTCAGAACCGCTCTTTTCGGCGGCCAAGAACGGATGCCCCCGCCCGTGTAGATCACTTCGAGCGAGTTCATAGACTTGTCGACGGGTCATCATGACAAAGAGCAGCGCCTTTCCCAGGGGTTTGCACTCAAGACAATGAGGGCAGAAACAAGGACTACGGCTCTTAGTTAGCAACGCATCTTGAGGTGGAGGCTCCAACCAAACGGGTTCAAGTGCCGGGTCAGGTTCAATCTTTCGATAAGAGCGAAGGCCCTCTGCGATTCGGGCTGTACCGGAGCGGCCGCAGTTGGTGCATGCACCATCGCAGTCATGATTTCATGTTGCGGCTGTTATCGAGCTGGAAGACGAAGTCGCCCCAAAGGTTCGCCTCTCAGAGGCAAAACGGCGCCATGGCGCGCGCTCGTCAGGGGCGAGTAGCTGGATGGCCTCAATCAAGATGCAGTTTCCGCACGAATTTATCACGCGGCATGGCCCGATTGCGTTTGGGTTTCGCTTTGGTTCATATCTTTGTCGAAAACGAAGGCCCAGATCTCATCCGAAAGGCCGGCTTTGCGGCTTCGCTGCCAATGGCAACGCTCCTTTCCCTACCTTGATAAAGTTGGGCCTTTGTCACGGAAGATTTCGTCGTATTTTTCACCTTGAGGATTTCCTGCACGGAGCGGTGATCTCGCGGCGGAATTCGTCTCAGGCGGGAGGTGATTATGCAGTACGATCGGATAGATGCCCGGATCCTCGAGATCGTGCAAAAGAATAACCGTCTGACTTCAGACGTGATTGGCGAGATGGCCGGGCTTTCTGCTACCGCGTGCCAACGACGGCTGAAGAGGCTCCGCTCGGAGGGCATCATCCAGGCCGACGTGTCGGTTGTATCGCCAAGGGCGGTCGGACGACCTATTCAAGTGCTTGCACTGGTAACCTTGGAGCGGGAAAGTGCCGACATCATCGATAGATTCAAGAAGGCCATCAAATCGTCAATTGACGTCGTCAACGGCTTTTACGTCACGGGCGATGCCGACTTCGTCCTGTACATTACTGCGCGGTCCATGGAGGAGTACGAGGAGTTCACGCGGCGCTTCTTCTACGAAAATCGCGATATCAAGGGCTTCAAGAGCATGGTCATATTGGATCGCGTAAAGGTTGGATTTGCTGTTCCTGTTGAGCTTCCCCCAGACGATTGACTGCAACGATGCGGGCGATCGTGTCGCGCCCTCAATCGAGGTGTTGACCTGGCCGTTCCACTCTTTTACGGCTTCTTGGGATTTCAGTTAGCGATAGAGAAGAGGTGCACGTAGAATCCGGTTATACGGCGATGCCGTGGACGCAATCAATCGCACCGCTAATGGCAAGTGCAAGAGCAGGAATGTGGCACGTTGAGTCCGAGCCAGCGCGAGCGCCTCCATTCGCTTGGTCGAAATTCGTCGAAGATGAGCCTCTCAACGCGGGATTTTGGCGCCCTTGAGCTACTCGTTGCATCAATCAAGATGAAAACGTTGCTATAGTCGTAATCATGTTCTCGTTACGGTCAGGCGCAGGCGAGCAAAGGCCTCCTGCCGGGAGAGGGACCATGATCGATCGCGTGCCCGCCGTCCTCGAAGTGCTTGACTGTTCTCAAGATAGAGCTGTCAGGCAGCTGCCTGGCCCACGACCGCAGCCTGTTCGTTCTCTTCCGGTGCGTCCTGCAAAACGGCCCTTTGTGAAGAACGAAATCTTGGCGCGTCTTTCTATCCAACAGCTCGCGGCAATAGGGGAGTGTCTCGAGACGGTCGTCTTGAAAGAACGGATGGTTCTGCAAGAGCCAAAAAAGCCGGTCGAGCACGTTTACTTCGTAGAGAGCGGCCTCGTCTCGCTCCGAGTTGTTGCCGCGGAAAGTATGCTCGAAACGGCAGTCATAGGCTATCGGGGCGCAGTCGGCACCTCCTTCTTGTGGGGAGGACATCTTTCAACGCATCAATCTGTCGTCGTCTTTCCCGGAAGCGCGCACAGAATTCGCCTCGAGGATCTTCGTCGGATCATGAAAGTGCATCCCGAGATCAGAGACCATCTGTTCGAGTACGTGCAAGCGCTGACATTTCAGTGCGTCCAGACAGGATTGTGCGGGGTACGGCACCATCGTGAACAGCGCCTCGCGAGCTGGATTTGCCTTGCTGGTGACGCTATTGACTCCAGCGTGCTGCCAGTCACCCACGATTACCTGTCCTCGGTGCTGGGACTGCGCCGCGCGGGGGTGACCGAAACTTTGATCCGCTTCGAGGAGCAAGGCCTGATTCGCAAGATGCGGGGCGTCTTGCAGATCGATGAGCACAAATTACTCGAAGATAAAGCATGCTGTTGCTACAAGCTCGTCTCAGCTGCCTATGCTCCCTCCTTATCAGTCCGCGCTCTCGGTGAAGAACAGCCGAGCTAGCAACTCGCCACTGGCGTTCTGCGTCCTTCGGGTGCTTGTGACCGCGAAGTTGAGATAATTCGCCCCGAGAAGGTCACACCGTCACCAATCAATCGCTCCCCTTCCGCCGTGTAGCGGGCGGTGGGTAACCGGTCGTCGGCGATACCTGGCTGGTCAGCTTGCGGTGGTCGCAACGCTGACGCGTCGTCGTTTAGCCGCGCGATGCGTCCGGCCATTAGCGGGCGGCCGGACGATGAAATACAAGTCAAGGTTGATCATCAACGCAAGATCCTGATGCCTTGGCCCAACGAGTTCGGCCGTTGCCGACCACCCGAGGCCTGTCGTATCTTGTATATTGATCATGACATTTTCCACGGCGCAGCCCGCCAGCCAGCTTCGTCAATTGGGTGCCCGGCGCATGGATGATGTCCCTTCCGAAAATTCCTGCCAGCCAAGACAAGGCCCGGCGAGTCATCTCACGCTCAGAATTCCGATTGTCGCCTACGCCACCGCGACCCGCAGCGTTACGTTCCATCGATGTCACCGACCAATTCTCGAAATTGATCACAACGTTGACACTGCGCTCCGACCGGCAGTCAAGCTTTCAAGAGCGTTATGCGTCGATGATCTCACCTCGCCCAGTGGTCTGCGGCCCCCAAAGTGACGATCGGCGACCAAATAAAAGCACGCCCTATTCATAGTAACAGCGCCTGTATTACGGCTATACAGCTGCGGTCGCGTAATTCGCTTCGCATTACGCCGGAGCAACCCACAGTCGCCCCTTACATTTCGCTAGATCTGCATCAGCGGCAACGGAATGGCGGCCGTTAGTCAATAAGACGCAAACGCCGCGCCTTGAGGACGCATTGGATACGGGTGGTCGTTTCCAGTTTTCGCATTGCGTTTTTGACATGAAAGTTGACGGTGTTCTCGCTCACTTTCAGGATGACTCCGATGGCCCAGGATGACTTCCCCTCCTCGACCCATCGTAAACACTGTCTTTCCCGTGCCGACAAAACAATCTCTTGCACATCCGCCATGAGTTTCTCCTGGAGCAGAGAGGACGTGGAACGAGATCAGCAAATGCCATACCACTCAGTGGCATCGCAAACTCTCGCGGCAGGACATGATCTTGGGAGATTGCCGGTTCACTTTTCCGGAGACTGCCACCCAGCGGCAGCCCTATCGAGGGATTGCGACATTATGTCGAAAACGCAACAGCAGTAACTACGACAACCGTAGCAGTCGATATTTGCTCAACATCTGTGTGAGCTGGATATCATCTTTTGGCCAGGCGTCCTCCCGCAAGGGGTGAATGCTCTGTGAAGGGGCCGTAGCACCCGCTTGAGCCGAGATCCTTCATTTGCACCAAAGCTTTCCTTTCCAACGTGTCCGCTCGGATCCACCCATCACAACAGCCCCGCGTTCGGTGCCCATCCTATGGCGATCATGCAAGCTTTTACGCCCCAATCAACTACCAATGCTGGTCATTGATCGACATCACAACAAATAGGTATGAGCAGTGCGGTCTGCGCCAGTCGAAGGCCGGCATCCAGGACTTCTGTATGAAGTATCAACCACAATCCGCTCGGCCCAACGCAGGTCATGAATGCACTCGGCCGTCGCCTGTCGAAATGCTTCGTGCCCAGGTCTGCTCGAATGGCGAGCTCTCGTTTCTGATGGAGGCGCATGACGGCCTGTCCGCTACAATCGCCCAGCGCTCAGGATTCAAGGGGCTCTGGGCGTCCGGTCTGTCGATTGCGTGTTCTCTAGGTTACCGCGACGCGAACGAAGCATCGTGGAGCCAGCTTGTCGACGCCGTTGAGCGGATCGTGGATTCAGGCCCACTTCCTGTCCTGGTTGACGGCGACGGCGGCTTCGGGAATTTCAACAATGCTCGCCTGCTGGCGCGCAAGCTCCTCCAGCGCGGCGCCGCCGGCGTCGCACTGGAGGACAGCTGTTTTCCGAAGATGAACTCGTTTGTTGGGGATCGGCACCCCCTCGCCGACATCGACGAATTCTCGGGCCGCCTCCGTGCAGTGAAGGATACGGTCGCAGACGACTTGGTTCTGGTGGCAAGGATCGAGGCGTTGATTGCTGGGTATGAGATGGACGAAGCACTGTTGCGCGCTCACGCCTACGCCGACGCGGGAGCCGATGCGATCCTCATTCATTCGCGAAGGAGCACTGCGGACGAAATCCTTTCGTTCGCGCGCGCTTGGCAGAACAGATTACCCGTCGTGATCGTTCCGACGAAATACTACCGAACGCCGATCTCTGTATACCGCAAAGCCCGCATCTCCACGGTGATCTGGGCCAACCACTCCATGCGAGCGGCAATAGCGGCAATGCGGCAAGTTTGCCGTCGCATCCTCGCTGAGGAAAACACCGCGAGCGTTGAGCCGAATATCGCTACTCTCGACGAAGTCTTCGAACTTTTGAAGTACGACGAACTCGCCCGTGCGGAAGCGTTATATCTGCGGCCCGACGCTGAATTGCGCAAATAGGGTTTCGTCGACACAGGAGCATATTCGTTGCCGAAGACCTACCGTCCTCGATTTCCTGCTAGCTGGCCAGGTGCGACTTCAATCTCAAATGGCTTTCGTTGTATCGAGATGTCCTTAGATGGCGTAGCACGCCTCACTCGGCCGAAATACGCATTTTGCCATCTGGGCAGCAGTTCGAGGTACCGGATCCATGGCCTCCCTCCTCTTTGGAAAAGGACCGACGAGGACCATTTGTCTGCCTTCACCCTTGGAGTTGATTTTCAAGGCTCCGGCAGGGTTGATTTCGCTTCAGCAAGCATACGTTGCGGCCGAAGACATTCGTCGGTGTTTCACCTTAGCGGAGCGACGAAAAGGAACTAAATGGTGACTGATGCTCCCAAGAACGCCGTTATTCTCGCCGCTGGCTGCGGCTCTCGCCTGCGTCCTTTGACAGATTTGCGGCCGAAGCCGCTCATCGAGGTCAACGGCACTTCGATTCTTCACAACGCGCTTCGCAATCTGGAAACTGTCGGCGTGGAGGAGGTGACGATCGTCGTGGGTTACCGCAAAGACGCCATTCAGTATGCCTGCGGCAGCCGCTTTGGTGGGCTCAGAATCAAATATGTCGAGTCGACTGTTTTTGACCGCACCGGAAGCGCCTATTCTTTGTGGCTGGCGCGCGACGCTCTTCTCTCCGGAGACTGCTTTCTTCTCGAGGGCGACGTCTTTTTCGAAGAGGATGCGTTGCGATATTTGATTATCTGCCGTGGGACTGACGTGGCTGCAGTCGTTCCCTTCGATGATTCCATGGAAGGATCGGCCGTTCTGTTGTCGCACAACGGATTCATCTCAGGCTTTCGAATGAAGCAAACGGCGTCAAATCTTGTTGCGGATGGCCCAAAGCTGTTCAAGACGATGAACCTATTACGTCTCTCGGCGCCGACACTCAAGGCAGCGATCGTTCCGACGCTGGACGATATCATCGCTGCCGGGGCTAGGCAGACCTACACCGAAGAACTTTTGGGTTATCTGATAGAAAGACGAGGTTTACAGCTCGCCGCGGCGCGATGCGATGGCCTCAACTGGTACGAAATTGACAATGCTGAGGATTTGCAAATTGCCGAGCGGATTTTCAGGAACCGAATGAACGCCTATACGCCGACACGCGATTTGCAGACTAGGTGAGAGTCCAATGTTAAAATACCTTTGGGATCCAGCGAACGCCATAACAATCACAGGTCTCCTCTTTTCCTGCACCAGCCTATTTCTGGCTCTCTCTGAGCGCCTTGAGCTATCTGTGGCAGTAGCGCTTTGGGCTGTTCTATCGGACCACCTCGATGGGTTTGTGGCAGGTCGTACGAAGGGTCGCGATCCAGATGTTGCAAAGATGGGAGCGAGCCTCGACGGGTTTGCCGATATTGTCTATGGAGCCGTTCTGCCTGCGGTAATTGTGGTACAACTCAGCCAAGCCTCGGCGCTCGCCCTTGCGACCGCAACCACGCTACTCGTTGCTGGTGCAATAAGGCTTAGCTACTTTGCGAACTTTGGCCGGTCGTGCGATGGATGCTTCTTAGGCGTCCCCTTGTCTTACGACGTGCCGTTCCTGGCGCTCTTATTTCTTCTTAAGCCTCTCATTCCTGCTGAAGCATTTGCTGACGTCGTGAGCATTGGCTTCTTGCTGCTCGCCATGGCGCATGTCGCGCCTGTTCGTGTGCCCCCACTCAGCGCAATAATGTATGCGGCAATAAGCATCTTCGCAGTCGCATCATCGGTGGCTTTGGCCAGTCGGTCCCTTTGATTGCGGATGCAAGTATGATCCAGCGAGTGAGCTGCTGCGTGTTGCAGGCTTCCCTACCGTGTAGGTGGCGTAATGACGTGTAGTCTCGCCAATCGCAATGTACGCGCACCAGTCTTATTCCCGCGCAGATTTCGCGAATCGGCGCTGCCAGATGGTTGTTCGCCGTGAGCTAGTCGAGATAACGCGATCGTTCTAGAATTTTCGTCAGGCCTGAAACGCTTCAGCTAGTCGCAAACATGAACAGCACTGCACAATACAACGTACCGCTTAGGTCGGGCGACGTCTCTGACCTCGTCAACCGATTCCCCGGCGGCTATTGGAAATATGACATCAAGGACTTCGTCCTTCTGGTGAATCCTTATTTTCCGCCGCAAGCGTTCCTCGACGAACTTAAGGAAGCTCTACCGCGGCTTATCGCCTGCTATCCCTCTCCTAATGTGCAGATGCTTCAGCTTCTTGCGGATGTGGTGAAGATTCCGGCGCATAATCTTGTCATTTGCAATGGCGTGGCTGAACTGATTCCCATCCTTCTTGGTCGACTGGGTATGAGGATTGCGGTCCCGGTCCCAACCTTCAATCCCTATGAAACCACAGCCTTGCCCGGGCGGTTGTCGCGCTTTATCCTGCCACCGCCACATTTTGAACTCGATGTGCACTGTTATGCAGCGTTTGCCCGCGCAAATTGTGTCGACGCCGCGGTCGTGATATCGCCGAATAATCCAACTTCGCGGATCGTTCCCTATGAGGATTTGCTGTATCTCGCTTCCGCGCTTCGAGATCAACAGCAACTCCTATTGATCGATGAGTCATTCATCGAGTTTAGTGAAGTCGGACGAAGTGCGAGCCTGGAAAATCACTTGATCGAATTTCCCAATGTGATCGTTCTCAAAAGCCTGGGAAAGATTTACGGGACATGCGGTTTGCGGATCGGGTATGCGGCATCGTCAAATGCACAGACGATGAACGAAATTAGAGCTGCCCTGCCCGCGTGGAATGTGAACACGTTTGCGGAGTTTTTTCTAAGCAAGCTTCCTCACCTGGCGCAGGCGGCGAAGCAGAGCTGGATAAGGGTGGGCAGCGACAGGGACAAATTGTACGCAGACCTGCGCAGCATTGACGGAATGAGAGTTTTGAAGCCCGATGCTAATTTCGTATTCTGCGAACTCCCGCCCCATTTTCCCGATGGGGACGTGATCGCCTCAAAGCTCTTGAAAGAGAGACGGATATTGATTAGGCACAATGGCGGCAAGACGATTCAGAATGGCAAACGATTCTTGCGCATCGCAAGCCGCACTGAAGACGACAATAGGCTTTTGGTGGAAGCGCTGAAAGTCATTTCTGATTAGCGCCCCCCCGGTACCGAGCCTTCGAATTCGCCGGGACAGCTCCCCCAGACTTTCTTTGGCACCGCGCGAAAGGCACAGGCCGCGCGGAGCCGGCCAAGCAAACTCCATTACGCTGATCTTCTATTTGGTCGGTCGAGCGGAATCAAAGAAGGTCAAGGCGCTGCGCAATCACATCGCGGCTCGACGCACGGTCGGCGACCACAATCCTCTGGCGGGGATCGACTGTGTACAGCACGGCGGCTGCTCATGGAGAATGACGGCTTCCAGTCCCAGCAATCCCAGAAAGCGAGCCACCGTTTCTCGGTGTTCACCATCCCGACCGTGGACAAGGAATATTCTGTTGGAAAGCTCGGCAGGCCCTTCTTCTGCATAATCGCTAGATACGTTGGGAGAACTACCCGCAAGGTCCTCGCGACGTTCAATCAACCCTTGGACAGCCTGCTCCAGAAGAGCAATCGAGGACAGACGGCTTCGTTCGAAGTAGGGACGGTGGTCTACCGACGATCCTCGGCCGATCACAATTGGGCCGCCCGACAAAATTGCTGCGGGATGATACCTCTTGTACTCTGATGAGGTGCCACCGAAGACGTCCTCCAAGGTCTGCTCAATCGAAACCTTGATTGCCTGGATCGCTGGCCCTCCCCGCTCATGCATTCCGGACGTGTTCAAGTTCTTGAGGTCCTCTATTCGCTTTTGTAGGCGCGGAATGGCGCGCTCGATTTGCTCAAGGCTTAGCTCTGCGGACTGACGAAACGGTTCGGACGTGGGCCGTTTTGGCATCGGATTTCAAACCCTCTTCGAACTAGCGCCGACACCTACCCGGCGAAGCGCTCTCTTTCCATGTATTCGACAAGCGCGTTCACACGCTTCGGTATCAAAGGATGATCGGGATACAGCTCGATACCCTCCGCCTCTGCCTTCAGGCGCGCATAACCGCGCATCATCTTCTCTGTGTACTCGTACCAGCCTCTACCGTTGCCTGAGAGAATATGGCCGTATTTGTCTTTGCAGAGATTGTAAACGCGGGCCCTAAATTGAGGCTCCGTTAGCGTGCGGCAACGCCAATCACTCGCGGACAGATTGCCTGCTCCCGGCTCCCGGCCATTGGCCTGCATGATGCGGCGATAGGAATCGTACATGTCTCCCGATTTCCGTCGTAGCTCGTGCCCATCAGCGGCGGCCCACAAGATCACTTCAGCGTTCTTCGAATATTTTCGGACCGCGTCATCGTAGCCCTTCCGCAGCTCTTCGCTCGCGGATTGCACCGCAATTGCAGTTCCTGCGCGATAGTGTTCCAGCTTAACAAAGCCGTCCTCTAGCCATTCTTTGTTGGGATCGTTGTACATGGCCCAAAGTATCTTTTCGCAGAGCAAATGCACGAAGTGAGGAAACCCGTCGCTGATCCGTGTAATACGCCAACCCGAGGTGGGGTCAATTTTGACGTCGAGCGCGTCGAGCGCCTTCAGTACGATTAGACCGCAAGAGCTAAGGTCCAGCCTGTCTAGCTTGATTGTATGGAAATAGCGGTAGGTAGACATGTGTGCCGCAAATAGGCTCTCAAGGGTTTCCCCTATGCCGCACATGATGATCTTCAAAGGCAGGTTGTCGACCTCCGCGAGCTTCTTGATCAGCAGGTCTACGTGAATGTGCTCACTCTTGGGCATATGATCGAATTCATCGATGATGATCACCGGGCGTTTGCTGTGTCGCTCCATAGCAAAGCACAGCAGTTCAACAGCATCATTGATGGATTCAGGTTTGGGCAGCTTTCCCTGCTCAACCGTGCTTCGCATCCCAGCCGAAAGGTTGAACTTCCAAAGCCCTACTCCGCCGCTCTTGCTGGTTTCGGTCACCGTCTTGCCTTGCAAAGGGTCGGACGGCAGCGCTTGTTTCAAGATGTCATAGACAAGGCTCGCAAGCGTCCCATCAGGGCTGCATTGCACATAGATTGGGGGCTTGTCCGGCGATTGGATGAGGTTAGCAGCAGTGTAGGCCAAGGACGTTTTGCCAACACCTCGGAAGCCGTGAATGAACACGTGCCTGCCCTTCATGGCCAGCGATTGCCTAACCTCCGTGAGCTGCGTATCGCGCCCCTGAAGAAACTCCGGCGACTTAATGGCGTGTGCGGGCGATAAGACGGCATTAAGCCGCTCCCCAAATTCTTCCAGCGGAAGACCAAAGGCCTCTTTCAAAACCGACATAGGGCAGCCTCTCGAATCACCCCTTTAGAGTACGGCCTCAGCCATGCAATTTCGAATCGCAGGGATCCAAATCAGTAGACTGTCCAAAAAAGAAGCTTTGGAGAGGACCTCGACCATGCCCGCAGCTCCCCTGATCACCTACATCCGTGTCAGCACCTCCGGCCAAGGCCGCTCCGGTTTAGGCATCGAGGCCCAGCGGCAAACGCTCGGCCACTTCGCGTCCTCCGAGGGATACGAAGTGGCCCGCGAGTTGGTTGAGGTGGAGATGGGCAAGGGCTCGGATGCTCTCGACCGTAGGCCGCAGCTGAAGGCCGCCCTGGCCGCCGCGCGCAAGCTCAAGTGTCCTGTAGGTGTGGCCAAGCTCGACCGGCTCAGCCGAGACGTACACTTTATCAGCGGGCTCATGGCTCATAAGGTGCCCTTCGTGGTCGCTGAGCTTGGCCCTGACGTAGACCCGTTCGTGCTCCACCTCTTCGCGGCGCTGGCCGAAAAGGAGCGCGCGCTGATCTCCACGCGCACCCGGCAGGCACTCTCGGCGGCTAAGGCTCGCGGTGTCACCTCGGGCAAACCCCGCAGGAGCGCCGTGGAAGCCGTCAAGGCCGAGGCGGACCGCTATGCAGCCAACGTCCTGCCGATCATTCGCGAGGCTCAGAAGGCCGGCGCAAGCACGCTCAGACAATTGGCGGACGCATTGAATGCACGGGGTATCCCCACGGCCCGCGGTGGCCAATGGCACGCCCAGTCGGTGCGTTGCTGCAACGCCTGCCAAAAGAAGGCATCGCCGACAAAGAACTTTCGGTACTCCTGCATGGTGCGCGTCTCGTTCCCGTTGTGCATCAGACGACGTATGAGGCTCTCCGGGAAGTCAGCCCTATGCTCGCCTCGCGAACGGGCCTCGACACTGCAGAAGAGTCGATGGCGGACGTCGCGGCCAAGCTTGTCGATTTGGTCGCCCTCCCTTATTCCGGCCGGGCCCAGAAGGTTGCGGCGGGTGGCTCTTAATGGGTCCCCTGGTTCAACACTGGAATTCTCGTAGGTCCCATCGGGCCCTCGTGCAGACCGCGCCCGAGCAACTTGACCGCGTGTCCGCTTGACTCTACGTTCTCTCTTCGTTCTATTGGGCGAAATCCCAGGTTCGGACATGCCCACACTCGAATTCGTCCGCTCGGAAATCGAGCGCATGCGCACGCAAATGGGACGGCAGCGCAAGGAAATCCTCCAGCTTCAACGCGCCGGGATCGGTACGGCCTCGGCCGAGGCTCTCTTGTCCCGGATGCAAGCGAAGGTGGACGACCTCTGCGCATAGCGAAATCAGCAAAAGAAGGCAGGACCGCGCGAGCCGCGGGTTCTGGGGGAACGGAAATCGTAATCGAGCGGCCGAGGTATTTCAGCGACATGCAGGACCCGCCGGAATTCTTGAGGTCACTCGACGAAACGAGGCGGCTTTCGACCCGAGGCGGAGTCGGCAAAGTGCGCAAATCCCGGCGAGTTCCACCCGGGAGGTGACGCCTGTTTTGAAGTCCCTGTAACTTAGGCCGAGGGGCCCAGCCGGATTGGCGTCCAAATGGCGCGACCAATTGGCGCTGGTCCTTCTGGCGGTCTGACGCCTCGACGGTCGGCAAAGAACCAATCAGGACTTCTAAGCCGCAGTCCGGCATAGAAGGTGTTGAAACCCTGCTCGGCTATCCCCTAGATTGTGCGACAGAGCGGCAGGACGTTTGGGTGGCGCAAAATCCGAAAGTAGTACTGGAAGAAATCGAGAAGGTGCTTAACAGGGCGCCTGACGCCAAAGTTTTGCGCGAGATCCGCAAAACCCTCGACGAGCCTGCTTTTTTTGCCGTTTTGAGTGAATATCTGAGGGGGGTGAACGCCCCCGACACCAAGGCGCAGATCCTAAGCGCCCTCATCACGATTTCCCGGCACTGTAGCGACAAAAGTGCAGAGAGAAAAAACCAGCTTACCAATATCAGATATGGTATTGGTAGTGGAACTGCATTAGCCGCGTCCGGATTAATCGGCTTGGCCGCTGGAGCACCAATTCTCCTGATTGCCGTCTTTGCAGGTGTCTGGATTGCTGGAATGTCGGTGTCGAAAACCGGCGCCTTAAGCGAGGAAGAACAAATCTACGCGGACATCGCCGGGCGAACTACGAAGATTCGGGAGAAGTTCGATGCTACGTGACTTTCAGTATTACTTCTGGGACGGGTCGGTTACGAGCGTCCTATCGCTCTTTGCGGCTTTCCTCAGTGTAGCAGCGGCAGCATATTCAACTCTTCTCCTCAGAAAGATGACACTCCGTAGTCACGGGCTTGAGAATGAGTTCGAGGCCGAGGTCGGCGCGTGGATGCACGACGCTCGAATTAATTACGCAAAAGAGCAGTCCGGTAATTCCGATAAGAAGTCTCGTAAGTCGCCGACTCGCCCTTCCCCGACGTCCTAATGGCGGCGGCTCGCCCCATATCGTGTTTACGGTGACAGTGCACTCAACTGAGCGCCTCGCCCGGCCAGTCGAATTCTGTGCCGTCCATTGCTGACCTATTTGAGCGGGATGCTACCGGCCCGGCTCTCGTTGTCGCCTGAGCCGGCCCGCGATCGTTCCGCCAAACTAACTATGGGGGCATTCCGGGTCGAGCGGCTATCCCCCTTGATGAGCTTTGCGGATCGACGCTCATTTCATGTGAGGTTACTGGGACAAGCTACGACGTCAGCAGAATCAAGATAAACGACCTCGCCGACCTGCACACGACGAAGATACTGCCGGTATGTGCCGCTGCTGGTCTCGTATATCTTCTCAAGCGTACCAGGCAGCTCCTCTCCATTATGGATAAAGACCTCTGCGAGGGGGCGACCGGTCATCGTTGCCGACCGCGAGAGGCCCAGAAGACCGAGCACTGTCGGCGCAAAATCGCAAATGCTCGAGGGGATTTGTGAGGCGAAGCCGCCTTTGATCAGCGGTCCGGCCAAAATGCCGACCGACGACATCTCCTTGGCATGCAGCCCGCCGTGCACTCCGAAGCCTACAGGCCCATCCGCACTCCAAGTGCGGCCGCTAAGGCCAAATGGATCGAGCCTGTCATCCGACCGAAACGAGAACAGGATGTCCGCCGATCGGGCATGGTCGGCGAACACCAAATGGCGGGCAAAGCTGCCCGGTGCAATGCCATCGACCGCCCCACCCGCGGTGAACACCGGCCCACACCAGGGCCTTTCGATCATCGCCCCGACCGCGCGGCGGATAACGTGTTCCGATGGCTCGGTGAGGTAAATTGCTCCGACCTGCCCAGGTATGACGATGGCATCGATCCCGGCCGCCGGTGTCGGGCCGCAGCACAGCCCCGCAGCCTCAAGCGTCTCGAATAGATCGGCCTGCGCATGCACCGTCACGTGTCCATGATCGGAGGCGGCGATCAGGTGCACGCCTTGGTACAAGCCCTCAGCCTCCCACCAATCGAGTACGCGGCCAAACTGCCGATCGACAAAGCTGATTGCTTCAAGCGTCTTTGGCGCGCCGGTCCCACAATCGTGCGAGGAGATATCGGGCTCGCCGAAGGAGAGGATTGCGACGTCGGGCCGAAGCCGAGGCCAGATGACGTCGAGAAATGCTGAAGTCAGAAAGGCTTGAGAGGCAAGGTCTGGGGTGCCCCTGGGCGGGGGCGCCGGCGTCGGCCCCAGCAGAGTCTCCACATCTCTGAGCATCTCGGCCGAGGTCGCGATGCAAGGGAAGTGACCGGAGAGCGTCACTTGGCCGAATTTTCGAGCCTTATGGTTCAGCAGGCGCGTTGCCCCCGCCGAGTTGGAAGCCAGGACCGCGAAGGTCCTGCCGTTCGCCGCTAGGATCTCGCCAAGTGACGGCACACCTAGTAGATGGCCGCAGCTCGCGGCATCAAGATCCTCGATCATGCGCGCGTCACTCGTGTCGACGGAGCGCGGAATCGACGACTGGCGGTCGAGATATGAGTTTCCAACGATGCCGTGGCGATCCGGCGTCGCGCCCGTGACGAGGCTCGTGAGCGCTATTCGTGTTTCGCTGGGATAGACGGTGCGCTGCCGGGCCAGCACCGCACCGCGGCGCTGAAGCCTGACCAGATTCGGCGTTAGTGACGGCTTGACGAGATCGGGTCGAAGCCCGTCGAACAGCACGATGAGAACCCGATTGCGGTGCGGTCCTTCGAACATGATCGTAAAGCTTTCGTCTAGTGGGAGGTAGCGGATCGGGACCGCCCAGGACTTGGCTGACTCGCCAGCGCCATCGACTTGGAGCCGACGCTGATTGCTAGCGCTAGCGCAATGCGGGTACGGAGCTCCCGACTATGCTGACCAACGCCCGGCCAGCGTGTCGACCGGTCCCGAGCCGGGATTAGCGGCTCGCGAGCGCCAGCAGCTCTCCTCAGCCGTAGGCTGGGCCGAGTTGGATTGGACACCGGCTGCACTGTCAGCAATTTGGTCTGAGCAGGTCGCCTGATGCACATCTCCGGGCGCAGCGCAAAGCCTCTGAATTCATCGCAAGCCCCGAGGACCGCCGAGCCCCGGCGGGACGTTAGGCAGGACATCGAACAAGCCGAGGTAACCTTGGCCTCGCAAGCAGCATTGGCAAATGCCGCGTCCAACCGAACCTGCTCGCCGCCGTAGCCGATCCTGATCAGGTCGCCATCGCGATTGAGCCAGGAATCGTCTCCGATGTGGGTTGTTTCGCGTGGCGGCTTGAGTCCAGCGATGCATCTCGTGTGCTTGGGAGGAATTCCGCAGCTGTGGAGCTTGCAGACACCGGTCGGCCTGTTGAAATTGATATGCCCGACTAACGGTGATCGCATCGACGCCCGGTGGGCGCCGCTGGGCCGCACGATTTGCGGGCTTTGGTCTCGAAGGGAAGGAGCCGTTGAGCCATTCTGCCAATGGTGACAAGTTTGAAAGCCTGCAAGTCGTCAAAGGACACTTGAGGATTTCTACGCGCCCTCAAACGAGCTAACCACTTTGGTTATCGTTTTTTGAAATGAAATGATCAAATAATACGATGCTAGTTGCTATCTCTTCTTATCTATCTTTGCAGTCGCGCCATGAAGCGCAACGTTCAATTTTCAGCCAGTCTTGCGTTCGATCCCGTCGCATCGGCACTGGCAAGCATGTTGGCGTTTGGTCGCCTTTTGGCATCAATGATGCGCACGCATCAGTGAGCGCGGCTTGTCAAGTGGCGGAACCGCAGGACGAGGAGCGCCGCATAGATGGTCGTTCCGATCGACAAGCCAATCCATATACCAATGGCGCCCAGACCGACCTTCAGACCGAGCCAATAGCTGAGGGAAAAACCGATCAGCCACCAAGCAATGGCCGCAAACAGAAGCGGCACCCGCGTGTCCTTCAGTCCGCGCAGGCCGCCTGCCGCAATGCACTGGGCGGCGTCAGCGATAGAGAGGGTTACGCCGACGATGAGGAGCTTTGCAGCAAGCCCGATCGTTTCCTCGGAATCGCGGGCCGATCTGCCCAGGAACATCTCGACGATCTCAAAACGCCCGGCGATCAGCGCGAGGGCTAGCATTGCAGCTATGACAATACCGATCAGCATCGCGGCCAGATTTGCCCGCTTGACGCCTGCGCAGTCGTGGCGGCCGGCTGCATGGCCAACGCGCACGGCTGCGGCCGTGCCGACGCCGAGATAAATCATGAACAGGATCGCGGCGATCTGAACAACGATCTGATGAGCGACTAGTGCACTGGTGCTGATCAAGCCCGCCAGCAGCGACGTGGCCCAAAATAGTCCCGACTCAATCAATGACGCGATGGAGATCGGCGTTCCAATTGCGATGAGCTGCCGCATTGCGCGCCAATCGAAACGCCAGAGTTGCGCAAGCACATGGTAGTCACGGAACGGCTGGCGCAGCGCAGCGAACCACAAACCGGCCAAAAACATGCCGCAGTTCACCAGCGTGGTCGCAAGCCCTGCCCCGAACAGCTCCAGCCGGGGCAGCCCAAGCTTTCCATAGGTCAGCATATAGACCAGCAAGGCATTGAGGGGGATGGCTGATAGCGTAATCCAGAAGACAGGCTGCGGCCGATGGACCGCCCCCATGAAACTGCGGATAGCCAAAAACGCCAGTGCCGGAGCCGCGCTGAAGCCTAATCCGAAGAGGTATTCCTGGGCGAGCCGCGCCACATCTGGGGCCTGGCCTAACGCACGCAGTATTTGCTCTGCTCGCAGCGCCACAGCAATGATCGGGAACGACAGGACCAGGGCCGTCCATAAGCCCATGCGCAGCGTACGCCGTACCGCGGCTAGATTATTCGCCCCAAACGCCTGCGCTGCCAAAGGCGCGATGGCACTTAGTAAGCCCACGCCGAAGGTGACGCTGATGATATAGAACCGGCCTGCCAGCGCTGCCGCGGCGAGAGCCTCAGTGCTGATGCGCCCGATGAAGGCAAGATCGGTCGTCATCATTGCGATCTGCCCAACCTGCGTCAGCACCATTGGCCACGCGAGTTTCGCGGTTTCGCTGAGCTCGACAGCGAAACGATGGATGGCCGTCCGTGCATTCACTTCTGGTCGCGAGATTAATAGCGGCCTTGTCTTGGTTATCTTGTCCATAATCATGCCGCCGTTTGCGTCGGCGAACGACGTGCCGCCTCATTCACGGGTCGCTTTCTGACCGGAATTCGCGGTCAGCCCGCATGCGGGCTCACAGGCAGCCTTGTGCGGCCGCACGTTTGGACGCGAAAACGGATCGCGGCTTGGACGCTGGGTTTCGACCATCGCGGCCTCGATTTTTGCAGATGCCGCCGCAGACTTGGCCAATCGCCGCAATCGCGCAACGGTGACGGCGTGCATCGGGCTCGAGCGAGGTCGATCACAGAGGTAAAGTCATACGCGAGCCACTGCGTTGATGCGAAGATTGGAGGACGCGAACTCGGACCCGATCCACGCCATGAACTGAGAGCCATCATCGCGTAAGCCATACCTGCACTCCTGAGCAATCGACGAGATTCTCCCCTTCAAAGCACATGCCAACTGCGACAGCTTGATTATAGATGCTTGCTCGTCCAAGCGGACGCCTGCGGATCGACAGCATGTCGCGAATAGGACAATCGGCATTGCACGCTCCAGCCCCTGAAGGCGGCGATGCGACCACACGATGAGTGGCGATTTCATCGGTGATGAAGATCTGGGATTATGAAGATCTTGCGGGATGATTCGTCACGAGCTCTGTACACTCTCGCCTGATCGCGACTGAATCACGGACATCGATATGTAGTCACATATCAAGAGCAGCGCAGCCTCGATCCCAGTGTCGGCGCATTGCAAAATGAAGTGGTCTCGGCATTGGGTCAGAAGGCAGGAAGCCATGGACGTCAATGGTGACTTTCCGTCCCGTGGTCTTGCGCAAATTTGTCCAGTTCGTCCACAGCGGACACATTCCGCTCGGCGGCTGCAGCCCTTTCTTCCATCTGTTTTGGTGAGGGCATGCGCCAGCTTGCAGGTCGATCGCGCGAGAACATAACAGGGACAGCTAGTCGACTCCCGATCGGCAGTTTTGTGGGCGGCGAGCGGCACAGTGCGATCCGAGCTGCGAGGGCACATGAAAGTGGCGAATCCGAAGGCTGCATATGGACTACAATAATTTGCCCCCTTTGTTCGCCTCACCCGGCAAGGTTTCCGTTTGAAAAGCGATGATGTGCGCTAGCCGGTCTTGGGTAGCGCCGGTATTGTTGTGTTTTCATTGAATTTTTGCGCGCGCAAGTGAGCTTTCAGCTGTCCATACTGAAGATAATAGCCGGGCAACCGGGCGGCCGAGCCAGGCTTGAACTCGTCAAACAGCACTTGGCCATTTTTTAAACCAGCGGCCCCGAGTGGCAGGAGCGCATGAAGCGCATCGCGAGCCGCGGGCCGCGGGCCGAACCTCGATATCTTCGGACAAAAGCTCATCGACCGGGAAGTGGGATACTGGACCATCACTGAGGAGGGACGGAATTTCCTTGACGCCCTCGAGAAGCTAGATCGATGTGTGACGCAAAGCCGGCCCGCGGCACAGGCCGAGGAGCCAGCTGGCGATGAGCGACCGCCATTGCTGGCTGCGCCGCCACGACCAATCGCCCGCAGGAACCGTCCTCGGCGAAAACGATTGTGGACGCGTGAGGGGCGCTCAGCGTGAGATGTACCTATCGCGCGCACGTCCTTACAGGCACCCCTTCGATGAGACCGCGCACGTTCAGTTTGGAGATATGCAATGGCAATGGGGACTGTGAAGTGGTTCAACGCGGCCAAGGGTTACGGCTTCATCCAGCCGGAAGACGGAGGAACTGACGTTTTCGTCCACGTCAGCGCGGTTGAGAAGGCCGGCTACACCAATCTCGCGGAAGGCCTTCGGGTCAGCTATGAGCTGATGGCAGATCGTTCGGGCAAGATGAGCGCCGAAAATCTGCGCATCAGCTGATCGACTTGCCCAGCGGAACCTGCCGGGTTCTTTAGCGTTCTGAAATCGCCTCTGGCTTGCGCAGGAAGCATCGACACGGCTTCAGCACATCCCCCGGTGCCCCTGCGGGCGGTTTCCTGTCCGACGGACGACCAGCGCTGTCATCCGCATCTGAGCGCCGTGCAAGGCGCGTATCGGGATCGCATTCTCAAATAGACATTCCAGCGAGGGAACGGGACAAATCTCTCGGCTGCTTCAACGCGTTCAAACAAACGCGATGCCGAGCCGCTTGCGGTCGACTCCGCTGGGCCATGCGCCAGCACGCGGTGACAGGAAATGAGCCGGTCCACCTCAGTGTCCTCAATTTGTGTCTTGAGGATCCTGATCTCGGCCTTCGGACTGGAGAGAGCACAGCAATCGGGCGATCCCCGCTCGAGCCGCGGACCGGGTGGATTGCCGCCCCAATAAATAACCCCTTGAGTTCAGTTCGAGGCCCCCTGGTCCGTTTTCAATCAACATTCAACAGTTGCGGCCTGCAATCCATAAACTGGCGCACTCGATCTCCCAAGTGCCTTCGGTGTCTCGCCGTTCAGATTGAAGCCTTTATCTGCGCAAAAGGACCGGGCGTGCCCCCTCTGACCAAGAGTTGCCATACATGTAGGAGGCCCTCGGCGGGCATGCCGAAGGCCTCCTTGGAGGTTAATGTGGATCCATAGAGCCGTTTCTTTTCTCCTTATCGCTGGTGTTTGGCAGAGACTCACCAGTTGCGCTGAGCTCGGAGCAGCAGTGTCAGCGTGCTCTGATCCTTTAGCTCGTACGTCGCAGCTGGTTTGGCGACAGCCGAAAGCAGCGGTAATGTTACCGTGCTTCCGCTCGCGTATTTTTGGTCGAGCATGGTGTAGGCGAGGTCGGCCGTAAAGGTCAGATTCCTGATCGGGGTCCAGCGCGTGACGAGGCCAACAGCCCCGTAATTGAAGTCGGGATTACAGCCAGCCATGCCGCTCGAAAGCGCAAGTCCCGCAACGAACGCACCGCAGATATAGCCCTTGGCGGTGCTTCCATGCCGAACGGCTGCCCACGCGCCATAAACGGCCGTATTCCACTGTGGATCCCAATTGTGGGTGTAGCCACCACGAAAGCCGTAGGTCGTGGTCAACTCCTGACCGGCGCCCGCAACGAACACGGAGTCGGACAGACCGGCCAGGCCGACGCTCTGGTAGCCGCTAGCCAGGCCCGTACCGCCATACATCGCGTACGTGGTCGACATCAGGTCATTGAAGTTGTAGCGGGTCGCACCATTCGTATAGGCGGCGGACAAGTTGATTGTGTCACCTATCCCTGTCGGGATGTTTTTGAGTGATAAGGCCAACTGAGCAGCCCAGCCCCATTTGTCGCCTGGATGGCCGGTGGTTTCGTCAACGCCGTAATAGGCCGCATGGTTATCATGCGCAGCAAGCGACGCCTGAAAGAGGCCCCAGGCCTGATCGATGCGGGCCATCGCGATAAGGTCAGGAGATCGCGACGCGCCGATGTCGTTGGCGCCGTACGCCCCCGTCGCGAGGCCGGCAGCCGTGGCGCCGCTCACGTTCCAGATATTGGTTGTATCATAAACGACTTGATCCTGGGCCGAGAGCGACGCTGTGATGCCTTGGCCGAAATCGGCGGTATAGGTCAACTGGTTCACGCCAGTGACCCAGCCGCCGCCACCGGGTAGATCGTCATATTCGTTCGCCGGATAGTTGGTCCAAGGCGCGGAGAACTGCGAGACCGCCTTTCCCACGGTAAAGCCGGCGAACTGGATAAACGCGGAGTAGACGCCGAGCGATCCCTGTGCGATCGCTCCACTGCCCTGTCCTCCGGACACAGCTGCGTTATAGGTGGTTGCGCCTGCGACCTCGCCTGACCCGGCCCCGGTATAGCCACCCGAGGTCCAGCTGAACACGCCTTGGAAGAAGGTGCGAACCGCTCCGTACTCGGTCGCAGTCCGCGTGTCGATGCTCAAGCTCTCCCGCGACCGCCAGGTGTAGGAATTGCTCAGGCGATTTCGAGCTCCCGCAACACCATTAGCAGCGGGGTCAAAGTCACTGTTGCTGTTCAACACCAAGTCAGCCCGCAGATAACCACCCAGCTTCATGCACGTGTCCGTGCCCGGAATGTAGTAGAAGCCGGCGCCATAGAGCGCGCAAACCCTCACGTACTCGATCGCTTTGGACTTGGCGGGAAGATCGGCTGCTTGTGCAGCTTCCAACGCGAATAAGCTTGCCGCTGACGTCAGTACAAGTCGTTTGATCGTTCGATGTGGAGAGCTCAAATTTGAGAATGTCATTGCCCTATCCTCTTGGTCAGAACTTGTGCGGGCGAGGCTGTATCGTTGGGACGCAAACATTCGGTGACAGACATCAAATCGTGCGATGAGGCGTTCTGATTTGATGATGGAATTCTAAGAAAACGCGATCGGCTCAAGAAACAGGCGCAATATTGATCGCGGGTCGACGCCCAAAGTGACCCAAGAAAATCCGTTGAGAGCTTGACGGAGCTTTCTGGCTCCTCGTTTTGCGTTCGTGATGCAGCACCTCAGCGGATAGAATGTGGGCACAATGCATCTGCAGCTAAAATCTCAGCCACTTTTGTCGCGTTTGCGCGCCTATAGCGCCGAGATGGCTCGATCAGAGCTAAGCTGCGTTAGGCCGACACTTGATGTGGGTCTATGGAGTTGACATGGTGCTTTATTATTGCCGGCCGCGCTGAATGCCAAAGGAACGACCTTGAAGCCGAGCCGATCGTCGATCAGGTCACACAGAGTGAGCGCCGCAGGTGGGCGGTCACCGGAAATCGGCTCATTAAAAATCAGCCGGAAAGTGCGCAAAGTTCGACTCTTTTTCCCAGCCGACTTCCGGCCAGTAATGAGCTTGAGACAGGCAGTCCACGATCAAATCGCCAAACGCGACCTTTTCGTCGTTGAGTAGTCAGGTCTTAAGTACGGCGTAGACTCAGTCAAACATGCACGCGCGAGACTCGATATAAATTCACGCCCACGAGCACCGATCGTAAGTCGCGCTACAAGCCTAGCGTCCCGGCTCGGGTCAACTTCCCGATCCCGCGACCAGCGCGATCCGTATCCTCTCTCGTGTTCCGAGCAGAGAGAGAGAAGCGCCGCCATTGACCCGTCAGCCGCAGATTCAAGATCAGGAATTCAAAGTGATGCTCGCGCGGAGCGACCCATCGTCAGGTGCCGATATTTATTCTTGAGCTCATCATCAAGCCCGCATGCAGCAGACAGAAGATTATGGCCTGCTCTGAAGTTTCGTCTTCACGACCAAGAGCGCGCGGTGTACGTCACCGCATGATTAGCTCATGCAGCCGATCGGTGATATCGCCACACTCGCGGACGTTGGCACACAGCTTGATGTATCGACTAGCAACAGCTCAAATGCCCAGCTGGTCCATCAACCCAGCCGCTGGGGCCTCGCTGCGGATGTCGGCTCCGGGGAACGAGGTGCCCTTCCCTATTCGAATGCGGCGGCTGCGGAATCGGCGCAGCTAGTCGAGAGGCAGGATGTCGCGGGCTGACGGATCGACAGCAGGGTTCTGGAGGACTCATGATAATGTCTTGTCGATCCGCTCGCGCAGCCAATCGCCGACGAGCGAAATTGACAAAGTCGTGAGCGAGATGACCAGCGAAGGGAGCGCAAGGATCCAGGGAGCACGGGTCAGATAGTCACGTCCATAGCCGACCATATTGCCAAGCGACGTAAGAGGCGGCTGCACTCCAAGTCCAAGAAAGCTAAGACCGCTCTCGAGCAGAATGATGTCCGGAAACGCGAGCGTCATGGTGACGATCAAGGTCGACGCGATGTTCGGCATGATGTGGCGCAGGTAGACGCGCCATGGCCCTGCGCCAAGCTGGCGTACGGCGATCACATAGGCATGCTCGTTGGCACTCATCGCAAGCGCGCGGGTGACGCGGGCGTAGCGTTCCCATCCGTGCAGACCAATGAGCCCCACGAAGAGGAGCAGAGAGTTGCCGAAGAAGGCAAGCACTGCGAGTGCCAAAACGAGAAACGGCATGCTTGCCTGGAAATCAATACAACCGAGGATGACCTGCTCTACCCAGCCGCGGAAGTGAGCGGCCAATATGCCAAGCGTGATCCCAAGGACGGCGCCTATCAACGTCGCCCCGAAGGCGATAAGGAGGCTGATGCGGATCGATATAGCCAGGCGCGACAGCACGTCCCGGCCGAGCTCATCCGAACCGAAGGGATGCGCGATGGTTCCGCCGAGGCCAAGAGGTGCAGCAAGGCGATGATGAAGGTCGAGGGCTGCATAGTCATAAGGGGCGAGGCGATCAGCAAAGATTGCGACAAGAAGCATGAGGCCTAGCCAGGCAACCGCTATTCCGATCGCGCGGTCGCGCCACCACCACATTCCGCGCATACTCGAAGACGGCAGAACTTTTTCTGCGGAGATGCTCGACACTTATCGCCTCCCAGAGCGCAAGTCGCGCAAACGTGGATCGAGCATGCCATAGAGCAGATCGACCGTGACATTGGTGGTAATCATGGCGGCAGCTACGACGAGCATGATGCACTGGACGACAGCCAAATCACGACTCGCAACTGAGACGACCAGGAGGCTACCAATGCCTGGCCACGAAAAAACGCTTTCGACGAGCACGGTTCCCGCGATGAGATTGCCAACCATGAAGCCGACGATTGTCAGCACCGCTATGGCCGCGTTCGGCAGAGCGTGGCCGGTCACGACGCGGGGCCAAGGCACACCCTTGGCGCTGGCCGCACGAATATAGGGCTGCCCAAGCACCTCGAGCATGGCGCTGCGGCTGAAACGCGCCAAAACGGCCGCGCCCCCCAGACCGAGCGTGATGACAGGCAGCACCAAATGCTGCCAACCGCCGGCGCCGCCCGAGGGGAACCAGGGAAGCTCGACCGCGAAAGCCAGTACGAACACGAGGCCAAGCACGAAGGATGGCACGGTGAAGCCCACGACCGCGACCATCATCACCAATCGATCCGCGATGCTATCTCGTTTGAGAGCCGCGTAGATGCCGGCCGGAATGCCGATCAACAGATTGAGGATCAGCGCCGGCGCAGTCAGCATCAGCGTGACAGGAATGCGCTCCGCGACGACGGCGATCGCGGAACGCCCATCACGCATCGATTGGCCGAGATCTCCATGAACGACCGCAAAGAGGTATCTGGTGTATTGCACCCAGAGTGGCGCATCGAGCCCCCAGGCCTTTCGGAAGGCCTCGACCGCTTCCGCCGGGGTTTCCGGCGACAGCAACGCGCGGGCCGGATCGCCAGAGGCGCGCAGCACCACGAATGCGAATGTGACCACAACTCCGACGGTCAGCAACGCGCGCGCCAAGCGGGCCGCTATGAAGCGAACCATCATGCCTCCTTGTCGAGTTGGGCGCCATGATCGCCGACCAGATGGCAGGCGACGCGGCGCCCGTCAGGAGCGGATCTGAGCTCTGGGGCGAACCGCGCGCAAAGTGGAAGCGCGACCGGACAGCGAGGATGGAATGCACACCCGCCCGGTCGCGCAGCCGGATCGGGCGGATCTCCTTGCAGGATCGCGCGAGACCGATGTCTCCCCGGCCTGGGCACCGCGGAAACCAGCGCCCGCGAGTAAGGATGCAAAGGATCCAGAAGAACCGCCTCAGAGGCGCCTTCCTCGACGATGGCGCCGAGATACATCACAGCGATCCGATCGCTGATCAGCCGGACTACTCGCAAATCATGGCTGATGAAGATCATCGCCATGTGCCGCCGCTCCTGCAGCTCGCGTAGAAGATTGATCACTTGCGCCTGGATCGAGACGTCGAGCGCCGATACTGGCTCGTCGCAGACAATGAGATCTGGATCGGTCGCAAGAGCACGAGCCAGGACGGCACGCTGGCGCTGGCCGCCTGAAAGCTCGTGCGGATAGCGCCGGAGGTGATCGGTCCTGAGCCCCACATCCGCGAGAAGCGCATTGACCCGCCCGTCTCGTTCCGACTTGCTGCCAAGCCGATGAATGTCGATTGGCTCGGCCATTTGCGCGCCGATCGTCAGGCGGGGATCGAGCGCAGCTAGCGGATCCTGAAACACCATTTGGATTCGCATCCTGAGCCGGCGCCATCGAATATCGCCCATAGCAGGCAAAGCTTCTCCGCCGAAGGTCACCGTGCCGGCATCCGGTCGGTCCAGGCCGATCAGGAGCCGGCCCGTAGTGGACTTACCGCAGCCCGATTCGCCAACCAGTCCGAGCGTTTCGCCGCGCGCCAGCCGCAGAGAGAGCCCATTGACCGCGTGGACCATCGCTGGACGGTGGAAAAGGCCGTGTCGCAAGCGATAACGGCGGACAAGCCCATCGGCTTTTAGGATCGGCGGAGCAGTCCCGGTCATGCAGCCGCGACCTCGCCCGCGGGCGGTTCGCTCGTGACATGCAAGCAGGCGGCTCTGTGCCTGATGTCGCCATCCACCGAGGCGAGCTCAATCGCCCATTCACTGCAGCGTCCGATCCGCCGATCGCAACGAGGGGCGAAAGGACAGCCTGGCGGAAAATCGGCTGCGTTCGGCACGACACCCGGAATGGCGAAGAGGCGTTGCGGCGGCGCATCCAGACTTGGAAGAGCCGCAATAAGGCCTGTCGTATATGGATGAGCGGAATGCTCAAAAAGACGGTCGGCGGGCAATTCTTCGACGATGCGCCCCCCATAAAGAACCATGACGCGTTCACAGATTTCGCTGACGACGCCGAGATCATGCGAGATCAGGACCAGCGCCATGCCTGTCTCGCGTTGGATCTGCCGCAGAAGCTCAAGGATCTGCGCTTGAATGGTGACGTCCAAGGCGGTGGTAGGTTCATCAGCGATCAAGATATCGGGCTGCCCTGCGAGAGCCATGGCAATCATGACGCGCTGGTTCTGCCCGCCGGATAATTCGTGGGGATAGGCGCCAAGGCGGCGCGCTGCATCGGGGATGCCGACCTGGTCGAGCAGACGTCGCGCTTCGACAAGCGTCGTGCGGCGGTCCATGCTGCGATGGAGGCGAAGGGCTTCAGAGATCTGATCGCCCACCGTGCGAACAGGATTAAGCGCGCTCGCCGGATCCTGGAAGATCATGGCGATCTGCCCGCCGCGCACCTTGTCGAGGCGAGAGGCTGGCGCATGGAGCAGCTCCTCTCCGGCCAGGCGTACGCTGCCCGTGATTTTAGCGCGCGGCGTCAGCAGTCCGAGCGCAGCAAGCCATGTCACGGATTTGCCGCAACCGCTTTCGCCGACCATGCCCAGCGACTCGCCACGCCGTAGAGTGAGATCGATTCCGCGCAGCGTCGGCACACCGTCGAACGCCACACGCAAACCCGCGATCTGAAGAAGCGCCTCCATGGAAGGTCCCTGCCCTTCCCGCATCATAGGCATTGCACCAGCTCGGCTGGAACGGCGCCCTTGCCACGGCAGGAGAGAAACGATGCTACAGCGTCATCCTGGGGTGGCAACTCCGCCGACATTCGGCGATCAGCGGCAAGCGGGCCTACCCAGTGGCACAATTGCGCGACAGGTGTGCGCGCGCGCCTGGAACTGCTGGCATCGACAACGTCTGCAAAGGAGCACGAATGCTCCCCAAATGAGATCGTACCATGCGCCTCGGAACGACCGATGTTCGTGCAGCTTTCACACATGGGCCGGGCAGCCCCGACAGTCTTGACCTCGCATCCGATCACAAGGCGCTCCTTCACTCGCCGGCGCGCTGTCAGATCGTCGGTCGCCTGGCTTCGATGAATGCGGCGCAGCGTCCGCGCCTTCCAGGCGGCGCGGCGCTCCCCATGGATCGTCCGCGAGACTTTGAACAGGATTGCAAGATCGCCAGTGGCGAGGTTGTCGTCAAACCAGGTCATCGCCAAGACCTCTGGCCGAGGGCTAGCTCCAAGGGGGGATTGCTATCGCACAATGGTCGGTTCAAGGTGTGCCTCATCGCGATCAGGTCCGGATCAGAGCCCTGTTGAACGGGCCGAAATTGAGATCGAGCGTCAGCCCCGGCAGCCACGGTACGTCGCGACGCTTGCCATAGAACTGGCCCGACACGTGCAGGATCACGCAAGGCGGATCGATCTCGTTGATGATCTCGAGCATGCGACGGATGATCGGCCGGCGCTGTTCGCCCTGGACGGTGTCCTGGAGCTTGGCGCCGAGCGCGAAATATTCCTCGTTCCTCCAGATTCCAATTGACTTTGGCAGGGTGCCGCTCGGACCGTATTCACGCCAGGGATGGCCGAGATGATCCAGAAAGAGTGCCGTATTGGACGTATCAAAGATGGCACGCACCGGCTGGCGCTGAATTTGCGCGAAGTTTTCCATCATCTGAAGTTTGACGTTCAGGCCAACCGCACGCCACATCTCGATCATGGTCTGCGCGCCAGAGACCTGATTGGGGTAGTAATTGTTGAGCAGACGATACGTGATCTGCTCTCCCTTGTAGCCCGCTTCGGCCAGCAGCTCCTTTGCTTTGTCGGGATCATAGGCAAGCGAGGGGAACTCGTGGATGTAGCCTTCGCCGTAGCTCGGCAACTGGTAACCGTTCGGAATCGGGAGCCGGTCCTCCCACAAGCTCCGCACGATCAGCTTGCGGTCGAGCGCAAGGCTCATTGCACGGCGAACACGCGCATCCTTCAGAAGGGGGTCGGTTTGATCGAAGACGAGCGAGCGGATATTCTGCACGGCACCACCCACGACCTCGAGATCAGCACGCTTCTGGATGCCCGCGAACTGGTCCGGCGGAATGTCAGTGGCGATGTCGAGCTCGCTGGCGAGCAAGCCGTTCACGCGCGCGGAAAGTTCGGGTATGATGCGGTATTCGATGCCATCGAACGGCGGCCGCCCGCCCCAATACGCATCGTGGGCGGTCAACGAGATACGAATATCGAGCTTGTGATCGACGAGCTTATAGGGACCGCTTCCGACAGGGGCTGTGATCCAGCGCTCCCACGAGCCCGCCGCCACGAAGGCGCGCTGGCTGACGATCTCCGATCCCCAAGCAGCCAGACGTTGCTCCAGGAGCGCGTCACCGCCCTTTGCATGCGCAATGACGGTGTAAGGATCGACAATTTCGACCTTCTCAAGCCGATCAAGCGACTGAAGCGCCTCGGACATCCCGCTGCGTCCGGGTCCCAGCAGGTGGTCAGGACCAAGGCTAAAGGCAACATCTTCGGCCGTCAAAGGCGTTCCGTCATGGAAAACCACTCCCTTGCGCAAGAACAGCCGCAACGACTGCGCATTGATCCGCTCCCAACGCTCAGCCAAGCTGGGCCGTAGCGCCATGTCATGGGCGTGGTCGAAGGTGATCAGCGTATCAAAAAGCTGCGGCATGACCCGGCGAATGGCAGTATCGGTCGCGATGACCGGGTCGAAGGATCGCGGAAATCCGGACATGCCGACCCGAAGGCGCCGACGCGTCAATGTCTTAGGCTCGCCCTCCGCAGCGCCGGCGCCTGTGCTGGCGAACACGCTTGCGGTAACGGCGCCTGCAATGGCTTGCCGTCTCGTCAGATCAATACGGGTCATCACCGCCTCCGGTTCACTTCCATTGATGCGAATGCCACAACCGTGAATTCTTAAGATCGGCACGGCCCTTGGCGGACCACCGAAAATTGCCGCTGATGTCAGTCAGGCATATTCACGATTGTGCACGACCTTAAGAACCCGAACTGCTACGGCAGGATGACGTTCATCGAATAAGTCGATGTAAGCTTGCGAACATGCGATGGTCGGCGATCCCGGGCAGGCTGATGAAGAGGAAACGGTGCGAGGCAACGCACTGCGCGAGCGCCCAACAGAGCCGCACGAAGAAGCAATACAATTATCGCAATCTTCGATGATTTTATCCAAAGCCGCGATCACCCGGTTCGTTTGGCCGTTCGCGTTCGGATAGATCCCCACGAGACTGCTCATTCGAACTCATAGGATATTGTGTCTTGTCTCTGGTTTCAGAACGGCTCAAGGTCGTCCGCCCCTCTCAAACCAAGGTCATGACGGCTCGCGCCGCCGAGCTGCGCGATCAGGGCGCCGATGTGATTACGCTCAGCCAGGGCGAGCCGGATTTCGACACGCCGTCCGCTATCTGTGAAGCTGGCATCCGGGCAATCCGCAACGGACAGACGAAATACACGGCGATCCCCGGAATCAAGTCACTGCGGGAAGCGATTCGCGAGAGCCTGCGTCGCGATCATGGGCTCGACTACGGCATTGACCAGATCACGGTCGGCTGCGGCGCCAAGCAGGTTGTGTTCAACGCACTCTTCGCCAGTCTCGATCCGGGCGACGAGGTTGTGATCCCGACGCCGTGCTGGGTCTCCTATCCCGACATGGTGGCCCTGGCCGGCGGCAAGCCGGTGCTCGTCGCCTGCCATGAATTCGAAGGCTTCAAGCTGCGCCCCGAGGCGCTGAAGAAGGCGATCACACCGCGCACCAAATGGTTGATGCTGAATTCCCCATGCAATCCGACCGGTGCGGTTTACAGCCGAAGTGATTTGCTAGCGCTTGCCGCGGTGTTGCGCGAGCATGCCCAAGTGCACGTGCTATCCGACGACATCTATGAAAAGCTCACCTATGATGCCGACTTCGCAACGATGAGCGCAGTCGCGCCGGACCTCTACGAGCGCACCTTATTAGTCAACGGCGTATCCAAGGCAGACGCAATGACGGGCTGGCGGGTCGGTTACGGTGCAGGACCTCTGGCGCTGATCAAGGCCATGAACCTCATCCAGGGCCAGACCTCCTCGCACACCAGCTCGATTTCTCAATACGCCGCGCTCGAGGCGCTGTCAGGAAGGCGGGGCCATATCAAAGAGTTCGTGCGCGCGTTTTTGGAGCGACGCGATCTTGTCGTCGCCAAGCTGAATCGGGCCAAGGGGCTTTCTTGCGGTGTACCGGACGGCGCTTTTTATGTTTTCCCCTCCTGCGCGGGTGTCGTCGGCAAGCGCACGCCAGAGGGCAAGGTGATCGAAAGCGACACCGACTTTGCCATGTATTTGCTTGATGCTTTCGCCGTGGCTGTCGTGCCGGGCAGCGGCTTCATGGCATCACCCTATATCCGGATTTCCTATGCTTCCTCGCTCGAGGAGCTCACCCGGGCTTGCGACCGTATCATCGCAGCCTGCGCGACCCTGTCCTGAAAGATCTTCTGATGTCCCCCAAAAGCCTGCGCGCCCGCATCGCCGAGACCGGCCTGGTCCACATCATGGCCGCCCACAGCCCGTTTTCAGCTATCCTCGCGGAAGAAGCTGGATTTGATGGACTATGGGCGTCCGGCTTCGAGCTGTCAGCGCTTTATGGGCTGCTGGACATGAGCCTGATTTCGATGACACAGCATCTGGACATGCTGCGGGCGATCGCCGGACGCACGAGGCTGCCGATTGTCGCCGACATCGATACGGGCTATGGCAATGCGATCAACGTCATTCACTCTATCACGGAATATGAGCGGGCCGGCGCCAGCGCCGTTGTCATCGAGGACAAGACTTTTCCAAAAGTGACGAGCCTTGTTGCCGACGGCCGTCAGGAGCTGTTGCGCATTGAAGAATTCCAGGGAAAGATGGAGGCGGCCATCACGGCAAGATCGGATCCGGATTTCCTCGTCATTGCCCGCACCGAAGCGTTGATCGCGAGCCTCGGCGAAGCGGAGGCCTTGCATCGGGCATACGCTTATGCGGAGGCTGGCGCGGACATGATTCTGATCCATTCGAAAAGGAAGGCTCCTTGCGAAATCGAAAGCTTTTCGCGCGCCTGGACCGGATCGGTTCCGCTGGTGATCGTACCAAATGCCTACCCTGAGCTCGACGCCAAGCGGGTCAAAACTCTGGGCAATGTTTGCATGATGATCTATGGCAACTACGGCATCCGTGCTGCCGCAACCGCCATGCAGGAGACTTTCCGCCGGATCATCGCAGACGGCGGCGTCCAGAACGTCTACAAGGATATTGTGCCGGTGGATGAGATTTTCAGGATCCAGAATATGCGCGAGGTTAAGGCGGCTGAAGCTCGCTTCCTTCGCTGAACGCTGCGATTGATGCCTAAAGTCGGGCGCCGGCACTCAGCAGCGAGTCCTGCCCGGGCGCAATCCTGACGCTGTCGGCAAGATAGCGGGCCTGTCATCTAGACAGCCCGAAATGTCGATTGCGACATCAGCGACCGGTCACCCTTGCTGACACCTGGAGATCCACCTCTTAAAAAGACGTAGAAAGCAATCGACGTCGTTCGCGGGCCCGGACGCACGGACCATACCGAGAAGGCGGATTTTGTGCGCGAGATATCGTTTATACGCGGTAATCCGGCTATACACATCGAATAATGTGATGGAGCATTCATGACTGGCAATGGGCCGCCGTGACAATCAGCGGACAATCCAGAAGCTACCGGAGCAGAAGATGGCCGCCCAAAACGATGACGTGCCTCTCAATGCTATCCGGGCGTTTGTGACCATTGCGCGCGAGGGAAGTGTAACGCGTGCAGCGAGCTCATTGGGAACGACACAGAGCTCGGTCAGTCGTTATTTGGCTGTGTTACAAGACTACTTCGGTACGGATCTTGTACAACGGCGAGGCCGGCGGAGCGAATTGACAGAATTCGGGAGGCTCTTCGCGAACGCCGTTGCCGAACCGCTCGACACAGTGTGTTTCACCGCGAAGAGAATGCGGCGTAAAAGCCGAACGGACGCTAATCGAATCGTGGTCCGCACGTCTCTTTCCACCTTCGCATACTCCTTTCTGATTCCAAATCTCCAGGCGTTCTCTGCTGAGATGGGCGGCATAGTCGTCGACGTGATCAGTTCATTGTCTCCGCCGAGATCCTCCGACAATTTCGACATCTTGCTTACTCGCGATCTTTGTGTCGTTGAACCGGCCGACGATTGGGCAATCCACAATGAGACGCTCGTATGCGTAGGCTCGCCAAATCATGTCATGGGAAAAACGCTCGCAACTGCCCGTTCGATGCCAATTCTGAACATCACATCGCGGCCGGACATACTGCCCACATGGCTCAGGGCCATGAACCTGACCGCAAAGGACATCAAGTCGGGGGCGCGATACGATCATAATTACCTTGCTTTGCCGGCCGTCATAACCGGGAAATGCCTGCTGGTAGCCCCTGAAATCATTGTCAGCGATCTCGTGCGCACGGGGACGCTCCATGTGATACCGGGCTCGCGTACTCCAAGCGGCATGCAGTATCGGGCCTATGCGGTGGACCGAAGTGACAATCCCGAAGTCGCTCGTGCCTTTTGCCGATGGGTCGCTCGGCTCTGTAAAAAGGCCGTAATTCCGGAAGCCTAACCGCGTATCGGTGCTAGCAGAAGTTCGATCGATGCTTTGAATATTGCAAGCGCGTCCAATTGCACATGCAGACCGTTCCCGATCGACGGCGAGACTCGCTTTTTTGGCGAGTACCGCGGCCAAGCCGCAGTCCAGAACGCTAACCGCGCCCGCCAGAACCCTTTCCGCCTTCAAACCGGGCAACTACAATCGTCTGAGATATCCGGACCGTACCATCGATATAAAAACGTCGGGCCCCCTCGCCCCTGTCTTTGCGGTTACGACGGAGCAATGCGCGATAGTCGCCTCGCATGAGACGCAGTCCCGTCTGAACTAGGCAAATGGTCCGGTTGCGGGGTCTGTTCTTTAAGCCGCGATCGGGAGTACGATGCTTGCCGAAGAGACCTTGCGCGATCTCGCGATAGCTATTTCCTTTCAGCGACCCATCGACTGCACGGAGGCAAGGGTGAGCCGATGACGCGTCAGGATTGGCGGCGCCAGAGGAGGTGGTCCAATGGGCCGCCGTTCGAGTGCCAGCGAAAGTCGATGAGCTGCCCGAAAACGAACCTCGAAATTGCGGGTCGAGCGGCAGGTCGACAGCAACCGATGAGGCGCCCGATGGAAGTTCGCTTAGCCACACGGACGCTTCGCTCCTCCCAGCGCCACGATGGCATGCCATCCATCCAGCGCGCAACGAAGCTCCCTGCCCGCTAGCTTGCTGAAATCCAGATCGTACGGTTGGGACGCCGTCGAGCCGACAGCCGCGCGCACGGACAGCACGGTCGACAGCACTTCAGGCGCTCAGAAAATGGCTTGTTGCTCGAACGTCTCTTGCGGATTAGCTGCAAAAAGACAGCCCCCACTGCTGTCGGACGTGGTCCGCCATCGCGACGGATCATTCGCTGGCGGTCAGGGCCATATAGTCCTTTTGGTACTCGCAATTGCGGCGCAGCCACTCCCAAGCTAGGTCCGCAGCTTCTGCTTTCCTGGCATCAGGATAGGCTTCCTTTGATTTCCAGCCTGCACCCGGCATCGTACTACTCTCCCCGTATGTTTTTAACGCATGCAAAGGAATTGCAGGCCGAGAAATGCGACTATTTCTGATTGTCAGATGCAAATATTCGCTCTTTATGCAGTTCCGCGATGGGACGATCTAGTTTTGCGATCGGACATCAACAGAAGTGACGCCCTTTTCAAATGCATTCATTCCTCACTCTTCGACCAACCGCGCTGCAGGAGATGGCGAAAGCCCTGACGCGCCGCCCACTTGGCGCGAGCCAGATGACTTTCAAAACTACCGCGGGCCCGATCCGGATCAAGGGTGGGATCAATACCAAGCACAATGCGCGCAACTTCACGCCAATCAGCGTTATCGGCCTCGGCATCCAGGAGACGCATATAGGTGACGGCATGTTGCTCGTCATACGGCGTGAGCTGGGGCCCGTTAGGCGCGGAATCTGCGATCTTGGGATCGGGCGGCACTGCCTGAAAGTCCTACCAGATTGAGAAGCATCGATTGAAGCGAGGTAGCCGTGTTCAGAGCCTCTTCGTAGAGAACCGATTGTCGCGGTCTGCAGGAACAGTCCTTGCCAAAGCCAATTCGTGGCTTGCACCGCCCGTTCCGTTCCCTTCGATTCGCTCGCTCGGACCGCCGCCAGAATGCATTGATCGCGGTCCGTTACGCAGGGCGCGATCAGCAGAACTGCCGTACTGCGTGCGGTCGTCGTCGGCCCGAACCAAGAGATCGACCTCGGATGTTTCTCTGCATAACTCGTCGGCATTGGCTCGCCCGTCGCGACATAACGACGCCTGGATCCAGTACCAGCTCTTTCACTTAGCTTACGCGCGGACTCTGCTCATCTGTATTCGAGGCGAACCTACCGCAATAGGCAGGTTATAGCCAGTGGTTTGATGGCCGTCAGAATGGCTGCTTTAGCGCATGAAAGCTCGTGCGCTTGTCGCTTGGAATGTGCGCCGGATCCGCGTAGATCGCGGTATTTCGCAAGAGGGGTTGGCCTACGATGCACGGGTTGACCGCTCCTATTTGGGCGGTATCGAGCAGCAATCGGAGAACCCGACAATCGATATTCTCGAGCGCATCGCAAAAACGCTTGATGTTGATTTGTCTGAATTCTTTCTTCAACCACCCAAAGGTGCGGCGCCGCCAAAGACCTTGCGTAAGGGTCGCAAGCCGGTGCGTTCACGTCGAAAAACCAAATAGTACTCCTCGACGACGGGGTTTATGCTTGCTGCCCAAGCGACAAATATCAATGATCGCAATTGCCGCAAACGGCGGCAGGGCACATTTCCTCGTTTCGAGCGAAGGTGAAAGCGATCTTTCTTACTAGGATTGGTAGCGGGAGTCGCTTCGTGCTTGCTGTAGACTTAGCCATCGAGATCGATGACCGGTTCGCGGCTAAGGTGCCGTAATCGGTGACCGCGATGAGCAACAATCGTGCCAGATGACTACAATCGAGAGGGCCCTTAAAAAAGGGAACGAATACCGCCGTTCATTAATCGCGATCTAAGAACGGAGCTGCAGATGCCAAATCCGATAGGTACTCCATTCATCCCACCAGCACACAAGATATCTCGACGGTGCGTCGCGGAACCGGTCGCGCCTGGAGGCGCCAAGCGAGCTTGGCTGACAATCCCGATGGCAATGACGTCGTTTATGCTCAGCTGCGCTGCGGCGGCGAACGTTCGGCGTAGTGCTCGTTGCACATCATGAGCCCAAGGAAAGTGCGGAAGTAATCAGAAGCGGCAGCATAGCGCCGTGCTGCTTGAAGCGAGCGGACAACTCATAGGCGGGGACACTAAGCGAGCCGTTCCGGCTCTCTCTCCCAGCCGAAAACGGGGATGGTCTCGGGCACCAAAACACGTAGTCAATTGGTCCGCTCGTGCTCTGCAGCGAACGAATTTCATGAAAGGGTGCGGTGATCTCCAAACGCCGAAGCCCCAAACTCATGGGCATGTGGTCATGAAGCTCGCCGAATTTCCTTCCGGACGCCGCAAGAGCTCGACCGTCTTTGTTGGCAAGAATCGTTTTGGCAACTGGGTCGTCCGCGAACAGAATGGTCATTTTGGTGGCCTGTTCGCGAGCCGCGCGCAAGCGCTCAAATATGCACTCTGTGAGAATGGCCAACATCCAGAAGCTATCCTGGAGGTATCTCGCGAGATCGAACTTGTTTTTACCACAACCAGCACGAATCGTGGTCCTAATAAATCGGCGCAATGACGAACGTTAAGCGAAAACGGACCGCCATGCTCTTATGTACGCATGCAAAGTGGCTGTTGGACTGTCACGAGCAGCGAAAACATGGACGTCGGTCTTGCGCCAAGAGGACGGGGACCAAATCGGATCTTCCGTGGACGCTATCGCCACGCAGATTTACCCATGCCATATCCTCAAGGAATTCTGAACATCTTTCTGCAAGGCCGCCAGGACCCCCGGCCCTTAACTGAAAGCTGTCGATATCGGCCCATTGATTGCATATCAACAATCATCATGCCGAAAAGCACTGCTGACACAGTGCGTTCATTTGCCTACCGTTATCGGCCGAAAATGTCTTCACGGCTATCGAGAAAGCCCGCGAACACCTCCACGATGAACTCAGCGTCGGCGCGCGTCATCGGTGTCGAGATCGATGCGGCAGCACCATACGGCAGGATGATGCCGTTATTCGCAAAGAAGCGTACAAGCTCCTTCATTCGATCTGCGCCGGCAGACGTGAGATAGGCCTCGCGGTATTCATTCGGGGTTTGCGCCTTCGGATGGATACGAAACAGTGAGGCGGCTCCGGTCACACACAGCGGCGCGTCCCTGGCTGAGATAGCTCGACGAATCCCGTCCCGGACAATGTCTCCAAGAATCTCAAGATGTGCAAAAGCCGCTTGATCCAGATGCCGCATTGCGGACAGCCCCGCTGTCATGGATAGTGGATTGGCGGAGAACGTACCGCCTTGCGGAAGCAGCGGCCGACCCGCTGAGGCATCGAATACCTTCATTACGTCCTCGCGACCGCCGATTGCTCCAATCGGCAAACCGCCACCGATGATCTTGCCCATCGTGATGAGGTCCGGAACAAGGCCGTAACGTGCGGAAGCACCCTCGAAACTCTGCCTAAGATTGAGGACCTCATCAGCAATCACCAGAATGCCGTTCTTGCGGGCAGATTCCTGCACCGCGGCCATGAATTCAGGCTTTGGCGCAACGAGGCCACCGCGGCTCGGCATCGGATCCAGAATGATGGCGGCAAGATCGTGCGCATTTGATGATATCGAGCGGCGCGCCCCTTCAACATCATTGAACCGGAACACAACTACTTCGTCGAGCACCCTCGCAGGCATCCCGCGATAGAAGGCTGTAGACTTGGGCTCGATGGCGTCCCCCCAATTGTCGGGTGTCGCCGCTTGACTGACCTCGACCCAGTCATAGGCGCCATGGTAGGCGCCCTCGAGCTTGGCAATCTTCGTTCGTCCGGTGAAAGCCCGCGCAGCTTTGATCGCGAACAGCACGGCTTCAGTTCCCGTATTGACAAAGCGAACACGATCAACCTGCGGAATGCGGCCGCAAAGTAGTTCAGCGAGTTCGATCTCCCTCTCCGTCGGATTTGCGAAGCAGGTGCCGCGCTGGAGCTGATGCGTTAGCGCTTCCACCACGGGCCTGAAGGCATGTCCATGGATCAACGTCGTAAAGTTGCAATTAAGATCGAGAAACCAGCGGCCATCAACATCGAACAGATAGCTGCCCATCCCACGCTCGATATAGAGTGGAGTTGGATCTCGCTCAATCGTTACTCGCGAGGTACCATCTGGGAAGACCTTTTGGGCCCGGACAAAGTTTTCGTTGGATCGCCCAGCGCTCAGCAATCCAGGCGAAATATTCGAACCTGCAATCTCCCCGCTCACAATGTTCTCCTCGATTCTTTGCCAATATTGCTGAGCGGGGCAACCAACAACCGTCGCCGCACCACAACTTTCGGCCTTGCTGTTCGGCTTCCGGGCGTGTCGGAGGGTCTCTGGAGTGACATCGAGCCAAATTGAGCCAATTTGAGCAGCCCGGCGAGCTGAAAATCGCCAGACCATCTTCCTTGTTCCGCATGAACCTCTACTGGATTGCGGGGAGTGTCATCACTTAATGTGCGGCAGACTCTATAGGTGCCCTCAGGTTAGTTAGCTACACGATAGCCTTGTACAGCGAGATGCTAATTGACCGTACACACCAATAATACATCGAGATACTACCTACTTTGGTGAGAATAATGGCTTCGACGATTTGAGAGCGCTCACGCCACGAAGCTAGTCTAGCATTACATTTTCTGTGGGCTTCTAAATCCATGGGCAACCATGATTCGAAGATCGTGGACACGGACAGCGTCGATTGAAGAAACGCTTGCGCTATGGGCTGCGTCGCTTCGTGAGGTGAAGAAGCGGATACGTCCGTTGTTCGGGCAGGAACGCGTTGCGAGAACCGCAGGCCTTTTTCTGGAAGGTCTGCTCGGCGACGAGCCACGCAAGACGGGCTGGATGCGGGCGGAGGCAGCTGGCGATCCTGGTCCATGGCGGCAGCAGGCGATCCTGGGTCGCAGGGATTGGGATGCTGATGCCTTGCGCGACATCGTGCGCGATTATGTCATCGAGCATTTGGCGGATGACGATGCGGTCGTTGTCATCGACGAGACTGCATTTCTCAAACAGGGCAAGGCGTCGTGCGGCGTAGCGCGGCAATACACTGGTTCGGCAGGCAAGATCACGAACTGCCAGATCGGCGTCTTCGCTAGTTACGTTTCGCGTCATGGCCATGCGTTCATCGATCGCGCGTTGTATCTTCCCAAGGATTGGATCGACGATCCAGATCGTTTGGAAGCCACACACGTGCCTGCCGCCACGGGCTTTGCGACTAAACCAAAGCTTGCGACTAAAATGATCGCACGCGCGATAGCTGCGGATGTGCCATTCAAGTGGGTGGCTGCTGACACGGTTTATGGCGTTGGAGATATCGAACAGCAACTACGGGAGGCAGGCAAAGGCTATGTGCTCGGGGTCAGCAGCACTCATGTGTTCCGATCCTGGGGCAAGCGACGAGCCGTCTCTGGCACCGCCGCGGACATCGCATCGACGCGGCGTTCATCCGACTGGAAGCGCCTGTCGTCAGGGGACGGAACCAAAGGACCGAGGCTGCATGATTGGTGCTATCTCGAACTGGCCGATCTCGATGCCGACCAGTTCAACAACGCAAATGACGGCCTGTGGACCCGCGGTCTGCTGATCCGTCGTCGCATCGCAGATGGTGACCTGGCCTTCTTCACCACCTGGTGCCCAGCAGGAACAGTCATCGAAACGCTGGTCGCGGTCGAAGGCCATCGCTGGGCGATCGAGGACAGTTTTGAGACCGCCAAAAACGAGTTCGGGCTCGATCACAACGAGAGCCGATCCTGGCACGGTTGGCATCGCCACGTATCTATGGTGATGCTCGCCTTCGCGATGATGGCGGTAATTCGCCATCATGCCAATCTGCCGCAGCCAAAAAAACGCAGCGCCGAACCAGGCCAAAACAAAACCTCTCGCTGCCTCGTCATTGATCCGATGGTCAATCCAGGAAATTCGCCGCATCGCCATTAGGCTTGCTCGAAAGCGGATCCAACCCGCCCACACAATCGCATGGTCACTCTGGCGCAGAGCTCACCAGGCGATCGCCCAGCGCGCCCACCTCAAAGCAAAACGACAACTGTAATGCTAGCATTACAGTTGCAATTTTTTCCTGAGATGGGCTTTGCGCGCGTTGGCCTGATGGCACCTACGCCAAGACGACCATGCGAGGATATGGGC
>NZ_LBJG01000012.1:0-93522 GCF_028128765.1 Bradyrhizobium sp. CCBAU 51627
GAACCCCGGTAAAATCATGCTGGAACTGATCGAGGTCCAGACCGGCTCCTATCTCGGGGAAGACGACATCATCCGGATTGAAGACGACTATCAAAGGTCGTAACCAGCGAACTCCGAATCACGCGATCCGGGCCAAAAGGCACTCCGTCTTGGCGCTAAGGCCCGGGGAACGTGTAATTTTTTGAATCAAATCGTGTCCGGTCAATCAGGCTGGCATTCGCCACATCTGTGGCGACCGTGCTAGAAGCGCCCGGGGATTTGCGTTGAATCGGGGTTCGATCAGATGAGTTCCAAGGGATCACAACCGGCCAAGGCCGGCTTGCGCGTCGGCGTCATCGGTGCCGGCGTGATGGGCAGCAACCACGCGCGCGTGCTCGCCGGTCTGCCCGGCGTCAGCCTTGTCGGCGTGGTCGATCCGTCGCCGACGCATCGCACGCGTGCCACTGAACTCGCCGGCTGCAACAGCTTCGAGACGCTCGACGAGCTCTTCGCCGAGGGCGTCGATGCCGTCACCGTCGCGGCGCCGACCCATCTGCACCACGAGGTCGCGCTCGCCTGCATCGCCAAGAACATCCACGTGCTGGTCGAGAAGCCGATCGCCTCCACGGTCGACGAGGGCCGCGAGATCGTCGCCGCCGCGCAGAAGGCCGGCGTCACGTTGATGATCGGTCATGTCGAGCGTTTCAATCCGGCCGTTGCCGCCGTCAAGCAGGCGATCGCGGGCGAGGACATCCTCTCGATCGCAATCACGCGCGTCGGCCCGTTTCCGCCGCGCATGTCCAATGTCGGCGTCGTCATCGACCTCGCCGTGCACGACATCGACCTGATCCGCTGGTTCACCGAATCCGACATCGTCGAGGTGCAGCCGCAATTGTCGAGTGCGGTCGCCGAGCGCGAGGACATCGCGCTGCTGCAATTCCGCACCGCCAGCGGCGTGCTTGCGCACATCAACACAAACTGGCTGACGCCGTTCAAGGCGCGCAGCGTCACGGTCGCGACCCGCGGTAAATACGTGATGGGCGATCTGTTGACGCGCCAGGTCACCGAATGCTTCGGCTTCAAGCCTGACGGCAGCTACTCGATGCGGCATCTGCCTGTCGGCCATGACGAGCCGCTGCGCGCCGAGCTGATCGCCTTCCTCAAGGCCGTGCGCAACGGCGAGACGCCGGCTGTGACCGGCGATGAAGGCGTCGCCAGCCTCGAGATCGCCACGCAGTGCCTGGAGACACCGTCGCGGCCCGCCGCCACGTCGTCCGCCCGCAAGGGGCCGCGCCGCGTCGCCGGCTAAAAGCTTTCCATGTCGACTATTCGAGAAGGCGCCAAGAACCAGGCCATGAACCAGCATCTGCGTTCCGAACCCATTCCCTTCATCGACGTCGCCTCGCAGCGCGTCCGGCTCGGCGCCTCGCTCGATGCCGCGGTCAAGCGGGTGATGGACCATTGCCAGTTCGTCAACGGCCCCGAGGTTCTCGAGCTCGAAAAGCAGCTTGCGGCCTATTGCGGCGCCAAGCACGTCATCGGCTGCGCCAGCGGCACCGATGCGCTTCTGATGGTGCTGATGGCGAAGAACGTCGGTCCCGGCGATGCCGTGTTGTGTCCGTCTTTCACCTTCATCGCGACCGCGTCGCCGGCGGCGCGGTTGGGCGCGACACCTGTCTATGTCGACGTGGACGAGACAACCTTCAACATGAGCCCGGACTCGCTCAAGCGCGGCATTGCGGCTGCGCGCAAGGCCGGGCTGAGGCCGGTCGCCGTCATTCCGGTCGACCTGTTCGGGCAGCCTGCCGACCACGATGCCATCGCCGAGATCGCCAGGGCCGAAGGCCTGTTCGTGGTCGATGACGCTGCGCAGAGTTTCGGCGCAAGCTACAAGGGTCGCAAGCTCGGCACTTTCGGCCTCGCCACCACGACCAGCTTCTTCCCCGCAAAGCCGCTCGGCTGTTTCGGCGATGGCGGCGCGATCTTCACCGACGATGACGCTCTTGCAGCGACGCTGCGCAGCATCCGCGTCCACGGGCAGGGCGTCGACAAGTACGACAATATCCGCCTCGGCCTGACCGGTCGGCTCGATACCATGCAGGCCGCGATCCTGATCGAGAAGCTGAAGATCTTTGACGACGAGATCGCCGCCCGCAACAAGGTCGCTGAGCGTTACGCGCGCGGCCTGTCCAACGTGGTCACCGTTCCGCGGCTCGCGGCCGGCAATACCTCGGTCTGGGCGCAGTACACGATCCGCCTGCCTGAAGGTACCGACCGCGACGGCTTCGCGGCCGCGCTCAAGGCCCAGGGCGTGCCGACCGCGGTCTATTACGGCAAGTCGATGCATCAGCAGACGGCCTACAAGCAGTATCCGGTCGCCGACGGCGGCCTGCCTGCTTGCGAGAGCCTGTCGCAGGATGTCATCAGCCTGCCGATGCACGCCTATCTGACCGAAGCCGATCAGGAGCGAATCATCGCCGCCGTGCGGGGCGCGCTCGCGGGCTGATGTTGCTACCTTTCTTCCCTCTCCCGCTTGCTTGCGGGGGAGGGTGGCGCGAAGCGCCGGGTGAGGGTTCTCTCCTCTGGGGGAGTCTTCGTTGTCGAGACACCCTCTCCTCAACCCTCCCCCGCGTCCGCCTTCGCCCGAAGGCGGGCTTCGGCAAGACAAGAGCGGGGGAGGGGCACACCTCCGCCGCGGCTAGTACCTAGACCTGGTCGCGCCATGCTCTAAAACAGGCGCATGCTCGGACGCATTTTCACGGTCGGTGGTTACACGCTGCTCTCGCGGCTGACGGGATTTGCCCGCGACATCATGCTCGCGGCGATTCTCGGCGCCGGCCCGGTGGCCGATGCTTTTTTCGTCGCGCTGCGATTGCCCAATCATTTCCGCGCGATCTTTGCCGAAGGCGCCTTCAACGCCGCCTGGGTGCCGGCCTATGCCCATGTCCATGGCGAGAAAGGGGAGGGGGCCGCGCACCTGTTCGCCGACCGCATCTTCACCCTGCTCCTGGCCTCGCAGGTGGTGCTGCTGATCGTCGCCTGGCTGTTCATGCCGCAGGCCATGAGCTTGCTTGCGCCCGGCTTTTCCGAGGATGCCGAGCAGCGTAAGCTTGCGATCGAGCTGACCCGGATCACCTTTCCCTACCTCCTGCTGATCACGCTGGTGACGCTCTATGGCGGCATGCTCAACGTGATGCAGCGCTTTGCCAGCGCCGCAGCCGCGTCGATCTTCCTCAATGTCGCAATGATGATGACGCTAGCGCTCGCCGCCTGGTTTCCGACCGCCGGTCATGCCGCGGCCTGGGGTGTGCTCATTTCCGGCTTCATGCAATATTTCCTGCTCGCCGGCGATCTGGCGCGCCATGGCGGCCTGCCGCGCTTTGCGCCGCTCAGGCTCGACGAAGACGTTCGCGGCTTCTTCAAGGCGTTGGGCCCGGCGACACTGGGCTCGATGGGAACGCAGGTCGCGCTGTTCGCGGACACCGTCATCGCGACCTTCCTGCCCGCCGGCGCGCTGTCGGCGCTCTATTACGCCGACCGCCTCAATCAATTGCCGATCGGCGTCATCGGCATCGCCATCGGCACGGTGCTGCTGCCCGAGATGTCGAAACGGATCACGGCCAATGACCATGACGGCGCGATGAAGGCGCAGCGCCGCGCCTTCGATTTCACGCTGCTGTTCTCGATTCCCTTTGTGGCGGCCTTCCTCACCGTGCCCGACGAGATCATGCGCGCGCTGTTCGCCCGCGGCGCGTTCTCCAAGGCCGACGCGGTCGCCGCCGGCGGCACCCTTGCGGCCTATGCCATCGGCCTGATCCCCTTCGTGCTGATCCGCAGCGCGGTCGCGACCTTCTATGCCCGCAAGGATACCGCGACGCCGGTCCGTGCCTCATTGACCGGCATTGCCGTGAACGTCGCCCTGAAGGTGGCCTTGATGGGATCGCTCGCCCAGATCGGCCTCGCACTGGCAACCGCCGTCGGCGTCTGGACCAATCTGCTGCTGGTGCTGTTCTTCGCCGTGCGGCGCGGCTTTCTCGTGCTGGATCGTGCCTGGCTGATGTCGCTGGCCAAATTCCTGCTGACCGGAATCATCCTCGCCGCCGCGTTCTGGTTGATCGCGCGCTTCAGCGGCTCTGCGCTGGGCGCGATGCACTTCCACGACGAGGTGACGCTGGTGCTATTGGCCCTCGGTGGCACGATCGTCTATGGGCTCGTGATCATGGCTCTGTTCGGGCGCAGCTGGCTGGTTTCGCTGGTGCGCGGCTAGGGCGTGTACTCGTGAGGCGGCCAGCCGATGCCCAGTCAGCCCTTTGGGGCGCCATGTGAAATTTCGGCCGCCGAGGCTGTAACCTTTCGGCAGAAACATCCGAACCTTGGGTAACGAGCCAGCCGCGTTGCTGGAAGGTTCATGAGTTGCCAGGAGATTATGATGCGCTTCACGAGAATGACTGCTGTGGCCTTGTTGACTGTTGCGGTGGAGTTCGGCTCCGCCGCTTTCGCTGCGACGGAGGTGCCGTTCACCCAGCAGGCCTTCGAAGCAACCCAGCATGAGGGCAAGCCAATCCTGGTCCACATCATCGCTCCGTGGTGCCCATATTGCGCCAAGCAGCAGCCGATCCTGAACAACCTGGAGAATGACCCCGCATTCAAGGATTTGGTCATCTACAATATCGATTTCGATACTCAAAAGGACTTCGTACGTGCAATGGGCGCCCAGAAGCAAAGCACGCTGATCGTATTCCACGGTACCGTCGAGAAGGGGCGCTCAACCGGTGATACCGAAGCCAATTCGATCAAGACGCTGCTCCAAAAGGCGACAGACTAGATCCGGGGAACATCGCCGTGACCTTGCCATTCGTCAGCATGGGAGTCGGGTTCGTCGCGGGCATGCTCTCGACCCTGTCCCCATGTGTCCTGCCGCTGCTGCCCCTCGTGCTCGGGCCCGCGCTTGCTGCGCATCGCCTGGGTGTCGCTGCGTTGCTGGCGGGCCTGGTACTGTCTTTCTCCGGCATCGGGCTGTTCGTCGCGACCGTGGGCTTCGCGATCGGTCTCGATGGTGACGTCTTCCGCGACATTTCCGCCGTCCTGTTGGCCGGATTGGGCGGCGTCCTGCTGAGCGGCGCATTGCAGCAACGCTTCGCATTGGCAACCGGCGGCGTCAGCAATGCCGGAAGCCGCTTTCTCGCCCGCATGACCCCGACCGGCATCAAGGGGCAGTTCGTGGTCGGCGTTCTGCTGGGCGCCGTCTGGAGCCCCTGCGTCGGGCCAACGCTCGGCGCGGCGTCGGTACTAGCATCCCAGGGTCGGAATCTCGCAAGCGTGGCAGCCGTCATGGTTGCATTCGGGTTGGGGACATCCGTTCCCTTGCTGATCGTCGGATCACTTTCCCGAGCGGCATTGATGCGCTGGCGCGGCAAAATGATGAATGCCGGAAGGATGGGGAAGCTTTTGATGGGCGGCAGCGCGGTGGCAGTGGCAGTTCTCATCCTTACCGGCGCGGATCATGCACTGGAAGCTGCGCTCGTTGCTGCGTCGCCCGCTTGGTTGACCGATTTCACCACCCGGTTTTGAAGTGTCCGGCTTGCGTGTAGCAGATCCGCAGGAGTGGTCGGCGCTCATGGTGCTGGGGCAGCGTGGGGACGTACACGCTTATCGCCGGCTGTTGCTCGGCATCACGCCTTATCTGCGGGCGATTGCGAACCGCGCGCATCGTAATGCCAGTGATGCCGAAGATACCGTCCAGGATATCCTGCTGACACTGCATGAGGTTCGGCAGACATACGACCCGTCACGTCCGTTCAAGCCTTGGCTGGCCGGTATCGCGCGACATCGTGTTGCGGATCGCTTGCGCGCCCTGGGACGCGTGTCGGCAGGAGAAGTGATGTTGGAAACCGAGCATGAGGCATTTGCGGCCGAGCAACCTGATGACCTGGCGCTGGATAGCCGGGCTGTGGACGCCGCGTTGCAGACCCTTCCGACCAGCCAGCGTCAAGCCATCACGCTTTTGAAGCTGCAGGAGAGATCATTGAAGGAGGCCGCCGAGCAGAGCGGAATGTCGATTGCATCCTTGAAAGTTTCATCCCATCGGGGCATCAGGGCGCTCAGGCGCCTCCTGGGCGAGGGGAGCGACTGAAACGATGGATACTACCGATCTCATTCAGATCCTCGCGAACGCGGCGCAGCCGGTGCGCGTCCTTCGCCCTCCGCTCTTTCGGGCCGGCGGTTGGCTTCTGATCGCACTTGCCATCGTGATCCTGCTCGCCGTCGAACATGGTCTTCGGTCGGACATTGCAGATCAGCTGCGCAATCCGGCTTTCGTCGTTGGGATCATGGCCTCCTTCCTGACGGGCGCACTCTCCGCGCTGAGTTGCCTGATGGCAGGCCTGCCCGATCGTTCGCGGTTCTGGTTGTTGCTTCCGTTGCCGTCGCTTGCGGTGTGGATGGCAACCCTTGGCTATGGTTGCTTGACGGATTGGGTGAGCTACGAGGCAGGTAGCTTGCGGATTGGCGCGACATTGCAGTGTTTTGCCACGGTGCTTCTCGTCAGCCTGCCGCTATCGGCATCGATTTTCGTGATGTTGCGTCATGCCGCCCGCTTGCGCCCGTCTTTGGTCATGCTGGTGGCGGGACTGGCCGTTGCGGGCATGACGTCGACGGCGATGTCGCTTCTCTACCGCCTTGATGCCACGGTCCTGAACCTGATCTGGAATCTTGGGGCGGCAGTACTGATCGTGATCATTGAGGCCATCGTTGGACGACGCGTCCTCGTGCGGATGGCAGATGCGGATGGAGGTTGAGCGCCGCCTTCGATTTTTCGCTGCTGTTCTCGATCCCTATCGTCGCGGCCTTCCTCACCGTGCCCGACGAGATCATGCGCGCGGTGTTCGCCCGCGGTGCGTTCTCCAAAGCCCAGCCGGGGCCTTCATGCGGGTCGCCGATCGTGATATGCTGGCAATGTTCAGGTGCCGTCCTCGGGCAACACGCGATGAGGAAGTGAATATGGCATTCCGCTTTTCGACGCCCGCATCTCGGATCGACGCGTTTGCCGCTGGCAATGCCGATCTGCTGATCCTGGTCGGCCGCATCCTGCTTGCATGGGTCTTCGTTGGAAGCGCCTACGGAGCCCTCACAAACTTCAGTGGCTCGGTGGGCTATTTCCGCTCGCTGAACGTTCCAGTGCCGCAGCTGTTCACGATCATCACCGTCACTCTGGAAATATTGATGTCGGTTGGTTTGATACTCGGCATCGGTACGCGCTACTGCGCAATTTTGGTTCTTCTATTTGTATTGTCGGCTACGGCAATCGCGCATCGTTACTGGGAATATCCCGTCGGCCCGCAACAGATCGGGCAGTACAATAATTTCCTGAAGAACATGTCAATATTGGGCGGCGCTCTGCTGATCCTGGTCACCGGAGGGGGACGGTTTTCCCTCGATCGGAGACTGGCAAGCTAGCAGCGTATCCGTTTCAGCCGCTCTCTCGAGCAAGATATCGCCGCTCCCTCGCAGAGCCGAAAGAGAGAGCGCCGCGCGACGATGTGCGTTCTTCGGTTCGTTCGACCTTGCATCATCAAAGCGATACGCAGTCCCGCCAGTTTGGCAGAAGCCAACGTCGTACGGCGATTACTGCGTCATTTCGCCCTGAGCCTAAACGTAACCTCGAGCAGATGGCTGAGGAATTTCGAGAGAGGCTTCAGGCGCTGGGTAATGATCCCGAAAAAAAGCATCAGCCACGTCGCCAGTGCGGCACACCACAATAGATTTTCCAGTGTTTCGGGCATGGGAATGCTCTTTCATATAAGTACTTGAAATGCGAGCAGTCTTGCCGAACGAAATCCGTGTGACAAGTCCTCCAAAAAGTGGCAAGAGGCCGAAATGCACGGAATAGCGTCATCTCGCCGCGACATTCGCCTGGACACAGGATGGGTCGGGCGTTCGAGACCCACCTGGCGCTTGCGACTGCCATCGGACCAATCTGCCGCCGGTGCCGTTCTCCGTGGTGCGGCGCGGCGTTCTCGTGCGATTGGCCGTCGGAGGCAATTATCCAAGCGGCCGTGATCATGGTGGTGTTCGGCCGCAGCTGGCTGGTCTCGCTGGTGCGGGGCCAGGCGTGGAACAGTCGCCGTCGATACGTTCGTCGCGACCTTTTCGGAGCCCCGTCCGAATCTACCGGACTCCGCGGAAGCTAGACCGCAAGCCGGTCTTGATATGGGTCAAACTGTCGGCGGGCGAAGCCGCTAGGAGTAAAGTCTTACGAGCCGGCGTCGGAGCGGGACATGGTAAAATCTGCTGTGAAATGTTTGATCATTGCCGGTCTTGCCGCTGGTTGCGCCGCCGCGGCTCAGGCCGAAGATCTCGATGTCGGCAAGTCAGAGTTTCAGTCGTCGTGCGCGAGTTGCCATGGCACGGATGCGAGGGGCAAAGGACCGGTTGGCGACCAGCTTAAGACACCGCCTCCCGATTTGACGATGTTGGCCAGGAACAACAACGGCGTGTTTCCGACGAACACTGTCTACGAAACCATAGATGGATCGAAAACAATTCCCGCTCACGGCACGCGTGAAATGCCGATTTGGGGAGAACGATTCAATCCCATTATCAAATTGCCTCACTATGTGGATCCATCTTATTGGAAGCTCGCCGGGCCGGAGCAAAGCCCAGAACTCGTCGTGCGAAAACGCATCCTCTCTGTTGTCGACTATCTGAGTCGAATTCAGCAAAAGTAGCAACCGACAAGCGTCGAGGCGACTTGTCCGCGCAGCACAATTTGGCAGCGGGGCGAAGGCTCGCCTCAAAGATGTAGCGGGCCGTCGCACATCTCTTGATTTCGCACGGCCGCCGTGGTATTCGCGTCCTCATGATTAGATGCTCGCGCAAAGTCAACTTCAACCGCATGACCCGCTTCGGCTGGGCCGTGGGAGGAGTCGTGCGCTAGCATCTCGACGACGACACCTTTCCACCAGGCCCCGCCGGCATCGGACGGGGCCTTTTGTTTGGCCACGCTCCCTGCCGGCACAACAGCAGGAGCGTGCGATGCCACCACAACTAACGGATATCTCCCACGGAATTGACGGCGAGGCCGCAAGGCGCGGCCTCAATCTCTCCTTCGTGCAGGCAAAGGACGCGATCGACCAGGTGTTGGCCGCGCGCCTCAAGGCGTCCGCCACGGCGCTGGACAAGGATGCTTCCGGAGCAAATGCGGCATCGACGCGAAGCGTCCTCGGTCTGCTCAAGCAAGCCTGGCTTGCGTTTCTGGCGCGGCGTCAGAACCCGCAGCTCACCTTGCAGGACCTGAGCGACAGGGAGCTGTTGGATATCGGCCTGACGCGCGGCGAGATCGACTACCTCTCGCCTCAGCGCGCCATCGATCAACTGAGAGACAGCACGCGGTATCTCTGGAACCGTGGCGGGATGTAAATGATTGATCGCGAGATGGACATGCGCTCCGAGAACAAGCGGCGGCCGGTATGGCCGCTTGTTCTCGGGCGTGCGCTGCGGCGCTGCTTTGGCAATTATCCCTGTATCGGCAGGCTGGCCGGGACCGAGCGCACCGAGGACGTCCGCAGGATCGTCGATCATTACTGGGAAATGACCGAACTGCGGCCGTCTCGTCCGATCCCGCTCTGACGGGCGGGGCACGGGGCAATTTTTCGCGGGCCGTGGCTGCCTAATCCCGTTTGCACTGCCCGTTTTTCCACGGCAATATGCCGCCAAAACAACCATGAGAAACGGGAAGATAGAATGGCGGCTCCCATCAAATTCGGCGTTGGCCAAAGCGTGCTGCGCAAGGAGGATGACGCGCTCATCCGCGGCAAGGGCCGCTATACCGACGATTATGCGCCGCAGGCGGCGCTCCGCTGCCTGATGCTGCGTTCGCCGCATGCGCATGCCAAATACACCATTGACGTGAGCCGTGCCCGCGGCCTGCCCGGCGTCGCGCTGATCCTGACTGCAGACGATGTGAAGGATCTCGGCAATCTGCCCTGCCTGTTCAATCTCGAGACCGATCCGTTCACCGGCCCGCCTTACCCGATCCTCGCCAAGGACGAGGTGCGGCATGTCGGCGATGCCGTCGCCTTCGTGGTCGCCGAGACCATTGACCAGGCCCGCGATGCGATCGAGGCGGTCGACGTCAAATGGAGCCCGCTGCCGGCGGTGACCGGCGTCGTCAACGCCGTGAAGAAGGGCGCGCCGCAGGTCTGGCCGGACAAACCAGGAAATGTGCTGTTCGACGTCTCGATCGGCGACAAGAAAGCGACGGAAGCTGCCTTCGCCAAGGCGCATGCGATCGCCGAAATCTCCATCGTCAATCCGCGCGTGGTCGCGAGCTTCATGGAGACGCGCGCGGCGGTCTGCGAATACGACGCCAAGAACGATCATCTGACGCTGACGGTCGGCAGCCAGGGCAGCCATCGCCTGCGCGACATCCTCTGTCAGAACGTGCTCAACATCCCCACCGACAAGATGCGGGTGATCTGCCCCGACGTCGGCGGCGGCTTCGGCACCAAGCTGTTTCCGTATCGGGAATATGCCTTGATGGCCGTCGCGGCGCGCAAACTGAAGAAGGCGGTCAAATGGGCGGCCGATCGCTCCGAGCATTTCATGGGCGATGCGCAGGGCCGCGACAATGTCACCACCGCGAAGATGGCGCTCGCCGAGGACGGAAAATTCCTCGCGATGGATTGCGACCTGATGGGCGACATGGGCGCGTATCTGTCGACCTTCGGGCCCTACATCCCGCATGGCGGCGCCGGCATGCTGCCGGGCCTCTATGACATCCAGGCCTTCCACTGCCGGGTGCGCACCATCTTCACCCACAGCGTTCCGGTCGATGCCTATCGGGGGGCGGGGCGGCCCGAGGCCGCTTACGTCATCGAGCGCCTGGTCGATGCCTGCGCACGAAAACTCGACATGGCGCCGGATGCGATCCGCCGCAAGAACTTCATTCCGCCGAAGGCGCTGCCCTACAAGACCGCGACCGGCAAGGTCTACGATTCCGGCGACTTCGCCGCGCATCTCAAGCGCGCCATGGAGATCGCGGAGTGGAAGGAATTTCCAAAGCGCGCCAAGGCGGCCAAGAAGCACGGGCTGATCCGCGGCATCGGCCTTGCGAGCTATGTCGAGATCTGCGGCGTGATGGGCGAGGAGACCGCCAATGTGCGGCTCGAAGCGAATGGCGACGTCACCGTCCTGATCGGCACGCAGTCGAGCGGGCAGGGCCACCAGACCGCTTATGCGCAGATCGTCGCCGAGCAGTTCGGCGTTGCGCCCGAGCGCGTGCACGTCCGCCAGGGCGACACCGCGGAGATTGCCACGGGCCTCGGCACCGGCGGCTCGGCCTCGATCCCGACAGGCGGCGTCTGCGTCGAGCGTGCCACGGGCGAGCTGGGTAAGAAGCTCAAGGAGATCGCAGCGCAGGCACTGGAGGCAAGCGCCGGCGACCTCGAGATTTCGGAAGGCGTGATCCGCATCGCCGGCACCGATCGTTCGATCTCGTTTGCCGATCTCGCCAAGCGGCCTGGCGTGGATCCATCGAAGCTTAATGGCAGCGCAACCTTCGCCAGCGCCGACGGCACCTATCCCAACGGCACGCATCTGGCGGAAGTCGAGATCGATCCGGCCACCGGCATCATCAAAATCGTCAACTACGTGATCGTCGACGATTTCGGCAAGACGCTCAATCCGCTGCTGCTGGCGGGGCAGGTGCATGGCGGCGCCATGCAGGGTATCGGCCAGGCTTTGATGGAGCAGGTGGTCTATGGCGCGACGGACGGCCAGCTCATCACCGCCACCTACATGGACTACGCGTTGCCGCGCGCAGCCGATGGTCCGTCCTTCGTATTCGAGACCCATAACATCCCCTGCAAGACCAATCCGATCGGCGTGAAGGGTGCCGGCGAGGCCGGCGCGATCGGCTCCTGTCCGGCCGTCGTCAACGCCATCGTCGATGCGCTCTGGCGCGAATACAAGATCGACCACATCGACATGCCGGCAACGCCGGAGCGGGTGTGGATCGCGATCAACGAGCACCATCGCCGCCACAGCCTGTAAGGCGGGGCCACCCGGCCCACGGGAATTAATTGCCCGCGGCCGGGTTCTATCCTCAATGGTCATCCCCCAAACCGACTTGCGAGCCGGAGTAACAAGCCTATGAAACGTACGCTGATTGTCGCAGGCACCCTGCTTCTGGGTGCGGGCGCCGTGATGGCGCAGCAGGAGGTCGCGGTTGAGCAGGACAATCTGATGCGCTCGCAGGCCAAGAGCCTGTACGATGTGATGCAGAAGATGTCGAAGGGAACTATTCCCTACAATCAGAAAGCCGTCGACAAGGCAGTGGACGACCTGGAGGCCAGTGTCGCCAAGATCTCCAAGACCTTCGAGGTCAATCCCAAGCAGGACGTCGTCAACGCGTGGTACGGGGCGTCGCAAAAAGTCTGGCAGAACAAGGCCGATTTCGATTCCAAGATTCCGCCGGTGCAGAAGGCGATCGCCGACGTCAAGGGCAAGATCCACAATGTCGCCAGCCTGAAGGCCGCCTACACCACGATCAACGACCGCTGCAACGATTGCCACGAGACGTATCGGCTGAAGCTGAAGTAGCAGTTGAATTCGTACCCCGGATGGAGCGCAGCGAAATCCGGGTGAGCTGTTCATGCGGATGCAGCTGTCCCGGATTGCGCTGCGCTCCATCCGGGCTACGCGGCGCATCGTCAAATTCTCCTGCCACGGTCTGACGGATCGCGGTCAGAAGGACTATGTTTGCTCGCGCCGCGGCGTTGATGCCTCACGCTGTCAGGCGTTCCGGCGCGGCGGCGATCCCAGGCAATAGCGAGACAGGCCATGGCAAAACCGTTCCCGTCGAAAACCCATATCGGCAACCATATGCTGCATCCGGAAACGCTGATGCTGACCTATGGCTACGACCCGCAGCTGTCGGAAGGTGCCATCAAGCCGCCGGTGTTCCTGACCTCGACCTTCGTGTTCAAAACGGCCGAGGACGGGCAGGATTTCTTCGATTACGTCGCCGGCCGGCGCGAGCCGCCGGAAGGCATGGGGGCCGGGCTCGTCTATTCGCGCTTCAATCATCCCAACAGCGAGATCGTCGAGGACAGGCTCGCGATCTACGAGCGCACCGAGAGCTGCGCGCTGTTCTCCTCCGGCATGGCGGCCATCTCGACGACCATTCTGGCCTTCGTCCGTCCGGGCGACGTCATCCTGCACTCCCAGCCGCTCTATGGCGGCACGGAAACGCTGCTGACGAACACGCTGTCGCGCTTTTCGATCGGCGCGGTCGCCTTTGCCGACGGCATCGACGAGGCGACGGTCAACCGGGCCGCCGAGGAGGCGATGCGCAAGGGCCGGGTCTCGATGATCCTGGTCGAGACGCCGGCCAACCCGACCAATGGCCTCGTCGACATCGCGCTGATGCGCCGCGTCGCCGAGACCATCGGCAAGGCCCAGGGCCACACGCCGATCATCGCCTGCGACAACACGCTGCTTGGCCCGGTGTTTCAGCGGCCGATCGAGCACGGCGCCGACATCTCGCTGTATTCGCTGACCAAATATGTCGGCGGTCATTCCGACCTGATCGCGGGCGCCGCGCTCGGCACCAGGGCAGTCATGAAGGGGGTCAAGGCGCTGCGCGGCGCCATCGGCACCCAGCTCGATCCGCATTCCTGCTGGATGATCAACCGCTCGCTCGAGACCTTGAGCCTGCGCATGGAGAAGGCCAACAGCAACGCGCGTCTCGTTGCGGATTTCCTGCGCGACCACGCCAAGGTGGCGAAGGTGCACTATCTCGGCCATCACGAGGAAACCTCGCCTGCGGGGCGCGTGTTCGCGCGGCAATGCCTGGGGGCGGGATCGACGTTCTCGTTCGACATCGTCGGCGGCCAGGCGGCGGCGGAGAAATTCCTTAATGCGCTGCAGATCTTCAAGCTCGCGGTCAGCCTTGGCGGCACGGAGTCGCTGGCGAGCCTGCCCGCGACGATGACCCATTCCGGCGTTCCCGCCGACATCCGCCGCAAGATCGGCGTGCTCGATTGCACCATCCGGCTGTCGATCGGCATCGAAAACCCGTCGGATCTGATCGCCGATCTCGAGCAGGCGTTGAGTGCGACGTGAGCGCTCTTCAACCTGAAAACCGAAAAGGCCGGACGCATTCCTGCGCCCGGCCGTCGTCGAAAAGGTCGCCGTGAAACTACTTCGTCACCTGGCCGCGGATCTCGCCGCCCGGGTTGGCCGCGGTGTGAATGTTGACGTAGAGCTTGCCGGAGAGGAGATCGGAGGCCTGCGCATCAGTCAGCGTCGCCGAGCCTTCGACCGGGCTCTTGGCGGCGCCGGGAATCGGGATCGCGACGCCGGCGTTCTTGCCAGCCTCGGCGGGGCCGTGGAAATGGGCCGCGGTCGCGGGGCCGGACAGGCCGGAATAGGTCAGCTTCCAGGAGAGCTTCTTGGTGGCCGCGTCATAGTCGAGATCGGCGGTGCCGGTGCCGCTGCTGGTGGTGGCGGGGACTTCGGACTTGCCGTTCAGCGTCGCCTTCAGTTTCTCCGCACTGGCCGGGCCTGCGAATGCGACGGCAGCTCCGAGTGCCAGCGTGGCAAAAAGCGCTTTGTTCATGGGTCTCTCCCTGTTGACGCCTGATTGCGATCAACTTGCAAACAGTGCGGTTCCGACTTTATTCCCGGATTCCGGTCACACCATCTAAATTATTCGTGGCTGGAGCGGTGGCGGGATGGTCCGTAAGTTCGCCAGAGTTCAACCGGGATATTCAATGCTGCGACGGACAATTCTTGCTGCCCTGATTGCTGCCGTCGCAGCCTTTGCTGTCTACTGGTGGCTGACTGCGCCGACCGCCCTGGCCTTGCCGGCACCGACACGCGGGCCGGATCTTGCCAACGGACAGGAGCTGTTCAACGCCGGAGGCTGTTCGTCCTGCCATGCCGTGCCCAACCAGCCCGATCGTCTGAAGCTTGGCGGCGGCCTGGCGCTCGGCTCGCCGTTCGGCACGTTCTATGCCCCGAACATTTCCCCTGATCCCGCCGATGGCATCGGCCGCTGGAGCGAGGCGGATTTCGTCAACGCGGTGATGCGCGGCATTTCGCCTGGCGGCACGCACTACTTCCCGGCGTTTCCCTACACGTCCTACCACATCGCCAAGGTCGATGACGTTCGCGATCTCTTTGCCTATCTGAAGACACTGCCCCCGGTGTCGGGTCGGGTGCGCGACCACGACCTGCCGTTTCCCTTCAACATCCGCCGCAATGTCGGCATCTGGAAATTGCTGTTCATGGATGCCGGGCCGTTGGTACCGGCGACGACGCATTCGGCGCAGTGGAACCGCGGCGCCTATCTCGTGAACGGTTTCGGCCATTGCGCCGAATGCCACAGTCCGCGCAATGTTCTCGGCGGCGTCATCAGCACGCAGCGTTTCGCCGGCGGCCCCAATCCCGAAGGCGAGGGCTGGGTGCCCAACATCACGCAGAAGGGCATCGGCAGCTGGAGTGAGAATGATATCGCCGACTTTCTCGAGACCGGCGACATGCCCGAGGGCGACAGCGCGTCGGGCTCGATGCGACCGGTGATCAAGAACCTCGCGCAGCTGAAGCCGGAGGATCGCGCCGCGATGGCGGCATATCTGAAGTCGCTTCCGCCGGTCGACGGGCCGACGCCGCCCAAGCGCAAGGAAGCTGGCGGCTAGATCAGACTCTTTCCAATTGGCACGCTGCTAGCCCGTGCCGAACGCCTTGAAGGTGATGATGGTCAGGGTGTCCTGGATGCCCGGCAGCACCTGCACCTTCTCGTTGACGAAGTGGCCGATGTCGGTGTCCTTGTCGACATAGAACTTCACCAGCAAATCATATTGGCCGGCTGTGGAGTAGATCTCGGAGGCGATCTCGGCTTCGGCAAGCGCGTTGGCCACTGTATAGGACTGGCCGAGCTTGCATTTGATCTGGACGAAGAAAGGAACCATTGCAGTCACTCCGAAGGCATCTCTTGCCGGCTAATAGGCCAAAACCGGCCGGATTTAGCAAGCGGCCGGGCCGGCCGCCAGATGCCATTCGGCACGCTACGAAGTCACCGCCGCGGCAAAAGCGTCCCGGAGCCGCTGGGCGAGCTCGGCATTGCGATAGGGCTTGGTCAGGACAACCGAATGGGCGTGCCCGCGACCCTGCTCGACCAGGGTCTCCAGCGCATAGCCCGAAGTGAACAGCACCGGCAGGGCGGGGCGGATGCGCCGGGCCTGATCGGCAAGCTCCCAGCCGCTCATTCCGCCGGGCATGACGATGTCGGTGAACAGCATGTCGATGCCGGGGTCGGCGCGCAGGCGCTGCAAGGCCTCCTGGCCGTTGACGGCGGCGATGACGCGATAGCCGAGCGCTTCCACCCTCTGGATCACCGACGAGCGCACGAACGGATCGTCCTCGGCGATCAGGATGGTCTCATGGCCGCGCGGCGCGGCCTCTTCGCTCTCCAGCACGTCGGTCAGCGGCTGTCCGCCGCCGGCGCGCGGCAGGTAGATCCGGACGGTCGTCCCCAGGCCTTGCTCGCTATAGATCGAGACATGGCCGTCGGATTGCTTGGCGAAGCCATAGACCATGCTCAGCCCGAGGCCAGAACCCTTGCCGACCTCCTTGGTGGTGAAGAACGGCTCGAAGGCGCGCTCGATCACTTCCGGCGTCATGCCTTCACCGTCGTCCGTGATCGATATCAGCGCGTAGGCGCCGGACGCCACCTCCGGGTGCAGGGCGCGATAGTCTTCGTCGATCGCGGCGAGTTCCGTGCTCAGCATCAGATGTCCTCCTGACGGCATCGCGTCCTGCGCGTTCAGCGCCAGGTTCAGCACGGCGGATTCGAGCTGGGAGCGGTCGGCAAAAGCCTTGATCGTGCCGGGCCCGAAGGCGGTGCTGATCTCGATGTTCTCGCGCAGGGTGCGCTTGAACAGCTTGAGCATGGACTCGATGAGCTCGCGGCAATCGATCGTCTGCGGTCGCAAAAGCTGACGGCGGCTGAAGGCGAGCAATCGCTGCGTCAGCTCCGCACCGCGTTCGCCGGACTGGCAAATATCGTCGGCGAACTGGCGCAGATCGGGCCGGGCTTTGAGTTGTTCGCCAAGATGCTCGGCGTTGCCGATGATCACCGTCAGCAGGTTGTTGAAGTCGTGGGCGATGCCGCCGGAGAGCTGGCCGACCGTCTCCATCTTCTGCGCCTGCTGGAGCTGCTGCTCGGTCAGCTTGCGCGTGGTCAGATCGTGGATGATGCCGACGTGGATCAGTTCGCCATCCTGCCACGCCTGGCCCACCGACAGGTCCATCGGAAACGTCGAGCCGTCCTTGCGCAGACCGACGGCTTCGCCGGTTGCGATAGGCCGCGCATCACCTGCGGATGACGGCCTCTCATTGGACATCAGCATGCCGATGTCGCAATTCATGATCTCGTCGGCGCGATAGCCGAACAACCGTTCGCAGGCAGGGTTGAAGAGGAGAATGCGGGCTTGCGCGTCGAACAGGATGACGCCGTCGACCGCAGTCTCGACGACCGCGGTAAGACGCGTCATGCTTTCGCGCATCGCGCGCTGGGCGTCCCCGACCTGTTTGAGCAGCAGCGCCGCGTCCCGGCTCTTGATCTCCTCCTCCTCGAGCGCGGCCTGGACCTTCTGCAGCTCGAACGGGGAGGGGATCGTCAGGATCTTCGGCAGGAGGGGCCAGAGCGCGGCCGCCGTGAAGATCGACGCAATCGCGGTTGCCGCCTTGACCAGGCCTTCGATGCCGTAGATCGGCACCCAGAGCGTGTAGATCGACAGCACATGCGTCAGGCCGCAGGCCATGATGAAGGCCGCGAATGCCCAAAAGACCCAGCCGAATTTGAGGTCACGCCGTTTGGTGACGAGGATCGCGAGCGCAAACGGAATCGAGAAATAGGCGATCGCGATGCTGGCGTCGGAGACGACATGAAGCCAGATCAGCTCAGGTTCCCATAGCAGGCAGAGGCCGTGCGGCGAGACCATTGATGTGTCGAGGAGGCGTTCAAAATAGGCCCACATGATGCAATCCCGAGAGGGTTGCAGGCCGGGGCGGCCCGCAACGTCGCGTCGCCAGCGAATCGACCAACGTTTCCACCATCTTGAGGGCACGCCAAGGCCGGGCAATACCGAGGTCACTTTTCATCGGATGTGCACGCTCGCGGGACGACAGGCTCGTGCAACGTCCCGGCGGGCTGATTCGCCGATGGGCGAGCGGCGCCGGCTGTCCAGCTTGCTGGGCTGCCGGGGGCGGGGTAGGACAGGCCACGGCCGCAAAAAGCCAGGCCTCGAAAACGCGGAAAACTGCCCATGACGACGCCCGTGGCGCTCACCATCGCCGGTTCCGATTCGAGCGGCGGCGCCGGCATCCAGGCCGATCTGAAGACTTTCGCCGCGCTTGGCGTGTACGGCGCGTCCGCCATCACGGCGCTGACGGCGCAGAACACCAAGGGCGTCACCGGGATTCATGCGGTGCCCGCCGATTTCGTCACCGCGCAGATCGATGCGGTGTTCGCCGATCTCGGCGTCGGCACGGTGAAGATCGGCATGGTGGCGCAGGCCGGCAGTATCGATGCGATTGCTGCTGCGCTGTCGCGCTGGAAGCCTCGTCATGTCGTGCTTGATCCCGTGATGGTCGCAACGTCGGGCGATCGCCTGCTGGCCGCTGAAGCCGTCGAAGCGTTGCGCAAGAAGCTGATGCCGCTTGCATCAGTGATCACGCCCAATCTGCCGGAGGCAGCCGCGCTGCTCGACGAGCCGGTCGCGCGAAGCGAGGTCGAGATCGAACATCAGGGGCGCCGGCTGCTCGGGCTCGGCTGCCGCGCGGTCCTGATCAAGGGCGGGCACGGCGAGGGCGGCGAGAGCATCGACTATCTCGTCACCACCGACACGACGGTCGCACTTGCCGCGCCGCGCGTCACGACCCGCAACACGCACGGAACCGGCTGCTCGCTGTCCTCGGCCGTCGCCGCGGGCCTTGCCAAGGGCGAGGATCTCGAGACGGCCGTGCGCAAGGCCAAGAGCTGGATCAGCGCGGCGATCGCTGCCGCCGACCGCTTCAGCGTCGGTCACGGCCACGGGCCGATCCATCATTTCCACAGGTTCTACTGACGCGGTCGTTTCTGTCCGCCGCCAACCGACATTTCCCGGGTTTCCCGGCATTTTGCGGAGAACCGTGGCGAGCCCATGTCGCCTGATTGTCGCATGCGGCTGATATCCGCGGGGAGGGCGAGGCAAGGTCTGATTCGTATCTGAGGGTGCCTCAAAGGTTCAATCGTCATCCCCCTGTCACGGGACATTGTTACAGGCTGTCGCATGGGAAGTTACGATGTGAGTGACGAGAGCCCGGAGCGGCGCTTTCGCACGTTGTTCATCTCCGACGTCCATCTCGGAGCCCGCGGCTCGCAAGCCGACCTTCTGCTGGACTTCCTGCGCTACCACGATGCCGACACCATCTATCTCGTCGGCGACATCGTCGATGGCTGGGCGTTGAAATCCGGCTGGTACTGGCCGCAGTCACACAACGACCTCGTGCAGAAGCTTCTGCGCAAGGCGCGCAAGGGCGCCAAGGTCATCTACATCCCGGGCAATCACGACGAGTTCCTGCGGAAATACTACGGCACGCATTTCGGCGGCATCGATGTCATCGAGAATACCGTTCACATCGGCGCGGACGGCAAGCGCTATCTCGTCATCCACGGCGACATCTTCGATCTGGTGGTGCAGAACGCGCGTTGGCTCGCCCATCTCGGCGACAGGGCCTACGACTTCGCGATCCGGATGAACCGGCTCGTCAATTTCTTCCGCCGCATGTTCGGCGTGCGCTACTGGTCCCTTTCGCAATGGGCCAAGCAGAAGGTCAAGAAGGCCGTCAACTATATTGGCGCATTCGAGGAGGCGCTCGCGGCCGAGGCGCGCCGCCATGACGCCGACGGCGTGATCTGCGGGCACATCCACTACGCCGTGATCCGCGACGAGGCCGGTATCCGCTACATGAACTGCGGCGACTGGGTGGAAAGCTGCACCGCGATCGTCGAGCACGACGACGGCCAGTTCGAGATCATCACCTGGGCTGATCACTTGCAAAAGCCCGCGCCGGTGGCGCAGGTGGCCGCAAAGGCGGCCTGATGCGCATCCTGGTCGCGACCGACGCCTGGCACCCGCAAGTCAACGGTGTGGTTCGGACGCTGACCAAGCTTGCGGATGCGGCTGCCGCGCTCGATGTCGAGTTCCGTTTTCTCACGCCTGACGCGTTCCGCACCTTCGCGATGCCGAGCTATCGCGACGTGCGGCTCGCGATGCCGCGCCCCGCGCGCATCGCAAAGCTGATCGCGGAGGCGCAGCCCGACAGCATCCACATCGCGACGGAAGGGCCGATAGGCCTGATGGTTCGCCGCTATTGCCGGCAACGCAAGCTGCCGTTCACGACCAGCTTCCACACCCGTTTTCCCGAATATGTCCGCGCCCGCGTGCCGGTTCCGGGCTCGCTGATCTGGCGGGCGCTGCGCCGCTTCCACAGCCCAAGCCGGGCGGTGATGGCGGCAACGCCTGCGCTGGCCCGCGAACTCGGCGAGCGCGGCTTCGACAACGTGGTGCTGTGGCCGCGCGGCGTGGATACCCATCTGTTCCACCCCCGCGCCGTCGACCTCTGCCTGCCGGCTCCGGTGTTCCTCTCGGTCGGCCGCGTCGCCGTGGAAAAGAATCTGGAAGCGTTCCTCGACCTCGATCTGCCCGGCACCAAGGTGATCGTCGGCGACGGCCCGGCGCGCAACGCGCTGGAGGAGGCCTATCCCGACGCGATCTTCTTAGGCGAGAAGCATGGCGAGGAGCTGGCCGATATCTATGCCGCGGCCGACGTCTTCGTGTTTCCGAGCAAGACCGACACGTTCGGCCTGGTCCTGCTCGAGGCGCTGGCGAGTGGCCTGCCGGTCGCCGCCTTTCCGGTGAAGGGACCGCGCGATGTCATCGGCGATGCGCCGGTCGGGGCGCTGGATCATGACCTGCGCAACGCCTGCTTTGCCGCGCTGGATGTCTCGCGGCAGGCCTGCGTCGAATTCGCCACCGCCCACACCTGGGAGGCCTCGGCGAGGGCCTTCATCGACAGCATCCGCGCAGTCGGCGCGGTGCTGCCGGGCCGGAACGGGGCGGAACAGCCGCGCTTCGTTGCCTAAGAGGGAAATCCTCGCGCGGAGGTGTCTTGCCCGGGCCTCGCCAGCCGCGATAACATCGCCAAATGTCCGAACAGCCCCTTCCGATCGGCCCTGCCGATATCGACGCCGCAGCCCGCGTGCTCGCGCCGTTCGCGGTCCGCACGCCGCTGCTGTCCTTTCCCGTGCTCAACGAGCGCGTCGGCGCCAACGTCTTCCTGAAGCCGGAGATGCTCCAGCGCACCGGCTCCTTCAAGTTCCGTGGCGCGTTCAACAAGGTGTTCTCGATCCCGCAGGACAAGCGCGCCGGCGGCGTCGTCGCCTTCTCCTCCGGCAACCACGCCCAGGGCGTGGCGGCGGCGGCCAAGATCCTGGACATGCAGGCGACCATCGTGATGCCGGCGGACGCGCCGCTTTCCAAGCGCGAGCGCACCAAATCCTACGGCGCCGAGGTCGTGCTGTACGATCGCGACAAGGACGATCGCGAGGCGATCTCGCGCGGCATCGCCGAGAAGCGCGGCGCGACGCTGGTCCGGCCCTACGACGATCCCTTCGTGATCGCAGGCCAGGGCACGGCCGGCCGCGAAATTGCGGAGGACATGGCAACCCTCGGCCTTGCACCCGATATCGTGGTGGCGCCGGCCTCCGGCGGCGGCCTGATCGCGGGCGTCGCCACGGCCGTGAAGGCGCGCTATCCGCAGGCGCAGATCGTGGTCGCCGAGCCGGAGGCGTTCGACGATCACAGCCTGTCGCTCAGCGTCGGCCATCGCGAGCCGCATCCGCCGGCCGGCCGCACCATCTGCGATGCGCTGATGGCGCTGATCCCCGGCGAGATGACTTTTGCGATCAACAGCAAACTGCTCGCGCGCGGCGTCACTGCGTCGGACAAGGAAGTCGGCGCGGCGGTGGCCTTTGCCTATCGCGAGCTGAAGCTCGTGGTCGAGCCCGGCGGGGCGGTCGGCCTTGCCGCGCTGCTGGCGGGACGTCTCGATGTCGCCGGGAAGAACGTCGTCATCGTGCTCTCCGGCGGCAATGTCGATGCGGATCTGTTCGCCGAGCTGGTGGCCTAGCCGTCATTCCGGGGCACGCGAAGCGTGAGCTACGATGTGCAATTGCGCATCTGAGACCCCATAACCACGATAGTGAGTATGGATTCCGGGCCTGCGCCTCACGGCGCATCTTGGAATGACAAGATCGATTGCTGACACGAAGAAGGGGCAGAGCGTTTTCGCTCTGCCCCTTCTGTTATGCGTGGTGCCGTGATCAGTGCATGAAGCCGCGGTGATTGCCGCCGCCGCTCATCATCGGCGCCTGGTTCATCGACTGGCGGAAGTTGTTGCCGCCGCCATTGTTGATCCGGTTGATCGTGCTGAACTGCGGGCGGTTGTTCTGCACCTGGACCTTGTTCACCGGGTTGTTGTTGAGCTTCACGCCGTCGTTGATGCGGATCGGGTTGCCCTGCGTCTGAACGTTCACCGGCTTCACATCGACGGTCGAGCCGCCCTTGCCAACAGTCACCGGCACGCTCACGACCTTACCCGGATTGCCGGTATTGGTGTTGCCGGTGTTCTGCGTCGTGGTGGTCACCGGCAGTGTCGTGATCTTACCGATGGCGCCGGTGTTCGCCGTGTGGGTCGGCGCGGGCAGGGTGATGATCTTGCCCGGAGCCTGCGACGGCGTGCCGTTGCCGAGCTTGCCAATGACGTTGCCGTCCACCGGCTTCTGCACGATCGGCAGGTTGGCGTTCGTCTGCATCACGCCATTGCCGTGCTGCATCAGCGGCATGTATTTGGGCGCGCCCAGATTGCCGATCTTCAAGGTCGGGGCAATGTTCTGCGGAGCCAAAAACTTCGTCGCCTGCATCAGCGGGATCAGCTTGGGCTGCGCCTCGAGCTTCAGCGCGGCTTGCGCATAGGGGCTGTTGCCGTAGCTGTCGTAGAAGGCCTTGTAGGCGATCGGCGAGTTGGCGAGCACCGCCTGGTGCCAGGCCTGCGAGATCAAGAGGTTCGCGAGCAGCCAGCGGATGTGGTCGCACAGCGGGTCGTGCGGATACATCGCGACGAACTCCTGATAGTACTCAGGTCTGCCCTCGGACAGCACGTAGTCATAGGCCTGGCGCGCCGAACGGCTCGGCAGGTTCGAGGCCATCTGCACCGCCGGCGCATGCACGGGCGCGCGGTTGGCGGCAACCACGGTGTCACCGAAGAAGGTGAAGTCGGAGGTGAGCGAGGAGCTCTCCCAGGGAACTTGCGCGCCGCTGGTGCTCTGGTTCACCGCGAGACGCACGCGCTTGAACAGTTGCTCGATCGGCACGTTGGGCTCGCGCGCGATGTTCAGGAAGGCCTGCGTATAGGGGCTGTGGCCGTTGGTGCCGTCGAGCGCCTCAGCACCCGGCGCGGTCGAATAGCCGACGATCGAGCCGTTCGGCGCATCGACGATGGCAAGGCCCCGGCCGGCGTCGTTCACCTTCGGGAACGGGTTGTTGCGGCATGCATCGAGGATGACGATGCGCATCCGGCTCGGGATCGTCTCCAGCGTCGACATCACGTCGACCAGGCGGACCGAGTCGTTGACGAGCTCGGTCTGGTTCGAGACCTTCGCATCGACCGGAACGAGATAGTTCTCGCCGGCGAGCTGTACGCCGTGACCGGCGTAATAGACCATCGCCACCGTGTTCGGGCCGCGCGCGGACACCTTGGCCGAGAAATCCTGCACCACCCGCAGCATGTCGTTCTGGCCGAGGTCAGTCGCCGAGATCACCTCGAAGCCGGCCGAGTTGAGGAATTGCGCCATCGACTGCGCGTCATTGTCGGGGTTCGCGAGTTGCGGTGCGTTCTGGTAGTTGGAATTGCCGATCACCAGCGCCACCCGCTGCTCCGGGCCTTGCAGCGCGGTCGGGGCGGGTTCGACGGGGGCGACTTGCGCGGAAACCGGGCCGCAGGCGAAGCCGAACAGGCTTCCCAGCAGGCTGGCCGTCATCAGGGCGGATTTCAGGCGGAACATGGCGTGCTCCTTTGGCACTCATCTCGATGCGAGATTGGTTGCAAGGAAGCTAGGTCGCGTTCGAGCCCGGGGTCCGTGATCGCGATCACCATGGCGAGGTGCGTGATCTAGATCACGCAAATGCTTATTGGATGGATCTCGTTGCCGCCTCTTGCTTCGTCATTGCGAGCTCCGCGAAGCAATCCAGACTCTTTCCACGGAGGGATTCTGGATTGCTTGGCGGAGTGCAATGACGAGAAAGAGAACGTGTGCCGCCTTACGAGAAGAACGCGATCTTCTCGGCCTGGGTCATGCGGCGGATCGGAGCCAGTGCGTCGTTGGCGGCGGGGCGGGGCTTTTGCACGATGCCGCTGGCCAGGATGGTGGCGCCGAGCGAGGGCGTTGCAAGGGGCGAGGGCATCGGCAGCGTTGCGGTGGGCGCTGCGTCTGATGAGGCGGCGGCCGCCATGGCGTGAGCCGGTTGCTCCATGACTTCGGCGGCGGCTTCGGCGATAGCATCGGTGAGGCGCGCGAGCGATTCCATCGCGATCGGCGCCTCAGTAACCGGCTCTTCGACATCGGGCGCTTCAACGGGCGGCGCGATCGGCGCCTCCATAGCGACCGGCTCTGCGATCTCCGCGGCGATCGGCTCCGGCGCCGGTTCGGGAGTGGCTGCTTCCATCTCCATGGGCTCGACGATTGCATCGAACTCCGGATCGGGCGCGGCCATCTCCAGCGCGATGGCCTCGAGGATGGCCTCGTCCTCGGCCTCCGCGGCGGCATCGAGCGAGAATTCGTCGGTGATCCCGGCGATGGCTGCGGGCTCGGCGAGGCCTTCGTCAACTGCAGCAACACTCTCCTCGATGGCGGCGTGGCTTTCGGCGATCTCTGGCGCGATCGCGACGTCCGCCATCGCCTCCCCGGCAACCCCGCTCGCATCAACGGCTGACTCAGGCTCGGGCTCGGGAGCGATCTCCCCCGGCATCTCCGTAAAAGCCACGGGGGTGTCGCTCGCCATCGCCGCAGGCGCCCCGGCGTCAGGCGCTTCCGCCAGCGGCGGCGTTCCCTGCGCAGGCGCCGAGCTCTGCGGCGCTGCGCCGCTGCCAGCCTCGGTCTGCTCGACCCGGTCCTTGAGCAGATCGAAGGCGGCCTTGAGGTCGGCGCGCGGGTCGATGGTCGAGGCCTGGGCGCAGGCCGCCTCGATCGAGGCGAGCTGCGAATCAATGAGGTCGCAGATCCGCCCGTCGGCGCCGATCTCGCGCCAGCGCCAGGAGATCTCCTTGATGATGCGCACGCCGCGCGTAACAGGCGCAAGGCCCGCCGCGATCGCGGCGGGATCGAAGGCCCTGCTGGCGGCGCTTTCTGCGTCCTCGACGGCACGGCGGATCGCGACCAGCGCTTCGGGCAGGCGGTCCTCGACAACAGGTTGTCGCTGTGCCGCAAGGGTTTCTTCGATTTTCGCGACCGCGTCGAGCACCATGCGCGTATCGGCATTGCGGTTGCGCTTGGCATATTCGCCGAGGAACCAGCGACCGCGCGCGGTCTCCATGAAGGCTTCGCGGATCGCGTCGTAATCCTGCTCGTTCGGCTCGGCCGCGCGGGCAGACATGGGCGAAAGGGCGAATGCTTCGTTGGCCATGACAATCTCGTCGCGCAAATCACTGCGCGTTACTGTAACGATCACCACGATATCGACCGAATCGCAATTGGTTTGATGCCACCCGAATCACAAATCTCCACACCAGCATCGGTCAAACGGCGATTCGCCGTGAGTCTTGCGCTGTTCTATTCGGCTGTGTTCGCGGTATCGGGCACGCATCTGCCATTCTTCCCGGTTTGGCTCAAGGCGATCGGCATCGACGCGTCCTGGATCGGCCTCATCAATGCGCTACCGGCGCTGACGCGCTTCACCACATTGCCGCAGATCACCGCCTTCGCCGAAAGGCGACGGGCGATTCGCGCCGGCATGATGATCTCGGTGCTGGCGACCGCGATCGGCTTTGCGGCTATCGGCCTGCAGCATCAGCCGCTGGCGCTGTTTGTGATCTACGCGCTCACCTGCATCATGTGGACGCCGACGACGCCGCTCACCGATGCCTATGCGCTTCGCGGCGTCGCGCGCTACGGGCTCGACTATGGGCCCTTGCGGCTATGGGGCTCGGCGGCCTTCGCCGCCGGCTCGCTCGCCTGCGGCTATCTCGTCGACATCATCGCCGCGCGTGACCTGATCTGGATCATCGTGGCATGGGCCGTGATTGCGGTGCTCGCCAGCCTGCTGCTGCGGCCGCTCGACGAGGTCAGGCGCAAGACGACGGGGACGCAGGCCGGCAAAGCCTTGCTGCGCGATGGCGGCTTCTGGGCGGTGATTGCGTCGGCTGCGCTGATCCAGGGCAGCCATGTCGCCTATTACACGTTCTCGGCCATCAACTGGCAGCTCCATGGTCTGGGCGGGCTGACGATCGCGGGGCTGTGGACGCTGGGCGTGATCGCCGAGATCATCGTCTTCGCGCTGTCGCCGCGCTTCTCGCTGCATCCATCCACGCTGATGGCGATCGGGGGCTTAGGCGCCGTGCTGCGCTGGATTGTCACGGCGAACGAGCCGCCGCTGGCGCTGCTCGCGCTCGCTCAACTCGGTCACGGCCTCACTTTCGGGATGACGGTCGTCGGCACCATGAAACTGCTGGTGCAGCGCGTGCCGTCGCATCAAGTCGCGCGCGGGCAGGGCTACCTCGCCGCATGCAGCGGATTGTTGGGCGCGGTGACCTCGATCGCCTCAGGCGCGATCTACGCCCGCATCGGCGACAGCCTGTATTACGTCATGGCGGCGATGGCCGCGGCCGGTGCGCTGGTGATCTGGTCGGCGCGGCATCGGCTGATCGCTCAGCCCCAGAGCGAGGCATCGGGCGGATAGACCAGGCTGCCATCGTAACGCAGCCCATGATCGCGATCGCGCGCGAGCAGCAAGGGGCCGTCGAGATCGACGAAGCGCGCCTGCGGCGTCACCAGCATCGCGGGCGCCATCGACAGCGAGGTCGCAACCATGCAGCCGACCATGATCTCGAAGCCGAGCGCCTGGGCGGCATCGGCCATGGCCAGCGCCTCGGTGAGGCCGCCGGTCTTGTCGAGCTTGATGTTGACGGCGTCGTAGCGGTCGCGGAGCGGCGCCAGCGAGCTGCGGTCATGCACGCTCTCGTCGGCGCAGACTGCGAGTGGCCGCTTGATCCGCGCCAGCGCCTCGTCCTGGCTTGATGGCAGCGGCTGCTCCACCAGGGTGACGCCGGCGGCGGCGCAAGCGGCGAGGTTCTGCTCCAGATTGGCCTCGGTCCAGGCCTCGTTGGCGTCCACGATCAGTTCGGATTCGGGGGCCTCCCTGCGCACCGCCGCGATCCGCTCGCCGTCGCCGTCCCCGCCGAGCTTGATCTTGAGCAGCGGCCGGTGCGCCGCCTTGGCGGTCGCCACCGCCATCGCCTCCGCCGTGCCCAGCGAGATCGTGTAGGCGGTGGTGCGCTCCCCCGGAAACTGGCGGTCGAGCAAGCTCCAGGCCCGCCGGCCGGCCGCCTTGGCGTCGAGATCGATCAGGGCGCAATCCAGCGCATTGCGAGCGGCTCCGGGGGGCATGGCAGCCTGGAGGGCCTGCCGCGTCAGCCCGCCTGCCACGGCCGCCTGCATGGCCTTGATCGCGGCCAGCGTCGCCTCGGGGGTCTCGCCATAGCGGGGATAGGGCACGCATTCGCCGCGGCCGGTCAGCCCATTCTGGCTCACTTCGGCCACAATGGTCACGGCTTCCGTCTTGGCGCCCCGGCTGATCGTGAAACTGCCGGCAATCGGAAACCGCTCGATTCGCACCGTGAGGACGGGAACATTGCTGGAAGTCATTTTGAACTCTGGCGAAATCTGAACCTGCTGGTTACCTGTAGCAACTAACATTAACCAGTTGGGGATACCTTTTCCGGGTAAGGGCGCGTGCGCAACGATCTGATTTTCTCCGCCCCGGGACGGGAGCGGACATCTTGAACGGCGATCCCAAGCTGGAACGGATTGCCAAAGGCAATGCGCTGGCCCTCTGCGCCACCGGAACCTGGACCGCGAGCTTCGCGCCGGTGCTGGAGCGGATGGTGGCTGACGCCGAGAAGCTCGCCGGCGGTCCCCAAAGCATTTTCATCGACGTTTCCGAAGTCGCCAAGCTCGATACCTTCGGCGCCTGGCTGATCGAACGGCTGCGTCGCAGCCTGACGCAAGGGCCCGTGGAGGCGCAGATCGCCGGGCTGTCCGCGAATTATTCGAGCCTCGTCGACGAGGTGCGCCGTGTCAGGGCGACCCCCGTGATCGAGACCTCCACGATCACCATCACCGGCATGCTGGAGCAGATCGGCCGCACCGTTGTGGGCCTCGCCGGCACGGTGGCCGGCCTCGTCGATATGCTCGGCGCGGTGCTCGCCGCGGTCGGTCGGGTGCTGATCCATCCACGCTCGTTCCGCCTGACCTCGACCGTGCATCACATGGAGCAGGTCTGCTGGCGCGCGGTGCCGATCATCGTGCTGATCACCTTCCTGATCGGCTGCATCATCGCGCAACAGGGCATTTTCCATTTCCGGAGGTTCGGCGCTGACATCTTCGTGGTCGACATGCTCGGCGTGCTCGTGCTGCGCGAGATCGGCGTGCTCCTGGTCGCGATCATGGTCGCGGGCCGCTCGGGGAGCGCCTACACCGCCGAGCTCGGCTCGATGAAGATGCGCGAGGAGATCGACGCGCTGCGCACCATGGGCTTCGACCCGATCGAGGTGCTGGTGCTGCCGCGCATGCTGGCGCTGGTGCTGGCGCTGCCGATCCTCGCCTTTCTCGGCGCCATGGCCGCGCTCTACGGCGGCGGCCTGGTCGCCTGGCTCTATGGTGGCGTCGATCCCGAAGCGTTTTTGCTGCGCCTGCGCGATGCCATCTCGATCGATCATTTCATCGTCGGCATGGTGAAAGCGCCCGTGATGGCCGCGGTGATCGGCATCGTCGCCTGCGTCGAAGGCCTTGCCGTACAGGGCAGCGCGGAATCGCTCGGACAGCACACGACCGCGTCAGTGGTGAAGGGCATCTTCTTCGTCATCGTCATGGACGGCGTGTTCGCCATCTTCTTCGCCTCGATTGGAATGTGACGATGGCGCAGGAAACCCAAGACGCGATTCAAAATCCCATCATCCGCGTCCGCGACATCACCGTGCAGTTCGGATCGACGCGCGTGCTGGACGGACTCAACCTGGACGTCAAGCGCGGCGAGATCCTCGGCTTCGTCGGCCCCTCCGGCGCGGGCAAATCGGTGCTGACGCGCACCATCATCGGCCTCGTGCCGAAGGTCGCGGGCTCCATCGAAGTGTTCGGCGTCGATCTCGATTCCTCCAGCACGTCGCAGCGCCGCAATGTCGAGCGGCGCTGGGGCGTGCTGTTCCAGCAGGGCGCGCTGTTCTCCTCGCTCACCGTGCGGCAGAACATCCAGTTTCCGATGCGCGAATATCTGCGCGTCTCGCAGCGGCTGATGGACGAGATCACCATGGCCAAGCTGGCCATGGTCGGCCTCAAGCCTGAGGTCGCCGAGCGTTTCCCCTCGGAACTCTCCGGCGGCATGATCAAGCGCGTCGCGCTCGCACGCGCGCTGTCGCTCGATCCCGACCTCGTCTTCCTGGACGAGCCGACCTCCGGCCTCGATCCGATCGGCGCCGGCGATTTCGACGAACTGGTCCGGACGCTGCAGCGCACTTTGGGACTGACCGTTTTCATGGTAACTCACGACCTCGACAGCCTTTACACAGCTTGCGACCGCATCGCCGTTTTAGGGAACGGTAAGATCATTGCGGCAGGGTCGATCGCCGACATGCAGGCCTCGCAGCATCCCTGGCTGAGGCAGTATTTCCACGGCAAGCGCGCCCGCGCGGTGATGAGTTGAGTAGCCGGAGCACCTGATGGAAACGCGGGCGAGTTACGTACTGATCGGATCCTTCACGCTGGCGGTGATCGCGGCCGCGATCGGCTTCGTGCTCTGGTTCCAGTCGCTGCACACCACCAAGCTGCGCAGCCCCCTGCGCGTCGTGTTCGAGGGCCCTGCGGCGGGCCTGCGCAACGGCGGCAGCGTCAACTTCAACGGTATCCGGGTGGGCGAGGTGGTCTCGGTGAAGCTCGACAATCCGCGACGGGTTGTCGCACTCGCCATGGTCGAGAACAACACCCCGCTTCGCAAGGACACCCTGGTCGGTCTCGAATTCCAGGGGCTGACCGGCGTTGCCGCAATCTCGCTCAAGGGCGGCGACGAGGCCGCGCCGCCGCCGCCGCTCGACGAGGACGGCATTCCGACGCTGATGGCCGATCCGAACAGGCTCCAGGACGTCACCGAAGCGATCCGCGGCACGCTGCAGAACATCAACAAGATCGTTGCCGACAATCAGGAGTCGGTGAAGAACTCGCTGAAGAATCTGGAGACCTTCACCAACTCGCTCGCCCGCAACTCCGAGAAGATCGACGGCGTGATGGCCAAGGTCGACGGCGTGATGCTCAAGGCTGACAACCTGATGCTCGGCCTCAATACGCTTGCCGGCGGCAAGGACGGCGGCGAGCTGTTCCTGACGGTGAAATCGATCCGTGAACTGGCCGAAGATTTCGACAAGCGCTCCGGTGCGCTGATGACCGACGGTCGTCGCACGCTCGGCGACATCAGCCGCGCCGTGAACAATTTCGATCGCAACCCGACCCGCGTGCTGTTCGGCGCCAGCAACTCGTCGCAGCCGGCGCCCGCGCCCGAGCCGCCGAGGCCGGCCCCGGCCGCGACCAGCCGAAGGCAATAGGCGTCCGTCTCCTCCGTCATTGCGAGCAAGCGAAGCTATCCAGGCTGCCTCCGTAGAGGCATTTCTGGGTTGCTTCATCGCGCCGCGACAAAATTGCTACGCAATCTTGTCGCGGGCTCCTCGCAATGACGACGCAGCTCTGACGATACGAAAGTATGGGGGTCTGGCCGAGCCAAGGTAGGGGGAGGGGCGGCGGGCGTTGTCCGCTATATCGCGCTCAAGGCGCGCTTCACGAAGAGCGCGCCGACTTCACTCACAGGGGAGGAGAGAGCGTGATACGTTTGCTGCTGCTGTTGCCGTTCATCGGCCTGATGATCGTGCCGTTCTACAATATCCGCGAGCCGCATCTGTTCGGCTTTCCGTTCTTCTACTGGTATCAGCTCGCCTGGGTGCCGCTGACCTCGCTGCTCACCTACATCGTCTACAGGAGCGTGCGCCGTGCTGACTAATGTCGATAGCGCGGCGTTTGCCGTATTCCTCGCTCTGTTCATCCTGGTCACCGGCATGGGCTTCGTCGCTGCGCGCTGGCGCAAGCCGGAGACGCTCGCCCATCTCGACGAGTGGGGCCTCGGTGGCCGCAAGTTCGGGACCTGGATCACCTGGTTCCTGGTCGGCGGCGACTTCTATACCGCCTACACCGTGATCGCCGTGCCCGCGCTGGTCTATGCGGTCGGCGCCTACGGCTTCTTCGCGCTGCCCTACACCATCATCGTCTATCCCTTCGTCTTCGCGGTGATGCCGGTGTTGTGGAAGGTCGCCAAGGAGCGCGGCTACGTCACCGCAGGCGACGTCGTGCGCGGCGCCTATGGTTCGCGCGGGCTCGAGCTGGCCGTTGCTGCGACCGGCGTGCTGGCGACCATGCCCTACATCGCGCTCCAGCTCATCGGCATGGAAGTGGCGATCAAGGCGCTCGGGCTGAGCGGCGAGGTGCCGCTCGTTCTCGCCTTCCTGGTGCTGGCGCTCTACACCTACTCGTCGGGCCTGCGCGCGCCGGCGCTGATCGCCTTCGTCAAGGATGTCATGATCTACATCGTGGTGATCGCCGCAGTCGCCATCGTGCCGTCCAAGCTCGGCGGTTATGGCGCGATCTTCACGGCGGCGGATGCAGCGTTTTCGGCGAAAGGTTCGGGCGGAATCCTGCTGTCGCCGGCGCAGATCGTGCCCTACGCCTCGCTGGCGCTGGGCTCGGCGCTGGCGGCCTTCATGTATCCGCATACGCTGACCGGCATTTTCGCCTCATCAGGCGGCAACACCATCCGCAAGAATGCGATGCTGCTGCCGGCCTACACGCTGCTGCTCGGCCTGCTTGCGCTGCTCGGCTACATGGGTCATGCCGCCGGGCTCAAGCTCGCGAGCAACAACGACGTCGTGCCGGAACTGTTCAAGACGCTGTTCCCAAGCTGGTTCGCAGGCTTTGCGTTCGCGGCGATCGCGATCGGCGCGCTGGTGCCGGCGGCTGTCATGAGCATCGGCGCGGCCAATCTGTTCACCCGCAACTTCTGGAAGGTGTGGGTCGATCCGAAGGTGACGCCGGCGGGTGAAGCGAAGGTCGCCAAGATCACCTCCATGCTTGTGAAGGTCGGCGCGCTGCTCGCCATCCTCCTGATGCCGACGCAGTTCGCACTCGACCTGCAGCTGCTTGGGGGCCTCTGGATCCTGCAGACGCTGCCGGCGCTGGTGTTCGGGCTCTATCTGAACTGGTTTTCCAGCACGGCGCTGTTGATCGGCTGGGCCGTCGGCTTGGCAGGTGGATCGTGGCTCGCCTGGTCGGACGGACTGAAGCCGCTGCACGGCATCGACTTCGGCGCCGGCAAGGTCGCGATCTACACCGGACTGCTGGCGCTCGTCCTCAACATCGTGGTCGCAGTTGCGGTCAACCTTCTGCTCAAGGCGCTGCCGCAGGCCCGACTGTCGCGCGAGGCGGCCTGACCTCAAGTGTTGATCGGCGGCCGGACATCCGGCCGCCGATCCCAAACCTGCCTTCCGCACGATTGAAACGCTTCCAGAGCTTTCCGTTCCGATCGAATTGGAACGGAAAGCTCTGGATTCTTGTTTTGACGCGTTTTCTTTGCTCGAACCGGTGTCCACTTCGCCGGAAAAGGCTCTAGTATCCGCCGCGTTCCGGCCCCGTTCGTGGTAGCCGGATCGGTGTCGAGTGAGGATGTCGTGCAGGCGTGGTTCGTTCTCGCGGTCGCGGCCGGTTATGTGACCACGCTGTTCCTGGTTGCCTGGTGGGGCGATCGACGGAGCGTGGACGGACCGCTGGTGTCGCCACGATCCTGGGCGGCCGCAGTGAGCTACTGCCTGACGCTTGCGGTCTACAACACCTCGTGGAGCTTCTACGGATCGGTCGGCCGCGCGGCCACCAGCGGGCTGGACTTCGCGACGATCTACATCGGCCCGACGCTGGTACTGCTGTTCGGCCAGCCGCTGCTGTCCAAGGTGATCGCGATCGCGAAGGCGCAGAACGTCACCTCGATTGCCGACTTCATCGCCGCACGCTACGGCAAGAGCCAGGTGCTTGCGGCTTTCGTGACGCTCGCCTCGCTGCTTGGCGTGCTCCCCTATATCGCGCTTCAGCTCAAGGCCGTCGGCAAGAGCTTCGACTATCTGATCCTCCAGCCGGAGCGCGCGGGCGGCGAGGCGCTGCAGTTCTGGCAGGACTCGGCCTTCGGCGTCGCCGCGTCGATGGCGCTGTTCGCGATCGTCTTCGGCGTGCGCCATGTCCATGCCAGCGAGCATCATCGCGGTTTGATGCTCGCGATCGCCTTCGAGAGCATCGTCAAGCTGGTCGCATTCCTCGTCGTCGCGCTGTTCGTGCTGTTCGGCCTGTCGGGAGGACCGGCTGGGCTGCTGTCCCAGTTCTCCTCCGATCCGCAACTGGCTGGTATCCTGGCCTTCGATCCGACCCAGCCGGTCTGGCCCTCGACGATCGTCATCTCGGCGATTGCTTTTCTTTGCTTGCCGCAGGCGTTTCACGTCGCGGTCGTCGAGAACGAGAGCCCGAGTCACACGCGCACCGCGGCGTGGCTTTATCCTGCCTATCTTGCGTTGTTCAGCCTGCTGATCCTGCCGATCGCGGCCGCCGGACTGACGAGGTTCGGTGCGATGATGGACCCCGACACCTACGTCATCTCGCTGCCGATTGCGGCGGATGCGAGCACGATCAGCCTGATCGCCTTCCTGGGCGGGCTGTCGGCCGCGACCGGCATGGTGATCATGACCTCCGTCGCGCTGAGCACCATGCTCTGCAACGACGTCATCATGCCGCTGCTGCTGCGCTCGCGCTTCTTCGGCCTGCGTGCGCAAAGCCGGCCGGTGACCTCGGTGCTGATGACGGTGCGCAGGCTCTCGATCCTCGGCATCCTGCTGCTGGCCTATCTGATGCACCGCCTGGTCAACCAGGCCTATCCGCTCACCGTAATCGGCCTGTTGTCGTTCGTCGCGGTCGCGCAATTCGGCCCGGCGTTCGTCGGAGGGCTGTTCTGGCAGCGTGCCAACAAGATCGGCGCCTCGGTCGGGATCGCGGCCGGATTTTTCATCTGGGCCTATACGCTGCTGCTGCCCTCGGCGGCACCGCTCTGGCCCGCCTTCGAGGACATCGTTCGCCACGGCCCGGGGCAGCTCGCTGTCCTCAAGCCGAACGCGCTGTTCGGCCTCGAAGGGCTCGATCCGATCTCGCATGCGACGCTGTGGAGCCTTGCCGCGAACCTCGTCTGTTTCGTCCTGTTCTCGTTGCTGGGGGGACAAACGACCGTCGAGCGCAACCAGGCGGCGGCATTCGCCGATGGTGTCGTCCGCGACACCGTGCCGAAACTGTCCTCGCGCGTGGTTGTGCGGCTCGACGATCTCCGCGCACTGGCGCGACGCTTTGTCGGTGCGGAGCGCGGCGAGGCAGCCTTCGACGGCTATCTCGCGGCGCGCATGTCGGGCACCGGGCCGCGCCTCGATCCGTCCGGCCTGGTCGACCTCGATTCGATCCGCTTCACCGAGAACCTCCTTGCCGGCGCGATTGGTGCGGCATCGGCGCGCGTGGTGATCGCGGCGTCACTTGAAGGGCACTCGCTGTCGCGACGGGCGGCGATGGCGATGCTGGACGAGGCTTCGGAAGCCTTGCGCTTCAATCGCAGTCTCCTGCAGAGCACGCTCGAGAGCGTGCCGCAGGGCATCTGCGCCTTCGACGCCGATTTCAACATCACGGCCTGGAACGGGCGATTCATCGCGCTGCTCGACCTGCCGCCGGATTTCGTGCGCGTCGGCCTTCCGCTCGCGGAGGTCATTGCCTTCAACGTCGAGCGCGGCGAATATGCCGCGTCCGAATTTGCCGCGCTCCTGGTCAATCGCGACGTCGCGACCCAGAGCTGGCCCTATCTGTACGAGCGCAAGCGGCCGGACGGCACGGTGCTCGAGATCGTCTACGACCGCGCCGCTGAGGGCGGGTATGTCTCGACCTACACCGACGTGACCGAGCGTCATCGCGCCGCGGAAGCCTTGCGGCGCGCCAATGAGGACCTTGAGCTTCGCGTCCGCGAGCGGACCGAGGCGCTGGAGCAGGCGAAGGCGGAGGCCGAGCAGGCCAATCTCGGCAAGACCCGCTTCCTGGCGGCGGCGAGCCATGACCTTCTGCAGCCGCTGAACGCGGCACGTCTGTTCATGTCGGCGCTCGACGAGAGCCTGCATGCCTCTTCACATGCAGACGACGCCGAGAAGGAGAGAATGCTTGCCGGCAGCGCCATCACGGCGTTGCGCTCGACCGAGCATGTGCTCGACAGGCTGCTCGACATCTCCTCCTACGACGCCGGTGCCGTTCGGGCCCAGCCATTCGACTTCCCGATCGCGGAACTTCTCGTTCAGCTGAACGTGGAATTCTCGGCGATGGCGCGCGAACGCGGGCTGGTGCTCCGCGTCGTCGATTGCTCTCTCACGGTGCGCAGCGACCCGCATCTGTTGCGACGCATTCTTCAAAACCTGCTGTCGAATGCGCTGCGCTACACGCCGAAGGGACGCATCCTGCTCGGCTGCCGGCGGCGCGACGGCGATCTGCGCATCGAGGTCTGGGATACCGGCATCGGCATCGCCGCCGCGGATCAGGAGCGAATCTTCGAGGAGTTCCAGCGCCTGGCGCCCGGGTCGGAGAAGGGGCTGGGCCTGGGGCTTGCGATCGTCGATCGCGTCTCGCGGCTGCTGGGTCATCCCGTCGATGTCCGTTCGCGGCCTGGACGCGGCTCATGCTTTGCCGTCACGGTGCCGCGCGCGCACGGACCGGGAACGCCGCTCCAGCGCAAGGCGGCGGCCACGGCGCCAGCGATGACGGAGCGAGCGCTGACGATCCTGTGTCTGGACAATGATGCGTCGATCCTGGACGGCCTGGCGGCGCTGCTCGGCGGCTGGGGTCATCGTGTGCTGGTTGCAACCGATGGCGCCGGCGCGATGGCTTCGGCAGCGGCAAGCCCGCCCGACGTCGTGCTGGTCGATTATCATCTCGATGGACAGCGCACGGGCTTGGACTTTCTCGACGATCTCGTGCAGAAGTCGGGACGCGGCGTCTGCGCGCTGGTCGTCACCGGCGATCGCAGCGAGGCGGTCCGGACAGCCGCGCGTGCGCGCGGCTGCGAGGTCCTGTCCAAGCCGGTCAAGCCGGCGGCGCTGCGGCGCTTCCTCGGCGGCGAAGCCTTGAGCCGGCAGTTCGGGACCAAACAGGGAGCTTCCCCGGCGTGACGATGCGCATCCTTATCGGCGATGATCATCCGCTGGTGCAGGCCGCGCTCCGCAGTGCGCTATCGACCGTGCTGCCCGATCTCGACATCATCGCCTGCCAGTCGCTCGACGAAGCGGTGAGCGTTCTCTCGGCACGGTCGGACGAGATCGACCTGATCCTGTGGGATCTGACCATGCCGGGTATCCAGGGATTTGCCGCACTGTTCATTCTGTCGGCGCAATTCCCGACCGTGCCGGTTGCGATCATCTCGGCGCGACAGGATGCCGCCACGATCCGCCGCGCCATCGCCTATGGCGCCTCCGGCTACATCCCGAAATCGCTTGGCCTGCCCGAGATGGCGGATGCGATCACGAAGATCCTCGCCGGCGAAATCTGGATGCCGCCCAATGTCGGCGGCCGCGGCTCGATCCAGAGTGCCGATGTCGAGCTCGCCGCCCGCATGGCCTCGCTGTCGGCGCAGCAGCTGCGCATTCTCGCGATGATCGTCGAGGGCAAGCTCAACAAGCAGATCGCCGGCGAACTCGACATCGCCGAGCAGACCGTGAAAGGACACGTCTCGACAATCCTGCGCAAGCTCGGTGTCGGGTCGCGGACCCAGGCTGCCGTCCTCGCCGAGCGGCTCTCGTTCGGACAGCCAAGCGGAACCTGATTTCGCACGGTCAAAAACAAAAACGGAGACCGTGAGGCCTCCGTTTTCATCTCATTGTTTGCGAGCTTTGCCGTTTACCCCAGCCGCCCCGCCGCATGGGCGAGCAGGGTGTAGACCAGACCCGTCTCCGAGGTCAGGTGGCTGCGCAGCTCCTGCGGACCGCGATTGTCGCGGGCGACTTCGTCGAGCAGGCGCTCGAACTCGCCAATATAGCGGTCGACCGTGCTCTTGAAGTTGCGGTCGGCGCGATACTTGCGGGCGACCTCGTCGAAGGCCTTCTGACCGGCGGGCGTGTACAGGCGCTTGGTGAAGGCCTTGTTCTCGCCGCGCTGGTAGCGGTCCCACATCTCGGCCGCGAGGTTGCGGTCCATCAGCCGGCCGATGTCGAGCGACAGTGACTCCAGCGGATTGCTGCTGGCCTGCGGGGCCTGCGGCTGCGGGGCGGGGGCAGCCTGGCGGCCACGCGGAGCCTCGCGTCCGCTCGGAGCGGCCTGGCCCGCGTCCGTGCGATTGAGCAGATCCGACAGCCAGCCGTCGCGGCCGGGGTCGTTGCCGCCGGGGGCGACCGGCGGGGCCTCGGTGCGACGTGAGGGGGCGGGCATGCCGAGGTCCGGCGGCGGCAGCGTCGAGGCGCTGCCGGTGTCGCGCATGCGGGTCTCGGTGCCACGACCGCCCGCAGTCGCCATTATCGGCTCTTCCTGGCGCTGGACGGCGACCGAAGCGCGGCCCGCCGTGGTGACGTCGAGGCCGCGGCCGTGCTGGGCCACGATGCGGTTGAGCTCGGCGAGCGCCTCGATCTGGTCGACGATCACCTTGCGCATCTGCGCGGTGCTCTCGGCGGCCTCTTGCGGCATCTCGAGCACGCCGCGGCGCAGCTCGTTGCGGGTGGCCTCCAGCTCGTTGTGCATTTCGAACGCCATCTGCTTCATGCTGGCGACGAGGTTGCCGAACTTCTCGGTCGACTGCTTGAACATCGCATCCGCCTCGTCGGTGGTCTGGCGGTAGATGTCGTGCATGGCCTCGATGGTCTGGCGATGCTCTTCCTCGGACGCCGACCGCACCGCCTCGAACTGACGGGTGATCGCGGCCGAACCTGCACCGGCGGTCTCCGCGACCACGCGGGCGATGTCGCGGGCGCGCTCTTCCGCGGCGGCCAGCGACTCATCGAGCAACCCGGTGAAGCGCGACAGACGCTGGTCGAGATCGGCGGTACGCAGGTCGATGGTGGTGACGAGCGATTCCAGCGCCGCCTTGCGTTCAGCGAGGGAGGCGGTAGTGTTCTTGTTGCTCTGCTCGACCACCTGCGCGGCATCGACCAGCGCCTTGCCGTGGGCGTCGAACTGGGTCGACAGCTCGCCGAGATCCTGGAGCGCCCGCGTGGTCTTCGAATTGAACACGTTGAGCTGGTCTTCCAGGTTCTGCGTCGCCGCGCCGTTGCGCGAGGTGACGTCGTTCATCGCCGAGACGAAGTCGGCGACGCGCGTCACCAGTGCCCGCTCGAGCGAGTTGAGGTTGTCGTGCGCACCGGTCAGCACCTCCTGGAGGAGGATGTTGCCTTCGCGCAGGCGCTCGAACAGGGCGATGGTGTCGGTACGCAGGATCTTGCTGGTCTCCTGCATCTCGGTGACGGCTGCGATCGAGACCTGGCGCGACTGGTCGATCGCCGCGCGCGAAGCCTGCTCGAGGTCCTTGAGCGACCGGCCGACGGCACTGGTGGCGACCTCGCTCGCCGCGTTGATGGTGCGCGCCACTTCGTTGCCGTTGCCCATCATGGTCTGCGAGAAGGCCTGGCCGCGCGTCTCGATCGACTTCAGCGCGTCGGAGGTGACGCGGTCGATGTCGAGCGTGAGCTGGCTGGCCTTCGTGCCGATCGCGTCCACGAGCGAGCCGCGCTTGGCGTCGATCATGCTGGAGAGGCGGTCGGCCTGCTGCTGCACATAGGTGACGATCTCGTCGGTCTTGCCGGTCATGGCCTGGCCGAAGCTCGAGCTGGCCGCGAGCACCGAACGCTCGACGTCGGCCGAGCTCGACTTGACCCGCGAGCTCGCCTCGTTGGAGGCGGAGATCAGCGCGTTCTGGGCATTGAGCGCGCTGCTCTGGATGTCGCTGGTCGCGTTCGCCGTGGCCGTGCTCAGCGCGCGCTCGATCTCAGTCGAGATCGTGCGGATCTGGCTTGCGGCATCCGCCGAAGTCGAGGTCAGCGAGGTCTGCGCCTCGCGGGCGCTGTTGAGGATGGTCGAGGCGGTGTCGGCGCCGACCGCGGTCAGCGTGCGCTCGATGTCCGTCGTCAGCGACTTGATCTGGCTCGCCGCGTCGGTCGACGCGGTGATCAGGGTACCTTGCGCCTCGCGTACGCCGCTGGTGAGCGCCTCGATCGTGGCGCCGCCGGCGGTCGCCAGTGCACGCTGCATCTCGGCTGCGAGCGAGCGGACCTGGCCGGTCTGCTCGGCCGAAACCGCGAGCAGGGTGCTCTGGGCGTCGCGGGCGCTGGCCGTGATCGTCTCGGCGGTGGTCTGGCCGACCTGCGAGAGCGAGCGGTGCACTTCGGCCGCAAGCGACTTGACCTGGCTTGCCGCATCCGAGGACGCATTGACCAACGTGCTCTGCGCCTCGCGCGCGCCGGCCATGATGGTTTCGGCCGTCGAGGTGCCCGCCATCGAGAGCGAACGCTGCACGTCGGAGGACAGCGCCTTGATCTGGTTGGCGGTCTCGGTCGAGGCCGCGATCAGCGAGCTCTGCGCGTCGCGGGCGCCGGCGGTGATCGACTCGGCCGTGGTGGTGCCGGCCAGCGACAGCGAGCGCTGCACGTCGGCGGTGAGCGTCTTGACGTGGTTGGCCGCGTCCGAAGAGGCGGTGACGAGCGTGGTCTGCACCTCGCGGGCGCCGGCCAGGATCGAGGCCGCGGTGGCCGAGCCGGCCGCGGAGAGCGTGCGTTCGACGTCGGCCGCGAGCCCCTTGATCTGGTTGGAGGCATCGCCCGAGGCGGCGACCAGGCTCGACTGCGCCTCGCGGGCGCTGGTCAGGATGGAGTTCGCTGCTCCCGTGCCCACCGCAGTCAGCGCGCGCTCGACCTCGGCGGAGGTCATCTTGAGCTGGGCGTTGACGTCGGAGGAGACCGTCAACAGCGACTGCTGCGCGGCGCGCGCACCGGTCTGGATGGTCTCGCTGGTGTTGACCACGAGGTTGGTGAGCGAACGCTCGGCGTCTTCGACATGCGAGCGGATCGCGGTCGAGATCATCTCGGCGCGAGACATCATGTCCTCGCTGGCCTGACGGCCGCTGCTCTCGATGCGGCCGGCGACGGCCTCGACACGCGAGCCGAGCAGGTCTTCGAACTGCGCCACGCGGACGTCGATATCGCTCGCGACCGAGCCGACCTTGGTCTCGATGGCCTGCTGGATGTCCTGGAAGCGCGCGGTGACCGTGTCGGTCAGGTGCATGCTGCGGCCATCGATGATCTCGCCGACACTCGTGATGCGGCGGTCGACGGCCTCGATCGCCTGCGCCGTGCCGTCCGTCAGCGTCGAGGTCAGCAGGGTGAGGCGGGTGTCGATCGACTGCACGGCTTGCGAGGCGCCGTTGGTCAGCGCGGAGGTCAGGTAGGTCAGGCGGGAGTCGATGGATTCAAGTGCCTGCGTCGCGCCGCCGGTCAGCGTCGTGGTGAGGTGGGTCAGGCGCGTATCGATCGACTGGATCGTCTGCGAGGCGCCGTCGGTCAGTGTCGTCGTGAGGTGCGTAAGGTGGCCATCGATGGATTCGAGTGCCTGCGCCGCACCGCCGGTGAGGGTCGTCGTAAGGTGGGTGAGGCGGGAGTCGATCGACTGGATCGCCTGCGCCGCACCGTCGGTCAGCGTCGTGGACAGCATGTTGAGGCGTCCGTCGATCGTCTCGGTGACGGACTTCGCACGTGCATCGAACGACTGCTCGAGCGCGCCAACGCGGCCGCCGAGCTGCTGGTCGAAGGTCTTGATGTGGCCTTCGATCGCACCGTCGAGGCCGGCGATCTTGCCGTTCAGCGAGGCGTCGAAGTTGGAAACGCGTTCGCCGATCGTGGTCTCGAACTGCACCAGGCGCTGGTCGAGAATGGCCGTGATCGCGCCGCCGTTGGAGCTGAAGCGGGAGTCGAAATTGTCGACATAGGTCTTCAGTGACTCATGGATTTCGTGCGTGCGCTGGCCCATGCGCTCGACGATTTCGCCGCCGAAGGTCTTCACGGTACGGTCGAACTCGGAGATGTGGCGCGTGATCAGGGCACCCAGCGTGCCGGAATCGCGGGCGAACCTCTCGACCAGCTCGGAACCCTGGTTCTTCACCAGTTCGTCGAACGCGCTCATCTGCAGCGACAGCGAGTCGTGCGCGGTCTCGGTCTGGCTGACGACCTTGGCGACGAGGCTGTTGACGGTGGCATCGAGCGCTTCGCTCGCCTTGTCGCCGGAGGTCATGATCTGGCCGGCGAGGCGGTTGCCGGCGTCGTCGATCTTGGCGGAGAGATCGTTGGAGCGCAGCTCGAGCTCGAGCAGGAGCGAGTCCGACGAGTTCTTGAGGCTGTCGTGCACCTGCTCGGTGCGCTCGGAGATGCCGTCGACGATCGCGGCGGAACGCTGCTCGAACTCGCCGGTGATGCGGTCGATGCGCTCGTTCAGCATCTCGTGGACGCGGTCGGCGAGGTCGACGAACTCGTCGTGGACGTGGCCGGTCTTGAAGTTGAGGCTCGTGGTCAGCCGCTCGCTGGCATCGAGCACGGCGCGCGTGGTCTCGGCGCTGGCCTCCTCGAGGCGGTCGAGCAGGTCGCCGCCGCGCTCACCGAGCGCCAGGATCATGTTGTCGCCGGCGTGGCTCAGGGCCTGCGTGATGTGGGCGCCGCGCTCTTCCAGGGCGCCGGTGATTGATTTCGCCACCTCGTCGACGCGAGAGGCGATCGCGTCCGAGATCAGCGCAATGTCGTGGCGAAGGTCGATCTGCACGCCGGAAATGGCGCTGCGGACCTGCTCGGCCTGACCGACCAGGTTGTCGCGCTGATGGGCGATGTCCTGGAGCAGGGCGCGGATGCGGACTTCGTTGTCGGAATAGGCGCGCTCCAGCGCCGCGACCTCGTTGGCGACCAGCGTCTCGAGCTCGCCGGCGCGCGCGATGGCGCGCTCGATGCCGTCGCCCATCGCCGCGACCTCACGGCGAATGGCCTGGCCGACGGTGACCATGGAATCGGATGCCGAGCCTTCGGGCTCGGAGAAGCGGATCGCGACCTGCGCCATCGCCTGCGCGACCTGGCTCATCTGCTGGCCGCGCCAGACGAGGCTGGCGAGGAAGTAGAACAGCATGATCGGCGCGAAGAACATCGTAGCGAGGCCGGCGATGGCCAGCACGCCGCCGCTCTCGCCCATGGCGGCACGGATCGAGGGCAGGAAGCCGACCGTCAGCGCGGCGCAGGCAGCGAGCCAGACCACGGTGAAGATGGTCGCGCCGGTATAGATGCTGCGGGCAGGGCGGCCCGTTTGCAGCGACTGGAGCAGCTGGCCGATGGTGGCGCGATCGTCATTGGCGGCGCGGCGCGCGGGACGCGGTTCCTCGATGGAATCGAAAACGGCGCGCTCGTTGGCGGCCGGACGCGGCTCGAAGGCAGGCTCGTCGAACGCCGAGGGCGTCGGCGGTGCGACCGGAGGCACCGTTTCATTGTGCATGGATGCGTTGCGGCTGGTATCGGCAGCCGTGTCGCTGATGTTGAGAGCTTCCTGGATCGCAGAAAGCGCAACTTCTGTGGGGTCTTTGACCTTTTTGGGAGTATTGGCCATGTTCAGTCCGAGCCCTCGTTACTTGTACGCGTCCCCCGCGAGCCCTGCGCGCGACGCAAGCCCACAGTCCGGATCATGCCGCTTGCGCGGATCTTCGAGCCATCCCCACCCGGACGGCTTGTCCGCCAATTTCTGCAACATCCTATTGGCAGAGCGTCGCGAATGAAATGCCCGCGATTAAGACAATCTTAATCATCGTTAACAGCATCGACCCGTAACGCCTTAGCTCTAAATGAAATTCTCCACCGAACGAGGCCGATTGCGGCAACTTTTCGTCAACAAACGGGCAGATTTGCGTAAAACGGCCCAAACACTTCGTTAACCATTTCCATGCTTCGGTGGGGGAACCGCCGGACCGGCGGACCATCGCGCGATGCCGGGGCCTGCGCCATGACACCTGAACTGCAACGGATGGACTGGATGCCCTCTCCCCCGCTTGCCCCCATCGACAGCCCGCTCGACCTCGACCACCTCTCCCACATGACTCTCGGCGATGCCGAGCTGGAGCAGGAAGTGCTGGCGATGTTCGCCGAGCAGGCAGTCAGGCTGCTGGCGGCCATGGCGACGCTGACGCCCGAGACCGGTGTGCTCGCACACAAGCTCAAGGGCTCGGCGCGCGGAATCGGCGCCTTTGCGGTCGCGGATGCCGCTGCCAGCCTGGAGACCGCGATCCGGCTCGGCCGTAACCAGCCGCACGCCTTCACAGCGCTGAAAGAGGCGGTCGCCGAGGCTCGCGCCGCGATCGAAACGATCCTGAAGCGCTAGCTCGACGCGGGCTCGCCGGCGACGATAGGCTAGTCGCTTGTTTCGACGGGCTTTCCTCACGCGAAACGGGCCGACTTCGCGACAAAACGCTATGGCGCCCGCCTGACCGACCCGTTATAGGACAGCCCCGGACCCTCATTTACTCCCAATCAACATCGCGGCAGCACGAGAACACATGGCCAAGATTCACTTTGTCGACCACAAGGGCGAAACCCGCACGGTGGAAATCGAGAACGGCGCGACCGTGATGGAAGCCGCCATCCGCAACAGCATTCCCGGCATCGAGGCCGAGTGCGGCGGCGCCTGTGCCTGCGCAACCTGCCATGTCTATGTCGACGAAGCCTGGCGCGAGAAGGTCGGCAGCCCGACGCCGATGGAGGAGGACATGCTCGACTTCGGCTTCGACGTGCGCCCGAACTCGCGCCTGTCCTGCCAGATCAAGGTCTCCGACGAGCTCGACGGGCTCGTGGTGGCGACGCCGGAACGGCAGGCCTGATCGTCTCTCCCAGCTATCAGCTGTTCGGCGGCGCGACTTCGATGCCGCGCTTGTGCCAGGGTTTGAATTTCTCGATCAACTCCGCCGTCAGCGGGGCCGGCCGGCGCGTCGTCTCGTCGAGCAAGACGCCGACCGACGTTGCCGAGGCGATGCATTTTCCTTCCGAGAACACGACCTGCTCGAAGGTCACCGACGTCCGCCCGAGCTTCACCACGCCGAGGCCGAGCTGGATCGTGTTCGGCCAGTGCAGCTCGGCGCGGAAATGCATGTCGAGCCGCACCATGATCCAGGCAAGCCCCGGCGGTGTCAGTCCGTATTGGGGAAGCTTCATCAGCGTGACACGGCCGGTCTCGAAATAGGTGGCGTAGACCGCGTTGTTGACGTGCTGGTTCGGATCGAGATCGCCGAAACGGACATTGTCGCTGAGGCGAAAAGGGAAGTCCTCCAGGCGCGGTGTCGTATCGAGGCGGCTTGGTGCGTTCACCGATTGATCTCCGTCATATCGCATTCCGTTACAGCCCAGTTATGCTGACCCGGCAAGTGGGCGCGGCTGCGGGGCGCTCCCGCTTTTATGCCTTCCCTGATCCATCCCCGTTGGCTAGACAGGCAGGGTCACCTCTGCCCGGCGGGCGCCGTCCAACCGATAACGATCGATAAAGAGACGACATGAGCGACGTGATCAAAACCGATGTGCTGATTATTGGCGCGGGCCCCTGTGGCCTGTTCGCCGCCTTCGAGCTTGGCCTTCTCGACATGAAGGCACATTTCGTCGACATCCTCGACAAGGTCGGCGGCCAATGCGCCGAACTGTATCCGGAAAAGCCGATCTACGACATTCCCGGGATTCCACAGGTCTCCGGCCAGGGCCTCACCGATGCGCTGATGGAGCAGATCAAGCCGTTCCACCCGACCTTCCATCTCGGCGAGATGGTCGAGACCGTGGAGAAGATCGGCGATCCCGCGTTCCGCTGCACCACAGATGCCGGCAAGGTGTTCGAATGCAAGGTGCTGGTGATCGCAGCCGGCGGCGGCTCGTTCCAGCCCAAGCGCCCGCCGGTGCCGGGAATCGAGGCCTATGAAGGCACCTCGGTGCACTATGCCGTGCGCAAGATGGAGACCTTCCGCGACAAGAACGTGCTGATCGTCGGTGGCGGCGATTCTGCACTCGACTGGACGCTCAATCTGCATCCAGTCGCCAAGCGCATCACGCTGCTACACCGGCGCGACGAGTTTCGCGCCGCGCCCCATAGTGTCGAGCAGATGCGCGCGCTGGTGGCCGGCGGCAAGATGGATCTCAAGCTCGGCCAGGTCACCGCGCTGTCCGGCGCGGATGGCAAGCTCTCCGGCGCCACCATCAAGGGCAACGACAACAGCGTGAGCGAAATCTCGTGTGACACCATGCTGCCGTTCTTCGGTCTGACCATGAAGCTCGGGCCGGTCGCGAACTGGGGCATTGCGCTGGAGAACAACCTGGTGCCGGTCGAGACGAGTGCGTTCGAAACAAACGTACCAGGCATCTTCGCCATCGGCGACATCAACACCTATCCCGGCAAGATCAAGCTGATCCTGTGCGGCTTCCACGAGGGCGCGCTGATGTCGCAAAAAGCCCACCGCTACGTCTATCCGGAGAAGCGGCTCGTGTTCCAGTACACGACGTCGTCCTCCAGCCTGCAAAAGAAGCTCGGTGTCAACTGACCGCTGCGCTAGCGGAACACCCCATGTTTCTGGTGCTGGAACCGTTCGCGAAATCGCCGTAGTCTGCGGCCATTGCAGTGGCAGCTAGCAAGGTGATCATAATGCGGAATCGTTTTTCGAGCTTTCGGCTGCTCTCGCTCCTTACGCTCGCCGTCGTGGCGACGATTGGCGCGGCGAAACCGGCTGCCGCTCAACAGCCAACGGCCGCGGGTCTCTGGCAGAAGGTCGAAGACGGCAGGCCGGTGGGTTGGTTTCTCTTTGTTGACCACAACGGGATTTTCGAAGGCATCATCGCCAAGACCTTCCCGCGCCCCGGCGACAATCCGAACGAGGTCTGCTCGAAATGCACCGACGATCGCAAGAACCAGCCGGTGCTCGGGCTGTCCTTCATCCGCGACATGAAGCGGGACGGGTTGAAGTATGAGGGCGGCAACGTGGTCAATCCGCGCGACGGCAACATCTGGAAGGCCAAGATGAGCGTGAGTCCGGATGGCCAGGTCCTGACCATGCGCGGCTTCCTCGGCATTTCCCTGTTCGGCAAGGATGAGACCTGGCAGCGCTTGCCGGACGCCAGCTTGGCTCAGGTCGATCCGGCCATTATCGCCAAATATCTTCCCGCGCAGGCCGCAGCGACCGTGCCGAAGTCCGCGCCTGCGGCGAAGAAAGGCGGCGCGATGATGGCGCCAGTGCCCAAGCAGTAGGCGTTGCCAAGGCTACGAGCCTCAATACGTCCGCGCCTTCCTGCAAGGCGCATAGAAAGTTCCGTTGCCGGCCTCGACCCGCTCGAGGCATTGGCGGGCATCGGTGATCTCGCCGTCGACCTGGAAATAATAGGCCTGCAATCCCAGGCTCAGGACGTAATGTCCCGGGGGAAGGTCGAGCTCAGCATCGCTGGCGTGAAGCTCATACATTTCGGGTTTGCCCGGAATCGGCGCGATCCGAAACGGATAGGAGAAGTTTCTGATAACGCCGACGTCCTCTCCGTCGCCCGACGTCTTGCCGGCAGCGTTGGTCGAAAACTCCCTGATCTTTGCGACCACGCGGACCTCGAGGCGCTCCGGGATCACATTTGAAATGTCCCGGCGAAACACGATGAACTTGACGTGCCCATTCGGCAGATGCGGCCGGTCGGGCTTCCTGAACTCTGGCGAAATCGCAATGCGCATGTCCGGCGCCATCACGCTGATTGCGTTCAACTCGGCCAGCGATTTGTCGTCGATCAGGGCGTAGATGCCGTAGTCGGTCGGAAGCACGCGCGTTGGTGGAGGCGGGGCTGAGGGGACCATTTCCGGCTTGGCGACTGTGATGGTCGTCTCCGGCTTGGGCGCGACCAGCGCGATCGCCGGGGTCTGCGACGAAATCAACCGGCGCAGCGCAGCGATCTTGTCTCGCTGCGAGACGATCAGGATGGTTGTGCTAACGACAACCAGGATGGCTGCCGTCCGCTTCATGACCGGCCAGAGAGGGCCCGGGACCGCAGGCAGCTTGCTGCGGGAGCTTCCGACGCCCGATGCCAGGACGGTCGCTGCGCCGGAGACCAGAACACCGCCTGGCTCGCTCATCTTGGATGACGTGAGTTGTTGTTGCGGCAGACGCTCCAGCGGCGCCTCTTCGCGTGAGAACTTTTCGACCTCATCGATCGCGACCTCGAGGGCCTGCTTCACCTCCTCGATGTTCTTTGCGTCGGCGTAGGTGAACTGCTCCTGGAGCTTGTAGCGCGCGAGATCGTAGACCATCTGCCGTCTGGCTTCGGCGTCGTCCTTCACCGTATCGAGCATGCGCGAAATCACCAGCGCGAACTGCACCTGGTTTGCGGGCAGATCGGTCGGGTCTTGTTGACCGGGAAGCAGGTCTCTGGAGTCGCTCATAGCGCCGACGGTCCAATGCCCGTTACGCCGTTATCCAATTCTTCCATTCGAAACAGTCGGTTAAACGCTTGCGGTCGCGCCCGCTTCGTACACGTCCTGACCCGACAAGGAAAGTCTCCGAGGCGGAACGGCGGACCGTCGGCAGGTCACACATGCGGGAGCGGCGGACAGATCGGGTGGGCTTGTCGCGCCAGTAGTTCCCCGGAATGCGTGCTGGCGCCGGATTTGCATAGTTGTCGGCAAAGCCGCCGGAGGAACGAGTCGCCGCTGCCGCGCCTGTTCAAGGGTGTGAGCGGTGTCGCTTGTTCCTTGCGACGCCGAGATCCATCCGTGAGATGACGCAAATGAGGCTTGCAAGACTGTGTGCGGTGACGCTGCTGGGACTGCTGACGCTCCTGGCAACATCGGCGCTTGCGCGCGACGACGGACGCTACGCCAACTCGCCGCTCAGGCCCTGGTTCGAGGGCCTGCGTAGCGAGTATGGGCAGTGCTGCTCGGACGCCGATGGCTATGTCGTCGCCGATGTCGACTGGGAGTCCGACAAGGGGCACTATCGCGTGCATCTCGACGAGGAGTGGGTCGTCGTTCCCGATGGAGCCGTGATCACCGAACCGAACAAGATCGGCCGCACCATGGTGTGGAAGCACTATATCGATGGCCATCCGCGGGTCCGGTGCTTCATGCCGGGCAGCATGACCTGAGAACGCTGACGGCGCCCACACGAGATGCGGGCGCCGTCAGTGATGCGACGGATCAGCGTGCTTCGCTGTCGGAGTTCGCGCTGGCGAGCCGCTTCACACGCGGTGACAGCACCGACATCTGCGCCGGCGAGGCCGGCATGCCGGCGATGACCATCGCGGGCGCGGTCGATTGCTGCTCAATGCCTGCCCCGCCGAGCACCTGCACCTGCACCGACGAGATCGGAAACGACTTCACCTCATAGGAGGGAAGCTCGCCGGCGAAAGCGCTGGCTGCGCCTGCAATCGTCGCGCTGGCAATGGCAGTCATTGTGAGAACACGCATATCAAAATCTCCGTGGAAGATATCAATCGGAGGTTTGGTCGCGGCGGTGCGACGAGAGGTTCGCTTATGTGCGAACATTCGTCTCCCATGATTGAGATGTTTGGTTGCGCGGCGCGACCATCATGAAGCGAAGGCGAAGCTTTTCGCGCCTTTGTTTCAGGCCGGTTTCACCGGGCGCCGGCGCTCAGGTCACCGGCGCAGGATTGAACAGCGTGAGATCGTTGTGGATGCCCCAACGGTCCGACCACGGCTTGGTGCGGCCGGAGGCGACGTCGAGGATCAGGCGGAACAGGTCCCAGCCGGTTTCCTCGATCGTCTTGGCACCGGTGGCGATACCACCTGCATCGAAATCGATCAGGTCCTTCCAGCGGCGCGCCAGCTCGGTGCGGGTGGCGACCTTGATCACGGGAGCCGCCGCAAGGCCGTAGGGCGTGCCGCGGCCGGTGGTGAACACCTGTAAGGTCATGCCGGAGGCGAGCTGAAGCGTGCCGCAGATGAAGTCGCTCGCCGGCGTTGCCGCGAACAGCATGCCCTTCTGCGTCGCCTTCTGGCCGGGCGAGAGCACGCCGGTGATGGCTGATGAGCCCGACTTGACGATCGAGCCGAGGGACTTCTCGACAATGTTGGCGAGGCCGCCCTTCTTGTTGCCGGGCGTGGTGTTGGCGCTGCGGTCCGCGCCGCCGCGGGCCAGATAGGAATCGTACCAGGCCATCTCGCGCACCAGCGCGCGGCCGACGTCCTCATTGATGGCGCGCCGGGTGAGCAGCTGAATGGCGTCGCGCACTTCGGTGACTTCGGAGAACATCACGGTGGCGCCGGCGCGCACCAAGAGGTCTGCGGCGAAGCCGACGGCGGGGTTCGCGGTGACACCCGAGAAGGCGTCGCTGCCGCCACATTGCAGGCCGATGACGAGATCGGAGGCGGGGCAGGTCTCTCGGGTCCGCTTGTTGAGGACCTTCAGCCGCGCTTCAGCCTGGGTCATGATCGCTTCGACGATCGCGCCAAAGCCGTCGAAGGCTTCATCCTGCATGCGCACGATGGCATCGCTGACGCCTTCCGGCACCAGCCGTTCAGGCGCGAGCTTTTCGCAGCCGAGGCCGACGACCAGGATCTCGCCGCCGAAATTGGGATTGAGCGCGAGGTTCTGCAACGTGCGGATCGGCACCACTGCGTCGGGCGCGGTGATGGCGACACCGCAGCCATAGGCGTGCGTGAGCGGCACGACGTCGTCGACGTTCGGGTATTTCGGCAGCAGCTCGGCGCGGATGCGCTTGACCGCATATTCCATCGTGCCCTTGACGCATTGGACTGAGGAGGAGATGCCCAGAATGTTTTTCGTGCCGACCGAGCCGTCCGGATTGCGGTAGCCCTCGAAGGTAAAGCCTTCGAGTGGCGGCAGCGGTGCGGGGACGGCGGTGGAGATTTCGAGCTTGTCGAGGGCAGGCGCTTCCGGCATGCGGATGCGGGCCTCGTCCACCCATTCGCCGGCCAGGATCGGGGAGAGCGCGTAGCCGATGACCTCGCCATAGCGGATGATCGGCTCATCTTGTGCGATGTCGACCAGGGCGGTCTTGTGCCCTTGCGGCACGAAGGCGCGCAGCGTCAGCCCGCAGGCAAAGCGGGAGCCGGCGGGAAGCCCGAAATCATTGACCACGATCGCGACGTTGTCGCGCGCGTTGAGCTTGATGTAGCGGGGCTGTTCTTTCGCTGCGACGTCCTGGTCCATCTGCTTTAGCTCTCAGAAACTGAAGTCGTAGGGCGGGCAAAGGCGCAACCCGCCGTGCCCACCGTCTTCACACCGAGCGTAAGTGGTGGGCACGCTTCCGCTTTGCCCACCCTATGATATCAACCCGGATAGGTATAAGCCGTCTTCACCGTCGTGTAGAACTCGCGGGCGTAGGAGCCCTGCTCGCGGGCGCCGTAGCTCGAGCCCTTCCGGCCGCCGAACGGCACGTGATAGTCGACGCCGGCGGTCGGCAGATTGACCATCACCATGCCGGACTCGCTGTTGCGCTTGTAGTGCGAGGCGTATTTCAGGCTGGTGGTGCAGATGCCGGAGGCGAGACCGAATTCGGTGTCGTTGGAAATCGCCAGCGCTTCCTCGTAATTCTTGGCGCGGATGACGGCGGCGACCGGTCCGAAGATTTCCTCACGCGCGATGCGCATGTTGTTGTTGGCTTCGGTGAACAGCGCCGGCTGCAGATAGTGGCCGGGATTCTCGCGCTTGAGCAGCTCGCCGCCGAAGGCGAGCTTGGCACCTTCGTCCTGGCCGATCTTGATGTAGCGCAGGTCCTGGTCGAGCTGGCTCTGGTCGACCACCGGGCCGATTTGCACGCCGGCCTTGAGCGCGTCGTCCACCGACAGGCCGTTCAGCCGCTCGGCCACCGCCGCGACGAAGCGGTCGTGGATGCCCTCGGTGACGATCAGGCGCGAGGAAGCGGTGCAGCGCTGGCCGGTGGAGAAATACGCGCCGTTGACGGCGACCTCGACCGCGGTCTTGAGGTCGGCGTCGTCGAGCACGACCAGCGGGTTCTTGCCGCCCATCTCGAGCTGGAATTTCTTCATCGGGTTCGAGAGCACGCAAGCCTGCGCGATCTTGCGTCCGGTCTGCACCGAGCCGGTAAACGAGATCGCGGCGACGTCAGGATGCTCGAGCAGGGTCTGGCCGACCACGGAGCCGGAGCCGACCACGAGATTGAACACGCCGGCGGGAATTCCGGAGCGGGTGATGATCTCGGCGAGTGCATGTCCGGAGCCCGGCACCAGCTCGGCCGGCTTGAACACGACGGTGTTGCCGTAGCAGAGCGCCGGCGCGATCTTCCAGGCGGGTATCGCGATCGGGAAATTCCAGGGCGTGATCATGCCGACGACTCCGACCGGCTCGCGGGTGAGCTCGACGTCGAGGCCGGGACGCACCGAGGCGCCCTTCTCGCCGATCAGGCGCAATGCTTCGCCGGCGAAGAACGCAAAGATCTGGCCGGCCCGAGCAACCTCACCGATGCCCTCGGGCAGCGTCTTGCCTTCCTCGCGGGCGAGCAGGCGGCCGAGCTCTTCCTTGCGAGACAGGATTTCGGTCGAGATCTTGTTGAGCGCGTCGTAGCGCACCTGCGGCGTCGACTGTGCCCAGGCAGGGAAGGCGGCCTTCGCAGCGGCGATTGCCTTCTCGGTCTGCGCCTTGTCGGCCTTGGCGTATTCGCCGACGAGGTCATTGGTGTTGGAGGGGTTGATGTTCCTGGTGACGCCGGAGCCGTCGACCCATTCGCCGCCGATGAAGTTCTTGAGGATCGCAGTCATCTCTTTTTCCTCCAAGGAAGTCTTGTCTTAACGCACGAGGCACGGACGCTTGTCGTTGAAGGTCCAGCCGGGGATCAAATCCTGCATGGCGATAGCGTCATCTCGGGCGCCAAGTCCATGCTTCTTGTAGAGCTCATGCGCGGCCTCGATGGCCGCACGGTCGATCTCGATGCCGAGGCCCGGACGATCCGGGACCGCGATCTTGCCCCCCTTGATCTGGAGCGGCTCCTTGGTGAGCGCCTGGCCGTCCTGCCAGATCCAGTGGGTGTCGATCGCAGTGACCTTACCGGGAGCCGCGGCACCGACATGGGTGAACATGGCGAGCGAAATGTCAAAGTGATTGTTGGAGTGCGAGCCCCAAGTCAGGCCGTTGTCGCGGCAGGTCTGGGCGACGCGCACCGATCCCTGCATGGTCCAGAAGTGGGGGTCAGCCAGCGGAATGTCCACCGCTCCAAGGCGCAACGCATGGGAGAGTTGCCGCCAATCGGTGGCGATCATGTTGGTCGCGGTCGGCAGGCCTGTGGCGCGGCGGAACTCGGCCATGATCTCGCGGCCGGAGAAGCCGGCCTCGGCACCGCAGGGGTCCTCGGCATAGGCGAGGATGCCGTGCATGTTCTTGCAGAGGCCGATGGCCTCATCGAGCGACCAGGCGCCGTTGGGGTCGAGCGTGACGCGTGCGCTGGGAAAGCGTTTGGCGATCGCGGTGACGGCCTCGATCTCCAACTCGCCGCGCAGCACGCCGCCCTTCAGCTTGAAGTCGGCGAAGCCGTAATGGTCCTGGGTCGATTCCGCAAGCCGTACCACGGTTTCGGGCGTCATTGCTTCCTGGTGGCGGAGGTTGAACCAGTCGGGCTTGCCGGTCTCGCCCGTGACGTAGTCGAGCTTGCTCTTGCGCCGGTCGCCGACGAAGAAGAGATAGCCGAGCGTCTCGACGCTGGTGCGCTGCTGGCCTTCACCGAGGAGCGCAGCGACCGGCAGATTGAGATGCTGACCGAGCAGGTCGAGCAGGGCGGATTCGATCGCGGTGACCGCGTGGATCATCACGCGCAAGTCGAAGGTCTGCTTGCCGCGACCGCCGACATCGCGGTCGGCAAAGGTGGTCCTGATATCGGCGAGAATATTGTTCATCGCGCCGACGGCCTTGCCGATCACGAGATCGCGGGCGTCCTGCAGCGTCTGCCAGATCATTTGCCCGCCGGGCACCTCGCCGACGCCGGTGTGACCGGCATTGTCTGTGAGGATGACAATGTTGCGGGTGAAGAACGGCGCGTGCGCGCCGCTCAAATTGAGGAGCATGCTGTCGCGGCCGGCGACCGGGATCACCTGCATCGCTGTGACGACTGGCGCGCCGGAGATCTCAGTCTGGGCCATCGCACGCTCCTCCCTGTTATCTTGCTATTCTGCAGCCTGTTGTGACGATCGTGCGGCGGGCAGCTTCTTCACCAGCGCGGTCAATTCCGCAACCTCCTGCTCGGTGAGGTCGGTCAGCGGCGGGCGGACCGGGCCGGAATCGCGGCCGATCACCTTCATGCCGGCCTTGATGATCGAGACAGCGTAGCCCTTCTTGCGGTTGCGGATCGCGATCAGCGGCAGGATGAAATCCTTCAAGCCGGCATGGATCGTCGCATGATCGCGCTTGCGCACGGCGGCGTAGAAATTGGTGGCGAACTCAGGCACGAAGTTGAACACGGCCGAGGAATAGGTCGTCACGCCCATATCGAGATAGGGCAACGCGAAAGTCTCTGCTGTCGGCAGGCCGCCGACATAGGTGAGGCGGTCGCCGAGCTTGGTGTAGACGCGGGTCATCAGCTCGATGTCGCCGATGCCGTCCTTGTAGCCGACGAGATTCGGGCAGCGCTCGGCGAGGCGGGCGAGCGTGTCGGGCTGCAGGATGGCGTTGTCCCTGTTATAGACGATGACGCCGATCTTCACGGAAGCGCAGACCGCTTCGACATGGGCGGCAAGGCCTTCCTGTTCGGAATGGGTGAGATAGGGCGGCAGCAGCAGCAGGCCGTCAGCGCCGGCCTTTTCCGCACCAATGGCGATCTCGCGGGCAATCGCGGTGCCATAGCCGGTGCCGGCGAGCACGGGCACGCGGCCCTTGGTCTCGTCGACCGCGACCTTGACCACTTCAGGGACTTCGGTCGGGGTCAGCGAGAAGAATTCGCCGGTGCCGCCGGCGGCGAACAGGCCGGCGACGTCATAACCGCACAGCCAATCCATGTTGGCGCGGTAGGTCGCTTCGTCGAAGGAATAGTCCACCTTGAACGGCGTGACGGGGAAGGACAGCAGGCCGGATCCGATCGTCTGGGCCATTTCCTGCGGGGTCATCTTGCTCATGGGCGCTGCTCCCTAGTTCCAGTGTTGCGGAGGACGCAAAGAGGCTGCGCGTCCATGCGCTGGTGTTTAGGAGACCGTTCGATGCGCGTCCAAGCCAATCCCTATATCGACCGATGCGGATTGAGCATCAATCCTCCACCGCCTCCACCGAGGACAATTCGCAGGCGATCTTGACCAGCGCGGACAGCAGCGGGTTCTCGTCGTCGCGGCGCCACACCATGAAGAGCTCGACGGGAACGCGCGTGCGCAGCTTCAGGGGACGCAGGCGGACGTCGGTGATCTTCAGGCCGGCCGCCGCGGCCGGCACGATGGCGAGGCCAAGGCCCGCGCGGACCATCGCGAGGATCGAATGGATCTGGCTGAGATGCTGGACATAGCGCGGCAGGATGTCGGCGCGGGTGAACAAAGCCACCAGGAGATCGTGAAAGTAGCGGCTCTCATAGGGCGAATACATCACGAAGGGCTGGTCGTCGAAGTCCTTGATGGTGATGCTGTCGGCATTGGCGAGCGGGTGCTTTTTCGGGATCGCGGCGAGCAGGGGCTCGGCGACGACGCGGCGGCTGGTCAGTTCCGGCCGCGCGATCGGCGGGCGCAGCAGGCCGGCATCGATCTGGCCCGAGGTCAGTGCCTCGAACTGGTCGCCCGACACCATCTCCTTCAACGAGAAGTCCACCTCAGGCAGCTTGGCGCGGCAGGCCGCGACCAGCTCGGGCAGGAAGCCGTAGGCGGCGGCCGCCGTAAAGCCGATCTTCAGCGAGCCGGTCTTGCCGAGCGCGATGCGTCGGGCGACCTGCGAGGCGCTTTCCGCAAGCTTCAGGATGCGGCGCGCCTCGGGGAGGAAGCTGCGCCCCGCGGGCGTCAGGCGCACCGAGCGGCTGGTGCGCTCCAGCAGCGGCGCGTCGATGATGTGCTCCAGCACCTGAATCTGCCGGGATAGAGGCGGTTGGGTCATGTTCAGCCGCACGGCGGCGCGGCCGAAATGCAGTTCCTCCGCCACCGTGACGAAACAGCGGAGCTGGTTGAGGTCGAACATCGATACATGCCTTAGATGAATAAGGCGTTTCCCCGGCACTTCTAGCATCGATCATCCCCAAAACAAAGACGGCGGCCTTGCGAGCCGCCGTTGAGTTGCCTGGTCAAGTTCCCATGGAGCCCTCAGGAGGAAGGTTTGAGCACCACCCGCTCGATTTTGCCGACCACCACGAGATAGGCGAAGGCCGCCACGAGCGCGTTGATGCCGACGAACACCAGGGCGCCATTGAAGGAGCCCGTGGCGGCCACGATGTAGCCGATCACGATCGGCGTGGTGATGGAGGAGAGATTGCCGAAGGAGTTGAACAGGCCGCCCGACACGCCGCCGGCCTCCTTGGGCGAGGTGTCGGAGACCACAGCCCAGCCGAGCGCCCCGATGCCCTTGCCGAAGAAGGCGAGCGCCATGAAGCCGACCACCAGCGCCTGGCCGTCGACATAGTTGCAGGCGATGATCGACATCGACAGCAGCATGCCGCCGACGATCGGGATCTTGCGCGCCATGGTCAGCGAGCCGGTCTTGCGCAGGATGGCGTCGGAAATGATGCCGCCGAGCACGCCGCCGATGAAGCCGCACAGCGCCGGCAGCGTGGCGACGAAGCCGGCCTGCAGGATCGACAGGCCGCGCTCCTTGACCAGGTACACCGGGAACCAGGTCAGGAAGAAATAGGTCAGCGTGTTGATGCAGTACTGGCCGAGATAGACGCCGAGCATCATGCGGTTGGAGAGCAGCTGGCGGATGTGGTCCCACTTCGGACCGGAATCCGGCGCACGCTCCTCCTTGGGCGTATCGAGATCGACCAGCGCGCCGCCGTCCTTGATGTAGTCGAACTCGGCTTCGTTGATCGCGGGATGTTCTTTCGGCCCGTAGACAGTCTTGATCCAGGCGAGGCCCATAACCACGCCAAGCCCGCCCATCACGAAGAACACGTAACGCCAGCCGTAATCATGGGCGATCCAGCCCATTAGCGGCGCGAAGATCACGGTGGCGAAATACTGCCCCGAATTGAAGAAGGCCGAGGCGGTGCCGCGCTCATTGCCGGGAAACCAGGCCGCGACGATGCGGGCGTTGGCGGGGAAGGAGGGCGCCTCGGCGATGCCGACCAGGAGACGAAGCGCGAAGAGCACGATGATGGCCGCACCGGCGCTGAGGAAGCCGACCCAGCCCTGCATCATCGTGAACAGCGACCAGACAATGATGCTGAAAGCGTAGACGAGGCGCGAGCCGTAGCGGTCGAGCAGCCAGCCGCCCGGCACCTGCGCGACGACGTAGGACCAGCCGAAGGCCGAGAAGATCCAACCCATCGCCACGGGATCGAGATGGAGTTCTTTGGAAAGCGCAGGGCCGGCAATCGACAGCGTGGCGCGGTCGGCATAGTTGACGGTCGTGACCAGGAACAACATGGTCACGATGAACAGCCTGACGCGAGACCTCCTCACGTCCGCCGCGGACACCACTGCGCTCATCACGCGCCTCCTTAGAACTCGAATGTTTCCTCGAAGCGACTCCTAGAGGCGCACGCGGGAAACTGTCCAAGTTCAAGGGGGTATCGATTAATACCGTTTTTGAATTGATGGAACGGCTAGAAGCCGAGCCCTGTCGTGAATGTCGTCAGAAACGACACCGCCCGCTCCGGTGCGCGACTGCGCACGAAGCGGGCGACGATTTGAATGTGCCGAAAGGACTGTCGCCACTCGCGGCTCTGCGAAGGATCAGTCCTTCAATCGCACGGCCGGCAGCAGGCGGGTGTGGTCCTCGCCGCGCACCGCCTCGAGCTCGTCCGGCTCGAGGCCGAGCGCCTTCAGGATGGTGGGAGCGACCTGCCGGTTCGCCACGCGCTCGTGAACGAGCGTCGGCGCGAGTTTGGGATTGGAGACGACGAGCAGGACGTGCGTGTCGTCCTCGGCGAAACCGCCATGTTCCGCGATTTTCTTCTTGCTCTTGCTGTAGATCGTGCCGGGGATCGGCTGGATGATGATGTCCGGCGTACGGCCGGCTGCCGGATCGCCGAACTGGTCGACGAGCTGCTCGCCGGCATAGATCTTCTCGATGTGAGCCTGGTTGGCGCCCTTGCGGTCGGCCTCGAGAAGCGCGACGGCCTTCTCGGCGTCATCCTGGTTTTTGAGCCAGATCAGCGCAACGTCGTCGGCGGTCTCCTGCGCCAGCGCGACGCCGCCATTCGTCAGCAAGTCGGCCGGATCGGTCACGTCGGCGCGCGCGCCGCCGCCCAGCTTCGGATTGGTGCTGCCGGTCAGCATGTGGAGCTTGTTCACGTCGATCGGCGACTGACCGTGCTTGGCGCCGACGATGACCAGCGTGTCACGGGCGAGGTGCTGGTCCGCCAGCGCATCCAGCATCTGGCCGAGTGAGGCATCGACGAAGTCGAGCGACGCCTGGAGTTGCGGGCTCGGCGTTCCGGCTGCATCCAGATATCCGTCGGCGGTGACTTTCTGGCCGACGCTGACGGCCTGGAAGTTCATGCCGAAGATCGCGGGAACGCCGGCCCTGGTCTTGCCGGTGTGATCAAAGCCCTTGATCCAGTTGAGCACGGCGGTGACCTTGAGCTGGTCATAGCTGCGCGTGAAGCTCGGGTCGATGGTCCAGTCGGCGCCGGGCTGTCCCGGTACCGTGGTCGAATTGATCTCGGGCGCATAGAGCTCATCGAGTCCCTTGCCGGAGGGACCGCTGATGATCTCGTAGGCTGGGTGCTTGTCCGACCAGGCGGTGCGCCGACCCGCCTCGTGGATCACTTCCATGATGGTATTGAGCCTCTGGAATTGGTGCGGATAGACCGGCTCGCATTTGCCGTTCTTCAGGCGCATGGGCAGATGCGCTGGATTGATGTGATCGGACCCGGCGGCGCCACCGCCGTCGAGCTTGGTCAGGTCGTAGTCGATCGATTCATCGAAGAGCGTCTCGGTTCCGGGGCTGCCTTGGCAGTTGCTACCGGGCGCGAACAGCGTGCGATCGTAGGAATCGTCATAGAACACGCCATGCGTCTTCGGCGTGCCGCCGGTCATGAACGCGAGGAGGCCCGGGAAGGAATCTGAGGGCCGGGAGGTGTGCGCATCGGCGAAATGTACGCCATGCGCGAGAAGCCTTGCGAAGCTCGACGACGGATGGGAACTGACATAGCGCTGCAAATCGACCTCATGCATGCCGTCGACACTGATCAACAGCACATGTTTGACGTCGCCCTTGTCCTTGTCCCTGTCGTCCGCATGCGCGAACGAGGGAGCCAGCAGCGAAAGACCAAGCGTCGAGGCAAAAGCGATAGCGACGGCCGTGCGCGGCCGCTTTTCGATCGTCATTGTTGAGCTCCCCAGTGATGTCTGTTGCCGATTGACGTGCAGGCGTGGGACTCCGCGCAGCGGAGAGCCTGCGCTCTCGCCGTGGGCGTCAACTCCTGCGTCAAATTGTAGCGCTGGGAAAACTAGGTAGCTGCGATGACCGTTGGATGACGTCGTGACCGTGCGGCACGCGAAAATTTTTCTGTGCGCGGGGTCGTCAACTCAAACTACCGCCAGGTTGGTCGGGTGTACGCCCGTGAAGATGCGCTGGAGGTTCTCGTTACCGAGGCCGAAGACGTGGCCGAACAGGTCGGCAAACAGCGCGCGATAGTCGGTGAGCACAGGATAGTCGCGGTTCTGGAACAGGTGCGGTTGCTCGACCTTGACCTGTTCGCCCAGGATACGGCCGCCATTGATGCCGCCGCCGAGCACCCAATAGACGCTGCCATGACCGTGATCGGTGCCGCGGTCGCCGTTCTCGCGGAAGGTGCGGCCGAATTCCGAGATCACCACCACCACCGTGTCGCGCCAGGCTGCCGGCCCGACTTCCTCGGAGAAGCCGACCAGGGCGCGACCGAGCTCACCAAGCCGGTCGGCGAGATAACCGTTGGCGGCGCCCTGGTTGACATGCGTGTCCCAGCCGCCGACGTCGACGAAACCAAGATTGAATTGCTCGCGCATCAGGCGGCCGATACGCCGTGCCGACAATTCGAAGCCGCGCGGCGAGACGGCGCCGCGATTGGCGGCCTTCATCTCCTCTGAGACCGAACGGTAAACGTCGTCGCGGACCCGAAAGCCCTCAGAGACCGAGGAGGCGAGACCGGACCGCGCGTACATCTTCTTGATCAGATCAGCCTGGCGGTCGTCGACGCCGGGCTTTGCGACATTGTTGATGCCGGTGTTCGGCACCTGCGATTTGCCGCGGAAGATCAGCGGAAGCTGATCGGTGAAGGCGATCGGCTTGGCGCGCGTCAGCTCAGTGGCGAGCCGGCTCATGAAGCCCGAGCGATAGTCGCGCGAGCCGCCGGCGGACTGGCCGAGCTCGATCGTGTCCTGGGTTTCGAAATGGCTCCTTGTCAGATCGTCGCTGGTGCCGGCGAAGGGAATGAAGGCGATCTCGCGCTTGGCCCAGAGCGGATAGATGCTGTCGCGCAAGGCCGGATGCAGACCCCAATCGGCGTCGAGCGCAAGCGCGGCATTGGGATTGCCGACATCCGGCTTGGCGATGGCGAGCGTCGGCCGCGATGCGCGGTAGAAATCGCTCGAGACCGGTACGACGACATTCGCCGCATCATAGGCACCGCGCAAGAACACGACCAGCATGCGGGCATCGGTCGCCGGCGCAGCCCAGACACGGCCCGCCACCGTGAGCGGAGCAAGGGCAGCAAAAGTCTTGATCAGCTCGCGACGGTTCATGGCGATCTCCGTGGCTCAGTGCATGAATTCCGGTGACGACAGGAAAAGCGTATTCCAGTCCTGAGGTGAGATTGCCCTGTCGAGCGATGCCAGCGTCGCCGGGCCGAGGGTCTTGCGAAGGCCGTTGAAGTACAGCGCGTTCTGGAGCAGCGGGAAGGCGGGCTGCTCGATCGGGTTGGGGCCGTCGGATTTGAACAAACCGGACGAGCCGGATCCGATCTGACGCGCGATCTCGAAGCGAACCATCATCTGTCCAGGGCCGTTCCACGCCGCCGAGGTCAGCGCATAGCCGTCCGGCGTCTCATGGTTGAACAGGCCTTCGCCGAGGCGATTGATCCAGCCCTGGATCGGTGCGGTGTTCAGAATCACCCTGTCGTCATAGGCGAGGCGAACTGCTGACAGCACGTATTGCACGGGATCTTTGAAGCGCGTGCCGGGCTTCAGTGCAGCCTCGAATTCGGGTGAATGGATCATGGTGGCGAGAACGGAGGCAATGTCGCCGTCGGTGGACTTGAAGGTCTGGGCCATCCGCTGCACCAGCGCTTCCGGCGGATTGTCCGAAACGAAGTAGGTCGCGATCTTGCGCGACAGATGGCTGGCGGTTGCGGGATGATGGACCAGGATGTCGATGGCTTCATCGACCTCGGCGAGCCCGCGTCCCCTGATAGTGTGGCCGAGAAATGTCTTGTCGCTGTAGTCGTGGCGGGACGGATTGAATTCGAAAGCGCCCTCGCGCACGAGCTGGGGCTGCAATTCCGGCCTGAGTTTCGGGTCCTCCGACTTGGTGTCGATGCCGACCCCGGTGAGGATCTTCGCCAGCGACTCGACGTCGGCCTGCGTGTAGCCGGAGCCGACACCCATGGTGTGCAGCTCCATGATCTCGCGGGCGTAGTTTTCGTTCAGGTGGCCGGCCGCGTTGTCGGCATTGTCGAGATAGCGCAGCATCGCGGGGTGACGCACGGTCGCCGCGAGCAGGTCGCGAAACTTGCCGAGCGAGTTGGGGCGGATGGCATGATCGACATAGTCGCCGACCAGCACGCGCAGATTCGACTTGTACTGGTGGACATTGAAGTGATTGAACCAGAACCAGACCATGCGCTCGCGCAACTGGTCGGGCGCGTAGAGCGCGTGCAGGATGGTGCGCGCCGCGGCCTGCTTGGCGCGATCGTTCATCGCCTGCTGAAACACCTGCTGCGCCGCCTTTTTCTGGTCGGGATCGGCGACCTGACTGGCACTCTTGGATTGCTGTTCGAAGGCGACCGCAATGTCGAACGGGAAGCGGTGCACGTCGGGCATCGCTTCGATCTGCACCTTGGCCGCGTCGGGCAATGCCGGATTGCCGGCCGGATGCAACTGCTCCTGGAGCCAGCGCTCGGCACCGATGCCGTGCATGTGCGTGGCACTCGAGGTGCTCACGCCAAAAGTCAATCGATCGAGCAAAGCGAGATCATGCGTATTGAGGTCGTCGGCACGGGCGATGTTTGGCACCATCCCAACGGAGAGCGCCACGAGCGTCGCCAGACGCGACCAACGCAGCCGACGATATGCGATTCTGCTATCCACGATCGATTCCGGCGGGCTCGAGGACGCCCACGTCCCATCAGGCGTGTGTCATCATGCGCCGGTCGGCTGAACCTGCCCTGAATAGAATGGAATCAATTGACGGCAGCGCCATCAAATTCCAGCGAGGGGCAACGGGTTCCCGTGCCGTCGGTTATTGCTGCGCGCCCGGCAGCAGCGGAGCCAACAGTCCGCGCGTGACGCTTGGCGGCACGGCATCCAGGCCAAGCACGGCGCTTGCAGCAGGCAGCGTCGCATCCGCCATTGCGGCGTGTCCTTCGGCGCTGGGATGCACGGCACCGCCATAAACGGCCGAGAGCACGCCCCAGGTCGCGTCGTGGATGTCGGTCGGCTGGCTCGCCGCCGGCAGGCCTTGCGGATAGGTCATCGCCGCGAAATAGCTGTCATTGGCGTCGCGAATCCAGCGTGCGCGCGGCAGATAGGCGCGGTACTCGGAGGCGCCGCGGCCGCACAGCATCGGCTGGCTTGCCGCGCTGACGATATCGGGGTTGAAGCTCTGGCCATTCTCGGCAAAGCAGGTGCGATCGAATTCGGGATCGCTGCCCGCATGGGCGCAAAAGCCATGATCGGCAAACGCCGCCTGATGCGCGTCAACAAAGGTCATGCGGTCGGCCTCGGGATCGCGGCACAGCGCGCCGCGCGTGCAGGTGGCGAGCCCCTTCAGCTGGGGCAGGAATTCCGTGTCGACGAAGGTCGAGACGCGGGCGAGCCGCTGCGGATCGGCATTGAAGGCGGGATGGATGTCGAAGCCGGCGCGGCCGCCGCGGCAGGGCACGCCGCCGTCGGCCAGCGCGGGATTGGCGTAGGAGACGTAGACGACGTGCGAGAGATCGCCGCCGACCAGTGGCTTCAGCGCCTCGCGCAGCTTGACGAAATTCTGCGGCAGTTCGCGTTGTAGCGCGTCACGGGAATCATCGACGCTTGCCATCACGCCCGAGCGACGGAATAGCGCACGCTCGGTCGCGGTGTCGACGATGACGTCGGCGACGAGGCCGGAGAAGTAGACGTCGTTGGCGCCGATCGAGAGCAGCACGAGATCGAGATTGCGGTCTGGCTGGCGCTTCTTCGCCGCGGTGAGCGCCTCACGCAGTTCGGCGATCTGCGCGTTCACGCTGGTGTTGCAGACGCCGGACTTGCCAGGCGGGCATTCGCGGGCGCGCTGCGAACCGAGCAGCCCGTCGCCGATGCTAGCACCGGTGCAGGCCAGCGGCAGATAGGTGACGGCGATATGGGTGTAGCGCACCGCGAGCGCGAGCGCGGTGCGGGTCTGGTAGCTGTAGAGCGAACGATGACACGGCGAGTTGAACCAGACCGCGCTGTAATGCTGCCAGTTGGCGAGCGTGTCCGGGGCCTCGCACGCGCGGCCGCCTTTGAAGCCGGCGCGGCTCGGCCGGTAATACTGTGCGCCGGCGGTGCCGAGATAGGAGCGGAAGCAAAAACCTTCGTCGGACAGCGCCAGCGGCCGGTCCGGATTGCCTTCGCCGGAGGCGATGCTGTCGCCAAGTCCGGCGATGAAGATGTCGCGGACCTGGATCTCGGTCTGGATCCGCTGGCTCGGATCGGAGCCGGAGGAGACGTCGACGGTCGCCACCGTCTGCTTGCCGTAGCGCACCCGCAGATTGACCGGCTCGGCGCAGTCGAAGGTCGAGGTCTGCGGTCCGTCGCCGTCGTCGAACGACCAGGCGCAGGTGGCACCGACCGGCACTGCGCCGGTCAGGCGCACGGTGATGGCGTGGTCGATCGGGGTGATGTAGTTCTCTTTGACGTTATCACGAGTGCAGGGCTGGTTGACCCGACCCTGGAGGTCGATGCACAGCCGGTTGACCATATTGCGAGCCCAGCCGCGGCCCTCGCTCTGGAGTTCCAGCGACTGTTCGGCTGCGAGAATGCTGCGGTTACGCGCACTCTCCACATGCAGCAGGAAGTCGCGCTCTTCCCGGAACAGGCGAAAGCGGTTGCGGACCTCCCAATTGATCTGCATGGCGCCGGCATCCTGGGCGGCTGCGGGCTGAAGCGGCAAAACCGAGAGCAGCCCGGCCAGCAGCAGGGCGCCCACGAGACATCGGCGAAGGGAAACAGGGATCATGGTCCGCGTCTTCAACGGCAAAGTTGAGGCAGAAATAAGAGAGCATGGCCCGCCTGCCTGCAACCTTTGTCCGCCGCCCTCACGCGCGGCCGGCGTGATGGCTGGCAGCCTTACCGTTTGCTGGCCTGGCGCAGCGACCGCTCGTGCTCCATCGCAGTCACCTGCTTGGGCAGGTTGGCCTGCGCGCAGGCTTCCGCCAGCCGTCGCCGCTCCTGCCAGGGCTGGACCACGTTCATCCAGAGCTCGCGGGTGCCCATGATCGAGATGGCGATGCCGAACGGGATCACGAAGTAGAGAATGCGGAAGACGAGCAGGGTCGCCAGCAGCTGCTCGCGGCCGAATTCGGGCAGCGCCACCAGCATGGCCGCGTCGAACACGCCGATCGAGCCGGGGGCATGGCTGGCGAAGCCCAGCAGCGTCGCCAGGATGAACACAACAGCGAGCGACAGGAAATCGATCGGCGGATCGGCCGGTATCAGCAGGTACATCGCGAAGGCGCAGAAGCCGAGATCGACCACTCCGATCAGAATCTGCACCAGCGTCAACGGCGCCGACGGCAATACCACCTTCCAGCCCTTCTGGCCGAGCTCGCGGCGCTTCTCGCCCATGCCGAGCCAGACCAGGTAGGCGGCGATGGAGGCGAGGCCGCCGAATGCGATCAGCCGGTTAATCGACGAGGGCAGCTGATCCATGTAGGAGGCCGCATCCGGATGGATGGCCATACCGATCGACAGCACGAAGATGTTACCAAGCCAGAAAGTCAGGCCCGAAAGGAAGCAGATCTTGGCGACATCGATCGCGTTCAGCCCATAGTCCGAGTAGATGCGGAATCTGATCGCTCCACCGGTGAAGACCGTGGCGCCGATGTTGTGGCCGATCGAATAGGACGTGAAGCTCGACAGCGCTGCGATGCGATAAGGCACGTGCTTCTTGCCGATCGTTCGCAGTGCAAAAAAGTCATAGAAGGTCAGTGTACAGAACGCGAAAAATACGCAGATCGCCGCGAGGCCGATATTGCCCCGGGGGATATCGGCCAGCGCGGTGAGGATGGCGTTCCGATCGATCCCGTGGAGGGTCCGCGCGAGTGTGGTCACGGCGAAGGCGATGATCATCACGCTCGCGGCAATGCCCAGCCGTCGCCAGCCGATCCATCTCTTGAAGCCGCGTTTCAGCGCGGTCAGCAGTCCGTGCATTCATCCTCCCGGCGGGGGGTAGATCCGATCCGGCCAGACATTGGCAGATCGGGTACGATCGTGGCCAAAGGCAGGCGTCGATCGCAAGACATGATACAGCTCATTTAAGGCAAAACCGGCGGCTTGTGCAGCCCTTGACAACGATAGGTTCTGCGTTGGACCAGCCGGTCGTGTCATACGCGGTTCATATCGGGCGCGTTAAGCATACGAGTCGCAGTAAGTAGCTCGGGCCGCGCGTCCGCACATCAACATCATTTCATATCCGGGCCCTGCCGACATTGTTCCAGCTCAAGTCACCTGCGCTGTTTCGGAACGTCGATGCCGCGTGTTCGTTAGGCCCCATCAGCAATCGAACATGGCGAAACAGGCGGCTTTCGTGCAGGCCGGCGCCGCCGTGTTCCCGAAACCGAAGAGGACCGGAACGATGGGACTGTTCACGAAAGACATCAAGACCATGAACGACCTGTTCGTGCATCAGCTTCAGGACATCTACTATGCCGAGCAGCAGCTCACCAAGGCGCTGCCGAAAATGGCAGACAAGGCCACCGATCCGCAGCTGAAGCAGGGCTTTTTGACGCACCTCGAGGAAACCAAGCAGCACGTCAAACGGCTTGAAGAAGTGTTCAAGATGCATGGCGCCCAGGTGAAGGCGGTGGATTGCCCGGCGATCGACGGCATCATCGAGGAGGCCGATGAGACCGCGGGCGACGTCGCGGACAAGGCGGTGCTCGATGCGGCGCTGATCAACGCGGCGCAGGCTGCGGAGCACTACGAGATCGTCCGCTACGGCAGCCTGATTGCGTGGGCCAAGAAGCTCGGCCGCAGCGACTGCGCCGCCGTTCTCGCCAAGACGCTCGAGGAAGAGAAGGCGACCGACAAGAAGCTGACGTCGCTGGCCGAGAGCAAGGTGAACCTGCGGGCGGCGAGCTAAGGGCCAAGATGGCCTCGGTCCGGAGACGCCGCGCAACACGCGCGGCGTCTCTTTTTCGGCTGGATCTAATCGGCCTGGTATTTCAGCCCGAACGCCACCGCAACGATCGCAAAGACCGCAATCGTCGTCGCGAAGACCAGGCTTGCGACGGTCGAGCTGATCAGGGTCGAGAGAACGCCAATTCCGATCACCGGAAGCGCGTTGCCGAGAAAGCAGCAGATGAAATAGGCCGACACCACTTCGGCGCGACGATCGTTCGGTGCGATCTGGTTCACCACCTGCAGGCTGCCGCGATAGCCGAGGCCCGCTGCCACGCCGCAGGTTGCGGTCGCCGCGATCATGACGCCGAGCGATTCCGCGAACTGCGCGGTCACGAGCAGAACGAGGCTCGGCAACATCAGTCCGAGCGACCATAGCATTGCAGCGCGGCTCGACACCGGCCGGGTCAGGGCAATGACGAGCGCGACGGCAGAAGCAAGTTCAAGGAAGATCGCGCCCGCGACCGCGTGGCTGGTGACATGCAGCTCGCCAGCGAGAACGCTCGGCGCGAGCGCTGCGAAAAAGGCGACGAGGGCCATGGCGCCGAAGCCTGTGACGGCGGGCGCGACGAAACGCGGCCGGATCGATGACGGAACGCCCGCGCGCGGCCGGATCGACAGTCGCGCGAAGGCGGCCAAGGGACGATCGACTGTCTCGCGCGCGAAGGCGAGCAGCGTGGCGACGACGACCAGCACCGCGAGATAGACGATGAACGGCGTCCGCAGAGGAAGTGCGACATACTCGGCGAGCAAGCCGGCGACCAGTGCACCGAGACCGAGGCCTGCGAAGTTTGCGATCGTTGCGATCACCGTGGCGCGAGAGCGGTCTCGTTCGGCGATCAGTTCGGCAAGCCACGCGGTACCGGTTCCGGCGCCAATCCCGATCGCAAGGCCGCTCAGCACCCGTGCAACGTAGAGCGAGGCGACCCCGTGCGCGAACAGGAACACGAGTGCGCCCACGATGGCGATGCCGATGGCAATGACCGCGGTGCGCCGCCGCCCGACCTGATCGGACATCCGGCCGAATATCAGGAGTGCGGTCAGATTTCCGAGGACGTAGACGGCATAGATCAGGGTCAAGGTGATCTGGGAGAAACCCAGCTGCTGCTTGTAGATAATGTAGAGTGGGGTTGCGACCGTACTGCCGGCGAACAGTGCGCCGATCATGCATCCGACAGCAATGATGGTTGCTGTCCTGCCGAACTCTGATTTTGCGATTGACGGAACTGAAGTGCTGCCAGCTCTTGCCATGACTTCACTGCCTTGAAAGCAATAACGGGGTCAACACCGCGTAATCTTGCGCTGTTCCCATGCCCCCGTGCGGACGGGGTTTGCACCGCAAGCAGAGCGAGAGGCGTCAATGCTTTCCATCCCAGGATACGTTTCCGCCGCGCGATGATGCTTCGATCATGGGCGAAGCATGATCCCGCAACGAAAGCCTAACGGTGGCGTTCACCCGCAAACACGAGGTGGACCATGCCGGCAGAATTTCTCCAGCTGCAATCCTTTCCGATAAAGTGGAACGCGCGAGGCGCCCCAACTGCAACCTCGCTCACGCTGGCCGCGATGAGCCTCGGCTATGGCGTGGTGCAGCTCGACGTCACCATCGTCAACACTGCGCTCGATGCGATGGGCAAGACGCTGGGCGGCGGCGTCGCCGAATTGCAATGGGTGGTCAGTGCCTACACCATCGCCTTCGCCGCCTTCATCCTGACAGCCGGCGCGCTCGGCGACCGCATTGGCGCCAAGCGGATCTTCATGGTGGGATTTGCGATCTTCACCGCGGCCTCGCTGGCGTGCGCGCTGTCGCCCGATGCCATCGTGTTGATCGGCGCACGCTTGGTCCAGGGGCTGGCGGCGGCGATCCTGGTACCGAATTCGCTGGCGCTGCTGAACCACGCCTATACCGACGACCGCGCGCGTGGCCGCGCCGTAGCGGTCTGGGCTGCAGGTGCAAGCCTGGCGCTGACTGCCGGTCCCTGCGTCGGAGGTGCGCTGATCACCCTGGTCGGCTGGCGCGCAATTTTCCTGGTCAACCTGCCGATCGGCCTCACCGGTCTGTGGCTGAGCTGGCTCTACGCGGGCGAGACCACCCGCGCGCGCTCGCGCGAGATCGACCTGCCCGGCCAGCTTGCCGCGATCGGCGCGCTCGGCTCGCTCGCCGGCGCGGTCATCGAAGCAGGCGCGCTCGGATGCGACCATCCAGCCGTGATCGCGGCGTTCGTGGCTTCGGCGGTGCTTGCGACGCTGTTCGTCTGGCGCGAGAGCCGCACGACGCAGCCGATGCTGCCGCTGTCCTTGTTCAGTCACCGGCTGTTCACCCTGACCACGATCGTCGGGCTCCTCGTCAATATTGCGATCTACGGCCTCATCTTCGTGCTGAGCCTCTACTTTCAGCGCATCAACGGGCTGTCAGCGTGGTGGACCGGGCTTGCTTTCGTGCCGATGATGGGCGCTGTGCTGCCGGTCAATCTGCTGGCGCCGCGGCTCGCCGAACGCATCGGCCCGTGCCCGACCATCGTCGTCGGCGCCTCCATCTCCGCGCTTGGCTGCCTCGGCCTCGTCTGGATCGCGGCCGGGACGAGCTATTGGGCGATCCTTGTGCAAATGGTCGCGATCAGCGGCGGGCTCGGACTCTTGGTGCCGCCGCTGACCGCGACTTTGCTCGGCAGTGTCGAGAAGGCGCGCTCAGGTATCGCCGCCGGCGTTCTCAATGCGACCCGGCAGACGGGCAGTGTCCTTGGCGTCGCGCTGTTCGGCTCGCTGATCGCTTCCGACCGCGCGTTCATGGCAGGTCTTCACCAGTCGCTCATCATATCGGCGGCAGTGCTGTTGATCGCGGCTGCCGTGATCGGCCTCGGTGCGAGGAGGCCAGCACGCCCAATGTGAGCAGCTTCGCACATTCTTTGTTCACCATTCCAGGAGTCGGGGCATAGCTGGTTACCGACCGTCTACCCTTTGCCGCTCTAGTGCGATTGTAAGAGGGGCCGTCAATGCATCAAATTCTGATTTGTCTTACTGAACAGCATGATTGGCGGCTAGTCGCACTTGGCGGGGCGGTGTGCCTGCTCGCGAGCGCTGCGGCGATCAGCCTGTTTCATCGCGCGCGAGCGGCGCGCGGTGGCGCCCGCCTGGTCTGGATCACGCTGGATGCCATCGTGGCTGGCTGCGGCATCTGGGCAACCCATTTCATCGCGATGCAGGCCTATGGGCCGGGTGCGGGCGGCGCCTACAATATCCCGGTCACGGTCCTGTCGCTGATCTTTGCGATCTCGGTCACCTTCATCGGTCTCAGCATCTCTGTTTCAACGACGCGCAGAGTGCTGATCGCGGCCGGAGGCGCCGTCGTTGGCGGTGGCGTGGCAGCAATGCACTACACCGGCATGATGGCGTTCGAGATTCCCGCCCATGTCGGCTGGACCGCCGGAACAGTGACGGTATCGATCCTGCTCGGCATCGTCTTCGGGTCCTGCGCTCTGTTCGTTGCAGGACGAGGCGATGGCCTGCCCAACGCGCTTGGCGCGACGGTCCTGTTGACGGTAGCCATTGTTTCCCACCATTTCACTGCGATGGGCGCATTGGAGTTGACCCCCGATCCCGCCCTGGTGGTCAGCGGGCTGTCGATCCCACCGGCCTCGATGTCGTTCCTCACTGCCGGGGCGGCGGTTGCGATCATAGCGATTGCGCTGGTTGCGGCGTTGCTTGACCGCCGTGCCAAGGGCGAACTGGGACGCCAGCAGATCGTGCTGGACACCGCGCTCGAGAACATGTCGCAAGGGCTCTGCATGTTCGACGCGGAGGGCAAGATTATCCTGTTCAACGAGCGCTATGCGCAGATGCTCGGGCGCACCGGCATGTCGCTCACCGGCCGATTCCTGGTCGACGTGATCAGGGAAGAGCAGGCGAGGGGACAGTGGACGGGCGATGCGGACGAATTCTTCGCGCGCCTCGTGGCCGACGCCCGCGAGGGCCGCACCACGACCGATGTCGTGACCAAGTTCGACCGCTCGATCCGCGTCGTCAATCAGCCGATGCAGGGTGGCGGCTGGGTCGCCACTTTTGAGGACATCACCGAATGGCTCGAGGCGCAGGCGAAGATATCGCATATGGCGCGCCATGATGCGTTGACCAATCTGCCTAACCGCGTGCTGTTCCACGAGCAGCTCGAACAGGGATTGCGCCGGGCGGAAACGAACGACCAGCTTGCGGTGCTCTGCCTCGACCTCGACCATTTCAAGGACATCAATGACTCGCTCGGCCATCCGATCGGCGATGCGCTGCTGAAGGAGGTGGGCCGCAGGCTGAAGGCAACGGTCGGCGAGCACGACACCGTGGCTCGCCTCGGCGGCGACGAGTTTGCGGTGGTCAAGGTCGGCCGCTCGGAGGAGGCCGCCGCGCGGGCGATGGCCGGCCGTCTCGTCGAAGTGATCTCCGCGCCTTATGAGATCGACGGCCATCAGATCGTGATCGGCGTCTCGATTGGCATCTCCCTGTCGCCGCAGGATGGCGTCAATCCTGACGAGCTGTTGAAAAATGCCGACCTCGCGCTGTACCGGGCCAAAGCCGACGGCCGCGGCACCTATCGCTTCTTCGAGACCGGAATGGATGCGCGCGCGCAGGCGCGGCGTCTGCTGGAGATGGATATGCGGGCGGCGCTCCAGCGCAATGAGTTTCAGCCGTATTATCAGCCGATCCGCGACGTCGTCAGCGATCGCGTCGTCGCGTTCGAAGCCTTGTTGCGCTGGAAGCATCCGGAGCGCGGTCTGATCTCGCCGCTCAACTTCATTCCGCTCGCCGAAGAGACGGGACTCATCGTGCAACTCGGTGAGCTCGTGTTGCGCCGAGCCTGTGCGGACGCCGCGGCCTGGCCGGACGACATCGGCGTTGCCGTCAACCTCTCGCCGGTGCAGTTCAGGAATCCGAACCTGATCGCATCCGTGACCGAGGCCCTGGAACAATCCGGGCTCGCGTCGGGCCGCCTCGAGCTCGAGATCACGGAATCCGTGCTGCTCCAGAACAGCGAGGCGACGCTGACAACGCTGCACGAGCTGCGCGCCATGGGCGTGCGCATCTCGCTCGACGATTTCGGCACCGGCTATTCGTCGCTGAGCTACCTTCGCAGCTTCCCGTTCGACAAGATCAAGATCGACCGTTCCTTCGTGTCCGAGCTCGCCACGCGCGAGGATTCGATCGCGATCATCCGCGCCGTGACCGGCCTTGGCCGCAGCCTCGGCATCGTCACCACGGCGGAGGGGGTCGAGAACGCCACGCAACTCGAGTTGCTGAGGCGCGAGGGCTGCACCCAGGCACAGGGCTTCCTGTTCAGCCAGCCGCGGCCGGCCTCCGATGTCGCGATGATGCTGGAACGGCCGCAGCTGCGCGCTGCAGGCTGATCGGCTAGCCGCGGCGCAGCGCGAAATGCGCGCCGCAAAATGCCATCACGGCGCCGAGACAGAGCGCCGCGAGCCCCGCCAGCACGCCGGAAATGGTCGGAATCGGGCTCGGCGCCGAGGCCGCTTGCCCTGCGCCCGCAAGCAGGAGCACGCCGACCGCGATCAGGAATTGCCGCATCCGTTGCGGGATCTGGCCCGAGACGGCGCTCTGCATCAAGGTAGCGGTGAAATAGCCACCGGAGAATCCGACCGTCGCGATCAGCCACCATGCGATCGCCGCGCCCGTCGGCACGAACTCGCGCGTGCCGGCGCGCCAGAGGCCGCCGAGGTCGAGCCCATAGCGCGCGCCGAGCATGTGCACCGCGAGCGCGAGCAGCACGCCCGCGATCATGGCGGCTCCGAGAATCAGGTGACGCGGGAAATAGATCGTCTCAGCCATGCCTCGCTTGTAGGATGGGCAGGGGCGGTCGCGCAAGCGGATCGCGGACGGGATGATGATCGAGATGCAGGTTTCGGACGCGCGAGACGACCGGGTCACGAGCTATGCCTACAAGGCGTCGCTGATCGGTTCGGCGCATCGCTTCGAGCTGACGGAGGCGGGATTGTCCTGGCACGTCGGCGGTCGCTCGGGCCTCTGGCGCTATGACGAGATCAGTACAATCAGGCTGTCGTTCCGTCCGGTCTCGATGCAGCAGCACCGCTTTCGCGCCGATATCAGCCACGCCGAGGGTGGCCGCATCGCGATCCTGTCGACGAGCTGGCAGACCGCGGCGCTGATGGCGCCGCAGGACAGCGGGTTTCGCGAGTTCATCGTCGCGCTGCACGCGCGGATGGCAAAGGCCGGCAGCCGGGCCGAGCTGACTGCCGGCCTCGGCGCCAAGACCTACGCGGCGGTGTTGGCGTTCCTGGCGCTGCTGGCGGTGGTGATGGCCACGCTGTTGATCCGCGCGCTCATGACAGGCGAATTCGCCGGCGTGCTGTTCATCCTCGGCTTTGCTGCGCTGTTCGCCTGGCAGGTCGGCGGCTTCGTCCAACGCAACCAGCCGCGGCGCTATCGTTTCGAGCAATTGCCGCGATCCTTGCTGCCGTAGCGCCTGCAATAGGACGCAATCAAACGTGACTTCGCAGTCGCCCGCCCGCCCCGCATCCTGCTGCAATGACTGACGGGATTCGCAGCATGCGCCTGCCGACGGCGGACGAGATCGCCGAGATCAATCGCACCCATCTGATCGACACGCCCCTTGTGCCGGCCGACCTGTTGTTTCTGTTCGGCACCCGCGAGGATGTAGCTCTCCGCGTCGAAGCCGCCGCGCGGCTGTGGCGCGAAGGCTATTTCCGCTGGTCGGTTGTCAGCGGTGGCGTGACGCCGGGCTCGGAGCAATCCGAGTGCACGATCATCAAGGCGGCGATGGTCGCCGCGGGCATTCCGGCAAATCGGATCCTCGAGGAGCACCGTGCAATGAACACCGGCGAGAACGTGATCTTCTCGCTGCCTGTTATCGACGCGGCACTGGGACTGCACAATATCCGCACCGTGATCTGCCTCGGCAACACCTGGACTGCGCGACGCTATCCCATGACGCTGCACCGGCACTGGCCCGAGGTGACGAAGCTGCTGCTCACCGTCGACAGTTTTGCGACGCCGCGCATGCTCTGGCACACCGACGCCGAGTTTCGCCGGCGTGTCCTGCACGAATGGGACAAGATCGAGCGGTACAAGGCGAGGGGCTTTATCGCTGAATGGCCGGAGCGCTGACGGCGGGGTCATTCCGTCGAATCGAAATCCTCCTCCTTGGTGCCGAGCAGCGAGACGATCGTGCGCAGGCCGCTATCGAGCTGCTCGAACGAGGGCGGGGCGAGCGCGAGCCGCACCGCGTTCGGGGCATGGCCGTGCGCGACCGCAAAGGTCGAGGACGGCGTCAGGGCGATGCCGCGCCGGGCCGCCGCGGCAACGAAGGTCTGCGAGCGCCAATGCGGCGGCAGCGTCAGCCAGAGATGATAGGAGCGCGCGTCGGCGGCGATCTGGTAGCCGGCGAGCAGCCGTGCTGCGGCCTGCTGGCGGCGAGCGGCGTCGATGCGCTTCAGTCGTGTCAGTTCGGCGACGGTGCCGTCGGCCATCAGCCGCTGTCCTGCGGCGAGCGCGTGCCCGGAGGCGATCCAGCCGCCGGTGCGGACGGCGCTCATCACGCTCTCGCGCAAGCGTGGCGGCGCGACGAGGATGCCGAGCGCAAGGCCCGGCGCGACCTTCTTGGAGAGGCTGTCGAGCACGATGCAGCGGTCCGGCCCCAGCGCTGCGAGCGGCGTGTCGTCGGCGAGGAAGCCGTAGACGGTGTCCTCGATGATAGTGAGGTCGAGCTTCTCGGCAACGCGCATGATGTCGGCGCGCCGCGTCGCGTTCATGGTGACGCCGAGCGGATTCTGGATGATGGGCTGGAGATACAGCGCCGACAGATGCGCTTCGCGATGCGCCTTCTGGATCGCGTCGGGCCGGGCGCCATGTTCGTCCATCGGGATCGGCACCAGCGTGATGCCGAGCCGCGCGGCGATGCTCTTGACGTAGGGGTAGGTGAGGGCCTCGACGCCGCAGCGGCCGCCGGTCGGAACGAGCGCTGCGAGCGCCGCCGCGAGCGACTGCTTGCCATTGGCGGTGAATACGATCTGCTCGGCCTGCGGCGTGAAATCCTTGCGCGCGAGAAAGGCCGCGGCTGCATTGCGCGCACTTTTGGTGCCGGTGCTGGTCGAGGTGCGCAGCACGGCTTCGAGCGCATCGACGCGCTCGAGCCCGGCAAGGCTCTTGGCGATCATCGCCCATTGCTGCGGCAGCAGGGGATAATTGACCTCGAAATTGATGCGCGTGTCGCGCGGCTCGGCGATGCTCTCGACCTCACGCCTGATGTCGCCCGAGATGAAGGTGCCGCGGCCGACTTCGCCGACCACGAGCCCCCGGCGCAACAGCTCCGTATAAACACGGCTCGCGGTCGAGACCGCGATGCCCCGGTCATAGGCAAAATTGCGCTGCGGGGGCAGCCGGTCGCCGGGTCTTAACGTGCCCTTAGCGATATCTGCGGCAATGGCATCCGCAAGCTTCACGTACTCGAACTTGGACATTATTGCACCGAGAGCAATGTTTTCCTTGCTCCGAGTAATGTACTGGAGCATTTAAGTTCCATCAAGGTCCGCGATTGAGCCGAGGTGAGCGAGAGCAATCCGACGGCAAATGGGGTGCAGGCGCTCTAGCGTTTGCGCCAACGGCATCTGCTTCGCCGCGCGGGACACGAGGCCGGAGAAGAAACATGACCACCATCTCGCAAACTGCCGGGCGGAGTTTACGCCCATCCTCGTCGAGCGGATTCTTTGCCACGCTCGTCAACGCCGCCTATGCCCTGTTCGACCGGCTGGAGCGTCGCACCGCCGTCAAGATGCTGAACGAACTCGACGACCGCGCCTTGCGCGACATCGGCATCACCCGCAGCCAGATCGAGGACGCAGTGTACGGACAGTTCAAGGCCGAACTGGCGCGCTATCTGTGAGCCCGTGTCCCGGACGCGCGTAAACGCGCTTGTGGTGCTGCACTGCGTCCGGGGCACGAGACCAGAGCTTCCCCGCACAACTGCTTCCCCATCGTCATTGCGAGCGAAGCGAAGCAATCCAGACTGCCTCCGCGGAAAGACTCTGGATTGCTTCGCTTCGCTCGCAATGACGGAGTGTGTGGTGGCAGTGTCGCGCTTCAATCAGCATCTTCATCGCAGACATACCTTCGCATCCTCGCGGCGCATCTCGCCCGAGCTTTGCTCTTCAACGTCACCCTCTGATGAAAGAGGGCGCAGGGAAGACCGGGTGCTGGCTGGCACCCGCGGTCCACTGTGCGAAGAGTTGCGCTACAAGAGGCTGCACAGCGGCATACAGGTGAAGCCGAAACATCCGGCCTTCCCTGCGCAGTGGTTTGACGGCTTATGTCGTGATCTCCCCGGGGAGCGCTGCACTATTGCCCCCGTCGCCCTGCGGATGGCTGATGCGAAGGTCCGGTTGGACCACACGCATCTCCGCAAGACTTGGCGCACAGATTTCGGGCGCCAGGACCACACGATTTTGCCGTACGCAGGAATCACACCGGTCGTGTGCGCGACGTTTTCGCTCACGGTTGCCCGCCCTGCAAAACCTTCCGCGCCGATGTGACCCGCGCCCACCGCCGCCCGGCCCGCGTTCGTGACGATCGCGATACGCCCCTCTTCCTTGGGCCGGGTTGCCGCAACACATACGCCATTTCCGAATTTCGGGAAAGCGGAATATTTTTGGCTGATGGTATCGACCGACGGCTAGCGTGTTTTGCCCGACAGGCAGCGCAACATGTTGTAGGTCAAGCGAGCGTGACTTGGCCCCATACGCCACCACTGCTTCACGACATTGCTCCGAGTTTAATGCCTCACCACCAGCACCGAGCATTTGGCATACCGCACCACATGCCCGGCGTTGGAGCCGAGAAAATAGGTGCGCATCGCCGGCCGGTGCGAGGTCATGACGATCAGGTCGGCCTTCATCTGCGCGGCTTCTTCCAGAATCTCGTGATAGATGCCGCCCTGGCGCACCACGCTGGAGATGCGGGAGGGGTCGACGCCGGATTCGCGGGCCACGATGGCGAGCGCCTCTTCGGAAGTCTGGCGCTGCTGTTCGTCGAAATCGGCCGGGACGTATTCGGCCAGCATCACCGGCGTCATCGGAAGCACGTTGAGCAGCCGGATCGACCCGCCCCAGTTCTGCGACAGCGTTGCCGCGGTTTCGATCGCCGGCTTCGCCAGATCGGTGTCGGCGAGGTCGATGGGCACGAGGATGGACTTGAACATCTGCGCCTCCCTAATGACCAAGCCGGATCAACCTGATGAGACGGCGCCAGCACGTCTCATCGCAGTCGAAGCAGCTTGGGGCTGACGAACAGCACCAGTTTGCCGCGGCGGTAGGCCACGTCACCCCAATCCTTGACGTCAAAGTCGAGGATCGCAAGCCCCGCGGTGGGCAGATTGTCGGCGAGTGCCTTGGCACTGGCGGGATCGCCGCTGCCCATCAGCATCAGGGCAGCCTCGTGCATGCCGGGATTGTGGCCGACCAGCAGCAACCGCCTGGGGTTGGCCGGGATCGTTGCAGTGCGAATGGTCTCGAGAATCTGCGCCGGATCGGCGCCATAGAGGTCCGGCAGAATCTCGATCTCGGGTGCTGCGACGCGGTCCTTCATTGCCTGCCAGGCGATATCCCAGGTCTGCCGGGCACGGACCGCATGCGACACCAGCACGGTCTCGGGAACGGGCGGATGGCTGGCGATCCAGTCGCCCATCTCGGCGGCATCCCGCTGGCCGCGCGCGTCGAGCCGGCGGTCCTGGTCGCGGCCGCTCGGTGCGTCGGTCTCGGTCTTGGCGTGACGCAGCAGCATCAAACGGCGCATGGCATTCTCGAATCGTTCCACGTCCGGAATAATCTACAGGTGCCGGTTGAGGACAAGGTGACAAAACCGCTGCACACTTTTCCGGATCATGCTCTAAGAAAACGACATGAGCGAGACTTTCACAAGCGTATCCCAGGAAGAAGCCGGGTTTCGTCAACGCGCGCGGCTGTCGTTCGATCTCGACGCCGACATCTGCGTGATCGGGGCCGGGCTCGCCGGGCTTTCCATTGCGCTGGAGGCGGCCCGGTTAGGGGCCAGTGTCGCGGTGCTCGAGGGCCGCCATATCGGCTGGAACGCCTCCGGCAACCAGTTCGGCACGGTGATGCCGGGCTTCGCGCTGCCGCTCACCGATTTGATCGAGCGCATCGGCTTCGAGGACGCCGGCGAATTGTGGTCGCTCTCGAAGGAGGGCGCCGAGTTCGTCCGCGCCAACGCCACCGAAGAGAACATGCCGGGCATCGGCCTCACCGACGGCGTCCTCGAGATCTCCAATGTCGATGCCGGCGATAGGCTGATCAGCCGCCTTCAGATGCTGAACGAGGACTTCGACACCGAGGCCGAAGGCTGGCAGGTCGATCGCGTGCGCGAGTCGCTGAAGACCGATCGTTATTTCCATGGGGTCTACTATCCCAAAGCGTTCCAGGTCGACGGCCGCAAATATGTGCATGGCCTCGCCGCGCTGGCACGGCGGGCCGGCGCGCGCATCTTCGAGGATACGCCGGTGGTCAGTATCGATCATTCCGGCATCCGCAAGCGCATCGTCACGCCGTCGGCGCGGCTGCGCGCGAGCCAGATCGTGCTCGCCGGCAACATTCATCTCGGCGCGCCCTTGCGGCGCCTGTCGGAGACGCTGCTGCCGGTCTGGCGCTATGCCGGCATCACCGCACCACTCGGCGAGCGCTTGCACGAGATCATCGGCTTCAAGGGATCGGTGATGGATTCCGACGGCGTCGATCATTTCCGCATCGTCGATGGCGACCGCCTGATGTGGGAGAGCCCGGAGACCACCTGGGCCGCGCAGCCGCGGCGCTTTGCAGGTAGCGTCAGGCGGCGGATCCGGTCGATCTTCCCGGAGCTCGGCGACGTCGAGATCAGCGAGATGTTCGGCGGCGTCACCGGCCAGACCGTGCACGGCATGCCGCAGATCGGCCAGCTGCGCAAAGGCCTGTGGGTGGCAAGCGGGTTCGGCCGCCAGGGCATGAACACATCAGCCATGGCCGGACAGCTGATTGCGCGCAGCATCCTGCAGGGCGACGAGCGCTGGAAGCTGTTCTCGCCGTTCGAGTTGGTCTGGGCAGGCGGCATCACCGGACGGGTCGCGGGTCAGCTGGTTGGCATGTGGGGCAGGGCCAGTTCCGCGGCTGCCGGGTCGCTTGCCCGCTACCGGGAGCGGGCGCGGGTGAAGGACAGGGAACGCGAGGCGCGGCTGGCTGAGGCCAACCGGGCCGCGGGCACGGGTCCGCGCCATCCGCCCGCAGGGATCCGGCCGCGGATGGCCCCGCCGGCACAGCCGGCTGCGGCGGAGGAGGCGGAACCGGCCGCCCAGGAGGCCTCTCGGGAGCAGGGCGTCTCGCAATAAGCATGCAGAAAAATTCCGCCTGAAAGTGTAACGTCGGCCGTCAGAGCCCGTATCTCAGGGCGTAGTCCCTGCGCACGGAGAATGAGATGTTTGACCGCCGCATCCTGCTAACGACTGTCGCCGGCCTGTTTGGCCTTTCGGCCTTCCGCTGGCTGAGGGCGACGCCGGCCGCGGCCGGCGAGAAGGCCGCGCAAAAATTCGAGATCGAGAAGACCGACGCCGAGTGGCGCGCACAATTGACACCGCAGCAATATGAGATCCTGCGCAAGGAGGGCACCGAGCGGCCGGGCTCCAGCCCGCTGCTGAACGAGCACCGCAAGGGCGTCTTCGCCTGCGCCGGCTGCGACCTGCCGCTGTTTACGTCGGAGACCAAGTTCGAGAGCGGCACGGGTTGGCCGAGCTTCTACCAGCCGATCGAGGGCAATGTCGGCAAGACTGAGGACCGCAGCTTCGGCATGGTGCGCACCGAGGTGCATTGCCGGCGTTGCGGCGGCCATCTCGGCCATGTCTTCGACGACGGTCCGAAGCCGACCGGATTGCGCTACTGCATCGATGGTTTCGGGCTGGTGTTCCACCCGGCGACGCCATCGGCGACGTGAGGCGTTGTTTGACGTGTCTCCCCGGCAATTGTTGCCGGTCCGGCAATTATGCCCCGGTCGCCAGACCGGGGCATTTCTGTTTAAGCCATTGATTTTCTGAGGATACCCGCCTTGGCACAGGCCTTGCGATTGTCTCCCCGACTGCGGCCATGGGTCGACCCGCCGCCGAGACCGGATTTGGAGACAACGTTATGGGTATCTTCGATGCAATGAACACCTCGGTGGGTGGCCTGCAGGCGCAGTCCTACGCGCTTCAGAACATCTCGGGGAACATCGCGAACTCATCCACCACCGGTTACAAGGGCATCGGGACCAGCTTCGAAGATCTCATTCCCGACGCCTCGGTGCCGAACAAGCAGGTGGCCGGCGGCGTCACTGCGCACGCGCAGGCCACCATCACCACGCAGGGCACGATCTCCTCCTCCAGCGTCGCCACCAACATGGCGATCACCGGCGACGGCTTCTTCTCGGTGCAGAAGGCGAGCGGGGTGGTCGACAACGTGCCGGTGTTCGACGGCGTCACCTATTACACCCGTCGCGGCGACTTCCAGGTCAACGCCAACGGCAACCTCGTCAACGGCGCCGGTTATTATTTGATGGGCGTCGCGGTCGACCCGAAGACCGGCAACCCGACCGGCAGCGTGCCGACGGTGCTGCAATTCCAGAACAACTTCGTCCCGGCGCAGGCGACGACCTCGATCCAGTATGCGGCGAACCTGCCGTCCCAGCCAAACACGGTGGCGAGCTCCACGGCGGCGGCAAAAACGCTGCTCGCGGCCGGTGGCCTCAATCCATCGGATTTCATATCCAACCCGCTGCCAGTAGGTACGCCCGCGCCGCCGTATACCAGCGCAACGTACTCCGGCGCGGCTGCCACCGGCAATCTGCGCTCGGCGTATTCGTCAACGACGGCCGCGAGCACGGTTGCGCTCCAGAACAACTCCTCAGCCACCGCAGCCACGACGACGTCACTCGATGCCGCCGCGGGCACTCACCTTGCCTCCAGCATCCTTTCCGCGCTCAGCGGCCAGACGCTGACGATCAACGGCAACACGATCACTTTCAACAACAGTACCACCGTCACGACGACCGGCAGCAACACCACGATCGGCCTCGGCGCGGGCACAACGGCTACGGTTGCCGATATCATCAGCGCGATTCAAACCGCCGGCGGTACCGGTGTTACGGCGTCGCTCACCTCGACGGGCAACATCCAGATTGTGACCGGCACCAGCAACGACGTCACAGTCAGCAGTGGTGCGGTTGCAACGGCGCTTGGCATCAGCAGCGTGACTCGTGGCGGCAACGTGCTGTCCACGCCAGCCATCACCGGCGCTACCCAACTCAGCGGTAGCGCGACCGCTGGTGGTGCCGAGGTCCTCTCTTCGGGATTCGCTGCCGGCGATACCATCACCGTCGACGGTCAAACCCTAACCTTCATGGCGTCGGGTGCGTCGGGCCCAACTCAGATCAACATCACTGACAATATTACGACCCTGCTTGGCAAGATCGACGGCCTCTCCGGAGGCTCCGGTTCGGCAGTCAGCACTGGCGGCGTGATTACGCTCAACACCGGCTCTGTCTCCACCCTGACCGTGTCCAGTTCCAATACTGCAGCCTTCGCTGCCCTCGGCTTCACATCGTCCATCAGCCAGAACCGCAATGGTGGCGGTACTCAGGGTTTTGGCGTTGTGATGGGTAGCGATGTCGGTACCTTCACGAAGGAATCGATCAGCGGTGGCGCGGTGACTGCCTACAATGCGGCGGGCACGCCGGTGAACCTGCAGCTCCGCTGGGCCAAGACCGACAGCGCGTCACTGGGGCCGGGACATACCGATAGCTGGAACTTGTTCTACCAGACCGATCCGGCCGCGACGACCCAGACACAAGCGGCCTGGGTGAACACAGGGCAGACCTTTACCTTTGCTGCCGACGGTTCGCTGACTTCGCCGAGCGGCTCGGGCATCACGATCAGCAATGTTACCGTCAGCGGCCAGCAGCTCGGCTCCGTGGCTTTCAACATCTCATCGGGCGGCCTGACTCAATATGCGAGCACCAGCGGCGCGGTGACCATCAACACCATCACCCAGAACGGCTATGCCGCGGGTCAACTTCGCTCTGTGGCTGTCAACAACAATGGCCTCGTGGTCGGCACCTTCTCCAACGGCCAGAACCTCGACCTCGCCGCGGTGACGCTGTCGCACTTCAACGGCACCAACTATCTGAAGGCGCTCGATGGCGGCGCCTATGCCGTGACTGATCAGTCCGGCCCGGCAATCGCTGGCGCTTCGGGCACCATCAGCGGTTCGTCGCTGGAGGGATCCAACACCGACATCGCCGACGAGTTCACCAAGCTGATCGTGACCCAGCAGGCCTATTCGGCCAACACCAAGGTGATCACTACGGCGAATTCGATGGTCCAGGATCTCCTCAACGTGTTGCGCTGATCGGCGCGTAACGTAACCAAAGGCGGCAAGTAAGATGGGTTTGAGTTCAGCCCTTGCCAGTGCGATGAGCGGCCTGCGGGCCAACCAGGCCGCGCTCTCGATCGTCTCGTCGAACGTCGCAAACTCGCAGACGCCGGGTTACGTCGCCCAGACGCCGAACCAGATCGAAGTTACCACCGGTGATTTCGGCTCGACGGCGAAGACAACAGGCGTCAGCCGCGACATCGACAGCTATGTGCAGAACCAGCTGCGCACCGAGACCGGCGGCAGCGGCTATGCCGACCAGATGGCCAACATCCTGAAGCAGCTTCAGAGTGTCTATGGCACGCCCGGCAGCAGCGGCACGCTCGAAAACGCGCTGAACGATTTCACCTCTTCGCTGCAAGCGCTCTCCACCAGCGCAGGCTCGTCGTCGGCGCAGCGGGTCGCGCTCGGCGCCGCGCAGGCGCTGGCGACACAGCTCAACGTCACCACCAGCGGCATCCAGTCGCTGCGCTCCAATGTCGAGCAGGATCTCGGCACGTCGTCGCAGGCCGCCAATGCAGCGCTGAACCAGATTGCCGACATCAACACCAAGCTGCAGGGCCTTGCGCCGACCGATCCGTCCGCGGCAACTCTGATGGACCAGCGCGACCAGGCCATCAACAGTCTGTCGAAATATGTCGACGTGCGCGTCACCACCGACGGATCGAACCAGGCCAACATCTACACCACGACCGGCATCCAGCTGGTCGGTGCGGGACTGGCCTCGCAATTCTCCTTCGCGTCTTCCGGTGCGCTGTCGGCGACCTCGCTCTACAACATCGATCCAGCCAAGTCCGGCGTCGGAGCGCTCACCATCAAGCTGCCGAACGGCTCGTCCGTCGACGTCGCCGGCAACAACGTCGTCTCTTCCGGCCAGATCGCGGCCGACCTGAAGCTGCGCGACCAGACCTTGGTGCAGGCGCAGAACCAGGTCGACCAGCTCGCCGCGACGATGTCGAGCGCGCTGTCGGACAAGACCACGGCGGGCACACCCGTCTCCGGTCCGCCCGCCGGATTCGACATCGATCTCGCCGGCGCGCAAGCAGGCAACACCGTCAACATCACCTATACCGATTCCACCAACACCCAGCGTCAGATCACGCTGGTCAACGTGAAAGATCCGGCGGCGCTGCCGCTGCAGAACGCCACCAACGCCAATCCGGTGCAAATCGGTGTCGATTTTTCAGGCGGCATGGGCGCGATCGCTTCCGCGCTCAACAGCGCGCTGCCGGGCTCGCATTTGTCGTTCTCGCCGTCGCCGGCGAACGCAACAACGCTGCGTGTCACCGACGATAATAGCGGCCTTGCCAAGGTCACTGCGGCGTCGAGCAGCAAGACGGTCTCCTCGCTGACCTCGGGCGGTCCGCAGTTGCCGCTGTTCACCGATGGCGGCCAGGCGCTCTATACCGGCGCGATCACCGCGTCGGGCTCGCAGATGACCGGCCTTGCCGGCCGCATCGCCGTGAACACGCAGCTCACCGCCGACCCGACCAGGCTGTCGATCTACAGCACCTCGCCGGTGACGCCGACGGGCGACACCACGCGCTCGGACTATCTCTATTCGCAGCTCACCACGGCGGTGTATTCCTATTCGCCGCAGACCGGTCTCGGCTCGGCGAGCCAGCCGTTCACCGGCAGCGTCTCGAACTATCTCCAGCAATTCCTGAGCGTGCAGGCCAACGCCTCGACCCAGGCGACGGCGCTCCAGCAGGGCCAGAGCGTCGTCGTCTCGACGCTCCAGGCCAAGTTCAACTCGACGTCCAGCGTCAATCTGGATTCGGAGATGTCGAACCTGATCCAGCTCCAGAATGCCTATGCCGCCAACGCCCATGTCATGTCGGTGGTGCAGAGCATGATGAATACGTTGATCCAGGCTCAAGGGTAATCAGTAGGGCTCTGAAACATGTCGATCAGCAGCATCAATTACGGCTCGTCAATCCTCGGCGCACAGATCCGTAACATCAACCAGCAGCTCACCGACCTGTCGACGCAGCTTTCGACCGGCAAGCTGTCGCAGAACTATTCCGGCATGGGGACCAACGAAGGCTTTGCGATCGCCTCGCGCGCGCAGCTTTCGAACATCGCCGCCTATACCGACACGATTACCAACGTCAACGTCAACATCAACCTCGCCAACACGGCGCTGCAGTCGCTGACGACGATCCGCAACACCGTGCAGACGGGCTCGGCCAGCACCGCGCAGGACCTCAACGTCAACGGCCAGACCGTGGCGCAGAACACCGCCGCCGCGCAGTTCGGCTCGATGGTCGGCGTTCTCAACACCCAGTCGGGCAACCGCTATCTGTTCTCCGGGACCGCCTACAACACGCAATCTGTCGCCAATGCTGGCGACATCATCAACGGCACCACGACGCAAGCAGGCCTGAAGACCGTCATGGCGGAGCGTCAGGCCGCCGACCTCGGCGCCAACGGCATGGGCCGGCTGGTACAGTCGCAGCCGACGGCGAGCTCGGTGAAGGTGTCGGAGGACGTCGCGGGATCGCCGTTTGGCTTGAAAATCGCTGCGGTGTCCTCGAAGATGCCGACTGCGACGGTCACCGGCCCGAGTGGATCGCCGGTGTCGTTCTCCGTCGATCTCAACGGCGTCAATCCGAGCAATGGCGACACGCTCAGCGTGCAGTTCACACTGCCCGATGGCTCGACCGAGCAGATCAACCTGACTGCGTCCACCGCGACGCCGACGCCGGTCGGCAGCTTTGCGATTGACCCCGGCAATCCCAACGCAGTGCCGCCGGTTCCGCCCGACCCGAACATTACGGCATCCAATCTCAACACAGCGCTGAACACCGCGATCAAGAAGCTGGCTGGCACCTCGCTGGTGGCGGCATCCGCCGTTGCGGCGGGCGACAATTTCTTCAATACGGCGGGGTCGGCCATCGCGAATGCGGCGGTCGCCGGCAAACTGAGCTCCTATACCTCGACGACCGGGACCGGCTCGGTCGCGTTGCAGGACAGCGCATTGGCGGCTGCGTCGACGAGCACGTCGCTCGATTCTTCGGCGACACCCCATCTCAACGCAGCCATTCTCAACGCGCTCGCCAACGCTCCGACCGGTACGACTCTGACCATCACCGGTGCGAACGGCGCCCGTACGATCACCTTCGACCCCAACGTCACCACGGTCACGACGGCCGGCGGCAATACCACGATCGGATTGGCTTCGGGCAGCGCCGCGAAGGTGTCTGATATCCTGAATGCGATCGCGACAGCCGCCGGCATCCCCTCCGCCAACGTGACCCTGAGCGCCAGCGGCAATATCCAGATCGCGACCGGCACGGGCACAGACGTGGCGGTCGCCGGCGGCGCGGCGGCCACGGCGCTGGGTCTCAGCAGCGTGACGCGCGGCAGCGTGCTGTCTACGCCTCCGATCACGGGGGCAACCGTGCTGAGCGGCACGGCGACCACAGGTGGCCCGGAAGTCCTCGCAACGGCGTTCCAGGCGGGGTCGGCGGGTCCGCCCGCGGTCAGCCCTGATACGATCACGGTGAATGGTCAGACGCTGACTTTTGTCGCCTCGGGTGCCACCGGGCCAAACCAGATCAACATTACCGACACCGTCACAACTCTGCTGAGCAAGATCGATCAGATCACCGGCACCTCGAAGCCGTCGACCATCCAAGTCGGCGTGATCACGATCAACACGGACGATCCCGGAAGCCTCAACATCACGAGCTCGAACAGCGCGGCGTTCGCGGCGCTCGGCTTCACGACCTCCCCGGTCACGGCGGCAAAGCCTCCGCTGCGCGTCGGCTCGTCGCCATCAGGCTCGGCGACGGCGCTGGTGAATGGCTCGGCCAATACCGTGAAGTGGTACACCGGCAATGACGGGCCGGGCTCGGCGCGCTCGACCGCGGTGGCGCGGGTGGACGATTCCGTCACCGTGCAATATGGCGCGCAGGCCGACGAGAGTGCGATCCGCAAGCAGTTGCAGGCGATCGCCGTGTTCGGCACGTTCTCGACCTCGCCGACGGGGCAGTATGCGGGCGCGCAGGTGGCGGCGCTGAGCCTGCGCACCACGCAGGCGCTGACGCCGCAGCCGGGACAGCAGAAGATCGAGGACATCCAGACCGACATCGCGATGGCCCAGAACACCATGAAGGACGCGACCACGCGCCAGACCCAGGCCAAGGCGCAGCTCCAGACCATCGTCGACCAGGCGGAATCGGCCTCGCCCGACCAGGTGGCGAGCGAAATCCTGTCGCTCCAGAACGCGTTGCAGGCATCCTACCAGACGACCGCCAAGCTCGCGGAGCTCTCGTTGGTCAAGTTCCTGTAACGGCGCATTAAGGCGCCGTTAACCATGCCTGTTTACCTCTTGGTGAGGACTTGAGCGGGGGCGCGGTCGATGTCGGACAAATTGCAGCTAGTGGTGGCGACGCCCTGCTTCGGCGGGCAAGTGTCGAGCATTTACGCGAGTTCGATCTTCGCGCTCCAGCGCGCCGTGCACGGCATGTCCAATCTCGGGCTCAAGGTGCACTTGCGCGACGGCGATGCGCTGATCACCCGCGCGCGGGCCAATCTGGTCGCGATGTTCCTGGATGACCCCGACGCGACGCATTTCCTGTTCATCGACGCCGATATCGGTTTCAAGCCGGAGCAGGTGTTCCGGCTGATCGAATCCGGTGCCGACGTCGTCGCCGGCTGCTATCCGATCAAGCGGGTCAACTGGGACAAGGCCGCGCGGGCGATCCAGTCTGGACGCACCGATGTGCCGGCGGCCTCGCTCGACTACGTGCTCGAGATCGAGGATCCCGATCGCATCGTGGTGGTCAACGGCTTCACCCGCGTGCGCTATGCCGGCACCGGCTTCCTGATGATCCGGCGCCAGGCGCTGGAGGCGATGTGCCGCCATCCTGATTATGCCAATCTGCAGTTCTTCCGCGAGCATTCGCATGACTCGCTTGTCACGAGCCCGAACCGCTTCGCGCTGTTCGAATGCATGATCGATCCGGCGACCGGGACCTATCTCTCCGAAGACTTCGCCTTCTGCAAGCGCTGGACCGATATCGGCGGTGAGATCTGGGCCGATATCCAGAGTTCGCTCGACCATGTCGGTCCGTCGGTCTTCCACGGCGACATCGCCTCGCAATTCGCAGCCGCGCCTGCCGTTGCGGCCGCGGACGCGGCGTGAGCCTGTCGGGATGAGCATCGGCGCATCCCGCCTGTCAGACATCGAGCGGGCGTCCGAAGCGGGCTCGCGCTATCGCCTGCGCGATCTCTTCACGCCGCTGGATACGTTGCTTGTCTCGGGCGGCGACGGGCGGCTGGCACTCGACCCGAAGCAGCGCGTCAACGCCTATGGCTGCGCGCCGTCGCCGGAAACCAGGATCTGGAATTTCGCCTCGTCGACCGCATCGACGATATCGCAGGGAGCCTATGACCGTGCCGCGCTGGCGCGCGAGGAGCTGGTGCACAAATCGCTGTTCGACGAGATCGAGATCGCCTTCGACCGACGCTGTGAGGATATGCGTGAGGAATTGCGCGGGCACTTCCAGCTTCCGCCGCGCGTCGACATCGTGTTTTCGCCGTCGGGCACGGACTCCCAGCTCCATGCCTTGTTCCTGGCCCACGCGGTGTTCGGTGCTTCGCCGGTGACGATCGTGGTCGGCGCCGACCAGACCGGCAGCGGCACCGTTCATACGGCGCGCGGCCACCATTTCGGCGCGATGACGGCGGGCGGCGTCGCCGTACGCAAGGACGCCGCAATCGCGGGTCTTGCCGGCGAGAGCATCGCGGTGCCGCTGCTCGACGTCGCCGGCCTTGCGATGCGAGCTGACGCGGATGCCGCGGTCGTGCGTGCCATCGAGGACAGCCTCGCGCAAGGCCGGCGCGTTCTGTTGCACATCATGGATTCGTCAAAGCTCGGCTGGCGCGCGCCGAGTGCCGCCTGTCTCGATGAGATCGCGCGGCGCTGGCCGCGCAAGGTTCAGGTCGTCGTCGATGCCTGTCAGGCGCGGCTCGGCCGCCGGCGGCTGCGCTCATATCTCGATCGCGGCTATATGGTGCTGATATCAGGTTCGAAATTCTTCGGCGGGCCTGCCTTCAGTGGCGCGCTGCTGGTGCCCAAAGGATTGTCGCGGGCGCTCGACCGGATCGAAGGGATCGCGCCCGGCTTCTTCGACTATGCCGGTCGCTGCGATTGGCCGATGGCATGGACGGCGCTGCGCTCGCGCTTCGAACGTCGGCCGAATTTCGGGCAATGGCTGCGTTGGGAAGCCGCGCTGGCCGACATCGGAAGCTATTACGCCGTGCCCGGCGCGTTCCGCGCCAAGGCAATGGCTGAGCTTGCGGCAGGCATCGACAGCATGATTGCGTTGTCACCGTCGCTGCGGGCCGTGCCGGCAGCGGTCGGCACGGGTGAAGCCGATGATGAAGAATTTATGCAGCGTTCGATCTTTCCATTCACGCTGCTGCGTAACGGCAAGCCGGTATCCGTCGCCGACACCGCCGCCGTCTATCGCGCGCTTGCGCGCGACATGAGCGACGATATCGTCGGCAGTGCGGCGGACCGCCAGGTTGCCGCGCAGCGCGCCCTCGTCGGCCAGCCGGTGCGGCTGGAGCAAGCTGATGCTGCGCCGCAAGCCGCGCTGCGGCTGTGTGTCGGCGCGCGGCTCGTCACCGAAGCCTGGTCATCCGACCGCGCGCAGGCGCAAGCAAATATGCAGCATATCCTGGATCGCATCGCCAATGTCCTGGTGAAGATCGAGCTGCTGCTTGACCGCACGGCCGCCGTGCCGGCGTAGTCAGTATCCGAGGTATCAGATGTTGCATCCGCTTGCCGCGCCGAATTATGCCGACCGTATCGGCTTTGCGCAGTTGACCCGCCAGGCCTTCGAGGGCGTCGATCTGCATCCGTTGCGTGATCAGCTCCTGGCGCGGATCGCGGAGGGCACCGCACAGGCGGGCGAGGGGCTGGATCTGTCGCTGATTGCCCAGTTGATGGGCGAAAAGGAAGCCGGCCTCGTGATCCAGTCCGAGGTGCTGTCGTTTCATCAGCTGTTTCGTACGCCCGCTGCTGCGCCAAAGCCGGGGTTGCGCGTGCTTGCGCTTGCTGCCGACATCGACATGGGCGGCAACACGCCGATCGAGTTCCTGCTCGAAGGCTCGGACATCGAACTCTTGACGCTCTATGTGACCAAGGACAAAGGCCTGCCGGAAGCGTTGCCCGAGCATGACGTTGCCATCGTGGTCGCATCCGATTCCGAGGAATGCCGCGAAGCGCTTGCATTGATCGAAAAGGCTGCGCCGCACTGGCCGCGGCCGCTGCTCAATCGCCCCGAGCTGATCGGCAATCTCGATCGCGACAAACTGTTCCGGCTGCTGGCCGATATCCCCGGCCTCGACATTCCCGTGACGGCCCACGCAACGCGTGCGCAATTGACTGATCTCGCAGAAGGCCGGATCGCTTGCGGAGACATCACGGGCGAATTGCACTTTCCGATGATCGCGCGGCCGCGCGGCACCCATGCCGGCGTCGGGCTTGCGAAGCTCGACGATGTGCCCGCGCTCGCGGCCTACCTCGCCGAGCGGCAAGAGCAGAACTTCTTCGTCGCCCGCTTCGTCAACTATGCGAGCCCCGACGGACTGTTTCGCAAGATCCGGCTCACCATGGTCGACGGCAAGCCTTATGCCTGCCACATGGCGATCGCCGATCGCTGGGACATCTGGTATCTCAACGCCTATATGGCATTCAGCGAGGAGAAGCGCGCCGAAGAAGCCGTCTTCATGCAAGACTTCGATCATGCCTTCGCAGCGCGTCACAGACACGCGCTCGACGAAATGAGCCGGCGCGTCGGGCTCGATTATTTCATCGTCGATTGCGCCGAGAACCAGAACGGCGAGCTTCTGGTGTTCGAAGCCGACAACACCGCCGTCGTACACAACATGGATTCTCCCGTTGTGTTTCCCTACAAGCCGCCACAGATGCGCAAGATCTTTGCCGCATTCACAGCGATGCTGTCCCGGCATGCCAAGGGCACTGCAACGGCGGGCGTGGAGAGTGCGGCATGAACGAGGTCATCCGCAATCCGCAAGCCGGCGTTTCGACTGGATCGCTCGATCCGCAGGACTGGAGCGAGTTTCGTGCGCTCGCTCATCGCATGCTGGACGATGCCATCGACGGCATTGCCAATGTCCGCGCGCGTCCGGTCTGGCAGCCGATTCCCGACGAGGTTCGCGCGGCGATCAGGACCGAGGTGCCGCGCGAGGCGACCGATCTCGCCGAGGTCTATCATGAATTCTCCGAGCATGTCGCGCCTTACGCCACCGGCAATGTTCATCCCGGCTTCATGGGCTGGGTGCATGGCGGCGGCACTGCGGTGGGCATGATCGCGGAAATGCTCGCGGCCGGCCTCAATGCCAATCTCGGCGGACGCGATCACATGCCGATCGAGGTCGAGCGCCAGATCGTCGAGTGGATGCGCGGCCTGTTCGGCTTTCCGAAAGGAGCAAGCGGCATCTTCGTCACCGGCACGTCGATGGCCAACCTGATGGCGGTGCTGGTGGCGCGTACGAGCGTGCTGGGCGCGCTGGCGCGGCAACACGGTCTCGGCAACGACGGCGCGCTGCTCACGGCCTACGCGTCGAAGGCCGCGCATGGATGCATCTCCCGCGCGATGGACATCGCCGGGTTCGGCACCGATGCGCTGCGCAGGATCGATGTCGATGCCGACCATCGCATCGACGTCGCCGCGCTGCGCGCGCAGATTACTGTCGATCGCGAGTCCGGGTTCAGGCCGTTCCTGGTCACGGCGTCGGCCGGCACCGTCGACATCGGCGCGATCGACGATCTCAGGGCGATCGCGGAGCTGTGCCGCGAGGAGGGGATCTGGTTTCACGTCGACGGCGCCTTCGGGGCGCTCGCGATCTTTTCGCCCGGGCTTGCGCCGCTGCTCGACGGCATCGCGCTTGCCGACTCGATCGCACTCGACTTCCACAAATGGGGCCAGGTGCCCTATGACGCCGGCTTCCTGCTGGTGCGCGACGGCGAACGTCACAGGCAGGCCTTTGCGCAGCCGGCGGCCTATCTGAGCCGTGAAGCGAGGGGGCTTGCGGCCGGCACGGTGTGGCCGTGCGATCTCGGTCCGGATCTGTCGCGCGGCTTCCGCGCGCTGAAGACGTGGTTCACGCTGAAGACATTCGGCATCGAACGGCTGGGTGCGGTGATCGCGCGAAGCTGCGCGCTCGCAAAATATCTCGAGACGCGCGTGCTTGCCGACCCGAGGCTCGAGCTGCTCGCGCCTGTCAATCTCAATATCGTCTGCTTCCGTTACCGCACTGATGATGCGGTCAATCGCGAGATCGTCGCCGACATCCAGGAGTCCGGCATCGCAGTGCCGTCGGGCACCACGCTGGACGGCAAGTTCGCGATACGCGCTGCGATCGTCAACCATCGCACCGCCGAGACGGACATCGACGCGTTGGTGTCGGCCGTGATCAAGTTCGGTGCGAAGCGCACCGGCGGATTGATCGAGGTCGAGGCGCCGCCGCTCGCGACGCAGTGATTGTCATCGGCTGAAACGACAACGGCCCCGAAAGATGATCCGGGGCCGTTGTCGTCTGCCTGGTCCTGAGATCAGGCGGCCGTGCTGACGTCGCTCTTGCCCGGATCGGTCTTGGGATGCGTGGCCTCGAACTGCTCACGCAGCTTGTCTTCGTAAGCGATCAGCTTGCGGGCATCCTTCAGGGCCCGGTAGAGGTCACCGCTCATGATGTTGTTGTTGATGCCCTCGATGATGGACCAGGCGCTCGGCACGGCCGTGACGATGTCGCGCACCAGGTTGAAATAGGTGCCGTGCTGGCTCTGCGGATCCGGCGAGATGTACATCAGCTGCACGGCCAGATAGACCAGCTTGGCGGGCGTGTCGGCGGTCTCCGGCGTGAGGATGTCGCGCTCGCGCAGGATCGGAACGTTCTCGCCGTCGATCAGAAGGCGGGCGCGCTGGTCGGTGTTGGTGATGACGCAGTTCCCGACGATGATGCGTTCGTGCGGTTTGAGCTCGACCTTGAGAGCCATGCCTGTTCTCCATCAACGCTTTTGTAACGAGCGGCGCGCGCTTCCCAAAACGACGGCTGCCGATCCTGATTTGGGTCCGATCCTTCCTGAATGTGGTTAACGGGCCGTAAACATTTGCCCAGTCGCCGAAAAATGAAGCGGCACCAACGTGTTGCGCGCTTGCGAAGATTCCAGCCGGAACTTCCCGATGAGCCGTTTCGGCCCGAAGCGGACAAACCGGCGGTTTCATTTCACGGATTGTTAGAGGCTCGAAGGCACCGTCCGGCGGTCGTTTGATCAATGTCGGTCAAACAGGACGCGTAGCTACCAGAAAGGTAACAGTATGTCCGGTATCGTCCTCTCCGCATCGGTTCGCCAGAACCTGCTCTCCCTCCAGTCCACCGCCGATCTCCTCGCCACCACCCAGTCCCGTCTGTCGACCGGCAAGAAGGTGAACTCGGCGCTGGACAACCCCACCAACTTCTTCACGGCACAGTCGCTCGACAACCGCGCCAGCGACATCAACAACCTGCTCGATGGCATCGCCAACGGCGTGCAGGTGCTGCAGGCCGCCAACACCGGCATCACCTCGCTGCAGAAGCTGCTCGACTCCGCCAAGTCGATCGCCAACCAGGCGCTGCAGACCACGGTCGGCTACTCCACCAAGTCGAACGTCTCGACCACGATCGCCGGCGCGACCGCGACCGACCTGCGCGGCACCACGACCTATTCCAGCACGACCGCGCTCTCCAACGTGCTGTTCTCCGGCGCTGCCGGCGGCACCACTGTTGCGACCGGCACGACGACGCTCGGTGGTGTCTCGGCTGCGCTGACCGGCTCAGCCGTCAAGGCCGGCGACGGCACGACGACTTTCGTCGCCACCTTGAAGCTCGCCGGTACGGCCGGCGCGGGCACCATCGCTGCCAACGGTGCACCTTCTGACGGCGAAACGCTGACCGTCGATGGTCATACGATCACCTTCAAGGCCGCGGACGTTCCGACGGGCGCGAACATCCCGTCGGGATCCGGTGTGACCGGCAACGTTCTCACGGACGGAAGTGGCAACTCCACCGTCTATCTCGGCGCTACGGCTGCGACGGGTACGGCGCAGGACCTGCTGAATGCCATCGACATTGCCAGCGGGGCTCAGACGGTATCTATCGCCAGTGGCGTTGCTACCCTGAGCGGCGGCGCAACTGCCAACAGCGTGGCTAGCGGAGCGGTCACCCTGAACACGGGTACCGGCGCTGACCTCAGCATCACCGGCCGGTCCGACCTCCTGAAGGCCCTCGGTCTGACCGGCGCGGCCGGCAGCGGCCAGGTTACCGTCACTCAGGCACGGTCGACCTCTTCGGCCACGCTCGGAACCCTGATTCAGGACGGCTCGACGCTGAACGTGGACGGCAAGACGATTACGTTCTTGAACGCGAAGACGCCCACCACCGTCGCAACGGGTTCTACCCAGGTTGGCAATTTGGTCACGGATGGAAACGGCAACTCGACCGTTTACCTTCAGGCCGGCAACGTCAACGACGTTCTGAACGCCATTGATCTCGCGACCGGCGTGCAGACCGTCAAGACGGCCGGTGCCGGTGGTGCCTTGCAGACCACCGCAGGCGCGAAGAATTCGTCGATCGTGGCCGGCGCACTCAACCTCTCGACCGGTGCGAACGCGGATCTGTCGATCACCGGCACCAAGAATGCGCTGTCCACGCTCGGCCTGACCGGCTCGACGGGTACGGGCACCTCGTTCACCGCGAGCCGCTCCGCGGCAGCCGGCGGCATCTCGGGCAAGACCTTGACCTTCACCTCCTTCAACGGCGGCACGGCGGTCAACGTCACGTTCGGCGACGGCACCGGCGGCACGGTCAAGACGC
>NZ_LBJG01000012.1:93548-163182 GCF_028128765.1 Bradyrhizobium sp. CCBAU 51627
TAACCTGAGCGCCACGATCGATGCCAACGGTCTGCTCACGGTCTCGGCGACCAACGACTATGCGTCCTCAACGCTCGGTTCCGCCGCTGCTGGTGGTACGATCGGCGGTACGCTCTCGACGAGCCAGACCTGGTCGAATGCGACCGCGCCGGTTGCTGATGCTGTTGCCCAGGCCACCCGTACCAACCTGGTGTCCCAGTACAACAACATCCTCACGCAGATCGACACGACCTCGCTGGACGCGTCCTTCAACGGCGTGAACCTGCTCAACGGCGACCAGCTCAAGCTGGTGTTCGACGAGACTGGCAAGTCGAACCTGAACATCACCGGCGTGACCTTCAACTCGAAGGGTCTGGGTCTGGCCGGCCTGGTGCAGGGCACCGACTTCATCGACAACGCGGCGACCAACAAGGTGCTGACCAACCTGAACAGTGCGTCGAGCACGCTGCGTTCGGAAGCCTCCACGCTGGGTTCGAACCTCTCGGTCGTGCAGGTTCGTCAGGATTTCAACAGGAACCTGATCAACGTGCTGCAGACCGGCTCGTCCAACCTGACGCTGGCCGACACCAACGAGGAAGCGGCCAACAGCCAGGCGCTGTCGACCCGCCAATCGATCGCGGTCTCCGCGCTCTCGCTGGCCAACCAGTCGCAGCAGAGCGTGCTCCAGTTGCTCCGCTAATAGCCGCTGGCATCGCAAAGCAAATGCAGCGGCGGGGCTTCGGCCCCGCCGCTTTCTTTTTGTGGCGGTCATTGAGAGGCGACTATCCCTTGGGCGAAAGGTAACCCTCCGTTATGGTTAACGGGGAGGAAACGCCAGGAAAAGCCGAGAAGTTTCAGGGAGATCATCATCCCGCGGGAAGGGGCTTCCGCCACGTTATGGTGAACCGGCGCTTGCGGTTCGCGAACAGATTTCACCCTTTGTTAGCCATGTCCCCGCAGGCTGCGCGTGTCACTCGATCCGAAGCGATCGAACGAAGACGCGTAAACCAGAAGGGTAAGAGTTATGTCCGGTATCGTTCTCTCTGCGTCGGTTCGCCAGAACCTGCTCTCTCTCCAGTCCACCGCCGACCTCCTCGCCACCACCCAGTCCCGTCTGTCGACCGGCAAGAAGGTGAACACGGCGCTGGACAACCCCACCAACTTCTTCACGGCACAGTCGCTCGATAACCGCGCCAGCGACATCAACAACCTGCTCGATGGCATCGCCAACGGCGTGCAGGTGCTGCAGGCCGCCAACACCGGCATCACCTCGCTGTCGAAGCTGCTCGACTCCGCCAAGTCGATCGCCAACCAGGCGCTGCAGACCACGGTCGGCTACTCCACCAAGTCGAACGTCTCGACCACGATCGCCGGCGCGACCGCGACCGACCTGCGCGGCACCACGACCTATTCCAGCACGACCGCGCTCTCCAACGTGCTGTTCTCCGGCGCTGCCGGCGGCACCACTGTTGCGACCGGCACGACGACGCTCGGTGGTGTCTCGGCTGCGCTGACCGGCGCAGCCGTCAAGGCCGGCGACGGCACGACGACTTTCGTCCCCACCTTGAAGCTCGCCGGTACGGCCGGCGCGGGCACCATCGCTGCCAACGGTGCACCTTCTGACGGCGAAACGCTGACCGTCGATGGTCATANCAACCTGTCGGCCACGATCGATGCCAACGGTCTGCTCACGGTCTCGGCGACCAACGACTATGCGTCCTCGACGATCGGATCTGCGATCGCTGGCGGCACGATCGGCGGCACGATCACGACCTCACTCACATGGACGAACGCGACCGCACCGACCGTCGATGCTGTTGCCCAGTCCACGCGCTCCAATCTGGTCGCGCAGTACAACAACATCCTGACGCAGATCGATACCACGTCGGTCGACTCGTCCTTCAACGGCGTGAACCTGCTCAACGGCGATCAGCTCAAGCTGGTGTTCGACGAGACTGGCAAGTCGAGCCTCAACATCACCGGCGTGACCTTCAACTCGAAGGGACTGGGTCTGGCCGGCCTGGTGCAGGGCACCGACTTCATCGACAACTCCGCGACCAACAGGGTGCTGACGAGCCTGAATGCGGCCTCGAGCACGCTGCGTTCGGAAGCCTCCACGCTGGGTTCGAATCTGTCGGTGGTGCAGGTGCGTCAGGACTTCAACAAGAACCTGATCAATGTGCTGCAGACCGGCTCGTCCAACCTGACGCTGGCCGACACCAACGAGGAAGCGGCCAACAGCCAGGCGCTGTCGACCCGCCAATCGATCGCGGTCTCCGCGCTCTCGCTGGCCAATACGTCGCAGCAGAGTGTGCTTCAGCTGCTCCGCTAAGTAGCTGATTCAAAATCATAAAAGAGAGCGGCGGGGCCTCGGCCCCGCCGCTTTTTTGTTGCGTCGTCTCGGCCTCTTGCTGCGTAACCCCGCATTAACCCTATCCCTTAAGTCGCCGTTAACCATACTTTAAAGGAGAGCCCCTAAGACTCTACCAAAGCCCGCTTTCCAGATCGGCGAGCCCGATTCGTATCCGGTTCAAGAGGAAGACCGCCAATGTCCAACATCGTTCTCTCGGCGTCCGTTCGTCAGAACCTGTTGTCGCTGCAATCAACGGCCGACCTGCTCGCCACCACCCAGTCCCGACTGTCGACCGGCAAGAAGGTCAACACGGCGCTGGACAATCCGACCAACTTCTTCACCGCGCAGGGCCTGGATAACCGGGCGAGCGACATCAGCAACCTGCTCGATGGCATCAACAACGGCGTGCAGGTGCTGCAGGCCGCCAACACCGGCATCACCTCGCTGCAGAAGCTGATCGACAGCGCCAAGTCGATCGCCAACCAGGCGCTCCAGACCACGGTCGGCTACTCGACCAAGTCGAACATCTCGACCACGATCCCCGGTGCGACGCCGGCGGATCTGCGCGGCACGACCAGCTACACCTATGCGACGGCGACCGGCAACGTCGTCACAAACGGTACCGCCGGCGGCACGACGCCGATCACCAGCGCGACCACGCTCGGCGGCATTTCGCAATCCCTGACCGGCTTTGCCGCTCCCGACGGTGCCGGCGGCGCGGCGAACCTTGCGCCGACTCTCACCCTGCTCGGCACGCCGAGCGCCAGCACCATCGCAACCAACGGCGCGCCTTCCGATGGCGATGTGCTGATCGTCGACGGCAAGACCATCACATTCAGGGCAGGGTCGGCACCGGCCGTGGCCTCCGTTCCGGCCGGCTCCGGCAAGAACAACAACGTCGTCACCGACGGCAACGGCAATTCCACCGTTTATCTCGGGACAAACGCAGCCCCGGCTGCGACCGTCCAGGACGTGATGGACGCGATCGATCTTGCCAGCGGCGTGCAGAAGGCGGCCATTACGGGTGGCACCGCAACGCTGTCGAACTCCTCCGGCGCCAATGCCTCGATCGGCGGTGGTCAGCTTACGCTCACCACGGGCACGGGCGCCGACCTCAGCATCACCGGCAAGGCCGACTTCCTCAAGGCGCTTGGTCTGACCTCCGCGACCGGCTCCGGCAACGTCAATGTGACCAAGGCGCGTCTCACGAACTCGACGACGTTGGGCACGCTGGTTCAGGACGGCTCCACGCTCAACGTCGACGGCAAGACCGTCAGCTTCAAGAATGCGGCCGTTCCTGCTGCCGCTCCGACGGGGTCGACCAAGATCGGCAACATCGTGACCGACAATAACGGCAACTCCGTCGTCTATCTCCAGGGCGCCTCCGTTCAGGACTCGCTGAATGCGATCGACCTGGCGTCGGGTGCCGGCATCGTCAGCAGCGGCGCCGTCGCCGCCGCCCCCGGTTCGTCCTTGTCCACGGTCGTCAACGGCGCTCTCAAGCTCAGCACCGGCACCACGGCGGATCTGTCGATCACCGGAACGGGCAACGCGCTGTCCGCGTTCGGCCTGACCGGTCCGACCGGCACCGGCACGGCCTTCACCGCCGGCCGCTCGCCGGGTCCGGGCAGCATTTCCGGCAAGACGCTGACCTTCACCTCCTTCAACGGCGGCACGCCCGTGAACGTCACCTTCGGCGACGGCACCAACGGCACCGTCAAGACGCTCGATCAGCTCAACAACCAGCTTCAGGCCAACCACCTGACCGCGACGATCGACGCCAACGGCGTGCTCACGATCACCACGGTCAACGAATACGCCTCCTCGACCCTCGGCTCGGCGACCGCCGGGGGCGTCGTCGGCGGCACGATCACCGGCACGGTTGCCTTCACCACCGCGCAGCCGCCGATCCAGGATCCCGTGGCGCAGACGGCGCGCTCCAATCTGGTCAACCAGTTCAACAACATCCTGGCGCAGATCGACACCACCTCGCAGGACGCTTCGTTCAACGGCGTCAACTTGCTCAATGGCGATACGCTCAAGCTCGTGTTCAACGAGACCGGCAGCTCCACGCTCGGCATCAACGGCGTGGTATTCAACGCGGCCGGCCTCGGCCTCAGCAACCTCGTCAACGGCGTCGACTTCATTGACAACGGCGCGACCAACAAGGTGCTCGCCAGCCTGAACGCCGCCTCCAGCACGCTGCGCTCGGAAGGGTCGGCGCTCGGCTCCAATCTCTCGATCGTGCAGGTGCGCCAGGACTTCTCCAAGAACCTGATCAACGTGCTGCAAACCGGCTCGTCCAACCTGACGCTCGCCGACACCAACGAGGAAGCTGCCAACAGCCAGGCGCTGTCGACCCGCCAGTCGATCGCGGTCTCCGCGCTCTCGCTGGCCAACCAGTCGCAGCAGAGCGTGCTCCAGCTGCTCCGCTAATTCGAAAGCGCAGAATCGAATCTCGAGACAGAACGGCGGAGCTAATGCTCCGCCGTTCTTTTGAGGGAGTTCGCTAAGATTGAATTAGCTGAGATCGATGCACATGATGCAGTGCAAGTTTACAGCATGCGTCTCGCACATCTATTCTCGCGCTCGCGATGCATTCTGCGACCCGTAATTATGCGGAGTGCTTCCAAGCGCACACGTAAGCAAATCTTAAGCGGTGATGCATAGGGTTGGGAAAGAAATCCTTAAGCCTGTTCAACGGGCTAGGAAGCTTCCAAGGTGTGATTGATGTCGAACTCTGCTGCCTCGGCCTACGCGCGTGTTGCAACGACTACTGCATCTCCTCGCGACATCGAGGCGCAGACCCTGCTGAAGGCCGCTAACAAGCTTCAGGACGCGGTCAACAATGCCGACCCATTCAGCGAGCAAACGACCCAGGCTCTGATGTTCAATCGCAAGCTCTGGACGATCTTTCTCAGCGAAGCGATGCGCGACAACAATCCCCAGCCGGTCGACGTCCGGCAGAAGATCGCCAACATCAGCGTGTTCGTGCTGAGCCAGACCGCGGCGCTGCAGATGAGCCCGCAGTTCGATCACTTCCGCCCACTGATCGAGATCAACCGCAACATCGCTGCCGGATTATCCGGCCGGCCGTGACGTATCGCGCAACCGGCTCGAGCTATCTCGACACAGCTCCAGCCTTTGCTCGACAGCTGATCCGGTTGACGACTTAGGCGCTGAGGTCCGTGTTGAGCGGGCGCGAGGGCTCCGACTTCAAATCCAATGCGTGGAAATAGGCTCGTCGGCGCAGCATTGCCTCGTCGGGGAACTGGTCGACCACCGCCTCGGTCTTGTCGTTGACGATCTGGAACACCATGGACGCGGCCGCCTGGTCGAAGATGACCTGGCGCGAGATGTTCTCGTTGCTCTGCAGATCATTGCGCACGGGCGCGCTGGTATCGCTTGCCGCGACCGTCTGGCTCACGGGCAAATCGGCTTGCACGGCATCGTTCGCCGCCGAATTCGACGTCGTCACGAACTGGGTGGGCGCCGGGATCCCCACCGGCCTGATGCTGAAATCTGTACTCATGGCAGCCTCCTGGTTGCCTCGTCTGAGTCAAATCCCAACCCCTCTCAATGCGCAACCATGGAACACCAGGATTGAACACCCGGTTAGGAAACGTGCCTAACCGCGCGACGCTTTTGTCGCACGGGTTTTCGTAAAATTGGAATCAGTTTCTTCGAGCGCGCTCAGAGCGAGCGGCTGACCGCGAGCGGTGTGATATGGCGCGGCCCCGGAGCCGCACGTCGTCCCGCCGCGGTATAAGTGTTCGGCACGTTGCGCTTCTGGATCTCGGCGTTGACGCCGCGCACGACGCTTTCGGAGACCGCGTGCGCGGTCGCGAGCACGGTGAGATTGACCTGGAGCATGGCGCGGAAGGCATCGTGATGGCGATGCAGCGTCGAGAGCAACTCGGGCGCGGATTTCGCAAGCTTGTCCTGGTTCGCCTTCAGCTGGCCGACGGCGCCGACGTAGCGCCGCGACAGCTCCTGCTTCTGGCCTTCCATCATCATCGCCTCGCGGACCTTGCCGGCGCGGACCAGCTCGGTCTCGCGTTCGATCAGGCCGAGCAGGGCGCTCATCGCGTCCATCAGATTTTCCGCGAGCTTGCGCGCCTCGGCGCTGCCGGGCGTGTTGTTCGCTCGCTGCGCAGGCATCTGCTGACGTGAGGCGTTGAAATGGTTCATCTCGAATGGACCTTATGCCGTACGAAGAGTGGTCTTGGCCTGCTGCATGATCAGGGTGCGGTAGACGTCGCGGGCGACGCCGACACCGCCGGCGCTGGCGAAGTTCTTGGAGTATTGCTCGGTCAGCATCGAACGCCACACGCCGGTGCCCGGCGTATCGCCGAAGGGGCCCTCGCCCTTCAGGCCCGAGGTCATCTGCGCGAACATGCTGTTGAGGAACATGCCCTCGAAATCGGTGGCGGTCTTTTGCGCCTTGGCCTGCTGCTGCGGCGAGACCTTCTGAAGCGCGGCGGCGAGTTCGAAGTCGGGCCGGCCGTTGCGGCTTTCCACGGAGAACGCGGGGTTCGAGGAGAGGGTCGCGGTGGAGAGGCGCGCGGTGTTGAGCATGCCGGTCTGCATCACATCACCTCGATGTCGGCTTCGATCGCACCGGCGGCCTTGATCGCCTGGAGGATGCTGATGAGGTCGCGCGGGCCGATGCCGAGGCCGTTGAGGCCGTCGACGAGCTGCTGGAGCGAGACGCCGTCCTTGACGAGGGCGAGCTTCTTGCCGTCTTCGGTGACGCCGACGCTGGAGCGCGGGGTGACCACGGTCCGACCCCGCGACAGCGGATTGGGCTGGCTCACCTGCGGGCTTTCGGAGATCGTGACCGTCAGATTGCCCTGTGCGACCGCAACGGTCGCGACACGGACGTCGCGGCCCATTACGATGATGCCCGAGCGTTCGTCGATCACGATCTTGGCGGCGAGGTCCGGATCGACCTGAAGCTGCTCAATCTCGGTCAGGAACGCGACGACGTTGCCCTTGAACTCCGGCGGGATCGAAAGCTGCACCGTCGAGGGATCGATCGGCTCGGCGGACTTGACGCCGAGGTAGTCGTTGATGGCCGCCGCAATGCGCTTGGCGGTGGTGAAGTCCGCGTTGCGCAGCGCGAGCCGCACGTTCGGCAGGCGGTTCAGCGCGAACTCGATCTCGCGCTCGATGATGGCACCGTTGGCGATGCGGCCGACGGTCGGAACGCCGCGGACGATCTTGGCCGCTTCACCCTCGGCCTGGAAGCCGGAGATCGCGAGCGAGCCCTGCGCCACCGCATAGACGTTGCCGTCGGCGCCGAGCAGAGGGGTGACGAGCAGGGTGCCGCCGCGCAGATCCTTGGCATCGCCAAGAGCGGACACGGTGACGTCCATGCGCGTGCCTTGCGTCGCGAAGGCCGGCAGATTGCCTGTGACCATCACGGCGGCGACGTTGCCGGTACGGATGGTGGCGCCGCGGATGTTGACACCCATGCGTTCGAGCATCGCTTGCAGCGACTGCTTGGTGAAGGGAATGTTGTTGAGGGTGTCGCCGGTGCCGTTGAGGCCGACGACGAGGCCATAGCCGATGAGCTGGTTCTGCCGAACGCCCTCGATATTGGCGAGGTCCTTGATGCGCGAGGTCGCGCTGGCGGATGCGACCGACAGCACCAGCGCTGACAGCGTGGCGCAGGCCACTCCAACAATCCTCACCCAACGAACGCCTGGCATCCCATGCTCCCCAAGGCTCCTCAAAGAGCCTCCCCACATCTCGGACCGTCTGCGACACTCCCATGACGAGCTGGTCCGACGCTTTCCTTGCGAGGGCTGTGCCAACGTGGGGCGGCGGAGGTAGGTTATTGAATGGGTTGAATAAATCCCTTTCGATCCGCGCTAACCGACGTTCGCCTTAGGGAGCGAAACTGCCGCCTCCCGGCAGATTTTGCCGGGCCGTTTACGCCCCGTTAACCATAAAGCGGCGAATGTGGCGCAACGATCACCCGGATTGCTTCCATGCGCATCTACGGACCGAATGGCACCACGCTTGGGACGCCGGCCAGCCAGGCCAGGCGAACGAGCTCCGGCACCTTCGTGCTGCCGGACACGTCGTCGGCGCAGGAGACGCGGAGCGCTGCCGCGCCGAAGGCGACCGCCAACATCGATGGACTGCTTGCCCTGCAAGGCATCGAGGAAGATCCGATCGAGCGCCGCAAGCGCTCGGTCGCCCGCGGCAAGACCGCGCTCGACGTGCTCGACGATCTCAAGATGGGACTTCTCTCCGGCAATCTCGACAAGTCGACCGTGTTGCGGCTGCGCGACGCAGCGGCGAATTTGAAATCGTCCTCCGGCGATCCCGGTCTGGATTCCGTGCTGTCGGAGATCGAACTGCGTGTCGAGGTCGAGCTGGCTAAGGCCGGGCAGGGCTGAGGCGTACGTTCTTCTCGATCGACTGTAAAAGCTTTCTCGTCGTCGCCCGGCTTGCCGCCTTTGCCGAAGCTTCGGCGTGCCGAGCGCGCGTGTAGGCCTCGGCGTAGCCTTGGCGGAGCCGGGACCGGGCGACCCAGTATTCCAGAGACAGTCATTGTTGAACCGAGAAGCCGCGGCGTACTGGATGCCCCGGTCAAGCCGTGGCATGACAGCGGAGCTTGCTGTACCGCTGCGCCCTCTCGCAACAGCATCCTACGCCGCTTCCTCTTTCTGTTGCGCGTCGTAGCGGCGCTGGGCGGCGAGCACGTCCTTCAGATTCTCCTCGGCCCAATCGCGTAGCGGATCGACTGCGGCGGCGAGTGTCAGGCCGAGCTGCGTGATCGAATATTCGACCGTCACCGGCACGGTGGCGATGGCGCGGCGCTTGAGCAGACCGTCGCGCTCGAGCGACTTGAGAACCTGGCTCAGCATCTTCTGCGAGATGCCTTCAATCGTGCGACGCAACTGATTGAAGCGCATCGGCTCCTCGCGCAGCAGCAACAGGATCAGCACGGCCCATTTGTCGCCGACCCGATCGAGGATCTGGCGCGTCGGGCATTCGGCTGCATAGACATTCGGTTTCATCTCAGTCCCTCGTGCTCGCTTGAGCCCACCGGTTACTCCTGCGTAATCAGGTAAGCACAAAGTGCTCTCTTAACACCAGCATTCTTTGCGATATCTAGTTACCATTGGTTACTATAGAAGCGAAGGAGCCTTCGATGAAAATCGCAGTTGCCGGTGCCTCGGGCAGAGCCGGTTCGGAGATCACCAAGGAACTGTCCCGCCGCGGCCATGCGGTGACGGCCATTGCCCGGAACCCCGAGAAGATTGCCGCACTGCCAAGCGTCACGCCGACAAAGGGGGATGTGCTCGACCAGGCTGGCCTAGCCAAGCTCTGGGCCGGGCATGACGCTGCGGTGAGTTCCGTGCACTTCCTGGCCAGTGATCCGATGAAGCTGATCGGCGCCGCCAAGGATTCGAAGGTCGGGCGTTATCTGGTCGTCGGCGGCGCCGGCAGTCTTGAGGTCACCCCCGGCGTCAAGCTGGTTACAACCCCCGGTTTTCCGGCCCAATACAAGGCCGAAGCGGAGGCAGGTGGGGTCTTTCTCGACCTGTTGCGGCAGGAAAAGGACCTGAACTGGACCTTCCTCTCGCCCTCGGCGCTGTTTGTCGAGGACACGCGCACGGGTAAGTTCCGGCTCGGCACCGACCAGCTTCTCGCAGATGCGAACGGCAAGAGCTGGATCAGCTTTGCCGATTACGCCATTGCGCTCGCCGACGAGATCGAGAAGCCGGCCCACTCGAGGCAGCGCTTCACGGTCGGATACTAGGCTTTTCACGGCCCCCGGGCCCACCAGGATAAACGTTCCTGTGCAAGGGCTTGGGGGCGCTAACCGCGCCATTAAGGAAATATTGTCTGTCACAGGAGGCCACTATATAAGGCCCGGCTCAACGGACCTCGTTCCGTTCGCGAGTCGTTGCTTAAGAAGATAGGCCGCCCTTGGAAAAGTTGAAAAACTACCGACCGACCGACAAAGAGCCTTTCATGAACGACCGGCAGAAGGAGTACTTCCGTTTGAAGCTCCTCGCCTGGAAGGATGAGATCCTCAAAGAGTCCAAGCTCACCCTGCAGGCCCTGCAGGAGGAGAACGTGAACCACCCCGATCTGGCCGATCGGGCATCGTCCGAAACCGACCGTGCTATCGAACTCCGCGCCCGCGACCGCCAGCGCAAGTTGATCGCCAAGATCGACGCCGCGCTCCAGCGCATCGAGGACAATACCTACGGCTATTGCGAGGAAACCGGCGAGCCGATCTCGTTGAAGCGGCTCGAGGCCCGGCCCATCGCAACGCTCTCGGTGGAAGCGCAGGAGCGCCACGAGAAACGCGAGAAGGTCTACCGCGACGAATAAAGTCCGAGCCGCAGCGATGCGGCTCTTTGTTTTTGGGCTCACGGTGCCGCTTGAGCGCCGCCGGTTTGGCGCGTAAATTCGCGCCGCCATGATGATTTGCACCCTCAACATCGCTTCGGTTTTCTTCCTGGGCTGATCCCGCTTCCGAACGGAAGCGCTGATCGACCCCGCTGGCGTTCGCGCGCGGGCTTCCAGTGAACCGAATGAGCCGGCCAGGTTCCGCATGTGCGCCGACGCGGATCAGGGTCGGCTCGCACATGCCGATGGCGCGTTAACTGGCACCTGCGGGCGAGGCCGGATGGTCGCGCATGGTCTTGGACGAGATGGGGGCCGATTGCCCGCTCGCACTGGCGACCGGCGAAGCTGGAACGGTTTATCTGTGTCACCCTTTCCTGGTGCATGCTGCGCAGAAGCATCGCGGAAAGACGCCGCGCTTCATGGCGCAGCCGGATCTGCCTCCGGCCGAACCGTACCGGCTCGACCGAGCCGATGGCAGCTATTCGCCGGTCGAGATCGCGATCCGGATGGCGCTTGGCCTCGTCTGAGGCGCGCAAGCTCGGTTTCGCCATGTCGTGGCGGCGGCTCAGTCGCCCCGACATGTCCCTCATCTTCGCGATGGCGAAACGCGAATCGCGATCAATGACGTAGAGGCCACTCCTACAAGCTCACGTGAGTTCGCATGAGAAACAGCATCCACTTCAGGTGCAGGGAGGTTTTGCGAGTCGCATCAAAGAGATCGACTCGGATGCTGAGAGTCTGATCCAGCAGCATCATGCTTTGCTGCAATCAGGCCTCATGCGGCGCTGCAACGCGCGCGTCTCCATAAAGCCTGGACCAGCTCAATATTTCCTTAAACGCCGGCAGCAGGCCGTAAGCCGCCTCCGTCAGCTCGTACTCGACCCGCAATGGACGGATTCCGCTGCTGCAGGCGGTGGTGCCGATGCTCGGACATATCAGGCATTCCACCAGCGCCAAGGCGAGGTCGGTGCTCGGCTGGCAGCCCCGTTCCAACGATGAAGCGATCCTTGCCACGGCCGAAAGCCTGATCCGGCTCGGCCTGGTCCCGGCGTGAGGTCGCACGCCGCCCGCTTGTCAGGCCGGGGCGGGGATGCTGAAGTGTCGCCCTCGTTTGCGATTGCGTAGCGTGGGAGGCGGCGCCGATGGACAAAATTCTCGAAGCCGCAAAGGCGATCGCGCTGGCGCGCCGCAATCATGCGCCGCTCGCGCCGCTGAAACATCCGCCTGATGACGAGGCCGAGGGCTACCAGGTCCAGCGCGCGGTGCACGATCTCCTGCTGCAGCATGTTGGGCCGCTCGTTGGTTACAAGATCGGCTGCACCAGCCAGGTGATGCAGGACTATATCGGCATCCCGCATCCCTGCGGCGGCGGCGTGTTCCAGAAGGGTGTGCACGACAGCGGCGTCAAGCTCGCGGCTGCCGACTATGTCCGCGTCGGCGTCGAGTGCGAGATCGCGGTGCGGCTGAAGCGCAACCTCGCCGCCGGCGAGGCGCCATTCACGGCCGAATGGGTCGGCGAGGCCGTCGAGGCCTATCATCCTGCCATCGAGATCGTCGACGACCGCTATGTGAAGTGGGAGACGATGGGCGCGCCGAGCTTGATCGCCGACGATTTCTTCGCCGCCGGCTGCGTGCTGGGCCGGGCGGTGCCGCGCTCGTCGGTGCCGGACCTGAAGGCGGTCAAGGGCCACGCGCTCGTCAACGGCGAGGAGGTCAGCCAGGGCACCGGCGCCGACGTGCTCGGCCATCCCCACAACGCCCTCGCCTGGCTCGCCAACCACCTCGCCGCCGAAGGCAAGGGCCTGCATGCCGGACAGCTCGTATTGACAGGCAGCCTGGTGAAGACGCTGTGGCTGAAGGCCGGTGACAAGGTGCGGATGGAACTGGACGGGTTGGGCGTGGTGGAGGCGGAGTTCACGTAACGACATCTCGGCGTCATTGCGAGGAGCCCTTGCGACGAAGCAATCCAGAGTCTTTCCGCGGTGGCAGTCTGGATTGCTTCGCTTCGCTCGCACAGCAATGACGGAGCGGGAGGCGGCAGCGTCGATCCGGTTGCGCGGACCTGACTCGCAAACGCAACGATACCACCGCCAAAAATACATGCGGCCCTCGCCAGGGGAGCTAGCGAGGGCCGCGTAGTACACCGTCGTTCGCGCCTAGGTTCGCGAACACGATGTGGGAGCTCGGGAGAAACTTAGAAGGGCAGCAGCACGTCCATGACTTGCTGGCCGTAACGCGGCTGCTGCACGTCCGTGATCTGGCCGCGGCCGCCATAGGCGATGCGGGCCTGCGCGATCTTGCTGGAATCGATTGTGTTGTCGCTCTGGATGTCCTCGGGGCGGACGATGCCGGCGACCACGAGCTCGCGGATCTCGAAATTCACGCGGATCTCCTGCTTGCCTTCGACCACGAGATTGCCGTTCGGCAGCACCTGGGTCACGACGGCGGCGACGTTGGTCTGCAAGGCTTCCTTGCGGTCGACGCTACCTTTGCCCTCGCTGGAAGCAGTGGAGTCGGCGGTGAGAATTCGGCCGGGCAGGATCTTGTTGGCCTGGGTAATGGTCTTCGCGCCGATGAAATCCGTGATGCCCGAGTCTTCCTTGTTGGAGCGGCTGCGCTGCGTATCGTTCTCGATATTGGCCTTGTCGGTGATGTTCACGGTCACGGTCAGGAGATCGCCGACCTGATGGGCGCGCTGGTCCTTGAAGAAGGCGCGGCTGCCGTTGCGCCACAGCGAGTTCGGATTGTAGGAGGCGACCTCCGGCTTCGGCATCGGCATCTGCACCGGCTTGTAGCCGGGCTGCGTTGTCGGATTGTCGATCGCCGACAGCTTTGGTTGCTCGCCGATCTGCGACAGCCGGTCGATCGATGAGCAGCCGCTCGCGAGCGCGCAAGTGGCGAGCAGCAGGCCGGAGAGCGCGAGGCGACGGAGACGGGGAGCCGAACTGAAAGCGGACATGACGAACTCTTACTTGGCTTGAGCTTGCGAGACGCGAGATTGCGGGATCTGGGCTTCCGCAATCCGGGCCGGCGAGGCGGGCGCCTGGACCAGGTTGCGGAGGAGGGCAGCGGTGTCGACGGGGGCGGGCGCTTCGTCGCGCTTGAGAGAAGATGTCTGCTCGACGGCAGGGGCCATCGGCGCGGACTGGCTCGCGCCCTGCACGGTCACCTGGCCGCGGCCGGTGACGATGCCGGTCAGCGTGCGCTTGGTCTGCAGATTGAGCACGCTCACGGTGTCGCCCTCGGCGCCGCTCTCGATCGCCTTGCCGCGGGTGGTGAGATAAATCCCAGGGACCTGGTAGATGACGGTGACGCTCTGGTCGCGCGACACGAATTCCGGCTTGGCGATGTCGGCGACGCGGATCGGCGCGCCGGCACGCATCGCCCGTCGCAGCTGCATGCCAACCGCTCGCTCGCGCAGCGCGGGCTCGCCTATCACCTCCGCCTTCGGCCGGCGCTCCTGGGCGAGGTCGGAGGATTTCAGCACTTCGCTGCGATCGATGTCGCGGGTCAGGACGGCGACCTCGACGGTCTCGATCGCGGTGCCGGTCATGCGCAGTTTGGTCGGAACCGGATTGCTGTCGTTGCTGATCTCGAAGGCGATGTCGAAGCGGCCGCCGCGAGCGTCGTAGCGAGTCGCGACCGCCTGCAGCACGCCGGTGTTGGAGGCGTCGAGCCGCATGTCCGAGATGCCGCGGTCGAAGGTGATCGCGATGTTGGCGGCATCGCCCAGGCCGAAGCGATGCTCGAGCGCTGAGGCGACCGCGTTTTCGAGATCCTTGCTCGCGATCGTGCGAGCAAGGCGGGTGACCTGGACTTCCTTGATGTCGCCGGTCATCACGCCGATCACCTGCTTGGCGCGGAGCACGCTCAGGACCTGGGCGACCGGCAGCGCGCCGGTGGTGCCGAGATCGGGCGAGCGATAGACCGGGATCAGCGCGGCCGAGCCGGCATTGTCGATGAGGTCGCCGACCCGCACCACGTCGGAGGTGACGGTAATGTTGGCGCGCAGCGTCGGCGCTGCGATGCCGTCGTCGGCGGCCTGCGCCGGCAGGACCAGCGCGAGCAGGGCGGCGATTGTGAGAAATGCGGTGCGGATCATCATCATCACTCAGCGGAACAGCGCCGTGGTCGATTGCATCATCTGGTCGGCGGCGCTGATGACCTTGGCGTTCATTTCATAGGCACGCTGCGCAGCGATCAGGTCGCTCATCTCCGAGACGACGTCGACATTGGCCTGCTCGAGGCTGCCTTGGGTGATCTTGCCGTAGCCCTCGGAGTTCGCGGTGCCGTCCTGCGGCGTGCCTGACGAGGTCGTTTCGACGAACTGGTTGCTGCCGACCGGCTGAAGGCCGGCCTTGTTGATGAAACGGGTCAAGCCGATCTGGCCGAGAACGGTGTTGGTCGACGAGCCCGGCAGGGTCACGGTCACCTGGCCCTGCTCGTTGACGGTGATGCCCGAGGCATTGTTCGGGATCGTGATGGTCGGCTGCACCGGGTTGCCTTGCGCGGTGACGACGCGGCCCTGATTGTCCATCTGGAACGTGCCGTCGCGGGTGTACTGGTAGGTGCCGTCGGGCATCAGGATCTTGAAGAAGCCTTCGCCCGAGATCGCGAGGTCGAGGTCGTTGCCCGTCTGTGACAGCGTGCCCTGGGTCATGCTGCGCGGCGTACCGACGGTCTTGACGCCGCCGCCGATGTCGACACCGACAGGCAGGATGGTGCCCTGGTCGGAGGCCTGGGCGCCGACACGGCGGATGTGCTCGTAGATCAGGTCCTGGAACGCCGCGGTCTGCTTCTTGAAGCCGGTGGTGCGCAGGTTGGCGATGTTGTTGGAGATCACCTGAACGTTCAGTTCCTGTGCCGCCATTCCGGTCGCTGCGGTGTGAAGCGCCTGCATGTCAGTTCTCCCTCAATCAGGCCGGAACGTCGGCGAGCTTCTCGATCGCCGATTTGTGGAGGTCGCTCTGCTGCTGGAGCAGATTGGCAATCGCGGTGTAGCTGCGCATCACCTCGACCATGCGGCTCATCTCGACGACCGAGTTCACGTTCGACTTCTCGACGTAGCCCTGCTGCAGGGTGGATTTGGTATCGGGCCGCTGGGTGGCGGAGCCTGTGTCATAGAGATTGGCGCCGAGCTTGATCAGCTTGGCCGGATCGTCGAACGTCACCATGCGAATCTTGCCGCGGATCGAGTCGGTCTTGGCCGTGCCCTCCAGCACCGTCACGGTGCCGTCGGGGGCGACGTTGATGTCGTGGTCGGTCGGCTGGAACACGATCGGACCGGCCGTGCCGAGCACGAGATTGCCGTCCGAGGTCATGAGCTGGCCGGTGCTGCTGAGCGCGAACTTGCCGTCGCGGGTGTAGCGCTCGGCGCCATTGACCTGCACGGCGAAAAAGGCGTTGCCGCTGATCGCCATGTCGAGGGGGTTGTTGGTCGCCTCCATCGGCCCCTGGCCGACGTCGCGGTAGGTGCCGCGGTCCTGCACATAGGAGACCCGGCGGTCGGAGCCGATGAAATTGTCCTCATGCGCGTTCGAGTTGAGATACTCCTCGAACAGCGAATGGTCGGCCTTGAAGCCGTTGGTGTTGACGTTGGCGACGTTGTTGGCGATGACATCCATCTGCCGTTCCAACGTCATCTGCCGTGACAAGCCGACCAGAAGCGCATTCTGCATCGGTTAATCTCCCCTGCGTGAGTTCAGCCATTTCGCTCTCCCAAGCGCCTTGGCCGATCCCGTGAACGAGGCCGTCGGGTTCTCCCAAACCGTGCGGTCTCGGTCCTCTCTCAGCGAAAGCCGTGCCAACTCGAAAAGTACTGTAATTACAATTGGTTGGCTATTTTTCAGCGTTCCCGACGGGAGGCAGAAAGGTTCTGTTAGCCATGTTTGCCCGGCAGATTTTTCCTAGCGGAAGCCTAATGGAAAGGTTCCGTTAACCATTATTACCGTAGCGTTTGCGCTTAAGAGGAGCGCATCGCGCCGGGACATTTGTATCGCGTCACCGTCTGTCAGGAGGCTTCGCCCTTTCGATTCCATTTGAGATGAGCGAGCCGGGACGACCATGGCAGAGAATGAAGCGGAAGGCGGCGCAGCCACTGAGGGCGCCGAAGCTGCTCCGCCGAAGAACAAGCTCAAGCTCATCATCATGGCGGTCGGCCTGCTCGCCGTCCTTGGCGGCGGCGCCGCGACCTGGTTCTTCTTCTTCCGTCACGGCGACGAGGAGCATCATGCCGAGGCGGCGCCTCCGCCGAAGCCGCCGGCCTTCGTCGAGGTGCCCGACATGATGGTCAACCTCGCCGGCGCGCCCGGCGAGCGCGTGCAATATCTCAAGCTCAAGATCGTGCTCGAGCTGAAGGAAGAGAAGCAGATCGAGGCGATCAAGCCGTCGATGCCGCGGGTCACCGACATCTTCCAGACCTATGTGCGCGAGCTCCGCTCCTCAGACCTGAATGGCTCGGCCGGCATCTTCCGGCTCAAGGAGGAGCTGACCAAACGCGTCAATGCCGCGGTCGCGCCGATCCAGGTCAGCGCGGTGCTGTTCAAGGAAGTCGTGCTCCAGTGAGGATGCTGCGGAAGGGTACGGGCTAGCGTCATGGCCGGCAACGAGCAGATGGACCAGGATGCGATTGCCGCCCAATGGGAGGCGTCGCTCGATTCCGAGGATCCGGCGGAGGCCGCGAAGGCTGCTGCCGAGAACGAACTGTCGGAGACCATGGCCCTGCAGTGGGCCGCCATGGTCGAGGACGGCAGCCGCGATCTCGGCAACGGCAAGAATTCCGGCGAACGGGTGCTGTCGCAGGAGGAGATCGACAATCTCCTCGGCTTCACCGTCGGTGACGTCACGCTCGACGACCACTCCGGGATCCGTGCGATCATCGATTCGGCGATGGTCTCCTACGAGCGTCTTCCGATGCTCGAAATCGTCTTCGACCGCCTGGTGCGGCTCTTGACGACGTCGTTGCGCAATTTCACCTCCGACAACGTCGAAGTCTCGCTCGACCGCATCACCTCGGTGCGGTTCGGCGACTACATGAACTCGATCCCGCTGCCGGCCGTGCTCTCGGTGTTCAAGGCCGAGGAGTGGGAAAACTTCGGCATGGCGACGGTCGATTCCAGCCTGATCTACTCGATGATCGACGTGCTGCTCGGCGGCCGCCGCGGCAACAGCCAGCTTCGGATCGAGGGACGGCCCTACACCACGATCGAGACCGAGCTGGTCAAGCGCCTGGTCGAGGTGGTGCTGGCGGACGCCGAGCAGGCGTTCCGGCCGCTCTCGCCGGTGACCTTCACGATCGACCGGCTCGAGACCAATCCGCGCTTTGCCGCGATCAGCCGTCCCGCCAATGCCGCGATCCTGGTGCGCCTGCGCATCGACATGGAAGACCGCGGCGGCAACATCGAGCTGTTGCTTCCCTATGCGACCATCGAACCGATCCGGGCCGTTCTGCTCCAGATGTTCATGGGCGAGAAGTTCGGCCGCGACCCGATCTGGGAGGGCCATTTCGCCACCGAGATCGTCCAGGCCGAAATCGCCGTCGATGCCGTGCTCTACGAGGCCGATATTCCGCTCAAGCAGCTGATGCGGCTGAAGGTCGGGGACACGCTGCCGCTGGAAATGCGCGCCGACGCCAACGTCTCCGTGCGCTGCGGCGACGTCATCCTCACCGAAGGGCGGATGGGCCGGGTCGGCGACCGTGTCGCGATCCGCGTGACGAAACCCTTGCGCAAGCCAAGTACGACACTTGCGATGTTCGAGAAGGTGGACGAACAGAACAAGCTGATGGAGGCCCCATGAACCACTCCCTGGGAATGGCGATCGAGACGCTGGTGGCTATCCTGCTGATGCTCACGATCGGCTACTGCATGCTGCTGAACAAGCGGCTGACGCGGTTGAAGGCGGACGAGCATTCGCTGAAGGCCGTGATCGGCGAGCTGATCACCGCGACCGAGATCGCCGAACGCGCGATCGGCGGGTTGAAGCTCGCCGTGCGCGACGTCAACGAAAATCTCGGCAGCCAGCTTGCGGCCGCAACGCAGATGTCGGACCAGCTCTACAAGCAGCTCGGCGAAGCCGACAACGTGGTGCGCCGCCTCTCCAAGATCGCGATCGCGGCGCGTCCGGTCACGAATCCGGAAGCCGCCGCCCCCGCGGCCAAGCCGTCGCCTGCGAAGGCTGTAGCCGCGGCCGCCGAAGCCTTCTCCGAACGCCGACGGTCCAACGGTCTTGCCGCATAAAGTCAGGGTATGAAGTCCTTTCGTAACATCCGCGTCATTCCGGTCGTCCTGGTCGCGGTCGCAGGCCTTGCCATGCTGAAAGTGGCGGGGCTCGTGATCAATGGCGGCTATGTGTTCGATTACCAGCCGAACACGCTGAAGAAGTCCTGGGCGCAGGAGAATCTGAATTTCCCGACCGGGCGCGAGGACCCTGACATCACCGGCTCGACGCATGGCGAGCCGAAGGAAGCGCCGAAGCCGGCTGCGCCCGAGAGCAAGCCCGAGGGCACCCCGGTCAAGATGGACGAAGCCCAGCCGCAGGTCTCGGCCTCGGAGCGCGCGATCCTGGAACGCTTGCAAGCGCGCCGCCAGGAGATCGAGTCCCGCCAGCGCGAGATCGATATCCGTGAGAGCCTGTTGAAGTCGGCCGAGAAGCGCATTGAAGGCAAGGTCGAGGAGATGAAGGCGGTGGAATCCCGCATCACCGCAACCCAGGCCGAGCAGAAGGCGGCCGAAGCCGCGCGCATGAAGGGCCTCGTCACCATGTATGAGGGCATGAAGCCCAAGGATGCCGCGCGGGTGTTCGACCGCCTCGAGATGGGCGTGCTGATCGAGATCGCCTCGGCGATCGCGCCGCGCAAGATGTCGGATATTCTGGGCCTGATGTCACCGGAGGCCGCCGAGCGGCTGACGGTCGAAATGGCCCGCCGCGCCAACGGAGGCGGAGATCAGTCCGCTTCCGCCGGGGACCTGCCGAAGATCGAGGGCAAGCCGACGCAAAAGCCGAATTGAGGGCTCGAAAAGGCGCCCGCGCCGCGGCGGCCTGCGCGCGATCGCGCGGCCGTCCGGTCTGTGCTTAGCCAGACGCCTTGCGCGTCTAGTTCGCGAACCGCGGCTGGGCCCTGCGACCAGTCGAGCTCTGCGGTTTCTCGACCGGAAGGAGGGTCTCGCAGTGCTGCTTGATAAGCGCAGCCTCCGTCATGCGACCTACAAGATGCAGAGTGCTGCGGCAGCAGGGACACTCGTATACCTTTAGGGCGTAACCCCGCGCGATTGGAAAGACGGCCACGACCACTCTTGCCTTGCTACATACAATGCAATTGGCTTCTCCGCTCATTGATTGCCCCCAAAAAGCTGACCAATCGAATTCGCATCGCCGTGATTCCACATCTGATTCAGAGTCGTTGATGGACCGCAACTCCTCCAAGGTTGTGCGCGCGCATGACTTCTACTCGCGTTGCGGATGCAGCGAAGGCAAGCGGCATCTTCTGGGACTGCGATGAGTTGACGCGTACAAATGTGAGGTAGAGTACAGTGGCGCTGAAGAACTCGTCCTAGGCTTCCCCATTGGCAATCAGCAGCGCGGGGAGGAAGCTATGAATTACTCGTCCGTAGCAGAACGCGCTATCGAAGCCGTCAATCGGCTGCTCATCGCGGCGATGACATTTGCCTGGACGTCCGCGCTTGATCATCAGCATGCATCGCCGCCTGAAGGGGAAGATGGCGATGCTGATGATGACGCTGGTCTCGAGCGGGAGAGCCCCTCCGCGCCGGATTGTGCGGGAAGGCAGCACTGAAGACTCGGTCGCCTGGCAGGCGTCACACGATCAGATCGTGCGGCACGTGGGCGCCAGCCGAGCCTGCCCCATGAGCCGGATCAATATGCGGCGGGGACAGGTCAGGCATCGGCTCGGCCCCGGATCCGTCGACTACGCCAGCGTGTTCTTGATGACCGGACGGGTCCGAGAGATCATCCAATCCGGCGCTGAGCCTTGAACTCTCGCCATGCGAAGCGCCATCCCTGAAGTGAAATGAGTCGCCGAGCGCGTGCGAATCTGCAGCCGCCGGGCCAGACGCCGCATGACCAGCAGACGGCGGATCGACAGCCACCGCGGCTTGCCTGAGCACGTCGTGATGTCCGGTCGCCTCGCCTGAAGACGAATGACTGGCGTCGTCGTCGTTTGCTTTCAGCAGGCTCGGGTTGGGCTTCGTATCGGCTCCGTCATTGCCGGCGCCGCCGTGGGCGTGAGCATTGTTGGCGTTTTCCGGAGCACCGCGCGCCTCTTGGCCGCGCTCCGGCGTAAGCGTGCCTTGTTCGGCCGCATCGTGGGCCAAACCCGGCGTGGCGAAGGCGATGCCGGGCAGCTGGCCGGTTCCGGCGACCGCGACATTATCGGCGCTGTCGGGCACCGTTAAATGATCGAAGACAAAGCTGGTCGTTGTCGGTGCAGCCACAGACTGCAAGATTGTGGACAGATCGCCGGGCGAGAAGGTTATCGCGTCATTGCTGGCAATTTCTGCTGTGCGCGCCTGCGCATCGTCTGAACCGGAGAGACCGATAAACTCAGTCCATCCAATCTGGTCCATGGCGGCAAAGACGCTGTGGGCCGCGTCGCTTGATTGGTCCGTCGAGCTCCAGGCAGCGAGTAGCGCACCGTCGCCGAGCGTGATGTCGGACGAACTGGTTATCGTCACCGTGCTCGCGTCGCTCTGCGTCGTTGCGCTGAGATCGAGCGGCTCACCGCCAGCCGCCAGAACAGGCGCCGCCGCCGGGGGCAGGATGAAATCCGACGCGTCGATAGTTGCAATCCCCTGCAAATGGAATTCGAGCAGGCCGGAACTGCCGATGCGAAGGGACTGGTCCGTCGGATTGACGTACACGATCGTTTCGTTGGCCGCGCTGTCGTGGAGCCAGGCGATCGTGTGCGCGGGCACAGACGTGCTTGCCGAGTTCAGGGCCAGGAGAACGAAGCCCAGCGCGCCGAGAGCCGTCAACTCGATCCTGTCGGACCCCGGGTTGAAATCGGTGACGGTGCCGAACTGGCCGGCCTTGGAATCCGTTGCGGACAAATGGGCGAAACGGTCGTTTCCGGTGCCGCCGGTCAATTGGTCGGCGACGGATCCGCCGATGATCGTGTCATTGCCCTTGGTGCCAACGACCGCATCGCTTCCCGAGCCACCGTGCGTCGTGACATCGCCGTCATTGCCTTTGATCGCGTCGTTGTCAGAGCCGCCTTGAAGAATGTCAGCCTGGCCAGTGCCATTGACGGTATCATTGCCGGCACCCGCGGAGATGATCTGGCCCATGTTGCTGCCGGCCGCGAGAGTTTCACTTCCGTGAGTCACAGGGGTGAGGGGAGGATCGCTTGTCGCGACCGGTCCCGCCAGGAGGTTATCGAAATCGCTGGGAGCATCGCCGGCGCCATGGATGGCGATGGTCACGACCTGCATTTTCCCGTCGATGTTTGTCGCTGTGAACGTGTCGGCCTGCGTGTCGCCAACACCAAGCGCCTGCACCAAACTATTGTTGTTGTCGAGCGGGTAGGTCCACAGGCCCGCCGCGGTCATCGTGAACATACCGTAGCCGCCGTCGCCCGCACTCGGTGAGGGCACCGCCGTGAAAGTGTTGGTCGGATTGACGTCGGTGTTGATGAGCGCACCGGAAGCGGTCGGCGTGCCGCCTGCAGCCTCGATCACGGAGCCCGTCGTGGTCGCGGAGATAGCCCCATCGTTGGTGCCGTTGACGGCAGTCGTCGCCGGCTGTGGGGGAGCGCTCAAGGCGACAGCGCTCGCAACGTTAGTGCTGCCCAGAAGGTCTACTGGCAGGCTGGTCGTTGACGCATCGCCATCACGGTCGACTGCCGTCACGTCGAATAGCAGATCGGTGCTGGGGATCCTGGATCCCTCGCTGTATGAGATGTTGTTGACGGCAAACGTAGCGTTGCCGGCTATCGCGTGATCGTACGACACCCCTATTTGGTTGAAGTTCGATCCGACGTAGAGCGTATAGGTCGAAGTTGCGCTATCGAACGTGTAAGTGTTTACGAGCGCGAGATTCGAGGTCTGTTCCACCACGATGTGGGCGTCCCCCGACGGCTTTGGAATGTTTATGCTGAAGTCGTGGACGTCACTGGTGCCATCGAATACCTTGAAGACGACGTCGGCAGTGCCGTTTCCTTGCCACTGCGTCAGCGCGAAACTGACGTCCGTTTGCATTGGCGTGAAGGTCAGATTCAAGGTTTCGTGTTGATCCATTTGCAGTCCCGTGTCACCGACGGCGATGCCGTTGCTCGACGCTTTGACGTCCGCAGCGACGCCATTGAAATCGCCGCTGATGACAAGCAGACCGTCCGGCGCGGTGAGCGACGGCTGGCCACTGCCAGATGCTCCGAAATCGGAGCCGGTCACCGTCGTCTGCTGCAAGAAGCCGACGGTCTCGATGTCAAACGTGTAGGTTCCGTCTGGGTTGATCAGCAGCCTAAAGTATGGATCGCTTAGCGTCCCGCTTTTATCGGTGAAGAACGCATCCAGCTCCACGCCTCCGCTCACCGCCTTGGTCGTATAATAGAAGGTGTAATCATCACCATTCCCGGTCACGTGCACCGACGTGATGCCGCCGCCCAGATCCGTTGTTGCCAGATCGTACCCATTCACGGTGCCATTGTGGATGGCCACACGTATCGCGCTCTCGCCATCCGCGCCGAAACTCACGTTGTAGGTGCCGTTCAAGACTTGATTGTCCGTCGCGACGATGGTTGCGAGGCCAAAACCTCCAATCTCCGGGCCGTCGTCGGTGATGGTTAGCCGGGTCCCGAGATCGAGGCTCGCCGTCTGGAAGTCACCGTCCCTGTCAGTGATTGTCGCTGTCAGGTTCACAGTCCCGGCGGTCAGCGAGAGGCCTTCCTCGCCGTCCGGGTTGGTGCCGAAAGGCTGCGTCACCGCACGGCACTCAGTGAAGGTCACGATTCCTGTCGTCGGATCGAGCGTGATGGTGAACGCCAGCGGGCCGCCGACGGTGCCAACATGGCCTTCAATGGTATTGCCGTTTTGCACCAGCACATCGGCCTGGCCCGTGTGCGAGTCGAGCAGACCCGACGCTGTCCCGTTGCCGCCAGTGACAGACAGCGCGTAGCTGATCGTCGCACCGTCCGCTCCCGGAACCGACGTGAATGCTGTCGAGAAGTTGCCTGAGGTCGTCGTCAGCGTCGCGTCTGGGCTCGAGCCGGCGATGTTGTCGTCCTGCGCAGTAGCTGTCAGATGCGTCTCGCTCAGCGTCAACGACGGAGCCGTCCCCGTTGCCGCAATCGTCGGCCCGTCGTCGGTGATGGTCAGTCGGCTGCCGAGATCACGGCTCGCCGTCTGGAAGTTACCGTCCTTTTCGATGATCGTCGCCGACAAGGTCACAATCCCTGCGGTCAGCGACAGGCCTTCTCCGCCGTCCGGGTTGGTGCCGAGAGGCTCCGTCACCGCGCGGAATTCGGTGAAGGTCACAAGCCCCGTCGTCGGATCAAGCGTGATGGTGAACGCCAGAGTCCCGCTGACGGTGCTGACATGGCCTTCGATGGTGTTGCCGTTCAGGACCAGCACGTCGGCCTGGCCGGTGTGCGAGTCGATCAGACCCGATGCCGTACCGTTGCCACCAGTGATCGACAGCGCGTAGCTGATCGTCGCACCGTTCGCCCCCTGGACCGAGGTGAACGCCGTCGAGAAGTCGCCCGACGTCGTGGTCTGCGTCGCGTCCGGCGCCGAGCCAGCGATGCTGTCGTCCAGGGACGTCGCGGTCAGGTGCGTCTCGCTGAGCGTCAGCGACGGAGCCGTACCGGTCACCGCGATCAGCGGGCCGTTAATGGTGATCGTTATGACCTGCGGGGTGCCGTCGATGCTGGTCACAGTGAAACTGTCGGTCAGAGTGTCGCCGACATGGAGCGCCTGGACCTGGCTGTTGGCCTTGTCGAGCGTGTAGGTCCACACGCCGGCCGTTGTCATCGTGAAGGTGCCGTACGTGCTCGCGGTCGCCGAGCTGACCGCCGTGAAGGTGTTGGCTGGGTCGTCGGGATCGGTGTCGGTGAGCGTTCCGCTCGCAATCAGCGTGCCGGGCGAGGCATTGACCACGCCACCGGCCGCGATCGCTGAGCCGGTCGTGGTACCGGAAATGACGGCCGCATCTTCGACGCCGTTGAGGGTGATCGTGAAGATCTGATCGACTGAGAGCGAACCATCCGACACAGATATCGTGAAGTTTGTGGTCGTTGGCACCTTCAGCGCATTGATCGCATCACTGTTTGGGACGAAGGTGTACGCGCCGCCCCCGCTGCTGAGGTAAAGGGTGCCATAGGGGCTGGTCTGCGATACATCATAGGTCACCCCGTCCAGCACCGTGTTGCCGTTGATCCCGCCGCTGATACCGAAGGTCAGCTTGGCGTCGCTGTCGCTGCTGCTGGCGGAGAACGACCCGCTCGTCGCCGTGAATTTGTCAAACACGATGGTATCGCGTTCGATGGGGCCGGCACCGGTGCTCAGCGTCGGCGGTAGATGCATGATCAGCAGCTCAGGGAGGATAAACGGCGGGATAGGCGCCAGCGGATTTTGCGGCGCGGGAGCCTCGGTCGGAATGAAACTGATCGGCTGCAGCGACAGGGATTTGACGAAGGGGGGTGTGCCCGATCCGTGCGGTCCTTCAAGATTGGCGAGCGCGTCCTGTTGTGCGGCCTGCAACTCCTCCATGCGAGCAGCACTGTTCGTGACCTGGTTCACGCTGACCGAGGAGCCGACCTTTTTGACGACGATCGTTTCGCCGGGGTCGTCGACGATGATGTGTCGCGGAATCGGTTCCTTGGTCACAAGCTCGAACGCACCGTGCGTAAGGTCCTTGTATGTGATTGTATCGTCGTCGAGGAAGGTTACGTCGGGGTCTGCGGCATTGGCCTCCTTGATCGTCGAGGAGAAGAGCAGTGCCGTGAGCGACAGCATTCCGAAACGACCGGTCGAGACTCGTTCGCAAGTCGGCGCAACCGGGAAGTCAAGCGGGCTGCTCTTCGCCGTCTTCACCTGGTGATGACGGGCCGCAGCGGCTTCGCGCTCGTCCCCGTGCGTTGCAGTGGACGTGACGGACATTTTTCAACCTCGATTGCCAAATGGTCGGCCCCAGGCTGCGCCGCATCTCGGCCGGCTTGCCGCGTCACGCGATCGGGAAGCAATTTTGTGCCGGCAACCTCAGTCAGGCCCGCTGAAGGTTGTGGTTTCCTAGAATTCCGCATGGGCTGATCACGGCAGAATTGTTGTCGTTTTGGCCCCGACGGCACGGCTTTCAATGGGACGGGAACCTGTTCGAAATCGCCGAGCACGCATAGTGGCTCTTTCGGGCACGGCTATCAGCCATTGGGATTAATCCGGAATAACCATTTTGGTTTGTTATGACTGGTCTGCCATGATGCGCGATGGCTCTCACCGACGCTGTCGGAGCCGTTCGGTTGCTCAAGAAGGGAGGAGGCCATGGGCACGCGCGCAACGACTCTTCTCGTGGCAGGTCTCGTGCTTGCACTGGCCAGTTCGTTGCCCCGCCCAGCCCAGGCACAGAACGATTCTCCGCGGCGTGCCGTCCTGGACTCGTCGTCGAAGCCAATCGGGAAAGTTGTGGTCGCCGACGGCTCTGTCAACATCGAGCATGCCGGCGCCGCCACGGTCCAGGCCAGTATCGCGGGCGAATCCATCCAGACGAAGATCGGTGATCCGGTCTATTCGGGCGATCTGGTCCGAACCGGCGCCGACGGGCGGGTCGGCATCAACTTTGTCGATGGAACAACGTTCAACTTGGCGAGCAACGCCCGCATGACGCTGGACGAATACGTCTACGACCCGGTCGGGAAGTCCAATTCGACGATCTTCAATCTGACCCGGGGCACGTTCGTTTTCGTTGCGGGCCAGGTTGCGAAGACCGGCGACATGCGGATCGAAACGCCGGTCGCCACGATGGGCGTTCGAGGCACCACGCCTTACGTCGAAATCGCAGACGACGGAACCGCCAGGTTTTCCACTCTTATCGAAGAGAGCAAGAGCAAGCAGACGAAGAAGTCCGGTGCTCCGGGCGCACCTCAGCCCGGGCAAAGGGCAGAGCACAGGCTAAATCTGAACATCTGCCGCGGTTGCTAGAACTGGTCTGGCCCGCGCCATCGCCAGATCTCAGAAGACTGGAGAGCTTGAGATGAAATCAAGGTTCTCCATTGCCGAAGGTGGAATGGCGCTTGTCGTCCTGCTGTTGGTCGGCTTGCCGGTCGCGGCGCAGAATTCCAAGTCGAAGGACAGTTATCTCAGCAATATCGAATCGTGCAACGGGACGGATGCCACCCCGCTCGATGCTCGGATCGGTGCCTGCACGGCCTTTATAGAGACGCGTCAAGGTTCGACGACCGCTCTGGCCATCGCTCATAACAATCGCGGCAACGTCTACACCGCAAAGGGCGACTACGACAGGGCCATCCGCGATTTCGATCAGTCGATCGCACTCAATCCGACATACGCAAAAGCCTTCAACAACCGTGGCGTGGCTTACTTGAGGAAAGGCGAATATGAACTCGCGATCCAAGACCTTAATGATGCGATCAAGCTCGATCCCGGCTACGGCGCTGCTTTCGTCAACCGGGCCGGAGCCTACCTGAAGAAGAAGGACCACCAGCGCGCGGAGCGCGACTACGACGAGGCCATTCGTCTCCAGCCCGACTCACAGGCCGCTTGGAGCGGACGATGTTGGACCCGGGTGGTTCTCGGCGCCTGGCAGGCGGCGCTGGAGGATTGCGACAGGGCGCTTCAATCGGGATCGACCAGTGCTGCCGTGTACGATTCACGCGGGCTGATCCACCTGAAGATGGGCGAATTCGCTGCGGCGATCGATGATTACAATTCCGCCTTGCGAGCCGCCCCGGAATTGGCCAGCGCGCTTTTTGGCCGCGGGCTTGCCAAATCGAAGCAGGGCGATGCGAGCGGCGGGGGTGCCGACATTTCGGCTGCAAAGACAATCCAGAGGAACATCGCCGACGAGTTTGCGCCTTATGGCCTCGGTGACGAGTGACGGTGCGCGCGACGACGGCGTATTAACGCCATTTTAACCACTTGCTCGCGAGATTCGGATTGCGATCGCCCCAGCCCACAAGCAAGGCGTTGCGACGGGCTGTGCCCGATCATTTCGTCAATACAGCATTAACAAGTCCTTAATTGGCAAAACCTACATTCGACGGCATGAGCCGGCGCCAGTGCCGGTATGGGCCGTCGAACCGGAAGAAATGCCGCCAATGGCGCGAGAGGCTGCCGCTGGATTTGTGTCGCGAGCCCGCGCTTTGGCGCTGGGGCTGTCGCGCCATGTCCGCAAGGCCGTCTTGCTGGCCGCCTGCGCGCTGATCGGCCTTGGCACCGTCGCCCGCGCGGCCGATGCTATCCGGGGCGAGGCGAGCTTTTCGGCCGGCGGCGGCTTTGCCCGTCTCGTGATCAAGCTCGGCGAGGACGTTCCCTCCGAGGTGACGACCGCCGGCTCCATCCTCATCATCCGCTTCGACCGCCCCGTCGACGTTCCCGTCGACCGTGTGCCGGAAGGCGCGCCCGATTACGTCAACTCCGCCCGGCGCGATCCCGATGGCAGCGCGATCCGGCTGTCGCTGGCGCGGCGCGTCACGGTCAACACCATGAATGCCGGCGAGCGCACCTTCATCGACCTTTTGCCGGAAGGTTGGAAGGGGCCGCCACCGCCGCTGCCGATGGACGTGGTGAAGGAACTCGCCGAGCGCGCGCGTGCGGCCGAGCGCGCTCTGCGCGCCCAGCGCGCCGCGGCCGAAAGCAAGAAGCGTCCGCCGATCCGCGTGCGCGCTTCAGTGCAGCCGACCTTCGTGCGCTTCGTGTTCGAGATGCCCGATGGCGTCGGGGTTTCCTCCGTTCTCAACGAGCAGAAGCTGACGCTCGCGTTCAATGCCAACCTCAATTTCGACCTCGCGGACGCCGTCGTCGCAGCGCCTCCGAACGTCGCCTCGATCAAGCAGAAGGCCGACATCGACCAGACCAGCATCGAGATCGAGCTGATCGGCGATTCCGACGTGCACTCCTTCCGCGACGACAAGAATTATGTTGTCGACGTCGCTTTCCAGCCGGACAGGGGCAAGGCAGCCGCAACACCTGAAGCCGCGATTGCGCAGGCCGGGGCTGGCGGTCACGGACCCGCGGCGGAAAAGCCGGGGGCCGCGAAGCCGAAAGACGTCCAGCGCGAGGTCATGCCGCCGACGTCGGAAACGATCGCGCGCGAAGCCAAGATCGACGTCAAGCCCGAGGCGAAGCCGGAACCGCCGGCCACGATGCCGCCCACCGAGACGCCGAAGCCGGCGCCTGCACTCCCGGTGACTGAAGCTCCGCACGCTGCCGATACGCCCAAGGAACTCCCCAAGCAATTGCCCAAGGAGGCCGCGGCGCCCCCGGCACCCGCGGTTGCCGAGGCGCCAAAAGAGGTCGTGACGGAAGCGGCCAGGGAGCCGGTCAGGGATGTTCCGAAAGAGGTCGTGAAGCCTGCTGCCTGGCCTGTGCCTGCAGAGGCGCAGGCTGCGCCATCATCATCTCCCGTTGCCAGCGTCGATGCGCGGCGCGACAGCGACGGCCTGCGCGTGACGTTCCCGATTGCCGCGGCAACGCCGGCCGCAGCGTTCCGCCGCGGCGACACGGTGTGGCTGGTGTTCGACTCGCCGAAGCCTGTCGACGTCGAGGCGATCCGCACCCGGGGCGGCGCGATGATCGGCGACGTCAGCCGCATGCCGCTCGAACAGGGGCAGGCGGTGCGCATCCGTCTCACCCGTCCGCTGGTCTATTCGTTGACCAGCGAGGAGGTCGGCAAGGAAACCAACTGGCTGCTCACGCTCGCCGACAAGATCCAGGCCACGCCGCTGCCGCTGATGATGTCGCGCAACATCACCGATCCGGCGCTCGCAAACATCGCCATTCCCTTTGCCAATCCGGGCCTGCTCCACAAGCTCACCGATCCCGATGCCGGCGACATGCTCTACGTCGTCACCGCGCAGCGGCCGGTTCGCGGCTTCATCAAGCGGCAGGACCTCGTTGATCTCTCGCTGCTGGAATCCGCCCACGGCATCGCGATCCGGCCGAACTCCGACGATGTCGGTGTGGAGGTCGGATCCGACAAGGTCATTCTCGGCAAGAAGGGTGGCCTGACGCTGTCGCCGGTCGACGTCTCGGCCGAGCGCGCACCGACCGCGGTGCGGCCGGTGTTCAGTCCAGAGAGCTGGCGCAAGGGCCAGTCGGAAGATTTCTGGACGCGCCAGAGCGAACTGATCTCGGCGATCGCGGCCGTCGAGCCGGCGCAGCGTTCGTTGCCGCGGCTCGATCTCGCCCAGTTCTACATGTCGCGCGCGATGTATTACGAAGCCAAGTCCGTGACCGAACTGATGCTGACGGATCCCCTCAACAAGGAGGAGAGCAGCGCGCTGATCATCCACGCGATCGCGAGCATCCTGATCGGGCGGACGGCCCAGGGCCTGAAGGATCTCGCCAATCCCGTGATCGGCAACAGTCACGATTCTCAGCTCTGGAAGGCGCTCGCCTATGCGCGCCAGGGCAAATGGGCGGACGCCCGCGAAAAGTTCAAGAACGTCGAATTCGCCATCGCCTCGCTGCCGCTCGACATCCAGCGCATCGTGACGATGGACGCGATGCGCGCCTCGCTCGAGGTCAAGGACTATGCCGGCGCCTCCAAGCGCCGCAGCGAGATCGAGGTGATCGGCGTGCCGCCGGAGGCCGCGCCCGGCTTTGCCGTGTTGCGCGGGCGGCTCGCCGAAGCGCTCGGCCACGACAAGGATGCGCTCGACGACTACAGGTTCGCCGTCGACTCGAAGGATCGGCAGGCCGCCGCCGAAGCCAAGCAGCTCGAGGTCGCGCTGCGGCAGAAGCGCGACGAGATCGGCAGGGAAGAAGCGCTGCGCGAACTCGAGACGCTGTCGATGACCTGGCGCGGCGATGCGATCGAGGTCAAGACGCTGCAGATGCTGTCGCAGCTCTATTCCGAGAACGGACGCTACCGTGACGCGCTCACTGCCGCGCGGACCGCGACCAGGCTGCAGCCGAACGCGGAAGCCTCGCGTCAGGCGCAGGATCTGGCGTCGGATCTGTTCACGCAGATATTCCTGGGGTCGAAGGGCGACGAGCTGCCTCCGGTCGAGGCGCTCGGGATGTTCTACGAGTTCCGTGAGCTGACGCCGATCGGTCGCCGCGGCGACGAGCTGATCCGGCGCCTCGCCGATCGTCTCGCCTCGGTCGACCTGCTCGACCAGGCCGCCGAGCTCTTGCAATACCAGGTCGACCATCGCCTCGAGGGTGCTGCGCGGGCCCAGGTTGCCGCGCGCCTTGCCATGATCTATCTCGCCAATCGCAAGCCCGACATGGCGATCACGGCGCTGCGGGCGAGCCGCATCAGCGACCTCTCCGGCGAATTGCGGCAGCAGCGTCTGCTGCTGGAGGCGCGCGCGCAAAGCGACGTCGGTCGCCATGACCTCGCGCTCGATATCGTCTCGAACGTCTCGGGGCGCGAGGTGCTGCGACTGCGGTCCGACATCTTCTGGGCGGCGCGGCGCTGGCGCGAATCCGCCGAGCAGATCGAGCTCTATTACGGCGAGCGCTTCCGCGACTTCAAGCCGCTCAATGCGGTGGAGAAGAGCGACATCATCCGCGCCGCCGTCGGTTACGCGCTCGCCGACGACTCGATCGGGTTGTCGCGCTTCCGCGAGAAGTACGGGCCCCTGATGAGCGAGAGCGCCGACCGGCTTGCCTTCGACATCGCCAGCAAGCCGGCCGCCGCCTCCAGCGCCGAATTCGAGGAGATCGCCAAGCTCGCCGCAAGCGTCGACACGCTGGATGGCTTCCTCCGCGAGATGAAGCAGCGCTTCCCCGATGCCACCGCCCGCGCGCCCGGCACGCCGCTGGCCAGGGACGAGAGCGAACACACCGGCTCGCTGCCGACGATCCCGGTGGTGCGGCAGATCAAGATGACGCGGTAGCGAAAACAACCCCATGCACAGTAGACGGCAGCAACCGAATCAGGGGGTTGGCCGAGGTTGCGATTGAATACGGATTTTGCGAAATAGATTTGACTCGTCGGGCAAAACACCGGCATGATGTCATCATGCGCAACGGCGCTGCGTCGCCGGAAAACCCTGCTGCCAGGGTCGGCCGCGACGGTGCATTCGGCACTACCCCCCGTAACTCTGCACCAGGCTTCCCGCCACCAGCGACCAGCCGTCGACCAGCACGAAGAAAATCAGTTTGAACGGCAGCGAGATCGTTGCCGGCGGCAGCATCATCATGCCCATCGACATCAGCACCGAGGCGACGACGAGATCGATGATCAGGAAGGGGAGGAACAGCAGGAAGCCGATCTCGAAGGCGCGCTTCAACTCGGAGATCATGAAGGCGGGGACGAGAATGCGCAGCGCGAGCTCGTCGGGTGTCGCCGGCGGCGGTTCACCCGACAGATCCAGAAAGAGCTTCAGGTCCTTCTCGCGCACGTTCTTCTGCATGAAGCCGCGCAAGGGGACGGAGGCGCGCTGAAGCGCGTCCTCGACGCCGATCTGGTTGGCGACGAGCGGGCGGATGCCATCGTCGTAGGATTTCTGCAGCACCGGTCCCATTACGAAGAAGGTGAGGAACATCGCCAGCGCCAGGATCACCGAGTTGGGCGGCGCGGTCGCCGTGCCCATCGCGGTGCGCAGCAGCGACAGCACGACCACGATGCGCGTGAACGAGGTCATCATGATCAGGATCGACGGCGCGATCGACAGCACCGTGAGCAGCGCGATCAGCTGGATCGCGCGCTCGGTGACGCCGCCACCGCCCTGGCCGCCGAGATTGATGCTGATGTCCTGCGCGTGCGCAGGGGTGGCGAGCAAGGCCGCGGTGATCAGAACAGAAGGGACAAGAACTCTACGCGGGAAGGACGGCAGCCTCACGAAGACGGCTTCGGACGGCCGAGCAGCGAGGCCATCTCGTCTTCGAGATTTTCAAAGCTGGTCTTTTCCGCGGCCGGCTTGGCCGGCGGGGCCGGAGGTGACGGCTGCTCGCTGCGCGCGGTCCGCGGGGGAGGCGCGTCCGGTGCAACGGGCGGAGCGATGGCCTCACCGGCCGGACGGCGCAGGGCCGCCTCGAGGCGCTGGGCCATCTCGGCGAGATTCTGTTCAGCGCTCGACGGCGCGGCGGCCACAGGGGCCGGCGGCGGCGCCTGTAATCCAGGCGAGGCCTGCGGCACGGGCGGCGGCGGCGCGGCGGCGCGCTCGGCCCGCACCGGCGGCACCTTCACCGGCTCGCTCTGGCGCGGCGGGCGCGGCATCGGAGGCGGCTCGTTGCGGGCAATGCGCGGCGGCATCGGCTCGGGACGAGGCTCGCGCTCGAGACGCGGCGGCATCGGTTCAGGCGAGAAGCCGCCGAGCTGCGGCTCGCCGCGGCGTTCGGCCAGGGTGGGCGCCGGCCGACGGACCTCATCGGCGAAAGAGGGACGTGCGGGCCGCGGCGGCGGCTCCGGCATGTGCGGCTCGGGATGGTCGAGCACTTCGGGTCGCGGTGCTTCGTCGGCCCAGCTGCCGGCATCGGGCATCGGAGCGAGGCGAGGCGCCTCGGCCGCACTGGGACGTTGCGGAATCTGGTCGCGGCCAGCCGCTGCCCGGACGATGTTCGGCTCGACGACGATGTCGGTCGGACCGCCGATCATCAGCAGATGTTCGACGTTGTCACGGCGGACCAGCACGAGGCGGCGGCGGCCGTCGACCGCGGCGGCGTCGATCACGGCGAGCCGGGGCATCCTGCCGCGCTGGGTATTGGCACCGAGCCGGGTGGTCGCGAACCGGCGGACCAGCCACGCCGCGACGGCGATCAACGCCAGAACGACGATGAACGCGACGATGAAGGTGATAGGGCTACCGTTCATACCTGTCCCCGGTAAATGGCGCTTTCGTCGTGCCTATGGTCGGATGTGCCGACCATCGGCCTGCGATGCCCCAAAACTGCGATTTCTTAACGTCCCACGGCAAGTTTTGCCGTCCCCAACTCTTAATAACCTATGAATCGTCCGATCCAAAACGACTTCTTGGCCTGTGCGCAGGCCGCCAAGCGGTTGGGTTAATGCGGTTTTTGGAACAGGGCGAATCACGAGGCGCATTTTATGCCTCGATCGGAGACATGCATCGGCCGTGCCTTAACCACTTGTTAACCATACACGCGGCAAATTCTGCCTAGCTCGGAGCCAGGGTTTGCACTTGGGGCTCCTTGCGAGGCGGAAGGAGCCGCAACGATGTCCATCAACGATCTCCCGGTCCTGTCGGCGCTTCGCACCAAGATGCAGTGGCACCAGGAACGCCAGCGTGTCCTGTCCGAGAACGTCTCCAATTCCGACACCCCCAATTTCCGGCCGCGCGAGCTGGTCGAGCCGAAATTCGACAAGACCGGCACGCCCGCGAGCTCGATGGGGCCCCTGGCGATGACCGTCACCAGCGCCTCTCACATGACGCCCTCCGGCGCCTCGACCTTCGACCTGAACAGGAATGCGAGTTTCGAGACCCGCCCTGCGGGCAACGCCGTCAATCTCGAAGAGGAGATGATGAAATCCGCCAACAACCAGATGGATTACGCGGCGGTGACCTCGCTCTATGCGAAGAGCCTGCATCTTCTGAAGACCGCGATCGGCAAGGGCTAGAGTTAGCGGAGTCTCATCATGGCGAATGACAGCAGTGACTTTGCCCGTTCCATGGCGATCGCAACCTCCGGGTTGCGGGCACAGGCCGGGCGGATGCGGGTGATCTCGGAAAACATCGCGAATGCGGACTCGACTTCGCAGACCGCAGGTGGCGATCCCTATCGGCGAAAGGTACCGACGTTCTCCTCGGCGCTCGACCGCACGCTCGAAGCGCAGGTCGTCACGCTCGGCAGAATCAAGCCCGACCAGTCCGCCTTCCGCGTCAAATACGAACCGAACAATCCGGCGGCCGATGCGAGCGGCAACGTCAAATATCCCAACGTGAATTCGGTGGTCGAGATGACCGATATGCGCGATGCGCAGCGGTCCTACGAGGCCAATGTCAACATCATCAGTGCGACGCGCCGCATGATCCAGCGCACGCTCGACATCCTCAAGACCTGACAGGAATTCCCAGGCCATGGCAACACCGACAATCGCAGCCAATGCTTATGCCAACCTTGCGCGTGTGCTGGACAATGCCGGCGCCGGCAAGGGCAGCGAGCCGAACGGGCAGTCCTTTGCCTCGCTGCTGAAGGACGCCGTCGGCAGTGTCCTGGAGTCCGGCCGCAAGTCCGACGCGCAGACCGTGGCGATGGCCAACGGCAAGGCCAACGTGATGGACGTGGTGACGGCGGTCGCCGACACCGACGTCGCGGTGTCGACGCTGGTCTCGGTCCGCGACCGCGTGATCGCGGCCTATGAAGACATCATGAAGATGCCGATCTGATCGGGCCTCCGCCGTCATTGCGAGCGTAGCGAAGCAATCCAGAGTGTTTCCGCGGCGGCAGTCTGGATTGCTTCGCTGCGCTCGCAATGACGAGGAGAGGGCAATCGTTCCTCACCAGGTTTGGTGGGGATGAAGGTTGAATAAAGGAATTCTGCTATGACCGGACCTGAAACCCTCGACGTCGCCCGCGATGCAATCTGGACCATCGTGATCGTGTCCTCGCCGCTGATGGTGGTCGGGCTCGTGGTCGGCGTGATCGTGTCGCTGTTCCAGGCGCTGACGCAGATCCAGGAGCAGACGCTGGTCTATGTGCCGAAGATCCTGGCCATCTTCGCCACGATGCTGCTGGCGCTCCCCTTCATGGCGGACGCCCTCCATTCCCACATGCTGCGGATCTCGTCGCGAATCATCGGCGGCTGAGGCACAATGCGGACGTCATGCGCATCGACGTCTCGCTGCTGCCGGCGCTTGCCGCGGCCTTCATGCTCGCTTTCGCCCGGGTCGGCGCAATGGTGATGCTGCTGCCGGGGCTCGGCGAGACCAATATCCCGACCCGGGTGAAACTGTCGATCGCGCTGGTTCTGACGCTGATCATCCTGCCGCTGCATCGGAACGCCTACCACGTCGACATGGGCTCGCTCGCGCCGATGCTGGTCCTGATGCTGCATGAGATCGTGATCGGCATCGTGCTTGGAGCGACCGCGCGCGTGACGCTTGCGGCGCTCCAGGTCGCAGGCGCCGTGATCGCACAGCAGATGGGGCTCGGCTTCGTCACCTCGGTCGATCCGACGCAGGGCCAGCAGGGCGTTCTGGTCGGCAACTTCCTGACGATGCTCGGCGTGACCCTGCTGTTCGCCACCGACAGCCATCATCTGGTGATCGCGGCGCTGAACGACAGCTATTCGATCTTCGCGCCGGGCGAGACCGTGTCGAGCGGAGACGTTGCCTCGCTGGCCACGCGCGCCTTCTCCGCTGCCTTCCTGCTCGGCTTGCAGCTGTCGGGGCCGTTCCTGGTGTTCGGCCTCGTCTTCAACATCGGCCTCGGCGTGATGGCGCGGCTGATGCCGCAGATGCAGGTCTATTTCGTCGGCGTGCCGCTGTCGATCTTCGCTGGATTCATGGTGCTGGCCGTGGTGCTGACGGCGATGATGGGCACCTATCTCGACTACTTCATCGGTGTCATGCACCAGATGATGCCGTTGAAATAAAGGCGCTACATGGCGGAAGACAACGATCCAGAAAGTCAAACAGAAGACCCGACGCAAAAACGTCTCGAAGAGGCGCTCGAACGCGGCGACGTCGCCAAAAGCCAGGAGATCAATACCTGGTTCATGATCGCGGGCGGCACGCTCGTGGTCTCGACCTTCTCGGGCTCGGTCGGCAGCGGCCTGTTGACGCCGATGCGCAATCTGCTGGCCAATTCCTGGATGATCAAAACCGATCCCGGAAACCTGCTCGGGCTGATGCAGCAGATCGAAGTCGCCGTGTTGGCTGCCGTCGGCGTGCCGCTGCTGATGCTGGTGATCGCGGCCATTGCCGGCAACATGCTCCAGCATCGGCTGGTGTGGTCGGGCGAATCCCTCAAACCCAAATTCAGCAAGCTTTCGCCGGCAGCCGGCCTCAAGCGCATCTTCGGCAAGCAGGCGGGGGTCAATTTCCTGAAGGGCATCGGCAAGCTCGTGGTGCTCGGCGCGGTCATGACCACGGTCCTGTGGCCGGAGCGGCACCGCATGGAGGCGATGGTCAAGCTCGATCCGATGGCCATGCTGGGCGCCGCCACCGGCCTGACCGTCCATCTGCTCGGCGCGGTGGTCGCAGCCCTCGCGATCATCGCCATCGGCGACTATTTCTTTCAGTATCGCAGCTGGTTCCAGCGGCAGAAGATGTCGCTCCAGGAAATCAAGGAGGAGTTCAAGCAGTCCGAAGGCGACCCGCACATCAAGGGCAAGCTCAGGCAATTGCGGCAGCAGCGCTCCAAGAAGCGCATGATGGCCGCGGTTCCCAAGGCCTCGGTGATCATCACCAACCCGACCCACTATTCCGTGGCGCTTTCCTACGAGCGCGGCATGTCGGCCCCGATCTGCGTCGCCAAGGGCGTCGACAACCTCGCTTTCAAGATCCGGGAGATCGCACGCGAGCACGACATTCCCATCGTCGAGAACGTGCCGCTGGCCCGCGCGCTCTACGCCACCGTCGAGATCGACCAGGAAATCCCCATGGAGCACTATCATGCGGTGGCCGAAGTCATCGGCTACGTCATGCGGATGAAGCGCGGTTTTAGTGCCGCTCGGCAATAAAACCCCCCGAAAAGTACCGGAAATGGCTGTAAACTGGGAATCAGCGTACCTTTCCTTCCTGGCGCCCTTGCGTCTGCGGGTCCGATTCAGGCAGGGAGGACCCGACGTGCCCCACGGCGCGTTGATTCTCTGCCGACAGGCTGCACCAGCGTGAAATGACCGCCGAGACCGACCACGACCTGTCACGCGAGCCCGTTGCGGCGCATGAGCCGTCGCCGCGCTCGGGCAGCATTGCGCTGGTGCTGCTGGTGGCCACCGGCCTCGTCGCGGTTGCGATCGGGCTGATGACGCTCGGGCGCGCGCAGGCGCAGCCCTATATCCTCGGCATCCTCGCCGTGCTGGCCATGATCGGCCTGTTCAACCTGTTCGCCTTCGCCGCCGGCATCGTCCGCTTCGCCGACCGCAATCTCGACGATCCCATCATCGCCCGGATCTCCGATCACGCGTTCGATGGGCTCGCGGTGACCGATGCGCGCGGCCACGTGGTCTATTCCAATTCCGCCTATCTGACGCTGACCGGTGCCAGTGGCCCTCAGGACGTGCGCCCGGTCGAGCGCGTCTTCATCGGCAACCCCGACGTCTCGGAAGCCGTGTTCCGGCTGCTCAAGGCCGCGCGCGAGGGAAAACGGCAGCAGGAGGAAGTGCGGATCTCCGGCCATGACGGCAATCAGGGCCGCTGGCTGCGCATGCGGGTGCGCCCGCTCGGCAACGGCAAGCGCGAGGCCAGATACGCGGTGTGGTCGATCGCCGACATCACCCGCGATCGTGAGCGCCAGGAGGACGTGTTCCAGGAGCTCCAGCACGCGATCGAATATCTCGATCATGCGCCCTGCGGCTTCTTCTCGGTCAATGCCGCCGGCGAGCTCGCCTACGTCAACGCGACGCTCGCGAACTGGCTCGACTACGACCTCGCCGAGATCGGCTCCGGCGGCTTGAGGCTCGCCGACATCGTCTCCGGCGACGGCGCGTCGCTGCTGAGCGCGATCGTGGCGGTGCCGGGCGAGGTGAAGACCGAAGTCTTCGACATCGATCTGCGCATGCGCTCCGGCAAGACCATGCCGGTCCGGCTCTATCACAAGCTTGCCTTCGGCGCCGACGGCGCGCCGGGCCCGTCGCGCACGCTCGTCATCAGCCGGGCCCGCGATGAGCGCAGCGACCCCGACCGCGCCGCCGAAGTGCGCTTCATGCGCTTCTTCGACCACACGCCGATGGCGATCGCCACCGTCGATCGCGCCGGCAACGTCGTGCGCGCGAACGCGCGCTACGCCAAGCTCGCGCAGGGCCTCGGGCTCGACAGTGCCAGCAAGTCGATCTTCCGCGCCATCAATGCGCGGGACCGCCATCTGGTGATCGCTGCGATCAACCAGGCTGCCGAAGGCCAGGCCGACATCGCGCCGGTCGAGGTGGCGCTGGAGGGACCCAAGGAACGCTGGGGCCAGTTCTTCGTCACGGCGGTCGACGCCGCCGAGAACGACGCGGAAGCTGCGATCGTCCACATGCTCGAGACCACCGAGCGGCGCGCGCTGGAGAACCAGATCAACCAGTCGCAGAAGATGGAGACGGTGGGCCAGCTCGCCGGCGGCATCGCCCACGACTTCAACAACGTGCTGTCCGCCATCATGATGGCGAACGACTTCCTGCTGAACGCGCACAAGCCCACCGATCCGTCGTTCCAGGACATCATGCAGATCAAGCAGAACGCGACGCGCGCCGCGACCCTGGTGCGGCAGCTGCTGGCGTTCTCGCGCCGGCAGACGCTGCGGCCGCAGGTGCTCGATCTCGGCGATGCTTTGAGCGATCTCACCATGCTGCTGCGCCGGCTGATCGGCGAGAAGGTCAAGCTCGACCTGATCCACGGCCGCGACCTCTGGCCGGTCAAGGTCGACGTCTCCCAGTTCGAGCAGGTGATCGTGAACCTCGCGGTGAACGCGCGCGACGCCATGCCCGATGGCGGCAAGCTGATCATCCGCACCGCCAATGTCGGAAGCGACGAGGCCGGCAAGCTCGCCTACAAGGGCATGCCGGCGGCGGACTATGTGCGGATCGAAGTGGCCGACACCGGCACCGGCATCCCCGCCGACATCCGCGACAAGATTTTCGAGCCGTTCTTCTCGACCAAGGAAGTCGGCAAGGGCACCGGTCTCGGTCTTTCGACCGTGTACGGCATCGTCAAGCAGACCGGCGGCTTCATCTACGTCGATTCCGAGCCGGGGCAGGGCACCTCGTTCCACATCTTCCTGCCGCGCCATCACGCCGAGCCGGAAGTGCAGGTCGAGCAGCCCGCGGCGGCGACCGCGACCAATGGTGCCGCGAAAGAAGCCGCGCCCGTTGCCGCGGAAGCGAAGCCCCGCACCGACCTCACGGGACAGGGCACCATTCTGCTGGTCGAGGATGAAGAGGGCCTGCGCGCGCTCAACGCCCGCGGCCTGCGCTCGCGCGGCTATACCGTCGTCGAGGCCGAGAACGGCGTCGAAGCCATGGACGTGCTGGAGGAGCAGAGCGGCGCCATCGATCTCGTCGTCTCCGACGTCGTGATGCCGGAGATGGACGGGCCGACCTTGCTCAAGGCGATGCGGGAAAAGAACCCGGATATCCGCTTCATCTTCGTTTCCGGCTATGCCGAGGATGCCTTCGAGAAGAGCCTGCCCGAGGGGCAGCAATTCGACTTCCTGCCAAAACCGTTCACGCTCAGCCAGCTCGTCGCGGCGGTGAAGGAGACGATGACGAAGCAGGGGTGAGGCGCCTCATGCTCCGTCATTGCACAATTGCGAGCATAGCGAAGCAATCCAGAGTCTTTCCGCGGCAATGACAGCGGAAAGAGCGGAACTCCGGCCGCGAGACCGCCGGTAACCGGCGACCACAGCTCCCCGCACCGGGCCAAATCCCCGACAAATCTCGGTTTTTGCCGCTTCCCCGCGACCGAGGGCCGCAGTTATAAGTCGCGGAACCGGCTTCCCTTTTCGTGAGGCCTGCCCATCTTACTGGCACGTCCCCATGCCGGGGATTTGGGAAACGCACATGAATTTCTCGCAATGGTCCCGCAGCCTCGTGAAGACGATCGCTGTCGTTCTGGCGCTGGCGCTGCCGACGGCGCTTGCGATCTCCTCCGCTGATGCCCGCGTCGGTGGCGGCTTCTCGTCGGGTTCGCGCGGTTCGCGGACCTTCTCGGCCCCGCCGTCGACCACGACCGCGCCGGGCTCGACCTCGCAATTCAACCGCACCTACAGCCAGCCGGGCGGCGGCTTCAACACGGCTGCGCCTTCGCGCGGCGGCCTGTTCGGCCGTGGCGGCGGCTTCCTCGGCGGGCTTGCGGCCGGCTTCCTCGGCGCAGGGCTTCTGGGCATGCTGTTCGGCGGCGGCCTGTTCGGCGGCCTCGGCGGCCTGTCGTCGATCCTGGGCCTGATCATCCAGATCGTGCTGATCGTGTTCGTGGTGCGGCTGGCGATGTCCTGGTGGCAGCGCCGCAACGCGCCGCAGGCAGCCTATGCCGGCGCGGCTCCGGGACCGCAGGCGAGCTATCGCAGCGGGCTTGGCGGCGGCTTCGGCTTCGGCGCCAACAACGCGCCGCTCGAGATCAAGCCTGACGATTACGAGGCGTTCGAGCGCCTGCTCGGCGACATCCAGTCGGCGTGGTCGAACGAGGACGTGGCCAAGCTGCACACGCTGGCGACGCCGGAAATGGTCTCCTATTTCGAGCAGGATCTTGCCCAGAACCGCGCGCGCAACGCCGTCAACAAGGTGACCAACGTCAAGCTGCTCCAGGGCGATCTCGCGGAAGCCTGGCGCGAAGGCGAGACCGACTATGCGACCGTGGCGATGCGCTTCGCGCTCACCGACAAGACCGTCGACCGCAACACCGGCGCGATCGTCGCCGGCAGCGAGCAGCCCGGCGAAGTCACCGAGGTCTGGACCTTTGCCCGCCGCCCGGGCAGCCCCTGGGAATTGTCGGCGATCCAGCAGACCAACTGATCGCCTGCAACATGAGAAACCAAGGCGGCGTCGTGCTTTCAGCACGGCGCCTTTTCTTTTGGTGGTTTCGCATTGCGGCGCCGGAATAAGCGGGCGCGCGTCGGGTTGACATCAGGCGGCCAAATACAAGCACTCCGGGAGGACAAGATGATCCGCATCGAAAGATCCATGACGATGTCAGGCCTCGGGCTCGCCGTGGCCCTGCTTGCCGCGCCAACGGCGCACGCGCAGACGGCCGACATGACATTCTTTGTGACGTCCACCGGCCCGGGCAAGGGCGCCGACCTTGGCGGCCTTGATGGCGCCGATGCGCATTGCCAGAAGCTGGCGCAAACGAGCGGCGCCGGCACCAAGACGTGGCGCGCCTATCTCTCGACGCAGGCGGCCGACGGCAAGCCGGCCGTCAATGCAAGGGACCGTATCGGCAAGGGACCTTGGCAGAACGCCAAGGGCGTGGTGATCGCCAAGGACGTTGCCGAACTGCACAGCGCAGCCAACAATCTCACCAAGCAGACCGCGCTCAGCGAGAAGGGCGAGGTCATCAACGGACGCGGCGACACGCCGAACCGACACGATATTCTCACGGGGTCGCAAGCGGACGGCACCGCTTTTGCTGCGGGCGACGACAAGACCTGCAAGAACTGGACGTCGAGCACGCAAGGCGCGGCGGTCGTCGGCCATGCCGATCGTCAGGGCCTGCGCGACGACGAGCCCTCAAAGTCCTGGAACAGCTCCCACCTGTCGCGCGGTCCCGACGGCGGCTGCTCGCAGGCCGATCTGAAGAGCACCGGGGGCGACGGTCTGTTGTATTGCTTCGCGGCGAATTGAGCGTCCCGGCATTGCCGGGAGTGCGTGACGACGGAACTTGCGTCGCGTGCTAGGCTTGTCCAGCGCGCTTCAAAGGACCGTCTCATGACCTATGAGCTCTACTACTGGCCCGAGATCCAGGGACGCGGCGAATATGTGCGGCTGGCGCTGGAGGAGGCGGGCGCGGACTACGTCGACGTCGCGCGCGGGCCTCGCGGCTCGGCTGCGATGATGAAGATGATGGACGCGGGCAAGGGTACGCCGCCCTTTGCGCCGCCGTTCCTGAAAGCGGGCAAGCTCTTGATCGGTCAGACCGCGAACATTCTGTTCTACCTCGGCGCCCGTCACGGGCTCGCGCCGAAGACCGAAGCCGGACAATTGTGGGTGCATCAGCTGCAATTGACGATCACCGATTTCGTTGTCGAAATCCATGACACCCATCATCCGCTCGGACCGTCGCTGTACTACGAAGACCAGAAGCCGCCCGCGAAGAAGCGCACCGCCGAATTCTGGGACGAGCGCGTGCCGAAATATCTCGGCTATTTCGAGCAGCTCCTCGACGACAATGGCGGCGCGTATGTCACCGGTCGTCGTCTCACCTACGTCGATCTCTCGCTGTTCCAGATCGTCGACGGGCTGCGCTACGCCTTTCCCAAGCGCATGAAGCTGTTCGAGAAGACCATCTCCGGCCTCGTCGGTCTGCACGGCCGTGTAGCGGCGCGGCCGAACATCGAGGCCTATCTCGCAAGCGAGCGCCGCATTCCCTTCAACGAGCAGGGCATCTTCCGACGCTACAAGGAGCTGGATGCATGAATCACCACACGCCGGGGATCAGGCGATAGCGCACCCGTGCCGCATAGTCGGCATAGCCTGATAGCCCCGCGGTCAGCGTGCGCTCCTCGATGCGGATGCGGACTGCGATCAACAGGACGAGGAGCGGTGCGATCGCAAGGCCCCACCACGAGCCGAGACCCAGCGGCACACCCACGAAGAACATCAGCATGCCGCTGTACATGGGATGCCGGACGTAGGCGTAAGGCCCTGATGAGATCACGTGTTGGGCGCGCTCAGCCTGCAGCTTCACCACCGGCGCGGCGAACGAGTTCTCGCGGAATACCCACATCGTGAACAGCGTGCAGGCGAGGTACAGCACGAAGCCCAGGGCCTGCAATGCGAGCGGTACATTTGAGGCAACTGCGCGCCGGTCAAGACCGATGACAATGAGCCAGACCAGGATGGCCGCCATGAAGGTGATCATGAAGGCCTTGTCGGCGCCCGGCTGGTCCCGTTGGATCACGGGACGAAGCCGCTCTGCCAATAGCCCCGGATCGATCCGGTAGAGCCACCAGCCGCAGAGCGGGCCGACCAGAGCCGAGGTGACGAGGAACACCCAGGCCGACGGCCAACGCAGCGTGCCCGCGGAGGCGAACAACAATGCGCCCATCGCGATGACGAAGATCGTGTTCTGCAGCAAGAGGCGGGCGATCATGCGCGGTTTCCCCGGGCAGTCTCGCACGAGTGTGGCCGCGCTATCGGGCAAAGATGGGGCCGGACACGCGAAAGGCCCGATCGTCAGGATCGGGCGATCTTCCGTCGGCAGGACCGATCAGGCGAGCTGATCGATCCGTGTGCCCTGGCCCGGAGGCAGCGGCGCAGGCGGCGTCGGCTGATTGGTCGGGTCATTATCCCCGGTCTTGGTCTGGTCGTCCGACGGCTTGGTCGTGTCGTAGCTCGGAACCACGATCGCGATCGGCGGCGGAGCAACGGTCGAAACGCTGGAAACGCTCATCCACAAATCCTCACAGGTGGGAACGATTGACCCTGCGCCGGAGGAGACGAAATTTCCTTCAAGCCGATCGCTAAAATGCGAGGGATCTGGCGGACCTTACTCGTCCTTCGGTCGCGTGATCGCGATCGCGGCTTCCGTCTTGGTGCGGGTGCATTCCATGTTGAGGCGCTTGTAGCGCATGGTGACCTTGTCGCCGCGCAACAGGCCCATGCGCTTCAGGCAGCGCGTCGCGCCGGTCGTGGTGTCATCCTTCGTCACCGTGAAGATGATCGCGGCCGCGGACGCCACCAGATCATAGAATTGCGGCGTCGGCTTGCGGTCGCCCTTGGCATAGAGCTCGTTGGAATAGGCCTGTCCCCGCGAGCGGCAGCCGAGCGACAGCTCCTTCGCTGCCGGGTGGGTGAGGTAGATGATGTTGGCGGCCTTGAAGTTGACCTTGAGCCCGTCGATGCCGCCGGCGAGCTGCCTGGCGATGTCGTCGCACTGGTCGGCGCGCGCGGGCGCGGCGAGGGTCACAAGGCCGATGATGGCGGCGGCGACCAGGATCGCGCCGCGGACGTGCAGTCTGGAAATCATGATGAAAAGCCCCTTAGGGCGCGCATTCAACCGTCGCCGCGCGCCAAGCGCAAGGGGCAGCCCGGTCCCGGAAAATGGCCCAGATGGCACTGAATCGGGATGCCCGGCCGCGCCGGAACGCCTTCCCTTTGCGGCAAAAAAGCTTAGAACGCTTCTACGCTTAGAGGCCCCGCGAGGGCTCCAGAACCCGAGATCGCCCCATGAACGCTCCGACCGCCTTTCCCGACCAGTCCAAGCCCGTTCCGCCCTACAAGCACACCCCGCTGTTCCCGCTGGGCAAGGACGAGACGCCCTACAAGAAGATCTCGACCGAGGGCGTGCGGGTCGAGAAGGTGCTCGGCAAGGACATGCTCGTGGTGTCGCGCGAGGCGCTGCGCGCGCTGTCGGAAGCGGCTTTTGGCGACATCAACCATTACCTGCGGCCCGGCCATCTGAAGCAGCTCCGCGCGATCCTGGAGGACGGCGAGGCGAGCCCGAACGACAAGTTCGTGGCGCTGGACTTCTTGAAGAACGCCAACATCGCGGCCGGCGGCGTGCTGCCGATGTGCCAGGACACCGGCACCGCGATCATCATGGGCAAGAAGGGCTGCAACGTCATCACCGACGGTGACGACGAGGCGGCGCTGTCGGAAGGCGCGCGCGATGCTTACTTGCGCCGTAACCTGCGCTACTCGCAGGTCGCGCCGCTCTCGATGTACGAGGAGAAGAATACTGCCAACAACATGCCGGCGCAGTGCGAGATCTACGCCGAGGGCGACGATGCCTACAAGTTCATGTTCATGGCGAAGGGCGGGGGCTCCGCCAACAAGAGCTTTCTGTTCCAGGCGACGCCTTCGGTGTTGACCAAGGACCGGCTGCTCGCCTTCTTGAAGGAGAAGATTCTCACCCTCGGCACCGCGGCGTGCCCGCCTTATCACCTCGCTATCGTGATCGGCGGCACCTCGGCCGAGCTCTGCATGAAGACGGTGAAGCTGGCGTCGGCCCGCTATCTCGATGCGCTGCCGACCCACGGCTCGCCCGACGGCAACGCCTTCCGCGACGTCGAGATGGAGAAGGAAATCCACAAGATGACGCAAAGCCTGGGCGTGGGCGCCCAGTTCGGCGGCAAGTATTTCTGCCACGACGTGCGCGTGATCCGCATGCCGCGTCATGGCGCCTCGCTGCCGATCGGGCTCGGGGTGTCCTGCTCGGCGGACCGCCAGGTGCTCGGCAAGATCACAAAGGACGGCGTCTATCTCGAGGAGCTCGAGCACAATCCGGCGCAATACCTGCCCGAGGTCGAAGAGTCGCTCGGCGGCGAGGTCGTCAAGATCGACCTCAACCAACCGATGAAGGACATCCTCGCGACGTTCTCGAAGCATCCGATCAAGACGCGGGTCTCGATGACCGGCACCATGATCGTCGCGCGCGATAGCGCGCATGCCAAGTTGCGTGAGCGCCTGGAGAAGGGCGAGCCGCTGCCGGACTACTTCAAGAACCATCCGGTCTATTACGCCGGTCCCGCCAAGACGCCCGAGGGCTACGCCTCCGGCGCGTTCGGTCCGACCACCGCGGGCCGCATGGATTCCTTCGTCGACCAGTTTCAGGCCGCCGGCGGCTCGATGGTGATGGTGGCGAAGGGCAACCGCGCGCCCGCGGTACGCGAGGCCTGCAAGAAGTATGGTGGCTTCTATCTCGGCTCGATCGGCGGTGCGGCGGCAAATCTCGCCGAGCACTGCATCAAGAAGGTCGAGGTGCTCGAATATCCCGAGCTCGGCATGGAAGCGATCTGGCGGATCGAAGTCGTCGACTTCCCGGCGTTCATCATCATCGATGACAAGGGCAACGACTTCTTCAAGGAGCTGAACCTGGGCTAGCTCTTCGCCTCGCCCCGCGAAAGCGGGGCGAGGGAGAAGATCAAGCTCGCGCGCCCGTAAAGGGGAAGCTGCCCATCGGCCCGATGCCCATCTCGCCGCTGATGCTGTCGCCGGAAACCGTGCCCGTGAATTCGACCGTCAGCGGCATCGGTTTGTCGATCGAGACCTTCCAGGAGACATTGTCGCCGTTGACGGCGCCGTCAAAAATCTCGGCGGTGTTACCTTCCACGCCCTGCGTGCCCGTGAGCGTGCCGCCCGCAGCCTTCAGGCTCAGCGTCGAGTTGCGCTCGCCCATCGGCGTCGTCATGGTCAGATTCCAGTTGCCGTCCACGGCCATTCCCGTCTCCCGAACAAACTTTGGCGGGCCGCGACGATCCGCGGCCAGTCCTGGGCGAGCCTATAACCCAACTCGGCGCCGCTGCCTAACGTCCCTTCGGCGGCATTCAGGCGCGGGCGGCGGCGCGCCGGCGGCTGGTGACGACAAGCCTCAACACCACGTATTGCACGGCAAAGGCGAGGGCCTTGGCGCCGCCCGCGACCGCGGAGATGTAGAACGCCCACAGCTTCAGATCGCCTGTGGCGGCGACCGCGATCGTTCCGGCGCCGAGAACGAACATCAGCGCGGCCCAGGCATAGCCCGCAGCTGTGACATATTCCGGCGCCGTCTCGACCACCATCGGCGGCATGTAGCGCAGCATCCAGCCGCGCTTGAGCATGATTGCGCCAATCGCGAAATGCGCGATCGCGGGCTTTGCCATCACGAAGCGGGGATCGTTGGTCAGCAGCGTCACCGTACCGAGAACAACGACGAGCGCGACGCTCGCATAGGTCATGTAGCCGAGCTCGCGCCCCTTGATGCGGGCGTAGATCACCTGCGCGACCGCCCCGGCAATTGCCACCGATGTTGCGAGGATGACATTGTCGGTGGCCAGGTAGATCACCAGGAAGACGATGGCCGACAGGAAGTCGGAGGCGAGGCGGGCGAATACGTCCTTCATGGTCGGTCCTGTCTCACTGGGCTTCGGGCAGCGCGCCATCAGGCGCACCATACTTGATCTGGCGATATTCGGGATACCACTTGGTGAAATAGATCGCGCTGTTGCGGGCGGCAAAGGCGACCGCAAGACCTGACCAGACCGGCAGGCCCGGGAAATACAGCAGCACGATGTTGGCGGTCATCATCAGCAGGGCAGCTACGGTCCATGCGGCTGTGATGATGTAATTGGCGGTGAGGAAGCCGGGCATCGCGGCGGTCTCGGCCGGCACGGATTCGATCGCATATTGCAGCGTGAATGGCCGGCGCGCGAGCATCGAGCCGAGCGAGATGGCGAAGATGCCGATATCGACGGAGAGCTTGACACCGAGGGCGCTGAGCGAGGGATCGCGCAGCGTGAGGTAGAGGCCGACGCCTGCGAACAGGATCGCCGAGCCGGCGGCGAGGACCTTGACCGAGCGGCCCCGGGCCACATCGATCGCGATCGTGGCGAGGCAGATCGCGGAGGCTGCGAACACGCTGATAGTGGCCGACGTCATGAACATGAGGAAGGTGTAGACGCCGTAGGGGGCAAGGATCAGGAAGATCGTCATGGTCGCCTCGGTCGAACCAATCTTTACGATGTAAAGATCAATAGTTCAGGGGCGGCGTCGGGTCAAGAGAAATCTTTACAGTGTCAAAATGAGATAGGTGGCTTCCAAAAACCGAATTGCTGCAACGCCTTGGTCGAGCGCCTCGTCCAGAAATTCCGCCCAAGACAGGTGCGACAGGAGGGGTAGAGCACAGGCAATCGAGAGAGCGAGGCCGAGCAAGATACCGCCGTTGAAGATGGTCTGGCCGCTTCGCCGCCGCCGCCGGATCATCTGGACTGTGAGCGCGGCCGAGATCACGACGAGAACGACGAGGCCGCCTGCGGTGATCGAGGGCATATCCACATGAAACTCCTCTTTCGTGATTCCGGGGCACGCGAAGCGTGAGCCAACGGGACGTGCGGTGAAATGGATTCCGGGCTCGCGCCAAGGGGCGCGCCCGGGAATGACAAAAACTACCGCGCGCCGACCCAATTGCCGTGAAAGCCGTCGGGCACGCGATGGCCGAGTTGCACCAGCGCGGCGGGGCCGGCCTCGATGTCGGTGGCATTGAACACGGCGAGATCGCTGCGGTTCTCCCGCGCGCGCCAGACCACCGCCAGCAGCCAGCCGTCGCCCTCGGCCGCATCCTTCGATCGCTCGACGAACACGGGCTCGGAGATGGTATCGCCTGATGGCAACAGATACTGGCCGAGCCGCATGCCTGCACCGTCGACATGGACGATGCCCGACAGCGCGCCGAACATCGGCCCCTTCGGATTGGCACAAGCGTACCAGCCGTGACGGCTCTTCAGGCCGGCGCGGCGATCGTCGATGCGCGGGAATTCGCCAGTCAGATCGTCGAGATATGCCTGCTGGAAGCGATCGGTCTTGCCCGAGAGATCGAAAGTCCAGCGGCAGTGGCGGGCGCGCGATTTCTCCGGATCCGTCGGCCGGCCGTCGGGATGCGGAAACAGCGGGGCCTCTTCGAACTGCATGACGTCGGCGACGATGCGGCCTCCCTCCTCCCACGCATTCATGATGTGGAAGACGTAGCAGGCTTCGCCGCGGAACCAGACGATGTCCTTCGCCGTGCCGTTGCGCTTCATAACGCCGACATAGGCGCCCTTCTCCGGCTCCCAGGCATAGGGCGGCTTGCCGCTCATCGCACGTTCCATGCTGCCGGTGAGGGGCAGGATCGGAAACAGCAGGTGATTCTCGGTGACGATGAAGTCGTGCACCATGCTGGCATAGGGCGTCTCGAAACGTTCGAAGCGCGTGGCCTTGCCGCTCGCGTCGATCGATCCGTAGGAGAGGGCAGGTGTCAGCGGTCCCGCCGCATTGTAGCCGAAGAACACCAGCTCGCCCGTCACCGGATCGATTTTTGGATGGGCGGTGAAGGCGCCGGCGACGCGGCCTTGATAATTGTAATAGCCGCGCGTTGCCAATGTGCCCGGCTCGATTTCGGTCGGCAGATGTCCCTCTTCAAGCGCGAGCAACTTGCCGGCATGGAAGACGATATTGGTGTTGGCGACGCCGCCGTCGGTAAGGTTTGGCGGCGCATCCGGCAGCTTGCGGCCGAAGCCGCCGAACAGCGCCCGGCCGGCATCGTGCTCGGCGAGCCATTTCGGCGTGCGGACCCAGCGATTGCGATAGCTGGCGCGCCCGTCCTCGAGGTGAAAGGCGTGCAACATGCCGTCGCCGACAAACCAGTGGGCGCCGGGAGAAGAGAACTGCGGGTTGGGACCGTTGCGGTAGAGCGTGCCGTTCAGCTCGCGCGGCAATTCGCCGACGATCTTGAGGAAGGGCGCGTCCGCCTCGAATGGGATCGGCGCGATGTTGTTGCGGCGCTCGGCGGTCGCATCCTGAAGCACGGCGCATTCCCTCATCTTTACATCGTAAAGATCGGATAAGGCCTGAAGTAGCGTCCGTCAAGTGAAATCTTTACACTGTCAATATTGCGTCATATAGCTTGCAAATGGCCAAGAGAGACACCACGGGCGACACGGCGCGGAGTGCGCGCCAGCCGAAAAAGACATCGCCAGCGCCGCGTCCGGCGCGCCGCCCGGCAGTTGCAAAGACCGAGACGCCTTATCACCATGGCGCGTTGCGCGAGGCGCTGCTCCAGGCGGCCGAACGGGTGTTGGAGCGCGACGGGCTCGCCGGCCTGACACTGCGCGCGGTGGCGCGCGAGGCCGGCGTCTCGCATGCCGCGCCGACCCATCATTTCGGCGATCTCACCGGTCTCGTCAGCGAACTCGCCGCGATCGGCTTCCGCCAGTTCAATGCGGCGATGGCCTCGGCCTGCGAGGCGGTCGCCTCGCCGCTGGAACGGGCGCTGGCGCGGCCGAAAGCTTATGTCGCCTATGCGCAGACGCATCCCGGCATGTACGGTCTGATGTTCCGAACCGAGCGGCTCGACTATTCCAGGCCATCGCTGCACGAGGCCGCGGAATCCTCTTTCGCCGGACTCGCCAATGCCATCGGCGCGATGCGGCAGGAGCCGATCAGCGGCGACAAGTTGACCATCGAGCAGGGGGCGGCGATCGCGCGGGCCTGGTCGATGGTGCACGGCTTCACCATGCTGCTGCTCGACGGACGTCTTGAGGATATCTTGCAGCGGCTGCCTGATGGCACGACGGCCGAACAGCTTCTGGAAGCGATCCTGAAGTCGACGGTGGCGGGGAAACTCCCGCGGTAGCACCGGAGCAGGCCGATGTGACAGGCACCATGACAACGCCTGCACCTTGCGGAACTCCGTCAGTCGACATCTTCACTGTGGGCAAGGCTCAGACGCAGTCCGAAAGACCTGACAGCGGCGCGGAATCGTTCTAGAAGAGCGGCTTCGCTTGGGCATCCGGCCCAGTTTGCGTTCCTCATCTCTTTCGATCATGCCAGCCATCGCTCCTCGCAAAGCCTATCGCGTCGGTCGTTCCAAGACCGGACTTGGCCTCTTCGCCACCATGCCGATCAAGAAGGGCACCCGGATCATCCGATATTTCGGGCCGATCCTGGACTGCCGTATTCCTGAGCAGGACGAGATCGAGAACAAATATCTGTTCGAGCTCAACGGCCGCTGGACCATCGATGGCTCGGTGCGCAAGAATCTCGCCCGCTACATCAATCATTCCTGCCGGCCCAACGCCGAATCCGACGTCCGCCCGCGCGAGCGCAAGGTCTTCATCCGCGCCATCAAGAACATCGAGCCGGGCGAGGAGATCAACTACGACTACGGCACCGACTATTTCAAAGCCTATCTGAAGCCGATCGGCTGCAAGTGCGATTCCTGCGAGAAGAAACGCAAGAAGCTCCGCGCTGAAGCCCGCGCCGAACGCGCCAAGGTGAAGGCGCGGGCTGAACGCAAGGCCGGCGCCAGGAGCGTCACGAAGAAGCCGGCCAGGAAGAAGCTGAACGGTCACGCCGTGGGCAAAGCGAACGGCCGCGCGCGGGCGTAGTCCAGCTCCGCTGTCATGCTCCAGCTTGCCGTCTTGGCGGAAGCTTCGCCGGCCGAGCGTTCCTGTAGGCCCAGCGTAACCTAGCGAAGCCGGGGCCGGGGGCGGACGGTCCAGCGGAGCGCATCACGCTGCCACCACGTTCCCGCTCCTGCGCAAGCCCACATATTGCAGCTCGGCGAATACGCCTGTTGCGATCGCTTGCGCCACGATCATGAGCTCGCCGACGAGGTTCGGTGACACCGCGCCTGAGAACAGCAGCGCGATGCTGCCGACCGTCCAGGCGGCGTTGCCGATCACGACCAGCAGCACGAGCGCCTTCGGCACCGCCGTGCGCGAGGCGAGCCAACCGACCAGCGCGGTGTAGGCAATCAGGAACATGCCGGTTTCCCGCAACAGCGTCTCAGGCAGGTTGAACAGCGTCGCGAACGCGCCGGCGCCGAAGGTGAAGCCGATTGCGGCGATCCCGCTGAAGACGGTATCGGCGAGCAGGGCGCGGCGCAGGAAGCTGGATGCATCGATCATGAGAGGTCTCCGTGGTTGGTTGGACGCGGGGATGAAATCAATGCCATCCGCGCCACCAGGCGCGGAGCAGGCGGGCGAGGCGGAACGGGCAGAGGCTCCTGCCGATGCTGTGCTCAAAAGCGGTGACCTGGGCGACGACATAGTTGCCGCTCGAGTGCACCAGCAGCTCGGGCACGTTGAGCCCGCGCGCAAGCAGCCGGATTGCGAACGGCATGGCCCAGGGGAGCAGATGGTCGGCGACGGTCCGATAGAGCAGCAGCGCGATCATGGTCATCTCCTGTCGTGACCGAAGATGCGCTGGTCGGAGCCTCAATTCGATTACCTCGGGGGTAATGGATGGAGGGAAATGCGCGTGGTAGGTTTCCGGCCATGAACGCACATGCATCCGCGGCACAGGCCGATCGCAGCCAGCCGGTCCATATCGGCGACCATTTGCGCGAATGGCGGCAGCGCCGCCGCATGAGCCAGCTCGATCTCGCGGGCGAGGCGGAGATTTCGGCGCGGCATCTGAGCTTCGTCGAAACCGGCCGCGCCGCGCCCTCGCGCGAGATGGTGCTGCGGCTCGCCGAGCGCCTCGACGTGCCCTTGCGCGAACGCAACGTGCTGCTGGTCGCCGCCGGCTACGCGCCGGCCTTTCCGCAGCGGCCGCTGGAGGATCCTGCCTTGAAGTCAGCCCGTCAGGCGATCGATCTCGTCCTCAAGGCGCACGAGCCCAATCCGGCGCTGGCCTATGACCGGCACTGGAACCTAGTCTCCGCCAACCGCATGGTGGCGCCGCTGCTCGCCGGCGTCCCGGAGCGGCTGCTCGGCCAGCCCTTCAACGTGTTGCGGCTCGCCTTTCATCCGGAGGGACTGGCGCCGCGCACCGTCAATCTCGCGGAGTGGTGCGCCCACCTTCTGGAGCGGCTGCACCGGCAGTGCGAGGCGACGGCCGATCCCGAGTTGATCAAGCTCTACAATGACCTCAAGAGCTACCCAATCCCGGCGCGCTCGGGGCCGCTGTCGGGCGACAATGTCGCGATTCCCTTCAAGCTGCGCCAGGATGGCGAGATACTCAGTTTCTTCTCCACCACCATGGTGTTCGGCACGCCGGTCGACATCACGCTCTCGGAGCTGGCACTCGAGACGTTCTTTCCGGCGGACGAGCGTACGGCGGAGCGGCTGAGGCAGATGGCCGCCGCCATGACCTAGCGCTTCATCCGGTACCCTTGCCTCGGGGCGGGTTCGGCTTATCTTGGGGCGAACCCGCATCGCCCCAAGGAGGCGCTCATGAGCACGCTGAAACCGCTCCAGATCGACGTCGTCTCCGACGTGGTGTGCCCGTGGTGCTACATCGGCAAGCACCGGATCGAGAGCGCGCTGGCGCTCGTGCCCGACGTGCCGGTGAAACTGAATTTCCGCCCGTTCTTCCTCAATCCCTGGGTGCCGCGCGAAGGCATCAGCCGCGAGGACTATCTCACCACCAAGTTCGGCTCGGTGGAGGCCTATAAGGGTATCGCCGGCCGCGTCGTCGCGGCCGCGAGCGAGGAGGGGCTCGTCTACAAGCCCGAGCTGGTCGCGCGTCAGCCCAACACGACCGACTGCCACCGCCTGATCCTGTGGGCCGAGGCGATCGGCAAGGCGCCGGAGATGAAGCAGCGCCTGATGGAGCTGTACTTCCGCGACGGCGGCGATCTCACTGATGTGAACGTGCTGGTGCAGGCGGCGGCCGATGTCGGCCTCGATGCGGATGATGTGCGCAGGCGCCTTGCGTCCGACGAGGACGTCGCGCGCGTATCGGCCGACGCGCAAGAGGCTGCCGAGAAGGGAATCTCGGGCGTGCCGACCTACGTGTTTGCGCAGAAATACGCCGTCTCCGGTGCTCAGGATCCGAACCTGCTCGCCCGCGCCATCCGCCAGGTCTCCGCGGAGATCAACGCGCAGTCGGCGGAGTAGCGCGAGTCGGTTTGCGCAGCAGGTGAATGGCGCGGCGCGCCGTCTCGCGCGCGAAGCCGCGTGCGACCAGCGCCGCATGAATCAGCGCAACGAGCGGATCGTTCCGCCGCAGCGGAATCAGCACATCGCCGATGGCGAAGCGGCCGCGCCAGATCGGGTTGATCATGGGATGGTCGGCGCTTGCGGTGGAATCCGCGCTCGCAATGGCCGGATCGGCGCAGAGATGGCGCGTCAGATCAAGCGTGAGCTGCACGCCCGGCGAATATTTTGCAAAGCGCTCGTCGATGCCGACCTTGAAGAAAAAGGCCCGGTCCTGGTGGCGCAGCACGATGCCGGCGGCGACAGGCGTTGCGCCGACGCGGAGCGTCACGATCTCGCACTGCGCAGTCTCTGCGAGGGCGGGGACGGCGCGGCGGATGAAGGCCGCATCGCCGGCATCCTGAATCAGCGCGGTGCCGCGCTCGGCCTTCCAGCCGCTGGCTTCGAGTTGCAGGAACGTTTCGAGTGCGGGCTTGATCTCGTCCACCTTGCGCGTGATGTCGAAGGTGACCGCGCCATGCTCCTCAAGGCGATGCCGCTGCCGGCGCAACTCCTTGAGCTTCTTGGCACCGAGAGCCTCGTGCAACAGCCTGTCGCCATCCTGTGTCGCATCGAGGCTGGCACGGACATAAGAGCTGAGCACGCGTGGTTCCAGCCGGTCACGGCCGAGCGCCTCCTTGAATGACGCCATCGCCGCGCCTTCGAGCGCGACGTCGCGCAGGATCAGCGCATGCGCGCCGGCCTTGCGCGCCCGCTGCAACAGGCGCGTCGCGGCCTCGACCGAGGAGTCGCGATCGATCAGCGGGCTGCACAGCGTGCCATAGGGATGCGCGCTCACCAAAGCGGGCAGGGGAATCTTCCAGGCTTGCCAGAGCGAGACCACCGGCATCAGCCCGATCGGCCGCGTCGACGAGCCGCCGCAGACGGACAGGGCCGAGGCACCCGTGCGGCCGCGCGCGCTTGCGCTGACGGCGAGCTCCCAGGCGGGCAAATAATAGCCGTTCGGCTCGATCGCGCGCTGCGCCAGTGCGCGCCACGGGCCGGGCTCGACCGCTGTGAGCGGGACGAGCGCTGGCGTTGCATCCTTTGTCGATGCCGGACCAATCGCAGCCTGGTGCGCGATGTCGACCACGTCCCGTCGTCCCCGCTCACGCCGGCAGGGACCGGCGTTGTCAGGTCATGCTTAGCGCAAAGATTGGAAAATACCGTTGGGATACGGCTTCAATTCGAGCGGTTGTGTTAACCGTTCGTTGACCACACGCGGCCGGGCTCGGAGTGCAGCATGGAGAAGGCGATCCCCATGAAGACGCTGTAGGCGAGCACCATCACGAGAGAAAAGGCCGCGGGAAGTGCGCCGAGCTCCAGGTGGGACGCGAACGGTCCTCTTCCCAGGATCGGAAAGTAGAGTAGTCCCATCGCGATCCAACCCATCATGCCGAAGACGAATCCCTTCACGATCGCGTTGTGGCCGGGCAGTAGATGGTAGGTGGACCGGAAAAGGATGCCGAGCACGAAAGTGCCGTTCACGAAGGATATGACCCAGGGCACGGTCGGATGCACGGCGCCGCCGAGCCAGTCGCTCAGACCATGCTGAAGATCCCGGTAGGGGTGAAAGGTCGGAAGCCAGCCCATCCAGCGCTTCAGGAACATGACAGTGCTGTGGGCGGCGTTGCCACACAGGCCGGCTGCGATGGATTTCCAGACCTTATGGGCTCCTATCTGATGCATCGCCCCTTCGCTGCGTCCATCATCGATCGGCCGGCACAAAATGGTCGCGCGCGGTCGCCGTCTGTCCGCTCGCAACATCGGTCGAACCGATCTCGACATTGACGGCCGACTTCGGCAATTGCGCTGGCGGAACCTGCACCGACATCCTGACCTCCCGGGTCTGATCCTGCCCGACCTCGACGATCAGCCTGCCGTCTGGCTGGGGCTCGATACCGGCGATGCGCGCGGTCGCACCCGGCAAACCCGTGACCTCGATCGCGAATGATCGCGCCATGCCCTTGTTGAGGAGGCGAACGGTATAGTCATTGCGCACCCCGCCATCGGCGAGCTGTACAAACAGCGGATTGCGCTCGTGCAGGACATTGATGCTCATCGTGCTGCGTGTTGCAAGGGTATAAAGCATGATGCTGCCGACGATCGCGATGGCAGCGACGTAGATCAGAGTGCGCGGGCGGATGATGCGGTAAATCGGCACCTTGCCTTCGCGGCGACGCTGGATATTGATGTCGGTGTCGTAGCCGATCAGGCCGGTGGGCCGGCCGAGTTCGCGCATCACGTTGTCGCAGGCATCGATGCACAGGCCGCACTGGATGCAGCCGAGCTGGATTCCATGGCGGATGTCGACGCCGGTCGGACAGACATTGATGCACTGATGGCAATCGACGCAGTCACCGGCGACATCGCCATGGGCGCGGGCGGCCTCCGCCTTCTTCACCGACATGCGCGGCTCGCCGCGGTCGCGACGATAGGTGACGTTGAGCGCCCACTCATCGGTCAGTGCCGCCTGGATGCGCGGCCAGGGGCACATATAGATGCAGGTCTGTTCGCGGGCGTGCCCGGCGAAAAGGTAAGTCGTGGCGGTGAGGATGCCGATCCAGAGATAGGCAATGAAGGGGGCCTGGAAAGTCGCCAGCTCCTTCACCAGGGTCGGCGCGTCATCGAAATAGAGTACCCAGGCGCCGCCGGTCCACCACGCGATCATGATCCAGAGAAAGTGCTTGGTTGCGACTTTCCGGATGTGACCAAAGCTCCAGTAACGCTTGTCGCCCTGCATGCGGTCGCGCCGGTCGCCTTCGACCCAGCGCTCGACGGCGTAGAACAGGTCGGTCCACACCGTTTGCGGGCACAGGTAGCCGCACCACAGCCGGCCCGCCACCGCGTTCATCAGGAACAGCGTCAGGGCGGCGATGATCAGGAGACCGGTGAAGTAGTAGACCTCCTGCGGCCACAGCTCGATGAAGAAGAAATAGAAGCGGCGATGGGGCAGGTCGATGAGCACGGCCTGGCTCGGCTGGCCGGGGCCGCGATCCCAGCGCACGAAGGGCAGCAGATAATAGATGCCCAACGTGACGCAGAGGACCGCCCATTTGATGCGGCGAAACTGCCCGCGCACCGACTGCGGATAGACCTTCTTGCGTTTCTCGTAGAGAGGTCCCTCGATGAAGGTGTCGTCGGTCATGGCAAATTCCCCCGCATCACAATCTACGTCTGCGCGCTCACGAGAACGCGCAGCCGCTGCTCAGGCCCAGCTTCCTGAACACGATCGCCGCGGGACAGAAGCCCGTAAACGAAGCCTGCAGCATGTTCAGCCCGGCAAAGGCCGTCAGCAGGTACCAGTACGCATTGACGTATGTGCCCAGCGCAAGTCCGAGCAGGACGACGAATCCCGCGAAAGCGAGAACGGCTTTGTCTACATTCATGGTATGCTCCTTCTAGGTATGGTCACGTTCCGAACGGGTGAGGCTCGCTTCAGTCCAGGCCACGATGCTGCGCGCATCCATCGCACCCGCCTGGCGGGCAATCTCGCGCCCGCCACGCATCAGCAGCAGCGTCGGGATGCCGCTGATGTTGAAGCGTGACGACACCGCAGGCGCATTGTCCGAATTGAGTTTCAACAGCCGGACCCTCGGCTCCAGCTGTTGTGCGGCGCGCTCGAACATCGGCGCCATGGCGCGGCAAGGGCCGCACCATGGTGCCCAGACATCGACCAGCACGGGAATGTCGTTATTGGCGACATGGCGGCTGAAGGCTTCTTCGTTCACCTCGATCGGATGACCGGTGAACATCGGCTGGTGGCACGCGCCGCAACGCGCGCCTTCGGGCGCGCGTTCGACGGGCAGGCGATTGACGCGCCCGCAACTGCCACAGACGACCTGGCGTGTGGCGCTCATGTGCCTGTTCGGACCTCCTTGATCTTGGCGATGTTCAGCCTGTCGAGCAGGAAGCGCTCGTAGAACGGCTCGCTCTCGCCGCGCCGCATCTTGCGGAGGAAGTACTTCTCGAAGGCGACCTTGGCGAAGTGCACCCACTCCCCCTTGGACGACCAGTTGACGTTGCGCGGCGGGATCTGCGGCTGCGCGAGGAAGGCGACCCCGGAATCGCCGAAGTCGGCGAGGCAGATCGCGTTCCAGGTCGGCTGCGCCGTCGGCGCCTTGCCGCGGAGCAGGGCGCCGATGTTGATCGCGGTCGCCGTCACCATGGATTCGATCATGAAGCCGGTCTTGGGAACGCCGACCGGCACCGGAGTCGCGCCGACCGGCGCGATCGCCACGCAGACGCCGACCGCAAACACGTTCGGGAAGTCGGGGTTCTGCTGATGCTTGTCGACGATGACGAAGCCGCGCGGGTTGGTCAGCTTCTCGATGCCGCGCACGGCCTCGACGCCGCGAAAGGCGGGCAGCATCATCGAATAGGCGAAGGGCAGCTCATGGGCCTTGTGAGAGGTGCCGTTGTCGGCGAACTCCTCCACCGACATCATGCCGGGGGTGACCTTGTCGACGCGGGCGTTCGTGATCCACTTGATGTGCTTCTCGCGCATCTCGCTTTCGAGAAGGCCCTTGGTGTCGCCGACGCCGTCGAGACCGAGATGGCCGATATATGGCTCCGAGGTGACGAATGTCATCGGGACCCGGTCGCGCAATTTCCGCCGGCGCAGCTCGGTTTCCAGGATGAAGAGGAATTCATAGGCGGGGCCGAAGCAGGAAGCGCCCTGAACGGCTCCGATCACGACCGGACCGGGATTGGCCGCGAGCTTCTCGAAGGCTTCGCGGGCATGCGCGGCATGATCGACGTGGCAGATCGACTGGGTATGGCCCTGCGGCCCGAGACCCGGAATCTCGTCGGACGCCAGCTCGGGGCCGGTCGCCACGACCAGATAATCATAGTCGATCGACGTGCCGTCGCCGAGTTCGACGCGGTTCTCGGTCGGGTGCACGCGCTTGGCGCCCTGCGTGAGCAGCCGCACCCCCTTGCGCTTCATGACGTCAGCGAGATCGATCTCGATCTCCTCACGCTTGCGCCAACCGACCGCGACCCAGGGGTTTGAAGGCACGAAATGATAGACCGCGCCTTGCGAGACGACGCTGAGGCGATCGTCCTTTCTCAACTGGGGCAGCAATTCATAGGCCATCAGCGTTCCGCTCAGGCCGGCTCCGATTACGACGACTTCCGCCATGGGTACCTCCGTTGAACCAAACTGCTCCGCCGGTTCAGCTCCGGCTGTCGTGCAGTGCTTGACTATATATTCGTAATTGCGTATATACGCAAGTATGAAGATGAATGCTGAAGTCATGGAGCGGGCGGCGGATCAGGCGAGCGAGCTGCTGAAGGCGCTCGCCAACCGGCATCGCCTGCTGATCATCTGCCAATTGATCGATGGCGAGCGATCGGTCGGCGAACTCGCCGAGTTTCTCGACCTGCGGGACTCCACCGTGTCGCAGCATCTTGCGCTCCTTCGCAAGGATGGCCTGGTGTCCGCCCGGCGCGAGGCCCAGACCATCTTCTATTCGATCGCCAGCGAGCCGGCGCGCGAAGTGCTGAAGACGCTCTATCAGGCGTTTTGCGCGCCGAAGTCCGCCAAGGCCAAATAAAACTAGGAGAGCTCGGGGAAGGGCGCCTTGAGCAGGATCAACGCGCCGCACTCCGATGCAGATGAAATGACCCGCGCAGCGGCGTGGTGAGACATTGATCATGACACGGAACTGTCCCATGCGATGTATGGCAAGGTATTTGGGCTTGCTGGCCGCCTTCGCGGCCATCGGCCTGTCTGGAACATCGGCGACGGCGGCCGAAACACTCGTCGTCGCGTCGCAATCGATCGCGGACGAAAAGGCCGTGTTCGCCACGGTCGAAAGCATCAGCGTGGTGCCGGCGCGCGGGCGCATCGGCGGCACGGTGGCTCAGCTCAAGGTCAGGGAAGGGGATCGCGTCGCCGCCGGCCAGGCGATCGCGACCATCGGTGACGAAAAACTCGTGCTGCAGATGAAGTCGCTCGACGCGCAGATCGAGGCCCTGCAGGCACAGGCGAACCAAGCGCAGCTCGACTTCACCCGGACCGAAGGGCTGGTCGAGCGCGGTATCCTGCCACGGATCAAACTCGACGAACAGCGTACGGCGCTGAACGTCGCCGAAAACGGCTTGCGTGCCAAAACGGCAGAACGTGCTGTCATCAACGAGCAGCTCAACCAGGGGCAAGTGCTCGCGCCGGCCGATGGCCGCGTGCTGAAGAGGCTCATCACCGTGGGATCCGTGGTGCTCGCGGGCGATCCCATCGTCACCGTTGCCCAGCAGCATTTCAAATTGCGGCTTCGCGTGCCGGAGCGGCATGCGCGCTTCCTCAAGGCGGGCGACAAGATTCGAATCGACGGCGCAGAATTCGTCGGCGAAGCCGCCAAATCGGGCGTCATCGATCTCGTCTATCCGCAGATCGAGGAGGGCCGGGTCATCGCGGACGCGACGGTCGACGGGCTCGGCGAATATTTCGTCGGCGACCGTTTGCGGGTCTGGATATCAGGCGGAACGCGGACAGCCTTCGTCATTCCGTCCAGCTACGTGACAACCCGGTTCGGCATCGACTACGTCAAGCTCCGGAAGGGCGACGTCACGATCGAGGTCCCGGTGCAGCGCGGGCGCGACTTGCCGACGCCAGCGCTGCCTGACGGCCTCGAAATACTGTCCGGCATCGGCGCCGGCGACTGGTTGGTGCAGCCGTGAATCTCGGACTGTCAGGACGGTTGACCAGGTCGACCATCGCTTCGCCGCTCACGCCGCTGTTCCTGCTCGCGGCCCTTATCGTGGGGCTGATCGCCGTCATGGTGATTCCACGCGAGGAGGAGCCGCAGATCAGCGTTCCCATGGTGGATATCCGCATCAACGCCGATGGTTTGCGCGGCCCGGACGCGGTCGAGCTGGTGACCAAGCCGCTGGAATCGATCGTCAAGGGCATCGATGGCGTCGAGCACGTCTACAGCCAGACCGAGGACGACCGCGTGATGGTGACCGCGCGCTTCCTGGTCGGCACCAAGTTCGAGGACGCGATCCTTCGGGTGCACGAGAAGATCCGCGCCAATCTCGATCGCATTCCCGTCGGCATCCCCGAGCCACTGATCGTCGGCCGGGGTATCAACGACGTCGCGGTGACGGTGCTGACGCTCTCGCCCAAGCCCGAAGCGGCCAGCCGCTGGACCGACAAGGATCTTTACGAACTCGCCGATAAGCTGCGCGCGGAACTGATGAAGGTCGACGATATCGGCCTGACCTACATCTCAGGCGGCGCGCCGCAACAGATCCGGGTCGAGCCCGATTCGGAGAAGCTTTCGCTGTTCGGCGTCACGCTGCAGCAGCTCGTGGCCAAAGTGAAGGATGCCAACCGCTCGTTTCTGGCGGGACAGGTGCGCGATACCGGCCTCGTGCGCAACGTCGCGGCCGGCCAGACGCTGTCGGGCATCCCGGACATAGGATTGCTGCTGATCACGACCCGCGACGGCCGCCCGGTCTACGTCAAGGACGTCGCCTCCGTCATCGTCGGGCCGAGCACAATCGAACATCGGGTCTGGACGGATTCGCGCGACGCCGGGGGACAGTGGGCGCGGTCGCCGGCAGTCAGCCTGGCGCTGGCCAAGCGCGCCGGTGCCAATGCGGTTGTCGTATCGGAAAACATTGCCAAACGCCTTGAAGGACTGAAGTCCCGCCTGATCCCCGACGATGTCCAGGTGACGGTAACGCGCGACTACGGCGAGACGGCCAACGAGAAGGCCAACGAGCTGTTGTTTCACCTCGGGCTCGCAACCCTCTCGATCGTCGTCCTGATCGCGATCGCGATCGGCTGGCGCGAGGCTTTGGTGACCTTCGTCGTGATCCCCACCACGATCCTGCTGACGATGTTCGCCGCCAATCTGATGGGCTACACCATCAACCGGGTCAGCCTGTTCGCGCTGATCTTTTCGATCGGCATTCTCGTCGACGATGCCATCGTCGTCGTTGAGAATATTGCCCGGCACTGGGGCATGCGAGATGGCCGGCCGCGCTTGCAGGCGACCATCGAGGCGGTGGCGGAAGTCGGCAACCCCACGATCGTCGCAACGTTGACGGTGGTCGCCGCGCTGTTGCCGATGCTGTTCGTGTCGGGCCTGATGGGTCCCTATATGGCGCCGATTCCGGCCAATGCGTCGGCAGCCATGCTGTTCTCGTTCTTTGTCGCAATGGTGGTGGCTCCGTGGCTGATGCTCAAGCTCGCGCCGAAGGGCGACAATGTGGCGGCCCATGCGGCGCATGATGAGGGCCGGCTCGGCCGGATCTACCGGCGCTTCGCCACGCCGATCGTGCGGAGCAAGCGATCGGCCTGGATATTCCTGCTCGGTGTCGGCATTGCGACGCTGCTGTCGATGACGCTGTTTGCGACCAAGTCGGTGACAGTCAAGCTTTTACCGTTCGACAACAAGTCGGAAATCGCTGTCGTCATCGACCTGCCGGAAGGGGCGAGCCTGGAAGCCACCGAGCGCGTGCTGTTCGGCGCGGCCGAGCTCGCGCGACAGCTGCCGGAGGTCACCTCGCTGCAATCCTACGCCGGCACACCGGCTCCCTTCAATTTCAACGGCTTGGTGCGGCACTACTACTTGCGCGAGCGGCCCGAACTCGGCGAGGTCCAGGTCAATCTGGCTCCCCGCGGCGAGCGCAAGCGCGCCAGCCATCAGATCGCGCTCGAGTTGCGCGAGAAGATGAAGGCGCTCGATCCGCCCAAAGGGACCAGCATCAAGGTGGTCGAAGTGCCGCCCGGGCCGCCGGTGCTCTCGACGCTGCTCGCCGAGATCTACGGTCCCGATGCGGCCACGCGCCGCGCGGTCACGGCCGAACTCAAGAAGATCTTCGCGGAGGTGCCGTTCATCGTCGACATCGACGATTCCATCGGCGAGAAGCGGCCCCGGCTGCGGCTTTCGATCGACCAGGAACGGCTTGAATTCTTCGGCGTCGAGCAGCGCGACGTCTACGACACCATCCAGGCGCTGTTCGGCGGCATCTCGATCGGCTATTCCCATCGTGGCGAGGATCGCAATCCGATCGAGATCGCGGTGCATCTCGGAAAACGCGATCTGGCCTGGGACGAGGCGCTGGCCTCTACGCCCGTGCCGGCCAATACATTGCCGGGCAGCAAGACGGTGGTCGAACTCGGACAGGTCGTGAAGGCGACGATGGAAGAGGGCTCACCGACGATCTTCCGCCGGGACGGCCGCTTTGCAGACATGGTGATGGCCGAGCTCGCCGGGCGCTTCGAGGCGCCGCTCTATGGCATGCTCGCTGTCGCCGACCGGGTGGATGCCCATGACTGGGGCAAGCTGCCGAAGCCTGCGATCAACCTGCACGGCCAACCGTCTGACGAGTCGCATCCTACGCTGCTGTGGGATGGGGAATGGGAAATCACATGGGTGACGTTCCGCGACATGGGAGCGGCGTTCGGCGCCGCAATTCTCGGCATCTACGTGCTGGTGGTCGCCCAGTTCCGGAGCTTCCGTCTGCCGCTCGTTATCCTGACGCCGATTCCGCTCACGCTGATCGGCATCCTGATCGGGCACTGGCTGTTGGGCGCGCCGTTCACCGCGACCTCGATGATCGGCTTCATCGCGCTGGCCGGCATCATCGTGCGCAACTCGATCCTGCTGGTCGACTTCATCCGGCACAGCAGTGGAGACGGCAAGCCGCTTCGCGAGGTGGTGTTGGAGGCTGGCGCAGTTCGCTTCAAGCCGATCCTTCTCACCGCGCTCGCCGCCATGATCGGCGCTGCGACCATTCTGCTCGATCCGATCTTTCAGGGATTGGCGATTTCGCTTCTGTTCGGGCTTGCGTCGTCGACGCTGCTCACGGTGTTGGTGATTCCCGCGATCTATATCGCCTTGCGTGCACCGCCCGAGGCGACTTCGACCACAGCCAAATCCAGCTAGCGAGGGTCCGATGGACAAGAACTTTGTCGAGATCACGAAGAATATCTCGAACAACCTGAAGAAGCTGCGCAACGACATTCCTGATACGATGAAGGGCTTTGCCGCGCTCGCCCAGGCGGCCACACGCGACGGCGCGTTGGACAGGAAGACCAAGGAGTTGATTGCGCTCGCGCTCGGCGTCGCCGCACATTGCGACGGCTGTATCGGATTTCACGCTGAAGCGCTCGTCAAGCTGGCGGCAACGCGGGAAGAGGTCGAGGAGGCTCTTGGCATGGCCGTCTATATGGGCGGAGGTCCGTCGCTGATGTACGCGGCAGATGCCATCGCTGCATATGAGCAGTTTCGGCAGCAGGCGGTTGCCGTTTGATCTGATCTGTCGTCGAGCCAGGCAAACGGGACCGGACGAGCTTTCTCGTCCGGTCCCGTCCGTTATACTCTGCGGTTTACCAGCGGTCGTCGCCGACGCCGACGCCCACGCTCACGCCGGGCGCCCGAATGCCGACACCGGCGCGCGGGGCATCGTCCCAGTCGCGATAGGTCCGGCGCTCGTAATAGCGTTCGCGCGGCATTCTCGCATAGGAGTCACGCACGATCACGCGCGCTCCGCCGTGGGTGCGATAGCAATTGCCGGCGTCATCACAGACGAGCCGGACCTCCTGAATGAGATCGGGGCTGGTGTATGCGCTGGTCGTGTAGAGATCGGCGGCCTTCGCGCCGCTCGTCGCAGCGAGAGCCCCCACACCGGCCAGCACCGCAATCGTGAACGTCCTCATCCTGTCCTCCTCGGAAGCTGCCCTCGGCGGTAACAAGAATGGGAGGCGACGATCGTTCCGGCAGAGTTACAGGTTTTTCCCGGAACCGCGTGATGCGGTCCGCCGCTAGATCGGCTCGTAGGCTTCCGAGCCGCAGATATCGTCGGCTTCCGCGCGCCGCCGGTCGACGATCTTTCCGCCTGATATCGTCACGACGTAGGTCTGGGTGCCCAGCGCCGAGCCGGTGGCGGAGGTGAGCTGGGCGCGGACGCAGGCGGTCCAGCCCGATCCGCGGACCTCGTGATGGGGCAGCGCGACTTGCACCTCGCGCGGATAAGAGGTGTTGAGGAAGACGACTTCGATCTGCTCGCGGACCACCCGCTTGACGTCTGGCGGCGGTTCGGGGGGCGGCTGCTCGGCTTCCTTGAGGCGCATGAAGTCGGGCACTGGCGCGCGGCTGTCGGCGAAGCCGCACCCGCCAAGCGCAAGCGTGCCAGCGAGCATCGCCACACGAGCAACAATTCGCAACATTTGTGAAGGTCCCCTGCGGGCCAACAGATAGGCGCGAATTCGGCGGGACGAAGTCCGGTCCGATCAACATTTGCTGAAGCGGCCGAACCCGCCGCATTGTTATGACGGTTGTACCCGCTAACGATCGTTTCAGCGCAGGCGCAGATGGGCGGCCGGCGGCAGCCCAACGAGGGCGGCCAGAAGGTGGGCAACAAGCCCAAGGTCGATGAGAATGCCTACAAGGCCGCGCTCGAGCGCATCCCCGAGCCCAATGAAAAGTACGATCCGTCGGGTGGTGCGCGTCCGAGCGAGCCCGCGAAAAAGCCGAAACAGAGCGAAGCAGGTGATGGCGGGCCGGCTGGGAGATCGGGGCGGCCTCGTCCTGCTGCTGGTCGTGCGACGTGGCATCGGCCGGGGAGAGAATCCCGGCGGTTCGCGCCATTCGTCCCTGCGCGAGATCGACGATTTTTGCAGCGTCGTTTGGCGACCCCGCTCACGATCGTTGCGCTGACGATCGTCGCGCCGCGCTCGCGTCGTATCACGCAATCACAATCGCGCTGTGGATGCGATGCGAACAGTCGTTCACATGGCTCGCGTCATTGCACGAAGGCGAGGCCGATGCGCCGTTCGCTGCGCCAGACGGCGCGACAATCCCGCACGAAATTGTCATGCGCGATCGACAGGGTGAACGATTGCGGTAGTGTCAGGGGAGCGTCGATGTCGATCGCCGCGCCGCCTTGCGATATGTTTCGCACCGTGCACGCAATCCCCCTATTTTCAAAGGAGATCGTGCCGCCCTTGAAGACCCGGTGTCGTTGCGTTGAACGCTTCTCGATCATGGCCGTTAATCCATAATGGAGTGTGAGAATTAGCGCATGGAAATTACGCTGAACTAAACTCAATACTGGCGCTACTTGCACGGCGATTAAGACTTTGTTTACGACGTTGAAGCGGCAAGGCAGAGATTCCGATGAAGATCGCGCTTTCGCTTCTGCTCGCCGCGCGTTCGCGCTGTCGTCCGTGCCTGCCCATGCCGTCAGGTGGGGCCTCTCGACCATGTGATCGTGATCGCGCTTCGGTCTCACTTCGATATCATGGAGAGCCGCGGAGCGCTTTGCGCTCATGCGGCTCTCTTCGTTCGGATGCCGCTCAGCCCGGCAACATCGCGAACGCACTCGAGACCATCGCCACCTGCTTGTTGTCTGTGGCGGAGAGCAGGGTGACGCGGCCAAAGCTCATGGTACGCCCGAGCCGCACCACGCGCGCATCCGCCAGCACGTCCGATGAGGAGGCCGCGCGCATGAAATGCGTGGTCTGGTCCACCGTCGTCATCGGACGGTAGCCGCGGTTGGCGGCGAGGTTCGCGATCACCATCGCGGTGTCGGCCAGGGCCATCAGTGCCTGGCCGCAGACGACGCCGCCATTGCGGCAGAGCCGCTCGGAGAACGGCATGCGGAGCAGCGCGCCGGGCTGCCAGTCCTGTGCCTCGGGAGGCGGGGTGTATTCGATGCGCTCGATGGAGAGGTTGAGATCCTGGATCCAGGGCGCAAAGACCTCGCCGAGTATCCGTCTGGCCTCAGTGATGCCGAACTCGGTGTCGGGCTGCGATGGCATGCTTTCGTTTCCTCCTGTGTTGCAGGGTGTTTCGCTCATTCTGCCCGCTTGGGCGCGACAAAGTCACCGGGGCGGCGGCTTGAAAATGCCCGACTTGGCCCGATATGATGCCACGCTTGGGAGCGTGGTGGACGATGTTGCGTCGATGTGTCCTGTTATTTTGCCTGGCCGTGCTCGGTCTGGCGCTGAACGGCTGCACCAAGTGCGGGCCGATCTGGGACGACTGGCTCCATGGGCCGAAATCGTGCAGATCGGATCGGCTCTAGCGGATTGAAGCGGCGCTCGGCGCCGTGGAGAAGGACAGGGGCGGGATGCGTTCCCTTTATCGATGAACAAGGAGTGAGTGATGAAGCTTTTCCGTATGGCCGCGCTGCTGGCGGTGCTGGCCGGACCGGCCTTCGCGCAGGAGTCGCCGCATATCAATCTGCTGGCGGATAGCCCGTCCAAGACCGATGACGAGAGGGCCGCCGATGCCGCGCGCGACAAGGCCTACAAGGAAACGCTGAAGAAGATTCCGGACGCCAAAACCTCCAACGATCCCTGGGGCGGCATGCGAGCTGACCAGCCGAAGCAACCTGCGCCGAAGGCGGCCGCCAGCAGCGTCCCCAAAAAGCCCAAGGCCGGCACAGCCGCGAACTGACGGTGGTCCCGGAGGCGGCTGACGCCTCCGGCGGGACTCCCCTTTGCCGGGACCAGATCCTACATTCCCTCGCAGGGTTGCGTTGAGGAGTCAGGACATGGCGGATCGCCCGCGGGACCTCGCCGAGCGGATGGCGCGCCGGCGCAAGCAGGCCGGCGAGACGCCTGCTGACGGTTATCTGCGCGAGAGCTTTACCCTGCCGCGCGCGGCGGCACGGGCAAGAGCGCAGGCCTTCTTCGCGCGCTATCCCAAGGCCGGCTATATGAGTGAAGTCGAGACCTGGCGCGAACTGCCCGGCGGCGACATCGAATTCACCATGCGGCGGCTGCCCAGCGCCGACTAGCTCCGGTCCGGCAGTGTTCGCTTCAGGCGGTGTTGCGGCCGATGGCCTTCAGCTCCCGATCGATGCGCAACTGCACGCGACGGATCGCCAGCAGGTCGATCTTCGTCTCGGTCTTGCCTGTCTTGGTCTCGTTGCCGATCCGGAACTGCCATTGCCAGACACCGGGGATCGCCGTCTTTGCAACCGTGAACTCAACGCCCCTGTGATTCATGGTCACCTCCACGATTCACTTGCCATGTCGAGTAACATGTTGTGCGTCGAAATATTCCGTCGACAAGCAAAAATTGCCGTTAAGTCGAGGATAGTCCATCGGAATTCGGCAAACGCGCGCGGTTCGAAACAAGCGAAATCGGATTTCGAAACATGGAACCGATGGGGCTGCTGTCTCCGTCATGGAACCCCGTGTGACTGCGACCGGAATAATAGGTCAGGAACTCTGTTCTTGGCCGGAGAACCACGGAGCTCGCTCTCGAAATCGTCGAGCTTGCACGCACCGATTCGAGCGGAGGCAAACGCCCCGCACGGACATCGCATCCCGTTTGCGCGACATCGCGCGCAGCGGTGCATCGCGCAAGAAAAAGCCCCGCCACGGTGAGCCGGGCGGGGCAGAAGGTTATTGGAGGCTGAGGTGCTGGGCTGCAACACCATAGCCGGACGACCGTAGCCCGTTCTGCTTACGACAGCCTGACAAGGCGGGAACAGAAGACCCCGCGCCGGCAAGCACGCAAGCTTGTGCGTGGCTTGCGGAGGCGTCGAGAGTCGCGCTCACGTCCCAATTCAGACATCCAGCCGCACAATTTCAGACACATCCGTTCGCGACACTTTGCGCGCACGGCGAAGCCATGGGGGATACGTGGCGCGCCGACAGCGGGGTGGCATCATGGACAAGGTAGAGCGGTCATTTGCCGCCGCGACCGCGGCTGGCTTCGTGGTGCTGGTGATCGGCATCGTGCTGCTGGCGCTGATGTAGCGGCAGCTCGGACGACATGTGCCGCCACAGCGCGTCAAAACAACCCCATGCCCAGTAGGCAACAGCCTGCGTCGGCTGGTGGTTTGTCAGTGCACCTTGATCTCGTCCAGCGGCAGACGGAGATCGACGGCGCGCTCGGCGCGATCCTTCTTGCGGAACTCACTTTCCTTGCGCTCGAACTTCGCCATCTCCTCGAGGGCGGCCTCGTGCAGGGATCTGCGCCCGTCGGCATCCTGGTGCGTGTCGTCCGTCATGATCCGATCCCCCATTGCGGCGGGCCATTCCAATTGAAAGCCGGCAGCCGCGGAAAAGTTCTGTGCCGAAGCATTGCGATCATATGACGGCAGCACGTCGTTGATGCGGATCGCCTTCGCAAGGCCGGCGCCGCGTCGGAAGGGCCGCGAACGCCCTGACATTGCCGACACATTTTGAGGTTGTTCCGGTTCGAGAACACCGCAATTTCCCGGACTCCACACGACCTGAAGAGTAGGTAAAACTACGTGGGCCGGGGCTGGCATTTCATCCCGAACAGATTTCAACCGGCAAGGGGCCGCTGCGAGGCGGCCCCTTCTGATTCCGACCGGCGTGAACGGGCCTGTCCTTGAAGGCGGGCAATGCCCAATTCCGGTCTGTCCCAATTTGGACGCCAGCGATTTGAAATCAGGATATCGATTCACATTCGTTGTACCGAGGGTGGCCCCTCTCGATTCTGGCCTTAAGAATTTGCGGGTTGACGGAACCCGCCGGGAACGTCTGCCGGGTTCCTAGGGATCGTGTCCCCTTGCATGGTGTAGCTGGCGGCGGGTCACCGCGTTCACCGGCCAGGGCCGGGCAGGTCAGCTGGCGATAGCCGGAAGGCTG
>NZ_LBJG01000013.1 GCF_028128765.1 Bradyrhizobium sp. CCBAU 51627
GTTGGCCGACACCACCGGCGCAGTATCCGAGCCCGGCGTCGCCGTGAACGACTTCCACGCACTCCACAGGCTGCCGTCGTTCGCCCGCACGTAAAGCGTATCAGGGGCCGACCCACTTGGACCGAACACATAGCTCACCTGGCCGAGGTTCGCCGCTGCGACATCGATCTCGGTGCTGGCCGCCTGCGCCACCCCGTTCACCACCCAGTGACCGTTGCCACCGGTGTCCCAGAAGGCGTATTGCGCGACGGTGTCGCCGGCGTCCGCATCGCTGACCGAGAACAAGCTCGATGCCGCGATCGACAACTGACCATGCGTTGCCGTGACATTGTTCGCGGATACCACCGGCGCGGCGTCGGGCCCGGGCGTTGCGGTGAACGACTTCCAGGAGCCCCACAATGTACCGTCGTTGGCTCGTATGTAGACCGTTTCAGGAGCGGATCCAGTCGGACCGAACACGTAGGTCACCTGCGAGAGGTTCGCTGCGGACACATCGATCTCGGTGCCGGCCGGCTGCGCCACCCCATTCACAGCCCAATGACCGCCCGTTCCATCGTCCCAGAATGCATACTGGGTCATGGTGTCGGGATCGGGATCCGAAACCGTGAACAGGCTGGAGGCCGCGACCGACGTTTGGCCGTGGACCGCCGTCACGTTGCTCGCGACGACCGTCGGCGGCGTGTCGACAAACGCCTTCGCCGTAAACGATTTCCAGGCCCCCCAAAGCGTGCCGTCGTTCGCCCGCACGTAGACCGTGTCCGCCGGTGAGCCGGTGGGACCGAACACGTAGCTCACCTGAGAAAGGTTCGCCGCCGCGACATCGATCTCGACGCCAGCGGCCTGCGCCACCCCGTTCACCACCCAGTGCCCGTTGGTGTTGTCATCCCAGAAGGCATAGGTCGTGATCGGGTCACCGTCGACGTCGGAGACCGTGAACAGGCTCGATGCCGCAGCCGAGGTCTGCCCGAATGTCGCCTGAATGTTCGATGCCGACGTAACCGGCGCGTGATCGGCCCCCGTCGTGACCAGCGTTCCGGTGCCGGAATCCGCACTCACGCTGAACCGCACGCTGGGAGTCGAGTCAAGCTGCAGATCAAAGGAGGAAGCCCCCTCGGTGACATGCAGGATGTTGCCGGCCTGCAAGGTCGCCGACCCACCCGATACGAAATTGAGGCCAGCAAGATCGATGCTGTCGCCCAGCACCAGACCGCTGATGGTCGTGCCGGCCAACGAAGTGCCGTCGATCTTGAGTTGACCACCGGAGCCACTGAACGTGATACCGCCGCTCGTGACACTTCCGGCCTTCAACTCGAGCGTGCCACCCGAGAGCGTCACCGCCCCGATGGTGCCGCCGGAGGACACGACCTCCGTGCCGCCGGCAAACACCGCCTGATTGCTAGTGACCGCACCGGCAACATTGAGAGCGCCGCCGCTCGAAACACTGATGTTGAAGGCGGTCGCCCCGGACGAGAGGTTCAAGATACCGCCGCTGCTGACGGTCGTGTGGTCGATTTCACCTCCAGCCGACACGTTCACGGTGCCGCCGGAAATGCCGGTTCCCGAGCCGCTCGCGCCGGTGACGATGCCTCCGGACAGTACGTTCTCGACGCCGCCAATGTTAACGGCAACGTTGCTCAAAACCGTGCCGGCGACGGTGAAGGTGCCACCGTTCGACACGGTGATGTGGTCGGCCGTCGCCCCCGCTGAAACATTCAGGTTGCCGCCACTGAAGATGGCCGCATATTCAAACGCGCCGCCGGATAGAACGTTGACCGTACCCGAGATCCCGGTCCCCGAACCGCTGGCACCGCTAACGACACCACCCGACGAAACGATCTCAAGGCCACCGCTTTGAATGGTGACGTTGCTGGCAACCTTGCCCAGTACGTTCAGCGTTCCCGACACATTGAGCATGCTGGCGGTACCGCCCGATAGCACGTTCAATGTTCCGCCCGCGGCCACGAACGTTCCCGTACCGGCCGCGCCGCTGATAGTCCCCTGAATGACGCCACCGGAGGAGACATTCTCAACACCGCCGCTGGAAATCACCACGGTATTGGAGGTGACGCCGAAGACATTAAGCGTGCCGCTCGAATTGACCGTGGTCCCGACCCCGTTCGAGGACGCCGAGATCAGTCCGCCCGCGAGCACCGTTTCGACACCACCGCTCGAAATGAAGACGTTGCTGGTGACGATACCGCCAACATTCATCACACCGCCGGACAGCGTCACATCGTGAGCCGTCGCACCTGACGACACATTCACTACACCGCCGCTAAGCACGGTGTCGAATGACGTCTGGCCACCGGAGGAAACGTTCTCGACACCACTCGAGATGAAGTCCGAAGCTGTGCCGCCGGCCGACACATTCACCGTGCCACCGCTGACCGCGAAGTTGCTGGCCGCACCACCCGATGAGACATTGAGCGTGCCGCCGGACACGAGGAAATTCTGCGCCACGCCGCCGGACAGGATGTTCTCTGTGCCTCCGGTGAAGATCGTGGCGTTGCTGACCAGGGAGCCGGCAAGATTGATCGTGCCGCCGCTGCTGACGAGGAAATCGTGGATCACCGCGCCGTTGCTGGCGACGACATTGCCGCCGCTCGACACCGTGAAGAACTCGAACTGACCACCCGACAACACGCTGACGGTGCCACCGGCAGACACACCTGTCCCGCTGCCGACCGCGCCCGAGTGCACGCCGCCAGACGAGATGATCTCGAGGCCACCGCTGACGATCGCAACCGCGCTCGCTACCGTCCCGCGCACGTTGAAGATACCGCCGGAAGACACGCCCACAAACGACGCGATGCCGCCAGCCTGCAGGTTCAGGGTGCCGCCAGAAACGCCGGTGCCGGAGCCGGCGGCGCCGCCGATCACGCCGCCCGACAGGACGTTCTCAACACCGCCGCTGGAGATCGCGGTATTGCTGAGGACGTTGCCGCCCGCTGACACATTCAGCGTACCGCCGTTGAAGACCGTCACGTGATCGAGCGAGCCGCCCGAAGAAACATTGACCGTGCCGCCGGAAATCTTGGTGCCTGAACCGGAAGGTCCGGTCGCACTGCCACCGAAGTTGATGTTTTCGACGCCACCAGCAAGGACAGTCGTGTTACTGGTCACCGTCCCCGATGAGTTCACATTGAGCGTACCGCCGTTCGATACGGTAAGGTCATGCCCGATGCCGCCCGAATTGATGTTGAGCGTGCCGCCGCTGACGGTGGCGCTCTGCTCGGTCCCGGCTACGTTCTCGGTGCCACCCTTCAAGGTCGTGCCGATAGCCGTTCCGCCGGAGAGCACGTTGAGGGTCTGGCCCGAATTGAGCACGAAGCCCGACGAGGTCTGGCCGCTGCTCACAAAGATGGTGGAGCTGTCGACGAGCACAAGATCGGTACCCGAGCCGTCGGCGACGCCAGCGAACCGCTGGGTAAAGGTCTGTGACGGATTGAACAGCAGGTTGAGCGTTCCGAAATCATTTGTGGCGATTTGCAGAACGTTCCCGGCGCCCAGCCCGACGCTGGTGATTTCCGACAATGCGATACCGGTGAGGTCGACAATCCCGTTGCTGGTAAAGCCGGAGATGACCGTCGAGGGCATTGTTGTGCCGTCTATGACGAGCTTGCCGCCGCTGCCTGCAAAGACAACCGAGCCGGCCTCCGTCGCGCCGCCGTTGAGATCGGCCACGCCGCCGGAAATCGTGACGGTTCCGCCGGAGAGAAGCTGGGTGTTCGATGTTGCGCCGCCCGTGAAGACCGTGACCTGGCCGCCACCCGAGACGGTGGTGCCGATATCGACGCCGCCCGCGAGCACGTTCTCGACGCCGGTCGAGGACACAAAGCCGCTGGTCGTTACGGTGCCAGCGAGATTGAGGATGCCGCCCGAGGAAACGACCACGTTGTGCGCGGTTGCGCCGCCGCTGACGTTCAGGATGCCGCCGCTCAGCATGCCGACATGATCGATCGCGCCGCCCGAGAGCACATTGACCACGCCGCCTGAAATGCCGGTACCGTTGCCGGACAAACCAGTGACGATGCCGCCAGACGATACCGTCTCGACGCCGCCGGAATACACGGCGACGTTGCGCAGCACCGTGCCGCCCGAGAGAACATTGGCCGCGCCGCCACTCGACACGGCGAAGAATGCGGCCGACCCGCCAGCCGAGATATTCAGCACGGCGCCCGCAGAGATGCCGGTGCCCGAACCCGAAACACCGCTGATCAAGCCACCAGACAACACATTCTCGATGCCGCCCGCCGAGATGCCGACATTGCTCAGCGTCGTACCGGCGACGTTCAGCACGCCGCCGCTGCTGACGACAATGTGGTCGGCTTGGCCACCAGCAAGGATGTTGATGGTGCCGCTGTCGACGGTGAAATTGTTGACGCCCGACCCGACGGAATTGACGTTGGTGCCGCTCGTCCACCCCCCTGCGGCAATGGTCTCGACACCGCCGGACTGGACGTTGACATGGCTGAGCACGGTGCCGCTGACGACCAGCGATCCGCCTTTGGACACGAAGATATCGTGCGCGCTGGTGTTGCCGGCCGACACGGTGTACGCGCCGCCGCTGCCGAGGAAGATCTGGCCGCCGCTCAGGATGTTTTCGCCCGTCACGATGCCGCCGGCAAAGATCGCGAGCTGGCCGCCGCTGCCGATCGTGGCATTGGCTGCGCTGCCGCCAGAGACGGTCAGGATCGCCATGGTGCCGGAGCCGGTGGCACCGGAGGCCGTCGCGGACACGCTGAGGCCGCCGGACGAGACCGTCTGGCCGCCGCCGGACAGAATCTGGGCGCCGGTGTCGACGCCGCCGCTCGAAATCACCTCGACGCCGCCAGACAGAATCGTCCCGGTGGCGCTGCCGCCAGCCGATCCCGCCTGACTCCCAAACGGACCCACGCCAAGATCGAGGAAACCACCGCTGAGGACGGTGGTGTTGCTGGCGCTGCCGCCGCTCAACACATTGAGGGAGCCGGAGGTCCCGATGATGGTTGCTGAAATCGAGCCGCCCGACGAGACAAAAGTGCCGCCGCCACTGCTGAGCACGCCGGAGATCGTATTCGAAACCGCCGAGCCGCCGGCACCGATCGCAAGGAAGCCGCCGCCCGACACATGCGTGCTGGTCGCGATGCCGCCGCTTGAAACACTCAGCGTGCCGGAGCCGGCGACAGTGGTGCTCAATGCGGAACCGCCCGCCGAAATGCTCAGGTTGCCGAAGTTTCCACCACCGCCGTTGACGGTGGTCGAGACCGCAAGGCCCTTGGAGAAGACATTGAGCCCTCCGCCGGAGATCGTCGTTCCACTGGCGGTACCGCCTGCCACGACGCCGCTGCCCGTGTCCCAACCGAGGCCCATGTAGCCGGTGGACTGGATTACTGCGTTGGAGATCGTTCCACCGGAAAGAACCGTCTCAGCACCGCCCGAAAGGATGCTCGCGCCCGAAGCAACTCCGCCGGAGGCGACCTGCTCCTGTCCGCCGTTCGAAACAAGCGTGCTGATCGTAGTGCCGCTATTGGTCTCGAATCCTCCCCTGAGCACGGTGCTGCTGGCCGTACCGCCGGACTGCACCAGCATCGTCTGGCCGGAGCTGATGAAGAGACCCGTGCTGGTCTGGCCGGTGCTCACGACGATGTTGGCACCGCCGCTGCCAACGAGGAACAGATCAGTCCCACTACCGTCTGCACTGCGCCCGAACGATTCGGAGAACGTCTGGCCAGGATCGAGCTGCAGCGAGAGCGTGCCGTGAGCGCTGGTCGTGATCTGCAGCACGTTGCCATTGGCGATGCCGACACTGGTGACATCGGACATGTTGATGCCCGCAAGGTCGATCGTGTCGCCGTCGGCTAAGCCATAGATCGTGGTCGTCGGCATCACGGTGCCGTCGATCATGAGCTTGCCGCCGGTGCCCTGGAATATCACCGACCCGGCTTCGCTCGAACCACCCGCGAGATCCAGGATGCCGCCGGAAATGTTTACCGTGCCTCCGGCGGAGATGTTCGCAGCGCTCACGATGCCGCCGGCGACCACCCACTGGCTGGCGCCGGACAGAATCCTGGCGCCGGAATCGACGCCGCCGCTCGAAACGAACTCGGTAGCACCCGACGATAGGATTGTGCCGGTGGCGCTGCCGCCAGCCGAAGACGGCAGACCACCGCCGAGAGAGATTAAGCCGCCGCTCAGAACTGTCGTGCTGGTGGCGGACCCGGCGCTCCACACATTGAGGCTGCCGGAGTTACCGACCAAGGTTGCGGAGACTCTGCCGCCGGAGCTGACTGTAAGGTTGCCAAAATGGCCGCCGCCGTCTCCAGACACCGTGGTCGAAACCGCGAGACCACCGGAGCTGACAAGCATCGCAGCCCCGTTCAGCAGGATATTGCTGGCCGTGCCGCCCGCAAGGGACCCGCTCCCGAACGGCGAAAAGCCGCCGAGGAAGATGACGGCGCCGCCATTGACGGTTTCGTTGAGCGCCGTCCCCCCGCTGAACACGCCTTCGAAGTTACCCGACAACAGCGTGTTGGCCGAGGTCTCGCCGCCGGAGACTACGTGGATGTTTATGCCGTTCCCGGCGGTATATCCGCTCAATACGGCGCCAGGGCCAACACCGAGATTGGCACCGACGGCCAAGAAGGCACCGTTCAGCGCACTGGCATTCGCACCGCTGAGGAGTTCGACGCTTGCGAACTGGTTCACGTTCACGTTGGTGGCGGTAGCGCCACCGAACAGCTTCAGCAGGCCGCCCTGGACATTGACCTGGTTCGCCGAGCCGCCGGAGAGAATGTCGAGTTCACCGCCGTTGATGGCCGTTCCACCGGCGACGCCGCCGCTCGAGACGATCTCGAGCCCACCCATGATTCCGTTGTTGCTGGTCGTGGTGCCGGCAACGTTGAGCGTCGCGCCGAAGAAGACGTCGACATCATGCGCGGTGGCGCCGGAGAGCACGTTGAGGGTGCCGCCCGAATTGACCGTGACCGTACCCACGATCGCGCCAGCCGAGGCGTTCATGGTGCCATTCACGCCATCGTTCGGGAAGCCGAAGGCGAAATTGATCGTTCCCGATACGGTGCCGCCCGACGAGACATTCAACGTGCCGCCGCTGGCGACGAAAACGTCGCTGGTCGCGGTGCCGAGAACACCGAGCGTGGCGCCGCTCGAGACGGTGAGGTCGTGAACGGTGCCGCCGGCCGAGACAGTGGCCGATCCACCGCTGAAGAGCGTAAAGGACGCAGCGGTGCCGCTCGACAGAACGTTCAAGGTACCGCCGGAGACAGCGAAGCTGCTGGCACTTCCGCCCGCGGTGATGTTTTCGGTGCCGCCGGTAGAGATGGTGGCGTTGCTGAGCTGGAAACCGGCAAGGTTGAGCGTGCCGCTGCTCACAGTGAAGTCGTGAATGACGCCGCCATTGTCGACGTTGACCGTGCCGCTGGAAATCGTGAAGTGGTCGAACTCGCCGCCCGACGTCACGCTGACCGTGCCGCCGGAAATGCCGGTGCCGCTACCTGGCACACCGGTTTGAACGCCGCCCGACGAAATGATCTCGAGACCACCGGAAAGCACAGAAACATTGCTCTGCACGGTGCCACGGACGTTGAAGACACCGCCCGAAGATACGCCGACAAACGCGGCGGTGCCGCCGGCTTCGAGACTGAGCGTCCCGCCGGAAATGCCGGTGCCGGAGCCGCTGGCGCCGCTGATCACACCGCCCGACAGGACGTCCTCGAAGCCGCCGCTGGAGATCGCGGTGTTGCTGAGCACCATGCCGCCCGCCGACACGTTCAGCGTGCCGCCGCTGAAGACCGTCACATGATGGATCGAGCCGCCCGACGAGACATTGACCGTGCCGCCGGAAATCTTGGTGCCTGAACTGGGAACGCCACCGGCCACACCACCGTTAAGAATGTTTTCAACGGCACCGGAGAACACTGTCGCGCTCGACGTCACCGTGCCTGCGAGATTGAGTGTGGCGCCATTCGACAGCAACAGATCATGCACGACACCGCCGGCATCGACGTTGAGCACGCCGCCGCTCGAGACGGTCCCGCCCCCCTCCGTTCCGAACACGTTCTCGGTGCCACCACTCAAGGTTGTGGCGGTCGCCGTACCGCCGGACAGAACGTTAAGCGTCTGGCCAGCGCTGATGGCAAGTCCGCTGCTCGTCTGACCGGACGAGACTGTCGTGATGCCGGCACCGCTCACCGTGAAGAGGATGTCGGTGCCGCCGCCGTCGGCCACGGTGGTCCATTGGCCCGTGAACGTGTCCGCAGGGTTGAGCTGCAGGTCGAGCGTTCCGGAATTGGTGGTTACGATCTGCAACTGGCTGCCGACGATGCCGACGCTGATGATTTGCGCCGGGCTGAAACCCGCGAGATCAATCTTGTCTCCGGTGGCAAAGCCGGAGATCACCGTTGCCGGCATCGCGGTGCCATCGATCTCGAGCTTGCCGCCGGGATTGGCAAAGATCACCGACCCGGATTCGGTCGCGCCGCCGTTGAGGTCGAGCAGGCCGCCGCCCGAAATCGTGACCGTGCCGCCGGAGTTGATTTGCGTGTTCGAGGTCGCACCGTGGTTGAAGATGATCTGCTGGCCGCCACTGTCGACGACCGCGCCGATATCGAGACCGCCCGATAGGATGTTCTCGACGCCCGCCCCCGCGAATGTCAGGCCTGACGTGGTGCCACTCGAGGTGACAGCGCCCGAGGTAATCGAGCCTGCGAGATTGAGCGTGCCCGTTCCGGAGAACGAGAGGTTGTGCGCGGTGGCGCCGCCGCTGATATTGATCACGCCGCCGCTCTGGATCGAGGCATGGTCAAGCGAAGCGCCGGACAGCACGTTCAGGGTGCCGCCGGAAACGCCCGTTCCGCTGTTGGGGATGCCGGTCACGACGCCGCCGGACAGAACATTCTCGATGCCCCCCGACAGAATCGCTTGGTTGTTGGTGACGAGTCCGGCGATATTTGCCACGCCGCCACTCGACACCGCCATACGCGCCAGGGTGCCACCGGCCGACAGGTTCAGAACGCCGCCGGCCGATACTCCGGTGCCCGAGCCAGGAGCACCGCTGACAAATCCTCCCGACATCACGTTCTCGACGCCACCCGCGGAGATGCCGATGTTGCTCAGCACCGTGCCGTAGACGTTCAGAACGCCGCCGCTCCTAACGACGAGATGATCGAGTTGGCCACCCGAGAGGACCGTGACCGTTCCGCTGTCGACGTTGTAGATGTCGGTGGTCCCGGCCGAGGAGTTGAAGCTTGTTCCGCTGCCCCAGCCTCCGGATGAGATGATCAGCGAACCGCCAGTGGCCACGCCGACGGCTGACACGGTATGACCGGAAGATACGGTGTAGGAACCGCCGCTGCCGATGAATAACAGGCCGCCGCTGAGGATGTTTTCACCGGTAACGGTGCCGCCGCCATAGATGGCGAGTTGGCCGCCGCTCGATATCGTCGGCGCAATGGCGGAGCCACCGGACAACGCCAGGATCCCGAGGAAGTTGCCGGACCCGGTCGATCCGGTGACCGTGGCGGAAAGGCTGGTGCCTCCGGCAAAAACGGTTTGACCGCCGTGGGTCAGAATGGTGGCACCGGAATCGACGCCGCCGCTCGAAATGAACTCGCCGCCACCGGAAAGAATGGTGCCGGTGGCGGTGCCCCCCGCGGATCCAGGGTTGCCGTTGAACGGCGCCACGCCGAGATCGAAGAAGCCGCCGCTGTTGACCGTTGTGTTCACAGCGGCGCCGCCGCTCAGCACGTTGAGGAAACCGGAGCTGTCGACAGTCGTGTTCGAGATGGAAGCGCCCGAGGAAACAGTCGCGCCACCGCTGGAGATCGTCACCGAATTCGTCGACGCTCCCATGGAGAGATTGAGAGAACCTCCCGACACAGTCGTCTGCACGGCGGTGCCGCCCGAGAGCAGAAACACGCCGGCGGACGTGCCGATCGTGGTGCTCGTAACGGAGCCGCCCGAGGAAACCGTCAAGTTTCCGAAGAATCCGCCACCACCGCTCACCGTCGTCGAGACGGCCTGACCTCCATTCGCGACCTCCACGAAGCCGCCGGCAATGGTCGTGCCCGTGGCGCTGCCGCCGGACGATGCGGTCGGGTCGCCCGGTATGTCCTGCCCGACACCGAAGAAGCCGCCACCGCTGACAGTCGTGGCTGTTGCGGTCCCACCGGCATACAGATTGACCGCGCCCTGACTGCCGATCGCGGTATTCGAGATCGACCCGCCGGATGACACGTTCATGATGCCGAAGCCGCCGCTGGCGCCGGTCAACGTTGTTGAAACCGCGGCTCCACCGGAATTGACGTTGACAAAGCCACCCGACGCCACCGTCTGTGACACGACGCCGCCATTGTCGACGTCCAAGGTGCCGCCGAACAGCACGATATCGCCCGTGTCGGTGCTCGAAGAGACGTGCGCGGTCGTGCCGCTGGAAATCGTCGTCATTGCTTGCCCGCCCCTAAGGCTAGATTAAAATGATTTGCCCTCAATGGTCTTTGACACTTCTTTTGGGCGGGCCGGAAATCCGGGCATTCGCTGAATCACCTGCTTCACGTGATCGGCTGTGATGAGCCGGGTGCACTCAAATTGCCGCGGCGTGTTGGCGTGGCGCGGGCACCACAGGAAATCCTTGTGGTCAAAGCGCACGCGCGGATCATTCCAGCAGCTGTTGCAGGCGTGAAAGTTGATGACGCGATAGGGTGTATCGAACTCATTTGTCGGGTGCGTGAAGCCGCTGATCATCAGGACCGGAGTGCCGGACGCCCAGGCGAGCCATGACAATCCGCTCGAAAGCCCGATAAAGAAGTCGGCATGCTTGAGATAGCGAAAGCGCTCGGAGAGCGGCTTGTCGCCGGTCTCGTCCTCGACCCCGTTCGGAATGTGATTCCAGATCAACTGCGTACCGTGGGTCGGCTTTTGGTCGATGCAGATCACGCGATAGCCTGCCTCCTTCAGGAAGGCGATGACCTCGCGCCAGCCGTGCGGGTTATTCCAGTACTTGCTCTGCGTCGTACTCTGCACGGCGATGCAGACATAAGGTTCTTCGATCGGACGCGAATCGTTTTCGATAACAATGCGCGGCGCCTGTTCGGTCGGATCGACCCCGAGAATGTAGCCCGCGGTGCGATGCAGGCCGACGTGGCGAAAATCGGTTGGCTGAAACACGCAATCCTTGTCGTCGAAGAACAGGCCGATGCTGTAGGTCGCGTAATAGCGCTCCGGCTTGACGTCCTCATGCGTGACAAACTCGATGTCCGGATAGGCGTTCTTGAACAGCGTGATCAGCGGCGCGCCCATCGCGCAGCTCAGCTTGCAGCCGTGCTTCTCCTTGAACCTCACCGCATAAGGAAACCATCCCATCGGATCGCCGAGCGTGCCGACCGGGAATTGAATCAGGACCTCGCGGTCCTTTGCCGAATATTCGTGCTGAATGATTTTCTCGCCCTGATGCGAGACCTCGACGCCAAAGCGAACGTAGTAGCGTTTGCTGCTGTTCACGTAACCACCGGCGAACTCGGTCTCGAACAGGATATTGCCCGTGTCTAGATCGCGGATCTTCACCTGCCAGGGATGTTCGCCCTGGGGACAGACGATCCGGGCGCCGTCGTTGAAATCGAAGCGCACGCCATTCGGCGCGGTCTGTGTTGGCGTCGACGCAGGCGCGGGATAGGCACGCTTCGGCGCGTCGCCATCTGATGCTACAGCCTCCGGCTTGACCGCTGCGACGGAGACCGAACGGTCAACGATTACTCTGGGTTGGTCCGGCACATGGTCGGTCGAGCGCTTCAGCCCGATCACCGGCGCGACAGCAATCGCATTCACGAAAATCCCCCGCCCGAAAAAAATAAAAAACGCCTGAAATGGTAACTAGACGGTAAGCGAGATTGACAACCTCGTCAACAGACGAAAACCTTGGCGGGTACATCTACTCGCGGCCGCTCCGGACCCCGCCGACATAAAGAAGATGAAACGATGAGCCGCAATCCAAGCAAGATCCCATTTGTGATCGCCGCGTCGGCTCACGGCCCGCTAATTGTCAACCGGCTGGACTATCACACAGCGAGCGAACACATCTTCGGCGTTGGAATCCAGATCCTTGAGCACGGCGCCTTCGATGTCACCGAGGTCGATCTGACGAAGGGCCTTCTTGCACTGCGAAGAACCTACAGCGGCGATGGCGTGGTTGCGATCGACTGCGGGGCAAATATCGGCGTTCACACAATCGAATGGGCCAAGCACATGGACGGCTGGGGTTCGGTGATCGCCATCGAAGCCCAGGAGCGGGTCTACTACGCGCTTGCCGGCAATGTTGCGATCAACAACTGCTTCAACGCGAGGGCGGTGCATGCGGTGGTCTCGTCGGAGGTCGGGTCAATAGTGGTGCCGGCCCTAAGTCACCAGATACCTGCCAGTTTCGGCAGCCTGGAGATCAGGCGGCGCCCTCGCACCGAGGAGATCGGCCAGTCGATCGACTACACCGAAAGCACCGGGGTTGAGACACCCATGGTCACGCTGGATTCGCTAGCCATAAAGCGCTGCGATCTGATCAAGATCGACGTCGAAGGCATGGAATTGAGCGTGCTGGAGGGGGCTGCCAGGACGATAGAGCACCATCATCCCATCATCCATGCTGAGTTCATCAAGACGGACAAGGGCAAGCTGGTCGAAAAGCTGAGTTCGTACGGGTATCGGACCTACGACGCGGGGCAGAACTGTCTGGCCATCCATCAGACCGACCCGAGCCTTTCGCACGTCGAGCCCCGCTCAACGTCTTGAAGACAACCGACATCTCCGATTGCAGGTCACCTCTATCTTTCCCGCAAAGCTCCCTGCCTGTAGCGTACTAGCGGCGACAACAAATAGCTGATGATGGTCCGCGAGCCGGTCTTGATTTCGGCGGTGACGGCCATTCCAGGAAACAGCTTCATCTCCCTGTCCTCGACCATCATCGTGGTCTGATCGAGCGAGACGCGGGCGACGTACAGCAGTTCCTGCCCTCTCGGCTCGCTGCTGGTGTTTGCAGCCCCGGTAGAAGCAGACGCATCGAGGGCACTATCCTTCTTCTCCCGCACAACGGAATCGGAAGACACGCTGAGGATCTTGCCATGCAGCAGGCCGTAACGCGTGAAGTTGAACGTATCGATCTTGATCTGGGCTTCCTGGCCGGCGTGCACGAAACCGATGTCGCGATTCGAAATCGCCGCTTCGATTTCGACGTGATCGTCCGTGGGCACGATCACCGCGAGCGTCTGCGCCGGCGTGACGACCCCCCCGATCGTATGAATTGCGAGCTGCTGCACGACGCCGTCGATTGGAGCGGTCAGGGTTTGAAGGTTGGTCCGGTGCTCGCTCTTCAGCACGTCTTCGCTGAGGCTCGCGACCTTTTGTGTCGCCTTCGCCAGATCGTCGAACAGATGGTGGCGATATTCCGATGCGACCTTCGAGCGGGTCTCGTCCAGCGCGGCGGCGGCCTCCTTTGCCTCGTCGAGTCTGCTACGCTGCACCAGGAGATCGTGTTGGAGCCCAATGAGCTCCTGAAGCTCCGTCAAATATTGCAGCTTCGATCCCAACTCCTTGTCCGCCAGATATTTTCGAACGCTGACCCGTTCCTGGAGCACCGGTATCAATGCTTCCGTCTTGGCCAAGCTGGCTTCGATGGTGTTGCGTTCTGCCTCTTTCTGGGCCCTTTGGCGCTCCAGTTCGGCCAGCTTCGCGCGCTGCTCCGCTTCCTGGCTCCGCAGGAATTCCCGGTGCATATCGATCAAAGCGGAGGGCGTGCCCTCCGGCAAATCATCAAGGAGATCGGTGTTTCCGGCCAGGGCCGCCCGGTTGCGGGAAACGTCAAGGGAGGCCGCGAGGAGATCGCTACGCAGATGCTGCAGTTCAGCCTCGTTCACCGTCGGATCGAGTTCGACAAGTACCTCGCCGGCCTTGACGGTCTGGCCATCCCGGACGCGGATGCTGCGCACGACGCCAATCTCTAGGGGCTGGATCAGCTTGACGCGATCCCCTGGAACGATCTTGCCGGTCGCCGAGGCGATGATATCGATCTTGCCAAGGGCGGCCCACGCGAGCGCAGCGCAGAAGAACAACATCACAACAGCTCCGGATGCTCGGGCTGTCGGCGAAGGTGGCGTCTCCACGATCTCGAGCGCGGCCGGCAGGAAGGCGAGTTCGTTCCTGTCGCGCCTGCCGATCGACCGCTGAGCAGCGGCTGCTTTAGGAGCCGATTTCATGGATGCCGGTCTGCAAACGATAGAGGGACGCGTATCGACCGCCCGTCTTCACCAGTTCCTCGTGGGTCCCCTGCTCCACCAGGCGTCCGCGATCGATGGTGATGATGCGGTCCGTGCGCCGCACCGCGGACAATCGGTGCGCAATGACGAAAACGGTCCTGCCGCGGACGATGCGGCTCATATTGTCCTGGATGATCCTCTCGCTTTCGTAGTCCAGCGCGCTCGTCGCCTCGTCGAAAATCAGGATGCGAGGGTTGGTGATGAGCGCGCGCGCGATCGCGATCCGCTGGCGCTGTCCTCCCGAGAGGCTGCTGCCGCGCTCGCCGACGATGGTGTCGTAGCCCTCCGGCAGCTCGAGAATGAATTCGTGTGCACCGGCCAATTGGGCGGCAGCGATGATCTCCTCGATGGGAGCCGCCGGATTGGCCAAAGCGATATTCTCCCGGACCGAGCGGTTGAACAACACGTTCTCCTGCAGCACTACGCCAACCTGCCGCCGAAGCCAGGACGGATCGATCAATGCGAGGTCAATACCATCCACCAGGATTCTGCCGTGCTCCGGCACGTAGAGCCGCTGGATGAGCTTCGTGAACGTACTCTTGCCCGATCCCGACGGCCCGACGATCCCTACGACCTGGCCGGCCGGAATGTTGAGGGAGATGTCGTGAAGCACCTCGGGTCCATCCACGCGGTAGCGGAACGAGACGTGTTCCAGAGTGATCTGGCCCCTTATCGGAGGCGGCACGGCCCGGCCGGGATTGAACGTTGGTTCTGCCGGGGTATTCAGAATGTCGCCCAGCCGCGCGACCGACAGACGCGCCTGATGGAAGTCTTGCCAGATCTGCGCCAGCCTCAGAACAGGTGCGCTTACCCGCGCCGACAACATGTTGAATGCGACCAGCTCGCCGACCGTGAGGCTTCCGTCGATGACCAATCTCGCTCCGAAATAAAGAATAGCAGCAGTCACAACCTTGCTGACAAACTGCACGGTCTGACTCGCCGTGTTGGACAGGCTGAGCACCCGAAAGCTTGCCGCAACGTAACCTGCGAGCTGCTCTTCCCAGCGCCGCTGCATTTGCGGCTCCAGCGCCATCGCCTTGATCGTTTCGACCCCGGTCACGCTCTCGACCAGGAAGGACTGATTCTCCGCGCCGCGCTGAAATTTTTCATCGAGCCGTCGTTGAAACAAGGGGGTCACGCCGGCTGAAATACCGACGTAGAGCGGGAAGGACCCAACGACAATCCAGCTCAGCAGAGGCGAGTAGAAGAACATGACGGCGATGAACACCACCGTGAAGACCATGTCGACAACGAGCGTCAGGGCCGAACTGGTCAGGAAGTTGCGGATGCTTTCAAGCTCGCGCACGCGTGCAACTGAGTCGCCGACGCGACGCGCCTGGAAGTAGGAGATCGGAAGCGCCAGCAGATGGCGGAAGAGGCGCGCCCCCAGTTCGACGTCGACGCGGTTCGTCGTATGAGAGAATAGATAAGTCCTCAGGATGCCGAGTGCCGTCTCGAATATGGCGATCCCAAGCAAGCCGATCGTGAGGACGTCGAGCGTACTCAGGGTCCGGTTGACCAGCACCTTGTCAACGACAACCTGGAAGAAAAAGGGCGAGACCAGCGCAAACAGCTGAAGAAAGAACGAGGCGGTCAGGACCTCCAGAAACAGGTAGCGATATTTGTGAACGGCACCGAGAAACCACGAAAAATCGAACCGGCGGGACAAGTCCACGAGACTGGCACGACGGCTCATCAGGATCATGCGTCCGTCCCACACCGCTTCGAGCTCGGCTCTCGTTTTCAGCTCGGGGCGGGGAGCCAGGGGATGTTGGACGAGAATCTGGTCTTCGCCAGCCTTTGCAAGGAGCAGATGGCCTCCGTCGCGGAGAAAAGCAATCGCGGGGAGTGGCGTCTTCAGCAACCTCGACCAGTCGCCCCGCACCTGGCGCGCCTTGATGCCCCGCAGCTTTGCATATCGCAACATCTCGGTGGCGCTAAAATCTCCGGTACCGAAATGATGGCTGATCTGATCGGGGTCCGCCGCAATGCCGTGAAAGCGCAACAGGAGCACGAGGCTTGCGAGGCCGCTATCGACCGTTCTGAGAGTCCCCGATTGTTCACTCATTCAGTATTCAACGTACAAATTAACTATTGGCAGACTTGAGCAAAAAAGAACGACCGCAGTGCAAATCGCCCCGGGCCGAAACCATAGCCTAGGCGTTGAGCGACTTTTCGTAAAGTGTCGCGATTGAACTAGCCGACAAATCTATTGCCATCTGGCGAGATGGCCGCTCCCCGCACCGGCCTCAGCCGGCGGTACACGCCACCGACCGATGGCCATCATTGCGCGGAGTATCTCAGCCACCAGCTCCCGGGCAGCCTCTCGATCAAACCAGCACGTGAAACTCTTTCCAGGCGCCCCAGAGAGTGCCGTCAAAGGCCTGCACCCAGAGATCGTCCGACACGGTCCCGGACTGGAACGTCGTGCTGGAGAGTTGCGCGGCCGAGACGTTGATATTCTGATTGGCCCCTTGCGCGACCCCGCCGACCACGAAATGGCCGCTGCTCGGATCGGAGGTCGAGTCCCAGAAATGATAGGCCGTGACCGGATCGCCTTCCGCATCGCTCACTGTGAAGAGGGATGAAGTTGCGATGTTCTGGTTGTGTGTCGCCGTGTAATCGGACGCGCTCACGACCGGCGCATGGTCCAGCGGTGCGTTGACATGAAACTCTTTCCAGGCGCCCCAGACCGTTCCATCGAAGGCCTGCACCCAGAGATCGTCTGACCCGGACCCGGACTGGAACGTCGTGCTGGAGAGTTGCGCGGCCGAGACGTTGATATTCTGATTCATCCCCTGCGCAACCCCGCCGACCACGAAATGGCCGCTGCTCGGATCGGAGGTCGAGTCCCAGAAATGATAGGCCGTAATCGGATCGCCTTCCGCATCGCTCACCGTGAAGAGGGATGAAGCTGCGATGTTTTGGTAATGTGTCGCCGTGTAATCGGACGCGCTCACGACTGGCGCCTGGTCCACCGGTGCATTGACATGAAACTCTTTCCAGGCGCCCCAACTCGTACCATCGAAGGCCTGCACCCAGAGATCGTCTGACCCGGATGCGGACTGGAACGTCGTGCTGGAGAGTTGCGCGGCCGAGACGTCGATATTCTGATTGGCCCCTTGCGCAACCCCGCCGACCACGAAATGGCCACTGCTCGGATCGGAGGTCGAGTCCCAGAAATGATAGGCCGTGACCGGATCGCCTTCCGCATCGCTCACCGTGAAGAGGGATGAAGCTGCGATGTTCTGGTTGTGTGTCGCCGTGTAATCGGATGCGCTCACGACCGGCGCCTGGTCCACCGGTGCGTTGACATGAAACTCTTTCCAGGCGCCCCAGACCGTTCCATCGAAGGCCTGCACCCAGAGATCGTCTGACCCGGACCCGGACTGGAACGTCGTGCTGGAGAGTTGCGCGGCCGAGACGTTGATATTCTGATTGGTCCCCTGCGCAACCCCGCCGACCACGAAATGGCCGCTGCTCGGATCGGAGGTCGAGTCCCAGAAGTGATAGGCCGTGATCGGATCGCCTTCCGCATCGCTCACCGTGAAGAGGGATGAAGCTGCGATGTTCTGATTGTGTGTCGCCGTGTAGTCGGAAGCGCTCACGACTGGCGCCTGGTCCACCGGTGCATTGACATGAAACTCCTTCCAGGCGCTCCAATATGTACCGTCGAAGGCCTGCACCCAGAGATCGTCTGACCCGGACCCGGACTGGAACGTCGTGCTGGCAAGCTGCGATGCCAAGACGTCGATGCTCTGGTTGGTCCCTTGCGCAACCCCGCCGACCACGAAATGGCCACTGCTGGGGTCGGCGGTCGAGTCCCAGAAGTGATATTCCGTGATCGTGTAGCCATTCGGATCGCTCGCCGTGAAGAGGGTTGAAGCCGCGATGTTCTGGTTATGCGTCGCTGTGAAATCCGGAGCCGTCACGAGCGGCCCCAAGATCGCCGTACTTGCAACAACACCGTCGGCGAACTGGAAATTCTCGACGTTCGTGACGGTATCGGTACCGTCAGGTGAGCCGGCACGCTGATCGGCAATGGTGTAGGTTTGAGTCGCCGAATTGTACGCAACCGCGTAATTCGCCCGATTGCCCGAATACACCGCCGTGTCGGTGCCGGAACCACCATCGATGGTGTCGTTGCCGCCGCCGCCCGTGATCGTATCGTTGCCGCCGCCGCCTTTCAGCACGTTGGCAATGGCGTTGCCGATGATGGTGTCGTTGCCGGAACCACCGGTCGCATTGTCGATCAGCGAGCGCGTGTCGCCATTGTAAAGATAGGCATTGTAGACGTTGCCGGACGCGTAGTGGCCGTCGCCGAGATAGGCCAGCTGTGTCATGGAGAACACCGACGAGGCGCCGGGATTGAGATTGATCGTTAGGTCGGTCGTGTAGTTCGACAGGTCGTAGGTATCGATGCCGCCGCCGTCCCAGACGGTCTCGTAGATGCGGTTCGCCGAACCGCCGGCGCCGCCGCCCGGCGCGAGCTGGCCGATGCCGTTGATGAACTCCTGCCCCGTCGTAGGGCTCCAGGTGTAGACAGTGTTGCCGCTCTGGGTGTTGTAATTCGCGCCATACAGCGTCTGGAGCGCGAGGATATCATTGGCCATGTAGGTCTGCGGATATCCGTAGGCCTCATTCGTGTAGCCGGTGACCGGACCACCGACATAGCTGCGATAGCTCATGACGGTGTATTCGCTGTCGTCATGGGCGGTCGGCACCGCGACATTGGCGACGCCGCCGGTCTCCTGGCTGTGCTTGAGGCCGAAGGCATGACCGAGCTCGTGCAGCGCGGTCGTGAAATAGTAATTGCCGAGCTGCGCCTGCGTGTAGTCGTTTTCCGTGCCAAACCAGACGTCGCCGGCGGCCGCGTAATTGCCGGGGTAGTAGGCGTAGGACGTCGGATTGGCGACCGGCGACTGCGCGATCATGATGTCGGAAGAGCCGGTGCCGTTATAGGTAATGCTGGCGTTGGTGAAGCTCTCGATCAGCGCAATGGCGTAGTTGATCGCCATCTGCATCTGGCTCGGCGCGGCCGAAAAGCCTGACGTGGTCGGCTCACTGTCGCCGCCGGAATAGGGATAGGCATAAATCGCGGACGAGGTGGGGAAGCTATAGCTGATCGTGCCGGACCATTTGGTGCCCGCCAGCAGGCCGTCGATGTCTGCATTGTTTGTGGCACTGACGTTGACAGCGGTCGCCAAAGGGAATCTCCGAGCAGCAGGCCCCGTTCGATTCGGGGGATGGGCACCTGATTCTACCTTGAGAAACAAACGTTTGGTTTAAATGGGGCGAAGCGACCCGACCTCTTTCGCAAGACCGTGTTAAGCATCAAATCCGGTAATCATACGGATCGGGATGACCCACGCGGGGTTCCGCCTGCCCGTCGCGATTTGCAAAGGAAATCATGAAACTCCACCTGATCTGCTTAGGCTTGGCCGGCGCCCTGATGGCGCTTTCAGGGCCGGATAGCCTGCCCCCCGGAGGACTGCCTCTCATGGTCGGAAAAGCCAACGCGGACGATGGCAGCAAGGCGCGGCGCGCGCCCACGGTTCCCCCAGCCCGTGACCCTTCGGTCGCGGTTGCGGAAGAATACGAGCTCGCCCGCCGGAAGGGGACGGCGGAGGCGTTCGAGCTGTTCATCGCCCGCCATGGCGACGACCCGCTGGCCGAGAAAGCGCGCGCGGAGCTGAAGCGGTTGTCGCGCTGATCGACCCCAAAACTTCCTGGACCCCAAAACCTCCTGGCCCCCAAGACTTCCTGGGTAGCTTTTCTTGGCTTGCCACCTGCTCGCCTCGCGCGGAACAGGCAGACTCGACACAACCTTTTTGTTTCGTTCGCCGCTCTGCTATCCAATCCTTCAAAGTTCCCCTAAAGGCCCTGAATGATGCGTGTGCTCATTTTGAACGCCGACTATCCGCGCTTTCTCACCTGGCTCTATAGACAACGGCCGGGTCTTGAGAACGAGTCTTACGCGGCGCAGATGGCCGCACGAAACGCCAGCCTATTCGGCGTTGCGGACTTCTACTCCCGCAATTTCGCCGGCCTCGGGCATGCGGCAATGGACATCCACGTCAATAATGCATGGATGCGGGCAGCATGGGCGCGTGAGCACGGCCTTGCTCTCTCCGCCCCGCCCCCACCCGGCACGCCCCCAGCGCGAGACGCCGTTCCGGGCTGGGTGCAGCGCGCAGTGGCTCCGTTGAAGCCGATGTTGAGGCCGCTCGCGCGCAAAGTTGGGTTGAGCCCCCGTCTCGACACGGAAGCGGAACAGATCCTGCTGGCGCAGATCGAGGACTTCAAGCCCGATCTCGTCCTCAATCAGGATCTATTTCACATCGACACCCGCCTCGCGCGCCGCATCAAGCAGATCGGCCGTCCAATTCTGATTGGCCAAACCGGAATATCTCCGCCACGCGGCGAGGACTGGTCGGTCTACGATCTCATGATCTCTCAGATGAGGTCCGTCGTGGAATTCTTCCGCGGGCATGGCGCCCGCGCCGAGTTGGTGCATCTTGCCTTCGAGCCCGCAATTCTCGACGTCTTGCCGCCTCCGCCACCACAGCAGTTCGACGTTACCTTCGTCGGTGCAGTGTCGGCGGATCACCAGCGCCGCGTCGCTCAGCTTGAGGCGGTGGCGCGTCGCTATGATCTGAAACTGTTCGGCAGCGGCCTGCACACTCTTCCCGCCTCCTCACCACTGCACCGCTGCCATCAGGGCGAGGTGTGGGGCGCGGCGATGTACCAAGCGCTGCGCGCCTCCCGCATCACGCTCAACTCGCACATCGACATGGCTGGCAGCGACGCCGGCAATGCGCGACTGTTCGAAGCGACCGGCGTCGGCACATTCCTGCTCACCGACTTCAAGGACAATCTGCATACCCTGTTTGCACCTCAGCGCGAGGTCGCGGCATGGCGCGATCCCAAAGACTGCCTTGCCATGATCGACCATTATCTCGCCGACGAGGCAACGCGTGTAGCCATTGCTCAGGCGGGCCAGACCAAGACGTTCGCTGCCCACACCTTTCGTCGGCGCGTCGAACAGATTCTTGGATGCTTCGGCTGAACCCGAGGTTAGCGTGACCGGATCCGCCCTCGGCACTCAACTCGGGGAGCAGGACCAGCCAGAGCCCGTCTTTTTCGCCCCGAAGACGCTGTGCTGTCGACACTGGACCTTGTTAAGACTGCCTCAGGTCCGGTAAAGCGGAATTGGCGAGATGCTCGGGACAACATCTGGCTGAAGCCTTTGCCGTTAAGATCACTGCTTGCAATCTCCCTTCGGAAGGAAGCTGGTTATGCCCATGGAATTCATCGATTTGAAGGCGCAGCTGCGATCAATTCGAGGGGCAATTGACGAGCGGATGCAAAGAGTGCTCGATCACGGCCAGTTCATCATGGGTCCCGAAGTCGCCGAGATGGAGCAGCGGCTGGCGACCTATACCGGAGCAAAGCATTGCATCAGCGTGGCTTCGGGTACCGAAGCGCTTCTGATCGCGCTGATGGCACTCGGTGTGGGACCAGGTGATGAGGTCATCACCACTCCCTTTACATTTGTCGCGACGGCCGAGGTCATCGTTTTGCTTGGCGCGACCCCGGTGCTCGTCGATGTCGAGCCGGACACCTGCAACGTCAACGCAGAAAAGATTGAAAGCGCGATCACATCGCGCACAAAGGCGATCATGCCAGTATCGCTCTACGGGGCGACCGCTGACATGGACGAGATCAATGCAATCGGCGAGAAGCACGGAATTCCCGTGATCGAGGACGCGGCCCAAAGCTTTGGTGCCGAGTACCGCTCACGCAAAAGCTGCAACGTATCCTCCATCGGCTGCACCAGCTTCTTTCCGAGCAAACCACTTGGTTGCTTTGGTGACGGAGGCGCCATTTTTGTCTCGGACGACGCGCTTGCGAAGGCCATGAGGGAGATACGGACGCATGGCCAGGAGAGACGATACTATCACACACGTGTCGGCGTGGGCGGACGCATGGACACGTTACAGTGCGCGGTGATTCTCGCGAAGCTTGATATCTTCGATTGGGAGATCGCGGAGCGCATCCGGATCGGACGAACCTACCGCGACATGGTCGCGGAGATCCCGGGTATTCAGGCCCCGGCCGTTCGTAACGATCGGACCTGCGTCTGGGCTCAGTTCACAGTGAAGACGGACAACCGCGATGCTGTCGTCGCTTCGCTGAAGCAAGCCGGAGTGCCGACGGCAATCCACTATCCGATCCCCGTGCATAAGCAGCCGGCCTATCGATCGCTGTGCCGCGTCGTGGGCGGATTGGAGATTTCAGAGCGCATTGCGCAGCAGGTCGTCAGTCTTCCGATGCATCCTTACCTTGATGCCGAAACGATGCGCATGATTGCAGACGCGCTTGCCAAGGCCGCACGATCATCGTGAGGCGCTTGAAGAAGCATTGACTTGAGCCGCGCAACGTCACCTCGCCCCTCGCGATCCCGTTCACGACGGCCTGCATGTATCGCGCAAGCATTCAGCTTGGGCCACAGGCAGGCCGTCAATCAGAAGTGCGATCTGCCCATGGATCGCCCCGTTTGCGCATCGACTATCGTTTTCGGTCCACCCTTGACGGTCCCGGCCAAAATGGCCAAAGTGCCCGGCGCGGACGCTATGTCACTCTAATTGCAGCGCTTTTTGTCGAGGCCCAGGATGGAACACGTCGAACATGTTCGATTCGGCGATCAGCTCTATGCGATCATCGTGCGCGCCTCATTTCGCGAGCCGGGTATCCACTTCTTTTCGTCGCCGGAGCTGTCGCAGCAGCTCGCCTATATGAGCCACCCGGAGGGCAAGAGCATCGAGCCGCACCGCCACAACAAGGTGACGCGCGAGGTGCACTACACCCAGGAGGTGCTGCTGATCCAGAAGGGCAAGCTCCAGGTCGACTTCTACACGGTGGCTGAAGACTATCTGGAGAGCCGCGTGCTGGGTGCCGGCGACATCATCCTGTTGTGCAGCGGCGCCCACGGCTTCCACGTGCTCGAGCCGGTCGAGATGTTCGAGATCAAGCAAGGCCCCTATTCCGGCGAGAACGACAAGACAAGGTTTGCGGAAGTCGCGCCGTCCGAAATTCGGATCAAGGGTCCAAATCTGTGACCAGACCCAAGACCGCGCCGTTCATTCCCGTCAACACGCCGCTGCTCGACGGCAACGAAGCCGCCTATTTGGCCGAATGCATCCGAACCGGCTGGATCTCGTCGGAAGGGCCATTCATCAAGCGCTTCGAGCAGGCGATGGCCGAGGCTGCGGGGCGGCGCCACGGCATCGCGGTGACCAACGGCTCGGTTGCGCTCGACATCGCCGTCCACGCGCTCGGGCTGGAGGAAGGCTCCGAGGTCATCATCCCGACCTTCACGATCATCAGCTGCGCCGCGGCCGTTGTGCGCGCCGGGCTCGTGCCGGTTGGCGTCGACTGCGATGCCGCGACCTGGAACATGACGACCGAAGGCGTGGAAGCTGCGATCACCCCGCGCACGCGCGCGATCATGCTGGTCCACATCTATGGCCTGCCGGTCGATCTCGAACCGATCCTGGCGCTCGCCCGCAAGCACGATCTGAAGGTGATCGAGGACGCCGCCGAGATGCACGGCCAGACCTACCGCGGTGCCCCCTGCGGCAGCTTCGGTGATGTCTCGACCTTCAGCTTCTATCCCAACAAGCATGTCACGACCGGCGAAGGCGGCATGATCCTCACCGACGACGATGCGCTCGCCGATCGGCTGCAAGGCTATCGCAACCTCTGCTTTCAGCCGCAGCAGCGCTTCGTCCACGAGGAGCTCGGCTGGAACGCGCGCATGACCAATCTCCAGGCCGCGCTCGGCGTCGCCCAGGTCGAGCGTCTGCCCCGCACCGTCGAACGCAAGCGCCGCATCGGCCGGCTCTATGACGAGCATCTCGGCGGCCTCAACAGCATCCGCCGTCCGGTCGCCAAGACCAGCTATGCGGACAACATTTACTGGGTGTACGGCATCGTGCTGGGCGAGGACGTGCCGTTCGACGCCAAGGAGGCGATGCGCCGCCTCGGCGAAAGGGGTATCGGCACGCGGCCGTTCTTCTGGTGCATGCACGAGCAGCCGGTGCTGCGCCGGATGGGCCTGATGCTCAACGAATCGCATCCGAATGCCGAAACCATTGCCCGTCGCGGTTTTTACCTGCCTAGCGGACTTGGCATGACCGACCACGACATCGCGCGCTCCGCGCAGGCGCTCGAGGAGATCCTGGCGTGACTGTCTTCGCCGACTACGCGCCCTGGTACGACCTGCTCTATCGGGACAAGGACTACGCGGCCGAGACATCTTTCGTCGAAGCACGCCTGCGCGAACATGGCGTCGCCTCGGGCAAGCTGCTCGATCTCGGTTGCGGCACCGGCTTGCATGCGCTGGCCTTCGCCCGTCGGGGATGGAACGTCGCCGGCGTCGATCTCAGCGAGGAGATGATCGCAAGCGCCAAGGCGCGCGCCGCGAAGGCCGGGCTGTCGATTCCGTTCCGGCAGGGCGATGCCTGCGAGGCCGGCCCCGAGCATGATTTCGACGCGGTGGTGTCGCTGTTCCATGTCGCGAGTTACCAGACCAGCCGCAATGCGCTGGCGGCGATGTTCCGCACCGCGCATGCCGCGCTGAAGCCGGGCGGCGTGTTCTTCTTCGACTATTGGTATGGCGGCGCCGTGCTGGCGCAAGGCGTCGAGACGCGCGTCAAGGTGATCGAGCAGAAGCCGCTGCGCCTCACCCGAATCGCGCAATCCGACCATGACGAGCAGGCCGCGACCGTCACCGTGAACTACACGCTGTTCTGCGAGGAGACGGATCGCGGCACGATCCGCCGCGTCGATGAAGCGCACCGCATGCGCTACTGGTTTCCGTTCGAGATCGACGCAGCGCTCGCAGGGAGCGCCTTTGAACCCGCTACTCATGCCGCATGGCTGACGCAGGACGCGCCGAGTTCGAAGAGCTGGGCGGCCTACGCCACGACGAGAAAGGCCGGCAAGTCGTGAGAGCGCTGCGTCTTGCCGTGATGCTGGAGCAGGCACTCGAGGTCGGTGGCGGTTTCCAGCAACCGCTCAACGACCTGCTCTGGCTGCGCGATTGGGCAGCCAAGTCCGGCAACGAAATCGAGGTGTACTCGCCCTATCCGAAGACAATCGAGGTCCTGAAGGAATTCGGCGTCACCGCCCGCCTGCTCAAGTTCGGCGTGCTCGACTATCTCTTCCTGTTCCTGAAATATTGCCGACCGTTCGACCTGGCCCAGATCGTGCTGAAGTGGAAATCGCCGTTCGAGCGCGCCTTGATCCGCGACGGCATCGACGTCGTGCATTTCACCTCGACCTCGAAGCGGCACCTGCTGCTGTATGAGCTGCCCTTCATCGTCACGATCTTCGACGGCTGCCATCGCGACGCGCCGGAATTTCCTGAAGTCCGCACCTTCGGTGAATTCGAGCGGCGCGAGATCCTGTTCAGCCTTGCGAGCACCAAGGCCGCCGTGGTGATCGTGAATGCGCCCGACCTGATCGATGATCTCTCCCGCCGCTACGCCATGGAGCGGGATCGCGCGGTCTGCATCCCCTTCTCGCCCTCGGCCTATGTGAGCCAGTCCACGCCCGCAGCCGACGAGGATGCGGCCGTGCTGACAAAGTACCGGCTCGAGCCCGGTTACCTGTTCTATCCGGCGCAGTTCTGGCCGCACAAGAACCACATGACGCTGCTCGCAGCGCTCACTCGCCTGCGCGAGCGTGGCGTAATCGAACGGCTGGTGCTTTGCGGCTCGGATCGCGGCGGCCGCGACAAGATCGATGCGGCAATCCAGAGCTACGGTTTGTCGGACCAGGTCTCCATCATCGGCTTCGTCGAATCCGCCGAACTCGGTGCGCTCTATCGCGGCGCGGCGGCGCTGGTGATGCCGAGCTATTTCGGCCCGACCAATCTGCCGCCGCTCGAAGCCTGGGCGGTCGGCACGCCCGTGATCTATCCGGAGGCCTTCAAGGTGCAGGCCGGCGATGCCGCGATCCTGTTCGATTATGACGACGCGCGCTCGCTCGCGGACGCGATCGTCAGTCTCCGCATCGAGGGCACGCGCGAGCGGCTGCGCGAGGCCGGCTATCGGCGGCTCGCGCAGTTTGCCGAGGAGACCAAGGCGGGTCAGGCGGAATTCGCTCGCCATCTCGAGCGGCTGAGGCGCCGGCTGGCGCTGACACCGCACTGAATTCTTCGCTAGGCCGGCACCAGGGCCCGCAGGCGCGCGCGGAGCGCCTCGCTCAGCAGCGGGCTAGCGAGTGCGCCAACCACAACCAGCCAGGCCGCGCATTCCACCATGAAATGCGCAAGCCCGCCCCCCGGCACCAGCGCGGTGATCGCAAGGCCGATCAGCCAGCCCGACGCCACGATGCCGGTCGCCATCAGCAGCAGGAAGGCAATGTGCCTGAATGGCTCGCGCAGGGTCTGCCGCATGATCACCCATCCGAGCAGGCCGAACTGAAGCAGGATATCGCTCGCGACCACCGCAGCCGCGGCGCCGAGCGGTCCGAGCCGCGGGATCAACACGAAGGACTGAGCCAGGAAGACGACCAGCTGCAGCCCCTTGGTCCGGATCAGAAGCTCGCCGCGGTTGCTGTGACTGGCAAAGATCAGCGCCAGCAGCGAAGGCGCGACCGCAGCCGAGCCGAGCAACAGCACCACCGCGAGCGGACCGTCATAGGGAATGCTGCCATGGGTCCACAACGCGAAGAAGTCGGGCCAGAACGGCAGCATGCCCGCAACGACCAGGCAGGCGAGCCCGGTCACGAACACCGAGCCATAGGCATAGTGGCGGCGCAGCCGCTCCTTGTCGCCGACCGCGTGGTCGTGGCCGAGCTCGGCGCCGAACGGCAGGGCGACCTGGAGGCAGAGCCCGCGCACCAGGCTCGCGATCACGCGCGTCAGCCCCCATTGCGCCACCGCGATACGATCGGTGACAAGGGCCGAAACCAGCAGCACCGGCACGTTGACGAGCGCGAGCTCGGCGATGTTCGTGACCGCGAAGGGCAGTGCGCGACCGAGCTGTCCGACACTCCAGCGCCATGATGGCACGATCGACGTTCCCGTACGGCGCAGGAACGGAAACAGTCGCGGCGCGTCGAAGGCGACGATGAAGACCGTGAACAGCAGCTGCATTGAGATATAGGCGATCGCCACCGCGAGCAGGCTTCCGAACAGGAATAGTGCAACGAGCTGCGCGATCTGACCGAGCAGCAATGCGGCGTTTTGCAGCCAGATGATGCGGCCATATTGGCCGCGCACGCGATAGAGGCCGGAGGCGAGGTTGGCAGGCAAGCTCAGAAGCATGCCGACCGTCATCGCCAGCATCGCGGCATCGATGGTCGGTGTGTCGTGAAAACCGAGCACCGTCGAAGGCGGCGCGAGAAAGACGGCCACGCACAGCATCACGCTAAGACCTGCGACGATGGCGAGATAGATCCGCAGCGTAGCGCCATAGAAGTGCGCGGAGCGTCCGTCGCAGTCAGCACAGGATCTGAAGGCCAGAAACCGGTTGATCGCGCGAAGCTGCAGCCCCGCATCGGCGACGACAACGAGGCCGCCGGCGGCATAGATCGCGAGCCATGCAGCGAGCAGGTCCCCGCTCCAGACATGCAGGAAGGCCGGGATCAGCAACAGCTGCTGGGTCAGACCCAGCCCCATCTGGATCAGGTTCGCGGACCAGCCGTGAATCAGCCGTCGGGCGCGTCCGGAGCCGCCGGAACCGCTCGGACCATCGGCCTTGCCGGGCGCGTCAGTCTGCGTGTCGGTCAAGCCGCGTCCTTCTCCCGACATAGGCGTTGAAGCCGCGTCTTAGGATGGTTGAACGGCTTAGGCAATGGCGTCCGGATTTGCTCCCGTCACGCCGGCGTTTGCAGGGCGCTCAGAGCCCGTCGGCCTTGCCATTCTTCGGCGTCGAGCGCGGCACGAAGGGCGCGAATGACGTGCTCGCCGTGGTCGGCATGGTCAGCTTGCCGGCCCCCTCCGCAGCGGGCATTGCGGGCGACCCCGGCCGTGCCGATGCCCCATCCGGCCGTTGCAGCGCCAGCACCTCATTGCGATCGCCCTGCTTGAACGTCACCTCGCGCGGCTGGACCGAGGTCAGCGACCAGCCGCCCTGCGTCTCACCTTGCCGCATACGGACGACCTTCTGATCGGTCCGGTTGACGAGGATTGCGATAGCATCGCCCTCGCCCACCACCGCCCCGACCAGCGTCAGCGGCGGCGGCGCTTCGACCGGCTTCGGCGGCGGCACTGCATGAACCTCTTCGACCGGGGCGGTTGCGACCGCGCGCGGCGGCGGCCGCCGCGTGGCCGAGAAGATCGGGCGCTCGTGGGTCGCGGTCAGCGCCGACAGCGGCACCGACCACAGCGGATTGCCGCGGGGAGCCGGCTTGCTGGCAACGGGCGCCGACGATGCAATCGGCTTCACCGCGCCGACATCGACGCTCTCGGCGGGACTGCCGACGACATCGTCGGACAGGATGTCCACGCGCGAGGAGGTTGCCGCCAACGCCTCCGCGATGCCCAGTACCGCACACAATACGGCCAGTCCTGTCGATCTCAACCCGCCGGACATCGATAATTTCCTGTGGCCGGCTGCGCCAACACGCAGCAAGCGTCCCAAACTAGAGCCGGCCTTCAACCCGGTCCGAGCCAGCTCCGACCCTGCCCTTCCGTCCTGCATGTTGCAACGCGTAAAAATGTTGCCCAACGGCCACGATCGCTGAAACTGCACAGGAAACGACGGAGACTTCATGCTACTTGCCCGCCTGCCACTGGCCGGAGACGCCCAGGATCACCCTGACGCGGCCGGTGCCGGCATCGCTTTGCGCGGTGGTCTGCGGCACCTGAACGTCGAGCTGATCGACGAACAGGAACGGCATGCCGGCTTCGAGATCGTAGAGCACCTTCTGCAGTGCCGGCTGTTCGAGCTCGCAGCTCACCACGAGGCCGACGAAGCCGTCCTTGGTCTGCGCTAGCGAGACGTCGACCTGCGAAGATTGCATCGAGCCGCCGACATTGCCGATCGCAGTCGCAACCCGCTGCAGCAGATTGGCGCCCGCGACAGTCACCGTCGGTCCTTGCAGGAATGGCGTGCCGGGATGCTCAGCCGACATCGCCGCGGCATTCTTGGCGGCGCCCTTGCGGCCGCGCAGCTGATCGAGCAGGTCGGAGGTCTGCGCCAGGGCCTGACGATGGGCGATGACGTCGGCGATCGACAGGCTCGCCATCAGCAAGAGCCCGCCCGTCACTGCAAGGTAGAGCGTGACCGCGATCAGCGGCGAGCCGGTCAGCGTCCGCGTGACGGCGCTTGCGCTTCCGGCGTTGGCGCTGCTCATGGAATTCATGGCCCGTTCCTCGGCTCGACCTGTGCCTCGATGTGGAAGCGCTCGCCGGGATCGGAGGGGCTGCGCGTCGTCGGAGCGTAGAAGGTGGCGCGGGTGAAATGCAAGGACTGCTCGATCAGCGGGATCAACGAGGGCGCATCGCGTGTGATCCCTGCGATCTGGAGCTTATTGCCGGCCAGATGCATCTCGGTGACATAGGTGTGATCAGGCAGGAGACGGCTCAGCGATTCCAGCACGATCACGCTCGCCGGCGTGTCGTATTTGCGCCGCTCCAGCAGCGCCATCGGCGAGCGCTCGCCGCCGTCGGCACCCCGAATCGCGGCGCGGCGCTGGGTGATCTGTCGCTCGAGCTCGCTCTCCTGCGCGCTCAAGCTGTCGGCCAGATAGCCCGCGACGATTGAGCCGAGCAAGGCCGTGACGGCGGCAACAGCCAGCACCACTTGCAGCGTCCGGCCGAGCCGCACGCGATCGATCGCGCCGCGCGACTTCTGCTCGAACACCCTGATACGCCCGCCCTCGCCCGTCTCCGCGACGATCGCAATCGCGAACGGCTGAAAGGCGGACAATGCATCGACATAGCCCAGCGCGAGCCGGCGCGGGGCGGCCGCGATCATCGTGGTGATGCTCTCGCTGCCCTGCGCCACCGGCGCGCTGCAACCGAAAACGGCATCCGTGGCGCTCCACGGCGTCAGCCGGTCGATCTGCGCCCGCACGATGCCATCGAGGAAATCGGCCGCACGCGCCGGCAGCTCCAGCGGACGGAACAGGAAGCGTGCCGGCCTCAGCACGATCTCAACGCGACAGCCGCGGACGATCTGCGCGAGATTGGCACCGGTAAATTTGCCGTCCTCGAACCCGACCTGCTTCGGAATGTTCTCGGGCCTCGCAGCCTCCAGCGTGAACGTGCCGGTCTCGCCCTCGACGAACCGCACCAGGCGCGGCGACACCATCCGCTCCAACCCAGTGACGGCAGCGCTGGCCACCGTACCGGTCCAGGCATCGAAAATGGCGCGAAGAGAAACGAACGAACTCATCTCACAGGGCCTTTCCGGCGGAGCCGTCGAAGGCATTGCGCCACGACAATACACGATAGGGCTCATCGCCGCTGTCGAGAAGCAGAATGACGATCTCCGCTGAGCTCTGCCGGTGCGACGGTGCCTCGGTCGCAACAGTCACCCGGTAGGCCCTTGCGCCCTCGATCGTCGCGCTGGCGCTGCCGGCAAGCCCAACCAGTGACTGCGGATCGACGTTGGGATCGGCGCGGCTGCGTAGCAGCTCTTGCAGCGTCTCGGGCGTCATGCCGGGCAGCGCCGCCACCACTTGCGGCGCGGCGTCCAGCACGTTCACGGTGCGCATGTTGCTGAACACGGTGACGAAAGGCAGCATGCGCTCGATCACGTTAGGCGGAATGCCGCGCACCAGCCACAGCTCGTCGCTGTGCGGAAACGGCGCGTGGCGCGGCAGATAGGGCGCGCCAAGCGTGCGATAAAGAGAATCCTCTGGATTGTCCACGCCGGGCTCCGTCGACGACCGCCACGCCAGGATCCGGTCGGCGTAGTCAGGCGCATCCGCCGCGGAGACGCCAAGCCCGATCATCAGGCCCGCGAGCACGGCCTTCGGCGCCATGTTGAGATCGATCCGCGCAGCCTCCGAGCGGAACGTCACGGCTATCAGCCCCGCCCCGATGCGGGCATTGAAGGTACCGCTGGTCGGGCGCGTCGCCTCGCTTTGCGCGGTCAGCCGATAGGCCGTGAGCTCGAGGCCGGCGTTCGTCAGGGCATCCGCCTGCAACCGGTCGGTGTTGGCGGCGACGGTGACCGCGGTATTGGTGACATAGGTCAGATAGATCAGCGCGAGCGTGGCCAGCGCAGTCAGCATCCAGAGCACCACGACGACGATGAAGCCGTGTTCGTCGCCAAGGGGGCCACGTTCTTGGCAGTGCAATCGCGAGCGCCGTAGCCGAAGCTTCGCTTCGGCGTTCCTGATAGACGGCCGCCGAAGGCGGCCTACGCTCTGCCGCAAGCGGGAGAGGCGAAGCAAGCCATCGACCGCGCCGCTCACAGCTGCTGCTCCTCATTCTCCCCCTGTGGCGGCCGCGTGCCTGCTGCCACGCAGGTCGTCGGATTCTTGGCTCGCGCGCATTCGGCCGGCGCCGTGATGTGCGGCAACACCGCGGCCGAGACCGCCAGCACCTGACCGCTGGCGCCGTCGCGTACCGTGATGCGGATGCGATCCGGCAGTTGTCCCTGACCATGCCAGGTCGGCTGCCATTTCCGGTCAGGGCCGGCGTAGGCGAAGCTGACACGGAACGGCGCGCGGATCAGCACCACCTGGTCGACGAAACGGATCTGCCCGTCTGTCGGCATCGGCTGGAACGGCGCGCGCTCGCGCACCAGCGCCAACCCCTGGGCATCGGCCTTTTCGATCAGGCGGATGAATTCGAGGCCCGGTCGCGCACTCGGCCCTAGCGCGGTGCGCAGAAAGGTCACCGACAATTCGGCACCTTCGAACAGCGGCGTCCTGGCGTCGCCATTCACGGTCATCTGCTCGGCGACGGAGAGATCGGCGACGATGCGGTCGATCCCGGTGGCGAGCCGTTCCGCACGCTGCACCCGCGCGATCCCGCGATTCCAGTTCGGCAGCCATTGCGCGGTCACGGTCGCAAGCGCGGCCAGGATCACCGTCATCAGCAGCGTCGCCAGCAGCACTTCGAGCAGCGTGAACCCTGCCTCCGACGCGAACGAACGGTACAAGCGTTTCATTGCGACGGCCTCGGTACCAGCTTCACCGTCGTGACCTGGAGCGCGGCGCCGTCGGCGCGCTGGAGGCGCAGATTGACCGCCAGCGGCAAGAAGCGATCGGTGGCGGGATTGCCGCCGGCGACCTTCATCGGCACGACGTCGACGCGCCAGCGGCTGCCGGCGAGCTCCCCGCTCTGCCGGCCGGGCTTCAGCAATCCACGCGCCGGCAGGTCCGCAAGCAATGTCTCCGCCGTGCCTGATAGCGCCAGGTGCTGGTCGATCGAGCGCGTGCCCTTTGTCGTCACAGCGATGACCGAGCCGATGGTTCCAAGCACGATGGCGATAATCGCGAGCGCGACCAGAGTCTCGATCAAGGTGAAGCCGGCGGCGCGGTCAGAGCAGCTTCTGCGGGACAATCTCGACACCTCCGGTCAGCCAGTTGACCCGCACCTCGTAGCCCATGCCCGGCCGCGCCAGTGCGATCGTCCCCCCGCAGGACATGCCCGACGGGAAGAAATCGATCGATCGCCCCGTCGCCCGATCGGCGCAGCGCGCGGCCAGCGTCGCCTGCACGACGACGTCGCGCGGCAAGCGGATGGTCTGTCCGGTGACGCCAGAGCGGATCGCGCGCGCCTCAGCATCCACCAGAGTTGCGACCCTGACCTGGCGGCGCAGCGCGGAATTGCGGTCGGATTTCAGCAGGGCCGCGGTTTCGACCGCATAGCTTTCGAGCTTTGCCCGTGTCGTCGCGTACGGGACTGCCGGCAGAATAATCGCCGCGAGCAGACCGATGATCGCAAGCACGCACAGGATCTCGATCAGCGCGAAGCCTTGTTGATCGAAGTCCTGCACATCACAATCTGGTTCAGCGCGCGCCGCTGACAATGTCGGTCGCCGTTCCACTGCCGCCTTCCTGACCGTCTGATCCGAGCGAGATGATCTCGTAGGGCGCGTTCGCACCCGGCGACCGATAGACATAGCCATGGCCCCAGGGATCGTTGGGCACCACACCGCCGCGCAAATAAGGTCCGTTCCAGCCGGCCTGGTTGTTGCTCCGCGTCAGCCCGGTGAGACCTTCATTCGAGGTCGGATAGCGGCCGAGATCGAGATAATAGAGATCGAGCGCGCTGGAGAAGCTCTCGATCTGGATTTTCGCCGCCTTGGCCTTGGACTCGCTGAGATAGTTCAACACCCGCGGGCCGACCAGCGCCATGATCATGCCGATGATGGTGATGACGACGAGCATCTCGACCAGGGTGAAGCCGGCCTCTCCTCCTCCGCGCCGCCGGCGGCGCTTCGACGATGGATGTCTGGTCACTTCAAGCCCCTCCCGTTACCTTGTCGTCTAACCGACGATCTGGCTCACCGACATCAGCGCCGTCATTACCGACGTGATCAGGCCGCCGACGACCAGCGAGATCGCGATGATCGCCGCGGGCCCCGCAATTCCAACCGCGCGGTCCAGCGTGCGCTGCAGCTTGGCCTCGTAGAATTCGGCGACGCGGCCGGACAGCATCGGCAATTGTCCGGTCTCATCGCCCAGTCTCAGCATGCGCACCGCCATCGGCGGCAACGCCTCGGTCTCGGCGAGCGCATCAGAGAGTTTTGAGCCATGCCGGACACGGTCGGCGGCATCGCTCCAGACCGTGGATGATCCTGTCGTCGCCATCATGTCGACCAGGATGCGCAGCGTGTTGGTGAGGTTGACGCCGCTGCCGAGCAGCAGGCCGAGATTGCGGCAGAACAGCGCCGTGCGATAGGCGCCCATCACGTTGCGGATCGCCGGCGCCTTCGTGAATGCGTTGGTGATGCCGCGGCGAACCCGCTCCTGTCGCAACAGCAGCCAGGCGGCCGTGATAAACGCAGCAAGGCCCGCCAGCACGACATCGGAATTGCCGCGCAGAAACGTCGAGATGTTCAGGAACACGCCGACAACAGGATCGACCTTGGCGCCAAAGTCTTGGAGGACGCTGGCGAACTGCGGCAGCACGAAGGTCAGGAAGAACAGCAGCACGCATCCGGCCGCGCCGAGCACAAAGATCGGATAGCGGATCGCATCCGTGAGGCGCCGCCTCAGTGCCTCGCCCCGCGCACGCTCGCCGGCGAGCACCTCCAGCACCTGGTCAAGCGACCCCGACGCTTCGCCGACCCGCACCAGCGCGACATACATGGGCGGAAACAGCCCCTCGTGGCGCGCCAAGGCCTCGCCAAAGCTCTCGCCGGAGACGACTCGCGCGCGGATGTCGACAACGACGGGCCGCAACCGTCCGAAATCCGGATCGGCGGCGAGCAGCTCGAGGCCATCATTGATGCGGGCGCCGGCGCGCAGCAGCAACGCCAGATCGCGGGTGAAGATGGTGACGTCTTCCGGCTTCGGCCTGTTGAAGAGGCTGAGTGCGCCGCGCGCTGCACCGCCCTCCTCGGGCGTCACGTTGTCAACCAGCACCAAGCCGAGCCGCTCGATCCGCTGCGCCACGTCGCCCGGTGCCGACGCGGCGATGGCCCCGGAGACCAGTTCGCCGTTGGCATTGAGCGCGCGGTAGCGATAGTTCGGCATGATTCCTAGCTCATTTGAGCGTTAGCGCATCGTCGTGACGCGGAAGACCTCGGACACCGTCGTCAATCCGGCCCGGCATTTGGCGACGGCATCCTCCAGCATCGTCGTCATGCCGCCGCGCATCGCGGCTGCGTCGATGGCATGGGAGTCGGTCTGTGGCCCGATCAGCGTGCGCACCTCGTCGGACATTTCGAGGATCTCGAACACGCCGTTGCGCCCACGATAGCCGGTGCCGCCGCAGCGCTCGCAACCGCCGGCCTCGTGCAAGACCTCGCCGCACTTGAAGCCGATCATTGCAAAGCGCGGATCCCTGGCAAGATCGGCCTCGGTCAGCGCGTGCGGCACCTTGCAGCGGTCGCACAGCATGCGCACCAGGCGCTGCGCCACCACCGCACGCAGCGTCGACCTGAGCAGGAAGCCCTCGATGCCGAGATCAATCAGGCGCGGCACGGCGGCAGCCGCCGTCTCGGTGTGCAGCGTCGTCAACACCAGATGGCCGGTGAGCGCGGCATGGATCGCGATATGTGCCGTCTCTGAATCGCGGACCTCGCCGACCATGATGACATCAGGGTCCTGACGCACGAAGGCGCGCATGGCGGAGGCAAAGGTCAAGCCGATCGAGGGCTTCACCTGGGACTGGTTAATACCAGGAATTTCGTACTCGACGGGATCCTCGATCGTGAGGATCTTGCGCGACGGCTCGTTGAGGATCGACAGCATAGTTGCAAGCGTCGTGGTCTTGCCGCTGCCGGTGGGCCCGGTGATCACGATCATGCCATGCGGCATTGCAAGCAGGCGCGTCATCACGCTCTCGTCGCGAGTCCGCAGACCGAGCTTGCTCATCTCGAGCAGGCCGCGATCGCGCGGCAACAGGCGGATCACGGCGCTCTCGCCGTGCTGCGTCGGCATGGTTGCGACCCGGATGTCGATTTCGTTGCGCCCGACGCGCACGCGCGCCGCGCCGTCCTGCGGCAGGCGGCGCTCGGCGATGTTGAGGCTGGCGAGAATCTTGATGCGCGAGATCAGCGCTTGCGGCGGAATGCCTTGCGGCGAAGGCAGCGCACGCAATAGGCCATCGACGCGCATGCGCACGGTGAGCCCGGAGCGGAACGGCTCGACATGAATATCACTGGCGCGCAGATCCAACGCACGCTCCAACAGGTCGTTGAGCGCCCGCACCACCGGCGCACCGCTGGCGAGGTCTCGCAGGCTCTCGATATCGTCTTCGGATCGCTGCGCCGAGCTCCTGCCGCTCTCGTCGGCATTTGCGTCATCGGCATCGGCCCGCTGATCGAGGACCGTCGTAATATCCTCATATGACGCGACTACGACATCGACTGTCGTTCCGAACACAATCTCGGCCGCGCGCATGGCGGCCGTATCGGACGGATCGGCGACCGCCAGTCGGAGAGCGCCGTTCGGCGCGCTGAAGGGAAAGATCGTGGATTCACGCAGGAATCGCCGCGAAAAGCCGTCCAGGCGAGGCGTGGTTGTGAGCAGTTGTGGAAGACCGAGCCGTGGCAGACCAAAATATTCCGAGACTTCGTCGGCAAAGTCGGCTGCGGAGAGATCGGTTGCTTCCCAGAACTCGCGCAAGGGACGCGCGAGCATGGTCGTTCCTGAGGTCTCCAGACGGGCATGCGCCCGCGGCGGCAGCGAATATTTTTCGAGAAGGTGCAGCCGGAAGCTATCGGCGGAGCGGTCTTGCATTGCATTCACAGCACGCACCTTGTTGTTCGATTGCACCGGCTTCCGAGTGTCACGGCGGTCCTTTAGCCTTGATATATTTCTTGGCCATAACACTATCGTGGCGCAAATGATCGAGCGTCCGAGCCAAGGGGGATCGGATGCAATTTCCAGTCACTTCCAGCGTTAACAGGCGTATTTTGTTTGACGTGGTCCAGCCGCTTTTGCGCCGCCGCTCAGCATTGACTGGAACGCTTCTCCTGTTGTCCTCCGCCTTCCTGCTCACGGCCTGCATCGTTACCGCTGACCAGTCGGTCGAAGCCGACCCCAGGGATCCGCGCCCCCAGGATATTGCCGACAAGATCCGCGCACTCGACCTTCAACCGCGGCAGCCTGCCGACACGGGAGCAAGCGGGATCGGCCAGGCGAAAGCGTCGAAACCCGCGATCTATCTGGGCGATGGTTCAACGCCGCAAGGCGGCGCGCTGGCCGAACGCGAAGATGGCGGCGGTAGCGGTTACGATCTCAATTTCGAGAACGCCCCCGTGGCGACCGTCGCAAAGGTCATCCTTGGCGACGTCCTCAATGTCGGCTACACGATCGATCCTCGCGTGCAGGGAACCGTAACACTTGCCTCGGTGCGTCCGATCCAGAAGGCTGATGCGATCTACGTTCTGGAGAATGCGCTGCGCATGTCTGGCGTGGCGCTGGTGCACGACCGCACCGGCTATCGCCTGTTGCCGGCGCCGGAGGCCGGCCCGGGCGGGCTCGACCGTTCGGCGAGCACCGAGGCCGGCCAGGGCATCACGGTCGTGCCGCTGCGCTACACTTCGGCGCAAAACATCTTCAAGCTGCTCGACGCCTTCGGCGTGAAGGCATCGACCATGCGCCCCGACAATTCCCGCAACACCCTGATCGTCAGCGGCAGCGGAACGGATCGCGCGACCGCAGTCGATACGATTCTGTCATTCGACGCCGACTGGATGCGAGGTCAGTCGGTTGGCATCTTCCCGGTGCGCAATTCCTCGCCGGAGCCCGTTATCGCCGAGATCGAGAAGATCATGGATTCCGGCGAAGGAGGCATGAGCCAGAATGTGATCAAGCTCCAGCCGATCTCGCGGCTCAGCTCGATCCTCGTCGTGTCTCAGAAGCCGGAATATCTGAGGCGCGCGCAGACCTGGATTGCACGGCTCGACCGCTCCGACACCGACGGCGTGAACCTGAAATCCTATCCGCTGCGCTACGGCAATTCCAAGCTGGTCGTGGCGATGCTGGACGAGATGCTGTTCGGCCAGAGCGCGACGAGTGGCTCGACGCTCGACAATGCCTCGAGCCAGGTCGCGCCAGGGGCCGGCATCGCGACGTCGTCCTCCGGTCCGGTCGCGGCGCTGAGCGCCCTGCCGACCGCCGCGGCAGGTGCTGCGACGCCGGTCACGGGACCGGCGGGCTCGGCATTCAGCGCCCGCCTCACTCCCGCCGCGGCAATGCCGGCCCAGGACAATAGCCTCACTGGACCCTCCGGCAGCGGTGCAAAGCCCGGCGTCAACGGCATCCTGCAGAACGTGCGCATCACCGCCGACGTCACCAACAATGCCGTTCTCGTCTATGCCAATCAGGACGCGCAGCGCATCGTCGAGCAGACCATCCGCCAGATCGACCGGCCGCAGCGCCAGATCGCGATCGAGGCGACGATCGCCGAGGTGACGCTGAACGACCAGCTGAATTACGGCGTGCAATACTTCCTGGCGAGCAAGAAGGGCTCGATCTCCAACACCATCTCCGGCGTCAGCAATGCCGCGACTGTTGGCAGTGGCGCCGTGGAAACAGCATCCAGCGCCGTCAATGCTGCCTCCGGCGCGCTGCTCGGTCGCGTGCTGCCGGGCTTCAACTTCCTGGTCGGCGCGGAGAACTCGCCGCGCGTCATTCTCGACGCGCTGCACGGCGTCACCAACGTCAAGGTGCTGTCGAACCCGTCGCTGGTGGTGCTGGACAACCAGCCGGCGACCTTGCAGGTCGGCGACCAGGTGCCGTTCTCGACCGGCACCGCGACCGTGTTGACCGCCAACAACACTGTGGTCAACACCATCGACTACAAGAACACCGGCATCATCCTGCGCGTGCTGCCGCGCGCCAATGCCAACGGCAATGTCGTGCTCGACATCGAGCAGGAGATCTCGAGCGTGGCCCCCGGCAGCGCCAACTCGCTGACGCCGACGATCTCGCAGCGCCGGGTCAAGAGCTCGATCGCGGTGACCAGCGGCCAGACCGTGCTGCTCGCCGGCCTGATCAGCGAGACCGAGAACAGGCAGCGCCAGGGAATTCCAGTTCTCGACTCCATTCCCGGCATGGGCGATGCCTTCTCGCACCAGACCAACGCGCGCGCACGCACCGAGTTGATCCTGTTCATCCGTCCGACCGTGATCAAGGACAGTGTCGATGCGCACGTCATCGCCGAGGAGATGCGCAGCAAGATGAACGGCCGTCTGGTTGGAATCAGCAATCCGGTGGTCACCGTCAGCCCGCCCAAGGCCGCGCGCTGACGAGGTGACCGGGGAAGATGCGCATGACAGGATACGCGCTCCGCTGGCGCTCAGCTTCGCGGTGCTCATCGGCGTATTCTCGAGCCTCGTCACGGCGCCGGCCGCGGAAGGCCTCTATGGTGCCTTCCTGGCCGCTCTGATGCTCGCCATCGCGGCGAACGATGCCCGCCACTATCTGATCCCGAACGAGCTGACCGCCGCCGCCTTCGCGCTCGCCCTGCTCCGCGGCGCCGCCGTCGTGCCCGATGCAGGCGTCCGGGCACTGCTCTGGCCGGTCGTGCGCGCCGTAGCCGTGGCGCTTCCGCTGCTGCTCCTGATGCTGGCCTATCGGCACTGGCGCGGCCGCGACGGGCTCGGGCTGGGCGACGTCAAGCTCGCCGCCGTCTGCGGGGCCTGGCTCGATCTTGCGACTGCGGCCGCGGTGATCGAGCTTGCGGCGCTGCTGGCGATCGGCGCTTATGTCGCCGCCGCCGTGCTGCAAAGGAAAGCGCTCCGCGGGACCGCATTCCTGCCGTTCGGACTGTTCCTGGCACCGTCGATCTGGATCGGCTGGCTGGGCGAAACCTGGTATCTGAACTGGTTCGGCGGCTGGCCCGGCTAAGACCCAATGCGATCAGGACGAATCCTGATGGAGGCGCAACGCGCCGGCCCTGACCTCCTACTGTGCATGGGGTTGTTTTCGACTTTTTCGCCGAACCGATCGGCGCTGGGGTCAACGCTCCCGGCTCGGCGCCCATTCCAGTGCCCGCAGGCGCGCCTCTGCGATCTCGCCACGCGTCATCTTGGTGGTGACGGCGTCGCGGATCCGGACCCGGGCTTCGCGCAGACGCGGCGGCGAGGCCGCGGCCGAGAGGTTCAGCCATTTCGAGGCTTCGACGATGTCCTGCGGTACGCCAAAGCCGCGATCGTAGAGCAGCCCCAGCGAATATTGCGCGCGGGCATCGCCCTGCTCTGCCGCTCGGCGGTACCACATCGCGGCTTCCGTGTAGTTCTGCGGCACGCCGCGGCCGGTCTCGAACAGGAAGCCGAGATAGGACTGCGCCGCAGCGTTTCCGCGCTCGGCGAGCGGAATGAAGACGCGGGACGCCGCCACGTAGTCCTGCCGCTGAAAGGCCGCCATGCCCTGGCCGAGGGACTGGGCGTGGACGGGGATCGCGGGCAGGAGCACAAGCACCGCGATAGCCCACCCGACCCGCCGCAAAAGCCCGGCCGGGCCCCGAAACTCGAGATCGCATCTGCTGAAGGACGTCATGCCGTTCCTTTCCCACACGCGCACAACACTAGTCTGGCGATGTGACGGAATCCAGAGCGCCGGCTTCGATGCAGACGGGGCCGGCGCGTGAGCATCACCGCGGTCGTGAGACAACCTTCAGCCAGGCAGAGGCTCGTTCGACGAGATCTTCTCAAGTCGGCGCAATGCTGCCAGTCGATGCTTGCCGCATGATCTTTCGGCACTATGGTAGACCCGCAATCTGTTCCCGGAGCCAACCACGATGCCGTTTCCTCACGCTTCCGAAGCCCTGTCGCGCTTCACCGTGCTCGATCTGACCCGCGTCCGCTCCGGGCCCACCTGCGTGCGGCAACTCGCGGATTGGGGTGCGACCGTCATCAAGATCGACGCGCTGACCGAGGATTCCGGCGGCGAGCAGCCGGGCGGACCGCGGCGGGGCTCCGACTTCCAGAATTTGCACCGCAACAAGCGGGCGATCGCCTTGAACCTGAAGGACGCGCGCGGGCTCGCGGTGTTCAAACGGCTTGCCGCCAAGGCCGACGTCGTGGTCGAGAATTTCCGCCCCGACGTGAAGAAGAAGCTCGGCATCGACTATGAGAGCCTCTGCGCGATCAACCCGCGCATCGTCTATGGCAGCATTTCCGGCTTCGGCCAGGACGGCCCCTATCACAAGCGGCCGGGTTTCGATCAGATCGCGCAGGGCATGGGCGGGCTGATGTCGATCACCGGCGCGCCGGGTCAAGGCCCGATGCGGGTCGGCATCCCGGTCGCCGATCTCGCCGCCGGCCTGTTCTGCGCCATGGGCGTTCTCACCGCGCTGCTCGAGCGTGAAGTTTCTGGCAAGGGCCAGTGGGTGCAGACCTCGTTGCTTCAGGCCCAGATCTTCATGCTCGACTTCCAGGCCGCGCGCTGGCTGATGGAAAAGGAAGTCGCCAGGCAGGCCGGTAACAACCACCCGACCAGCATCCCCACGGGCGTGTTCAAGACCTCGGACGGCTATATCAACATCGCCACGACAGGAGGGCGGATCTGGGAGCGCTGCGCGCAGGCTGTCGGCGCCCCCGAACTCGTCACCAATCCCGACTACGCCACGGCACCGGCGCGCTCGAAGAACCGCGACGCCCTCAACGCCGAAATCGAGAAGCGCACGGTGACGAGGTCGACTGACACCTGGGTCAGAGAGCTCAACGAGGCCGGCGTGCCCTGCGGGCCGATCTATGCCATCGACCAGATGTTCGAGGACGCGCAGGTCAAGCATCTCGGCATCGCGCAGGACGTCCCCAACGAAGAGGGCCGCCACATCCGCCTGGTCGGCCAGCCCGTGACGCTATCACGCACGCCGAGCAGGATGGTGGCGCGACCGCCGGACTTCGGCGAGCAGACCGACGAGGTGCTGAAGGAGTTCGGCTTCAGTACCGACGAGATCACGAAGCTCCGCGACGCCAAGGTAGTGTGAGTGCCGCGCTTGACATCGCCAGAGGAAGCCCGGTCTTCGCGCCGGGCTTTTGACCTGACGAGCTGTGTCGTCGCTCGGGTAACCAATCACCAAGCCGCGCCGCTGAGTGCGATCGCGGGCGCCCTAGTTGAGGCGAGGGGCCCCGCCTACCGCGATGTCGTTCTGGACCGCTGCATCCAGCCGATGCGCCCCAGCAACCCGTCGATGACTGGCCAGCACAGCAGCACGATCGCCAACGTCGTGATCGAGCCGACCAGACCATTCGACCAGAACACCTTGAGGTCGCCGCCGGAGCCGATCATCGACAGGCGGAAGGCGTCCTCGGCGCGGTTGCCCAGTACGAGGGCCAGCGTGAACGGCGCCAAGGGAATCCCGATCTTCTTGAAGACGTAGCCGACGACGCCGAAGCCCAGCATCAACCAGATGTCGAACATCGCGTTCTGGATCGCATAGGCGCCGATCGCGCAGGACACCACGATCATCGGCGCGACGGCCGCGAACGGCACGCGCAGGATCGAGGCGAAAATCGGCACCGTCGTCAGCACCAGCACGAGACCGACGACGTTGCCGAGATACATCGAGGCGATCAGGCCCCAGACGAAATCCTTGTGCTCGACGAACAGCAGCGGGCCGGGATTGAGGCCCCACACCATCAGGCCGCCGAGCAGGATCGCGGCGGTACCAGAGCCGGGAATGCCGAGCGCCAGCATCGGCAGCAGCGCCGAAGTGCCGGAAGCATGCGCCGCCGTCTCAGGCGCGAACACGCCTTCGATCCGGCCTTTGCCAAAGCTCGCGGGATCCTTGGCGAAGCGCTTGGCGAGATTGTACCCCATGAAGGACGCGGCGATCGCCCCGCCCGGGGTGATGCCGAGCCAGCAACCGATGAAGGAGGAGCGCAGCAAGGTCACCCAGTATTTCGGCAGATCCCTCCACACGCCCAATACCACGCGCAACGAGATGCTCGCGGCGTGGCCGCGCAGCGCCAGCCGCTCCTCCATCGTCAGCAGGATTTCACTGATTCCGAACAAGCCGATGACCGCGACGAGGAAGTTGATGCCGCGCAGGAGCTCGGCGGAGCCGAAGGTCATGCGCAGCTGGCCCGACACCGTGTCCATGCCGATTCCGGCGAGCAGAAGCCCGAGCGACATCGAGATGACCGTCTTGTGCTTGGCCTCCCGCCCGAGGCCGACGAAGGAGCAGAAGGTGAGCAGATACACCGCAAAGAACTCGGGCGGCCCAAATTTCAGCGCAAAGGATGAGATCATCGGCGCGAGGAAGGTAATGAGCAGCACCGCGACCAGCGAGCCGATGAAGGATGACGTGAACGCCGCGGTCAGCGCCTCGGCCGCCCGGCCCTGCTGCGCCATCGGATAGCCGTCGAAGGTGGTTGCGACCGACCAGGCTTCGCCGGGGATGTTGAACAGAATCGAGGTGATGGCGCCGCCGAACAGCGCGCCCCAATAGATGCAGGACAGCATCACGATGGCCGAGGTGGGATCCATCGTGAAGGTGAGTGGCAGGAGGATCGCAACGCCGTTGGGGCCGCCGAGCCCAGGCAGCACGCCGACGAAGATGCCGAGCACCAGCCCGACCATCATCAGCACCAGCGTCTTCCACGTCAGCAGGACGGCGAAGCCGTGAAGCAGGAGACCAAAAGCTTCCATCGCAGACCCCGCCTAGTACCCGAAGGCCGCTTCAAGCGGTCCCTTCGGCATGATGACGTCGAACGCGATATCGAAGGTGACGAACATGACCGCCGTGAATAGAAGAGCGGTGAGCAGCGACTTCCACAGTGCGATCTTGCCGATGGCCCGCATGAACCCCGCGATCAGGAGGAAGCTCGCCACATAGAGGCCGAGGAACTGCGTCACCAGGCAGAACAGCAGCGTCGGCACGAACACCGCCATCACACGACGCCCCTGCGCGCGCGTGACGAAGGTTTCGCTTGCCCCACGACGCGCGACGACAGCTGCGATCAAGCCATAGAGACTGCCGCCGCCAAGGACGAGGGAGAGATAGAACGGGAAATAGCCGGGCTCCGGCCCGGTCGAATCCCAGGAGGCACCGGTACGCCAATTATCGTAGCCGAGGATTGCAGCGAGCGCGAGCAGCAGCAGGCAGGCGATGATTTCGACCGTGCTGGTGCTCGTGATTGAGGGAGAGTCGTCTTCAGGCGCAGTGGGATCGTCGACGACAATTTCAAGATCGGTTTGGGACATGCCTATGCCAGAAACGCTGCGGCCGATTCTCCCTCTCCCCGCTTGCGGGGGGAGGGTTGGGGTGAGCGACTATCTCTGTTGTCAAGTTGCATTAGCGTAGGTGGTACGCGCATCGCGAGCTTTGGCGTTGAGGCGAACGAGAAGCTTTCGGG
>NZ_LBJG01000014.1 GCF_028128765.1 Bradyrhizobium sp. CCBAU 51627
ATAGCGCGCCAGATCGCCGGTGCGGTACAGCCGGTCGCCGTCCACAAAGGGACTGGCGATGAACCGCTCCGCGGTCAGCTCGGGCCGGTTCAGATAGCCGCGCGCCACCCCCGCCCCGCCGACGTAGAGCTCCCCCACCGCGCCAAACGGAACCGGCGCACCATGACCGTCCAGCAGATACACCCGCGTGTTCGCGATCGGACGGCCAATCGTCTCAACGACAACGTCCCCCCTTCGTATGCAAATCCAGGTCGAGTAGGTCGTTGTCTCGGAAGGACCGTACAGATTACAGATCGTCTCGACGCCACTGCTCTCAAATGCCTTCGCGATGAGATCCGCCTTCAGCCGCTCGCCCGCCAAATTGACGACGCTTGTCGAAGCCGGCACTGCTTTCCTGTCGACCAGAGCGGCGATCGCCGAGGGCACTGTGTTGATCAAAGAGATATCCAAAGACCTCTCGGCCAGCGCCAGCGCATTCTCGACAAGGTAAAGCGTGCTTCCTTGCGAAAGCGGAACGAAGCACTCATAGACGGACAGATCAAAACTGATCGAGGTGGCAAACAGCGTGCGGCTGATCTCTGATGCCGTAAACACGTCGCTGCTCCAATGCAGCAGGTTCACCGTGCTCGCATGCTCAATCATGACGCCCTTGGGCGTGCCTGTGGATCCGGAGGTGTAGATCACATAGGCGAGATGGCGTGAGGTCAGCCCAAGCGCGCGCGGGTCCGGATCCGACGCTGGCAGATTTGCCCATTCCGGCGTCGCCGCCGCCAGATCCACCACCGTCAGATCGCGTAGCGCATCGTCGCCCAGCGCCGATCGCCCCGCTGCATCGGCCAGCAGCAACTGCGGAGCGGCATCGTCGAGAACCTGCCGCAGCCGCGCCGACGGATAGGCCGGGTCCAGCGGCACATAGGCCCCACCGGCCTTGAGGATCGCTAACAGCCCCACCACCATCATCGGACTGCGCTGCAGGCAGATCGCCACCGGCTGGTCCGGCCTGACCCCGAGGGCGATCAGATGATGCGCCAGGCGGTTGGCCCGCGCATTGAGCTCGCCATAGCTGACGCGCTGGTCCCGATAGACCACCGCCACCGCATCCGGCACCTGGCGCACCTGGGCCTCGAACAGCTCATGGATGCACCGGTCCGACGGATAGGCCGCAGCCGTCCGGTTCCGCTCCTCCAACAGATACGCCCGCTCGTCAGGTGGCAGGATGTCCAGCTCCCGCACCGGCGTGTCCGGCGCCCGCTCCAGCGCCTCTGCCAGCTGCTCGAGCGCCCGCTGCATGTAGCCGCAGATCCGATCCGCCGAGATTGGCTCCGCCACCTGCGCCGTCAGCCCGAACGCCTCGCCAAAATCCTCCACCGACAAGGTCAGCGGATAATTGGTGCGCTCCTCCCCGCCCAGCCATTCCACGCCCACCAGACTGTCATCGGTTGCGGTGGCGACCGCCGCGGTGTTGTGGCGGTAGTTCAACAGCGCGCTGAACAGCGGCGCGGGCGCCGCAATGGCGCTGCAGCGCTGTGCCAGCGCCAGCGAGGCATGCTCGTGCGCCAAGAGCTCGGCCAGCCGGGCATGCGTGGTTCGCACGCTCGCCTCGACCGCGGTCCCATCAAGGTCAAGCCGCAGCGGCAGCGTGTTGATGAACAGCCCCATCGCGCGGTCGCCACCCGCGCCGCCATGCATTCGGCCTAACAGCACCGTGCCGAACACCACCTGCTCGCGGCCGCTGCTGCGCGCCACCACCTGTCCCCAGGCCAGATGGCACAGGCTCGCCAGACTCACGCCCAGCCGTCGCGCCTGGCTGCGCAGCTGCGCGTTCAGCTGCTGCGGCAGCATCCGCTGCGCCTCTCGAACCCCGCCGCCGTCGCCGCGCACCTCGCGCAAGCCGAACGGCGTGGTCGGCTCGTCGATGTCGGCCAGCAACTCCCGGAAGAACGCTTCATCAGCCTTGGCATCACGGCGTAGGTGCGCCTGGGCCACCAGATTGCGGAATGGCTGCGGCGTCGTCAGCTCATGCTCGCGTCCCTCCAGCACAGCCTGGACCTCAGCATGCATCACGTCCCGCGTCGTGTGATCCCCGATCAGATGATGCTGCAGCTCCAGCAGCAGCCAGCGCGCGCTATCGGGCTCGCGCGCAATCACAAACCGCAGCAGTGGCGCCCGGCCAAGCTCGACGCGGTGCCGACGCGGGTCAAACCGCTCCTTAAGCTGCTCGGCTCCAGCACCATGAGCGCCATCCAGCTGGACCTCGATCACCTCCAGTTGCGCCTTCCGCCACACCACCTGGGCCGGCCGCGACAACCCCTCCCAGACAAATGAGGTACGCAGGATGTCATTCCGGTCCACCACCCGCTGGACCGCAGCAAGATAGCGGTCCAACACGCCACGCTCGGCAAACGCCATCTGCGACACCAGCAGGTATGGATCGCCCTTTGCCGCCAGCAAATGATGGAACAGGATGCCGTCCTGCAGCGGCGACAAGCCATAAATGTCCTGGATGTTGCCGACCCCGCCGGGCACTGTGGCGAGGATCCGGTCGATCTCGCCCTGAGCCAGCTCAATGAGCGGCAGCATCTGCGGCGTGATCGCCGTACTCTGTTCGCTGATCAGGTTGGCCGGGACCGCCACCTCGTGATGGCGGCCCAGGCTTGCGGCCAGATCCGCCAGCACCGGCTTGACGAACAAGGTGCGCACCTCGATGCGCAGTGACCGCCGCCGTAGACGCTCGATCATTTGCACCGCCAAGAGCGAGTGCCCTCCCAGTTCGAAGAAGTTGTCGTGCCGTCCGACCCGCTCCAGCCCCAGCAGCTCGGCCCAGATCTGCGCCAGCACCGTCTCCATCTCGCCCTGTGGCGGCGCGTAGGTCCGCCGCGCATACGCCTCGTCGCCCGGGGCCGGCAGCGCGTTTCGATCGAGCTTACCGTTCAGCGTCAGCGGAAGCGCCGCCAGCCGCACGAACGCACTCGGCACCATGTAGTCCGGCAGCCCCGCACTCACATGCGCCCGTAAACCGCCGGCAAGATCAGATTCCTCAGCTCCGGCGGCAACGACATACGCAACGAGGTGCTGCTCGCCGCGACCATCCTCGCGCGCCACCACCACCGCCTCGCGCACCCAGGCGTGGCCGCAAAGCCGCGCCGCAATCTCGCCCGGTTCGATGCGGAAGCCGCGGATCTTCACCTGGTCGTCGTTGCGGCCTAAAAACTCCAGATTGCCGTCCGGCAGATAGCGCGCCAGATCGCCGGTGCGGTACAACCGGTCGCCGTCCACAAAGGGACTGGCGATGAACCGCTCCGCGGTCAGCTCGGGCCGGTTCAGATAGCCGCGCGCCACCCCCGCCCCGCCAATGCAGAGCTCCCCCACCGCACCGAACGGCACCAGCCCGCCATGATCATCCAGCAGATACACCCGCGTGTTCGCGATCGGACGGCCAATCGTCTCAACGACAACGTCCCCCCTTCGCACGCAGATCCAGGTCGAGTAGGTCGTTGTCTCGGAAGGACCGTACAGATTACAGATCTTCTCGGCGCCACTGCTCTCAAATGCCTTCGCAATGAGATCCGCCGTCAGCCGCTCGCCGGCCAAATTGACGACGCTTGTCGAAGCCGGTACTGCTTTCTGATCGAGCAGAGCGGCGATCGCCGAAGGGACAGTGTTGATCAAAGAGATATCCAAAGACCTCTCGGCCAGCGCCAGCGCATTCTCGACAAGGTAAAGCGTGCTTCCTTGCGAAAGCGGAACGAAGCACTCATAGACGGACAGATCAAAACTGATCGAGGTGGAGAACAGCATGCGGCTGGTCTCCTCCGCAAACACGCCGCTGCTCCAATGCAGCAGGTTCACCGTGCTCGCATGCTCGATCATGACGCCCTTGGGGGCGCCGGTTGAGCCGGAGGTGTAGATCACATAGGCGAGATGGCGCGAGGTCAGCCCAAGCGCGCGCGGGTCCGGATCCGACGCCGGCAGATTTGCCCATTCCGGCATCGTCGCCAGATCCACCACCGTCAGATCGCGTAGCGCATCGTCGCCCAGCGCCGATCGCCCCGCTGCATCGGCCAGCAGCAACTGCGGAGCGGCATCGTCGAGAACCTGCCGCAGCCGCGCCGACGGATAGGCCGGGTCCAGCGGCACATACGCCCCGCCGGCCTTGAGGATCGCCAGCAGGCCGACCACCATCGCCACGCTGCGCGCAACGCAGATCGCCACCGGCTGGTCCGGCCTGACCCCGAGGGCGATCAGATGATGCGCCAGGCGGTTGGCCCGCGCATTGAGCTCGCCATAGCTGACGCGCTGGTCCCGATAGACCACCGCCACCGCATCCGGCACCTGGCGCACCTGCGCCTCAAACAGCTCATGGATGCACTGCTGCTCAGGATACGTCACCGCCGTCCGGTTCAGCTCCTCCAGCAGATACGCGCGCTCCTCAGCCGGCAGGATGTCCAGTTCCCGCACCGGCGTGTCCGGCGCATGCTCCAGCGCCTCTGCCAGCTGCTTGAGCGCCCGCTGCATGTAGCCGCAGATCCGATCCGCCGAGATTGGCTCCGCCACCTGCACAGTGAGGCCCAGCGCCTCGCCAAAATCCTCCACCGACAAGGTCAGGGGATAGTTGGTGCGTTCCTCCCCGCCCAGCCATTCCACGCCCACCAGACTGTCATCGGTTGCGGTGGCGACCGCCGCGGTGTTGTGGCGGTAGTTCAACAACGCGCTGAACAGCGGCGCGGGCGCCGCAACGGCGCTGCAGCGCTGCGCCAGCGCCAGCGAGGCCTGCTCGTGCGCCAAGAGCTCGGCCAGTCGGGCATGCGTGGTTCGCACGCTCGCCTCGACCGCGGTCCCATCAAGATCAAGCCGCAGCGGCAGCGTGTTGATGAACAGCCCCATGGCGCGGTCGGCGCCAGCGCTGCCCTGCAAGCGGCCTAACAGCACCGTGCCGAACACCACCTGCTCGCGGCCGCTGCTGCGCGCCACCACCTGTCCCCAGGCCAGATGGCACAGGCTCGCCAGGTTCACCCCCAGCCGTCGCGCCTGGCTGCGCAGCTGCGCGTTCAGCTGCTGCGGCAGCATCCGCTGCGCCTCTCGAACCCCGCCGCCGTCGCCGCGCACCTCGCTCAAGCCGAACGGCGTGGTCGGCTCGTCGATGTCCGCCA
>NZ_LBJG01000015.1 GCF_028128765.1 Bradyrhizobium sp. CCBAU 51627
GTCACCGCGATGATCGGCGGCCAGCTGTTCGGCCTGCCGATCTCCCGCGTCCAGGACGTGTTCATGCCCGAGCGCGTCACCCGCGTTCCGCTGTCCTCGCGCGAGATCGCGGGCGTGTTGAACCTGCGCGGCCGCATCGTCACCGTGGTCGACATGCGCTCCCGTCTCGGCCTGCCCCGGGACGAGGACGGCAAGACGCCGATGGCGGTCGGCGTCGACCTGCGCGGTGAATCCTACGGCCTGTTGATCGACCAGATCGGCGAGGTGCTGCGCCTGCCCGAGGACAGCAAGGAAGAGAACCCCGTCAACCTCGACCCCCGCATGGCCAAGCTCGCCGGCGGCGTCCACCGCCTCGACGGACAGCTCATGGTCGTCCTCGACGTCGATCGCGTTCTCGAGCTCAAGACCGAAGTGCAAATGGCTGCCTAACGAAATCAAAAGACATTCAATGCCGGAGAGCAAAATGAAGACGTGTTTGGTGGTTGACGATTCCAGCATCGTTCGCAAGGTCGCGCGCCGCATCGTCGAATCGCTGGGCTTTCAAGTAATTGAAGCGGAAGACGGCGTCGAAGCGCTGGTCCACTGCAAGAAGGCCATGCCGGAAGCGATCCTGCTCGACTGGAATATGCCTGTCATGGACGGCTTCCAGTTTCTGGGCACGCTGCGCCGCATGCCCGGAGGCGACGAGCCCAAGGTGGTGTTCTGCACCACCGAGACCGGCATCGACCACATTACGAAGGCGATGGGCGGCGGTGCCAACGAATACATCATGAAGCCCTTCGACAAGGACATCGTGATGGCGAAATTTCAGGAAGTTGGGCTGGTCGAGCGCGAAGAATCCGCTGCCTGAACATACACCTGCCAGTAGCGTCAAGAGGTATCCTGTGAACGCGCCCGACTACGAGTATCTGCGTAAGTTGCTGAAAGAGCGCTCCGGTCTCGACCTGTCCGCCGACAAGCAATATCTGATCGAAAGCCGCCTGCTCCCCCTGGCGCGCAAGGCTGGACTCGCCGGCATCCCCGAGCTCGTGCAGAAGCTGCAAGGCGGTTCGAGCGCGCTGATCACCAGCGTGGTCGAAGCCATGACCACGAACGAGACCTTCTTCTTCCGTGACAAGGTCCCGTTTGATCATTTCCGCGATACCATCATGCCTGAGATCCTCAAGGCCCGTGCTGGCAAACGCAGCGTGCGGATCTGGTGTGCTGCAGGGTCGACCGGGCAGGAGCCCTATTCGCTTGCGATGACCTTGAAGGAAATGGGCGCGGCCCTGACCGGCTGGCGGGTCGAGATCATCGCGACCGACCTTTCGCAGGAAGTGCTGGAGAAGGCCAAGTCCGGCGTCTACAGCCAGTTCGAGGTGCAGCGCGGCCTGCCGATTCAGCACCTGGTGAAATACTTCAAGCAGAACGGCGAAACCTGGCAGATCAATCCCGAGCTGCGGGCGATGGTCCAGCATCGGCAGCTCAATTTGCTGCAGGATTTCTCCCACCTCGGAACCTTCGACGTCATCTTCTGCCGCAACGTGCTGATCTATTTCGACCAGGAGACCAAGATCAACATCTTCAACCGCCTGGCCCGCCAGATCGAGACCGACGGTTTCCTGGTGCTCGGCGCGGCGGAGACCGTGGTCGGGCTGACCGATACGTTCAGGCCGATTGTGGATCGTCGCGGCCTCTACAAGCCGAACGATCCGCGTGCAGCACTGGCCAAGCCCGCCGCGGAAAGTGCGGCGCCGCGCATGGCGATGGCAGGACGATAGACATGGCCGAGGACGGCAAGGGTGCAGAGCGCGTCACATTCAGTCGGGGCTATGATGTCTGCATCATGGCCATCGACGGCACGTGGCGGCGCGACTGTACGCTCAATGCGATTTCTGACACCGACGCCATCCTCACGGTGGAAGGTTCGATCCAGGGGTTGAACCTGAAGGAGTTCTTCCTGCTGCTGTCGTCCACCGGCCTTGCCTATCGCCGCTGCGAGCTGGTTCGCGTCAACGGCGCGGAGATGGATATCCAGTTCCTGCGCGGCAAGAACCGCAAGAAGCGAGGCCCGGCCGGCGGACACGATGCGGCGGCGTGATCGCCACGCGCACTGTGCGACCGTTTCTGACGCATTGCTTCACATTTTCTGAAAACATCCGAATGAATTGGCAGACCCGGTTTTACGCGGCCTAAGCGCGGTCCGTGTACCAATGGCTGATCGCAATTTCAGGGTCCGGCCATGCCAAGAAGCTCTCTCTCCCCCGTCCGTTCAAATCTGCCCGACGTCGCCGAGCGGCGCGCGCTTCAGCTCCTGGTGGTCGATGACGACGCCACCCAGCGCAGTCTGATCACGGTCGCCGCCAAGCAGGCCGGCCATGAAGTCGCCGTTGCGCCGTCGGTTGCGGAGGCGATCGAAAAGCTGCGCGCCGGGCGCTTCGACTGCGTGACGCTCGATCTGGTGCTGGAGGATGGCGACGGCATCGACGTGTTGCGCGAGATGGCCGCGGCGAAATTCTCGGGCTCGGTGATCGTGGTCAGCGGTATGGACGGCAAGCGCCGGAGCGCCGCCCGCGGTTACGCCCGCTCCGTCGGGATCGAGCTTCAGAGCCTGCCGAAGCCGCTCGATCTCGCGGCGCTGCGCATCAGCCTCGCCAATCTCGGCAAGACCGCGATGGGACTGCCGACGATCCATACCTGGGGCGGCGTTGCCACCGACGCGATCGTGGAGCGGCACCGGCCCTGAGACGCGGAGCTGCCATGCAATCGGCTGCGGCCAATCAGCCGCGCCGATTGCGACCTACACCGGATTGGCGGATTCCGACAGCTTTTGAAGGGCCCGGGTCAGCTCCGCCCGGCAGCCGTTGAGGGCGGCGCTCGCCGTCACATAACGAGGCGTGACGTCATCGAGCACGACAATCTCGGTGGAACCCTGGTTGGCGCTCACGATAGCGCTATCGTCCTCGGGCTCCATCGCAGCGTCGATCAGACGCATGCTGATCTCGATGCGCGCGATCAGGGAACGAAGTTCGGCTGCGATCAACTGACGGCTGTCCGTTTCCGCCATCGCCGCGAGCGGGGGTGTATCTGCGTAATTTAGCATGGATATTCTCCGTCTCCCGCAATAAGGCACCTCAGCGCTACTTGTGCGTTAAGTTCATGTCCCGTACAAATGCGGGTGGGCCGAATCTGCGCCGAAAGCCGAAACGTGAGGCGCGGACGCGAGTCCTTCAATGCCGACGTGGCTTGGCGAATGGACGTGGCACATGGTCGAACAAAGCTCCCGTGGTGAGATCTTCGTGGTCGATGACGACCCTGCTGTTCGCGACACCCTGTCGATGGTGTTGAAGGCGGCGGGCTATGAGGTGATCTGTTTTGCGGACGGAGCAGCGCTGCTCTCCGTGGCGCGAAACCGCACACCGGCTGCGATCCTGCTCGACGTGCACATCCCCGGAAAGTCGGGTCTCGACATTCTGAAGGAGCTGCACGGCGAGGACTATCCGGCTCCGATCTTCATGATCTCCGGGCAGGGCGACATCACGATGGCGGTGGGCGCCATCAAGAGCGGCGCGCTCGACTTCATCGAGAAGCCGTTCCGTGGCAGCGAGATCGTCGGCCGGCTGGACGAGGCGATCGGCGCTTATGCACGCAGGCAGGCGGAGAACGCGTCGCCGAAATTCGGCTCGCTGCATTTCCCCGGACGCGAGCCGCTGACCCGACGGGAGCGCGAGGTGCTCGAACAATTCGCTGCCGGTGCGTCCAACAAGGAGGCCGGCCGCACGCTCGGCATCAGTCCGCGCACCATCGAGGACCACCGCGCCAACATCATGAAGAAGCTCGGCGCCCGCAATGCCGCCGACCTGATCCGCATCGTGATGACCGCGGCCCAGCGCGCATCGTAGGCCAGTCTCGCGCCCCGGACTAGGGGCATCATGCAATGATGCGCCGCTGAGCCGGGGCCCATTGCTCCAACTCCAGGGCTGACAGTTCGAGGTCCCGGCTCTGCGTCGCCGGGACAGGAGAAAGCGCGCCTACGCTTGCAGCGCCTGGCGGATGATCCGCGCGAGATCCGATTTGCGATAGGGCTTCGCCAGCAGCAGCACGCCTGAATCCAGCCGGCCGTGATGGATGATCGCGTTCTCGGTATAGCCGGACGTATAGACCACCCTGAGATCGGGGCGCGCCTTCAGCACCTCGTCGGCGAGCTGACGTCCATTCATCTTGCCGGGCATGATGACGTCGGTGAACAGCAGGTCGAACGGTTCTCCGGCGGCAACGATGGCCAGCGCTTCCGCGGCGTTGGCGGCCTGCAGGGTGACGTAGCCGAGCGAATGCAGTTGCGCGAGCACATATTCGCGCACCAGACGGTCGTCCTCGACCACCAGGATGGTCTCCTGTCCACCCTCGATCGACGCCGGCAGCACGCCTTCGGCGACGGCCGTGGGGGTCTTGCCGGGCGGCAGGTACATCTTGATCGTGGTGCCGTGGCCTTCCTCGCTGTAAATCTTGATGTGGCCTGCGGACTGCTTGATGAAGCCGTAGACCATCGAGAGCCCGAGCCCGGTGCCTTTGCCCGGCCCTTTCGAGGTGAAGAAGGGGTCGAACACGCGCGCCAGCATATGGGCCGGAATGCCGGTGCCGGTGTCGCTCACCGCGATCAGCACATAATGTCCCGGCGGCACGTCGTTGGCGCTGGCGTAGACCTCGTCGAGATAGGCGGCGCCGGTCTCCACGATCAGCTTGCCGCCATCAGGCATCGCGTCGCGCGCGTTGAGGGCGAGGTTGAGGATGGCCGTGGTGAGCTGGTTCGGATCGACGATCGCGACGCAGCTCTCGTCCTCGAACACGGATTCGATCTGGATCTGCTCGCCCAGCGTCGGCCGCAACAGCTTCGCGGTGTCGACGATCAGTGCGTTGATATCGACCTCGCGTGGCTGGAGCGGCTGCTTGCGCGCGAAGGCGAGCAGATGCTGGGTCAGCTCGGCGCCGCGACCGGCAGCCTCGTCGATCATCTTCGTGATCGCCGCGAGCCCCGGATCCTTGGCCACCGCATCGGCCAGAATCTCGATCGTCCCGGTGATGACGGTGAGGATGTTGTTGAAATCGTGTGCCACGCCGCCGGTGAGCTGGCCCACCGCCTCCATCTTCTCGGCGTGGCGGATGCGCTCCTCCGAGGCGATCTTGTCGGTGAGGTCGCGGTAGAACACGTTGAACAGGATACCCTCGCGGCGCCTCAGCGCCGTGACGCTCAGCTCGGCCTTGAACTCCTTGCCGTCGCGGCGGCGGACCATGAGCTCGTGGCGGCGGTTGAGGGTCTGGCCGCCGGCGGATTCGAGGAAGCGGTCAAGGCCGGCCTTGACCCTTTCATGCTCGCTCTTGGCGACGATCATGTCGATGGCATTCTTGCCGAGCGCCTCGTCACGCCGCCAGCCGAACAGCTCCTCGGCCCGCGAACTCCAGTTCAGGATGGTGCCGCGATCGTTGGTCTGGACGAAGGCGTCGAGCGCGGTCTCGACGATGTTGCGCGCAAGTTGCTCGCTGTCGCGCAAGGATTCGGCGGCAAGCCTCGCCTCGGTCATATCGCGTCCGACGAAGAAGAAGCGCCTGGCCTGATCCGACCAATTGCCGAGCCATGACAGCCAGACCTCGCGGCCGTCCTTGTGGAAGCAGCGGGTGTCCGAGAGCTTCAGATGGCCGCCGCGGCGGAGCTCGCGCATCTCCTCGCGGGATTGATCCAGGTGCGCGGGATGAATGAAATCGGCGCCGCTGTAACCGATCATCTCGTCCGGCCTGTAGCCGAGGATGGTCTCGCTGCTCGGGCTGATCTGCACGACCTCGCCGCGCGAGTTCATGATCATGATCAGATCCTGTGAAGTGTCAAAAAGAAGCCGCCGCTCCTCCAGTTGCTGCTGGAGCGCACGCTCGGCGCGGCGCGCTTCGGTCAGACTGCGCGCGGACCCGGAGACGCCGATGATCTCGCCCGACGCTCCCTTGATCGGCGACAGGCTGAGCGAGATTTCGACCGGCGTGCCGTCGTTGCGCAGCCGGACCGTCTCGAAGCGCTCGATCGGCTCACCCCTCGCGATCCGCGCCAGATAGTCCTTGCCCTGTTCGCGCCGATCGGGCGGAACAATGATCGCGGTGGATTTCCCGATCGCCTCGTCCGCCGAATATCCATAGAGACGTTCGGCGGCAGGATTCCAGCCGGTAATGACGGCATCGAGGGACTGCATCACGATCGAATCGTCGGACGATTCGACGGCGGCGCTGAACAGGAGCTCGCGCGCCGCATGATGGCTTCGTGCGGCCTCGGTGCGGCGATGCTCCTGGACCTCGCGTTCGAGCGCGGCTGCTTTCGCCCGCGTTTCATCCACCATCTGGGCAAAGGCCCGCGCCAGCGCGCCGGTCTCGCCGCTTGCATCGACCGGAATGTCGGCCGGCCGTCCGTCGCCAATAGCCGTCACCGCCGTGGTCAGGCGTGTGATCGGACTCGTCAATGAGCGCGCCAGCAGCACGGCGAGCAAGGCCGCGGCGAGGACGGCCAGCACACCGACGAGCACGGACGTTTTTTGGATGGCCGCTGGCACGAGACCGAACACAGGCGCCGGAATCGTCTCGATGATGGCGACCCAATCCTTGCCCACGAGCAGCGCCGGCGCGATCGCGGCGCCGCTCGGCCGGCCCGATTCGTCGGTCATGAGCCGCGTGGATGCATCCAGAGTGCCGGTCAACGAGGCGAAATACGGAAAATCCTTGCGCCAGTCACTGGCGCCGCCATGTGGTGCGCCGAATTCGCGCGCGCGATCGGGATGGACGAGATAATCCCCCCGCGAATTCACGACATAGAGCTCTCCTCCGGAGGTCCCGGTGGAGCGGACGCTGTCGAGCGCCGGTCGCATGTCGATATTGGCGATGATAATGCCGAAGGGCTTGCCGTCGGGCGCGTATAGCGGCATCGCGACGCGCAGCGTCGGAACGTGCCAGGTCGTCGTTCCTCCCTGGCGGGTGGCGAGCTCGATGGGCGACACATAGATTTCGCCGGGCCCGAGCCGTATCGTTTCCTGGAAATAGGCTCGGTCGCTCTTATGCTCCAGTTCGCCGTCGGGAACGATCCGTGCTGCTCCGTTCGGTCCGGATCGATCGACCCGGACCAGCTCGCGCTGGTCGTCATCAAGCCCGATGATCCGAAACTGCCCATAAATGGGCTTGGCCTCGATCTCGGCCGCGAGCCGCGCCGCGATTCGCGCGCGCCACGTTTGCTCCGAGACGCCGTCAGAAGGATCAATTCCTCCACCGGCGTGGGCCCGGATGAGACCATTGATGGCGGCCGCGGCGCGATAGCCGGTCAGGTCGCCCCGCACTCCGGCCACATAGGATTCAAGATTGGCCGCCAACAGGCGCGACTGGGCGCCGACCCGCTCCAGGACACGCGGGATGACCGCCTGCGTGGTATTGCGATAGCCTAGCCAGCCGACTGCACCCACGGTGACCGCCACCAACAGGGTCATGGCGATGGCGAGGCGTGTCGCGAGTGTTGTTCCGTACCTCACGGGAACATTCGCAGGGCTCCCTGCAAGATCGCGCCCCGGCCGACCTCGAGCTGAGGAGGCGCTGCCATCATCGGCGGCGGGCATTGACATCGGACCCCTCCGACTCGCCGGCCTTCAGGCAGCCATCGACCGCCGCCAGCAATGCGTCGGCCCGGAACGGCTTCTGCAGGCTCGCGACCGCGCCGAGCTTGATCGCCATCTTGAGGAAGTCCGGCTCGGCATAGGCGTCCGGCATGACCGAGCGACCGGAAATGACGATGATCGGGATCGCCGGTTGCAGCGCCCGGACATGGCGCATTGTCTCCAGTCCGTCCATGCCGGGCATGAAGATATCCAGGAACAGCAGGTCGAACGGGTCGGCTTCGAACAGGGCGAGTCCCTTGCGGCCATCGCCGGCGACCGTTACGTGGTGACCGGCCCGCTCCAACAGCAGCCGGATTGTCAACTGAACGGCCGGGTCGTCATCCACGATCAGGATGTTGGCCACTTCAAAACCTCCGGATCGGCTCGGGGTGTTCCCAGCGACCCAAATCAAAGCTCCAAATGAAATTGTCGCGCGGATTGTGCCCGACCTGCAAGCACTTCGGGCCAGGCTTGGCCGAACTCACCCGATATTGCGCCGCAACCTGAGCTATGCACGCCTGCATGCATGCCGGAGGTCCACCCCGCTCCCGGTGCCTTGCGAGAAGTGGGCCGGCTGTGGGAAGAGCACCGGCGGCTTTCCCGACGGACGAGGACGATGAGCAAGACCAAGAAGAAAACTCCTGACCAGCTCCGCAGCGCGCGCTGGTTCGCGCCCGACGATCTCCGCTCGTTCGGCCACCGTTCCCGCGCCATGCAGATGGGCTACGCGCCGGAGGAGTGGAAGGACCGTCCGATCATCGCGATCCTCAACACCTGGTCGGACGCCCAGCCCTGCCACATGCACTTCAAGTCGCGCGTCGACGACGTCAAGCGCGGCATCCTGATGGCCGGCGGCCTGCCGCTGGAATTGCCGGCGCTGTCGCTCTCGGAATCGCTGCTCAAGCCGACCACCATGCTCTATCGCAACATGCTGGCGATGGACGCCGAGGAGCTGTTGCGCAGCCATCCGGTCGACGGCGTGGTGCTGATGGGCGGCTGCGACAAGACTACGCCGGCGCTGCTGTTAGGTGCGACCTCGATGAACATCCCGGCGATCTATCTGCCGGCCGGTCCCATGCTGCGCGGCAATTGGAAGGGCAAGACGCTCGGCTCGGGCTCCGACGGCTGGAAGTATTGGGACGAGCGTCGCGCCGGAAAGATCTCCGACAAGGACTGGCTCGACATCGAAGCCGGCATCGCCCGCAGCTACGGCACCTGCATGACCATGGGCACGGCCTCGACCATGACTGCGATCGCGGAAGCGATCGGCATGACGTTGTCGGGCGCGTCCTCGATTCCGGCCGCGGACGCCAACCACATCCGGATGGCCTCCGAATGCGGCCGCCGCATCGTCGAGATGGTGTGGGAGGATCTGACGCCGAAGGTGATCCAGACCCGCAAGGCGTTCGAGAACGCGATTGCGGTCGCGATGGCGATGGGCTGCTCGACCAATGCGATCATTCATCTGATCGCGCAGGCGCGCCGCGCCGGCCAGAATATCGGCCTCGACGATTTCGAGATCGCGAGCCGCAAGGTGCCCGTGATCGCCAACGTCCGCCCGAGCGGCGATACCTATCTGATGGAGGACTTCTTCTATGCCGGCGGCCTGCCGGCGCTGATGGGACAGATCAAGGACCATCTGCATCTCGACTGCATCACGGTGACAGGCAAGACGCTGGGCGAGAACATCGACGGCGCCGAGGTGCACAATGCCGACGTGATCCGCTCGGTTGCCAATCCCATCTACAAGGAAGGCGCACTCGCGGTGCTCAAGGGCAATCTCGCACCCGACGGCTGCGTCATCAAGCCCTCCGCCTGCGCGCCGCGCTTCCTCAGGCATACGGGTCCCGCACTCGTGTTCGACGATTATCCGTCGATGAAGAAAGCGGTCGACGATCCCAATCTCGACGTCACCGAGGACCACATCCTCATCCTGCGCAATGCGGGGCCGCAGGGCGGCCCGGGCATGCCGGAATGGGGCATGCTGCCGATTCCTACGAAACTCGTGAAGCAGGGCGTGCGCGACATGGTGCGCATTTCCGACGCGCGCATGAGCGGCACCAGCTACGGCGCCTGCATCCTGCACGTCTCGCCGGAGTCCTATATCGGCGGTCCGCTGGCGCTGGTGCAGAACGGCGACCGCATCACGCTCGATGTCGCCGCCCGCACCATCAACCTCGATGTGCCGGAGGCGGAACTCGAGAAGCGCCGCGCCGCCTGGAAGCAGCCCGAGCGCCGCTTCGAGCGCGGCTATGGCTGGATGTTCACCAAGCATATCAAGCAGGCCAATGACGGCTGCGACTTCGACTTCCTCGAGACCGATTTCGGCGCGCCGATCGGCGAGCCGTCGATTTATTAGCCCCTGTCATTCCGGGGCATCGCGCAGCGATGAGCCCGGAATCCGTCGTGCCGCAATCCATGGCGCCTGATGGATTCCGGGCTCACGCCACGTGGCGCGCCCCGGATTGACGAAAGAGAGAGTACGAGATGTCGAAACTTTCCGAAGCCACCCGCAACAAATTCAAATCCGTCTCCACCGCCACCGTCGCCACCGCGCTGTTCAAGCGCGGTCTGCGCATCCAGATGATCCAGGATGTGCACCCCGTAGGCCCTGACCAGCCGACCATGGTCGGCGAGGCCTTCACGCTGCGCTACATGCCGGCGCGCGAGGACCTCAACACCATCGACGTGTTCAAAGATCGCTCTCATCCGCAGCGCAAGGCGGTCGAGGATTGTCCGCCAGGCGCCGTGCTGGTGATGGACAGCCGCAAGGATGCGCGCGCCGCGTCCGCCGGCGCGATCCTGGTGACGCGGTTGATGAAGCGTGGTGTGGCCGGCGTCGTCACCGATGGAGGCTTTCGGGATTCCGCCGAGATCGCCAAGCTCGGCATCCCCGCCTACCATCATCGCCCCTCGGCGCCGACCAATCTGACGCTGCACCAGGCGATCGAGATCAACGTTCCGATCGGCTGCGGGGACGCGCCCGTGTTTCCTGGCGACGTCATTCTCGGCGATGCCGACGGCGTCATCGTGATCCCGGCCCATCTCGCCGACGAGATCGCCAATGAAACGTTCGAAATGACAGCGTTCGAGGACTTCGTCACCGAGGAAGTCGGCAAGGGCCGCGGCATCTTCGGTCTCTATCCCGCGACCGATCCGCAGACGCTCACCGATTTCGCGGAATGGCGGAAGAAGAACGGCCGGTAAGGAGGAGAATGTCGTCCAGGCAAAAGCCGGGACGACATGGGGAGGCAATAGGGATTACGGCCTGGCCTCCGCCATCCCCGTCGCCCACAGTGCAAACGCATAGACGATCGCGACCTCATCGAGCCGGTCGAAGCGTCCCGAGGCGCCGCCGTGGCCGGCGCCCATGTTGGTGCGCAGCAGAACAGGGCCGCCACCGGTCATGGTGGCGCGCAGGCGCGCGATCCATTTGGCGGGCTCCCAATAGGTGACGCGTGGATCGGTCAGGCCGCCCATAGCGAGGATCGCGGGATACTCCTTCGCCGCGACATTGTCGTAGGGCGAGTACGACAGGATCGTTCGAAAATCCTTTTCGCTCTCGATAGGGTTGCCCCATTCCGGCCATTCCGGCGGCGTCAGGGGCAGGGTGTCGTCGAGCATGGTATTGAGCACGTCGACGAACGGCACTTCCGCGACGATGCCGGCGAACAATTCGCCGGCGCGGTTCGCCACCGCGCCCATCAACATGCCGCCGGCCGAGCCGCCATGACCGACGATGCGTTTTGCGCTGGTGTATTTGGCATCGATCAGCGCCCGGGCGCTGGCTGAGAAATCGTCGAACGAGTTGGTCTTCTTCTCGCGCTTGCCGTCGAGATACCAGCCCCAGCCCTTGTCGGCGCCGCCGCGTATATGCGCGATGGCGTAGACGAAGCCGCGATCGACCAGCGACAGGCGGTTGGCGTTGAACGAGGCCGGCATCGCCATGCCGTAGGAGCCGTAGCCGTAGAGCAGAAGCGGCGCCGTGCCGTCGAGCTCGAGCCCGCGGCGATGCAGGATCGACACCGGCACCTCTGCGCCGTCGTGCGCCTTCGCCATGATGCGGGTGGTGACGTAGTCGGCAGCGTTGTGCCCGGACGGAATCTCCTGGCGCTTGCGCAAAGTGCGCGTGCGCTTGACCATGTCGTAGTCATAGACTTCCGACGGCGTCGTCATAGACGAATAGGCAAAGCGCAGATTCGTCGTGTCGAATTCATAGGAGCCCATCGTGTCCAACGAATAGGCCGCCTCGTCGAAGGCGATGGCGTGCTCCTCCTTGGTGGCGAGGTCGCGGATCACGATCGACGGCAGCGCGTTGGCGCGCTCCAGCCGCACCAGATGGCTGGCATAGAGGTCGATGTCGATGATGTAGATGCCGGGGCGATAGGGGATCAGGTCGCGCCAGTTCTTGCGCTCGGGTGCGCCAAGCGGCGCCGTGACGATCTTGAAGTCGATGGCGCCGTCGGCATTGGTGAGGATGAACAGATCGTCGCCGCGGTCGGCGAGCGAATATTGCACGCCCTCCTCGCGCGCTGCGACCAGGCGTGGCGGTGCTTCGGGGTTGGCGAGATCGATCAGCCGCTGCTCTGATGTCTCGTGGTCGCCGCCGGCGATCACGCAGAAGCGGCCGCTGGTGCTCTCGTGCAGATGGGTGAACCAGCCGGAATCCTGCTCTTCGTAAACCAGCGTGTCGTTGGCCTGTTTGGTGCCGAGCTTGTGCCGCCACACCTGCATCGGGCGGTGATTGTCGTCGAGCTTCACATAGAAGAAGCTTTTGCCGTCCTTGCTCCAGACCACGCCGCCGTCGGTCTCCTCGACGATGTCGTCGAGGTCCTGACCCGTCGCCCAGTCGCGCACCCGAATGGAGAAATATTCGGAGCCCTTGGTGTCGGCGCTCCAGGCCTGCAGTTCGTGATCGTCCGAGTGTCGGCTGCCGCCGAACTTGAAATATTTGTGGTCCTTGGCGAGCGCGTCGCCGTCGAGCACGATATGGGCCTCGCCGCCCTCGCGCGGCATGCGGCCGAACAATTCGTGCTGGCCACCCTCGCGGAATTTGCGGAAATAGGCAAAGGGTCCGTCGGGCGACGGCACGCTGGAATCGTCCTCCTTGATGCGTCCGCGCATCTCGCGCACCAGCGTCTTTTGCAAGGCCGCGGTATGGCCGAGCAGACTCTCCGTGTAGGCGTTCTGCTCGTCCAGATATTTGCGAATATCAGGGTCGAGCACCGCAGGGTTACGCAGCACCTCCTGCCACTTCGTGTCCTTCAGCCAGGCATAGTCGTCGGTCACGGTGATGCCGTGCCGGGTAAAGGAGTGCGGCCGGCGCGGGGCGACGGGGGGCTGGGAAGGTGTCTTGGTCTGGGTCACTCGATCCTCATTCAACTGCGTATTTCGCCTTATATCGTCCCGATTCCGCGAATTGCCAGCGCCACTGCTTCACGTCGCCGGGCTGTTGGCCGGGCGACGGTATGCTTTGGGGGCGATATCCCGCCGCAGGTGCAGCCTGATGCTCTTCAACTCGTACCCGTTCATTGCGCTGTTCCCGCCCGTCGTGCTGGCCGGCTATTTCTGGCTGGGGCGGCGCAGCGACCTTGCTCCGGTGATCTGGCTGGCGCTGGCCTCGCTCGCCTTCTACGCCATCGGCAACTGGCAGTTCGTGGCGCTGTTGCTGCTCTCGATCGCGTTCAACTACGGCATCGGGCATCTCCTCATCGTGGCGAAGCTCGCGCCCAGGTAACGAACGGCCGCGCTCGCTGTCGGCGCCGCCGTTGGGTGGTCAAGGTCAAGGAAAACGCGGAGCCGCCGACACATTTCATTGACAAGGACTATCTGCAGCATGCGCTGCTAAAGACGATCGAGATCGTCGATGAGGGTTTCGACAATATCAGGGAGTTGGTCAAGCAGCGCCAGAACCAGGAGATCACAGCGCTGCGCGTCGAGATACGCAATCAGATGATCGCGCTGCGTGATGAAGTTTCTGCGGCGATCGATGATGTGCGCGCCGAGATCGCGGCGGTTGCGGCCACACATCCGGCGCCGCGTCAGCCGCGCAGATTTGAATTGCATCGCTGCTATCAAGCTTAACCCCGATTTAAGAACTCCATCTGATTGCGTCGGTGTCCGTAAAGCAGGATCATTCCGAACGGGGGTGCACGACGCGCTTTTGAAGGGAGGAGCCTGCCATGACACTGCAGGATGCGTTGGCGGTCTACTTATATGCTTGGATGAGGGACAAATCTCTCGACGACGATCACGAGCGGGCCGTCGATGCTGCGGTGAGAATTATCGAGCAAGAGGCACAGAAGGCAGTGGCCGCGCATTCGCAAAGCGCCGGGGGGCGATAGCGCCGCGCCTCGGCGGTCCCTCGCGGCATCCGCTGAAGGTCGGACTCAAGTTCTTGCACGCTCTCCGTCACATGGTCCTCGCGTCATTCGAAGTCGCCGGGCGATATGATAGCGTTCTTTCGCGGGGGCGCCGGAAGACACAAGCGCGAAGGGGCTTTTGAGGGGCTTGCCGCGCCTCTTTGTTTGATATCGATCGCTATCTAGTCTCTCACAAGGAGAGAAGGAAGAAAGGCTCCTACACCGCCACCTCTTCTCCGAGATACGACACCGCAGCTTCGAGGCCGCCCTTGCCGTGCGGAATCTTCAGGGCGTTGAGGCCGACTTCGATCACGCCCAGCGTACCGAGCAGCATCGGAGCATTGACATGGCCCATATGGGCGATGCGGAAGGCTTGTCCGGAGAGATCGCCGATGCCGGTGCCGAGCACGACGCCGCATTTCTCCTTGCAATAGCGTTGCAGCACCGCGGGATCATGGCCGCTCGCCATGGTCACCGTGGTCACGGTGTTGGAGCGCTGATGTGGTTCGGCAACGTTGAAGCCGAGCACCTGGCCTTCCGTCCATGCGCCGACCGCGCGGCGCGTGGCCTCGCCGAGCAGGCTGTGACGGCGGAAGGCGTTCTCCAGCCCTTCCTCGTGCAGCATGTCGATCGCCTTGCGCAAGGCGAACAACAGGTGCACCGGCGCGGTGCCGGCATATTTGCGATAGTTCTCGGTGCCCTCGCGCTCGCTCCAGCTCCAATAGGGCGTCGCCATGTTGGCCTTCTTGTGCACCTCGAGCGCGCGCGCATTGACGGAGACGAAGCCGAGGCCGGGCGGCGTCATCAGGCCCTTCTGCGAGCCGGACATCGCGACGTCGACGCCCCATTTGTCCATCTCGAACGGCATGCAGCCGAGCGAAGCGACAGTGTCGACCATGTACAGCGCGGGATGGCCGGCGGCCCTAATTGCCTTGCCGATCGCCTCGATGTCGTTCTGCACGCCCGAAGCCGTGTCGACCTGAACGACGACGACGGCCTTGATCTTGTGCTCGGTATCGCGGCGCAGCCGCTCCTCGACCTCGTGCGGCCGTACGGCGCGACGCCAGTCGCCCTTGAGCACCTCGACCTCGGCGCCCATCAGCGCGGCTGCATTGCCCCAGCCGATTGCGAACCGCCCGCTCTCCAGCACCAGCACCTTGTCGCCGCGCGACAAGACGTTGCTCAAGGCAGCTTCCCAGGCACCGTGGCCGTTGGCGATGTAGATGTAGGACTTGCCCTTGGTCGCGAACAGATTGGAGATGTCGCGGAGCAGGCTTTCAGTCAGGTCGAGCATCTCCTGGGAGTAGATGTCGATCGCCGGACGATGCATCGCCCGCAGCACCTCGTCGGGCATCGTGGTGGGCCCGGGAATGGCCAGAAACTCCCGGCCCGCGCGAACGGTCATTGCTATTGGTCCTTGTTGCTTGAGAACAGGCTGGTAGGTCACTGGTTCAGTTTTTACGCGCCGGAGCGACCCAAGAAAAGCGCGGAAAACGCAGGTCTGGCGTGGGCTATCGGCGCGTTTCGCGGCAGCCGGCGGCTTCCGCCTCCTCCACCGAGCAGAACCAGCGGGTGCCTTTGCTGATCTTCATCTTGATTTGCGCATACCAGCGGCTGGTCGGCTGGTGATAGATGCATTCACCAGCGCTGTTGACGTTACCCTTGATGGTGCAGTCCGGCGACGGCGCGACCGGCCCCGAGGCCGAGGCGAGCAGCACCGCATGCGCGCCCTCCGGCGGCTTGGTAGCGCCCAGGATCGCGGTCTTCTTGTTGCGCACGCGCCAGTCCCAGGGGGCGATGAAGGCGCCCTGCCACATCCCGGCCTTGGCTTCACGCGCGGCCTTCTCGTCCGCATCATAGTCGTGGGACATGCGGGCGTAGGCCAGCGCCCAGCCGCTGCGCACCAGCCATTTCTGGATGTCCTCGCCGCCGACCTCGCAACGGGCCACGGTGCGGCCGCGCCGGTCGATCGAGCGGGCATGGCAGACCCAGGTCTTGCCGTCGCTGAATTTGGCGAGCTCGTCGCGCGCCGCGACGCCGCAGGTCCAGCGCTCGCCCTTGGTATTGAGGCAGAGCTGGTCGACCGACGGCGCGTCGATGCCGCCGAGCCGGATCCGTGTGCTGCCGACCAGAATGGAATCGCCGTCGCGGACCTTCGCGGTGCCGGTGACGTCGGCCGCCCGCGCCAGCGACGGGACAACGAGCAAAGACAGCGCAATCAGGAGTTTTCGCAACATGCCGGTCCGCATTGTCAGGGAACACCTTGATAAGCCGCGCAATTGTGGTCGGCTTTTGGCCATCAGGCCAGCATATGCCGAACAGAGAGGCTTTCAACTTCCCGTCATTACCGGGCGAGTAGCGAGCAGGGAGTGGCGAATAGGGCGCGTTGCACCATTCGCTATTCGCCATTCACAATTCGCCTGCGCGCCACCGCCAGGCCCATCAGCACAAACGCCGACGTTACCTCGGGTCCGCCGACCAGGATCCGCGTCGGCGTCTTCATCTTGTTCCATTCATAGCCGCGGAACGGGCCGCGTCGGCCGCCCTCGCCGATGGCATCGACGATCACGTTCAGAGCCGGCGCGAAGGCGCGCGGGTCGGCGCCGAGATGGCCGAGCGCGATCAGCGCCAGCGCTGCGTCGAACACGTTCATCTCGGCGGCGACCAGCTCGGCCTTGACGTAGGAGAGCACGCGGTGGCGGATGAAATCGAAATCGCCCTCGGGATCGATCGCAGCCTGGGCTGCAAGCGGCAATGCCAGGAAGGCTGCGTAGCAGCGGCCGAAATAGGCGCTGTAGAGCTCCGGCAGATAATAGATGTGCGAGCGCGGATTGGCGAAGGCGCCGCTTGCCGCCAGCCGCTTCTGGAAGCCGATGATCCGGTGCACGGTCGCCAGCCGCGCCGGCGTCTCCAGGATTTTCCAGCGCGCCAGATTGCGGAAGCTCACCTCGAGAATGTCGAGATTGAGCGTCGGATCGAGATCGTTGCCGTAGGGCCGCTCGCCCTTGAGGTTGTCGATCCATGTGGCGACGCCGCCCTCGTAGTCGATGAGGTCATTGAGCGGCACCGTCACGCGCGGCTCGTTGACGCCCGCATGCACCTGGTAGCTTGCGTAGAAATCCAGCAGCGGCTGGTCGACGATGGGATCGGTGCAGCCGGCCTGCGTCGCCGCGGAGATCGAGCACGCCGTGGTGTCGCAGTCCGGCACGTAGACGCCGAAGCCGAGATCCTGCTTGATCTGCGCAAAAAAACGGGAAAAGCGCGGATGCGGCGCGGGCGCGAGCGCGGTGATGACGTTGAAGCGTTGGCCGCCGGCGCCTTTGACCTCTTCGCGGCTGATGTTGACGCAGAAATCGACCATGTCGGCGATCGCACGCTCCGCAGCGGTCTTGTCCGCCGGTGCCGCCAGCCCGGTCTCGACATAGCTGAGCAATGCCTCGATAAAGAAGGCGTCGTAATAGGCCGAGCGGTGGCGGATCTGCACCGGCTCCCACATCGGCTCGGCGATGCCTCGCCAGGGCGGATTGACCACGGCGCGCGCGGGCGAGCGCGCGATGAAGACGCGCGCGAGGTTGAACAGCAGTGACGAATTCTTGTAGCCGCGCGCATTCAGCCCGGTGAGCGCCATGATCAGCTCGCGCCCGCGGAAATCGGGATCGCCGATCAGGTTGAAGGCTGCATAGGTCGGCAGAAAGCCGTTCTTGCGATACGAGCCCAAGAGATGCTGCGCGCAGTCGCGGATCACGCTGTCGATCTGCGCCGGCGCCGGCATCTTGCCGACGAACGCGGTCGGGGGTGGCTTGGGATGGTCGAGCGCGATGCTGTCGACCAGTTCGGCCACGGGCCGGCCGACCGTTGCCCAGTCGGGTTCGGCATTATCGCGGGCGCGGACCAGTGCATCGCGCAGCCGGGTCAGCTTGGCCTCGTCACGCAGTTCGGGCAGGCCGGCGCGGCGCAGCAGCACCCGCAGCGCCGGATTGCCGAGCGCAGTCTTGTAGAATTTGGCCAGATGCGGATCGCCGCCGGTCCGGCCCGACAAGACGGGATCGCAGACGTCATAAAGGGAGGGGCCGTCTTTCCGGGCCATCAGCGCCCGGCACGCGGCACCTGCGAAATAATGAAAGCTCATGAAATACCTGGTCGCGGGGGACTTTCGCGGGGGCCAAGTCGGCGCTCAGTCGGCGACCCATCCTCCGCAAGTCGTTGAAAAAGCTACTCGGATTCGCAGGAAATACAAACGTGACTGATGTCACCGAAATACCACGCCCAAGGGCTGGATGATCGTGCCCCGGAAGGCTACGGGGGAGTCAAAAACGGAGAAAATCGGGCCGAGAAATCATTAGAGGAATCAGCATCTTAACTCAATTTTTGGCAATCTATTGCTCGCAGGCCTATATCCGGTTAAGAGTTTGTTTGGTGCGGCGCCGCAAATTGCGCGCAATTCGGGGGCACATCCCCGGCCAATCCCTCAAACCTAGAGACGCCATCGCGCTACTCAAGCAGTGTGCGCGCATTTGGCAGGTCTTTGGCACTGACAGGAATGAACCGAGATGAATGTAAGGCAGCTCGACATTTCCAAACGCTCGATTGCGCTCGCCGCGGCCCTCATCGGCACGGTGTCGCTGGCGATCGGCGCCCATGCTGCCCTCAACATGCGCGTTCTCGACGCCGCCAAGGCCGTTTCGACCGACCAGGTCACCGGCTCGGTCGGCCAGACCTCACGCCTGGCGCTCGTGATCGGCAATGGTCACTATCCCGACGCCCGCGCGCCGCTGACGCAGTCGATCAACGACGCCCGCGCGCTGTCCTCGGCGCTGCGCAAGAACGGTTTTGACGTCGACATGGTGGAAGACGCGAGCAAGGACGACATGGTCCGCGCCGTCAACCGCCTGAAGTCCCGCATCACGAACGACACCACCGTCATGCTCTTCTTCGGTGGCTACGGCGTGCAGGCCGGCCGTGAGAGCTACATGCTGCCGGTCGATGCCGTGATCTGGAAGGAAAGCGACGTCCGCCGCCAGGGCGTCTCGATCGAAGGCGTGCTCGACATGATGAAGCAGCAGGGCGCCAAGGCCAAGCTCGTCGTGGTCGATGCGTCCCGCCGTAACCCGTATGAGCGCCGCTTCCGCTCCTACAGCCATGGTCTCGCGCCGATCGGCACGCCCGACAACGCGCTGATCCTCTCCTCCGCCTCGCCCGGCAAGGTCGTCGACGACGGGAAGGGCGAGCATTCGACGCTGGTCGGCGAGCTCCTCAACAACCTGAATGCGCAAGGCAGCAGCGCCGAAAGCGTCTTCAACAAGACCCGCATCGCGATCTCCCGCGCGAGCGAAGGCGATCAGGTCCCGACCGTGTCCTCCTCGCTGCTCGAAGACGTCCAGTTCAACGAAGCCGGCGGCTAGATTTTCCAAGACTCTGTGACCCCTCGTGCCCCGGACGCGGCGCATCATGCAATGATGCGACGCTGAGCCGGGGCCCAGTTTTTTCAAGCTAGCATTGGAAGCAAGATGGGTCCGGCTCTGCGCAGCAGCGTTTCACGCTGCAGCGCGTCCGGGACACAAGCGGTCCTACTTCGCCGCTTCCGCGGCCATCACCGGGCGCACGGGATCGCCTTCGCGCAAGAGCGCGCCGGCGCGAGCGACGACGATATCGCCTTCGTTGAGGCCGTCTCGGACCTCGATATTGCCGCCCGACATCAGCCCGATCTCGACGCGCTTGGTCTCGACGCGATTGCGGCGAATCACCTGCACCACGGTGCCGGCCGAGGAATATTGCACCGCTGTCAGCGGCACCGCGACGTTGCAGCTCTGCCCGGTCTTGATCAGCGCGCGCCCGCTCGCATTCAGCAGCAGCCGCTTCTGCGACGAGATGCCGATATAGACCATGCCTTGCTGGATGTTCGGCTCGACAGTCGGACCGATGCGGCGCACCTTGCCGTCGATTTCGCCGGCGCCGGCAATCCGCACGGTGGTCGGCTGGTTGACCGCGAGCTTCCTGACATCGTTGGTCGCGACCAGGCCGACGAGGTCGTATTCGCTGCGTGCAATGATCGTGAACAACGCCTCACCCTTGGGCGAGGCGAGGTTGCCGATCTGCGCGGTCGAGGTGGCGATGACGCCGGCGACGGGGGCGGTGACCTGGAGGGTGCCGCCTTCCGGCAGTGCCAGCCGCGCCAGCACCTGGCCGGCCGTCGTGGTATCGCCGGCTTCGGCCAGCACGTCCGTCACCTTCAGCCCCGGACGCTCGGGGCGCACCGAGGTCTCCTCGCGGGCGATGATCGTGCCGGTGGCTTCGACGATGTCGGAGAAGCAGGACTTCGCCGCCTTCAGCACCGTGACTGCCGGCCCCTTGGGAGCATCGTCATCGGCGGCTGTGGCCGGATGTTGGCCGAGGACCAGCACTCCGGCGATGGCTAAGGGACACAGGTTTCGGACGACGGCACGGCGCAAATGACGCATCGGAAATTCCACGGGCGATATGCCTCCAATCGATAGCAGATGGCAGCCTTGCGGACCATGGCAGCGTTGTCTCAAGGCAGGATGCCGCGCCGTCGCCAGCTGTCGCAGCAAGTCCTTGATTAGTCGCGGGAATGCAAATCAGGTTCGCCGCCCGCCGGGCGCGGCGAATAGGTCGTTGCGGCAATCGCGGTCTTCTCATCGGCCGTCGCCGGCTGTATGGAGCTATACTCCGGCGTGGCGCCGCGGCCGCACAGCTCACGGTTGAGATGGGATGCAAAGGTTCGTTTGCGAGCAGAATATCGTTCACTTCGAGCGTCTGCTGAACGAAACGGCTGATCCGACGGTTCAGCATACCGTCCGTGCCCTGCTGGCATCGGCGAAGCGTCAATTGGCGCTGCTGAACTCGGCTGCATCAGGTGCCGATACGACGCCCTTCGAACAGCGCCGGCGCCAGCAGGTCGATGCCGAAACGATTCGGCAGCAATTCCAGCCCGAGTTCGACGGCTCTGCGCATCCCTACATGCTGCTCGACCCGGGACCGGGCCTGCCGATCGTCGATATCAACGATGCCTATGCGGCGGCGACCTTCATCTGCCGGTCCGAGGTCGTCGGCCGCTCGCTATTCGAGATCTTTCCTGACAATCCCGACGATCCGCTCGCCGATGGTGTCAGCGATCTCTACAGCAGCTTGCGAACGGTCGGCGAGACCGGGCGCGCCCATGCCATGAAGGTTCAGCGCTACGACATCCGGGATCCCAATGGCACCTTCGTCGAGCGGCATTGGCAGCCGATCAACTCGCCGATCCATGACACTTCAGGCCATTTGCTCTATTTGCTGCACCACGTCGAAGACGTCACTGCGCAGGTCGCGCCAAGGCCGTAGCGCCCCTCAAGCCCGGCGATCGCCGACCAGCTTGCCGCTCGAACGATCGATCAGATGCAGGCGCGTACAGGCCGGACAGGAGACCGGTACGTGGGTGCGATCGCCCGGCTCGTCGCCAAGCCGATGCTGCACGTTCAGCCCGGTCTGAGGGCACTTGAAGACAATTTGACGGTCCATTGGCGGTGATATGACGCCTAGAAGGACCTTGCGAAATTCCGGATGTTTACTTAGGTCGGCCGGCCCCTGATGGTCACGGCAGCGTTAAGAATTCCACCCAATTCGGCTTCTTCCCGGTGGCGTAGGATTTCAGCTTGCTCAGTGCGCCGCTGGTCTGGTCGATGGCATAGACCGTCATGCCGTCGGACAGCTCCCCGACGGCAGCGAGATAGCGGCCGGTGGGGTCGATGTTGAAGCCGCGCGGCTGCTTCTCGGTCGGCACGCTGCCGATCGTGGTCAGCTTGCCGCTTGCTGCATCGACCTTGTAGGCGGTGAGGGTGTTGGTGGTGCGCTCGGAGGCGTAGAGGAAGCGGCCGTCCGGCGTGACGTGGATGTCGGCGGCCCAGGGTTTTCCGTTAAAGCCCGCAGGCAGGGCGGTGGTGCGCTGGATTTCGCTCCATGCTCCGCTCTTGGCCTCATAGCTGAATGCCGCGACGTCGCCGTTCAACTCGTGGATGAGATAGACGAACTTGCCGTTGGGGTGGAACACGAAGTGCCGCGGCCCGGATTTCTCCGGCGTTTTAACGGCAGGCGCATCGCCCGGAGTCAGCGAGCCGGTAGCGGAATCGAACGCAAAGCGCAGCACCTGGTCGGAGCCGAGATTGGTCGCGAACACGAAGCGGTTGTCGGGCGAGGGCAGGAAGGCGTGCGCGTTCAGCCCGGTCGGGATCACCTGTTTCGGCTCGCCGACGACGCCGTTCGCGGCAAGCGGATTCAGCGCGACCTTGTTGCCGCCATAGGAGGCGCTGAACAGCACCTTGCCGGTATGGTCGGTTGCGATGTTGGCCATGCTGTCGGCGAGCGGCCCGTTGCCGATATGGCTGAGCTGGCCCGTCTTGGGATCGATCGCAAAGCTGACGGCAACGAACGGCTGCGAGCGGACGCCGGCGATCAGCACGCGATGGTCCGGCGTGATCGCGAGCGGCGTCGAGGCGCCCGGCTTTTCGACGCCGGTGAAGGCGGCCGTCTGCACCGGCGTCATCTCGCCGTTCTCGGCGAGCTTGAACACGCTGATGTTGTTGGAGTCGGCATTGCCGACATAGGCGAACGTTTCGGCCATGCCGGCATGGACTCCGGAGACGAGGGCAAGAGAGGTGACAAGAGCGGTGAAGAGGGTGGTGGCAATCGCAGCGCGGGGTGCGGGGCAAGTCAGTCTGGTCAAAGGCGTCCTCCTGCCGGCGTGGTGTTGTCGTTTTGCAGCGAGGATAGCGACCCGTGTCCTGTTGCACCAAACCCCAGATGGGATTGATCGATACCGAAATTGTATCGGTTGGGCCGCGCGTTTTGGGCGAAGCGGATGCCGGTTCGCGTCAGGAGCGCCAAACCGGGAATCTAGTGCACCGAGGCCGTCAGGTCGCGCGAGGGAAGATGTGGGCCGGCCGGATGGTCGGGCGGCCCCAGTACGGTCCACACCGCGACCGCCAGCAAGGCCGAGGTCAGGATGGTCCAGGCAACGAGTTGTTTGCGCATCAGGCCGTCCGTCGATGGTTCGTGCGCGAGAAGCGCGAAGCATCGTGCACCGCCAAAGACGGCGATCCTATGAACTCGTTCACAACCTCACGGCGCCCGGAGCAAATTGCGAACCATTGCAGGGCGAACGCATTGACACGCCATGCCCCGTGAAAACGACCTCGAAGGCAAACCCGACATGGGCGGCAAGCATGGCGGCCAGTCCGGCCAGCCCAAGCCGCCGCCACGTCCGCGCGAAGGCCCGCGGGACGAAGACGTCGTGGCAAAGCGCCACACCGGTCAAACCGATCGCAAGGCCTCACCGACCAACACCAAAAAGCGCTAAGCTTGCCTGCGCTTGCTCGAGCCGCAGGCCCAGTCATGGGCTCGTTCTGGAACGGCAGCCTGCTGGTGCCGTTACTCCGGGCCCAGGCGGAGCACGCCAAAACGGAGGCTGGCAAAACGGAGGCTGAAAGTGTTTTGGATCTATTGGGACACCGCCTGGTCGCTCATCATTAGCGGCATTATGTTCGCAACCATCGTCGCACACCCGGATGCCGAGTTTGTCGAGATCCAGGCCGCCAGGCGGACGAAATAGGCCTTCGCGGAACCTGAGATCGCCGGAGCGCAGCGTTGCACGCTGCGCTGCGGCAGGGACACGACCATCCAGCCGATCACTGCATCATCGCGGCCGCGATCTTTTCCGCCGACATCAGCACCGGAAAATTGGTGTTGGCGCAGGGCACCACCGGAAAGATCGAGGCATCGACGACGCGCAGGCCCTGAAGGCCTTTGACGCGGCCCTCCGTGTCGACAACTGCCATCGGATCGTCGGCTCGGCCCATGCGGCATGAGCACGAGGCGTGCCAGACGCCGATCGTCGCTTTGCGCACGAAGGCTTCCAGCGCCTCGTCGTTGTTGATCACATCATCGAAGGTGAAACCTTCGACCACGAAATTATCGATCAGATAGTGACGCAACGCAGCCGGTCCGTCCATCAGCGTCGCGGCGATCCTGGTCAGGATCTTGTTCTTGGTGTTGACCACGCCGATCTTGCGCACCTTGTCGGTATAGGCCGCCGGAAACGGCTTGTCCGTTACCTTCCTCACGATGTCGCTCATCTGAATCGCCGCCATCTTGCGAAAGCCGCTCATCAGGCGCTCGAGGTCGCGCCAGTCGGACAACAGGTTGAACTCGACGATCGGCTCGGCCGTGGGGTCGCGCGAGGCAAGCTTCACCTGCCCGGTCTCGGAATAGGTCTTGTTGACGAAGGTGAGCAGCGAGCCGATCTGCGCGCCGACCGCGTGCCAGGCCGACTTGGAGAGCACGACGACGAACATGTCGCCCTTCGGCACGCCCGGCAGCCCCGACGAGTAGCGCAGACCGAGTTGCATGTGCCGCCTGGTGTGCTCGTTCATGCGCGCGCCGCGGCGGACGAAGGACGACAGCGAGATCGAGGGATGGTCCATCAGGCGCTGGCCGACGCCCGGCAACCCCATCAGCACAGGAATGCCGAGATCCTTGAGGTGGCCGACCGGGCCGATGCCGGCGCGCAAGAGATGGGCCGGCGAATGGATCGCGCCGGAGGACAGGATGATCTCTCGGCCCCGGAATTCCTGCTCCCGCCCGTCGATCACGGCCTTCACGCCGACGCACTGCGTGCCTTCGAACAGCAGCTCCCTCACTTGCGTGTTGGTGGAGATCGTGAGGTTCGCGCGCCTGCGGGTATCGCGATCGAGATAGCCCATCGCGGCCGAGACGCGCTGCTCGGCCTGGTTGGAATGCGTCACTGCGAAATAGCCGTCGACGAATTCGCCGTTCTGGTCGGGTAAATATTGATGACCGGCCTCCTGAAAGGCATCGGCGAACGCCTGGGAATGTCGCGTCCAGTGCTCCCTGGGAATACGGCGCACCGGAATTCGGCCGTCCTTGCCGTGGTAGGGGCCGTCGAAATCGAGATCGCGCTCCACCTTCTTGAAGAAGGGCAGGACGTCGGCCCACGACCAGCCTTCGGCGCCGCGCGCGTCCCATTCATCGTAATCCGTCGGTGCGCCGCGATTGGCCATCTGGCCGTTGATGGAGGAGCCGCCGCCGAGCACGCGCGCCTGCTCGTATTTGCGCAAGGGCGGACGCGCTTCGTTCGGATTGTTGTGGCTGACGACCTGGGTCGTGACCTTGAGCTCGGTCCAGTGGAAGCGTGGATCGAAATAGGCGGTGCCCGGATAGCTGTCCCTGATTTCGGCCGGTTCATTGCCGGGTGGTGTGTCCTGGCCGGCTTCGCACAGCAGGACCTTGTTGGCGCTCCTGGCGGAGAGCCGGTGGGCCAGCACGGACCCCGCCGAGCCGCCGCCCACGATAATGTAGTCGTACACGATTGGCGTTTCCTCTTGTTCTTGTCAGAGGAGGCTAGCGTGGTTTGATCGCGAGGTCACGCCAAAGACCCGGAAGTCGCGGCGTGGCGACGTCCCGGCCGGTTGCTGAGCGCGCGTGGCCGCGTTCCTCGATTGCCTAAAGGACGCATTCCTCTCCGGGAGGCCAGAGGAGCTTGCATCGTTTATCGATTGAGCAAGCCTCGTGCAGAACCCTATTGCAGCACCTTCGGCATCACGACGACGACGTCGACCTGCTTGCCCAGCACACGCGATGCCACGGCAGCGATGAGCGGCGAGTAACCGTCCTCGATGTCGGACGCGACGTCCTCGTTCCTGGCGAAGGCGTAGAGCATCGAGCCCTCGACTTCATCGAAGCGGATGCCGGCGAAGACGTGATCGAACGTTTCGGCACCGACGATGCCTGCCATGAGCGCCTGAATGGCGTGGTCCTGAATGCGTGTGAGCTTCATCATGCCGAAGAGATATGAAAAGGCGGCGCGAATACAAGAGGCGGTGCGAGCAGCAGCGGCACGTGTCGGCAACAGGTCGAGGCGCGTTCGCCGAGCCGTTGATCTAGATCATCCGAAGACGGCCAATGTCGTGGACAATCTCCACAAACAGAGAGGTTCGTGTGTCCTTTGATCGTTCGCGTATCGCGCTGCCGGCCCTTCGTCCGAAAATCATGTCCGCCGATGATGCCGCGGCGCTGGTGCCCCACGGCGCGAATGTGGGGATGAGCGGCTTCACCGGGTCAGGGTATCCGAAAGTGGTTCCGATGGCGTTGGCGCGCCGGATCGAGCAAGCGCATGCGCGCGGCGATCAGCTTCGGATTGGCGTGTGGACCGGTGCCTCGACCGCGCCCGAGCTCGATGGTGCGCTGGCCAAAGTCAATGGCGTCGAGCTGCGCTTGCCCTATCAGTCCGATCCAGTCACGCGCGAGCGCATCAACGCCGGCACGATGGACTACATCGACATCCATCTCAGCCATGTTGCGCAATTTGCCTGGTTCGGGTTTCTCGGCCATCTCGATGTCGCGCTGATCGAGGTCACCGCCATCCTGCCGGACGGAAGTCTGGTCCCCTCGGCCTCTGTCGGCAACAACAAGACCTGGCTGGATCAGGCCGACCGCATCATTCTCGAGGTCAATTCCGGCGTGAGCACGGCCGTGCATGGCATGCACGACATCTACTACGGCACCAGACTCCCGCCGCACCGCAAGCCCATCCCCATCATCGGGCCCGGCGACAGGATCGGCGAGACTACGTTTCGCTGCGACCCGAGCAAGGTGGTCGCCGTGGTCGAGACCCATGCGCCCGACCGCGACACGACCTTCGCCGCACCCGATGCGACATCAAGGGCAATCGCCGGCCATATCCTGGAATTTCTAGGCCACGAGGTTCGCCACGGCCGGCTTCCGCCGGAATTGCTGCCGATCCAGTCCGGGGTCGGCAACGTCGCCAACGCCGTGATGGCGGGCCTTGAGGACGGCCCTTTTGAGCGGCTGACGGCCTACACCGAGGTATTGCAGGACGGCATGCTGAATCTGCTTCGCTCGGGCCGCATGACGCTCGCCTCCGCCACCGCATTGTCGCTCAGCGCCGGCGCAACGAAGCAGTTCAACAGCGAAATCGACAGGCTCAAGACCAAGATCGTGCTGCGCACGCAGGAGATCTCCAACCATCCGGAGGTCATCAGGCGGCTTGGCGTCATCGCCATGAACGGACTGATCGAGGCCGACATCTACGGCAACGTCAACTCGACTCATATTCGCGGCACCGCCATCATGAATGGTATCGGCGGCTCCGGCGATTTCGCCCGCAACTCCTATCTCTCGATCTTCATGACGCCGTCGACCGCGAAGGGCGGATCGATCTCGGCCATCGTGCCGATGGTGACGCATGTCGACCACACCGAGCATGACGTGCAGATCATCGTGACCGAGCATGGTCTGGCCGATCTGCGCGGCCTGTCGCCGAAGCAGCGCGCCGCAACCATCATCAGCAAGGCGGCGCATCCAGCCTTCAGGCCCGCACTCCAGGACTATTTCGATCGCGCGTGCAGGCTCTCGCCCGGAAAGCATACGCCGCATCTGCTCGACGAGGCCTTCCATCTGATCAAATCGACGGGCTGAGTTCGGGCGGCCACAGCTCAGGCCGCCGCCGCCTGCTTCGACAGCAATTGCCTCAGCGTCGCCGCCGGCACTGCCGGGCTGAACAGCCAGCCCTGCATCTGGCTGCATCCGAGCTGGCGCAGCACCTCGCGCTGGGCTTCGGTCTCGACGCCTTCGGCGGTCGTCGCCATGTGGCGGGCGGCAGCCATGTGCACCACGGCCTGCACGATCGGAGAGGAATCCTCGGGCTCGCCGATGTCGCTGATGAAGCTGCGGTCGATCTTGATCTTGTCGAACGGGAAGCGGTGCAGATAGCTCAGCGACGAATAGCCGGTGCCGAAATCGTCGAGCGCGATGCGCACGCCGAGCTCGCGCAGCTGCTGCAGGATCGTCAGCGCCTCCTCGTCGTCGCGGATCAGCACTGTTTCGGTGATCTCGAGCTCGAGTCGTTCCGGCGCCAGGCCCGACTCGGCGAGCGCTGCGGCGACCTTCAGCGCCAGCGTCCTTGAGCGGAACTGCACCGGCGAGACGTTGACCGCGATGTGGATGCCGCCGGGCCAGGAAGCCGCCTCGAGGCAGGCCTCACTCAAGACCCATTCGCCGATCTCGCCGATCAGGCCGATGTCTTCCGCGACCGGAATGAAGTCCGCAGGCGAGACCATGCCGCGCTCCGGATGGCGCCACCTGAGCAGCGCCTCGCAGCCGGTGACGACATTGGCGGAGAGGTCGACCAGCGGCTGGTAGTGCACCTCGAACTCGCCGCGGACCAGCGCCTGGCGCAAGTCGAGCTCGAGCTGGCGGCGCTGCCGTGCCTTGGCATCGTATTCGGGCACGAAGATGCGGAAGGTGCCGCGGCCCTCCGATTTCGCGGCGTACATTGCGAGATCGGCGCGCTTGAGCAGGTCGTCGATGATGTCGCCGTGGTCGGGCGCGATCGCAATGCCGATGCTGGCATCGGTCGGGATCTCCTGGCCCTTGCAGTCGACCGGCATGCGCAGCGAGGCCAGGATCTGCTCGGCGAGCATCGTCAGTTCGGCCTGGTCATGCGTGCCGGCCTTGATGATCGCGAACTCGTCGCCTCCCAGGCGTGCCACCATATCGTTGCCGCTGACGCAGGCGCGCAGGCGGCTCGCCACCTGGCGCAGCAATTCGTCGCCGACCTCGTGGCCGAGCGAATCGTTGACGCCCTTGAACTCGTCGACGTCGATATAGAGGATCGCAAATGGATTGCCCTGGGCAAGCTCCGCCACGCGCCGCTCCAGATGGCCGCGCATCAGCACGCGGTTGGGCAGGTCGGTCAGCGCGTCGTAATGCGCCAGATGCGCGATACGTTCGTCGGCGCGAATGCGCTCGGTGACGTCGTCATGGGTGGCAAGCCAGCCGCCGGCTGCGCCGGGCTGGTTCTTGATCTCGATCAGGCGGCCGTCGGAGGTCTCGACGATTCTGCTCTGCGTCAGGCCGACCTGGCTCAGGATCCTGTCGCAATAGGCGTCGACGTCGCCCTCGAACGAGCCGGTGTCGGCGCGATGCTGGATCACGTCGCGGAAATCGACGCCGGGCTTCACCACGTCGCTCGAGAGCCCGTACATGTCGATGTAACGGCGGTTGCAGACGATGAGCCGCTGGTCCTGGTCGAACATCAGAAGCCCTTGCGTCATCGTGTTCATCGCGGTGTCGAGCTGCTCTTTTTCCAGAGCGAGCCGGCGCGTCATCTGGCGGAAGATCAGGAACAGCGTCAGCACCAGCAGGCCGATCGACACGACCGCCACCGCGACGAAGAACCTGGTTTGGGTGCGCCAGGTGGCGAGTGTCGCGTCCAGCGATTTGGTGGCGACCACGACCAGCGGCTCGCCGGTCAGCATGCGGGAGGCGACGAGCCGGTCCTTGCCATCCATCGGGCTCGTGAGCTCGGTCGTGACGTAGCTGCGCTCGAACACGGCCTTCTGCTCGGCCGAGCCCGTGCGATAGTTCCGCCCGATCATGCCGTCGACATGCGGGATCCGTGCTAACAGCTGGCCGTTCTGGTGATGCATTGCGATCGAGGAGTCCTCGCCGAGCCCTGTCGAGGTGAAGAAGGATTCGAGCTGCTCCGGCGTAATGGCGCGCGACACCAGGCCGAGGAACTCACCATGCGGACCCGACACCCGCCGCGCGAACACGATTGCCGGACCATTGCCGAGGCGGCCGGGCACGACCTCGACCTCTTCCTGTGCGGCGGGATCGTTCTTGAGGCGGTTGAAATAGCCGCGATCCGACACCGAGATATCGCCGACGGGCCAGCGCCGCGACGAGTTGATCAGCACGCCGTTGGAATCGAATACATTGGCGCCGGCGACGTCCGACCAGCCGCTGGCCTTGCTGCGCAGCACCTCGTGCATCGCGAGAGTGCCCATCTCGCTGCGGAACACGTCCGCGGACTCGATGCCATGGCTTTCGAGTTCCGCGATGATGCTCTTCTGCAGCACCGCAAAATCCTCGAACTCGCGGTCGAAATGGCGGGCGAGCAGGCGGACCGAGCTTTCCAGGCTGTCTCGGCCGCTTTCGATCGCGTTCTGGCGGAAGCGGTCGACGGTGAGCCCGGTGCCGATCGCCATCGCCGCCATCAGCACGAAGCCGCCGACGATCAGCCACGTCAGCGGCGCGCTGCGCCAGCGCCGAAGCAGCGCGCGCAGTCGCGCGGTCCATCGAATTGATGTGCCCATCCCGTCCTCCCGTGGGATGCAGGATGCCGCAAAACCGACAAGACCGGGTTACCAGCGAAGGTTAGGGAACTATGAATCGGAACAAAATCAGGCAGTTGGTACCTGCGGGTTCCGCAGCCGCTTTCACTCCCGCTTCACTTCCCATTTCAGCGCCTCTGCATTCTCCTTGGCGAAGGTCTCCGGCACGTCGAATCTCCCGGTCTGGAGGTCATAGCGGCATCGCCAGCCGCCCAGCCCCTTCATCACGGTGTTCTTCGGATGCCTGTCGTATTCGCCGCCGAGCCCGATCACGAGGTAGCGGTTGTTGGGCCAGTTCATGCCGAGCTCTCGATAGGCGTCCTCTGTGCCTTCCAGGAGATTGGCCGATATGTGGAAGTCGAGCTTGGCGAAGTGCTTCGTCTCCGGCCGGCCGTAGAAATAGGCCCAGGCGAGATCGCCGAGGGACTTCTTCTTCGTCGCGCTGACGAAGGCGCCGTTCTCGAGATGGTAGAGAAACAGGTCCTGCTCGCCCGAGCCGGTCTTCTGCATCCGCACCAGCCATTGCGAGTCCGCCGTGAAGCGGAAGAACGCGCCATAACCCTGCTCGGGTTTCAGTTCCGTCAACTGGTCGCCGCGCCGCGACCAGACCTGCCACTTGACGTCAAAAAGATCGTCGCTGTCCTTCATATACTGCTCGAGCCGGGTCGCGCCGTCGGGCGAGGTGAAGGCGAGATCGGGATTGTCTGTCAGGACGAAGCCCGGCGGCGGGCCGGAGGCGGCCAGCGTGGGCGAGGCGGCGAGCATCAGGGCAAGCGCCAGCCATGGCGCGGCGCGGCAAAATGCGGTCATGATGAAATTCCTAAAAAATGGCCGCCAAGATTGGTCGCAATGCGGCCTCGCTCATTTGACGCCGACAGGGCCAGCCCGGTTCATCCCTTCGACCGACTTGCTGCCGGTGTGAAAACGGCGCAATTTGCGCCGGTTGATTTGCGCCGAGTTCTTGATCAAGGTTTGAGGACGGATGATCACCGTATCCAAGGCCATCATTGCATTCTGTCTGCTCGCGGTAGCCGGCACCGTGCTGGTGATCGGCCCGACCGAGCTGCGCCACATGCTGCCGGGCGGGGCGAGCACCGAGGTCGCCGTAGCCGCCAAGCCCGAAAGCAAGCCGGAGGCGAAGGTCGAAGCCAAGGCTGAAGCCAAGGCTGGGGTGAAGGTCGAACCCAAGACCGAGCCCAAGACCGAACCCAAGACCGAGCTCAAGGCTGAATCGAAGATCGAGCCCAAAGCGGAGTCGAAGGTTGAAGAACCGAAGCTCGCTGCGGCTGCACCACCCGCGCCGTCCGCCCCGCCTGCGGCGGCCAACGCGCCGAAGGCAGATGCGCTGACCGAAACGAACAAGCAGGTCACGGCGCTGGCCGACGTCGCACCGGTGAAGCCGCAGCCTTCACTTGCGGACACTGGTCCTCGTTTCGACGTCGCGCGCGTCGATGATCATGGCGAGGCAGCCGTGATTGCAGGCCAGGCCGCACCGGGCGCCAAGGTGGAGCTGCTGCGCGATGGCCAGCCGCTCGACAGTGTGGTGGCCGATGCGTCGGGCCAGTTCGTCATGACTCCGCCAAAGCTTCCCGCCGGCAGCTATGAGCTGGCGCTGCGCGCCAGGGCGCCCGACGGCACCGTCACGCAGTCCAGCCGCACCATGCCGGTGACGATCGCCGAAGCGGCGCCGCCGCCGGCGCGGATCACACCCGTCGCGAAGCAGGAAGCAAAGCCGGACGCAAAGCCTGACAAATCGGACGTCGTCGCTGCCCTGCCGGCGCCGCGTCTCGCCGCGACGCCGGAGCGATCAGCGGTTCGGCCCCGCATGATGGGCGCGCCCAAACCCAAGTCCATGGCGCGCGTGCCAGCGGCGAGTCCGACGGTCGCATCGGCATCGCCGGCGGACGCTCTCGCCACCGGGACGGTCGAGGCCGGCAGCAGCCGGGTGATTTCCCGCGGCGACAGCCTCTGGGCGCTGAGCCGTCTCGCCTATGGCGATGGCGCGCGCTACGCCGTGATCTTTAACGCCAACCGCGAGAAGATCCACAATCCCAATCTGATCTATCCCGGCCAGACCGTCGTGGTGCCGCAAAAGGCGCAGTGAGCGGTCGTCATTCGGGGGGCGTCGCGAAGCGACGAGCTATCTATTCGTCGCCGTTGCTCGATGGATTTCGGGCTCGCGCCAGACGGCGCGCCCCGGAATGATGAGCGACCACGATGTGCCACAGGCCCGCAGGCCCCGCCGCGATGATGCCCCACATGTCTGCGACGCTTTAATCGTCCCGTCGCGGAACAATCGGTTCCCTCGCGAGTCTGCTTCCTGTGACGTGATGCGCGCTTGGCACGGGAGGAGGGCCGAGAGGTGGTCGATGCAGCGGGCAGGTCGGTAACCACACCGAGATCACGCTTGAGGCTCGCGCTGACCGGCGCTGTGCTGGTGCTTCTGACAGTGTTGCTGCCTGATACGGCCCAGGCGCAGTTCGGATTCCGCGGCGGACCGCTCGGCGTCGCGCGCTTTGCAGTCGGCCATATCATCGGCCTGTCTCGGCTGCGCCACGCCCGCATGGCAGTGCACGGCAGCCGCTATCGCTCCGCGGCGCTGCGGTCGGAGGACCCGCGCGGCGGCGAACGCGGCCGGCCCGCCAACCCCTACGTCCTGCGCGCCGCGCTGACGGCGCAGGCTGCGCTCTCGGGCTGGCACGGCGGCCGCCGCCCGCAAGGCTGGTGGCGCCATCCCGACGGCAGCTATGGCTGGATCGGTCCCGTGTTCTGGCCGTTCGCGCATGACGATCTCACCACTGCGGTGATCTATGGCGATACCACCAGCCTCTCGCTCTATGGCTATGGCGATATCTATGCCGCGATCTTCGCGCCCTATGCGGCGCCGGAGCTTGCCGCCTACACCGCGCCGCAAGGCCGTCATGCGCGACGCGTGCCGTCGGCGGAGGTGGTTTGTGACAGCAGCGACACCGGCGGCCTGCCCGTCGACCGCATCGCGAGCGCCGTGCAGCCGAACGAGATGCAGCGCAGCGCGCTCGATGAGCTCGCAGCGGCCTGGACGAGCGCGCGCGACACCATCCGCGCCTCCTGCCCGGCGCAGGCGCCCACCAATGCGGCCGAGCGCATCAGTGTGATGCAGGCCCGCCTCGATGCGATGATCAAGGCCACGGACGCCCTGATGCAGCCGCTGACGACATTCGTCGACCTGCTCGATGACGGCCAGAAAGCAAAACTCGACTCGCTGGCCAGGGAACGCCAGGCGGCGCTTGCTTCGGCTCAGCACAAGGACGCGCAGGCGGCCAAAGCCTGCGATCCCAACTACGATCCCCGCTACGACGTGCAAGCCGAGCGCCAGTACGAGCAGCTCGTGCAGCAGCAATGGCCCACTGAGGCGATTGCCTCCACGCTGAAGCTCGACGACACCGGACGCGCCCGCCTCGACGTGCTCCAGGACACCACGCTCCGCACCATGGAGACGCTGAGTTCCTGCCCGATGAAGCCGGAAGCAACCCCGCAGGCCCGCCTCGCCGCGGTGAAGACGCGGCTCCAGACGATGCAGCAGGCGGTGGGTGGCGTCGCCGACGCGCTCGACGATTTTGAATTCGATCTGAGCGACGAGCAGAAGGCCGCATTCGAGGCGATCGGGCCGAAGCGGGGGGCGTGATCACCCGCTCGCCCGGTCGAATTTCATATTCTTGCGCGTCGCCGCCATCAAAGCCGTGCATCAGCGGATAGCCGGTGACGGAATCGAAGGGCCATTGCCCGCTGCTGATGGCTGGCGGCAGGCCAAACACCCAGCCATGATCGCGCGCGCGGTCAGCGGGGCGGTCCAGCAAATCATACGCACGCGACGGCAAGGCAAATGGCACGGGTCTCTCCCATCCGAAATTTCGGCCTCGCCATTGAGGCGAGGGTTAGTCGTGGGGAGGAGCAATGTGTTCGTGGGTCAGGCGCCCGAATCGCGCGACAATCTCTGCCTTCGCCGGGACGGCTGTAACTTGCGGATTTCACGTATGTCAGAAGTCGGGGTGAGAGATCAGGCGTAAAAACCGATGATGCCATTCTGCCAGTGTTTTGCCCGACGCGTCAAAGCAAATTTCGTAAAATCCGCATAAAGTCAAAACTTCGCAATGCCGCCAGCACCTTGGCTACTGTGCATGGGGTTGTTTTCAACTTTTTGTTTTAGCCAGCCGCTACCCCCGCCGCCGCGCCGCCTCGCGCCAGCCGAGGATCTCCATCGCCAGCACCGGGTGATTGAAGCCCTTGAGCTGGAGGTCATCGAGGGCGCGGGCTTCGACGAAACGCTCGACCATGCCGTAGACGCGGCGGCTGACCACGATCTGGCCCGCCTTGGCCTCGGCGCAGAGGCGGGAGGCGAGATTGGTGACGCTGCCGATCGCGGCATATTCCAGCCGCTGTTCGAAGCCCACCTGGCCGAGCGTGGCATAGCCGAGCGCGATGCCGATGCCGAAGCCCAGGCTGTGTCCGCGGTTGCGCCAGCGCTCGGTCAGCGGGCCGATGGTGTCGCGCATCTCCACCGCCATCTTCACGGCGCGCGCCGTGTGGTCCTCGAACTGGATCGGCGCGTTGAACAGGATCATCACGCCGTCGCCGGCATATTTGTCCAACGTGCCCTCATATTTGAAGATCAGCTTGCCGAGCGCCGCGTGATATTCGCGCAGCACGTTCATCGCTTCTTCCGGCTCGGTGGCTTCCGTGAACGCGGTGAAGCCGCGCAGATCGCAGAACACCACGGTGACCTCGCGGCGCTGGCTGGTGAGCAGCCCTTCCGGGCTGTCGGAAGAGGCGATCAATTGCGCCACCTGCGGCGCGAGGAAACGCTCGAGCTTGCGGATGCGCTCGATCTCGCCGAGCTGGGTCTTGACGCGCTCCTCCAGCGACTTGTTCCAGTCCTTGAGCTGCTCGGTCTGCTGCTTGAGCTTGTCGGCCTGGGCGCGTACGGTCTCGTTCGCCGTCTCGAGCGCGTGGCTCTTGTGGTCGACCTCGGTGAACAGGCGCGCATTGCGCATCGCCAGCACGGCCTGGTTGGCGAAGGTGCGCATCAAGCCGGTGAGGCTACCTTCGAACGTGCCGCTGGAGCGGCGCAGCACCACCAGCGCGCCGAGCGTACCCTGCTGGTCGACCAGCGGCACGACCAGCACCGAATGGAAGCCGGCATTGATCGCGACATCGCGCAAGGGTTGCTCGGCGGCCTGATCGAGATCGGCAATCGCGACCGGTCCGCCGCTGCGGGCGGCATCGCTCAGGATGTTCTCGCCTTCGTAGATGGTGACATGGACACCCTCGGCCGATCTGTCGATGCCGTTGGCCTCGACCAGGTTGAAGCGGCGCGTCTCGGCCTCATAGCCGTAGATCAGCACCGCATCGGCATGACTGATCTCCAGCGCGCGGGCGGCGATGGTCGGCAGCACGGCGTTGAGGTCGAGCGAGGATGCCACCGCGCGGCCGACCTCTTCCAGCACCTTCAGCTCGTTGATCGACTGCGCGAGGTCGCGGGTGCGCTCTTCGACCTTTGTTTCGAGATTCGTGTAGGTCTCCTGGAGCTGCCCGGCCATGCGGTTGAACTGGCCGGCGAGCTCTTCCAGCTCGTCCGAGGTGTGCACGTCGATGCGGTGGCTGAAGTCGCCTTCGCCGAGCCTGTGCGCGCCGTCGCGCAGCGCCGTGATCGGGATGATCATGCGGCGCGCCAGCAGCGTGCCGGCAAGGATCGCGACGAGTAGGCCCATGCCGATCAGAAGCGCGATGCGCACGAGCTGGTCGCGAATCGGCGTCAAGGCCTGCGCGGTCGGCTGCTCGAACAGCACGCTCCAGCCGAGCTTCGGCACCGTGCTCGCGGCCGACAGCACCGAGTGGCCGTTGAAATCGGTGCCGGATGTGTCTGGCTCGCGGCCAGGCGCGATCGCAGCAGCGACCTGCGGCAGCTTCGACAGGTCCTTGCCGATCTCGGGCCCCTTCGAGGAGGTCGCCAGCACGCGGCCGCGCGCGTCGACCACATAGGCGAAGGCGGCCTTGCCGACCTGGGCGTCGGACAGGAACTCGGAGAGGAAGCTGAGATCGACCTCGGCCACCGTGACGCCGGCGTTGAAGCCGGAATGCGCCACCGAGATCGACATCACCGGCTTCTGGTCGACGAAATAGGCCGGCGCAAAACTGACGCCCCGGGCGACCGCTTCGGTGAAGCGCATGTCGCGGGCGAGGTCGGCATTGCCGCCCGTCGTGGTCGACTGGCGCGAGACGCGCAGCACCTCGCGGCCGTCGCCATTGAGCTGGAACAGCTGGGAGATGACGGCGACCTGTTGCAGCAGCTGGGCGTAGTCGGCGCGGCGCTTCTCGATCGTGTCCCGGCTGGCCGTCGTCACCCAGCTGATCTGGCGTTCGAGCTCGGAGACGGATTGCTCGATGCGCCGGGCAGCGCCTTGCGCCTTGTCCTCCAGCCCGTCGGTCAGCTGTGTCTTGGTGGCGCGGTAGGAGATCCAGGTCTCCATCGCGCCGTTGACGGCGAGCACGAACACGACGAGGCCGACGAGGGAGACGACATATTTGGCGAACAGGCCCTCGCGCAGAAACCGGGTCTTGTCTTTCGCTCCCGCCATCCGGATCCTCTCGCGCCGCGACCGATGCCGGCGCTATGGGCCGTACAGGCCCGTCGCCCTTCTACCACAATTTGGCCCTTTGGACGGGCAAGGGACCGGTCAGGCGCAGGTGTGGTTACCCGCCGGGGAACGCCGGCAGGGCGGTGAATTGCCGCAGCCGGCAGGCAGCCTCCTCCGTTCGGAGGGAGTACCGTGTGACGAGGCGGTGTAAGGGCTTCGCGTGGAGTTCGACGCCTTGGTCCCCCAATCACCGATTAAAGAGCTGCCGCATCACGTCGTTCATCGGCTGGCTGTCCTGTTGGGCCTCGGGCGGGTCCGGCGTCGGAGGCGCGGGCGAAGCCTGCGGCGCCGCCGTGGTCGGCGCGCCTGGGAGGCTGCGGCTGCGGCCGGTGCTGTTTCCGGTGCCGCCCGCGAGCCCTTGCTGGATCAGATTGCCGATCGCTTCGCCCAGTTGGCCGCCGAGCAGATTGTTCTGCCCCTGTCCTTGCCCCTGCTGCTGGACTTGCGGATTGGCGTTGCCGCTGCTCGCGGCGGCGCCGCCGAGACCAAAACTGTTCAGGATGTTGCCGAGCCCGGCGCCATCAGGGCCGAACAGGCCCTTGCCCATCTCGCGCAGCTTGGCATAGGCCGCGTCCGGATTGTCGAGCACGCCGGCTATGTCAGGATAGATCCGAGGCTGCGACCAGGCGCCTGTGATCATCACGGGAATGCCGAAGCCGACCGGCTCGGAAGCGCGGCCCTGGCCTTGCGTGGTCATCACCAGCTTCGGCTCGACGCGAAAGCCCATCATCTTGGTGTCGAGCGCGATGGTGCCGGCGCCGGTGACACGCACCAGCGGTCCGATCAGGTTGAGATCGGTTGTCACCGCCTGGCCTTTGTCGATGCGGAACGAGGCGGCGAGCTGCGACAGGTCGGTGCTCTGCTCCTGGCTCGGGTTCTGGTTGTCCTGCCAGCCGGACAGCGTGCCCGATGTCAGCGATCGGATCATCTGCGCGACATTGATGCCGCGGATGCTGCCGTCCTGGAAATTGACGAAGGCCGTGCCCTGCATGTTCGCCATCAGTGCGCGCTGGCTGGTGCCGGCGCTGCGCAACGCGAGTTTGGCTTGCAGCTTGCCGTCGATCTTGTCGAATTCGGCGAGGCCCTGCAGCAGCGGCAGCGCGCGCACGCCGACGAGGTCGGAATGCATGGCGAAGCTCGGCGCGCCGCTGGTCGCATCGAGGATCACTTCGCCCGAGACCTGGCCGCCATAGGTGCCGAGATTCGCGGTGCCCGCCTTCAAGATGCCGCCGGCGAGCTTTGCATCGAGCGCCAGTGGCGCAAGACGGGCGTCGCCGATGACGGCTTCGTTGGCCGAGATCCTGATCTGCGCGTCGACATAGTTGAGCCCGGACACGTCGATCGGCGCATCGCTCCAGGGTTGGCCGGCGGCGCCGTCAGGCGATTTCGCCAGTGGGATCGCGAGCCGCCGGAAGTCGAGATCGACCTTCACCAGCGGCTTGCTGGCGATGTCGACCGAGGCCCAGCCGTTGAAGCCGCCATCGCCGAGCGTGCCGTTGACGCCATTGATCATCACGACTGCGCCGCTCAGCCGCATGTCGGCATGGCCGGCGAGCCGCGACTTCAGCACGTCGGGCATGTCGATGACGAAATCCACCGGGATGGTCTGCCGTTCGATCGGCGGTGCGGGTGGGGTCGCCGTGATGTCGAACTTGGTCGGATGCTCGCCGATACGCGCGGTGCCGGCGATACTGACCTTGCGATCGCGGCCCACGACGGCATCGGCGTTGATGGCGCTGATGCGGCCGTCGACCCGGTCGCGGACGCGCGAGAATGCGACTTCGCCGTTGGTGATCTTGATGTGGCCGATGCTCGCGCCGTTCGTATCGAGCGCGAGCGGCTTCGGCGATGCCTCGGCGTTCGGCAGGCGTTCGCGCAGCAGCGGCTGGTACAGCACCGGGTGGGTGACGACGATCTCGCTGATGTCAGGATGACCCGACCATACGCTCGAAAGCGACATGTCGGCCTGCACGCTGTCGATCGTCACGCGCGTGATGCCGCTGCGATCCCTTGGGTCGGAGAGCGCGAGATCGCTCAGCGTGACATTCAGCGTCGGCCACAGGCTGACCCTGGTGGTGCCGTCGATCGAGAGACGATAGCCGCTGGCCTGCTCGACGCGCGAGGCAATCGTCGCGCTCAGGAAGCCCGAAGGGATCCCGATCACCAGCAGGAGGACGATCATGACGATGACGGCGGCCAAAGCTGCGCCGGCGAATTTCACTGCTCTCATCTCGACTTTCCAACCACGGACGAGCGGCGTCGCATCCGGCAGATGACCCGTCCTTTGCAGCTGAGTTTATCCCGGGACGGGAAGCCGCTCCAGCCGGCGAAAAATAGTCGGGAGGTGCTGCAAAGTTATGTGACTTATGACACACTTCCCCAACGCGGTTTTACGCGATTCTGATGTTGATGCTTTCAAGCGATTTGCAGGCGATTTGCCACACAACCTGGCCAAGAAATTCACAAGGACGTTGAAATGAGCAAGCAGGCCGAATTCGCGGTTATTCTGAAAATGAATGCCATGTTCGCCGATCTCGGCGCGGACGAACTCCAGCGGCTGTCCAACCTCTGCCACACTCAGCATCTGGCGAATGGCGAGGTGCTGTTCCAGAAGGGCGACCCGGGCGATGCGCTGTTCGGCGTGCGCCGAGGCCAGGTCCGCATCGAGACCGGCGCCTCCGACGGCAGCCGGCTGACGCTGAACTTCATGGGGCCGGGCGATCTGTTCGGTGAGGTCGCCGTGCTGGACGGCGAGAGCCGCACGGCGGATGCGACCGCCGGAGAGGCCAGCGAATTGTTCGTGCTGCGGCGCGAAGATTTCCTCGCCTTCCTCGAGCGCGAGCCCAAGGTCGCGATCAAGCTCATCGCGCTGCTCTGCCAGCGCATCCGCTGGCAGAGCGAGCGCATGGAGGAATCCATGCTGCAGCCGCTGCCGGTGCGCCTGGCGCGGCGGCTCTGCGCGCTCGCCGCCGATTTCGGCTCCGAGGTGCATATCTCGCAGGAGCAACTCGGCGTCTTCGTCGGCGCCGCCCGCGAGAGCGTCAACCGCCAGCTTCAGGCTTGGCGCAAGGACGCGATCCTCGACCTCCAGCGCGGCCGGATCCTGCTGCGGAACATGACCAAGCTGACGTCGATTGCGCGGAACGAATAGGGGGGCATCGCGGCGAGACGTCCATTTCGCCGCGAGACAAGCCGGAGGGAACTTACTCCGCCGCAGGGTGCACGATGCTCTTTGGCGCGTGTGCCGCGTCCGTCGCCTCGTGACGAGCGCCGGTCTCGGCGTCCTCGCTGTGCACGATCAGCCGCTTGCCGAAGCGCCAGATCAGGGCGCCGAAATCGTCCATCACCATGAACATCGCGGGCACGAACACCAGCGAGAGGATGGTCGAGAAGATCAGGCCGCCGATTACGGCGAGCGCCATCGGCGAACGGAACTCGCCGCCGGCGCCGACCGCGAGCGCGCTCGGCATCATGCCGGCGGCCATCGCGATCGTCGTCATCACGATCGGGCGGGCGCGCTTCATGCCGGCGTCGATCATCGCCTCGTCGCGCGGCTTGCCGGCTTTGATGGACTCGATCGCGAATTCCACCAGCATGATCGCGTTCTTGGTGACGATGCCCATCAGCATCAGGATGCCGATCCACACCGGCGTCGTGAGCTGCTTGCCGGTGATGAGAAGCGCGGCGATCGCGCCGCCGATCGAGAGCGGCAGCGAGAACAGGATGGTGATCGGTTGCAGGAAGGTGCCGAACAGCAGCACCAGCACCGCATAGACCATCATCAAGCCGGCCGTGATCGCGGTGGCAAAGCCGTCCGAGAGCTCGTTGAGGCTTTCGGCGTCGCCGGAGGGAGAGACCTTCACGCCCTTCGGCAGGCTCTTCATGACCGGCAGTTCGTAAATCTTCTTGGTGGCATCGCCGAGTGCCGCGGAGCCGACGAGGTCGGCGGCGACGGTTGCCTGCCGCTCGCGGTCGTAGCGGTTGATGCTGGTCGGGCCCTGGTCGAGCTTGACGTCGGCGATGACCGAGAGCGGCACGCCGCCCTTCTCGCCGTGCTCGCCGAGCGGCACGCGCAGCTGCTCGAGCGTCTTCAGATTGCCGCGTGCGGCGTCCTCGAGCTGGACGCGGATCGGCACCAGGCGGTCGCCGACGTCGAACTTGGCGAGCGCGGGGCCGACGTCGCCGATGGTGGCGACACGAATGGTCTGCGACAGGCTTTCGGTCGAGACGCCGAGCCGTGCGGCGAGGTCGGCGCGCGGCTCGATGCGCAGCTCGGGACGCTCCAGCGAGGTTTCCGAGATCACGTCGGAGATGGTCGGGATCCGCTTCATCTGCGTCGCCAGTTCGCTGGCGACGTTGTTGACGATGTTGGCGTCGACACCGGTCACCACCAGCGAGATCGCGCGCAGGCCGTTCTCGTCGAGGAACCAGAAGCGGATATCCGGGACGTTCTCCAGCTCCTGGCTGATCGAGAATTCGAGCTCGCGCTGGGTGATCTTGCGGTCGCGCTTGGGTATGTAATTGATGATCAGAGAGGCGCGCCGGACTTCCTGGGTGCCGGGAGGAACGCGGCCCCCGTCGACGAAGATGCTCTTCACCTCGGGCCGCTTGCGCAGGCGCGCGACGATGTCCTCGGTGACTTTCTCGGTGTAGGCGAGCTGCGTACCGGGTGGCAGTTCGAGGGCGAGCAGCGAGCGGGCGCTGTCCTGCGCCGGCAGGAAGCCCTGCGGCAGCAGCGTGATGCTCCAGATCGAGGCCGCGAAGATGCCGAAGCCGATCAGCACGGTGATGAAATAGTGCTTCACCGACCACGAGACGACGCCGTGATAGGTGCGCAGGATGCGGCCGGGCGGCGGCTCCTCGTGGGAATTATGCTTGAGGAAATAGGCCGCCAGCATCGGCGTCACGAAGCGTGCGGCGAGCAGCGAGAAGAACACCTGCACCGAGACCGTGATGCCGAACTGCTTGAAGAATTGTCCGGCGATGCCCGACATGAAGCTTGCGGGTGCGAAGATCGCGATGATGGTGAGCGAAATAGCGATCACGGCGAGGCCGATCTCGTCGGCGGCTTCGAGCGCGGCGCGGTAGGGCGATTTGCCCATGTTCATGTGCCGCACGATGTTCTCGATCTCGACGATGGCGTCGTCGACCAGGATACCTGTCGACAGCGTGATGGCGAGGAAGCTGACGAGGTTAAGAGAGAAGCCGAGGATGTCCATCGCCCAGAACGCCGGGAAGATCGACAGCGGCAGCGAGACCGCGGCAATGATCGTGGCGCGCAAATCGCGCAGGAACAGCAGCACGATGACGACGGCGAGGATGGCGCCTTCGAACAGGGTCGAGATCGCCGCTTCGTAGTTGCCGTTGGTGTAGTCGACCGAGGTGTCGATCAGCTTGAGGTCGACATCGGGATAGGCGGCCTTCAGCGCGTCGATGCGCTTCTGAACGGCTTCGGCGACCTTGACGTCGCTGGCGCCCTTGGAGCGCTTGATGCCGAGCGCGACCACCGGCTCGCCGTTGAAGCGCGCGAAGGTGCGGCGGTCCGCGATGGTGTCGGTCACGGTGCCGAGATCGTCGAGCCGGACCTCGCCGCCGCCGAACAGCGGGACCATGGTGCCGGCGAGGTCGCTCAGCGTCTTGGCGCCGGCGAGCGTCCGGATCGCCTGGTCGTTCTTGCCGATCTCGGCGCGGCCGCCGGCGACGTCGACATTGGTGCCACGCAGGCTCTGGCTGACATTGACCGCGGTCAGGCCCATCGCCTGCAGGCGATCAGGATCGAGCGAGACCAGGATCTCGCGCTCGACGCCGCCGATGCGCTCGACCTGGGCGACGCCGCGCACGCCCTGCAGCGCGCGCTTCACCACGTCGTCGACGAAATAGGAGAGCTGCTCCGGCGTCTTGCCGGGCGAGATCGCGGCGTAGGTGACGATCGGCAGGCCGATCACGTCGACGCGCTGGATCAAGGGCTCGGTGACGTTCTGCGGCAGGTTCGAGCGCACCCGCGTCACCGCGTCCTTGACGTCGTTGAGCGCGCGGTCGGTGTTGGTCTCCAGCGCGAACTGGATGGTGGTGACCGACACGCCGTCGGTGATCGAGGAGGTGATGTGGCGCACGCCCTCGACGCCGGAGACGGCGTCCTCGACCGTCTTGGTGACCTGGGATTCGAGCTCCGCGGGCGCGGCGCCGAACTGCGCCACCGCGACCGAGATCACGGGAATGTCGGCCGATGGCAGTCGCGTGATCGCGAGCTTGCTGAAGGAGGTCCATCCCAGAATCAGGAGGATGATCGAAAACACCACCGACGGCAGCGGATTACGGATCGACCATGCCGAGATATTGAGAGCCATCAGCGTACCCGCGTGCGATCGAGTTCATCGGCGAACATGGTCTTGATCTGGTCGCCGTCGTGGAGCGAAGAGCCGGCGTCGGCCACGACGATCTCGCCGACGCTGACCCCCTCAAGGATTTCCGTTTGGCTGTCGGATGTCAGCCCGACCCGCACCCGGCGCGTCTCGACGATGTTGCCCTTGACCACCTGCACGGTGAGATGGTCGATCGCAGTCTTGGGAACCGCGACGCCGCAGCTGCGCTTGGCGTCGATCGAGGCGCGGGCGAACACGCCGACCTTCAGCGACGGATTGTTGGTGACGCTGATGCGGACGCGGCCGAGCTGCGTGGCGCGGTCGATCTCGGGCGCGACCAGCCGGACCCGGCCGATCAGGTCGGCGGCGTCATCCCTGCTGATCCGCACCGTCGCGCCGGGACTGAGCTTCGCCATATGCACGGCCGGGACCTGTGCATCCAGCTCGATCTCGTTGTTGACCGCGATGCGGAACATCGGTCCGGCCTGCGGCGAGGCCGGCGCGCCGACGATGGTCCGGACTTCCGTGATGAGACCCGCTGCAGGCGCTTTCAGCGAGATAGGTCCTTGCGAACCCGGCCGTTGCGGCTGGCCCGGGATCTGCGGCGGCGCCGTCAGGCGCGCCAGTTCCTGGTTGTCTGCGACGACGGCGCCCTCCGTCACGAAGACGTCGGTGACCTTCGATCCCTCCTGGTCGGCCATGACCACGGCCTCGCGCCGCGGCACGAAGAAGCCAGTCACCCGCACGAGGTCAGAGAAGCAGGCATTGGTCGACTTCGTCACGATGACGAGCGCCTCGCCCGGCGTGTCCTTTGCCTCGGGGCGATGCCGATGGTCGAACCAGTAATAGCCGAGGCCAAGCACGACGATGAACGCCACGGTTCCCGCAGGCTTGAGATATTCGGAGATGTTCATCGCCGGATCATCCTGGCCTGGGGCATGGTTAGCGGGAACGTTTCCCTGAAACGAAGCGGCGCCCCGCAGGGCTGCGGGACGCGCGCTGGAGCGGAGACTTTACACCACATCGCGACTCGGCACTGCAAAGGATTTGGCACTGCAAAGGATTACGTCGTGGTCACTTCGATGCGGTAGTCTTGTTTTCCATGTTCACGACCTGCACGCGTCGGTTCACCTCCGCCAGCGGCTGGCTCGGATCCTTCAGCTTGCTCTTGCCGTAGCCGACGGTGACGAGATCGGCTGCGGCGATGCCGTACTTCTCGACGAGGTAGCGCTTGATCGAATCCGCGCGGCGTTCCGACAGCTCCTGATTGTAGCCCTCGCTGCCGGCGGCGTCGGTGTGGCCGGCGACCACGAAGGTCGAGCCCTTCAGGTCCGGGCTGGTCAGCGCGCGGCCGAGCGCCTGCACCGAGGGCATCGACTTGGCGCTGATATTGGCCGAGTTGTAGTCGAAGGTGATTTCGAGATCGATGTTCGGCTTGTCCTTGGCGGCGGAGGCGATCTCCTCGCGCTCGGTCATGGACAATGAGCGCGTGGCGCGGCCGCGGACGGACTGGATCAGCTTGCTTTCCGCCGGGTTCGGCGCCGGATCGGCCTGCGGCGCGAGCGAGAGGCCGCGGGTCAGGGGTTTTTTCGGCGGCGCCAGGGCGCGAACGATCTCGTCCTCGGTGACGCTCTTGCTGTTGCCGTCGTCGCCGGCGAAGGCTGGTGTCAGCGACAGCGCAGCACCGAGGGTGATGATGGACAGGATCGCGGTCAGTCCCTTTGCAGCCAATCTCATTGCCAGTCCCTCCTGCGCAGTTGACCTGCGTGGTTCCAAAATTCCTGCAAGTGGCCCCCGGAAAGGCCGCCTGCGGCATCCGTCCGTTAGTCTTCTCAGGGACGCCGAGGGTTCGAGGCGTCTTCTGCCTCAACCAAAAAAATACTAGCGTACTCCGTAGCTTGCGAACTCCTGAACGATGTTCGGATCCATTGCCTTGGCATTGGCGATATCCAGCGCCCCCTCCTGGGCCGACCCATTGCGCTGCTTGGCAAGGCCACGGCCATAGAGCGAGGAAGTCAGGCGCGGGTTGATCCTCAGCGCAGCGTCGAAATCGGCGATGGCGTTCTTCACCGCGCCGGATTTGAGGTTCACCAGGCCGCGGCTGTCCAGCGCGTCGATGAAGTTCGGTTGCAACCGCAGCGCCTCGTTGCAATCCTTCAGCGCACCCTGGAGATCGCCGACCACGGTCCGGGTCCAGCAGCGATTGTTCAGCGCCTCGACGTCCTTCGGGTTGATTCGCAGCGTGTCGTCGAAATCCTTGATGGCGAGGTTGTAGGCGCCCTTCGTCGCATACACCTGACCCCGCCGGTAATAGGCGTTCTTGTCTTCAGGATTCGCGGCGATCCTGGCCGTCAGATCCTTGATGGTGCGATCCTCCGCCAGCGCGGCCGCACTCGGGCCGCCATCGGCGTTCGGCGCCGGAGCGGGCTCGGCGGGTTTGACCGGTGGGGGCGGCGGAGGCAGCGCGGCCTCGACCTGCGGTTTCGACGTCGGCGGCGGTGATGGAGGTGCAGGCGGCGCCGGCGGATTGTTCGAAGCCACGGGCGCTGGCGGCGGTGCGGGCGGAGCCGGCGGCGGGTTATTGGCGACAGGAGCAGGCGACGGTGCGGGAGGCGCCGGTGGCGTCGTCGCCGCCGTCGGGTGCGATCCCGCCGCTCCTGGAATGAACGAGAAGTCTTCGGCGAGCGAAGATGAGATCCACGGCACCTGCTCGCCGCGCGAGGCGCGGGTCACGCCCATCTTGGTGCGGTTCAGCGTTTCCTCCGCCATCAGGTCGGGGACGCGGATTTCCTTGAGCAATTCCTGGACGAACAGGCTGTGGTCGCCGCCGGCATCCGACACCACGGAAGCCAGCGCCGCCGAATACATCACCAGCGTGCCGTTCGGCGCGATGACCGGGGTGAGGCCCGCCGAGAAGCTGCGGAACCGCCGTTCGAACGGGTTGCGCCTGGAGGCGTCGATCAGCGCGATCTTGACGCCGGCGCCGCGGGTGTTGAGCTCGCCCAGGATCGTTTCGATGCTGAAACCGTCGCGGCGGACATCGGACTCGGTCCAGATCTGCGCGTCGACCGGGATCATGTAGCTCTGGCGCGCCGACTGGATGCCGAAGCCACTGTAGAACAGCAGCGCCACGGAGCCCGGCTTGATCTTGCCGTAGAGCTTGTCGAAGGCGCGGCGCATCCCGTCGCCGGTCAGGTTCTCGCCGACCTCCACCGAAAAGCCGTCGCGCTTGAGCTCGTCGGCGACGTCGCGGGCGTCGTTGATCGGCTCCTTCAGCGGGCTGTCGGCATCGGGATATTTGGCATTGCCGATCACCAGCGCGAAGCGGTCGCCGGCCGCAATCGACGGCGCGGTCGGGACAAGCATGACAAGCAAAGGCAGGAGACAAAGGAAGCGAGTTTTCATAATCAGCGCGGTCCAGCCAAAAAGGCGCCGTTCCAGCTTGCGCCGCGGCGACCTTAACTTACGCAAAGTGCATTATCAAACCGGGGAATGGGGGCGTCAACCGCTTGGAGATTCTGCACTATCGCGACAATTGACCGCGACATGCAGGCCGGCTGCGAGGGGAATAATTCGGCGGTCACGGTCTCACTCGACGCATTCTCGTTCAGGCATCAGGCGGCCATGTTAGGCCGGCACGCGCGACGAAAATGTGATTGGTCTCACATTGTGACCCACGCCCGCCGCAGCCTCAGAGGTTTGACCTTTGCGGCAGGCGATGGCTTGGTGCGCGAAGGTCCAATCAGAAGAGCAAGAGCCGGGATCAAAGCCATGATCAAAGCCGAGGAAAACGTCTACGAAATATACGCCCTGCGCTATGCGACGATGTCGCCGCGCACCCCCAGCATGAACTTCCTCGCGCCCGACCCGCATGACAGTGCGGCGCAGGATCTCGATTACTTCGTCTGGCTGATCCGAGGGCGGGGGCGCGATATCCTGGTCGATACCGGATTCAACGCCGAGGAAGCGAGCTTGCGCGCGCGCAAGCTGACGCTCAACCCGGTCGATGCGCTGGAGCGCTTCGGCGTCGCCGCATCGAGCATTCGCGACATCATCGTGACCCATCTGCATTACGACCACGCCGGCAATCTCGATCGCTTCCCGCATGCGCGCTTCCATCTCCAGGAGCGCGAGATGGCCTACGCCACGGGCCGCTGCATGTGCAACGGCCTGCTGCGGCATCCGTTCACGGTCGAGCACGTCACGCAGATGGTGCGCCATGTCTATGGCGAGCGCGTCACCTTCCATTCCGGCGATGGCGAAGTGGCGCCCGGCATCACCGTCCATCGCGTCGGCGGTCATTCCGACGGGCTGCAGGTGGTGAAAGTCGAGACCGCGCGCGGGCCTGTCGTGCTGGCGTCCGACGCTGCGCATTACTACGCCAATCTGCAGCGCCGCAGCCCGTTCCCGATCGTCTACAATGTCGGCGACATGGCGGCCGGCTGGGAGACGATCGAGCGTCTCGCCGGCCACCCGGATCGTTACATCCCGGGGCACGACCCCATCGTGACCGAGATCTATCCGCGCGCCAGCGACAAGGTCGACGCCTGGGCACTGCATCTGCAGCCGTCGCGGTCGTTTGCGAAGTGACGGTGAAGGCCTGCCCCGTGCTCGTCGTCCCGGACAAGCGCCCAAAGCAGGTAGATCAGGGACCCATAACCCCAAGCAAGAGTTTGGCGCGAATTAGCAACGGCGAGTCGTCGTGACGGTGGCTGTTCACTACGCGACCGAACGCTCATTCACGCGGAAGTGGCCCAAAGCCCGATACTACGGCGCACACCTGCAGCTACTTGACGGCGCCGCCGGTGATGCCGGCAATGAAGCGATCGAGGAAGAGATTGTAAGCGACAGCAACGGGGATGGCCGCGATCAAGGCGCCAGCCATGATCTCGCCCCAGAAGAATACGTCACCGCGAATCAAGTCGGTCGATACGCCCAGCGTGATCGGCTTTTGGTCAGATGACGAGACGAAGGTCAGCGCGTAGACGAACTCCTGCAACGTCAGTGTAAACGTGAAGATCACGACCGTAAGGATCGCCGGGACCGACAGAGGGATCGCCATCTTGAAGAAGGCACCAAACAAGCTGCAGCCGTCGACGATCGCGGCTTCTTCGATCTCAACCGGCAGTGCCTTGAAAAATCCCATCAGCAGCCACGAGCAGAACGGGATCGTGAAGGTCGGATAGACCAGCACCAGCGACCACATCGAGTTTTGCAGACCGAGCTCAGCGATGATCCGGGACAGCGGCAGGAACAACAGGGTCGGCGGCACCAGGTATGTCAGGAAGATGAAGATTCCGAGAGCTTCGCCGCGCCGGCTGGTCATGCGAGCAAGGCTATAGCCGGCCGGCACCGCAGTCACCAGTGTTATGGCTGTAACACAGAGGCCGATGATGAGTGAATTCAACAGCCACCGCGCGAACAGGGTCTGCGAGAACAGGTACCTGATGTGATCCAACGTCGGCGGCTCATTGAACCAGAACGGGGTGTTGGCGATGTTATAGAGGTCGCTGTTCTGTTTGAACGCCGTGATCACCATCCAATAGAACGGAAACGCGGCCAGGATGACAAAGAATGCGACGCCGAGGAAAAATCCGGTCTCGCGGGCTGAGCGGGCAATAGGGCGGGACATGTCATATCTCCCGACGACGAATGAAGCGCAGCATGAAGACCACCACCACAAGCAGCACCGGCAGCATGAACAGCGATATGGCGGCGCCGTGCGCCACGTCTCCGGAAACGATGCCAGTCTGAAATCCGGCAAATCCGAGCACCGACGTCGCGCCGCCGGGGCCCCCCATCGTCAGCAGGAAGACGATGGAAAGATCGGTGAACGTGAAGACGATGCCGAAGATCAGGCCGATAGCCATGATCGGCAGGATCATCGGCAGGATGATCTGGTAGTTGCGACGCCAGAAGCCCGCACCATCCACCGTTGCGGCGTCGATTATGTCCTGCGGAACGGCCGTGATGCCGGCAAGGAAGATCACGATGGCGAACGGAAAGAAGCGCCAGGCGTTGATAATGACGATGCACAGCATTGCGAGGTGGGGATTGCCGAGCCAGTTCGGAGCTTCGTCACGCGTGACGATGCCGGACGCAATCAGGGTCCAGTTGATCACGCTGTACAACGAATCGAACATCCATTCCCACGCGATCGTAGCCAGCGCGACCGGCACCGCAAAGGGCAGGATGATCAGCGCCCGCACGATCTTGCGACCGGGGAACGGCCGCAACAGCAAGAAGGCTCCGAATTTTCCGAGCACAAGACCCAGTAGTTGCGAGCCAAACGTAAAGACGAAGGTGTTGCGCAGGGTGTCGAAGAAGGTCGGGTCTTGCAGAATCTGCTCGAAGTTCGCCAGGCCGACAAACTTCCAGGTGGGATTATATATCGTATAGGCGCTCAGTGAGTAGTAGATCGCGAGCAGGAGCGGCAAGCCAACCAGAAGGAGGACATAGAGTATCGCGGGTGCGACCAATACGGCTTCGAACACCCCGCGCCGGTCGAAGATGAAGTGAAAGCGTGAAACCGGCTTGGCAACAGGTTCCGCGATGACGGCCATGCAAATCCCCCACCTCAATTGCGCGTGCGACGACTGCCGCTGCTATCGAAATGGCGCAGCGCGCTGTTCTTCACCGCAAACTCGTGCCACTCGCCGGGGCGAATGCTCTCTTCGGCTACGTGAGCGGGGGGCAACTTGGCCGTGATCGGCTGCTTTGAATCGTAGCCGTCGATCACCCCGTACACGATGCGCTCGGACCCGAGATACTCGGAACGGTCGACGCGAAACGAGAATTCGGTTGCCGCGTCATCCTCGATCATATGCCTGGGCAGGAAATTTTCCGGCCGGAATCCGAGATAGCCGCCGCCATTGCGGGTCACGATATTCATCGGTGGCGCGCCGACGAAGGTGGCGACGAACAGGTCAGCGGGATCCTCATAAATCTCGGTCGGCGTTCCCACCTGCCGGACCCGTCCACGGTCGATGACCGCGATACGGTCTCCCATGCCCATCGCTTCAACCTGATCATGCGTCACATAGATGGTGGTGAGATGAACCCGCTGCTGAAAATTCCTGATTTCCTGACGGGCCGACGTGCGCAGTTTGGCGTCGAGATTGGATAGCGGTTCGTCGAGCAAGAGCGCCGTCGGTTCGCGAACGAGTGCGCGCGCCAGCGCCACACGCTGCCGCTCGCCGCCGGAGAGCTGCCGCGGCCGCCGGTCGAGAAGGTGATCGATGCCCAGCAAGTGCGAGGCCCACTCGACTTTCTTCCTGATTTCCTCGCGCGGCACGCGTTGCGTACGCAATGGAAAAGCAATGTTGTTGCGTACCGTGTAGTGCGGATAGAGCCCATAGCTCTGGAACATCATCGCCACGCCGCGGGCGCGCGGCGGGATGTCGTTGACGACATTGCCGCCGATCAGGAGATCGCCGCTCGTCTGCTGCTCGAGGCCGCAAATGATGCGCAGAAACGTCGTCTTGCCACACCCCGAAGGCCCGAGCAGAACCATGAACTCCCCGTCCGGCACGTTAAGAGAAATGCCATTGACAGCGGCGACGTCGGCGAATTTCTTGACGATGTTCCTGGTTGAAACTGCTGCCATCAAACCTCCCGGAACAGATGCACGGAACGGCCTCAGGTTTTCCCGTGCCACTTCGTGAAGATCGCCTCGGACTGTTGATGCGCCCACTTGACCGAGTCCTCGGCGGACATTTGGCCTGTCGCCGCCTTCGACATCATGTCGCAGATGACGAAGTCGTTGTAGACTTCGTCGACGGCCGGCGATGATGGACCGGGATATCCCGGAGACGCCGACCACTGCCCGGAATCCTGCAGCACCGACAATTTGTCAGGCGGGCTCGAGGTCGGATCGTTCGAGAGGATAGGCATCGGCTTCGGCACAAGGTTTGCGAAACAGGGGTTGTTGTAGCCCTCGCTCGCCTTGAATGCCTCTGGCCAGTGATCGGCGTAATATTTGAGGAATTCGATTGCTCCTTCCTGATTCTTGGCGAATTTCCAGACGCCGTAAAACTCGGAGGCGCCGCCCATGATCTGGCGTACCGGTCCTTTCGGCGGAGCCATCACGAACGTGTCGTCAGCACCTTTCTTGTTTGCCTTCTGGAACGTCCGATAGGCCGAGATCGGATTGACGATCATCGAGCCGATACCCGAAACAAGGTAGCGATTGTTGCTGGAGTCGTCCCACGACAGCACTTCCGACGTCATCGCGTCTTTGTAGAGCGCGGTGACGAACTTGACGGCCTCGACCGTCTCCTTGCTGTTGAGCACGACGTTCTTGCCTTCGGCGTCCTGGACCGCACCGCCAAAGCTCCAAAGCAGGCCGCGCCAAGTCGTGTTCGGGTCATTGCTGTGCCCGAGCGAGATTCCGACCGGATGGCCCTTGGCTTTCAGCTTGGCTCCGCCGCTGCGTACATCGTCCCAGGTATCCGGCTTCATACCGATCTCGTCCCACATGCTCTTCCGATACATGGCGGGAAAGTTGATGTAGAAATCGGGGAACGCCGACCAGGTCCTATCGTCCTGGTTGTAGCCGATCTGTCGGCCGATCGTGCTGACCTTGCCGTATTTCTTTTCAGTCGCTTCGACGAGGCTTGTCACGTCCACGAGGAATTTGCGGTAGAGGTGTGCTCCGCCCGCGCCGTTCCAGCCGAACAGATCGTGACCTGATTGGGCCGAGGCTTCGGCGGCCGCACGCGCGGCGACGTTACCGACCGGGATGTGGTCAACGCTGACGCTGATGTTGTTTTTCGTGCCCCAGTCCTTTGCGAACTGATCGAACCATTTGTCGTACTCCGGAACAAAATGGCTCCATTGCACGATGGAGAGCGACTTGGTGTCCGCGAAAGCTTTGGAGACGAATGGCGCGGTCACAGAGGGTGCCGAGGCGGCAGCAATGGTGAGACCGGCTTGCTCGAGGAAACGGCGTCGCGTAACGCGCAGGGATCTACCCGTGCCCATCTTCACTCCTCCTCTGGATGTCGCCAGTTGGAGAAGGCTCATCCAGATGAGGGATCAGTCTAGCTCCGCCCTGGATTTTCTTTCTTTGTAACTATAGCTTTCAAGCCCTGATCGCCGTTCTACTAAAGCCGGTCACTTGGTACGCTGCCGTACGAAGATCGACAGCGGTCGAGCCGAACAAGGACTACAAGATGTCTGTGTGATTGCGTCATATGCAGCAAAGACAGCTGCGCATCAGGCTGACGTCAGCGGAAATGCGATGCTGATGCGAGCCGCTGCGGTTTAGATACCCGTATTCCGATGCAATGATCTGATAGCATTCACAGGCTCGACGCTCGAGTGCCGCACGATTACACACATTGATTCCGCCACGCTGCCTGACGAGGCCACCGGTCTCTTCCAGCTCGGCCAGCGTCGTCGTAATGCTGGCGCGTCGTACGCCCAGGATGACCGACAGCATGTCATGCGTGACGGGAATTATGCGCTCGTCGAGCCGGTCCGCCGCAAGCAGCAACCAGCGGCTTAGCCTTTCTTCGAGGCTGTGGCGGGCGCTGCAAAGGTTTGTCTGGGCGTTCTGGACCAGCAGCGCATGGATATAGTTGAACAGCTGTTGCTGGATATCGGGGTAACGGTGCGCGACCCGTTGCAGGTCGGAGACGGGGACGCGCAATCCATAGCCGGGGACCAGCATCAGGCATCGGTTGGGGGACCGCTGTATGCCGAGCACGGCCGCCACGCCGACGAAACCCAGCCGCCCAACCATTGAGATCTCCACCGGCCCGTCATGCTGCGTCCGCATCAACATCGATACAACGCCGCGCTCGATGAAGTAGATGTACTCAATCGGATAGTGATAATCCTGAAGAACCGTGCGGCGCTTGAGTGCGACGGGCTGAAGGAAAGGACGAAGTCGCTCGAAGGAAGGTGGCGCAAGTCCGGCCAGCAGGCGGTTCTGGACCCGAACCGTCTGCTCGCGATTTGCGCCGATCGGCGCACTGCCCAGCGCTATCCCATGGCGTGCATCCAAGACGCCGCTCCGACCTGGCTTGCGGCCGGCTTCGTCTTCGAATCCAAGCTATCCCTACTCCTATCAGGAGTCACTGGCCAATCCGCCATGCGTGCGTCGCAGCGCTTCTCCGCTCGGAGCAATAGCTCACCGCCAGCTCATCCTGTGCTGATCTTGCACTGCGGCGAAGCACTCGAACGCATCGCTACATTCCCGGCCACGCCCCTGTTGTCACGGAGATCTATCCGCGCGCCAGCGACAAGGTCGACGCCTGGGCACTGCATCTGCCGCCGTCGCGGTCGTTTGCGAAGTAACGTCGTAGAGAAAGCGACTGCGTCATCTCCGTCATCCCCGCGCAATGGCGAAGCCATTGTCGCTGGAGGTGCTCGCCTCTTCGGCGAGCCTCGAAGGGCGACGGCCCGGCTGCATCGAGGTCGCGCATCCTTCGAGGCTCCCCGCCCGATGCTTCGCATCGCGCGCCTCGCACCTCAGCGATGACGGGACCAACAATACGCCGGGCCTCAATCAACGCCTGCTTCGCGTTCCGCCTGTTCGCTGGGTTGAGAGGGGGCCCGTGGTCTATTTCAGCCGGTAACCCGCGTGGCAACCCACGCAAGCAGCCATCACCTCGCCGAGAACCCCGATAGCGGGCTTCAGGTCGCCGGTGACGCCGACATTCTGCGCCTCGATCGCGAACCGGCTCGCCGCCTTGTGCATCATCGTGCCAGTGTCCTGCATGCCTTGCGGCATGTACTTGGCGACCTCCGCCGCGCCGTGCAATCGGAGCGAACTCATGCCCAGCCGTTCCTCGGCGATTCTTCCCGCCTTCTCCGGTTCGCCAAGGGCCAATGTCTCGTTGATCTGCTGAAGTGCGACGAGGTGATCACGCATGTTGGCGATGGTGTGTTCGACCAGTTCCGGCGGAAACCGGACCAACTCGCGCGTATCGGTTGCGGCGGTGTCGTGGTCCATGTGGCCCTGCTGCATGTGATGCTGGGCGGCTGCGTATCCAGCCGAAAGAGCCAGTGCACCCGAAACGAGAACTGTGAGGAGGACGCGCATTGATCGCCTTTCCCAATTGAGGTTGGAAAAGCATAGCCGGCCCACGATGATCCGCATATGATTGCGGTCATATGGCCCTGACCGAAAAAATCCCAAGGGGGCTCGATCGCGCCCTCGCTTCAGGCTTGGACTGGAAGTCCCTGACGCGCGATGCGCCCTTGCTGGCGTCTCTGCCGGGGCCAGCACGGCGGCTTACACGATTGCTGGAAATCCCGCGTCATACGTCAGTATTCAGTCAGGGCGACCGCCCGCACGCCATGTACTTCGTGCTCTCGGGAGAGGTGCGGCTTGTCCGTCGGTCGAGGGCTGGAGGAGAGATCATCCTTCAGCGAGCGCGGCACGGTTTCCTCGCTGAGGCCAGCCTCGATCAACCTGCCTATCACTGCGACGCAGTCGCTGCACAGCCGTCCTCGCTGTTGGCGATACCCCGAAAAGCGTTCAGCAAAGCGCTTATGATCGCGGAGTTCCGCAACGGGTGGATCGCCCATCTGGCGCGGGAGCTTCGTAAAGTACGTGCTCATGCGGAAAGGCTCAGCCTCAGAACGGCGCGAGAGCGAATTCTCCATTTCATCGAGACTGAAGGCAACAGGGGTGTTGTCAATCTGGGTCAATCCAGGAAGGATTGGGCGGCTGAGCTCGGGCTTACGCACGAGGCGCTCTACCGCGCGCTGGCGCAAATGGTAAAGCGCGGAGAACTGATCGTGGAGCGCTCCCAATTAACTTTGCAGTGAGCCCGCGACGCGAGTTACTCAGGGCAAGGTTAGACGACGTTCGCTTCCGGTCCAAAACCCGCACAGGAAGGCAATAGCTGGCCCCGCGCGCGCACTCCAGGTGTGGCCGTGTACCCATAAAACACAGCGGCGTAATGCGACGAACGCAATATACTCGCGATCGAACCAACACCAGAAGCCGGAAGGGCGGATACCCCAGAATAAGAAGCCGCCAATGCCTGGCGGTATCACCGATGAGTTTGGTTGGACACCACGTATTCGCTTACTTGGCGTCTTCACCGGGCAACGGAATTCTCTCATGATGCTTACGGCCAAGAAACAAATCCGGCACGGGATCTTTGAGGAGTTCGGCCGCCTGTGCCTGAATTTCGCGACACCTGTGCCAGGCACGGTTGGTCTCTTCTTCAAGGTGGGCAGGACGATAGATGTTGAAGTGCGGCATTGAGCGAGCTCCTGACTGAGCCGATCAACGCTGATTAGAAACGCGGGTTCCCTTCAGGATCGGAGGGTCCTCCTGCTTCCGGTTGCGCCTGTTCCAATTGGAGCTATCCTTCAACTGTTTCGCTTGCGCTCGCAGCTGCGTCGAGCGATTGATCGCTCGGTCGGCACGCTCCAACAGTTCGAGGATTTCTTCGCTGATTGGCTGAGCCAATGCGCGCTCCACTCTATAGGCGGGAGCGCAAGGATCTCTCAGCCACCGACGCCTACGGCAAAGCCTCAGCCGATGATATAGTGAAGCTACTTCAAACCGGAATTCGTTTCAAATGTTTTAGGGAAGAGTGGTCCTAGATCTGAGGAGGAAGATCATGGAGCAAAATTGGCGGTTTAGGGCACCTGACCTGTCCCAGTTGATCGAAAATACCCGCAACGCGGCTTCGGAGCTGCGCATATACTCGGCCCGCTCCCGAGAGATCATCAAGCGAAGCAGAACATTGCTCATCAACTCGAACGTTTCTCAAAAGGCGCCCACGGCTCTGTCGAACGATCTCAATCGCTGCGGGCCCGAATGATCCGGTAGACAGGCTCGCGCTCTAACGGTTCCATCGCCACCGCCAGGTCTGCCCATTGATTGGCTGCCTCTGAATAGAAGCCGGAGATCAAGCGGTCGGTCCGCAAGGCCTTCTCCCGACAGGCAGCAGCTCTGGCTTTCATTTGATCGGGGCTCATCGTGTGACAATGCCTACGTCGAGGCAGCGTTGCATTCACTTGAGTTAGGTTCGACCTTTTCAGGCCGCACCGGCTCATTCGCGACGATTCGCCCGTGTCGCAGGCCGGGTTGACGTCCGCCCCCTGAGCGCCAAAGCGGGACAGGGCCAGAAGCGTTGCACTTGGATGGACCGCCGTGATTCAAGCTCCCCAAACTGGGGGCGAATCATGCGCTACGAACTCGCCGGCTATGAATGAGTTGCAACGGCATCTTCTGGCTCCTGCGATCCGGGGCACCTTGGCGCGATTTACCTGATCATTGCTAATACGCCTGCTTCGCGTCCGCCTCCTCGCTGGTCTGGATCAGGTCGAGGCTCTGCTCGATCTTGCCAAGCAGTGCCGAGAGCTGTTTCCGCTCTAGCGCCGAGAGACAGGCGAGGATCTCGTCTTCTCGCCGCAGCAATTGCGGGAAGAGTTCTTCGTACAGCGCGCGGCCCTTCGGGGTCAGTTGCAGGCGGAACTCGCGGCGGTCGGCTTCGTTTTCGACGCGCTCGATCAGTTTTTCGTGCAACAGCGCGGTCACCGCGCGGCTGATGGTGGATTTGTGGGTGCGGGTGCATTGCGCGATGAATTGCGCGCTGCAGGCATCGTTGCGAAAGCCGAGCGTGGCAATCACGCGCCAGGCCGGAATGTCGAGGCCGTGACGTTCCTGATATTCGACTGCGAGTGCGGAACTGACTTCCGCCGCGAGCCGGTTGAGGCGGAACGGCACGAACTTGAACAGATCGAGCCGCGACCTTGCTTTCGACGATGGCTGGTCCGCCTCGCGCCTCTTCAGCCCAGTGTCTGTCGTCCTCGCCAAAGAGAGTGCTCCGAATTCCAGTTGACGGCCGGCCGGCTCCGGTCCAAAATAGTTGCACGTGAGACTATCTAGCAGATCGGTCCCTTCCTGACCAGAGCCGAGGTTAGTGTATGGCTCCCGCCAATACGCATCAGGCCAAAACCCAGTTCGGCTATCGCCGCCACCCTGACCAGGATCGCCCCGGCCAAAATCCGGCCGAGCACCCGGTCGTGATCGTTGGCGCGGGCCCCGTCGGCTTGTCGCTGGCGATCGATCTCGCCCAGCGCGGCCAGCGCGTCGTCCTTCTGGATGATGCCGATCGCATCGGCGAAGGGTCGCGCGCGATCTGCTTCTCGAAGCGCTCGCTGGAATACTGGGACCGGCTCGGTGTGGCCGACCGCATGGTCGACAAGGGCGTGGTGTGGAGCGTCGGCCGCATCTTTCACGGCGAACAGCAGCTCTATCAATTCAATTTGCTGCCGGAGGTCGGTCACAAGCGGCCGGCCTTCATCAACCTGCAGCAATATTACGCCGAGGCCTATCTGGTCGACCGCATCCAGGATCTGCCCGCGATCGACCTGCGCTGGCGCAACAAGGTGACGGCGCTGGAGCAGCGCAACGATTCCGCCCTGCTGACGATCGAGACGCCCGAAGGGGCCTATCGTCTGCAGGCACAGTATGTGATCGCCTGCGACGGCGCTCGCTCGTCGCTTCGCCAGATGGTCGGCGCCGAATTCGCCGGACAGGTGTTCGAGGACCAGTTCCTGATTGCCGACGTCAAGATGACGGCGGAATTTCCGACCGAGCGCTGGTTCTGGTTCGATCCGCCATTCCATGCCGGGCGCTCGGCGCTGCTGCACCGGCAGCCGGACGATGTCTGGCGCATCGATCTCCAGCTCAACCGCTATGCCGATCCCACAGTCGAGAAGAAGCCGGAAAACGTGCGGCCGCGGATCGCGCGCATGCTCGGCCACGACAAGTTCGCGTTCGAATGGATCTCGCTCTACAAATTCCAGTGCCGGCGGATGGATCGCTTCATTCATGGCCGCGTGATCTTTGCCGGCGATTCCGCCCATCAGGTCTCGCCATTCGGTGCGCGCGGTGCCAATTCCGGACTCGAAGACGCCGAAAACCTGTCCTGGAAGCTCGATCGCGTGTTGCGCGGCGCCTCGCCCGCAAGCCTGCTCGAGAGCTACCATGTCGAGCGCAGCATGGCCGCCGACGAGAATATCCGCGAATCCACCCGCTCGACCGATTTCATGGCGCCGAACTCGCATCAGGAGGCGCGGCTGCGCAAGGCGGTGCTGTCGCTCGCCAAGGAGACCGAGTTTGGCAAGCGCATGGTCAATGGCGGCCGGCTGTCGGTGCCCTGCAGCTATGACACGCCGCTGTCGTCGCGGGATGCGGACGCGTGGCGCGGCGGGCCCTCGCCAGGCTGTTCCATGCTGGATGCTCCCGTTGCCACGCGGACGGGCGAGCAGGCCTATCTGACGGATGCTTTCCGCGAGGGTGGAACGGACTTCACCCTGCTGTCGTTCAGCAATGGCGCAGCGATTGATGCGCCCGAAGGCGTGAAGGGCATCCATATCGGCGGCGAGGGCGGACTCGCCGATCTCCAGGGCCTTGTCGCCAAGCGCTACGATGCCGAGCCGGGCTCTGCCTATCTGCTCAGGCCTGACGGCTACGTCGCCGCGCGCTTCCGCCATCCGACCGCGGCAGCGATCGCTGCGGCCCTGGCGCGCGCGGAAGATTTGAACTGAGGTCCCAGATGCCGTTGTCTACCAGTTCCAACTTTGCGCGACCCGATGACGCCTTTCGCGCTATCGTCGAGGCGCATCGTGGCCTCACCGACGAGCAGAGCGCCGATTTCGACACGGCGTTGGTCCTGATCCTCGCCAACCATATCGGCGATATCGATGTGCTGCGGGAAGCGATCGGATTGGCGAAGCGGCGCATGATCGACGGCCAGCAGCAGCAACAGCAGCAACAACAATAACCCTGTGACTCGAAGGACGAATTGATGGCGAAGAACTTCGCATCCACCGGCGATCTCTCCGAGAAGAAGATCACCTTTTCCGAGATCGGCACCGAACTCTATGCCTTCACGGCCGAGGGCGACCCGAACACGGCGGTCATCGTTGGCGACGACGGTTGCCTCGTGTTCGACGCGCAGGCGACGCCCGCGATGGCGAACAAGGTGATCGAGCGCGTGCGCAAAGTTACGGACAAGCCGATCAAATATGTCGTGCTGTCGCACTATCACGCGGTGCGCGTGCTCGGGGCCTCCGCCTACAAGGCGCAAGGCATCGTGGCCTCGCAGGAGACCTATCGTCTGATCGAGGAGCGCGGCAAGCAGGATTGGGATTCCGAGTACGGCCGTTTCCCGCGCCTGTTCCAGGACGCGCAGAGCATCCCAGGCCTGACCTGGCCGACGCTGACCTTCGAAGGCGAGATGTCGATCTATCTCGGCAAGCGCGAGGTGCGCCTGATGCAGCTCGGTGCCGGCCACACCTCCGGCGACATCGTCGCCTGGGTGCCGGATGCCGAAGTGATGTTCTCCGGCGACCTCATCGAATATCACTCGGCCTGCTATTGCGGCGATGCGCATTTGCGCGAATGGCCCATGACGCTGAACGAGATCCGCAACTTCAATCCCAAGGCGATCGCGCCAGGCCGCGGCGATGCGCTGAAGGGCACGGCCACGGTGCGCGAAGCCATCGCGATGACACGCGACTTCGTCACCTCGCTCTATGGCGCGGCCGAAATCTCGGTCGCCAAGGGCCGTACGCTGAAGGAATCCATGGCGGCAACGCGCGAGGTGATGGATCCGAAATTTTCCAGCTTCGCCATCTACGAGCACTGCCTGCCGTTCAACGTGTCGCGCGCCTATGACGAAGCGTCCGGGATCGACGATCCCGTGATCTGGACCGACAAGCGCGACCAGGACATGTGGGCTGCCCTGCAAGGAGGAGGATAGTCATGAACATCAATACCTCGCCTGATCAGATCATCCGCAGCTCGGCGCAGGTGACACCGGGTTACATGTCCGGCTTCGGCAACAGTTTTGAGACCGAGGCGCTGCCCGGCGCGCTGCCGATCGGGCGCAATTCGCCGCAGCGCTGCGCCTACGGGCTCTATGCCGAGCAGCTCTCGGGCTCGCCCTTTACCGCGCCGCGGGGCGCCAATGAGCGCTCCTGGCTCTATCGCATCCGTCCTTCGGTGAAGCATTCCGGCCGCTTCGAGAAGGTCGATGCCGGCCTGTGGCGCTCGGCGCCATGCCATGAATACGATCTGCCGATCGCGCAGCTGCGCTGGGATCCGACGCCGCTGCCGAAGGAAGAGGTCACCTTCGTCCAGGGCGTGCAGACCATGACGACGGCCGGCGACGTCAACACCCAGGCCGGCATGGCCGCGCATGTCTACCTCATCACCAAATCGATGGTGGACCAGCACTTCTACAATGCCGACGGCGAGCTGATGTTCGTGCTTCAGCAGGGCAATCTGCGGCTCGTCACCGAGTTCGGCCGCATCGATGCCGAGCCCGGCGAGATCGTCGTGATCCCGCGCGGCCTCAAGTTCCGCGTCGAGATTCCGAACGGTCCGGCGCGCGGCTATCTCTGCGAAAACTACGGCGGCGCCTTCACGCTGCCGGAGCGCGGACCGATCGGCGCCAATTGCCTCGCCAATGCGCGCGACTTCCTCACGCCGGTCGCGAACTACGAGGACAGGGACACGCCGACCGAGCTCTACGTGAAATGGGGCGGCTCGCTGTTCAAGACACAGCTAGCCCATTCGCCGATCGACGTGGTCGCCTGGCACGGCAATTACGCGCCCTACAAATACGATCTGCGCACCTTCTCTCCCGTAGGCGCGATCGCCTTCGACCATCCCGATCCCTCGATCTTCACCGTGCTGACCTCGCCGTCGGAGACGGCGGGCACAGCGAATATCGACTTCGTCATCTTCCCCGAGCGCTGGATGGTCGCCGACAACACCTTCCGCCCGCCCTGGTATCACATGAACATCATGAGCGAGTTCATGGGGCTGATCTACGGCGTCTACGACGCCAAACCGCAGGGCTTCGTCCCCGGCGGCATCTCCTTACACAATTGCATGCTGCCGCACGGCCCCGATCGCGACGCCTTCGATCACGCCAGCAACGGCGAATTGAAGCCGGTGAAGCTCACGGGCACCATGGCCTTCATGTTCGAGACCCGCTATCCGCAGCGCGTCACCGCGCATGCTGCGACGTCGTCGACCTTGCAGGACGATTACTCGGATTGCTGGAAGGGCCTGGAGAAGCGGTTCGATCCGAGCAAGCCGTGATCTTTGTTGCTCGTCATCGCCGGGCCTGACCCGGCGATCCATCCTTCTTCGAAATGATGGATGCCCGGGTCAAGCCCGGGCATGACGCTTATCTGATTGGAGACTCATGTGCCACACCCCAACGACCCCAGCCTCCGCTCCTTCATCGAGGTCGATCCTTCCTCCGACTTCCCGATCCAGAACTTGCCCTACGGTGTGTTCTCGACCGCGGCCAATTCGACGCCGCGGGTCGGCGTCGCGATTGGCGACTACGTGCTCGATCTCTGGGAGCTGGAGCAGAATTCACGGCTCGACGTCGGTCCGCTCGGCGTGTTCTCCGGTCCCTCGCTCAATGCTTTCATGGCGCTCGGGCCAAAGATCTGGACCAGGACGCGCGCGCGGATCAGCGCGCTCCTGCGTCACGATCAGCCGGAACTGCGCGACAACGAGGAGCTGCGCGACCGTGCGCTGGTGCCGATGCGCGATGCCAGATTGCATCTGCCGGTCACGGTTTCCGGCTACACCGATTTCTATTCCTCGAAAGAGCACGCTACCAATGTCGGCGTGATGTTCCGTGGCAAGGACAATGCGCTGCAGCCGAACTGGCTGCACATGCCGATCGCCTATAACGGCCGCGCCTCCACCGTCGTGGTGTCAGGCACCAAGGTGAAGCGTCCGCGCGGGCAGCTCAAGCCGCCGAACGTGGAGGTGCCGAGCTTCGCGCCCTGCAAGCGGCTCGACTTCGAGCTGGAGATGGGCGTCGTCATCGGCCAGTCCTCGGCCATGGGCGGCATGCTGAGCGAGCAACAGGCCGAGGAGATGATCTTCGGCTTCGTGCTGCTCAACGATTGGAGCGCGCGCGACATCCAGCAATGGGAATATGTGCCGCTGGGCCCGTTCCTGGCCAAGGCTTTTGCGACCTCGATCAGCCCGTGGGTGGTGACGCGCGAAGCGTTGGAGCCGTTCCGTGTGAAGGGGCCGGCGCAGGAGCCTGTGCCGCTCGACTATCTCAAGCAGGCGAAGCCGCAAAACTACGACATCGCGCTCGATGTTGCCTTGCGTGCAGCCGGCGCCAACGCATCCGTCAGCATCAGCCACACCAATTTCAAATACATGTACTGGTCCTCGGTGCAGCAGCTGATGCATCACGCCTCCTCGGGCTGCGCCATGAATGTCGGCGATCTCTTGGGGTCCGGCACCATCTCCGGCCCGGACAAGAACCAGCGCGGCAGCCTGCTCGAGATCAGCTGGAACGGCACCGAGCCGGTCGAACTACCCGGCGGCGTCAAGCGCTCGTTTTTGGAAGACGGCGACAGCCTCGTGATGCGCGGCTGGTGCCAGGGCAACGGCTATCGCGTCGGCTTCGGCGAGGTTGAGGGCACGATTGTGCCCGCGGAGTGAGCCTACCGCCTCTCCGGCGGCACGTCGCGAATGCGCGCGCAATGCGCCGCGACGTCCTCGACGCTGTACTTCAAATGCACCCGCTTGTCCGACGGCGCCTGCTTCGCCGTGCAGACGCCCGGCCGCCATTCCTGCGCGGGGCGGATCGGGCGCGGGGCGAAGCCGCCGCCGCAGTTCGGGCAGACGTTGAAGAGTTTCGTCTCGACGCAATCCGCACAGAACGTGCATTCATAGGAGCAGATCCGCGCATCGATGGCATCAGGCGGCAGGTCGCGGTCGCAATACTCGCAGTTCGGTCGAAGCTCGAGGGCCATGGTCAATGTCTCCCGGATTGGCCGCGATCATCGCCGATCGCATGCCGGGCGCGAATGGCGTAGTTCCCTCGATTTCAGCCAGCCGTCGGCTCCTTCAGCGGCAGCTTCGCGCTTTCCTTGAGCCGATCGAGCACGATCGAGGAGCGCACATGCGCCACGCTCTGGTGCGGCATCAGGACGTCGTTGACGAGGTTGGACAGACCCTTGAGATCGCGCAGCACGGCCTTGAGCACGTAATCGGCATCGCCCGTCAGCGAGTAGGCCTCCTGAATCTCGTCGATCCGGTTCACCAGCGCGCGAAAACGCTTGGAATTGTCCGGCGAGTGGGTCGCCAGCCCCACCTGGATGAAGGCGATCACGCCGAAGCCGAGCGCCTCGCTGGACAGGTCGGCATGATAGCCCGCGATCACCTTCTCCTCCTCCAGCCGCATCCGGCGCCGCGAACATTGCGAGGCTGACAGGCCCGCGAGGTCGGCCAGCTCCTGATTGGTCAGGCGGCCGTCGTCCTGGAGCGCGCTGAGGATCTTGAGGTCGAAGGCGTCTACCGGAATCATGCGCAATCTGTCCATTTGATGCACGGACCGTGCATAGGATAGCGAAACTGCGTGTCGTTTGCACGCTCATTGCGAGGCCCATGAAGGATAATTCCAATGTGTAGCAATTTGGGAGAACCGCCAATGGGTCCGTTTCCGCACGATGCACCGCCGGCCACTGTCAGCGCCGACAATCCGATGGGCACCGACGGGTTCGAGTTCGTCGAATATGCGCATCCGAGCCCGCAAGAACTGCACACGCTGTTCAAGCTGATGGGCTATGCGCCGGTCGCGCGCCACAAGACCAAGAAGATCACGGTCTATCGCCAGGGCGACATCAACTATCTCGTCAACGAGGAGCCCGGCACTCACGGCTATGAGTTCGTCGCCGCGCACGGCCCGTGCGCACCGTCGATGGCGTTCCGCGTCGTCGATGCGAAGGCGGCCTATGACCGCGCGATCGCGCTCGGCGCGGAGCCGGCCGACGTGTCGTCCGCGCAAAAGACGCTCGACGTGCCCGCGATCAAGGGCATCGGCGGCAGCCTGCTTTATCTGGTCGATCGCTACGGCGCCAACGGCTCGGCCTATGACGCCGAGTTCGAATGGCTGGGCGCACGCGATCCCAAGCCGGTCGGAGCGGGCCTGTTCTATCTCGACCATCTCACCCACAACGTGCACCGCGGCCGCATGGATGTCTGGGCCGGCTTCTACGAAAAGCTGTTCAACTTCCGCCAGATCCGGTTCTTCGACATCGAAGGCCGCGCCTCCGGCCTGTTCTCGCGTGCGCTGACCAGCCCGGACGGCAAGATCCGCATTCCGATCAACGAGGACGCCGGCGATTCCGGCCAGATCGAGGAATATCTCAAGACCTATCGCGGCGAGGGCATCCAGCACATCGCCTGCGGCTGCCGCGACATCTACCGCACCATCGAGGGCCTGCGCGAGGCCGGCCTGCCCTTCATGCCGTCGCCGCCGGACACTTATTTCGAGAAGGTCGATACGCGGTTGCCCAAGCATGGCGAGGACCTCGCGCGTCTGAAGAAGAACGGCATCCTGATCGACGGCGAGGGCGTGGTCGAGGGCGGCCAGACCAAGGTTCTGCTGCAGATTTTCTCGGCCAATGCGATCGGCCCGATCTTCTTCGAATTCATCCAGCGCAAGGGCGATGACGGCTTCGGCGAGGGCAACTTCAAGGCCCTGTTCGAGTCGATCGAGGAGGATCAGATCCGGCGTGGTGTGCTCAAGGTGGAGACCGCGGCATAGGGCGTCAGTCACGCTGTCGTACAGGGTGGACAAAGCCAAGCGTGCCCGCCACTTTCTCTGTTTATCGCGAGAGATGGTAGGCACGGCGCCGTGCGCCTTTGCCCACCCTGCGGATTTGTGCGCTTCGTCTACCTCGCAGACTTCTTCCACGCCTTCATCACCGCGCCGATCTCCGCCGCCTCCGGCTCGCGCGCCGCTGACGGCGTGCGCGAGAAGCGCGGCGCCGGCGCCGGCTGCTTCACGCCGTGCCGCTCGATGAAGACGTTGCGGGCGACCATGTGCGGATGCTCGGTCGCTTCCGACATGGTCAGAACAGGCGCGAAGCAGATGTCGCTGCCCTCCATGATCTTGCACCACTCTTCGCGCGTCTTGCTCTTGAACACGGCCTTCAGCTTTTCCTTCAGCGCGGGCCAGGCCTTGGGGTCCATCTGCGCGTCGAAATCGGCATCGGTCAGGCCGGCATGCTGGCGCAGCAGCGCATAGAACTGCGGCTCGATCGAGCCGATCGACACGAAATGGCCGCAGGCGCATTCATAGACGCCGTAGAAATGCGCGCCGCCATCGAGAAAATTCCGGTTGCGGCCCTCGGTCCAGCGACCGAGCGTCTTCATGTCGAAGAAGAACGACATCAGCGAGGCCGCGCCGTCGCACATCGCGGCATCGACCACCTGGCCCTTGCCGGACCTCTGGGCTTCCAGGAGTGCTGCGAGTATGCCGACGACGAGATAAAGCGCGCCGCCGCCGAAATCGCCGACCAGGTTGAGCGGGGGCACCGGCGCCTCGTCGGTGCCGATCGCGGCGAGCGCGCCGGTGATGGAGATGTAGTTGATGTCGTGCCCGGCGGCATTCGCCAGCGGACCTTCCTGGCCCCAACCGGTCATGCGTCCGTAGACCAGCTTTGGATTGCGTGCGAGCACGACATCAGGTCCGAGGCCGAGCCGCTCCATCACGCCGGGGCGAAAGCCTTCGACCAGCGCATCTGCATTGGCGAGCAGGTCGAGCACCTCGGCAATCGCCGCCTTGTCCTTCAGGTCGAGCTCGATGACCTTGCGGCCGCGGCCGGCCACCGACTTCATGCTCTTCTTCGCGCCGACGCGGTCGAGCGTAACGACGTCGGCGCCCATGTCGGCCAGCATCATGCAGGCGAACGGGCCGGGTCCGATCCCGGCAAATTCGACGACACGGAAGCCCGCGAGCGGGCCGGAGGTTCGGATGGATGAAGCGGGGGCTGCTTTGTCGAGCACGTTTTTGTTTCCTCGGGTCGCGGGCAAGCGCCGGAGATCCGGCCAACGCCTCTGACGTTGCTCTTGGGGGCGAGTTAATTGGCTGATTAACTTCTCTCGCCTTCACGCCAGCGAGGCAAGCGGTTTTCATGCCGCATCAGCAAAATAAAACGGCGCGCACCGGAGTGCGCGCCGCGGAAAATTTGTGTCGAGGCGCTGTTAGCTCGCCGAAGCCACGGCGCGCTGCGCCATCACCTTGACGAGGTTGGCCCGGTACTCCGCCGCGCCGTGGATGTCGGCCAGCAATCCGCTGGCGGGAATGCTGACGCTGTCGAGCGCCGACGGCGACCAGTTCGCCTTCAGCGCGGCCTCGATGGCGCCAACCCGCATCACGCCGCTCTGCGACGCGCCGGTCGCGGCCACGCGGATCTCGCCGGACTTCGTCTGTGCGACGAAGACGGCGGTCAGCGCAAAGCGCGAGGCCGGATGGCGCATCTTGGCGTAGCCCGCTTTCGCCGGAACCGGGAACGACACGGCCGTGATGATCTCGCCGTCCTCCAGCGCGGTCGTGAACAGACCCTTGAAGAAGTCCTCCGCGGCAATCGACCGCTTGTTGGTCTTCACGGTGGCGCCGAGCGCGAGCAGCGCGGCCGGATAGTCCGCGGCGGGATCGTTGTTGGCGATCGAGCCGCCGATCGTGCCGCGATAGCGCACGGCAGGATCGCCGATCAGCGAGGCCAGATAGGCCAGCGCGGGGATCGCCTTCTTTGCGGCCTCGCTGGTCGCGACGTCGTGATGCGGCGTCGCGGCCTTGATGGTCAGCGTGTCGCCGGCAGCCTCGACGCCGATCAGCTCCTTGATCTTGCCGAGGTCGATCACGTCAGAGGGGCTGGCGAGGCGCTGCTTCATCACCGGCAGCAGCGTCTGTCCGCCGGACAGGAATTTTGCCTCGCTGCTCTTGCCGAACAGGCTGGCGGCCTCATCCACCGAGGAAGCGCGATGATAGGTGGTCTGGTACATCTTCGGTCCTCCCTCTTAAGCCGCGTGGATCGTGCGCCACACCCGGTCAGGGGTTGCGGGCATTTCCAGGTTGTTCTTGCCGATCGCATCCGTGATCGCGTTGATCACGGCCGCGGAGGCGCCGATCGCGCCGGCCTCACCGCAACCCTTGATGCCGAGCGGATTGCCCGGGCACAGCGTCGTGGTGTGGGAGAGGTTGAAGGAGGGCACGTCGTCGGCGCGCGGCATGGCGTAGTCCATGAACGAGGCCGTGACCGGCTGGCCATTGGCATCGTAGACCGCGTGCTCGAGCAGCGCCTGCCCGATGCCTTGAACAAGGCCGCCATGGACCTGGCCTTCCACGATCATCGGGTTGATCAGCCGGCCGAAATCGTCGGCCGCGACGAAGTTGACGAAGGAGGTCTTGCCCGTTCCAGGGTCGACCTCGAGCTCGCAGATGTAGGTGCCGGCCGGGAAGGTGAAGTTGGTCGGGTCGTAGAAGGCGCTTTCCTTCAGGCCCGGCTCCATCCCGTCAGGGAGATTGTGTGCGGTGTAGGCCGCGAGCGCGACCATCGGCAGCGCAATGGCCTTGTCCGTGCCGGTGACCTTGAACTCGCCGTTCTCGATGACGATGTCCGCTTCCGAGGCTTCGAGCGCATGTGCCGCGATCTTCTTGGCCTTGGATTCCATCTTCTCCATCGCCTTCAGGATCGCGGTGAGCCCGACCGCCGCGGAGCGCGAGCCGTAGGTGCCCATGCCGAACTGCACCTTGTCGGTGTCGCCATGGACGATCGAGACCTGGCTGATGGGAATGCCGAGGCGATCCGCGACCAGCTGGCAGAAGGTGGTCTCGTGACCCTGGCCGTGGCTGTGCGAGCCGGTCAGGATCTCGATGGTGCCGACCGGATTGACGCGCACCTCGGCGGATTCCCAGAGACCGACGCCGGCGCCCAGGCTGCCGACCGCCTTCGACGGCGCGATGCCGCAGGCCTCGATGTAGCAGGACACGCCGATGCCGCGCAGCTTGCCGTCGGCTTTCGCTTTGGCCTTGCGGGCGGGGAAGCCGGCATAGTCGATCGCCTTCATCGCGGCATCGAGCGAGGCGTTAAAGTCGCCGGTGTCATAGGCCATGATCACGGGCGTCTGGTGCGGGAACTGGGTGATGAAGTTGGTGCGGCGCAGCTGGGCCGGGTCGACCTTGAGCTGCCGCGCGGCCGTCTCCATCAGACGTTCGATCAGATAGCTTGCCTCCGGACGGCCCGCGCCGCGATAGGCGTCGACCGGCGTGGTGTTGGTATAGACGCCGATCACCTCGGCATGGATCGCGGGGATGTTGTACTGCCCGGAAAGCAGCGTCGCGTAGAGATAGGTCGGCACCGAGGACGAGAACAGCGACATGTAGGCGCCGAAATTGGCGTAGGTCTTCACCTTGAGGCCGGTGATCCTGTTGTTGGCATCGAACGCCATCTCGGCATGGGTGACGTGGTCGCGGCCGTGCGCGTCGGTGAGGAAGGCTTCGGTGCGGTCGCCGGTCCATTTCACGGGACGGCCGACCTTCTTCGAGGCCCAGAGCGCCACCATCTCTTCGGGGTAGATGAAGATCTTCGAGCCGAAGCCGCCGCCGACGTCGGGTGCGATCACGCGCAGCTTGTGCTCGGGGGCGATGTTGTAGAACGCCGACAGCACGAGGCGGGCGACGTGCGGGTTCTGCGAGGTCGTGTAGAGCGTGAAGTGCTCCTCCGCGGCATCGTAATCGGCGATCGCCGCCCGCGGCTCCATCGCGTTCGGGGCGAGGCGGTTGTTGGTGACGTCGAGCTTGACGACATTGGCAGCCTTGGCGAAGGCGGCGTCGGTCGCGCCCTCGTCGCCGATCACCCAGTCGTAGACCTGGTTGCCGGGCGCCTCGGGGTGAAGCTGCGGCGCGCCTGATTTGATCGCGGCGTGAACGTCGGCGACAGCCGGGAGCTCTTCATAGTCCACGACGACCGCTTCGGCTGCGTCGCGCGCGAGATTCTTGCTGTCGGCGATCACGACCGCGACGGCCTGACCGACGAAGCGCACCGTCTCCGGCGCCATCGCCGGCCATGCGCCCATCTTCATCGGGCTGCCGTCCTTGGAGGTGATGGCCCAGCCGCAGATGAGGTTGCCGACCTTGTCGTCGACCAGCTGCTGGCCGGTGAGCACCGCGACCACGCCCGGCATCTTCAGAGCGGCGGACGAATCGATCTTCTTCACCTTGGCGTGCGCATGCGGGCTGCGGATGAAATGAGCATGGGTCATGCCCACCAGTTTGATGTCGTCCACGTACCGGCCCTTGCCGGTAATGAAACGCTTGTCTTCCTTGCGCACGACGCGCGCGCCGATGCCTTCAACACCCATGTCTGGTCCTCCCGACCGGAAATTTCCTTGACCGCGCTTTCCCTCGAAAGCGACAGCGGTGGTTGTTCTTTCGAGGCGAGCCGCTCTACTCGGCCGCCTGCGAGACCTTCATGCGTCCGGCTGCATCCAGCACGGCCTTGACGATGTTGTGATAGCCGGTGCAGCGGCAGATATTGCCTTCGAGCTCCTGACGGACGGTCGCTTCGTCGAGCTGGCCACCATGACGCTGCACGATGTCGATCGCCGACATGATCATGCCCGGCGTGCAATAGCCGCACTGCAGGCCATGATTGTCGCGGAAGGCGGCCTGCATCGGATGCAGTTCGTCTCCCTTGGCGATGCCTTCGATGGTGGTGACATTGGCGCCGTCGGCTTGACCCGCCAGCATGGTGCAGGATTTCACGGCCCTGCCGTCCATATGCACGACGCAGGCACCGCACTGGCTGGTGTCGCAGCCGACATGCGTTCCGGTGAGGTTGAGGTGATCGCGCAAGACGTGGACCAGCAGGGTGCGGTCCTCGACGTCGACGGCAACGGCCTTGCCGTTCACCGTCAGTTTGACTGTAGACACAGTGTCGTCCTCCCGAATGTTTGTCGTTATTCCAATTAGAGACAGCGCGAACGAAACTTTGCAACTGGGATTTTGCTGATGATGCGTCATGGAAAGGTCATCGTGGCGGCTGCCGCCGATGCGCGATTCGATCACGGCTAGTCCATGCCGCTGCCGATATGTGGCGCGGCCTCGCGGAGAGCTTTGGAGAAAGACAGCCGCTGTGTCTTCGACAGCGTGTGCTTGATCGCCATGGCGCAAAGCGCTTGCTGGACGCGCCTTACGCCTTGCCCGGTCGCAGGTCGATTTCTCCCTTGAATGCCTTGTTCGTTGCGCGAATAGGAGCACGCGTCCATGCCGTTGTAATCGCGATCTTGGTAGTAGACGGTCGCGGATTAAGTCATTGATTTCATTTGCGGCGATGCAGCGAAGCTCTTCCTGAGGATCGTCGCTGGCAAGCCAGGTCGGCGCGGCGTCCGGGCATTCCGATGTTTCCAGGCAGCCAGGCGTCGGCAAGATCAGGCCTAGTACTTACTGGCGATTGATCGCAGCCGGGCGCCACCGTAGTCGGGCCTGACAAGCAACAGCAAAGGGATGGAAACGATGCAGATGAACGACAGCCGGCGCATCCCGGCATCGAAAGCCAAGGTGTGGGCTGCGCTCAACGATCCCGATATCCTGAGGCGCTGCATTCCCGGCTGCCAATCGCTCGAGATGTCGTCGCCGACGGAGATGACTGCGACCGTGGTGCTGAAGGTCGGACCGGTGAAGGCGACGTTCGGCGGCAAGGTGACGCTGACCGATATCGAAGCACCCACCAGCTATCGCATCGTCGGCGAGGGCGCCGGCGGCGTCGCGGGCTTCGCCAAGGGCGGCGCGACGGTCAGGCTGGAAGAAGAATCTCCTGACGTCACCATCCTGCACTACGAGGCGGATGCGCAGATCGGCGGCAAGCTCGCGCAACTCGGCTCGCGGCTGATCGATTCGACGTCGCGAAAGCTGGCCGCGAATTTCTTCGAAAGTTTTGCAGCTTTGGTAGCGCCATCATTCTGATCGCCGCATCCGGGCGGAGCTGTTCGCGATCGGGATCTGTAAGGCCGCGGCACCGTGCTGCCCCGATCCGACAGTTCATTTCGCGTTGGAAAACAGGGGCAAGACGCAAGCCTCGACAACGGGATGAGCAGCGAAACTTGCCACTGATTTTCACTACTACCTTCCGCCTATACTAAGCGCGCAGCAGCGATGTTGTAATTCCGAACGATGGTTCGCAGACAAACTGCGCATCACGAGCGCATCGCGCTCGGGCGCTCAACGCGGCGCATGCAACAACATCGGAGGGAATACATGACCTTTGGAACGAAGGGCTTCTTGGCTGGCATTTCGATGATTGCGATGCTGGCCGCCGCGACATCCACCGTTCGCGCCAACGACTCGCTGATCAAGGCGCAATCCGATCAGAACCAGTGGGCCGTCGCCGGCCACGACTACGGCAATACGCGCTTCAGCCCGCTCAAGCAGATCAACACCGAGAACGCCGGCAAGCTGACGCTTGCTTATTCGTTCTCGCTGGCCTCGCTGCGTTCGAACGAATCATCGCCGATCGTGATCGGCGACACGCTCTACGTCTCGACTTCGTGGGGCCCGAAATACGTCTATGCGCTCGAGGCCGCCACCGGTAAGCGCAAATGGACCTACGAGCCGGAAATTCCTGACGACGTGCTGCAATATGCCTGCTGCGACGTCAACAATCGCGGCGTCTCCTATGCCGACGGCAAGATTTTCGTGGGCCGCCTCGACGGCAAGCTGACGGCGCTCGATGCCGCGACCGGCAAGGCGCTGTGGACGACGAAGGTGGTCGACTACAAGCAGGGCTCCGTCATCACCTCGCCGCCGGTCGTCGTGCGCGACAAGGTCATCACCGGCTTCGGCGGCGGCGAGTACGGCGTGCGCGGCTCGCTCCAGGCGTTCGATATCAACACCGGCAAGCAGCTGTGGCAGACCTTCACCGTTCCCAGTCCGGATGAGCCCGGCGGCGACAGCTGGAAGGGCGACTCCGCCCAGCATGGCGGCGGCGCGGCCTGGCTGGTCGGCTCCTACGATCCGAAGAGCGACACGGTCTATTGGGGCACCAGCAATCCGGGCCCGTGGAACACGGGTGTGCGTTCGACCGGCGACGGCAATTTCGGCAAGCTGACCAACCTCTACACCGCCTCGACGCTGGCGCTCGATCCCAACACCGGCAAGATCAAGTGGCACATTCAGACCACGCCGGCCGATGCCTGGGATTATGACGGCGTCAACGAAAACGTGCTCGCGGACCTCAAGATCGGCGGCAGCACCGTTCCCGCGCTGATGAAGGCCGATCGCAACGGCTACTTCTTCGTCGCCAATCGCGAGACCGGCAAGGTTCTGTCGGCGGAAAAATACGTGTTCTCGAACTGGGCCAAGAAGTGGGACGTCGCCACGATGCGCGCGGTCGAGGATCCCGACAAGCGTCCGGGTCCGAACCATCCGGCGAAGGACATCTGCCCGAACCTGATCGGCGGCAAGAACTGGCAGCCGATGTCGTTCAACCCGCAGACCGGCCTCGTCTACATCCCGTCGAACAATGTCTGCATGGATTGGTCCGTCTCGGACGTCTCCTACAAGCGCGGGGTGTTCTATCTCGGCGCCGAATTCCCGACCAAGGAAGGTCCCGGCGGCTTCCTCGGCGAACTCATGGCGTGGGATCCGGTCGCTCAGAAGAAGGTGTGGTCCATCAAGGAAGACCTGCCGTTCAACGGCGGCACGCTGACCACCGGCGGCGGCTTGGTGTTCGCCGGCAACCTTCACGGCGACTTCCGCGCCATCGACGCGAAGAACGGCAAGGTGCTCTGGAGCAGGAATCTCGGCTCCGGCATCGGTGCGGGACCGGTGACCTACGAGGTCGGCGGTAAGCAGTACGTCGCCATCGTCGTCGGTCGTACGGCCGCGATACCTGCGTTCCTGGGCGATATTGGGAAGAAGATGACGGCCGCGGCTCCCGAGGGCGGTTCTCTCTTCGTGTTCTCCGTCCAGTGACAACTGGCGCGCGTATCCCAGAGGTGACGGGATACGCGCGCGCCTTTTCCAGATGACCATTGCGGCCGATGCCTGTTGCCGCAATCCTTGGCCCGACACAGCTCCGGCCCAGTAAAGCTATGGGAGACGAGGATGCGTCCGAATCATTCCGGCACCGGCACGAGCCGAAATCGCGCCATCTCAGGCCTGCTTGCTTGTGTCGCCGCGGCGTCGGTTGTTTCGGCCTCGCCGTTGCGCGCGGAGGAGGTGCCGCCGTTCCGTCTCTGCGCCGATCCGACCAATCTTCCGTTCTCGAGCGATAGTCCGTCGCAGCCGGGATTCTATGTCGAGATCGGGCAGGCGCTGGCGCAGGCGTTGGGGCGGCCGATCGCCTATGACTGGTACAAATCCTATTTCGGCAAGCGGACCGTGCGCGTCACGCTGCTCGGCAAGCAATGCGACGCCATGATCGGGTTGCCGCGCTCGGAGGATTTCATGGGACCGGCCGTGATCTTCTCCAGCGCTTTCGCCAGGGAGGGCTATGCGCTGGTGGCGGCGAAGGGACAGGTGATCGGCGGCGTCGACGGCCTCAGGGGCAAGCGCGTCGCGGTGCAGTTCGCCAGTACGCCGCAAAACCTGCTCGCGAGCCGGGACGATATCCAGAAGGTTACCGTGCTCTCGCCGGAGGAAGGCATGCAGGCGCTTGAACAGGGCAAGGCTGACGTCGCCTTCATCTGGGGACCTGTCGCCGGCTGGTTGAACAAGACCAGCTACGACGATCGCTATCAGATCCAGCTGACCGAGGGCGAAGGCCTGTCATGGGACGCCGCCATCGGCTTTGCGAAGACATCCACCGAGCTCCGCGATCGCGTCGATGCCGTCTTGCCGCAGCTTCAGAAGACGATCAGCGAACTCGCGGTGAAGTACGGCTTGCCGACGGGGCAACCGGTACGCTTCGGTGCGGCCCAGCCGGTGCCGGCGGGAACAACGACGGGGATGGGAACCGGTCCCAGTGTGGTGCAGGTCGCCAACGTGGTGGCGACCGAGGCCAAGGGCGACGTGAAGGGCGACGTGAAGGGCGATGCGTCCGCGCCGAACGCGGAGATCGTCGGTGCAGGCAAGGAGATCTTCAACGGCACCTGCGCGCATTGCCACGGTCCCGACGCCGTCCAGAGCGAGCGGAAGATCGACCTCAGGCTCCTGCATCACCGCTACGGCGACGACATGCGCGACACGTTCTGGAAGACCGTGCATGAAGGCCGGCCGTCCAAGGGCATGCCGGCCTGGAAGGAAGTGTTCACCGACGAGCAGTTCGACAGCATTTATTCGTTCCTGCTGACGGTCCAGGCGGAATCGAACGACTGAACGGCCTTGACCGGACGGGAGCGAGAAGATGTGCTAGCGTCCAGGCGGCATCATCCAGAGGCCGGACAGGCGCAGGATGGTGCCGCCGCCGCCCATGCGGTGGATTTATTTGGAAGGCGCCATGGCCAGCTTCCTGATCATCGATGATCATCCGCTGTTTCGCGAGGCGCTCGGCAATGCCGTCCGGCTGGCGTTGCCTGAGGCGCGAATCCTCGAGGCGATGTCGATCGAGGATGCTCTGCATATCCTGTCGGTCGAACAGGGGATCGACCTCGCGCTGCTCGACCTCTCACTGCCGGATGCGACCGGATTCTCCGGCTTTCTCCGCTTGCGCGAGACCCATCCGCGGCTGCCCGTCGCCATCGTGTCGAGCGAGGAGGACCAGCACGTGGTCCGCGAGGCGCTGGCGCTGGGGGCCGCCGGGTACTTGCCAAAGTCGACATCCAAGCGCGAACTGGCGCAATCGATCGAGGGCGTGCTCAGCGGATCGGTGTCGGTGCCGAAGGATTTTGTCGTCGCGCCGCTGCGGCGGCGGGCCGATAGCGACAAGGCGCTCGAGGTCAAGTTGCGCGAGCTCACGGGGCAGCAGCTTCGCGTGCTCGACCTGCTGCGCCGCGGCTTTCCGAACCGGCAGATCGCCCAGGAGCTTCGGCTCGCGGAATCCACGGTGAAGGCGCATATCACCGAGATCCTGCGCAAGCTCGGCCTGTTCAGCCGCAACAAGGCGATCGTCGAGGTCGGCAAGATGGACCTGCCCGATCCCAGGAGCCGACCCTATGCGCGCGTCGATCGCGGGAGGCCGCAATAATACGGCACGTCATTTTTGATCTGGATCAATCCGGTTCGCTCTGGCCCAGACATGTTTTATATAAGTGGGCGCAATGATCCGGGAATGGTCCAACGTGACGCGATTTCTGATTGTCGAAGATCATCCGCTGTTTCGCGAAGCCCTGGAAGGCGCCCTGCAACTGGCGACGCCCGAAGCTGACATCCTGCAGGCCACCTCGATTGACGGCGCGTTGGGGCTGCTGTCGTCGACGGACGGCGTCGACCTGATTCTTCTCGACCTTTCGATGCCGGGAACGACAGGCCTGTCGGGGATCATCCGCATCAGGAAGGCGTTTCCGCGGATTCCCGTCATCATCGTGTCCGGGTATCAAGATCCGCAGATCATCGGCAGCGCATTATCGCTGGGTGTGTCCGGCTACATCCTCAAATCCTCTTCGAAACGAGAGCTTGCGCAGGCGATCAGTGAGGTCTTGCGCGGCTCGATCTGTCTGCCGGACGCCTATCGCGGCTTGGCGCGGCCACAGCGGTCCGGAGGCCCCGCCCAGGAGCTGCTCAAGCGTCTGCACGACCTGACGTCGCAGCAATTGCGTGTCCTGGAAATGCTCCAGCGTGGCCTTCAGAACAAGCAGATCGCCTATGAGCTGAAGATTTCGGAGACCACGGTGAAGGTCCACGTCTCCGACATCCTGCGCAAGCTCAACGTGATGAGCCGCACCAAAGCCATCGTCGAAATGTCCAGAATTGATTTCGTGACGCTGGCAGCCGAGGGCGCCGCGTCAAGGCGCGAGTGTGCCCGGCCGGATCAGCCTTGACCTGATTTTTCCAGTAAATCATTGCCTTGGACTGATGTAACATATTACCGCTACTGTGCATGGGGTTGTTTTCGAGTTTTCGTTGCGGCCCCATCAGATAGAGCACGCGGACCTAGCTCAGCAGGAACGACAGCAGCGCCCGCATCTCGGCGGGCTTGATCGGCTTCTTCAACACCTCAAGGCCGAGGAGGCTTGCTTCCTTCGCGGCTTTTTCAGAATAGTCGGCCGTAATGATCATGGCGGGGGTGTCGAGCTTCAGATGCTCCCGGACGTCAGTAATGGCGGACAGGCCACTCTCGCGGTGATCGAGGTGGAGGTCGGCGATGATGGCGTCCGGCGCGCCACCGAGTTCGTTGAGACGCAGGAGCGCGTCCGCGGCCGACCGTGTGGTCGCGACGTCGCAGCCCCATCCCTCCAGCAGGGCGGCCATCGCCTCAGCGCCATCAGGATCGTTCTCGATCAGCAGGATCTTGGCGCCTTCGAGGCCGCCACAATGCCGCTCGGCGAGCTTGACCTCGTGCACCTCGTCGCTGACTTCAGTGAGGTCGGCCGACGCCAGCTCCAGGGTGAAAGTTGATCCCCTGCCGACCCGCGAGGACAGCCGTACCTCGTGTCCGAGCACCGTTGCGAAACGGCGGACGATGGACAGGCCGAGCCCGAAACCGGCCTGGTCGGTGGCGCTCGCCTCGCCGCGCAGGAACTCGCGGAAGATGGCTTCCTGCTGCGCCTGGGCAATTCCCGGCCCGGTGTCGGAGACCTGAATGCAGATGCGGTTGCCCCTCGTCCGGCATCCCATGATGACGCCGCCGCTGCGGGTATAGCGAATGGCATTCGCCAGCAGGTTCTGGAGGATCCTGCGCAGCATCATGGCATCGGAAGACACCGCGAGCGAGCAGGGGCGAATGCGCAAGGAAAGACCTTGCCTCCATACGGCCGGCTCGAACTCGTTTCGTAGCTGGTCAAACAATGGAGCGAGCGCAATCGGCCGCACGTCGGGCCGAAGCGCGCCCGCATCGAGCTTTGCGATCTCCAGCAGCGAGCGCAGCAGGTCTTCCAGCGTCACCAGCGAGCGGTCGACCTGATCGATCAGGACGCCCGCTTCCTGCGATTCCATCATCTCGGTCAGCGCCGACAGCGTCAGGCGTGCCGCGTTGAGCGGTTGCAGCAAATCGTGGGTGACGGAGATCAGCACCGAGGATTTCAGCGAGCTTGCAGCCTCGGCCTGCTGCTTGGCGCGGTAGAGCCCCTCATTGGCGCGCTCGACCGAATGCAGCGCCTCGCGCAACTGGTGCGTCCGGTCGCGAACCTTGTGGTCGAGCGCGATCGCGGTTTCGAACAATGAAAAGGCATTGAGCTGCTGGTCCATCGAGCGCTCGACGCGCGACATCAGCGCGGCGTTGATCTTCCGCAGCTTGGCGGCCTCGCGCTGCAGTTGGTCCATCGTATCGGAGCCCTGGGACATGTCCGTCACGCGGTGCGCCTTCCGATCGCGACGCCCGTAAAGGTCTGGTTCACATGCATCGAGCCGAACTGCTCGCCATAGGTATGAAAGCCGACGACGCGGTTCTGCCGGTACAGTTCGGACATGTCGCGGGCGAGCTGGTGCTGCTCGGCATCGAGGCGGCGGAGCAGACATTCAAAGCCGATATAGAGCGAGACGTCTCCGATCTGGTCGCGGATCTCGGCGAAGGTCTCGCGCGTCGAGCCGACCAGACTTTTCGACGAGGCCGCCGTCAGCACCATGCCCTCGTCGATCGCGCAGAAGAAATGCAGCGAGCCGTCCGGCTCGACGCGCTGGATCGACCTCGCGTAGTAGGAGCCGCCGACGCGCACCAGGACGGGATGGGATGCGAAGGAGAACGGGTCGAGCTTGGCGTCCATGATCCCGACCATGCGCGAATATTCCTCGGCCGCCGGCTCGGCATTCAACTCCCTGACCGTTCGATTTTCGATGTCGGCCTCTGTGACCACCATCTTCTGCGCCCGCGGCTCGAAATTGTCGCACTTGAAGACCCGGAACGGCAGCGACGTACTCAGCAGGATCAGGAGGGCGGCATTGCTGTGTGCCTCACCATCGAAGAACACAAAGGTCTTCTCGAAGCGCATTCCGTCGCCCGCGGAGCCGCCGACGACAGGGATATCGTCGAGCGAGGCATAGATCGCGGACATCACCGCCTCTTCGCGCCGGCACAGGCCATCGATCAAGACCAGGCCGAAGGGACTCCCGCGGTCGATCTGGGGGCTCGCCCGCAGCAACTCATGCCGGAGCTCGCCGCCGATCCTGCGGCCGTCCTCGACCCGGAAGCTGTCGAGATTGAGAATGGGCCGGACCGCGGCGGAGAAATCCGCGCGGCTGAAGGCGAGAGCGACGACACTGTTCTCGTCCCAGCCGTCAGGAGCGAGCTCGCCCGCGGTGGTGCAGCCGCACACCCGGGTCTCATCGAATTGTCGGGTGATCTCGGCGATGAAATGGTGAGGGTCGTAGCGGGGAGAGAGGAAAACCAGGATCAGCGCCAGCTCGTCGGATGGAAGCTGGGCCGCAAGCTCGGCCACGGCTTCATCGACGGTCGCCGCCTTCGATTTGGCAACGGCAACACCAGACGCACCGCCAAACCGAAACTCGGTTTGCCCCACTCCGCTTCTCCCTCGAGGACCAGCTTGGTCTGACGCCAAGTGCGTGATTATCGCCCGACAAGTGCCGCAAGAATAAGGCGTTTTCCGGTTGGCCGCAACACGCCGGTGGCGCCGGTCCGGCTCTCGGAGCAGGAGCTCTCTACGCTTTCAGGAAGCAGATCGGACGAATTTACCGCCCCTTATCGATTGTGCCTTAGTTTTGCGCATCCAGGTCCGGGGGCGGGGCGCTCCCGGATCGCGGCTCAAGTCTAAAGGGGGTTTGGGAATGTCCGGGCGTACCGCGTCGCCGTCCAAGCGCAGCTTGTTTCCGACCCTTCGGTTCCGCGCCAAGATCATCCTCGGCTTTGCCGCCGTGCTGGTGATCTCAGCAGGCAGCATGGCGTTCTCCTATTTTGGCTTCGAACGCGTCTCATCCGGCGTCGGGTCCTATCGCAGCAGCGTCTCGGAGGCCGATCTCGCCCGCAACATCGACCGCGAGCTGCTTGCCTACCGCTCGGCCGTCAAATATTTCGTCGTCACCGGCAAGGAAGACGATGCCAAGGCGGCGCTCGACGCCGAGGCCAGCCTGAAGGGTGCCATCGACCAGGCCGTCAAGAGCGCCAAGACGCCGGCGCGGCAGGACAGCCTCGACAAGCTCGCCAAGGAGTTTTCGAATTTCTCCGCGACCTTCGCCAAGGTCCTCAAGGCCAAGCGTGACAGCGCGCTGCTGGTGCAGAACCAGCTCTCGCGCCAAGCCAACCTCCTGAAATACAAGCTCGACGATATCGGTAACAACGCCTCCGATGCCGAGGCGCAAGCGATCGAGTTCGGCACGAAACAGGTCAACGCCCAGTTTCAGACCGCAAGCGCGGCGGCGACCAATTTCGTGCTGACATCCGACCAGGCGATCGCGAACAGTGCGCTGGCGCGGCTGAAATTCGTCGAGAACTCGCTTGGCGCGGTCTATTCCATGGACGACAAGATTGTCGCCGGCCTGAAGGATGCCAAGACCATTCTCGCCGCCTATCGCGAGGCGCTGGAGAAGCTGATCGCGAACGCCAAGCTGGTCGATGAGCTCGTCACCGAGATGAGCGGCTCGGCGGGCGCGATCCTTCGGGGCGCCACCGCCATGAAGGCGGATCTGGTTGCCGAACAGCAGCGCCTGGATTCGGAGTCGGAGGCGATCATCAGCAAGACCGAGCAACTGGTGCTGATGCTGGCCGTCGGCGGTACCTTGCTTGGCGCGGTCCTCGCCTTCCTCCTCGGCACTGGCATCTCGCGGCCGATGATCGCGATGTGCAAGGCGATGCGCGAACTGGCTTCGGGCAATTTCGATGTCGTGCTGCCGGGTCTTGGCCGCAAGGACGAGATCGGCGAGATGG
>NZ_LBJG01000016.1 GCF_028128765.1 Bradyrhizobium sp. CCBAU 51627
GTCACCGCGATGATCGGCGGCCAGCTGTTCGGCCTGCCGATCTCCCGCGTCCAGGACGTGTTCATGCCCGAGCGCGTCACCCGCGTTCCGCTGGCCTCGCGCGAGATCGCGGGCGTGTTGAACCTGCGCGGCCGCATCGTCACCGTGGTCGACATGCGCGCCCGTCTCGGCCTGCCCCGGGACGAGGACGGCAAGACGCCGATGGCGGTCGGCGTCGACCTGCGCGGTGAATCCTACGGCCTGTTGATCGACCAGATCGGCGAGGTGCTGCGCCTGCCCGAGGACAGCAAGGAAGAGAACCCTGTCAACCTCGACCCCCGCATGGCCAAGCTCGCCGGCGGCGTCCACCGCCTCGACGGACAGCTCATGGTCGTCCTCGACGTCGATCGCGTTCTCGAGCTCGCGCCCGAGATGATGGCGGCCTGATACGGCGGCATTGCCGCCGACAGACCCGCAATTGAAAGTGCCCCGCGCAGGGGCAGGAAGCGGAGGTTCACATGCGAACTTGTCTCGTCGTTGATGATTCCAGCGTCATCCGCAAGGTTGCCCGCCGGATCCTGGAAGGCCTCGACTTCCAGATTCTCGAAGCAGAGGACGGTGAGAAGGCACTGGAGGCCTGCAAGCGCGGACTGCCAGACGCCGTTCTGCTCGACTGGAACATGCCAGTGATGGATGGCTACGAGTTCCTCGGCCATCTGCGCCGCATGCCCGGCGGCGACCAGCCGAAGGTGGTGTTCTGCACCACCGAGAACGATGTCGCGCACATCGCGCGCGCCCTGCACGCCGGCGCCAACGAATACATCATGAAGCCCTTCGACAAGGACATCGTGACAGCGAAGTTCCAGGAAGTCGGCTTGATCTGAGCGAACTCCGGAGGCTGGACGGCTCCTTCGGCGTTCGTATTCAACTAAACCGTTTCAGTCTGAGTTGGTGAGTAATGAGTGTGGCGTACGCAGGCAATTCGACCATGAGCCCGTCGCGTGAGGCCGGGCCGCTGCGGGTGATGATCGTCGACGACTCTGTCGTGATACGCGGTCTGATCTCGCGCTGGGTCGGGGCCGAGCACGACATGGAGGTCGCAGCGTCGCTGCGCACCGGGCTCGAGGCCGTCAACCAGCTCGGCCGCATCAATCCCGACATCGCCGTACTCGACATCGAAATGCCCGAGCTCGACGGCATCTCGGCGCTGCCGCAACTGCTGGCAAAGAAGCGCGACCTCATCATCATCATGGCCTCGACGCTGACCCGCCGCAACGCGGAGATCAGCTTCAAGGCGCTGTCGCTCGGCGCGGCGGACTACATTCCGAAGCCGGAATCGACCCGCGAGATGTCCGCAGCAGATATCTTCCATCACGATCTGATCCAGAAGATCCGGCACCTCGGCGCAAGGCTGCGTCGGAAACCGGCCGTTGCGAGTCCGCCGCTGGCACCCGCGAGCCCCGCTGCGCCGGCTACGCGCGCACCGGCCGTGGTACGACCTGCTGCACCGGCGCCGGCTCCGGCAGTCCCGTCAGGCCCGCTCACCACGCGTCCGTTCTCGACGCAGGCACCGAAGGTGCTGTTGATCGGCTCCTCGACCGGTGGCCCGCAGGCCCTGATGGCGCTCGTCACCGAGCTCGGCCCCGTCATCGACCGCTTCCCGGTGCTGATCACTCAGCACATGCCGCCGACCTTCACCACCATTCTCGCCGAGCATCTGGCGCGTTCGAGCCGCCGCCCGGCCGCCGAGGCGGTCGACGGCGAGCCGGTGAAGCCGGGACGGATTTATCTCGCGCCCGGCGGCAAGCACATGCGCGTCGCCCGCAGCGGCGCTGAGACGGTCATCGCGCTGGACGACGGCCCTGCCGTCAATTTCTGCAAGCCCGCGGTCGATCCGCTCTTCACCTCGGCGATCGACATCTGGCACGGCAATATCCTCTCCGTGATCCTGACGGGCATGGGCTCGGACGGCATGCGCGGAGGCAAGGACATCGTGGCCGCCGGCGGCAGCGTGATCGCGCAGGATGAGGCTTCCAGCGTGGTGTGGGGCATGCCGGGAGCTGCCGCCCATGCCGGCATCTGCGCGGCGATCCTGCCGCTCAACCAGATCGGCGCCAAGGTCAACCGCTTGTTTGCGGGAGACCGCTCGTGACGCCCGTTGACTATGACTATCTCCGCAAGTTCCTGAAGGAGCGCTCCGGTCTCGATCTGTCGCCCGACAAGCAATATCTGGTCGAGAGCCGTCTCTTGCCGTTGGCCCGCAAGGAGAGTCTGTCAGGCATCCCCGATCTCGTCCTCAAGATCAGGAACGGCGATGGCCGGCTTGCGACCGACGTTGTCGAGGCCATGACCACCAACGAGACGTTCTTCTTCCGCGACAAGATTCCGTTCGATCATCTGCGCGACAGCATCGTGCCGGGCCTGATCCAGGCGCGCGCCGCGCGCAAGAGCCTGCGCATCTGGTCGGCGGCTTCGTCGACGGGGCAGGAACCCTATTCGATCGCAATGTGCCTGAAGGAAATGGGCGCGGCGCTCGCCGGCTGGCGCATCGAGATCGTCGCCACCGATCTGTCCCAGGAAGTGCTGGAGAAATCCAAGGCCGGCGTCTACAGCCAGTTCGAGGTGCAGCGCGGTCTGCCGATCCAGTTCCTGATGAAATACTTCACGCAAGTCAGCGACGTCTGGCAGCTCAACGCCGATATCCGCGCGATGGTGCATTTCCGCCAGCTCAATCTGTTGCAGGACTTCTCCCATCTCGGCACGTTCGACGTGATCTTCTGCCGCAACGTGCTGATCTATTTCGATCAAGACACCAAGGCAGTGATCTTCGAGCGGATGGCGAAGGGTCTGGAAGCCGATGGCACGCTGCTCTTGGGCGCGGCGGAATCCGTCGTCGGCATCACCGACGCGTTCCGCCCTATGTCCGATCGCCGCGGCCTCTACCAGCTCAATCCAGCGCGCTCGGGCCGGCCGATGGGCGGACTGATGCCGCAACCGCTGAAGGTCGCCGCGACGCGGTGATCTGCCGTACGACCGACGGTCGGAGCGAGCGACGTTGTCGCGACTAAGCGCCAGTACCTACCGGCTCTTTCCTCGACAGGGTGCGCGGTATGTCACCAGCATTTGAGTAGCGCGGATTACTCAGCTACCGCCCAGAAGTGCGGAGGGCGCGCTGCGACGCGATCGCGGCCCTCATCCGCATCGGGCGGTTGTGCTATGGTCTCGATCGCCCGCCCTACGGAGACGGGATTTTATTCAAGATCGTGACCTGTTTTGTGGAGGACATATTATGCGAATGTCTTGCTCCTCTTGTTTCCTGTTGGCAGCACTCTCCTTGCCTGCGACGGCTCTCGCCGGCGAGCAGGTGCTCGAATTCAGGCTCGTCACCAAACCGATGGACGTCAAAGTCACCGAGGTCGCGAACGTCGAAGGTCAGACAGTCATGTCCGGCAAGATGTTCGGGGTTGCCTTGTTCAAGGACGGCCGCATTGCCGTGAAGGACTTCGTCAATTCCTCCGACCTGCTGAAGGGCTCAGGGCCGATGTTCGGCTACAGCACCTACACCTTCGACGACGGGTCCTCGATCACGGCGCGCTACACCGGTACGATCAAGGACGGCAAGGCGAAAGGCGAATACACGATCCTGTCGGGCACCGGAATGTACGCGAACGCGACGGGCACTGGCGGGTTTGAAAGTACCCAAAGCGGATTCAAGGGCGCCTACCTGTATGACGGACGATTCATCGTCAAGACCCCCTGACCCACGCGATAACCCTCGCGCTCGCGCGCCTTCACCGATGGGGGTCGCGAGCGCGTTTCACAAGATCGCATGCGGCAAGAACCGCGAGCTGTTTCCCGTGATCGGGCTCTCGTCCTCGCGGATCGATAGCCCGCAGGGCTCGTGATTGACGAGCCAGCTTCCGACCACGGGATAGGCGCCGGAAAAATTTGGAAGCGGTGACAGCGCCTGACGCACGAAGCCTTCGGCGCCGTAGGGACCTTCGTGCTCGTCGAGCGACATCCCGCCCGACACCAGCGTGACGTTGGCGCCTTCGCGCGACAAGAGCGGCTTGCGGACATAGGAGCCTCCGAGCTCGGCGGCGCGTGGATCGTCCTCGAAGAAGGCCGGCAGCAGATTGGGATGGTTCGGATACATCTCCCAGAGCAGCGGCAGGATGCCTTTGTTGGAGAGCACCGCCTTCCATGGCGGCTCGATCCAGCGCGTCGGTGCCTCCTTGAGCTTGGCGCCGAAGGCGTCGTGAAACATCCATTCCCAGGGATAGAGCTTGAAGACGCGTGCCATGTCGTTGTTATCGAGATCGACGAAACCGCCGGCCTCCTCGCGCCAGCCGATCTGCCCGATGTCCAGCAGCGTGGTCGAGAGGCCCGCCTGACGCGCGGTGTCCTCAAGATAGGCGAGCGTGCCGGCATCTTCCTCATTGCCGGTCGAGCCGGTGAGATGCAGATGACGGCCGGCGGCAATCTCCTTCCATGCCGCGATGAGCCGCTCGTGGATGGAGTTGAACTGGTCGGCGCGCGCGGGGATGATGCGCCGCTCGATTGCCTGCTCGAGCCAGGTCCATTGAAACACCGCGGCCTCGAAGATCGAGGTCGGCGTGTCCGCGTTGTATTCGAGCAGCTTTGCCGGACCCTCGCCGTCGTATTTCAGGTCGAGGCGACCGTAGAGGCTGCGGTCGTCGCGCTCCCAGCTCTCGGAGATGAAATTCCAGAACGCCTCGGGAATCCTGAGCCGCCGCAAATGGCGCTCGTCGCCGATCACGCGGCCGGCAAGCTCCAGGCACATCGCGTCGATCTCGCCGGTCGGCGTCTCGATGGATCGCTCGATCTCGTCGAGCGTGAAGGCGTAATAGGCGCGCTCGTCCCAATAGCGTTCGCCGTCGATGGTGTGGAAGGCGAAGCCGCATTGCTCGGCGGTTTGTTGCCAGTCGTCGCGCTCGGGGCAGCTGATGCGTTGCATGTGTCAGCCGCCGCCCGAGAACGCATGCGCGAACGAGCCGAAGCCGCCGCGGCTGACGCCGCCGGAGCCCGAGTCCGACGAGCCGCCCGACGAGGAATGGCTGGAGGAGTCGCTGCTGTAGAAGCTGGATCGCGACGACCAGTGTGAGCCACTGCCGCTGGATGAGCTGCTGCTACAGTTGGTGCTGGTCTGCGCAGGCGCCGTCGTTCCGGGGACGGTCGCCCCAAGAGGGGTGGAATCGCAGTTTCGCCGCGGCGTCAATATGAAGGCGGTGGTACCGACCGCGATCGTCCCCATCACCAGCAGCGCCACATGCCCGGAACGCTTCACCGGCTCGCGCGGCGGCAGCGGCAGTGCCGCAGGCTGGCGCGGCCGGCGCTTGCCGAACTCCTTGCCGGGAGGCTTGTTGGTCACTTCGCCACCATGTCAGTAGATCATGCAGGCGGCGTTCAGGAGGCCCGCGGCGAGCGAGGACAGGCCGAGCCAGATCGCGGGTGCGAGCTCACCGGCGGCGATCCGTCCCGACAGGTTCGGTACCGGGATCTTGACGATATAGAACACTGCCGCCTGCACGATCAGCGCGATCGCAGCCCAGATCAGGCAGTCCAGCACATTGGCCGAATGCGCGATCGCGCTGAACAGCGGCGCCACGAAACCGAGCAGGCTGAGCCCGAGCGCGATCGCTGCGGCAGGATCGTTGTCGCGAATGAGCTGGAACTCGTTGTGCGGGGTGATCCGCGTGTAAACGAACAGATATGCCACTATCGCGATCAGCCCGGTGCAGAAATAGACCAGGAAGGCAGGCAGGCCGGCGAGCGATTGCAGGATCATGGGAGAGGTCCAACGTTGGCGCCCGCGAAGTCTGGCACGATCGCTTGGTCGCCGCACCCGGCCTTCTGGTTCGATCCCCAGAAACAAGTCCGGCTCGGTGGTGTGCGCCGGCCGCCGCACAAATTTTTCGGGCCGTATGAGACATGCTTCACAAATGCGTCTGGAGGTTGTGTGTGATAGTCTGGCACCGTTCGCCGTTGTCCGGGAGGAGCCGATGAATTGCGCCCTCGCTGAGATCAGTTCTCCGGCGCATGATCGGCCAGACCAGCATGATCTGACCGGCGATGACGATCGTCCATTTGCGCGCGGCCGTGGCGACGTGCGCCATCCAGTTTCGAGACATTTTTTCGCCGGCTGAAGAGATCTTGTTTGAGTGAGGCTCAAATGCCTGATTACGAAGATTTCGAGCTCGAGATCGGCTCCTACTTGCCGGGGGGCGGCGGCCCTCAGCAGTATTACGGACGTGTCGTCAAGTCGCCGGGCGGCGAGGCGCCGAGGAGCCAGGTGAAATTCTGGTTCTCCGCGCCGGGCGAACTGGCCAAGCTGCGGGGCGAATTGGAAAGCGCGGTGCTGGAGATCGACGACCGGACCCGTCCAGGCCCGGTGACGCGCGGCGAACAGGTCCTGCGCGATTTCGGGCGGGGTGTCTTCCGCAGCGTCTTCACGGAGGTGCCGTTGATCCGGCAGGTCTACGACCGCAGCAAGGGCGCGACGCAGGACCTGCGCATCAAGCTGAGGATCGAGGCAGACGAACTCGCCGGGCTGCCGTGGGAATATCTCTATGACGAGGACGAGATTCCCTACTATGTCAGCCTGACGCGGCCGATCGTTCGCCATCTGGAGACGGCGGGCAGCGTGACGCGCATGGGCGTCAGGGGACCCTTACGCATTCTCGGCATGATCTCCGATCCCTCGACCAGCGAGTGGCCGAAGCTCGACGTCGTCAAGGAAAGGGACCGCATCAACAAGGGCATCGATGCGCTCCAGCATGACGGCAAGGTCGACTTCCAGTGGGTCCCGGGCGGGACCGGAAAAGACCTGATGAAGAAGCTGCTGGAGGGAGAGTGGCACATCTTCCATTTCATCGGGCATGGCGGCGTGGTCGATCTGCGTCCGGGGGCCGACGCTGACTGCTTCGACGAGCGCGGCTTCGTCGTCATGGTCGACGAGGACGGCAAGCCGGTGAAGAAGTTCGCCTCCGATCTTGCGATGATGCTGTCGGGGGCGAGGCGGAGCCTGCGGCTCATCGTGCTCAATTGCTGCGAGAGCGCCAAGGTCAATGTCGGCGACAGGTTCGGAAATCCGGCCATCGGATTGATGAAGACCGGGTGGCTGCCCGCGGTGGTCGCGATGCAGTTTCCCATCACCGACAATGCCGCGATCTCGATGTCGGAAGGATTCTATTCGGCGCTCGCCGGCAACAGGTCGATCGACGATGCCGTGACCTACGCGCGCCAGTTCATCCAGCAGAAGTCCCGCGTCGAATGGGGAATCCCGGTTCTCTACATGCGCTCGTCCGACGGCAGAATCTTCAACGTGGAAAGTCCGCAACCGGCGGCCGGTCCGCCCGAGGCAACGTGCCTGTCGAAGGACGACCTGCGGCAGCGCCGCGACGCATTTCTGCGCGAGCTCGATGCCACGCCGGTCGCGATCGAGGCGCTGGAGGAGCTGACGCGACGCGGACGGGAGTTGCACGGCCTGCTCGCGCACGACGAAGAGCTCTCGGCCCGGCTCGCCAAGATCTATTTCGATCTCGGCACGCTCCAGCACAAGCAAAAGCAGATCCCGAAAGCGGCGGCCAGCTTCGCCTACATGATCGAGCTGGACCCGAACAAGGCGGAATACCGGGTGCGCAGGGCCAATTTCAACGTGACGGTCGGGCTGTACGAGAACGCGTTGAAAGACATCAACGAGGCCATCAGGCTGAAACCGGACAATCCTGAATTCTTCTGGATCAAGGGCATCATCGGCATGACGGCCTCGGGGATCGACGACAAGCGGGGCTACCTGGAAGAAGCCATCAAGGCTTTCAGCGCGGCGGTCTCGATGAGCCCGAACGAGCCGAAATATCTGGTGTCGCGCGCCAACGCCTATGTACAGATCAAGGACCTGACGAGCGCCCAGAACGACATGGACAGCGCCATCGCACTTGCGCCCGACAATATCGATCTCGCGCTTCAGAAGGCCAAGATGGTCGCCCAGGCTGCGTGATCTTCACGAGGACCGCCGGAGGCCGCGGCCTCCGGCATGGTCCTCCACCCGTGAACCCCGGCGATAGGAGTTCATCGTGTCGCTCGATTATGTCATCGACTGGTTGAACTGGCTCTCAGACAAGGCCGGCGCTCCGCTCATCGTCGCGCTGTTCTTCTGGCTCCGCTTCCATACGCTCAAGGGCACGCGCTCGTTTACCACCTGGCCCTTGTTCGTGTTCGGCGTCGCCGTCTTCATCACGCCGTTCATGCTGCTCTATTGGCTGCTGGTGCAAAAGCTGTGGCCGCTCGCCGCGATCTGGTTCACCATCCTGGCCTGGCTCATTCCGCCCCTTCCGGCGCTGTGGCGAGGCTTCTGCCACCAATTCGCGGGCATTCCCGCCAGCGCCCACGGACTGCGCGACGCCTTGGCCAAGGCGGCCTTCGACGTTCGCGCGGACGACATGCCGAGCCTTCAGCGCAAGCTTGCCCGGGTCGGCTACCAGATCGACGATTTCCGCGCGGTCGACTGCGATCCAGTCGCGCCTGCTGAAGATCTCGGCGCTCATGCTGCATCTCGACCGCTGGGCCGGCGAAAGATTCATGAAGCGCAATTCCGACATCTATGCGGAGCTGCTGACGGCCTACGACGCCGTGTGCTTCCGGACTGTTCGCGTGCTCAGGAGCAGCGCCGAAATCTACGGCGCGATCATGGAGGACAACGAGATCGAGCCGGACAATTGGGAGGCGCTCGATTCTCTCTCCACGCGGCGTAGCACGGTGAGCCAGCTCCAGCTGGCGGGGCAGACAGCGGCGGGATGCATGCTGGAGGATCTGCGCAAGGACATGGATTCCCTGCTCAACAATCTGCTGCTGTTCGTCGTGCGCGCGGCGCTGGCCGGCGAGTGGACGCTGGCACGCAGCAAGCGACGGCTTGGCTCGATCGGATTCACGCTGGAGCCCTCGTCGCCGGGCTTTCCGACATTTGTCGCCGGTGTCGCCGCTTTCGCGTTCTGCTGGGCCTTGGCGTGGCTGGTGTATTCGGGGCAGTTCATCCAGGAGCCCGGAGATCCGTCGATCGCCTCGCTGCGCGCCGTCATCATGACGACGCTGTACCCGCTGGTGAACTTCCCGCTCGTCTATCACTTCAAGCAGCGCTACGCGTTCGCGAACGAGAACATCTTCGGCCGGCTTCCGATGCAATTCATCCTGTCGATCGGCCTCGTTGGCACGGTCGTCATATTCCTCCCGGTTCAGGTGCTTTTTGACCTCTACCAGTTTCCCGGGGAGCCTTCGTCAAGGGTCGTGCTGTACGATTTGCCGCTGTTGATCTTCCCCTGGGGCTTCGGCACGATGACGGCACTCCTGGTGCAGGATTCGACCTGGGGCAGGCGCTCGAGGCAGACCAGGCAAATGCGCGACGGTCTGGTTTTTGGTGGCGGCATGCTGGCCATGTTGGCGATATCGATGGCCATCTACCAGGTCGTCCCAATGCCGGCCATGCGGCTCGTCGACGGTATGACCGCATCGAGGTTCTTTGCCAACCTGGCGGTTCCAAGCTTCCTGTTCGGATTCATCATTGGCCATCTGATGATCGGCTGGCTGCGCGAGGCTGCCGCGCGCTACCCGGTCTGGAAGCAGGACCTCGCGACGCCGTCCCTCGTCGGCGTCTGACACGCACCCAAACAACAAAACCCCGCCAGTTGCGGCGGGGTCCAGGCTGGGAGGAGCGAGCCGGAAAGCGGCTCGCGACGTAAACGGATCAGGCGGGGATGCGCTCGTCGGCCTCGTGCGGCTCGCGCAGCACGTAGCCGCGGCCCCACACGGTCTCGATGAAGTTGCGTCCCTCGGAGGCGTTGGCGAGCTTCTTGCGGAGCTTGCAGATGAAGACGTCGATGATCTTCAGCTCGGGCTCGTCCATGCCGCCATAGAGGTGGTTGAGGAACATTTCCTTGGTGAGGGTCGTGCCCTTGCGGAGCGAAAGCAGCTCCAGCATCTGATATTCCTTGCCGGTCAGATGCACGCGCTGGCCGCCGACTTCGACCGTCTTGGTGTCGAGGTTGACGACGAGGTCGCCGGTCTGGATGACCGACTGGGCGTGGCCCTTGGAGCGGCGCACGATCGCGTGGATGCGGGCAACCAGCTCGTCCTTGTGGAAGGGTTTGGTCATGTAATCGTCGGCGCCGACGCCGAGACCCTTGACCTTGTCCTCGATGCCGGCAAGGCCGGAGAGGATCAGGATCGGTGTCTTGATCTTGGAGACCCGAAGCTGCTTCAGCACGTCGTAGCCGGACATGTCGGGCAGGTTAAGGTCGAGAAGGATAATGTCGTAATCGTATAATTTACCGAGATCGACGCCTTCTTCCCCCAAATCGGTCGTGTAGACGTTGAAGCTCTCAGACTTCAGCATCAGCTCGATCGACTGCGCGACGGCGCTGTCATCTTCAATCAGCAAAACGCGCATGCCAGTTCCCCATAGTCGCCGCTCCTGGGCGTCAGGTCGGCCGCATTCGCGGCACTCAACAAAACGCCTTTGAACAACTGATTCGGATCCTGACAACAGATGGTTAACAAATCCTGATTCTGGAACGCAAGTCCCCCGGGTGCAATTTTTGTCGAATCGCCCTAAGGTCTTGTGCGCGAAGCAGCTTTCGTTATCCGTTTCCGTTCAAGTTCCACTTTAAGAGACGGGCCTAACCGACTCCCGCGACTCAGCCTTCTTCTGAAGGGGAGCCACGCTCAGTCACAAAGACAGTGACGCAATGATTAACGATGCGGGTAAACACGAAGTTAAGCGCCGTTCAGAAATATGGCGAAACTTAAGAGTTTCCCGGACAAGGCCGAAATCATGAAGGCATGCGCTGCTGTGAAGGCCCTCTTATGAAGGCTGTTCTATGAAGGCCGGTCAATGAAAGCTCTTGCCGAACAGATCGGCGATATCGACGGCGTCAACATCTATGGCCGTGTGGTCGGCGTGCGCGGCTTGATGGTCGAGGTCGCCGGTCCGATTCACGCGATGTCGGTCGGCGCACGGCTCGTGATCGAAACCGGCGCCAACCGTTCGATCCCCTGCGAGGTGATCGGCTTCTCCGGCAACAACGCCGTCGTGATGCCGTTCGCCGGGCTTGAGGGCGTGCGCCGCGGCTGCAAGGCCGTCATCGCCAATGCCGCCAATCTGGTGCGGCCGTCGCCGGCTTGGCTCGGCCGTGTCGTCAACGCGTTGGGCGAGCCGATCGACGGTAAGGGGCCGTTGCCGCAAGGCGCCTCGCCGATGCCGTTCCGCAATACGCCGCCGCCGGCGCATTCACGCAAGCGCGTCGGCGCGCCGCTCGATCTTGGCGTGCGCGCGATGAACACCTTCCTCACCTGCTGCCGCGGCCAGCGCATGGGCATCTTCGCGGGCTCCGGCGTCGGCAAATCGGTGCTGCTCTCGATGCTCGCGCGCAACGTCGATGCCGCCATCAGCGTCATCGGACTGATCGGCGAACGCGGCCGCGAGGTGCAGGAATTCTTGCAGGACGATCTCGGCGAGGAAGGGCTCGCGCGCTCCGTCGTGGTGGTCGCAACCTCCGACGAGCCGGCCCTGATGCGGCGGCAGGCGGCCTATCTGACGCTCGCGATCGCCGAATATTTTCGCGACGAGGGCCAGGACGTTCTCTGCCTGATGGACTCGGTGACGCGCTTCGCCATGGCCCAGCGCGAGATCGGCCTGTCCGCCGGCGAGCCGCCGACCGCCAAGGGCTACACCCCGACCGTCTTCACCGAACTGCCGAAGCTGCTCGAGCGCGCCGGACCGGGCTTGGGCGAGGGCGCCATCACCGCGATCTTCACCGTGCTGGTCGACGGCGATGATCACAACGAACCGATCGCGGATGCGGTCCGCGGCATCCTCGACGGCCACATCGTGATGGAGCGCGCGATCGCCGAGCGCGGACGCTACCCCGCCATCAACATCCTCAAATCCGTATCCCGCACCATGCCGAAATCGGCCGATCCGCAGTTCTGGCCGGTTATCCAGAGGGCGCGGACGGTGATGGCGACCTACGCCGACATGGAGGAACTGATCCGGCTCGGCGCCTACCGGGCCGGCTCCAGCCCCGAGGTCGACGAGGCGATCCGCCTGCACGAGCCGCTGGAGGCTTTCCTGCGCCAGCGCAAGGACGAAAACGCCTCGCTGGCCGACGGCTACCGCCAATTGGCGCAAATCCTCGGCAATTTGGAAACGGAACGCTAACTTTGTCACGTCATCATCCGTTCCCACAGAGTAGCAGAGCCGGTCTTGGCCCCATCAGGGCCTGTGGGGAGACCGGTGCCGTCCCAATGTGTGTATGTCTTGCAGCCAAGGGACTTCTGGGGAGTACGAGTCGATGAAGTCACGTGATACCCTCATCCGCCTGAAGAAGTTTCAGGTCGACGAGAAGCGCCGCCGGGTCGCCCAGATCGAGTCCATGATCGCCGACTTCCAGCGGATGTCGGTCGATCTTGAACGCGAGATCCAGACCGAGCAGGACCGCGCCGGGATCAACGATCCCTCGCATTTCGCCTATCCGACCTATGCCAAGGCTGCCATCCAGCGCCGCGAGAACCTGACCCGCTCGGCCGACGAGTTGAAGAGCCAGCTCGAGGAAGCCAAGGCCGCGCTCGGCGAAGCTTTCGAGGAGCTGAAGAAGGTCGAGCTCCTGGACGAGCGCGACCAGGCCCGCGAGCGCGCCGAGGAGAACGCCCGCGAGCAGGCCGATCTCGACAGCATCGGCCTGATGCGCTCCCGCATCGGCGCCGTCGCGTAAGCGGCAGCCCGCGTCAAGACCTTTCCGATTTGCGAGCCCGGACCGCAAGGTCCGGGTTTTTGCTTGCGCTGTCCACAGTGTGGCGCACCGCCCCTTGGTGACGGCCTTGGCCGCGCGCTATGGTGGTGCAGTGCCAGGGTCCGCGTGGATGCGACGGGGCCTGAGCGTTGGGGGGCTGAATGCTGACGCCAGCAGAGCTGGTCGGGCTGATTGAGGCGGTGGCGCAGCGCGATCAGGCCGCGTTCGAGCGCCTCTATGGCGCCACGCGTGCGAAACTCTATGGCATCGTGCTCCGTATCTTGCGCCGACAGGATCTCGCAGAGGAGGTCATTCAAGAGACCTACGTCAAGATCTGGAACAGTGCCGGCCAGTTCAATCCGACACTGTCATCGCCAATCACGTGGATGGCGTCGATCGCGCGCAACCGTGCCATCGATATCGTGCGCAAGAAGACGGAAGCCTCTCTCGAGGAGGAGCCGAAGGCGATGGAGGTCGCCGCCGAAAGTCCCGATCCGCTGGCGCGCCGCGAGATGACCGAGGAGCTGAAGCGGCTCCTGGAATGTATCGGCCGGCTCGAGCCGGACCGCCAGCGGCTGGTGCTTCTCGCCTACTACAACGGCTGGAGCCGCGAGCAATTGGCGGAAAAATTCGCAGCGCCCGTCAACACGGTGAAGACGTGGCTCCGGCGCAGCATGCTGGATATCCGGCAGTGCCTCGGACTCTAGAGGATGATGAGAATGCATATGCTGGCGCAGCGTTCTTGCTTCACCTCTCCCCATGGGAGGGGTGAGAGCAGCTGATGGCCTACAGCGAGGACCATATCGCGCTCGCCGCGGAGTATGCGCTCGGCACGCTCGATGCCGACGAGCGCGCGCAGGTCGTGACCATGATGGCGGTGGACGAGGAGTTTGCCGCAATCGTGCGAGCCTGGGAATTCCGGCTCGGCGTCCTCAACCAGATGGTCGGCACCATCGAGCCGCGGCCGATCGTGTGGGAGATTATCAGGCGCGAAATCGCGCTGACGGCATCGACGCAGGAATCGTCTCAACAATCGTCTCAACAATCGTCCCAACAGCCGCCGGCGCTGTCGGATGCGCCGCCGCCCGCGCCGGAGCCTTCATCGCCCGCGCCTTCAACGCCGGAGCCCTCAACTCCGGAATCTCCTGCGCCGGAATCCTCGTCGCCGGCTGCGCAGCCATCGGAGCCGTCCGGACCCAACTCCGACGCCATTCCGATCTTCCCGCCGCAGTTCGTGCCGCAGACCCATGCGCCCGACCCGAGCGTCGCACCCGGGGCGCAGGCGCCCGTTGTCGACGAGACCAACGTGATCCGGCTCGAGAGCCGCGCGAAGCGCTGGCGCACGATCGCCTCCGCCGTGGGCGCGCTCGCGGCCGCGCTACTGGTGACGCTGTCGCTTCAGATCTTCCTGCCCGATGCGCTGCCGGGCGCGCTACGGCCGGCACCGCGCATCCAGACGGTCGAGGTCAAGACACCGGCCGCGCCGCTGTCCTCCTCCGCACAATACGTTGCCCTGTTGCAGGGGCAGAGCGGCGGTCCGGCCTTCATCCTCACGATCGACGGCGCAACCAGAAATTTCACGGTGCGCAAGGTCGGCGCGACGCCGGAGCCCGGCAAGAGCTATGAGCTCTGGCTGATCTCCGACAGGCTGCCGCGCCCGCGCTCGCTGGGCGTGATCGGCGGCGGCGACTTCACGGCGCGTCCGGTGCTCGCCGGCTACGATGCCGACCTCGTCAACGGCGCGACCTATGCCGTCACCATCGAGCCGTCCGGCGGCTCGCCGAGTGGCCAGCCGACCTCGGCGCCGGTCTTTTCCGGCAAGCTGATCGAGACCGTGCCGCCGTCCCCGCAGGCGCCCGCCAAGAAGTAACGTCGTAGCCCGGATGGAGCGAAGCGCAATCCGGGACCTTCGTGCTACAGGGCCGCAACCGTCGCCACGGTCCATTCCACCGTCGCAACCCGACAAGTCCCGCCAAATCCAGCCCCGATTTGAACCTCTCTCCGTTTCGCGGCGTCAAATGCCCGGAATTTGCAGTCGGCACGGCCGATCATGGTGCCGGAGAGGGGCTAGAAATCAGATGGATGCAGCCAGATCGCCGGGCATCTTTATCCACCAATACGCAGGCCTGCCGCACGGGCCGGCGTTCGAGCATTGGCGCGACCGGGCCTTAGGCTCCTGTGGCCTCGAGATCGGGCCGAGCCACGGCGACAGCATCGATTGCCGGTTGCAGGTCAGCGTGGTCGACAATATCGCACTCGCCATCCCGGAAGGGGCCTCCGCGCAATATTCGCGCACGCAAAGCGGCCTTGCCGACGGCAGCGACGATCTGGTGCTGATCGCCGCGCATGCCGGCCTCGTCAGCGTCCGCCAGAACGGCCATACTGTGGAACTGGCGCCGGAGCAGATGGTGCTGGCCGACATGAGCATCACCGGCAGTGTCGGTCACACCGACGAGAACCGCTTCACCACCATCCGCATGCCGCGCCGCGCGCTGCTCGAGATCAATCCGCGTGCCGAGGAGAAGCTGTCACAGGTGCTGTCGGATGGCGCGGTCGCCGAGACCATCTTCCGCTATCACGCACTTGCCGCCCATCACGCGCCCCATCTCGACGCCGTCGGCCAGCGCCTGACCGCACAGCACATGGTCGATCTCGTCGGTCTCCTGCTCGGCACGGACGCAGAGCACGCCGCGCTCGCACGCGGTCGCGGCCATGCGGCGGCCCGGCTCGATCTCATGCGCGCCGACGTCATGGCCGCCCTCGGCCGCAACGATCTCTGCCTGTCCGAGGTCGCAACCCGCTCGGGCCTCAGCCCGCGCCAGGCCCAGCGCCTGTTCGAGCAGGCCGGCACCACCTTCACCGAGTTCGTGCTGGAGCAGCGCCTCTTGCTGGCGCGAAAATTGCTCGGCGATCCGCGCGCGCGGGCACGCAAGATCAGCGACATCGCGCATTCCTCGGGCTTCTCCGATCTGTCCTATTTCAACCGCGCCTTCCGCAAGCGTTTCGGTGCGACACCGTCGGAATTGCGCGAGGCGTGAGGCCGGCTTCGTTTTGGTCCGCTGCGTTGACGTCGACGCGGTGGGTCTGAACTCTCGCCACGCTGTCATTGCGAGCGGAGCGAAGCAATCCAGACTCCTTCCGCGGTGAGATTCTGGATTGCTTCGCTGCGCTCGCAATGACGAATGGGGGGGCAGTTGAGCCAACGCCTTGCGTTGCCCGACGGGCAAAACACGCCAGCCGTGGGGCAATTCCCTTCGCCAAAAATATTCCGCTTTACCGAAATTCGGAAATGGCGTATATGTTGCGGCAACCCGGCCCAAGGAAGAGGGGCGTATCGCGATCGTCACGAACGCGGGCAAGCGCGCCCGCTGTGATGCAGGGTAACCCAGACATGAGAAAGCGCCCGTGGGGGGCGGGCGCTTTCTGTAGTCGACTTGGGGTTGGGGTCGTCTACATATCCACGTGGCGACTTTGGGGGGCTGGTAAAGAGCCGCGTGAATTCCTGAAACTCAAAATCTCCTTAGCGAACCAGCGTTGCGTTTGAACTGGTGATCACAACCGGCTTGCCGGCCTTGATGACGCGGGCAGTCTGGGTCAGGCCGTCATCGGAACCCGTGCGTGCCGTGATGCCGAAGCCAGCCACCGCGATCCCTACGACGAGGGCCATGACCACGATCTTCAGATGGGTCGAGCGATCCGCGCTGTAGATCGAGTGGTTCATGGAAGCCTCCTGCCGCCATCTACCCGAAGTAGTCGCCCGCCTGTTCAGGCAGGTTCATGCTTCCGGTGCCCAACAACGTAGTATTGGCGGGATTCGTTCCCAAGTGGCGATCACAAGAGCGTGATGTGACGTGAAAGATCGCGATCAAGAGCCTGCCGTGATCGCAAAATTATCCAATTATTTCAATCTTGTAATGTGCCAGAAAGGCGCCGTGTTAGCATCTGGTCGACCAAGCGCCAGGAACTCAAAAACCATTTGCCTGTGGCCAAAAAACACACGGCTTCTTAAGGCAAATCAGACGCTTCCGACTGTTTTCAACCTCGCCCGCGGGTGGATTTCGGCCTGCGACAGCACGGTCGTCTGGGCGCGGAACCGCTCGACCAGGGAACGGACGAAGGGACGAATTGCCGCAGAGGTCACCAGCACGGGCGCCTCGCCTTCGCGGGCAGCGCGCTCGAAGGCCTCGCGCACTGCGGTCATGAACTCCGACAGTTTTGAGGGCTGCATCGCCAAGCTGCGCTCCTCGCCCTGGCCGATGATGGATTCGGCAAAGGCCTGCTCCCATTTCGCCGACAGCGCGATCAGCGGCAGATAGCCGGCATAGGAGGTATTTTGCGCACAGATCTGCCGGGCGAGGCGGGCGCGAACGTGCTCGACCATGGTCGCGGGATTGCGCGAGAACGCCAGCGAATCGGCAATGCCCTCGAGGATGGTGGAGAGGTCGCGGATCGAGATGCGCTCGGCGAGCAGCAGCTGCAGCACGCGCTGGATGCCGGAGACGGTGACCTGTCCGGGCACGATGTCCTTGACCAACTCGCTCTGCTCCTTCGGCAGCTCCTTGAGCAGCTTCTGCACCTCGCCATAGGAGAGCAGATCCGACATGTTGGCCTTGAGCAGCTCGGTGAGGTGGGTCGAGAGCACGGTCGCGGCGTCGACGACGGTATAGCCCTTGAGCGAAGCCTCCTCCTTGAGGCTGGCGTCGACCCAGGTGGCGGGCAGGCCGAAGGTCGGCTCGGTGGTGTGGATGCCGGGCACCTGCACCTGGCTGCCGCCGGGATCCATGACCATGAACTGGTTCGGCCAGATCTTGCCGGTGCCGGCGTCGACCTCCTTGATCTTGATGATGTAGGTGTTGGCCTCGAGCTGGACGTTGTCGAGGATGCGCACCGCGGGCATCACAAAGCCCATCTCGATCGCGAGCGAACGGCGCAGCGCCTTGATCTGCTCGGTGAGACGGTCGGTACCGTCGGGGCCGTTGACCAGCGGCAGCAGTGCATAGCCGAGCTCGATCTTGAGGTCATCGATCTTCAGCGCCGCCGAGATCGGCTCGTCCGCTGCCGCAGCGCCGGGCGCGCCGGGCTGACCCGGAGCGGGCGCGGCCTTGGCGGCTTCCTCGGCCTTGACGGTGGTGCGCTTGTGGTTGCGTGCGGTCCAGGCCAGCGCGCCGGCGCCGGCGCCGAGCGCGAGGAAAGGGATGGTCGGAATGCCCGGCAGCGCCGCCAGCACCAGCATGACGGCGGAGGACATCGCCAGCGCCTGCGGATAGCCGGAGAACTGCTTCATCAGTGCCTTGTCGGCCGCGCCGGAGACGCCGGCCTTGGAGACCAGCAGGCCGGCCGCAGTCGAGACGATCAGCGCCGGCACCTGGGTGACGAGGCCGTCACCGACGGTCAGCAGCGTGTAGCTGCGTCCGGCATCGGCAAAGGACAGGCCCTGCTGCGCGACGCCGATGATCATGCCGCCGACGACGTTGATGAAGACGATGAGCAGGCCCGCAATGGCGTCACCGCGGACGAACTTCGAGGCACCGTCCATGGCACCGAAGAAGCCGCTCTCGTCCTCCAGCGCCTTGCGGCGCTCCTTGGCGATCTTCTCGTCGATCAGGCCGGCCGAGAGGTCGGCGTCGATCGCCATCTGCTTGCCGGGCATGGCGTCGAGGTGGAAGCGGGCGGCAACTTCCGCGATACGGCCCGAACCCTTGGTGATGACGACGAAATTGACGATGATCAGGATAGCGAAGACGATGATGCCGATGACGAAATTGCCGCCCATCACGAAGCTGCCGAAGGCTTCGATGACATGACCGGCCGCATCCGTGCCCTCGTGCCCGTGCGACAGGATCAGGCGGGTCGAAGCCATGTTGAGCGACAGGCGCAGCATGGTCGAGATCAGGAGGATGGTCGGGAAGGCGGAGAATTCCAGTGGCGCCTGTATGAACAGCGAGGTCATCAGGATCAGGATCGACAGGGTGATCGAGATCGCCAGGAACAGGTCCAGCACGATCGCGGGCAGGGGGAGGATCAGCACCACCAGGATGGTCAGGATGCCGAGCGCCAGCGCGATGTCGCCGCGCTTGAGGATGGTGACGATGTCCGAGACGGAGGGGATGCCGGGTTTCGCTGGGCCTACGCCCTGTCCCGCGGTGACGTCGACCATGGTAGCTGCCTCCCCGCGCGACTGCCGTCCGCGCGCCCCAAACGTCTGCGCGGCGGCCGATGGGCCGCCGTTCCGAAAGTGAGGCACCGCACTGGCGTCCACGGGAGCTCCCGTTCTAAACGCGGCCGACGACACTCGACTTCACCCGGCAATTTTTGCCCGGTGTATGGTTAGCAAAGGGTTAACGGAGGACGCCCGGGGTGTCATTCCGGAGCGCCCGAAGGGCGAGCCCGGAATCCATCGGGCCGTAGGTGCCGTGGAGGGATGGATTCCAGGGTCGCGTCATGCGGCGCGCTCCCGGAATGACGGCTGAGGGGCCGCTCGGCTATTTCGCCTTCTGTATCGTGGTCACGGTGTAGCCCGAGGCCGCCTCCTCGGCCTCGAACGTCACCTTGTCGCCGACCTTCACCTGCTTGAGCATGCCGGGGTCCTTGACGCGGTAGACCATGGTCATGGGCTCATCCATGCCGAGGCTTTTCGCCGGACCATGCTTGAGCGTGATCTTGCCGGCACCTTCATCGATTTTCTTGACCTCGCCGCTGATGGATGCCGCTTGCGCGAGCGCGCCCGCGGTCAGGCCCAGCGTCAGCGCGAGCGCTGCGGCGAAGCGGATGATCGGGTTCATGGTTGTCTCCACTGGTTCATTTCACGGTGACGTGGCCGACCATGCCGTAGTCGCGATGGTCGGGGATCAGGCAGGAAAATTCGAATGTTCCGGCCTTGGTGAATTTCCAGACGATCTCGGCCGTCTTGTTCGGCGCGAGCCGCACCCCGTTCGGATCGTCGTGCTCCATGTGCGGATGCTTCTTCATCACCTCGGCATGCGCGAGATTCTCCTTTGGTGTGGCGAGCAGGAATTCGTGATCCTCCCTGCCGATATTGCGCAACACAAAGCGGATCTGCTCGCCGCGCTTCACGTCGATGTTCGAGGGCTCGTACGACATCTCGCTCATCGCGATCTCGACGGTGCGGGCCGGCTTGTTGGGATCGCCGGGTTCGCCGGCCGAGAAGCCGTGGTGGCCGTGCCCCTCGTGCGCGATCGCGGGTGCGATCGAGAGCGCGGCCAGCGCCAGGACGGTGCCGATTGTTCTTGTCATTGAAGTCTCCGGTTGGTGGTTGATCGGGCGTTGCTACATTTTCATCTTCTGCATCGGCGCGGCGGGCTGCCGCACCGGCTCCGCCGAGGGCGAGGCGACCTCACAGGCGACGGTGCCCTGCGGGAACTTGTAGGGGCCGGGATCGCGATAATCGTCGCGCGCCATGTCTTCGCGGATCTTCATCACGGTGAACATGCCGCCCATCTCGATCGGGCCGAACTGGCCGGCGCCGGTCATCATGGGAAGCGTGTTGTCGGGGCTCGGCATCTCCATGTTGCCCATCGCCATGCCGGTTGAGCCCATCGCCATCGCATCCGGCGCCAGCTTGCCGACGGCCTTGGCGAGATCCTTGCGCGAGACGCCGATCAGGTTGCGCACCTCGTGCCCCATGGCATTCATGGTGTGATGCGACTTGTGGCAGTGGAAGGCCCAGTCACCGGGATTGTCGGCGAGGACGTCGAACACGCGGACCGCCCCGACCGGGACGTCGGTCGTCGTCTCGGGGATCTGGGCGCTCTCGGGAATCCAGCCGCCGTCGGTGCAAGTCACCGCAAAACTGTGGCCGTGCAGATGGATCGGATGGTTGGTCATGCTGAGATTGCCGATGCGCACGCGCACCTTGTCGCCAAGCCGGACCGGCAGCGGATCGATGCCGGGGAAGACACGCGCATTCCAGGTCCACATGTTGAAGTCGGTCATCTCGTTGACATGCGGCAGGTACGTGCCGGGATCGACGCGATAGGTGCTCATCACGAAGACGAAGTCGCGATCGACGGGACGGAAGTTCGGGTCGCGCGGATGCACGACGACCATGCCCATCATCCCCATCGCCATCTGCACCATCTCGTCGGAATGCGGGTGATACATGAAGGTCCCGCTCTTCTTCATCTCGAACTCATAGAGGAAGGTCTTGCCTGGCTGGATGTGCGGCTGCGTCAGCCCTCCGACGCCATCCATGCCGCTCGGGATGATCATGCCGTGCCAGTGCACGGTGGTGTATTCGGGAAGTTTGTTGGTGACGAAGATGCGGACCTTGTCGCCCTCGACGGCCTCGATCGTCGGGCCCGGAGACTGGCCGTTGTAGCCCCACAGGTTCACCTTCATGCCTTCGGCGAATTCGCGCACCACGGGCTCGGCGACGAGATGAAATTCCTTCCAGTCGCCATTCATGCGGAACGGCAGCGTCCAGCCGTTGAGCGTGACCACCGGGCGATAATCGGGGCCACTGGCGGGGTGCAGCGGCGGCTGCATCACCGCCTTGTCCATACGCGCGGCCTCCGGAATCGAAGCGGTCTCGACACGGCCCTGGATCGCGCCGGCACCAACGAGCGCTGCGGTGCCCAGAAATCCTCGACGGGAAAACATGCTGGTCTCCATGTCAGTGGCCGCCATCGGCAGGCGCTGCCGCGGCGATGGCGGTTGGAGTCCCGCCGCGGTCCGCAGGCGCACCGCCGCCGTTGACGGCAGTCTGCAATTCAGATTGGGCGAGGAAGAAGTTCTGCTTCGCATCGATCGCACCACGCAGCGATGCCAGTCGCTGCCGCGCTTCGGTCAGAAGCGCGAAGATGTCGACCTGCATGCTGGAGAAGCGCAGCTGCATCTCCTCGGTGATGATTTTTCGCAACGGCAGGATCTCGCGCTGATAGTGGTTCGCGATGTCGTAGGTGGAGCGATAGACGCGATAGGCGTCGCGCGCTTCTGAGCGGACGTTCACGGCGCGTTCAGTCAAGCGATTAAAGGCGAGGTTGTAGGTTTCCATTGCCTGCCGCATGCGCACCTCGCCGCCATCGAAGATCGGGATCTGGAACTGCACGTCGAAGCCGCGTTCGCGGAACGGGGCGCCTTCAGGGTCCTGGGTGCGGCGGGAGATGCCGGCGAGATCAAGCAGCGTCACAAAGCGTGTCGCTTCCGTGAGGTTCAATGATTTCGCCAGCGCCGCCAGTTCCAGTCGCGCAATCTGCAAGTCGATGCGGTGGGTGACCGCATCGGCCTCGATCGAGGGCAATGCCTGCGGCCGTCGTGGCAGCAGCGGCAACGCATTGGGCAGGCGGAAGTCGAGCCCGGCGTCCCACAGCCCCATCAGCCGTGCCAATCTTTCGCGCGCGCTGGTCGCCGCCTGCCGAGCGGTCGCGAGATCTGCGGTCGTCTCGGCGTAAAACACCTGCTCGCGGGCCTGGTCGAGCTTGTTGACCGCGCCGGTCTCGCCGAGCTTGAGAGCGAGTTGCGCGGTCGATTCCGCCGTCGCCTTCGCATCCGTCAGCAGAACGACCATCTCGTTACCGGCGACCGCGCGGACATATGCACGCCGCACGTCGGCGGCGAGCCGCAGCGTCGCCAGTGCCGCGCGCAACTGCGCTTGGCGAAAGCGATCGCGAGCGATGTCGGATCGGAACGGCAGCGTGGCCAACGCCAGAATGTCGCCCACCACCTGGCGCTCGATTTCGCTGGCGCCACTGCCTGATATCCGCGAGATCGAGAACACTGGATTGGGCGGCAGGCTCTGCTCGATGAGATCGGTCTCGGCCAGCGCCATCTCGTTATAGGCGGCTTGCAGCCCCTTGTTGTTGAGCAGGGCGATCTGCACGGCGGCCTCAGCACTCAGCGTCCGCGACAGCAACTGGCGAACGCGCGCGTCGACCGCGCCGGCTCCTTCGGCTGTCCGCACGAAGGCGACATCCTTGCTGATGGCCCGGCTGGTCAGGTCCGAGACATCGGTCATGCCGCTATCAGGCGAGAACGCGGCGCAGCCAGAGACGCTGAGCGTGGCAAGGACGAACAGGCTGCGCGCAAAATGGTGTGCCATGGCGCGCTCCTACCGGTCCTGCTTGGGCTGCGGCGTCACCGCATCGTTGCGCTCGCGCCAAGGGGAGGGAGCCGCAGGCCGGAGGGTCGTATAGGGCGCGATGGTCGACCGGTAGCCGACGCGCGCCACCTTTGCCGCAGGATCGGCCGGATCCGCGGTGGCCACAGACGTCGTTGCCGGCATGCAGCCGGACAGCGCCAGCGCGACTGAGGCCAGCAGCCAGTAAAACAGCACATCTCGTCCACGCGCCGCGGATGCGGCGGCGGACTTCGCCCCGGAAAGCGTAAGCATGATTCATCCCTGATCTGTCAGATGACAAAGGCTTAAGCGCGCAAGGCGCGCGCTCGGCCTGAGGTCGTCGCGTCGGATCAGGCGATGGGGGGACGGTAGAGCAGGGGCGGCGCCTCGCTATGCAGGCTGGCCGTGATCTCGACCGTGCAGGCGGAGATCGGCTGAAGCGGCTTGGCGATGCCGGGCATCTCGGCCGGCAGCGCGCTCACGCACATCATTCCGCAGCAGGGGCCTGCCTTGCCCTTGCCGTCGTGATGGTGCTGGCGAGGCGCGTCCTGCGCGGCCTGATGGTGCGCATGCATGCCGGCATGATCATGCGATGAAGCGCCGGGGGCGTGGCTGGCCGGCATCGCTTGATGAACCGGAGCGACATCAGCCAGCACCGTCTCATCAAGACATGGCGCCGGACCATGACCCCAGGCCAGCGCTGCAGCAGGCGCGAGTACGCAGAACAGATAGGCGAAGGCAACAAGCTGCCCCACCCTGATCCGCATCGATCTCGTCAAATGCAACAACATCCCGCCGTCATGCTCGTCGCGCGACAATACTGCACACGCAGATTGCAACTTAATGGCAAAGCGCGGTTCCGCCAAGCTCTTCTTACCGCAGTGCACCGCGCATGCCCAATATCGCGGCACAATGCTTGACCATCGGCTCATCAACGAACATGGTCCGCCAGTGCACGCACCAAATCACCCAGGACAGAAACCGGGTTCTTTCGCCCCTGACTCGCGTCAGGCTTGGGTGAGACTCGCGATCGCGCTTGTGATTGGCTCGATCGGCGCCGTCGGCATGTGGGCGGTCGTGGTGGTGATTCCCGTCGTGCAGGCCGAATTCGCCGCCACGCGCGGCGCGGTGTCGCTAGCCTTCACATTAATGATGTTCGGCTTCGGACTCGGCGGTGTGATCGCCGGCAAGATCACCGACCGGTTCGGCATCGTGCCGGCGATGGCGATCAGCATCGTCTTTCTCGGCGTCGCAAATGTGCTGGCGGGGCTCTCGACGCAGCTCTGGCAGTTCGTGGCAGCCTATTTCCTGATCGGGCTTGGCACGTCCGCGACCTTCGCGCCGCTGATGGCGGAGGCCTCACACTGGTTCGAGCGCTATCGCGGCCTCGCCGTGACCATCGTTGCGAGCGGCAATTACGTCGCCGGCACGATGTGGCCGCCGATCGTGAATTGGGGCACGCAGGCCGCCGGTTGGCGCACCACCCATATCGGCATCGGCGTCGTCTGTGCGAGCACGATGGCGCTTCTGGTCCTCGTCCTGCGGGCCCAGATGGGCAACGACAAGGTTCGCAATCACGCCAATGCGCCGCCGCCGCGGGTCGATCTGAAACTGTCGACCAACACACTGACGGTGCTGCTCTCGATCGCCAGCATCGCCTGCTGCGTCGCCATGGCGATGCCGCAGGTGCATATCGTGGCCTATTGCGGTGACCTCGGCTATGGCGTAGCGCGCGGCGCCGAGATGTTGTCCCTGATGATGGGCTGCGGCATCATCAGCCGCATCGGCTCCGGCTATCTCGCCGACAAGATCGGCGGCATCCGCACGCTGCTGATCGGATCGCTGGCGCAGGGTTTTGCGCTGGTGTTCTATCTGTTCTTCGACGGCCTCACCTCGCTCTATCTGATCTCCGCGATGTTCGGGCTGTTCCAGGGCGGTATCGTGCCGAGCTATGCCATCATCGTGCGCGAGGCGATGCCGGCGAGCGAAGCCGCCACGCGCGTCGGCATCGTGATCTTCGCCTCCGTGTTCGGCATGTCCTTCGGCGGCTGGGTGTCGGGCGTCATCTTCGATGCCACCGGCTCCTACGCTGCGGCCTTCGCCAATGGCGTGGCCTGGAACGCGCTCAACGTCGGCATCGTGCTGACACTGTTGATCCGCTCGCGCATGAATGCGGCCAAGACCGGACCGAATTTCGCAACCTAAACCGCCTGTCCCATCTTGAGCAGCGAGCAGCCGGTGATCTTGTAGCTTCCGTCGGCCTGCTGCTCGAGCGTGTAGAGCGCTTCCCAGGCCTCGCCATTGGCGTCGATGATGTGGACGTGCTGGCCGATCCAGTTGCCATCCATTTTGGTCTCGCCGAACTCGAAGCTCCTGTGCCGATAGACCGGTGCATACGAGTTCTCCACCATTGCCATGAAGATATCGGGCGCCGGAAAGATCTCCTTGATCACGGGCGCCGCGTAGGAATAGGCAGCCGCGGCATCGCCGCGCCCGAAAGCCTGTTCCTGGGCCCGGATCACGCCCTGCGCGGCGGCGATGTCGTCGGCGGCGCAAGCGGGAGCGAGGCCGAAAAGAAGCATGGTCAGCAACGCGATGATGCGCATCACAGGCTCCATACTAGCGCTTTCGCTTGGTCGCCCGGCTCTTCGTCTTGGCGGGGCCGCGCGGGGACGATTTGGGCTGCACGCGCAGGCCGTCGACGAACACGTCGAGGAGCCGCAGCGCGGTCGACTGCCAGCCGGGCTGGTCATGAATGTAGCACATGCCGAAGAACGCGCGCAGCAAGTCCTCGGGACTGATGTCCGCGCGCATCTCGCCGGCCGCAACCGCGCGGTCGAGCAGCGAGCCGGTCGCCTTCGTCAGCCGATCGAACGAGAAGGCGTGCAGCTCGGACCCGCTCTGCACCGCGAGCGCCAGGGCGGCCACCATGCCCTTCTTGGTCGCAACGAATTCGACGCCCGAGCGCAGCCAGCGCCTGAGCGCATCGACCGGATCCTTTGCGCTCTTCAATTGCTCGGCGAGCTCGCTGAGTTGCTCGACCTCGCGCCGGTACACCGCCTCGAACAGGTCCTCGCGCGTCGGAAAATGCCGATACAGCGTGCCGATGCCGACGCCGGCGCGTTTGGCCACGGCCTCCAGGCTCGCCTCCGGGCCGCCCGCGCTGAACACCGCCTTGGCGGCTTCGAGCACGCGCTCGCGATTGCGTATGGCGTCGGCGCGGGGCTTGCGGGTCTGATCGGTCTGGTCGTCCATGTCGGGCAATGTAGATCACGAATTGGTTAGATTGAACCCTTCGCTGGCTGCATCGCGTTGTCGGCGCACGGGCTTTTGACGAATTCCAAATATTTTTCGGCGGCCCTTGTTAAGCGGAGGGTGCCTCCGTATCTTCCGTGACACGCCGGTTCGGGCCACTTCCCCGACGGCGCGATGTCGACGGCGGCCACGGCGGTGGCGCGCCGAGCGATCAGCCATGTCCTTTTTCTGATCGGAGCCTTGTATGACCCACTCCATCAGCCTCACCGTGAACGGTGCACGGCGCGATGTCGTCCTCGACGATCCTCGCGTCACGTTGCTCGATCTCTTGCGTGAGCGCCTCCATCTCACCGGAACAAAGAAGGGTTGCGACCGCGGCCAGTGCGGCGCCTGCACCATTCTCGTCGACGGCAAGCGCATCAATTCCTGCCTTGCGCTCGCCATCAGCCATGACGGCGCCGACATCCTGACCATCGAGGGCATCGCCCGCGGCGACCAGCTTCACCCGGTGCAGGCCGCCTTCATCGCCCATGACGGATTCCAGTGCGGCTTCTGCACGCCCGGCCAGATCATGAGCGCCATCGGCATGATGCAGGAAGCCCAGGCCGGCAACGATCCCGAACGCATTCGCGAGTGCATGAGTGGCAATCTCTGCCGCTGCGGCGCCTATGCCGGCATCGTCGATGCCGTGCTCGAGGCGCAGGCAGGTGCCGACGAATCCAACCAGAGGCGCTCCGCATGAAACAGTTTGAATACGTCAGGCCTGCCACGGTTGCTGAGGCCGTTGCCGCCGCTGCCCAGCCCGGCGCTGCATATCTTGCCGCCGGCACCAATCTGCTCGACCTGATGAAGTGCAATGTCAGCCGTCCGGATCGGCTGGTGGACGTCACGCATCTCGACGGGCTCGATCGGACCGAACGCCTCGCCGACGGATCGCTGCGCATCGGCGCGCTCGTGAGCAATGCCGATCTCGCGCATGACGCGGAATTTGCGAAAACCTTCCCAGCCGTTGCCGAAGCGCTGCTCTCCGGCGCGTCCGCACAGCTGCGCAACGCCGCGACCGTCGGCGGCAATCTGCTGCAGCGGACGCGCTGCGCGTATTTTTACGACACTGCCAGCCGCTGCAACAAGCGCGAGGCTGCCTCCGGCTGCGACGCCCGCGACGGCGTGAACCGATCGCATGCCGTGCTCGGCTGGAGCGAGAGCTGCATCGCCACGCACCCGTCCGACTTCTGTGTACCCCTGGTCGCACTCGATGCTGTCGTCGAGATCGAAGGCAAGAACGGTCGCCGCGAGGTCGCGCTCGAGGCGTTGCATCGTCTGCCCGGCGACACACCCGAGCACGAATCCGTGCTCGAGCCCGGCGATCTCATCGTCGCGCTGCGTCTGCCGGCGGCCGCGCGCGGCCTTGCCGCGCATGCGCGCTATCTCAAGGTCCGCGAGCGGACATCTTATGCGTTCGCCATCGTCTCGGCCGCGGCGGCGCTGCGGATCGAGAACGACAAAATCGCGGAGGCGCGGCTTGCGCTTGGCGGCGTTGCCGCAAAGCCCTGGCGTGCCCGCGCTGCAGAGGACGTGCTTAAGGGTCTCGCGCCAACGGCAGACGCCTTCCAGGAAGCGGCATCGCGCGCGCTCACGGATGCGATGCCGTCCGGTGACAATGCCTACAAGATTGAGCTGGCGCGCCGCATCGTCGTGCGCGCGCTGAGCCTTGCCGCAGCCGGCACGCCTGCGCGCATCCCCGCGCTGCCGGCCTCTCCCTTTGCCTCGATCTCTGGAGCCATTCATGCCTGAGCTCAATCTGACCAGCGCTCCCGCCCATCTCCGTCACGGCTCGAACATCGGCCAGCCGCTGACCCGCCGCGACGGTGTGCTGAAGGTGAAGGGGCAGGCGACCTATGCCGCCGACAATCATCCGCCCGGTATGCTGTTTGCGGTGATGGCGGTGTCGAGCATCGCACATGGCCGCGTGACCTCGCTCGATGTTGCTGCTGCCAGGCGCCATCCCGGCGTCGTCGATGTCATGACGCCGGACCACAAGCCGCAGCTTGCGATCGATCCGGAGATCAAGACCAACCCGTTCGTGTTCCGGATGGAAGTGTTGCAGAGCAACGAGATCCGCTACGCCAATCAGCCCATCGCCGTCGTGATCGCCGAGACGCTCGAGGCCGCGACTGAGGGCGCGGCGCTGCTGGCGCCGCGCTACGAGACGCTGCCGGCGCTCGTCGGCCTCGATGCCGGTGAAAGCTACGTGCCGCCCGTCGTCGGTGTCGGCAATCCCGCCGAGAATCACCGCGGCGATGTCGAGGCTGGCCTTGCCGCGGCCGACAAGCGGATCGAGGCAACCTACGAGACGCCGCCGCAATATCACAATGCGATGGAGCCGCATGCGATCGTCGCTAGCTGGGACGGCGACGGTCTTCAGATCGACATGCCGACCCAGGGCCTGATGCTGTCACTGGCGCGCGTGGCCGAATTGTTCGGCATCCCGCACGACAAAATTCACATTCGCAGCCCGTTTCTCGGCGGCGGCTTTGGCTCGAAGGGTCTGATGGCTGGTCCTCCGGTGCTCGGCATCATGGCCGCAAAGCTGGTCGGAAAGCCCGTCAAGCTCGTGCTGCGGCGTGAGCAAATGTATGGCCCGGTCGGCCATCGCGCGCCGACGCGTCAGCGCTTGCGCATCGGTGCTGACGCTGACGGGCGTTTGACCGCGCTCGATCATCACGCGCGCACCGTGTCGAGCACGTTCGACGATTTCTATGAACCGGCGGCCGATGCCTCGCACACGCTTTATGCATCGACCGCGATCCGCACTTCGCACGATGCCGTGCGCGTCAACACCGGCACGCCGTTGTTCATGCGCGCGCCGGGCGAAGCGACGGGATCGATCGCGCTCGAAAGCGCCATCGACGAGATGGCCTGGGCCTGCGGCATGGATCCGCTCGCCTTCCGCCTGAAGAACTATGCGGAGGTCGAGCCGATCACCGGCAAGCCGTTCTCGTCGAAGGCGCTGCGCGCCTGTTACGAGCAGGGCGCGGCGCGTTTCGGCTGGGCGAAACGCTCGCTTCAGCCGCGGCAGATGCGCGACGATGCCGGCCTCTTGGTCGGCTGGGGCATGGGCACCGCGACCTTTCCGGCGCTGATGTTCCAGGCCGAAGCGCGCGCGGCCATCCGCCGTGACGGCACCGGCGCGATGGAGATCGGCGCCCACGATATGGGGCAGGGCGCCTGGACGGCGCTGGCCCAGATCGCCGCCGATGCTGTCGGCCTTGATATCGATCGCGTCACGTTCAAGGCGGGCACGTCCGACCTGCCCGATGCCGGTATTGCCGGCGGCTCCGCGCACACGGCAACGGCCGGGGCTGCGATCCACAGTGCCGGCGCGGCCGTAATCGCGAAGCTTGCCGATCTCGCCACCAATGACGAGCGCTCGCCGCTGTACGGCGCCGGCAATGCCGGCGTGATCGCCCGCGACGGGCGGTTGATCCGGCGCGACGACGAAAGCCGCAGCGAAAGCTATCCCGAGATCCTGGCGCGCGCCGGGCTTGTGGAGGTCGAGGCGCGCGGGACGGGCGCGCCGAACCCCGCGGCGATGGAGGAGTACGCGATGCATGCGCATGGCGCGGTGTTTGCGGAGGTGAAGGTCGATCCCGAACTCGGCCAGGTCCGCGTCACCCGCATGGTCGGGGCCTTCGCCGCGGGCCGCATCGTCAACCCGCACCTGGTGAAGAGCCAGCTGTTCGGCGGCATGATCTGGGGCATGTCCTTTGCGCTGCACGAGGAGGCCATCACCGACCGCCGCAGCGGGAGGATCATGAACGCCAATCTCGGCGAGTACCAAATCCCCGTGAATGCCGACGTGCCGCCGCTCGACGTGATCACGGTCGAGGAACGCGATCCGCATGTGAATGCGCTTGGTATCAAGGGGGTTGGCGAGATCGGCATCACCGGCAGCGCCGGCGCGGTCGCCAATGCCGTCTGGCATGCGACCGGCGTGCGCGTGCGCCGTTTCCCGATCCGGATCGAGGAGCTGCTGACGCAGCTCTGAAGCCCTGCAGATTATCACGCCGCAAAGCGCTATGACGATTCATTGGAATCGCATCGCACTTTAGCGTATCGCGCCTGGCGGATTGTCGACGTCTTGGGACGGTTTGACCGGAAACAGCCGCGCGGTCGAGGAAAGCACGGTGCTGCGCTTGCATTTCGGCTCGTCGTCGGCGTTGTCGTTCTTGCCCTCGCGTTTTCTGGCAAAGACATCGTCGAGCCTGTTGACGACCAGCATGGCGTGGTCGCGCTCCAGCGTGTCCGGGTTCTTGCGCTGCTCGCTCGAGCGGAAGGTGGTGCCCTTGAGGTCGCCGCTGATCTCGTAGTCGCAGCCACCCTTCCAGTCGGCCTGTGACCACTTCCAGCCCTGGGCGTCGACCGAGCCGTCCTTGTCGATGGTGATCCTGATGATGGCGTTGTAGGCGAGCCAGGTGCCGGCGAGACCGATGCGTTTGTCGTCGAAACCTTCGAGCAGTGCGATACGTTCGCGCTGCAGGCCGTTGAGACGATCGCGTCCGAATACCGTGTAGTGCATCGCCGAGGTCTGCTTCTCCCAGGCCGGATGCAGGAATTCCGGATATTGCAGCGTCTGGCTGCTCACCCAGTGGCGCTGGTCTTCCGTGAGCGCGCGCCGTGTCGCATCGTCCAGGCGCGGCAGTAGCGCTTTCCAGGCGCGGTTCAACCGCTGGTCATTCGCGGCCAGATCCGGGTCAGCGCAGATTTCCTCGTCGGTCGCCGTCTCGGGCCGCGTGCAGTCGAACGTCGGCGTCACGAAGCCGGTGTCGGCCTTGTCGGTCCCATCCTGGTTGGCGCGGGCGAAATAGGTGCCAGTCACCTGGCCGAGCTGGCCGCAGTCCGGATCGTTGGAGGAGAACCATTGCTCTTCGTTTGCCAGGAGCACGATGCGGAGCGTATCGCCCTGGCGTCGCGATTTGATCGAGATTGAAACGGCTTGCTTTGCGCCGGGCTCGGACGGTTGCGCCGGCGTCGTGACGCCGACGTGCCAGCCATCGGCGCCCGGCTTGACCATCGCGGTGAGCTTGCAGTGCCAATGCTTGTCGCTGCCGTAGTTGGAGTTCAACTCCGCATCGAGGCGATAGGCGCCTGTCTCGGTCGCCGTGAGCGTGACGCCGCCGAGGGCGTTGGCCCATGCGCCGCTCAGGCCGCCGCGGCCGAAGCCGCGGGCGATGTCGTCGAGCGTGGCCGCGCGCCGGCGGAGCGCGTCGGCCAGACCGTCGCGGAGCTCTGCTTCGTCGGCTTGCTCGACGGTATCGGCGGCCTCGCCGATCATCTCGTTGAACCAGGCCTGATCGCGTTTGAATAGCGGTCGGATGTTGGCCGGGGCCCTGGCGAGAGCTGCCTCAAACGACCGATCGACCGCGGCGACGAGCTTGTCGTAGCCGGCTTCCCGGCAGAATTTACTCGGGCCCTCGGTCTTGCCGCCGTCGGAGCTCGCCGCGCAGAGCGTCATCGCCGTTGGCCCGCTGCTGCTGGCGCGCAGGAAATCGTCCATGGCCTGTGCGGAAGCGGGAGCGAGCAGCGCGGCTGCGAGCAGCGCGAGGCGGAAAGATGCGGGCATGAGCGGCTCTTGGATCGAAGCTGGAGTGCCTGCTTCTTGGTCGCCGGCCACCTCTCCGTGGTTCAGGCGATTGCCAATTCCCCGCGCACTTTGGACATGCGTCAGTTCAGCATCCGTCGCAGCGCCTTGACCTGCTCTTTCTGGTCCTCGATGTATTTCTCGATCGCCTTGCGCAGCTCTTGCGTGTGGAGCTTGTCGGCATCACGCTGGACCTGATCGAGTGCTGCTTCTGCTTTGGCGAGTGCGAGCTTCATCTGCGAACCCTCCGACAAAGCGGCCCCGGAGTGCCTAGGAGTCCGGGGCCATAACCTCAGCACCTTTGCGCGAGGCTGCTCGGCTACATCAGTAATATAGAGCGGCCAGGCCCGCGGAAATTGAGCTGGCTCAAGCACCGTAAGATGCTGGTGCTCCGTATGATTGCGGAGGGGACGGCCGCGCTTCAGAACGTCGGCGGGGTGCAGGCCGAGATCACTTCGCACGGCTTGCCGCCGACGCATCGGAACCGATGTGGTCGCCGGCTTTCGAAGTAATAGGCATCGCCCGGATTGAGGATGCGCCGCTCGTCCTCGACGGTAACTTCGAGCTTGCCCGAGATCACGATGCCGCCTTCCTCGCCCTCGTGAACGAGATGCACGCGCCCGGTGTCGCTGCCGGGCTCGTAGCGTTCTTTCAGAATTTGCAGGCTGCGGCCGAACAGATTGTCGCCGACCTGCCGATAGGAGATCGGTTTCTTGCCGACCTCGGTGAGCTCTTCGGCGCGGTAGAAGATCTTGCGCCGGGACTCCGGCTCCAGCGCGAAGAATTCGGCAAGCCCCATCGGGATGCCGTCGAGGATGCGCTTGAGCGCGCCGACCGACGGGTTCATCTGGTTGGATTCGATCAGCGAGATGGTCGAATTGGTGACGCCGGCGCGTTTCGCCAGCTCGCGCTGCGACAATTTCTGGCGCGCCCGGATGAATCGCAGCCGTCCACCGATGTCGACGCTCATGGGCCAGGTCCTGTGTTGCAGGTGTTGCGGATCGTGCAAATATGGACCGGCGGCCTCAGCAAAATCAATGGCTTGCAGGTCATCAAAAAAGGACTTGTTGCCCTATCGAAGCCGTGGCTCTGCTAGATGGTCAGCAAAGGAGCGCGGCCGTGACCCTTCATCAGATTCCGAACACTATCAAGACCGACTCGTTCTGGATGCCGTTCACGGCCAACCGGCAGTTCAAGAAGGCGCCGCGCCTGTTTTCCTCGGCCGAGGGCATGCACTACACCACGGTCGACGGCCGCAAGGTGATCGACGGCTCCGCTGGCCTCTGGTGCGTCAATGCCGGTCACGGCCGCAAGCAGATCGCCGCCGCCGTCGAGCGGCAGCTGATGACGCTCGACTTCGCGCCGACGTTCCAGATGGGCCATCCGCTGGCGTTCGACTTTGCCGAGCGTCTCGCGGAGATCGCGCCGAAGGGGCTCGATCGCGTCTTTTTCACCAACTCCGGCTCGGAATCGGTCGACACCGCGCTGAAGATCGCGCTGGCCTATCACCGCGCCACCGGCCAGGCGAGCCGCACCCGCCTGATCGGCCGCGAGCGCGGCTATCATGGCGTCGGCTTCGGCGGAACCTCGGTCGGCGGCATGGTCGCCAACCGTCGCGCCTTCACCACCCTGCTGCCGGGCGTCGACCACATCCGCCACACCCATGATCTCTCCCGCAACGCCTTTGCCAAGGATCAGCCCGAGCACGGCGCCGAGCTTGCTGACGATCTCGAGCGTCTGGTCGGTTTGCATGGCGCCGAGACGATCGCCGCCGTCATCGTCGAGCCGGTGCCCGGTTCGACCGCGGTTCTGCCGCCGCCGAAGGGATATTTGCAGCGCCTGCGCGAGATCTGCGACAAGCACGGCATTCTCCTGATCTTCGACGAGGTCATCACCGGCTTCGGCCGCCTGGGCACGCCGTTCGCCGCCAATTTCTTCGGCGTCACGCCGGACCTGATGACGACGGCCAAGGGTATCACCAACGGCACCATTCCCTGCGGCGCGGTGTTCGCGAGCCGCAAGGTGCATGACGGCATGATGGTCGGCCCCGAGAACCAGATGGAGCTGTTCCACGGCTACACTTATTCCGCGCATCCGACCGCCTGCGCCGCCGGTATCGCGACGCTCGACATCTACAAGGACGAGGGTCTGCTCACGCGCGGAGCGACGATGGCCGAATACTGGCGCGATGCGCTGCATTCGCTGAAGGGCCTGCCCAACGTCGTCGACATCCGCAATTGCGGCCTGATGGGCGCAGTCGAACTGGCGCCGCGCGACGGCGTGGTCGGCGCGCGTGGCTATGACGTCATGGTCGACTGCTTCAATACCGGCCTTTACCTGCGCATGAGCGGCGACAGCTTCGCGATGTCGCCTCCGCTCATCGTCGAGAAGAGCCACATCGACCAGATGGTTTCGATCCTCGGCGATGCCATCAAGAAGGTGGCCTGATAATTGCTCTCGCCGTTGCGGAGTTTTCTTTTGCAGCGGTGAGTGTGATGCCGCGGGAGTTTGACCAAGCGTGAAAGTTCTGATCCTCGGCAGCGGTGTCATCGGCGTCACCTCTGCCTACTATCTCGCCCGCGCCGGCCACGACGTGACGGTCGTCGACCGTCAGCCCGAGCCGGCGCTGGAGACCTCTTTTGCCAATGCCGGCGAGGTGTCACCCGGCTATTCCTCGCCCTGGGCCGGCCCCGGCGTGCCGGTGAAGGCGGTCAAGTGGCTCCTGATGAAGCATGGTCCGCTGGTGATCCGGCCGAAGCTCGATCCCGTGATGTGGGTCTGGCTGCTCAAGATGCTGCGCAACTGCACCAGTGCGCGCTATGCGATCAATAAGAGCCGGATGATCCCGATCGCGGAATACAGCCGCGATTCCTTGCGCGATCTGCGCCGCGACATCGGCATCCAATATGACGCGCGCTCGCAAGGAACGCTGCAGCTGTTCCGCTATCAGGCACAACTCGACGGCACCGGCGACGACGTCGCGGTGCTCAAGCAATATGGCGTGCCTTACGAGACGCTGAGCCGCGAAGGCTGCATCGCGGTCGAACCAGCACTTGCGGGCGTGAAGGAGAAGTTCGTCGGCGGCCTTCGCCTGCCGCAGGACGAGACCGGCGACTGCCACATGTTCACGCAGGCGCTGGCCAAGCATGCCCAGGCGCTCGGCGTGCGCTTCCTGTTCAACACCTGCATCGAGCGCATCGTTACGGAAGGCGGTCGCGTCAGCAGTGTGGCGACCAGCGCCGGCCTGCTGCAAGCCGACAACTACGTCCTCGCGCTCGGCAGCTGGTCGTCGCGCGTCGTCGCGCCGCTCGGCATTTCGCTGCCGGTCTATCCGGTGAAGGGCTATTCGATCACGGTGCCGATCAGCGACGCCTCCGGCGCGCCGGAATCGACCGTGATGGACGAAAGCTACAAGGTCGCGATCACCCGCCTCGGCAACCGTATCCGCGTCGGCGGCACCGCCGAAATCTCCGGCTATTCGGACAAGCTTTATGATGCGCGCCGCGCCACGCTCGATCATTCGCTCACCGACCTGTTCCCGCGCGGCGGCGATCTCTCCAAGGCAACGTTCTGGAGCGGCCTGCGCCCCATGACGCCGGACGGCCCGCCCGTCATCGGCCCGACGCAATACGCCAATCTCCACCTCAACACCGGCCACGGCACGCTCGGCTGGACCATGTCCTGCGGTTCGGCGCGCGTGCTCGCCGACATGCTGTCGGGCAAGAAGCCGGACATCGACGTGAGTGCGCTGTCGGTAGAGCGGTATCAGCACCGGTTTGGGTAGCGATCTCTCTACGCGCCATTGCGAGGAGCTCTTGCGACGAAGCAATCCAGACTGCCTCCACGGTACGATTCTGGATTGCTTCGCTGCGCTCGCAATGACGAGGGAAAGAAGCTCACGCCCCCGTCACGCAATTCACCCACAGCACGACCGATTTCGCATCCTGCGCCGGATTGGAAAACCGGTGAGGCCTGCGGCTGGCGAATCGAAAACTGTCGCCCGTCCTCAGCGACCATGTCTCGCTGTCCACCGTCAGCATCATCTCGCCTTCGAGCACGAGGCCGGCTTCCTCGCCGTCATGGGTGTAGAGTTCGTCGCCCGTGGAGCCGCCAGGCTCGAGATGCACCAGGAACAAGTTGAGCTTGTTGTCGGCGCTGGCCGGGCTGAGCAATTGCTTCGAGACGCCGGTGCGCCAAAGTTTCAGCTCGGGCCGCTGAAGCCGGCGTGTCACCACCTGATCCGACGCGCCGTCTGCATTCGGGCTTTCGCCGAACAGCGCGGCGATGCCGACGCCGAGCACGTCGGCGAGCGTTGCCAGCACGCGCAGCGACGGCGAGGACAGGCCGCGCTCGATCTGGCTGAGGAAGCCGATCGACAGATCCGTGCGCGCCGCGACCGTTTCCAGCGAGAATCGCCTGACCCGTCGGAGATCCCGGATGCGGCGGCCGACGGCGACGTCCATTGCAGGCTCCGCCGGCTTGGCGGTAGCTTTGGCTCTCGCCTTCCTGGCCGGCTTCGCGGCGGCCGGCCTGCGCATTCTCTTGCCACCGCTCACGTCAAACCGCTTCCTTCATGTGGATGAAAACCGCTTGCATCGTCCGCAAAAGTGTGGCCAAATTTTCATATTGGTGAAAATAGGCCGAAACGGCTTGGCCCGCAACGTCTGATCACGACTTGCGCGAGCGCCGCCATCGGCCAGACCCAAAGGGGGATGCGATGAAGCGTTTTGGTCTGGCCGCGATCGCGGCGCTTGCGATTGCTGCGGTGATGCCGGCTCGAGCACAGCAGATGCTGAAGGTCGGGTCGACGCCGACGGGCATTCCGTTCACGTTCCTCGACACCAAGACCAACTCCATCCAGGGCATCATGGTCGATCTCGTCACCGAGATCGGCAAGGATGCCGGCTTCAACGTGCAGATCGAGCCGATGCAGTTCTCGGCGCTGATCCCGTCGTTGACCTCGAGCAAGATCGACATCATCGCGGCCGCAATGTTCATCACGGCGCCGCGCAAGGAGGTCATCGACTTCTCCGACCCGATCTACACCTATGGCGAAGGCCTGGTCGTGCCAAAGAGCGACACCAAGGCCTATGCCACGCAGGACGATCTGAAGGGCGAGACCGTCGGTGCCCAGGTCGGCACCGCCTTCGTCGACGCGCTGAAGAAGACCGGCCTGTTCGCCGAGGTGAAGGCTTACGACACCATTCCGGACATCCTGCGCGACGTGAACACCGGTCGCCTCAAGGCCGGTTACGCCGACTATCCGATCCTGGCCTACAATCTGAAGCAGGGCGGCTTCCCCGAAGTCCGTCTCGTCGACGGCTACAAGCCGGTTACGATCGGTTCGGTCGGCATTGGCGTGCGCAAGGGCGAGACCGCGCTGCTCGGCAAGATCAATGCCTCGCTGGCGAAGCTGAAGGCCAACGGCACCATCGACAAGATCCTCAATAAATGGGGCCTGAAGGCTCAGGGGTGATCGATAGAGGCTGATCGTAGGCTGCCCGATGAAAGGCTTCTGGCACGACGCCGCCGAGTTCTTCCCGATCCTGATGAACGGCGTCGCGTTGACGATCGTCGTCACCATCGGCTCGCTGCTGCTCTCGACCGTGCTCGGCCTGATCTGGGCGATGATGCGGGTCTCCGGCATCAAGACGCTGTCGATGCTCAGCGCCAGCCTGATCAACGTGATCCGCGGCATCCCGATCATCGTGCTGCTGTTCTATCTGTACTTCGTGATGCCCGATCTCGGCGTCACGCTTAGCGCACTACAAGCGGCCATCCTCGGCCTCGGCATCGCCTATTCGGCCTACCAGGCGGAAAATTTCCGCGCCGGGATCGAGGCGATCGACAAGGGTCAGATCGAGGCGGCGCAGTCGATCGGCATGGGCTGGTGGCTCACCATGCGCCGCGTGGTGCTGCCGCAGGCCGTGCGTATCGTGCTGCCGCCTTACGGCAACGTCATGATCATGATGCTGAAGGATTCTTCGCAAGCCTCGACCATCACGGTCGCCGAGCTTGCGCTGCAAGGCAAGCTGATCGCGTCCTCGACCTTCAAGAACACCAGCGTGTTCACGCTGGTGGCGCTGATGTATCTCACCATGAGTATCCCGCTGATCCTGCTGGTCCGCCACTTCGAAAAGCGGGCCGGCAAGAAATGATCGAGCTCACCGACGTCCACAAGAGCTTTGGCAAGGTCGAGGTGCTCAAGGGCATCACGGCCTCCGTGCAGAAGGGGGAGGTGGTCTGCATTATCGGCCCATCAGGCTCCGGCAAGTCGACCATCCTGCGCTGTATCAACGGGCTGGAAAGCTACGACCGCGGCGAGATCAGCGTCGAGGGATTGAAAGTCGACCGCGATGCGCCGTCGATCGTGAACATCCGCACCCAGGTCTCGATGGTGTTCCAGCGCTTCAATCTGTTCCCGCATCGGACGGTGCTGGAGAATGTCGTTGAAGGACCACTCTTCGTGAAGAAGGAGCCGCGTGCGCAGGTGCTCGAGCGAGGCCGGGCGCTGCTCGCCCAGGTCGGGCTCGCCGAGAAGGCCGACGCGCATCCGCCGCAGCTCTCCGGCGGCCAGCAGCAGCGCGTCGCGATCGCGCGTGCACTTGCCATGCAGCCCAAGGCGATCCTGTTCGACGAGCCGACCTCGGCGCTGGATCCTGAATTGGTCGGCGATGTCCTCGGCGTGATGCGCAAGCTCGCCGACGACGGTATGACCATGGTCGTCGTCACCCACGAGATGGGCTTTGCCCGCGACGTTGCCGACCGCGTACTGTTCATCGATGGCGGTGTCATCGTCGAGCAGGGGCCGGCGAAGACACTGCTCAACCAACCCCAGCACCCGCGCACGCAGGACTTCTTGCGCCGCGTGCTGCATCCGCTCTGACCGGTTCTCGCCATGACGCGCCTGCCGCTGCCGCCCTCGCTCTATGCCGACACCGCTGTTGCTCCAGTGGCAACGCCGCCGCTCGATACAGACAAGAGTGTTTCCGTCGCAATCGTCGGCGGTGGTTACACTGGCCTGTCCACGGCGCTGCATCTGGCGGAGCGGGGTGTCGATGCGCTGGTGCTGGAGGCGCAGGAGCCGGGCTGGGGCGCGTCGGGCAACAATGGCGGCCACACCAATCCCGGCCTGAAACATGATCCCGATCAGATCGAGGCCGATTTCGGCCCCGAGCTCGGCCGCCGCATGATCGCGTTTTCCTACGGCACCACGAACTTCACCCACGACCTGATTCGCCGCTACCAGATTCCGTGCGAGGCGCGGCAGAACGGTACGCTGCGCGCGGCCTATAACGAGGCGAGTGCTGCCGCGATCGGGAAGACTGCGCAGCAATGCATCCGTCGCGGCATGCCTGTGACCTATCTGGGCCGCGAGCAGCTGCGCGAGATGACCGGCACCGACCGCTACATCGGTGCCATGCTTGATACCCGCGGCGGCGACCTGCATCCGCTCAGCTACGCGCGCGGCCTTGCGCGTGCGGCCATCTCGGCGGGTGCGAAGGTGCATGGCGAGACGCCAGCGCTGTTGCTCCGTCGCGACGGCAGTCGCTGGCGTATCGAGACGCCGCGCGCGATCGTCCACGCCGACAAGGTCCTGCTTGCGACCAACGGCTTTACCGACGATCTCTGGCCGGCGCTTCGCCGCACCATCTTGCCGGTATTTTCCTCGATCGCTGCGACCGCACCGCTGTCCGACGACGTCGCTCGCTCGATCATGCCGACGCGGCCGGTGCTCTACGAGAGCGGCCATATCACGGTCTATTACCGCATCGACCAGCACAACCGTCTCTTGATGGGGGGGCGCGGCCCGATGCGCTGGATCAACTCGCCCGATGACGTTGCCTATCTGATGCGCTACGCCGAACGTCTGTGGCCGCAGCTGAAGGGCGTCGCCTGGACGCATGGCTGGAACAGCCGGCTTGCGATCACGAAAGATCACTATCCGCACGTGCACGAGCCGGCGGAGAGCATCCTGATCTCGCTTGGCTGCAATGGTCGGGGTGTCGCGCTTGCAACGGCCATGGGCGCGCAGCTTGCCCGCCGCTTGATCGGCGGCGCCAAGACCGAGATCGACATGCCCATCACCGGCATCAAGCCGATCCCGATTCATGCGTTCTGGCCGGTGGCCGTGACGACGGCCGTCATCGCAGGGCGTGTGCGCGACCGGCTCGGCATTTGAAGAAGGCGCCGCTCCACCGGGGAGCGACGCCTTGCACGACGAGCGGATTGAGTATCAGCAGCGGCCTTGCTTCCACAGGCCCGGCGGACACCCGTAACCGCGCCAGCCGACCTTTCGGCCGTGATACCAGCCGGGCGGCGTGCCATGGTAATAATGGCCCATCCCGTGACCATGACCGTGACCGCCTCCATATCCGCCCTTGGCGAGCGCGGGGCTGCTCAGCGTGAGGCCGGCTGCAACGATCAGCGATGCGGCGAGCGCGAGTCTTTTCATCATGTCCTCCAGGTGGGCCCGATTCAGGGCAAGCGCATTCGTCCGTTCAATGAACGAATCGTGAGCAGCTAAGTTCCCCGCAAATGTGGGGAAGTCGTGGCTCTCGCGCAGATGCGCAAGCGCGCGCTGGTACCGTCTCACATTGATCCATGGGTCGTTGCCGCCGGCGGGGGCTTGTCCCGCGGATGCTCAGCCTTCCGCCACCGCGTCCGCCCAGGGCTGGAAGATTTCGACCGCGCCGGAATTTGTGTCGCCGTCCCGCATCACCACGCTCGGGCAGGCGAATTTCATCGGCAAGGTCTGCACCGGCGCTTCCTTGTAGTCGAAGCGGGCGGCAAGCGCCTTGCGTGTATCTGCCGGCAGCCTGATGTCGCCGAGCACGATCGCGCCTTCGCTGCAATCGATGCGGGGCTGGTGGATGGCGGCATCGAGGTCCATGTCGAAATCCATCGCGAAGGACACGAGCTGCATGACCGAAGGCAGGATGCGGCGGCCGCCGGAGGCACCAACCGCGAGGCGCTTGCCATTCCTGGTCTCGGCGATCACCGGCGTGTAATTGGTGAGGCAGCGCTTGCCCGGGGCGAGCGAGTTGGTCGTGCCGGGCGTCGGATCGAACCACATGATGCCGTTGTTCATGGGGATACCGGTGTGCGGCGTCACATATTTCGAGCCAAAGGAAGAGAGCAGTGTCTGTGTCACTGCGGCAATGTTGCCGTCCCGGTCGACCACGGAGAAATGGGTGGTGCAGGCCGGCGCCAGATATTCGGCGCCGAGCGAGCGCTTGCCTTCGGCATCGCCCATGTCCTTGAGCCGCTCGGCATAGGCCGCTTGCAGGGCTACGGCATATTCGGCATAGGCGGCCGTATCCGGCGCGCCTGTCGGCTTCAAATTCTGCTGCAACAGGCGCAGCGCATGCGCCATGGTCGGCCCGGCCGTGAGCTCAGGCGTCGCAAGCACCTTGCCGCCGCGATAGGGGATCGCCAGCGGCTCGCGCAGATGCGCACGAAACGCGGCGAGATCCTCGATCGACAGCGAGCCACCGTCGGCCTTGACGTCGGATGCGATGCTCTTGGCGAGATCGCCCTGATAGAAGTCCCGTGGTCCGGCCTCGGCGAGATGCAACAGTGTCGCCTTCAAATTGTCCTGCGGCAGTCTCGTCTCGGCCTCGATGCTCCAGGGCGCGCTCGGGGGCAGGCCGTCCTTCAAGAAGGCAGCTGCGCTTGCCGGATAACGCCGAAGATCCGTCGCCGCGCCCGCGATCGTCAATGTGGTCCACCAGTCGACGAGCAGGCCTTCGCCGGCGAGCGCCGCGGCCGGAGCAACCAGGTCTTTCCACGGCATGGTGGCGTAGCGGCGGTGCGCCTCCTCCATGCCGGCGACGACACCGGGCACCGCGATCGAGCCGGGTCCGTGCACGTTGCGATCGTCCTTCACCCGCGGCCATGGAAAAAGGTCGGTAGCGACGCGATCTCCGGTGATGGGATAATCGGCGGCGCGCAAGCTCTGCGGCGCGCACATGCCGTAGTCGATCACCTCATAGCGATTGGCCTTGGCGCGGTAGAGCACCATCGCACCGCCGCCGCCGATGCCGCTGTTCCAGGGCTCGAGCACGTTCAGCGCAAAGGTGGTCGCCACGATCGCATCGACGCAGTCGCCGCCCGCCGCCAGCACTTGCGCTCCCACCTCGGCCGCCCGTCGCGATTGCGAAGCGACAATGCCGCCCTTGGATGTGACGGCGGGTTTGCGGACGGCTTGGTTGAGGCTGAACTGATGAGGCATGATGTCGTCTTGACCTCTGTCTTGGCTTCGTTGCGCGGACGTCGAAGCTCCGCAATTGGCGGAGCACGCGAAGAATGGCACATTGACGCCAACGAGAACATCGAAAGGGAGGCACGACATGGCTGGTGTGAAACAGGCGCGGGATGACGCGGTCGGGATCTTGACGCTCGACGAGCCGGCCAGCCTGAACGCGATGACGCCGGACCTGCTCGGTGCGCTCGCAAACGGAGTCGCCGAGATGACGGCCGATGCGGAGGTTCGCGCCCTCATCCTCACCGGTGCCGGGCGCGGATTTTGCTCAGGGCAGAATTTGAAGGCAGCCGGAGCGCTCGGAGAGGACCTCGCCGCCGGCGTGACGCGCTTCTACTGGCCGGCCTTCAGAGCGTTGCGCGAATGTCGGGTGCCGGTCGTCGTTGCCGTCAACGGTGTCGCGGCCGGCGGCGGCTTCAGTCTCGCGATGGCCGGTGACATCATTCTTGCAGCGCGTTCGGCAAATTTTATTCAAGTCTTCAGCCGCATTGGGCTGGTGCCCGACCTGGGCTCGACCTGGCTGTTGCCGCGGCTGATCGGCCGGCAGCGCGCGCTCGAACTGATGCTGCTCAACGAGCCGCTGACGGCGGAGCGCGCCCAGGAGATCGGCCTGGTGCGGCAGGTCGTCGAGGACGCGAAGCTGATGGCGGAGGCCTTGGCGCTGGCGCGCCGTCTGGCTCAGGGGCCGACCCGTGCACTGGTGGCCACCCGCACGCTTCTCGAGGAGAGCGAGCACACCAGCTACGAGGCGCAGTTCCGCCGCGAGATCGAGCTTCAGGCCACCATTCGCCAAAGCGCCGACGCGATCGAGGGCCGCAAAGCCTTCGTCGAGAAGCGTAAGGCTAAGTTCACGGGAAGGTGAGGCGGCCCGCGCTTTTCTCCCACCCGGGATGCCCCGGGACCTGACCCGGGCCTCCACGTCTTGCCGCGCGCTCCAAAAACGTGGATGGCCGGGACATGCCCGGCCATCGCGACGTAGAGACATCATTTGAGAAAAAAGCTGCGAACCCGATTCAGAGCCCGCGGTTCAGCCGGCTGGCCTGATATTTGGCGTGCCATTTCGGGCCAGGGCCACGCATGTAGTGCAGCTCGGGGCGATAGGGGTTGCCGGCGATCTGCACCAGCTTCTGCCATTTGCTGGCGACGAAGGTGAGCGGTTGGCGAAACAGGTTCAGGGAAGCGAGCATGGCATCACCTCAATGCGGCTTGCCGAGCATGGCGGTGAAGGGGAGATCCAGAATCTCTTCGCCGTCGTCGTCGCTGATATGGATCACCCAATCGCGCCAGTCTTCAGCGCCGGGCGTCAGGATCATCGAACGCATGATCTGGGCGGCGCGGTCCCGCGCCTCGGTCAGGTTGGCGACTGCGGTGCCGTAGCGATCGATCAACGTGCCTTCGGCATTCGAGCAGTGGAAGTACATCTGAACCATACACGCCTCCTCTGGAAAGCGATTTGGATGGCATATCGATACCAGCCGAAACGAACGAAAAATATTCGGGTCAAGCCCGGTAAGGAAATCTACGGAGTTTGGTCGGCACGAAGGACTCCGCGGGTTTGATCACAGGGGAGTGATCTTCAACTGGACGACGCCCGTATGGCGTGGAACAAGCTTCGACCGAAAAGTCGGGGGGCACCGTGAATCAGCTCACATTCCGGAATGGACGGCGAAGCTTGCGTGTCAGTGTCGCCGCCTTGGCCGTGATCATTCTCGGCTTTGCCTCGCCGGCCGCGTCCGAACCTGTGCGAAAAAGCGGCTACACGCTGGGAACGGAGACCTGCGGCGGCGGCGGTCTCGCCTTTCCCAGGCTCCAGATCGACATGAAGGCGGGCTTTTGCGCCGGCCTTGTCGCCAGCGAGGAAGACCATCTCAAATTTCCGCGGTCGATCATCCAGGTGCCCGGCCGTGACCTGTTCGTGGTTGCCGATATGGGCGGTTGGGGACACGTCGATGGACGGCTGCTGCTGCTCGATCCCCACGCGGCCGGTGGCCAGCGATTCAAGGAGCTCCTGACCGGGGTGGAATATCCGTTCGGCCTCGTGATCGGGCCGGACAAGAAGCTCTATGCCTCGACCGCCGAGACCATCTTCCGATTCGATCCGCTCGCTGACAATCCACGCAGCACGGTCGAGACCATCATTCGTCACATGCCGGGCCGTCGCATCACGCTGCCGGATGGGACGAAGCTCGACGAGGCCGCGCATCCGCTCAAGCAGTTCGTATTTGATCGCAACGGGCGGCTGTTCGTCAATGTCGGTGCCCACAGCGACGACTGCATCACACCGGCGCCGATCACCAAACCTTGCGCTGCGGCCGAAGGCGCCTCCGCCATGGCCGCGATCTGGCTGTTCACACCGCCGTCAGGCGGCATCTTCCCGGGGTTGAAGCCGAACGATCCCGATCCGCCGCACACGATCTACGCGCGCGGCCTGCGCAATTCAATGGCGCTGGCGCTGCACCCGAATTTTCCCGATGCCGGCTACGCCTTCCTGCAAGGCGAGAACGGCCGCGACCTGCCCGATATCTTCAAGCCGAACGAGGAGATCAATGCGATCGAGCAGGGCAGACATTATGGCTGGCCCTATTGTTACGACCTGTCGACGCCGAGCCCGGAGTTCAAACTCGTGCTGCAATCCGGCGTCTACAAATCGCTTTGTACGAGTAACACGCTCTACAAGCCTCCGCTCTCGCTGCTGCCGCCGCACGGCGCGCCACTCGCGATGCTGTATTATCACGGGGCAAAATTTCCGGAGCTCGAAGGCAAGCTCTTGGTCGGCCTGCACGGCTATCGCCCAACCGGCAGCCGCGTGCTGATCTACGACGTTGACGACCACGGCTTCCCCAAGCCAGCTCCGGCACCGGTGCGCTATCACGTCAGTTGTGCGGCAGACCCGACCCACAATTTTCAGACTGACACCGGCGATGTCGCTGCTGCGCCATTCGAGGAGCTGATCGCCGGCTGGCACCGCGTCAACGGCGCGCGGCCGCAAGGTGCGCCGGCCGGCATGACGGTTGCGGACGATGGTGCGATCTGGCTGGTCGAGGACAAGAACCAGACCATCATCCGCATCGATCGCGCTGCGGACGATCCGCCGCCGTCGCTGCCCTGCGACACGCGCAGTCAGGCGCTGATCGACCAGCTTGCTGCCTTCGTCGCCAGGGATACGCAGTCCAAGATGCGGCTCACCGCGCTGCGCAAGAACCTTGTCGAAAAGCACTGCGTCGGCTGCCATTCCGATTTTGGCCTGAAGGCAGGCCAGTCTGATGCAGACAAGGACGCGGCCGCGCTCCGTTTCATGCTGTCGCAGGATGGCTGGATCTATCCGGGCGATCCCGCCTCCGGCAAGCTGTGCACGCGCCTGCGCGGTATCGGCGCGGAGAGGCTGATGCCGCCGGGCGGCGAGGGATTGCCGAAGACCGAGCCCGGCTACCCGGCCCTGCTCAATACGGCTGATCTCTTCGTTGCCAAGATGGTTCCGGGAACACCGATGCGCATCAGGCTCGGCCTGCCGCAGCGTAAGTTCTTCAGCAAAGCCAACAAGGAATGCGGCGAAATACCGGCTGCCAAGGTCGTCGTCGTGACACAAAGGAACGCTGTAGACAAACCGGGCTTCAGTCGATTCTTCCGGCCGGCCGATCCTTATTTGAATGGCGAGTGCAGCGACGACGATGGCTATTACATCCGGCAGGAGTTTCTGGTGCCCGTGCAGTAGCCTTCTGCTTGTTGTGGCAACGCCGCTTCTCGCAGCCGAGACCAAGCTGTTCGAAAGCGTGCAGGTGACGCCCGCCGGCGAGTACACACATGGCATTGAGGGGCCCGCCGTCGATCTCGATGGCAACCTCTTCGTCGTCAATTTCGGCGCGCCCGGCACGATCGGTCGATTGCCCGCGGGCGGCGCAGCATCGGGAACCTTCACGACACTCCCCGAGGGCAGCATCGGCAACGCCATCCGATTCGATCGCAGCGGCACGATGTTCATCGCCGACTACAAGAAGCACAACATCTTTGCGATCCCGAAGGGCGCAACCGAGCCGGTCGTCTGGTTTCACTCGGACGAGATGAACCAGCCCAATGACATCACGATCGCCCGCGACGGCACGATCTATGCGAGCGATCCGAACTGGAAGGGCCGGGAAGGCCACATCTGGCGCATCGCCAAGGGCGTCGATGGAATGGTGCAAGGACAAATCATGTCGGCACCGCGTGCGATGGGCACCACCAACGGCATCGACCTCAGCCCAGACGGCAGGACGCTCTATGTCGGTGAATCCAGCAATGGCCAGGTCTGGTCCTACACCATCAATGGCAACGCGCTCACCGATGCAAAGCTCGTCAAGGCGTTTCAGCCTGATACGATCGACGGCCTGCGCACCGACGTCGCCGGTCGCCTCTATATCGCGCGCATCCTCAAGGGCACGATATCGCTGATGAAGCCCAACGGTGCGGTCGAGCGCGAGATCGCGCTGAAGGCCAAGGAGCCGACCAATCTCGCCTTTGGTGGCAGCGACGGCAAGACTGTCTTCGTCACCCAGCGCCAGGGCGGCTTCATTGAGTCCTTCCGCACCGATAGGCAGGGCCGCGAGACCTGTCTCCAGCGTGGGCGATGCTGAACCTTACGCCGATCTGCTTCCGGTGCAGGGCGGAATGACACGGGCGGCATTCTTCTTGCTTGCATCTGGCCGCCGCAGGGATCAAGTACTCTGCGGCGCTGTTGAAGAGCACGGAGTCTTGAGTGAAAGCCGTCCATACCGAACTGCACCGCAGCCACGATCCGCAATTCTTCCTGGTTCGCGGCGTCGTCAAGCGCACCACCGAGCAGCCCGAGCGCGCTGATCGTCTGCTGCAGGGCTTGAAGGACGGCAAGCATCAACTGGTCGAGCCGACCACATTCGGGCAGGGGCCGCGCGCGCGCATTCATAGTCCGGAATATCTGTCGTTCCTGAGCGAAGCCTGGGAGGCCTGGACGGCGCTGGGCGATTCCGGTCCCGAGATGATCGGCAACATCCATCCGGTGCGCCATGCTGCGACCTATCCGACCCATATCGTCGGCAAGCTCGGCTGGCACACCGCCGACACCGCAGCTCCCATTGGTCCGGGCACATGGGCGGCGGCCTGTGCCGCAACGGATGTCGCCGTCACCGCAGCGCAGCTGGTGATGGACGGCGAGGATGCGACCTATGCGCTCTGCCGCCCGCCCGGTCATCACGCCTATCGCGACATGGCCGGCGGCTTCTGCTTCCTCAACAACAGCGCCATCGCGGCCGCGCATCTGCGGAAGAAGCACGAGCGCGTCGTGATCCTCGACGTCGACGTCCATCACGGCAACGGCACGCAAGGCATCTTTTACGCGCGCCCGGATGTCTACACGATCTCGATCCACGCCGATCCGATTGCTTATTATCCCTATGTGTGGGGCTACGCGCATGAGCGCGGCGAGGGCCCCGGCCTCGGCGCCAATCTCAACATTCCCTTGGCCATCGGCACCGGTGACGACGGCTACCTCAAAGCGATGGACGTCGCCCGCAAGGCGATCGAATCCTTTGCGCCCGGCGCGCTCGTGATCGCCCTCGGCCTCGATGCGTCCGAGCATGATCCGCTGAAGGGCCTCGCCGTGACCACACCCGGCTTCCGCCGCATCGGCCAGGCTATTGCTAGGATGGGCCTGCCGACCGTGTTCGTGCAGGAGGGCGGGTATCTCTCGGATATTCTCGGTGCCAACCTGACCTCGGTGCTGGTGGGGTTTGAAGAAGCGCGGTGAGTCGCGCCGAAGGTCGTCCTGCCCGGGCTTGTCCCGCCACGTTCGTCGTGCTGTGTGGCAAGGCGTGGATGGCCGGGACAGGCCCGGCTATGACGAGAAAGATACCTAAAACATCCCGCTCGCCCTGAGCGCCTTGCAGACGTGCTGCATCTCGGTCTCGTCTGCGACCATGTCGAGCATGACAGTGGTCAGTCCCTTCGCAGCAAAATCCTTCAGCTTGGCGCCGATCTCGGCATAGCTGCCGACGAGATAGGGGCAGTCGGACTGGAACGTGAGGTAGGGCAGCAGCCAATAGCCGTTGTCGGCAAGCTCGCCGCTCTGGCCCTCATAGAGCTTCCGCTTCCAGACGGAATCCGAATTCTCCACCGTGAGCGCGAGCAGCTCGCGATCGTCAGGGTTGTCGCGAAAGCGCGCCTTGGCCGCCCGTCGCGCCTCGTCGCGACTCTCGCGCGCGAAAATACCAAAATTCATGCCTGATGCTCCGAGACCGCGATCGAGGTCGGGTGGCAGCATCTGCATCTTGATGCAGCCGGTCTCCTCTGCGACGCGCTGTGCCGCATCAGATTGGCCCGCGATGAGAAATTCCGGCATCAGTTCGGCCGGCAGGCGTGGCCGCAGCTGCAAATTGCTGGCGCGATAGAATCGGCCCTCGACATTCACCGGGCGCGGGCTCGTGAGCAGTTGTCGCATCAGGGCGACGAACTCGCCGAGGCGAACGTAGCGGTCGGCATGCGACTGTTCATCGCCCAGCCCCCGCAGGTCGCTGATCGCGGTCCCCGTGATCATGTTGAGATAGACCTTGCGGCCGTGGAGCTGCGCCAAGGACGACACGAACTTCGCCGCCGTGAACGGGTGCATGTAGACCGGATTGACCGCGATCAGCGGCGAAGATCGCGTCGTCGCGGCCATGATGTGTTGGGCCATCGCCCAAGGCTCGACAAACACGTCGTTGCCTTCGAACAGCAGAATGCCCTCAAAGCCGTTGCGGTCGGCGAACTCCGCCACCTGCATCAGCTCGCCGACATATTTCTTCGGATCGCGGTTGCGCGAGATCGCGGGAAAGACGCGCAGCCGCGCCGGCGTCATTCCGCCGCTTCCTGGAGCGGCCAGGTGTTGCGAATGATGCGAAGGCCGCCAGCCGCACGGGAGCCGTCGGCGACCGCCAGACGGTGCGAGGGCGACGGCGAGCATAGCGAAAAGCGCCAGCCTGCGGGATCGTCGGCGATGTCGGGCTTGAAGCTGATCCCGATCGCATCCCGCGATACCCGCATCGCGAACGCATCGAGCGGCAGGTTGAGCCCAAAACCCCGGGCCTTCAGATAGGCCTCCTTCAACGTCCAATAGTCGAAGAAGCGCTCGATTGCGGCCGGTTCGGGCAGGCCACGCAGCGTTTCGACTTCTTCCGGCGCAAAGAAGCGGAGCGCGGTCGATAGCGGCGCGACGCGCCGCGACACGGTCTCGACGTCGACGCCGACCGCCTCGTGCTTTGACACGACGCAAGCGACACAGCCATCGGCATGCGACAGGCTGAAATGCAGGGCCGTTGTCTGCCTGGGCGCAGCGACAAAGGGCCGCCCGTAGCGGCCGGTCGAAAACAACCAGTCGGTCGGCGCGACATCGGGCGCCGCATGCGAGAGCGCCATGCGCAACATTGCGTGCGCGAAGATGTATTGCCGCTGATGCCGCTCGAACTTGAAGCGGTCGGCGCGCATGCGTTCGTCGGCCGAGAGCAGTCGCCGGCAGCCATCGACCACACCCGGCGAGCCAATGCTCTCGATCAGTCCGACAAACAGTTCGATCTCGTCGTCTGCCATTAAAAATGGGCCCATAGTGTCAGGTGGAGGCCAAATCCGGCCCTGACCGAAGAATCAACCGAACAGGAAGCGACTGAGCGGACTGCTCCTAGCGGTCCATCCGGGCAAATTCTTGTCAATTGCTGGCCGGTTTACAGCCGCAAGCTTGTGCGAGACCCCAACTCGACAGGCGAGCGGCCGAAATTCGAAAATTAAATCCGGAGAATCGTGCGGCGTCCCGGCCGACGAGTCTTACTTTTTCTTCTTGGCCTTCTTTCCGCCCAGCACCGAAAGGCTGGCATCGACTTCCTTCAGCGCGGACTGGAGCTTCTTCTTTTCGTCGGTGAGCAGCTTTTGCAGGGCCTTGCGGTCCTTGTCGCTCAACGAGGTGCCTTTGGTAAATTTGATGAAACCCATAACACTCCCCCGGTTGAAAATATCGTCCCGATCAAAACACGGGAATAATCTTGCGCGCTGGCGCCAAATAATCAAGATGCAACTTGACCATGCACAGCTTTGGCGAGTGGAAATCCGTTCGGCGCCGACGAACGGCCGGTCACGCCGCGCGGCGATCGAGCAGCCGATGGAGCGGTGCATGGGGCTGGGCGAGGGCCGCTCCCAGCAGCGTGACGAGATCCTCCATCCACGTGCCGACCATACCGCCGTCGAGCAGTTCGCGCTTGTAATTGCATGAACCGGTGATCCCGCTCGGGCGCTCCTTCAACATCAACGACAGCCAGGTCTGGTCGACCGGCAGCACGGGTTGGCCCTCGCGTGCGACGTCTCCGGTCGATCGCACTGCGACATTGGGCAGGTCGAGCGGCTGGCGCAATGGATTTTGCAAGGTGAAATAGACCTGGAGCAGCGACGCCGGGTCGATGCCCTCCTGCTCCAGATGGTCGGCGAGGATGTTGAACGGCAGCTCCTGTCGCGCATGGGCCTCGAGCACGCCTTCGCGCACCCGCGCCAATCCTTGCGTAAACGACAGATCCGGCGTGATTCGGCTGCGGACGATCACGGTGTTCTCGAACGGACCCACGATCCGTTCGGTGTCAGGTTGGGCGCGGTTGGCCATGGCGGTGGCGACCGAAATGTCGGTTCGTCCGGTCTGCGCCATCAGCAGGGCCTTCAGGCCGGTCAGCAGACACATGAAGAGCGTGGCGCTGTGCTGGCGCGCATAGGCCGTGAGGCGGGCGACGAGATCGCGCTCCAAGCTCAACGGATGATGGCCCGTCGACGCACCCGGCCGCGCTTCGCCCTCGAACAGGGGGGCTGCGCCGCGCAAATTCTCGGTCCAGTCGACCGCCTGCCGGCGGGCCGCCTCGGTGCTGCACCACCAGCGCTGCCAGCGTGCGACGTCGGAGAACGCGAGCGGCACCGTTGGCAGAGGCGCCGATGGACGGCCTGCCAGCGCGGCATAACGGCACGACAATTCCTCGAACAGCACGCCGATCGACCAGCCGTCGGCGATGGCATGATGCAGCGTCAACAGCAGGATGTGATTGTCGGCATGCAGCCGGAGGAGCCGTGCCCGCAGCAGCGGTGCCCGGGCGGTGTTAACAGGGACATATGCCTCCTGCGCGATCAGGAGTTCGATCTTCTTTGCTTCGAGCGCCCTGCGCCGCTTGTTGTTGTGGGGCTGTCCGTCGCCGATAGTCTCGACGGTCAGCGCCGGGCCCAGCGTAGCGGGCGCGACGATGTGGCTGACCGGCTCCTCGCCATTCCAGCCGAACGCGGTCCGCAACGAGTCGTGGCGACGCACGATGTCATCGAAGGCCTGCGCCAGCAGGTGCGGATCGATCGGACCGTCGAGCCTGAAGGCAAAGGGCAGGTTGAACAGCGGTAGATCAGGCAGGTTCTGCTCGATCCTTATCATCTGGTCCTGTGTGATCGACAGCGCGGGCGGTCCGCTGTCGGCGAGGCGGGGGATGCCGGCCGCAGGCCTTTGCGGTTTCGTTGCCACGGCCTCATCGATCCGCCGGGCGAGCTGCTCGATCGTCGGCGCCTCGAAGATGGTCTTGATCGGCAGCGAGACACCGAGCGCGCGGGCCACGCGCGCCATCGCCTGACCCGCCAGCAGGGAATGACCGCCAAGGTCGAAGAAATTGTCGGTGACACCGAGGCTCTCGACCCTCAGCAGATCGATCCAGATGTCTGACAGCACCTTTTCGGTGAAGCGTCGCGCCGGCACGGCTGCCTCGGTCCCGACGCTCTCCTGTTCCGCGGGCGCCAGTAGCGCGGAGCGATCGAGCTTGCCGTGGGCATTGAGCGGCACCCGGTCCAGGAACAGGAATGCGGACGGGATCGCATGAACAGGCAGCCGGCTCTTGAGGAAGTCGCGCAATTCGCTGGCGCTGGTCTGTATGCCGGGTTTGGCGACGACATGGGCGATCAGCCTGACATCGCCACTGGCGTCGCGGCGCGGCTCGACGATGCCGGCGCGCACGCTTGCGTGGTCGGCAAGCGCGGCCTCGATCTCCTTGAGCTCAATGCGATAGCCGCGGACCTTGACCTGAAGATCGGCGCGGCCGAGGCATTCGATGGTGCCGTCGGCGCGCCGGCGGGCGAGGTCGCCGGTGCGATACAGGCGCGCACCCTGCCTGCGCGCGAACGGATCGGGGATGAAGCGTTGCCGGCTTTGCGCGGGATCGTTGATGTAACCGCGGCCGACGCCGGCGCCGCCGATGCAGAGCTCGCCGACGACGCCGATGGGCTGCGGCTCAAGGTTCGGATCGAGCACGTAGAGCTGGGTGTTGGGCAGTGGCGCTCCGACCGGAACATTGATCGTCGCCGTGTCCGGCGCCTTGGTCAGCCGGTGCAGGGAGACGTCGTCGGAACATTCCGAAGCGCCATAGGCGTTGATCAGCGGCACATTCGGGCAGCGGGCGAACCAGGCGCGGCAGAGCTCGATCGCCAGCGGCTCGCCGGTCGAGATCAGCAGCCGCAGCTCGGCAAAGGCGCGCAGCATCGGCGCTTCGTCGAGACGTTCCAGGATGACGCGGAGCAGCGAAGGCACGATCTCGAGCACCGTGATGCCCTCGCGTTTGATCTCCCGCGCCAGCAGCATCGGATCCTGCACGACCGCATTGCCGCAGACATGGACACGCGCGCCGGTCATGGGACCGGCGAGGAACTGCCAGACCGAGATGACAAAGCTCTGCGGTGCGGTTTGCGCGATCACGTCCTTGCTCGTCAGGCCGAGCGCGGAAATGAGCGACGCCAGATGGTTCGACAGCCCGCGCTGTTCGATCATGACGCCCTTTGGCGCACCGGAGGAGCCGGAGGTGTAGACGAGATAGGCAAGGTCCGAGCTTGTGCGCTGCGCCGCACGGGCGACCTTCGTCGGTTCGAGCGCAATCGCGTCCTCGAGCTTGGCCACGCGGATGCCCCCGACCAGCGGCTCGAGCAGCGCATCGACCATGGCGGACCGTGCGCGCCCCACAAGCAGCACGCTTGCGCAGCTTGATCCGAGGATGGTTGCGAGCCGCGTCGGCGGCTGCTCGGGATCGAGATTCAGGAAAGCCGCGCCGGCGCGCTGCACCGCGATCATCGCCGCGAGCAGATCGGGCCCCCGGTCTGCCAGCAGTGCGACCACGGTTTCCGCACCGACGCCTTCGCGGATAAGCCAGCGCGCGATCGCCTGGCTGCGGTGCGCCAGTTCGCGAAAGCTCAGGACGAGATCTCCATCGGATACCGCGATGGCGTTCGGCGTCTTCTTCGCCTGCAGCTCGAACAGTTCGCAGACATTGCCGCGCGTGGCGAAATTGGCTGGTCTGCCTTTTGCCGGTAACCGCCGGCGTTCAGCCTCCGTCAGCAGGGGCAGGCGCGAGATGCGCTGCTCGGGATTGGCGATGACGGCCTTGAGCAGGGTCTTGAACTGATCCCCCATGCCCTCGATCGTACCCGCGTCGAACAGATCGGTGGCATATTCGAAGAAGCCGGTGAAGCGGCCCTCGGCCTCGACCAGCTCCAGCGTGATGTCGAAGCGCGCGACTTGCGGGTCAACCTCCAGCCGGCGCGTCGACAGCCCGGGGAAACGCGCGGCCTCAATCGATGCATTCTGGAGGATGAACATGACCCGGAACAGCGGATTGCCATCCGTCCTGCGCGCGATCTGCAATGCGCGCAGGACCTCCTCGATCGGAAGATCCTGGTTGCGATAGGCATCGAGCGTGACCTGGCGCACCCGCCGCAGCATTTCGCCGAAGGTCGGGTCACCGCCGAAATCATTGCGCAGGATCAGCGTGTTTGCAAACAGACCGATCAGGCGCTCGCTCTCGATCTGGTTGCGGTTCGCGATCAACGATCCGGTCGCGACATCCTCATGCCCGGTATGACGGAACAGCAGACACTGAAAGACCGCGAGCAGCGTCATGAAAGGCGTTACCCCCTGATCCTGGCCCAGCGCGCGAACGCCGGCCGAAAGGCTCCTGGGTAATTCGAAATAATGGCGGGCACCGTGGCCGCTCCAGATTTCGGGCCTCGGCCGGTCGGTGCGCAGCGGCAGCGTGGTGACGCCGTCGAGCTGCACTCGCCAGTAATCGAGCTGCTCCTTTGCTGCGGGCGTTTCCGCCCAGCTTTGCTGCCAACAGGCAAAGTCTCGATATTGGAAGCTCGGCTGGGGCAGCTCCGCCGTGCTTTGTTTGCGTGCCGCAGAATATGCGGCGGCGAGTGCTTCCCAGAACAGCCGCTGCGACCAGCCATCGGTGACGAGGTGATGGATATTGACCACCAACGCATGGCCGGACTTGTCGAACGAGAGCAGCGTGACCTTCAGCGGCGGTTCGCGGGCAAGATCAAATGCGTATTGCGCGAGCTTCAGCGCCTCGCGCCGGACGACCGCAGGCCGCCGGTGCGCAGGACAGGGTTTGAGCTTGATCCGCGCGAGCCGCGGCCGGGCCTGAAGCACGCGCTGCACGGGCTCGCCCTCGCATTCGACGAAGACCGAGCGCAGCGCCTCGTGACGTGCGCAGATTGCAGCAAGGCCGGCCTCGAGCGCGGCGAAGTCCACCGCGCCCTTGAGGAGAGCGACCTCGACCACGTTGTAATTATAGCGCGTCAGGTCGAGCCGCGAGAGCACATACATCCGCTGCTGCTGGAACGAGAGCGGCGCGTCTTCCTCGGAAGCCGTCTGGCGCCATGCCGGTAGCACCCCATCGCGATGCGTCGTCGCCTCGATCCGGGCCGCAAGAGCACCGACGGTGGCGCAATCGAAAATGTCCTCGAACGAGAAGTCCACGTTGAAGCGCTCGCGCAGACGCGAACGCATTTGCGTCACCGCGAGCGAGTCCGCGCCGAGCGCAAACACGTCCTGATCGACGCCGACTTGCGGAAGCTCGAGCAGAGTGGCCCAGATATCCGCGAGCTGGGCCTCCAGCGCGTTGCGCGGCAGCTCCGTATGATCGTCATGATGTGCGGCCGAAATCAGCTCGGCCAGCGCATTGCGCTTGACCTTGCCGCTCGCGCCTTTCGGCAGCGCCGCCACGCTGCGGATCAGACTCGGCACCTTGTAGGCGGCAAGACGCTTGCGTGCGAACTGGCGCAATTGATCGGAGGTTGCCTCGGAATCGGGACGCAAAACCACGAGGGCGGCGACATTCTCGCCGAGCTTTGCGTGCGGAACTGGGAAGACTCCGGCTTCCAGCACCGCCGGGTGGGCCAGCAGAACCTCTTCCACCTCCAGCGGCGACACTTTCTGGCCGCCGCGGTTGATGATGTCCTTGATGCGGCCGACGATGAAGAGATAGCCGTCGGGATCGAGATGGCCGAGATCGCCGGTCCGGAACCAGCCATCGCGGAAGGCGGCCTGTGTGGCCGCTTCGTCATTATAATAGCCGCGGCTCATGTTCGGTCCGCGCAGCACGATCTCGCCCCGCTCGCCGGGCGCGAGCGTGCGGCCGGTCTCGTCCATGATCGCGATCTCAGGACCCGCGGCGCGGCCAACCGATCCGACCTTGCGCAGTTCGAACGGATTGGCAGCAATCTGCGAAGCCGCTTCGGTCATCCCGTAGGTCTCGAGCACGGGAACACCGAACGTTGCCTCCAACCCGTTGAGGATGGCGGGCGCGAGCGAAGACGAAGCAGAGCGAATGACGCGTAGCGATGACGATCGGACGCGTTCGGGGCTGGCTTCCGCAGCCGTCAGCAGTGCGCGATGAATGGTGGGCACTGCCGTGTACCAGGTCGGTTGCAGATCGCGCATCCAGCCGAAAAAGGACGGTGCGTCGAATCCGCCAGTCACGATCACGCTGGAGCCCGCCGCGAGCGCCGTCAGCAAGCCGGAGATCAGGCCGTGGGCGTGAAACAGCGGCAGGACGTTGAGCAGGCGATCCTGCGATGCGAGCGACAGCACGCGGCCGGCATTTTGGGCGGAGAGGCAAACGTTGCGATGGGTCAGCGGCACCATTTTCGGTCGCGCCGCCGTGCCCGATGTCAGCAGGATGAATGCATCGTCCTCGGCGCGCGCGCTGCCGCCTGCGCTGGCTGGACCGATTGTCGGGCCGAAGAATCCGCAGTCGCCGAGATCCGTCTCCGGTCCTGGCACGAAATCGATCACCGGAATGTCGAGCGTCCGGGCGATGTCGCGGCTCGGCGAATTCGCGTCGGACCGCGTCACCAGCGCCGTCAGCTTCATCTCGCGGAAATAGCGTTGCAGCTCGTCGCCGGTCAGATCGGGATTGACGGGGACACAGGCACAGGCCGAGGCAACCGCGATGAGAGCCAGCGCGCTGTCGGCCCCGCGCGGCAGCGCAACAGCAATCCGGTCGGAAGGTGCTATGCCGAGCCCGCGTAGCGTACCGACGAGATGCTCGATCGTGGCGCCGAGCCTGCCATAGCTCAAAGGCGGCCGACCAGGGGCAAGCAGGGCAGGCGCCGACGGTATCGTTCGCGCATGGAAGGCGAGAAGGCCGCCGATCGTATCGGCTCCGACGCCCGCGCCGCCCGACCCGCCTCCTGTCCCGGATGCAATTGCCGACAATGCCATTCCCTTTTGATCTGATTGGGCTATTCTTTCCTGGAGTTAGGGAACGCGTCCAGTCTGAGGTGAAGTTTGGGCCCCAAAATCTGTGGTTGAGGGGTCTTAAGCCCTTCGGCGGAGGGAAGGTCGGGCGGAATCACCATGCTGGAGAAAGAGCCGCAGACGGAGGCCGGGTTGAGGCGCTGGCTCGAAGGCGCCGGTCTTGGTCACTACACCGACCTGTTCGCGCAGCACCGCCTCGATCTCGACGTCATGGGGGACCTGACCGAGGCCGACCTCGCTGAACTCGGGCTACCCCTCGGCGATCGCAAGCGGTTGCAGCGTGCGATGGCCGCGCTGTTCCAGGCCGAGACCGCGGAGGCACCAGTTGTGGCAGCGCACCCGCCGGTTCGTGCCGAGGTCGGCGCCGAGCGGCGTCAGCTCACCACCATGTTCTGTGACATGGTGGATTCCACCGCGCTCTCCGCCCAATTCGATCCGGAAGACGTCCGCGACATGATCGCGAGCTTCCGCGAGACCTGTGTGCGCGTCGTCAAGCATTATGAAGGCTTTGCCGCCCGTTTCGTTGGCGACGGAATTCTGGTCTATTTCGGCTATCCTACCGCGCATGAAGACGATGCCGAGCGCGCCGTGCGCGCCGGGCTCGAGATCGTGCGGGTGCTCTCGACGGCGCGCGCGATCGAGCCGCGTGGCGCACTTAGCCATGCGCCCGCCGTTCGCATCGGCATCGCGACCGGTCTCGTCGTGGTCGGCGACCTCGTTGGCCAGGGCACCGAAGAGCGCGACTCCGCGGTCGGCGAGACCGTCAATCTTGCGGCACGCCTGCAGGCGCTGGCGCCGCCCAATGGCGTGGTGATCTCCGCCTCGACGCAATCGCTGCTGAAGGGGAAATTCGACTACCGCAATCTCGGCACCCATGCGCTGAAGGGCATCGCGGAAAGGACGCAAGCCTGGCATGTCGTGCGCGCCACGCGCGTGGAGACCCGCTTTGCTGCAGCAATGGGCTCGCGGCTGACCCCGCTCGTCAATCGCGAGGAGGAAATCGCGCTGCTGATGGGGCGCTGGCAGCAGGTCAAGGAGGGCGACGGCCAGGTCGTCGTCAAGTTCGGCGAGCCAGGCATCGGCAAGTCGCGCATCATCCAGGAGATTTTCGAGCGGATATCGGGCGACCGGCACGGGCAGGTCTCGTTCCAGTGCTCGCCCTATTACACCTCCACCGCGTTCTATCCATTCGTCGAGCAGCTCAAATTCTCGCTCGGCCTCGACCGCGAGGATGCGTCCGCGCTGTCGCTGGCGAGCCTGGAGACGGCGATCGCTGCCGCCCATGGCGATATCGAGCAGGTGGCGCCGCTGTTCGCCGCGCTGCTGTCGATCCCGACCGGGGAGCGCTATCCGCCGCTAGAGCTGTCGCCGCAGCAGCAGAAGGACGCGACCGTCGCGGCCCTGGTCAACCACTTCCTCGGCCTCGCGCGCGAGATGCCGCTGGTGATGGTCTTTGAAGATCTGCATTGGATCGATCCGACCTCCCGCGAGGTGGTCGATCTCCTGGTCGACCGGGTGCAGAACCGGCCGATCCTCGCCATCATCACCGCGCGCTCCGAATTCCAGCCGAGCTGGAACGCGCATTCGCATATCACCACGCTGGTGCTGAACAGGCTGAGCCGGCCATTGCGCACGACCCTGGTCGAGCGCGTCGCGGGGCGCGAACTTCCCAAGGAGGTCGTCGAGGAGATCATCGTCAAGACCGACGGCGTGCCGCTGTTCCTGGAGGAGCTGACCAAGACGGTGCTCGAATCCAATCTCCTGACCGAGCGGCACGGGCGCTATGTGCTGTCCGGCCCGTGGCGGCAGCTCGCGATCCCGGCGACGCTGACGGACTCGCTGATGGCGCGTCTCGACCGGATGGGTCCGTTCAAGCGGATCGCGCAGATCGGCGCCACGATCGGCCGCGAGTTCTCCTACGAGACGCTGCATGCGGTCGCCAGCACGCCGGCGGAGCAGATCGAGGCGGCGCTGACGCATCTGGAGGAAGCCGGCTTGATCATGCGGCGCGGTCATCCGCCCGATGCGCTCTACTCCTTCAAGCATGTGATGATCCAGAACGCGGCGCATGCGAGCCTGTTGCACAGCGAGCGGCGCAAGCTCCATGCGAGCATCGCCCAGGTGCTCGTCGAAATGTATCCGGAGAAGACTGAGCGCGAGCCGGAACTGCTCGCCCATCATCTCACTGAGTCCGGCCAGAGCGAAGGCGCGGCGAGCTTCTGGCTCAAGGCCGGCAAGCAGGCCGCAAGGAGCGGGGCCAACCTGGAGGCGATCGGACATCTGCGCCGGGGCCTGAGCGTCGTGCAGGCCAATGCGCGCATGCAGGGCGCCGACGAGATGGAGCTCGAGCTTCGCATTGCGCTCGGCAACGCGTTGATCGCGGCCAAGGGCTATGCGGTGCAGGAGGTCGAGGAGAACTACATCCGCGCGCTCGAGCTCGGCCAGCAGCTTGACGACGAGGAAAAAGCCTTTGCCGCCACGCGCGGGCTCTGGGTCTGCCATTTCATCCGCGCCGATCTCACTCGCGCGCATGACCTCAGCGTCGAGCTGTTGAAATTCGCCAAGCGCGAGCGGCTGAACGAGCGGGCGGAGCCGGCGCAGCAGACCGGCTATCTGATCGAGGCGCACCGCTCGATCGCGATGACGATGCTTTATCGCGGACGCTTCGCCGCCGCGCAGCATCATCTGCATCGCTGCATCGATCTCTACAGCCCCGACCTGCACTCCGATTTGATGGAGCGTCACGGCACCGATCCCGGCGTCGTCTCGCTGTCTTATCTCGGCTATCTCCTGTGGTTCCTCGGCCAGCCTGATGCGGCGCGCCAGCACAGCGAGCAGGCGATCCAGCTTGCCGAGAAGATCCGCCATCCTTTCTCGCTCGCCTTCGCATTGGTGTTCGGCGCCTATCTCTGCCAGCATCTGCGCGATATCGAGGGCACGCGCGACCATGCCAATCGCGCCATGATCATCGCCACCGAGCACAATTTCCTGCACTGGAAGCAGCAGGCCGCGATCCTGCGCGGCTGGGCGCTGGCGCAGCTCGGCGAGGCCGAAGAAGGCATCACCCAGATGCGCTCCGGCCTCGATGAATACGAGGCGATGGATTCCTGGCTCGCTGGCTGCTGGTTCCGCTGCCTGCTCGCGGAAGCCTATGCCAAGGTCGGCATGCGCGATGCCGCCTTGCGCGCGCTGGACGGTGCGCTTGCGACCGCAAGGCGGACCGGCGATCACTCCTACCTCGCCGAGGTCTATCGCCTGCAGGGCGAGATCACGCTGTCGGACGGCAATCCGGTCTCGGTGCAGGAGGCCGAAGACCTGTTCGGCCTGTCGCTGGAGACGGCACGCAGGCAGGGCGCATTGTCCTGGGAGCTCAGGACCGCCGTCAGCCTGGCGCGGCTGTCGCTTGAGGCCGGCAAGCGCGAACATGCGAGTCTTTTGCTCCTGCCGGTCGTCGGCAAGTTCAACGAGGGGTTTTTGACGCCGGACCTGAAGCTGGCCATGCAGCTCGTGCACGAGCTCGGTGGCGACGCGCCCGTTCGGCCGCAGGCAAATCCCGCGAGATGAGCGATCTGTCCGCCGCGCGTGCCCGCTACGCCGCGCTGATCGCAAGGCGGGGGCGGATTGCCTCGCCGCGCCTGCTTGCAGCCCTTGCGACGGTGCCGCGCGAAGATTTTCTCGCGAAAGGGCCCTGGCGGACCAAGAGCGAGGCTGCCCACAGCTATCGGCTGACGCCGGACGCCGACCCGATTCACCTCTATCACAATGTGCTGGTCGCCATCGATGCGCGCCGCAAGCTCGACACCGGCCTGCCGAGCCTTTGGGCACATTTCATCGATCTGCTCGGTGTCAATGAGCGGGATCGCGTGGTCCAGATCGGCTGCGGGCTCGGCTATTTCTCGGCGATCCTGTCGGAGATCGTGGGCCCCAAGGGCAAGGTGCACGCCATTGAATGCGATGAGCGGCTCGCCTCGCGCGCCACGTCCTGCCTTCGCGCTTATCACAATGTCGAGGTCGTCCATGGAGACGGCTGTCGGGACATCGGCGATGCGGCCGACATCATCATCGTGCATGCCGGCTTCTCGCATCCGCATCCGCGCTGGCTTGATGCGCTCCGCCCGCGCGGTCGCCTGCTGGTGCCGCTGACGCAGCGGGACCGCGAAGGGGCCGCCCTCAAGATCACGCGCAAGGGAAAGGGGTTCGAGGCCGAGGCGGTGCAGCAGATCCGGATCTTTCCAGGTCATGGCCGTGGCGTGACGGCGCTCGATGATCGCGTCGCGGATTGGTGGCAGCGGGCAGCGTCGCTGACGCCGCTGCGTTTTCGCAGCATCGCGCAGGGGCTGCCCTCGGATGGCTAATAATTCGTTTCATTTTACCTTGATTGCGAATCGAAGTTTCCAACATCTCCCGTCGCTTGTATGAGTGCGGTTCGATGGCTATTTGAACACGCATCATGCATTCCGTTGCCCTGCTGACCGCCAGCTACGCCAAGGATATCGAGCGCTTCTCGCTGCTCAGCGAGAGCATCGACACCTGGCTCTCGGGATATACGCGGCATTATGTTCTTGTTAACGATGAGGACGTGGCGCTGTTCGAGCGGTTCGCGTCCGACAAGCGCGTGATCGTTCCGGCTTCGCGCTATCTGCCCAAATGGCTGTGGGCGCTGCCGCCGGCGCTGCAGTTCATCAGCAATCGCCGCGTCTGGCTGTCGCTGCTGTCATCGCCCGTCCATGGCTGGCACATCCAGCAGATCCTCAAGATCGCCGGCGTGCTGAATGCGCCCGAGCAGCGCGTCTGTATTCTGGATTCGGACAATCTGTTCTTCCGCGAGTTCGACGTCGGCCAGTATGCCGGCACGGAGAAGACGCCGCTGTTCGTCACGCGCAAGGGCATCGATGCGGATCATCCGCTGCATGTTCTTTGGCTCCGCACCGTCGATCAGCTTCTGGGCATCAAGGATCGATCGTTCCCGGCCGACGACTACGTCGGCAATGCGCTGGTCTGGGACAAGGACGCGGCGCGTGCGATGACAGATGCCATCAGGTCGGCGACCGGTCTCGGCTGGGCCCTGGCGCTGTGCCGGAAGAAGAAGTTCTCCGAATATCTGCTTTACGGAAATTTCGTCGCGAACTCGCCGGAACATCTGGCGGCGCACCGCGTGACGGAAGACAGCATTGCCGTCTCGCATTGGGACGATACCCGCCTCGACCGTGCGGCGATCGAAGCCATGATGGCCGCCGCATCGCCAGAGCAGGTCGCGCTCTGTATCCAATCCTATTCGTCGACCTCGATCGACGACATCCGCGACGTCTTCCGCCTGAATTCGCGCGACCGTCGCGGTCCGAGCTTGTCTCCCGATCACATCAGCGACATCACCGCATTCGAGACGCCCAAGACGCGCTAGACTTGGGTGTCGGGATTCACGCGTCTTTCGTGAACTTGCTGATCACATCCATGAGCGGCTTCGGCTTGAACTCGCCGTCGAGCGGCAAGGGACGGTTGGGCTGCTTGTCCCTGCGGGCAAAAGTGCCGTTGATCCAGCTGTAACGATCCGAGATGCCCCAGGTCAGGATTGAGCGCACCGGGCCGCTGGTCGAGATCGCCGTCAGCAGGTCGTCGACGCGCTTGGCGACGATGGCATCGCGCTCGGCCGGACTTCCCGTCAGCTTCTGATCGTCGACATCGAGCTCGGTGACGAAGACTTCGAGGCCCCATGACCGCAGCTCGGTGACGAACTCCGCGAGCCCGTGGGTGTCGATCTCGAGCTCGGCATGCAGATGCGACTGCAGCCCGACAGCGTGCAGCGGTACGCCTTGATCCAGCAGCTCCATGATGAGGTTGCGGTAGGCCGCGCGCTTGGCGATGAACGAGTCCTTCGCCGACTCGATGTCGTATTCGTTGATCGCGAGCTTGACGTAGGGATCGGCCGCGGCCGCGGTGCGGAAGGCCAGCGGAATCCAGCGATTGCCGAGATGCTGCGTCCAGAACGTATCGCGCCGGTCGGTGACGCCCTTGGGATTGTCGGGGATGGGCTCGTTGACGACGTCCCACGAGGTCAGCTTGTCCTTGTAATAAGACACGACGGTATTGATGTGATCGACATAGGCGCGCTCGACGGCCTTCGAATCCTTGATCTGCTTGGTCCAGTCAGGAATGTCGTGATACCAGGCGAGCGTGTGGCCGCGCATGGTCAGGTCGTTCTTCCGGGCGAAATCATAGATCGCGTCGGCGCGCTCGAAGGCGAAAGTGTGCGCGTCCGGCCGCAGCATCGGCCATTTCAGCTCGAGCACCGGCACCACCTGCGTGCAATAGGTGCTGATGGCTTCGCCGAGCCGCGGATCGGCCTGCAAATCCCAGAGCGTGGCCGCGGCCCCATAGCCCTGATGTCGCTGGACGAGTTTCGACGCCGGCAGTGCCGATGCCGATGCGCCGGCCGCGATCGTGGCGGCGCTGCCGAGGAGAAATTCGCGTCTGTCGAGCTTGGTCACGTGGTTGCTTTCCTTTTCGGAACCAACGCGCCATCGTACCAAGCGGCGCCTTCCGACGCCGCGGTTTCCCGTTGTTGGGTTAACTTTCGCGAATAGTCCGGTCAGCGTGTCTGACGCTGCATCACCGCTTCAGCGATCCCGTAATAGTGAAGCGCACCCATTTCGAGTGTGAGATGGTCCATCACATAGTCGCGAGGCGCGAAGTCGCCCGCGGTCACCTGCGACCAGAAGTCGCTCCAGCTGGCGGTGAAGCCGGCGGCGTCGATGAATGTGCTGCCGCAGCGTGCGTCGAAATAGGGCACCGAGGACACGCCGCCTTCGTATCGCACCTTGTCCGGAAAGTATTCCGGGTCCTGCCACGGGCCGCCGCGGTCCCAGGCGAACACGGGCACGCCGCTCGACAGCGCCTGCTGGCAGGCAATGCCCTGGCTCTCGTGCTCGCAGAGGAAGACCATGCTGTGGCTGCGCGCCAGCGCCGCCTTGTAGTCGTCTTCCTTGTAGCGGCCGTAGCGGATCACCTCGACCGAGCGGCCGCTCGCTTCGAGATGCCTGCGGATCGGATCGATCAGCTCGCTCTCATAGCGCGCGTGGTCCCAGCGCACCTTGTCATAGAGCAGCACGTCGACGCTCTTCTGCTCCGTTGGTGCTGGGGTCCACAGATCGGTCTCGATGCCCACCGGCCAGACCTCGACATGCGGCCAGTACGGCCGGCACATCTCCGCGTACCAGTCGCAGGGCACCAGGATGGTGTTGATGTGCAGGTCTTCCAGATGCTCCGGTGCATCCACCGGGTGGTTGTACATGGCGACCCCGAGCAGCAACGGGTTTTGCCAGGCGAACCAGTCGAGCACGAAGGGGCGTCCGATGATGCAGGCGAGCTCATCGGGGTGCTTGCGGATATAGCCGTAATCGTTGACGCGATAGCGGATGCCGACCCGGTCGAGCCCCGCACAGAGATTGAGGAATACGCGCCGCTGGCCGCTGATCCAGGACGTGCCGAGCAGCATCCGCCGCAGCAGCGGCCGGACATGACGATCGCCCGGAAACCAGCGATCGTCCCGCTCCTCGAAGAACAAATTGAGCGTCATCCGCTCGCCCCCGGGAGCCGCCGGGACCATGGACGCATCTGTCCCACCATGGGGCAGGGCGGCCGGGTTTGCCCTGATACGCTCGGCAACGTCCATCTTAGTCGTCCATGCATTGTCTGGAGGTCGGGCGACGTCCTGAAATCATGGTTTCTTTTCGGTGATCGCGGCGGCCCGTTCAAGGACAGGGCAAATTTAACGCTAACGCGCGAAAGCCGCGCGACCGCCCCATTCGGCGGCCGATTTGCAGACTTAAATGACTATCTTGGGAGATGTTGCGGCGCAGTCCGGTCGCCAAGCCTTCGATCGGCGAGCCTCTGATCGTCAAGCCAAGGTCCAACTGATTAACGGCCGCTCGATTTCAAGGCCGCCAGTGCACGCATGCTGAATCGCCATTTCTCCATTTATCTCGTCGCCTACATCCTCCCCGCGGCGGTGGGCTTCTTCGCCGTCACCGCCTACACGCGGCTGCTGACGCCGGCGGAGTATGGCGTCTATATCGTCGGCATCAGCATTGCCGGCATCCTCGGCGCGATCTTCTTTGCCTGGATCAAGCTGTCGGTGTCGCGCTATCAGGCGATGTCGGCGGAGGTCGATTTTCGCGGCACGGCGATGGTCGCCTTCGCTCTGACTGTTGTCGCCATGTGCGCCGCGACCCCGCTGGTGTTCCTGTTCCGCAGCGACGTCAGTGTCGAGTTGGTGCTCGCCAGCATGTTCGTCGCGATCATGTCCAATGCGGTCGATGTCGGCCAGGAGTTCGAGCGCGCCAAGCTGCGCCCCTACCGCTTTGCGGCGATCTCGATCGTGCGCAGCGTGTCGAGCGTCGGCTTCGGCCTGCTCGGGATCTGGCTCGGCTTCGGCGGCATGGGCCTGCTCGCCGCGTTCGGCCTGGGCTCGCTCACCGGCATCGTTCTCAATCTCGCCGGCGATCGTACCAAGATTGCGGCCTTTCAGCGCAGCCAGTTCATGCAGCTGGCGCGCTACGGTCTGCCGCTGACGCTGGCCGGGCTTTCGGTCGCGATCTACTCGGCCAGCGACCGGCTCATCGTCGCCTATCTGCTGGGCAAGGATGCCGCCGGTATTTTCGGCGTCGCCGCCGACCTGCCGCGCCAGTTCATGGTCATGATCGCCTCCAGCGTCGCCGCCGCCACGGTGCCGCTGGTGTTTCGCTCGCTGTCGGAGAAGAACCATGAGGCGACGCGGGAGCGGCTCACCGAGAGCCTCGAACTGCTGCTCGTCGTCGTCGCGCCCGTGGCCGTGTGGCTTGCGCTCGCGGCGGACCAGGTCGCCGGCACGCTCGTCGGTGTCGATTTCCGCGCCGGCGTGTCGGCGCTGCTGCCGACCCTGGTGCTCGCCCGTTTCTTCGGTATCGCCAATCAGTTCTACGTGCAGATCAGCTTCCAGCTCGCCGAGCGGCCGTTCATGCTGGCGGCGCAGTCGTTCCTCACGCTGCTCGTGAGCGTGGCGTTGATGTTCGCGCTGGTCGCAGGCTACGGCATTTACGGCGCGGCGGTGGCGACGCTCGCGACCGAGGCGATCGGCCTCGTCGTCGCAGTCGCGCTGATGCATCGTGCCCATCCCGTGCCGTTCGATGTCGTCAGGCTCGCCGGCGTTGCGGCATCGGCCGCGGCCATGACGGGAGCGATCTGCGTCGCGAGGTCGCAGGTCAGCGGCAGCGGTATTGTGGCGCTGATCATCGTGAGCGTTGCAGGCGGTCTCGCGTACGTCACCGCTGCGTGGCTGATCAATGTCGCCAACGTGCGGACGTTGTCGCTGCGCTTCCTCAGGACATTCAATCGCAAGGCGTTGGGCGTCTGACCGCTGGACGATGCGCCCGGTCCAAAGCGACGCCTGCCGCGCACGAATTTCCTCTTGCGCTCTATTCCTTGTCGCGGAATGTCGCGAACGAGCAGGACAGCCGCGTCAGATTTCATGGCGGGCGCGCCGAGCCATGCTCTGTTGCGCTTGAAAAGCAGGTTTCGTTCTGCTCATTAGGGCTTCGAAATTGCGCTGCATCATGCGCAAAAAGCCCATCGACTAAAGTCGATAGCCAGCGAGGAAACGAAATAATGCGCAAGCTCACTTTGGCCATTGCCGTCATCGCCCCGATGCTCGGTCATGCAGCGTCGGCCGAGGATACCATCAAGATCGGCTATATCGATCCGCTCTCCGGCGGCGGTGCCAGCGTCGGCGAGGGCGGTCTCAAGACGTTCCAGTATCTGGCCGACGAGCTCAATGCCAAGGGCGGTATTCTCGGCCACAAGATCGAGATCCTGCCGCTGGACAACAAGACCAATCCGCAGGAAAGCCTGGTGCAGGCCCAGAAGGCGATCGACGCCGGGGCGCACTACATCACGCAAGGCAACGGCTCCTCCGTCGCCGCGGCGCTGGAAGATTTCGTCACCAAGCACAACACGCGCAATCCCGGCAAGGAAGTCCTGTACTTCAACTACGCCGCCGTCGATCCGAGCCTGACCAACGAGAAGTGCAGCTTCTGGCATTTCCGCTGGGATGCCAGCTCTGACATCAAGATGGAGGCGCTCACCAACTACATGAAGGACGTCCCGGCGATCAAAAAGGTCTATCTGATCAACCAGGACTATTCGTTCGGTCAGTCCGTGCGCTCCGATGCGCGCAAGATGCTGGGCGCGAAGCGGCCTGACGTCCAGATCGTCGGCGACGAACTGCACCCGCTGCTCAAGGTCACGGACTTCTCGCCCTACATCGCCAAGATCAAGGCGTCGGGCGCCGACAGCGTCGTGACAGGCAATTGGGGGCAGGACTTCGCGCTGCTGCTCAAGGCTGCCGCCGATGCCGGCCTGAAGGTCAACTGGTACACCTATTATGCCGGCGGCGCCGGCGGTCCGACCGCGATCAAGCAGACCGGTCTCGATCACCAGGTCTTCCAGATCACCGAAGGCTTCCCCAACTCCGGCAACCAGGTCGCAATGGATTTCGAGAAGGCGTTCCGCGCCAAGGTGAACCTGTCGCTGTGGTATCCGCGTGCCGTCAACGAGATGCGCATGTTCAAGGCGGCGGCCGAGAAGGCCAACTCGATCGATCCCGTGAAGGTGGCGGCAGCGCTCGAGGACATGAAGTTCGATGTCCTCGACGGCGGCCAGGGCTTCATGCGCAAGGACGACCATCAGTTCTTCCAGCCCATCTACATCTCCTCGTTCGGCAAGCTCGCCGCGAACGAGCCATTCGACGAGGAAAACACCGGCTGGGGCTGGCATCTGGTTTCCAGGGTCGATACGCCGCAGGCCATGGTCTCCACGACCTGCAAGATGGTGCGCCCGTAATCATCGCGTGCGTCGCCCCCCGCGGCCACGAACGGTTGCGGGAGGGCGGCGGGCGGAATGTATTTGATCGCCTGGACGATGTTCGCCGGGGCCATGCGGCCCCGGACATTCATGAGTGAGCCGTGCTTGAACTCGTTGTCATTTCGACCCTGAACGGTGTGCTGTTCGGCATGCTGCTCTTCCTGCTATCGAGCGGGCTCACCGTCATCTTCAGCATGATGGGCGTGCTCAATTTTGCCCACGCCAGCTTCTACATGCTCGGCGCATTCTTCGGCTTCCAGCTCACCAAATGGATCGGCTTCTGGCCGGCGCTGGTGCTGGCGCCGCTTCTGGTCGGCGCGATCGGCATGGCTGTGGAGCGCTACGGCCTGCGTAACACCCACAAGCACGGTCATGTCGCCGAGTTGCTGCTGACGTTCGGGCTCGCGTTCGCGATCGAAGAGATCGTCTCGATGATCTGGGGCAAGAGCCCGCTCGACTACCGCGTGCCGGCATTGCTGGATTTCCCGGCCTTCACGATCTTCTCGACCAATTATCCGGCCTACAAGATCTTCATGCTGGCCGTCTCGGTCATCATTTTCGTGGCGCTTCTGATCGTGCTCAAGCGCACCCGCGTCGGGTTGATCGTGCAGGCGGCGCTGACGCATCCCCACATGGTCGGGCATCTCGGCCATAATGTCGGGCGCGTCTTCATGGCCGTGTTCGGGGTCGGCAGCGCGCTGGCCGGTCTTGCCGGCGTCATTGCAGGCCCCGCCCTGGTGACGCAGTCCGACATGGCCGCCTCGCTGGGGCCGATCCTGTTCGTGGTCATCGTGTTCGGCGGCCTCGGCTCCTTGCCGGGGGCCTTCATCGCCTCGCTGGTGATTGGCCTGGTGCAGACATTCGCCGTGGCGCTGGACGGCTCGCTGGCGAGCGCCTTCGGGCCGCTCGATCCGTCGGCGGGACCATCGGTCCTCACCGACATCTGGAACGTCACGATCGCGCAGGTCGCGCCGATCGTTCCCTATGTTCTGCTGGTCATCATTCTGATCGTACGCCCCATGGGCCTGATGGGGACGCGCGAATCATGACCAAGGCCACGAATTCGACCTCCAAGGCGGGGGCAGATACGTCCAGCGGAAGCCTGCGCTTCTACGGCGTCTGGCTGATCGGCATCGTCGCGCTGATCGTGCTGCCGATGATCTTCTCCTCCGGTGGCTCGCTCACCTCCTTCAGCCTGATCGGCATCGCGATCGTGTTCGCGCTGTCCTACAACATCCTGCTCGGCCAGACCGGCCTGTTGTCGTTCGGCCATGCCGTGCATTACGGTCTCGGCGGCTTCGCCGCCTGCCACATGATGAATGCGGTGGTGTCGCATGGCTGGCCGATCCCGCTGCCGTTCATCCCGCTGTTCGGCGGGCTCGGCGGCCTCGTCTTCGCTGTCATCATCGGCTGGGTGATGACGAAACGCGCCGGAACGGTGTTTGCGATGATCTCGCTCGGCATCGGCGAATTGGTGGCGTCCTCCTCGCTGATCCTGCGCTCGGTTTTCGGCGGCGAGTCCGGTATCACCACGGACCGCACCGCGCTCCCGAAGATGTTCGGCTGGTCGTTCGGGCCGCAGCTCCAGGTCTACTATCTCATTGCCTTCTGGCTGGTGCTGTCGGCGATCGCGATGTACGCGCTGACCCGGACGCCGCTCGGGCGAATCTGCAATGCGGTCCGCGACAATCCGGAGCGCGTCCAGTTCATCGGCTACGATCCGCACGTCGTACGCTATCTCGCCTTCTGTTTTGCCGGGTTCTTCGCCGGCGTCGCCGGCGGTCTCGCCGCGATCAATTTCGAGATCGCGAACTCCGCCTATCTCGGCGCGATTCAGTCCGGATTCGTGCTGTTCTCGACCTTTATCGGCGGCACCGCCTATTTCTTCGGCCCGATCCTCGGCGCCATCCTGGTGACTTACCTCCAGCTTGGGCTCGCCAACCTCACCAGCGCCTGGCAGCTCTATTTCGGCATTATCTTCATCGGCATCGTGATGTTCTCCCCGGGCGGCATCGCCGGTCTGGTGATGATGCATCGGCCGCTGGTTCGTGCGGGAACACTGTGGACGGTGATTCCGTCCTATCTCGTCGCTGTTGTCCCGACCCTGGCGCTCGCCTGCGGCGTCATCCTCAGCATCGAGACCGTCGCGCGCTATTCGGGCGGAGAACCCATCGACCTGTTCGGCATCGGCTTCAAGCCGACCTCGCCGGTCACGTGGGTCGCTGCCGTCGTTCTCGTGATCGGTGGTGCGTTCGTCGCGCGGCTGAGCTGGCGGCGGATTGCGGAGGCATGGGACCGCGCCGCGACGGTCGCCCGTGACCGGGGGTATCTGGCATGAGCGAAGCGGTAACTGGAATGACCGCCGCCATCGAAGTCCGCGCCGTCGAAAAGCGCTTCGGCAATGTCGGCATCATCCGCGATCTCAATCTCACCGTCGTCAAGGGTGAGCGTCACGCCATCATCGGGCCGAACGGCGCCGGCAAGTCCACGACATTCAACCTGATCAGCGGTCACATCAAGCCGACCTCGGGCGAGGTGAAGCTGAACGGCGATGTGATCTCGGGTCTGCGGCCCTTCGAGATCAATCGTCGCGGCTTGTCGCGCTCGTTCCAGGTCACCAACGTATTCGCGCGCATGACGGTCTGGGAGAACGTGCGCTGCGCCGTGTTATGGGCCACCGGCCAGCGCTACGCCTTCTGGAAGAACGTCGACAGCCTGCCCGAGGTGCGCGAGCGCACCGCGCAGATCCTCGACGACATTCATCTGACGCATCGGCGCGACGTGCCGGCGGGCCTCTTGACCTACGCCGAACAGCGCGAGCTCGAGATCGGCATCACCATCGCAAGCGGCGCCACCGTCGTCATGCTGGACGAGCCGACCGCAGGCATGAGCCATGCCGAGACCGACCGTGCGGTGGCGTTGATCCGCCGGCTGACCGAGGGCAAGACGCTCGTCATCGTCGAGCACGACATGAGCGTCGTGTTCGGCCTCGCCGACCGCATCTCGGTCCTGGTCTACGGCCACATCATCGCCTCGGGCACGCCGGAAGAGATCCGGCGCGATCCCAAGGTCAAGGAAGCCTATCTCGGCGAGGAAGCGCACTAATGCTCGAGGTCAGGGATCTCCACGCCTATTATGGCAAGAGCCACATCCTCCAGGGCGTCGATCTCGACGTTGCCGCCGGCGAGGTCGTGAGCCTGCTCGGCCGCAACGGTGTCGGGCGGTCCACCACGGTCAAGGCGATCATGGGCGAGGTCGCCCCGCAAGGCACGATCCGCTTCAAGGGCAAGGACATCGCGGGTCTGCCCAGCTACAAGATCGCGCGCCTCGGCCTCGGCTATGTGCCTGAACACCGCGATATCTTCCCGAGCCTGACGGTGCGGCAGAATCTGCTGCTCGGCATCAAGGACACGCGTCGTCCCGGCAAGTGGCGGCTCCAGGACATGCTCGACATGTTCCCCAATCTCGCCGCGCGCGCCGACACGCCCGCCGGCGTGCTGTCGGGCGGCGAGAAGCAGATGCTCACGACCTGCCGGACGCTGATGGGCGATCCTGATCTGATCATGATCGACGAGCCAACCGAAGGCCTCGCGCCGCTGATCGTGCAGCAGGTCGGCGATCTCATCGCCCGGATTGCGCAGGCCGGCGTCGCCATTCTCCTCGTCGAGCAGAAGCTGTCGATCGCAATGCGCATCTCCAAGCGCGTCTACATCATGGGTCATGGCCGCGTCGTGTTCGAGGGCACGCCGGACGATCTCAAGGCCAATGCCGCCGTGCGGCAGGAATGGCTCGAAGTCTGAGCGCTGACCAGCGCATCGGCGCGTCGCTGAACCAACTCTCTGTGATTCGGGTCACACCCTTGCCGCCTTCTTGAGGGCGGGCATTCTGCCGCAGCTCGCCCGCCAGCTCCGGGCCAGCCTCGCCGGGGGCCGCCCTTCCGCCTGCGCGGCCCCTCGTATATGAGAGTTTCCTCGGCGGAACGGACCCAATATCGCCGGAAACGGAACAGATGGTGGCTGCGAATTCTTAATCCAAAGGTCGCAATCTGACCGATGAACGAACGTGCGGACAGGCAATCGGGGAATGGCATGAAAGACCTGATGACGACGGCGCAATCCAATGGAGCGATGCGGCGTCGGGGGCCTCCCGGAATCGTGATGTTCGTGGCGGCGCTTGCCCTGGCCACACTGACCCCGGGCGCCATGGCGGCGAAGCAGCCGCGCCAGACCGCCGAGGCGGTGGCGCCGCGCGAGGCCGGCGAACCGATCATGGCGATCGTCTCGATCAAGAGCCAAAAGGTCACGTTCTACGATTCCGAGGGCTGGATCCTGCGGGCGCCGGTCTCGACCGGCACGACCGGTCGCGAGACGCCCGCCGGTGTCTTCGCCGTCGTCGAGAAGGACAAGGACCACCATTCCACGATGTATGACGATGCGTGGATGCCGAACATGCAGCGCATCACCTGGAACGGCATCGCGCTGCATGGCGGGCCGCTGCCGGGTTATGCGGCCTCGCATGGCTGCGTGCGCATGCCGTTCGGTTTCGCCGAGAGCCTGTTCGACAAGACCAGCATCGGCATGCGGGTGATCATCTCGCCGAACGACGCTGCTCCGGTCGATTTCTCACATCCCTCGCTGTTCGTGCCGAGCAGGGAGGCCCTTGCGGCGGCGCCCGCGCGGGCCGACAAGCTGTCGGCAGAGGCGGAGGAGGCCACCCAGGCCGCCGATGAAGCCAAGAAGGCCGCAACGGCGGCGGCGAAAGAGGCACAATCGATCCCGGCCTTGCTGCGCAAGCTCGAGCAGCAGAAGGCCCGCGCCGATGCCGAGAACGCTTATGCGGACAAGCTGGTTGCGAATGCCAAGAACGACCAGGCCAAGGCAAAGGCCGACGATCTGAAGCAGAAGGCTGCGACCAAGGCCGCTGATGCGGCAACCCAGCTCGACGCCGCCAAGGCCGCGGCGCAGCCCAAGCGCGATGCGGCCGCCACCACAAAGGAGGCGGCCAAGGTCGCCGCCGCCAAGAAGGCCGAGGCGGTGAAGGCTGCGACCGATGCCAAGCTCGCGCTCGAACCTGTCTCGGTCTACATCAGCCGCGCGACGCAAAAGCTCTACGTGCGCCGCAATACGCACAAGCCGGCGCCGGACGGCGGCGGGGAGGTGTTCGACACCAGCATCGAGGTTCCCGTCACCATCCGCAATCCCGACCAGCCGCTCGGCACACACGTCTTCACGGCGATGGCGAAGACCGACACGGGCCTGCGCTGGAGCGTGGTCAGCATCGACGAGGGCGACGACGCCAAGGATGCGCTCGATCGCATCACCATCCCGCAGGAGGTGTGGGATCGCATCGCGCCGACCGCCCTGCCGCGCTCGTCGATCATCGTGTCGGACGAGCCCTTGAGCGCCGAGACCAACTACCGCACCGAGTTCGTCGCGGTCCTGAGCAACCAGCCTCAGGGCGGCTTCATCACCCGCAAGCCGACCGCTCCGATGGCGATTGCCAGCGACGACGGCTGGGATAATGGCGGCAACGGCTTCGGCTTCTTCTTCCAGCAGCGCGATCCCTATGTGCAGCCGGTCAATCCGCGTCGGCGCGGCGGACAGTACCAGTACTACCAGTCGGTGCAGCCGATGCAGCGGAGCCTTTGGTAGGGAGCATAGCGGCTCTACAACTACGGCCTCGCCGTGATCACCAAGGCCTGAATCTTGGCCTCGACTGGTCCGGCGCCGTGGCGTTTCCGGATCGCTTCGGCGACGGCGTCGGTCGCTGCCTCGAGCTTGCTCGCATCCCTGGCTTCGATCTCGCCGCGTAGCGGCGTTCCCTGGCAGTAGGCGATCGCCACGTACTCGGCCGAGGGCCCGCGGCTCATGCTTGTCAGTGTCTCGATCGAGATATCCCTGAAACCTGCGCGTTCGAGGTCGGCTTTGATGACGGCTTTGTCGTGATAGCCGTGCGGCGTTCGTGCCATGAAGAGCGGCGGATTGTCGGGAAACATCTTGCCGAGCGTGACCGTCGCATCATCCGCGAACACATTGTCCTCGATACGGTCCCAGACGCTGAACAGGTACGTGCCATCGCGTTTCAACACCCGCTTCGCCTCGGCGTAGCCTTTGCTGCGATCCGGAAAGAACATCGCGCCGAACTGGCAGCAGACGACGTCGAAGGTGGAATCGCCGAACGGCAGCGTCAGCGCATCCGCCTGACGCCAGGTCATGCGGGGATCTTCGCCCTGACGCTGCCTGGCGACCGCGAGCATCGGCTCGTTGAGATCGGTCGCGACATAGCGGGCGTCAGCAGGCAACAGCGTCGCCACGGCTCTGGTGACGGCACCGGTGCCGGCGGCGATCTCGAGCAGGTCCGAGGGCGACAGCGCAGCGATCCGACTCGCAAGGTCGTGGGCATAGGCGGAGAAGATCAGCGGGACCAGATATTCGTCGTAGAGCTTCGGGACCGAGCCGGCGAAAACCTTGTCAGTCGCAGACATGCTTGCCTCGCTGAACCCTGGGTCGGAAGGCGTTATGCTACCACGGATCGCCCCGTCGGCAACGGCGTGACCCGTCCCGGCACCGGCGAAGCAAACGAGGCTACGACTTCGCGCGACCGACCTCGCGGATCGGCCGCGTGCCGTCCCAGCTCAAAGCCGCCAGCCTGACCTTCTCGAAGAAGGGCCCCTTGGTGCCGCTGATGTCAGAGATCTCGACAATCGTGCCCGGATGCGCCTGCGTGTCGAAATAGGCGAAGCGCCCCTTCTCGCCCCCGATCTGGCCTTCGTGGCCGATCCTGTAGCCGAGCCCGATCGCCCGGTCGTAGAGCGCCTGGTAGTCGTGGCTCCAGTAGGACATGTGCTGGAGGCCTTCGTGGCCGGCGTCCAGAAATTCCTTGTATAGCGAGGGGGCGTCGTTGCGCTGCTGGATCAGCTCGATCTGGAGGTCGCCGGAATTGGCCAGTGCAATGCTCATCTCCACCGCGGAATCCTGACCGCGATGGCGGAACCAGTCGGTTGTGACGCGGTCCATGTAGTACCAGGGGCCGACGCCCATCATCTCGATCCAGTGCTTCATCGCGGCCTGGATGTCGCGCACCACATATCCGTTCTGGCGCACCGCGCCGAAGATGCGGCTCATGCCCGCGCTCCATTGCTACTGCGACCAGCGCTTGCCCTGCAGGGCGAATGTCGTCCGTCGAATTGACTAACGAACGGTCGTTCGTTAGTCAAGGCAGCATGGCTGTCCACACCACAGGTGCGGCGGAAGCGGCCGCGCCCACGACCCGCCAGCGCATTCTCGATGAAGCGCTCAACCTGTTTGCGCAAAGCGGCTATGGCGGCGCCTCGATGCGCGAGCTGGCGCGCCGCGTCGGCATCCGCGAGAGCAGCCTCTACAATCATTTTTCCGGCAAGGCGGCGATCCTGGAGGCGATCGTCAGCGAGCACGGTCCTGCAAGCTCGGCGAGCCGGCTGGAGGAGCCGTGCTACAGGCAGCTCGCGCGCCAGCCCGCCGCATTCTGCCGGCAATTCGCGCTCGATCTCGTCGAGCAATGGTCCGATCCGCGCGAGCACCAGTTCCAGAAGGTCATCACCGCCGAGCGTAATCGCGTGCCCGGCCTTCGCGCCAAGTTCGCCGATCAGTTCTATGCGCGCGAGCAGCGCCTGATGGCGGACTATTTTCGCGGCTTTGCGCTCGCCGGCCTTGTTGCGACGCCTGATGCGCGCGAGACCGCGCGGCTGTTCGCCGCCGGCCTCATCTACATCCGCCTCGAACATTACGTGATGGGCGCGGCACCTTCGCCGCGGTCGAAGGTGATCGAGGCGATCGACCGTTATCTTGCCTTCTTCCTGTCGCTGATCGCGGCGGATGGCAGGACGGACGACAACAAGAAGCGAAAACCCAAGGGAGAGAACCGTGGCAAGGCTGCCCCTGATTGATCCGGAGACGACGAGCGGTGACATCCGCGCCTCGTTCGACCGAATGCCGGTCAAGCTCAACATCTTCCGCATGATGGCCCATGCGCAGGCCAACATGATCCCGGCGATGCGGCTCGGCAATTCGATCCTGCACAAGCAGAAGCTCAGCGCGGTCAACCGTGAGCTATTGATCTTGCAGGCGGCTCAGCTCGAAGGCGGGGCCTATGAATGGCGCCAGCATGTCCCCATCGCGCTCGGCGTCGGATGCACTCAAGCCCAGGTGGATGCGGTCGAGCGCAGCGATTACGACTCCTCCAGCTTCAACGAAGCCGAGCGCGCGCTCCTCAAATTCGGCCGCGAGGTCGTCGAGAACGTTCGCGTTCCCGAGGCGATTTTCGCCGCCGCGCGAAAATATTTCTGCGACCAGGAGATCGTCGAATCCATCGTCGCACTCGGCTTCTACATGATGATGGCGCGCGTCACCGAAGCGACGGAAACCGATCTCGATCCCGCAGCCGGCATGAAGGTCTATGAGGGCGGCAAGAAGTAGGCGGCTGAGATTGAACGAGAGCAAGCCGGAACGCTGCGTCCGTCCGCCAAGTCCAACGGCCGTGCGATGAGCATCCTTTGTGCGCCCGCCGTACGCACTTAGGGCACCCTTGGGAGCGCTCTGCCGATCAGCTGGTCGAGCGAGATGCGCCCCGGTCCGAAGGCCATGATGCCAAGGGCCATCGCCGCCCAGGTGATATGCACCGGCCAGCCGTCGGGCACCGTGAGCTCGACGATGACAGTCATGAACAGCAGCCCAAGCGCCGCGAACCGCGTGCCGAGGCCCAGAATGAGCAGGATCGGAAACATGATCTCGCCGCAGCCCGACAGGAAGGCCATCACCGCCGGCACGGGGTAGTGATAGGGGCCTCCGGGCAGATGCAGCATGAACTCATCGGTGAACAGCGTCACGGCGGTGTCGTTGAGCTTGAGAAAGCCGCCCCATTTCAGGATGCCGGAGCGCCAGAACGGAATCGCCAGTGCCACGCGCAACACGAGCTGAACCAGCGAGGGGACGGCGATCATCTGCACCAGATGACTGGCCTTGTCGACCAGAAGCCCGAGCTGCGGCAGGATTCCATCGGCCGACATGCGTTGTTCCGCGATCATCGTGCGTCTCCAAAATCAACTGAAGTGAATGCGCCGGCCTCGATCAGGCCGGCAATGTTGGCTGCGATGTCGAACCCGGCGGAGGCCTCGACCGCGGCCGTCGCGGCCTCGACCAGCGGCCGGCCCTGCATCAGAGAGGTCGCGAAGATTGCGCCGCCGGGCGGCAAATGCCGCACGGTCACATCGAACTCCGGGCGCGTGATCAGGGCGTCTTCCGGCGTTGAGGCGTCGATGCGGCCCACCGGCGCGCCATCGCGGTTGGCAGCAAAGATCGTCACCGCCGAGAAGTCCGAGCGCACGATTTGCGCTGCCGGGTGCGGCGTGAACACGAGGTCGGCCAACCGTTCCGGCTCGACGGCAGCGAGCTCCGCCGGGGCCAGCGCCGCCGCGTCGCGCGCGTGGTAGGCGTCGAGCCAGGCCCGCTCGATGCGAGCGACGTCGGCGAGCCAGGGCATGACCTGCGCATGCTCGTACTGCGCTATGAAGCCGGGAAAGCCGCGGCCATAGTCGAACAGCAGCGGCGAGGTCGGCGGCGTGCTGCGAGCATGAAGGCGCGCCATGGCGCGGAAAAAATCCGGGCCGGTGATGCGCTGCACCGCCGGATAGATCGCGACGAGCGCGTCGATCAGGCTCACCGTGACGTTGTTGCGGTAGACATCGTAGCGTTTGCCGGCGGCCTTGCCCTGCGGTCCGGTCACGATCGCAGGTGTGGTCTGCGCCGGGTCCAGCAGCGCCGATGCGAAGGCCGCGGCAAAGGACAGGCTCTGCTCACGCGGCACGGCGTTCTCCCGTCTCCGCAGCCGGACCGTAGCGATCGAGGATCGCCTGCGCGGCGGCAGCCTCCGCCCGCAGCACCGGCCAGTCCGGAATCTTGCCGTCCCACTCGATCAGCGTCGGCACGCCGCCGCAGCGTGCGATGACGATCTCGTAAAGCTTCCACACGGCGTCTGCGACAGGGCCGTCATGGCTGTCGATCAGGAGCAGGTCGCCCTCGTCGTCGACCTGCTCGGCGTGACCGGCGAGATGGATTTCCCCGACACGCGCGAGTGGAAATTCGGCAAGATACTCCAGCGCGGAAAACCCATGGTTGGTTGCCGAAACGAACACGTTATTGATGTCGAGCAGCAGGCCGCATCCGGTCCGCGCGGCGACGCTGCGGATGAAATCCGTCTCGCTCATCGTCGATTCGGCGAAAGCAAGATAAGTCGACGGGTTTTCCAGGAGGATCGGGCGCCGGATCGCCTCCTGCATCTGGTCGATGTGATCGCAGACGTGCCGCAGCGTCGTCTCCGTATAGGGCAGCGGCAGCAGGTCATTGAAGAAGCTCGTCTCATGCGTCGACCAGGCGAGATGCTCTGAGACGATTGATGGCTGGTAGCGTGCGACGAGGCCGCGGAAGCGGGCGAGATGCGCCTTGTCCAGCGGCTGTGGTCCGCCGATCGACATGCACACGCCATGCAGCGAGAGCGGGTGATCGTGGCGGATCGTTTCCAGCGCGCGATGCGGCGGTCCGCCCGCGCCCATGTAGTTCTCGGCGTGAACCTCGAAGAAGCCGCGTTGCGGGCCGGCACGCAGAATCGCCGGAAGATGTTCAGGCTTGAAGCTGGTGCCGGCGATGCCACCGATCGGGTTGGAATAGCGGAGCGGCACCACAGATGCGATGGGCGCGATTGCCGTCGTCATGATACCTCTCCGCCGTTCCCTGTTGTGCTGGTCGCGATGCCGTGCGTCAGACCGGCTTGAGTGAGCCCTTCTTGCCGTTCGGCAGGTCGATGCTGGTGCAGGTGCCGCCCTGCACGAATTTCCACGCATTGCCCTGGAAGTCGGCGGTCGAGGTGCCCTGGCAGGTCGTGCCAGGTCCGGCGGCGCAATCGTTCTGGCCTTTCAGCGCGACGCCGAAGCACTTCTCTTTCTTGGCGGCGATGGCCGCGTCGGCCTCGGCCTTGGTCAGCGGACCGGCGGCAGCGAGGGTCGCAAGCGCGGTCGAGATGGCGCCGGCAAGCGCGAGCGTGGTGACGGCGTATTTGGCAGACATCGGAAGTTCTCCTTTCGAGATGCATCGCCTGGCGGGCGACAAGCGCATGGTCTCGTTCGTTTCGTACGCAGGTGCGTTACCGCGGATATGCTCACGAATCCGTGAGACCGATTGGATCGGGCGCACGACTGGTGCGCTTGGGCCGGCATTGGTGGGCAGCAGGCGGAGCAAATCCAATGCCTTGGCTCTATCGAGACGTTAGCCGCAGGGCATTGGCGAGAGGGCTGCGCGCCTGTCAGACGTAACGAATGACGGCCGGCGACGTAGAGCGGTGTCAGGAGATGGTGCAGCCTGCGAGGCCGAGGACAGTCATGAACGTTGATCCCGGACGGCAGTTTCGTGAGATCGCCAGGCTGACGGTCAGCATTCGCCTCGCCGTCTCCGCGCTGGTGCTCGCCGCGATCCTGCTGACGGCGGCGCTGTCGAGCCTGGTGTGGTGGCGCACGGCGGAGGCGACCAGCCGGCAACTGGCTTCGACCATCAACGAGCAGATCGTTGCGGCAGTGCGTAAGGAGGTTTCTGCCATCGTGGATGAGGCGCGCGCCGCGCACACCGCAATCCGTACGCTGTTCCTCCAGAACGTGCTCGACACCCGCGAAGCCGACAAGCGCGAATTCGTCTTCCTGTCGCAATTGCAGTCGCAGGCCACGATCTCATGGGTTGCCTTCGGCTGGCCCGACGGCTCGTTCTTCGCCGCGCACAAGCTCGGCGACCGTCGGCTGGAGATGATGGAGATTTCGCTGACCGATCATCCGGGCCAGCGCCGCATCGATGAATATGACGTGGTGCCCGGCGATATCGAGTTCGCCAATCGCCGCTTCGAGCCGACCGGGTTTCGCGTCGCCGATCAGGCCTGGTTCAAGGCCGGGATCGCAGCTGACGAGCCGCAATGGTTCAGGGTCATGAATCATGCGACGGGGCAGCGTCCGTCGATCGCTTTTGCGGGCCCGATCGACGTCTATCAGGAGCGGCAAGGCGTGCTTGCCGTCATCATCGAGTACACAAGGCTTGCGCGTTTCCTGTCGCAGCTCGAGGTCGGGCACACCGGAACGGCCTTCATCATCGACGACAGCGGCGTACTTGTTGCCGCTCCGGACAGGGACGCCGACGAGCTGCATTCGGCAAAGGGCGACACCACGTTGTTACCACTTGCGCGGACGGCGCTCGCAAAAGCGGGTGAAGCCGGCACCCACGAGGCCTGGCGCAGCCAGCTCACCTCGCACGGCGCCGCCTATGAAGTCGCGCTCACGCCGTTGCCGTTTCCCGGCTGGTCGTTGGCAACCGTGATCCCGGAGGCCGAGTTCCTCGGCCCGGTCGAGACGACGCTGCGGCACCTGATTCTTGGCCTGACCATCGGCGCTGTGCTCGCGGCACTGGCGTCGGCCGTGCTTGCGCGTTCCGTGATTGCTGCGCCGCTCTCGCGCGTCGTCGGCGAGCTTCGCCATGTCGAAGCCTTCGCTCTGGAGCAGGTTCGCCGCCATCCGTCGCGCCTGAAGGAGATCGCGAGCCTGTCCGGAGCGATTGCCGAAATGGCGGCCGGCCTCTCCGCGTTCCGCAAGTTCATTCCCGCCGATCTCGTCCGCGCGCTCCTGCGCCAGGGCGTGGAGGCAAGTCCCGGCGGAAGCATTCAGGAGCTCAGCGTGATGTTCATCGACGTTGCGGGCTTCACCGGGCTGTCCGAGCGGCTCGGCGATCGTGTCGTGCCGCTGCTGTCGCGCTATCTGGACCTCACCTCGGAGATCATCGTTGCCAATGGCGGCACCATCGACAAGTTCATCGGCGATGCCGTCATGGCGTTCTGGGGCGCGCCGCAGCCGCAAGAGGATCATGCTGTGCGATGCTGCCGCGCGGCGCTTGCATGCCGCAGGGCGATCAGGGAGTGCGGCCTCACCGACGATCTCGGCCAGCCCCTTCAGATCAGGATCGGCATCAATTCCGGACGCATGCTGGTCGGCAACATCGGCTCGGAACTGCGGCTCAACTACACCGTGATCGGCGATGCCGTGAACGTCGCCAGTCGGCTCGAGGGCGCCAACAAATCCTATGGCACGCAGATCCTGATCGGGGAGACGACCGAACGCCTGGCGCGCGGCGCCATCGTCACGCGCGAGATCGACAGCATCGCCGTTTACGGGCGCGAGGAAGGCCTCGCCGTCCATGAGCTGATCGGAATCGAGGACGAAGGCGCGGTCGCGGCCGACTGGATCGCGGACTACGAGCGCGGCCTCGCCAATTATCGCGCACGCCGGTTTTCCGCAGCGCTCGCCGATTTCGATGCCGTGTTGAAGCAGCGCGGCCAGGATCGCCCGGCCGAGCTGATGTGCGAGCGCTGCCGCCGGCTCGCCGCATCCGCGCCCGACGCTGCCTGGAAGCCCGTGGCGGCATTGGCGTCGAAATAACGCCCTTTGGACGGCGCTCGACGCCAAAGCGCGGAGCGATTAATGATGGGTGGTCATTTCTCCGGACCCCCAACACATGAAGACCACGCTGCTGAAGTCCGAAGACTACACCCGAGCGCCCTGGAAGAACGGCGGCGGCATCTTTACCGATATCGCGGACGCTCATCGTTCCGGCGTGACGACGAAGGATTGGGACAGCCTGCTGTGGCGCTTCGCTTCAACGCCGATCGTGGCGCCGGGGCCGTTCTCGCATATGCCCGGTATCGATCGATTGCAGATGGTGGTCGGCGGCCGCGGACTGGTGCTCAAGGCGCCGGGGGAGGAATTCGACGAGCGCGAGCCGTTCACGACCGTTCGTTTCACCGGCGAGATGGAGATCGTGACCGAGCTCGAAGCCGGGCCGGTCGAGGTCGTCAACTTGATGGCGCGGCGCGGTACGGCGGAGATTGCGCTTTTGGCGCTGAGGGAGCCCGGCGAACAGCCGTTGCCTGCGGGTACGCATCTGGTCTATGCGGCATCCGGCGATTGCCGCATACGTCTCGATCGCGAGGCATTTGTCGTTCCCGGCGGCAGCACGTTGAAAATCGAGCTGACCGGGGCGACGAGGCTGGCGCTCGTCTCGGGGCTGGCCGTGCTGGGGTCGATCCAGCTCGTTGGCTAAGGCCGGTCGTGCGAATGCGCACAATCCGGGCAACTGGTCAGGTTGACGCGGCCTTGCCGGAACCCGATATCTGCGGAGATCAAGATCGCCGCTGAAGGCCAGGATATGAACGCGCCAGACAAGATTCCCACCGCCACGTTGTCCGACGGCGTCGTCGATTGGCTGACCAACGGCACGCGCGACCAGCGTTTCATCGACAACATCTTTGCCGAGATGTGCATCCGCCTGCAGCAGGCCGGCATTCCGCTGAAGCGGTCGACGCTGCACGTCCAGATCCAGCATCCGCAGTGGCTGGGGGCCCGCATCATGTGGTCCGACGGTATGCGCGAGGCCGAGATTGGGCGAGTCGACTTCGATGTGAGGGGGCGCTCCGAATATATCGGCAGTCCCGCCAACGAGATGCAGGACGGTGCCACTGAAGTACGCGAGAACCTCGAACGGGATCCCGCGCTTGGCCGCAAGCACGCGCTCTATGACGAGATGCGGGCCAAAGGCCTGACCGACTATGTCGCCTGGCCGCTCTATCACACCCTCGGAAAGCGCCATCTCATCACTTTCGCGACTGACCGAAGCGGCGGTTTTGACGATGCGCATATCGCGGCGCTGAAGACGGTGTTGCCGGTGCTGGCGCTGGTCAGCGAGATCCGCGTCAAGAACCGTCTGGCGCGGACGCTGCTGGAGACCTATGTCGGCTCCCATGCCGGCGAACTGATCCTCGCCGGCGCCACCAGGCGCGGTGCCGGAACGACGGTGCGTGCCGCGATCATGATCTGCGACCTCAGAGATTTCACCAAGATCTCCGACAATTGGCCGCGCGACGACGTCATCGATCTCCTCAACGATTATTTCGACGCGATGTCCGAGCCGATCGCGCGGCACGGCGGCGAGATCCTGAAATTCATCGGCGATGGGCTGCTCGCCATCTTCCCGCTGAGCCAGCCCCATGCCTGCGCCAACCTGCTGCGTGCCGTCGGCGAGGCCGGCGACGCCATGGTCGCGCTGAACGAGCGGAACAGGGCTACAGGCCGCGCGCCGCTGAATTATGGCATCGGCGTCCATGTCGGCGACGTCATGTACGGCAATATCGGTTCGAGCAGCCGGCTAGACTTCACCGTGATCGGCCCCGCCGTCAACATGGCCTCGCGCCTCGAGGCGCTCACCAAGCAGATCGGCAAGCCGGTGCTGCTGTCGCGCGATTTTGCCGAACTGGTGGCGCCGGAGTTCGAGCTCGAGCGGGTCGGTCAGCACGCCGTGCGCGGTTTCAGCGAACCGATCGAACTGTTCGCGTTTCAGCCGGGCGCGGGGCTCGACGACCGGGGTGCCTGATCGCGCGCTGTTGCCAAGCCGCAAACGTCCAACTACGTTTCGTCTCAGCTCCGCCAAGATGGTCCAGCGATTGGCCGTAAACTCATGCCCAAATTCCTTCGCATCGGCCTGCATCAGTCGAACGTATCGGGATACACGTCGAAGGCATGGTGCGTGCGGCGGGTCGGCTCGGCGGTTTTTCTGAAATGGGGCGCTGTCGAGGTCCAGGGCGCCGGCAAGGGGCGCAAGGTCTATTGGACGCGTCTGCCGCAGGAGAAAACGATCCGTTGCGGCACGGCGCAGCGCGCCCAGGACTACACCAAATCCGCGATCGCGCGCCGGCGCAGCCATGACTATGAGCCGCTCACCGGCGCCATTCTGGCGCGGCGAAAATCCGCCAATGGCAGCGCCGATCTCAAGCAGGCGCTCGCCACGATCCTGATCGTCGACATCGTCGGCTCCACCGCAAAAGCAGCAAAGCTCGGCGATGCGCGCTGGACCAAGGTGATGGGCCTCTACTACGCGGCGGTCCGTAAGGAGCTGAGGTCGTCGCGCGGCAAGGAGGTCGTCACGACCGGAGATGGCGTGCTCGCGACCTTCAAGGCGCCGGCCGCCGGGATCAATTGCGCGACCGCGATCCAAAAGGCGGTGCGCACGCTGGGCCTCGATATCAGGGTAGGCCTGCACGCCGGCAAATACACGATCAGCGGTGGCGAGATGGTCGGTCTCGCGTTCCACATCGGCACCCGCGTCGCCGCCAAGGCGCGCGCCGGCGAAGTCCTGGTCTCGAGCGCGGTCAAGGATCTGCTCGCGGCGCAATCCCAGATTCGTCTCAGGGATCACGGCAGCCACCAGCTCAAGGGCGTGCCGACGCGGTGGCGGCTGTATCGGGTCGAGGGCTGAAGGGCATGGGTGCTCGTTCTAAGCAGCGTGGTCCGCTTCTGAGGCAACGGCGGCCGGCCCTTGGAGCGTTGGATGGCTCTCGCGCGCGTCGTTCGCTCGCTCGCGGCTGCGCCACGCCGACGCCAACTCCTCGAGTTTACGCCGGACACTGTCCACGACGCTGGCCCAGTCGCCTCGCGCGGGTTGCCTGAACAGCCGCATGGACTGATACCACGGGCTGTCGTTGCGGTTGAGCAGCCAGCGCCAGTCCGGGATGAACGGCAACATCGTCCAGACCGGCGTGCCAAGCGCGCCGGCAAGGTGCACGACGCTGGTGTCGACCGAGATCACCAGGTCGAGGCAGCCGATCAGCGCTGCCGTGTCGCTGAAGTCCATGAGCTGCTCGGTCAGGTCGATGATATCAGTCCGTTCGCCGAGGACGGCCCTGTCCTGATCCCGGACGCTCTTTTGCAAGGAGACGAACTGGACGTCGCAATCGAGCAGAGGCGCAAGCGTGCGCAGGGGGATCGAGCGGTTGTGATCGTTCCTGTGATCCGGGTTTCCCGACCAGACGAGACCGACGCGGAGGCGATTGCGGGGGCCAAGCCGGTTGTCCCACGCCTTCACCTGCGCTGCCGGGGGCGCCGGGACATACGACTTTGCGAATGGGATCGTATCGAGCCGCGTTCCGAACACCAATGGCAGGCTCCCGAGAGGGCAGTGCAGATCGAACGGCAGCGACGTTGCAGATGGTCGACTGACGCAACTGGCGACGCCGGACACCCCGGCCAGGAGCTGCCGGATCGGCGCCTGAACCTCCAGGATGACGCGCGCCCCGAGCGCGGCGGCCATGGACGCATAGCGCGCGAACTGAATGGCATCGCCCAGGCCTTCTTCGGAGTGGAGCAACAGGGTCTTGCCCAGGATCGGCTGGTCGCCGCGCCAAAGGGGTTGGGCAAAGCCACGGTCGGGCAAACCGACAGGAAGCTTCCAGCGCGCTTCGCGCCCAGGCCAGCCTCGCTCGAAGTCTCCGCTCATGAGTTGAAGCGTCGCCAGATTGTAAGTCGCGGGCGCATTGCCCGGATCAACCGTCAGCGATCTGCGAAAGGTCGCGAAAGCGTCGTCCAGCAATTGCAGATTCATCAAGGCCAGCGCCTTGTTGTTGAGCACGGCAGAAAAGTCCGGACGAAGTTCAAGCGACCGATCGAAGCACGCGATGGCTTGCTCGAAGCGGCCAAGTCGCGAATGAAGCAGGCCGAGATTGTTGTGCGTTTCCGGCAGAAGGGCGTCCAGCGCAATGGACGTCTCGTAATCGGCTTCTGCTTCCTCGAACCGGTTCGCTTCCTGCAGGCAGGCGCCGCGCATTTGATACAGGGCTGCGGAATTCGGACCCAGCTTTTCGGCGACATCGAGGCATTCCAGGGCTTCCGTATAGCGGCCGAGGTTGAACAGCAGGCAGCCGCAGCTGTTCGCGGCTTCCGGATAGTGCGGATGGAGTTGCAGCGCCCGCCGGAAATGCGGCACAGCCTCGTCCATGCGCTTGCGTTGCCAGAACAGATTGCCGAGGCAATTCGAGAGGACCGCCTCCTGGGGTTTGGTCGCGGACTTGCTCAGGTGTTGCCGTGCTCCTGAGCGCCATGCGGACACCAGCCCCTCGAGTTCGAGGCGAATGCTGTCCACGACGCTCGCCCAGTCGCCTCGCTCGGGTTGCCTGAACAGCCGCATGGACTGATACCACGGGCTGTCGTTGCGGTTGAGCAGCCAGCGCCAGTCCGGGTTGAAGGGCAACATCGTCCAGACCGGCGCGCCCAGCGCGCCCGAGAGGTGGACGACGCTGGTGTCGACCGAGATCACGAGGTCAAGGCAAGACACCAGCGCGGCCGTCTCGCTGAAATCCGTGAGTTGCTCGGTCAGGTCGATGATGTCACGTCGTTCGCTGAGGAAGGCGCGGTCCTGATCTCGGATGCCTTTCTGCAAGGAGACGAACTGGACGTCGCAATCCAGCAGAGGCGCAAGCGTGCGCAGGGCCATCGACCGGTTGTGGTCGTTCTTGTGACCCGTATCCCCCGACCACACCAGGCCGACACGCAAGCGCGTGTGGGGGCCGAGCCGGCCGTCCCACACCTTCGCGCGCGCTGCCGGGGGCGCCGGGACATACGACTCTGCCAACGGGATCGTATCGAGCCGCGTTCCGAATGCCAGCGGCAGGCTGCCGAGAGGACAGTGCAGGTCGAACGCCAGCGAGGGCGTCGACGACCGGTCGATGCAAGTTGAGACGCCGGGCATCCCGGCCAGCAGCGACCTGACCGCAGGCCTGACCTCCAGGATGACCCGGGCGCCGAGCGCAGCTACCATCGGCACATAGCGTGCAAACTGGATCGAGTCGCCCAGCGCCTCGTCGGCATGGAGCAATATGGTCTTGCCTTCGATCGACTGGTCACCAAGCCAGAGCGGCTGGGAAAAGCCGCGGCCGACGAGGCCGAGGGACGATGCAGTCCAGCGGGCCTCGCGTCCGCGCCAGCCCCGCTCGAAATCTCCCGTCAGCATCTGGAGCAGCGCCAGATTCCAGATCGTGTCGGCATTGCGAGGGTCGATCGCCAGCGATTGGTGAAAGGTCGCGAACGCCGCATCCAGCAATTGCAGGCTCCACAAGGCCCGCGCCTTTTCGTTGAGCGCCGCCGGGAAATTCGGACGGAGCGCGAGCGCGCGGTCGAAGCATGCGAAGGCCAGCTCCATCCGCTCCAATCTCGCGTGAAGCGTGCCGAGGTTCTTGTGCGTCTCCGCCTCGGCGGGATTCAGCGCAATGGATCTCTCGAAGTCGGCCTGTGCCTCGTCGAACCGGCCCAGCCGCTGCAAGCATAGCCCGCGCGTCTGATACAGCGGCGCGACGCCAGGATTGAGCCTATCGAATGCGTTGAAGCATTCCAGCGCCTCCGCGTACCGGCCGAGATTGAATAGCGATTGGCCTTGTTTCGCGGCTTCCAGACTCTGTTGCGCGACGGCCAGATTTTGCGGCCGGACGTTCTGGGATGGCTTGGCCGCGGACCGGCGCTCTTGACGGTTCATAGGCTGATCAGAAAAATGGAGGATGTCGCGGGATTTTTGGTCGCGCAAAATGAGGCGCTCGTCGCACTTGCGTTCTCGGTCCGTCAGGTCATGTGCGGCCGCGGCTCCGGGGCTGCCGCGCGCGATGGTGACATGGCGTTGAGGTAGTTTCTGGTGCGAAGCTGGTGTGAGGCTGGCGCACAACGCCCCCCGCGCGGGTGTCGGAAGCGCCGCTGCGCTGCGCTATTTCTCGACCGCCCCGGTCCAGTCCTTGAATCCGCCGACGTTGAACACCTTCTCGTAGCCCATGTCCTTGAGCAGCTTGCCGGCCAGCGCCGATCTGCCGCCGGACGCGCAGTAGAGAATCACGGTCTTGCTCTTGTCGAACGCCTTGTCGTGATAGGGCGACTCGGGGTCGGCGCGAAACTCCAGCATCCCGCGCGAGACGTTCACGGCGCCTGCGATCTTGCCGCTGGCCGCGACTTCCGGCGCGTCGCGAACGTCCAGGACAAGCGTATTGCCGTTCTTGATCATCTCGGACGCCTGTTCCGACGTGATCTTGGGAACTGCCGCATTCGCGGCTTCGAGCATTTGCTTGACGCTGGTGGCCATTGGGTCTCTCCGTTGTCGTCCCCGGACGGAAGATAGCATATCGCTCGCGTTTCGCCTCCTCCTATCGGAGGAGCGTCGAGGCCTTGGAACGGAGCAATTGAGTGCCGACGAGCAAGGCGCGGCCTAGCGCGGCAAGCGGGCTTTCAATGTTTCGAGATACGCCACGATCGCGTCGATCTGGTAGTCTGCAAGTCGCGGGTTGGGCATGGCTTGATCGGGTCCGAGCCTGCGATGGCTCGACGTCAGGAATTGCCTGATGGCGTCGGCGGAGAATGAGGGACGGTTGACGATCTCGGGGAAGCTCGGCGGCGCGGGGCGGTACGCCGGCGATTCCCTGGCGGCATCCTCCACGACATGGCACGTTCCGCACAACGCATGGGCTTGGGCCCGTCCCTCGGCGACCTGATCGACGAACAATTGGTTGGCGACCGGCGGCCGAAGCGGTACCTGGATTGTGATCGAGGCGAATCCGCTGGCCCGATGGCAGCTGTTGCATTCGTCCGTCAGGGCCGAATACGCTTTTGTGAACCCGGGCACATCTTTCTGCTGTATCGCTTGTTGCACGGCTTGCAGCTGAAGCTTGGCCGGAGCGCTCCGTGCTGGATCGGACAGGAGCTTGCTCGCCCTTTCAAGGCCATCGTTCAGCTGCTGGACCTCGTAGTTCGCCAGGCTCCAATTGCTGAGCTTGCCTGCAAACCACAGTTTGGCATGCTGAAGCTGAAACCGGGTCATGAGGTCGGAGAGCGCGGCGGAGCCGGCGACGGACGTCGTTTGAGCCGGCGCTTGTGGGCTCGATGCGGCCATTACCGTTAAAGTCGCAGCGATGAACAATGTGAGCAGGCGCATGCCGGAACCCCAGACCTCGCAACAGCATGGCAGTCGACCCCGGTCGCGAGTTGATCTCAATCAAGACCCTGTCACGGGCAGCAACTAGCTGTAAGGTCTCTGCGGAGTGGAAGACATGCGCGCGCACCAGATAATGTCCCGGCGGGTCATAGCTATTCGCCCTGACGCCTCCATCGCTCAGGCGATCAAGACCATGCTGGCCCACCACATCAGTGGTCTGCCGGTGACGGATTCGACGGGAAAGCTGGTCGGCATCATCTGCGAAAGCGACTTCCTCAGGCGGGCGGAGCTGGAAACGGAGCACAGCCGCAACCGGCTGCTTAGCGTCCTGCTTGGAGCGGACCGGATTGCGCGCGAGTTCGTGAAGGAGCATGGGCGCAAGGTCGAGCAGGTGATGACGCGCGATCCGGCGACGGTCAGGGAGGATACCTCCCTCGAGGAGATCGCCGAATTGATGGAGCGCCGACACCTCAACCATGTCCCGGTGATGCGCGACGACCACATCATCGGCATCATTACCCGGTCTGACTTCCTGTCCGCGGTTGCCGGTCCGCTGACAGGCGCACCTGGCTATTCGGAAGACGACAACCAGATTCGCCGAACGGTCCTTGCGGCAATGGCAGGGAAGTCCTGGCAGCCCGTCGGCTTGAACGTCAGCGTCAGGAACGGCGTGGTGACGCTGCGAGGCGTCGTGAGCGGTGAGAATGCGCATCAGGCGGCGATCGTGGCCTGCGAGAATGCGTCCGGCGTTCGCGAAGTCGATGACCGCCTGTGCCTTCAGTCGATCGGTCCCGATCCGGAGGACGAGTACGGTGGCGGAGACTTCGTCTCGGTGCAGGCGGAGCCGTCCACGCTGGATGATGAGCCGCTGTAACCCGCCGATTTGACCGGGCGGGCAGGCGATCGCCTAGTCTTCCGATGCGCGAGGGGTGAGACGGCGCCCTACGCGCCCGGGGCCGTTCTTCGAGCGGACCGGCTGCTTGGCAGGTCGGGCCATCGAGGAAAAATAGAGCGCGAATTCGAGGACGCCAAACATCGCGAGAACCATCAGCGCCTTGATTGCTTCGTTGGTCATCTGGATATCCTCCAAAGGGCCTTCTAACGTTGTGCGATCCTGGTCATAACGTGGGTGGGATGCGGCTGTTGGACCGTCACAGTCGTCCGCCTTTGTGCGTTCAAGTCAGGATAGGTCAGGTGCAAGGCCAGCGCGGTCGTGACGATCGCGATGCCGGCAATCAGCCCGGCTACGATCACCTTCAGATGTGTTGCCTTGTCCGCCGTGTGCATCGAGTGATTCATTGCAGGCCCCTTGCCGGTGCGTGCCGATGAATCCTTTCTAAGGCCTAAATCCTCCGGCCGAAATTTGGGAGCATCACCTAAGGGGATGTCCTTAGCTGCACGGGAAAGGCAGCAGCGATTGCGACGCCGCGCGTCTCGCCAGCCGTTACCGGGGGGCCTGCCGGTCTCGTCCGGCATAGGCGGCCATCAGCCAGACCAGGCCGGTGACCAGCAGCATGGTCACGATGGTCTGGATCAAGCCGAAGTTCAGCGCATCACGCGCCACGAACAGCGCCGTGATCGGCGCTGCTATGGCAAAGAGAATCCGAACGATCCAGCCGAGCATTGTGGCCTCGTTCTGCGGGCGTTCAGCTCGCGGCCTTCAGGTCTTCGGGCGATTCCACATAGAATCCGGAATACGTATCGACGAGGCAGAGATGGTCGTGAACCTTCTTGACGCCGGAGGTGTTCTCGGCGGCGACGATCGCGGCTTGACGCGCCTCGTCGGTGGTAATCAGGCCGTGCAGATGCACGACGCCGTCGCGGACATTCACTTCAAAGCCGATCGGGCGCCAGTCGGTGGCGTTGACGGCGCGCGTGATGCGTTCGCGGACGTGCTCGTCATCGGCGGTCGGATCGGGGATTTCATGCACCAGGCTCGCCACGGTTTGCAGCACGTTCGTTCTCGTGACGATCCCGACCGGCGTCTTGCCGCGCAGGACGGGGACGCGCTTGATGTCGTTCCTCTCCATCAGGTCGACCAGTTCGGCCAGACCGGTACTTTCCTGCACCGACACCACCTGCTTCGTCATGACATCCTCGACCTTGCGGCCGCGCTCGTGGACGAACTCGGCAGCCGCCCGTCCCGGTCCGATGAGGAATTTCAACCATGCAGCGTGCCTGCGGCCGGTGCCGATCTCGCTGCGACGGAGGAAGTCGCTTTCCGAGACCATGCCGACGAGATTGCCCGCATCGTCGATCACCGGCAGACCGCTGATGTGCATCCGGAGCATGATCTTGGCCGCCTCCTCGATCGTGGTGTGCGGAGTTACGGCAACGACGTCTTTCGTCATGATATGATGTGCGCGCATGTTCTGTCCTCGAGTTCGCGGGCGAGTTTCTTGGATGAGGCGAGGCTGCGATCGCCGCAGCCTCGCGTCGGTGGGCCTCAGGCGGCCTTCACATCGATGGTCTTGGCGGGCTTTTGGGCTTCTTCGGTCTTCGGCAGGACGACCTTCAGCACGCCGTTCTTGAACGTCGCCTCGATCTTGTCGGAGTTGACACCGTCCGGCAGCGCGAAGTAGCGCTCGAAGGAGCCATAGCGGCGCTCGGACACGTAATAGTCCTTCTTCTTTTCTTCGGTCTCTTCCTTCTTCTCGCCGCGGATGGTGAGACCGCCGTTGACGAGCTTGACGTCGATGTTCTTCTCGTCGAGGCCGGGAAGCTCGGCCGTGATCTCGTAGGCCTTCTCGCTTTCGGCGATGTCGACGGCCGGCGCATTGAAGTTCCTGGACAGGTCGCGCTCGAGCCTGGCGAGCGAGCGGAACGGCCGTTTCCAGAAGCCATTGCCGAAATCGTCGAAGATCTGGTCGATCTCGTTTCTCAGCGCCTGGAACGGCTGCCACGCCTCGCCGGTCGCAGGCGCGGTCGAGGTTTTGCTGACAGGTAATTTGGTCTCGGTTGCCATGATCATGTTCTCCTTCGCGGTCGACCATTCCGGTCGCCGCGAAGAGTAGTCTTCGACCCGGACGCGGTGGTTGATTTCGCTCAAACCTGCGCGCGGGGTTGCGGCGGATCAGGTGCACGGGTGCGAGTTGCCGGGATCACGGCCAAGGCGGCCTTGGAGTTCGTCGCCGCTGGGGCCAATCGAGCAACATAAGACAGCACTGCAGACATTTTTGGCCGCCGGCAATCAGCGGTGTCGGCCGTGCGAGTAACGCTCGGCCAGGAATGCGTGGAAGGTTGGATCGGGTTACGGCCCCGAAAGTGCCCCCTTGCATCGCGCCGCGAACGCCACGAGATAGCTGCCGATCTCCGCACCAAGGGCCTCTGTCGGTTCAATGTCCTGCACGCTCATGTTGAGCGCGTAAACCGGCAGACCTTGGATGACGATCGGGGTCGCGACGGCGAGTACGCCGGGCTGCCAGGAGACCGCACAATAGCCGTCGCGCCTGACCGAGCGGATCGACTTCTGCACCTCGGCGATCAGGGTTTTGGTGGCGGCGGCATTGCGACGCCTGAACTTTACGAGCAGCCTGTCGCGCTCCCCGTCCGAAAGCCCCGCGAGATAGGCGCGCCCGAGCGAGGTCAATTCCATCGGCACCTGTTGACCGGCCACGATGCTGCGCAGCGTCGGGCGCGGGTTGTAGCGGATGGATTCCAGATAGACCATCATCGCACGATCCGCCGTCGCCAGGCCGACGTTGAGCCGGCGCCGCGTGGATTCGGCTCGCATCAGGGGACCCAGCACCTTGAGCACCGGAGATCCCATCCGAACGGCGTGGCCGAGACTGAGAACGGCCGCGGCCAATCGATAAGTCCGCTCGGTCCGGACTTCGTCGAGCATGCCGAATGCGACCAGGGTCTTGGTCAGGCGGCTGACCGTGGAGCGGGGCAGGCCGGTTCGCTCGGCGATCTCGCCATTGCCGAGCGTATCGACGCCGGGCCGGAACGCGCGCAGGATCTCGATGCCGCGCTCCAGCGACCGGTTTCCATTTGCGCCGCCGGCATATTGCCGCGCCAGAGCCATCCGGCCTCTCCGGAGTAAATTTCACTTAGTGGAAACGAGGGCTGCACCTTTCTATGGCGGTTCGGTATAGACGCAAGCAATAAAACCAAGCGCAAAGCATTTCGGGAGCACGAAACGCAATGTCTCATCGTCCTGCTGGATAACCTCCGGCCCGGTTCGTCGATCTGGACGCGACGGACGCCGGCTTGAAATCGATGCATCGTTGATCGCCGGCGCAGGCGCGCCGCAAAACCCTGGTCGGCACCGCCGGCACGGCCGGAATGATGCGTCCTCCACGATGAATATCCCCGTTTGGGTATCCAACAACGATCGAAGGCCTGCACATGACCTATCAACTCATCGAATTCTCGATCGATGCCGGCATCGCGACGATCGCGCTGAACAGGCCCGATCGCCGCAACGCCATGAGCGACGACATGCGCGCGGAATTCGTGGACGCGCTCCAGGCGGTCACGAGCGACAATGCGATCCGGGCTCTGGTTTTGACAGGGCGGGGCTCCGCCTTTTGCGCAGGCGGCGACATCAGCGGCATGAAGCGCCGGCTGGAAGCTCCGCAGGGCGAAGTCGCGTTCAACGGCTGGAGCCGGCAGCAGGGCGTGCATCGGGTGCAATCCATGTTGCTCAACCTGCCGAAGCCGACCATCGCCGCTGTCAACGGCGCGGCGGCGGGTCTCGGCGCCGATACTGCGCTCGCGTGCGATTTCCTGATCGGCTCGGAGCATGCGAAGTTCACCTGGTCCTACATCAAGCGTGGGCTGATCCCCGACGGCGGCGGATCCTATTTCTTGCCGCGACGGGTCGGGCTTCCCAGAGCCAAGGAGCTGATTTTCACCGGGCGAATGGTGGAGGCCGAAGAGGCCCTTGCGCTCGGCATTCTCGATCGCAAGGTGGCTCCCCGCGAACTCCTGAGCGCGGCGAAGGCATGGGCGGCCGAGCTCGCGCAGGGATCGCCGACCGCGCTGGCGCTGAGCAAGAAGATCCTGAACCAGTCATTCGAGCGTTCGGCGCACGAGATCTTCGATCTCGGCAGCCAGGCCCAGGCCATCTGCTACACCAGCGCCGAGCACCGCGAAGCGGTGCTGGCGTTCCTCGCAAAATCATCCTCGAAGGAGTGACGCCATGAACGCCGTCGCGCGTCTCATTCGGCCGCGGAGCGTGGCCGTGATCGGCGCATCAGCCGATCCGAACAAGACCTCGGGACGGCCGGTCTCGTTCCTGCAAAAGCACGGTTTTTCCGGCGCGATCTACCCCGTCAACCCCAAGGTCGAGCGTATCGGGGAGCTCACCTGCTACCGTGATGTCGAGGCACTCCCGGCTGTACCCGACGTCGGGATCGTCCTGTTGGGCACAGAGCGCGCGCATATGGCCGTGCGGGAGCTCGCCAGGAAAGGCGCGGCCGCAGCGATCGTCCTTGCCGCCGGCTACACCGAGACCGGTGAGGAGGGGGCTCAGCGCCAGAAGGAGCTTCTGGAAGCCGCCGGCTCGATGCGCATCCTTGGCCCCAACACGATCGGTCTCGTCAACCTGACCGACAACGTCGTGCTGTCCGCCTCGGGTGCGCTGGCGATGGATCGTTTCCCCGCCGGCCCGATCGGGCTGGTGTCGCAAAGCGGCGGCATTCTCGGGGCGCTGCTCTCTCGCGCGGCGGCACGGGGCATCGGATTGTCGAAGCTGGTGTCCACCAGCAACGAAGCGGATCTCGAACTTTCGGACTTCATCGAGTTTCTTGCCGCGGATGAAGCCACCCAAGTGATCGCGCTGTATGTCGAGGCTATCAGGCATCCGGCCCGTTTCCGCGAGGCGGTGCGAAAGGCGCGCGAGGCCGGCAAGCCCGTGGTGGCTTTCAAGATCGGCCGCTCCGAGGCCGGAGCCAAGGCGGCGGTGTCGCACACCGGCGCGCTGGCCGGCTCGGATCGCATGTACGATGCGCTGTTCAGGCAGCTCGGCGTTCTCAGGGCGAAAACGTTCGAGGAACTACTCGATATTCCGGCGGCGCTCGCCGCGGGACGGAAACTCGGCGGCAAGCGCGTGGCGATCCTCACGTCCACCGGCGGCGCCGGAACCGTCGTCTCCGACAGTCTCGGTGTCGCCGGCTTCGAAACGCCCGCGCCTGACGCGCAGACCGCAGCGCGGCTCGCCTCGCTTCAATCAGGCTCCCACGCCAATTTCGACCGCAATCCGGTCGACCTGACCCTGGCCGGCTTGCATCCGGATATCCTGCGGGGTGCGATCCGCGCCCTGCTCGCGAGCCCGTCCTATGACGCCCTCGTGGTGATCGCGGGATCGTCGGCCGTCGGATGTCCGGCGCTGCTGGCGGATGCTATCCACGACTGCCTGCCGGACTCCGACAAGCCGGTCATCGCCTATGTCAGCCCGCACGCGCCCGAGGTCGGCGCGGTGCTCACCGCCCGCGGCGTGCCGGCTTACACCTCGGCCGAAAGCTGCGGCTCTGCATTCTCGGGCTTGCTGCTGGCGGCCGGGTCCACGCAAGGCGAGGTTGCTGCCTCGCCCGAACGGCGGGTCGATATCAGCGATTTCTCGCAAGGCTCGCTCGACGAGGCCGAGGCCAAGGCGCTGTTCGCGCGCTTCGGCATCCCGGGGGTGAATGAGCGGATCGTCGAGACGCCGAACGAAGCGGAATCGGCGGCGCACGAGCTTGGCGGAAAAGTCGTCCTGAAGATCCTCTCCAGCGAGATCACGCACAAGAGCGAGGTCGGCGGCGTCGCAATCAATCTGACACCGGAGACGATCGGCGGACGATTGATCGCGATGGCGAACGACGTGGAGCAGGCGATCAGTCAGCGTCCGCAACGCTTCCTTGTTCAGGAGATGATTGCGGGCGGCGCTGAATTGATTTTGGGCATGCACCGCGATGCGCTCGGCACGGCGATTCTGCTCGGCATGGGCGGCGTCACCGCGGAGCTCTTCAAGGACACGACCATGCGCCTCTTGCCGCCGCAGGGCGGCCTCAGCCGTGACGAAGCGCTCTCGATGCTGCACGAGCTGATCACCTGGCCGCTGCTCGACGGATTTCGCGGGCGGCCAAAGCTGGACGTCGAGGCTTTGGTGTCTGCGATCGTGGCGTTTTCGCTGATGGCGGCTCAGCTCGGCGAGCGCCTGATCGAGGCCGAGATCAATCCCGTCTTCGTCCTGCCGGCGGGCCAGGGTGTGCGGGCTGCGGATGGCGTCGTTGTGCTGGGTACTGCAGGTCGAACCTGACGTCACCGGCAAGTCGCCGAAACAATAAAACAGGGATGGAGGAAACGCATGTCGACGCTGGTTCATGCTGCGTCCGAAACGACCGGACCGGGCACGAGGAAATTTCTGACGGTGCTGATCGGCCTCGCGATCATGCTGGCGATCATCATGACGCCGTCGCCGGCCGGTCTCTCGCCAGCGGGACAGCGCGTTATCGCCGTGATGGCCTTTGTCGTGCTGATGTGGATCACCGAGGCGATTCCCTACGGGGTCAGCGCGGTCGCGCTCGTATTCCTGCTGATCCTGGCACTCGGCTTTTCTCCCCCGGCAGGCGGCACCGGTGCGATGCTCGGAACGGCAAAGGCCATTCCGCTCGCACTCAGCGGCTTTTCGAACAGCGGCTGGCTGTTCGTCGCGGCCGGTCTTGCCATGGCGGCGGCGATCACCAGCACCGGGCTGGAGAAAAGGGTGGCCTATCTGATCCTCAAGCTGGTCGGCGCAAACACCCATGCGATCATGTTCGGGATCATCCTGACCGCTTTTGCGCTCACCTTCTTCATTCCCTCGGTGATCGCACGCGCGGCGACGCTCGTTCCGATCGTGATCGGGTTGACCGAGGCATTTGGTCTTCCTCGCAACAGCCAGATCGGCAAGGCCATGCTCCTTCTCGCCGGCATCCTGCCCTCGGTGACCGGCGTCGGCGTGCTCACCGGGGCCGCGCCCAATCCGGTGATGGTGAGCTTTCTGACCGGGGCCGGTCAGCCTCAGGTCGGCTATCTCGACTGGCTGATCGACCTCTTTCCCTACACGGTCGTGTTTTCAATCGGCCTGTACTTCCTGACGACAAGGCTCTTCAAGTTTGAATTTGCCGAATTGCCCGGAGGCACTGACTACATCGCCGCGCGGATCGCCGAGATAGGGCCGATGTCGACCGCGGAGAAGCGGGCCTCGCTCATCATGGCGCTGACGATCTTGCTCTGGGCGACCGACAAGATCCACCATGTCGAGGCATCCGCCATTTCGGTGCTTTGCGTGCTGCTGCTCGTTCTGCCGGGTGTCGGCGTCATCACCTGCAACGACCTCTACAAGCGAATTGACTGGAACTCGATCCTGCTGTTCGGCGCGGGAATTTCGATGGCTGAGATGCTGACCAGGACCGGCGGGGCGGCGTGGCTGTCGAAGGTGGCGTTCGTCGAATCCGGGATGGGAGGCCTGTCGATCACGGCGCTGGCGATCATGATCTTCGTCGTCGTGTTCTTCGTCCGCTTCTGCTTCACCAGCATCACCTCGTGCCTGACCGCGATCACGCCGGCGATCATCGGCTTTCTGGTCTCGCTGCACAATCCGGACCTGCCGATCGTCGGGATCGTGCTCGGGGTGGCTCTCATCGCCCAATGTCTTTCGATCATCCCGGTGACGTCAGCCCCGGCGATGATCGCCTACGGCGCCGGCGGCTTCACGACGCGGGACATGATGCGGCTCGGCCTGCCGCTCGCGGTGATCATGTACGGCCTCATCATGGTGTTCATGTTCACCTACTGGCCGCTTGTCGGCCTGTGGAAGTGATCGGGGATATGGGGGCATGTCGGCCGGCACGCGCCAGCGCGCCCTTCGGCGGTGAGGGAAGAATCCGTTCGGTGCAACGAAAGAGGCCGCCTTCCGGGCGGCCTCTGTTCGACCTTCACCAGCGATCGGGGCCGACGCCGATGGTGACACCGGGGCCGCCATATCCTCGATCGTAGTAGTCGCGATCATAATAGGCGCGGGCCGGCGCCCGGTAATAGCCGTAGCTGTCGCGCCACCTGGCGTGGCGATGACGACAATTTCCGACGCCCGCCATCAATTGACCGCCATTCATCGCGGGGCCTTCCACGCCAACTGCGCTGCTGCTCGAGCCCGTGCAGGGGCCGGGACCCCACCCTTGCGCAAAGCTCGGAGACGCCAGCCCAGCTACGACAAGCGACGCCGCAATCATGCCAATGCTTGGAACAAATTTCATTTCGGTCCTCCAGTTTCAACACGGGTCAACAACGCGCAGCTGTCGACGTTCCCACCGGATGGGTGAGCCGAAGCGAGGGTCGGGAGGGAACGTTTTATCGCCGGGACGGAACTCGGGCGGCTATTGATAAGTCTCAGTCGCAGATCCGAAAAAATAGAACTTGGTGGTGTCTGCGTGGTGGGCCCGGCAGGACTCGAACCTGCAACCAGACCGTTATGAGCGGTCTGAGACATAAGTCAAAAAATAGTAATTAAATCAATGGCTTGCAGATTTGCATTTTGCGGCAAAAATGCGAATCGCGCCCGTTTGTTTGCATTCGTTCCTTTTCATTCTGGATTGTGTCGCATCCGCAATCACTTTAAACGCCCCGGAAGCCCCCATCACAAAACCAATCGTTCTCGCTCAGCGTGCGGTAAGTGACGGCCTGCCAGCTGTTGCTCCGGACCGCTTCGCGCGTTTCGGCTTGCCTTGTTAGTTCCTCACGGACACCATCCGACCCGCGGCTGTCGTAAATGACGCCGAGGAGATGCGCTTGATCGCTGATCTCGCGTGCAGCCTGGGCTCCATATAGCTGGGCCAATCCCAGCGTTCGAAATTGCCGCCGAACTCGTTCGTTAAGATCATTGGACCAGGAGGCGTTTGCTTGTGTCCGGAAGACGATCGCTGCTACGGGGCCTTGAACGACTTTTGCCGCGAGCCACTGCTGATCCTCGACGTCATCGAAGTAAGGATGAAGAAAAACTTCCTCTGGCGCAGATGGAGCGAATGACAGCTTGGTCTTGTTGCAATCGGCGCAGGCACCGACGAGGTTATCAGGGGTAACCGCCAACGTGGGGAAGAGCCGCTTAGGTAAAACGTGGTCAAGCGTCGACACCGGTCGATGATCGCAGAACGGGCAGATCCCATGCTTCGGCAGAAGCTTGATCGCGTCGTAGATATGACGGCCCGGTCCCTTTTTACCTGCCATACGCTGATCGTAGACCTTGACCATCTCGTCTGTTGTTACCAAACCGGAGACCCCATCAGTTTGAGCGATGAGATGAAGCGCGGCGCTACTAGCGCGTCTGGCGTAGAGATCAGATTCAGTTTTAACTTGATCCGCGATCGCCATTAGACGACGCTTTAAGGGTCGGTTGTGGACCCGACTGATGCATGCGGCGAACGAATCGTCAGCAGCGAAAGTTGGTCGATCGACGCACCACATCAGGCGAGATCCTCGTCGTCCGCGGCGTCGCGAGCTGCAATACGCGCACTGATCAGTCGTCCGTGAAGAACTCCCAAGCCGTTGATTTGGAATCCAGAAGCGGTGTTTTGCCGTGACTGGATTTGCCGGAAAGCGGGCCTTTGGAGC
>NZ_LBJG01000017.1:0-1916 GCF_028128765.1 Bradyrhizobium sp. CCBAU 51627
TGGCGGACATCGACGAGCCGACCACGCCGTTCGGCTTGAGCGAGGTGCGCGGCGACGGCGGCGGGGTTCGAGAGGCGCAGCGGATGCTGCCGCCGGCGCTCCATGCGCGGTTACGGGAACAGGCGCGGCGGCTGGGCGTCAGTCTGGCGAGCCTATGCCATCTGGCGTGGGGACAGGTGGTGGCGCGCAGCAGCGGCCGCGAGCAGGTGGTGTTCGGCACGGTGCTGTTAGGCCGCTTGCAGGGCAGCGCTGGCGCCGACCGCGCCATGGGGCTGTTCATCAACACGCTGCCGCTGCGGCTTGATCTTGATGGGACCGCGGTCGAGGCGAGCGTGCGGATCACGCACGCCCGGCTGGCCGAGCTCTTGGCGCATGAGCATGCCTCGCTGGCGCTGGCGCAGCGCTGCAGCGCTATTGCGGCGTCGGCGCCGCTGTTCAGCACGCTGTTGAACTATCGTCACAACACGGCGCCGGCTGTACCCGGCTCTGGGACGGATGATGTCTTGTCGGGCATGGAATGGCTGGGCGGGGAGGAACGCACCAACTATCCGCTGACCTTGTCGGTGGAGGATTTTGGCGAGGCGTTCGGGCTGATGGCGCAGGTGGCGGAGCCTATCTCGGCGGATCGGATCTGCGGCTACATGCAGCGGGCGCTCGAGCAGCTGGCGGAGGCGCTGGAGCATGCGCCGGACACGCCGGTGCGGGAACTGGACATCCTTCCACCTGACGAGCGGGCGTATCTGTTGGAGGAGCGGAACCGGACGGCTGCGGCCTATCCGTCGGACCGGTGCATCCATGAGCTGTTCGAGGCCCAGGTGCGCCAGGCGCCGGATGCGGTGGCGGTGGTCTATCGGGACCAGCGCGTCAGCTATGGCGAGCTCAATGCGAAGGCCAACCGCCTGGCGCATCATCTGATCGCCCTCGGGGTCAGGCCGGACCAGCCGGTGGCGATCTGCCTTGCGCGCAGCGTGGCGATGGTGGTGGGGCTGCTGGCGATCCTGAAGGCCGGCGGGGCGTATTTGCCGCTGGATCCGGCCTATCCGAGTGCGCGGCTGCATCAGGTGCTCGAGAATGCGGCGCCCCACCTGTTGCTGGCCGATGCGGCGGGACGATCGGCGCTGGGCGACGATGCGCTACGCGATCTGACGGTGGTGGATCTGGCGACGATGCCGGAATGGGCAAATCTGCCGGCGTCGGATCCGGACCCGCGTGCGCTCGGGCTGACCTCGCGCCATCTCGCCTATGTGATCTACACCTCCGGATCCACCGGTACGCCCAAGGGGGCACAGAATGAACATCGGGCTATCGTCAATCGTTTGATTTGGATGCAAAACGCCTATGGTCTCAAGGCAACTGATGTCGTGTTGCAGAAGACGCCATTTGGCTTCGATGTCTCGGCCTGGGAGTTCTTTTGGACCTTGCTTGAAGGGGCGACCCTGGTGCTGGCGCCGCCGGGTGCGCACAGAGATCCCGCTGCACTGGTCGACTTGATCATCAGCCAGCGCATCACGACGGTTCACTTCGTGCCATCCATGCTGGTCAGCTTTATGGATGCGAAGAGTGTTGAGCGCTGCACATCGCTGCGACGAGTTTTATGCAGCGGCGAGGCGCTCCCTGCCGCCAGTGTGCATAGGGTTCGGCGCCTCTTGCCTTGGACGGGCCTGCACAATCTCTACGGCCCGACGGAAGCTGCGATCGACGTGACAGCGTGGAGTTGTCCGGATGAGTTTGATGGCGCTATTGTCCCGATCGGCCGCCCGATTGCGAACACGCGGGTGTATCTGCTGGACGGTCATGGTGCGCCGGTTCCGTTTGGCGCGGTCGGGGAGCTCTGCATTGGCGGGGCGGGGGTGGCGCGCGGCTACCTGAACCGGCCCGAGCTGACCGCGGAGCGGTTCATCGCCAGTCCCTTTGTG
>NZ_LBJG01000017.1:1963-169501 GCF_028128765.1 Bradyrhizobium sp. CCBAU 51627
GACGGCGACCGGCTGTACCGCACCGGCGATCTGGCGCGCTATCTGCCGGACGGCAATCTTGAGTTTTTGGGCCGCAACGACGACCAGGTGAAGATCCGCGGCTTCCGGATCGAGCCCGGCGAGATCGCGGCGCGGCTTTGCGAGCATCCGTTCGTGCGCGAGGCGGTGGTGGTGGCGCACGAGGGCCCCGGCGGCGAGCAGCGTCTTGTCGCCTATGTGGTGTGCGCGCCGGAAGCAGCTTCGAACGGCCTGGAGGGAAGCGAGCTTGCCGGCGCCTTGCGCGCGTACATAAGTGCGCACCTGCCGGACTACATGGTGCCATCGGCGTTCGTCCGGCTGGCGGCGCTGCCGCTGACGGTGAACGGCAAGCTGGACCGCAAGGCGCTGGCTGCGCCGGACGATGAGGCGTATGCGCATCGCGCCTATGAGCCGCCGCAAGGCGAGATCGAGACCACGCTGGCACAGATCTGGGCCGAGCTTCTGGGTGTTGAGCGGGTTGGACGGCACGACCACTTCTTTGCGCTCGGCGGGCACTCGCTATTGGCGGTGCAGCTGTTGAGCCGGGTCTCGCAGGCCATTGGCTTCACACTGCCGCTGACCACGCTGTTTGCCAAACCGGTGCTGGCCGATCTGGCCGCGAGTATCATGGATGAGTTGAGCCGCTCCGGGGCGCAAGACCTGCCAGCCATTGCGCCGGTGTCGCGTGAAGCGCCGCTTGTGCTGTCGTTTGCGCAGCAGCGGCTGTGGTTTTTGGCGCAGCTGGATCAGAGCAGCACGAACTATCACATTCCACTCGGGTGGCGGCTCAAGGGTGGGCTCGACCGCAGCGCCTGGCAGCTTAGCCTGGACCGTGTGTTGGCGCGCCATGAGGCGCTGCGCAGCGTGTTTGTCGCGCCGGAGGGCAAGCCCTGGGTGGAGCTGCTGCCGGAGGATGCGGGGCTGCCGGTTGTGGAGCACGATCTGCGGGACAGGGCGGATGCGGACGAGGCGCTATTGGGTCTGTGGAGGGAAGAGGCGTGCACGCCGTTCGATCTGGCGCGTGGCCCGCTGATCCGCGGCCGGCTCATCCGGGTCTCGAATGAGGAGCACGTCTTGCTGCTGACGCAGCATCACATTGTCTCGGACGGCTGGTCGCTGGGGGTGTTGGCGCGTGAACTCAGTCAGCTGTACCGGGCGTTCGTGGCCGGAGAAGGCGATCCGCTGCCGCCGCTTGCAATCCAGTATCCGGACTATGCCGCCTGGCAACGGCAGTGGCTGTCGGGCGCGCGGCTGCAGAGCCAGGCGCAGTATTGGCGCAGCCATCTGTCCGGCGCGCCGGCCCGTCTAGCGCTGCCGACGGACCGGCCGCGGCCGGCGCAGCAGTCGTTTGCGGGGGCCTCGGTCCCGATCGTCATCGATGCGGATCTGACGCGGGATCTGAAGCGGCTGAGCCTGCAGCATGGCACGACGTTGTTCATGACGGTGCTGGCGGGGTGGGCTGCGGTGCTGTCGCGTCTGTCGGGACAGGACGATCTTGTGATTGGCGTGCCGAGCGCCAATCGGGGGCACCGCGAGATCGAAGAGCTGATCGGCTTCTTCGTCAACACGCTGGCGCTCCGGCTGGACCTGTCGGGCGAGCCGAGCGTCCCGGAGCTGTTGGCGCGGACGCGGCGCACGGCCTTGGGAGCGCAGGAGCACCAGGACCTGCCGTTCGAGCAGGTGGTGGAGATCGTGCAGCCGCCCCGGGCTCTTGATCACACGCCGTTGTTCCAGGTGATGCTGGCCTGGGAGACCAACACCGGCGGGGCGTTCGATCTTGCCGGGCTGATGGTGGAGGCGGCCGGGGGTGGGTACGACCAGGTCAAGTTCGATCTGGAGCTGAGCCTTGGCGAGCAGGGTGAGGTGATTGCCGGGACGCTGGGTTATGCCACGGCGCTGTTCGATCGCGCGACCATCGAGCGGCAGCGGGATTATCTGCTGGCGCTGCTGCGGGCGATGGTTGCCGATGCGCAGCAAGCGGTCGGGCGGATTGAGCTGCTGCCAGCCGACGAGCGCGCGTATCTGCTGGAGGAACTGAACCGGACGGCGGCGGCCTATCCGTCGGACGTGTGCATCCACGAGCTGTTCGAGGCACAGGTTCGCCGTGCGCCGGAGGCGGTGGCGGTGGTCTATCAGGACCAGCGCGTCAGCTATGGCGAGCTCAATGCGCACGCCAACCAGCTGGCGCATCATCTGATCGGGCTCGGGACGAAGCCGGATCAGCCGGTGGCGATCTGCGTTGCGCGCAGCGTAGCGATGGTGGTCGGGCTTTTGGCGATCCTCAAGGCGGGGGGCGCCTATCTGCCGCTGGATCCGGCCTATCCGTCGGCGCGGCTGCACCAGGTGCTGGAGGATGCGGCGCCGCGAGTGCTGCTGGCCGATGCAGCGGGGCGATCGGCGCTGGGCAACGATGCGCTACGCGATCTGACGGTGGTGGATCTGGCGGCGACGCCGGAATGGGCAAATCTGCCGGCGTCGGATCCGGACCCGCGTGCGCTCGGCCTGACCTCGCGCCATCTCGCCTATGTGATCTACACCTCGGGATCAACAGGCAGCCCCAAGGGGGTCATGGTCGAGCATCGCGGCTTGGTCAATCTCAGCTTGGCTCAGATCGGGCTTTTTGGCGTTTGTTGCAACAGCCGCGTGGTGCAGTTCGCCTCCTTCGGTTTTGATGCAAGCGCCTCGGAGCTTGTTATGGCGTTTGGTTCGGGAGCCGCATTGCATTTGCCTGCGGATGAGCTCCGTCAAGCGAGTAACAAGCTATCGGACTATCTGCGAAGCGAAGCCATCACGCACGCGACGCTGCCTCCAGCCTTGCTTCAGGGAAGCCAGAAGCTGGAAGGCTTGGGATCGCAAGTTCTCATTCTTGCTGGAGAGCTGCCGAAGGCAGAACTCATCCGGAGTCTGGCTCCAGCATCCATTATCAATGCTTATGGACCTACCGAAGCAACAGTTTGTGCGGCGACCTGGAGTTGCCCCGATGGGTTTAATGGCGCTATCGTCCCGATTGGCCGCCCGATTGCGAACACGCGTGTGTATCTGCTGGATGATCATGGCGGGCTGGTGCCGTTCGGTGCGGTGGGGGAGCTCTGCATTGGCGGGGCGGGGGTGGCGCGCGGCTACCTGAACCGGCCCGAGCTGACCGCGGAGCGGTTCATCGCCAGTCCCTTTGTGGACGGCGACCGGCTGTACCGCACCGGCGATCTGGCGCGCTATCTGCCGGACGGCAATCTTGAGTTTTTGGGCCGCAACGACGACCAGGTGAAGATCCGCGGCTTCCGGATCGAGCCCGGCGAGATCGCGGCGCGGCTTTGCGAGCATCCGTTCGTGCGCGAGGCGGTGGTGGTGGCGCACGAGGGCCCCGGCGGCGAGCAGCGTCTTGTCGCCTATGTGGTGTGCGCGCCGGAAGCAGCTTCGAACGGCCTGGATGGAAGCGAGCTTGCCGGCGCCTTGCGCGCGCACATAAGTGCGCACCTGCCGGACTACATGGTGCCATCGGCGTTCGTCCGGCTGGCGGCCCTGCCGCTGACGGTGAACGGCAAGCTCGACCGCAAGGCGCTGGCTGCGCCGGACGACGAGGCGTATGCGCGCGCCGCCTATGAGGCGCCGCAAGGCGAGATCGAGACCACGCTGGCACAGATCTGGGCCGAGCTTCTGGGTGTTGAGCGGGTCGGACGCCACGACGACTTCTTCGAACTGGGCGGGCACTCACTGCTAGCGGTGCGGCTTCTCAGTCGAGCGCTCGATGCCGGGTTCAAGTTTACCGCCGCCGATATCTTCCAAGCTCCGGTTCTGAAGGAACTTGCATTGAAGGTTCATTTGGAGCCACAACCCAGTAGTCCGGGAGTGATTTGTGTTCGCGCAACCGGATCGCAGCCGCCGCTGTTCTTTGTTCCCACAGGCTTAGGAGATTGTTCGTATATCCTCAACTTGGTGGAGGAAATGGACGCGGACTGTCCAATCTATGGTCTACCGTGGCCTTCTTTCAGTGAAGTTTGTTCACCAACTCTTGAAGCGATAGCCTCGCAAGTCATTCCGGCGATCAGGGAGATACGGTCCCGGGGTCCATATCGATTTGCTGGATACTCATCAGGCGGAATATTGGCTTACGCCATAGCCGAGCACTTACTGAGCCTCAATGAAACCGTCTCATTTATGGCGTTCATTGATGTTGCGCTACCCGCAAAGCCAGCCGGCATGACGCCCACCCAGGTGGTGTGCGAAGTGATCCTGGAAACTCTTGAACCCCTAGAGGACGAGCACTTTAAGCTATTAAAGCGCTTTGCACGGCACAGTTCAATTGCTCAACTACTTGAGAAGGCTCATCAAATAGGAGCTATACCTCCGGATCACAATGATGCTTTGATGTACGAGAGAATTGAGCAGTTTCAAAGGGCGCTGCAGCTATATCGGGCTCCGTCGCTGCCAATTGAGGTACATCAGTTTTACGCGACGGATTCTTCCGTAAGTTGTCGCGCACGACTAGACAAGAGCTCAATAGCTGCAGAGATGAGCTCGCCGATGCGAGGCTGGGACAGGGTTTTGAGTGCAGCGGCCATTGATACCACACCGATTCCAGGCAATCACGCGACGATGATGAACACTCCAGAAAACCGCAAAGTCCTGGCACGCTCGTTATCAAGAGCCTTAAATAGCTCACCGACGTGATCTGAGGCCGCCGGCGAACTGGACCATTTTTGGTTAGAGTTTTTCGCGATTTCCCCGGCCGGGAGGAGCGAAGAACGATGAAGGCTCGAAGTTTTCGGGCGCCCAGAAGGCGTTCATTTTGAAGCTCCACTGAAAGTCCTTGAAGCGGCGTGCGGGTTGATCGGTTTTCTCGGCCGTAGCCCGGGCCGCCGTCAGTTCGTCCGCGATCATGGTGAGCAGCCGCGTGTTGGGGGCGAACCCGAGCAGATAATCCACGTGGTTGTCCTCGCACCACGCCATCAGCGGCTCGCGCGCAAAGGTATATCGCTTCGCGCTTATGTCGGCGTTAGCCATGTCAAATGCTTTGAGGGATGACGTATATTTCCATGAAAGCTCATTGATCGTGGTGCGAAACTCCTTCGAATCGGTTCGGCCTTTATAATTTCCTCTTTGTGGTTGAAGATCTCCGCAGTCTCATCAATGATTCTTTCCTGATATTTTTTAGGACGCGCTCAGCGACCGACTGGGCCGCTTCCCCATAAACGATGCGCGTCGAGGTATCCTGGAGCATCGCTTCGCTGACACCAAACTGGTCATTGACTTGCTTCAAAATCTCGTCCTTTTCCCAATCTGCCGGCACGACCATCTGCTCGATGATCGGATCAATTGCCTGGTGAATTGCGGCATAAGACAGCTTTTCGACTGAAAACACGTCCCCACTAGGTATCTCGTCAGGAATGTTGTCGAAATCGTCGCGCTGCTCGTTCACGCGTTGATCCAGATAGTCGCTTTCGATTAGCACAATGTGGTGAAATCCGCCGACGGGATTGTTCTGCTCCGTTCGGGTCCGCAGATAAGATGAGGTGATATCCTTCACCGGGGAGGATTTCGCCCGTCTGCCGAGTAGCGTCGGAATGGTTCTCGCGGCCAGCGGACGAGCGCTATCTGTCCCTGTCGGACCTCCATGCCGCAGTGCGTGGACGGACCGAGCGAAGTCGGACCCGAACCGTCGAGAGCGCTGCAATCCGGATTGAGGCCAGCCGCGACGATGCCGAGCGCCTGGCGCTGGTGCTGCCCGGCTCTGACACGCCGATTGCACCGACCCACGAGTTTCGGCCAACTCGCCAGCCTGGTCGGAGCGCCAGCGGCCTACCTCCGGCAGCTTCCGGCACCGCTGGCCGGCATCAATCTGCAGTACGGCCTGACCTCCCATTCCGCCGAGCAGGTGAAGACGCTTGAGATAGAGGATGGTCGCGTCGAGCTTCGCGCCGTTGCGGGCCCCGAATACGGGCGCGTATTTGACCACGAACTTGTGGCCGCCGTTCAGGGCATCGCCGGCAATGGCACGGGCGACACGCGCTGGAAGTTGGCGTGCTCGACTGGCCGGCTGTGTCGCGAACGGTATGAGCGTGACGCCGTCGCTGAAAACTGAACTCACGCGGAGATTGTGTCGGCTGTGGCCTTCAGCCGCTTGGCGGCTGCGTGGTCGAATTGGAGCGCTGATTGCTGCCGCCTTCTGTGATCCTATGATTCCTGAGTTGCGCGTTGTTGTCCAACCGTTGGCTCCTGCACCATGGGGCCGGGACCATCGTCGCACAGATTAAAATTCTCGCGGATTTTCTTGCCGGAGATATCGATCATCTGCTCAATCTTGCCGAGATGCAGCCTGCAGTGAGCGCAATCGGTAATGAAGCTCTCGGCATGTAGGTCACTCGTGCCCGTCGCGACGGTGCGTCCGAAAAGGACCTGGAGGCTATATCTTTACTCATCGGACATTTAGATCCGACACAGCTATCCGACGAATGTCTGCTGGCGGTCGCGCTTGATGAGTGCTTGCCGATCTACATGCGTCTGGAAGCTTTCGCCCTTCGTTCCACACCAGTGGACCCGCGAGCCATGCGGCAACAATTTGAAGTGACTGCAAACCGAAGATGCTACCAGCAGGCGCGGCAGACCTCCCCTCGTCGGCCACAAAGAAGTACGTTCTATCCTTGAAAGGCCCGCCATATGGTCTATTGTCCTTAGTCCTAGGACAAAGGACGAAGGCGAATTTGTATGAAAAGTCAAGACCTTGTTGTATTGCTGAAGCTCGTGAGCCTTGAGCAGGCCAAACATGAGGGCGATGCGCATCCTGGGGAGGCTGCGTATCACGATGACCCTTACTCAGTACGCAGCCTGGAATCAGCCCTTGGTATCAGCAAGACAGAGATCAATACCTCGATCAACCGGAGCCTTTCGTCGGGACTTGCGGTCAAAGATCGGGAATCCGGCCACGCAAAGCCTAACCGCCGCAATCTCCATAATTTTGTGGTGCACGGATTGAAGTTCGTTTTTCCGGCTAAACCGGGTGCGATGACCCGGGGCATCCCCACCGCCTTTGCCGCCGCGCCCCTTAAAAATCTTCTTATCAGCGCAGGAGAGTACATTTATGTCTGGCCGTACGCAAAAGGCAAAGACATGGGGCAGGCGGTAGAACCGCTGTACAAAAGCGTACCCCAAGCCATTCAAAAAGACGATCGTCTGTATGAATATCTGGCCCTTATCGATGGTGTCAGGCTTGGAAATCAAAGGGAGGCTGGGTTCGCGGCCGAGCGTCTATCGGAAAGGCTTCTCAGAAAATGACCACCGTTAAAGGCCAATTGCTTCAAATGTTGCAAACGGTCGCGCAATCTTTGGGAGATGAACTGCGCGAGCGGCTAGTATTTGTTGGCGGTTGCACAACAGCCCTTTTCATTACGGACGAGATCGTGCTCGAAGGCGTTCGAGCAACCGACGACGTAGATCTCATCGTTGATCTCGTTGGACATGCGCAATGGGCTCAACTGCAAGACCAGTTGCGTCAGAAGGGGTTCGTGGAGTCTCCGGAAGACGAGGTCATTTGCCGCATGCGGCTCGGCGAACTCAAAGTCGATTTCATGCCGGATGATGAAAGCATTCTCGGCTTTAGCAATCGCTGGTACGCCAAAGGCATCGAGACGGCGGTCACGTGTCCCCTGAACGAGGCACTGAACATCAAGCGCCTCACGCCGGAACTATTCGTGGCGACAAAGTGGAAGCATATCTCGGCCGCGGCAACGATGATCTCATAGGCAGCCGTGACATCGAGGATATCCTTCTCGTCGTTGACGGGCGAGAGGAACTCGTGGCTGAAATCCAAAACGCAGACGATGATGTTCGCTGCTACATTGCAGAGAAGTTCAAAGCGCTCTTAGGCCATGAGGATTTTGACCACTTCCTCGACGGGAATATCAAGGGACCTGAAGGCCGGGTCGATATTGTACGAGAGCGCTTTGTCGCCATAAGCCAGAGCGATGCTGGCGAGTGAGAGGGAATGGAGATCAACTGGCGCAGTGAGCAAGGAAAGAGGACGCGCGATAACCGGGATTGCGGGGGAGTCGGAGTGCGCGCCGATGCCGTGTTATTTCTCCTTCTCGACGGTTCAACCTCTGGCCCAACAAGCGGGCCCGGCAGATTATCCGCGATGTCGTAGATTGGTACGTCGCCACAGACGAAGCCGCAACGATAGAAAGCCTCAGCGCGCAGTTGCGCCGCACTCATCGCAGTTTATCTCCGCGGTTTCCGCGCGACAGCGCGAGCTACGTGCTCACCCACTTAGCGAACACAGGGACGGCGCTCGTTATGCACGCTGGCGATTGTATGTTAGGAAGCCGCGAGCAAACCGGCGCGGTACATTGGTTCACCAAGCAGCATACGCTGGCCAATCCGATAGGTGAAGTCCCGTTTGACGAGATTGCCAGGAGTCCTGCCAGTCCGGCATCGCGTGAATGATACTGGCTGACGATGTCTCCCAAGCGGTCGGCTCCGCCGAGGTCGGTCTTGCCCGCGATCAGCAGGGACGGCGCGAAGCGCTCCAGCCCGATCGCTCGCAGTGCCTCGCGGGGGCGGGCGCCAGACGGAAAGTCCATCATGCCGCTCAAAAGTCGGACAAGGGCACCCTCGATGCGCTCGAGTATCTTGCTGTTCCCCACCGTACGTCGCGAGAAAGTTTTGTAGTCGACGTCCAGATGCTTGTTGGCGCGGAGAGCGAGCCGCTGCGGGAGGTGAACCATGGATGGAACATCTCATCTCGGATATCGAATCCAATGAGCTGCGCCAATATGAACGGCCGGCGCGGGATGCGGCGGAGAAGGCGTCCACCCTGCTGCGCGGCGAGTTCATCAATGCGCTCACGGCCCGGATCGGAAAGATGCGGTCCTGGAGGTGTCGGCTAACGGCGGTCAACTTAAGTCCGGACGTCAGGCGGAGCGTTGCCGGTGCGAATGCAATCCGGTCGTCAGCTTTTCGAAAGCTTCTCCGAATACGCACAGCCCACTGATGTTAGGACGGGACGCTGGCGTGGACTCGCACAATTTCGCTATATCCAATGCTGCCTCTCCGCCATCGGTACAGCAAGCCGTTCTAGACGATCAGCAAGCGAACCAGGCGGAAGAAGATGCCTTTGAGCAACAATTGGATCCAGCACGCGTGGCCGATCGAATCGGCCTTGCCCGGTGCCCCGGTCGCAAACCGCGGTTGAATGTCTCGCGCGAGGATCATGATTACATTCAGCTCGCTAACACGCTCTTGAAGCAGAACAAGCACGTAGGTATGGCCTTGCGGCCGCTTCAAGAACAGCGCGGGGGTTCAACAGCAGCAGTCAGGGGCAGGCGCTTGCGTGCTTCGGCTCCGGGCCGTACTGGGCGCGCGCCAGTTGCTCCAAGTGACGCGGATGCGCCGCTTAGCGAACTCCTCATCCAGCAGCCGGCAAAGCTTCTGCGGTGTCTAGTGCAGTGAGCACCCCTGTCGGTTCTTGTGGCCGGGTGTTTTCGGTCGAATAAAGCGCAAAGGGTGCGCCTGCGCGGGCCAGTGACGCGCGCGGCGGCTCGATCGAGTTAGCGCTCCAGACCAGACAGGGACGGGGCGGGGATGCGTGACAAAGTACGAGGAGGTCAATGACAAAGCGTTTTCGCAACTGGGCCCTACTGTCCACACTTATCTCCATGGTTGTCGTCCCCGCCGCGAAAGCGCAAGACCGCCGGATTATCACCGAACCTGTTGCACCTCATACGGTGTGCGACCGCCCCGTTCCGTCTGGCAAGGAAGATACGACCACGTTGCAAGATGCAATCGACCAATGCCCCTCCGGGGCCGCTGTGTATTTAGGGCGTGGCGAGTTCCGGTCGGGCCCACTCGAGATGAAATCGGGCGTGACCTTATGGGTGGGGCGCGGTGCGATGCTGATCGCCATCCCCGAACCTGCTGCTTACGATAGAGGCCTCGGACAATGTGGTCGCATTGCAGGCAAGGGCGACGGTTGCCGGCCGTTTATCAGCTTTTCCAAAACGCGTGGCGGCGGCATCTACGGGGAGGGCATCATCGATGGTCAGGGCGGCGCAACGATTGGCGGCGGAGCGGAAACCTGGTGGCAGCTGGCGCGCCGCGCCCAAGCGGAGGGCGGCAACCAGAACGCGCCGCGCTTGATCCAGATCGATCATGCGCAGGATATTACGCTGTCCGGTGTCACCTTGCGCAACTCTCCGAATTTTCATGTCGCGATGAACCGGGTCGAAGGCGCCACGTTTTGGGGCATCACGATCGATTCACCGGCGGATGCCCGCAATACGGATGGTATCGACCCTGGCGCCAGTCAGGATGTAACCATCACCCATAGCTCGATCCGTACGGGTGACGACAACATCGCAATCAAGGCCGGCGACAATGGCTCGAGCAGCCATATCTCGATCATTGATAATTATTTCGGCTGGGGGCATGGCATGTCGATCGGCAGTGAGGTGAATTCCGGGGTCAGAGACATATTGGTGCGTAATCTGACGCTCGATGGTACGACGTCGGGCCTGCGCATCAAGAGCGATGTTAGCCGAGGCGGTCTCGTCGAGAGCGTGACTTATGAGTACGTGTGCCTGAGGGGCAACCGGTGGCCGCTAGCTTTCGATACAAAATATGATCCGCGCGCACAAGGCACGAGGGTTCCGGTCTATCGGCAAATTGTTCTCCGTCACGTGCATGGCGACACTGGTGTGTTGCTGATGCGCGGCTTAGACGAGGGGCATAAACTTGACGTGACACTCGAAGATGTCCGGTTTGCCAATTCCGCGACTTGGCAAGTTGAACATGTCAAGGCCACCGCAAATCACTCTGACGTATCGCCGCCGCTGCCCGGCCGAGCTACACAACCGCTGCAGCGCGGATCGGAGGTATGTTCCAGGGCATTCGGCGACGGCAATCGATAAGCACTACCCCCGGCAAGCGAAACGCAGGCGGTGCATTCAGTATCCGGGCCGGGATTACTGGTGTTGACGAAGTTCGGCTTGCGCAGGTCGAAAAAAGTGAAGGTGACGTGCAGGTTCTGATTTGGCGCTGAAAATCTCTTGTCCAGCGTGACGGCTATCCAGCTGAGATACGCTCTACGACCGTGTTGAGCGTGCCGCTGGCTCAACGAAGTGTAGGATCACATGCGTATTTTCGTTTCCTCCGCTGTGCTTCTGGCGGGATGTTTCTGCATCCCCGCGGCGTGCGCTAAGCCACTGTTGGTGTCGCATGCCGGAAGTGCAGACTATCACTCCGTGCAGCAAGCCATCGACGCATTGCCGGCCGAAGGCGGAGATGTCCGGATCGCGCCAGGCATCTATCGCGAGAAGGTCAAAATTTCCAAATCCGGTGTTCATCTCTCAGGGACTGGTAGCAATCCAAAGGATACCGTCATTGTGTATGGTGATAGCGCGATCAACGTAGGAGGAACCGCCCGCTCGGCTACGCTGGATGCCGCTGGCGATGACGTTCGGCTCGAGAACCTGACCATCCAGAACGACTATGCCCTCAATCCGGTCAATCCACCCTCGCAGGCCGTCGCGCTGTCCCTTACCGGAGACAGGGACGTCATTACGCGCGTCCGCCTGCTCGGCGCCCAGGACACGCTGTTTGCCGGCAAGGGACCAAACGGCAGAATGTCACGACAATACTTCTCGAACTGCTACATCGAAGGGCATGTCGATTTCATATTTGGCAACGCCAGGGCCTGGTTCCGGCAATGTGAGTTGCACGGCATCGCCAATCAAGCGGTCATCTATACCGCTCAGAGCAAGGCAACGCCGGATGAGGACAGTGGCTATGTTTTTGATCATTGCAGGCTAAGCGCCGACCCTGCTGCGCGCTATATCGCACTTGGCCGCCCCTGGCGCCCCTACGCCACCGTGGTCTTCTTGTCGACGAAGATAGATGCCCCCGTGATCGCTGAAGGGTGGCGCGAATGGACGCCCGGCAAGACCAATACGTTGGTGACAAGCTACTATGCTGAATACAGATCCTTCGGCGTCGGGGCCAACCCCTCAGGCCGCGAGCCTCACTCCCATCAACTGACAGACGGCGAAGCTGCGAGATGGTCGCTGAGCGTGTTCTTCGCGGGCGCCACAGATTGGCTGCCAACCAACCATCAGGATGGAACACAGAGCGACGTCTATGGTGTAGGGCTTCGACGGCGATCCTCGGAGAAATGAGGGGAGGAGAGGGCGTGATTGTGATGGAGAGTCTTGTGCTGCAACCCAACTGCCGTGGGTGCGACGTGGCAGCGCGCCGGCTTTTGCTGAGTGCTCAGAAAAGTTCGTTACGGTCTCCATTGCTCGCTGCGAATTCCTGCAGTCCGTCAGCTTTCTAAACTGACAGCCACGGGCCGTCCGGCTCGACGATCTCATCGGTAGGCGGTCCGCCCACATGCGCGCGCTCCAGCTCGCAGATCAGCTTGTCCCTCTTGACGGATCAGGTCGGCAGACTCTACGGACCGTCACGTCAGGACGTCGTCATCGCTTGGGAACGGCTGATTTGCTTGTTCAGCGCGTTGCGCAGATCTCTGGAGAACGAAGTGCGCTGATGCTTCAGGGCTATCGTTGTCCGGCCGGCGATGGTCAGCTCGGCAGCCATCTCCTCGATTAGCCGGTACGCGCTTGCAAGTGCGGTGGGGTCTGACGTTCTTCCATGCCAGCTCCAGGAGCCGTACAAACGCATGTATCGGCTCTTCCGACAAGTCGGCCCTATCCATCCGACCCTCGATAGCAGCCGACGAGAATCCCCATCATCGTCAGATCGGCCATCGTCGCTTAGGGACACCCTCTGGAATGAGTCGAGCAACGCCGGTCTCTAGATCAGCGCTCCGCTGCACTCGCTGCGTATCACGCGAAGGCTCACGACCGCCAACCGGTGCTGGGCGGACACCTCAGTGAGTGTCCAGCCGATGAAGGCAGGCCCATGACCCATGCCGCGGCACATCAGGAGCAAACACCAAGATCCGCAACTGGCGATTTGGCCCGCCGAGCCCCAGTACATAAGTGCGCGACGCCGCAGAGGACGTCCCCCGTTCTAGCCGCCGGCCTCATTGATGGCGTCCCCGTCGCCCCGCGCTTCCAGCACATACTTACGTACAATGTCGCACAGCGCATCGGCGTGCCACTGGCACTTGCCGAAGTGCCGCTCGGCAATCAGGGTGACAGTGGGTCCCGCCCCAGATTGTCGCGCTATACCCAGATCGCTCGCTGGCGAAGGGCCTTGGACCGCCGGCCGCCTGCGCCCGCGCGCAACCTGTCTCGCGTTGCTCGTTACGGATCCGTCCGTCGAGAAACCGCTCCGCCGACGCCGCGACCTGCTCCTGCGTAAACGGCGGACGGATGCGTTGCTTGGCCTCTGGCAGAATGTCACGCGTCATTGTCGGGCGAGCAGAGTGGATTGGAAGTTCATGCCCGAGGCAGTGTCGCGCGTACCCTATAGCTCCAGAAGTGATATGCCGCTTTAGGAGACCAAGTTGGCGCAGGCACGCCTTCACTGATTCTGTGTCCGGTTTAGGCAGTCGTGCCGGGCGTCATTTCGATCATCATGCTTGGAATATCTTCAACGGTCGTCCTACGGTCCTATGCGCTGCGATCACTGTGTTAGCCATTAGCATGGCAATCGTCATTGGACCGACACCTCCGGGAACCGGCGTGATACTTTCGGAGACTTCGGACACCTCCGCGAAGGCAACATCTCCTACCAGGCGGGTCTTGCCTTCGCCTCGTTCAGGCGCGTCGATCCGAGTGATACCAACATCGATGACGGTCGCGCCTCGCTTCACCCAGTAGGCTCTGACCATTTCCGGACGGCCGACAGCGGCGACAAGGATGTCGGCGCCGCGGCATACCTCCGGTAAGTTTTTTGTCCGCGAATGGGCCACAGTAACCGTAGCGTTGGCGTTGAGCAGCAACTGAGCCATCGGTCTGCCGAAGAGATTCGACCGCCCAATGACCACTGCGTTAAGGCCGGAAAGGTCCTCGCCATGTGTGAGGCGAATAAGAAGCATTGCACCGGCTGGTGTGCAGGACACGAGGCCCGTTTCGAGATCCCCCGTCGCAAGCTTGCCGGCATTGACCACGTTAAGCCCGTCGACGTCCTTTTCCGGAAGGATGGACTGGATGATCGGTCCGCTGTTAAGATGTTTCGGAAGCGGCAGCTGCACGAGAATGCCGTGAATCTTCTCATCGGCGTTCAGCATCTTCACGAGGGTTGCAAGGTCGTGTTGGCTAGTCTCGGTCGGCAAAGTGTGTTGGACCGAATTGAAGCCGCACTCCTTGGCCATGCGGCTTTTCGCGCTGACATAGGTATGACTTGCAGGATCATCGCCAACGACAATCACGGCGAGGCCGGTCCTGACCCCATTCTGCGCTTGAAGCTCTGCGGAGGCCGTCTTCACTTTATTGATCAACGACGCAGCGATCCGTTTGCCGTCGATTACTTGTACCATCGCTCAACCCATTCTTTCGGATGCGTAGCTGCCGGGGCTCGCCGGGAAGACAATGGTTCGGTTACCGTTAATGAACGTGCGGTGGTCAATATGTGCGTGGATGGCGCGGGCCAGAACCTGGCTTTCCACGTCGCGGCCGATCGAAACGTAGTCCTCAGCCGACTGGGCATGAGTGATGCGCGCGATATCCTGCTCGATGATCGGACCTTCGTCGAGATCGGCGGTGACGTAATGGGCCGTCGCGCCGATCAGCTTAACGCCTCGCTCATGAGCCTGTTTGTACGGGTTTGCCCCCTTGAAGCTCGGTAGGAAGGAGTGGTGGATGTTGATGATCTTGCCTGACATTTTCGAACACAGTCCGTCGGACAGGATTTGCATGTAGCGAGCCAGCACGACGAGTTCGGTCGCTGTCGCTTCGACGATTTCTGCCAATTGCGCTTCCGCTTGAGGCTTATTCTCCGTCGTCACCTTGATGTGGTGGAAAGGGATGTCGTTGTTGACAACGAGCTTCTGATAATCGAAGTGGTTCGAGACGACGCCGACGATGTCAATTGGTAGTGCACCGATCTTCCAGCGGTAAAGCAGGTCGTTGAGGCAGTGCCCAAAGCGAGAGACCATCAATAGCACTTTCATGCGCTTCGACGTGTCGAAGATCTCCCAATCCATACCGAATTTTCCGGCAACAGGCTTGAAGCCTTCCATAAGAGCCGCATGCTTCACGCCTTCTTCGGAAATGAAGCTGATCCGCATAAAAAATGTATCGGTGTCGCAATCATCGAACTGCGAACTGGCAACAATGTTGCAGCCGTTTTCTGCCAGGTACGTCGAAATCGCGGCTACAATTCCCCGCGCCGACTTGCACTTAACAGTCAGGACAAGGTTGCTCGTCATATCTACTCCTGTCAAACTACAGCAAACCGGCCACGAAGGCGGCGCAGCGCTCGTCCGTCAATTTGGGATCAGCGAAATTCCACGCTCAGTTCGGCGAGCTCTTCCCACAAGCTTTCCGCAAATCCTCGCAACACCATCAGCTCAAATCCGTCTTCCGAGACGCGGGTGATGTGGGTGGCGATGTGGCCGATTAGCGTCGTCGTCGCATGGCCGACCGGGAAGACGTTCAAGGCGAGATCCGCGGCGGTACCCTTGGCCAACACCGATGTCGCTTTTGCGCCGGCGATGGCTATGCGAACCCGGCCGTGGCTCTGGTCCACGACCTCGGCATGCGGCTTTACCTTTTTCACGATGTCGGCAAGAGCGGCCGCCGACAGCGGCTCGTCGCCGACGACGAACCACTGGCCGGGTGACACGCTCCTTTTGGTAAGCGCATCGCATCCGAGCACGGCGGAGATGGTGGCCGAAACATCGCTATCTGCGCTCGCGGACAGCAGATGCAGCACATGGCCTTCGGGAAGCGTGCGGAGGGTCACGCCGGTCGAGATCAGGGGGGCCTTGCCGCCGAGCGCCGCGCGGTGTTCGATCGCAGATACGGACATCGGGTCAGCCTTTCAGCTTTTCGTTGGCGGGATCGACGAAGATCGGATGGCAGAGGCGTGCGGCAGTGAATTCGTTCAGAAGGCCATTCCAGACCTGAACTTCCTCGCCATGCCGTGAGGAGCCGCGCTTGACGAGCGCCAAGCCAATGGTTGACCCGACATGCGGTGAGTAGCAGCTGGAACTTATATAACCCTGGTCGTTCTCGAGCGTTGCCTCCGCCCCCTTTTCGAGGACGTGGGCACCGCTGCGGAAGGACGTACCGGAATCGAGCGGCACGACGCCCACGAGTTGGAGCCGGTTCGGATCGTTGAGACCCTCGCGCTCGAGCAACCGTTTGCCGATGAAGTCCACCTTCGTGGCCGAAACCATCTTGCCGAAGCCCAGATCGGTCGGCACGACCGTACCGTTGATCTCGTTATGTGTGACGTGACCCTTCTCGATCCGCAGCACCGAGAGCGCCTCGACCCCGTAGGCGCAAATTCCGTGCTCGTTGCCCGCTTCCATCAACGCGTCGGCCGCAGCCTCGCCGTAGCCGGCGGGAACGGCCAGCTCGTAGGCAAGCTCGCCGGAGAAGGATATGCGAAAAAGCCGGCCAGAAAGCTTGCCGCCGAACAGCGAGACGTCCTTGGCGCCGAGAAAGGGGAACGCTTCGTTTGAAATATCCTGGTCAACGATCCGCTGCAGGATGAGGCGCGATTTCGGTCCTGCGATTGCCATCTGCGCCCACTGGTCAGTCACCGAGGCAAGCCGCACGTCGAGTTCCGGCCACAGCGCTTGTGCGCAGAACTCCAGGTGGTTCATCACGCCCGCCGCATAGGCGGTCGTGGTCGTCATGAAGAAACGCTCGTCTTCGAGGCGACTGGTGGTCCCGTCGTCGAAGATGAAGCCGTCCTCGCGCAGCATCAGGCCGTAACGTGCCTTGCCGACAGGTAATTTCCTGAAGGCGTTGCAGTAGACGCGATCGAGGAATTCCGCAGCATCCTTGCCCGTGATCTCGATCTTGCCGAGCATCGAGACGTCGCAAAGGCCGGCATTGCGGCGCACATTCTTCGCTTCCCGGTCGACGCTTTCGCGCCAGGTCTTTTCCCCGGCAAGCGGGAACCAGGCGGAACGGTACCACAGACCCGTCTCCACGAAAGTCGCCCCGTTCTTGACCGCCCAATCGTGCAGCGGGGACTTGCGCACCGGCTGGAAATGCTTGCCGTGCGAGGTGCCGGCGAGCGCCCCGAAGGAAACCGGGGTATAGAACGGGCGGAAGGTCGTGGTGCCGACGTCGGCGGGAGATACGCCGCGCGCCTCGGCGAGAAGGCCAATGGCATTGACGTTGGAGAGCTTGCCCTGGTCCGTCGCCATCCCGTTGGTGGTGTAGCGCTTAGCAAGCTCCACGTGACCATAGCCTTCGCGAACCGCAAGGCCGATATCCCTGTGATGGACGTCGTTCTGGAAATCAACGAAGGCCTTGCCCTTTATACCGGGAATGATCCAGACCGGCTTTGTAGGCGCTGCGACAATGTCGCCTTCAACCGCGCCGAACGCCGCGGGATCCGCCTTGATCTCCAGCTTGCCAAGTAGCGCCTCGGCCTTCCTGGCTCCGGCCTCCAGGCAGCCGGCGAGACCGCTTGCCTTGGCGGCGGCACCCGCAAGCGAAAGTCCCTTGTGATCCTCCGGCGCTACGAAAGTGGCTTCGGCATCCGACCATTCCGGCCTGCCACCACGGTGGTAAGCGAGATGAACGACCGGGCTAAAGCCGCCGGACATGGCGAGCGAGTCGACGGCGAGCTTCTCCTTCCTGCCGTCCTGGAGGATTGTGATGGAGGAGAGGGCCTTGCCGCCTTCCGCGTCGGGCACGAAGCCGCCATTTATGATACGGGCCGAACCCTCATAGACCCCCGCTGTCGCGCCGGAACGGCGGCTATCAACGATGGCCACGAGCCGCAGACCAGCTTTTTCGAGATCGCGGGCCAGTGTGTAGCCGCTGTCGTTTGTGGTGAAGACCGCCACCGACTTGCCCGGCGCAACCCCGTAGCGGTTGAGATAGGCTCGCATAGCGCTCGCCATCATCACCCCGGGAATGTCGTTCCCGCCGAAGATCAATGGACGTTCCTCAGCGCCGGCGGCGAGAATGGCCTGCTTTGCCACGATGCGCCACAGCCGCTCGACTGGTACCTCGGGGCGCGGCTCAGAAGCGTGCTTCTGGACTCGCTCGACGGCGCCGAAGACGTTGCCGTCATACCAGCCGAAGGCTGTGGTGCGCGAAAGAACCTGCACATTGGGCAGGCTTTCGAGCTCCGCGACCGTTCGGCCGGCGAATTCGACTGCGGACACGCCGCCAATCGTCGCGGTTTCCGAGAGAAGCCCGCCGCCGATCATCGCATTCTCATCGACGAGAATGACGCGAGCGCCGGCGCGACCGGCAGTCAGCGCTGCGGCAAGGCCGGTGGCGCCGCCGCCGACGATCAGCAGATCGCAATGGGCCCAGCACTTTTCGTAGCGGTCAGGATCGGCCTCGTAGGTCGCCTTGCCGAGGCCGGCGGCCCGGCGGATGAGGGGCTCGTAGAGCCTCTCCCAAAGACCTGCCGGCCACATAAAAGTCTTGTAGTAGAAGCCGGCGGAAAGGAAGGGCGACAGCAGACTATTTAGCGAACTGATGTCAATGTTAAGCGAGGGCCAGCGGTTCTGACTCTGCGCGACAAGGCCCTCATAAAGTTCCTGCATAGTGGCGCGGGTATTAGGCTCTGTACGGCCGCCCTGGGCAACGGTCATCAGCGCATTGGGTTCGGATGCACCGGCCGAAATCACGCCGCGCGGCCGGTGATACTTAAAGGAACGGCCCAGAAGCATCTGACCGTTGGCCAGCAGGGCCGAGGCAAGGCTGTCGCCTTCGACTCCGATCATGCCCTTGCCGTCGAAAGTGAAAGACAGCGGCTTCGACCGGTCGATTAGACCGCCCTTGTCGAGACGATAGGACGTCATTCCACCGTCTCCGTGCGAGCGGCGGTGTCACGCGCGCCTTCAATTTCATGGGTTGCGGTGTCGCGCGTCACCACCAGCCAGCGGCGGCAGCCTGAGGTATGGTGCCAATGTTCGTCGTAGCGGCCTCGCGGATTGTCACGCAGATAGACGTAGTCCAACCACGCATTGCGACCGGCATCCGCAGCGGGACGGACGAGTGCCGCGCCCTTCACAGTAAATTCTTCCCTGGGCCTTTGCCCGCAATGGGGACAGGGGATGAGGCTCGCCATTTCGGTGTCCTTGCTTTCCCGAAATCAGTGCAAATTCGGTTGGGCGCCCTGGCCCTTCTCGTCGACCAGATAACCGCGCTCGAACCGGTCGAGACGCATTTCGCGCGTCACAGCGTGCGGTTCGTTTCTGGCGATGAGGTGGGCGAAGCAGAAACCGGAGCCGGGCGTCGCCTTGAACCCGCCGTAGCACCAGCCGGCATTGAGGTAGAGATTGTCGATATGGGTGCGGTCGATGATCGGCGTGCCGTCCATGCTCATGTCCACGATGCCGCCCCACGAGCGCAGCACGCGAACCCGCGAGAGAGCCGGGATCATCGCCTTACCGGCTTCGATGACGTGTTCGACGGTGGAGAGATTGCCGCGCTGCGCATAGGAATTGTAACCGTCCATGTCGCCGCCGAAGACGAGGCCGCCCTTGTCGGACTGAGAGACGTAGAAATGGCCGGCGCCGAAGGTGACGACGCAATCGATGAAGGGCTTCAGGCCTTCTGAGACGAAAGCCTGGAGCACGTGGCTTTCGATTGGTAATCTCATGTCCGCCATCGCAGCCACTTGGGAGGAATTCCCTGCAACGGCAACGGCGAGCTTGCTGCAGCCGATAAAGCCCTTGGAGGTCTCGACGCCGGTTACCTTGCCATTTTCGCGACGGATGGCGGTCACTTCGCATTCCTGGATAATGTCGACCCCCATCGAGTCGGCGCCGCGGGCATAGCCCCACGCGACGCCGTCATGGCGGGCCGTCCCGCCACGTCGCTGGATAAGGCCGCCGTGAATCGGGAAGCGCGCGTTTTCGAAGTCGAGGAATGGGAGCATTTGCCTAACCTTCGTGCGGTCCAGCAAGTCTGCATCAACGCCGTGCAGCCGCATGGCATTGCCGCGCCGCATGTAGGCGTCGCGCTGAGCATCGGAATGGAAGAGATTCAAGACGCCACGCTGCGAGATCATGGCATTGAAGTTCAAATCCTGCTCCAGCCCTTCCCATAGTTTTAAGGAAAGCTCGTAGAAGGGATTATTGGCCGGCAGCAGATAGTTCGAGCGAATGATCGTCGTGTTGCGGCCAACGTTGCCCGAACCGATGTAAGCCTTTTCCAGGACCGCGACGTTGCGGATCCCGAATTCCTTGGCGAGATAGTAGGCGGTGGCGAGACCATGACCGCCACCGCCTACGATAATCACGTCATAATGGGGCTTCGGCTTCGGGGCGCGCCATGCAGGTTTCCATGCCGTGTTGCCGCGAAGGCCGTTCAGGAGAATGGAGAAGGCTGAGTAGCGCATAGTGTGTTCCACGTCGTTCGGCCTTGTATAGCGACGATTTTTAGGTCAAAATTTCACAGGAGAGACAGAAAAAGTCACATAACAGCCATGATTCAGCAGAGCAGCAGCAGATTGACACAAACCATGGGCTTCCTGTTGCTGCCCGATTTCGCGCTGATGTCCTATGCCTCCGCCACCGAGCCGTTGCGCGCCGCCAACCTACTTGCCGGCCAGTCTCTCTACGATGTCAGGCCGCTATCCCTGGATGGAGCTGCCGTTGCGAGTTCATCGGGAGCCGTTGTCCCTTGCGAGCGTCTCGATCAATCGCCGCTGCACACGATTTTCGTCTGCGCAGGCGGAAACCCTTCAACCTTGGGATCTGCGCCGCTCTATGCGGCTCTTCGTCACCTGTCCCGAAGCGGGGTGCGGCTGGGAGGAATTTCAGGCGGACCTTACATACTGGCCGCAGCAGGACTGCTCGACGGGCGGGTTTTTACCGTTCACTGGGAGCACGCGGCGGCTCTCATCGAGGCCTTTCCTCATCTCACTCCAAGACAGGCTCGCTTCGTACTCGACGGCAACCGCATCACCTGCGGTGGCGGCGTAGCGCCGCTGGATATGATGCATGCCCTCATCGCCGATCGGATGGGCGAAGATTTTGCCAGACGCGTCAGCGATTGGTATCTTCACACTGCAGTGGCCGAGCCGGCCGCGCCCCAGCGGGCTTCGGCAGCGGAGCGCTTTCATGTCAACCAACCCGTCCTGCTAAACATATTGGAAAAGATGGAGGCTGCAATCGAGCAGCCACTGGATCGTGCCCAGATGGCCATCTATGCGGGCGTCAGCCTGCGTCACCTGGACCGTCTTTTCTCCGAGCATCTGAATGCAGGCTATTCGGAGGTTTATAGAAATTTGCGCCTGACTCACGCCCGACGATTACTGCAGCAGAGCCCGCTTTCCGTTTCAGAGATCGCATTCGCCACGGGTTTTTCCAGCGCATCGCATTTTTCACGCGCCTATGTAAGCTTGTTCGGTAAGACCCCAAAAAGAGAGCGCCGACCGCGTACTCCTTAACTATCGCGCGATCTAACGTTAGGCATTTCAGTGTAAGCGGCACGCCAAGCGAACATCGCCCTTCCAAAAGCCAGGTAAACAGGGTGGCATCAACCTCGCCGCTAGTGCTCGCTCAGACGACCGCGCCGGCGATGCGGCGGCCGCAGAGTAGGCACCAGGCCCGTCGCCACGACTGTCGAGTGAAAGCAGTGATCTGCGCGATATTGTCGCCTCAACCGTGGGCGGCATGGAGCACTCCATGCGATGATCGGCGTTCCGAAGTCAAGCGGCACCCAAGTCGGTCCAGTGGCCGATGCCGAGGAAATGCTGGAACCTCCAACAGCGCTCCTTTCGCGAGGAGGACAAATAAGCGGCGGTGACTAGAAAACGGAAAGGCCCGTCGCGCCGTCATAGGCCACGACGCGGTAGAGCTCCGAACAAGGAGACATCGCACCGGCACTGCACGTAATGTTGAATTCGAATCTTGGACTTTGTTGTTATTGCGTTATCCGAAGCCAAACCACCGCGACAATTGTTAGCTGCGCCCCGCTCGCACGCTTGGTGTTCGGTGGCGCCATGGGCATGCCTGTTCCAGGTCGCGCGAGATGCGCACCAACGTTGCCTCGTCACCGAAACGGCCAACGATTTGAAGGCCGATTGGCAAGCCGTTAGCGCTATGAGCCAATGGCAGCGACACCGATGGATGCCCAGTGATATTGAACGCACCCATGAACCCATAGATCGCGGCTGCAGCATCCGCATCCATGAATTCCACTGCGGAAACCCTTGGATTTGTCGTACAGTAGATGCCTGCATGCGACGGGGCAACGACGGGCATCGTAGGCGTCAGCAAAATATCGAAGCCATCAATCGCCTCGCCGAGGCGGAACCGGAATCTCCGGATATCCTCAAGCAGGTCTCCCATGGAAGCTGGAGAGTTTCGGCCATACTCGTAAAGCTTGAGATTGACCGGTTCCAGAGTGTTCGCGTCGATTGTTCGGCCCATGGCCCGCGCCGCATCTTCAAGTGATTTCGCATTAAGAGCGCAGCTGCCCAGCGATATCCTTGTCCTCTCGTCGGGATCATACGGAGGGTCGATCTCCATAACAAGATGGCCCATTTCCTCCAGGAGCGAGGCGATTGTATCGACGGCTTGAAGGACCTCCAGTTCGACATCAATCCCTCCCCATTTGGTTCGCGCGACTCCGATCCGGAGAGTGCCGGTAGGTCGAAATAGCTCGTCCACATAGGGGCGGCTCGGCTGGACGATGATAAATGGATCGCCGGGATAAGCACCTGAAAAGACGTCTAATGCGGCGGCCATATCGCGCACCGTCCGACAGAGGACAAACACTCGGCTGCAGCCAAGCAGTTCGTCTTGGTTGTTCGGCCCACCAGATACACGCCCGCGGGATGGGTTCAGCCCGACAAGGCCGCACCAAGAAGCGGGAATGCGAATCGACCCGCCGCTGTCGCTGGCATGTGCAATAGGAGTGATGCCGGCCGCAACAGCTGCGGCAGCTCCAGAGGACGAGCCCCCTGCGGATCGTTCCAAATTCCATGGATTGCCGGTAATGCCGTTGAGAATGGATTGACTCATTCCGGAGGTACCAAGCTCCGGGCACGCTGTTCTCCCGATTGTACGGAGCCCTGCATCTCGCGCGCGACAAAAAAAATAGCTGTCAGTCTGGGGACGATAGCCTTTGAATAGACGACTCCCTTGTTCCTGAAGGCGGCCAGCTTCGGTAGCGCCGATATCCTTGCGGAGGAAAGGTACACCATGAAAGAGGCCCCCATCCGCGCCGACAACGGCCTCGGCATCTTCATAGAATTCGATCACGCCATTGATGCGGGGATTCACTTCGTCATGTGCGTCCCGAGCCAGCCGCGTCAGCTCCAAAGGCGTAACTTCACCGCCCTTCACAAGAGACGCTAGAGCGGTGGCGTCATGCTCGACATATTCGCTCAATCTCATCTGGAGAATACCTCACTCGCGAACCCAACTGGTGTTCACAACGCGGTCCTATGACCTTCGCCGTGCGATCCCGTAGCTGTGCTAGCGCGTACCCAATCCTCCGTGATTTTCGACTAAACCTTGGCTTGGGCGTTTCGCAACACAGTTACTGAGCTCCGAAGAAGATCTGGCCAAAAGTCGGTGTTTCAAATCCCACAACCATCATCAACGTCGCCGAATCCAACACAAACTCGCCCGGTCGATCTCAACCCGAGACATCATGAACCTCTTGCACGCAGTCGTACTGTTTACAAAGCCGCCTAAGCCCGCGTTTACGGCCTTCTCGATGTTGCAAATAGTGCAACTGTGTTGCATAATGTGACAGGCACGGGATAGCCTGTCAAGTGGAGAACCTCTCCCAAGATAGCCGGCGGATAGGTTACGACCGTGCAACGCGCATTAAGTTTGCTGAAAGTTTTCAACGCGCGTGAAGGCCGATCGGTGTAAACCAGATCGCGAAATGGCTAAGCTTGTCGTATCGATTCTTCGGGGTGGCGCCGCTGACCGAGCCGACAGCTTTCATTTGCCGCTCAAGGACCGCCACAAGCTCCAGCGCATCCGCAGCGATGCCGCCAAACGCTGCGACGCGTCGTTTGGCGGACTATCAGCTCGTATCGATGTCCAGCCAGCGAGGAATCATAGCGGGCCGCCCCAGCCTTGAGCACGGTCGATCACCCCTACTCAGACCACCGATCCTCCGTCGACCGCGCGGGGCTTGCCAGCGATGTGAAACGCCGTTTTGGCCGGCATTTTTCCTGGAGCTAAACACCAGTGCGAATGATTGCTCGCTGCGACACAATTTTTGAGACGACGATGAGTACTTTGCGCGGAAAAAGCCCGGCGTTTTCTACCCGAAGCTTGGAGCTCGCTGCTCGTCCGCCACGGCTCAGCCTCGAACCATTCACGTACTGTGACCTGGCTTTGACGAGCGGATCGGGGCGTCCTTGCTCTGGTTTCAGCTTCGCAATTGGCCTGTAGGTCAGGCGTCCCAGTCCTTCTTTCCAGCTATTCGCAGCTTGATGGCGGCTTTGCACATCTCTTTTCAGTGTAGCCACGACGGCGAAACGTTGAGGTTGACCGCGCAGTAAGACCAGACTCACGAGCATGCCGCAGGACAGCAGTAAGGTAACTTCCAGCACCGCACCGCCACCGAGCCGAACCAGCAACTCGGCGCGAATGGGAGGCAAGGCTGCGGAAATCAGATCGTGTGCCAATGCGATTTGCGAGAACCGCGCGTTCAACTTTCTGATTTCGACGACTCGCGTCAAACCTCAGGATCTATGCGCAGCTCTGAAGTATGGGCCACTACGAACATTGGTAGTTTTGTCGTTTTGCGTTCTCGAGTACTGGTGTCACGCCTGCAGAAAACACGCGGCGCGCCGCAGAAGGCCGAAACGTCTGAACCTGAACGCTATGCCGACACCGATCGCCATATGAGAAGAGCGTCTTCGCGAGGCGTCACGGGCGACAGTTAGATGCCCGAAGTTCTTTGCATTTTGCTTCTCGAAGCAAGGTGATTGCTGCATGGAAGAGAGATTCGAAGGCCACTTGCGTCGCTTCGTTCGGGTCAGAACCACCTGTGTCTATTACCTTGAAGACGAGGGCCATGGCGCGGCCCACACGTCTACAGGCCAAACTAAAAAGCTCTCGAATAAAAAGCAGAAGATCGCTGGTGAGGTTACCAAGCACGACATCGGGACGCTGTCGAACGACATTGATCGGGTTCCACCGGCAGTTAAAAGGCGTCAACATTTTTCGTGGCCCTGCGACTGGCGAACGCCTTCTGCGCATCTGAAAACCGCGATGCTATGGCGCCGCTCCGGAGCTGGGTACAAGGCAGACGCCCGGAGCCTTGCACTGCTGCGGTTGCGCGGCCTGCGGACGCCCGATTGCCTGACGGCCGAAATCGGGCATGTCAATATCCTGCCCCGCTTCGATGATCGAGCGGCGGATGGCGCGCGTGCGGGTAAAAAGGCCGAACAGCTTGTCAGCTTCGCTCCAGCGGATCGCCCTCTGCAGAGAAGCGAGATCCTCCGAAAAGCGTCCCAGCATTTCGAGGATCGCGTCGCGGTTGTGCAGGCATACGTCGCGCCACATTGTGGGGTCGGAAGCGGCGAGGCGAGTGAAATCGCGGAAGCCGGAGGCCGAATATTTGATAACCTTGCTTTTTGTGACCGTCTCCAGGTCATCGGCCGTGCCGACGATGCTGTAGGCGATGATGTGGGGCAGGTGCGAGACGATAGCCAGCGTCATATCGTGGTGCTGCGCGTCCATCGTATCGATGTTGCAGCCGCAGCGGCGCCAGAATTCGGAAAGCTTCTCCAGCGCGTCGGGGTCAGTGTCTTCCAGCGGCGTGAAGATGCACCAGCGGTTCTCGAACAGTTCGGCAAAGCCCGCATCAGGCCCTGACTTCTCCGTGCCGGCCAGCGGGTGGCCGGGGATGAAATGTACGCCCTCCGGTACGAAGGGCTGCATCTGAGCGATCACGGAGGTTTTAGTGGAGCCGACATCGGTGAGGATAACGCCCTTCTTAAGCGCCGGTGCGATCTCCTCAGCCACCGCGCCGGAGGCTCCGACGGGCACTGAGACGATGACGAGGTCGGCCCCGCGCACGGCTCCCCTCGCGTCCGTCGTGTAGGCATCGCCGAGCTTCAACTCCTCGGCGCGCTTCAGGGTCTCGGCGCTACGAGTTGCAATGGCTATATGCCCGGCTAGCCTCTCGCGGCATATGACGCGTGCTAGCGAAGAGCCGATCAAGCCGATGCCGATCAAGGCGATCTTTTCAAACATGGGTGTTGACATGAGTAGCTCTTCAGGAAAGTCGATGAGTACGGCGACTAGGCCGCTTGGCTTTTTCGGTTCAGACCATCGCAGCGCCTTGAGACCACCGCCGGCGAATTTAGCCGCGCTGGAAGATAATCGTCGAGCGCTTGCGGGGCTGCGGCTTGACTCTTGCTTCGGCCGACGATCGCGTCAAAAACCTTCCCTCCTGCTCTCGATTGCACTCATATTCGGCGACATCATTCCTTACTAGGCGCGGCGTCCGCCTGGTGAGGGTTCGCGGGCCATGGAGTCCTGTGCGCCTAGCGTCGGAAATGGTGTGATTGACCAATCGATCAAGTCGATGGCACGCTGAAGTATCGCCGCGGTCCGGGCCCGGCTAGGTGAAGCCGCCATCACGTGTCCGATAGAGTCTCGGTAATCGCCATTCTTAACGATCGACATCTTGGGTTTAACAAACAATTTGACCTCGGTGACACCTGGCACAGCAGCTGCCCGACCGTCGCCATCAATCCAATCGAGGACGCCATCGCGATCGGGAATTAGGGAGCGCCAAGCCGCAGTGTGCGACTGCTTTCGCCGCAAATCCAATTCATCGCCGATGACAAGCTTGATGTGCTCTGTGATGAGATCAATACCGTAAGCCGCCTGGATCGAGTGAGGACCTCCAGAAATGCGCGGATTGACTTCAATGACGACTGGGCCACGCTTCGTCCACCGGAGTTCAATGTTCGTTGGTCCCCAGCCAAGGTTGAGAGCTCGCAAACAGTTCAGCGAAACATCGGCGATACGCGTATGCTCGTCATCAGTCAGCGGGGCTGGGAAGGTGCCCTCAAGGAAGACAAAATGCGGTGGGGGGCCGAAGGTAGCGGCGGCAATCGCAATTAACTCGTCTCCCATTATATGGGCGCAATAATAACGGCCTTTTGCGAATTCTTCGACCAGTATCCTTGGCGACGATCGCCATGTATGCTTCCCACCCAATAGATAGGCCGTGTGTTGGGCTAACTCTTCGACGTTGCGGCACAATCGGACACCACTGCTGCCACGGCCTACGGCTGGCTTAAGAACGACCGGTAGGCCGATTTCTGCAGCCGCGCTTTCTACGTCCGTAGCATTCGCCGCCAAGCGATAAGCAGGTACTGGAACGCCGGCCTCCGCGAGAAGCTGACGTTGAGCGAATTTGTCGCAGCATCGTTCAATCGACGTGGGGTTTGGTCCCGGTAGATCGAAATGCTGACAGAGCTTGCCAACTGTCGCATAGACTGTTTCCTCGGCGCTCGTAATACCAGCAACGTCACGGGTAGCACGTAGCCGGGCGCACTCGCGGATCAGCGCATCTTGATTATCTGTGTCGACATGGATTGCCTCATTGCATTCTGCCGCAAGATAGTCGTACTGAGCCGGATCAGCCGACAGGGTGATTGGATGAAGACCAAGACCCTGGGCCGCTTGGACGTATCGCAGACCATTGCTCCTTGTGCCCTCAAGCAGTATGAGCGCTCTTCTTGCCATTGGCTGTTAACTCCTACGTTGCATGCTTTGCTCGGTCCGAGCTCACATCGGCAGCAGTTGTTCAGCCGTGCCTGACCTCAGACTCTGCGATTAGCTTGCCGTCAAACGTTCCGGCGAGCGTTACATTATCAGCGACGTACTGGGGTCGTAGAGGTCCTGTAGCTATGTTGAGAAAGGACTGATTACTCGCGCTTGACTGGCGACAAGACTACGCTTTCGGCGTATCAAAGCGTATTCTGCGAATTTGAACGGTTCGAGCGCCTTTTTGGGGGGGGCCTGTGAGTTAAGGAAATCTGCCGGCAATCCGGACACACTCCTCAAGCGGTTGCTGGAGACCGCAGTTGCATCCCAGTTCATCTGCTGCCCGAATGTAATTCGAGACCGTCAGCGTCGTTGCATTCCTCTGCATGCCCCAAAACACCCCAATTCGTTCGCTGAAAAAGAGTTCTACAGTTAATGGGCAAGCAGCGATACTACGGCATCTGGTAGGTGAAGCATCCACACACATCCAAAAAGCACCCCGCATCCAACCCGCGCGAGCAGCAGAGCGAGAGCCTGATATCCTGCTAACTTGGAGCGCTCGGGTCGCGAGTCAACGCGCGTCCCGACTGGGGAGCGCCGACGCCGAAATATCGCGTATGGGCAATATCGAGGATGCGATTGATCAAGCTCGAGAAGCTGTATCCGGCGGTGGCCGCGGCCTGAACAAAAATGCCGCGCAGTGCCGGTATCGAGTTGATCTCCAATACAAATGGCTGGCCAAAGCGGTCGATCCGAATGTCGACCCGGGCATAGTCGCGACACTGGCACGCACGAAACGTCGCAACCGACATATCCCGCAGCATTGTCGCAAGCCTCCTATCTACTTGTGCCGGGCAAAGAGGCGCGAGGGCCATGCGCTCTTTGTCTTCGTTGGTAAAGATGCGCATTTCTCGGTCGCCGAAATCCTGCTCCACCAGTGGCAAGGTTTCGGGCTCCCCGTTTCCCAGCAGGCCAACATAAATTTCTCGTCCCTCGATGTATTCTTCGACGAGTGCATCCTGGGCATACTGCGTGACGATCGCTTCTACTGCCTGCCTCAGCTGAGCGGGCTCATGTGCGAGCTGCAATCCGAAGCTGGTGGATTCGGAACGTGGCTTTACCACCACCGGGAATCGCAAATCGCAGGTTGTTTCGGCAGCGCGGCGCATGACGCGAAAGTTCGGTGTCGGCACGCCGCGATCGCGCATCAGCATCTTAGTGATCACCTTGTCGAGCGCCAGCGCATTCCCAAGCGGTCCCGCACCAGTGTAGGGCACTCCCGCCAACTCGAGCATGGCCGGAACGTGGGACAACCGGCACTCGCCCTGAATTCCGTTCGCCAAATTGAAGACGATGCCGGCGGGGGAAGCTTGCGGATCGGGTGGCATAAACCGTTCGAGCGCGGCGAGTAGTCCCTTATCGGCTTCGCAGAGCAATGTTTCGTGGCCGCCCTCATGTAGTGCCGCTACTATTCTTTCAACTGCATCGCGATCGTATTCCTCACGACAAGATTGACCGAATCGGTTGATCACACCCGTGTGATCATGATTCCGCGCTATGGCCACTCGCATGAGCGACTCCCTGGATGCTTACCCACTATCACGTTCACGCGCTTGGATTTTAAGAGCAATAGCGCATCTAGACTCCAAAGCGCTTCCATTCCTTGCAATCGGCGCGCCAAGAAAGCGGTCGTGCGAGCAAAGGCGATAAGGATGTGGTTTGGGCTGCGCAGATGAAGCGCGTAGATCTTACTATGTCCGCTTCCGAACATAGGCGTCTTCAATCGGACACCGCGAAAAAGCTCCTCCCGAGAGGCCATCAGCCTTCTCGCCGGAACCCCACCTTCGATTCGGTTGGCCCCCCAAACCGCGTTCAAGGCGTCCCGAGATCTGCCTGTCCATGAGAGCGTCAGAGCGCTTCGCCCGGTGGTGCGGAGATGTAGCAGGACGCGTAGACATAGCCGGTCGTGCGCTCTAGGCGATCCTCCATGCCGAGTGTGGCCATAGCGTTCAGGATTGTCTCACGTTCCGCTGGCGTGGAGAAGCGTCGCTGGCGCTGTCTGAACCGGTCGATGAGCTTGGTTTCCAACCCGAAATCCCGAAGGACAGCGGCTATGCCGTGATAACTGAAGGGATGCATTGCAAAGGTGACGACCCACGGGCGTGAAGGCGCCGAAGCATGATATACACGTCCAAAGGTCAGCTCGCTGGCGTAGCCCACACAGCCCGTGCTAATGAGAATGTCCGAATCCGCGAGGGCGCCATGTTCCTCAATGGTCAAGTCACGGGTTTCCAGATCAGCCGTGATGCCCGCTTCCAAAAGGCCTAGGCGCTGCGCATAGCGAACAGCCCGGAACGATGGATCTACGCCGACGAATTGGATGTCGTCGCGGAGACCGCGATTGCGAAAAAAGTTGGCATGCTCGATCTCCCGTCGGCCCGAGAGAGATCCGCTGGGTTGCAGATAGGCGGCATAGAGTTCATCGAGATCGAGATCGGTGCGGAGCAAAGCAGCGTTCACGCCATAGGAGCAACCGACATCGATAATCTTCAGCCTAGTTTTGCGTCGACAACGTCGATAGTCGGCGAAGATCCTTTCGAAGACGGGCTTCGCCCGATCTGGAATCACATAGTCCAGGGCTAGATGGGCGCGAAAATAGGAGTGAGGCCAGGTGCAATTATAGGCAGCTGTGAAATCATGCTTCGTTCCTTGAAGGTTGCTGTACACCGCACTTGCTCCTCACCGCGCCGTGGCCTTGAGGTTGGAGCCGCCGATCAGAATGGTTCTGGCTGAAGTCGACAGGAGCAGCGAAGATGCCGCGGGAGCTTTGGAGTTGCCAAGACGTTCCTTTCCACGCAATGCGATCTGAGATGGATCTGACATGCTCTTTTCTTTCTTCGTTCTATAGACGCAACGCGAACCACAACATGAGTATCGGTCGACGCTCATGTCACATCGCAACGAGGGACTCTCAAAATGCGTGCCAACTAGGCAGGAAGTAGCCGGATGGTAGGACATGTGCGTGCTCTGGGGATACGCAGATGATTCTTGGAGCGCCGACCGCGATCCTTGACAAGGATACATTCAACGCAAAAATATGAGGTCAGAAGCCGGCGAAAATTGCCTCTAGCGATCTGCGCTCGCACCGACGAACCGCGCCCACAATTGTGGTTGATAGCCAATGGTAGGAAGAGCACTCAACCTTTCTGAAGGTCAAAACGGAGATGATCTACTGCACGCCCAAGCCGCTCGGCATCCTCGTTTTGAGCCGAGTCTATTCTCTGCTGGGTCGGCTCAGTACGACTATCTCGCGGCGCAAAGCATCCACACGATCTGTATCGATACTGACAATCCTGAGGCGCTGCTGTGGGAACACCGTCAACCGGGTGCGGCGGCTGGCACAAGCGACTTCACGGGCCTTGTTAACTCGGTCTATGCGACAGCAGATTCGGCCTGCCAACATTTCGATCTAACGAAGCCGTACTCGCATCGATTGCACAATGCTGCGAAAAATTCGATCGACGTGCGATCGCGGAAAGCTGGCGTTCGAATGCCGGGCTTTTGTTGGCCAGAAAAAGCCGCAGACATGCAAAGTCTGCCGCGGGTATCCCATCTACCGCGGATTCTAGCCACTCACATGCGGGCGGTAGCAGCGACTTCCGTCGGCAGAGGCTTGAGACAAGCCCCGCCCGATGCAGTAGTGCGTGCAACAGACTCATTTCATGGCTAACTCGATGTCAATCAAGGCTATCGCAGCCGCACTTGAGGACGGCAGCCAGTCCGTGGTCGAGATTGTCGAGAACTGTATTGCTGCGGCGGAGCGGACCAATCCGTCGCTGCGCAGCTTTATTACGGTGGCAACGGACCATGCGCTAGTCCAGGCGAGGAAAGCTGATGCGCGGCGAAGGGCAAACCGCGCCCTGGGCCCTCTGGACGGAATTCCTTATGCCGTGAAGGACATGTTCCAAACGGCCGGCATCCGCACAACCGCAGGTAGCAGGGTGTTAGAGAACAATATACCGAGCACGTCGGCGGCGGCCATTTGCATGCTTGACGCAGCGGGGGCCGTCCTTATCGGCAAAACCAATCTCCACGAATTCGCCTATGGCGCGACCGGCGAGAATGGCTGGGCCGGAACGGTCGTCAACCCGCATGACGAGACAAGGCTAGCCGGCGGTTCGAGCAGTGGCTCCGCGGCAGCGGTGGCGGCAGGCATCGTGCCATTCGCACTTGGCACTGACACAGGAGGCTCGTGTCGTGTTCCGGCTGCGCTCTGCGGCATTGCCGGGTACAAGCCGAGCTACGGCCTAATCAGTCTCGACGGCGTTATCCCTTATTGCTGGTCATTAGACCACGCCGGCGTACTGGCGACCTCTGTTGACGACCTGGAGCTTGTCGTGAGGCAGATCACAAGGCTCTCGCCAGCGACGATTTCCGCGGCGTCGCTGAGAGTTGCCTTTGTCGATGGCTTCGATCAGAAATGCGAGGCGCCAGTGCGCGACGCGTTCCTAGTAACGAAGGAGCACTTGCGACGGTCGGGGGCCACTTTCGGCGCGATCGAAGTCCCGGACCAGTCGGAGGCACGTACAGTGTCGCTGATAATTCAATTGGCCGAGACTGTCGCCTACCACGGCCCCAATCTCGCCAGCGCGAGCGACCGATTCGGTCCCGATATGCGCGGCGCCATGATACTGGGGCAGTTGCTGCCTGCAGAAAAGTATATCCAGTGTATGCGCTTGATGGGAACTTACAGGCGAGCCTTTGCGCAGAACATGCAGACTTTCGACGTCCTGCTGACGCCTGCCTGCCCGATTACAGCGCCGCAAGTCGGGACTGTCGATGTGGACATTGCCGGGGAGACTTTTCCGATTGGAAATGCGCTGACGCTGTTCACTTCATTTTTCAATTTGGTAGGCGCGCCCGCGCTGGTGCTGCCAGTCGCCTTGCCGAGTAGCGGCCTGCCCGTCGCTGTGCAAATGGTTGGCGTACCCGGTTCTGATGCTCAGCTCTTCGAGGCCGCCCGTATGATCGAAAACCTACTGACAACCACAAGGCGGTCCGCACCTACACTGTGAGCCGGCCGAACGACAGCTTTGTAGATTTTCGCATTTCTGTCCTAAATTTAAAGAACGCGGCGACTTAGCTTGCAACTCGCAAACTTCGTCTGGGCACCAAGGAAACCGTTTTCCGCTTCGTCGAATGCAGCTCCTTACAATCTGTAAGCGCACCGGTCCACGCGAATCCCGATGGTGAAAGTCAACGAGGTCCCTTCGTCGTTTCTCTGCGGCGAAGTGCAGACGCGGCTTGATAGGCGATCGGGATGGAACTCGAGGACGCTGTCATCGGATATTAATTTAGGCGTCGGAGAAGACCGCGAGGGGCGTTTACGACTTCGGTGTCGAAAAACCTATCAAGTTCAACCACGAAAATCCCGCGCTACTCGGTCCGCGACCGCGTCGGCAGCCCGCCGAAATAAATGCCGCCCGGCGCGTGTCGCGTCTTCGGCGCCTTCATTGAAGCCATGCTGCATCGGAACTTCGCTGCAAGACTGCGTGTTTCCGAAACTCGCCAGCTCCCGCATTCGACCAGGTCGATGGCCAAGGTCGTCGCCGACCCACTGGCTGATAAGGGACCCGTCAGAGCGTACTGCTCATTGCTCGTGCCCGCATTTCAAACCGATGGTTCAAGTTTGCGGGTTTGATATGTCGAATAACGATTGCCCGGTGGCGACAGGGCAGCCAGGAGGGGCGGAAAGCCTTTGGTGTCAAGGCTAGCTAACGCCGAGAGGATTTCGTCCTGCCACTGCGTATGAATGTTCGCTCTGGAGATGTTTTTGAATTTCGCCACGATCTGATCGTTAGATAGCGGGTTTGCGACATCTCCCAAGGGATCCAACACGATCATCTCTTCCAGCCCTTTGCCCTGATCCATGATGACTCGGGCCGGCGTTCTGACTGGAAACGCGGTAGCAAAATCGGGCGACGGCTCAAGCTCGATACGCGCAGACAAGTCGAGTACGCGTGCGTCAGTGAGACTCTCAGCTTGAACAGGCTGTAGCGCCTCCCAACCGTATAAAGCGGCCAGTGAACAATTAAAGTAGAAGCTGTATTGCCCCCCCTCTAGGCTGCTCGGGGCGCGGTCATTTGCGAGGCGCATCGACTGTTGAAACGTCTCGATCCGCAGCCTCCGGATCTTCTCCCCTTCCGTACGCATCGCAAGGATCGCATCGATAGCTGCATGCATATAGCGGCAACATGCATATGGCTTCAAATAGCATTTTTGAACTTCCCAGGAAGATCCGAGATTACTTACTAGGAGATCACGCGTGAAACGATCGTTGTCGTCAAGAAGATCAAGCGGTCCGGTTGCGCCTGCCCGTGCGCGATAGGCCGCGGTCAGACCTGTTACGACCGCAGGGGGAATCCCCTCCTTGATCGTACTGCCCTCGAACTTTGGAGTTGCGCTTAAGAATACTATTGGTCCTTCGGACCCCGCAATCGCAAGCGCGTGAGCAGTTTGTGTTGGACTCAAACCCAAGAGACGGCCTGCTGCTGCAGCGGCCCCATAGCCAACCCAACGGCCGCTCGCGAGGGTATCGATGGTTTGAGCAGGACGAGAACTCGCAATCCGGAGTGCTATTTCATATCCCATCGCGATCGCCGTCATCATCTCCGAAACAGAGGCACCGACGGCCTGAGCTACTGCAATGGCGGCAGGGATGACGCCTGCGCCGGGGTGACCGCCTGCGGCCCGATGACCATCATCGATGTCGAGCGCGCTCGCCGCAGCGCTATTTGCCATCGCCGCGCCGACGACGCTCGACCGTTCGTCTGTCAGCCAAATGCTTGTGTCCCCTGTTCCGTAAGCTTCGAGTGCAGACTTTCTGGCAGCTTGCGCCAACGGCGATTCCAAACCCGCAGCGGCTGCACCGATCAGGTCCAGTATGAGCAGCGAAATCGCTCGCCGAGTAGCTGCGGGCAATTCGTTCGTTGGGTAGTTGCTACTGAAGTTAGCTAGCTCGTCTAGAACTGGCACTTAAGTGCTCCATAGGTACGTTGCTGGATGAATGAGGCAAGATCGTCCGCATTTTCTGCTCACCAGGGCGCTGGAGCAGCGGTAACCAGTCGAGGCCATCAGGCAATCCTCCCATGTATCTCTTCAGCAGAGCTCGCCATCTCAAGCCGGTGATTACTAGGGTGGGCCAACTGCCGCAACGAGGATACGGGAGAAGTTAAACCGACCCCGATTATGCCGCCGACCCGCCAAATCTGGTAGTGACCCCTGCCGTGCGGCATTACCCGCACGAGAGAGGACTGCGCTTTCCTGCCGGGAGGACAGACCGTCAGCCATTTAAGCAAACCGATCTCGGCCCGCAGATTGGGGACGCCTCAACCCAGCGCCGGCACTTTTAGCGGGCGTGCGCACCCTCCCAGATGTGGTAGTTTCGATGTTTGTCGGAGTGGTGTAGAAGCTCATCTTGTTTCACTAGGGTGGTTTTGGCGTTTCGGCATGCAAAACAATGTAGTGAGGATAACCACCGCGACCCGCTATTCGGGGAGAAAGGAGCTTGTCCGGGAGGCTATTGGCGCTTCCGTTCCGGTTCGTGCTTTCGTTCCGGTTCGTGAAGGCGAGTGATGTTTGCCCTTGATTAAGCCCGCTTCTGAGACCGCGTGGGTCGCTGAGGCCAGGCGGGCTCTTTTTCCGTCCGGTTGCAAGCCTTCGCGAAATTGTCGATCAGTCGACGACAGGCGGGCTCGCTGTCGTACATACATTCGGGGTGCCACTGTACGCCGATCACAAAAGGTCGATCCGGCCTCTCGATTGCTTCGATAATTCCGTCCGCAGCGCGTGCGGAGATCACGAACTCTGAAGCGAGCTGCTTGATGGCTTGATGGTGTAGGCTGTTTACTCGGAAGGACGATGACTGCTCCCCACAAAGCATCGATAATTGGGTTTCGCGCTCCACGTGGACCTCATGAACGGTCTGATCCAGGGGCGTACCGTCGCGGTGATCGATTGCAGATGTGAGCTCATCGAGGGTATGAGGATAAATAGTGCCTCCAGCGACTACATTAAGAAGTTGCATTCCTCGGCAAATGCCGAGAATGGGTATTCTCCGATCAAGCGCTGAACGGGCGAGCGCGAATTCGTACCGGTCGCGTTCCGGAATCATTCGTTGAATTGCCTGGTGTGGCGAGGCGCCATAGAGCTCCGCCGGAAAATCTCCACCGCCCGTGAGTACGACGCCGGAAATGTGGTCGAGTACCGCGGCCACTTCATCTGCATTGACGTACGGTAATATGACGGGCAGCGCGCCGGCTCTCTCGATTGCTCGCACGTAGTGGGCGGAACAGAAATAGCCGTCTTTCTCGACATCGAAGTTGCTAACGATGCCTATTACGGGGCGAGCGGACTTGGCCATCGGGAGGATCCTCAGAGGCGAGAGAAGAGCTTGCGCTCCATTCGAGTTAGGCGTTCCGGTCCTTGATCCGTAACCAACACCGTCTCACTGAAGCCCATGCCAGCTGCCATCATCAACATGTGGAACACCATTCCAGTTTCTAACACCCACTCCACACCTGGAACGAATTCCCGGATGAACTCGCCGGCAGAAGGACGGTAATTTAGACCTAGTGAATAACCTGCGCGGTTCGTGTATGTTTCGCGGAGGCCAGAGGCGAGGAGCGGCTCGCGACAAGCTCGGTCCACTACGCCAGCCGATGTCCCCGGTCGCATTAGCGCTATTGCTTCGTCTTGGATGCGGATGATCGTCTCAGCGATGCGTCGCTGGTCGTCGGTTGGTTGGCCCACCACCGCCGTGCGCATTAAGCGAGCCCAATACTTCTGATGGATCCCCTGGAGTTCGAAATAGACCGCATCGCCCTGTTCGAGGCTCCGGTCGGAGTAATCTCCGTGAAGCTGATCCGTTCGGTTGCCGGACATAATGATGCCGCTCAAGGGCAATCCCGAGCCGGCGCCCACGAGCGCATTGAAAACCGCTCCCGCGACCACCCGCTCCGTCGCGCCCGGCGCGATTGCTTCAATGCCAGCGCGTATGCCGACCTCAACTTGGCGGGCCGCTTGCCGCAAGTAATCTATTTCCCGCGGCGATTTGATCAGGCGAAGTTGGTCGACAATGCGTGGCTCCCTCACCAAAGTTGCTTTCGGTAGGAGCGCTTGCAGCATCTTCCAACGTTCCACCGTTAGGAACCATGAGTGCTCATCCACCCCGATACGCCCGCCGGCCAGGCCGAAGCCATCGAGCGCCCTCCGAGCTGCATCGAGCCAAACGGGGACTGGATCAGCCGCATCTGCATAGATCGTATGGCTTTTTACCCATGACGTGCTGCGCGCGGCCGGGATTTCCATATCGCGCAAGATCAGCGTCGGCTCGCCGCTGCCTGGGACTGCAAGAGCATGATAGGAGAAATAGCCAGTCGTATAGAAACCTGTCAGGTAGAGAATATTTTCGGGTTGATGCAGTAGCAATACGGGAAGATCATGCTTCGCCATCTCTTCTTGCGTGCGCCGCAGTCGTTCTCGATATTCTGCGACGTCGAAATCCATCCCGCTCTGCTCAGATCTATTCACCAGGTCGGCTCCTTTGGTTGTCTGCTCGCTTATTTGCCCCGCCGCTCACCCAATTGGCGCATAGTTTCCACGCCGGCGTAGATGAAGACTGTGAACGCGATCAACAGGCTTGAAACCGCGGCGATAGTGGGCGAGATCTCTTCGCGAATTCCCGACCACATTTGAACCGGTAGGGTTTTGGTATTTGGCCCGCTTACGAAGAGCGACAGCACCACCTCGTCGAATGATGCCAGGAAGGCAAAGAACCCTGCGACTATCAGTGCAGGACGGATGGATGGGAGCACGATTCGCCAGATCGTAACGATACGCGAGGCCCCGAGGCTCGCGGCAGCGTGCTCAAGCCGTATGTTCTGGGCCTGCAGGCTAGCGGCGACGATCAGCACCACCAGCGGAACGGCACCGATGCTGTGCGCTATCACCAACGCGAGAGACGTATTGATGAGTTGCAGTCGTGCAAAGAGGAAGTAGAGTGCCACCGCACTGATGATCACCGGCACGATTAGCGGTGCGAGCATGAGCTGGTAACCGACACGGCGCATTCGCGGACTGCCGCGCACGAGTGCCATCGCAGCTGCTGAACCGACGGCAAGACTTACAAGCGCGGTAGCTATGCCGATAACCAAGCTCTGAACGGAGGCGGAGACCCAAGCATCGCTTCTGAAATAGGCCTCGTACCATTGTAGCGAGAGGCTCGGAGGCGGGAAATCGAGGAAGCGTGAAGAGCTGAACGAGATCGGAACAATAATCAGGATGGGACTGACGAGGAACGCAATAAGAATCAAGCTCATTCCTCGCAATAGCTTACCCCCAAGCGCGAGACGCTCCCAATTTCTTGTGAGGCCAGCGGGAAAGGGGATGTGATTTCCGAGGGTGCGCACTAAGGCTGTAGCGAGGTCAATGAGCCGCACATAAGCGCTGGTTGAATGACGAGCGGTAGATATTGCTGATTGGGCAGCCCCCTGCTGAGAGCTCAGCAGGCGTTCGCTATCGACGAAATAGTTGGAAATTGAATAGAGCACGAGCGTGACTGCGAGCAGCACCGTAGCAGCGGTGGCGGCAAGCGGCCAATTAAGAGTTCCATTCACATAAGTGTCGATCTGCATCGGCAGTACGATTGTGTTCGGACCGCCGAGCAGTGCCGGTGTGATATAGAACCCAAGCGCGAATACGAAGACGAGCAGCCCGGCCGCGATCACGCCCGGTGCGCTCAAGGGAAAGAACACACGCCAGAAATTCTGAACCGGAGGGGCTCCGAGCGAGGCAGCAGCACGCGTCAGACCGAACGGAATCCCTCTCATTACGCTGGTGAGCACCAGCACCGTATACGGCATGAGGATGTAGACCATCGCGACAAGGACGCTGAACTGATTGTAGATAAGGTCAAGAGGCCGTTCAGTGAGGCCGAGCGCCATCAATAACTGGTTGATAACGCCAAAGCGTCCGAGGAGCACCATCCATGCGTATGTACGCACGAGGTAGCTCGTGAAGAACGACAATATAACCGCAAGCAATAGCGCCGCGGCAACCCAGGTTCGCGCCGAGACGATCCAGAAGGCAAGTGGATACCCCAATAGAAGGCAGATCAGCGTAACCTTTGTTGCCAGCGCAAAGGTGCGGGCGAGGATGATCCAGTTCGTTGGGTTACCCAAGAACTCTTGGTAATGCGCGAAGGTCGGTCCGGGATCGAGTAGGCTGAGAGATAGAAGACCAGCGAGCGGTATGAAGAAGAAGATCCCGAGCAGAAGCGCAGCCGGAGCAAGTAAGAGCGAGGGTTCGCGGTTGTCGGCCAGCCATGCGACGGCCGATCTCAGGGCGTGGAGTGACGTGGCCATCAGCTGGCCACCCACTTAATCCAGCGCTCGACGAGCACTTCAATGTTAGACTTGCCAGAGGAGGATTGGGCACCCCAGTATGCCAGATTTCGGAAGAATTGTTTGTCAATATTCTCGGGTGCCGTGGGCAGCTTGGCGGCGATCTTGGGCTCGATGTATTTAAAGGCGGCGCGATTTAGCGGACCATAAAAAATGAGATTGTTGAGGCGAGCTTGCGCCTGCGCATTGGCTTGGTAGGCTACAAACCGCATAGCCGCATCCCGGTTTTTCGCGCCCTTCAGCACGACCCAGTGAAGCGCGCTGAGCTCCCCTTCGTCCCACTGGTAATCAACGGCGGCACCCTGGGCCTTAAGGTATTCTATATTGCCATTGAATGCTGAAGCCAGTGCGACCTGACGATCCGACAGCAGCTGGTTTACGGCGGCTCCATCGGTCCAGAATTTCGTAATGTGCGGCTTGATGCGATCGAGGGACATAAACGCCTTGTCGAAGTCGATTGGGTACAGCTTGTCCTTGGGAACGCCGGCCGCCAGCAACGCAAACTCGACCGTGGTAGGATCTCCGTTCGCACATGCCCTGAGGGAGCGTGGTCCCGGAAACTTGCTGGTGTCCCAAAACTCGGCCCATGAGCGCGGGCGTGGCTTGTCGGCGGGGTATTCGGCCGTTGAGAATCCCATAACCGTGCTGAAGACGTACGAGCCTACGGCGTATTTTGCCTTTGCTTCAGGCAGCAGATTGTCCAGCGTTTCTTTGTCGAACGCCCCATAATCGATTTCCTCGAGGTACTTGTGCGCATCCGGTCGAAAAGCGGGCCGGGATAGCTCCACTACATCCCATTGCACGTTGTTGCTATCGACCTGCGCCTTGATCTTCGCCTCTTCGGCCGGAGACACATAAGTCACCTTGATACTCGTCTCGCGTTGGAAGGGATCAATTACTGCTTTGCGGATCGCCTCCTCATACACTCCGCCGCCGGAGACTACGACAAGCGCTGATTCTTGTGCCCGCAGGATGCCTGGGGCGCCAATAGCGAGCGCCGCTCCGCCCGCCGCCGCCCCCATGCCTGCTAAGGCCTGACGTCGGGTCGGCCGTCCGGATTTGATGATCGGGTACGTCATGAAATCTCTCCCTTATGAAGGCACGATTGCGAGACGATGTTCTGTGGTGACCGACGGCATTACCGACGTGGCGTTGTCATTGCCAACCGCACGCTCCGTTTGACCTTTCGGCTCACCGGCAAGAAGGCGCCCGTCCCGCTCATCCCAACCAATTCTCAATTGTTCGCCAATCTGGAATCGGGGAGAAGAGGCGTGGCGCGGAGCGGCCGCAACAACGAACACCGGAGCGGCGGCGCGCAAAAGGATGCGGTATTTAACGACGTTTCCGCAATATACGACTTCTTCGACCACACCGTCGAATTCATTGTCAGCACGCGACCCAGCAACAAGAGGAATGATCTTCTCGGGTCGGATCATGAGAGTGACGGCTCCCGAATCGTGCTCAAACCCCTGCGACGTCGAACGAACCTGCAGGCCGCCCACGTTGAGAACGACGGTATGATCTGTTTTTGCAACAAGTTGCGCGTCAAGGAAGTTGGATTCGCCAATGAAGCTCGCGACAAAATGCGTTCGTGGACTCTCGTATATTTCTTCCGGCGTCCCGATCTGTTCGACCCTGCCTTCATTCATCACAATAATCCGATCGGACATCGTGAGAGCTTCGCCCTGATCATGGGTAACGAAAGCTACGGTTGTTCCGAGTGATCTTTGGAGGCGCTTCAATTCGAGCTGCATGTGCTCTCGAAGCTGCTTGTCGAGCGCGCCGAGCGGTTCATCCATTAGGATCACGCCTGGGCGGAATACGAGTGCCCGCGCCAGTGCGACTCGCTGTTGCTGTCCACCGGACAGTTCGTGAGGCATACGCCCTTCGTACCCGCCGAGCTGAACGAGGTTGAGCGCTTGGACGACACCGGCTCGAAGGTCGGGGCCGGATAGTCCGCGCATCTTGAGCGCGAACGCTACATTCTCGAAAACGGAGAGATGTGGAAAAAGCGCGTAGTTCTGAAACACGACCCCAATGTTTCGCCTGTGAACTGGAACCCCAATTACCGGTCGGGCTCCGATGAAAACTTGGCCAGAGGTCGGTGTTTCGAAACCCGCAACCATCATCAACGTCGTGGTTTTGCCCGAACCGCTTGGCCCGAGAAACGAGACAAATTCACCAGCCGCGATCTCAACCGAGACGTCGTGAACCGCTTGCACGCCGCCGTACTGTTTAGAAAGCCGTTCCAGGCGCAGCGGTTCTCCACCCGACATTCACCTCTCCCTGTTGCAAATAGTGCAATTATGTTGCATAAAGTGACAGGCGCATGAATGCCTGTCAAGCGGAACCAAAGGAACTTTCGATGAGCTTGGAGAAACGTTCCGCACGCAGTCGCGGCCCGGCTAGCGGCGAGGTTACGACCGTGCAACGCGCATTGAATCTGCTCAGAGTGATCGGCGCGAGTGAGAAGCCGATCGGTGTGAACGAGATCGCGCGTCGGCTAGGAAAACATGCAAGTGCAGTTTCGAGAACTCTTGCAACCCTCGAGCACAACGGATTTGTCGAACGCGAGGCGGAAACCGGACGGTTTGTGCTTGGCGTTGAGCTTATCGCGCTCGCGAGCACGCTCCTTGCTGAACTCGATGTGGTCAGCGTGGCGCGACCTTATCTCGAAGAACTTGCCGAGAGCTCGAGGGAAACGGCCTCGCTCAGCCTTTGGAATAAGGTAGAGGCCATTAACATCGAGCATGTTCTTGGCCCCGGATCGATTAAGCATGTTGCGGCACCAGGTCGCCGCAACCCAGCGCATTGCACTGCTACTGGAAAAGCGATGCTGTCTCAAATGCCCAACTCGACTCTAGAAGATGTTCTGGCGGTCGGCCTCGTATCTTATACGGAGCGGACAATAACTGATGTGGATATGCTTGAACGTGAACTGTCGTCCATTCGTGCACGAGGATACGCGGTGAATGTGGGAGAGTTTATTCCTGAGATCGCCTCTATCGCGGCCGTCATCTACGATCGAAGAGGGCGAGTTGCGGCCGCAATTGCAGTCACAATGCCTGTCTTTCATTTTACTCAACAAAGTGAACAGCAATTGGCGCCTCTTGTGGTGAATGCGGCGACGACTATCTCTCGCCGTCTAGGATACGTAGCGCCCCGCTCTGGAGATCGCGGTCAAGGTACGTCCGACAGCCACCCAGCAGTAAATTCAAAGCTTTACGAGCCGCGAAGATGATGGTCGCGTCTAGAAGGGGTGGCAGGCGCGCATCGCGCGCGCTTGCTTCTGTCAATAAAGGAGAGGCCCCTGGCTCCGATCTGGATGACCTCCAATGAAGCGGCGCCGCTTTCAAGCGCTACTGCGATGCGGTGGAATGATCGCAAAGCTCCGAGCCGTGAGAAACAGCTCGACGGTCATCCGCCTGTGATGTCATTTCGTGACGCCGAAGAACAGGAAGAAAATCCAGTGGAAGCTGATCAAAGATCTGCCCGTTGGTTCCCGCACTGACGCCATTGAGAAGCTCGAATGGTACGCTTTGAGATGGAAGATCGAGGTGTTCCACAAGATCCTACTGCCCAGCGTCTGACCAATCTGATCTCGCTATTTTGCATCCTGAGTTGGCGGGTCTTCCGGATGACGATGCTCAGCCGTTCCACCCCAGACGCGCCGCCACCCCTCGCGTTGACTGCGACCGAAATCAGCGTGCTCGATCGCCTCGTCAACGACAAACCAAAAGCAAGACAGAAAGCACTCTCGCACTATCTGATCAAGATCGCCCGGCTCGGCGGGTATCTCGCCCGCGCCAGCGGTCCGCCGCCGGGCAATACCGTCATGTGGCGCGGGCTGTACAAAATATGATCCGCGCGCTCAAGGCGCGAGGATTCCGGTCTATCGGCAAATTGTCCTCCGTCATGTGCATGGCGACGCTGGTGTTTGCTGATGCGCGGCTTAGACGAGGGGCATAAACTTGACGTGACACTCGCACTTCTGGCGGGATATTTCTGCATCCCCGCGGCGTACGCTCATCCACTGTTGGTGTCGCATGCCGGAAATGCAGACTATCACTCCGTGCAGCAAGCCATCGACGCATTGCCGGAGGAAGGCGAAAATATCCAGATCGCGCCGGGCGTCTATCGCGAGAAGGTCAAAATCTCCAAATCCGGTATTCATATCGAAGGGACTGGCAGGAAGCCGGAGGATACGGTCATTGTGTATGGCGACGGCGCGATCAATGTAGGAGGAACCGCCCGTTCGGCTACGCTGGATGCCGCCGGCGATGACTTCCGGCTTGAGAATCTGACAATCCAGAACGACTACGTCCTCAATCCGGCCAATCCACCTTCGCAGGCGGTAGCGCTATCCGTTACCGGAGACAGGAACGTCAATACGCGCGTCCGCCTGCTCGGCGCTCAGGACCCGCTATTTGCCAGCAAGGGACCAAACGGCAGAATGTCACGACGATACTTCTCGAACTGCTACATCGAAGGGCATGCTGCGCGCTGTATCGCACTTGGCCGCCCCTGACGCCTCTACGCCGCCGTAGTCTTCCTGTCGGCGAAGATAGTTGCCCCCGTGATCGCGGAAGGGTGGCGCGAATGGACGCCCGGCAAGACCAATACGTTGAGGACAAGCTACTATGCTGAATACAGATCCTTCGGCGTCGGGGCTAACCCTTCAGGCCGCAGGCCTCATTCCCATCAACTGACAGATGGCGAAGCTGCGAGATGGTCGCTGAGCGTGTTCTTCGGGGGTGTCACAGATTGGCTGCCAACGAACCATCAGGATGGAACAAAGAGCAACGTTCACGGTGAAGGGGTTCGATAACGATCCTCGGACGAATGAGGGGAGGGAGTCTGATTGTGATAGAGCGTCGTGTACAGCACCACCCAACTGCCGCCGGAATCAAACCGACAGAAGGGGCGCTCAGCGCCTTGCGCAGATCTCCGGAGAACGAAATGGGCTGATGCTTCGCGGCCATCTTCGTTCGGCCAGTGGATGGTCAGGCCCCTCGTAGCTCAGCCAGCAGCCGTCGCCTCGCTCGGCCGATTCGCGCGGTGCAAGTACGTTGGAGTCCGTGGTTCTTCCATGCCGGCCCCGTACAAACGCGCGTATCGGCTCTCCGATTTCGACAATTCGCTCGTATCCATGCGGCCCTGCGATAGCAGCCGACGAGCATCCGCATCATCGCGAGATCGGCCATCGCCGCTTTAGGGAAACACCCGCTGGAATGAGTCGAGCAGCGCCGGTTTCTAGATCGGCGCGGCGCTCCGCTTGCTGCGCATCACGTGAAGGCTCTCGGGCACAAACCGGCGCACCAGAGGGAAACTGTAGCAGGAATTAACAGGCTCCTGCAGCAAAGCTGGCTTCACAGGGTAGGGCCGAGATCATTGAGCTCCTTGTCTCTTAGAGCGCCCTTGATCTCACGGGCGATTTCTTTACGAACTGCGGCACCCAACTCTCGCTTGGCATCCTCGATGAGGCTAGCTTCGGCCCCGGTCAGGCCTTGGTCGGCGAGCTGTTGCTCCATCCGGCTGTCGAACTCCTTTCCCATTGCAGCAATGAGCTGGTCCTGCGTGCTGGCGTGGTCCTCCGGTGCGATGCGACGCACCACATCGTCCCAAGGCTGCCAGTCCATTGCCAAATAGTCGGCAAATTCGGCCGCCTCCCTGTCCCGCACGGATGTCTCTGCCTTATCAACGTCAGAGTCGGTGACGCCGGAGACCTCAAAGAATCGCATGTCCGGAGCGACGTGTTGTAGTCCCAGCCGCTCGCGCAGTTTGTTCTGATAGGCAAGAAAGACCTCAATGGCCTCGATGTCTTCGACGTTGTCGACCGAGCCGAGCGAGTGAGCCTTATCGCGCGCGATCGCCTCGAGCGCGTCCATGCGGAACATGACGCGCCCCAAATCGACCAGATCGGCAAGCCGTTCCTTGTTGTCATAGAGGCCGTTTTCGACTTCCGCGATGAGGCGGGCGGTCTGCATACCGTTCCAGGTTAATGTTCTGCGATCCTCGCAGGTCTGGTTGGCGTCCCATGCCAGTTGAAAGTACTGGGCACGCAATTGGGGGGGGCCGCGTGCCGCAGATCGTTGGCCACCGATTGCCGGAATCCTTCATTGCCAGAGTTGACGGAGTCGAACAGCTTGCCGAGGAAAAGCCCGTATTCCCGAGCGCCCGGCTCTTGCGCAAAGTTCTGCCAAGCGGCAAGCACCTCCCGATCGCCCTCCTGTGGATCGCTCTTGAGCCATTCTGCAACTGTTTCAGCAAGCGCATCGGCCTGTTCATCGTCCGTCTCGGAGGCTTCACTTTCAACGTCGCGCGAAAGGTGGACAGTCGGACCGACAAAACCCTCCGCGCTTAGGACTGTACTCAGGTTCGTCAGCACCTGCTCAGATAGCGGATTATCAGTCAGAACTATGGTGGCAGCAGCGCCGAAGCCCGTCAGCAGGTCCTCAGGCAAACTCGTCAAATGGTTTTGGCTTACGTCGAGAAACTCGAGCGAAGCTGGGAGAGCCGGCGGCAGATCCGTCAGTTGATTTTGGCTTACGTCGAGAAACTCGAGCATAGCAGGCAGTGCCACCGGCAGGCTCTTCTGCTGATTGTGGCTGACGTGGAGAAATTGGAGCGAAGCAGGGAGGGGTTCGGGTAGGTTCAGCAACCGATTGTAGTTGGCGCCAAGAAATTGGAGCCCGGCAGGCAGGACGGCAGGTAACCGCTTTGCCCGACGCCCTGGCCCCGAGGCTGCTGAACCTCCGCGCCATGCACAATGAGCTAAGCAGCCTGCCCGCTAGCCTCCCATCCGGGCTCCGCGAGCTCTTTGTTAGCCACAACCGGTTAACCAGTTTGCCGGACGCTCTTCCGGCGACCCTCTATCGCCTAGAGGTGAGCGATAACAGGTTGACCAGTCTGCCAGACAGCCTCCCATCGGAGCTGGGGATCCTGAACGCAAACAACAACCGACTGGGTAGCCTGCCCGACGCTCTCCCGAGCAGTCTCACCTCGCTCGCGGTTAGTGGCAATCAGCTGACCGCACTTCCCGAGTCCCTCCCATCGGGCCTCGTTGAACTCGATGTCAGCAGCAATCAATTGGCCAACCTCCCGGAAACCCTTCCGAGCTGGCTTCAATTGATCAATCTGACCGGTAACTGGCTGACCAGCCTGCCTGAAGATCTCCTACCTGGAAGTTTGAGCCGGCCGCTGCAGAACGTCGAGTTCGGTGATAATCCATTCCCGGACGAGGTCCGCGCTCACCTCGCGACGCCGCATCTTGGGCAGCTGCCTCTGTACGAGGCTGCCGCGCACTGGCTAGGGCAGGATCCGGCGGCGTTGGCCGAATGGCAGCACTTTGCGGATGAGCCTGGCGCCCAGGACTACGCCCGGTTCCTAGATCGGCTACGCGGCACCGTCAATTATGGCAGTGACGAGTTTCGGCAGGCCGTGGCGGATGATCTGCGGCAGGCGGCGACCAATCCGAGATTGCGCGAACAGTTTTTCACACAGGCTTCAGAGGCCAACGCGAGCTGCGAGGATCGCGTTACTCTGCACTGGAACGGTATGCGGACCGCGCGCCTTAATGCTGACGTCGAGGAGGGGGGATATGATGATAGGCTCGCCGAATTGATCCAGCGTGGCCGCGTTGCATTCCGCCTGGACGCGCTAGACGGGATCGCACGCGACAGGGTCAACGCGCTCGTGACCCTCGACCCGGGCGTAGACGATGTGGAGGTCTACCTGGCTTATCAACTTCTTCTGCGCGAGCCGCTGGAGCTGATTCACGTCGCCCCTGACATGCGCTTTCTGACGGTTTCTCACGTGACATCCGATGATGCGGCGCGCGCGCTGGAGTTGGTTCGCGAGCAAGAGGCGAACCAGTTTACTGACTACATGGCAACCCGCTGGCAACCCTGGGAGACGGTGCTGAGGCGAATTGCTCCTGTTGAATATGAAGCGATGCAAGACCGGCTCGTCGAAGCCATGGACGAGAAGTTTCAAACCCGCCTGAATAAGCGACTGGCCGAGTATGGCCTTCTAGGCGATCCGGATGCCGAGCGGGTGCTCGGAGCTCAAGTCCGCAACGAGCTCGCCAGCGAGATCAAACGCGAGGTCATGCACCGTGTGCTGGCCGAGCGTGGCGGTCCCGAACTATGAGGTCCCAAACCGCCTTAGGGATGTTTATCATTGCCCCGCAAAGATTGATGATGAAGTCTCGCCAATCGTTGCCAAGGGCTTTCGCATGCCGAAAGTGCGCTGCCGTCGATCCGCCCCTTTCGGTCTTGCCGAGCGATCGAAAACTCGCGCGTAAGGCGAGACGCATCCGCGTCCGCCCGACAGTCCATCGGGACGAGAGCTCCGTCAGTCAATAGTGGTTGAGGAGACCAAGAGGGCGCAGCGCAAGTGGGCGGGAACAATATGACCTCAAATAGACCTGTGACTGCACGATAAGCCTAGCGAACCCTCAGTTACAGACTGCGGCCGATTGAAGTCGGCGAATGAAGCCTGCCGGATCTCCATTCGTCGAGTCGGCTTGCCAAGCTCATACTCGCGCAAAAGGTGGAAGTCGAAGGTACGAGAGAACGCCTGCCGGCATCTGCGCAAAGGAAAAGCCTTTGTCATCGCCAAAAGGGCGCCTGAAGATAACAAGCTTACCGCCAAAGCTGTGCGAAGGACGAGAGGACGCTCGTCACGCATATTGGAGTCTGGTCGCGGCTGAGTGAGCCCGGCCGTGAAGTTGAATTCCTCGCACGATCGAAAGGGCATCCATTGTTCTGATCGGTTTGCGAATTTCGTCGATTGGAACAGGCCTGCGAAGAGGTGCGAAAAATTGGAGTGCCCCATCCTGTCGCCAGGCGGCGCCCATGCGAGGCCGTTAATCGCGAAGCAATGTCCTGATCTCGTCAGCTTTCCGAAAGGTTGCGGCTACAACAATCGACAATCGTTTTCTTCGTAGACGATCTGCTACCAGGCCGTACCGATTGCTGTAGGGCTTATACAAACATGAGGAGAGCAGGGTGGATCCGGTTGACCCATTCTTCGATTTAGGAGCCTGGATGCGGGAGTACGCCGCGCTGCAGGGGCGGACCGCGCAGCGAGGGGACAACTTAAGTGAGCACGGTGATTTTGAACGGCAGCTGGAGGGTTTGCATCTCGATCCCTCTGATGAGAGCAAGTCAAGTTCGCCTGATCGGGCTCCCAAAGGAGAGGGGCGAGCAGTCGGGCGGGAGAATTTCGGCGGGTCGATGCGGCTGCCGCCGCCCTCGGCTTTTAGAGAGAGTGCGCTGGGCGACAGGCGCCGGAGCGTAGACATTCCCAGCTTTCAGCTTCCCGCTTCGGCGCAAGTGCCGCAGCCTAGTTTGCGAGATGATCTGTTCAGCAGCGCTCGCTACAGCTTTCCGTACGCAGAGTCTGCCGCGTCGGCTAAGAGCGGAAAAAGCGGCGGATTATGGTCACGCTTCAAGTCGGGAGTCGGCAAGGCTTTTGGCGGGAGCAGCAGCGAAAAGTCCTCGCGCGACGCGGGACAGGCGGGCACCTTTTCCACGAATCTTCGCATTGACTACGCTAGGCAGCCGGGCCGGACGCGCGGGGCGCCTGTCCCTGACGCGGACGAGGTGCTGATAAAAGATTTCAGAAACAACGCGGCGGGTAAGCTCACCGACGGCACGATCAAGAATGCGGCAGCCGATCTGCGCCATTTGAGCGTGCGCCTGAGCACGGCCGGCAGGCCCTCAATTGCGGATCGAATTCGCCGAGAATTGGAAAACGCGCAGCAGGACAACCCGCAGGTGGAAAACGAGCAGCTGGAAGCTGAACTCGATCAGGATGTCGATACCTACGCAAAGGACCGCAGTACGCGCATCAAGGCGGCCTTGAAGAAGCTCCGTGAGGTCTGTGCCGGAAACGCCCTGGCGCCTGATCTCCGCCGACTGGCTCCTCACAGCGCGGACGCAACCCTCATCGGCATGTGGGCGACGGCGGAAAAGGCGACACGCAGGATCGAGCCGGAGACGATCGACAGGCAAGCTCGCCGCATGTCAAAGCTGAGTGAGTGGCTGCAGACGAATAATAGGCCACCGATGGCCGGCCGACTTTCCACCCCCGAGTTTGTCCGGGATCTCGAGGAGTACAGGCGCAAAACCAAGGATAAGAAGATCAACGCTGATCTGGTCAAGCTTGGCCAATACGCGCAAATCCTGGAGGCGAACAGGGCGCTTGGATTGAGGCCTCCTGAGGATCCGGGCCAGCCTTCTCGGGAAGCTGCTCGACAGCCACATTCACTGCAGGATCCTCCCGCAACGCCAGGTAGCCCGAGCGCGGGAGCCTGGGATTGGCGTGGCGAGCAGGTCCACGGGCCCAACATCTTGATGCCACCGCCGCGCAGCCACTGGCAGGCCGGTTCGTCGCAGCAGCTTCCCGCAACCCCGGCGACGCCGAGCGGCGGAGCCTGGAACTGGCTTGGCGAGCAGATCCACGGACCTGCCTCACCAGAGCCAGCGCCGCACTGGGCCGCGCAAGCGCTTCCGCCACTTGAGCTTCCTGCTACACCGGCCACCCCCAGCCAGGGAGCCTGGGCCTGGCTTGGGCAACAGATGCAAGACCCCGCATCGCCGTCGTCCGTGAGACCTCGATCGTCAAACATCTACGGCGGTCTCGATTCCTTCGTTGATCTGGATCCACCCACACCCCACGACTTGCGTGACGATGCGCGCTCTGCGCCAGCATCTGAATTTGCAGCCGCTTCGTCGTTCGCGGGACCGCCGGGGGCGGCTCCGGAGCTGCGGGATATTGGCGCGATCGTTGGCGCCGGCTGGCGCCACGGCTCTCAGGCGGCTTCAGACGTGTTGATCGATGTATTGGGCAATATCCATCTGCTGCCAAACCAGTTCGGGCCAAGTCAGTTTGTGATCAATGGGGAGCGCTATTCGGCGACGCTTGGTCCGGGAGGCCGCAGGGATGTTCGCCTGATCCATCATCCCCGCCTGAGCCAGCCGGATGAACCTGGCCCGTCTCAGTCGCTCCATCGTCCCCGGCCGATCGTGCCAGCGGCGCAATCCGGTGAGGGGCCCGTTGATCTTGGGTATCTGATCCGCGGGGGATGGGAGCACCGCGAGCGATTCCTGCCGGATTATCTTGTCCGCGCCCTCGAAGGCCAGCGCATCATGCCCGAAGTTGGGCGCCCAACCTATTTCGAGATCCGCGGAGTGCCTTACAGGGGCGAATTGGTGGACAGCGAAGGTCGCCAGCGCGTACGCATTTATCCTGAACGTGGCTGAAGAGGCAGCAGAACTGCAATCGGGCTTTCGGCGGGGCAGCTCCGTAAAGCGTTCTATGCGAGGCCTTTGGCAGGCGATGGATCGGTTGCAGGGGCACGGCCTGAACCGTCCTGCCTCCTCTTTGTAGAATCTGCCAAGGAATTCTACGAATTTGGTGCATGCCCGGACCTGCCTTCTGCATCCCTGATCCTTGAAAACCGCAGCTACGACAGATCGAACGCATTCGTGATCGATGGAGCACCGCGCCGAGTGCAGGCGATGGACAAGTGCCAAGAACATGGCCACCAAAAGAAAATTTGCTGACGAAGGCGTTTTCTGATGGCGGCCCAAATTCCCCGGCGGGCGCGGTACTTCGCAACGCATAGCTTAAGCCTTCACGCGCAGCTCAGTATTGCGCTATGTAAAGTCTCCTCGCGCTGCGCTGCAAACACCTGGTCTGCTCGGGAGTAGAGTGCAAGGTCCCGCTGGATCGGGGAAGCCGATGAAAGCGAGCTTGGTGCGACAAAAATCGATAAACCATCGTATAGCTCGTTTCCCCCTTTCTTTCGGTCTTTATCGCACAGTCAGCTATTGGAGCGTAGACTCTCGGTGACAATTGTCTCCGCTGTCGTCGGATATCTCGATTTCCATGCAAACAGACTACGCAACAGCGACGTGCCCTTAACAATAGGTGTTGGCCAACCCCAGCATGTATTCGGCTGGTTGGATAAAGTGTGCCGAGATGTTGATACATCATGCAACAGGAAAGGTTGTGCCTGAGACAGCGTACGATCGCGATCTCGCTTTGGACTTCATCAAAGGAGTGCTCATCATTTTAGTGATCGTTGGTCACCTGATCCAATATATCCTCTACCAAAACGAAGGATTTTGGGATTCGGCATGCTTCAAATGGATCTACATGTTCCACATGCCCCTCTTTATGGCGATAAGCGGTTATCTTTCTTGCCGAGCGCTACTGGTAAAATCGTTCACGCAAGCTATCGGCGATCGTGCGACGCAGCTCCTGGTGCCGATGCTGTTTTGGTGCTCTCTTCTGGAGTCATTGAAGTTTACCGTGTTTCCCCGATCGACGGACGCACCAGGCACCGTTTTGCAGCTCCTGAATGAGTTCGTCGGCACATACTGGTTCGTCTGGGCCGCGTTCATTTGTTTCATTCTCACTAAAACTATTTCGATCTTCAATCGTTGGTCGCCGCCCTGGACCTTGTTCGGATCCGTCATTCTGGTCGTGCTTGCGCCTCTGACTTTTTCCATATTCCCTCTTATAAAGTATATGTACCCGTTTTTTTGCCTGGGATTCTCATTTGCGCAGTCGAGAGAACGGTGGACGAGCATAATGCGCTCTCACAGGCTGTTCTTGATTATGTCTGCCTCAATAGCGGCTATGATGTGCTTTCTGGCCTGGCGCAACGACACTTATGTCTACAACAATCTCGCTTTGGTCCAGGATTTGCAGTCGGCAAAGAATGTGCTTCTGATGTTTCTCGGCTCCGCAGCTGCCTCAGTGGTAATGATTGAGGTCCTGCTTCGATGCTGGAATATTGGTCGCTCAAATCGGGTGGTCCGCTTTGTCGCCGCGAAACTGGGGCCGAGCACGCTCGTACTGTACTTGATTCAGGGTACGGTATTCCGTCTCATGGATTCCATACAGTATGGAGAACTTTGGGATCCCACAATGAGGTCTGCCGCGGCTGCATTTCTCGGGACAATGATTGTTGCCGTCGCGCTGGCGGTTCGCTGGACCGTGCGCGACATTCCTTATCTATCCCAGCTCATGCTCGGAGTGCCACCCCGCTCAATTCGATAAGTAGCTGTAACCGAGATCTGATCAGGAGGCTCTCGCAAATCATCGTAGGTTGCGTGCCTTGTGAACCTGCTGTCTACGCAACGCGAGACAATCTGGAAAAATGTCCTCGAAAATTGGGTCGTTGCTCCACGTAATTTGCTTCCCTCGAACGTCCAGCGCAGATGCGGCCGATCCCTTCAAGGGGATCGCGAAGGTCCGGTCCCATGCGTCACGAACGTCGGAGCAGAACGGCGCTTGCGATGATCAGAAGAATATCAACGTAGATACCAACAGATTGAGAGCGTGTTCCGTTTGGGGCGTATGTGTGATGCTTGTCGGGTAATGAATGTATGACAGTCCGACGCTTGCATATATCCCCGGAGCGAGATGCGCGATGTATGTTCCCGTGACTGCTGTGCTATCGCGGTGCGCAAGCTGGCCTTTAGCCAGAGCAGCATCCACTGCAAGCTTACTCCAGGCCGTGTTGGTCGCAACGAGAGCAATCAGATCACTGGGCCGGTTATCAAAAGGTCCCTTCGCATAAAGACGAAGCTCGTAATACCGGCTGATCCTGTTGCGCTCAGGTGGAGCTCCCATGACGGAGAAGCCGCCGTAGATGCCGCGAGACGGCGGCCCAAGGGCGTCACTCTGCCAGAGCTGCCTGTCCGCAGCGATGTAGTAAAAATTATTTCCGCTCTCCCTTTGTTGCTTGGGATCCGCCAAATTCGTGTAGCGGCTACTGTTCAAGCCAACGCCCGCCCGCAGCCACGTGTCGGGTACGCCGGGAGCAGCCTTGCTCTTGTAGCCGGCTTCTTCGACGACAAGGATGCCTGCATTGGCCGTGCTCCAGTTCAAGCCGGTGGGATTCTCGGTTATATGGGCATAGGCACCATCTGGACTGATTGAGCGCTGGACGGAGACCTTGTTGTACAAGCGAGCGTCAAAATTGTACTTCAAGTTGGCCGCGGGCGTCGGCGCGGCATTGGTGCTCATCCCAGCCTGGAACAAGGCAGACATGTTCGATCCTGTGATCCCTCCGAACAATGTGCCGGTGAATTCATTCTGGTTTCTGAGGTAGCCAAGTTTGAGTTCTAGTGTCCTGTCGAAGAAGGTCTGATAGTAGGCGAGCGTATTGAGTCCCACTCGATCTGGCCCTGGGCGATCCCACGTCCAGTATTGCTGCTCGGCTCCTACGACAATCTGTCCGTCGGCAATGCCAAACCGGCTCAGATCGTAGGTGACGATCATGAAGTTCGCCGACGCGAAAGTCGGATTCTGGCCCATATAGAGCTGGTTCGCGATAGTGCTTCTGGCTGCATGCGGTAGCTGGTTGCTTGCAAAGGAGTTATGTGTCCACCCGATATAGCCGATGCCGACGTCCGCCAGCGCAGATCTAACGCCCCCCTTGTCCTGATCAATCGTATCTGCAGGACCAGGGATGGGGAACCACAACCCTTTTTCACGCAGATTGTCGTACCTTTGGAAGGGATCGGCGGTTTTTTGCGGTCTCGTCGGAGTACCCCTGTCCGTATTGGCGCGCTTCTCGAAACGCACTCCGGGACCTGCGGCTGGCGCCGGGGCGGGAGAGCTGATTGCCTGACGGATCAGGTCGATCGGGAGCTTTGTGGCCCCGTCGGAATTCTTTCCTCTTTTGCTGGCCGGATCCAGAGGGTGGTTACTAGGATCAAGTCCGCTCGCGGTTTGTGCCAGTACGGAATTGCCGACCAGACAAGCCGCTAGCGACACTGCGATGACAAGCCCAGATTGCTTTCCCCTTGGTCTTAAATTGGAGGAGAGTGCTGCCGTAGCCGGGTATGTCCGGGGCGAGGTCGTCGCAAGAAGGCAATCACGCATGGCGTAGTTCGGGTCCATGTCTGCCGGCCATGAATAGATTGAACTGCGGCCTGCTTGGCCCGGAGCGAGCTCCCGGCCCAGTGTGGCACGCGCCTGCTTCCACATCGTCATTGCGAGCGCAGCGAAGCAATCCAGATTCCCCCCGCGGCGGGGCGGTCTGGATCGAGCCGTCGCCAGCGCTCCTCGCAATGACGAGCAAGCGGCATCGCCGGCGTCGTTTCGCGTCCGAGGGTGAGGGGGACACGCCAGAACTCGATCTATCCGAACAGAGCCACTCAGGCGTCCTGAACCTCTCAGCTCGCGGCGCGATGATGATCTGGTCCGAAATTTTGCTTGTACATGACGCCGGTGCGCGGAGAGCCAGCGGAGAGCGCTGGCTCGGCAAATGCTCGCGAGCGCGCGGGGGCTTGCTGCCCTGGCCACCAGAACATTGCGAATGTCCACCTTGCTCACCGTGAGTCAGGCGAGTCTGGCGGTGCCGCGCATCTGCATCGAAGGCGGCTTTCTGGACCAAACGGCAGCTACCAGAACGCAAGGTTCGCCGTGCAAGAGGCTTGGCTTTAGGCAGCGCTTCATCGGTATCGTTGTCAGCAAACCACGAGACGATCGGCGGGTTTGAAGGCCGAAGAGCCTTTGAATTTGCGCGCGCGGCAACCACACCACAACGTCCAACGTGATGGCCCAGGAGACCAGAGGAATCAGCCATCGAGCAGCTTTGGCGGATATCGGCGAGCAGTTGCTGGCTGCCGTCGGCGCGGCAAAACCTGTCTTGCATCCAAAACCTTGATGTGCGCGGCGTTCGTTGATCACGCTTGCCACGTGCCCGTCATCTCGAACAACCTGCCGGAACTGGTAGTTGATCAGCTGCAATGTTTGCCGGTCCAATCGCGCCATTGCGGCTCGGCCGTCAGCCGTGGCGCTTACGTGGCGCGTCCCAGACAAAGTTGCTGGTCTGGGCAATGCGTGACATCGAACACTTGCAGGAATCAGTGGACGGTTTGCATTCGTGCCGGGGCACAGTAAGAAAATCTGCAAGGTTCTTCTGAACGATGAGAGAATGCTGCGCCATCGCCGACAAAGTCGAGAACCATTGCTCGCTGGTGGCGCTATCATGGAGAACGTGCGCAAATTGTCGCGCTGCGTTGCTCGAGAAGGAGCGTTTCATAGGAGCAGGCGAAGCCGATCGGGCAACTCGCCAAGATTGATTATTGTCGACGCTGGCAGCTCCTGGAGCGCGGGAGCATCGCGGGCTATCGCGTCGACAAAATAAGCCTGCTGGCATGGGATCTTGAGCGAGGGACAATGGACTTGATTGATCTAGCGGCCGCTTCAGACTTGCGGCCGCTCTTGCACCGGCCGTCAAGACGGATTCTCCCGGTTTTGGTGCTCCCGCTTATCCTCGTCGGCTCGTGTGCTGCCGGCGCCTGGCTTTGGGCTAACCTTGAAGAGCCTATCGAGACGCCGGAAAGCAGCGAAGTCGCTTCAACGATGAGCCTGCCTCCGGAGGACAGGGCATCCTTGTCCGAGATAAAGTGGGCACAGCAGAAAACTGGTGATGAGATCGCAGAACTCAACCGCCGGATCGATGCCCAGCGGGATGTCCTCAAAGGGATCCTGGATCAGATCACCATGCTCACTTCGCGGATCGATGCGCTGCAGAGTTCAACGTCTGTCCCTTCTGCTGCTTCCGAGCCTCCTTCTTCGCCAGGGCCGGCTGTTTCGAGCGTCGCCAGGAAACGCTTCGGGCGATCCAAACCACAGGGACCTGTTTCCGTCGGAGGCGCGCCAGTGATCGTCGGACCGAAGACAGCCGAGCCTTGAGTCTGAGACACTGCAGGCGTGGTCGAGTGTCCAATTGTGATCGAGGAGGTGGACCGTAGCTTCGCAAAGCTGCGTCCAGCCGTAAAATTCCCGAAACTGGTGCGGGCGCCGGCGTCTCCAGCGGCACGTCGCTGAGGCCGTCACCATTATCAAGAGCGCTCAAGGGGAGGCGGGGCAGAGCCCTTTCGGCATGATCGAGCGGTGGCCCTGAACGGCGGAATCCGCTGCGCCTCTCCTTCAAATCAGCTTCCTTTTAGTCAGCCCTCTCGGTTTGGGACCAATCTGAGATGTCGTTGTCGTGACACCGCCGCTGCATCCTCGGAATCTGGCCTGTCTGCCGGAGGTGCCTCTTCAGATCATTCCGTCGCGAAGAGCTTAAAATTATTGAAATCTGCTCACATGCGCGGCTTAATTAATAGGGGTACGGTCGAGATAGGTGTCGAATGCGGCAGCAACAGCACGAATGAGAAACCGGTGTTCCTGTCTGACCCGAATGAATCCCTCTTCAATGTCAACTATCCCGTCTTCGGCAAGCATTCCCAGCCGGTTGGCCGAATTGAGAAGAGGAATCGGATCAAATCCGTGAGCAGCACAGATAGCTGGTACGTCGGCCTGCAAATCGCACATCAGACGCTCGATAATTGCGGCGCGGAGGCGATCTTCGGGGGAGAGGCAGTAGCCTTTTGAGGTTGCCGGACGACCAGCCTGAATGTGTTGGCGATAGGAGGCGGTTGCGATCTCGTTCTGGACGTAACCCTCACGCAGACGGCCGATGGCTGACGGACCTAAGCCGATTACGGTGTTGCAGGTATCAGCCGAATAACCCAAGGAGTTGCGGCACAGCCGACCCGATTTCTGCGCCAGCGCGAGCTCGTCGTTGGGCAGGGCGAAATGGTCGAGCCCGATCTGGCGGTAGCCGGCCGAGACCAGCGTATCTGCAATGGCCGCAGCTTGCTCCGCGCGGGCGACATTGTCCGGCAGCGCCGTCTCATCGATCTGGCGCTGGCGTTTCATATAAGAGGGGACGTGAGCATAGCCGAAAACCGCAAGCCGGTCTGGCCGCATCGCCAGAGCCGTCCGTGTAGAGTCCACGCAAGACCGCACCGTCTGATGCGGCAGTCCGAAGAGGAGGTCGAAATTGATGCGGCTTATCCCATGCTGGCGAAGAGTTTCGACGACAGACGCCGTCTGCACCTCGCTCTGCACGCGGTTCACCGACCTTTGAACTACCCCATCGAAGCTTTGCACGCCGATGCTCGCGCGATTGACGCCGGCCACTTGTAATGTTTCGACCATCTCGGCCGTGAACGCACGCGGGTCGATTTCTATGGCGATGGTAGCTGATTTGCTGAACGCGAAGCAGCGTCGCAGGAGTCCCATCAAGGCGAGGAAATCGGCCGGTGCAACGGTGGTCGGCGTCCCGCCGCCGAAATGCACGTCGCTGACCGGCAGAGCGCGAGGCGCTTGCTCTGCGACCAAACGTATCTCGGCATGCAACGCCGCCAAGTATTTGCGGATCGGTCGCTCGCTGCGAGTGAGGCTTGTAGGGAAGCCGCAATACCAACAGATAGAACGACAGAACGGAACGTGGATGTATAGCGACACCGGATCGTCGGGCGGCAGCCGCCTCAACCATGTCTCACAAGTCTTGGCACCGACAGTCGCTGAGAAATCCGGTACGGTCGGGTATATGGTGTACCAAGGCAGGCGAGGGTCGCAATATTTGTTCAGGAGAGACGTCTGCAAAGCCTAACTCTCTCGTGGTCAAGCGGCATGAAGCTGACCGATGCCCACTGTTATGTCTTTGCGCTATGTCAAAGGGGTCTAACGGTCCCTGAAGTTTGGCCTGCTTTCGATGTCACTGCTAAACGCAGCGTAGGGGTTCAGGCCTGGAAGTGAGAGCCGCTCCTCCGCGATTATTTGTACGTTTATGGTGGCATATGAATTTCTGCGAGGACGCTCGAACTAGCGCGGCTCGCCGCGAGTAGCCGCGCGCAGTATCAATCGCTCACCGGGCATCGTCGTTTCCGCATTCCCTGGCGTGCTACTTCTTTGCGACGGAAACAGGGATCTTAACACCCGAGCAGGGCAGCTGAGCTTGTTGTTGTTCAACCCGGTTTTCCGAGGAAAGGCCGACGTGGTTGCTCTGCAATACCTCCCGTTCAAGGCCGGAGCGTCACGGAGATAAGTGACTTGCTAGATCAGAGCTCGATGTGCGATTGCAGCACATGACGCTACGTCCGATTCAAGTCTTTTGGAGCAGCTCAGAAAGACATTTTTTGGTTTCAAGCATAAAATCAATGAGCCTCAATTCCGCCACGCTGCTTGTCTCATTGCGGCAAGCATCATCACGGATGTACTGATGATGTTGGGGTGGCCCCGGCGCACTTTACCGCCCCCCGCGAGGTGCGTCGGGACGCCTTGGTTCGCCGGCGTCTCGTTCAGATCCAAATACATGTCACCAAGTCACAACGACTTTGACGTCGTGCTGATGGCAAACGCGAGCTCGGAACGATTTGCTATACTTTCTATTCATGCTTCATCGTTGAGGCGTTTTGTTTCTGATAACACCGTTGCAGCTGTTGATCGGCCAGATCGCATATCTGTGTAGTCTTCATTGGCGTCGCATCAATGCGATGAACCTCCAGATTCAGTTCCACATAAGCCTCCTGGTGAGGCGTCGCCGATCTCGGCTATGGCCTGGCGAGGCTTCAATCAAGCGTGCCGGACGAAGAGCACCTGATGGACGGCCTCGTTTGCTCGCCCGGCCTGCCCGACGTTGGTGCTCCCGTCGATTGGAAGCGCGAACCGGATGCGATCTAGTACTGACCGTCCGGCTGAGGACGATCAGCCGGAACGCGCTCGGATCCGCCTCACCGTCGCTCGACCCTACGGCTTTTCGCCATCGTGTTGGCGGCTTTCAAAGTTGGGCAAGGCGCTCGGACCAGGCTTGAGCCGCGCCTTGCAGAAACCTTGTACTTCGATCTGACCGCGCTGGGATCCCCGCATGAAGGATGTCGTCTCGACTTCAAGCGCGAACCAATTGAATGCCGGCAACGAGCAGAACCGCCGCCTGTATGAATCTGATGGCTGTCTGGCTCAACCATTTCAGGCCGATTACTGTTCCGGCGACCGCACCCACCAGCACGGCGATTGCGTAAAGAGTCAAATCCGGGGAAGGAAATTGGCCAGTGAAAAGAGCTCCGACGAAGCCGACTGTGGAGTTGGCCAGGATAAATGGGGCTGATAGCGCGACGGTCTGCCTCGGTGATGCCCAATTCAGTGCGATGAGCGTCGGGGCGAGGAACACACCGCCGCCCACTCCTGTCAGGCCGGAGACGAGGCCAAGGACCGCGCCAATGCTCACGCTTGCCCGGAGCGGAGTTTCGCCGACGCGATCGACAGCTCGTCCCCGCTGCATGATCATCACTGCGCTCGCCAGAAGAAGAACGAGCCCGGTCAGTGTTTTGTACATCTGCTCCTCGAGCACAATCAAGCCACCGGCAAGCGACGCTGGCATCGACGAAAAAAGAAGAGGGCGCAGGAGTGTCCAGTCAACGACCTTGTTGCGGGTGAACAGCCAAGTAGAATAAGTCGCGACAACAATGTTGAGACCAAGCGCCGTGGGGCGCATCTCTGTCGATGACATACCAAAAAATGCCATCAGCGAGAGGAATGCAGTACCGCCAGCCTGGCCAACGCTCGCATATAGCAGGGAGATGATCGCGAAGAGCAGGGAAGCCATGCTTCACCGATTTTGGCGACGACCTTCGCCCTGTTTTACCAAGCCCATCATGATTGGTGCATCTGGTGCGGCCCAATTGTATTTCCGCTCGGGGGCGGCTCTAAGCGTTTCCCCGAATCGCGCGGCCGGAGGTGCAGTCAGTTCAAGTTCCTTAGCGAGTGCCATGTGTGGACCCTCCCATCAATTGCCGAGGGTGGTAGTTGACTGGCCCCAATAGGGGTGGGTTTGAGTCCCTGAGAGGACAGCACTCGAGGCGGCCGAGGTGAGCTGCATGTCTTGCTGTAGCTCACCTCGTGCCGCGGCTCGCAATGGGGCTGTCGCCTTCCCTCCCCATGTCATGAATGCTTCGAGGCACCTACCTCGCAACCAACCGTCCGCGTTCGAAGCCCTTCTGAGACGATTGATTTTGGCGAACTCAACAGTTGGTATGGCACTTGCTAGTCCGATCCGGGGGGCTTCCTTCTGGAGATGCGCATGCAAAATGTCTTCCGCATCAAGCAGGTCTCGCGATTGCGGCTATCTCTTGTTGCACTTTTGACGTGGCCCTTTTCTGCCCGTTCGGTCCGTTTGTACCGGGCCTGCCGGACGGGTCCGATGAAGCGCCGGACAACGATGTGGAGAGCATGGCGTCTGCATCGGATCTTGCGTGCTGCTCATCGATCGCGTCACCGGCGCTGTCACACGCCGACGATCAGCGACAGGTTAGCGATGGGCGACGTGAAAGATTGGGAAAAAAGATGACGCTTCTGTTGCCTTCATCTGAAAGCAGGGAATTGGTACCGCACCGAAAAGCGCGTGCTCTACCTTACGTGTATCGCGCAGTTCAGAGCCCAGGATCGGCGTGCTCGCATTCGAGAGAAAGCGAGGCGTCGTTCGGACGCGACTGCGTTTTCTCGCCATGCTAGCTAAACAGACCCAAGCATCTAGCCGTTAGTGCTGCTTGGTTCTTGTCGCCGGCACAGTCCCGGGGGCCCTCGGACCGTCTATCACTAGGGGCATGAGTAAGGTGGAGGCATCCTTGTGTTCGCATCGAGTCGATCCACACGGACGACAGGCGATGATCTCCGATTTCGCCAGCTCCGGCATCAGCGAGCACTTTGTCGATTGCCTCGGAGCAAGGACGATGTCGCTATCTCGGCTGCTTGACGATGCGATCATCCTGGCGCAGTCGCCGGCAGAGCAACGAACGCGGTGAATGGCGTCGGAGAGGGAAAATCGTCATGGAAAATTGGGATGATCCTGGGAATCAGCGACAATGCAGTCAATTTTCATCTCGAGAATACGATGGGAAAGCTGGGCGCGACCAGCCGGATCCAAGCAGTCGCTATCCGCCTCGATGTTCTTTGAATTCAGTTAAGGAACGAGCGCCAACTGTCACATCTTTGGCTCCCAGTTTCTGGCAAGTTGACCATGGTGCTTTCGGCGAACTCGCAGATATAACGCTCCTTTGGGCAAGTCTGCATCTCGCGCTGGGTGAGGCTCTGGGGCTTCGTAGGGTCGGTGAGATGTGGAATCGGCGGATCTAATGCTCACTGGTCGGAGCATGGCGGCCTCTCTCCATCGAGCGGGTGATCCTTTGCTCAGACGCGCTCGCAATCCTTCCGGAAGTAGGACAGGGGTCCCTAGGGAGAGGGACAGCTGAGGAAAGAACCCCGACCGCCGGTCGGGGTCCCGATTCAAGCAAGCGCGGGGGGACCTTTATCTGGCAAACGGCGAGCCAAACTTGTAGTTGAGCCGTGCCGTGATGAGATCGATGTCCTGGTGCACGCGATCCGCGCCAAGGGCCGCTGGGAAGCTTATGTTGCTGCGCTGCATGAACAAGTGGTTATACTCGACGCCAGCCGACCAGCTCGGCGTGAGGCTGACTTCGGCACCGGCGCCCAGCACGCCACCCCAGCGAACATCACTGTTTTTGCCAATCTCTGTGCCAGTTGCCACCGAGTTGACGTGATAGGTGTTGCTGGTCAGCGCAGCGCCGCCCTTGCCATAAAGGAGGATAGCATTGAACGCGTATCCAATATGGCCCGTGAGTAGACCGAATGCATCTGTCGTGGTGCCAACGGTGTCTGCCGGGAAGGCGGTGCTGACATTGGAGCCGCGGAAGTCGGCCCAGTTGCCCTGGCCTTCAAGGCCGTACACCATGTTGAAGATGTGCCAACGATAGCCGATCTGGCCGCCAATCGTACCGCCAGTCGAATTGTGGCACCCCTCGGAAGCGACGCCATTGAAATCCCAGCAATTGCTGCTCGTTCCCCAGCCACCATTGGCGCCGATATAGTAGCCGGACCAATCGATGATCGGGGCTGCGACCGGCAGCGGTGCCGCCTTGACCTTGACAGGCTGCCCGGCCAGGTCCGTGCCGAATGAGGGAGTGGCCGCACCGAGTGCGCCCATAATGGCAGTCAGAATCAGAATCTTTTTCATTCGAGTGTCGTTTCCTTTCGGTGCCCCCCGGCGCCGTGCGTTTAACAACATGAACGCGAATTGCTGTAACTGCCGCACCACATGTCTTCGAAAGAAATGTCACCAATCGTACGTGGCGTCAGATTGCGGAGCCCGCAGCTTGCCGCTGTTCCGCTTCTACGGAGACGCTACGGCTCGGCAGTGGTTGCCCCGCGCGGATTGTTCTTTGACATGATCGTTCATGATGAGCTACGACGCGAAGCAATCTGGGAGGTGTTTGGCTCCTTCTGTCGCTAAGGAGCGACAAACCCAGGCCGCGCCCTACAATGCTGGACCGATGGCCCGCCTCGGGCGCTCAAGGTCATTCTTTCGGCACGGTGTGCTATCGCTTGAGCGATGCCGGCCGTTGCAGGCTCGATCGCTCTGGCTCGGGAACTACCACAAATCTAGCTAGCTCGAAGTCCGTAACTCTACCACCGATCGATGGGTCGCGAAGCCTGCTGTGGCTATGCTAGACAATGCTCTTGCTTGAAATTGCGCAAGCCCGGGCCGAGCTCAAGGTGAGGCAGAAAAGGGTGGTCGGTTTCCTGGCGCGAGGAATACTAGCGCGGCCGCCCCGTCTCGCCCCCGATTGGGCCTGTATTCAGCTTACTGGTCTTGCGGTCGCCAGAGGAGCGGCAGGCCTCAGCTTTCGGGAACGTTCTCGTCAACGGGGCCGCACATGAGCAGAGAAAAGTCCGCTCGACCACGTGCTGACCCGATTGTTCTACGATAAAGGCACCCTAAATACCTCAACGGCGCCGGACGCTCTCGCCGGTCCATGTACAAGCGCCTGGTTGCTCGGGCGACAGCGCCAGTTCAGCCCGCAAGTTGCGTATCGCCTCGTTTGCCAGATCCAGAGTATTCCGTTCTCCGTTTCTTATCAAATGCTCGAGGTAAGTGCGCAGTCGGCTATGAAGGACGGCCTTGCGATTATGTGCCAGCAGCGGATCCTTCTCGATAAAGCTCCAAGCCTTCTCAAATGCGACGCTCACGACGGCATCTGGCACCTGCTGGGAAGAGAACTGATCCATTCAAACACTCCTCGACATCCTGAAAGGAAGTACCTTCGCAAAAGCAAACCGAGATTGTGTTGCATGTCTAAGCAAGAAAGACATCAGCTCTGCAAGACTTTCTACCGAGCTGCTCTCGGCGCTTTCAGGAGAGGATAAAGATGCTTGTTGAAGTTGTGATGACCGAACGTCGTGACGGGCACCATTCGAATAATTCTGAAACGAGTGAGACGAGTACGGGTTACCGTGCACTTCATTGCCGCAGTGGTCCTGTTGGTAGGTCACGAGTCACAAGTTGTGGCTCCTGTTCATTTACTCGGAAGATCGGCGCCCACCAGTCGCGACTAAAGCCGAGCATGATGAATTGGACCGCGCGCTCATTTTCCACCCTCAAGCCAAGAAGCGTCCAGACCGCAATAGTCCTTGTGATGTCGAATTGTGGATCATGTAGCGTGTTCCGGATGTGACTTGTCTGTCGGCTTTTTGACATGTCTCGATGGCCCATTGCCGGGTGAGTCACCTGCGCATGGCCTCCTGCTCCGGGTGTGGTGTTTGTTACCGGTCAGTCGCCCTAGAGAGGAGCGAGATGCAACGGCAATGGCGATGCTCCCATAATGGATTCTTTGTCGTCTGGCAAAGACGGTTCGGCCCCGTTCGCTGCGGGTTTGAGACAGACCGGCGTAGGGAAGCCGGCGCAGCGATGGACCGGAAGCGGCGGTAGTCATCCGAGGTCTCGCACGTATGTGTTGGGTTGCGCTTCCGAGCTCTCGACCCCTGCAGCTGGCCACAGACGTCGAGAGACAGCAAGGTCCAGCTGGATGGAATATAATGTGTCGTCCGCGGCGCAAGATAGAGCGAGCCTGGTTTCGAACGTGGTGGCGAGCAGTTGCTATATGGCAAGCCAGCGGGAGCGGCGCGCCTACGGATGGTGAGCCCGTAAACAGAAAATGTCGATCGCTGGTGCGTACGGCCTTAGCGCAACCGTTAGCCCAGCGATAAACGTTCGGTCAACGCCGTCAACCTTCAGAAAAAAGCAAATTAAATCTCAGTCCGCTGCTGCACGTGAAAAAATGAGTTTGGCGATCGTCATTCGATTGGCGGAAGTCCGCAGCGCGGCCGGTAATGCCGCGACAGTCTGATCAAATAGGCGTCCCAGAACCTGAAGGTCCTCGGGGTGGTAAACGCCACGGTCTCGCGACAGTCGCATTCGTCCGTCGCCGGTTCTCGTGTCGCCAAGCTGGCCGAGCTCCAATTCCGCCGTAATCATTTGGCCTATGAGCGCATTAAGTAATCGGATCGCTTCGAGCTCGTTATCTTCTTCGCGCATGAGGGCAGCCACGATCTCGAGTTGCAGGTCGATGCGATCCTCGAGGTTCTGTATGCGTGAATTGGAAGGGTCAAGTTCCACGGTATTTCTCCAAAGTGGTGAAATGCAGGACAGGCTGAGTAGAGGTATCGTTTCCCGTTCGGCAGATGCCCGACGCTTCGCGGGACGTGATTGCTGCACAGGAGGTGCGCTCGGTCCCATAGAGGCGGGCACACATGTGCCGCGAAAGGACTGCAAAGGCGGATGAGGGTCTAGGGAAAAACGAAGAGCGTTGTCGTTGGCGCGGGATTTGAATGGATTGTCGCGCTGTCCAGCGCGTCCGGCAATGGCACCGACTCCGTTGGGGGGCCAACAGCTGATGGTACTGCTTTGCTTGGAGGCCGCCGCGGGGGCATCGGATTGTTGACGCTACAGGCCTCGTCAGAGCGAAAAGTCCAGCCTGCACCGGTGGAAAGGGCAGCTCACCTGCCTGAGTTCTATGCTGCGGACGCATTTACCATCGCCGAACAGTGTGCGTGAGAGCTGTCTTCTTGGAGTCTTCAAGTATTGTGCCAAGGGGAGAGGCGACGACGTGATAGATTCCGCGCGAACTGCGATTGGTCATCGCACTGCATTCGTGCCCCGCGTGTCTCGCTGTCAAACATTGCTCGATGCAGCCACGACAGACCTGGGTGGCGCTGCGACCAAGCTGAAAAGGATCCATTATCGCGCGACATTCGTGAACTTTGCTTTCCGTAAGCCGGCGACCGACTTATGCGGTGATTGGGTCGAATTAGTAAAATAGAAAGTGTTGATGGGATGCATCCAGCTCGTTGATAGCGCCCGTGAGCAGCCTCCGTGCCTTCATCGGGAGTCGGTTAATTGGTGTTTCCTACGGTCTAGGTCTAGCGTGCATAAGGAATGCTGGGTAGCGCTGCTGATCTGCTGATGCCCGATCGAAATTGACCGGCACGAAGTTGCGGGGCGAATAGCGTTGAATCCGACCCTAAAACCCTGGATACTCCCAAGCCGAAGTCAGACAACGGTGCTGCTATTTGTCTATCATCGGATGTAGCACCTCCGGCAGCTCGACGCTGCGTAGCTCTGCGAGCGCCGCAGCGAGAGCGAAAAACGCTCCGAAAGCGGCAAGTATAAAAGAGCTAGCGAGTATCGCTGCAATCAAGTTCGGAGGACGTCTCATCTTGCGTATACTTTGCGGTCGGGAACGCGGCGTTCCGTGCAAATCAGTACCTCGTGACGCGTTCAACATGGCCGTTGCGCCAGCGGTAAACCAGAAATCCAGAAGCCGAGTTGTCTCCTTTTTTGTCGAACCGGACCGGGCCAACCACGGTATCGATCGGCCGTGAACGAAGTGCGCTGGCGACCCGCGCAGGGTCGAAGGAGCCGCTACGGTACACCGCCTCTGCCCAGGCTTGCACAGCTGCATAAGCGTATAGCGTGTAGCCTTCAGCGGACCGGCTGGAAGCTTTGAGGCCGGCGACCGCGCCGGCCGCGTTGGCATTCCCGGCGGGATCGGGCATGAAGGTAAACAGTGTGTCATTCCCAGTGCTGCCGGTAATGGCCCAGAATTCGGAGGTCATCAGGGGATCGTTCGCCATAACTCTGAAGTCTGCTTTTGCTTCTGATGCCTGGCGTAGAAACAATCCAATTTCGGTATGATAACCGCCGATATAGGCGACGCGCACCCGATCCTTCTTCATTCTTGAGACCAACGCTCTGAAGTCCTTTTCGCCGGCAACATAGCTTTGCCGAGTGACTTGTCGTCCGAATCGATGAAGCCGGGCTTCAACCACGTCGGCAATTCCCTTGCCAGCAGTGCTCTTATCGTCGAGCACCGCGATATTCTCGTTGGGATAATTCATGTGAATGTACTCGGCGGCAACGGTTCCCTGTTGGTCGTCGCGGCCGCAGATCCGAAAGACAGTCTCAAGGCCGCGATCTGTAAGCTGAGGAGTTGACGAGCCTGGTGACACCTGAACGATGCCTGCTTCGGCGTAGATGTCGGAGGCGGGGATCGAGGAAGAGGAACAAAAGTGGCCAACCACCAACAGGACCCGCTCTGTCGTGAGCTTATTCGCGACTGCGACAGCTTGCCTGGGGTCGCAGGCGTCGTCAGCGACACTCAATACAACCTTGGCGTTATCGGGCAGTAGGCCCGAAACATTCAAGACTTCGACTGCCGCAGCCGCACCATCGCGCATTTGGGCGCCGAACGCGGCGCTGCTTCCGGTCATTGGGTCAGCCACGGCGATCTTTATTTCAGAGCCGCGCGCAGACGGACCGGCGAGAGCGCAGAAGAGAAGCGCTGCACCCGCAACAGAGGCGGGCCGCCTATTCACCATTGTAGAACTTCCAATGCTCACCTGAAGTGAACCACAGTTAGTTGTAAGCTTGCACGTCGGCAGGGCGAGGTTGCCTGCCGAGCAGACGTGCGATGGCTCAGTGAGCTTCCAACTGGAAGGTCTACAACTTGACGTTACGTGCGGATCAAGCCCTTTTGGGAGGGAGCGATGGAGCTGTCAGGGAAGCGGATCGATGGGCGATGACCATCTGCCCATTCCCTGAGACTCTCAGCCGCATCAGAGAGCGGCCGGTTAACCTAGCGCTTCTAGAGGTTGTCCCGGAGACGTGTGGAACCGGCCTTGAACGCGTCAGTACGGCTGATCCTCCAACCCGCTAAGGGCGAGATCGAGATATTGCATCAGGCAGGGATCCCAACCAGCCAGACTGCGGGGGGCGCTTAATCGTGCAAGTACCTTCAGGATCATCGAAACGCGTGAATCGGCGCCGGCGATTTCGCTGATCAGCAAGCGTGCTGCAACTGCGACAGTCTTTGCGCGCTCTCCGCAAGGGTGCTCGCCCCGATCCATGCAGTCGCGAAGGTCGTCGCGGATTCGGCGCCAGCGGTCCTCGCGCTCCGCAGCTAAATTGCAGGTGCATTCGGACGTCTGACTACGCGTCTCAACCCGCGACATGGCATTCAGGGTGGCAGGCAGCTCATGCACACTTACCTGCGCCTCGCCGTCGATGGTCATGTTGCGCAAACGGTCCCGTAACAAAGTTGCTCGCGCGACTTGAAGTTCTATGCGCTCTAGGTGTTTGCGCAGCAGGTCCGTGAGTGAGGTCGTGCCTTCCATAGCTTTACGGATCTCGATTAGCGAGAAGCCAAGCTCACGCAGCGCGCGAATCTGGTGAACCCGCTGCACGCTTTCGCGGTCATACATCCGGTGACCGCCGTCAGTACGCTCTGTGGCGGCTAGGAGTCCAGTGTGCTCATAATGGTGCAGCGTGCGTACCGTTACTCCGGTCGCCTCTGCAAGTTCGCCAATGCGCCATCGACGCCTTCTTGGTGTAGCTCTGTTCATGTTGTTCAATTTCAAAGCCTACAACCTGACGTCACGTATGATTCAAGCGGCTTTCTAAGCTCCAGCTGAATCGTCTTCCACCCCGACACGCGAGTGGTGACTATCCTTAGAATGGCGGCCGATCAACCCTTAGGGGAAATGGTGATCAACAACTTCGTCAGGCGTGCCAGTTGAGCCTCGCCAGCCGCTGTGCGCTCCAGGATGAGCTTGGCGATTGCCGTGCGGTTCTCTGGACTCCGCATCGATGGAGGAAGCGCGTTGACGGCGCCGTCATAAAGTCGTCCGAGGGCAGAAAGCTCCTCTGGATCGAACACCCCGCTGCAAACCTTCAACGTTCAGCTCCTTGTTTGAAATTGGTCAGCGCAGCGCACGTCGTCAAGACGTTTGGCTGCGGTAGGGCCAAAACAAGTCATACCTGCGGCGCGGAGCGATGAAGGTGTGATGTACTGCTGGGTGATGCGCTAGCGCCACACGCGTGCGCGATGCTTGCTTCGACTGCGCGGCTGGTCCGACGATCTCTATGCGAGCAGTGGATGTTGGTAGGACTCCGAAGACGCTGATCGTCTCCGTTCATCGGGAGCAACGACTGACTGACACGACAAGAGCTGCCTGCCTGTCCTACCTCCTTGAGACAGGTGCGCCCGCACCCGCGGTTGCAACGGAAGCGCCTAGCTTCAACGCGAGCTCGTCGGTTTGCCCCCGTCCACGTCGCTAAAATCAGGCCGGCAGTCTGCCGCGCCTAGGCGAAGATGCGAGGAACTACATAATGTCCTACGAGCCGGTGGGTCGCGAGGAGCTTTATCCTCCGACAATGAGAGCAAGATAGGCGAGGTGTGTTGAGACAAGTGTTGGAATGCGAGGACCGTAGACTTTACGGATGGGCTTACGGCAACGGGGAGACAGATCGTACGAGATGTCCCGCGGTGTCTGCTTCTTCCAAGAGGCTGGTGACAGGGAGCTCTTGTGTAGTTGCCATGCGGGTGGCCTCCTGCAACAATATATCCCTCATCCACAGACTTCCCGGGTCGCTGTTCTGAAGCGCGGGCCATTGGACCGCCTCAGTGAAGGCGGGGAATGGATGTGGAAGCTCGACGATCTTAAGGGGCATCGTTCTTTGGAAATGCCTCACGAGCCCTAACGGCATGGTGCCTATGCGGTTCGTCCCAACCAGGAGGGGCGGGATCATACTGAAGCTCTGCACGAGAATGTCGATGCGCCGAGTGGGGCCGAGATCCATTAAGAATGAATGCTCAACTGGCGTTTGGGGCGCACCTTCGTGCTTAACTGCAACGTGACCCATCGACATATATCGATCGAATGTAAGCCGGCGTTGTAATTCCCTGTTGGTGCAGCAGCCTACGCAGACGAGTCTCTCCTCGAATAGGGCCGCTCTTGGGTGCGTGCTGGACATGAAAAAATCTGGCAAGATAACAAAATCGACTTCGCCGCGGCGGAGGAGCTCCTCGTGCTCATCGGTCGGCGCCTCCAGTTGGAAGCTGACGGTGGGGGCTTCTCGCGTGACGCGCTCTACGACATTTCGGAAGAATACAACTGTTATAAAATCCGAAAGGGCGATCTTGAATCGGCGGTTCAATCGAGCTGGGTCGAACGCATCCCGCGCCATAATCGAGAGTTCAATGTGCATTAGAGCCTCGCGCACAGGAGCCGCCAGCCCTTGCGCGCGTGAGCTCAAGACAAGTTCGCGCCCCCTCATTCCAAACAGCTCATCACCGAAATAGGAGCGCAGCCGGGCAACGGCCGCGCTCATGGCCGGCTGACTGAGATTGATCTTGCGTGCCGCTGAGGAGAGGTTGCGCTCAGCTATTAAAGCGTCCAGCGCGACGAGAAGGTTTAGATCCAGACCTTTGAAACGCATCTCTTCCTATCCGGCAGAAACGTCCTTGCTACGCAAAAGCGTGCCGTGACGGCTGCGTCTGGAGCAATCGTCTCGACTCGCCCGAGTTGACATCGCGCAATCCTGCTACCGCGAAAGGAAGCTCGCGAGATACCGCAAGAATGGAGAGCGAACGCTAGGCCAATCGGCAGCGGCGCGTAAGCGTCAGGAGCCTCTCAGCTGATTGGTCTCGCCGGTTTCTGCCCGACAACGCAGTTGAGTCCGGTCGTTCGCTAATGGCAGATCAACCCACAGTCCGCGAGCTCGCCAAAGCGACCTGTCGAGGCTGCGTCGTGCAGCGTTAGTCACGACGGTGAACCTACAACCTGACGCAATGTGCGATTCAAGCCATTTTATTCGCGAAGCTATACATTTTTTACTGGAGGCATCTCCGGCCGCGACAGCGGCTGGCGAAGCCTGAATCCGGCGCAAGCGCATCAAAACACCTTCAGTTACCACGCTCACCGGGGAATTCTTCGCAAGCGATTGCCGCATTGCGAGGTCTGTGGCGGTTTCTCCGCAAAGGACCCTGAAGCGAGGAAAGGGACCGAGCACGTCGGAGGGTCAAGCGTGCCTAGGATGTCCAAAGCGTAGCTTGCGGGTAAGCCTAACAGCGCCTGCGAGCCGGAGGCGTTTGCTCCCCAGATGCCATGTTGGATGCCTCCTCGAGCAATATCCGCCGCATCCAGATGCTCGCCGGGTCGGTGTTGTGGAACGACGGCCACTGCACGGCCTCTGTGAATGTGGGGAGAGGGAGCGGCGGTTCGATGATCCGCAGTGGCATTCGCTTTTCGAAGTGTCTGGCCAGCCGTAAGGGCATCGTGCCGATGCGGCTCGTGTCTAACAATATGGGCGGAATCAGGCTAAAGCCCTGCACAACGACCTCGATTCGTCTCCTCAGACCGTGCTCAAGCAAAAACCATTCTTCGAGGTTCGGTCTCAGGGCCCGTCCGAACTTGGCAGTAACGTGCCCCATCGAGATGTATTTCTCGAACGTAAGCTGCCGGGATAGCTGCTTATTCGTGCGGCATCCCACGCATACGAGGCTCTCATCGAACAGCGTCGCCTTAGGGTGCGAGCTCGACATGAACAGTTCCGGCAGAATGAGAAAGTCGACCTCGCCCCGCCGCAGCAGCTCATCCGGTTCATCAGAAAATGGCAGCAGTTCGAAGCGCACTGCGGGAGCTTCTTGTGCCATGCGGTCCACAATTCTGCGGAAGAAAACGATCGTCATGAAATCTGAGAGAATGACCCTGAAGCGTCGACTCGACTGAGCCGGGTCGAACGCGTCCCGTGATATGATCGAGAGTTGGATGTGCAGCAGGGCCTCGCGAACCGGGCCTGCAAGCGCCTCCGCGCCAGGTGTCGGGACGAGCTCGCGACCTCTCATAGTAAATAGTTCATCGCGGAAATAGGTGCGCAGCCGTGCGATCGCAGCGCTCATAGCGGGCTGGCTCAGGTTAATTTTACGAGCCGCCGCTGTGAGGTTGCGTTCCGTCATCACGGCGTCGAGCGCAACGAGAAGATTTAGATCAAGTCCCTTGAACCGCATGCTGTCAGTCTATCCATCGCGTGGATGTGTTGCATCGAAACAATCGATTTTACCAAATTGCGGGAAATTGGATAGCAAACTGAAGTTTGCAAAAGTAATTGGGCGCGCCACGATGCTTTCCGGTCGTTCACGTGAGCTAAGAGAAGAGCGTCCAGACGTGCGAGCGCACCATGGGCGCGCGCTGTTGCTTCTTCTTAAGCTCGCCCGTAACGCCAAGCGCGTCCCGATAAACGTTGGTATGCGGATTTCATCCGTTTCCATATTTGACGTTTACCCGCGTACAATTGAGCGCGCGTTCAGCCTCATTCTAGTGTCGAGGAATAGCGGCAGACGCAGATTGCGGATGCCAAGAATTCCAGGCGCCGCTCCAAATGGCTCGGCTGTCCAGTGAATGCGGGGCGTGTCGAAGATGTATAGAAGCCAGTTTGATCCGATGCCGCTCCGATGCGCCATCGATGAGGCTTGCGCGTCGATGGCCGGCCCTCAGACGTCGAAGCGCCGGAAGACGATGCGACAGCAGGCGCAAAAGCTAGCTGATGCAGACAGGTTCTGGCTAGTCCAACCGCCTCGTCGGCACCTTCCGATTTATAGCGCGCGCGGCATTAACCGGACGAGCGTGCAATCAAACGATCGCTCCATCGTGCAAAGGCCAGCGGCGCGGAGCAGGCGAGCGGTGCCGAGCTCTGACAGAGCATGGCGGCGCATCTCAGCATTGATCGGCGGTTCGCCGAATAGCGAATTCACGTGACCATCCCTCTTAATTCCACCGGCGCAAGGAAGCTCGCCATGAACATTGCCGTGTCCCCGACTGCGGAAGTGCCTTCTGCTCGCGCCCAAGTGCAGTGGAGCCGTCGTTGGGAAAGTGAACTTCAGCTCTCCGATCATGCCGAGCTCGCGGAGTTCTTCCGCAAGAGCTACGGACCGACGGGTTCGTTCAATGCGCAGCCGTTTGAGGGGAACCGAAGTTGGGCCGGCGCAAGACCCGAGCTCCGCGTAATTGGTTACGACGCGCTCGGGGTAGCGGCTCACATCGGGCTACTGCGCCGCTTCATCAACGTTGGTGGAGCCGATCTCCTTGTGGCCGAGCTGGGGTTATATGCGGTGCGCCCGGATCTCGAGGGTCACGGGATAAGCCACGCAATGCGCGTGATGTATCCCGCACTGCAGGAGCTGGGTGTTCCATTCGCCTTTGGCGCGGTTCGCTCGGCGCTTGAAAAACATTTGACCCGACTGGTCGAAAGGCAGGGACTCGCCACCCTGATGCGTGGCATTCGCGTCCGCTCCACCCTGCCGGACGTCTATCCAAATTTATCGCCGACGCGCATCGAAGACGTGATTGTCGTGGTGTTTCCGGTCGGACGCTCGATAAGCGAATGGCCGGCCGGGACTGTCATCGATCGGAACGGGCCTGAGTTGTGACAGAGCGTTCTACCCTATCTATTGTCCGCTGCGACTACGCTGACGCGGGCGAAAGTCGAGCTGTCTATTTGACCTTTGACGATGGGCCAAATCCATTTTGTACGCCAGGGGTGCTCGATGTGCTGGCGCAACATCGGGTCCCCGCGACATTCTTCGTCATCGGGACGTACGCTACGGAGCATCCTGAACTCATCCGACGAATGATTGCGGAAGGGCATGAGGTTGCGAACCATACGATGACCCATCCTGATCTATCCAGATGCGGACCTGCGGAGTTACACGACGAGGTGCTGACGGCGAGCGAGGCCATCCGTCTGGCGTGCCGGAAGGCCTCGCCCAGGCATATGCGAGCGCCTTACGGCAAATGGACGCAAGAGGTGCTCGCAATGGCGGCGAGCGCTGGTCTCACGGCTCTGCACTGGTCGGTCGACCCTAGAGATTGGTCCCGCCCCGGGGTTGATACAATTGTGAATACGGTACTGGCGAACGTTCGCCCGGGTGCAATTGTGCTCCTGCACGACGGATATCCTCCCGATGAGGAGAGACTGTGCGGTGATGCCACGCTGCGCGATCAGACCAAGACGGCGCTGGCATATCTGATTCCCGCACTGCAACGGCGCGGGTTTGTAATCCGTCCACTCCCTCAACTCCACTGAAAAAAACGACACCCCATGGACCTGCTCGCGACAACCAGTGCTGCCGCCGTTTCATCTTATGCGCTCCTCTCGACTATCTATAAGAGCGTGCAAGCGCTGTATGCCCAGCCGGCGATCGACTCATCGTTGGACGACCTTGGACAAGCGGAGGTGGTCCTTCCTACTGTGGACGTCATCGTACCGTGCTTCAACGAGGATCCAAACACACTCGCCGAATGTCTGGAGTCGATTGCCAGTCAAGACTACGCCGGAAAGATACAGGTCTATGTAGTCGATGACGGATCGGCAAACCGCGACGTTGTCGCTCCTGTGCACCAGATATATGCGAGCGATCCGAGATTCAGTTTCATCTTGTTGGCAAGCAACGTGGGAAAGCGCAAGGCGCAGATCGCAGCAATACGCAGCTCATCCGGTGATCTGGTTCTCAACGTCGATTCCGATACGATACTTGCGGCCGACGTCGTCACGAAGCTTGTATTGAAGATGCATGAGCCGGCAATCGGTGCGGCCATGGGTCAGCTGATAGCAAGCAATCGCAACCAGACCTGGCTGACCAGGCTGATCGACATGGAATATTGGCTCGCGTGCAACGAAGAGCGCGCGGCACAGGCGCGCTTCGGTGCCGTCATGTGTTGCTGCGGCCCATGTGCCATGTATCGGCGGTCCGCACTCACCATGCTTCTTGATCAATATGAAGCCCAATTCTTTCGTGGGAAGCCGAGCGATTTCGGCGAAGACCGCCACCTAACGATACTCATGCTCAAGGCGGGGTTTCGAACCGAATACGTTCCGGACGCGATAGCAGCCACAGTCGTCCCGCACAGTCTTCGGCCATATCTACGACAGCAACTCCGCTGGGCGCGCAGTACCTTTCGAGATACGTTTCTTGCTTGGCGCCTGCTGCCAGAGCTCGATGGTTATTTGACGTTAGACGTTATCGGGCAAAATCTCGGCCCATTGCTCCTCGCCATTTCATCACTTGCTGCGCTCGCACAGCTCCTGATCGACGGCTCTATACCTTGGTGGACCGGATTGACGATTGCTGCAATGACTATGGTCCGGTGCAGTGTGGCAGCGCTTCGTGCTCGCGAGCTGCGGTTCATCGGCTTCTCGCTCCACACACCGATCAATATCTTTCTCTTGCTGCCTTTGAAGGCCTATGCGCTTTGTACATTGAGTAATAGCGATTGGCTATCGCGAAAAGTCACCGATGTGCCGGCGGAAGAGGAGAAACAGCGTGTCATTCTGCACCCTAATGCCGGACGAGGTGCGGCTGGTGTGGGGGTGGCGCCTGCTCCTATTCGTACGGCGCCGTTATCGCAGCCTCCGTCGAGCCTGGCGGCGACGGAGAGTGTTTCCGGTCGCGATCGTTCGACTGTCTACAAATAGGTGGTCGGCTCATGACTCAGGACGCAAACCATCAACTATTAGAGCGAGAGTTGGCTGTCGACGACCCATGGTGCCTCGACACTAGTGCGTTCGAGCAGGAGCGATACGCGCAAATGCTCCGGATGTCGCGTTGCAACGGAGATGCGGGGTCTGCCCTCGAGGTCGGATGTGCAGCCGGTGCATTCACCGAGATGTTGGCGCCGCTATGCGTGCGACTTACGGTCGTGGATGTCATGCCGCAGGCAATCGAGCGAGCGCGACTGCGGACTGGGAAGTGGTCACATATTACTTGGGTCGCCTGCGACATTCAGCGGTTCTCGACCACTGAGCAATTCGATTTGATTGTCGTGGCCGAGGTTCTTTATTACCTCAAGGACGTGGTCGAGATGCATGCGGCTATCCGCAACCTAGTGAGTATGCTTGCGCCAAGTGGCACTCTCATTTTCGGGTCTGCGCGCGATGAAATATGTCAACGCTGGGGGCATGCTGCTGGTGCCGAAACGGTGATCACTCTCTTCAAGGAGAGCCTGTCGGAGATCGAGCGTCGGCACTGCCGCACCGGGTCGGCGAACGAAGACTGTTTGATCGTCCGGTTTCGGAAGCCGAGCGACACCTCAGAACAATCAAACGTTGGCCATTAGGCCAGGAGGACGTATGCGCATCTGCGGAATAAAGTTGACACATGACGGAGCAATTGCTGTCGTCGAGGACGGTCGGCTTCTTTTTTGCGTCGAGCAAGAGAAGCGCGGCAACAGTCCACGCTATCAGTCCGTCGACAATCTCGATGCAGTCGTGCGCGCCTTGGCGGAGCATGGCCTGGATCCGCGCGACATCGATCAGTTCGTGATTGATGGCTGGGACGGGGAGAATGAATCGCAGTTCCAGCTCCTAAGCGGAGAGTTGCCGGTCGCGCTAAAAGGCGCGCCATATGTCGAGCGTCATGCTGAGGGCCTCCTCGATTCCGTCGACGGCTTTGGCCTCATCCTCGGAGGCGAGGAGTTTCCATATAAGAGCTACCCGCATGTCACGGGCCACGTCGCGTCAGCATATAGCACCAGTCCCTTCGCCAGCGCGGGGAAACCCGCGTTCTGTCTGGTATGGGACGGCTGTATCTTTCCACGCCTTTACTATGTCGAACCTCAGGGGGCGCGACTCATCGGATCGCTGTTTCCGATGATTGGCCATGCCTATGCTGCCGCGGGCCTTCACTTCGGGCCATACCGGCAGCCGAACCGCTCCAGTTGGGATTTGGGCATTGCTGGCAAGCTGATGGCCTACATCGCGCTTGGCTCCGTGGACGAAAGCATCGTGGAAGTGTTCCAGGAGCTTTATGAAACGCGGTTAGCGGCTGACACGGAGCAGGCCCGTCGCTACCGCGAAAACATCAACAATGCGGAAGCGTCCCTTGCAGCCATTCACGACTTCTTCGAGGCAAGCGCATTGCGCCTGACGGCCAAGCGCGCGGAAGACGTCCTTGCGTCCTTTCATGTGTTCTTGGAACGTCTTCTTGTTAAGGAAATCGCGATGGTTCTGCTGCGGTACTCGTCGCTTCCGGGAGCGCGAAATCTCTGCATCGCCGGAGGTTGCGGTCTCAATATCAAATGGAACAGCGCGCTTCGCGCGACGGGACTGTTCGATGATGTCTGGGTGCCGCCGTTTCCGAATGACAGCGGCTCGGCAATCGGGGCGGCGTGCGGCGCTATGGCAGCGCGGGATGGCTTCGGGCCGTTGGAATGGTCAGTTTACAATGGTCCGGCCTTGCAGGAGAGCGAGGTTCCGCCGGACTGGGAGGCGGCACCCTGCAGTCTGCGTGAACTTGCGTCGATTCTTGCCAACAACAAGCCCGTCATCTTTCTTTCCGGGTGTGCCGAGCTTGGGCCGCGGGCCTTGGGGGGTAGAAGCATTCTTGCAGCGCCGACGTGCTCGGCAATGAAGGATCATCTCAACGACATCAAGCGTCGCGAGCACTTCCGGCCCGTGGCGCCGATCTGTCTGGAAGATCGGGCGCCGGAGATCTTCAGCCCGGGGACGCCAGATCCTTACATGCTGTTCGATCACCAGACCCGGGCGAATTGGCGCGACAGGATCCCCGCGGTGGTCCATCTTGACGGCTCGGCGCGGCTGCAGACAATTTCCCGCAACTCTCCTCACAAAGTTGCTGCGCTTCTCGTCGAATTTGAGCAACTCACGGGCATTCCGCTGCTCTGCAACACGAGCGCAAACCTCCACGGACGGGGCTTTTTCCCGGACGCTGCGGCGGCCTGCCAATGGGGGCTTGTCGAGCATGTCTGGTGCGAAGGCATCCTCTGGAGCAAAACGTTCGTCAAGATACCGTCGTCCACGGAACGACTTCTGTCAGCCTAAGATGAACATGTCCACTGTGGCAATCGACTTTTCCGGCGTGAAAAAGTCATTTGGCGACAAGCTCATCGTCAACGACTTGTCGTTCTCGGTTGCGCGCGGAGAGTGCTTCGGACTGCTGGGGCCCAATGGAGCTGGCAAAAGCACGATTGCACGCATGCTCCTCGGCATGATTTCGCCCGACGTTGGCGAGATTACAGTCCTCGATGAGCCTGTGCCTTCCCGCGCTCGTGCGGCGCGTGTGCGCGTCGGCGTGGTGCCGCAGTTCGATAATCTTGAAAACGAGTTCACGGTACTAGAGAATTTGCTTGTGTTTGGCCGCTATTTCGGCATGAGCGCTCGCAAGATCGAGGCGGTTGCGCCCTCGCTGCTCGAGTTTGCGCGCCTTGAGGCCAAAGCGGACGTGCGCGTCTCCAAGTTGTCCGGTGGCATGAAGCGGCGGCTGACGCTGGCGCGTGCCTTGATTAATGATCCGCATTTACTCGTGATGGACGAGCCGACGACTGGTCTGGATCCGCATGCACGTCACCTGATTTGGGAGCGCCTGCGGGTTCTGCTTGCACGTGGCAAGACGATCCTCTTGACCACCCACTTCATGGAAGAAGCCGAACGCCTGTGCGATCGGCTATGCGTGCTTGAGAGTGGATGTAAAATCGCCGAAGGCAAGCCAGACGCTTTGATCGACGAACATATTGGCTGCAACGTGCTCGAAATCTATGGCGGTGATCTACATCAACTCCAAGAGCTGATCAGGCCTTATGCGCGGCACATCGAAGTCAGTGGTGAGACGCTTTTCTGCTACGCGCAATATCCGGAGCAAGTCTGCGTGCATTTGCGCGGGCGAGCGGGCCTTCGCGTTCTGCAGCGCCCCCCGAACCTCGAAGACGTGTTTTTGCGGTTGACCGGGCGCGAGATGGAGAAATGAGCAATGAATGAGAGTTATGCGTCGGTGATGCCGGCTAACGCTTACAACTGGATCGCGGTATGGCGACGAAACTTCATGGCATGGAGGAAAGTCGCGCTTGCATCGATTCTCGGCAATCTCGCAGACCCCATAACCAATCTGTTTGGTCTTGGCTTTGGCCTCGGACTCATCGTGGGACAAGTTGAGGGAACTTCGTACATTGCTTTTTTGGCAGCGGGTATGGTCGCGGTCAGCGCGATGACATCCGCGACCTTTGAAACGCTATATGCAGCCTTTGCTCGCATGGACGCCAAGCGCACTTGGGAAGCAATTCTTTCTACTCAGCTCACGCTTGGCGATATCGTCCTGGGTGAACTGGTGTGGGCGGCCAGTAAGTCCGTTCTGGCCGGAACAGCGATCGGAATCGTCGCCGCCACGACGGGCTATACGTCATGGCCGTCCATTCTGTATGCGATGCCCACAATCGCCCTTACTGGCCTCGTATTCGCGAGCCTTGCGATGGTCGTCATATCTCTCGCACCAAGTTACGACTACTTCGTGTTCTACCAGACACTTGTCCTCACTCCTATGGTGTTCTTGTGTGGCGCGGTCTTTCCGACGAGCCAACTGCCCGGTTCATTTCAGCACGCTGCCGCCATGCTGCCGCTCGCACATTCGGTCGACCTTATTCGCCCAGCGATGCTTGAGCGCGGCGCCGACAGTGCTGCCCTGCACGTAGGTGCGCTCTGCGTATACGCGGTCTTGCCCTTTTTCGCGTCGACAGCGCTATTTCAGCGCCGGCTTCTGCGTTGACATGACATGAGCGAAACGGAGAAGGTCGAATCAATGCAGTGTCACGGTAGGTACCGCGGTAGCTCGCGAGTGACCTGGTCTGTCACAGCTTCTGCACTGACCTTAAGAAGCCACGATCGACCCACGCCTACGGCCGCCTGTTCGGCCGATCGGTGTCGGACGTCAGCACCCTAATTTGTGAGCGCCTGTTGCTCGACGCTGAGACGGACCTTACAAAGTCGTGTTGTGCTGTCTGGCTCTCGCACCTGCGGAGCGAAACAGTACAGATTAGATCGGTGGGACGGTGCAGTTGGCCTTCCCGCCATGGCCAGTTGGAGAACGGAATGTTGTGCCTGGGACTGAGTGGCGGACTTGACAGAATCTATGAAAGCTCTCCGGAGCTGCCGAATACATTTCTTCACGATGGCGCTGCGGTTCTTGTGCAGGATGGCCGCGTAATTGCTGCTGTCGAAGAGGAGCGCCTCAATCGCATCAAGCACTCCAACAAGTTCCCTAGCAATTCGATCCGTTACTGCCTTTCTACCGCAGGAGTCGAGCTCGGAGACATCGACCGTATCGCGTTCTACGCGACGGAAGCCTACTGCAAAACCATGCTCGAGCGCCTTTCTGTTTCTCAGCCCGTTCCGTTGGACGCCAAACTGTTGCTGCGGCAGCTGCTGGCACGGGAGTTCGGGAACGAGATCGATCCGTCCCGGCTTTCCTTCGTGAATCACCACGAAGCACATGCCGTGAGCGCGTTTGCCATGTCCGGGTTCGAGCAAAGTCTCGTCTTTACGATCGACGGAGGTGGAGATTTTCTCTCAGGCTTATTGGCGGTAGGGTCCGGCACCGAAATTGCGCAACTTGTAAGTTTCCCAGAACATAACTCGTTGGGACTGCTCTATCTTGAGACGATCCGATATCTCGGCTACGGGATGTTCGACGAATACAAAGTGATGGGGCTTGCACCGTATGGTGATCCCAATCGCTATCGCGAACTTTTCGCGCAGTTCTACGAGCTATTGGACAGCGGTGGCTATCGCGTTCACCTGGACCGAATCGGACCGGCCCTGGTCCGCAACATCCAAGTTCGGCGAAAGGGAATGCCATTCACCCAACAGCATCGAGATGTCAGCGCGTCGCTGCAGGAAGCGCTGGAGCGGATCGTCCTTCACACCCTGCGGCACCATCGTGAAGCGACAGGCATGAAACGCTTGTGCCTAGCTGGCGGGGTGGCCCACAATTGTACGCTCAACGGTAAGCTGCTTTATTCCGGACTATTTGACGACATCTTTGTTCAACCCGCGGCGCACGACGCTGGTTGCGCACTCGGCGCTGCATTAATGGTATCAAACGAGCTAGGTAGGCCAGCGCCGCGCAAGCGACTGCCGGACGTTTATTGGGGGCCCGATCTGGGGAACGAGCAAGCCGTACAGCTTGAGCTCAACGCATGGTCAAGCCATCTCAACATTCAACGCAGTGATGACATAGCATCCAGTGCGGCAGACTTGATGGCAAATGGCGCTGTGATCGGCTGGGTTCAGGGGCGCTCTGAATTCGGCCCACGTGCGCTTGGTAACCGCAGCATTCTTGCCGACCCCCGTCCTGCGGGAAACAAGGACCGCATCAACGGGATGGTCAAGAAGCGGGAAGGCTATCGCCCCTTTGCGCCATCTGTACTGGAGGAGGATGCGAGCGAGTTCTTTGAGCTCCCGGACGGCACGTGCCAGCTCCCCTTCATGAACTTCGTAGTTCGTGTGCGTGAAGACAAGCGTAACGTGCTCGGTGCGATCACGCACGTTGATGGGACCGCTCGGCTGCAGACCGTATCGCGCAAGACAAACCCGGCCTACTGGGATGTAATTAATGCATTCAAGAAGCGAACGGGCATTCCGATTCTTCTAAACACCTCATTTAACAACAATGCCGAACCGATCGTGCAGTCCGTGTCAGACGCGATCACCACGTTCTTGACGACTGACCTGGACGGACTTGTTGTTGGGCCGTTCCTCGTCAGGAAGCGACCAACATCACTGGAGGATTGGAGTGCGCTAGGCGTTTCATTGCCACCGTATGCATCCCTTCATCGTGTTCGCTCCCACACAGCGCCAGATCGTCAGGACACGGTCTGCGAGATCCGCACGGGAGATTCCGCCCACCACAGTATGCGTATCTCACCTGAGCTTTTCGAGATGTTGATGCGAATCGAGGGCGAGGCGTCGCTCGGGTGGCTTTTCGAACCAGCCATGCTGGACCAGGCCAAGCGTGAAGATCTTGTGAAGGAACTGCGGCTCGGATGGGAACGGCGGTGCATTCGCCTGCATCCGCTACGCGCGGCTTGCGGCCACAATGAAGTGCAAAGCGGAACATAGCCGTAAGTCATGAGCATGGCTATGCCTATGCGTGCATGTGAGGGGACCAGGCCATTCGATGCACAGCGGGCCATTGGGCATCTGGACTTCGGGCTGGTCGATGCAACACCGCTGAAGAAAGCACGGAAAGTATTGAGAGAACGCGGCCCAGCACGGATAACCCCGCTATGAAGTTCTACCGACGCAGCTCGCCGGTACTGCGATCGCAGGCCCTGACGTCGGGCGAGAAGATGCCCGAGATGTCTGTGTTGACATCTCGTGTCCAACCAGGAGCGCACGAAAAGGCAAGGCAGATGGGTAGTGGTTCGAGGAATGATCGGTTCGTAGTGTCCCGGCGACGTACGGGGTTCGGCGACTGTCTGTGGTCACTGGCGGCAGCCTGGCGTTTTGCAAAGCAGACAGGACGGACGCTAGCCATCGATTGGCGGGGATCTTGTTATCTTGATGAACCATTCACCAATGCCTTTCCAGTCTTCTTCGAACGGGTTGGTGACATTGCAGGTGTGCAGGTAATTTGCGATGACGACATCAATCAACGTTCGTTTCCGGGACCATTCTTTCCGGCATGGTGGAATAAGCCATCTATCGATTGCGTCTATCGCCCGGACGAGCAGATTTTCCGGGAACGCGACCAACTCGATCAACTGTTCCAAAGTCAGAGAGATAGCGACGCTAACACGGTTGTCTGTGATGCCTGTTTGATGTGGCGCTGCGATCAGGAGGCGGAACGAGAAATCTTCCGGAGTATCAAACCGCGACCTGAAATTCAGGCTCGGATTGATGCCATCTACCGCGAGCACTTTGAGCCGTACAGCGTCATCGGCATTCATGTCCGGCATGGCAACGGCGAAGATATTATGGGGCATGCTCCTTACTGGGCTGACGCGGAGCGCGCCTTGCAGCAGGTCTGTAATGCCATTGATAAGGCCAGGGGTTTGCGCCACGCCAAACCTGTGAGGGCGTTCCTGTGCACGGACAGCACGTTCGTCCTTGAGCAGGTTTCGGCTAAATTCCCTGATGTTTTCGTGATCCCAAAGCAGTTCCAGGCGCCTCAAGCCGGCCCATTGCACAATCCGGCCCTCGGTGCCGAAGGTGGCTTTTCTGCCCTCACCGAGATGTATCTCCTAGCCCGCTGCGACACCGTGATCCGTTTTCCCCCGACGAGCGCCTTCACGCGCTATGCGCGTCTTTTCGCCCCACGCGTTATAGAATTCGATTTGAACGATCCGGGCCGCTTGATCCTCATTGAGGAAGACTCGCAAGAGCTCATGGCTTCATGAAAGTCGCAGACCCGCTTGATCGATCTGTCAGCCGCTCTGTACATCCAAGAGCACTGGAAGATCTTTCCTGCGACGATTGTCTGCCCGTGTTGCAGTTGCCGCGAACTTCCAGCGGCGAAGAGAACGAAGCGGGGGTCGGATGCTCTCGGCTGAGGCGCGACTTCGACAAGAACGGCCCTAAACTGCTGCTTCAGCAAAGGAGGAGCTCGTCGTCGTCTTCGTTTCGGGCGGGCCACAAATGGAAGCTAACCGGCGCTCAATAACGGATGAACATTTCAGCACGCCAGCTCGTGTTTGGAACCGACCCGCCCGATCCCAGTGCTGCTCAGAGCATCGCGCGATAGATCAAATCGACCGCCTGGCGAATCTAACGTGCAAGCCTGGTACGTCAGTTTTTGAGTTAGCGCGGCTAATGGCTGGGGCCGTTATCCCGAGCGATCTTTGACCTCGACGAGAGGTGCCGGCCAGCCGCAGGCTTGTACGCCTGCGCGATCAAGAGAGCGAACGCGGCGGGCCCTTTCATGAAGGAGGCGAGTGTGCTCGAAAACTTACGTAGCGAATTCACCATCGCTGTCGGAAAGCTCACCGCCGCTGTCTTGAATCCGCCAAGCATTCCGTGTGCGCGACATTAGGACGCAAAACGGAAGTGGATTTACGTGCATCGCAGTGGCGCAAATCCTGCTACGGGTGCGCGGGCGCAACAGTAGAGGAGGCGGCCGTGGGTCTCGATCTGCCAAATGACAAACTGATCAGAGGCCCGCTGCCCGAAGTACATTTGGATCGCCTCGTTGAGGCCGATAAAGCGCACGTTGATCATGGAGAACCGAAGGCGATGTTGCTCACCGGGGCATCGCGCGGAATTGGCCATGCCACCGCCAAGCTATTCTCAGAGGCGGGCTGGCGCATCATTTCTTGCGCGCGCCAACCGTTCGACGGCGACCGATGCCCCTGGGGGGCTGGGAATGACGATCACTTCCAGATCGACCTCGGCGATCATCGAATGCTGCCGCGCGCGATCACGGAGGTCAAGAAACGCTTGGCCGGTGCGCCCTTGCACGCGCTGGTGAATAATGCCGGTGTCTCGCCGAAAACGCCCACTGGCGATCGGCTGACATCGTTGACCACGTCAACCGATACCTGGATGAGGGTCTTTCACCTTAATCTGGTGGCTCCGATCCTGCTGGCGCAGGGTTTGTTTGATGAGCTAAGAGCCGCGTCAGGATCGATCGTGAATGTGACGTCAATTGCGGGCTCGCGGGTGCACCCATTCGCCGGTAGCGCCTATGCGACCTCGAAAGCTGCGCTTGCGAGCCTCACACGCGAACTGGCCCACGACTACGCGCCGCATGGCATTCGCGTAAATGCGATCGCGCCCGGCGAAATCAAAACCGACATGCTATCGCCGGAGACGGAAGCCCGTCTCGTTCCAAGTATCCCGCTGCGCAGAGTGGGGACCCCGGATGAAGTGGCCAAGGTCATCTTCTTCCTGTGCTCGGATGCGGCGAGTTATGTCACGGGTGCTGAGGTGCCGATCAATGGTGGGCAGCACCTGTGAATCGGCCGGCGCGGCGGCGAAGCTGACTTGAACTGCAGCAACCGCACTCGTGTTCTCCGCTGACGGCGCGCATACAATCAACAAAAAATGAATCGAAGGCACACTGCAAGTTTACTGTCGTGCCATGAAAAAGTGTCACGGTTCGATGTCATGTCGTCAACACTTGGCGCTAGATCGAGAGTGACATGCAAAACGAAGCTCGCCAATCCGGACATTGCTCCAGGGAGGATGATCAGGACAACGGAGACAGGCTCATGCTGCATATTCCTTCGTCGAGCGAAAGACCTGCCTCGCAACCGGAGCCGGAGCGTAAGCCCCCGGAGGAGCCGTCGCATGAGAACGCGCTGACCGGTATCTTGGAAATATCGAACATACTCAATGCTCCTGGCCGGCTCGAAGTCACCTTGGCCAACGTCCTTGCTGTGCTGCAATCGCTTCTGCCGATGCGACACGGCATCGTCTCACTGTTCAGGGATGACGGTATGCCAGAAATTACAGTCGGCGCCGGCTGGAGCGAAGGCACTGGCGAACGTTACCGGAGCTGCCTGCCGCAGAAAGCAATCGACGAGATTGTAACGACAGGCAGGCCACTTGTCGTCGAGAACGTAGCCGCCGAGCCGGCCTTCAACGCTGCCGACCGGGAGGTCCTCGGCGCCTCCGAGAGTATGCCCGTAGCATTCATCGGGGTTCCGATTCGTATTGATCAGGGGATCGTTGGCACGCTGGCGATCGACCGAATCCCGGAAGATAGTTCAAGTCTCCGGCTCGAGTACGATACGCGGCTGCTCACCATGGTCGCCAACCTGGTGGGACAAGCAGTAAAGTTACATCGCTTGGTCGCCGGCGATCGCGAGCCATTGTTAGTGGACAAAGACCGGCTAGAGAAGCAGATAGTTGACAGTGGGCCGCCCGCTCGGGAGCGCAAGAAGCTTCACGCCCACGCGATCATTGGCGACAGCCCGGCGCTGAGCGGGCTGCTCGATAAGATTGCAGTTGTAGCCAGATCGAACAGCACGGTTCTGCTGCGTGGCGAATCCGGCACCGGCAAGGAGCTCGTAGCCAAGGCCATTCACGAGTCCTCGGCCCGTGCTAAGCGGCCGTTCGTTAAGCTGAATTGCGCGGCGCTCCCTGAGACGGTTCTGGAATCGGAATTGTTTGGCCATGAGAAAGGTGCCTTTACCGGTGCTGTCAGCTCCCGCAAGGGGCGCTTCGAGCTTGCTGACAAAGGGACGCTATTTCTTGACGAGATCGGCGAGATCTCAGCTCCGTTCCAGGCGAAGTTGCTGCGAGTTCTGCAAGAGCAGGAGTTCGAACGCGTCGGCAGCAATCACACGATTAAAGTCGATGTTCGAGTTATCGCTGCGACCAACAGGAACCTTGAAGAGGCCGTGGCAAGGAGCGAGTTCCGCGCGGACCTTTATTATCGTATTAGCGTAGTGCCCTTGTTGTTGCCGCCGCTGCGCGAAAGACGTAGTGATATTCCGCTGCTCGCCAGAGAGTTCCTCAGAAAGTTCAACAGCGAGAACGGCCGTACGCTCACCCTAGAGGCGAGTGCGATCGAAGTACTGATGAGCTGTGGCTTTCCGGGAAATGTCCGCGAACTCGAAAACTGCATCGAGCGAACAGCGACGCTTTGTGCCGGATCATCGATTGTGAGAAGTGACTTTGCATGCAGCCAAGACCAGTGCCTTTCCACGATGCTGTGGAAAGGCACATCGTACGGCAAAACAGACCAGGCGGCACCGATGCAACCGATGCCTGCAAAACCCATCATTCCGCTAGCTGAAACGACCCCGCCGCCGCAGTCTGGCTGCGAACTGGCCTCATTGGCACCTCCCGGCACGGTTCTCGTTAGCGGTGCGAGGATGGCCGATCGCGAGCGGGTCATTGCGGCCATGGAAAAATCTGGCTGGGTGCAGGCCAAGGCAGCGCGCCTACTTGGACTAACCCCGCGCCAAATCGGCTACGCGCTGAGGAAATACGGAATCGAGATAAAGCGGTTCTGAACGGCCACATCGGCCGGAACTGATACCGCCAAACCGATAGGTGAAGACGATCGGCCTAGCCAGTCCATGCAATCTGAAGGGAATGGGTCCGTCCGCGGCGACGACTTGGCTGCGAGCGCAGCGACCGCGAGGAGGGCTGATCTGTTCAGTAAGAGATGGAGCGTGCGCCATGAGAGCCTCACCTGCGGGTCATGCAATCGCGAACCGCCAGTTGCTCGTCACGTAAAGGGCTATCATCCCGGTGCTGAATCAAGCCGGATTAGCGAATGAAATGCTTATTGACCCTCGATCGGTCCGAGGCGCGCAGGTGATTAGCGGCAGTCATCCCGCGAGCAGTCCTGCCGTCACTTGCCTGGTGTGCGCTCAGGAACAGCGCTGTCCGAGCCCTGACTTGTGTCGGCATTCGTTCGTCAGGAAGAGCAGCCTAGAGAGGCGCATTACCCGGTTTGAGCCTTTGTGACCGCAAGCCGAGTCCAAAACGGCGGGGATGGTACAACACTTGCTGTTCTCTTCGCAGCTGACGCAACTTTAGGAGTAACCCCGTGCATAATGTTGTCTGCATCAAACAAGTTCCGGACTCGGCGCAGATCCGCGTGCACCCCGTAACCAATACAATCATGCGTCAGGGAGTGCCGACCATCATCAACCCATATGACCTCTTCGCGCTCGAGGCCGCGCTGGAGCTGCGCGATCGGTTCGGCGGCGAAATTACCGTGCTTACCATGGGACCGCCATCGGCCGAGGAGTCCTTGAGAAAGGCACTGACCTATGGTGCTGATCGCGCCGTCCTACTCACCGATCGCTGCTTTGCGGGATCCGATACGCTGGCCACAACGTATGCACTTGCAACAGCGATCCGGAAAATCGGTAAGGAATATGGCCGGACAAACCTCATCTTCACGGGAAAGCAGACGATCGACGGCGATACTGCGCAGGTTGGTCCCGGCATTGCCAAGCGACTGGGCGTAGGCCAGCTAACTTACGTTGCGAAGGTCAGATCCTTGGACGTCGCCAATCAAACAATAGAAGCGGAGCGACGCTCGGAAGGTGGTGTGCAGGTTCTGCACACCAGATTGCCCTGCCTCATCACGATGCTTGAGGCGACGAATCAGATTCGGCGCGGAGCGATGGCGGATGCCTTGCGTGCCGCGCGTGCCACAATCGTGAAATGGAGCGCGCAAGATGCCGGTGTCGAAGACATCTCCAAATGCGGGCTCAAGGGCTCGCCAACTGTCGTCAAACGTGTGTTCGCTCCCTCTGCGCGGGCCGAGAAGGCGGCGTTGGTCGAGTGCGCCGAGCAACCGGCGCAGGCGTTGATAGACGCAATTTTCTCGCATCAACCGAAGCTCGAAACCGATCTTGCGGCACTTGCTCGTGAGGCTCGATCTGGAGAGTCCAGGAAATCTTAGCAATTACGCTCCAGGGAATGTATCAATGCCGCGCCCGTGTCGATGAGCGCGCAACATGTAGCTACGAATCTCGGCCAGCTGCCAACAGAATCTGGCGTCCGTCGATCTCGCGATCAACTGGGGCCGCATGGTCCGTAGACCACGTTATGGTTACGGTCGATGCCCGGAATCGCACGGGATTGTCGGGATACAGCCAAACGGGCCTGCGCATATTCCAGATCCTCCGTTCGGTCGTGTTCGACGGCGTGGAAGGCCACGGCTTCGCCCGTAACAGTCGCGAGCGAAGAACGGAATACGTCAGCGACCCTCGTCACCATACTAGCGCTGCCCTCTGCGCGACAAAAGAGGCTGTCGCTGGCTTTAGGGCGAAAAGCCAATCTATGCGGCGCCCTTCGAGGCAATCTCCACGATTCAGCAGCCCCGTACGCCTATGCACGGCTGCTGGCCGTTCGCTGTTTGGTTACTAACGGCGGTGGGCAGCCTCTCAAGTGCCATGCACTTGCGATGAGGAGAGGTCACGAGCATATAGCAACCTCTTCGGACTCTTACGAAGCGAATTCATGAGTTGGCATGATGATTGCTGTGAGCCGATAAGAACTAAGAGGTGGTAATCGCGAACCTGACCCACCAGAGACCGGAGGCCCTATGAGCTCGGTAGGTACGAATTGGATTTTGCAATGCTGTACCAAGCTGACAGCGCTTCGATGAAATGGCGGCAGCAGCAACCGCGAGGGGCTTGGCTCATTCACCCCAGATCGCGAAGCTGCAAGCTGGCCGAGCGAGCAGGTGCGCTACTCGCGCACGCGACATTAGCCTCAGCATGGCGTGCGCGGCGAAGTATCCACGATGAGCTTCCACGCGCATGCTGGCCGAGGCTGGCATTGCCGCATCGGATTGCTGGTGGACCGGAAACCAACGGATCCTCGCCGCTCCATCAATGAACGCATTCCCTTCGATGTGCATGAGCAGGACAGAGCATGCCGCTGTCTGCCCCGCCAAGGAAACTACGAAAGTTCGCCAGAAAGGTGAGCGCAGTCATAGGTCCTTCGAAGTCAATGAACTCAGGACGGTTAATAGCTGGTCCGGATACGGAGTTGCTTCGTCAACGACCGGTTCGCTTCTCATCTGCAAGGGTCAAATGACATCTCGAGCGTCTCAATTTGCACCGGATCACCCTCCGAGGATATCCTGCGAGTACTTGACCGAGCAAGCGCAAGCCTTGTTCGGTCCGCATCCCTTCGCCTCGCAGATGTCCCAAGATCAGGTCGCCGGCCTGCTGCCTGAATACCTGGCGATGTCACAGGCGTTCCCGTACCTGCAGGCAGGGTCCCAAAGGGATCTCATATTCGATGCGATGAATCAAAATCGGGATCTTGCGAGGGACATTGAACTAACCAGCGTGGTCGCCAATTTTATCTGCTGGGATGAGACCGGCGGCCATGGCCGGATTCTCCAGGGCGGCAAGGCGGCGCTACCCGATATTCTTTTGACGGAATACTTTCACTCCAACCTCTTGAGAAAGGATGCCTCGCAACTACTCGGCAGAGCAATACTGCCCAACTATAGCGACAGGACGAAGCAGTACCTGCATTCTCTCTATGCCGGATTGTCATCGAAAGACGCCCTGGTTCGTTGCGCCTACATGGTCGCGTTTGAACTCCATGCTGCGGATATGATCCAGTCGCTGTGGACCACTCTGGTAAAGACCTTCAAAGCGCGGCCGGACGATCTCGAGTATTTTCGCGTTCATGTCGGTGGAGAGGATCCTGCGGAGAGGTACCACGGAGAAATGACAGGTCGGCTGATTGGTAGACTCGTGCCGGCTGGGAGTAGTGATCGCTTTTTGGATGAATTCGGTCGAGCCTATGAGCTCAGCGTCCAGTGGTGCCGCGATCTGCTCGGAATGGCCGTGCGCACGGGAGATGATCACTCCGAGATCCAACATCGTGGGCGTTGTCATTGTGGCTCTATCAAGTTCCACGTCAGTGCGCCCCGAGAGCTGTCCGCAGTTCGATGCAATTGCTCAATTTGTCAAATGTCTGGATTTGTCCACTTGCTCGTAACTGGCGATAAGCTACGCATCGAGTGCGGTGAAGAACTCCTCACTACGTACCAGTTCAACAAGAACATTGCTCGGCACACGTTTTGCCGGCTTTGTGGCGTAAAGCCGTTCTATAGGCCGAGGTCGAGCCCCTCCGGGTTCAGCGTAAATGTTCGATGTCTGGATAGAAGGACGATCGAGCGCATAAGAATAACTGAGTTCGATGGCGAGCATTGGGAGCAAGCATTCGCGTCATTGCACCAGGACCCGGAGTCATGCTTCGAAAATAAAAGGAGTGAGCTCGAATGGCGCGCATAACGAATGATAAATCTCGTCTGCTTTCAGAAGAAGTTCTGACAAAGTACCGCGTAGAGCTGTTAGTAAAAGGGACGGCCGTGATCGCCCCCCAGATATTGTTCACCCAAGACGACTTGGCGAAGATCGATCAGCTGCAAGCTGATATCCCGGAAGAAGAAGTGCGGGAGGGAGATGCCGGCGACTTGCACAGGGTCTTTGTCAAGCGCGTGAGGGTAGACCCGCCGGGCCGCGCGCCGAGCAACGTGAGTGGGACAGCTGCACGGCAGATCATGGAGCTACTCGAAAGTAAAGACCGCGGCTTCGCGCTAAGCAAGATATTCGGAGCATCCTCAGATTACGTGGTTCGCCGATGCCAAATGCATCGTATGCCGCCGGGGTCCTTTGTCGGTATCCATTTGGACGCGGAGAGCGATCCGGATTTCGAGTACTCGGTGATTGTGCAGCTAACGAGAGACTTCAACGGCGGCGAATTCGTGGTATATCCAACGGGGTACGAACAACACGTATTCCGACCGCCATTTGGCGCCGTGATTGTCACAACATGTAAGGTTCGGCATGAGGTAAGGCCGGTGTTGAGCGGGGAGCGCCGATCTCTCGTGTACTTCTGTTCGAAACGCGGCGGCGCGAACCGCCGGGTCGTCGAAAGTTCAACCGCTCGGCTTTAGGGTGGCGCCTGATATGGTTCTCTGAGAATCGGGCGGCCAGCGAGCTCTCTGGAGAATTAAATAGCTTTCCCGTCTTGTGGTCGGACTGACCAGACAGTTCTTGTCGGAAGCGATGGCTAACATTGATCTATGTACGGCCACGACACATCATCCGACCAAAGCTTATTCCGTGATTGTGGTCATCTTCGTCGCTGCGAGAACCACGGGGGCGCCTCGGCGGTGCGCGATAATGTACCCCTGGCAGCGGCGCCGAATTGAGCGGCTGACGGTGTGTTTGCTAGGACCTCAATAGTCGGTGTTGCTGATCGTGGGCCGCCGGCCTGTTGGGCGCAATCACAACGCACTCCACAGTGCCAGCCTCTTCGTCGGCGGCAAGTGGGATCACGCCCTGCTTACGGGCGCGGTCGAATATAAGTCCATCTTTGACGAAACGATCATGGGCGGCTTGGAAGGATGGTGATCGCACATTTCTTACTGATAAAACAACGTTGGAACCGGAATAGTCGAACCCTAGCAGACGAATGGCGATGTTGTGTAACACCGAGCCGCCACCCCAGCGGCCGTTCGCTTCATTGAACAGCAACCGTCCATCTTTAGCGAAAATGGCGTCGATGTTGATCATTCCGCGATATCCCAGGTCGCGCGCTAGTGCCACAAATCGGTATGCATGCGCCTGGGCAGCCAACCATTGCTCATTCTCCAGGTCGCTAGGAAGCTCGAGCCCGGTCCAGATCAGAGCTCTTTCGGATCGGTCTGTGCTTTTGCGCAGACGTATGCTTCCACTATTGATAAAAGAGATTGATGCATCATCCTGGATTGCATACTCGAGATAGAACAAAGATTGGGCCAAGTGGTACGATTCCACGACAAGCGTCTTACACGAGGCTGTTGTCATCTCAGACCAAAGTGCTTCGGGATCAAATGACGGCCATGAAATCCACCGAGTATCCCTGGCTCCAGGTAGCGGATCGCTCTTATTGCTGGTCAAGATGACATTTCCGACTCCACCAGCTCCATTATCCAACTTTACAATGACCCTGCCGGTCTCGGATTTGAGGGAGGTGACGGCTTCGAATAGTCCATTTGGGTCTGTCGCGACTGACCCATGAGGGAGCGGAAGTGCGACGCTGGTTGCCAATTGGCGGAAGTGGCTCTTGCGGTTCAACAGATCAGGCCCGCGCTGCAAAGCGAACTCGTCACCGCTGTTCGATATCCCTAGCATGGCCGCCAGGCGTGCCACGCCTTCGGTAGGGTAGCAGGGATACAATCGCCAGGCTGATTTCTGACGAAGATGTCTTTTGATTCGCTCGACAACAGTCTTGGACAGCAACGTACAATCATCGAGGATCGTCGATTGGCGGCTCGCAGGTACAAGCAGGCGAAGACTCGATACATCGAAATCGAGCGTCCCGCCAATGAAGGATAGCAGATCCGCCGGGATCACGACCGGGGAGACTATCAGGTCGCCCTCCTGCGCAAACCACGCTGAACGATGTGCCGAGTTGGCGGCCAGCGAAAGTTGAGCTTTTGTTAGAAGGGCGCCCGACATCTGAGGCGTACCGGCATTCATAATTATGATCCGCGGCATTCTCGGCCTCCGGGTATCTGGACGTGATCAGGATGGGATCGTCATGGCGACCATGATGTCCTTTGCCATGCCGTGGGGAGGTTCTGAGAGAGCGGAGTTTTTGGGCCGTCTCGAGTCACCTACGATGTAGCGCGAGAGAACGACTTGTCTCCGATCTGCAGATCTCGCTTGACAGCTTGGTCGCGTGACGAGTCGCTTCAGCGAAAGGGCTTTACGTCGCCTAGCGCGGTGTTCGGAATCGTTCGCGTGAAATGATCTCGCGGAGCACGCTAGAATGGGCTGTGACCAAACACGTGCGATCGGCGCTTCCGCCTCGATCCCGCCTCCCCGTCGCTTGGTCGCATAAACGCCCGGTGCTTCTTCCCAGCGCGCATCGGCTCGACCGATCAGCTGCATTCGGCCGCAGCTGAATATTCCGTATTCGCTCGCTCTATTCGGGCTGTACGGATATTCTCGCCTGAAATAATCGAGAGTTGTGTTGCCGCCGTGAAGTGGAAAAGATCCATCGGTGTCGCAGCGTCCAATGTCCCCGGTGAGGCTGGGAACCTCGGGTCGGTCTCCTCTCTGGACACCAAAGCGGCTTTCGAAGGTACGAGAGGCCCGCTCGATGTGTCGACTGAGGACGACAAAGCTTGGCGTTTTCCGGTCGAAATGGATTACTGTTTTGTCGAGAGTATACGTATTGTGTCGCTCGACCAGGGTCGAGCAATCCAGTTGGCTATTCATGTGTATCAGGTCCGCATATTATGTCTGCGCCGACGCGCTTCAATGGAACCCCGGATCCTGGCGATGCCTGGGTGATATGCTTCGGTTGCCCCTTGTACATGCTATGATCACAGCGTCTTGGCAGAACCCGGCTTTTGATGGCTGTCATGGGTTGCGAAGGATGGATATCGCTCGAGGGAAATCGGCCGTTCGATCACTCACTTTGCTCTGCTCTGCTCTGCTGCGGTCGTGTGCATCTGTCGGTAGTGATAGGCGCACCACGAAGAGGTGTTCTTGCCGCGCCTTTGATATACAGGCTCGCCGCACATATAGGCCGCTCTCATATCTCCATCTTTGAAGCCGATGATGTAACGGCACTGGCCTTCAATATGATCAATTAACAGGACCTTCTTAAGGCCGTCCGGGTCTTTCAACTTTCTGCTCCAGCATGCCAAGCAAATGTCTTCGGTGCCGCGCTGGTTGCGCGGAGTCACACGCGCGGGTCACTCCTCGAAAACCTGCGCGGGCTCACCATCTGCCGCACCTTGCGCGACCGAAATGCCTTGCTAGGTGCGGGAAAGCAGTTTGAAAGTAGCGGGTTCGGCAAACTGAGTTTTTGCGTTGCTGCGCGAGACGAGAGGCTTGCTAGCAAAGCAGCGCCACCTAGGGGCTTGGGGTAGAGTTCCACGCCCACAAATGCTGAGCTTATAGGCTCTCTGGCGGAGCGGCCGCCGACAGCCGCATGATTCGGATCAGAAATTCCGAACCATTTATGGCTACGTGCGAGCTCTGCCGCCGCAATCGGAACTCGCTGCACAGCCCTCCCGAGCGACGGGTTATAGAGAATGAGGAGCATGAGCGGCCATCGGTCCGCGGATCTGACCAGCTGAGGCATTCGAAGTCCTTCACACCCAGATGGGTGCCACCCCAGGAGCCTACGATTTAACGCTACGTCAGATTCAAGCCTTTTTTGGCCGTCTACGGGAAAGTGGCCAAGCTCACGCTGGCCCAAGCAGCCCGCCAAGGGGCTGTCGCAAGCATGTCAGCGCTGCCCTGGTTGGGCTGTAGCCCTGTGAGGCCTTTGATGAGAGATTCGACGAATGTCCGGCGGCGTGTCCAACGCACGTTGGTCGCTGACTTCCGTCGAAAGTTAGAGTTGCTCACGGCGCGTATGCGGGAATCACCATCGGCGGTCAGTCTGAGAAGGGCGAGAGTCGTGGCGCTTAGCAATCTCGATTGGCCACCACTGGACGAGCGAGCAGGTCGAAGCCCGGCTTGGCGGCAAGTGTTTTAGGCGTGTGCGTAAAGCACGGTGTCGACCTGACAGTCTCTCCGGCATGTAGACGGAGTCGGCGCACCTAATGCGCTCTCAGGAGAACACGCCGTTTTCCCTCAAGAAGATGCTCATCCAGGATCTCGTGCAGCGCACGCCGCAGCTCTGGCGGTATCGAGCTATCTGTATCGATCAATTCCCGAAACTTCCGAATGATGTGTTCTATCGTTGCGATCGTTCCGAGTGCTTCAGTCCTTTGCCAAGGCATCACCGATTATCTCCTTTGGCGCGCAACGCACGTTGCGGCGCGAGTCCTCACCTCAGCGACCTGGCCTCGAACAGCCTCTAGGATGAAGGGGTGGCTGTCGGGTCACGTGCTCAGCGCGAGTAGTTTTGACAAAGACTTGGGCCGGTGGCGCTCACTCAAATTCCACAAGAACTGACGCGTATTGCGGCTGCAATACTTTCGCGCGCGTAAGCTGCACTCTTGACCGCATTGATCGAGCATCAGCCAACTCGGCTCTCAGGCGTTGGAAACCGCGATCAAGCGATTCAGTCGGGCGGCTGCCGCGCCGCGATCAAGTGATTCTTGTCCAAGTGCCATGCCTTCCTGTAGGTTCGACGCACGACCGGCCACGACCAGTGCTGCCGCCGCGTTCAAAAGTGCGGCATCACGAAAACGTCCTGGCAGGCCATCAAGCACTTTTTGTAACGCAGCGGCGTGAGCCTCAACATCACAGCTCTCCAACGCATCCGCGCGGTAGCGGGGGAGCCCGGCTTCTTCCGGCGTCACTTCGAACGTGCGGACTGTACCGGCCTCAACCGCAGCAACGAAGCTTGTCCCGGTGAGGGATATTTCATCGAGCCCGTCCGAGCCATGAACAACCCATACCGAATCGGCGCCCAGGTTGCTCAAGGCGTGCGCCAAAGGCTGCACCCATTCGGGAGTGAACACTCCGAGGATCTGCCGCTTGACCCCGGCCGGATTGGACAGAGCCTCGATCAGATTGAACATCGTGTAGGTTCCAAGCACGCTCCGGATCTGGCTGATGCGCTGCATCGCAGGATAGCCGGCTGACGCAAACATGAAGCCAATGTCGGCTTCGCGCACACAACGTGCAATCGCGTCAGGCTTGAGATCGACCTTTACGCCGAGGCGCCCCAACACGCCTGCGATGCTCGAGCGCAAGGATGCAGCGGGGCTGACATTCTTGGCGACGGGAACGCCGACCCCGGCGACGATGAAGGAAGCGCACGTCGATACGTTGAGCGAACACATAGCGGTATCGCTCGTGCTGGTGATATCGATGGGCTCGCATCGCATTTCCACCTTGGGCATTATATTTCGCATTGCGGATGCGGCGCCGGTGACTTCTTCGACTGTCTCGCCGCGGACCCTCATCCCAATCAACAAGCCACCGATTTGCGAGGGAGTTGCGTCACCCGACAGCATGCTGTCGAACGCTGACGCAGCCTCTTCACGCGTCAGAGTGGCGCCGCTGGCAACTTTGGCGATGATCGACTTGAGCGGTTCCATCTAACTTTACACGTTCCTTTGTCCAATCTGCGGGCTGACCGTTCAGCCACGCGCCTTTGCAAACCGCATGCCTTGTCGCAGCTGCCGGTCTATTCGCACGCTATGCCGCACTTGTCCTTGAGGCGGCCGTCAGCTGAACGTGGGCATCGGTGGCGACGCTACAACCTGACGCTACGTGAGGGTCAAGCTCTCTCCATCGATGGTGCCGTCGATCGGATAGTGGCGGCTAGTCTTGGCTTTCCGGGCGCCGGCGCAGCGGAGCCGCTGATGGGCTTCCCACGCACTATGAGTATAGCGTGCTGAAGAGTTCAGGCCGAGCTCAGCTGGCTCTGAGAAATAAATTCGCCGGGCGCAAATGAGCCTGTGCACGACAGCCTTCAAGAAGCGAGGACGCGTCCTTGATCCGCCCGCATGAAGAGGTGAGCCGCCCGGCGCCCCCTAGAGTGACGTGTTGCACGTCAAGCTGGGGCGACGTCTGGAGAGGAGTCGGACGGACAGGTCGCAGCATCTTCATTTCGAGCCGCTGCTCTTATTGCTGATGTCCCGCCCGGAGATCACGTCGCGACATTGCTGACTGAGGCGATCTTGCCTGGCTCTGAGGCAGGCAGTGATAGCGGTGCGATCTGGTATTTGACTGCTACAAAGGCGGAACACGTCTTCCATGCAGGCCTCTTTCTCCTCTGCGGTCGGCGTTCGATCACGCGCGTTGAGCGGCCCGAGCATTACAGTTGTCATTGCCAGGCCGAGAGCGATGGGGCGGTAGGAGAGTCTGAGGCACGAAGCCAACTGAATTCGTTGTTTTCGTTTCATAACATTTCATTGATTCGGTGGAGCTACTTATTGTTATTGCCCCGCGGAGCGCATCACCCTGCCACTGTACGGAGCTCGTCATCTGTCCAGCATGACAGGGACGCCACCTTCCATACCGGCAGAGCTTCACGAAAGGGGGAAGTACTAGCGGTTGCGCCGACGCAGCAGATGATCCTTTTGGAGCTGCTGGCGGTTGTGCGGCCGGTCCATGCCTCGATGTCTCGCGGCATTGCTTGGGCCTGCCTGACCATGACCTGGGGGACTATGGGGCGGCCTAATCGGGCCGATAAGTGACGGAGGACTCGGCACGATGCCGGCTCGAAGCGGCACAGGCCAGCTCTGGCGACGCAAAGAGATCAGGCAAACCAGATGTGCTTAGGTCGTTGTCGGTCTTGCAAGAGCGACCATGATGACGCGCTGAGACAATGTTTAGTATCATCGCCCTTCTGTTCCACTTTATGTGAAGAGGTTGGATGGAGTTATCTGTGAGGTAGGTCTCGTCTTGCGTCGGGTCAGGGGAGACTGCGGTGATAGGAGTCCTGCCGTGCAGACCTCGCAACGCGCGATTTCGTCCAGCAGAGACAGGAATAGCATTCGATGAATCGCGGGCAGGTCTGCATCGGGATGATGTTAGGCTCTCTCTTCGATCGTCCTGGGCGAGTGTAGGTACTTGAGACATTGGCAATTCTCGTGAACTGTCAGGAATCACGCGATTGTCGGAGGTGATCTCCACTTGTCCAGAATCCTACAATCTGACGCTGCGTGCGATTCAAGTCTCTTCGTGGGACCGATGGTCTTAAGATGTCGGTGCCTGTGCATTGTTCCTACAAGGATCGTCTGCAACGCGTACTCAGCCGTTTCTGAATTATTAGTCTGGACTGGGGCTGACTGCTTCGGAAGCCGCGGCGGCGAGCGTGGTTCCTACGTGATGATACGGAGCGGCGGTGTCGCAATTCTTTGATCTACGAGTTGCATGCTCTCGGCATGAATTCGAAAAGCAAACTCTACCAGCCCGATCACTGGCTAGGCCGTGCAGAAGCAACACGAAAGAAAGCGGCAGGGCTCGATGACGGAAAAGCCAAAGACAGGCTGCTTAAGATCGCCTTGGAATACGACAAGTTAGCGCGGCGTGCCCTCGTGTGGCAGATGCGCAAAAACGAGGACGATACGTGGCCTGAGCAAGAGCTTTAGAGCGTCGCTACCGCACATAAAGGCCTCAGCCTGTTATACCCGCTCCAATGGCTAGGCAGACATCGCTCAGCAAGCGAGTCAATCCCGCCTGCACGGGCGTTGCGGGAGCCAGGGGCGAGGCGGCCCGACCGTCCTGGGCCAAACGCACGTGACGGCGGAGCTGGCCACGTGCCCAACGTTCCTTCAGGTCACCTTGCTTCCTCAGCTTCTCGAAAGCGAACTTTAACATGACGGGAATGGGGAGTATTGGTTCTCACTTGCAGTCAATCCGTTGCCGCTAACGACGACGCCAGGATGCCACCTGCGCACGGACGCATTGACCTGCTACTGGTGAATGTTTGGCACTTACTCGCGGCTGCAACGGCATGTCACTGTCGCCAACTTGAGCCATCTGGGTTATGCGTCGACTTTCCCTTTGCGGCCGCCGGAGCAGGGCATATCCAGGTAGCAGCGAAGTGCGCAATGGCATCAGGTTGTCCGCAGCCGTGGTGGCCGCGGCTTGCAATAGGCCCTAGGAGCCCCCTCGCGCGGTTGCCACGCGCGAGAGTCTTTCAGAAGAACGATGTGACGACCCAGTAGATTCCAGCCCAAAGCAGCGCATTTATGAGAAGTGCGGCTAAAAGGCCCCAGTTCAACCTCTTCCGGGGTTGCAGGGAGGGACGATCGGCGCCGAAACCCTTGATCATTGAGTGCTTTGTTGCCCGCCAATTTGTCGTTTCATCGTGCTCAACGCCGGTCAACTGAAATATGCCAAGCTTTGCATGCCTCCTATCACTCATAAGTTAGCAGTCCTCTTTCATAGCAGTATGAGAATCGATGATCGTTGCCTGGCGACCACTCGGCCGACCCCATGCATCCTCGGTACAGCAAGGTCGCGTTCTGGCAGCACAGCAAGCGACATGCCAGGAGGTAGAACTGTCGGCAGCGCTTTTGATGAGATGGGTTCGTCAAACGGAGCCGTTTCGCGACGTCGAAGTCGCGACATTCATGTCGGAAACAACACCCGCATTAGCAGCAAAGGGTGAGCGCTTCGCGAGTGACATGCCGTAGACAACGCGTTAAGAGCTGCATCTTAGTGACGCGGAAAAGATCAGGCGATATTCGCCGTTGCAGTCAATGAGATAGACTATTCATTGTTCCTGACCGTTAGCTTACGACCAAGATCGCAGGCGATCCGCTGGATGTATCAGTTCGAAGAAGCGGCATGCCAGACGTCCGCGGCTATCTGTGCCGAGTTGGACGCCATAGAACTGAATCATTTTCACATAAATGCGCATTAAGACTGTTCAGCCTTGGCGAGGAGGCCGCGAGTGATCGTACTCCTCACGAAGCAAGTCGCCCTCACATATCTGGTGCCGTTACTGGTGTTGCCATCATCATGAGATCTAAATGTCGCCCCCAATAGGGGCACGCCATGATGAAGACCAATTCGTTGAAGAGGAGGTGAAGCCTCAAGAGCCGCCGACTTCGTGTGCTCGAGCGGGATGTGCGCTCTGCCGGCGATGAGCAGTGAATGCCTGGCAGCAATGGCAAACTGCGTCGCCTCGGCGAGGCTCAATGACGATTTACATAAGTAGCAGGAAGGTCAGATCGGTGGGTCAATGCGCCCAACGCGCGTCGTGCTACCGCCCATGCTCGGGCAACCAGCGGCACCAAGGCCGCAATCGAGCACGAGAGGAATAAGAGGAGCGTGCGCTTTTGCGGATGGTACGCCGTAGACTGAGTCAGGAGCGCTGGGCCGAGAAGCTTGACTTGTTGCGCGACAACGTCATCTACGTAGAGCTTAGGGCTATTCGAGAGGCAAAGGAGCGGGCGTGCGAGCGCAGATGATAGACAAGCTGGAGGCTGGCCGTGTGCAACATGGCCAGTTCGCTACTGCTCCGGGATCAGGACCTTGCGGCCTGTTCTTTGTACAGGGGCCTTGCGGGTGTGAACTCAAGATAACTGCATTTGTCCATCCTGGCTGGGAGCATGTCGCTGTTTCGACCCCGCGGCGTTGTCCAAACTGGGAGGAGATGTGCTTTGTCAAAGACCTGTTCTGGGATGAAGAGGAGAGCGTCATGCAATTGCATCCGCCACAATCGCGGTATGTGAATAACAGCCGATATTGCCTTCACTTGTGGAGACCCACTTATCGAGACATTCCGATGCCGTCCCCGAGCTTCGTAGGCGTCGTTGGATTAAGTCCCTCAGATGCGGCAACGTTGTTCGCGCGGATCAGCGCGACAGCATGACGGGCTGAGTTAACAACGTTCGAGCAGACGTGTCGAGCGGTTGCTGGAGCACACGTTCGGCGCCCCAAAATGAGGTGTCACAAGCGGGTGTATGTCAGTCTCGCTCGACCGTTGCATTTTGCACGGCGGGCTGCTCTGAAATACCGATGTCAAACAGGAGCTGCTAACGCACCCTGATTCGGGGGGAATGTCTGCACCATTGCTATAGCGGGAACGATAGGTCGTAATTTGGGTCTTCGCAGGTTCAAACCAGTTTTTGCGGATCCGTGCTGAAGGTGCCTGAGCGGCAACAACAGCATCTCGCTGGCCGATGGTCGATCACGGAGCGATTTGAAGACGCGAATTGCGCACTCTTTGGAGGCGAAGTTGTGCCGGCCGAGCGGCGCCTGCGTCACTGTGCAAGAGTAACTAGCTGGTCGACCACTGCCTCACACCTGCAGCCGCGCTCGTGAACAGGGACTGTCGCGGAACCAATTTGCCGACGCGGCGGTAGCTTCCCCAAGCTTGTTTGGTGGTCAGCTCTTCGTCAGTTTGCCGCGATATCAGCCGCAGGAAAGCGGCGCGCTCCCTCTGAGGGGGCGAGTACGCCGAAGAAGCAGGTGAACCAGCATGTATAACCGAGTCGATGGCGAATACACACGCCCTGGCCAAGCTGATGAATTGAGTAGGCCCGCAGACAGTATCGAATTTGCGCAAACACTCACCGAAGTCGCGCGGCGGGAGAGCCTGCCGTCAGACGAATCGGTTGAACGAATGGGGCTCTGCTTCAGCAAGCCACATACCTCAGATGCAATCGAGTCTAGTCCAAGCACCTCGCGCCACAGCACATCCTCTCTGTCCTCCAGCTCGGAGGTATCCTCAGCCGCTAGTTCTGTCCGTGATCTGTTCGATTACAGGACTGCTGAATTGTCCGAAGCCAATGTCAGCGGAATTTGTGTTGGATTGGTAGCGGAGTGGCTCCTTAGTCTCCCAAGCAGCCCTTCATCCCGAAGCAGCTCTTCATCTCGAATGAGGGCTCTGCTCCCGGGCACTGAAAATCACAGCTCAGCGGCAAGGCGGCAGGGGCAGTATGAACAGGTCGCGACTTTATTGAAAGAGGATGGGGCGGAAGGGTCTCACAACCGCCAGGCAAAAAGCACGATGTTGCGCGACGCCGGCCTAGAACCGTCTGGTGAACAGACGGGATATAGGTTTGGTACATCTTCGCGCATTGACAAGATCGTGAAGGAGGTCACCCAGGATGCGTCCCGCTATTGGGTCCGCTTGAATTTCGTCGGGGGTGGCGGCCACTCGATCGCGACGGCGACGTCTAATGGAACGACGACCCTCTTTGATCCTAACTATGGGGAATTTGCTGTTGCGCCAGATCGGGTCGGAGGGTTGTTCAAGAGTCTGGCGGAGCGCTACAGCAGCCCCCCGAACAACCTTGATATAGCGACTGTCGTCACACAAAAGATCACGTGAGGGCTTCCGAGGTTGCAACGGGCTTGCCTGATGCCCGCGCGGAACCTCATCTGTCGATGCGGGACAGCCGCATCGCCAACCATGGTGCACCCGCCGCGGTTCTGCCGATGTTCAGTCGGTGCTCTAGACGGAAGCTCTCGACGTAGTGCGGAGAGGGGTGAATGTTCAGCGACATAGGTTGGCCGATCACTCAAGTTCGGGAGCCCGCCGTCGCTCCTCAAAGCCTCAATCGCCTGCGCTTGCACTCGGGCGGGATCGGCGGCCGTTTGGCAAACCTGTTTCGTTACCCTGCGCGCAATCGCGCGCTCAGGGATAAGGTCGGGACCAGGCATCCACAGTCGGCACAAAGCTCTACTTCGTCTGCATCGGAATCGTCGTCGGCAGATCTATAGTGGGTTCGTCAACCAAACAGCTGCTGCTGGCACATCCGCATGCCTTCGCACCGGCGCACAAACCCAGTCCTTGCTCGCCAGGAGCTCCGCAACAATCCGCGTCTTCTCCTCGTCGCTGCACTTGACTCCTGGCTTCGGTGAAGGCCCCGCCCGCGATCTGACTCAGTGATCTTACAGCACTGTGTCGTTCCAAGCGTCTCAATCAAATTGTATGCCGAGCTGGGCTACAAAGCCATTTTAGGATTAACTTGCTGATAATCGGAATGACATCCTGAAGCTACGACTAGAGCTCTCTCGGCGGCAGCGAGCGCAAGCGAGCTATTCAGCTGACTTGGAAGACCGTCGCCTGTGGGGATCTGATCCCAGTCTCACGGAAGCAGCGCGGGCGCGACTCGGCGCTGGCCGGGCTGGATGGACCAGACGTTATCTCTGCCACGCCCGCACTACTGGTTGAAGTTAGCAGAAACGTGACTCGGCGCCGAAATCCCCACGCATACTCGGGGCTAGCGCTGTCCCTACCACGCGCCGCTAACTTCAAGATCATTGTACACCGACAAGCTGTCCAAAAGCTGACGGACCAGACGCAATGCATCAGGCGTAGCGGCCTGCGCGGGTCGATGCCCTCCTGCCTTGAACCCTGCTGTCCGCCTAGCGAACGACTAGCTTAAGGGTATAGTCGAGCTAAGCACAAGCCCATCGCTTCAATGAAACTGGCATAGTGCCATGTGCCGGCGAGAAGGTGGCCGATGCTTAAAACATAACTAGCCCAGCGATATTTGACCGCGCGGCTCCGCTGTATCAGCTACGGCGGAAAATGATTGTCTCTGCGACTTCGGGCGAGGCGCGTCCATACGATCAGCATCGACAACGAATCCACCAGCACGTCCGATGGGCGATCTTCCACTCTCGCTCAATGGCCGAAGGAATGGTCACAAGAAAATTGCGTCCGAGTCTAGCCGCGGCGCACATGGATAGGCCGATGGGCCCAATCCTTGCGACTGGCAGGGCTACAGGCCGCTTGATGCAGAAAAAACCCTGACAGTATTGCCAGGGTTTCACATGTCATCGAGAACTTGAGAAGGGATCAGAAGTCCATACCCCCCATACCGGGGGCCGCCGGAATTGCTGGACCAGCCGTCGCCTTCTTCGGCAGCTCGGCAACCATCGCTTCCGTCGTGATCAGCAACCCGGCTACCGAGGAGGCGTTCTGGACCGCGATGCGCACGACCTTGGCCGGGTCGATGATGCCTTTGGAGAGAAGGTTGCTGTACTCGCCCGTCTGCGCATCAAAGCCAAAAGAGTACTGCTCGTTATCGAGGACCTTGCCGACCACTATCGAGCCGTCTTCGCCGGCGTTGATCGCGATCTGGCGGGCCGGCCAAGACAGCGCCTTGCGAACGATCTCGACCCCGGTCTTCTGGTCGTCGTTATTGGTAGGCAGGCCCTTGAGCTGCTCGGAGGCACGGAGCAGGGCGACGCCGCCGCCGGGGACGATGCCTTCCTCGACCGCCGCGCGGGTCGCATGCATCGCGTCATCAACGCGATCCTTGCGCTCCTTCACCTCGACCTCCGTCGCGCCGCCGACGCGGATCACCGCGACGCCGCCCGCGAGCTTGGCGAGACGCTCCTGGAGCTTCTCACGGTCGTAGTCCGAGGTGGTCTCCTCGATCTGCGCCTTGATCTGGGCCACGCGCGCCTCGATGTCGGCCTTCTTGCCGGCGCCGTTGACGAACGTGGTGTTATCCTTGTCGATCGTAACCTTCTTGGCGCGACCGAGCATGTTGAGCGTGACGTTCTCGAGCTTGATGCCGAGATCTTCCGAGATCGCCTGGCCGCCTGTCAGGATCGCGATGTCCTGCAGCATGGCCTTGCGGCGATCGCCGAAGCCCGGAGCCTTGACGGCCGCGACCTTCAGGCCGCCGCGAAGGCGGTTCACGACCAGGCTCGCGAGCGCTTCACCCTCGACGTCCTCGGCGACGATGACCAGCGGCTTGCCGGTCTGCACCACGGCCTCCAGCAGCGGCAGCAGCTCATTCAGCGAGGAGAGCTTCTTCTCGTTGATGAGGATGTAGGCGTCGTCCATCTCAACGCGCATCTTGTCGGCGTTGGTGACGAAGTAGGGCGAGATGTAGCCGCGGTCGAACTGCATGCCCTCGACGACGTTGAGTTCGGTCTCGAGCGACTTGGCTTCCTCGACCGTGATGACACCATCGTTACCGACCTGCTTCACCGCGTCGGCGAGAAACTTGCCGATCTCGGCATCGCCATTGGCCGAAATTGTGCCGACCTGGGCGATCTCCTCATTCGAGGTGACCTTCTTTGAGTTCTTCTGCAGGTCAGCAACGACGGCCTCGACCGCGAGGTCGATACCGCGCTTGAGGTCCATCGGGTTCATGCCGGCGGCAACCGACTTGGCGCCTTCACGCACGATCGCGGCGGCCAGGACGGTCGCGGTGGTGGTGCCGTCGCCGGCTGCATCCGCGGCCTTCGAAGCCACTTCCCGCACCATCTGGGCACCCATGTTCTCGAACTTGTCGTCGAGCTCAATCTCCTTGGCGACGGTGACGCCGTCCTTAGTAATCCGAGGCGCGCCGAACGACTTGTCTAGCACGACGTTGCGGCCCTTCGGGCCGAGCGTGACCTGCACGGCATTGGCGAGAATGTCGACGCCTCGCAGCATGCGGTCTCGCGCGTCCACTCCGAACTTGACTTCTTTGGCTGACATAGAAAATTCCCTCAGTTCCTATTAGTTCATCCTTTAGCGCGCCCGGTGGGCTCTCCTCAGGAGGTTCTGCTGCGAGCCCTGTGTCAGGCGGCTTTCTTCTTCGAGAACACCTCGGTGAGAACGCCCATAATGTCGCTCTCCTTCATGATTAACAGGTCTTGCCCATCGATCTTGACTTCGGTGCCGGACCACTTGCCAAACAGCACTCGGTCACCGACTTCGATGTCGATCGGAATCTGCTTGCCGCTATCATCGCGGCCGCCCGGGCCAACTGCAATGACCTCGCCCTGCGATGGCTTTTCCTTCGCTGTGTCCGGAATGATGATGCCGCCTGCGGTCTTCTCTTCGGCGTCGATGCGCTTAACCACGACGCGGTCGTGAAGCGGTCGGAATTTCATAGAGGTCTCCTGATTGAACAAGTTGGCGTTAGGCACAATGTGACCAGCAGCCTGTAGCAAGAGTCAGGCCAGAAATGCGCTGAGCGATCTATCCTTCCAGTTCTGCTGAAGCATTGACCGGACTGCGTGTGTGTTTGTCCGGAAGCAAACGTGCTGAGGTGCACGGCCGCCCGACTGTCGTGAAATTGACATTGCGTTTCTTCGAAACACCTGCATCAGTCCTTGGGATACTTCAACATTGCTCGGTTGGCGTTGCACCTATCGAAACGCCGCCGGTCGAAGACGGTGTCGGGATTGCACATGATGACCTGACGGCACGATCTAGCAGCTGGGGCCGGCGCAGCGTGCAGTCCACGAGTATTATCGAAGAGCGGCTCGTCAAATCTGTCGTAGTCGTGTATGCGAAGAAGTTTGCAACGATCTCGAAAAATCGAGAGCTGTTTCTTGTAAGACGCGGCATGCTCCTAGCCAGGTCACCATCGTAACGAATGATGGGCGTCCAGCCGCGGCGCGGCGCTCAAAGCCTATTGAATTGAGCCTGGTTATCCTAGCGCCACGGCATTTTATGAAATTTGAACATGCCGCGAAAGCAGGATCGCGCCTAGCAACGCGTGGGCCGGTGCTTTCACCGACTTCGTTTCCTCACCGACGATTCCGAGGAAGGGATCGCCGGGAGCTACCGTCAGCCAATCTGAGAAGGTGGCCGTCAGTCGGCAGAGCACATTTTCGCACCACTCGTCATCGAGCGAAGTGGCTGTTGCTCTGCACGAGGGGCACTCTGATCGGCACGCGCCAGAAAACATATCCGACAGGTGACGCTCGGACGAAGGCGTTCTTTCGGCAATTCGAAAAAATAGGACGACGATCTGGCTCACCGAGGCCGCATTTTTCCGACGATAAGTTCGAGAATTGCATCGCGAGCTGTTCGACAGGCCCTCCGTTTGATGTCGATGGCATCCAAACAGCTGTCGTGGATCAAGGGATGCTGGCGCAAATATGAGCTTTATACCTTGATATACGTTGTGCAGCGGCTTCTGACGTGTGATCGGCTTCGAAGTCGAAAATCATCCGATCTCCGCGCACCATGGAAGAGCAGCTGTGTCATCCGTAGAAGTACATCAGCACATCGTCTCACTTCTTCAGAAGCCGAATCCGGTCATCCTGGATATTGGCTGCAATGATGGGACAGATACGAAAAAGTTTCTCGAGCTGTGCCCGCAACCCAGGCTCTACTGCTTTGAGCCGGACCCCCGAGCGATCGCGCGCTTCAAGAGGAAGCTCGGTCCATCCCTCGATAAGGTGAAGCTGCTTGAAATCGCCATCAGTGATCGAAACGGGACGATCGACTTCCATCCGAGCAATGCAGATGGGGATGCCAAGGATTGGGACTTATCCGGTTCAATACGCCGGCCAAAGAATCATCTTACCGAGTATGATTGGGTCCGGTTTGATCACCCTGTCTCGGTTGAAACACGGCGGCTGGACGACTGGTGCAGCGAAGCCAACGTGGACGCAGTCGATTTCATCTGGATGGACGTTCAGGGAGCCGAAGCCGACGTTATCGCCGGCGGAATGCGGACCTTGAGCAATACGCGCTTCATCTACACCGAGTATAGTGACCGCGAGCTCTACGAAGGGCAGTTAACCCTCCAAGGCATTCTCAACTTATTGCCATCATTTGAAGTGGCGGCTCACTATCCGCGCGCGGTGGAAGGTGATGTATTGCTCAAGAATACGCGCCTCTAGCAGCTACTCATATCGAGCGTCTCATTAACCGAAGGCTTGACCAGCGGACTCTATGATGGTCGCAGCTGCAGAGCGGTGATCGTCAAGGCGAGCGGCCATCGCCAGCCGGACAGCCAGTGCGCAGGGTTGGCATCGGGCCGGCGTGCACGTCGGCCGCTCCACCGGGGGCGGCCAGCGCCATGGCAGTCCTCGGGTCCACGCGGTCCCGAGCGGCAGGCCGTGGTGCTGCCGCTGCGATCGAACGGGCGATGTAGCAGGGCGGCGCGCGCTCGTGGCGCCGCTATGTCGGTTCCGCTCTAGCGACAGTCGCTACGATCTAATGTTGATCACGCCGAACCTGATCGCGCGACTTCACCGGCGCAGCCCGAGCCGGTCCAGCTTGCCGATATCGCTCGATCGCAACGGCAGAGGGCTGGCTGTATTGGTGGCCGACATGGATCTCTTCAGCTGCAGGATAGCCGGTTGGCCGATGCGCGACCTCATGCGGGCCGCAGCGTCTCTTCCGCGCCGTCGATGCTGATCCGCCAGCAGCGGCCAAGGGCCGAATTGATCCATTAATTCCGATCGGCGGTGTACAGTACGCTTCACATCAATGTCGCACGGCCGTTGCCAGCGCGCTGGCGTGCCGCATCGATGAGCGCAAGGGTGAGTGCTAGGATAGTGCGCAATGCAGAGCGTCTTCCGTACCGTGCGCCCCAAGCGGCAAGTAGGCAGCGGGTGGGAATCGAGCCGCGCGCGCGGTCATTTGCAAAGTGCGTGAGTTGAACCGCGAGTCGTTGCGCAGAAGTTCAGGTGGATCCCGGTCGGCACGTCAATGATCGGGGCAGGCTGTAGAGGCTTATAAAGGCTCGCTATGTTTGGACAACGAACCTGGTGCTCCAGGATAAGAAGTGGAATCGTTTTGAAGGGGGAGAGCCCAAAGCTGTCTTTGTTCACATTGAAATAAGGCGCCAAGTCCTCAGCGGAAGACCACATCATGACGCCGGGCGTGGCGTGTGGCTTGCCCGTGCGTGCCCCACTTCATGGAAAGCCCGGCTGTATTGCAGTGCCGAGCAGAGCGCGGCCAGCGCTCTGAAGCGTTCCCTCGTTTAAAGCTGCGTGCTGGGCAACCACGAAGCTGTCGCACATGGCGCGTGCTAGATTGCTGGTGGTATAGAGCGCCTCAGTTCCAGAAATACCGCTCGCAATCCTGCAGACCTCAGCGCCCTGCCGCGCGGCGTTCGTCGCGGCGAGCCGCATCAGCATCGTGGTGCTCAGATTTACCTCACCCGTGAGCGCTTGCTTCCACAGCTCCTCCGTGGCCTCGTAAAAGAAGGAACGAGCGGAACGTAGCATGGCTTCGGCTTTGGCGATCTCAAGCTGGACATAGCCGCGCTCAGCCATCACAGGCGCTCCAGTGATCGAGGCGCGGCTTCCGGCCATGGCGATCACCTCGTCGATTGCGGAACGTGCAATCCCGATGCCCACAATCGCATGTGCCTGCGCGGCAAAAGCCACGGATGGATAACTATAGATCGGCCCATCAAGTGTCGCCGGACCACCGCGAATCAAGGTCCATTCCTCTGGCACAATGACGTCGCTGACAACAACGTCGTGGCTTCCAGTGCCTTGTAGTCCGATGACGTCCCAATTGGGCCGGATTGTTACCTTCTCGGCCGGAATCACCGCTACGCGCGGGAGGTCTCCGGTCGGATCGCCTTCCACTGTGATACCAACTCCTATCAAATCCGCCCCCGGCGAGCCGCTAGCGAATGGCCACACTCCGTTCACGACAAATCCATCGGTGCATCGTTTGGCGGGCTGGAGCGGGAAAAGCGCGCCCGCCAACACGACGTCCGGCCCATTGGCGTACACTTTTCGAAGCGTGTCGTCCGGAAGAGCAGCGAGGTAGCGAGCTCCATCCCCGAAGCTGGCGACCCAACCGGCCGATCCGTCGGCCTCGGAGATGCGCTCGATCAGGCGACAAAAATCGGCTGGCGTTCGCTCCTCGCCGCCGAATCGCTTGGCCACCATAGCCCGATAGACGCCGACGCGCCTGAAGCCGTCGATGATCTCTTTTGGAATTTTCTGCGCTCGGCCAAACTCATTGCGACGCGCACGGATCTCGACGAGTAGCGGCGACAGATGAGCCCAGGTCGCAGCCGCAGCGCGGGTTTCGGGAGTTATCTTTTCTGGTGGTGCGTTCATAAAACGTCCTCCGTGTCTTGTGCCGATCATTACCACGCGTCATTCATACGCGCGTGACGAAGCCGCGTGATTTGATACCGGCTGGAGAGCATCCCCCGAATGCATGAGATTGCGCACGGTAAGTTCCCGGCTTAAGGGCGCGGAAGCCTGACCGACATATAGCTGTTGCCATTGGCGTTGAGGCTGGCTAGCAAAGCAGCCGATAGGCGGTGGCGACATCGATCCGTCTTTGCCGCACTGGGTCTCCGGCGTTTGATCGGGCGCATGCGGTGTCATGTCTTCTCCACGGACGTGTGTCACACTTAGGACAAGCCGGGTCAGGTTTGGAATTCCCGAGTTGTGCTTGGGACGGCGGCAAGCCTGCGTCTTCTTTTCCATCTTCCCAGCAATCGACGTGCCATTAAGCATGTCTGCCGTCCCGGTCTGACTCGCGCGAGGCCACTCCGGCGTGCCGTGCCAGCGCATGCTCGTGTCTTCATGTCCACTTTCAGGCCCGAATGTCATGAACTCAACAACCAGCAAGCAAAACGACAGAGGCGGACCTCGAGCGCCGACCGGCTTCAATGTTTATGCTAAAATTGGGGCCCGCTCCGGTCTCCCGACGCTACAAAAGTCCAATTTTCTGTTCGTGCGACTGCGGGAGAGCGCTTGGTTAGAAGAGGACCTCCAGACGGCAGGTGTTCAACAACCGCACGGCGCTCGGGAGGTTGTAATTTCGCGATCAAGCCAGGTTCGAGGTGACTGCAAGAGTGCCCCGCACATGCAGCGAAGATGAAGCGCTTCGGACAGGTTTCGGAAGCTTTCGAGAGTCGCCAGCAACACACGAGCTGTCTACGTTCTGTCGTACCGGACGCAAGAAATTGGCGCAGATTCCCTGGCCGACCCTTTTGCGGCCGCTGGCGCCTCTTTCTTCGGCGGTTTTCCAATGCTTCCGATCTTGGCCGAGCTTGCCAAAGTCGCGCAGTAACTATCCCCGCACGACGAGCGTTGCGACAGATCAGGCACCCTACGTTCCGAAGCTAGTGCTCTGTTTCGCACTAGCTAGTGCGCTGTTTCGCATTGAGCAACCTTCCGGTTGAAGAGCCTGATTCCGGAAGCTCTCGGTTGCCAGACCATTTCCTACTGCAGACGCGGTGTGCGACGCTTAACTCATTGTTGCTGGCCCACCGAATTCATCTAGGCGGATGGATCTAGCTCATTTGCCGAGTCCCGCAGGGACTAAGAACCTGAGAGTCGACCTCGTCATGGAGGACGGATAGTAGATTATCCGAGTGGACGGTCGTGCGATCGCGTGGAATGTCAAGCAGAGCGTATGCGAAATCGTGGCGAAAACAGCCATGCCCTCAACGGCACCATCAATGTGGGCCGCATCCTTGGCGGCGAACGAGACGACCTAGCAAATGATTGATGAGCGGCTGACTTTTCGAGGTCGCGGTCTCCTAAATCGCTCAAGAAGGCATGTCCGGCACTGATGCGGATAGCATGTTTCTTTACAGCGCCAGGGCGGCCAGTCGTGCTGGTGGTTCTATGTGATGTTCAGCCCTGGCTGAGCTTGGTAAAGCAGCACCATGGACGGTTTGCCCGATCTGGGCTGAGAAGCTCTCGTAATCGTCGCGTGCTCTGGAGTTCAGAGGCCAATGCTTTTCATTGCGATCTGGTGACGGAACCACCTCTGTTGGGTTGTCAACTCAATCTCGAGGCATGAATGACGTCGGACGCGCTACGGGCGTTTCTTGATGCGGGCCGCGCGTTGCCAACATGAGTGCGTAAAACAGGAGCAGAATTATGAGGCCACGCATACCGAAGGGCTTCCCGAGGCGATGAATGTTGTGGAGCGGATGGTATCCGGCGCATGTGTTGCAGACGATGGACCAACCCAGCAGCGCAGAAGAGAAGTTCTGCAACAGACGGCCGATGATTTGCCGCGGGTGTGAAGGTGCAAGCCTCAGCTCACAATATCGACCTTGCCGGTGGCGATCCGATACAGGCCCCCGACGACCTTCAGTCGGTTCTGTTCGACTGCAGCGTTCAGAATCGGGCCCGTCGATTTAAGTTTGTTGACATTATCGATCACATTTTGCCGGGTTGCGTGAGCGAATGTGTCGCCGGCTTGCTGTAGAGATGCTTTCACTCCAGGAGCAAGTGCGGTGACCAGGGATGAAATGTGCCCCGGCGGCGGCTTATCTTGATGGAGAGACTTGATCGTGGCGTCGATCGCACCGCAATGATCGTGGCCGAGTACAAGGATCAGCGGCGTGTTCAGTACTGCGACCGCATATTCCATACTGGCGAGCGTATCATCATTGGCGAAGTTTCCGGCGACGCGGCAGACAAACAGATCACCTAGTCCGCTGTCGAAGACAAGTTCGGGCGCCACGCGAGAGTCGGCGCAGCTCAGAACCGCCGCATATGGATTTTGGCCCTCAACTAAGACCGGACGCTCGCGCCTGAAATCGTCGGCTCGTGATGCGCCCTGGACAAAACGATCATTCCCCCTCAGCAGCCGCTTTAGGGCAGCATCTGGCGCCAGCAGGTTGTCTGGCTTGGGCGGGCCTTTTGCTTCCTTCGCATCGACAATGCTATTGCCGAACCGCAGGGAAACTGCCAAAGCAGCGAACACCAACAGCGACCGGCGCGAACGCGCTATCTTGGTTAAATGGTGCATGTTTGGAGAATGGGCTGCATGCATGTGTCGCCTCATCGCACGGCCTTACGCCACCCGGTGGCTTCGGCTTCCGCTTCGCTACAGAGCCAGCGTTCGCCGCGCTTCTTCGTCATGTCGATTTGTTCGTAACTGGGTTGCCCTGGCAGGTGATAAATGCGCTCGCCGGTGCGCCCGAGAGTGCCTTTTATCAGGCACTCGGGGGACGGCGGTTCCGATAGCAGATCGGATCCGAGCAGGACTTCCTGAGCGTTGATCGGAATCAATGTCGCGCCGACGATAATCGTGCCCCTATTGCGGCGAGCCCAGTCCCAGGGGGCGATGAACGCCCCCGACCACAGCCCAGCATGGGCTGTGCTCGCCACCAACTCATAGACAGCGTACGTATGGCGAGATGCACCAGCCGATAGTGCCCAGCCCGAGCGTACCATCCAGGCGTTCACATTCTCGCCTTCGATGAAGCAGCTGCCGAGGGCTCGCCTGTACTCGTCGGCTCTTTGGGTATGACAATCCCAGGTTCGCCCATTCGAATGCTTGATGAGCTCGTCGCGAGCAGCTACGCCGCACGGCCATCTCCGGCCCTGGGCGTCGAGGCAAATCTGGTCCGTCTCAGGAGCTTCGATGCCTGAGAGCCGAACGTTGGTGTGCTCGATCTCGATAGTATTGCCGTCGAGGATGCGCGGAACACCGCTGAGTGTCGCGGCGCAGACCGGAGATGTGATGAGAGCGAGCAATGCGCATATGATTCCGCGGTGCTTCATCCCGAGACTAACCTTTCGCTCCTGATCCATGTTCACGCACGATACGGTGCCGATACATTCGACTGCCCGACCGAGTTATATCCGCTATCCGGCTGGCATTTTCGACGTGCTTTATGAGAGCTTCGCGAAGCTACGACCTGACGCTGCGTAAGGGTCAAGAGATTTCTTCCGCAGTGCGTGCGGCGGTATTCGAGCATCGACGGCTCTCTCACTGGGAGCGCCCTGTACCCTCTCGACCTGAGGAGAAGATCCGCATCGGGCCCCGCCGAACTCGCGGTGATGGACAAACCCGAGCGTCGGAATGTTGTCTTTGCAAAATTGCCGACTATGAAGCGTCGGCGCTCGCGGTGCAGTCAGGCGTGGAGGAGCAACCTTGCTGTGGTTGGTGACGACTTCGGATCGGCAAACTGGACGCTGCCGACCGTTCCGACTAGGACAATGAAATTGCGCCCTAAGTCTTGACAGGAAAAAGATGTTCAAGAAGCTTCTGGTCTGAATCGCTCTGACCGGATTCAAAGGAAGACGCAATGGAGTTCAGCCTCAACGCTCGCCGCGCAAATGAACCTTTCTTGTTTGAGAAAACCGCACAAATCCCGTGCCTTCTTACGCCCGAGATGATCGGTTATGGCAATCGCATTGGGGCTTTTGGCTCCTCCGCGCTGCACCATATTCGTTAAGCGCTACGTCTCAAACGGTTTTACAAGGACTGAATTATTTATGACTGAGGCCGCGCGACGGGCGGCCGCTCTTTGGTAGGGACGTTCCCCGCGATCTCAACGTGCTTACCCAGGAGCGCTGGCATTAGCGTGCGTTTGCTCCAGAAATTGTAAAGGCTGCGATATTGAGCCGCGGCTTTGCCGTAGACGCGCCGGAGAAGGGGAGGCGGCCCACGTGTTCGGATAATCGCGAGTACCATCCTGATGCAAATTCAGTGCGAGGCTTCAGTCTACAATACGCGTTGCGCATCACCGCACTCGGGGCGGATAGCTTCGGTGCGGTTGCCGACTCAAGCTGCGCATCATTCTTAAGCACCTCGCTGCACGATTGGAATGACATGGTCGCGGCCGTTCGGGAAGTACCGGTCTCTTCCTGCGCGCTTGAAGTGGATGGCGCTTTCCCATGCGTCGAATCCGGATCTATGCGTGCAGACGAATGAGCGCGAGGAAAGCTAGGGGCCGAGCCAGTCTGGTCCTCGACGTTCTCGCGTACGGGCCCGGAGCTTCCCACCCTGCGCACTCGGAAATGTGCAGGCGCTCAGCGGGCATGCCGGGGTCGCTACCGCTGCCCCGTTCGCGGTAACTTCCTCGTCGCTTTCGTCTCAGAGAAAGGGCAGCCGGACAGTTGCGGAGCCCTAAACAACAGAGCGGTATGTCTTGCAGTAGAGTCCGACGCGCCTGGCCATGGACGGGTGCGGCGCGATGTTGCGCTGCACGACCGTTTACTAAGGCCTTCGCTCTTCTAAGTCTTCCTCTTCCTTTGGCTCGGTGCGTTGGAACCAGGAGCCGGGAGGAAATTTCCCGATACGCTTGGCAAAGGAGGATTGTGGCTCCCAATCATGTCCTTCGGTCTTCTCGAAAGAGATGACCCCATTGTGTGTAAAATAACGTGGTCCTTGGATACTACAGTTCACAACGAGCAGAACGCGCCAAATATCTCCTTTCTCGGTCGGCTTGTCATTCCGCTTCGGTAGGTAGTCCACTCCAACAGGATCGACGATAGTGCAGCGGCCGTGCCGCAGAAGATCGCCGAGCCGGCCTTGCGGCGTAGTCACAAAGTTGAAGTTGGTCGGATCATGCAGAAAGCTAAGATTTGCGCCCCGTTCGCCATGTGCGACTTCAGTGGCGATCAACGAGAGCGCCAGGGCGCGCCAGCCCAACTCCATCGGCTTCGCATACGTTGAGGCGAGTTCAATCGTACCGTCGGGCGCGACTTTCCAGGCGATAACGGACTGTTCGTCTGATTTGTTGTCCCGGTGCCTGGTCCACGAAACGAAAACAAAGTCGTTTTGGCCAAGTTCAACAACGCCCCACATTTGAGGGACGAACTGGGCCACCATCGAAACATTGGAGATGATTTGTTCTATCGTCTCACCATCTTGCGATCGCCAAGTTGACTTGAGTCGTTCGACAAGGGGGCTGTCGTTGGCGCGAATACTGTTGCTCATGGCAGCCGGCCAGGCGAGGCAGATTAGAAATCCGGCCAGGCAAAGCCATGGCGCTGGTCTTCCAGACATTCTCTTCATAAACCTCAGCCTATCACGTTTCATCCAGACATCTTTCAAAGCGGGTAACCTTGAACCTGCTATGAGCGAGCTTAAGAAATGTCCCGAGATGCGAGGGGGCACCCCGCTAGCTCTCCCGCGCCAGCAGGCGCTCCCCTCTATGTCACGCGCCGCTGACTTCCCTCGCCAGCGACAGCGTCAATTGGCTGAGCTGGACATGCCCAGCAGGAGGAGACTGGGCATGCCGAGGGCTTGCATTCTTCGTGCCAGGCAAGAGGCGGAAATTTTCAAGGATTTAGTGTCCCTCTTGTCGACTTTCCGACCTGCGCCCGTTTCGATGTTTTCATTCAGTGTATCCGCCGCAGCTGTCGTATCCCTGTGCCGCACTGGATAGCTAGCGCAAGAGGTGAACGCCTCGATGCCAAGTGCCTGATAACAATCGGCGGTGCGTTTGCCGCCATTTAAAACCGTGCGGTTCGCTATCGCTGTCGTCGGCGTTCGAGCTACAGGATTGCCAGCGACACAAAGCCGAGTTCCGCCTTTGAAGTCCGGCCGGCACGCCAAATCAACCTCTCGCCGCGCATGTTGCTGGATTGCGCCACGTGCCCTGGCCTATTCGATGTAGATCCTTTAGTCCGAGAAAACTGCTGGCCAACGGAGGTGCTGGGCGAGCCTCTGGAAATCGGAAGCCGCATCGCCAGTATTCTGCTCGAAACAGCGGTACTCCCGGCCGGCAGGCTGCTTCTGTCCCTTTCATCGATCTGGCGTGCGGCGCCGCCTCAAGGCACCTCCGATGCTCATTGAGACATCTGACAAAGACATGTCTGATTACGGCATCTCTGATTGGAGAATGTCTCTAGATGGTGGTGAATCATACACATGCACGCTCATTCGCCTCAAATGTCGCAGATTGGCTTGGCACACAATCTGAGAGGTTGACGGAAGAGTTCTCCTGCCGATAATCCACGGCCGTCGAGGTTCTCCGGTGCCCATTTGATCCGGAGCTAAGAGGGAAGCCGGTGCGAATGCCGGCGCTGCCCCCGCAACTGTAAGCGGCGAGCCGCTGTCCAACGATGTCACTGAAGCCTCCAAGGCTTGGGGAAGGCCGGACAGCAGCGATGACCAGCAAGCCAGGAGACCTGCCCCGACAAAATATTGGTCCACGGGCGGGGTGTCTCGGTGGTGCGCCAAGCAGCCGTCGCACGCGCGACTCCCCTGCCTGCGTCCGCCATGGCCTCTGTCCCCAACAGGGGTTGACGCTATGTCTCTTCGCTCTCTTCCAATCGCTACGCTCGGAACGCCACGCATCGGTCCAAGGCGTGAGCTCAAACTCGCTCTCGAAAGCTACTGGGCCGGAAAGATCAGCGAACAGCAATTGCACGAGGACGCATCCGGCCTGCGCGCAGCGAACTGGGCTCGTCAGAAATCTCTCGGCGTCACGATCATTCCGTCGAACGACTTCTCGCTGTATGATCAGGTGCTCGATACAAGTGTCATGGTTGGGGCCATCCCGGAGATCTACGCCTCGAAAGGAGAATCCGTTTCGCTCGAGACGTACTTCGCCATGGCCCGCGGATCACAATGCGACGACCAGGATGCGAGTTGCGGTCAGAGCCCACGGGGATCTGGCGCGCCCGCGCAGGGAATGACCAAGTGGTTCGACACCAACTACCACTACATGATTCCCGAGTTCTACAGGGGACAAGCGTTCAGACTGTGCTCTCGCAAACCCATTGAAGAGTACGAGGAAGCAAAGGCTCTTGGCTTTCAGACCCGCCCGGTCCTGATCGGGCCGGTCACATTCTTAAAGCTCGGCAAGAGTGCCGATAGCGCGTTGCAGCCCCTCTCCCTTTTGGATGATCTGATACCGGTCTATATCGACGTTCTGCATGAATTGGCCGAACGAGGGGCTAGTTGGGTTCAGCTTGACGAGCCCTGCCTGGCCCTTGATCTCGATGAGGCGGCGCGAAAATCTTTGCTACATGCCTATAACCGGTTCGCAAAGGAGGGACCGGCCATCAAGATCATGATTGCCAGCTATTTCGGCGCGCTAGGCGACAATTTGAATACTGCCTTGAACCTGCCAGTTTCCGGTCTGCACCTCGATCTTGTTCGAGCGCCAGAGCTATTGGATCAAATCATTGCTGACGGCCGAAGAGATCTCGTCATGTCGCTTGGTGTGATCGACGGCCGGAATATATGGCGCTCGAACTTGTCGTCGCTCCGTCAGCGGCTGGATCCAGCGATTGCGAAGCTCGGCAGGCACCGTGTACAGCTCGCTCCATCCTGCTCGCTGCTTCACGTGCCGGTCGATGTTGAACTCGAGACCGGGCTTACGTCCGACGTCAAGAGCTGGCTTGCTTTCTCGGTTCAGAAGATGCGCGAGCTTGCGATCCTGGGGCGGGTACTCGCAGGCGACCAGAATGTTGGGCTAGCTCTTGCCGATTCGGAACGCGCTGTGACTGCCCGCCGGACTTCGCCGAAGATCCATGATGCCAATGTCGCTGTCCGGGTGAGGACGATCGACCAGACGATGCGCCGGCGCGCCAGCCCATTTGCCCGTCGTTCCGAGATCCAAAGGAAACGCTTTGGACTACCAGAGTTTCCTACCACGACGATCGGATCGTTTCCACAGACCACAGAGGTCCGAAATGCTCGTGCGGCGCATGCGCGAGGTGCGATGAGCGACGAACAATACGACAGGTTCCTCAAGGAGGAGATAGCCCGCGCCGTACGTTGGCAGGAAGACATCGGTCTTGACGTCCTCGTGCATGGCGAATTCGAGCGTAATGACATGGTGCAGTACTTTAGCGAGCAACTCGCCGGCTTCGCATTTACCAGGAATGGATGGGTACAGTCCTATGGTTCGCGCTGCGTCAGGCCCCCGATCCTGTTTGGGGACGTAGTACGGTCGAAGCCGATCACCGTGGAATGGTGGCGCTACGCGCAATCACTAACCAGTAAGCCGATGAAAGCGATGTTGACCGGACCGGTGACGATCCTGAACTGGTCGTTTGTTCGCGATGATATTCCTAGAAGCGAGGTCTGCCGTCAGCTTGCGCTCGCGATCCGCGACGAAGTCCGCGATCTCGAGAATGCCGGTGCGGCCATGATCCAGATCGACGAAGCTGCACTCCGCGAAGGATTGCCATTGCGCCGATCGGACTGGAAGGCATATCTCGATTGGGCCGGGGATTGCTTCCGCATCTGCTCATCGGGAGTTGCCAATCAAACGCAAATCCATACACATATGTGCTACTCTGAGTTTAACGATATCATCGCTGCGATCGCTGCAATGGATGCGGATGTCATTTCGATCGAGTCGTCCCGCTCTAAAATGGAGCTACTGGATGCATTCAAGAAGTACGAATATCCAAATCAAATCGGACCTGGCGTGTACGACATCCACTCTCCACGCGTTCCCGAGGCGGGCGAAATGAAGGAGCTGATGGTGCTAGCTCGGACGCGTTTGCGGGATTCGCAGCTTTGGGTCAATCCGGACTGCGGCCTAAAAACGCGTAAATGGGAGGAGGTTCGGCCTGCGCTAACCAACATGGTCGCTGCCGCTCGCGAACTGCGCGCTGCAGCCTATCCGCAAAACCATTGATCCCGAGCCCGGGTCTGTTCTCGCCAAAGCTAATTCGCTTGTGGCCATTTGCGCTTTCCACAATGTCGAGGCAAGCCCTGGCGCCAACAAGAATGCCCGGTCCATTTCGTGGACCGGGGAAGGTGCAGGGTCGGAGGAACGAGGGTGACGCGTCGCGCTACTTTCGTCGGCCGAGGGAGAATAGCTGATGGTTCGATCAAGGCGACAACATTCGCCAAAGGATCTGCGCCTATTATAAAGCACGAGTTTATCGCAGCTAAATTATGCGGTGGTATGCGACCGTACAGCCTGAGAGTTAAAAATCTACACCGACGTTTGTCGCTCCTGAGCACGATGGCAACGGTTGCGACAGCAACGAGAAAAGTCATGCTTGACTGAAAGCAAGGCACCCACCACGCTTCGGTCCGCTCGGAGATGATTCCCGTCAGGCTCGCTCATTCGATCGACGCTGCATAGTTTCCGAAGAGCGCACGGCAGGGCGGTCCCCGCCCAACTCACGCCAGTCCATTTTGCAGGATAGCGCCGCTATCGCGGCCAGATACGCCAATGCGTTGGCTGCACGGCGACGTGCTTTCCGGTATTCGCGTTGATCCATCCGCCGAAGACCCGACGGCAAGGAAAGACAACCCGGTGAATCGAATTACCCTCGATCACGGCAATCTCCAGATCCTGATCGTGTGGCGGCACCGTTTCGAGCCGCTCCCAGATCAGATCGCCATTGGATCCTGGTCGGTGTTCATTGCTGCGGGCTGACAAATTCAGATAACCTTGTGAAGACTACGCACGTTACTTGGGTTCCGCGCGGACAGGCTCGGCCCGATATCGCGCGGACGGCCCGGGGTGTCGATCGCGTTAGCCGCGGCGATAGGGCTAATCGGCCATGCGCTGTTGTGAACAGAACACGATCCGCTCGCGAACTGAAATATTTTGACTTCCGCCACGAAAGAACGCCCGAGCTTCCGTCGAATCGATCTGATCAGCTCAAGAACTCGGTTGTTGGTATTTGTAGCTGTCAAGCTAAACTGGACTGCAGCTCCAGCAATCTGGCCCGCGGCGGGGTAAATGGTCCGGCTTTCTGTCATGTCACGTCCCTTATTGGTGAGACATTCCCTGTCCTGCGGCGTCATCCTGCTGGGTGTGTGGGTGAGCTCGGCCGCGCCCTCGCGCGCGCCGCGCAGCCCATCCAGCGAGAGCGCAAAGACCTCGGATTCGCTTAACAGCATTAGGATGAGCGTAGCTCCGCTCGGAGCCCATAGTCGGGCCGGTCCGCAGGCCGATAAAGTGGACGCCGTCGCGAGCGGCGCAACCTATCATGTGCAGGTCATTGGCCCGCGGCTCGGCTGCGCCCGGCAGCAGTCCTAAAAAACGGTCGCTGCTACCCGGACATGAAAGCATCATGGGCGCCAAATCTTTCTGTCTGCCATGCGTCTGACCTTACTGGAAGATACTTCTATCAGGACGCAGCCGCCGTAGCGTTGATGCGGGTCAAAAAGTGGTGCCTGCCCGTTCGGGATTGGTCGAGCTCGAACGGACACAACGAGCCGCAGACGCCCGCGTTGACAGTCGACATGTCCGAACTCGCGCTTCCGCCAGCGCCTCGCGTTTCTCTGCAACGCCCAGCATGTTGATTTGAGGCGCAACTCACGCCCACGGGCTACGACAGCATTTTCCTCATTGCTCCGTACACCCGAATCGTCGATCGATGTTCCGCCTTTCATTGTCGGTAGCTTTGCCGGCGCTGATCCCACCCTTAAGCTTTGGCACTGAGGTCCTGGACCGGGCTCATCGACGACAAGCCTGATGATCGGCTCTGCTGTCGCGCCGGCAAGTGGACCGTCGGATGCAGGTTCGGGATGCGCATTGCCCCGCGATCGCTTGCGCGTATAGCAGCCCGTCGGCGCATATAGAAATCCGGCCGCGATGAGCCGGCAAGCGATCGCGGTTCTTCGCGACAACAGGAGGCTAGCGCCGCGCTGCTATACGACCTGTCTTCGGAGGAGCGGACAGAGCTCTCGGGATGCTGCTTGAGGCAAATCAAATACTCTAAGGGCGAATGGCAGATAGTGAATGAGCGAACCACAGGAAGAGAGGGTCATGCCTTCATTTAACGTTCGGTTTATTAAGACCGTCTGCGACGATACCGGCGGTGAGCATCGTGCATGCCAGGCAGCATTCAAGGTCGATGCCGCCTCGCTGAGTGCTGCTGCACAGCAGGCGGAGACCGATTTCTGCAGGCAAAAGAGAGTCCGCGATTGGACAATCTTCGCCGATGTGTTGGAGCTTCGAACCCCGCCTGCATGAGCTAATCCGTCCACATCAGCCTTTTGAGCATCCCGCAAGGACGAGCACTCCTGAATAAGCAAAGGACCTTGCACTTCCCGATTGTTCCACGGAAGCTGGACGTCTTCAACACCGACTAAGTCTCGTAGTTTTCGCCCGCGACGTTTGTGCTCGCCAGTCATGGCATCGCCATCAGCGTGGACGGCTTGGGCGCCGGGCGCGACATCGTGGTCGTCGAGCATGCCTACGACACGTGTGTCCGACGCCCGCGTCTCGATCGGACGTACCTCGCTTTTTACAATGGCCAGCGTTCCCTTTGAACCTTGGCGGCGCCGCTCCGGATCAAGCTTACTTCCGCCCGCTGCCATTTCGTGCGGTAGCCTCACTGTAGCACACGTTCCACTTATAGAAACGGCACGACGTCGGCAGTCGTGTTGGAATCCTGAAGGGACGGCCAATACGCCATCGCCCCGTGGCGAACCTCCCAAGTCAGATAGGTTGAATTGGTGGTATAGAGCACGTATCCGGCAATAGCGTAGCGCGCATCTGACCTATCGACCCAAGCGGGATCTCGGAAAAGCAGAGAGCGGAAGATCGCGCTGCTAGGAGGTAAGCGTGGCCTTAAATTCGTACGACGAGTGGTCGAGATTGAAGGAAGTCATAGTGGGTACAGCCACTAATTATGCGGCTCACGATCGCGAACTCTCTTTTGATCTATTCTTTTATGACAATCTTAAGGTCCGCTCGGAGTGGTATTATCCGCGTCTCTCGTCTGCGGCAGCAGGTACGGAAGCTGGCGCACGGGTCCGCCATCGGATCAAGGACCGCTACCTGGACGAATTGAACGAGGACGTCGAAGGAATCGTGAACACGTTGCGGGCGCTTAACGTGACCGTACATCGACCGATGACCCTCGATGCCTCCAGCGTGGAGGTTCGCACCCTTGCCTGGTCGGCGGCAGTCGTGCCGCCGCTCAATGTCCGCGACATAGCTTTGGTGGTTGGAGACGAAGTGATCGAGACCCCTCCTATGCTCCGCTCACGATACTTCGAGACACAATTTCTCAAACCAATCTTCGCGTCCTATTTCGACCAAGGCGCGCGATGGTCAGTGATGCCGCGCCCGTTGATGACCGACCGGTCATTCGACCGTTCCTACGTCCTATCAACGACCGGTGGCCCAACGGAACCGATTTCAAATCCCGGAACGCATCCCTATGACGTTGGCCTGGAGATGATGTGGGATGGTGCGCAGTGTTTGCGCCTGGGACGCGACCTCGTCGTAAATATCGCCACCGCGAATCACGCGATGGCATGTGATTGGCTAGAGCGCCATTTGGAGGGAAGATCTCGGATCCACCGTGCCTACAAGTTGAGCGATAGCCATATCGATAGCATGGTCATAGCGCTTGCACCTGGGCGGCTGCTCGTGCGATCTCGCGAGGTGGCCGACTATTTGCCAAAAGCAATGCGCAAATGGGACATGATAGTGGCGCCCGAACCACTCAAAAATAATTTCCCAACTTACGACGATGACGACCTTCTGTTGTCCAGTCTTTACATAGATATCAACGTCCTTTCGGTCGCTCCTGACGTCGTTTTAGTCAACGACGCCTGCCCAGAACTGGCCCGGATCCTCGAACACAATCGCTTTCAGGTAGTCCCGGTTCGGCACCGCCATAGGCGGATTTTTGGCGGGGGGTTCCATTGCTTTACTCTCGACACGGTCCGCGAAGGCGGCCCGGAGGATTACCTCAACTAGCACCGACGATATACGTAATCGTTTGCTTCCAAAGCAACGATCGTACAGTCGCTGCTTTGGAGCCTGATAGCTGGCGAAGGTGTGCTCGCCAGGACTGGTCAAGCTTATGCTGGATCACCTTGTTGCCAGAATTCAAAATTAGGGCGTATGCTCCCCAGCGCCGCAAAGTGGCTGAGCCAGTTATCATGTACTCTCCGCCGCGTTTGAGGTCGACGATCGTCGAGTGTCCTCCAGTGGACCGTAAGTTGGGACGCGAACGCGCTCACATCTTGCGGCGCGATCGTGCCCGTGAGGATCTTCACGTGTCAGGACGGGAGCAATTGAATGTCATTTGTTCGTCCAGTGACTTTAAAGGAGACTGTTGCTTCGATATCACCAAATCGATGAACAGCCGATCTACGCTCGCGTCAGAAGAGACACCACATGTTCGACATTTATTTGAACCGAAGACACGATCTTTTGGTCGTTCCGAGAGGCTTTGCGATCCCCCCGGGACTGGACGGCAATTGGAAGCGAAGGAAGCGGGCGGTTCGTTCCGTGAGCGACGTCATTCGTCAGGACGTACAACAGCGTGGTTACCACCGGCGTCGTTTGATCTCAAATCGGTCGAAGGCGGCAGTTGAGACCTCGTCAAACTCCTAGTCACGCAGCTATCTAGTGCTGAACCGTCCTTCGGAACATTCTGGCAGGACCTCGCCGATGCCGTCTCGAAAGCGCTGCTTACCGCGGCGACGGCAGGCGGGTGTCCTGCATTAGGCTTCAGGAGAATCTTTCTCTTGAAAAGCGGCGCGCTGCTCTGGAGCTTGCCTCAAAATAAGCATTATGCGGCTTTTCCTTGACTCAATGGCGTGCGTCTGAGTTTTCACCTGTCTATGCTGAAGCTAATTGCCGGCCAGCCGCACGGTTAGGCGAGCATCGAAGTCGTTGAGCAGCATTTGGCTATCTATTATGGCAGCGGCCCGGAGTTGCCGGCTCGTATGAAGCGCTTCGGAAGCCGCGCGCCCCCACTCGATGTTTTGGGCCAAAGGCTGATCGAGCGGAAGGCCGGGCTGGATTATCACCGAGGAGGGAAGGGATCAGCTCGCGACGCTCGCACAATTAGATCGGGGTACTATGCAGGCGGAGGTTGAGCGGGAGGTCGCGCAAGAGCTGAAAGCTGGGCAGCCGCCTCTCTGACTTCGCAGCTGGGAACGAACGCGCGCAGAGCGCCCCACGGCAAGGGATTGAGCCTACGTAAACGAATATCGGCGTGACGGCCAGCCGCTTAACCCTTGCCGATGGTGATGTACTTCGACCAGATCGCGAAGTTCAATTTAGAAACACTTTGGTTGTGATGGGTCGCAGAGCGCGAGGTTTGTATGAAGTTTACAATTCCACAGCTGCACCAGTCGAGACGCCTCGCTCGTAAGACGTGACCGAGCTTATACCTGGCGCGACTTCCTATGATATTGCCTGTTTTTTGCGGTCGTCGCGCTTGGAAAACCATGCTACAAGCCGCTCCTCTCAAAAGGAGCATTCATCGTGAAGAAAGCAACCAAGAAACGCGTTAAGCGGCGCGAATGGACTAAGGCAGAGATCAAGGAGCTCAAAGTTCATTCGAAGGCCCGAACCCCGGTCATAAGAATAGCAAAGATGACCAAACGCAGCGTCGGTGCTCTCCGCCAGAAGGCCTTAAATCTTGGAATCGGACTCGGACATCAGCGGTAGCCTTTGGGCAGCGCTGGTACTGGCGCGGCAGGGCGGCTCGCAGGCCGCCCTCACCCATGGAAATTTTGGCGCAAATTAGTTTTACCGATCCGCGCTGAGAGGATTTTTTGGATGGTGTTTCAATGTCGCGGTGGGGGGCTCGAGCATCCTCTCATTGATGGACTTTCTTAGAAGTGATCTCAGTTGTTGTGACCACTCGCCATCCCATATCGGCAGTAAAGGCACCGTCTCGGCTATAGCCCTGTCAAGGATCTCCCACATGAACGGCCGAACAATCTGCCTCCGTCACTAGAGGTGCGGCCAAGCGCGCTTTGCTGATCGGGTAATCTTGTGGAGGTCCATCAATCTAACACTAGCAATCTAACACTCCTTAGCGCCGGTCAGGGAGGAGCAGGGTTGCGAAGTCCGATAACCCAAATACTCTTACAGTTTGGACGAATGGGCTTGTGTAAAACAAGCTGGCCGGACCTATAATCCAGTGTGTTGGCCGATGAACGGCGGCGCCGACTGGAAGTGAGTCTGGATCGATGCCGCGTTGGCTGCGTCCTGCCAGGTGTGATGTTCACGATATGGTCTGCGTCTTTGTAGCACTGCGCTCATATGCCGAAATTGATTGGAGTATGCCGAGCTTCAGCGAGGTGCATGTCGCATTTTACCTCTTCAATGGCCCCAGCGCATGCATCTTCTGACTAAACGTAGCAATCTTCCATGCCGCGCGCGGTCTTCGGCAAACGTCGGTATAGTTCTTTTCAACCTTCCCATATCCGCAGTCAATCTTCGTGCAATTGAGCTGTTGCTTCATTTCGTATTATTGGGTCGAGCAACCGGGGAAGCAATTGCAGTTATCCTTCCGTTCCCACCCAATCGAACTGAACGGGTCTCAGGTCATGAGTGGCAGACAGAATTTGTGTCGTTTCGACTCTTTGCACGCAAGCGGTTGTCCTCACGTGATCCGCCGGCTGGCTTTGTTTGGCCCAATCGAGCTCACAGGGGGCGCTTGCCAAGCACGAGTGTCTGAGCGATGAGCGGACGTCTTGATCGTTCACCTCAGGTGTGCTTTCTGCTCGGCCTTCCACGATCCGGGACGACACTCCTGGCACATTTGCTGCAGCTCCATCCGGACATTGTGGCTCCGCCTGAACCCTGGTTGATGCTGGCGCTTGAAGCATTTGGCAAGGTGGATCGGCGCCATCCGGCGGGCAGCTCACTGATCGAGGCCGCAACCTCCGAATTCCTGGGACGGATAGATCGCAAGATCGTTAGCCGCGCTTTTACAGACGCAGCATACAATCAGTATCTGGCAGAAGCGGGCAAGCGCATCATCATAGACAAGACACCACGCTATTGGACGGTCCTTGACTTTGTTGAATCCGTGTACCCAGAAGCACCACACATCCTCTTGATGCGCAATCCCTACGCCATCGCCGCTTCACTGAAATCGACATGGGGCATCCCACTGCGGGCAGAAAGCTCGCGGCCGGTCAGCGTATCCAGTCTCGCTGACCTCATGCTCCGTCTGCCTGATGGCATAATATCTTCACTCGCCGATTTGGTTTTGGGTCTGCCTAGGCTCGCCGCGCAACGTACTCGCCGGCAGACTCATTTGGTGCGATACGAGCTGTTCGTGGCGCATCCGGACGAGGAAATCCAGCGTCTACTGGCAGGGCTCGGCTGTGATCCAGGAGGCGTCGCATCGGCGAGCATGGGACGAGCAGATTATCTTCAATCCAGCAGCTTTGGGGATCGAAAAATCCTGGAACGAAACGCCATCGACGAAAGCTCTGTCAAATCATGGCAATCTCAATTGAGCGTCGAAGAGATGCAAACCGTGACCGATCTGGTCGGTGCCGAGCTGTTGCTAGACCTCGGATATGAGCAGGAATTGCTGCATGCTCAGAAAGCCGGAGTTCTGGACAGGGGACGGGAGGTAACCGAACTCTATCGTCGGATGTTCCGAACCTGGTGGGATTTGCGAAGTGCCAAGGCAGGAGGATTGTCCAGCTCATCTCACGCTGGAGGGCCGGTCCACACTTCTTGGAATATTTCGGAAAACCGGGACGTGGCTATCGAGATGTTGCGAGGCGAGGTCGCGCGGCTTGAACAGATCCTCAGCATCTCCTAAGGACTCTGGATGCTTGTGATCAAGACACGCTGGTTGATCTAGCCAAGCTCGCTAATCGGCGCGGTGATCCCCCGATCAGGTATGACGCAGGCGCCGGCCGCACGAGCGGAAGAATGCGATATGCTGCCGCGTCCGGAAGTCTGCTGTCGAAGGGGCTCGACTGATGGACGAGCCATGCGTCTCCGCCGGTCGCTTCGCGGATATTGCCACTCTAGGGAGCCATAGAGCGGCGAAGAACAGAGATCCTCACGGAAAACAAGATATATGCTGCCGAAGCATCTGCGCCGTCTCGAGGCGGAATCGATTGAAATCATGCGTGATGTGGTCGCCGAGTTCGAAAGGCCCGTCATGCTTTACTCCATCGGAAAAGATTCAAGCGTGATGCTGCACATCGCGATCAAGGCGTTCTATCCGGCAAAAATACCTTTCCCCCTGCTTCACGTCGATACGACATGGAAGTTCCGCGAGATGATCAGCTTCCGAGACGCAACAGCCAGGCGACTCGGCCTCGACTTGATCGTCCATGTCAACAAGGACGGCATCGCCCGCGGGATCAATCCGATCGATTCCGGCTCCGCCCTCCATACCCAGGTGATGAAGACCGACGCCCTGAAGCAGGCGCTCGACTTCCACGGATTTGATGCCGCCTTTGGCGGAGCCCGGCGCGATGAGGAAAGGAGTCGCGCAAAAGAACGGATACTCTCCTTCCGTTCGGCCGGACACGTATGGGACCCCCGTAACCAACGGCCGGAGCTCTGGAGCCTGTTCAACACACGGATTCGCCAGGGCGAAACCATGCGCGTGTTTGCGATGTCAAACTGGACCGAGCTTGAGGTGTGGGAATACATCATGATCGAGAAAATTCCGGTCGTTCCGCTCTACTTCGCAAAACAGAGACCGATAGTGCATCGAAATGGTGCGATGATCATGGTTGACGACGAGCGATTGCCGCTTAACTGCGACGAGACGCCGGAAATGCGGAGGATCCGCTTTCGCACCCTTGGATGTTATCCCTTGAGCGGGGCAATTGAATCCGATGCGACGACGATCGAAGGTATCGTCGCAGAAATGCAAACTGCGACTGTGTCGGAGCGCCAGGGGCGCCTCATTGATACAGATGAAGCCGCTTCAATGGAGAAGAAGAAGCGGGAAGGCTACTTTTGATGTTCACAAATCCGACAATGGAGCCGGTCCCGGCCCGGACGAAGGATCAGTTGCGATTCATCACATGTGGCGCGGTGGACGACGGCAAATCGACGCTGATCGGCCGATTGCTGCACGACAGCAAGATGATCTACCACGATCAGATCACGGCGTTGGAACGCGACAGCATCAAATACGGTAGCACCGGGAATAACATCGACTTCGCTCTGCTTGTGGACGGGCTCGAGGCCGAACGGGAGCAGGGCATCACGATCGATGTTGCCTACCGCTTCTTCTCTACGCCGCGGCGCTCCTTCATGGTGGCCGACACTCCTGGCCACGAGCAGTATACCCGCAATATGGCTACCGGTGCCTCGCAAGCCCAGCTCGCCATTATCCTGATCGATGCACGCAAAGGCGTGATGGTTCAGACGCGCCGCCACTCTTTTATCTGTGCGTTGCTCGGTATTCGTCATATCGTGCTGGCAGTTAACAAGATCGATCTTGTCGCCTACGACAAGGAGTGCTTCGACCGGATCGCCCGTGACTATCTGGCCTTTGCTGCCGGTCTCGGCTTCACCTCGATCGTTCCAATCCCGATCTCGGCCCGCGACGGCGACAACGTCGTAGACCGCTCTGCGCGCGCCAACTGGTATCATGGCCCCTGCCTGCTTGAATATCTGGAGAGCATTGACATCCAGTCCGGGACCGCAAGCCAGGCTTTCCGCTTTCCGGTACAATGGGTGAACCGGCCGAACCCGGAGTTTCGGGGCTATGCCGGGACGGTGGCTTCCGGGGAGATCTCGGCGGGGGATGAGATCATCATCGCCGCGTCGGGACGGACTACGCGCGTCAAACGGATCGTGACCCACGGTGGCAACCTTGTCGGTGCCGAAGCCGGGGATGCGGTGACCATTACACTCGAAGACGAAATCGATATCGGCCGTGGCGACGTTCTGTCGCGGCCGGACAATCAACCGGAGGTCGCCGACCAGTTCGCTGCTTATGTCATCTGGATGGACGAGGAGCCGCTCGCTCCGGGACGCAATTACGTCCTGCGGATTGGATCGCAGACGATTGCCGGCAGCATTACCGAAATTAGGCATCGGATCGACGTCAACACTTGTGAGCATCTGGCCGCCGGGATGGTTTCCCTGAACGAGATCGCTTTCTGTAATGTTGCGACCACAATGCCCGCAGTATTCGATCCTTACGATGTCAATCGGAAGACCGGATCATTTATCTTCATCGATCGTTATACCAATCGTACGGCCGGGGCCGGCATGATTGCCTTTCCGCTACGGCGGGCTGCCAATATTGCTAGGCAAGGCCTATCTGTGGATCGGAGGGAGCGCGCCGCGCTCAAGAATCAGAAGCCCTGCGTCATCTGGTTTACCGGCCTGTCTGGTGCGGGAAAGTCGGCGATTGCCAATCTCGTTGATCAAAAGCTGTTTGCGATGTCGCGGCATACAATGCTGCTGGATGGCGACAACCTCCGGCACGGATTGAGTGTGGATCTGGGCTTCTCGGAGGCGGATCGCGTGGAGAACATTCGTCGTGTCGGTGAAGTTGCCAAATTGATGGCAGACAGCGGCTTGATCGTGATCTGTTCGCTTATCTCGCCCACCAGAGCCGAACGGGACAGGGTACGCACCCTGGTTGGCAAGGAAGAGTTCATAGAAGTCTTTGTCGATACGCCGATCGAGGAATGCGCGCGGCGAGACCCGAAAGGGCTGTACTCAAAGGTGAAATCAGGCAAGATCAAGAACTTCACGGGAATCGACGCGTGCTACGAAGCACCAGCAACACCGGACATTCATCTCAGGACCATGGAGCAGACCCTAGAGCATTCAGCGAAGGCGGTGGTGGATTTCTTGATGGCGCGCTCAATTCTTGATGGTTAGATGTTCCTCGCACCGCGTCATCGATTCGCAGGATACGCTGCTGATACGGCTCTGAGGCGGGGCCTGCGACCGAACTTTTCGCTCTAAAGGAACAAAATGGTCGCACCAACTCGTGTGCTGCCAGCTTCCGGTTTTGTGCTCGAGGTGGATGGTCAATTCAAAACCGAGTATGCGAGCAAAGATGGAGCATGGTCAAAAGCCGAGGAGCTCAAGAGACGCCGTCCCATGCTGCAGGTCGAAATTTACGACGCGGTGAGAAAGGCCAGAGAGGAAGTCCGTCTTCCGCCAGGTTGAATTTTCGCTTGACACTTTTGCTGCGCGTGCGGCCACGCAGAGCTCCGTTCAAAGCCGAGCCGGGGTCCGCGACTCGGCTTTAACCTCCGCGCAGTACGAAGCTCGTACCGCGAGTTCCGGGGGGCTGGCTATCCGGCGAGCCTGCGCTTACTCCCGGCATATTGATCAATCTAAACCGAGCAATCGGTCACGATCCATCCTGTCGCGGTGATGGTAACGTCCGAGAAGCTTACTTCCTATTGGCCGCCGCTCGTGGGCGAACACCATCGGCGTACGCTCCGCACCTTCGTGTCGCGAGGCAACGCTGCCGCGAAACATCAGCCATCCTGAGCTACGGAGCTCCCGCCGCGTGTTTGGGGCATGCTTCATTCCGCCTTCCATCGTGTCGCCATGAAGGCGGCCATGGCACGGCCGAACCCTTGGCAAGCGACTAAGACTGATCTCTTGATAATCCGCTCTGGTCAACCGTCAACGTGCTCGACCGCGCTGTAGACGGCGTCGGACGCGAGCTCGCATCAACCAGCGGCCCCTGGAGACGAGAAGAGAGCAGAACGACTCGGAAGTGCGGCTATCGTCAAACCAGAGTGTCTCATCCGCGAGGTAGTGGCGCGGACCGGGTGCTGGCGATGCGCGGAACTCCTGCCCGCCGGATCACGGTTTGGAGCCGCAGTAAACCACGGCATGCTGGCTGCCGCCATGATCTCTTGATGAGACGTCTCGCGGCGAAGCTGCGTGTAGTACCGAGAGATGCTGCCAACCTAGTGATCGCTTTCAAGATGCGCCGGACTCGGCTTGACGTACTCCTAGCAATTCAGGACGAGATGTTCTGTGTCACGCCGCTCGCCGAAAGGTCTCGACTGATCCTTGCTGACCGGGCAGCGATCCAAGATCGCTCAACCGCTTCTGGTCGGACTCGGCCGCAGGCTGCGAAGGCTGCTCCATTCGAGCGCAATGACGTAACACAACAGCTAAGCCAGGAGGTGCAAGCTTTCGGGCGCCGCATCCAGGAGGATCTCGCCGGAACCGAGGAGAAACTCCGTACTTCCATATGGCGCTTTCGCCAGGATCGTCCGTAAACGAAACGATCAGCCCTCACTTCGCTGCAGGAAACGCGTTCGCAGGCGGAATGCTTACGATAGATCCAAATTGAACTCTCAAAGTAGCGAACCCTCGCTGGGATCCTCCCGTACTCCGCTGCCTGCGTCGGCTTGTCGCTGCCAAATGGGAGCACGTGACGAAAAATTCGCGCGAGAAAAACGCCGGAGAGGGTTGAAACGCCCGTAACGTCAAGTTGTACGATCTCCGAAATCGCCAACACGGTCATTAGCGTCACAAATCCTCCAACGAGCGACGGAGTGCAAATGTATCAAGTCCCAAGCAAACGCATTGGACTTCCGCCGCGAACGACGATCATCGAGTGTGTGATGCTTAATCATCCCCGCGCGACGATCACGGCTGCATCGGCTTTCTGGCGTAAAGCGCCTGGCTGGGCAGGCTCACACGTAAATCGTCGGCCAACTGGCGCTGCGTAGCGCAAGAAGGCGACCGCGCCCAAGCCTGCACATGGCGTGGAAGTTGGATGATAGCGTGTTCGGCGCCAGTTTGCGTCCGATCGCTCGGTGCCAAAGGCTATTTGGAAGATCTGAAGGGCATCGACGGGAGCTTTGTGAGGAATCGCTCTCCATCCGCGATGGAATATTGGAGGTTTGTCATCCGCCAGCCTTTTCGAGCGGCCGATGCCAAGCGCACTCAATGGCGCTTCATTCGAAGCTGTTGACGAGGAAGGGAACGCGTGCGCCACGGGGGCTGCCCGGTGGGCGTGCTCCAGGTCATCAACGAATACAATGTAGGAGTAATGGTTTGACAAGACAGCGCTCTCTGCTGACGCCTGGTCCATTGTCGTTATCGCTGGCGGTGAGGAGCCAGATGCAGCTTGATCTCGCATCTCGCGATGACGAGTTCAAGGAGGTGACCGCCTGCATGAGGCGGCTGATGCTCAACTTGCTGGGAAATGCTGAGGACTATTCGGTGGTGCCTATTCAAGGGGGTGGCTCCTTTGCAATGGAGGCTGCCCTCTCTTCGTTCGTGTCCCGGGCCCACAGGCCGCTCGTCTGCGTAAACGGCATCTATGGCGAGCGCATTCTACAAATTTTGCGGCTGTGGGGTATCGAAGCACTGAAGTTTGTCAAGCGCGCGACCGATCCTTTGGACCCGCAAGAAATCGGCGAGTATTTGAACCGAAATCCTGGCGTTACGCACCTATGCTTCGTGCATTGTGAGACGACAACCGGGATCGTCAATCCGCTGCACGAGATCGTGGAGGAGGCGAGGCGACGTGGCGTAAAGACCATCGTCGATGGGATGAGTTCCTTCGGCGCCCTTAATATCGACCTGAGCCAGCGTGGAGCTGACGTCCTGGTCACGTCGAGCAACAAGTGCATAGAAGGGCCGCCGGGAGTGGCGTTTGTCATCGCGGCCCGCGAGCTGCTGGAGAATGCCGTTCAAGAACCGAGGTCGTTTGTGCTCGACGTGAGAGATCAGTGGCTCTCGCTCGAGCGCACCGGTGAGTGGCGCTCGACCCCTCCCACCCACATCGTTCAGGCAACGACAAAGGCCCTGAAGATTCTGCACGAGGAGGGTATCGATGCCAGGCGCTGCAGGTACGAGAAGGTCAGGGGCGATCTCGTAAAAGAACTCGAAGGACTGGTGTCTCCGCTCCTTTCCGCGGACTTGCAGTCGCCGGTTTGCGTCGCGTTCAGTGCGCCGTCGGGAATTGTGGACCAGGCAGGATTCGATGGGCTTTATCGCCATTTGGCGGCCCACAACCTATACATCTACTCAAAGCTGCATCTTGCGACGCGTAGCTTTCGGGTCGGTTGCATTGGGGAAATCCAATCCAGCTGGATCGAGCAGTTGGGATGCGCCTTTCGTACATATTTCCGGTCCGGTCAGGCTCGGTTAGCAAGGCCGATGTCGGGCCAAGAGGCATGCGCTGCTCGCGTAAAGATGCCGGCTCGAGCGGCTGGGGACCCGCGGCTGCCGTTTTCGGCCCAGACTGCTGTTCTGCACGCGGGCTATCGGCGAGACCCGGTGACGAAAGCCGTCGCAGTGCCGATTTACCAGAATACAGCTTATGAACTCGATGGCGATCTAAACCACATCGCTGACGTCTACAACGTCAAGGCCGATGGGTTCACCTACACAAGGATCATCAATCCAACGACCCGCGCGCTGGAAAGGCGCTACGCCGCCGTCGATATGGGAAGCGATTCGCTCGCCGTTGCGTCAGGTCAAGCAGCGACGTTCCTTGCTATCGTCAACCTGTCAAGTGGCGAAGTGGGGGACAATGTCGTCGCCTCTCCGTATCTATATGGCAATACCTGGAACCTGCTCCACAACACATTAAAGCGTCTTGGGATCAGCGTGAGGACGGCTGATCCTCGGAGGCCCGAGACGTTTGAACGTGCCATTGATGATCGCACGATATGCCTGTTCGGAGAGGTGATCTCGAATCCTTGTCTGATTCCGCTCCCCGTCAAACAGCTGGCCGAGGTCGGCCGAAAGTACGGCGTGCCTCTGGTCGTGGACAATACGACCACGCCACTGGTATGCCGGCCGTCAGATCTTGGCGCTGCTATTACGACGTACTCCGCAACGAAATATATATGCGGCCACGGCACGACGCTTGGTGGACTGATCGTTGACAACGGCGAGTTTAGCTACCGGGGAGCCTCTCGCTTTCCCTTGTTCAACCGTCCCGACGATGCGCATGGCGGAATTGTTTGGCATAATGCGGTGTGCGATGTCGACGATCTTGGAAAGAGCGAGTTTCTTCTCAAGGCTCGCATGACCTGGTTGCGCGATACCGGCGCAGCCATCGCCCCGTTTGCGAGCTTTCAATTGATCCAAGGGCTTGAAACGCTGCCTCTCCGCATGAAGCAGCACTGCGCAAATGCCAGGATCGTCGCCGGCGCTCTCAAGGAGCATCCTAAAGTGCGTCGCGTCTTTTACCCGGGGCTCTTCGAAGGCGCCGATCGGGAAATCGTCGAGCAGACACTCGACACCGCATACGGACACGGGGCGATGGTCATGTTCGAAGTGGAAGATGAACTGGCCGGGCGCAAGTTCATCCAGAACGTTGACTTGATGTATCACGTTTCGAATGTAGGCGACGCCCGCACGCTCGTGACCCATCCTGTCTCGACGACCCACACCACCGTCCCGCGGGAAAAGCGCGAAGCCGCCGGCATATTTGGCGGCTCGATCCGGCTTTGCGTCGGCATCGAAGATGTCAACGACATCCTGCGCGATCTGGACAAGGCGCTTTCCGCAATCTGACAACCTGCAAGGCGATCAGGAGGAGGTTCTCATGAATCAGGCAGACGCTTGGAAATTGAGGTCATCACGCTATGAGGCCGTTCAATTCAGCCGAGAAATCAATAGGCAGCTATCCGAGCTGAGGCCCGACAACATAACGGGAGCGGCTTATATTGCCAAAGATTACGCTGTCATCACAGCGTGTACGCTCGCGACTGTGTCGGTCTCATGGTGGCTCTACCCGCTCGCCGTCCTTCTGATTGGCGCCTATCAGCGCGGATTGACAACCATCGCTCATGATGCGGCTCACCGCACGCTCGCGAAGAACACGACCTGGAACTACGTCCTGGGCATTCTGTTCGCTTCCTATCCCTTGTTCCAGCGCCACTGGGCCTACCGGATCTCGCACGTCTATTTGCATCATCCGTATCTCGGAGATCCGGACAAGGATCCCGACCTGAAGTTCTTCCTGGCCAGCGGGGTTTACAACGTGCAGCCTCCGGAGCGGTACGCTTTCAACATGATCTGGAAGCCGATCTTCGGCGGCGCGACAGTGGCGTATCTGAAGTATCTTTGGGCCAATCGATTCTCGATCACAGATGTCGAGGATCAGAGCCGCTCAGGCATACTTATCGACAAGTATGGCTTCTATCTCTTCTGGATCAGCATCCTGGCCGGGTCATATGCTGTTGGGCTGCTCCATATCGTCGTCCTGTTTTGGATCGTGCCCTATCTCACCACGTTTCAGGTCCTCGGATGGTTTATCGAGCTAGCCGAGCACTCACCTATGTGCGAAACCGAGACGCAGAACGTCTATCTCACCAGGAATCGGAAAGGAAATTTTCTCGAACGGGCCATCCTCGGACAGAATCTGGATGAGTACCACCTTGAGCATCACCTTTCGCCGGGGATCCCGTTTTGGCTGTTGCGTAAAGCTCAGAAAATCCGAATGCAGGATCCGAACTATGCGAAGGTTGCCGCGACCTGGGGTGGGCTCTTTGTCAAGGGACCTCAAGGTCAACCTAGCGTCATAGCTCAGTTAAAAGAGCGAAATCGACGCTTGTATGAGCAGTCCGTTGCCGAGGTTCGCGCGCGAGGGCAGGTCGCGTGACGTTGCTACGGCCAGAGAGCACCCGAGCCGTGGTCGGCGTCACTTCGAACCGTCTTCTGGTCGATGGTGTGCATCGCGACTGGTTGCGGCGCAAGTACTTGCAGGCACTCAATCGTCATGCGGGAGTGGCTTGCGTCATATTGCCGACGGTCGACGCCGAGGATGCGGGGGAGGAGGTCGCCCCGGCGATCATGCGCCGGCTCGATGGCTTGGTGTTGACAGGTGATGAATCCAACATCGACCCCGCCGTCCTGAGAGCGCCTGCGTCCCTGACGCAGGCTGATCGGCAGGACGTTGAGATTGGGATCCTTGACCGTCCGCGGGACAGGCTCTCTGCCGTAACTATAGCGAGCGCCATCGCGCTCGGAATGCCTATTCTGGGCATCTGCCGTGGGCTTCAGGAACTCAACGTCTATTTCGGCGGCACGCTCCGCTCATCGCTTGCGGAGTGGAGGCCGGAAAGTGGCGCGATGCATGCCGAGAAGCCAGATCGTCCAAGAGACCGTCAGTACGATGCCGCGCACAGCGTCACGATATGCTCCGATGGCGCGCTTTTTCCAATCGCGCGGACTATCGAAGCGCAAGTGAGCTCGCTGCACAATCAAGGCATCGATGCGCTTGCCCCGGCGCTGAGCCGGGAGGCGTGGGCGCCTGACGGTTTGGTCGAGGCGGCTTCAGTCATTGGCGCCCCGACCCTCCAAATCGGTGTGCAATGGCACCCCGAATGGCACGCCTCAACCGATCTCCTCAGCAAGCAACTATTCAAGGCATTTGGAGAGGCGTGTGTTCGATACTACCGAACTAAGAAAAACTAGAGGCGGGCTGTGACATTTCAAACCAAACGTGGTCCGTGCACGTCGAAAGGACACTCCCTCGGAGCCGATACACGCCTCCAGTCCTGCGAGGGCCGTGCGCCGCCTCGCGGGCACAGGAAGACTGCGCGATTGACGAATCGCTTCGCTCTGGGAGTTCTATTTGTGGCGCTCTATGTCGTCGTGAGCGCGGCAGGCGAGGTTTATGCGGCGTCGTATTTTCAGCAAGCGGATGTGTTCGTCGCGCTCCTGCTGTCCTTCGCTGTGGTTTGTCTGATGTTCAATCTCCTGGCTTGCCACGAGGGAGGCGAGGCAACGGTGGCGAAATGGTCGCTCCTGGTCTTCGTCGCGCTCAATATCGTGACAGCAATCAGCTGGATCGGCCTATTTATCGGACTGAAATACGCTGAGCCTGCGATCGTCGTCGCCTTCATGGTGGCGCTGGGGCCCACCGCAACAGTATGGTTAAACGCACTGATCAGGCGCCAGGGTGCCCCTCCAGCATCCGATATTATCGTGAGCGTTACGATCGCAACGATCGGGAGCTACATGATTTGGATCTCGGCCAGCGGCAACGCAGGCGTGGAGTGGGGAACTCGATCGTCCTTTGGCATCGTCTTGGCAATCGTGGCCGGCCTATCGCTGGCCCTTACAAATATACTTGTCAAACTTCTGTTCGACCATGGGTTTTCTGGCCGACAAGTCCTGGCGCATCGCTTTTATGGAACGATTCTCTTGCTGCTGGGACTGGTCGATCATTCATCTATCGCGCCTGAGATCTCGCAGCATTGGTTTGCGATCGCAGCGATTGGGCTGTCGACGATCATTGTTCCTTTGCTCTTGATCCAGCAGGGCATTCGTCGCGTAGAGCCCTTCACAGTCAACATGGTCCTGTCCACCGCCCCTATCATCACCTTTCTGTTCCAGTACTTCGACTCTCGTATCGTGCCTTCACTACATACGTTCATTGGAAATGCTCTCATTACGGCTGTCGCTGTCGGCAACATCTACTTGCAGTATCGGAGATCCGCATGAAAGAACGGAATTGTGTAATCGTAGACGCATACTCTACCGGCCGATACCTACCGGAAGAGTTCAAGCGCTATGGAATTGGAACAGTGCATGTGATGTCGGCTGCACAGATACCGCCCATATTCCAATCGCATTTCAATGCGGATCTGTATGATGAACTCATTCGCCCCAGCGAGCGCATGGGATATGACGACATCGTTGATTATCATGTTCAGGCGCTCCATGGCCGGGAATTGGAGTTCGTTATCGCGGGCTGCGAGACCGGAGTTGAACTCGCCGATTCTTTGTCGGAGCGGCTTGGTTTACCATCAAATGGGACCGCGCTATCCGCTGCTCGGCGTGACAAAGCGCGATTGTCTTGCGCGCTGACCTCTGCAGGCGTGCGATCGATCAGACAAGTCGTGTCCGACAGTCCTGTAGAGATCGCGAGCTGGAAGCGTGAAGCGAAGTTCGATCAGATCGTGATCAAGCCTCTGAACAGTACGGGTACCGAGGATGTATTCTTTTGCTCGACAGATGCTGATATTCAGCGGGCTATGAGCGCAATTGTCGGGAAGACGAACCGCGTCGGAGCGTTGAATCGTTTTGCCCTTGGGCAAGAGAAAATAAACGGCCAGCAATATACCGTAAATGCCGTCTCGATCGACGGGGAAGCCTTCGTTACGGAGGCCTGGACCTATGACACGGTTCCTGTTGAGAGGGCATCTTCGGTCTGCTCACTTGAGAGATTATTGGGAGGCAGCGAACCAATCGTTCAGGAACTGTCCGACTACTTGGTGCGTGCGCTGCAGGCACTACAGATCGTCGACGGACCGGCTCATGCTGAGATCATCGTCGATCATCGGGGACCGGTTCTGGTGGACTTCGGAGCGAGGCTTCAAGGGACCATGTCGGCAAAAGCACGAACGATGGCGTTGGGGCACAACCATATGAGCCTGACGGCCTGGCGCTACGCAGATCCCAAGGGCTTTGGTGAATATATGAGGTCTCGCGGGCCTTACAAGCGACAGGCTCACGCACTTTGCGTCTCGCTGATCTCAGATATGGGCGGTGTCGTTGCCGGTTACCCGGGACTCGAGGCAATTCGCGAGCTCCCGAGCTTCGCGGATGCCATTGCATTCGTTCCGATTGGTCAAGAGCTAGTTCCCACGATCGACTTGGCGTCGACACCAGGCATCGTTTATCTCGTGAATAGCGATTTGACTCAGCTTGAGAATGACTATCGCAAGTTGCGAGCAATGCGGATGGACCAGGTGTTCGATTTAGTGATGCAGGATCGCGACTAATGCCAACTGATCCCAGGTCGACCGGAGCGAATCCAGCCCGCGCGGCGATGGTCGGCGTAAGCGACTTCGATGGCGTTCTGCGAGGCAAACACGTCTTAGGGGAAGATCTCTCGGATGGAGATAAAGTTATCAAGTTCTCTGAAGCGGTGCTGGCGTGGGATTGTACGGACCGGGTCATTCCGGCCAGTTTCACGCAAAAGCCGCTATCAGCGTTCGGTGATGCTGACCTGCGTATGCTGTCAGGCACCGGCCGTTCGGTGTCTCATCTCGGCGATCAATATCTCTACCTCGCGGAGTTCACGGGCGCACATGAGAACATCTGCCCCCGCGGTGTTCTGCGTAAGGTCCTAAGAAGGGCTGCTGACCACGGATACGACTGCACTGCCGGGTTCGAGTTTGAATTTATGCTTTTTAAGGAGAGCGCAGACACGATCGAAGAAAAGCCGTTCGGCGAATGGGCTCCTTTTACGCGCGGCCCGTTCGGCTACTCGATTGCGCGCTCTATCGCGCAACATGAGCTGTTCGATGAGATCTTGTCGCTTTGTGAGAAGGCTAGAATACCTCTCAGCGGACTACACTTTGAAACGGGACCTGGCGTGGTCGAAGCGTCACTTCGTCATTGTGATGCGCTGGAAGCTGCCGATCGAGCAACCATATTCAAGTCGATGATAAAAGCCTGGGCGCAAACGCGAGGCATGATGGCTACATTCATGGCCAAGGTTTCCGAGAAATGGCCCGGCCAGTCCGGCCATATTCACATCTCGATGTCCTCGGATAGTCAAAATGCGTTTTACGACGGTGATGCGTTCGGCAACGTCTCCGATCTTATGAGGCAATTCATCGCCGGCCAACTAGAATACATGAATGAGTTCTGTGTGCTCGCTGCGCCGAACTTCAACAGCTACAAGAGACTGGCACCTGGCTGCTGGGCACCAATCTCTCCAAGCTGGGGAGTTGACAACCGCTCCTGCGCGGTTCGCGCCATTCCGGGAGAGCCATCTGCCCATCGCCTGGAGTATAGGCTGCCTGGCGCAGACGTGAACCCATATCTCGCGCTCGCATGTGCGCTTGGTTCGGGAATATTGGGCGTCGAAACAGGTCCGCCACTACCGGCTTCGATCATTGGTGATGCAAGCGCGGAAATGTGTCGTCAGTCGGCGAGACTGCCTCAAAGCCTATCAGAGGCAACATCTCGTTTTGCACAGTCTGCAGCGGCCAGTGATGTCTTCGGAGAAAGGTTTGTTGAAGCGTTTTCTTGCTCGCGCCGTTGGGAATGGGAAGCCGTTCAACATCGGGTCACCGACTTTGAACGTCGGAGATACTTCGAGATCATTTAGCTTGAGCTCTTCGACAGTTCTGAAGATCATTCTTCTGGCCGGTGCCGGCGGGGCTACTGCGGCGGTCTGTGCCGCTGATGTTGGACTTCATACAGAGCAGATGTGCGTTACTCGTTACGTTAAGTGAGGACCTTGGGAACGCTGAGGAGGTCTGCTGTTATCTGCTCTATGCAGCAACCGCGATTGCTCCGTTTGCGATGCTAGGTAGTTCTAGCAACGAACATACCACTTCCATTGCTCGGCTTCTTCGAGACGAAGGCAAAGTCTATTATGCTCAGAGGACGAGCCGAAGAGGCCGGTGATGCGCGACGCTGTAGCCGAGCCGCGGAGCCACGCAGGACGCGAGGCGCAGCATCAAATGGGGGCAGCGCGACCAGACGATGGCTTGCACTCACGACAGAGCCGGACGACGCGAGGCAGGTGTTTGTGCCGTCGGAGACAGAACCGCTGGCATCGAGTTCGACGCCAAAGAACCAGCCGTTCTTCTGCCAATGGTAGCCGATCTGGCCACCTGCGAGGAACGTCGGCGTATCGACGATGCCGCCATAGATTGACGGACCGTAGGGATTGCTGAAGGAGATCTTGTGTCCATGTTCGGGCTCGGTCGTACGCGGCCGGCGGTAGAGCGCCTCTATCCTCATTCGCCGGATTAGCGTTTTGACATGCCGGCGGTCGATCTTGCACCCCTCGGCAGCCAACAGGTCTCGCAACATTTGAGAACCGGCGAAAGGAAACTCAGGTTCAGCCGGTCGAACCGTCGCATGATCGTGAGGTCGGCGGAAAGTACAGGACGTGGCAGATAATAGACACTGGCACGGCTGATCTTCAAAACGCTTCGCGTGTTTCATGATCGGCAGGTCGTGCTCCCGGTCGATCATCGCTTTGCGCTCAGCATGCCGGCGTTGCGGAGCGCGCCTTCCAAAAAACTGTTCTCTAGCCTGAGCTCCACGATCTTGGCGTGCAGCGGTTTCACATCCACCTCGGGCTCGCTCGGTCTGTTGCCACCGCCAGGACCAAATACCTCGGCCGCCGCTTCCTGAAGCTGGGTTTCCACTGCGTGATCTGGGTGCAGCTCGAAATGCTCAACCAGCTTGGCCAGCGTCATCTCGCCCTTGATCGCGGCCAGCACCACCTTGGCTTTGAATGCCGGCGCGGTGGTACTGGCGGGTTCGTCTGCTCATCGTCTCTCCTGATTCGCGGGACAATCTTGCCGGCCGTCAGGCAGAAACTCCTCTTATCGCCCTGTCCAAATCCGAAGCCGGCTCTGTATGCAGCCGGACGCCGTCGAAACGTCTACCTGACACAGTGGCGCGCGTACTATCGCCATGTCGCAGCGCTACGTTGCGGGTGCGATGTCATGGACCGAACCGCACAGCGTGCATGGTCTCGTTTTACCGAAACCATGCGCTCAAGATCGAAATGCTCGGACTGCATAAGGCCCGCGACCGGCAAGGACATGGCTAATGATCCTAGCTCGATGCGCGCCATTTCTTAGCGTTGAAGACGCCTGGCGCTTGGCTTGAGGTGTGATCTTTTCAATCAAACTTATAGGAGGCCTGAAAGAACGTACCCCAGCGCTCCATGCTGTACTTCGCGAATATGGCCGGATCACCGACGCAGCCGCTGCTGCTGCACAAAGAGTCGCCCAGCCTTTTGGTCCACATGGCCCAGTAGCGCCCGCCGACGCCGACGCTGAAGTTCTTGGTGAAGAAGTAGGACAGCACGCCTTCAACCTGGACGCCGCCGCCACCATTGCCCCGCTGTTCATCGAAGGTGGTCTTGTCGCGCAAGAGATGGTGGTCACGCCCTTTGAAATCGGTCCAGGGCAGGTAGGCGACATCGGTGTTTAAGCGCCAGCGCTGAGTGAACATGGTTTCGGCGCTTAGGCCGACACGAGGTGCGTTCCACTGAGTATTCTGGCTGCCGATGATAGTGTCCGGGTTCGCCGGACAAGTGTAGCGGGGGTGGGCAATCTGCGTGCAACCGATGGAGTCGGAACTCTGTTCGTAGTAGGTCCAGCCGATAAATCCGCCGACCTTGTAGTTGGCGCCGCGCAGGAAATCGTAACCTGAGTCTGCGGTAAAATAGGTGAACCGTCCGTTTCGTTGCCGTGATGCGTTGTTGATATAGGAGAGTTTCCGATCGGCGAGCCAATCTTCATTGTTTATGTTTCCTCTATCGAAGCGCCCAAGGCCAATGTTGCCCTTCAGGAACACTCCCCATGGGCTGTCGACACGGCCAAATAGCTCTCCCGAAAGTCCGTCAAGGCCATGATAGGTGAGCCTCGATACAAGGACGCTGGGGTCTAGAGGCAAGTAGGGCGCTACACTGTGGTCCCATTGGAATCGTCCGCGGCTGAGCCAGAGCCGCGATCCGCCTTCGAACGACCAGCCATCCGAATAAGCAATCGGCGGCGCGCCGACTGGAGCCTTCGCGTACTGCGGCACATAGGACCATTGCGCCGTCCACGGGTCGGCGCCAAAATGGTAATTCAATCCAATCTTTCCGATGTGATAGTTGCTGGACGGGCTCGTTGTGTTCGCCGGAACAATTGCGAACGGCGGACCCTGCACCGTCGGAGGTGTCGCGACACTCGGGCCGCGGAAATTCAGATAGTCATACTCAGCTGTGACCGACCATGCGGGCGTAAGCGCCTGCTCGACGCCCAGCCCGATGATGCTACCGATGCGACCGTAGTCGAAATGGGTTTTCTCCTGTGGCACGAGTCCGCCTTCATAGTTATTAATGACGTCGCCCTGATTGTTTTGCCAAGCTGCACCTCCCTTGAGATAGGCCAGCGTGCCACCCGACGCGCCAAACGTGTAACCGACACGACCGGTCGCGGTGGCAAAGACGTTCGTACCTGCCTTGCAGTTTGCACTCACGACAAAGCCGGACGACGCGAGGCAGGTATTTGTGCCGTCTGAGACAGCACTGCTGGCATCGAGTTCGACGCCAAACACCCAGCCGTTCTTCTGCCAATTGTAGCCGATCTGGCCACCTGCGAGGAACGTCGGCGTATCGACGATGCCGCCATAGATTGACGGACCGTAGGGATTGCTGAAGGAGGTTCGGCCGTACCCGCCGCCGACGTGTCCACCAATATAGCCTCCGGACCAATTCCACACCGCCGCGGGCAGTTTCACCTCCGGCTCAAAGTCTGCCGCATTGCCGGCACCACTTGCGACGAGCGCAATTGTCGTGGCCCCCAAAAGAAGAGCTCCAGATCGCATTCAACACGTCCCCTGCATTTTCTCGGTCCATAACCGAGCATCCATAAGCTATCGCCGCAGCAAACCGTCGGGTCGGAGCAGACGCTAACAGCGACACGCGCCGAATCCGTCCCGAAGACCATCGCACTGTGGTTGGTGATGATGCCGCAAAGAGAGCAAGTCGCGTGCCGAATTGAATTCGCAGGCTTTGCAGGCACTTCGTCTCGGCGTGTATTGCCAAGTTTCTGACATTGTCTCAATACCGACAGCCGCGCGGCCACTGCCCAGCAATACTTGGCTAACGCGGTGTCATGGGCCGAAGCGCACGATGCGCCGGTCTCACTTTGGCTACCAGAAGCCTTGCTGCCTCAACAGATGGAAAGACAGTGCTGGAACGGGCTGCGTCGCTTCGAAGATATTTGAGATCGATCTGTGCTCCCGAGCGGTCTCATCGAGAGCACTCTTCATTTGACGCCGCTCTAGTCTTCAGACGATATCCTTGCTCCTGCGGGTTGGGGACGAGGCTCTCACAGGTCACTCCGGCGATTACACGTTCTGGGTCACTCCACAAAGTATCGGTCCAAATCAATCAACGAACCCTTCGGCAAGTCTCTGCGCGAAGTGGCAAGGAACGTTGTCTCGCCTGGTCGTGGGTCTTGGACAGAAATACAATGCCCGGCGTTATCGTCGTGCGAAGTACAAGCACCTTGAAATCGGCCGATATTCAAGAACGGCGACGCGAAGGTCACATTTTGTTCGAAAACCGCGCGCTAACTGTCGCTTGGTTGTCGCGGCCGGATGTACGCTGCGGCACCACGGGAGCCCCGGCTTTCATGCCGGGGTTTTTCGTTTTCGGCGCGAGAAGTCCGGCCGATTCAAGATGTCTTTTGTGTAGCTTGATTTGAGTAGGATCATGACGCCTCGCAGCCCACCGCGACAATTCTGTTTGATCTGCAGGAACCGTCCGGGGCAGAGCGAAAGCCGAGTAGCAGGCAGACATGGCGCAGAATATTTACGACGATCCCGATTTCTTCGCTGGCTAGAGCCAGTTGCCCCGACAGGTGCATGGGCTGGACGGCGCCCCTGAACGGCCCGCGATCCGGGCTATGCTGCCCGATCTGGGCGGGAAACGTGTCGTCGATCTGGGATGTGGCTTCGGCCGGGCCTCGCGCTGGATGCGCGAGCAGGGCGCGGCCTCGGTTCTGGGTCTGTCGCAAAGCATGATCGAGCGTGCCAGGAGAGACACAGCGGATACGGCCATCGAGTATCGCTTCGCCGATCTCGACACGCTGGACCTACCTGAGACGGCTTTCGACCTCGCCTATAGCGCGCTGACCTTTCACTATATTCAGGAATTTGGCCGCCTCGTGCATGTGATCCGCAAAGCACCGGTTCCTGACGGCCATTTTGTCTTTACGATTGAGCATCCGATCCTCAAGGCATGCGGCGCATGCGCACTGGATTTCCGATGAGGAGGGCGGCAAAACTTGGCCGGTCAATCGATATTCGTCGAGGGTGAACGTCGGACGGACTGGTTCGCTAAGGGCGGTCTGAACTACCACAGGACGCTTGGCAATACCCTGAATACGCTGATCCGCGCGGGCTTTCAAATTCGGCGAGTCGAGGAGTTTGCCCCGACAAGCGAGCAGATCTAGCAGGTGCCGCAATTGGCCGAAGAACTGGAGCGTCCCATGATGTTGATTGTGTCTGCGTCCGCATCGATCGCAGGTAGTGCTTAGAAGCCGTCGTGATATCCGGCCTGACTAGGTCCTGCCGAGCCCGCCCTCGGTACTGATGTCAGCCCCGCGCCAAGCGCTGTCTTGCTGGTCCGTCTGCGGCCATTTCGGCGAAGCGAACCAAGGCGTGGTACCGGCCGAGAAAGCGTCTGCCACACGGGCGAAGGCATCGCCATCTGGGCGATTCCATGCGTGGCGCTGTAACCGGCGACGGTGGCGGGCGCGACATAGAGGAGGATGATCAGGAGTCTAAGCCAAGTCCATGGGAGGAAGGCGAGCGCGAGTTGGCCAATGCAAATGGTGGCACCGCCCGCCACGAGCCCTGCTGCTGCGCCACCGAGCACTCCGGCGCCAGTGTGGAAGGTCCGGTGCCGATCGTCAGGGCAACGAAGAAGGGCAGTGCGAAGACAGCGAGTGTGAATAATAGCCAGCAGACGAAACTGATGCCAACGAGGACGAGCAGTGGTCCAAAGATGATCATGGTGGTGGTCTCCGTGAGATAAAGGTCTGACGGTCGCGCCTTCCACCACCACGGCGCGGGAATGAGTATAACTGCAGCTGTACGCAGGCGCCAGCGCGAATGAAAATCCCGCTGGCTTTCCGCAGTCCAACTCGCGGAGCGATGTACCCTTCATGGTTGAAAGGGGGCGAATTCGTGAATGTTGGCGGCGGATCGCCATCGTACTCACCGGACGGCATGACGCCGTAGGCGGCTGTGCCCGAATGAAAGACGACGACGCAGACCATGAGGGTAGTGGCGAGGTTCTAGCCGTTGGCAAATGCGAGGACTTGAGACATTGATCCGGCTCCTGTGTTGAGGCGGGGACCATCCCCGCGCGACAGGCGCCCGACGTGTCGGGCCGAGGGCCGCAATCACCGCGCAGACGAAGACGAGGCGGCGGCACGCGCACGCGTAAGCCGCCCCCCTGCGGATTGATGGCGTCAGGCTCTCGGTCCGACCAAGGATCAGCGCTGATAGACGCGGGGTGGCGCCCGCTGGCGGGAGCCGTGCGTCGTAGCCTGCAGCATCGGCGTCCGGGTTATCGTCGCCGCTACCGCCCGTTGGCTGATCGGCTAAAGTGCATTGCGACTTGTCACGATGGAGTGAGGCGCCATGGCGGCAGTCACGGAGCGCGACTCGCATCTGGTGAGGAAGGCGCTCGCCATTGCCGTGTTGGCGATCGAGCGGCTGCCGGGGCCGCTTAAATCGGCGTCAGACCAAAGCGACATGAAGGCGCTGCTCGACGAAATGATCGACAACAACGCGGAGTTAGCGCACTATGCCCGTGCGGCGCGGATCGCCGTGATAGGCGTGGAACAGCAGGCCATAAGTGCCCGATCGCACCCCACAATCGGCAACACTAGAGTCTAGCGAACCTGAACCCGCGGTAAGCGCGCCCCAGGCAAGCGGACGACGAGCTGGCCGTCCGTGATGTCGACGACTTCCTTGCGCTTTCTCCCGTCATCGTACCGCAATTCGAACGACACTCCCGATGCAGATGGGGCAAAGGGCTCAGGCGTAAGGCTGATCCACCCCTCCCCCAAATTCAGAATGATCGGTTGATCGGCCCGGAATCGGGCGTCGAGCAGCACCAAATCCAATCGGAGAGACTGGAGCCGCACGTTGAGCCGTCGCCGCACGCCATCACGTGGCCAGATACGCAGGATGTGAGCGAACGTCTCCATGATGCCACCGTGACAAATCCGCCCAAAGAGGGGATCGTCGGCAACGATCGTCGCAGCAGCGCGGACCGCCCCACAAAATCCCAGGTCGATCTCGCACGAGTAATACCACGTTCCACGGTGATGCGGCTGACCGAGCCATGTGATCCCGCTCGGCGCCGGCTCGAAGCCGCCACCGGCCGCGCCGTCATTCTCCTCGCCCGGATACCAATAGCCATGACCCGCCGACGCAGGGCCGCTGTTCAGCAAAGCCCACGCGCTGAGTTGTGACGCATAGCCGAGACGAAGGAGCGGATGCGGGTTATCTGCATCGTTCAGCGCATGATCAAGCAGCGCCCCGCCACCCATCTGCGCCATGTAAGTCAGCGTATAGGCGTCGCCCGCAGTGCGGCGATAATCGCTGCCCAGGTAGTAATAAGCAGGTTCCAGCCAGCCACGGCAGAACAGATTTGCAGCGATCTGACGCTCCGCGAAGGCACGCGCTGCCGCCTTCGAAACCCCCATGGCGGCAGGGTCGTCAAGGGCCGAACGCGCCAGTGCCTGCGTTGATTCGAAGGCGGTGGAATCGAACGGATATTCAGACTCGAACAGGTCCACCTTCGGATCGACGAAGGCGCGCACCTTATGCGCCCAATGCGCCTCCAACGTCGCCGCCTCGCGCGTCAAGCCCGCCGTCGTGAGCGCTGAGACCAGTTCGGGGATCACACATTCGTTGTAGAAGCCGGTGCGGTAGGCAGACCACATTACCACGCGCATCGGCACCGTGAACATGGCCAGCGCCGTACCGTAGGCGCGTACCAAATAATCTCGTGCGCTCTGGCGGGTGGGTATCGCGGGATGGTCACGCGCGATGCGGTGCATGGCCAAATACATCGCGAAGATGTGCGGATAGTCATAAGGCCGCCAGATATGCAGGCGGCCCTTTGGGCCGGGATCGCTGCTTTCCCTGTTCTGCTTCCAATCGGGTATGCCGTAGAGGCCGTAGGCGTATGCCTCCTGTGTGGTACGTTGCAGCCCGCCCCAGACGAACGTATCTATATACCGATCCAGCGCCGCCACTTGCGCCACATCAGGATGCTCGGCATTCTTGGTCGCGAGGTAAGCGGGCTTGCTCAGCCCGGGATCGTCGCACGTCACCTCGTAGATGCGCCAGCCCTTGATCCGGTCGTAATTGTCCGGGCCAAGCAGGACCTGGGTCTCCATATTCCACTCGCCAAACAAACCGTCGTACCATTTGGACGGGTCACGATGCTGCCGCTTCACGATGAAGGTTGCGCGCTTCTTCATCATCGTCTCGACGGGCTCGGTAGCGAAGAATTCAAGAAAGGTCTGGCGCGCACCCGGCTGGTGCAGGGTCAGCCGGTTCTCGCCCAATCGCGAAAAGCGAACCCGCCACAGGCGCCTGCCAGCCCGATCCGGCAACCGTTGCACCACCGTGTCGCCGGTAAATTCAGCTTCGATTCGCTCCACCGGAATGGAGGACGCGAGCGCGATGTCGACATGCAGGTCATTGGGAACCGTCATGCCCGGCATTACTTCCACGTCCACCAGACCGGCGTCCGCGATAGCCCTGCGCGCCGCCTCGTAATCGGCAACCCACTGGAAGCGGAGACGGTAACGCCGTTGCTCGGCCGGCGACAGGGACAGGGAATGGGTCGGCTGTCGCCAGCGAGTCCCGCCCGCCACTGCCTCGCCGGCGGCCGCCCCGCCCAAGATGTAGGCGCACCACGTCCCACTGGCTTCGGCCGAATCTTTGTGGACATCCCAATATTCCAGTGACGTGTCCGCTTCCGGTAAGAGCATGAGGAAGGGGCCGGTGCTGTTGCCGCGAATCCAGAAGATGTGCGATCCATGCCCCGAGACGAAGCTGTGCTTCAAAACAGCCACCGATACCGGTTGCCCTGCCGGAAATTCGGTGTTCATCGGCATGGGCAAATAGAGGTCGCCAACCTCCACGCTCGCCATGCCGTCGTTCCGCAGCATGATCTCCCAAGTCAATCCAGCCTCGTCGACTGCAAGGCGGGTCGTGAGAAGGACGCCGGCATCGCGGGCTGCTAGTTCAAGGGCCGCGCTATGCATAGGCTTCGTTGCATCAACGCCGGTTCGAAGCGTATGCCACTCGGATCCGGCACGCCGAACTCTAGCGTGAGCCGTCCCCAGCGCGGCTCCAGGCAGAACATAATCCGTGTCATACGCATCGTTACGATAACGCAAGGAGGTAATGCCGTCTTGTGTGCACCCAACGACGAAAGGAGAGTCGGCCGCCTTCAACACCATGGCAACCTTGCGCTGCGGCCGACTGGGTGTAGGCACCGTAACGCCCCCGAAAAACGCGCTACCCAAGAAGCTACTGCCTAACAGCATCGTACGACGCGTATACGTCCATGCTTTAGACATGCCTTTAGTCTTCGTCATCAACCGTATCCGGTATCGCTCCATACGGATGATCAAGGCGTGCCGTTTCCCGCCGTAAACGTCAACGCGACAAAGCGACATACGTTCTCAAGTGCCCAGCGTTCGGTTGGCACCGCTTTGTGACAAGCGCGGCGAACTGGTGCTGCATGAGAACTCATGGATCCAGAGAGTTTCGTCAGGCGCGAGCAGGCGTGACCACGTGTGCCGCGTTTGGAGTTGGAATACCTCTACGTGACTGAACATGATGATCACAAACAATCACGGCTTACAGTCCCCCATCCACGTCCACAGTTGCGGGCCTCTTCGCAAAAATAGGCGCGCAATCAATTCGATAGACTAGCTGGTAGTTTGGTGCGCAATCATGACATTGTGTCCGGCAGCCTGTTGGCGCTGACCGCCGCTGGGCTTGCACCGCTTTGCTCCAGCCTGCTCGCATTTTCCTTCATTTGGATCCCGCGGTTGACCTTTGGCGCGCTAGGATCCTGCGAGATCTCACGCAAGACGGTACGCAGCCGGACAGGGGGGCGCTGGTATGGTTTTCCACGTATGGAGGCCCGGCGGTTGCAGATGATCTGCTCAGGCATCCGTAGGGATCCGCTTCCTCGATCGCTTCCGCATGTAGTGCCCGTCGTTCTGAACGGCCGACCTGATCTCCTGGTTGGCCTTCGTGCAGTTGCCACTAACAACGTCGGTCCCCCTCCATGAACGATATAGTTAGTCTTATGGTCGCATCACGCGTTTTTTGCGTGGGTTGCGCAGCTTTTGCGCCAAGTCAACTTCGGCGCTACAACTGTCGATCGCCGAACGAGCAGGCGCAGGAGCGCTGGAAGCGTCACCCAGCAAGTCCCCGACCGCACAACCTTCGGTGAGGTGCCCTCTCAAGAGCAAGCAGGTATGAATGTGCTTCACGGGTAGGCCCTCTACCGGCCTTCATTATTTACCTCGCCATCTGCAGCGCAATGCGTAGCTCGTAAAAGCCCTAATCCGATCAAGAAGAGGCTTTGGGGACAACATTGCTGAGAACGATGCAGCGGGGGGGCGGCTCGCGGCTGCTCTTGACCATCTTCAGCTATCGCCGCAACGAGAATAACCAAAGCAGATTGAGATGATGGAAGCGGGGTGTGGCTTTGACGGATCAATTCCAAGCATCGGAGTTGCCGCCGGTCCTGCAGAGACCGTCGAAAGGCTTTCGGCGGATCTTTGCTCTTCTGAGTCGTATTGCTCGTTCTTTGCGCCGGAGGAGCCTATTTTTGGCGAATATCGAAACGTTTGCCGAGGCGCCGCCGGCGCACGAAGTCGTGCCTCCCTCGCTTGGCTTGTCACCTGAGGATAGGGACGTTCTTTTATGGATCCAATCAGGGCATCAAAAGACAGCCGATGAAATTGCCGAGCTCAATCGCAACGTCGATGCGCAGCAAACCGAGCTAAAGCGGATCTCGGATCAGATCGCAGCCTGACCCAAAGAATCGTCCGGCGCCTGTTGCTTCTCCTGCTCCTGCTGCTTCTTCGCCGGCCGTGCGCACCACATCCAAGCCGGCCAAGAGAGACGTCCGGCCCTCGAAACCGCAAGGTCCGGTTTCTGTCGGAGGCGCGCCGCTGACTGCGGAGCCGAGCACGGAACAGCGCTGATTACCGCAAATGCCTGCCGAATTGGGCCGCGCCTTCCAACCACGTCGGAAACCAACGGTCCACCATCTTGATCGGCGGGCCGAGCCTCTCATTGCGCCGCGTGGTTTCGGAAATCCTCTGTGAGTCGCAAGAAGTTCATAAGCAGGACGTGCCCCTGTGAGGTAAGTATCGACTCGGGATGGAACTGGACCCCATAGGTGGGATAATAGCCGTGCGTGAGGGCCATGATCTCGCCTTCCTCCGAACGCGCTGTCACTATGAGGTTCTGCGCACATGACTCATCAAGCTCGACGATAAGAGAATGGTAGCGTCCGACGTCAAGCGGGGTTGGCAGCCCCTTGAATAACCCTCGGCCGTCATGCGCAACGTATGAGCGCCGACCGTGCATGGGCCGACGCGCACGCGCCACCCGTCCTCCGAAAGCGCTCGCAATACACTGATGTCCAAGGCAGATACCGAGAATTGGTACGCGTCCTGAAAGTTCGCGAACCACTGCTGTCGATATTCCTGCCTCAGTTGGGGTGCAGGGACCGGGCGATATGACCACCGCGCGCGGGTTGAGACTAACGAGCTCGCTGATGCTGAGAGCGTCGTTTCGGATCACTTCCGTTGCTTCACTGAGCTTGTGGAAATAGCGGGCAATGTTGAACACGAAGGAATCGTAATTATCGATGATGACAATCAAAACGCACCAGTTGGTTCAGAACCAAATGCATCAAAGATTCGCTCTGCCTTGGCGAGCGTTTCCTCGTATTCGGCCTCGGGCTCCGACAAGGCCGTTATACCGCTGCCCGCATGAAAGACAGCCAGGCCGCCGTCGATCGTGACAGTGCGGATCGCAATACTCGTGTCCACGTGCCCGTTGAAGCCGATGAAGCCGATCGCCCCACAATAGACCTCTCGCGCTATGCGCTCGATTTCTGTAATAATTTCCATCGACCGCAGCTTTGGCGCTCCCGTAATGGAGCCGCCGGGAAAGCAAGCACGGAGCAGGCTAACGGCGTCTTCGTTTCCGGCAAGTGTCCCCGTAACGATCGACACGAGATGGTGCACCGAGGCATAGGACTCGAGATTGCATAGGGCCGGAACCTCGACCGAATGCGCAGTGCAAACGCGTGACAGATCGTTACGCAAAAGGTCGACAATCATCGTGTTCTCGGCATGATCCTTTTCGGAAGCGAGGAGAACTGCCGCACGGCGGTGGTCTTCCTTGGGATCAGGCGAACGAGCGATCGTGCCCTTGATGGGGCGTGTCTCGACTTGTCGCCCGTCAAGCTTTAGGAATCGTTCCGGCGAACTTGATGCGATGGTCAGCTTTCCCCATCGCAGCAGGGCCGCAAAAGGCGCCGGATTCAATGATCGAAGCTGGCAATAGAAGGCGAGCGGATCAAACGAGGTCGACAGGCGGGTGCTGAAACGCTGCGCAATATTCGTCTGGAACACGTCACCCGCCAGGATCAAGTCGATCACGCGTTGTACCGCCGCAATGTAGCTCTCGCGGCTGAAGTTTGAGTGCCATGCGCCCGCTTTGCTGGAACAACCCTTCTGTGGCGCCTTTGGACCGGCAAGCAATGCTGCAAACTCGTCGGCTCGATGACGCGCTCGTTCGCTCCGTCGCACGCGATTCTGCTCCGGCCATCCGGTTGAGACGATCCAGCATTTGTTATCCCGGTGGTCGAAGCTGATGACCACGTCATAGAAATGCAGGATGGATTGGGGCGAACCCAGACCGGCAATTGCTGGCGCAGACAATCGCTCCAATGTCCTGTTCATGTCGTAGCCAAGGTAGCCTGCCGCTCCTCCCTGGAACGGCGGGAGATCGGGGCGATGCTCTTGCGGGTACTTCGCGAGTAGCGTTCGAAGGACCTTCCATGGATCGGCCTTGAGAGTCAGTCCGTTCCAACTGGCTTGGCCGTTCGCGACCCTGTAGGTGCCGAACGGGTCGCACGTTAGATATGAGTAGCGCCCAAGCAGCTCGTGCCTTGCTGCGCTATCGAGAAACGTGAGATGCGATCGATGCCCAAGATGTCGCATCGCTGTGACAGGTTCAACCCACTGCAACTCGCGAACGTACATCGGGTTATCGGTCACGGGCGGCTAACGTCGTGGAAGTGCCGTTCCATCTTTCGCCCCACCCGATGAGAATGACGCTTATCTGCGATGGGCCGAAACATGAGGGCCATTGCCAAGTTAACCCGGCGGTGGACGTTTTGCTGCGACAGCACCTGGATCATCCTGCCCTGGAGGCGAAAGGGGTATCTGTTGATACATCGTAGTCGGCCGCGAACCGCATCTCGCGGAGCGGTCGGACCCGTTTAATCGACTCCTGGTAGAGATTGTGCGCTTTGTACGCTGCGAGCTCCGTCTCGTTGTCGAACTCACCATAGACCACGATGTCGATATCGTTGCCGAGCTGATCGGTCTTGCGGTTGCGGGCAACCTCAAGCCGGCGCGCATGTGGTATCGTGGTGAGAAGCGAAAGACCTTCGATGATCTGGTCGATATGCGCTTCGTCCTTGGCGCTGAAGAAGACGATGTGACGAATCATGGCCGTCCGTGGAGATGCCGCTAGGGGGGCCATAACTATCTGGGAATAGAGCCCGTTGCAACGAGGCTAGTCGCCTGCCGCGTGATCGTCGCTTGCGATCGTAGGCGATCGGCAATGAAGCTTGCCAGATTTGCTCAGGACGCCGGAAGGGCAAGGCGCTCAATGGTTTGAATGTGCCGCGTGAGCAGGTTACAGGCTTGATCGACGTTGCGCGTTCGCAAGGCTTGCAGAATCAGGCGGTGATCTTGATTGGAGCGCGGTCGCCAGCCCACCGATCGCGCCATCGCGAACACCAATCGAGAATTGGCAAGCTGCAATCCATCGAGGCTCGCGAGCAGACGCGGCATTCCGCATGGCGCGACCAAGGCTTGATGAAAGGCGCGGTTGGCCATCTCAAACTCCTCGATCGTCTTTGCATTGTCTCCTTCGATCAAGGCCAGCTCGATCTGAGCCAAATGAGCTGTTGTGAGCCTTGGCCCCGAATGGCGCAATGCCACCACCTCGAGCGCGGCGCGCATTTCGGCGATCTCCTTCACTGAACGGGTATCGAGCGGGGCAACCCGAACACCGCGACGCGGCACAGCGACAACTAGATGTTGTGCCTGCAGCTGCCGAAAGGCCTCGCGCACCGGGACGTGGCTGGAATTGAATTCTCGTGCAACGTGATCCTGACGGAGTGGCGCGCCTGGCTCCAAGGCGCCGCTGATAATGCGCTCAGCGATTGAGTCCGCGATGCGCGCGACCGTCGTCTTGTTGTCAGCCGTGATCATAGATTATCTACCGCAATAACCGGTGCATTTGCGAGGCAGCTCGATTAGCATCTCTTTGAGAGCGATGACTATAGATAATTCACGAGATTATCTACAATTGAGCGGGGTTGGGTTATGGATGCTGCTGCGCAAGTCCAACGGAAGGAAGCAAGCAACGGGGCGCAGGTTCGTATTCATTGGAACGTCGGAGAGGCTAAGGCGCTCTACGACCTTCCTTTCGCCGACCTGATGCTTCAGGCGCAGCGCGTTCATCGCAAGAACTTCGATCCAAACCACGTCGAAACTGCGAGCCTGCTCAGCATCAAGACCGGCGGTTGTCCGGAGGACTGCGGCTACTGCTCGCAAAGCGCCCATTACGAGACCGGCCTGAAAGCCACCCGTCTGATGCGTTGCGCCGATGTGGTTGCGACCGCGCAGCGCGCGAAGGATGCCGGCGCCACGCGCTTCTGCATGGCAGCGGCCTGGCGCACGCCAAGAGATCGCGATCTTGATTCCGTCTGCGACATGGTCAAGGCGGTCAAGGGACTCGGCATGGAAACGTGCGTCACGCTCGGCATGCTGACACCGAAGCAGGCCGCGCGCCTCGCCGAGGCCGGCCTTGACTTCTACAATCACAACGTCGACACATCGCCCGAGTTTTACAGCAAGATCATCACCACCCGCAGCCTGCAGGACCGCATCGATACGCTGGCGCATGTGCGCGATGCCGGCATCAGGATCTGCTGCGGCGGGATTATCGGTATGGGCGAGCGCGTCGAGGACCGCCTAGGTATGCTCGTTCTGCTCGCTAATCTTCCCAACCATCCCGAAAGCGTGCCGATCAACTTGTGGAGCAAGATCGAGGGCGTGCCGGTGGAAGACACCGCGGAGCCTCCCGATCCGATCGCGCTGGTCCGGCTGCTGGCGACCGCGCGGATCATGATGCCGAGGAGTGTGGTTCGCTTGTCCGCCGGGCGGCAATACATGACCGATGAATTGCAGGCGCTTTGCTTCTTGGCTGGCACAAATTCAATTTTCGTCGGCGACGTGCTCTTGACCACCAAAAACCCTAAAGTTGATCGCGACGCGGATCTGCTGGCCCGGCTCGGCATCACGTCCGGGCTCGCCTGACGGAAGCAGTGCGCGCAATTGCCCCTATATCCAGCCTAGGTGAGAAATGCAGATAACTTTGATGAAGGGCAAAATCCATCGCGCCTCAGTGACCGAAGCTGATCTGCACTATGAAGGCTCGATCTCGATAGATCGTACGCTCCTGGAGGCAGCAGGAATGGTGATCAACGAGCGCGTCGAAATCTACAATGTCGAAACAGGCGCGCGCTTTGCCACCTACGTGATCGAGGCGCCGCCGATGTCTGGCACGATAAGCCTGAACGGTGCGGCCGCCCGACTGGCGATGCCCGGAGACAAGATCATTATCGTTGCATATGCCTCATTCGACGAGGCCGAAGCAAAGATGTTCAAGCCACGCATTGTGCGCGTGGACCGAGACAATCGCATCCTTGCAAGTTGAATCCAACAGGACATCCTTCCTTCCTAAACGGCCAACGCATCTTTTCCGTGATTTGATGCGATCCTCGGAGTGATGAATGCGGTCGATCCAAACAGCTAGACTTAATCCCTACGTCTCAGCGTTGAATGCCTTGGACGAAGATAAACGGCTGCGCTGCCTCAAGCCACGTGTGGGGATCGATTTCGCATCGAACGACTATCTGGCGCTCGGGAACGCCTCGTGCATCAAAAAGGCGATGGTCGCCGCACTCGAGGCGGGCACTCCGGTTGGAGCCGGCGGGTCGCGGCTTCTGCGCGGCAATTGCGAGGAGCATGAACGGCTCGAAACGGAAGCGGCTCAGTTCTTTGGCGCGGAGGCCGCGCTTTTCTTTGGAGGCGGCTACATCGCAAATTTTGCCCTCCTGACAACGCTGCCGCAGCGCGGCGATCTGCTCCTTCTCGATGCGCTCGTGCACGCCAGTATTCACGAGGGGGCGCGGGCCGGTCGCGCAGAGTGTCGAATTCACGCGCACAATGACCCCCAGTCAGTCGAAGACGCGATTCGCGACTGGCGAAACAAAGGTGGGGCGGGTCGCGTCTGGATTGTGGCCGAAAGTCTCTACAGTATGGATGGCGACTTCGCTCCACTCGAAGAGCTGGTGGCAATCGCCGATCGCCAAGACGCGTTTCTGATCGTGGATGAGGCTCATGCCACAGGCGTTTACGGGCATCAGGGACGAGGGCTCACGGCCCCTTATGACAGGCGCGAAAATCTCATCGTCGTTCATACCTGCGGCAAAGCGCTCGGTGCGGCGGGTGCACTTGTTACGGCCTCCGGCATCTTGCGCGATTTCATGGTCAACCGCTGCCGTCCGTTTATATTTGCAACCGCCCCATCACCATTGATGGCCGTTGCCGTTCGAGAGGCACTGCTCACCCTGCAGAAAGAGCCGGAGCGGCAGCAAGGGCTGGCCAAACTCGTTGCGTTCGCGCATCGGCAGATCACCTCGCTTGGTTTGCGCACATCATCGACCTCTCAGATCGTACCGCACCTCGTAGGTGACAATGCTCATGCAATGCGACTTGCCTCTGCTCTGCAGGCGCGCGGCTTCGATGTCCGCGGAATTCGGCCGCCAACCGTCCCTGCAGGCACCGCCCGCTTGCGAATTTCGTTGACACTCAATGTTGGGGAAGCGGACGTGCGCGCAATGCTCGATGCGCTGGTTGAGGTGACGAGGGGCTCGTTTTGATGAATAAGCGGATCGTCGTGACTGGTACGGACACCGGGGTCGGCAAAACGGTATTCTCCGCAGGGCTCGCCGGGCTTCTCGGCGCGAATTACTGGAAGCCGGTCCAGGCTGGACTCGAACAAGAGATCGACTCCGAGTGCATCCGCCGCCTCGGTGGCCTCTCGTCCGATCGGATCGTCCCGGAGCTCTATCGACTTCGGACGCCTGCCTCGCCCCATTACTCCGCGGAGATCGACGGCGTTCGCATAGATACCGAGACGCTTCGACTGCCGGATAGCGGCGAGCGGCAACTCGTGATCGAGGGCGCCGGCGGACTCATGGTGCCGCTGACAGCGCGCACTCTTTACATCGACATCTTCGAGCGCTGGCAGCTTCCCGTCGTGCTTTGCGCAAGGACGGGACTGGGCACAATCAATCACTCCCTGCTCTCGATAGAGGCTCTGCGCAAGCGTCAGATCCGAATCCTCGGAGTTGCGTTCATTGGCGAAAGAAACGCCGAAACTGAAAGCGCGATTTGCGAGATCGGGAGAGTGCGCTGGTTGGGACGGCTCCCGTGGCTTGTTCCCCTCACGGACGATAGGCTGCAGGCCGCTTTCAAAGACTCCTTTGTTGTCAGCGATTTCCTGAACCTATGAAGGCAGCCAAAAGGTCGCCGATCTGGCACCCGTTCACGCAGCATGCTCTACAGCCGGACATGACGAAGGTGCTGCGGGGAGAGGGGGCTTATCTCTACACCGAAGATGGCCGACGCCTTATCGATGCAATCTCCTCCTGGTGGGTCGTGACCCACGGCCATTGCCATCCATGCATCGTGAACGCGATCCGAGAACAGGCAGGCAAGCTCAACCAGGTCATCTTCGCCGGATACACTCACGACCCGGCTGAGCAGGTTGCGACGGAACTATTGAAGGTCACCTCCCCCGCGCTCGAACATGTGTTCTTCTCCGATAGCGGGTCAACCAGCGTCGAGGTCGCGCTGAAAATGGCGCTCGGCTACTGGCGCAATACCGGAAGAGAGCGAACTAAAATTGTGGTGATGCAGCACTCGTACCATGGCGACACGATCGGGGCGATGTCGGTAGGTAGCCGAGGCATCTTCAATGCGGCCTACGGGGCGCTGATGTTCGAGGTGACATCGATTCCGTTCCCGGCAAGAGATTGTGAGCAAAGAGCGCTCGATGCGCTTGAAAACGCCTGTCGAAACGAACATCCCGCAGCCTTTATCGTGGAGCCCCTGATATTGGGTGCCGGTGGAATGCTAATGTATTCTCCCTCGGTGCTAAGAGAGATGAAGCGGATTTGCGAAGTCTTCAACGTCCTGTTCATTGCGGACGAGATCATGACAGGCTGGGGCCGGACGGGTACCTTGTTTGCATGTGAACAGGCCGATGTCACGCCCGATATTGCCTGCTATTCGAAAGGCCTCACGGCTGGGGCGCTGCCGCTCGCCGTCACACTCTGTCGTGCCGAGATTTTCGATGCGCATTATTCTGAAGATCGCACGCGCACGTTTTTTCATTCGAGCTCCTATACGGCCAATCCAGTGGCCTGTGCCGCCGCCAAGGCTAATCTGGACCTATGGCAGGATCAGGAATATCGCTGCCGGCTGGCATCCTTGGCGAGGATGCAAGAACAGGCTCTCGCGCCGTTCCGCGCCGATTCACGTTTCGCAAACGTCCGGCGCACAGGAACGGTCACAGCGGTTGAACTCAACACGAGCGATGTCGGCTATCTGGCGGACATCGGTCCGAGGCTATTGGCTTTCTTCCAAGCGCGAAATCTGCTGTTACGCCCACTCGGTAACACGATCTACGTCATGCCGCCTTACTGCGTTACGGCGGCCGACCTTGATGAAATCTATACTGCCATCCGCGACGCTGCTGACTTGCTGATGTGAGATGCACGAGACTGTGCGATCATTTGCAGTGACAGGATCTTGGAAGGCGAAAGTGTCCCTATTGCGGCCTTTGATAGTGCAACGAGGATGCAGCCCCCAGGGCCCCCAGGCTGATCGTGCTTTAAGCACTTAAGCACTTAAGCGCTTCCGATCCAACTGCCGCAGCAATTCTGCGGGCTGGCCATGAAAGGTGCAGCATTTGACCAAAATGTCGAGTGAATTGCGTTAATCACGACAGAGGAATCCATTATCTTGAGCAAATTCTCGGCGAGGCTTTCTGCGGAAAGCACTGCTTCGCGAGACAGCCGCACATCAGAGTCAAGGCTCTTGATGGTTGCAAGAACCAGGGAGACGGCCCGCCGGGCGCCGCACCTTTAGTGCGCGCGTGGTGCTGGGGTCAGAGGGCAGTGGGGCTTCCCAAGTAAATGTCTGACAGGAGGCGAGAATGCACATTGGCTTCCGTAATTCCCTCGACCATTCAGCCACATGCTGCGCGATATGCGGCGGAAAGTTTGGGTTGATCCGCCATTACTGCTGGCGAACGGCTCTTTGCTCCAAGAAATGCGTCAACCGCTTCAAGGCGCGGCGGGAGGCCGATCAGAAATGGCTCCGATGGCTTCGAGCGGCTTAGGCATGGACTGAGTTGTGCCGGTACGGCCCTGGTCAGAGAATTCGAGTGGCCCTCTAGAGCACGTGGAAATCAAGTGACAGAAACATCGGCAAAAATTATCGACTTCAGCGCCTACAGGGCCAGCAGGTTGGCTCGCTCTGAGCGCCTTCGCGACGACATCTACTCGACGGCGCCTCTCGCTGCGCTTACGGCGGCCTGTCACCTTTGGACCTTCCTGGCCTGCCATCCGTTTGCTTTGCTCGGTGCGCCAGCGCCGAAGCAGGAGTCTCACGACTACCCCTAGGGGGCAGACACGGAGATGTGCCCTAAAGACGAAGTCCCCACTGCGTGCATCTGCAGCTCGGTCCGGTCGAGCCGTCACCGTATGGAGAGGCTGCAATCAGCCCGGAAATGCGTGCAGATGGTCGTTCGTCGCGAGCGCCGTTCCTCGGTTGGGGCCGCGGCTGGCATAGCCGCTGAAACTGCACGGGAAGACGAGACATCGGTGGTGAAATCGCGATGAGGAAGGTCTTGGCTCATGGTTGCGCGACCATTGGACCGTTTTTGCGCTGTTCTCGAGTTCTAGGGAACTGGGATCTCCATCCTTCATGCCATTGACAGGTTTCTCCCGCGTTCTCTAGGAAGCGCCGACGGATGTGTGGGGAGCGGATTCAATATGAGCCACAGTTCAGAGCAGCCTCTAGAGCGTGTCACGATTCCGGCACTGCAGCAGTGGAAGGATAAAGGACGGCGTGTCGTGATGACCACCGCCTACGATGCGGTTGCGGCGCGCATCGCCGATCCCATTGTCGATATCATCCTGGTCGGCGACAGCGTTGGAAACGTCTGCCTGGGATTCGACAACACGCTGCCCGTCAGCGTGGCCATGATGAATCATCACCTGGAGGCTGTTGCGCGCACGAGGCCTCATGCCCTGCTTGTGGCCGATATGCCCTTTCTGAGCTTTCATGTCGGTTCTGAGGATACGATTCGCAATGCAGGAGGTTTTCTGCAGCGTGGCGCCGATGCTGTGAAACTCGAGGGTGGTGCCAAACGCATCGAGATGGTACGCGCCTTGGTCGATTGCGAAATTCCTGTGATGGGACATCTCGGTCTGACCCCGCAGAGCGTCAACGTGATGGGTGGATTCAAGGTGCAGGGGAGGACACCGGATACCGCCTTGCGGCTGCTCGATGACGCGTACCGTCTGCAGGAAGCCGGCTGCTTCGCGCTGGTCCTGGAGGGCATTCCTGCCGAGCTCGCGGCGCGAGCGACCGAATTTCTCACGATACCCACCATCGGGATCGGAGCAGGACCCGATTGCTCGGGCCAAGTGCTCGTGCTCCATGATGTCTTGGGGCTAACCGAAGGCCATCGCCCCAAATTCGTTCGTGCCTATACAAATGGATTCCAGCTGTTCCAGGAGGCGCTGTCGCGCTGGGCTGCCGATATCCGCAAAGGTGCATTCCCGGGCTCAGAGGAGTGCTATCGGCTTCCTGATCAGCTTCGGGATGCCGTCGCCAACTGGGTGCCCTCCAGTTCAACGTCAAGGTAAGAAATGCAAGTCATTACGAAGGTCGCTGAGCTGCGTCGCGCCCTTGCAGACGTTTGCAATGCCGGTAAGCGGATCGGATTCGTTCCGACGATGGGATACTTGCACGACGGCCACCTGGCCCTGATCTCGGCTAGCCGGGGACACTGCGACGTCACTGTCGTTAGCATCTTCGTCAACCCCACTCAGTTCGGCCCAAATGAGGATCTCAGCAGGTACCCTCGCGACTTCGCGCGCGATGAAGCGTTGTGCCGCAGCGCCGGGGTGTCCATCATCTTCGCGCCAAGTGCAGAGGAGATCTATCCGGCTCAATTTGAGAGCTTTGTCGAGCCGGGCGAACTCGCAAAGCCGCTCTGCGGAGCTTTCAGGCCTGGACATTTTCGTGGTGTAGCGACTGTCGTCTGCAAGCTATTCAACATGGTGCAGCCGGACGTCGCGTACTTTGGACAGAAGGATTTTCAGCAATGCGCTGTGATACGCCGCGTGACGGTTGATCTGAATCTTCCGATCGAAATTGTGACTGTGCCAACTGTGCGGGAGCCAGATGGGCTGGCAATGAGCAGTCGCAACCGTTATCTCAGCCCGGAAGAACGTGGTCGGAGCCTTGCGATCAGCCGTGGATTGTTCGCCGCAGCGCATGACTTTGCCTCAGGGGAGCGCGATGCGGCAACGCTGATTGCGCTTGCAAGAAGGCATTTGGAAAGAGTCGATCGACTGCAGTACCTAGAGCTTGTCGACACTGGGACCCTAAGGATTGCCGAGAGCCCTCTGCGCTATCCGGCGGTCCTCTGTGTCGCAGCGTACGTCGGCTCCACTCGGTTGATCGACAATGTAGTCCTGTCCTGATCGCCATCGCAGCCAGATCCGGAAGTGATTTCGCTCAGAAACAGTCGAACCGGATGCCTCGACGCTGAAATCCTCAACATCCTGGAAGAACCCTCGAAGGCGATCCGCAACTGCCCTTTGCGTGCTGAACAACTATCCCACCGCTCGAGCTCGTGATGTCGGTTGGAGATTGGCTCTGCCGCTGACGGGTGGAGCGAGGCGGGGCTGCTCCCACGCTGCCGAGAGCAGCCAAGTGCGAGTTCGCTTTCTGTATTATGACTTCGGCGGCTCGCTCAGACACTCCGGGAAGTTCCGACCGCTTTCCGCGCGTTTTACGACGTCGCGCAAGGCAATTTCAGAAAGTCGTACAACCAGCTGTTTGAGGCGCGCAATCTCCTGCTTGCAGCGCTCCAGCTCGTGCTGTTCGTCTGCCATCACAGATGGTGTGCGACGACAGCTGTTGCCGAGATGATTCATGTAGCTCCCTTTCCGATTCGACAAACACAGCAGATAATCTGAACAGCCCAGTTGCTTCTCTTCGCTGAACGAGGCGCCTCGGCGTCAGATCGGAGCGCTTCACACGCAGTCTGCGGTGGGCTGGTTGCTAGCTCACTCCCTGCAAAGGGCTTGCGCCCAGCTCGCGCATGCGACGGCGCTTTCAGCGACGCCATCTCGCTCGTCGCTCGTGCTCAGTTGCAGTAATGGCCGCCAACAACGTGGCCGCGGAATATGCCCTCCGGCTGCATGTGATTGCTCTGGGCGGAGACTGTAACAAAATGGCAATATCGATTAATGCAACGAGCCGCGCTCTCGCGCTCGAATCCTGCGTTGCGGCAGCGCGCCCGATGAATCTTCACGGGACGTTCGCGTGTCCGTGCTGGGGTCCTTCAGCTACACTAGGCTTATATATCCAAAAGGCAAGTCGTTGCCGAGATCATCCGCCTGCAAGCGGGCATTGTCATAGGAGAGTCGCTCAAGATCGTGTGCTGCCAATACGTGCGATTATGGATCAAAATCCACACGCCCATGACCATGAAATTACTTCGCGATCGCGCAGGCGATCTCGTCAGGCTGCATAAAGCTAAGTTCCCTGAAGAGCGGCCAGAGGCGACTCAAGGGGGCACTGAGCGCGGGCGCCCGATCCTAGCCCGATTTCGTCGCCGGACGCGGGGCGGGCGCTGTTTTTTGGCCAAAAGATATGCTTCACCGCAACAATTGATCGCGAAATCCTCCCACGGTCCAGGATGCCAAGCGCTCAGGTTTGGAGACGATAGGTGCCGTCTCATGAAACGACATCGGAGCAGGGCAGAGCATTGGCCTGCCGCAGCCGCCCAGTTAGTCCGGCGCGCAATAGATCGCCGAGCATGCCGTACATAATCGCAGAGCATGATCGCAGGGCGCTCACATTGGCCTCTGAGCTCTAGCAAGCTTGTCTGTTAAGCTGAGGCGGCCGACGAGAAGACAAAAGCAGGCTGATCAAGCGAGCTGCCGCAATGGATCAGCGATCGAGTTGCGGTCTAGCAAATGCTCACTATCTTCCTCGATGGCATGAGGGAGATCTCCCAATGCTGGACGGTGTCACGACCGCGCTTCTGCGCAAGATCCTGGATGAGGTTTGCGAAAGCGTCTCACCGTATGACGCTGGCGTCCGCACCTACGTTGCCTCCACAATCCTGGAGGCCGCCACCAGAGGTGAGACGCGCCCCGATCTGCTTAAACAGATCGGTCAGGAAGCTCTTTCCAGAGCACCAACGATGTGGCGATAGATCTAGGACATGGCTTGTCATTGAGGTGAAGTTCCAAGTCACAGTGCTGAAGATCCTGGCCTGCTATCCAGGTTCGCGCGCGCGTCGCGTCGCCTGCGGCATAGTGATCCGGCTAGCTCGCAGAGGTGTATCGTGGTCGCAAATCGATGGCGGCCTAACGTCTCCAAAGACGCGGCATTCTCCGATGTGAGTCGGTTGGCGCGTTGTGCGCTGCGAGGCCGATCGTTGAAACGAGAGAGCTCGCACAACTGGCAGCGCATCCAAGCCTTGGCGCACGCACCCTCGCGCGTCACGATGCCGGTGAGGCGTCGCGCTAGTAGCCTTTATCCGGAAGTAAGGGCGAACTCAGTGTTCGACGCCGGAGCGCCATCGAGCCGGTGCGCCATTGCTGTTTACTCCTGTGCGAGCGCCGCAAGTGCCCTTTCGATCACTGTGATGTCTTGACTGACCTGAGCGATCGCTGGCTTCGAATCAACTCCGGTAACGGAGTTCAACTGCTGCAGTAGCTCCCGACGATGCGCCAGAAGGTTCTCCAGCGCGCTGCGGTTGTTCAGTTTCACATAGCCGTCGACAATCAATTCAATCGAAAGAGACATCGAAACTCTCAAACAATGCTGTTCTCAACGAAGATGCGTATAGCACAATCGCCGAACGATGTTCAGCTCGTCGGGAGAGAATACTGACGGGCGAGCTTGTTAGCGACAAGCGTCCGGCGCCGGGGGCGTGACCGCCTATTCCTTGCGCCTTAGAAGCGTCCAGCTCTGTTTGAGCGACTAGCCGAGCAGAAAGACAGTGTATGGCGCGCCAAAAACGCTGCGGATCGTCGCGATGCAAATGCTAGCTGGGGGAAGGAATGATACCTAGCATGGTCTCCGCCTGCCGAACGGCTTCCGAGATGCAATGGCAGGCGGCCCGTTGATCGATGACATGCTCGCCTGAATATCTCTTCGTAGAGATTGCGACGGCCTCAGGAGCGTCCAGGATGCTCGATGATATTTGGCTCGCATTCGGGCTCACCGTACCAACATCCATCGCTATTCTCGCCTGCTGAAGTCGAACCTGTCGGATGTCGAACGTCAGTTCATTGAAAGACGCCTCACCGAAGAGCAGACCCGCCCTCGAGTCTGTTTCGGCCGAGACCTTCCCGCTCGCGTTTAGCCTTCCGAAGGGGGTAGACATGTGGGCAAGCTAGGTGCGGAGGCGCGAACGACGCGCGCATCCGGGACGACGCGATTTCTCGCCGACAGCATCATCATGAGCTCGCGACCGGCAACTATCGATGATATCCGCCCGCTGTCGTCCTAGCCCCAGGACCTGATCTGCTGACCTGCACGTGAGTTCATTCGGCTCGGGTATCAGGTGCTCAATCATTTGCCCATAGCGGATTAGAAAGCAGCACTGTTCGACCGATTCCCGCTCCGGACCTGTTTGTATTCGGCCATATCTCGGCAGTTTGTTAGATTGGTTACACGCCCAGCCAAATCGTTCTCACTCGTAGCCAGCTGAGACAGCCACAACTTCATCTTTCATCGGCCTGCGACCACGGCATGAGATTTGCTCTGCTGGCTGAGACGCTGCGGAACCCTATTCGCGGCGAGAGGCACAGCAAGGAAGGAAACGACTTGCCAAATCTGCGATTGGAGACAGTTTACGTCACCGGCAATATCTCCAGCAGCATTCTGGGGAATACAAATGTAAGCGGCGGCACCACGCGAAAGGTGAAGCATCAAGTTGGTACGCACCGATCGGGCTCGGCGGCGAAATACCCTCGCGCCGATATTTTCACTCGTCGCCGTCGGACAAATGGCAGGCCTTTTGCGTGTAGCCGATCCCATGCGACTGCTGCACGGGCTCTCCGCGACCGACGGTTGGTTGTTTCGACAGACCGCAGTCGGCCGCGCGACAGGGAGGTCGCAGTTCCGGGCAAGAACAATGGCCAGCTTTTAGATCGATCACTTCAACCTGCACCGGGCAATCGATATGATTGTGCGTAGCCTGCGCGACGTCGAAGCATCCGATCACTTCGTCGATTGGGGCAATGGTACTAGCCACCGCCTTCTGACGGATAAGGACGGCATGGGTTTTAGCATCTGCCACACCGTGGTGCGCGCTAACACCGTTTCGCTTCTGCAATACCGGAATCATCTGGAAGCCTGCTATTGCATCGGCGGCGAGGGCGAGGTCGAGGACATGGACGGCAATGTCTTTCCCATTCGCAAGGGTGACATGTATGTGCTTGACAAGCATGACAAGCATTTCCTGCGCGGGGGACGGGACAACGACATGATCCTCGTGAGCATCTTCAACCCGCCCCTCACCGGGACCGAGCGCCACAAGCTGGGCGACCCGGCAGGCTCCACATATTGAGCGATGCGAAGAAGCGCCAATCCAATATGAACTGCCGCTAATTGCGAGAAGCATTTACTCGAGCGATCTAGCACTGCCTCGTACCGCACGCGCGGACCTTTTACGAAAGGCGCACGCGATGCGGTTAGGCTGAGCTGACAAAGTACTTTGGCATTCCAGGTCCATTTTCCCTTGCCCGGAATACCGGGCGGGCGGGGGCTTGTGCCGATTGATACCGCGCTCAGTTGTACGATGTCTGGCGACGCTGTTGGACAGCTGACACAGCAGTGCTGTGGCTATCGCACTGATTGCACTCGATTTCACCTTTGGCACGATACATGCGTAATCGTCTAAAGGGCGCCATAGAGGAGAAATCGTTCGATGAGGACGCTTGCCAGAAACTCTGACGCGGTTGAGTGGCTGCGGCGATACTGCTGACACCATATTATTTGGTGATGCGGAAGGTTGGCAGGAAGATTGAGTGATCTGCTTCGACGAAGGGTTTCGTCACATCAATGCGGACCAGCCAAGGCCCGATAACAGATCCGAACCGATGTGAGCGATTTGCGTGAATCAAGAAAGTCGCCTTCCGATCTTGAGCGATGAGCAGGAGCAGAGCATATCTGCCGCGCATGAACGGCTGGCGCGTGGGGAGGAGTTTTGGCGACGGCGGCTCGAGCAGTTTAGCAGATTGCATCCTCCTTTCGTCTCATCGTCCGTGGCTGCGGCGCCTTCCCGATGGCAGTCGAGTTCATGGTTTAGCCAAGGCGGTTTGGCTAAGCTTTCCCCACAAGATCGCTCGGAATATTTGGTAGCGGCTTGGCTGATCTATCTCGCTCGGATCACGGGGCAAAAAGAGCTTCAACTGGGATGGAAGCCCGCATGGGACCGATTGCAAACTGGCTCCAAACTCTTAATGGCCTCCGTCGTGCCGATGGATGTTTGCATTGAGCTTGCTCTCGATTTTGAAGAAGTGCGCAAAACCGTAGCGGCCGAAGTCGCTCAGCTGAGGGCGCACGCTAGCTTTACCCGAGATCTTATCGCGCGCTGCCCGACATTGCGAGGAGTGGAGGCGCTACGGGCGTGCCAGCCTTGGCCGATTGGTATTGCAATCACGACAGAGAGCTGTCCCGTCGCTGACGATCTGACGACGAGCCACAAGGCTGGCCAACCCTTATGCGGCGATTTGCTGACCTTGGAGGTTGGCGCTCTGGATGGGAGCTTCCGCTGGCATTTTGACGCCGCTCGATTAGCGCCCAAGCAGATCGACCGCATGACGCAGCATTTGCAAACGTTGTTACGCGGCGTGATGGCCGATGCTGGGCAGCCTGTCGGCCGAATAGACATTCTGGCCGCCGACGAACGCGCGTATCTACTTGAGGATTTGAATCGGACGGAGGCGCCTTATCCGTTTGAGCGATGTATCCATGAGCTGTTCGAGGCGCAGGTGCAAAAGGCACCGGAAGCGGTGGCGGTGGTCTATGAGAAAGAGAGACTGAGCTATGGCGAGCTCAATGCGCGGGCCAACCGGCTGGCGCATCATTTGATCGAGCTCGGGGTCAAGCCGGACCAGCCGGTGGCGATCTGCCTCGAACGCAGCCTGGCGATGGTGGTTGGTCTCTTGGCGATCCTGAAAGCGGGTGGCGCGTATCTGCCGCTAGATCCGGCTTATCCGTCGGCGCGGCTGCGGCAGATTGTTGGCGATGCAGACCCGAAACTGCTGCTTTGCGATGCCGGCGGTCTGACGGCATTGGGTGCGGAGGCCGTGGCCGGTGTGACTGTGGTCGATCTGGAGACGACCCCGGCCTGGGCCGGGCGGCCGGCTTCGAACCCGGACCTGGGCACGCTTGGCCTCACATCATGCCATCTCGCCTATGTCATCTATACCTCCGGCTCAACCGGAATCCCAAAGGGCGTGGAAATGTCCCACGGCGCGCTTGTAAATTCGCTTGCGGGGATTGGCACGTCAAAACTGCGCACACTTCAATTCGCGACCCTGAACTTCGATGTGTCCTGCCAGGAATTGTTCATCTGTTGGAAGGACGGCGGAGTGCTTGTGCTCGTGCGGGAAGAGACCCGGAGGCGCTTCTCCGACCTGCTGGAATTTGTAGAGCGGGAAGCGATCGAGCGGCTTTTCCTCCCGTTCGTGGCATTGAATCATTTTGCGGAAGTCTGGAGCACGCAGCGCGTGCAGCTGCCCTCCTTAAGAGAGCTTTATACTGCCGGCGAGCGATTGCAGGCCACTCCACTGCTCAGGGCGTTCTTCGAAGCACATCCGAACGCGAGATTGATCAATCAATATGGGTCCACGGAAATCAGCGTCATTTCCGAGCACCACCTTGCAGCTGATCCGTCATGTTGGGCCCAGATGCCTCACGTCGGGCGTCCAATTGCCAACACGCGGGTGTACCTGCTGGATGGCTATGGCGCGCCCGTGCCGTTCGGCGCGGTCGGCGAGCTTTACATTGGCGGGGCGGGGGTGGCACGGGGCTACCTCAACCGCCCTGAGCTGACCGCCGAACGCTTCATCGCCAGTCCCTTTGTCGAGGGCGATCGGCTGTACCGGACCGGCGACCTTGCACGTTATCTGCCGGACGGCAATCTTGAGTTCCTGGGCCGCAACGACGATCAGGTGAAGATCCGCGGCTACCGCATCGAGCCGGGCGAGATCGTCGCGCGGCTT
>NZ_LBJG01000018.1 GCF_028128765.1 Bradyrhizobium sp. CCBAU 51627
TCCCGGCTTCGGCGGCTCCTGCTTCCCGAAGGACACCAAGGCGCTGATCAAGATCGCGCAGGACTACGACGTGTCCTTGCGCATCGTGGAATCGGTGCTGGCGGTCAACGAGAACCGCAAGCGCGCGATGGCGCGGAAAGTGAGCCAGGCGCTCGGCGGCTCCTTGCGCGGCAAGACCATCGCCGTGCTCGGCCTGACCTTCAAGCCCGACACCGACGACATGCGCGATGCGCCCTCGATCCCGCTGGTGACGGGCTTGCTCGACATGGGCGCCAAGGTGAAGGCGTTCGATCCCGTCGGCATGGAGCAGGCCAGGGGCGAATTGCCGAACATCACCTATAGCGAGGACGCCTATTCCTGCGCGCAAGGCGCCGATGCGCTCGTCATCGTCACCGAATGGGTCCAGTTCCGCGCGCTCGATCTCGACCGGCTGAAGGCCACCATGGCCCAGCCCGTCGTCGTCGACTTGCGCAACATCTACCGCCCCGAAGACATGGCGGCCGCCGGTTTCACCTATGAGAGCGTGGGACGGTCGTCTCAGGCCTGACAAGGCATGCGGAGCTTGTGAGCGCCCGCCTCATCCGCGAGGCGGGCGAAGTCGTTTCCGATGCGGTATGGTTCGGTCGCAGCTGCCGCTGTGGAGATTGTCATGACCGACGACATGCATACGATCCGGAGTGGCGGGCTCACCGCGACCATCAAGGCGCAAGGCGCCGAGATGTGCTCGCTCAAGCACAAGGACGGCACGGAGTTCATCTGGCAAGCGGCCCCGGCCTGGCCGCGCCATGCGCCGTTGCTGTTTCCCATCGTCGGGCGCCTTGCCAACGACGAACTGCGGCATCGGGGCAAGACCTACCGGATGACCCAGCACGGCTTTGCGCGCGACAGCCGCTTTGTCTGGACAGAGCGCGGCGGAAGCCGGTGCTCGCTTGTGCTCGAAGACAGCGACATGACACGCGCACTGTATCCGTTCGCGTTTCGGCTGAGAGCGACCTACGCGCTCGATGAATTCGGTCTCGACCTCACCCTGACGCTCGCCAACACCGGCGAGGAGACATTGCCGGCGTCGCTCGGCGGTCATCCCGCTTTCAACTGGCCGGCGCAGCCAGGCGTTCCCAAGGAAAGCTATGCGCTGACTTTTGCGAACGCGGAGGCCGCCCCTGTCCGGCGTCTCGATGGCGGGCTGCTGCGCGCGGCAACGGAGCCAAGTCCGGTCAAAGGCACGGTGTTGCCCTTGTCTGAATCCCTGTTCGTAGACGATGCCATCATCTTCGACCGGATCGAGAGCCACTCGGTTCGCTACGCCGCGGAGCAGGATGAATCCACCGGTCCCTGGCTCAGGATGTCCTGGCAGGGATTTCGCGAGCTCGGCGTCTGGTCGAAACCGTCAGGCGCGCCGTTCCTCTGCATCGAGCCCTGGCGCGGCTATGCCAGTCCCGTCGGCTTCGACGGCGAATTCAGCGACAAGCCGGGCCTGATGCACATCGCGCCCGGCGCAGAAGAGCAATTGTCGTTCCGGATCGAGGTCGGATCGTCCTGACCGTCGACGGCTCTCAGACCTCGATCCGCGTCAGGTCCTCGCCAATGATGACAGGACCCGAATAGTCCTTCCGAACATCGGCGAGCAGCGCGTGCAGCATGGCATCGCCGGTACGCGGCCTGTGGTGGGTCAGCGCAAGTTTCTTCACGCCGGCCTTGGCCGCGATCTTGCCGACCGTGTCACCGCATGCGATCGTGAATTTCGCGAGCTGGCGGAAGTGATCGTTGTTGATCTCCGGCGTTGCCAGAAAGCAGACCTGCACGAGCAGGTCGGCACCCTCCGCCAGCCGCTCGAGGCCGGGGCAGGGGACCGTGTCGCCGGAAATCGCAATGATTTTGCCTTCGGCCTCGAAGCGGTAGCCGAGGCACATCCAGCGCGCTAGAAATGCCGGCGACATGTCGAGGCCGTCGCCATGGGAGACGAGCTCGGCACGGATCTTCCATCGGCCGGTGTCGAGTACCGGACCGGGGATGATGTCGGTTGCGACCACCGGTTTCCAGCCGCCGAAGCTCGGCTCGCCCTGATCGCGCCAGGCGATGTCCTTGTCGTAAACCTGCGTGACCAGCGTGTTGACGAGTCGTTCGGTATCGGGCGGCCCAAAGATGCAGAGCTCGTCCTTGCGCCCATGCATCCATGAATTCAGCATCACATCGTAGAGGTCGCCGATATGGTCGAAATGGTGATGGGTGAGGAAGACCGTATCGATGGCGCCGAGCGGGACGCCGGCCTTGCTGAGCTGCAACATGACGCCGCGGCCGGCATCGAACAGGATGTTCTCGTCGCCCAGCCTGATCAGCGTGGTCGTCGCCATGCGGCGCGGGTCCGGGCGCGGGCCGCCGGTGCCGAGCAGAATGACCTCCATGGCGGGTGCTCCCGTGTGAAGCCGGTCGATTTGTCACACTAGGTTCGAAGGCGACTGCGAGGCAAGCCGCATCCGCTTGCGCGCATCGTGCGCTCAGCGCATGCCTGTCGCGGGAGCTGCGATGGTCGGCTGGAGGGGCGGGCGGCTCACCCCGCGAGATGTCAGGCGATGAGCCAGGTCCTGCGCGTGACGCTCGACCAGATGCCAGGTCGCGCGCGCAACGAGATAGCTCAGCGCGGCGGTGACTACATAGGCAAGCAGCAGCGAAGACAGGCCGTCCGGAAATGGCCAGACCTGGTGCAGGCCAAAGATCACCGCGAAATGCGACAGATACATCGAATAGGAATTGCGCCCGAGCGCCTCGAGCGGCTGGAAGCGAGCCGCAAGACGGATGCACCAGAATACGAATGTACCAAGCACGAGGTTGATCACGAGATAGTTGAACTCATGTGCACCGGTTGCGCGATTGGCGATGAAGGACAGCGCGATGAAGGCGGCGAGGATCGCAGCATCCGACTTCGCAAAGCCGTCGCGCAAGGCGAAGAACAGCGCACAGCCGACCAGGAAGGCCGGCAGCTGGTTCAGGAAGCTGATGTGCAGCGCGTTCCAGACGAACGCCTCGTGGCCGGGGCCGTAATAGGCCGAGAACAGCGCGAATGCGAACGGCTTGAACAGGCAGACATTGACGAGATGCAGCACGATCGCCAGCGCAAGATACAGGTGCCGGCGCGATCCGAATGCCGAGATCACGAACGGGAAGACGAGATAGAACATCATCTCGGCTGCGATCGACCAGTCGCCCGGCACGACGCTGTTGACGCTGTCGGGCCAGAAGCCGTGCAGGAATGTCGCGGTCAGGATCACCTGGAGCGGGCCGATCCCGTTGGGCGCATTGTAGCCCGGGCCCGTACCGTTGATGACGAGATACACCGGGATCGCGAGCCAGAACAGTGGCGCGATGCGCAGGAAGCGGCGGATGTAGAACTTGCGCGTCGGATTGGTTTCGGTGCGCTGAGTCCACATCAGGCACATCGTCATGGCGCTGACGAAGTAGAACACGTTGACGCCGGTCCAGCCGCACATGAAGGCGTAATCGACCGCGTGGATGTTCGACGGAAAGGATTGTGAAACGTGGATCGCCATCACGCCGACGATGGCGAGCCCGCGCAGAAAGTCGAGGCTGTGCGAACGCCCGAACGGCGTGGCGCCCGTATCGGTTCGATCGGCAGCCAACCGGGCCTGCCCCTGCATCACGCCGCTCCGTGTCTCGCGTTTCTCTCGCGCTTGCGATGCGAAAGAATAGAGGCGGCACGGGCCAAACCGAAGCGGAAGCCTTTCTTTACGTTAATCAGCCTTTACGGCGGATGATTCTCCGGGCGATGCGGATCATTGCGGAACCGCATGGCCGGCGAACGGACGCCGTCAGGAGCCCGTTCGTAGGCCGCGACAGCTCACTTCAGCGTCTGAAGATAGGCGATGACGTTGGCTCGATCGGTCGCGTTCGGCAGCCCTTTGAAGAACATCTTGACGCCGTGGACGTCGCCGCGGGGGTCGGCGAGGTAGGTGTCCAGCGCCGTCACCGTCCAGGGCTGTTTGTTGGCCTTCATGGCGTCAGAATAGGCGAAGTCGGGAACGGTGGCGGGCTTGCGCTCGACGACATTCCAGAGGCTTGGGCCGACCTTGTTCAGTCCGATCACCACCGCGTGGCAGTTCTCGCAGGTTCGCTGGAAGACGGCCTTGCCCGCGACCGGATCGCCCTCTGCGGCGAAGCTGGGTGAGGTGGCCAACATCGCATTGGCGAAGGCCAGCATGAGTACGAAGATCAGACGTCCGGTCATCTCAAATTGACTCCATCGCTGGACCCAGGACTTTCCTGCAAGTCCCGGCCTCCATGATCAAACGGTGAGCAGCGTGCCCACGCTGCGCGGCAGCGTCTTTGTCCTGCATCAACCGATATCCGGGACTAAAGTACGAGAGCGCCATGGATCATCCGGTGCGGGATCGGCATTGATTCTTGACCGGAGCGTGACATCGGCCCGGCCAGGCATGCCGCTTGGCGACGGGCCGGCCGATGGTATGGTGCTCCAGACTGTCGTTTGAAGACGGAGATTTGAAGTGGCAGAAGTCGATCCCGCGGCGGGCAAGCCGGTTGCACCGAGCGCGCTTGCCAATGTTCCAAGGCTGGTGACGGCCTATTTCGCTGGCAGGCCGGACGCAGCGGACCCGGCGCAGCGGGTGGCGTTCGGGACGTCGGGCCATCGCGGCACCTCGCTCAAGAACAGCTTCAACGAAGGCCACATCCTCGCGACGACACAGGCCATCTGTGATTACAGGAAGGAGAAGGGGCTGACCGGCCCGCTCTTCATCGGCATCGACACTCACGCGCTGGCTGAGCCTGCGCTCGCCAGCGCGGTGGAGGTGTTCGCGGCGAACGGCGTCGACATCATGATCGACAAGGACGGCGGCTACACGCCGACGCCCGTGATCTCGCACGCGATCCTTACCTACAACAAGGGCCGCACATCCGGGCTGGCTGACGGTGTCGTCGTCACGCCCTCGCACAATCCCCCCGAAGATGGCGGCTACAAATACAATCCGCCGCATGGCGGCCCGGCCGACACCGACGTGACCGGCGTGGTCGAGAAGCGCGCCAATGCCTATCTCGCCGACGGCCTCAAGGGCGTGAAGCGCGTCGACTATGCCAAGGCCCTGAAATCGTCGACCGTCCGTGCCTACGACTACATCACCCCGTATGTTGCCGATCTCGGCAGTGTCGTCGACCTCGATCTGGTCAAATCCGCAGGCGTCAACATCGGCATCGATCCGCTTGGCGGCGCCGCCGTGCACTACTGGCACCCGATCATCGAGCGTTATGACCTCAAGGCCACGGTGGTGAACGAGGCGATCGATCCGACCTTCCGCTTCATGACCGTGGACTGGGACGGCAAGATCCGCATGGACTGCTCCTCTCCTTATGCGATGGCGAGCCTGATCGCGATGCGTGATCGTTTCGACGTCGCCTTTGCCAACGACACCGATGCCGATCGTCACGGCATCGTCACGCGCACCGGCGGGCTGATGAATCCCAACCATTATCTGGCGACCGCGATCTCCTATCTGTTCGCGCACCGCCCGAACTGGAGCAAGGATGCCGCGATCGGCAAGACCGTGGTGTCGAGCTCGATCATCGATCGCGTCGCCAGGAAGCTCGGCCGCAAGCTGGTGGAGACGCCGGTCGGATTCAAATGGTTCGTCGATGGCCTCCTCACGGGCAGCTTCGGTTTCGGCGGCGAGGAGAGTGCAGGGGCCTCGTTCCTGCGCCGCGACGGTCAGGTGTGGACCACCGACAAGGACGGCATCATTCTCGGCCTCCTCGCCGCCGAGATCATGGCCAAGACCGGCCGTGATCCGAGCCAGCTGTTTGGCGATCTCACCGCCGAGTTCGGTGTGCCGCACTACGCCCGCATCGACGTCGCCGCGACCGGGCCGCAGAAGACAATCTTGAAATCCGTCACGCCCGAGCAACTCGGCTTGAAGGACCTCGCCGGAGACCCGGTTCGTTCAACGCTCAGCAAGGCGCCCGGCAACGGGCAGCCCTTCGGCGGCATCAAGGTCGAAACCGATTTCGGCTGGTTCGCGGCACGGCCGTCGGGCACGGAGGATGTGTACAAGATTTATGCGGAGAGTTTCCGCAGCCCTGAGCACCTGAAGCGGATCCAGGAAGAAGCGCAGGCGGGGCTGGCGAAGGTGTTCGGCGCGTAGCGACCGAAGCCGACCTGCCTTCGCGCTCCGCCTTCCCAGGGGGGCGAGCCGCACCGCACGCTGTCATCACCCACGAAAGCGGGTGATCCAGTACGCCGTGGCCCCAGTTGTGTGAACCCAATGTCCGCCGCGGAGTACTGGATTCCCCGCTTTCGCGGGGAATGACTCGCGGTCAGTTTGTATACATTCAGATGGATATTGGTATTTAGATATGCCATATTTGCGCTTGAGCTATTACTCTCCTGCCGCTATTGTATACATAACGCATACATAATCTCCGGGAGAACCGCTCATGACAAAGCCCTTCCCCATGAACGCCTGGTACGCCGCGGCATGGGACGCGGAGGTGAAGCCGGTGCTGTTGCCGCGGACGATCTGCGGCAAGCACATCGTGATGTACCGCAAGAGCGACGGCTCGGTGGCCGCGCTGGAGGATGCCTGCTGGCATCGCCTGGTGCCGCTGTCCAAGGGCCGGCTCGAAGGCGATACCGTCGTCTGCGGCTATCACGGTCTCAAATTCAACCCGCAGGGGCGCTGCACCTTCATGCCCTCGCAGGAGACCATCAATCCGTCGGCCTGTGTACGCGCCTATCCCGTGGTCGAGCGTCACCGCTATATCTGGCTCTGGATGGGCGATCCTGCATTGGCCGATCCCGCGCTCGTCCCCGACATGCACTGGAACCACGATCCGGCCTGGGCTGGCGACGGCAAGACCATTCACGTCAATTGCGACTACCGTCTCGTGCTCGACAATCTCATGGACCTCACGCACGAGACCTTCGTGCACGGCTCTTCGATCGGGAATGACGCGGTCGCCGAAGCGCCGTTCGACGTGACCCATGGCGAGAAGACGGTCACGGTGACGCGCTGGATGCGCAACATCGAGCCGCCGCCGTTCTGGGCCAAGCAGCTCGGCAAGCCCGGCCTCGTCGATCGTTGGCAGATCATCCGCTTCGAGGCGCCGTGCACCGTGACCATCGACGTCGGCGTCGCACCGGCAGGCACCGGCGCGCCGGAAGGCGACCGCTCGCAGGGCGTCAACGGTTTCGTGCTCAACACCATCACGCCGGAGACCGAGAAGACCTGCCACTATTTCTGGGCCTTCGCGCGCAACTACCGCATCAGTGAGCAGCGCCTCACCACCGAGATCCGCGAGGGCGTCTCCGGTATCTTTCGCGAGGACGAGCTGATCCTCGAGGCGCAGCAGCGCGCGATGGATGAGAACCCCGATCGCATCTTCTACAATCTCAACATCGACGCCGGCGCGATGTGGTCGCGCAAGCTGATCGACAAGATGGTGGCGAAGGAAAACCCGCCGACGCACCTCCAGGCGGCGGAGTAGACCATGGCCGAGCGTGAGGTCGACCGCTCCGTCTCGCAGACGGTGAAGGCCCAGCTGGCGCTGCGCGACCAGATCCTGGATGGCAGTCTGCGTCCCGGCGAGCGCATCTCCGAGCTCCAGGCCGTGGAAACCACGGGCGCCTCGCGCACGCCGGTGCGCATGGCACTGGTGCGGCTGGAGGAGGAGGGGCTGCTGGAAGCGATCCCCTCCGGCGGCTTCATGGTGAAGGCGTTCTCCGAGCGCGACATCTCCGATTCCATCGAGCTGCGCGGCACGCTGGAAGGCCTCGCCGCGCGCTTCGCTGCCGAGCGCGGCGTTTCCGCGCGCGAGCTCGAGCCGTTGAAGGAGTGCCTCGCGGCCATCGACGAACTGCTGCGGCAGGTGCCGATCTCGATCGAGGCCTTCTCGTCCTATGTCACGCTGAATGCGCGCTTCCATGCGCAGCTCACGGAACTGTCGCGCAGTCCGCCTTTGATCCGGCAGATCGACCGCGCCTCCGCGCTGCCGTTCGCCTCGCCAAGTGGATTCGTGATGGCGCAGTCGGCATTGCCCGAGGCGCAGCAGATCCTGATCATCGGGCAGGAGCACCATCGTGTCGTGATCGACGCGATCGAGAACCGCGAGGGTGCGCGCGCCGAAGCCGTCATGCGCGAGCATGCGCGGCTCGCGGTCCGAAACCTGCGGTTGGCGTTGCGCAACCGGACCCATCTCGACCTCTTGCCGGCGCTCGCGCTGATCAAGACCGCAACCGATTGAGGGCCGCGCCATGCGCTTCATCGAAACCTGGATTCCGGCAACGCTGGTCTCGATCCGCGATCTCTCGCCCGGCATCCGCGAATTCCTGATTCTGCCCGACCAGTTCGATGGCGCCGCCTATCCGGTCGGCAGCCACATCAATGTCAGCGTCACTATCGACGGCCTGCCGGAGACGCGGTCGTATTCGCTGGTTGGCGAAGCCTCGCCGCAAGGCTACAGAATCGCGGTCCGTCGCGCCGAGGACTCCCGCGGCGGCTCGCGTTACATGTGGTCTTTGCAGCCGGGCGCGCGGCTCGACATCACCCGGCCAGCCTCGCTTCTCGCGGTGGACTGGGCGCGCGACAATTATTGCCTGATCGCCGGCGGCATCGGCATCACCCCGATTCTCGGCGCCGCGCAGACGCTGGCGCGCCGCGGCGCAAATGTCTCGCTGCACTATGCGGTGCGTTCGCGTGGCGATGCCGCCTATCTCGATGATCTCAATGAGGTGCTCGGCGAACGGATGGTTGTGCACGCCAGCGATGAAGGCGAGCGGCTCGATCTCGACGCATTGTTCGCCTCGTTGGCCAAGGGCACCTTGACGCTGTTCTGCGGCCCGATGCGGATGCTCGATGGCGCGCGCCACGCCTGGATCGGCGCCGGCCACCCGCTGACTGACCTGCGCTACGAGACTTTCGGCTCCAGCGGCACGCTGCCCACCGAAGCCTTCCGCGTGCGTCTGAAGGATTCCGACGTCGAGCTCGAGGTTCCGCGCGAGCGCTCGATGCTCGACGTGCTCAACGCCAGCGGCTTTGAGGTTATTTCCGACTGCAAGCGCGGCGAATGCGGCCTCTGCGCCATCGATGTCGTCACTGTCGACGGCGAGATCGACCATCGCGACGTCTTCTTCAGCGATCACCAGAAAGGGAGCAACCAGAAGATCTGCGCCTGCGTCTCGCGCGCGCGGGGCACGATCACGGTCGATACGCTGCTGCGGGCGGATGCGGTTTGAGGCCCTACCGTGCCTACGCCGCGAAAATCGCCCTCGGCTTCTTCGTCTCCAGCAGCGCCTGCACGCCATCGGCGGACACCGGGCGGCTGATGACGTAGCCCTGTATCTCGTCGCAACCGATCTGCCTGAGATAGTCGAGCTGGTCGGCGGTCTCGACGCCTTCGGCGACCACCCCGATGTTGAGGTCGCGTGCCAGCGAGATCACCGATTTCACGATCGCCGCGCAATCCGGCTGCACCAGCATGTCGCGGATGAAGGACTGGTCGATCTTGATGCGGCTGAACGGCAGCTTGCGCAAATAGGTCAGCGACGAAAAGCCGGTGCCGAAATCATCCAGCGCCACGGTGGCACCCAGCTCCAGCAGCGCGTTCAGGATCGAGGCGGCCGAGCCGTATTTCGCCAGCAGCATGGATTCCGTGATCTCGATCTCGAGCCTGTCGGGCGCGACCTTGGCGTCGGCCAGCGCCTGCACGATGGTCTGGAGAATGCCGGCGTTGTGAAACTGCGCCGCAGAGAAGTTCACCGCAACCCGGATGTCGTCCGGCCAGTCCTTGAGCGTCGCGCAGGCGCGGCGAACGACCCATTCGCCGATCTCGTGGATCAGCCCGGTCTCCTCGGCGATCGGGATGAACTCGCTCGGCGGCACCAGTCCGCGCCTGGGATGCTGCCAGCGCAGCAGCGCCTCGAAGCCGGTGATGCGGTTTTCGCCGAGACCGAGGAACGGCTGGAACAGCAGAAACAGCTCGTCGCGCGCGATCGCGCCTGCGAGATCTGATTGCAGCGCCTTGCGGTCGCGGGAGGCTTTGTCGTCGGCCTCCTCGAAGAAGCAGACGGTGCCGGGACCGGCCTTCTTGGCGCGATAGAGCGCGGCATCCGCATTCTTCATGAGGTCGAGCGGCGTGTTGCCGTCGCGCGGTGCCAGCACGATGCCGACGCTGGTCGCACCGAAGATCTCGCGGCCTTCGAGCAGGAACGGTTCGTCGAAGGCCGCGACGAAACGCTCGGCGATGTCGAGCGCATCCTCAGGCCGCGTCAGATTGGCCATGACAAGGGCGAACTCATCCCCACCGATCCGCGCCACGTGCTCGGCCGCGCGGGTGCAGCGTTGCAGGCGGCTTGCGACCTGGACCAGAAATTCGTCGCCGGCGGGATGGCCGAAGCGGTCGTTGACCTCCTTGAAGCGATCGAGGTCGAGCAGCAGCACCGCGAACTCCTCGCCCGACAGCGCAAGCCGCTTCAGCGCGGCATCGAGCGTCTCGTTGAAGGCGACGCGGTTGGGCAATTGCGTCAGCGGGTCCCGCCTGACCGTACGCTCTGCCTCGATCTGGCGCATCACGCGCCGCGCGAAGGCAAACGAATTGACGAACACGCCGCGCAGCAGCACGCTGCCATAGACCACGACGAGGAAGGCGATCAGCACGAAGGCGAGGTCGCCGTTTCGGCTGAGACAGATGGCGATGCCGACGAAGATGGGCGCCGTGAACGCGATGGCCGCGATCGGGATGGTGGCAAAGGCCAGCGCGCCGCCGGCCAGCATGCCCGAGCACAGGCAGGTGATGACGAGCTGGCCGCCGGTGGACGCGTCTGCGAAGAAGGCGACCGGGACGATGCCCCAGGCGACGCCGAGAACGAAGGCGTTGCGCACCAGCCGATGGATGGCGCGGCGGGAGACGAACTGCGGCTTGGTGATCCGGCGCGAAGCGTGGGATTGCAGACCGAACGCGATCGCGGCGCCTGCCACGATGACGGCCCAGATCAATGCGAAGGTCCGGTCCGGCGATTGCCACAGCGCAATCGCGAGCACGGTGGCATTGCAGGCATTGGCCAGCATGATGCCGACCGAATAGCCGAGCAGCAGCGACATCTGTTCGGCGCGGATATGCCCGGCGACGGTTTCGTCGGTTGAGGGACCGCCAAAGGCCGACAGATCGCCGGCGAACAACCGTGCGACATAGTTGGTCAGTCGAGTCCGCATTCGAGAGCCTGCAGCAGCGTGGGCCGTTTGTCCGGCTCCTTCAGGAGAATCCGCCGCAAACCTTTGACGAACTATGAATTATCCCCCTTTGCGGCGGTGACTGCGGCCACTTCTGCGTGTTCAAGTCGGTATATCGCTAACAAATCGATACAAATGCCCGCCGCCCGGACGGCGGTGCAAACGCGCTGCAGCGCAGCTACGGAACAACGTTACATTTGCGGGAATCTGCGGAACGAAACGTGTCGTCAGTCTTTCTCGGCCTTTGGGAGGTGCCCATGACTTCTCAGGCTATCGAAGGCGCGTGTGCATTTGCCTGGCGGAACTACCTGTTGCTCCATAGCGGCATCAGCGAGAATGACAACAGACGTTCTGCTCTCCATCGCTACATCACCCATCTTCGTGGTACCGGCGAAGACAGTTTCGATCTCCTGCAAATAGCGGCTGTCGCTTACTTGAAAAAACTCGACGAACTGCATGACGAGCGATGCGCGAGACTCGCGGCAGATCAGGTTCTGGCCGAATGTCTGGCATCCCGCAGTTCGCGGCAGACACTTGGTCATGACGCCAAATCGAAGGAGCGAACGACATGGTAGACAAGCCCACCAACACAAATCGTTTCGCGCGCAATCCCCAAAGCGGCATGGCCGCGGCGACTGCACTCGGCATGAACGCCTTGAGGCCAATCATGAAATTTCAGATCTCGATGCTGAGGATGTGGGCGGACAGCATCGAGAGGTTGGCAAGCAATTACGACAGGGGATTGGAGGAAGCCGCGACCTCGGCGGAACAGCCTGAGGAACGGCCAGATCAGGAACGCGCCGCGTAATTTGCGTCAGCGTCCGAGTTGCTTCGGGTCGTAGTAGAACCGCTCCTCGATTAGCTGATCACCCCGCCAGGTCTGCCAGGCGATTTCATCCAGCGTGCGGGTGACGCCTTCAGCATTGGTGAAGCTGAATCTCCACCGCGTGGCAACATGGTCGCCCTCCATCATGCTCGGCCCGACGCGGACAGCCTTGACCTGTTTGAACGCGGCCAGCACGCCGCGCTCCTTTGCTGCCAGCTTCTCCCGACCAACCGTCGGGTCGGCGTTGTTCTCATAGGTGACGGCGTCGGGCGCATAGAAGTGTTCGATCGCGCCGACGAAATCTCCGTCCTCCAGGTGATTGGCAAAGGCTTCGACAACGTCCCGGCTCGGCATGGCAGACCTCACGATAAAACCGACTATCAGTCGGTAAATACCGACCGGTGGTCGAAAAGTCAACTGGCGCCGCCTTGCGAATTCGCTTAGACCAAATTCATGGCGAAGCAGGCGGAACGGCGGGCGGCGACATCTGAGGCGATCCTGACGGCGGCGCGCCGGCTGTTCGGGACGCAGGGCTTCGCTGCCACCACCATGGACGCGATCGCGGACGCGGCCGGCACCGCCAAGGGCGCGGTCTATCATCACTTCGAGACCAAGGAGGCGGTGTTCGAGGCTGTTTTCGATTCCGTCTCGCGCGACCTCGTTGCCGAGATCGACAGTGCCGCGCGCACCGAGAAGGATGTGTTGGCTGCGATGGTCGCCGGCACGCAGCATTACTTTGCCGCGACCGCCAAGGGCCCGACGGGCCAGATCATCCTGCGCGACGGGCCGGCCGTGCTCGGCTGGGAACGCTGGCGCGAGATCGATGCCAGGCATTTCGGCGGCAAGATGCCGCGCGCGCTTTCGATGGCGATGGGGGCAGGTCTGATCGCAAAGCAGCCGGTCGAGCCACTGGCGCGCTTGCTGCTCGGCGCGGTGACGGAGGCCGCAGTCGCCTGCGCCGGGCGCACCGATATCGCAAGGGCAGGTGCGGAATATGCCCGTGCGTTCAAGTCGCTGGTCGAGGCGCTGCGCCTGCGCGCATGATTGTGCTATCAAAACCGAAACGCCCACCAACAAGAACAGCAGCGCATGAACGCAACTTCCTCTCTCGCCCCATCTGATCCCGAGTTCGACTACATCATCGTCGGCGCCGGCTCCGCCGGCTGCGTGCTCGCCAACCGCCTTTCGGCCAATGGCAAGCACAGCGTGCTGCTGCTCGAGGCTGGCCCGAAGGACTCCAATATCTGGATCCACGTGCCGCTCGGCTACGGCAAGCTATTCAAGGAAAAATCCGTCAACTGGATGTACCAGACCGAGCCGGAGCCCGAGTTGAAGGGCCGGCAAGTGTTCCAGCCGCGCGGGAAGACGCTGGGCGGGTCGAGCTCGATCAACGGCCTTCTTTACGTGCGCGGTCAGCATGAGGATTACGATCGCTGGCGCCAGCACGGCAATACGGGCTGGGGCTACGACGACGTGCTGCCCTATTTCAAGAAGGCCGAGAACCAGTCGCGCGGGGCCGATCAGTATCACGGCAGCGGCGGGCCGCTGCCGGTATCCAACATGGTCGTGACCGATCCGCTGTCGAAGGCGTTCATCGACGCTGCGGTCGAAACCGGTCTGCCGTACAATCCCGATTTCAACGGCGCCACGCAGGAGGGCGTCGGCCTGTTCCAGACCACCACGCGCAACGGCCGCCGTGCCTCGACGGCGGTCGCCTATCTCGGTCCTGCGAAGACGCGCAGCAATCTCAAGATCGAAACCGAGGCGCTCGGCCAGCGCGTGCTGTTCGAGGGCCGCCGCGCCGTTGGCGTCGAGTACCGACAGGGTGCAACTGTGCGCCGCGCGCGGGCGCGGAAGGAGGTTGTGCTGTCGAGCGGCGCCTACAACTCGCCACAGCTGTTGCAACTCTCCGGCGTTGGCCCCGCCGACCTCCTGCGCAAGCACGGCATTGACGTGGTGCTGGATGCGCAAGGCGTCGGCCACGATCTTCAGGATCACATGCAGGTCCGCATCGTGATGCGCTGCTCGCAAAAGATCACGCTGAACGACACTGTCAACCACCCGCTGCGCCGAACGTTGGCCGGCGCGCGCTATGCGCTGTTCCGGAAGGGCTGGCTGACGATCGCGGCCGGCACCGCGGGCGCGTTCTTCAAGACCAATCCGCGGCTGGCTACGCCCGACATCCAGGTGCACTTCCTGCCGTTCTCGACCGACAAGATGGGCGAGCGGCTCCATGATTTCTCCGGCTTCACCGCCTCGGTGTGCCAGCTCCGCCCCGAGAGCCGCGGCTCCCTGCGCATCAGGAGCGCGGACCCGACCGTGCCGCCGGAAATCCGTATCAACTACATGTCCACAGAGACGGACCGCACCACCAACGTCGAAGGCATCAAGATCCTTCGCAAGATCCTGAATGCGCCGGCGATGAAGCCGTTCGTGATCAACGAATACGACCCCGGCGCGAAGGTATCGACGGACGCCGAGATCCTGGATTATTGTCGCGAGCGCGGCAGCACCATCTATCATCCGACCTCGACCTGTCGTATGGGCAATGATGCGCTCGCGGTGGTGGACCAGCGGCTGAAGGTGAGGGGGCTCGACGACCTTCGCGTCGTCGACGGCTCGATCATGCCGGACCTCGTCTCGGGGAACACCAACGCGCCGATCATCATGATCGCGGAGAAGGCCTCCGATATGATATTGCAGGATGCGCGGTAATTCGCGGCTCGAAAGGACACTCGGCTTGGCTACGCGATTCAAGATCGGCACCCGCAAGAGCGCGATGGCGCTGGCGCAGACGGAAGAGATTGCGCGCCGCCTGACTGCGGCCGTGCCCGGTCTCGACGTCGAGATCGTCAAGTTCGACACCACGGGAGATCTCGACCAGACCAGCAAGCTGCTGCCCCATGGCGGCAAGGGCGGCGCCTTCGTCGCGCAGATCCGTGCCGCCGTGCTCGCGGGTGAATTGCAGGCCGCGATGCATTCGCTGAAGGACATGCCTGGCAATGAAGACACGCCAGGCCTCGTCATCGGCGCCACGCTGTCGCGCGATCCCCCCAGCGACGCGCTGGTGCTGCGCGAAGGCGTCACGCTGGAGATGTTGCGCCAGTCGAAGGGCAAGGGTTTCAAGATCGGGACCAACGCCGTGCGCCGCGCCGCCTATGCGCGGCGGTTGTTTCCCGGCGTCGAGGTGATCCACTTCCGCGGCGCCGCCGACACCCGCGTGCGAAAGCTCGATCGTGGCGAAAAGCAGAAGCTGCCGGACGGCGGCGCGGCCGGGCCGGCGGATGCGCTGATCATGGCGCGTTCGGGCCTCGATCGCGTCGGTCTTGCCGACCGTATCGCCTACGAGTTCACCGCGGCGGAGATGTTGCCGGCCGCAGGGCAGGGCATCGTCGCGGTCGAATGCGCCGCGCGGGACTGGCAGACGCGACAAATCCTGTCGTCGATCGATGATGCCGCTGCGCACGCCTGCGCCGATGCCGAGCGCGAGGTGCTGTGGGTGCTGAACGGCCACTGCAATTCGCCGGTGGCTGGTTTCTCGACCATCTCGGGCGATCAGATGTCGCTGACCGCTTCGGTGCTGGATCTTTCCGGCAACACCATCATCGAAGCCTCAGGCACAGGCCCCGCGAACCGGCCGCGTGAGCTCGGCCGTAGCGTCGGACTGGATCTGCTGGGGAAGGGCGCAGCCGAGATCATCGAGCGCAGTCGGCCGCGGTAGGCCAGGAGCTGTCTGCCACCGAGACGAACGGTCAGGGCCCGCGCGCGCCGCTCAAATCGATGACCGCCTCCTATTGATGCGCCGTTGCGCCGGCATTTCATGCCGCTGACTTGAAGCGCAGGTTGGCGCGCGAGAGCTGGCCGAGCGAGGTGCATCCCATCAGCTTCATGTCGCGCTCGAGCTCGGCCCGCATCAGGCCGAGGGCCCGCTCGACCCCGGGCTGGCCGGCCGCTGCCAGCGGATAGAGATAGGATCGGCCGAGGCCGACCGCCTTGGCACCGAGCGAGAGCGCCTTGAGGATGTGGGTCCCGCGCTGGATGCCGCCATCCATCATCACGTCGATGCGATCGCCGACGGCGTCGACGATTTCGGCGAGTTGGTCGAAAGCGGAGCGAGAACCGTCGAGCTGCCGACCACCATGGTTCGACAGGACGATTCCGGCGCAGCCGATCTCGACCGCGCGGCGCGCATCAGCCGGCGACATGATCCCCTTCAGACAGAACGGCCCGTTCCAGCTTCGCACCATCTCGGCGACATCATCCCAGTTCATCGACGGATCCAGCATCTCGGTGAAATAGCGGCCGATCGACACCGCGCCACCACTCATGTCGACATGCTCCTCCAGTTGCGGCAGCCGGAATCTCTCGTGGGTGACATACTGGATGCCCCATTGCGGCTTGATCACGAACTGGAGCATTCCGGCGAGCGTCAGACGGAAGGGAATGCTGAATCCCGTGCGCAGGTCGCGCTCGCGATTTCCGCCGGTGATGCTGTCGACCGTCAGCATCATCACTTCGACCCCGGCGTCCTTGGCGCGCTGCATCATCGCACGGTTGAGGCCGCGATCCCTGTGGAAATAGAACTGGTAGATCTGCGGCGTATCATGGGCCTTGCGCAGCTCCTCGAGACTGACCGTGCCGAGCGAGGAGACGCCGAACATCGTGCCGTAGCGCGCCGCGGCCGCAGCGACGGCGCGCTCGCCCCGATGGTGAAACAGCCGCTGCAAGGCCGTCGGCGAGCAATAGAACGGAAGCGCAAGCTTCTGACCCATCACGGTGACCGAGAGGTCGACCTCTTGCACGCCGCGCAGAACATTGGGCACGAGGTCGCATTGCTCGAAGCTCGCCGTGTTGTGCCGGAGGGTCACCTCATCGTCCGCCCCACCGTCGATGTAATCGAAAATCGGCCCGGGCAGCCGGCTACGCGCCAGCCGCCGGAAGTCGTGAAAATTGTGACACTGTGACAAGCGCATCGCCAGCCTCCGATCAGGGCACGAGCAGCCTGAGCGGCCAGATATAGGCCTGGCCCAGCACCAGGACGCCGACGAGCACGACGAGCGCGAAGCTGTGGAAGAAGACGAAGCGCAGGATCGTGCCCTCGTGACCGTACCATTTGGTGGCCGTGGACGCGACCACGATGCTCTGCGCATCGATCATCTTGCCCATCACGCCGCCGGAGCTGTTGGCGGCCGCCATCAGCACCGGGCTGATGCCGATCTGTTCGGCGCTGATGCGCTGCAAGCCCCCGAACAGCACGTTCGAGGATGTATCCGACCCCGTCAGGGCGACGCCGAGCCAGCCGATCAGCGCGCCGAAGAACGGGTAGAGCGCCCCGGTCTTGGCGAAGGCGAGCCCGAGCGTGGCATCCGTGCCGGAGTAGCGGGTGACGAAACCCAGCGCCAGCATGCAGGCAATGGTCGCGAGCGAATAGCGCGTCAAATAGAGCGTGCGCGCATACATCCGGATCAGACCGGACGGACCGTAGCCGACCAGCAGGCCCGAGATGATCGCCGACAGGAGAATGCCGGTGCCGGCGGCCGAGAGCAGATTGAGCACGTAAACCGCGCCCTCTGCGACAGGCTTGGCCACGACCGGCGGCGCCTTCTGCACGAGGTTGTGCAGCCCGAGGACGGGAAACTTCGCGACCCAGATGCTGTCGAGCCAGCTCTTCACCTGCGGCGTGCCCCAGGCGAAGACGAAGGCCGAGAAGATCAGCCAGGGTGTCCATGCCTTGGCAACCGCCGCCTTCGTGGCCTTGCCGGCGGGAGTCTCGGCCGAGAGCGGGGCTCCATAGCGCGCCGGCATCTCCTTCATCGCATGCACCGGCCGCCAGACGCGCAGGAACAGCGCGAGGCTCGCCATGGAGACCACTGCGGCAATCACGTCGACCAGCCACGGGCCATGGAAGTTCGAGACCAGATATTGCGGAACGGCGAACGAGACGCCGGCCACCAGAATCGCCGGCCAGATCTCGATCATCCGGCGGAAGCCGACGAAGGCCCAGATCAGCCAGAACGGCACGAGCAGCGAGAAGAACGGCAGCTGCCGCCCGATCATCCCGCTTAGCTCCTGGAGATCGAGCCCGGTCACCGCGCTGAGCGCGATCACGGGCGTGCCGAGCGCGCCATAGGCGACCGGCGCGGTATTGGCGACCAGCGACAGGCCGGACGCGGCGAGCGGCGAGAAGCCAAGCCCGATCAGCATCGCGGCGGTGACCGCAACCGGCGTGCCGAATCCTGCGGCGCCCTCGAAGAACGCGCCCAGCGAAAACGCGATGAAGAGCAGCTGCAGGCGGCGATCGTCACTGATCGTGGAGACCGAACGCTGCAGGACCGCGAACTCACCCTTCTCGTTCAGAAGCTGATAGAGGAAGATGATGTTGATGATGATCCAGCCGATCGGCAGGAGCCCGAAGCCCGCGCCGTAGATCGCGGCCATTCCGGCCATGCCCGCCGGCATGCCGAACGCGAACACCGCAACGCCGAGGGCTGTGACGAGGCCAATGGCCGCCGCCCAATGCGCCTTGATCTCGAAGATCGCAATCGCGCTCAACAGCACGATAACCGGCAGCGCCGCCGCGGCGGTCGAGAGCCATGGATTGTTGAAGGGGTCGTAAGCCTGGGTCCACGCCACGAAAATCTCCTCGCGTTGTCCTCATCCGCCGCCGCGCTGGTTCGCGGTCTTGGGCATCGATATTGTCCGATATCAACATTGGTAAAAATAATTTACCAGAAATGTCAATTGGGAAATATTATTCATCAAATATCGATGATGGGGAGCGTGCTTGACCGAGGGCGCGAAAGCCCCATACTCGGATGGCGAATCTGCGCGCTCGGCCAAAGGGATAGGTGCCACCTTGAGCAACATCGTCCGGACCCCGAAAATCGCGGAAGCGATGGCCGATCACATCGAGAAGCTAATCCTCGAAGGCGTGCTGCGGCCCGGAGAAAAGCTCGCGGCCGAGCGGGATCTCGCCGAGAAGCTGGAAATTTCGCGGCCTTCACTGCGTGAGGCGCTGCAGATCCTCGAAAAGCGCGGGCTGCTTGCCACCACCCGCTCGGGGACGTTCGTCGCCCAGTTCCTATCGCCGCTGTTGCGGCCGCTGGCGACGCTGTTGCAGGACAAGCCGCGTGTCACGGCCGACTATTTCGAATTTCGCAGGATTCAGGAAGCGCACGCCGCCCGCTTCGCCGCGCTGCGTGCCACCGATCTCGATCGTCAGGCGATCCGGGATTGCGCCGATCGGATGCGAAAGGCCCACAAGCTTGAAGATCCGAGCCAGGAGGGTGACGCCGACGTGGACCTTCATCTCCTGATCTACGAGGCGAGCCACAATGTGGTGTTGCTCCACGTCATGCGCGCGCTTGCCGACCTCTTGCGCAACAACATCTTCTATAGCCGTGCACAGCTCTATTTGCGCGAGGGCGTCCGCGACCAGCTGCTGGAGCAACATCTGGCGCTTGCGGACGCGGTGATCGCAGGCAAGACCAAGGAGGCCGAAGCGGCTGCGGCCGAGCACATCCGTTTCACCTTCGAGACGGTCGAAGAGATCAGGCGCGACGATCTCCGGCTCGAAACGTCGCTCAGCCGGGTGAATCGCAGCGACTTCCTCGCCTGATGAGTTCCATGGGTTTCGAATGGCGATGCAGCGTCCAGAGGATCGTCGACGCGCTGCATTCCACCGTACTCACTGCTGGTGAAATCCGGGCGCGCTCCACGAAACCGTTCGAAAACCCTCGTCTTCCGTACTCCGGATAGGTGCTTCGGCCATATCGCGCTGCGATATATTGCCCTCTTTGCGACATCACAAAGATCTCAGCAGCCCACCCGGGTAGGCTTCCCTTCATGGAACCCGGAAAGCTCACGTTCTGCAAGGGCGCGACCTATCGCGCCGCCATTCGGGCTGGGATGACGAGACGATCATGATCGGCGGCAGCATTTCCCGATGGACAATGACCTACTTCGCGGCGGCGCTGACCTGGTTGCTGGCCGCGCTCGCACTGATGGTCGCGGGCATCGGACACCCCGCAGCGGACCTGGCAGCGCCCGATACGCTCGTCTTGGTGCATGTGGTCTGCATCGGTTGGCTGAGCGTCGCGATGTGCGGAGCGCTGTTCCAATTCGTGCCTGTCCTGGTGGCACAACCCCTGTTCGGCGAACGATGGGTCCTGCCCGCCCTGGTCTTGTTGACGGCGGGACTGGTTTCGCTGCTCGCCGGGTTCATGGCTTTGGGCGCCCGCCTGCCTTCCGCGCCGTGGCTTCTGCCGCTCGGCGCCCTGCTGCTGGTCGCCGGCTTCGGTCTCGTCGTGGTCGATCTCGGTTTAACGGCTTGGCGGCGGCCGACGGGACCGGCACGATTCGTGCTGGTTGGCCTGGCCTCTCTTTGCGCAACGGCCGCATTCGGCGCGGTGTTCGCGTTCGCGCTGGCCGGATGGGCGGGGCGGATGGGCGATGCTGTCCTGGCGCGGGGCATCCCGCTGCATGCAATCGTCGGGCTCGGCGGCTGGCTGACGTTGACGGCTATGGGCGTCAGCTACCGATTGCTTTCCATGTTCATGCTGGCGCCTGACGTCGAGGACCGGAAGAGCCGTCTCACGCTCGCCGCTGGCGCGCTTGCGGTCGCGGCGACCGTCGGCGGCGGAGCCATCGCTATAGGGCTCGAGCTGGGGCTGAATATTGTGCTCTCGATCGCCGCACTTTTCGGCTTGGCTTGCGCCGCTCTCTACGGGCGGGACATTGCCGCCATCTTCCGCACCCGCAAGCGGCGTCATCTCGAACTCAACATGCGAATGGCGATGCTGTCATTCGCGAGCCTGGCAGCAACGGGGCTGATGGGAACCGCGCTCGTATCGACGCGAACGCTGCCGCTGCATTTGGGCGCCTTTGCCTTCCTGGCGGCGTTCGGCTGGTTGTCGGGGCTGGTCCTGGCCAAGCTCTACAAGATCGTCGCGTTTCTCACCTGGCTTGAGACCTACGGACCCGTGATGGGACGCGCGCCGACACCCCGCGTCCAGGACCTGGTCGCGGAAAGCAGGGCGACCAAGTGGTTTGCAATCTACTACGTCTCCGTCTGGATGGGGACGCTTGCTCTGCTGGCGGCGGAGCCAGGCGCGTTCCGGATCGCCGCGGCCGCGATGATGATCGGGGTCGTCGGGATCGTCCACGAAATCATCCGAATCCGGCGGCTGGAAGATGTCGCCTCGACGTTGCGCCTGCCGGCGGGCGCCGTCGCGCCGCACCTGCTGTTCGCCAAAACCTGAGGAGATCGCAATGGCCGATTATTTGGACGTCGATGCCCGTCCGATCCTGCGTGCCGGAGGCGAGCCGTTCTCGGCCATCATGGCCGCGGTCGGTCGCCTCCAAGAAGGGCAGGGTCTCCGCCTCTACGCGCCGTTCAAGCCGGTCCCTTTGTTCACCGTCATGGCCGACAAGGGCTTCGCTCATTCGGCAAGCGAACTCGGAGGCGGTGAATGGGAGGTGCTGTTCACGCCTGTTGGAGCCAAGCCGGAAACCACACCGATCGCCGCAAGCAATTCGCCCTTCGCCGCCTGGCCCGAGCCTGTCGTGGAGCTCGACAACCGCGATCTCGATCCGCCCGAGCCCATGGTCCGGATCCTCGCTGCGGCTGAAAAGCTCGGGCCTGGCGAGACGCTGTCGTCTCTTCTGCGGCGAGAGCCGGTGTTCCTGTTTCCTCAGCTCGAGAAGCGGGGCTTTCGCTGGCTCGGTGGATTTCGCCCTGACGGTGCCACCTACGAACTGACCGTGAGGGCGCCATCATGACGGACCAGTTGGTCGAGGACATCCGCGGCGCGCTGCGCGTCGTGATCGATCCCGAACTCGGCAAAAACATCGTCGATCTCGGCTTCGTTTACGACATTGCAGTCGCGGATGGGGCGGTCCGCATCACGATGACGGCGACGACGCCCGGGTGTCCCGCGACGTCCTTCCTGAAGGAAGGAGTGCAGGCGGCGGCGTTGATCGTTCCAGGGGTCGCTTCCGTCGACGTGGCAATGACCTTCGAACCGGCCTGGACCCCCGATCTCATAGAGGCCGGGGTCCGCGCCTCGCTCGGCTTCGCCGCCGTGAATTGACCGTGCGTTATGGCCATCACCATCGAGATCAATCACGCGAAGACGCGGGCCAAGGCAGCTGCTGCAGCCGGTTCGCCCGTCGTTCCGCAGGCCGCCAAAGGTCCCATCCGAAGGATCAAATGGGCCATCTTGCTGCTGACCCTGTCGATCTACTACGTCGCCCCGTTCATCCGATGGGATCGCGGACCGAACGCGCCCGACCAGGCCGTGCTGCTCGACTTCGCCAACGGGCGCCTCTACGCGTTCTTCGTCGAGATATGGCCTCAGGATCTCTATCTGGTCACGGGCCTCCTGGTGCTCGCCTCGACGATCCTGATCCTCACCAACGCGCTGGCGGGGCGTCTCTGGTGTGGCTTCGCATGTCCCCAGACGGTCTGGACCGATCTGTTCCTATTGGTCGAGCGCCTGATCGAAGGCGACAGGCGCCAGCGTCTCAAGAACATCGGAGCGCCCCTCACGCCCAAGCGGTTCGTCCAGACCGTCGCCAAGCACGCGGCGTGGCTTCTGATCTCGCTGGCGACAGGCGGCACGCTGATCTTCTACTTCGCCGACGCGCCGGACCTGCTGCGGGGCTTGGCTGCCGGCAATCTGTCAGCCAACGCCCTGACCTGGATCGTGGTGTTCACGGGTACGACATATGGGCTTGCGGGTTTTGCGCGCGAGCAGGTCTGCACCTTCATGTGCCCCTGGCCGCGCCTGCAGGGCGCGATCTGGGATCCCGAGGCCTATACCGTCAATTATCGCGACTACCGCGGCGAGCAGCGGACGTCCGCGAAGAAGGCCGCCGAATTGCGCCTGCGGGGTGAGACGGCCGGCGATTGCGTGGACTGTGGCCAGTGCGTCGCGGTCTGTCCGATCGGCATCGACATCCGGGAGGGTCCGAATTTCGCATGCATCAATTGCGGCCTCTGTGTCGATGCATGCGACGGCGTGATGGCGAAGCTCGGGCGCCCGCGGGGTCTGATTGATTACGAAAGCTGGGCCAATATCGAACGGGGGCGCAGCAAGGAGCCTCCTCGCAACCGTCTGCTGCGGCCGAAGACGCTCGGCCTTACGGCGGCCTGCCTTGCGCTGGCTGGAACGATCGGCGTTGCGTTCGCGATGAAGACCACCGCGACCCTGTCGGTCCAGCACGATCGCGATCCCGTCGCCGTTCGCCTGTCGGACGGTTCCCTGCGCAATGCCTACACGGTAAAGCTCCTCAACAAGTCGTCGAGCCCTCATCGTTACACGCTGTCCGTCAGCGGCATCGACGGAAGGCTTTCCATCGTTGGCAACGAGGGCCTCGCTCCGATCGAGATCGCCGCCGACGCCTCGGAATCCCTGCGCGTGACCTTGACGGCAGCGGACACCGAGCAGCGGGACGTTGTGTTCACGGCCCGCGACGAGACCGGTCGCGCGCTCTCTGCCGCGGATCGCTTCATCGAGCGGTGACGCGATCGATGAAGGTCCCCGAGGTCATCTCGAGATTCGCTGCGTTGAGCCGCGCGGCCGAACGCCAACGGGCACTCGGGTGATGATGGCAATATGCGCCTGTTTTGCCCGACGGGTCAAACAATATTCGGAAAAGGCGCATAGCCGCATCACGCGAAATTCTTCAACAATTTGTACGGTGCATGGGGTTGTTTTCGCGGTTTTGTGTCTGCCCCACGCCGAGGGCGTGACAAATCACCCCCGCACGCGTTTGAGCATCTGCTCGACATGGGCGATCGGCGTCTCCGGCTGGATGCCATGGCCGAGATTGAAGATGAAGCGCCCCTTCGCAAAGTTCGCGAGCACGTCATCCACCGCGCGGTCGAGCGCTGCGCCGCCCGTGATCAGCACCAGCGGATCGAGATTGCCCTGCACGGCGACGCGGCTTTGCACACGCTCGCGGATGAAGGCGGGCTCCGCGGTCCAGTCGATGCTGACAGCATCGACGCCGGTTGCCTCGACATAACCGGGCAATTGTGCGCCGGCCCCGCGGGGGAAACCGATGATCCTGGCGTCCGGCACCTTGGCGCGCACGCCTTCGACGATGCGGCGCATCGGCTCGGTCGACCAGCGCGCGAACTCGGCCGGTGGCAGCACGCCGGCCCAGGTGTCGAAGATCTGCAAGGCATTGGCGCCGGCCTCGAGCTGCGCCAGCAGATAGTGAATCGAATTCTCCACCAGCACGTCGATGATCTTGGAAAATGCCTCCGGATGCCGGTAGGCCATCATCCGCGCCGGCGCCTGGTCCGGCGTGCCCTGGCCCGCGACCATGTAGGTCGCAACCGTCCACGGCGCGCCGCAGAAGCCGATCAGCGCGACATTAGGATCGAGCGCGCCGCGCACGATCTTGAGCGCATCGAACACCGGTTGGAGCTTGCCGAAGTCGGCCTGCCTGGCGAGCGTTCCGACCTTCGCCGGATCGTCCAGCGGCTCGAGCCGTGGACCTTCGCCGACCTCGAACCGCACCTCACGGCCGAGCGCGTAGGGCATCACCAGGATGTCGGAGAAGATGATCGCCGCGTCGAATCCGAACCGGCGGATCGGCTGCAGCGTGACTTCGGCGGCGAGCTCCGGATTGAAGCAGAGATCGAGGAAGCTGCCGGCCTTGGCGCGCACCTCGCGATACTCAGGCAGATAGCGGCCGGCCTGCCGCATCATCCACATGGGCGGGACGGTTTGCCGCTGGCCGGTGAGCACGTCGATGAAGGGCTTTGTCGCAGACTGGGGCACGAGTGATCCTGATGCAGATTCAGGTTCCTGATACACCGTGGGAGGCCCGAGCGGAACAGGGGAACCAGCGCAAATACGCCGCGTTGCCCCTGCCAATGAAGGAGGAATTCCATGGCTCAGACATTCAATCCCGCGCCGCACGACAAGCACGCCCAGGATCTGCGCGAGGCGCTCGCGGCCGACCGTCACGCCAAGCTCGATACCGGGTTGGAAGATACCTTCCCTGCATCCGATCCCGTCAGCGCCGCGCAGCCGACGCCGTCGAAGGCCGACGCGGAGGCCGACCATCCCTCGCTTTGGGACAAGGTCAAGTCGATCTTCAGCTAGCGGACGGACCGCCGCCAGTTTCCGATAGCCTTGATAGGACCTTGTTAGTGATCTGCGGAGAGCCCGGTCCGTAGGAGTACGGAAAAACCCGTAGATGATTGCGAATCGCAATGGGCGCTTCAGGGTTCAATAAGAGAAGCGGCAGAGTTTCCGGCCATTGGAGATTTCTGCCGCGTGAACGTCGCCTCACAGAGAACCGGATGGAGCCGCCTGCCGTTGCGCGCGGCGGCTTTCGTCGTGCTCACCTGCGTGGCGATCCTCGGCGTCAGCGGCTGGCGTGAATGGGCCGCGCGGGACGCGGTGCTCAAGGGCGCCGAGACCGAGATGGCGAACGTCGCGCGCTCGTTGACGCAGCATGCCGAAGACAGCCTCGACCTGCTGGATTCCGGCGTGGTCGGCGTCGTCAGCCGGCTGGAGATGGACGGCACCGGGCCGTCCACGATTGCTAAGCTCGGCAAAGTTCTCGAAGCCCGCAAGGCGGCGGTCGCGCGCATCCACAGCCTTGCCATCATCGACGACAAGGGCAACTGGCTGACCTCGCCTGGTACCATCGAATCGACGCTCAGCGACGACACGTTCTTCCGTCACCATCAGCTCTCGCCGAAGCGCGAGGCCTATGTCGGTCATCCCGTGAAGAGCGTGCTCGATGGGCAATCGGTCGTCACCCTGTCGCGCCGATTCAACAAGCCGGATGGCAGCTTCGGCGGCGTCGTGCTCGCAACGATCAGCGCCGGCTATCTCTCGCACTTCTACGAGCAGTTCGAGATCGGCCGCAACAGCTCGGTCGCGCTCGTGCACGGCGACGGCCTGATCATCGCCCGCAATCCGAACAACGAGCGGTTCGTCGGACGCAGCGTCGCCGACGCACCGCTGTTCCGCGACCCGAGCCTGCAACGGCCGAGTGGCGCCTATCATTTCAAATCGCGGCTGGATGGCGCCCAGCGGGTCAGTTTCTTCAAGCGCAGCAGCCGTTACCCGCTCCTTGTGCTCGCCACCGTCGATCAGGAAGAGTTGCTCGCGCCGTGGCGCGCAGCGGCGATTTCACGCATGCTGTACGTGATGGCGCTGGTGATGCTGATCGCGATCATCGGCGCGGTGCTGGTGCGGCAGTTGCATCGCGGCCAGCGCATGGCCGCGGCCTTGGTCGAGAAGGAGGCGCATTTCCGCCTGCTCGCGGAAGGCTCCAGCGACATGGTCACCCGTATCGGCCTCGACGAGCGGCTGCGCTACGTCTCGCCCTCGTCCAATCGCGTCGTCGGCTGGCGCCCCAATCAGCTGATCGGCACGGACGCGCTCGCCGGCATCCATCCGGAGGACCGGCCGCACGTCCAGGCCGTCGTCGACGCCATGAAGCGCGGCGAAACGGACGAAGCTCGGGTCACTTACCGCAACGTGCATCGGCAGAAGTCCGAGGTCTGGCTGGAATCGACCATGCGCGTCACGCGCAAGGACAACGGCAGCGTCGACGGCGTGGTCGCAATCTCGCGCGACATCACCGAGCAGAAGCAGTTGGAGACCAGGCTCGAGACGCTCGCGATCGAGGACAGCCTCACCGGGCTTGCCAACCGCCGCCGTTTCGACGAGCGGCTCGACGAAGAATGGGCGCGTGCTTACCGCGACCGTTCCAGCTTGGGCCTCTTGATGATCGACGTCGATCATTTCAAGGCCTACAACGACGAATATGGCCATCCCGCGGGCGATGCCTGCTTGCGCGTGGTCGCAAAGATCATCGCGGCCGAGATCCAGCGGGTCGGCGATCTCGCGGCGCGTTATGGCGGTGAGGAATTCGCCATGCTGCTGCCGAACACCGATGCCGCCGGCTGCGCCAGGGTCGGCGAGCGGATCCGCAGCGCTGTCCACGATGCAGGTCTGATCCATGCTTGCAGTCCGGCGTCCTGCGTCACCGTTTCGGTCGGCGGCGCGGCCTGCCGGCCGGCGTTCGAGCGCACCGCGGGCACGGGATCGCTGGTGGAGGCTGCGGACAGGGCGCTTTACGCTGCCAAGAATGCCGGCCGCGACCAGCTGGTCATGTCCGGTGAGGTCACGAACCTGCTGCCCAAGGCGTCTGGTCAGTAGTCATCAATAGTGCGGCGGCCGCTCGTTGGCGGGGCCCGGCGCATTGGCTTCGGTCTCCTGCAGGCGCTCGCTGAGCTGCGCGAGTTGCCGCGTCAGCGTGTCGATCTGCTTCCACTGCGCGGTGATGGTCTGGTTCAACGTCTCGATCGTGTCGTCCTGGTAGGCGAGGCGGGTCTCGAGCGTGTCGAGACGCTCAGCCAGTGCCTTGATCTCATTCGTCACGTGGGTGCCCCTTATCCCGTTCGCGCAATCCGTGACCGAGCGCGACGCGCTCGTCGAACACGAAGCATTCGCCGCGCCAGCGGCTCTGCGCCTCAGGGATCTGTTCGAGGTATTTCAGGATACCGCCCTTGAGGTGATAGACCTCGGCAAAGCCGCGGGCCAGCAGATGCGCGCTCGCCTTCTCGCAGCGGATGCCGCCGGTGCAGAACATCGCGATCCGCCGGTGCCTCGCCGGATCGAGCTTTTCCGCGGCAAATTCCTTGAACTGGCCAAAGCTCTTGATGTCGGGATCGACCGCACCCTCGAACGTCCCCATAGCCACCTCGAAGGCATTGCGGGTGTCGAGCACAAGCGTGTCGGGTGAGGCGATCAGCGCATTCCATTCGTTCGCATCGACATAGACGCCGACCTGCCGGGTCGGATCGGCTTCCGCATCGCCAAGCGTGACGATCTCCTTCTTCAGCCGCACCTTGAGCCGGCCGAACGGCATCGCTTCCGCGGTCGAGTATTTCAATTCGAGATTGTTCAGCCTGCCGCCAAACATGTCGCCATGTGCGAGCTCGTGTGCGAAGGCGTCAATCGCGTCGGGTGCCCCGGCGATGGTACCGTTGATGCCCTCCTGGGCCAACAGCACGCTACCCTTGAGGGAGAGGCCGGCACAGAACGCGCGTAGCGGCTCGCGCAGCGCGCGGTAATCGGGCAGGGCGGCGAATTGGTAGAAGGCGCAGACCTTGTAAATCATGCGTCCGTTTAGCAGGCGGTCCGAAAACCCGCTACCGATAGCTCTATTCCCAGCGGATGGCAGCCATCTTCCTGGTATGCCAACGTTGCCCCGACGGACTGGAATGTGTCATGTAAGCCTTGTTTTCAGGGATGGCGGACTATCCGCGCCCCCGGTCTGAGAAAGAGCAAGAATTCGATGAGAAACTTCCATTTTCCCGGCAGGTCCACGGTCCATGCCACCAACGCGATGGTGGCGACCTCGCATCCGCAGGCGTCGCTGGCCGCGATCGAGGTGCTGCGCGAGGGCGGCACGGCGGTGGACGCGGCAGTGGCAGGTTCCGCCTTGCTCGGTGTGATCGAACCGCAATCGACCGGCATCGGCGGCGACTGCTTTGCGTTGATCCAGCCGCGTGGCGAGGGCAAGATCATCGCCTATAACGGTTCGGGCCGCGCGCCGATGGCGGCGAACGCCGACTGGTATCTCGAGCGCAAGATCAATTCGGTGCCGCTGACCTCGGCCCATGCGGTTTCGATCCCCGGCGTGATCGACGCCTTCGCGACCGTGCTGCGCGACCACGGCAAATTCGGTTTCGACCGCCTGCTCCAGCCGGCGATTAAGGCGGCCGAGGAGGGCTATGTCGTCGCCCCCCGCATCGCCTTCGACTGGAAGAACCAGTTCGAGAAACTGAAGGGCGGCACCAACACCGTGCGCTACCTCTTGCCGGGCGGCAAGCCGCCGGTCGCCGGCGACGTCATCCGCCAGGCCGAGCTCGGCAAGACGCTGCGCGCGCTCGCCAAGGACGGCCGCGATGCTTTCTACAAGGGGCCGATCGCGGAGGACATGGTCGAGACCCTGCGCGGCATCGGCGGCCTGCACACGCTCGACGATTTCGCCGCGCACACTACGGAAGTCACGACGCCGATCGGCACGATATACAAGGGTTACGACGTCTGGCAGTGTCCGCCGAACGGCCCTGGCGTCACCGCGCTGTTGATGCTCAACATCCTGTCGCGCTTCGACCTGACCAAGTACGCGCCGGTCAGCGTCGAGCGCTTCCATATCGAGGCGGAGGCCGCACGCATCGCCTACATGAATCGCGAGATGCACGTCGCCTCTCCCGATCACATGAAGATCAACGTCGCCGAGATGCTCGAGAAGGGCTTTGCGGACGAGTATATCAGCAAGATCCGCACGGACGGTTTGCTCGACCTGCCCAATGTCGCACCGCCGATGAATCCCTCGACCATTTACATCACGGTCGTGGACAAAGACCGCAACGTCTGCTCGTTCATCAACTCGGTCGCGCATTCCTTCGGCTCGGCCATCGTGTCCAACAAGACAGGCGTGCTGTTCCAGAACCGCGCCGGCGGATTCCGCATCCAGCCGGGCCATCCCAACTGCATCGAAGGCGGCAAGCGTCCGCTGCACACGATCATGCCGGGCCTGCTCACCAAGGGCGGCCGTTCCACGATGTCGTTCGCGGTGATGGGCGGACAGTACCAGCCGACCGGCCAGACCCATCTCCTGTCTAATCTTATCGACTACGGCTGTGACGTGCAGGAGGCGATCGATATGCCGCGCGGCCTGCACTATGAGGGCCAGTACCAGCTCGAGGACAGCGTGCCGGTCGCTGTCGTCGAGGGCCTCAAGAAGCTCGGCCACAAGACCACCAGCGTGGTCGGCCCGCTCGGCGGCGCCCAGGCGATCTGGATCGACTGGGACAAGGGAACGTTGACCGGCGGTTCCGACCCGCGCAAGGACGGCTGCGCGCTCGGTTATTGATCGCCGCGAGGTTCCTTCGCACGGGATCAGGAAAAATTGACGACGGGCGACGCGGCATCTTGCTGCGTCGCCCTTTCTCGTTCGGAACGGAGCTCATTGCTTCAGGTTATGGGGCGATGAGCGGCGCAGGCGTGCGCTGCTTGGTTGAGAGCGGTGAGGCCGTCCATGTCCGAAAAACCAGGTTCCCGACCATCCGGATTCGATCGGCGCACCTTCATGGCGGGCGCCGCCGGCAGCGCCCTTGTTCCGATGACAGCGCGCGCGGCCGCGCAGGATCCGAGTTCATCGTCCAGACAAGATCCATCGCTTCCGGTCGACGTCACGCTGCGGGTCAACGGCCAGGACAAGCGCCTGAGTCTCGACGCACGCACCACGGTGCTGGATGCATTGCGCGAGCATCTCAAGCTCACCGGCAGCAAGAAGGGATGCGACCACGGACAGTGCGGCGCCTGTACCGTGCTGATCGGCGACCGCCGCGTGGTGTCGTGCCTGACGCTGGCGCTTGCGGTTGAAGGGCTGGAGATCACGACCATCGAAGGACTCGCGACCGACGACCATCTGCATCCGATGCAGCAGGCCTTCGTCGACAACGATGCCTTCCAATGCGGTTATTGCACGCCGGGCCAGATCATGTCGGCGATTGCCTGCGTGAAGGAGGGGCATGCCGGCAGCGATGCCGACATCCGCGAGTACATGAGCGGTAACATCTGCCGCTGCGCCGCCTATCCCAACATCGTCGCTGCCGTGAAGCAGGCCGCTCCCGAGATCATGAAAGGCTAGGCGCATGCGACCGTTTGTGTATCAGAGGGCGACAGACCCCGATACGGCCGTGCAGGTGCTTAGCGCCGCCGCGACCGCCAACCACCCGCTGACCCGGGCGACCGCACAGCCGCTCGCCGGCGGCACCACGCTGATCGACCTGATGAAGCTCGACGTGATGCGGCCAGCCGCGATCGTCGATATCAATCCGCTTGCGCAAGGCTGGTCGGCGATCGAACCGGGCAGCGAGAGACTGCGGCTCGGCGCACTCGCAAAGATGTCCGATGTCGCCGCGCATGACGAGATCCTGCGCAACTATCCGGTCATCGCCAATTCCCTGAAGCTCGCCGCCAGCGCCCAGCTCCGCAACATGGCAACGCTCGGCGGCAACGTGATGCAGCGGACGCGTTGCAGCTATTTTCGCGATGTCTCCTACGAGAATTGCAACAAGCGTAATCCGGGCTCCGGCTGTGCCGCGATGGACGGCGTCAACCGCATGCATGCGGTGCTCGGCACTTCCGATCAGTGCATCGCGACCTACCCCGGCGATTTCGCCCAGGCGCTGATCGCGCTGGATGCCACGGTCGAGGTTACCGGCAGATCCGGGACCCGCAGCATGCCGTTTGCGGAGCTGCACAAGGCGCCCGGCAACACGCCTGAAATCGAGACCACGCTTCAGCCGGGCGAGTTGATCTCGGCCTTCGTCGTTCCCGGCCGCTGGCCCCGCTCGGTTTATCTGAAGGCGCGCGATCGGCAATCCTATGAATTCGCGCTGTCCTCGGCTGCGGTTGCGCTGGACGTGCAGGATGGGACGATTCGGGATGCGCGCGTGGCCCTCGGCGGTGTCGCTACCGTGCCCTGGCGCGCCCGTGAAGCGGAGGCGCAGCTCAAGGGGCAGAGATTCGATGACCGTCTGGCGCAGCGTGCCGCTGATGCTGCATTCGCTGAGGCCAAGGGACGCCAGCACAACAGCTTCAAGATTGCGCTCGGCAAGCGCGTGGTGGTCCGCGCGCTCCAGCAGGCCGTAACGATGGAGATCTGATCATGACAGCTGCTGCTCCCGAGCCGAAGGCGAATATGGGCCAGCCCGCGCCGCGCTATGATGCGGTTGCAAAGGTCACAGGGCGGGCGACCTATGGGTCGGACATGCCGCTGGACAATCCGGCCTATGCGTTCCTGGTCACCAGCGCAATTTCCAAAGGCCGCATCAACAGCTTCGGTCTCGACGACGCCAAGCGTGTCCGCGGCGTGATCGACATCGTCACGCACGAGAACGCGCCAAAACTGAAGGAGTCGAAACTCTTCAGCAATGGCGGCTATGCCGGCACGACCATCCAGCCGCTGAAATCCGCCGACGTCGCCCATGACGGCCAGATCATCGCGGTCGTCGTCGCGGAAAGCTACGAGGCGGCGCGCGAGGCCGCCAATCGCGTCAAGGTCAGCTACACGACCGTAACGCCGAGCGCGAGCTTCGACTCGCCGGGAACCACGAAAGCCGCCGCGAAAGGTCAGAATTCGCAATTCAAGGAAGATCCGAAAGTTGGCGATTTTGCCAAGGCATTCGACGAGGCGGAGGTGAAGCTTACCGCTTCGTACGAGACGCCGACACAGCATCACAATCCGATGGAGCTGTTTTCAACGAGCTGTGCCTGGATGGGCGACGATCTCGTCATCTATGAGCCCAGCCAGTACGTCTACGGCTTGAAGAACGGTGTCGCCGAGCAGCTCGGCATCGACGCCGACAAGGTGAGGGTGGTCAATCCCTATGTCGGCGGTGGTTTTGGATCACGCGGCTCGATGACGCCGCGCACCGCCATCATCGCCGGCATCGCCAGGCGGTTGAACCGACCGGTCAAGCTGGTCCCGACCCGCGACCAGGGCTTCACCATCGCAACCTATCGTGCCGAGACGCGGCACGAGATCAAGCTCGGCGCCAGGCGCGACGGGAAGCTCGTCGCGCTCAGGCACGAGGGCGTCGAGGTGTCCTCGCGTCCCGATCCCTATTGCGTCGGCGGCACCAAGACCACGACGCGGCTCTATGCCTGTCGGAATGTCGACAGCCTGGTCTCGATTGTGCGGGCGGATCGCAATACGCCGGGCTTCATGCGCTCGCCGCCGGAAGTGCCGTATCTGTTCGCGCTGGAGAGCGCGATGGATGAGCTGGCGGTGAAGCTCAGCATGGATCCGGTCGAGCTCCGCCGCGTCAACGACACCACCAGTGAGCCGATCGCCGGCAAGCCTTATACGTCGCGCTCGCTGATGCCGTGTTTCGACGAAGCTGCGAAAGCCTTCGGCTGGGCGCAGCGCTCGGTGACGCCGAAATCGATGTCCGACGGCGACTGGCTGATCGGCTACGGCTGCGCGGCGACTTGCTATCCGACACAGATGGGGCCGTCGGCCGCCCGCATACGGCTCCAGCGTGATGGCCGCACGCGTGTCGAGATCGCCGGCCATGAGATCGGCACCGGCGCCTACACCATCATCGCCCAGACCGCGTCCGAGCGGCTCGGTGTTCCCCTGGAGAAGGTCTCCGTCTTCATCGGCGACAGCGATCTGCCGCCTGCTCCGGTCGCGGGCGGATCCAATTCCACGGCGAGCACCTGCTCGGCGGTGATGATGGTGTGTGACCGGGTCCGCCAAAGATTGTTCAAGGCGCTGATGCCGAACGAAAGTCTCACCGACAAGGCCAAGGAAACGGTCGGCATCGGTCAGACGCCGACGACCCAAGCGGCAAAGAGTGATCGTCCACTTGATCTGGAGAAGGCCTTTGACGCGCTTGGCGCCGGTGTGGTCGAGGAATATGGCGAGTGGAAGCCGGAAGGCGCGCCGCTGGATTCCTTCAAGGCCATGCATAGCGGCCACGTGCGGCTGGTCGGTGGCGCCGCCATGAAGGACAAGATCGCCTATGCCTTCGGCGCCGAGTTCGTCGAGGTCCGCGTCAATCGCTTCACCCATGAGATCCGCTGCCCCCGGCTGGTCGGCGCCTTCGCGGCCGGCCGCATCATGAATCCGCGCACGGCGCGGAGTCAGCTCATGGGCGGGCTGATCTGGGGCATGTCCTCGGCGCTGCTCGAAGCCACCGAGATCGACGAACGCACCGCGCGTTACGTCAACGACAATTTCGCCGACTATCTCGTGCCCGTGAATGCGGATGTGCCTGGCGTCGAGGTGATCCTGCTCTCCGAGCAGGACGATCACATCAACCCGGCCGGCGCAAAGGGGCTCGGCGAGCTCGCCAATGTCGGCACCAACGCGGCGGTCTGCAACGCGATCTATCACGCCACCGGCCAGCGCATCCGCAAGCTGCCGGTCCGGCTGGAAAATATCGAGGTCTAAAGGGGGTGGAAACCGTAGGCCCGTTGCGCTAGACACCTCCCGCCTCAAACGAAGGGTGTTCTATGCAGCGTTTCCGGCGCATGCTCCTCGCCATCATGTCGGCACTCGCGATCATGACCCTGAGCGGGGTGTCGACATTCGTTTCCACCACGGCCTCGGCCCAGACCGCAGGAAAGACCATGACCACAGCTTCAGGATTACAGATCACCGATAGCGTCGTCGGCACCGGCGCCTCGCCGAAGGCCGGCCAGATCTGCGTGATGCACTACACCGGCTGGCTCTACGAGAACGGCCAGAAGGGCAAGAAATTCGACTCGTCGGTCGATCGCAACGAGCCGTTCGAATTCCCGATCGGCAAGGGCCGCGTGATCGCTGGCTGGGACGAGGGGGTTGCCACGATGAAGGTCGGCGGCAAGCGCACGCTGATCATCCCGCCGCAGCTCGGCTATGGGGCGCGCGGTGCCGGCGGCGTGATCCCGCCGAACGCGACCCTGATGTTCGATGTCGAACTGCTCGCGGTGAAGTGAGCGCACAAACAAAAAAGACCGGCCGTTCGGCCGGTCTTTTCATGTTCTGTCTAAGACTTTACTCGGTGGCGCGACGTGCTGACGCAGCAGCGCGATCAATCGCATCCTTGGCCGCGTCCTTGGCATCGCCCATGGCCTGCTGGCCCTTGCCCTTAACCTCCTGGACCGCACCTTCGCCCTTCATGCGTTCGGAGCCAGTGGCTTCACCGATACCCTGCTTGGCCTTGCCGATGGCTTCGTTGGCGCTGCCTTTGATTTTGTCGCTCGTGCTACCCATGAAACTCTCCTTGCAGTTTGATCGTAAGATTACGTCTGGCAGCTATGAGGGTTCCTATTTTGGTATGGCTTGCGCGCGCGGCTTTGGGCTAGCTTGCCGCGCACGGAACCAATAGAAACAGAAAGCAAGAGATATGACCGGCCATGACCACTCGCATTCTCACCATGACCACGATCACGACGATCGCTGGAAACATGACGGCGTGCGCGTCATTCCCGGCAATCAGCTCGATACCAACGTGCCCTCGACCGCAGGCATGGACCGAGCCGCGGCGATCAATTTCGCCCGTGTCGGAGCCCAGAAACTGTGGGCGGGCACGGTCAGCATCAAGCCGGACGCCAAGACCGGCGCACATCACCACGGCCATCTCGAAAGCGTCATCTATGTGGTGAAGGGCAGGGCGCGGATGCGTTGGGGCGAGAGCCTGCAATTCACCGCCGAGGCCGGCCCGGGGGATTTCATCTTCGTGCCGCCCTACGTGCCGCACCAGGAGATCAACGCCAGCCCCGACGAGGTGCTGGAATGCGTGTTGGTGCGTAGCGACGGCGAGGCGGTGGCGATCAACCTCGACATCGAACCGGTCGAGAAGCCCGAGACGGTGCTGTGGATCGACCCTGTTCATCGCGATCCGAACGAAAAGAAGTAGGCTGGCAAGCCGTGCGGGGTTCGGTACGACCGACCCCGCAGATAGCGCGCAAAAATATTCTGAAGCCGTGTCGGGTGGCAGCCCGGCCGTCCGTCCTTGGGCAGAACCCGCCCAAGGAGCTTTCGATGCCCAGGATGATTTTCCTTAATCTGCCGGTGACCGACCTGAAGCGTGCGACCGCTTTCTACGAGGCGATCGGGGCGACCAGAAACCCGCAATTCAGCGACGAGACGGCGAGCTGCATGGTCCTTTCCGAGACCATCTACGCGATGCTGACAACTCACGAGAAATTCCGCCAGTTCACGCCGAAGCCGATCGCAGATGCACGGACCTCGAACTAGGCGCTGTTCTGCCTGTCCGCCGACAGCCGGAACGAGGTCGACGAGATCGTGGGCAGGGCCGAGGTTGCAGGCGGGGTCGCCGATCCGAGCCCGAAGGACGAATACAGCTTCATGTATGGCCGCAGCTTTGAGGATCCGGACGGCCATATGTGGGGAGTGAACTGGCTGGACATGGCAGCCGTCCCTGCGAAGCCCGTTATGGCGACAGCCTGATCGTAATCTGAAGAGGAGCATTCAACATGTCCAAGCTGGTGCCCTGCATGTGGTTCAACGGCGATGCCGAGGAAGCCGCAAAGTTCTACGTCTCGCTGGTTCCGAATTCGGCGATCACGCACGTTCAGCGCAACGTATCCGATGGGCCGTCCGGCAAGGAGGGCTCGGTGCTCGTCGTCGAATTCACGGTGGCCGGCCAGCCGTTGGTCGCGCTCAACGGCGGCATGAAGGTGGACTATACCCACGCGCTGTCGTTGATGATCCATTGTGACGATCAGGCCCAGGTCGACAGCGTGTGGAATGCATTCCTCGCCAATGGCGGCAGAGAGCAGCAGTGCGGCTGGATCTACGACCGTTACGGCGTGTCCTGGCAGGTGGTGCCAAAGGTGATGTTCGACTTTCTCTCGAGCCCGGACAAGGCCGCCGCGGGCCGCGCGATGCAGGCGATGATGAAGATGGTGAAGCTTGACGTGGCGACTTTGCGCCGCGCGTTCGAGGGCAAGTCGGCGGCGTAACCTTGCTGTAGTCTCTCCACACACTCGGTGTCATCGCCCGGCCTTGACCGGGCGATCCAGTATTCCAGAGGCTTTCATCGGGGAGCTCGCTTCTGCAACGTCCGCCGCGGCGTACTGGATGCCTCGGTCCCGGCTCCGCTAGGCTACGCCGGACCCACAACGGTGCTCGTCCGGCGAAGCTTTAGCGAAGACAGCAAGCCGGGGGCATGACAGCGGAAGTCGAGACGCCCGTCCTCTAATAATTTATCCGCAGCCCCACGCCGCCGTGGATGGTGTTGCCCACTGGCTGCGGCCCGAGCGTGCCGTTGGCGAAGAGGTCCACGATCCAGCCCTTCTGCACGCGGAAGCCGAGGCGGCCACCATACTCGAACCAGCCCTGGTTGCCCATGGTCGGCACTACGGTGCCGTCGCCGGTCACAGTGGCGACGATGCCGCTATGGCTCGCGAACGACTGCACCCAGCCGCCGTTAATATTGGTTTCGATGTTGCCGGCGAAGAGATGGGTCCATTGGCCGCCGATCTTGACCAGGCTGGTGCGGTCGGTGCCATCAGCAATGTTGGCGTCGAAAGGATTGAATGCGGTCGTGTTGTCCGCGTAACCCGACACGCGCTGCCAGAGCTGCCAGAGCTCGACGAAGGCCGCGACCTCGTCGCGCGGTGACAGGCGGCTCATCCAGCCGGCGCGACCATAGACTGCGTAATTCGCGGCGTTGGTTGAGCTCGTCACGCTCACCGGACCTAGGCTGGTGTTGTAATTGCGGGTATAGCGCGCCTTCTCCCACGGAGTCAGGATCGTGCCGACGTCGAAGAACGGACGCGACGAGCCCCAGTCGGTGAAATCATAGCGCAGCGCGAAGGCGCCGATCGGTGCGCTGGTGACATGATAGCCGCCCTCGCTGTAGTGCGTGTAGGCGAGGCCGGCCAACAGCGACAGATTGGGCGTCAGCTCCTTGCGGCCGTGGATGCCGGCCGAGAACGAGCCGGCCGAGCCGAACGCGCTGACGCAGTCGCTGCAATTGACCTGTTCGTTGACGCCGAGCAACACTGTTCCGAGCACCCGGTTGGTGATCATCTGGTTGAAGCGCTGGCCCGCGAGGCTGCCGACCGAGTTGCCGCTGGAATCGGCGCCAGTCGGCGCCGGGGGTGGCGCCGGGGGTGGGGTTGGGGTTGGGGATGGGGTCGGGGTCGGAGTGGGCGACGGAGTTGGCGAGGGATAAGGCACCGGCCCGCCGCATTCGGATTCACAGAAGCTCGCGGCTGCGGCCGGACGGATGTTGAGCGTGAACAGCGCAAGCGCGGCGGTTGCGGCCCATGCGCCCGCCAGGACAAGCCTTTTGAAGCCGAGCCTGGCCATTGTCAGCGCCCGCACAGCGTGTCGTCGTCATGGACGGCGGGGCTGATGGTCGGTGAGGCGTCGGCATATTGGTTGACGGAGCAAAGCCCGGCATTGGCGGCGCAGTTGGCCGCGAAGGTCCAGGGCGGCGTGTTGGTTTTGGTGATGGAGACCTTGCCGCCGGTCGAGGTGATGACCGCGGTGTCACCCGGCTGGGTAAGCTGAACGCACTGAAAGTTCAGTGTGCAGACGCTGGCCGCGCCCTCCTGAAGCACCACGACCGAGCGGCCGCGCTGCGACAGGATGTCGAGCGTGGTGCCGCGCACACCGATGGTCGCGAGCGGAGTCGTGATCTTGTAGGCGGTCTTCTGCGAATGGCCTGTGACGAAGCGGAAGGCGCCAGTGGCCATGCGGATCGCGACGTCGCGATAGCTGTGCTCGTCGTTGAAAACGGTGCGGTCGAGCTTCAGCGTCGCGCTGGGCCCAAGCGACAGATTGGTGCTGTCGGCCATCACGAAGCGCGCTGCGCTGTCGGCACCGGTGCGCACGGTCTCGTCGCGCAGCATGCTGTCGCCGACACTGATGGGCGTCGTGGTCGCGGCGACGCGAACCACCTCGTTCTGGACAAGGACGGCTTCGCCGACGCGAGTCTGGGCCTGCGCACCAGGCGCCGCGCACAACGCGGCCGACAGCAGAGCGGGGAAAAGCAGAAAACGCAAATTCATTTCGTAACCGATCGAGGTCCCTGATCGCGCACGCTTGCGTTGTGGCAGAATTATCACAAACGACGCGGGACGAGCGTTAGCTTAGTGACAGTTACGGCAGAATGCGTTCAATGGATCGGCTGAGTTGTTTTTTATTCGCGGTGACGTAGATTTGCCACGTAAAATAGCCCTACAGCAGTCGCGCGAAGCACATGCGGTTCCGAAGGTGTCGCGAAGCACAGTGATTGCTGTCGCGATCTTCCTAGCCACTCATTTCGCGCTGCTGATCGGACTGGTGACACCGGAAAAATTCGTCTTCGACGAGGTGCATTACGTGCCGGCGGCGCGGCAGATGCTCGGCTCCACTGCGTCGCAGCCGATGCTCAATCCGATGCATCCGCCGCTGGCGAAGGAGCTGATCGCGATGTCAATCGCAGCATTCGGCGACAATGCATTGGGCTGGCGTTATCCGGCGACGCTGTTCGGCGCGCTCGCGATCGTTGCGATCTATCTCTGCGGCCTCGCGCTGTTCTCCGCACAGGGACCCGCGATCGCGGCGGCACTGATCGCGGCGTTCAACCAGATGATCTACGTACAGGCGCGCATCGCCATGCTGGACATCTTTGCGCTCGGCTTCGGCCTGCTCGCCATCGCCGCCTTCATGCACGGCTTCCGGCGCGAGCGGCCGCAGGCGCTGTTTGCGCTCGCAGGCAGCCTGTTTGGTCTCGCTGCCGCGTGCAAATGGAGCGGGCTGTTTCCACTTGGTGTCTGCATCGGCATCGTTGCGGTGATGCGCCTGATGCAGGGCTGGCACACGCTATTTGCCGATGCCAAGCCAGGCGACTGGTACCGGCCCGGTCTCTGGCCGGAATTCAGGGGCCATCATGCCGCGCTCTGCTTCGCGCTGTTGCCGGCCGTGACGTACCTGCCCGCTTTCGTTCCGCTTTGCGGTTTGTCGTTGCCGGATCTGCTCGAGGCGCAACGTCGGATCTTCACCGACAACACCACCACTGCGATCGCCGGCCACACCTATATGAGCTCGTGGCCGTCCTGGCCGCTGCTGGCGCGGCCGGTGTGGTTTCTGTTCGACAAGACGACGGAAGACAACGTGGCGGCGATCGTCTTCCTTGGCAATCCCTTGGTGCTGTGGCCGGCGCTGCTCGCGCTCGTCGTGGTGCTGCGCGACTTCGTCGTCGCGCGCCGCTGGGATGCGTTCTTGATTGCGGCATTCTATTTCGGGCCCTGGCTTGCCTGGGCGCTGCTGCCGCGCACGCTGGGCTTCATCTACTATTATCTGCCGGCCGCCACCGCGGCCTCGCTCGCGCTGGTCTATGTGCTGCGCAAAGAGGGCCTGCCGCGCTGGCTGTTGTGGGTGTATGTCGGCGTTGCCGCGATCGGCTTTGCGGTGATGCTGCCGATTTCAGCCGCCTTCGTCGGCACGTCGATGCAGATGTTCAACAGGCTCATGCTGTTTCAGAGCTGGATCTGACAACAGAAAACCGCCCGCCGCTGTCGCGGCAGGCGGTTGTCAATGGCTGCAATCACTTCGAAGCCGTCTTGGTGTCCATGTTCACGACCTGGACGCGGCGGTTGATCGGATCGGCGCCGTTGGCGGCGTCCTTCAGCCTGGTCTTGCCATAGCCGACGGTGACGAGATCGTTGCCGTCGAGTCCGTAATTCTGCACCAGGTACTTCTTGATGGTGTCGGCGCGGCGCTCGGAGAGACCCTGATTGTACTCTTCCGAGCCGATCGCGTCGGTATGGCCGGCGACCACGAAGGTCGAGCCCTTCAGCGACGAATCGGACAGCGCCTTGCCGAGCGCCTGCACCGAGGCCACCGAGGTCCTGGCAATCTCGGCCGAGTTATAGTCGAACTGGATCTCCAGATCGATTTTCGGCTTGGTCGCCGCGAGCTCCGCGATCTGATCGCGCTCACCCAGCGAGAGCGAACGGGTCGGCCGGTTGCGCACGGTGTTCAGGAAGGCCGCTTCCTTGGCTTGGGCCGTCGGATCGGCCTGCGGACCGGCGGAGAGGCCGCGGGTGATCGGCTTGGGTTTCAACGCATCCAGGATTTGGCTGGCGGAGACGTTGGTGTCGCCGGCGCAAGCCAGACCCGCCGTCATCGACAGCACAGCCGTGAACGTGATCGCCTTCAGTCCGAAAGTCTTCCTGAAATGGGTCATTGTCGTATCCTCGCTGTCACGCCTGATGCCGATTTGATGCTGCGAGCATAAGGAAGGTTCAACGGCTCAGATGTGATCCTCGTCACGTTCATGGCCGGGCGCTTCCAGGTTACGCTATGCCCTTTGGGGAACCGGCAGCTGCGCTTCCGGTCTGCCGCAGGCGCGCCGTGGGCATAGTTGAAACCTGTGTACACCGTTCGTCGCAAAGCGGTCGCGGCATGGTCCGCTCACGGACAAGCTTTCGGCCAGATGCGCGCCTAGCAAGCAGCTTCATCCGACATTGCAGACGAGGGGAGCCGAGTTCCATCCAGTGCCGAGGCCAAGTGACTATCAATTCTATCGCAGCGGCCCGCCGGATCGGACTGTGTCTCTGAATTCCATGCCCATCTATATCGGTGCGGCGATGATCGCGGTGGCGATCCTGCTCTCGACCCTGATCACGGGGCTGACCAGCCGCTATGTCGGCTTCGAAGCTCCGACCGACGAGAACATGTGGCTGGTCGACCGCCTCACTGGAACTGTCTATCGCTGTCAGTCGGAGGGGCGCGGCAAGGCCAATTGCGAGCCCGACATCGCCACCGGCAGCGTCAGTGGCCAGCCCAAGGCGTCAAGGGACGGCCGCTGAGCGCTCCTGGTTTTGGCCGCAACCCTGGTGCCGCACGCGAATTGGTCAGCTTGCCAATCGGCTCGCATCGCTCGCATCATGTCCGAGCGCGCGCGCAAAGACGCGCCCGATCGCTCCGACCTCTGACGCGGCCCCGCGCCAGGCCACTATCTGGTCGGGACGTATCAAAGCGAGGTCGGCGTCATAGAGATCGCCCAAGGCTGGCGGCAGCGTGACCAGCTTCACGTCGACGCCAAGCTGACGGACGGCATCGGCGACCGCCGTTTGAGCCGAGGCAGCTTCGCCGAACTGCAGCAGCGTCCACTCGAACCCGAACAGATCGTACAAGGATGCGCCGTCTTCCAGCCAGGCGTGCGGCGCACGACCGCCGGGACAGGCGGTGGGCACGTAGAGGTTCGCCGCATCGGGCGGCGGTTGGCTGCCATCCGAGACAATGATCGGCGAGCCGTCGTAGCGGCCGCCGAAGGTCACGCCTGGGATGTTGAATTCGGCTCGGGCGTGCTGCTCGAGATAGGCGCCCGCAATCCGCCGGGCCTCGCGGCCTTCCTCCGTTTCGAGCTCGATCTCAGGTGCGGGTGCGAACAGACCAAGAGAGTCGGCAAAGCGCCGCGCATAGTCGGTGTTGCGGAGCGCCACCGGACGCCGTTCGACCTCGTAGCTGTCGAGCAGCGTTGCCGGGCTCAAGCCCTTGATGACGCTTGCGAGCTTCCAGCCGAGGTTGACCGCATCCTCGATCGCGGTGTTGTAGCCGAGCCCCCCGGTCGGCGTGAACAGATGCGCGGCGTCGCCGCCGAGGAAGACCTTGCCCCGCTGCATCCCGTTCGCGACCAGGGCGTGACCTGCGGTCCAGGTCAGGAAGGACAGCACCTCGCATGCGATCGGCGCACCGCAGGCGCGCTGGAAGGCGGCCCTGGCCTCGTTCGTCGTGATCGCATTCTCGTCTTCGCCCCGTTGAAGCTGGGTGTGAAACGCGAACTCGTCGCGCCCGTTCACGGAGGCCATGAAAGCCCGGCGGTCGCCGTTGAAACAGTTGTACATCCAGGCTTTGGCGTGCGGGACGCTGGCGTAAAACTCGGGCGAACGGAGATAGACCGCCAGCATGCGGCCGCCCATGAAATCACGCTGCGTCCCGGTCTCGCCGCCATAGACGATCCCGAGCGATTGCCGGATCATCGAGCGCGGCCCGTCGGCTCCGACGAGGAAGCGGGCCTGCACGTGAAAGCGGTTGCCATCATCGAGACGTTCGATCTCGCCGACGATGCCGTCGTCGTTTTCGATGTAGCTGACCAGCCGGTGGCCATAGTTCAGCGCGATGCCGGGAAGCCGTTCGGCATGGCGGCGCAGCACGGCCTCGACATATTTCTGCGAGACCCGGTGCGGCAGCTCCGCCGCGCTCCAGGAGCCGGACAGGCCCTTGATGAGTTCGCTCGCGCGTGACGAGGACGGCAAGGCAAAGCGCGCGAGTTCGTAACCGGTGTAGCGGGTGAAATACGCAACATCGGTCGGATAATCGGCGGGCAATCCTTCGCGCCTGATCTCGTCGGCAAAGCCCAGCCGCCGATAATGCTCCATCGAGCGCGCCTGGGTCGCATTGGCTTGCGGATTGAAGGCAGTGCCCGGCTTTTCGTCGACCAGGATCGCGGATACGCCGCGCCGGCCCAGCTCGTTGGCCAGCATCAGCCCGCATGGTCCCCCGCCCACGATGAGTACCGAGGCGGTATGACACATCTCCAACACGCTTCCCTCTCCCAGCATCATCCTGCATGGTAAGGAAGCCTGACGATCTCGTCAAGTAACCTGACTAATTCTCGTCATCGAGGGTGTCGAACTTTGCGCCGTAGAGCGCCAGGCCCTTCAGGATCGCATCCATGGCAGACTTGCCGAGCTCACCTCGCATCTCCTGTTCGGCGATGTCGACGGCTTCGCGGAACGCATCGAGCCATTCCAGTCCGGAGGGCGTAAACTTGACGATGCGCGCGCGCTTGTCGGTTGGATCGGCCATGCGGTCGACGAGGCCAAGCTCGGCGCATTGGTCGACCAGCTCGCCCATCGCCTGCTTGCTCATCGAGGCGCGGCGAGCGAGCTCCGTCAGGCGTGTCCCCTCCACATCGAGATTGCGGGTCAGGCTGACATGCGCGATGCGCGTTTCGTCGTGCCCCCTGTCGCTCATCAGCTCGAGCACGCGCGCCTCGAAGCGTCGCACCGCGTTGTTGAGCAGGCGGCCGATATTGGCATGCCGCCACGCTGTTCCGGCCTTCTTGCTCCCCAAGTGATGTGCTTTCGAATCGAGCCTGGATGGTTGCCGGAGTGTGCGTCGCCGGCGTCTTTGTGTCCATCCAAATGCCCGGCTGCGGAGGCGCGAACGGAAACGGTCTTGCCGGTCAGTCAAGTGGTCGGCCGGTCCCATGATCGCGCCGGCCGCAAAAAAAATGTCTTCTCCGCGAAACGTTGTCGGTGGAGAATACGTAACTGCGAATGCCGGCATGACGCCGGTTTCATTTTACTTAAGGAGACTTCTCGATGAAGACCTTGCTCACCGCCGCAGCCTTTGTCGCGTTCGCCTTCTCTCCCGCATCCGCCGCGATGATGGCGTGCACCAGCGACAACATGATGAAAACGACGGCCATGATGACCGGTACCGCCGACACGCCCGCCAAGATGGCTGCCAACAAGGAAATGGCCATGGCCAACACCGACATGAGCAACGGCAAGATGAAGAGCGCCTGCATGCACTATATGAAGTCGCAGAAGGCGATGATGATGAAGTAGGCGCAACGCGCGCCATTATCCGGGCCGCGCTGTCAGCAGATGGCAGCGCGGCCTTTTCTTTTGCAGTCCCGACCTATCTCCTTGCGCGAATCTCGCTACATTGCCTTCCGCAATGTCCCGCGCACCCAAACCCTTTCCACTCCCCACGAAACAGGCCCGGCAGATCTGGCTGCGCGCCCAGCGGCTCGACACGCGTGCGCCATTCGGAGAAGGCGCGCAGGCTGTGGCGGAAGCGATCGCTCATCTCGGCTATGTGCAGATCGACACCATCAACGTCATCGAGCGCTGCCATCATCACATCCTTTTCAGCCGCATCCCGTCCTATCGCCGCGCCGATCTGCGTCACGCCCAGAGCATCGACAAAAGCGTGTTCGAGTACTGGACCCATGCGCTGTCCTATGTGCCGTCGGACGATTTTCGCTTCTTCCTGCCGGCCATGCGGGAACACAAGCGCGAGGGACACAAATGGTACGCCTCGGTAACCCCGGCCGATACGCGCAAGGTGATGCGGCTGTTGCGAGCCGGCCCGCTGACGATCCGCGACATCGAGGACGACGTGCTCACCGAGAAGGAGCATCTGTGGCAGAGCCGCAAACCCTCGAAGCGTGCGCTTCAGCTTGCCTTCTACACCGGCGTCGCCACCATCAGCGCGCGGCAGGGCATGCTCAAGACCTATGATCTGATGACGCGGCATTTCGGCTGGGACAAGCTGCCGAAGCCGGCCTCGCCCAAGGAGATCGCGGCCTATCTGCTCGACCGCGCGTTGCGCGCGCAGGGCGTTGTCAGCCTGGATTCGGTCTGTCATCTCGATGCACCACGCAAGAAGGCGATCGCCGCGCTGATCGCCGCGCGCGTGCGTCGCGGCGAGCTCGTGCCCGTCGCGATCGAGGGAGCCGGCAAGCAGGAGCATTGGGTGAGCCTTGCGATGCTCGAGCCTGCCGAGGTCTCACCCGAGCTCGTCCACATCCTATCGCCGTTCGATCCGCTGATCATCCAGCGCAAGCGCACCAATCTCATCTTCGGCTACAACCATCTGTTCGAGGCCTATGTGCCGAAGGCCAAGCGCAAGCTCGGTTACTTTGCGCTGCCCGTGCTCGTTGGCGACGAGATCGTCGCCGCGCTCGACCTCAAGACCGACCGGCAGGCCCGGAAGCTCTTGATGCAGAAATGGACCTGGATCGGGCAGGGCAGGAAGACGGCCGGGCGCAAGGAGCTCAAGCAGAAGATCGAGGATGAGCTCGATCGGTTCGAGCGGTTTCAATTGGCGGAGTGAGACGACGCGTTGCGGCGATTTGATCGATCCAAACGCCGAACGCAATTCCGACTGCATACGCCGCCAGATTCCATAGCGAGAAGATACGCCCGAGCAGCAACGCGCCGGCCGTGCTGAGCCGGAACGCATCGAGCCATGGCATGTGCACCAACCGGGATAATTCGGTCACGACGGCGATTCCCATCGCGAGGGCCGCGAGCTGACGCCCGGTCAGCCGCGGCAGCAACACTCCGACCAGCAGAAACACCATCGTCGCCCATAGCAGCGAACCGCCGTACTTCACCACGAAGGCGGGAAGGCCGAGCGGAAAGCCGCACCAGCGCAAGCTGAGCCCGCAGACGATCACAAGCAGTGCCAGTCCGGCACGGATCAGCATCCTCCGTCGCAGCGCAATGATGTTGACCGGCTGGGTGATCTGCATGGCTTCCATTGACTCTTCGTCCCTGATGCTGAAAACCGCCAATCAGCCCATAAAAGCAACAACCCTGGGGGAAGCGATGAGCCAGACCACGACCTATACCGGTTCCGCCGGCGCGAAAAGTGCCGTCGAAACTTCGACCATCCGCGCCATCTCCTGGCGCCTGATCCCGTTCCTGGTGCTGGCCTACTTCTTCTCCTATCTCGACCGCGTCAATCTCGGCTTCGCCGCGCTCACCATGAATGCCGAGCTGAAGTTCACGCCGCTGATCTTCTCCTGGGGCGCCGGCATCTTTTTCATCGGCTATTTCATCTTCGAGGTGCCGAGCAATTTGGCGCTGGAAAAGTTCGGCGCCAGCCGCTGGATCGCCCGCATCATGGTGACCTGGGGCATCATCTCGGCGCTGATGGCGCTCACCAGCGGTGTTGCGAGCTTCTACCTGCTGCGCTTCCTGCTCGGCGTCGCAGAAGCCGGCTTCTTCCCGGGCATCATCCTCTATCTCACCTATTGGTACCCGGCCGAATATCGCGCCCGCTTCCTCGCAGCCTTCGCGATTGCGGTCCCGGTCTCGACCGTCATCGGCGCGCCGATCTCTGGCCTCCTGCTCGGGCTCGACGGCGCCATAGGTCTGAAGGGCTGGCAGTGGCTGTTCATTCTCGAGGGCGTCCCCTCGGTGCTGCTCGGCATCGTCACCTGGTTCTATCTCACCGACAAGCCGGAGAAGGCGGACTGGCTCTCGGCCGAGCAGAAGGCCTGGCTCAAGGCGAAGCTCGATGCAGAACTCGCTATCAAGCAGGCCGTGAAACATCCCTCGCTCGGCGAGGCGCTGTCCTCGCCGAAGGTGATCGCGCTCAGCCTGATCTATTTCGGCTTCGTCGGCGCGCTCTATGGCATGCAGTTCTGGCTGCCGCAGATCGTCAAGGCGTTCGGCCTCACCAATGCCCAGACCGGCTTCGTCACCGCGATCCCCTATCTGTTCGGCACCGTTGCGATGATCCTGTGGGCGCGGCATTCCGATGCGACGCGCGAGCGCGTGATGCATGTCGGCGCGCCGCTGCTGCTCACGGCCGTGGCGCTAGGCGTATCCTCCTATCTCACCGACCCCACTCTGACGATCGTGGTGCTGACGGTGGCTGCGATCGGCGTGTTCTGCTGCTTCGGCGTGTTCTGGACCCTGCCGACCGCCTGGCTCTCTGGTACGGCCGCGGCCGGCGCGATCGCCCTGATCAACTCGATCGGCAACCTCGCCGGATTCGGCGGTCCCTATCTGATCGGCTGGGTCAAGGAAGCGACAGGCCAGACCTCGACCGGCCTTCTCGTCCTCGCCATCCTGCCCCTGATTGCCGGCATCCTGGCCTTCATCGGCGGTCACGACAGCAAGCATGAGTTTGCCGAACAGGACCGGTGAGGGCCAAGTGAACGGCCCGAGGATGGGCAAAGCGCAGCATGCCCCCTGTGCGTGGGAAAGGCGCTTGCGCGCCTTTTGCCCACCCTACGATAGCACCATCCCGACAACGGTCCTGCTGTTCCTTGCCGATCACGCATTCCTGATGACTGACGATTATTGACTTTTATCAGTGATTAGTCGACATTCCTCTCATTACAGACGCAGGAGTGTCCTCCGATGTTCGTTCGGTCCGTTTTGTCCAGCTATTCCAGGCTCTTGGCGGGCGTGTCGCTGGCTTTGATGGCCGCTGCGCTGGCCGGGTGTAATGATACCGTAGCGCAAAAAGCCGAGCCGCCGCGGCCGGTTCTGGTTGCGACTGCGCATTATGATGCCGAGACTCCGGAGCGCAGTTTCGTCGGCACGATCAGGCCTCGGATCGAGAGTGATTTGGGCTTCCGCGTCGCCGGTAAAGTTGCAAAACGCCTCGTGGAGGTCGGTCAGACCGTCGAAGTCGGCCAGCCGCTCGCCACCCTCGACGAAGTTGACCTGAAGCTCCAGGCCGAGCAGGCCGTTGCCGAGCAGACTGCTGCCACCGGCGTACTGGCGCAGGCCGCCGCAGCCGAGCAGCGTGCCAAGGACCTGAAGGCCAAGGGCTGGACCACCGACGCTGCGATGGACTCGAGCCGCGCCGCCGCCGACGAGGCCCGCGCGCGCCTCGACCGCGCGGTCCGCTCGGTCGAACTGACCAGGAATTCCCTTTCCTACGCGACGCTCGTTGCCGACGCCCGTGGCGTCGTCACCGCAACGCTGATCGAACCCGGCCAGGTGGTCGCCGCGGGCCAGGCTTCGATCCGTGTCGCCCGCTTTGCCGAAAAGGAAGCGGTCGTCGCGATCCCTGAGACGCTGGTCGGACGCGCCAGGTCGGGCGTCGCCAGCGTCACCCTTTGGTCCGAGCCGGACAAGAAATATACGGCGAAGCTGCGCGAGATCGCGCCGGCGGCCGATCCGGCGACGCGGACCTATCTCGCAAAATTTTCGCTTCCCGAGGCCGACGACAAGGTCGCGCTCGGCATGACCGCAACGCTGACGCTGTCGGATGCCGCCACCGAGCGCGTCGCGCGTCTGCCGCTGTCGGCGCTGTTCAATGAAGGCGGCAAGCCGTCCTTCTTCGTCGTGGACGACAACGGCAAGGTCACGCTCAAGCCGGTCGCGGTGAAGGCCTACGACAGCAACGACGTCATCATTACCGGCGGTGTCGAGGAGGGCGCAAAGATCGTCGCGCTCGGCGTGCAGAAGCTCGATCCAAGCCAGAAGGTCCGGGTCGTGTCGTCGCTGTCTTTCTAGAGTTTACGAGTTACGTCGTGTGAGGTGAGTTTCGGCCTTTGCCCCTACGCAAAGGCTGAAGCGGCGAAGCGATCCAGAACCTGCCCAGCCCCCTGGATTGCTTCGCTGCCTCCCGACGACGCCTTGAACAGAGCGGCTGTCGTATTTGCAACTGGATCGTTTTTCGGAGAGTGCGATGAAGCGCTTCAACCTTTCGGCCTGGGCCGTCAGTCATCCGACGCTGGTTCTCTTCCTGATGCTCGTGCTCGGCGTCGCCGGCTTCTTCTCCTATCAGAAGCTCGGCCGCGCCGAGGATCCGTTCTTCACGGTGAAGGTGGTCAACGTCTCGGTGATGTGGCCCGGCGCGACCGCACAGGAAATGCAGGAGCAGGTCGCCGATCCCATCGAGAAGAAGATCCAGGAGCTGCCTTATTTCGAGAAGGTGCAGACCTATTCCAAGCCCGGCTTCACCGCGCTTCAGGTGACCTTCCGCGACTCCACGCCGCCGAAGGACGTGCCCTATCTTTTCTATCTGCTCCGCAAGAAGCTGGTCGACGTGCAGGGCCAGTTGCCCTCGGGGATCCTGGGACCGGTCGTCAATGACGAGTTCTCCGACGTCGATTCCATCCTTTACATGGTGACCGGCGACGGCGCCGATTACGCCCAGCTCAAGAAGGTCGCCGAAGGATTCCGTCAGCGCCTTCTCAAGGTGCCTGGTGTGACCAAGGTCGATATGTACGGCAACCAGGACGAGCGCATCTTCGTCGAATTCAGCCACGCCAAGCTCGCCACGCTCGGCATCACGCCGCAGGCGCTGTTCGATTCGCTCGCCAAGCAGAACAATGTGACCCCCGCCGGCACGGTCGAGACCTCGTCGCAGCGGGTGCCGCTGCGCGTTACCGGTGCGCTCGACGGCGCCAAGGCTGTCGCCGAAACCCCGGTCGAGAGCAACGGCCGCGTGTTCCGCCTCGGCGACATCGCCACCGTGACCCACGGCTATGTCGATCCGCCGAGCTTCGTGGTCCGGCAGGAAGGCAAGGCCGCGATCGGCATCGGCGTCGTCACCGCCAAGGGCGCCAACATCCTCGAACTCGGCAAGGACGTCGAGAAGGCTACGGCCGACTTCATGAAAGCCGTGCCGCAAGGCATCGACTTCAAAATGATCGCCGATCAGCCCAAGGTGGTCGAGCACGCCGTCGGCGAGTTCGTGCACTCCTTCATGGAAGCGCTGGTCATCGTGCTGTTCGTCTCGTTCCTGGCGCTGGGCTGGCGCACCGGTATCGTGGTCGCACTGTCGGTGCCGCTGGTTCTCGGCATCGTCTTCATCGTCATGAACACGATGTCGCTCGACCTGCATCGCATCACGCTCGGAGCGCTGATCATCGCGCTCGGCCTGCTCGTCGACGACGCCATCATCGCGGTCGAGATGATGGTGGTGAAGATGGAACAGGGCTGGGACCGCGTGCGCGCGGCGTCCTTTGCCTGGGAATCGACTGCGTTTCCGATGCTCACGGGAACGCTGGTCACGGCCGCCGGCTTCCTCCCCATCGGCTTTGCCAATTCCGCGGTCGGCGAATATGCCGGCAGCATCTTCTGGATCGTGGCGATCGCGCTGGTCGCCTCCTGGTTCGTGGCGGTGATCTTCACGCCCTATATCGGCGTCAAGCTGCTTCCCGAGATGAAGGTGCATCACAATCACGATCCCCACGCGGTCTACGAGACGCGCATGTACAGGGGCCTGCGCGCCATCGTGCAATGGTGCGTCAATCACCGCATCACGGTGGTGGTCGCGACTGTCGGCGTCTTCGTCGCCTCCGTCGTCGGCTTCGGTCATGTCCAGCAGCAGTTCTTCCCGCTGTCTGAGCGGCCCGAACTGTTTCTCCAGCTGCGTCTGCCCGAGGGCACCGCCTTCAACGTCACCGAAAAGGCGGTGAAGCAGGCCGAGACGCTGCTGAAGGACGACAAGGATATCGAGACCTACACGTCCTATGTCGGTCAGGGCTCGCCGCGCTTCTGGCTCGGCCTCAATCCGCAACTTCCGAACGAGGCTTTTGCCGAGATCGTGATCGTCGCCAAGGGCGTCGAGGCGCGCGAGCGGGTCAAGGCCAAGATCGAGGGCGCGGTTGCGGACGGCATGCTGACGGAGGCGCGCGTGCGCGTCGACCGCTTCAATTTCGGCCCGCCGGTCGGCTTCCCCGTCCAGTTCCGCGTGATCGGTCCGGACGCCAACAAGGTGCGCGAGATCGCCTACCAGGTCCGCGACGTCATGCGGCAGAACAAGAACGTCAAGGACGTCCAGCTCGACTGGAACGAGCAGTCGCCGTACCTCAAGCTTGTCGTCGACCAGGATCGTGCCCGCGCCATGGGTCTCACGCCCCAGGACGTCTCGCAGGCGCTGTCGATGCTGATCTCCGGCGCGCAGGTGACGACCGTGCGTGACGGCATCGAGAAGGTCGCCGTCATCGCCCGCGCGATTCCGTCGGAGCGGCTCGATCTCGGCGGCGTCGGCGATCTCACCATCACCTCGAAGAACGGCGTCGCCGTGCCGCTGCAGCAGATCGCCAGAATCGAATATTCCCACGAGGAGCCGATCATGTGGCGGCGTAACCGCGACATGGCCATCACCGTGCGCTCCGACGTTATCGACGGCGTGCAGGCGCCCGACGTCACCAACCAGATCACGCCGCAGCTCCAGCAGATCAAGGACTACCTCGAGCCGGCCTACCGCATCGAGCCGGGTGGTGCGTTCGAAGAGTCTGCCAAGGGCAACGCCTCGATCTTCGTCCTCTTCCCGGTGATGGTCATGGTGATGCTGACGCTGCTGATGATCCAGCTGCAGAGCTTTTCGCGCCTGTTCCTGGTGTTCCTGACCGCGCCACTCGGCATCGTCGGCGCCTCGCTCGGCCTCAACGTCGCCAACGCCCCGTTCGGCTTCGTGGCGCTGCTCGGCCTGATCGCGCTCGCCGGTATGATCATGCGCAACACGGTCATCCTGGTCGACCAGATCGAGAGCGACGTGTCTCATGGCCTGACGCGCCGGGAGGCGATCGTGGAGGCGACTGTCCGTCGCGCCCGTCCGGTCGTGCTGACGGCGCTGGCCGCGATCCTTGCCATGATCCCGCTGTCGCGCTCTGCGTTCTGGGGCCCGATGGCGATCACCATCATGGGCGGCTTGTTCGTGGCGACCTTCCTGACGCTGCTTTACCTGCCGGGCCTCTACGCCCTCTGGTTCCGCAAGAGCTTGGATGAGGCTGGCACCCCCGAACAGCCTGCCGCGCCGCAGCATGGGAGCGATGACGAGCACGCAATTCCGCTTGCTGAGGCGGCTGAATAAGTGAGATGAAGTGCTGATGAGCGAGTCCTGATTGATGGCCCTGATTTCGGAACATATCGAAGGCGACACCCGGGATCGTATCCTCGAGGTGGCCGAGCGGCTGTTCCGCCAGATCGGCTATCAGAAGACCACGGTCGGAGACATCGCCAAAGAGCTGAGGATGAGCCCCGCCAACGTCTACCGCTTCTTCGAATCGAAGAAGGCGATTCACCAGGCGGTGGCGCGGGGCCTGATGGGAGAGGTCGAGCTCGAGGCGCAGCGGATCGTGGCCAAGCCCGGTCCGGTCAAGGAGCGCTTCCGCGAGCTGCTCACCACCGTCCATCGCATGAATACCGAGCGCTATGTCGGCGACAACAAGCTGCACGAGATGGTCGAGATCGCGATGCAGGAGGACTGGGCGGTCTGCGTCAATCACATGGAGTGCATCGCCGGTGTGGTCGGCCAGATGATCGCCCAAGGCGTGGCCTCTGGCGAGTTCGAGGCACCCGACCTTCAGCTGGCTTCGATGTGCGCCTGCACGGCCATGATGCGTTTCTTCCACCCCCAGATGATCGCCCAGTGCGCCACCAAGCCGGGCCCGACCATCGACCAGATGATCGATTTCGTCATCGCGGGTCTGTCGCCGCGCCGCTGACGGGATAGGGCATTTGCCCCTATAAGCAGGCCGACCGCCCTGGACTGACCGGCCAGTGGCCGGTCAGGACGGATCAACAATCTCCGTCATTGCGAGCGTAACGAAGCCATCCAGACTGTTTCCGCGGAGGGATTCTGGGTTGCTTCGCCGCGCTCGCAATGACGAGCAGGGGAAAGCCAGCGTGACCGACAAAGACCTGTACTTCTACGAGCCCGCCAAGGGCCACGGCCTCAAGCACGATCCCTTCAACGCCATCATTGCGCCGCGGCCGATCGGATGGATCTCCTCGCGCGACATCAAGGGTCACGTCAATCTGGCGCCCTACAGCTTCTTCAACGCGTTCGCTTATGTGCCGCCGATCATCGGCTTCTCCTCCACCAACTGGAAGGATACGGTCTCGAACATCCAGCAGACCGGCGAGTTCGTCTGGAATCTCGCCACCATGGATCTCGCCAAACAGATGAATGCAACCGCTGCGCATGTTGCGCCCGAGGTCGACGAGTTCGAGATCGCAGGCCTGACCGCCGCGCCCGGCAAGCTCGTCAACGTGCCGCGCGTGGCTGAGAGCCCCGTCGCCTTCGAGTGCAGGGTGTCCGACATCATTCGCCTCAAGGGCGCCGACGGCAGGGAGGCCGACGCCTGGCTGACGCTCGGCGAGGTCGTCGCCGTCCATATCGACAAGGCCATGATCAAGGACGGCGTCTACCAGACCGCCGCCGCCCGCCCGATCGTCCGCGCCGGCCGCCGCGGCGACTATTTCGAGATCAAGCCGGAAAACATGTTTGAGATGGTGCGGCCGGATTAGGCTCGCCGCTCTCCCCAACGCCGTCATTGCGGGCGCGCCGCTTGCGCGTCGTCCCGCAATGACGCGGGGAGACATTGAGCTCCACTCCCCCTCCCGGAACTGCTCCCGCACCCTGGCCGTTATGGTCCGGGGCCGCCTGGCCGCGTCAATTTTGCAGCCGAACCCTTCACCGACCCCGGCCACTTTCAGCTAAAATGCCCGCTACCCGCGCTGTTGCATGAGGTCCGCCATGAGCTTCCGCCGCGACACCATCACCAAGCCGATCTTCTCGTGGGCACGCGGTGCGCTGCCGGCGATGTCCGACACCGAGCGCGAGGCCCTGGAGGCCGGTGACGTCTGGTGGGATGCCGATCTCTTCACTGGCGATCCCGATTGGTCAAGGCTGCTGAAGGTGCCGCAGGCCAAGCTGACCGACGAGGAGCACGCCTTCCTCAACGGCCCCGTCAACGAGCTCTGCGCCATGCTCGACGAGTGGAGGATCTTTTGGGAATGGCGCGACCTGCCGCCGGATGTCTGGCACTTCATCAAGCGCGAAAAGTTCTTCGGCATGATCATCCCGAAGGAATTTGGCGGTCTCGGCTTCTCGCCCTATGCGCATTCGGAAGTGGTGCGAAAAATCTCGACCCGCTCGATCGCCGCGGCCGTCACCGTGATGGTGCCGAACTCGCTCGGGCCCGGCGAGCTACTGATGCGGTTTGGAACGAAAGAGCAGCAGGCACGCTGGTTGCCGCGGCTTGCCGATGGTCGTGACATTCCTTGTTTCGGCCTCACCAGCCCGGAGGCGGGCTCCGATGCCGCCTCGATGGTCGACACCGGCATCATCTGCAGGGGCATATTCGACGGGCACGAGGTCACAGGCCTCAGGCTCAACTGGCACAAGCGCTACATCACGCTCGGTCCCGTCGCGACGCTGCTCGGCCTTGCCTTCAAGGCTTATGATCCTGAGCATCTGGTCGGCGATCGGGAAGAGCTCGGCATCACGGTCGCATTGATCCCGACCAACCTGGCAGGCGTCGAGATCGGCCATCGGCACCTGCCGTCGATGCAGGTGTTCCAGAATGGCCCGAACCGGGGCCGCGACGTTTTCATCCCGCTCGACTACGTGATCGGCGGCAAGGAGCGCCTCGGCCAAGGCTGGAAGATGCTGATGACCGCGCTTGCCGCCGGCCGCGGCATCTCGCTGCCATCGCTCTCCGCGGCCGGTGCCGCCTATGCCGCGCGCACCACCGGCGCCTATGCCCGCATCCGCGAGCAGTTCGGCATCTCGATCTCGAAATTCGAGGGCGTCGAGGAGCCGCTCGCGCGCATCGTCGCTACCGCCTATCAGCTCGACGCCGCCCGAAGGTTGACCTGCGGGGCGCTCAACGCCGGCGTTCATCCGGCTGTGATCTCCGGCATCATGAAGCTGCAAGCGACCGAGCGGATGCGCATCGCGGTTGACGACGCCATGGATATCCATGGCGGCAAGGCCGTGATCGACGGTCCGCAAAACTATCTCGGCAATCTGCACCGCGCCGTGCCGGTCGGCATCACGGTCGAGGGCGCCAACATCCTGACCCGCAACCTCATCGTGTTCGGGCAGGGCGCGATCCGCGCCCACCCCTATCTGCTCGACGAGATGAATGCGCTGGCGGATACCGACCGCGAGCGCGGGCTCTCCGCCTTCGACAAGGCATTCTGGAAGCATGTCGGCCATAGCTTCCGGACCTTGTTCCGGGCCTTCGGCCGGAGCTGGACCTTTGGCGCCTTCGCGCCGGCGCCTGAGGCGGGCGATGCCACGCCATTCTATCGCCAGCTGTCGCGCTATTCCGCGGCGTTTGCGCTCTGCGCCGACATGGCGCTGCTGACGCTCGGCGGCGCGCTCAAGCGCAAGGAGATGCTGTCGGCGCGCTTCGGCGATATCCTCTCCGAACTGTATTTGCTCTCTGCCGCGCTGAAGCGCTGGCAGGACGAGGGGCGGCAGAAGGAGGATTTTGCCGCGCTGGAATGGTGCATGGCGACCGGATTCAAAACCATCGAGAATCGACTGGCTGAAATCCTCGCCAATCTGACCAATCGATTTGTTGCCGGCTTCCTCAAGCTCGTGGTCCAACCCTTCGGCGCGCGCGTGCTCGGCCCGTCCGACCGCGTGGTGCACCAATGCGCAAGCCTTGTGCTCGAGCCATCGGCAGCGCGCGAGCGCCTGACGCCGGATCTTGCCTATGTCGATGACGATAGCGGCTTCGCCCGGCTGGAGCGCGCGTTCAAGCTGGTCGCCGCGACCGACGCCATCGCCAAGCGCATGCGTGCCGCACATATTCGCAATTGGAAGGACGCCGTCATCAAGGGCGTGATTACCCAGGCCGAAGGTGAGCAGCTGGCAGCCGCCCACGAAGCCGTCGCGCAGGTCATCGAGGTCGACGTTTTTCCGCCGGAAGCGCTGTCGCCGATTTACAAGAAAGCCGGCGATGTGCATCAGTTCTTCCAGGAACTCGGTGGGCAGAGGGCGGCGAGCTGATGGCACGACCGGTTTTCATCGTCGACGGCAGCCGAACGCCGTTTCTGAAGGCGCGCTCCGGGCCGGGGCCGTTCACGCCCGTCGATCTAGCGGTGCAGTGCGGACGGCCGCTGCTGGCGCGTCAGCCATTTTCGCCTGCAGATTTCGACCAGGTCATCCTCGGCTGCGTCAATGTCATCGCCGACGAGATGAACCCGGCCCGCGTCGCCGCGCTCCGGCTCGGCATGGGCGAGGACATGGTCGCCTTCACCGTGCAGATCAATTGCGGCTCCGGCATGCAGTCGATCGACACCGCCTATCGCTACATCCGCGAGGGCCATGCCGACATGATCCTGGCCGGTGGCACCGAGGCGCTGAGCCACGCGCCGCTGGTCTGGCCCAATTCCGGCGTGCGCTGGTTCGCCGGCCTCGCCACCGCCAAGGGCGTAGCCGCGAGGCTCGCCGCTGCGTTCAGGCTGCGGCCGCGCGATCTCAAGCCGATCATAGGCCTCGAGCGCGGTCTAACCGATCCCGTCACTGAATTGAACATGGGCCAGACCGCCGAGGTGGTCGGCCATCTCTTCGGCATCACCCGCGCGCAATCGGACGCTTACGCCGCCGAGAGCCATCGCAGGCTCGCGCACGCGCAAGCCGAGGGCTTTCTGAAAGGCGAGGTCGAAACGGCGTTCTCCCGCCAAGGAAAATTCTTCGACCATGACGACGGCGTACGGCCGGACTCGACAGCCGAGTCGCTGGCAAAACTCCGGCCGGTGTTCGAGCGCCCCTGGGGCCAGGTCACGGCCGGCAATTCATCGCAGATCACCGACGGTGCCTCCTGGGTGATCCTCGCCTCCGATGCCGCGGTGGCAAAGCACAGGTTGACGCCGAAGGCCGCGATCGTCGACAGCAATTGGGCTGCGCTCGATCCCAGCATCATGGGGCTCGGCCCCGTGATGTCAGTCACGCCGCTGCTTCGGCGCAACGACCTCACCATTAGGGACGTCGAGACCTGGGAGCTGAACGAGGCCTTTGCCACCCAGGTGCTTGGCTGCCTCGCCGCCTGGAACGACGACAAGTTCTGCCGCGAGATTCTGGGGCTCGACGGTGCGGCCGGCGAGATCGACCGCGAAAAGCTCAACGTCGATGGCGGCGCGATCTCGCTCGGCCATCCCGTCGGCACCTCCGGCAACCGCATCGTGCTGCATCTCGTCAACGCGATGAAGCGGCTCGGCACGCGGCGCGGAGTTGCCACCGAATGCATCGGTGGCGGGCTCGGCGGCGCCATGCTGATCGAGGCGGTGTGACATGGATTCAAAGATCATCACCGCGCTCGGCGACCGCTTGCTCTCGCTCGGGCCCGAGCGGGCGCCCGACGGTCCCTACAGGCATTTCAAGCTGACGCGCGATGCCGACGGCGTCGCCTGGCTGCTGTTCGACCGCGCCGACGCCAGCACCAACACGCTGTCCTCCGACGTGATGGAGGAATTCGACGCCGTGCTCGCGGCGATCGAGACCGAGCGGCCCGCCGGCCTCGTGATCCGCTCGGCAAAAGCGTCCGGCTTCATCGCCGGCGCCGACGTCAACGAGTTCCGCGGCGCTACCGATCCGGAGATGGTCGAAACGCGCATCCGCGCCGCGCACGCGGTGGTCGATCACCTGGAAGCATTGAAGCTGCCGACGGTCGCGGTCATCCACGGCTTTTGCCTCGGCGGCGGCCTCGAAGTCGCGCTCGCCTGCCAGTCGCGCATTGCCGTCGATGGTGCCCGCTTCGGCTTCCCGGAGGTGACGCTGGGCTTGCATCCCGGCCTCGGGGGCACCGCGCGCTTTACGGCCCTGGTCAATCCGACCCAGTCGATGGCGCTGATGCTGACCGGCCGCACCATCGATGCGCGCCGCGCCAAGGCACTCGGCCTCGTCGATACCGTGACGCAGGAGCGCCACGTCCTCGGCGCCGTGAGGGACGCGCTGTTCGGCCGCCTGAAGCGAGCCAAGCCCGGACTGCTCACGCGCGCGGCCAATCTCGGCCCGGTGCGCGGGCTGCTCGCCAGGCGTATGCGTATCGAGGCGGCGAAGGCCACGCGGCGCGAGCATTATCCGGCGCCCTACGCGTTGATCGATCTCTGGGAGAGGAATGGCGGCAGCAAGGCCGCGATGCTGAAAGCGGAGCAGGCGTCCTTCGCCAAACTCATGGTGACGCCGACGGCGCAGAATCTGATCCGCGTCTTCTTCCTGCGCGAGCAGATGAAGAAAGCCGCCGGCAGCGGCAACACTATCAAGCACGTCCATGTCATCGGCGCCGGCGCCATGGGCGGCGATATCGCGGCTTGGGTAGCGGGGCAGGGGATGCGCGTCTCGCTCGCCGACATGAAGGCCGAACCGATCGCCGGCGCGGTCAAGCGCGCTGCCGAGCTCTACGGCAAGATCATTCGTAAACCCACCGAGGTGCGCGATGCACTCGATCGCCTGATTCCCGATATGGACGGTGAGGGCGTTCGCAACGCCGACCTGATCATCGAGGCGGTCCCGGAAAAGCTCGAGCTGAAGCAGAAGGTCTATGCCGGCCTCGAGCCGAAGATGAAGCCGGGCGCGATCCTTGCGACCAACACGTCGAGCATTCCGCTGCAGGATCTGCGCACCACGCTGGCGCGGCCGGGGCGCCTCGTCGGCCTGCACTTCTTCAATCCGGTGTCGCGACTACAGCTGGTCGAAGTCGTCAGCCATGACGGCAACGAGCTAGATGTGCTGAAAGAGGCGCTCGCCTTCGTCGGCGCGATCGATCGTTTGCCCTTACAGGTGAAGAGCTCGCCGGGCTTCCTCGTCAATCGCGCGCTGACGCCCTACATGCTTGAGGCGATGGTGATGCTGGACGAGAAGACCGACCAACGCCTGATCGACGCCGCGGCCGAACAGTTCGGCATGCCGATGGGACCGATCGAGCTGGCCGACCAGGTCGGGCTCGACATCTGCCTGGACGTCGGCGATATGTTGCGCACCAAATTCGGCGATCTCTTGCCCCCGACACCGGCCTGGCTGCGCGACAGGGTCGCCAGGGGCGAACTGGGCCGCAAGACCGGCAAGGGCTTTTACACCTGGAAGGACGGCAAGGCCGAGAAGGCGCCGCTGCCCGAGACCGGGCCGCGCGTCACGGATCAGATGATCGACCGCCTGGTGCTGCCGATGTCCAATGTCTGCGTCGCGGCTCTGCGTGAAGGCATCGTCGACAACCCTGATGCGGTCGATGGCGCCATGATCTTCGGCACCGGTTACGCGCCGTTCCGCGGCGGTCCCCTGAACTATGCGCGTGCACGCGGCGTGGAGAATGTCGTATCGACCTTGCACACGCTGGCCGAGCGATTCGGCGGGCGTTTCGCGCCCGATCCGGGCTGGGACAATTTCAAGTGAGACCTGCATGACTGAAAAGTCCGATCCTGGCCCGAGCGGCGATCTCTGCATCCGCACGCTGGCGATGCCCGCCGACACCAACGCGAACGGCGACATCTTTGGCGGCTGGCTGCTCAGCCAGATGGACGTCGGCGGCGGCGTGTTTGCATCGAAAGTCGCGAAGTCGCGCACCGTCACGGTGGCGATCGAGGCGATGAATTTTCGGAAAGCCGTCTATGTCGGCGATCTCGTCTCGGTTTACGCCAATCTCGTGCGCGTGGGCCGGACCTCGATGACGGTGCATTTGGAAGCCTGGGCGCTGCGGCGCGGGGAAGAGCATCCGTTCCTCGTCACCGACGGAAATTTTACCTACGTCTCGATCGACGAGCACGGTCGGCCGCAAGAGGTGCGCACGACCGGCACGGCGATCGCGACTTAATCGCGCGCGGCGCTCTGTCCCATGTCAGCAAGATGTGCGGCGCCGATGAGTCCACGCGTCGCGTCTTTGCCAACAACGGGTCATAAAACGGATGAGGTCTCAGCGTACTCAGTAGCGCGTCGATTCGGGGTGGAAACCGGTTGATTTGCCCTCAGGAACTTTTGGGCAGACTGACCGTTATTTGCCCGCACTGAGGAATCTACGGGAAATGCCGGACAGCTACATCATCGAAGTGAATTCAGAGACCGCGGGCATCGTGGTCCGCGGTCAGGGAGGCTACCGCTTCTTCGCCTCGTCCCAGCAATTCAATCGTCTTGAAGGCCAGCTCTTTCGCAATGCCCGCGAAGCCGAGCGGGCTGCGCGCAAGCTGTTGAACGGCGATGTGAAGGTGGCGGCGTAGCAATCAACTCGTCGTTCCGGGCCCGCGCCTTGGGCGCGTCCCGGAATGACGCCGTTGATCACAGCTTCGTCGCGGAGCGCGATAACAGCTTCCACTCGTCGCCCTGCCTTTGCCAGTTCATCAGGATGTGAAGGCTGTTTGCCACTTTCTTTCCGTCGGTCATCATCTCGGCCATCCAGTGGAAGCGGACGATCGCGGCTGGGCCGACGATCTTGATGGTCGGATCCTTGTATGCAATCGACAGGAATTTCGTCTTGCCGTCTGTGGCATTGGCGATGAAGGCTGCCTTGTCCTCGAGGAAGCCGTTGGAATGGCTGTAGCTCAGATCATCCGCGCACAGCAGGCTGAGCGCCTTTGGATCGGCCGCGATCTGGGCGAGGCGAAAGGCCTCGACTTTTTGTGCCACTGCATCATGGTCAGTCGTGGCAGCGTGATCGCGATTGGGTGTCATCGTATCCTCCGTCCTTGATCTTGCGGCCACTGTTGCAGCCGCATTCGATTTTGTCGAGTGCCACGTCGCGATCGCCGCAATGGGCTGCATTGCGTCAGCCGGCGCGAGTTGATACGTCTCGCGCATCGTTGCGCCGAACGCGAAAGAGAACACGACATGATCCAGGGACCGGGCCGGGCTTTGCTGTTCGACATCGACGGCACGCTCGCCAACACCGACCCGCTCCATCTGAAGGCGTTCAACCAGGTGCTCGGTCCTCGCGGTCATGTTTTCGACCACGCGCGCTTCTCCAGGGAACTGCAAGGCTTTGCCAATTTGTCGATTGGTGAGCGCTTCCTGGCCGACGAGACATTGCAGCGCCGCGCCGAGATCCTCGGTGAGAAGGAAGAGGTGTTCCGCAACCTGGTTGCGGGGCAGATCGAACCGCTACCGGGCCTGATGGCGCTGCTCGACCGTGCAGACGACGCCGGCATTCCCATGGTCGCCGTCACCAACGCGCCGCGTCTCAATGCGGAGCTGCTGCTGTCCGGCCTCGGCATCACGGATCGCTTCAAGGCGCTCGTGATCGGCGACGAGCTGCCGCACGGCAAGCCGCACCCGCTACCCTATCAGGAAGGGCTGCGTTTCATCGGCGCCAGCGCAGCCGCCTCGATCGCGTTCGAGGATTCCCGCTCCGGCGTGCAGTCGGCCACCGCCGCAGGGATTCCGACCATCGGCATCCGGACCAGCCTCAGCGACGCTGACCTCGTTGGCGCAGGCGCGGTCGCGTCCGCCAGCGCCTTTGACGATCCCGAGTTGCTCGCGCGGCTCGCCCGCGCGATGGCGTGGTGAGATTGATCAGCAAAGCATTGACCGCATGCGCGAGAAGCCTCACCATGCACGTCCTGATTTGAGGCCCTTGCCGTGACCGGATTGACCCATCGCCAAGCCGAAATCCTCAACATCGCCCGCGCTTCCGGCCGCGTCATGGTGGAGGAGCTTGCGCGCCGCTTCGAAGTCTCGGCGCAGACCATCCGCAAGGACCTCAACGATCTCTGTGAGCGCCGTTCGCTCACCCGCATCCATGGCGGCGCCATCATCGCCTCCGGCGTGGAAAACCTCGCTTACGAGGCGCGCCGTTTCGTCGCCGCCGACGAGAAGAAGGCGATCGGGGCTGCGGCCGCCTCGCTGATCCCGAACGGCTGCTCGCTCTTCATCAACATCGGCACCACGACGGAGGAGGTCGCGAGCGCGCTGACCTCGCATGAGGATCTCCTCGTCATCACCAACAATCTCAACGTCGCCATGCTGTTGTACCGCCATCCCCGCATCGAGGTGGTCGTGGCCGGCGGCACGGTGCGCCGCGCCGACGGCGCCGTGGTCGGCTCGACCGCGACGCAGCTGATCGGTCAGTTCAAGGTCGACTACGCCATCATCGGCGCATCCGCGATCGACGAGGAGGGCGCGCTGCTCGACTTCGACTATCGCGAGGTGCAGGTAGCGCAGGCCATCATCGCCAATGCTCGCAGCGTCATGCTGGTCGCCGATTCCACAAAACTTCGCCGCAGTGCGCCGGTCCGCATCGCGCATATGACGCAGATCCAGACCTTCGTGACCGACCAGGAGCTGCCCGAACGCCTCGCCACCATCTGCCACAGCAAGGGCATCGAGGTGGTGGAGGCAATGCCGAAGGGGGCTGACATCGACGAGACCCAGGCCGATGCGCAGGATGCGGCGCCAGAAGCGGCCCCAGTGGTGCGGTTGCGCTAGCGCCTCAGGCGCCGTCCCACGGGTTGAGCAGCGGCACGCCGAAGGCCGTAAAATCCTTCACATTCCGTGTGACGAGCATGAGATTGTGAGCCAGCGCCGTTGCCGCGAAGAACCCGTCCATGACTGACAAGGCAGTGCCGCTGCCGCGGCTCTGTGCCATTAGATCCCCCCAGCGCTCAGCCACCGCGTGATCGATCGGCAGAATGCGCTCTGCAAACCGGGCCGGCAGATCATGGGCGAGCCAGGCGGTCAGTGCCGTCCGCCGACGACCGTCATCCAGCAATGCGATCCCGCGTCGAAGCTCGGCGACGGACACGACGCTGATGAAAGCGCGATCCTCGTCGACCGTATCGAGCCAGGCCAAAACTTTCGGAGAAGGAATCGGACGCTGCACCTCCGACAGCACATTGGTGTCGAGGAGCAGGTTCACGGCATCTCGTCGCGTGGTTCGTCCTGTGCGCGTTCAAGTTCGAGGTCGGCGCCGCGCAGTGGTGAGGCCAGCAGGAATTCAGCGAGCGTGCCTTTGCGTGCAGTCTTCCGCGCCCATTCTTCGGCGGACACGATCACGGCATTCGGCCTGCCGTGGCGGGTGATGATCTGGGGACCGGTCTGGGCGCGATCGATCACCTCGGACAGGCGCGCCTTGGCATTCGCAAGCGTCCACGTGCCGTTGGGAGTGCTGCTGTCTGTCATCGAGTAGAACCAATATGACTATTATGACCATATCAGCTTGGAGCGGCTATTCAAGCGCAGCACTGCGCTCTCAATCGCCATCCGACATGCCCAATTCGATGGCGAATTGCCCCACAGAAAGTTTCGCTTTCGCTTCCCTTGGCCTCTCTTTCGTCTTGCTTTCGTTTTCTGGTGTGTTCTAATCAAAAACGAAAGCAGCCGCGCGACTGAACGGGCGGTTTCCGGGGGATGCGTCTGTTGGAGCGTATTTTCGACCTCGCCATCATCGGAGGCGGTGTTAACGGTTGCGGGATCGCGCGTGACGCGGTGGGCCGCGGCAACACTGTTTTCCTGTGCGAAATGAATGATCTGGCGAGCGGGACGTCGTCCTGGTCGACCAAGCTGGTGCATGGCGGCCTGCGCTATCTCGAATATTACGAGTTCCGCCTGGTCCGCGAAGCGCTGATCGAGCGCGAGATTCTCTGGGGCATCGCGCCCCATATCATCCGCCCCCTGCGTTTCGTATTGCCGCATCACGCCGGCCTGCGCCCGGCCTGGCTGCTGCGCCTTGGCCTCTTTCTCTACGATCATATCGGCGGACGCCATTTGCTGCCGGCGACGCGCTCGCTCGATCTCAGACGCGATGAGGTCGGCAAGCCGCTGATCCCGAATCGCTACGTCCGCGCGTTCGAATATTCCGATTGCTTCGTCGATGACGCCCGCCTCGTCGTGCTCAACGCGCGCGACGCCGCCGACAAGGGCGCCGAGATCCGCACCCGCACCCGCGCGACGGATATCAAGCAGTCCGATGGCGTCTGGACCGTCAGCATGGTCGACACGCTGACCGGCGTGCGCTCGCAGATCCAGGCCCGCGCGCTGGTCAATGCCGGCGGCCCCTGGGTCGAGGACGTGCTCGGCCGCGGTGCCGGCGTCAATGCGAAAGCAAAGGTGCGCCTGGTGCAGGGCTCGCACATCGTGGTCAGGAAGCTCTACGATCACGACCGTGCCTACATGTTCCAGAATGCCGATGGCCGCATCATCTTCGTCATTCCCTATCAGGACGACTTCACGCTGATCGGCACCACCGACCGCGACTATGACGGCGATCCCGCCAAGGTGAAGGCGACACCGGAGGAGATCGAGTATCTCTGCAGGGCCGCGAGCGAATATCTCGCCAGGCCGGTGGCGCCGGCGGAGGTGGTCTGGACCTATTCCGGCGTGCGGCCGCTTTATGACGATGGCGCCAGCGAGGCCAAGGCCGCGACCCGCGATTACGTGTTCGAGCTCGACACGCCGGGCGGGGTGCCGCTGCTGTCGATCTATGGCGGCAAGATCACGACCTACCGCCGCCTTGCCGAAGAGGCGCTGGAACGCCTCGCCCCCTATCTTCGCAGTGCGAAGGCGCGCGAGGGCTGGACCGGCAAATGGCCGCTTCCGGGCGGCGACATGGACGTATCGGCCGTCGACGGCTTGATCGCCGAACTCCAGCGCGGCTACCCTTTCCTGAGCCATGAGCATGCGCGACGCCTCGCGCGCGCGTATGGCACCCGCGCCATCAAATTGCTCGGCGACGCCAAGTCGGCCGCTGATCTCGGCCAGGCCTTTGGCGCAACTCTGACCGAACGCGAGGTTCGCTACCTGATGAACAATGAATGGGCGGTGACCGCCGAGGATATCGTCTGGCGCCGCTCCAAGCTCGGTCTGCGACTATCTGCCGATGAAATTGCGTCCCTGGACGACTGGATCAGGACCCACGCCGTGTCGCAAAGTCCGCTGCTGGAAGCAGGAGGACGCTCATGAGCGTGACACTCGATCATGTGACCCGGACTGTCGACGGGGTCCAGCACATCCGCGACGTCTCGCTGACGCTCGAGAGCGGCACGCTCAACGTGCTGCTCGGGCCGACGCTGTCGGGCAAGACCTCGATCATGCGGCTGCTCGCCGGTCTCGACAAGCCGACCACGGGCAAGGTGCTCGTCAACGGCAAGGACGTCACCGGCGCCGACGTGCGCCAGCGCTCGGTCGCGATGGTCTATCAGCAGTTCATCAACTACCCCTCGCTCACGGTCTACGAGAATATCGCCTCGCCCCTGCGCGTGCAGGGTAAGCCGCGCGAGGAGATCGAGAGCCGGGTGGCGGAAGCCGCAAAACTGCTCCGGCTCGAGCCGTTCCTGAAGCGCACGCCGCTCCAGCTCTCGGGCGGCCAGCAGCAGCGCGCCGCGATCGCGCGCGCGCTGGTCAAGGACGCCGATCTCGTGCTGCTCGACGAGCCGCTCGCCAATCTCGATTATAAGCTGCGCGAGGAGCTGCGCGCCGAGTTGCCACGCATCTTCGAGGCCTCCGGCGCGATCTTCGTCTATGCGACCACCGAGCCGACCGAGGCGCTGCTGCTCGGCGGCAATACGGTGTGCATGTGGGAAGGCCAGGCGCTCCAGATCGGCGAGACCACCAATGTTTACCGCCGGCCGCAGACCCTGCGCGTCGCCCAGGTCTTCTCCGATCCGCCGCTCAACCTCGTCGGCATCGAGAAGAAGAACGGCTCCGTGCAATATGCAGGCGGCACGTCGTCGCCGGCCTCGGGTCTCTATTCGTCGCTTGCAGACGGCGCCTATCGCGTCGGCTTCCGCGCGCATCAGCTTGGCCTTGCCAATGGTGAGGCCGATCGCCACGCCTTCCATGCCAGGGTGACGGTGACCGAGATCACCGGTTCGGAGAGTTTCGTGCATTTGACCCGCGACGGATCGAACTGGGTTGCGGTGCTGCATGGCGTGCACGAGTTCGAGCCAGGCCAGACGCTGGACGCCGTGCTCGATCCCAATGATGTCTTTGTGTTCGATGCGGCAGACCGTCTGGTCGCCGCTCCGGGCTCCATAGCGTTTTCAAGCGAAGTGCCTGGCGGTTCGCGTGAAGACAACGCGTCAAAGAAAAAAGCTTGAGGGGATGCGCCATGGCTCGCATTGACCTCGTCGATCTCGCCCATTCCTACGGCGGCAACGATGCGCCGCCGGAGACCTTTGCGCTGAAGCCGGTCACCATGACCTGGCGGCAGGGCGGCGCCTACGCGCTGCTCGGCCCGTCCGGCTGCGGTAAGACCACGCTGCTCAACGTCATCTCCGGCATCATCACGCCGTCGCGGGGGAAAATCCTGTTCGACGGGGTGGACATCACACCGCTGTCAACCCAGAAGCGCAACATCGCCCAGGTGTTCCAGTTTCCGGTGATCTACGACACGATGACGGTGGGGCAGAACCTGGCGTTTCCGCTGAAGAATCGCGGCGTGCCGAAGGCCGAGATCGACAAGCGTGTCGCCGAGATCGGCCGCCTGCTCGACCTCGAACCCTATCTGAATCGCAAGGCGACGCGGCTCACCGCCGACGCCAAGCAGAAGATTTCGCTCGGCCGTGGCCTCGTTCGCTCCGATGTTGCCGCCGTGCTGTTCGATGAGCCGCTGACGGTGATTGATCCTGAATTGAAATGGCAGCTTCGTTCCAAGCTGAAGGCGCTGCATCGCGAGCTCGACCTCACGATGATCTACGTCACCCACGACCAGACCGAGGCGCTGACCTTCGCCGACACCGTGGTCGTCATGCATGACGGCCGCGTGGTGCAGAGTGGTACGCCGGCGGAGCTGTTCGACAAGCCCGCCCACACCTTCGTCGGTTATTTCATCGGCTCGCCCGGCATGAACATCCTGCCGGCCGAGGTGAAGGGGCGCGAAGCCAGGGTCGGCGGCCATGTCATCGCGCTGAACCGCAGCTACGACAACCTGCCCGCAGGCGCCAAGATCGAGATCGGCGTGCGTCCGGAATTCGTCGACGCGGTTGCGCCGGGGCCCGGCCTGCTCAGCGCAAAGGTCGAGCGTATCGACGACCTCGGCCGCATTCGCTTCGCGCGCGTGCGCGTGGACGAGGCCAAGATCGCAGCGCGTGCGCCGGCAGGCTTCACCAGCTCCGACGGCAATGCCGGCCTGAAATTCGATCCCGCGCACATCCACGTCTATGCCGACAGCCTTCTGGTGGAGGGAGCCGCCTGATGGACAAGACCGTCAACCAAAAAGCCTGGTTCCTGGTGCTGCCGGTGTTCCTGGTCGTCGCTTTCTCGGCGGTGCTGCCGCTGATGACGGTGGTGAACTATTCGATGCAGGACACCTTCGGCAACAACCAGTTCTTCTGGAACGGCGTCGGCTGGTTCAAGGAGCTGCTCGATCCCTCGACCGATCTCGGCGGCCGCTTCCTGGCCTCGCTCGGCCGCAATCTGTTCTTCTCGCTGGTGATCCTCGCCATCGAGGTGCCGCTCGGCATCGTCATCGCGCTGTCGATGCCGCGTCAAGGCTGGACCGTCGCCGCCTGCCTCGTCACGCTGGCGCTGCCGCTGCTGATTCCGTGGAACGTGGTCGGCACGATCTGGCAGATCTTCGGTCGCCCCGACATCGGCCTGCTCGGCTATGTCCTCAACCACATCGGGCTGGACTATAATTACGTCTCCAACGACATCGATGCCTGGGTCACCGTCATCGTGATGGACGTCTGGCACTGGACCAGCCTCGTCGCGCTGCTCTGTTATGCCGGCCTGAAGTCGATCCCGGAGGCTTATTACCAAGCCGCCCAGATCGACGGTGCCTCGCGCTGGGCCGTGTTCAAGGCCATCCAGCTGCCGAAGATGAACCGTGTGCTGCTGATCGCGGTTCTGCTGCGCTTCATGGACAGCTTCATGATCTACACCGAGCCATTCGTCGTCACCGGCGGCGGCCCCGGCAACTCGACCACTTTCGTGTCGATCGAGCTCGTCAAGATCGCGCTCGGCCAGTTCGACCTCGGCAAGGCGGCCGCGCTCTCGCTGGTCTACAATCTGATCATCCTGATCGTCTGCTGGATCTTCTACACCGTCATGACCAATGCCGGTGTCGAACGAAAGGTCCAGGCGGAGAAGGAGCCGGCGGCGGAGCCCAAGCCGTCGGTCGCGCTCAAGCCCGTGCCAGCGCTCAAGCCAAAGGAAGGAGTGGCCTGATGCATTCGATCCCCGGCCGCCGCCTCATCATGGGGCTGTTCCTGATCTTCCTGATGTTGCCGATCTACTGGCTCGTCAACATGAGCTTCAAGACCAACGGCGAGATCATCTCGACGATGACGCTGTGGCCGCATGCGCCGACGCTGCAGCACTACAGGCGCATCTTTACCGACGAGAGCTGGTATTCCGGCTATATCAACTCGCTGGAATACGTCGTTATCAACACCATCATCTCGATCTCGGTGGCGCTGCCGGCGGCCTACGCGTTCTCGCGCTACCGCTTCCTCGGCGACAAGCATCTGTTCTTCTGGTTGCTGTCGAACCGCATGGCGCCGGCCGCGGTCTATGCGCTGCCGTTCTTCAATCTCTATTCGGCGATCGGCCTGTTCGATACGCCGTGGGCGGTTGCGCTCGCGCACTGCATCTTCAATGTGCCGCTGGCGGTGTGGATCCTCGAAGGATTCGTCTCCGGCGTACCGCGCGAGATCGACGAGACCGCCTTCCTCGATGGCTATTCGTTCCCACGGTTCTTCATCAAGATCCTGGTGCCGCTGATCGCAAGCGGTATCGGCGTTGCTGCCTTCTTCTGCTTCATGTTTTCCTGGGTCGAGCTGCTGCTGGCGCGTACGCTGACCTCGGTCAATGCCAAGCCGATCGCTGCGGTCATGACGCGCACGGTGTCGGCGGCCGGCATGGACTGGGGCCTGCTGGCGGCCGCCGGCGTGCTCACGATCATCCCGGGCGCGCTCGTGATCTGGTTCGTCCGCAACTACATCGCGCGCGGCTTCGCGCTCGGCCGGGTGTAGGAGGTTCTCATGGACTCCATTGCATGGATGGCCTGGACGCTGCCGACCGCGATCTTCTTCGTGGCGCTGGCGTGCACGCTGGCCATTATGACCTGGCTCGCAGCCGCCTATCCCGAGGCCGAGCGCGTCGGGATCCTGCGCATCCCAACCACGCGCGGCGACCGCCTGTTCGTCTCGCTGATCGTGGCCGCCGTCATCCACCTGGTGTGGATCGGGCTCGTCGGCACCGATCCGATCACGACGATTCCGATCGGAGAGGAAGGAATTGAAATAACGAGCCTGTGGCTCGCAACCGTGATTTCGCTTGCCTCTGGCGTGGTGATCTTTCGCACCGTCTGAGGCCTGCGAGAAAGAGCAGATCCGGGGTCTACCCGGGCCTGGATTTAGTTTGTCGCTTCAACCGGAGGAAACTTAATGCGACACTTGCGAACGACCAAGGACAGTCTTCTGACCATGACCAGCGCCGTCGCGCTGATCGCGGCTTCGATGACGATCGCCGCGCCGGCGCGCGCTGACGAAGCCGCCGCCAAGAAGTGGATCGACAGCGAATTCCAGCCGTCGACCCTGTCGAAGGACGATGCGCTGAAGGAGATGCAGTGGTTCATCAAGGCCGCTGAACCTTTCAAGGGCATGGAGATCAACGTCGTCTCCGAGACGCTGACCACGCACGAATATGAATCCCGCACGCTCGCGAAGGCGTTCGAGGAGATCACCGGCATCAAGGTCAAGCACGACATCATCCAGGAAGGTGACGTCGTCGAGAAGATTCAGACCCAGATGCAGTCCGGCAAGAACGTCTATGACGGCTGGATCAACGACTCCGACTTCATCGGAACGCACTTCCGCTACGGTCAGGCGGTCGATCTCACCGACTGGATGGCGAAGGACGGCAAGGACGTCACGGACCCGATGCTCGACGTCAACGACTTCATTGGCAAGTCGTTCACGACCGCGCCGAACGGTCACCTCTACCAGTTGCCGGACCAGCAGTTCGCCAACCTGTATTGGTTCCGGTACGACTGGTTCACCAATCCGGACTACAAGGCCAAGTTCAAGGCCAAGTATGGCTACGATCTCGGCGTTCCCGTGAACTGGTCGGCCTACGAGGACATCGCTGAATTCTTCACCAACGATGTCAAGGAGATCAACGGCGTCCGCGTCTATGGTCACATGGACTACGGCAAGAAGGATCCTTCGCTCGGATGGCGTTTCACCGACGCCTGGCTCTCGATGGCCGGCAACGGTGACAAGGGCATCCCGAACGGCCTGCCGGTCGATGAGTGGGGCATCCGCATGGAAGGCTGCCGTCCGGTCGGCTCGTCGGTCGAGCGTGGCGGCGACGTCAACGGACCGGCGGCGGTCTACTCGATCGTCAAGTATCTCGACTGGATGAAGAAGTATGCTCCGCCGCAGGCTCAGGGCATGACCTTCTCCGAATCGGGCCCGGTTCCGTCGCAGGGCAACATTGCCCAGCAGATCTTCTGGTACACCGCCTTCACCGCCGACATGGTGAAGCCCGGTCTGCCGGTGATGAACGCGGACGGTACGCCGAAGTGGCGTATGGCTCCGTCGCCGCACGGCGCCTACTGGAAGGACGGCATGAAGCTCGGCTACCAGGACGTGGGATCGGCGACCCTGCTGAAGTCGACCCCGGTCGATCGCCGCAAGGCTGCCTGGCTGTATCTCCAGTTCATCGTCTCCAAGACGGTGTCGCTGAAGAAGAGCCATGTCGGTCTGACCTTCATCCGCGAATCCGACATCTGGGACAAGTCCTTCACGGAACGTGCGCCGAAGCTCGGCGGCCTGATCGAGTTCTACCGCTCGCCCGCGCGCGTGCAGTGGACCCCGACCGGCAACAACGTGCCTGACTATCCGAAGCTCGCTCAGCTGTGGTGGCAGAACATCGGCGATGCGTCGTCCGGTGCGAAGACGCCGCAAGCCGCGATGGACTCGCTCGCGGCCGCTCAGGACTCGGTCATGGAGCGTCTCGAGAAGTCGGGCGTGCAGGGCGCCTGCGGACCGAAGCTCAACCCGAAGAAGACGGCTGAGTATTGGTACGACAAGTCGGCCAAGGACGGTAACATCGCTCCGCAGCGCAAGCTGGCGAACGAGAAGCCGAAGGGCGAAACCGTCGACTACGACACGCTGATCAAGTCGTGGCCGGCCTCGCCGCCCAAGCGCGCCGAAGCGAAGTAATTCGCTGACATCATCATGGCCAGGTTCGTCCGGGCCATCCACGAGAGCAGGAGGCCGGGAGCAATCCCGGCCTTTTGTCGTTTGGCCCTCTTGCCTTATCGGCGGCCGTGATCTGAATTGAACAGCTCGGACCTGGAAGCGAGACTTCGCCATGCGCATGATTTTCCGTTGCGATCCAAAGCTGGCCGATCATCTGGTGCGACCATTTCCGGCGCGTACCGCCTTGCCGGACTGGCTGCGGACGATGCCCGCCACAGCGCATTCGGAGATCCACGGCCGCGACATCCGTACGGTCAAGCAGTGTCCGCCCTTCGTCGATGCGATGGCGTATGGAATCATGATTCCGCTGCCGTGCGACATCAGGATCGAGGGTGGCGAATTTTCGTGGGACTGGGATATCCCAGAGCCGGAGACGGCGGGGCATCCGCGCGCGCCGCTCAGCTTCCATCCGGTCGCGCAATTCGCCGCGGCACCGTTCTCGAATGGACGATCCGCGCTCAAGTTCAACAGTTTCTGGACCATCGAGCTCGAGCCCGGCTGGTCGCTGTTCGCGACACATCCCATCAACCGTGACGACCTGCCGTTCCGCCTCGTCTCGGGTCTGGTCGACGCCGACCGGTTTCACGACGGTGGCATTAATTTTCCAGCCGTCTGGATCAAGCCTGATTTTTCAGGCGTCCTGAAGAAGGGGTTGCCGATCGCGCAGTGCTTTGCCGTTCCACGCCAGGCGCCCGAACTCGTGTTCGAGAGCTTCGATGCGGCGCACCGGCAGTCCTATGAGAAGGTCGTCGGCGATGTGCTGGCCGCGCCGAATGTCTATCGCAAGCAGTTTCGCGCCAAGCGTGGACGCCTAACGCGCTAGCGTGCGCCGCAGCTCCTCCTCGTCGAGCCACAGCCGCCCGTGAGGGGCGGAGGTCAGCGCCATTGCGATGGAGCCGAACAGCTGCGGGCGCAAGCGATAGGCTTTCCCGAACGCCTCCATGGCGGCATCCAGCTCTCCGGTCTCCTGGAGGGAGATGCCGAGATTGAGCGCGGCCTCGGCATGCTCAGGCTTGAGCTCGAAGGCCTTGCGATAGGCGCTTGCCGCGCCCCTGTGGTCACGCAAATCCTGCCGCGCAAGGCCAAGATTGAACCAGACGGACGCCGGCGCGTCCGTCGCGGTCGCTTGCGTGAGCAGGCTTGCAGCGGTGGCGGGGTCGCCATCCTCCCAGGCCAGCCGGCCCAGTTGCGCCGTTGCTTCCTGATGCCCAGGGATGACCTTGAGGATTGCCTGCCAGGCGCCACGTGCCTGATCTCGCAGCCCCGCCATATCGAGCGTTCGTGCCTTCTCGATGAACATCTCGCGCTGTGGGCTGGTGGCGATAGCGGCATCGAGATGGACGAGCGCGGTGTCGAACTGTCCTTCGCTGCGCGCGATACGGGCAGCCAGCAGCCGCGCCGGCGCGTTGTTCGGCCGCTTGGCCAGGCTGACGTCGATATGCGCGTGAGCCGGGGCGAGGGCGCCCCTGGAGAACAGCACGGCAGCCAGCAGATGGTGCAGCACCGGATCACCGGGATCGCGCGCAAGGCCTTGTTCGCACAGACGCTGCGCCTCATCCGGCTTGCCCGAATTGACCGCTGCAGTCGCGCGGCGAACGAGTGTCTGAATGTCATCCATCGCCGTATTAGAGCAAGGATGCGAAGGGCCAGCAACACGAGGCGCCCGTTTGCTGCTCATCGATCAAGTGTAATTCGTGACGGTGTGTTTGCTTGGGCTTTTCGCCGAGCGGGAGCGTCGCCCCGAGCTTTTGGTCGCGAGATCCTTCGCAGGGCATGACGGCGTGCGTACCCCCCGCTTGACTCCCCATCACATCGAATTCATGATCGGCATAATGCGATTGAAGTAATCGTATTTCGATTACTTGCGCAGGCGCCGTTTGGACCCACGTGGGCCCGTTCCGGAGGTCGGTAGATGGCATTGATCGAGGCGTTCCGGCAGTTGCTGGGCGACACGGCCGTGCTGACGCGCGAGGAGGATCTCGCGGGTCTCACCGAGGATTGGCGTGGCCGGTTTCACGCGCCGGCGCTCTGCGCTGTGCTACCCTCGACCACGGAGCAGGTCGCTTCTATCGTTCGTCTCTGCGTCGCCCATGACACCCCGGTGCTGCCGCAGGGCGGCAACACCAGCCTGTGCGGGGGCGCGACGCCATCAGGGCAGGGCAAGCCGCCGGTCATTGTCGCGCTGACGCGCATGCGCCGGATCCGCTCGCTGGATCCCGTCAACAACACGATGGTGGTCGATGCCGGCTGCGTGCTGGCGACAATTCAGGAGTCCGCCGCGACCGCCGGTCGGCTTTATCCCGTCAGTCTCGGCGCCGAAGGCTCTTGCCAGATCGGCGGCAATATCGGCACCAATGCCGGCGGCACCGGTGTGCTCCGCTATGGCAATACGCGCGACAACGTGCTCGGGCTGGAGGTCGTCCTGCCGGACGGATCGGTCTGGGACGGCCTCTACGCACTGCGCAAGAACAACACCGGCTATGACCTCAAGCATCTCTTCATCGGCTCCGAAGGCACGCTCGGCGTCATCACCGGCGCGGTGCTGAAGCTGCATCCGCTGCCGACAGCGGAGTCCGTCGCCTGGCTCGCGGTCGACAGTCCGCATCGAGCGCTCGAGGTGCTCGGCCTGTTCCAAGCCGCCTGCAACTCGCGGCTCTCCGCCTTCGAGCTGATGAATGCCAAGCAGATCCAGCTAGTCCTGGAGCAGGTGCCGGGTCGGCGCTGTCCCGTTGCGGAGATCGACACCTGGCATGTCCTCGTCGAATTGTCTGACACGGGCGACGCCACCGCGCTTGCGGCGACGATGCAGACAGTGCTCGAACAGGCGCTCGAGGCCGGGCTCGTCAGCGACGGCGTGGTCGCCACCAGCGAGGCCCAGCGCAAGGCGATGTGGCTGGTGCGGCACAGCGTGTCGGAAGCCAACAAGAAAGCGGGCGTCGGTCTGACCTCGGACACCGCGGTGCCGGTCTCGACCGTGCCTGATTTCATCGACCGGGCCATTGCGGCGGTGCGCGCGATCGTGCCGGATCTGCCGTTCGTCATTGTCGGCCACATGGGCGACGGCAACATCCATCTCATCCCCTTCTTCACCTTCGCCGAATGGGATGCGCTGCCGGACCGCGACGAGACTGCGCAGAGGATTCGCCGCGCCATGAACGATGTCGCCAACTCTTTGCGCGGCACCTTCAGCGCCGAGCATGGCGTCGGGCGCACGCTGACCGGCGAGATGATCCGCTACAAGCCGCCGGTCGAGCTCGCCTTGATGCGGGCGGTGAAACAGGCGTTCGACCCGTCGGGTCTGTTCAATCCCGGCCGCGTTCTGCCGCCGTCATCGGCGACTGAGACGGCCGCAGCTTCGCCGACCATCGCAACATCGTAGAGAGGGGACTGACATGACCAACGCACCGAAGATCATCACTTCCCGCCGCCGCCTGCTGCTCGGCGCAGGAGCCGGCGCCGTCGCGCTCGCCGCGCCCTCTGTCTGGTCGCCGTCCCGCGCCGCCGGCAAGCGCATCGTCGTGCGCGACGACGGCGGCATCTACACCAAGGCCTATGGCGCGGTGTTCTACCGTCCGTTCACCGAGGCGACCGGCATCGAGGTGGTCGGCGTGCAGGCCAATGCCGAGCCGGTGGCGCAGATCAAGACCATGATCGATACCAAGAACTACACCTGGGACATGGCCAAGATTAGCTGGCCCGCGATCCTGCTGCTGACCACCGGCAGCAAGCAATATCTCGAAAAGCACGGTCTCGAATCCGAGCCCGTCATCAAGTCGATTCCTGCCGAGTTCATGTCGCCCTACGGTGTCGGTACCAACGTCTACACCACCGTGCTGGCCTACCGCACCGACGCCTTCAAGGGGCGCAAGGCGCCGCAGTCCTGGGCCGATTTCTGGAATGTGGCGGAGTTTCCGGGACGCCGCGCCGTGCGCAAGCATCCGTTCGACACGATCGAGGAGGCGCTGATGGGCGCGGGCGTGCCGACCGCGCAGGTCTATCCTTGCGATCTCGACAAGGCCTTTGCCTCGCTCGACAAGATCAAGCCCTCGGTCGCGGTGTGGTGGACCAGCGGCGCGCAGGTCGAGCAGATGCTGACCTCGGGCGAGATTGACCTGCTGCCGACCTGGGTGTCGCGTCCGCAGGCCGCTCAGGCGGCCGGCGCGCCGGTCGAGATCGTCTGGAATCAGGGCATCTGGGGCGGCGACAATTGGTCGATCCTCGCCGGCACGCCAAATGCGGATGCCTGCCGCGAGTTCATCAAGTTCGCCTCGGATCCGAAGCGCCAGGCGGCGCTGATGGAGTATTTCCCTGCCGGCCTCACGCAGCCCGAGGCCTTCAACTACGTCAAGCCGGAGCTCGCTAGGAACTGTCCGACCTATCCGGATAACATCAAGGCAGGTCTGAAGATCGATGCGAAATTCTGGTACGACAACCAGGCAACCGTCATCGAGCGCTTCAACAGCTGGATCCTGGCTTGACCCTGAAGCGTCGCGATTGGAGCAAGGCATGACTTCGTCGAGCTTGCGCGTCAAAGGGCTTACCAAGCGTTATGGCGACTTCGTCGCGCTGGCGCCGACCAGTCTCGATGTCGCGAAGGGGGAATTCCTCACGCTGCTTGGTCCTTCGGGGTCGGGTAAGACGACGCTGCTCAGCCTGATCGCAGGACTCGCGCATCCGGACGAAGGTCAGATCCTGGTCGACGATTCCGATGTGACGCGCAGCCCGGCCTATGACCGGGACATCGGCGTCGTGTTCCAGAACTACGCGCTGTTTCCTCACATGACCGTGGAGGACAACATCGCGTTTCCGCTGAAGATGCGGAAGATCGCCGATGCCGACGCGCGCCGGCGCACCGCCGAGGCGCTGGAGACGGTACGCCTGCCGTATGTCGCAAAGCGCTATCCGCGCGAGCTCTCGGGCGGCCAGCAGCAGCGCATTGCGCTGGCGCGCTGCATCGTCTATCGCCCCGCGATCATCCTGATGGACGAGCCTCTCGGCGCGCTCGACAAGAAGCTGCGCGACCAGATGCAGCTTGAGATCAAGCGCATCCATCGCGAGCTCCGCACCACGATCATCTACGTCACCCACGACCAGGAGGAAGCGATGACCATGTCCGATCGCATCTGCCTGATGAACGCAGGCGCGATCGAGCAGCTCGGCTCGCCGGAGGATCTCTATTTCCGCCCGCAATCGGTCTTCGTCGCGGACTTTCTCGGTGAATCCAACTTGCTCAGCGCAACGGTCCGGCAGGTCGATGCGCAGGGGCTCGACATCGTGCTGGCGGACCAAACGGCACCGTCACGCGCGGTCGGCAACGGCGCGCGATTCACTGCCGGCGAGCCGATCAAGCTCATGGTCCGCCCCCAGAACCTCCATGTCGGGGACGCGGCGAGCGGCAAGCTCACCGGCAGGCTGGTCGACGTGATGATCAGCGGCAGCATGACGCGGCTCTACATCGCACCCGAAAAGGCCGACATGCCGCACCTCGTCGCGGCCTATCCGACGCGATCGAGCGCGGCGCCCTACGAGATCGGCCAGCTCGTTTCGCTCGGCTGGAATTCCGCGGATGCCGTGGCGATCCGCGACGGCAGGGGACACTGACGCCATGGCATTGGCCAAAGCGCCCGCAGTCGAATCGGGACAGCTCCGGAGTGTGATTCGCTCGCGCAGCCGGTCACAGGCCTGGACCTGGGTCGCGATGGGCGGCCCGCTTGTGCTGCTGCTCGTCTTCTTCCTGGTCTACCCCGTCGGCCAGTTGCTGGTGCTCAGCATCACCAACGACAGCGCATTCACGCTCGCGCCGTACCGCCAGCTGTTCGCCTCCTCGGTCTATGTCGACGTCCTCCTCATCACGCTGAAGATCTCTCTGGTGACGACGCTGGTGTGCATCGTCACTGGCTACCCGATCGCCTATCTGATCTCCGTCGTCGGCAAGGAACGGAAGGCAACGCTTCTGTTCTGGGTGCTGCTGTCGTTCTGGACCAGTTTCCTGGTCCGCGCCTTCGCCTGGATCGTGCTGCTCGGCCGCAACGGCGTCATCAACAAGCTCCTGATCTCGCTCGGCATCATCTCGAGTCCTGCGAGCCTGCTCTACAATTTCGGCAGCGTGCTCGTCGGCATGGTCAATGCGCTCTTGCCGCTCGCCGTGCTGACCATGCTCTCGGTGATGGAGAACATCGACCGCAACCTGCCGCGTGCAGCCGCCACGCTCGGCGCGCGTCCGGGCATGGCATTCTGGAAGATCTATTTTCCGCTGTCGCTGCCCGGCGTCGCCGCGGCTGGCATCATGGTGTTCGTCACTGCGATCGGGTTCTTCATCGTTCCGGCGCTGCTTGGCGGACGCCGCGAGACCATGATCACGCAATTGATCATCGACCAGGTTCAGCAGACGCTGAACTGGGGTTTTGCCGGCGCAATCTCGGTGTTGCTGCTGCTCGTGGTCCTCATCGTCTTTGCCGCCTATGACCGGTTGCTCGGCCTGTCGACCATGACCGGCGCATCTGCGCCGCGCACCGCGGCGACGTCGCGTTTGTCGAGCCCGATCCAGAAGGCGGGCGATGCGCTCCTCACTCTGCTTGGCGTGATCTCCGACCGCATCATTCTGCTGTCGCCGTCGCGCCGCCGCGACCGCAATCCGGACCAGGCCGGCCTCGGCTTGCAGGCCTTCGTCTGGACCATGCTCATCATCATCAGTGCGCCGACGCTTCTAATGATCCCGCTGTCGTTCGGCACCGGCGGCCTCAACTGGCCGCCGCAGGGATTTACGCTGCACTGGTATGAGACCGTGCTGCATTCGCCGGTCTGGACCCAGGCGTTCCTGCGCTCGCTGCTTGTCGGTCTGGGGACGGGGGCGCTCGCCATGCTGATCGGAACGCCGGCGGCGTTTCTCCTGGTGAGGAGCAACATTCCCGCCAAGGCCGCCTGGCTCGCCTTCATCCTGTCGCCGATCGTCGTGCCGCGCATGATCATCGCAGTCGGCCTGTTCTATGTGTTCGCGAGCATGGGCCTCGTCGGCAGCGCTTTCGGACTCATTCTCGGACATACGGTCGTCGCGGTGCCTTATGTCGTGATGACCATGATGGCCGTGCTGCGCAACTACGACACGCGGCTCGACCACGCCGCGCAAAGCCTAGGCGCGCGTCCCTTTGCGACGCTGCGCCACATTACTTTTCCGATTCTCGGTGCCGGCATGTTCTCCTCGTTCCTGTTCGCCTTCGCGACCTCGTTCGACGAGCTCACCATCGCGCTGTTTGCGACCGGCGGCCTCAATGCCACGCTGCCGAAGCAGTTCTGGGACGAGGTGACGCTTCAGGTCTCGCCCGTGATCGCTGCCGTCTCGACCTGCCTGTTCATCTTCATGGGGCTCTTGATCTTCGTCGCCGAACGCCTGCGTCGGCGCGCTGGCGCAAGGTAGTCATCCCACGTTCTAACCAGAGGTTCTCGTCATGCTCACTGCCAATCGCCTTCGCGGGCTGTTCCCGGCCATTCCGACCCCGGTGAAGGCCGACGACAGGATCGACGCTCAGGCGGTCGCGGCGCTGTTTGCCTGGCTCAACAAGCAGGGCATCGACGGCGTAGTGCCGCTCGGCGGCACCGGTGAATATGGCGCGCTGGCGCGGTCTGAGCGGATCAAGATGGCAGGCTTGTCGGTGAAGGCGATGGCGGGCAAGGGGCCCGTGATTGCCGGCGTGCTGGACACCGGTTTCCACGATGCCCTGCAGGCAGGCCGTGAATTCGCAGCCGAGGGCGTGGACGGTCTCCTGGTTCTTACGCCATATTACACCAACCCGACTCAGGCCGGCATTCGCGATTATTTCCTGCGCTATGCCGACGCCTCGCCCCTGCCCGTCCTGATCTACGAGATTCCCTACCGAACCCGGATCGCCATCGAGCCAAAAATCCTGCATGAGCTCTCCAGGCATCCCAACATCATCGGCATGAAGGCCTGCAACCTCGACATGTACCATTTCCTCCAGGTCGTGGCCGGCGTCGATGAGAGCTTTGCGGTGCTGAGCGGCGAGGACAGCCTGTTTCCGCTGCATCTCGCGGCGGGCGCGACGGGCGGCATCGTCGTCACCGCATGCCTGTTGCCGCGCGCCTGGCGCGCGATCTACGAGACGGCGATCGCGGGTCGGACCGCGGAGGCGCTGAGCCTGCACCGGCGTCTGATCCCGTTCATGAACATGGCGTTTGCCGAAACCAATCCGGGACCGATGAAGGCGGTGATGGACATGATCGGCGTCGACGCGCCGCGCATGCTGGCGCCGCTGGTGCAGCCGGCGCCGGCGCTGGTCTCAGCATTCCGCGCCGAGCTCGGCCGTCAACTGGCGATCTCGGAGGACATCGCGTGAGAGGATGGCAGCATGGCACGTAGCAGGCGCGCGGGCGGCGGACGGCCTGCGAGGACGAAAGTCGCCAAAGCCGGCGCGAAGACGGCCGACAAAGGCGGCGAGCCGCGCTCGTCCCTGTTCGTCGGCTCGACCGAGAAGGCGTTCCAGGTCCTGCATGCCTTCGACGGGCCGCAGCGCTACATGACGCTCGCCGACATCGCGCGCGCCGCCGATCTTGACCGCAGCGCTACCCAGCGCCTCGTCTACACGCTCGAGACGCTCGGCTATCTCAAGCGGATCGAGGGAACGCGCAACTATGGCCTCACCTCAAAGGTGCTTCAGTTCTCGCACAGCTATCTCAAGGCCAACGACCTGATCGACCGTGCCTCGCCCTATCTGCTCGAGATCAGCCGCAATCTCGGGGAAACGACCAATCTGCACGAACTCGATGGCCACGAGGTCGTCTTCGTGGCGCGCTTTCCGGGCGCGCATCTCATCAACATCGACATCGTGATCGGCAGCCGGTTGCCGACTTTCTTCACGGCGTCGGGCACCGCGATCCTATCGGCGTTGCCGGAGGAGGAGCGTCTCGCGCTGCTCGAGCGGACGCCGCTCGTGCCGCTGACGCCGTTCACCGTGACCGACCCGAAGGCGCTGCTGGAGCGCGTTCGGGTCGCAGCCCAACGCGGCTATGCCGTCATCATGAACGAGACCGTGATGGGTGACATCTCGGTCGCAGCTCCGATCATCGACGAGCACGGCCGCGCCGTTGCCGCGATCAACATTTCAGTGCCGACGACGCGCTGGACCAAGGAGCGCGCCGAGGCCGAACTCGCGCAGCATGTCCATGTCGCCGCGACCTCGATCTCCAAATCGAAGTTCAACCGTTACGCGGCCTGAGGCTCGCCGCTGACAATCAAAAAGGCCGGGACTAATCCCGAGGCCGGGACTAATCCCGGCCTTTTTCTTTCTTCGCCTCTCTCCGCAAGCTGGGAGAGGGTGAAGAGAATTACTCCGCTGGTTCGGCCGCGAGCGTTGGATAGTCCGTGTAGCCCTTGGCGCCGCCGCCGTAGAAGGTGTTCTTGTCCCAATCGTTCAGCGCTGCGCCCTTCTTCAGCCGTTCCACCAGGTCGGGATTGGAGATGAACGGTTTGCCGAACGCGATCAAATCGGCGGCATCAGCGTCGAGCACCTTGGTGGCGAGATCGAAATCGTAGCCGTTGTTGGCGATGTAGGCGCCCGAGAAGCGCTTGCGCAAGGATGCATAGTCGAACGGCGCGAAGTCGCGCGGGCCGCCGGTGGCGCCCTCGACGACGTGGAGATAGACGAGCTTCAAGGCGTTGAGGCCGTCGGTGATGTAATCGAACAACGCTTGCGGATTGGAATCGGAGATGTCGTTGGCAGGCGTCACCGGCGAGATGCGGATGCCGGTGCGGTCGGCGCCGGCTTCGGCCGCGACGGCCCTGGAGACCTCCAGCATCAGCTTCGCGCGGTTCTCGATCGAGCCGCCATAGGCGTCGGTCCGCTTGTTGGCGCCGTCCTTGGCGAACTGGTCGAGCAGATAGCCGTTGGCGCCGTGGATCTCGACGCCGTCGAAACCGGCCTCCAGCGCATTCTTCGTGGCGCGCTTGAAGTCGTCGATGATTTCAGGGATTTCGGAAAGCTCGAGCGCGCGGGGCTCGGAGACGTCGGCGAAGGTGCCGTTGACGAAGGTCTTGCCCTTGGCGCGGATCGCGCTCGGCGCCACCGGAGCGGCGCCACCCGCCTGAAGATCGACATGCGAGATACGGCCGACGTGCCAGAGCTGGATGAAGATCTTGCCGCCGCGCTCATGCACCCTGTCGGTGACCTTGCGCCAGCCGCTGACTTGCTCCCTCGAGTAGATGCCTGGCGTGTCCTGATAGCCCTGGCCCTGCTGCGAGACCTGGCTTGCTTCGGTGATCAGCAGACCTGCGGAGGCGCGCTGACCGTAATACTCGGCCGCGAGCGGGGAGGGGACGAAGGTGCCGGGCGCGGCGCGGTTACGCGTCAACGGCGCCATCACCAGGCGGTTGGCCAGCGTGATCGGGCCAAGCTTGTAGGTCTCAAATAATTTGGTCGGACGGCTCATTGGGGATGCTTCCAGGAGTTAAGAGGTCCGGAACATTTGTGCATTGCGGCATCGGGCGCAAGGGATGAGCCATACGGAAAGTGCAGGCGAGCTGCGCGGCAGCGCCCGCGCAGCATAATTCATGCGCGATTGCGGCCGCGACAGCGGATTTTCGCCAGTGCGGCCGTGCGATTGCGCAGATCAGCTCATGCCGAGGAAATCGCGTTTGCCGATCTCGATGCCGTTATGGCGCAGGATGCCGTGCGCGGTCGCGGCATGGAAATAGAAGTTGGGCAGCGACACCGAGCTGAAGAATTGCTGGCCCTTCAGCGTCACGGTCCGGTCGGATCCGGCCGGAAAGGTGACGTCCTTGCTGTCGGCGCCCTCGAACTGCTCTGGCTTGAACGATTTCACGAAGTCGATGGTCTTCGCCAGCCGCTGCTTCAATTCCGCGAAGCTGGTTTCAGTGTCCGGCATGGACGGCACCTCGGTATGCGTCAGCCGTGCGCAACCCTTGGCCGAGAAATCGCTGACGAGCTGGATCTGCTTCGACAGCGGCAGCATGTCCGGGAACAGGCGGGAGCCGAGCAGGACGCTCGGGTCGATCTTTTTGGCCGCGCAATGCGCCTCAGCCTTGGTGAGCAGGCCAGTCAGGCTGTTCAGCATTTGCAGATAGGCGGGAACGACGGCGTCATAGAAGGACATGTGATGCTCGCTTCAAAGGATGGGAAATCTCAGGAGAAAACCTGAGCCACTCACATGGGAGGCTCATGGAATAATACAATCGCGAAAACAGGCTTGTGCAGTGCGAAAATTCTATCGCACCGTCGCCTGGGGCTGCACCTGTGCCGTGCCGCCGCGCATGCGGGCCAGGAGCTCTGCGGTCGGCCAGGAATCGGCGGGCAGGCCGTATTTGATCTGCATCGCCTTCACGGCGGTGCGGCTCTGCTGGCCCAGCACGCCGTCGACCTTGCCGACATTGAAGCCGGCGCGCACCAGCATTTGCTGCAATTCCTTGAGCTCGTTGAACGGCAGTTGCGCGACCGGTCCGGCGGGCTTGCGCATGGGAGCCGCGCCCGCAATGCGCGAGGCGAGATAACCCGCGGTGGTCGAATAGATCAGCGAGTTATTCCATTCGGTATAGGCGGCGAAATTCGCATAGGCCATGAAGGCCGGCCCATTACGCCCCATCGGCAGCAGCACGGACGCCGGAAGATTGTCGTTCGGCAGCGGCCGGCCGTCGGGATAGGTGACGCCGAGCTGCGCCCATTTCGTACGCGGCAGCTGCACGCTGAGATCGGTCTGATCCCATGGCAGATTCTGCGGCACCTTGATCTCTTCCAGCCAGGGCTCGCCGCGCCGCCATTTCAAGCCGTTGGCGATGTAGTTCGCGGTCGAGCCGATCACGTCATCCTCGCTGCGCAGAAGGTCGCGCCGTCCGTCGCCGTCGTAATCGACGGCGTAGTTGACGTAGTGAGTCGGGAGAAATTGGGTCTGGCCGAGCTCGCCGGCCCAGGAGCCGATCATCTCCTCGGGTGTCAGATCGCCACGGTCGATGATCTTCAGCGCGGCGATGGTCTCGTTCACGAACATCTCGGAACGGCGGCAATCATATGCGAGCGACACCAGCGATTTCAGCGTCGGCAGATTGCCCATGTTGGCGCCGAAGTCGCTCTCCAGTCCCCAGAACGCGGCGATCACTGCCGGCGGGACGCCGTATTCCTTTTCGGCACGGGCGAACGCCGCTGCGTGCCGCCTGATGTGCTGCTGGCCGTTCTGCATGCGATAGGGCGCGGCCATGCGGCCGGCGAATTCGGTGAAGAGCTGGCCGAACACGCGCTGGCCGCGGTCGCGGTTGACGATGCCCTGATCGTAGACGAGGTAGGGCGAAGCCTCCGCAATCGTTCGCTGCGATACCCCGGCGGCTATCGCCTGCTGTTTCACGTCGGCGAGGAAACGATCGAAGCTCGCCCCGTTGTGGCACGACGCCGCGCGTGGCGAGGGCGCGGTGGCCTTGGGCGCAATTGCCCTGGGCGCGGCAGGCCTTGCCGGCGGTGGCGCGAACTGGGCGAAGGCGGGAAGGGCGAGCGCGACAAGGGCGGCGGCCGCGATCGCAAATCGGGTCTGGAGCATGAGGTTTCCGGAAGGGGGGAGACGCTTGGATTCCTGACGAAGTTTAATGGATTGATCGTCCTCAAACCAGTGCCGCGGCTCCGCGACGCACCCTGAAACCTTGCATCGGGGGCGGGGTCGTCCCTACCTGACGTTGGCCGGCCTGCGACGCCATCGGCGGCCATGGCCCGCGCTGGAGACGGCCATGAATTATCTGCGTACCGCAATGCTTCTCGCAGGCCTCACTGCCCTGTTCATGGCGGTGGGCTATCTGATCGGCGGCGCCAGCGGCGCCATGATCGCGCTCGTCATTGCCGCCGCGACCAACCTCTTCACCTACTGGAACTCCGACCGCATGGTGCTCTCGATGTACGGCGCCCATGAGGTCGACCGCCGCAGCGCGCCGGAGTTGGTCGGGCTCGTCGCCGAGCTTGCTGGCCGGGCGGGCCTGCCGATGCCGCGCGTATTCCTGATGGACGAGGCCCAGCCCAACGCCTTCGCGACCGGCCGCAATCCCGAGAATGCCGCCGTCGCCGTCACCATCGGCCTGATGAACCAGCTCAGTCGCGAGGAGCTTGCCGGCGTGATCGCGCACGAGCTCGCACATATCCGGAATCACGACACGCTGCTGATGACCGTGACCGCGACCATCGCGGGCGCGATCTCCATGCTGGCGCAGTTCGGTATGTTCTTCGGCGGCAACCGCGACAACAACGGACCCGGCATCGTCGGCTCGATCCTGATGATGATCCTCGCCCCCCTCGGCGCCATGCTGGTGCAGATGGCGATCAGCCGCACGCGCGAATACGCCGCCGACAATCTCGGCGCGCGCATTGCGGGGCAGCCGATGTGGCTCGCTTCGGCGCTGGTGAAGATCGAGAACGCCGCGCATCAGGTGCCGAACTTCGATGCCGAACGAAACCCCGCCACCGCGCATATGTTCATCATCAATCCGCTGTCGGGCCATGGGGTCGATAGTCTCTTCGCGACCCATCCCTCGACCCAGAACCGCATCGCGGCGCTCCAGCAGCTCGCGGCCGAGCTCGGCACGCGCGCCGCGCCGTCGGTCGGCGCTAACGAGAACTATCCGCCGCAAGGCCCGTGGGGCCGCTCGTCCTCGCGTGGTCCTTCGCGTGGCCCTTCCCGGGGTCCTTGGGGCTGACGCGGAACCATCAGGATTTTGCCTGGCTTTGTGACCTGGCGCACAGAGGCGCAGTTCGGTCGGTGTTAATGACCCGACAGAGAGTATTCCTTTCGAAAGGGGATGCGTGGCCGGCCCGTCGCCGGTCGCCGTCGAGATGTCCAGAGCCGCCGTGCCATTGTTGATCGTCCTGGGTGTGGCCATTGGCCTGTCCACGCATACGGTCGTGAATTGTGGTGACGCGGACGAGCCCGACATCTGTTCGGCCGTGATCGGCTTCTCGCCGCTTCGCGGCTCCCTGATCGCCTTCGCCTATGAGGGGCGTGGACGAATCGCGCTGCGCCACGGTGACATCGGCCGAGCGGTCACCGATTTCAACGAGGCCATCCATCTCAATCCCAACCGCGCTTCGCTCTATCGCGACCGCGCGCAGGCATACCGCCAGAACGGGGAGCTGGACCTTGCGATTGCCGATTATGACGAGGCGATTGCGCTCGATCCCAGGCCGGCCATGCCCTATCGCGAGCGCGGCCTCGTGCTCGCCGCCAAGGGCGATCTCGACCGTGCGGTTCTGAGCTACAGCACGGCGGTCCGCCTCGATCCCACGGACGCGCAGAGCCGCCTCGACCGAGGCCTTGCGTTTCTCGCCCGCGGTCAGGCGGACGAGGCTCGCGCCGATTTCGAGGCCGCTCTTGCGCTGCCTCCCGGCAAGGACGGCCGCGCCCGCGACACCGCGCGCGCAAAGCTCGCCGAGCTCGCGCACCCCGAGCCGGCCCAGGTCTGGACACCGCAGCGGTGAGTTAGACGGCCTTCTTGGCTTTCGCCTTCTTCGCCTTCGCAGCCTTCTTCGCCGGCTTGTCCCTGGCCGGCTTTTCCTTCGCCGGCTTCTCCGCCTTCACCTCGACGGATGTGCTGGCCGCCAGCCGCATGGCGCGGGCATAGCTGTCGGCGACGTTGTCGGCGGACATCTGCAGGCGCTTTGCGGCGGCGGTGGCCTGCTCCATGGTGGCCTTGGCCATCATCTTGAAGCGGGTGCCGGTCTCCTTGCCTTTGGCCTTGGCCGCAAGGCCGTTGAAACGATCCCGCCGCTCCTTGGCGCGGGACATCAGGCCCGTATGCAGCTGTCTGGCCAGTTGCCGGATCACGACATCCAGGTCGGCGTCCGCCATGTCTTCTATCCTCTTCGAAACAGTCCAATCGATGCGGCGGGACTATGCAGATCGGCTGCCGGCTTGGCAATTCCTGCCAGGGCGTCATCCGCAGCTTCCGCTCCACAGAACAGAAAAGCCGCGCATCGTGCGCGGCTTTTTGAGGACTTGCTTGCCGCCTTATTTCAGCGAGGCCACCGGTCCGCTCGAGCTTGCCGCCGGATCGGGGTCGAAGCCGAATACGCCGACCAGGTATTTGTAATAGTCCGGCATCTTCTCCTTGAGCGCTTCGCGGGTCTTGGGATCGTGGAATTCGCTCTTGCCGGAGAGGAAGATGCTGCCGGTCACGGCAAAGAACTCCATGGGATTCTTCAGCGCATAGGCTTCCTTGGGCAGCAGATCCTTGGACTTGGCATAGGCGTAATAGCTGATCACGCCTTTGTTGGCGTAGCCGTCCGGCAGCAGCCGCGCGTGATAGGCGTGCAGCATCTCGTGGAGCAGCACGGCCTCTTTCTCGTAACGCATCATGTCCGGCCGGACCATGATCACGCCGAGCCCGGAATCGACCGCGAGGTCGACCGCGTTCGGATTGGTCCAGCGCTGCTTGTCGTGGTCCCACACCGTCAATGTGCGGGGGGTGGTGCGCGGGATGTCCGGCGTGACCCGGCCGTAGCACGCGGTTCCGGCGCCTTCGTCGAGGCAGGCGAGCTCGCTCGCAATGATCGGGACGGTGCGGAAGAAGCGCAGCACGCGCGGAGAGAATCCGGCGCCTTCGACGACGTCGATCTGCTGCTTCAGATTCTCGGTGAGTTTGTCGAGGTCCTTGCGATCGGACGCCTCCGACAGGTCGAACATATAGCCGCGGTAGCTCTGGAAGCCGGGCGGCAGCGTCGCATCGGCGGACGCGACGTCGAACGAGCCGGCGTTGGACGGATTGGCGAACAGCGCGCCGACAATGGTCGCGGTCAGCAGTAACGCAATGCGCATGTAAAACCCCCTGGTGTCACTTCTCGCGGCAGGATAGGCCGCCGTTGTTTGCGAAAAGTGAGTGGGACGAGACTAAGGCAGTGATGTTGAGGCGTGCTTAACCGCTGGTTGCAGATCGCGGCAGCGGGTTAGGGCAGGGTTAACCAAGGTCGACGCCGCGCCCCTCGCTCTTCCGTCACCCTGAGGCGGCCGCCCCTTCAGCGGCGCTCGAAGGGCGACGGCCCGGTGCATCCGAGCCGTTCATCCGTCGAGGCTCCCCATGGGACGCTTTGCGTCCCATGGGGAGCGCCTCAGGATGACGGGGCTGACTCCGAGGTGTAGATTCATCAGCGGGCAACAAGCCCCAATCCAGATAGCCGGAAGGAGGATGCCATGTATGCCGCCATCCGTCAGGCCAAGGCGAAGAGTGGAAGCGCCGAAGAGCTGGCGCGCCGCATCAAGGACGGCGCCGTTCCCATCATCAGCGATGTCGACGGTTTCAGGGCCTATTACGTGGTCTATGCCGGCGACGACACGGTGACTGCGATCTCGATCTTCGACAAGTTCGAGCAGGCCGAGGAGGCGAACAAGCGCGCGATCGCCTGGATCGAAAAGGATCTGGGGCCGCTGCTGGCAGGGCATGCGAGTGCGGCGGCGGGGCCGGTGATCGTGCATACGCTGGCGTAGGGCCTCATTCTCCGCTGTCATCGCCCGGCTTGATGACCGGGCGATCCAGTACGCCGTGACAGCAGCGATAGAGCCGACGGGCCGCGCCTACTGGATGCCCCGCTTTCGCGGAGCATGACAGCGGTGTGTGTGGCGCGTGCGTGCCTTGAGAGCGCCCCCTCACAGCTCCCTCGCATTCGAGAATGCGAAGCTCGACACCCGTCGCGTCGTCTCGTCCAGGATCAGCGTGCGCGTGATCGGCGGCTCGGCGCGCTGGGCGCAGTTTTCGCGCTCGCAGAGTCGGCAATTGACACCGATCGGCGTGCCTTCCGTTTTCTCCAGGTCCATGCCGGCGGCGTAGGTCAGGCGCGCGGCGTGGCGGATTTCGCAGCCGAGGCCGATGGCAAAGCGCGGCTGTGGCAGCGGATGCGGCGCGACGGGACGGCGCACCATCTGCGCGATCGAGAAATAGCGGGTGCCGTCGGGCAGCTCGATCACCTGCTTGAGCAGGCGGTCCGGCGTGTCGAAGGTCGAATGCACGTTCCACAGCGGACAGGTGCCGCCGAATTTCGAGAACGGGAAGGTGCCGGACGAAAATCGCTTCGAGACGTTGCCGGCATTGTCGACGCGCAAGAGAAAGAACGGAATGCCGCGCGCGTTCGGCCGCTGCAAGGTGGTGAGGCGATGGCAGACCTGCTCGAAGCCGGAATTGAACCGCTGCGCCAGCACATGAATATCGTAGTTGAGCGCTTCGGCGGCAGCGAGGAAGGCCGGATAGGGCATCATGACGGCCGCCGCAAAATAGTTGCCGAGCGTGATCCGGAACAGCCGGCGCGGTGCATCGTCGAGCGGGCCGGCGCGGCCGATGATGGTCTCCAGCGCTTGCGCACATTCCCCCAAGCCCAGCTGGAACGCGAGCTGGAAGGCGCGGCCAGGCGGATCGACCAGCTCGGAGATCAGGAGCTGGCGGCGGTGGCGGTCGAAGCGCCGGAGCGTCTCGCGCATCACGTCAACAGGCATGATGCGGGTCTGCACCGAATGCTTCTCGCGCAAACGCGCGGCGAGCGCGGCATAGAGCCCTTCAGCCGGCACGTTCAGCTCGTCGCGCAAGGCTTCTGCGGCCTGCTCCAGCTCCGGAAAATAGTTCCTGTTGGCCTCGATCAGCTCGCGCACGCGCTCGACCGGGTTGGCCTCGTAACGCGTGCCGACGTCGCGGTCGGCCATCTGGGCTGCCGCCAGCGTCTCGCCCTGGCGCGCCTCGGTATAGGCGGCATAGAGCCGTTGCAGTGCGTGAGTAACTCCGGGGCAGAGCTCGGCGAGGTCGCGCAGCTCCTGCTTGGGAACATCGATCTGGCGAAACAAGGGATCGGAGAAGATCTCGTTCAGCTCGGCGAAAAAGCGATCCTCGTCGGCGGTGGCGAGATCGCGCAGATCGAGGTCGTAGGTTTCGGCCAGCCGCAGCAGGATCTGCGCGGTCACCGGGCGCTGGTTCCGTTCGATCAGGTTGACATAGCTCGGCGAGATCCCGAGCCCCTCGGCGATCTGGGTCTGCGACAGTCCCAATTGCTGTCGGATCCTGCGGAAGCGCGGACCGACGAACAGCTTTTTCCCGGATTCGGCGGCCATTTCTTGGATCTCCGTGCGCACATCAAGGACAGTCTTGCTGACCTATACTTCACAATTTTTACAAAATAACATCTGTTACATGTTCTTATGTTACATGACATCACCAATAAAAGACAAGGCATCTGTACGAAGTTCCTGTTTTCGCGTTTACCTCTGACCACGCATTTCGCAATGCAGTGTCAAGAATGTCGATGGCTAGCCATCGCCATCGTCAGCGAAAAGGATCAGGCTCATGAACTATCAGCCACGCGGCATCAGCACCCTCCAGGCCCCGTCTTCGTATCAGGATGAGGTCAAGGCGGCCCAAGCGCTCCTCGAGACCCAGCCGACCTGGAACGGCGTGACGGCCGAAGCCGTCGCACGCATGCGTCTGCAGAACCGGTTCAAGACCGGCCTCGACATTGCGCGCTACACCGCGGCGTTGATGCGCGCCGACATGGCCGCCTATGACAAGGATCCCACCAAGTACACCCAGTCGCTGGGCTGCTGGCACGGCTTCATCGCCCAGCAGAAGCTGATCTCGGTCAAGAAGCATTTCGGCGGCAAGACCGATCGCACTTATCTGTACCTCTCGGGCTGGATGATCGCGGCGCTGCGTTCCGAGTTCGGCCCGCTGCCCGACCAGTCCATGCACGAGAAGACCGCGGTGCCGGCGCTGATCGAGGAGCTCTACACCTTCCTGCGCCAGGCTGACTCCCGCGAGCTCAATGACATCTTCCGTCTTCTCGACAAGGCGCGCAAGGAAGGCGACAAGACCCGCGAGAAGGAGCTGATCGCGAAGATCGACAACTTCCAGACCCACGTCGTGCCTGTGATCGCGGACATCGACGCCGGCTTCGGCAATGCCGAGGCGACCTATCTGCTCGCCAAGAAGATGATCGAAGCGGGCGCCTGCGCGCTCCAGATCGAGAACCAGGTCTCTGACGAGAAGCAGTGCGGTCACCAGGACGGCAAGGTCACCGTGCCGCACGAGGTGTTCATCGCCAAGATCCGCGCGTGCCGCCACGCGTTCCTCGAGCTCGGCGTCGAAGACGGCGTCATCGTCACCCGCACCGACTCCCTCGGCGCCGGCCTGACGCAGCAGATCGCCGTGAGCCACAAGCCGGGCGACATCGGCGACCAGTACAACAGCTTCCTCGATTGCGAGGAAATCACCGCGCAGAACGCCAGGAACGGCGACGTCATCATCAATCGTAACGGCAAGATGCTGCGTCCGAAGCGGCTGCCCTCGAACCTCTACCAGTTCCGTCCGGGCACGGGCGAGGATCGCTGCGTGCTGGACAGCATCACCTCGCTGCAGAACGGCGCGGACCTGCTCTGGATCGAGACCGAGAAGCCGCACATCGAGCAGATCGCCAAGATGGTCGATCGCATCCGCGAGGTCGTGCCGAACGCCAAGCTGGCCTACAACAACTCGCCGTCGTTCAACTGGACCATCAACTTCCGTCAGCAGGTCTACGACGCGTGGAAGGAAGCCGGCAAGGACGTCAGCAAGTACAACCGTGCCGACCTGATGAAGCCGGAATACGACGAGACGCCGCTGGCGCTTGAAGCCGACGAGCGCATCCGGACCTTCCAGGCGGACTCGGCCAAGCGTGCCGGCATCTTCCACCACCTGATCACGCTGCCGACCTATCACACGGCTGCGCTGTCCACCGACAACCTCGCCAAGGAGTATTTCGGCGAGCAGGGCATGCTCGGCTACGTGAAGAACGTTCAGCGCCAGGAGATCCGTCAGGGCATCGCCTGCGCCAAGCACCAGAACATGGCCGGCTCCGATATCGGCGACGACCACAAGGAATACTTCGCTGGCGAAGCTGCCCTGAAGGCGGGCGGCGTCCACAACACGATGAACCAGTTCGGCTAACGCCAGGCAACAGGAGACTGACAATGACCAAAGGCAGCAATTTCTGGGTGATCGGCGGCGAGTTCGGCTCGATGAACTTCCACAAGCTCGTCGAAGGCTCGGCCCAGGTCAAAGGTCCGTTCAAGACCCGCAAGGAAGCCGAGGACTGCTGGCGCGAGGTATCGGAAGAGAGCCGCCACAAGGCCGGCGTCCGCTTCTCGATCGTGGAAGAGCCGTCGCGGGTCTCGGCCTGACAGCTGCCTGACGATTTTAAGAAAACGTCCAAGGACGGAGGGTCCCATCCGGCGCGAGCCGGGTGGGATCGTCTGTTTTTGGCACACATGAATGGCCTGTGGGCACGGTAAGTGTCTGGAACTATAGGCCTTTGCCGGCGCGATGGTTACTGATAGGTTAATGGCGGCAAGTGAGGACGAGGCCGACAATGTCAGAGCCCGAGACCAGCGGTATCCATCCCAGTCAGCCACGCCCGGTGCGGCTGCGCGACGCGCTGTTGCGCGCGCGGATCGAGGCCGCCGACCGGACCGGCGTCGTCGTCGATTTGCGCGACGCCGAGGTGGCGCGGCTCGAGATCCTCAATGACGCGCTCGATCCGCTGTTCGCGCAGGTGCCCGACAAGATCGACCTGTTTGATCGCGGCATCAGCCAGGGCGATACGCCCCGGCTCTGGATCGATGTCGTCGCCCACATCATGATGGGGCGCGACAAGCGGATGTATCGCTTCGTCCAGGACACCCGCTTCGGCCGCATCGTGCTCGCCGAATCGCACGACACGGCTGTCATCGTGGACGCCGTGACCGACTATGTCGCCCGCCGCATGATCGAGCGCGAGCACGCGATGGTGGTGCCGCCCGAGCCGAAGCTGGAGGTCGCAGAACCGCCGCGCCGCTCGCGCCTGTGGCCGTTCGTGTTCGGCTTCATCCTCGGCGCTGCCGCGCTGTTCGGCGTCGCCGTGCTGGCGGCGCTGCGGAGCTGGTGAGGCGTCGTCATTGCGAGGGGCGAAGCGACCAAGCAATCCAGACTGCGTCCGCGAAGGGAATCTGGATTGGTCCGCTGCGTTCGCAATGACGGCGGGACTACACCAGCCGCACCCGCTTGATCTCCCGGACCTGCAAACCATGATCGATGCTTCGCACGATCTGCTCGCAGCGCCAGCCGGCATTATCCTTCTCGATCCTGAACAGGTTGTAGGCCGCCGCCGGATAGCGCCCGTGCGCGAGCGCGGACGCCGACGGCACGCCGATGGCGGGAATGTCGCCATCAGGGCCTTCGAACCACATCGTCGAATGGATGTGGTCGTGCCCGTGCAGGATCAACTCGACGCCGTGGCGCTTGAGCAGCGCCAGCAGGCTTGCCGAATCGATCAGCCGCTTCTGGCGCGCGTCGGACTTCAGAGGATGATGCACCAGCAGCACGCGGAAGACGTCCTCGGCCGCGAGCCGATCGAGCATCTGTTCGAGCCTGGCGAGCTGATGGCGTCCGAGCATGCCCGTCGCCATCAGGGGTGGCGTGGGCACCGCGCTGGAGAGGCTGATCAGCGCGGTCGGCCCGCGGCGGCGCACGCTCGGAAAGCCGACGCTGCCGTCATCGCCCGCAAGATAGGGCGCAAACGTCTCGCCGAAGCGATGAAAGGTAGCGCGGACATAGGCGTCGTGATTGCCGGGAATTGTGGTGACGCGGTCGGGCGGCCCGACCTCGTCGAGCCAGGCGCGCGCCGGTGCGAACTCCGCCTCCATCGCCAGGTTGACGAGATCACCCGTGACCGCGATGTGGTCCGGCGCTTGCGCCTGCATGTCGGCGACCAGCGCGTCGAGCACCTCGCGGCGCTGGTATTTGTGGCGGTTGCGCGTCCAGTTGACGTAGCCAAGCGCGCGCTTGCCGGCGAGCTCGATCAACTGCGGCTTCGGCAGCGGCGGCAGATGCGGGTCGGACAGATGGGCGAGCGTGAAAGGTGCCAGGAAAGATGTCATCGCGCGCGATTGCCTCGCTATTCCCTCGCTGTAATGGCAAGGTCGCGCTCGCTGCGCAAGCGAAGCCTGCAAGGGCCTGAAGCGGCGCGCATCACGAGGGGCTGATGGCGAAGCGCCTGGACGAGATCCGACGGAGATTCGAGCCGCTGCTGCGGCGATTCTTCCACGCCTATTTCCTGCTGGCCCGCGGCATGACGCTCGGCGTCCGTGCGGTGGTGCTCGATGCCGACAACAAGGTGTTCCTGGTCAAGCACAGCTACGTCTCGGGCTGGTATTTGCCGGGCGGCGGCGTCGACTTTGGCGAGACCATGGAGCAGGCGATGCGTCGCGAGCTCAAGGAGGAGGGCGATATCGACCTGACCGGGGAGGCCGTGCTGCATGGCATCTTCCTCAACAGCCACGTCTCCCGCCGCGACCATGTCGCGGTTTACGTCGTCAGGCATTTCCGCCAGGACCGGCTGCCAGAGCCCAACCGCGAGATCATCGCATGCGGCTTCTTCGATGCCACCGCGCTGCCGGAGGAGGCAACACAGGGCACGCGGCTGCGGATCGCGGAAGTGCTCGATGGCAGGCCCGCGATGGCGACGTGGCGCTGAGCGCGCGCTATGCTAGTAACCCGTCCGAATGGGCGCACCGGAAACCTGATGAAAGCCGCAAAACTTGCCTTCGGCCTGATCTGCCTCGCCATCCTCGCCAGCAACATTTTGACCATGTCGCGCTGGAGCGAGGCGCGCGGGGTCTATGACGACATCTGCTATCTCAGGCAGGCGCACCTGTTCCAGCGCTTTGGCCTCGGTGGGCTCGACACCAACGCGATCAGGGACGACGACCGTTATTTCGAAGGCAAGATGAAGGAGATCGGCTTCGCCGAGTGGAAGGATCCGATCCGTTGGCCCTGCCACAATCCGATGCGAGACGGCAAGGTCGTGATGCAATATCCGCCGGGCACCGGCTTTCTGCTCGCCTTGTTTCCGGAAGGCCACCAGGTGGTGCCGCTCTATATTGCCGCGAGCCTGATCGTGTGTGGCCTTGCGCTGTCGGGCATTGCCATGGCGCGGACGCTGCCGTCGCTCACAGGTGCTGGCGTGTTCGGCGCGCTCGCCGTCTATCTCATGATCAATCCGGCCAAGGCGAGCTATTCGGTGGCGCCGACGATGGCGCTGTGCGCGGTTGCCGGCCTGCTCACGGCGCTGTGGCTGACCAGGGACAAGCGCAGCGTCCTGCTGATTGCGCTGATCGGTCTCCTGCTCGGCGCGTCCGTCAATTTCAGGCTGCCGAACGCGCTGCTGGCCGCCGGCTATTTCCTGTTCCTCGGCATTCCCTTCCTGTGGACGCGCTCGCTGGCGACCTTCGTGCAGGGCCTGGCCTTCGGTGCAGGCGTGCTCGTCGGCATGGCGCCAACGCTGGCTGCCCAGGCCATCAACGCCGGCAGCGCGCTGGCAACGACCTATGGCAGCGCCGACGTGGTCGCGCCGGCCTTCGATCTCGCGGTTTTCGGCCAGTATCTGCGCGACATGCAGTTCGTGCTGATCGTGCTGGCAATCGGTGCGACGGTGTGGCTGTTGCGGGCCGGGGAAAGGCATGTGCGTCAGGCCGCGCTCGTCGCTGCCGGCAACCTGGTCGTCAATCTGGGCTTCTTCATGAGCCATCCGATCTTCACGCCTTATTATGTCGTTCCGATCACGATGCTGTCGCTGTGGACGCTGGCGTTCGCGCGGCTGCTGCAACCGGTCGAGGCGCGTGAGGCGGCGCCCGTCCGGCGCGAGTCGACCAACCTCGGAGTGCTGCCGCGATGACATCTGCGCAACCTCGCATCGCCGTGCTGGTGCCCTGCTACAACGAGGAGGCAGCGGTCGCGACCGTCGTCGCCAACTTTCGCAAGGCGCTGCCGGCGGCGGAGATTTACGTCTACGACAACAATTCGCGCGACCGCACTGCCGCCGTCGCGCGCGAAGCCGGTGCGATCGTGCGCAGCGAGCGGCGGCAGGGCAAGGGTCACGTCGTGCGTCGCATGTTCGCCGACATCGAGGCCGACATCTACGTGCTGGTCGACGGCGACGCCACCTACGATGCGCCGAGCGCTCCACGTATGATCGACAAGCTGCTCGATGAACATCTCGACATGGTGGTCGGGCTCCGCATCGACCAGTCGCAGGCCGCCTACCGTCTCGGCCATCGCATGGGCAATCGCATGCTGACCGGTTTCCTGTCCTCGACCTTCGGCCAGGCCTTCAAGGACATCCTGTCCGGCTACCGCGTGTTCTCGCGGCGCTTCGTCAAATCGTTCCCCGTGCTGTCCGATGGCTTCGAGATCGAGACCGAACTCGCGGTCTATGCACTGGAGTTGTCGCTGCCGGTCGCCGAGGTCGAGACGCCCTACTACGCGCGGCCCGAAGGCTCGTTCTCGAAGCTGAACACCTGGCGCGACGGCTTTCGCATTCTGGGGACCATGCTGAAGCTGTACCGCTCGGAGCGGCCGCTGCGCTTCTTCACCGTGATCGGGATCCTGCTGGCGCTGGCCGCGATCATCCTCGCGATCCCGATCGTCGTCACATTCTTCGAGACCGGCCTCGTGCCGCGGCTGCCGACCGCCGTGTTGTCGATGGGCTTGACGATCATGGCGTTGCTGTCGGTGTCGTCGGGGCTCGTGCTCGATACCGTCACGCGAGGGCGACGGGAGATGAAAATGCTGGCCTATCTGTCGCAGCCGGCGCCGAAAAGGAACTGAAGGCGGACGCAAGGCCCATGGACCTCCCGATGCGCAGATGCTACTTCGAGTCTGCGATTGACGCGTTTTCTCAACGCGAACCGGAATCCACTTCGCTCGAAAACGCTTTGATGACATGAACGATCTCTCAATCACCATTCGTCCCGAAATCCCCAGCGACGCTCAGGCGATCGAGCGCCTGCACGAGCGCACTTTCGGCCCCGGCCGTTTCGTGCTCAGCGCCTATCGCATCCGCGAGCATGTCGATCACCTGCTCGACGTCTCGTTCACCGCCCGCATCGGCACGCTGCTGGTCGGCTCGGTCAGGCAGTTGCCTGTCACGATCGGGGAGACGGCGGCGCTGCTGCTCGGGCCGCTCACCGTCGAGCCGCCGTTCCGCAGCCGCGGCATCGGCCGCATGTTGATGGAGCGTGCCCTGAAGGACGCAAGGGACAAAGGCCACCGCCTCGTGCTGCTGGTCGGCGACGAACCCTATTACAGCCGCGTGGGGTTCAAGCTCGTGCCCAAAGGTCGGGTCACCATGCCGGGCCCGGTCGATGCCGCGCGCGTGCTGGTGTTTGAGCTCGTCGACGGCGCCTTTGAGGGCGTCTCGGGCGCAGTCGCTCCGGACTGGAGCAAGGCGCGGGGATAGCGCACCAACGACCGGTCGAGGCTGACATGAAGGGCTCCTGAATATGGAAAGCCCGAGACGCTATACCGTCGGCGCGGTTTATGCCAAAACCGATAACCGCGAAGCTGACGAAGGGCATGTGAAGTTTGGCCGCATCCAGGAAGGGCGCCTCGCCCGCGGAACGCCAGAACGGGATTGATCGGACCATCGATCTCCTGGAAGCACTGCTGCATTTGCGCGCGCCCTCCAAGCTCAGCGACCTCGCCAAGCAGATGGGCGCGCCGCGATCGACGGTCTACGCCATCGCGAGCCGCCTGATCGAGGCGGACCTCTTGGAGAGCGTCGGTGAGGGCGGTCAGGTTTATTTCGGCAAGGCGGTGCATCTCTACGGGCAGGCCTATGCGGAGGCCAATCCCCTGCATCGCCGGTGCCGCGAGGCGCTCGATCGCCTCGCGACCCAGCACAGCGCCACCGCGCAACTCTGCGCGCTGCGCGGCCGCAAATACGTGGTGGTCGATACGCGCGACGGCTCGGGTCTGTTCCGGATCACGACGGATGTCGGCGTCGAGGTGCCGCTGCCGTGGACGGCATCCGGCAGGTTGCTGCTGGACCATATGAGCCCAGCCGACATTCGTGCGTTCGTTCCGAAAGAGGATTTTCGTCTGCCGGACGGCCGCCTGCTCGATGTCGATGATTTCATCAAGGACGTCGCGCGCGCCAGACGCGACGGCAGATGCGTGACCACGGCGCTGTCCGATCGGTTCACGTCGTGTCTTGCCGCGCCCATTCGCGACAAGAGGGGCGTCGCGGTCGCGACGCTTTGTTTCGTCATTCCCGCGGACTCGCTGAAGGAGCGCAGGACCGCGCTGCTCGACGATTTGGTCGCCACCGCCACCGAACTCTCGGATCGTCCCTGAGTTGACCTGAGCCGACCGGCAGGGTCGCGACCGATGCACCGGCGTCGGGCGCCGTCGCCGCGCGGTCAGGCCTTGACATGGCGCCGCCCTGATATCTAACCTGACGCTATAAGATAATATTGTCCACTATAAGAGACAATGTAATGCAGGCGTCGCGAAGGTTCTGCGCTCCCATGCCGGAGCGCGAGACGCGCCTGCGTCCACGCGAGGATTCAAAAATGGCAAGTGCAGGCCAACAGGTACCCGGGCGGCGCTGGATGATCGGTTGTCTCCTCGGCGTCGGAATTCTCATCAACTACATCGATCGGGTCGGGCTCTCCGCCGCGACGCCCGAACTCACCAAGGAGCTCGGTCTCACCGCCACCGACATCGGGCTGCTCGGCAGCGCGTTCTTCTGGACCTATTCGCTGCTGCAAGTTCCGGGCGGCATGGTGCTCGACCGTTTCGGGGTCACCACGGTCGGCCGTGCCTCGAGCTTCCTTTGGGCGGTCGCCGCCACCATCACCGCGCTCGCCAGCGGACTCTGGGGCATCGCTGCCGCGCGCCTGCTGCTCGGCGTCGCCGAAGCGCCGGCCTTTCCGGCCAGCCAGAAGGCGACCGGCCACTGGTTTCCGCTCGACGAGCGCGCGCGCTCGACCGCGATCTTCGATTCCGCTGCCAAATTCTCCAACGTGATCGGCGTGCCGCTGGTCGCCTATGTGATCTTTCTCTACGGCTGGCGCTGGGGCTTTGGCGTCACCGCACTTTTGAGCTTCCTCTATTTCGTCGCCTACTATGTCATCTACCGGAATCCGAGCGAGGACCCGAAACTCTCGAAGACGGAGCATGAGTACATCATCGCCGGCGGCGGCGCGCCGGAAGGTCAGGCCGCGGCGGGTCAGAGCCGCATGCTCGGCCATCTCCTGCGCAACCGCAAGGTCTGGGGCCTGACCATCGGCTTCTCCGCCTATGGCTACACCTTCTATCTCTTCCTCACATGGCTGCCCGGCTATCTCGCCCAGACCATGCATATGAACCTGATGTCGGCCGCGGGCTATTCGACGATTCCCTGGATCTTCGCGACCTTGTCCGACCTGTTGATCGGCGGCTTCCTGGTCGATCATCTGATCGCGCGTGGCTACGACTCGACGCGGGTGCGCCAGTCGGTGATCATCGTCGGCATGCTGATGGGGCTCGCCGTCATCGGCGCCGCCTTCACCGTGAAGCCGGGCTGGGCGCTGCTGTGGCTGTCGATCGCGATCTCGGGGCTGTCGGCCGCCGCGCCCGTCGGGTCCTCGATCGTGTCGCTGATCGCGCCGAAGGGTGGGGCGGGAACGGTTGGCGGTATCCTGAATTTCACCAACAACATGATGGGCGTGCTTGCGCCGATCGTGACGGGCATCGTCGTCGACTGGACCCAATCCTTTGCCGGGGCCTTCATGATATCGGGCGTCGTGCTGCTGATCGGCATCTTCTTCTATGTCGTGGTGCTCGGCCGGATCGAGACGATTCCGGACTTCGAGGAGGCGTCGCCAGCAGGCGCCGTGCCTGCGACTTAAGGAGAGGGGCATGCCCCAGAATTCCGACAGCAAGGACACGCTCATCCGCAACGCGCGCCTGATCGACGGCACCGGCGCGCCGTGGTTCGAGGCCGATTTGCGCATCAGCGGCAGCCATATCGCGGCGATCGGCGCCGCCTTGCCGCCGGAGGACGCCGACATCATCGACGCGCGCGGCTGCTATCTCGCGCCCGGCTTCATCGACGCCCATTGCCATGACGACTTGATCTGCCTGCGCGAGCCGGACAGGCCCGAAAAGGTTCTGCAGGGCGTGACCACGCTCGTGGTCGGCAATTGCTGCTTCTCGCTCTATCCGGCCACCGCGGGCTCCGCGGAGTTGCTGCGCCTGCATTTCTCCGGTCTTGCCGGCGAGACACAAGCAAGCGAAGTCTTCGACAGCTTCGACGGCTATCGGCACGCGCTGGAAGGGCCAGGCGTGGCCCTCAACCTCGTCTCCCTGGTCGGCCATGCCGCGATCAGGCTTGCCGTGCTCGGCTACGAGCGCCGCGCGGCGAGCAGCGAGGAGATCGCGGCGATGCAGGCGCTGCTCGCCCGGCAGCTCGCGCAAGGCGCGGCCGGCCTGTCGCTCGGTCTCGTCTATCCGCCGAGTGCCTTCGCCGACACCAACGAACTGAACGCGCTGGCTGCGACCGTGCGGGCGCACGGGAAGCTGCTCACCGCGCATATCCGCAGCTACGAAGCGGGCCTGTTGCAATCCATCGACGAATTCATCGCGATCCTGCGGGTATCAGGCGCGGCGGGGCTGCTGTCGCATCTGCAATCGGCAGGTAAGCCGAACTGGGGCGCTATCCCCAAGGCGCTCGAGCGGCTGGAGGCGGCGCGCGCTGAGGGCATCGACATCTCCTTCGACATGTATCCGTATCCCGCCGGCAGTTCCTACATGCTGCAATTGCTGCCGCCGGCCGCGCTCGAAGGCGGCATCGAGGCGTTGCGCGAACGGCTGCGCGATCCGGCGAGGCGCGAGGCGCTGCGCGTGCTGGTGGAGGAGGGCGATCCCGATCCGCATTCCGCGCAGTCCAAGATCGTGCTGATCGGCTGGCACAATGTGCAGATCTCAGGCACCGGCAATCCCGCACTGAAGCCGCTCGAGGGCAAGTCGATGGTCGATGCCGCGCGCGAGCTCGGCATCTCGCCGTTCGATCTGATGGTTCGCTGCATCGAGGAGGACCAGGGGCAGACCGGCATCATCATGTTCCAACTCGATGAGGCGGATCTGCGCGCTGCCTTCACCCATCGCCTGCACATGGTCGGCTCCGACGGCATTCCGCGCCCGGGCACCAAGCCGCATCCGCGCGCCTATGGCAGTTTCCCGCGCGTCGCCGGACGGCTGACGCGCGAGCAGGGCTGGCTGACGCTGGAAGACGCCGTGCGGCGGATGACCGCGATGCCCGCGCAGCGCTTCGGCCTGTCCGACCGCGGCATCCTGCGGCCGGGCATGATCGCCGATCTCACGCTGTTCGACGACACCATCATGGACAAGGCGACGTTCGAGACGCCGACGGAAATGCCCGCAGGCATTCGTTCGGTGTTCGTCGCCGGCGAGGCCGTGGTCGCAGACGGACGCAGCACCTTCGCGCGGCCGGGGCGGGCCTTGATCACCTGATGACGGCATCGCGGGTCTCATCATCACACACAGGACAAATACCAATGACGCTGAAACGATACGGCGCGGCCGGTGGGACCGGCGCGGGCGGCCAGCATCTTCCGTTTGCCCGCGCCGTGGAGGCCGATGGCTGGCTCTACGTCTCCGGCCAGACGCCGATGGAGAACGGCGAAGTAATCGAGGGCGGCATCATCCCGCAATCGCACAAGGCCATCCGCAACATGCTCGCGATCCTCACCGAGGCTGGCTATGAGCCCAAGAATGTCGTGCGCTGCGGCGTCTGGCTCGACGACCCCAGGGACTTTCAAAGCTTCAACAAGGTCTTCGCCGAATATTTCGGCGCCAATCCCCCGGCGCGGGCCTGCGTGGTGTCGAGCATGGTGGTGGATTGCAAGGTGGAAATCGACTGCGTCGCTTACCGCAAGTGAGCCGCCTCCTGCTGTGTCGGGGCCCGCAGGCCCCGACACACGCAAGCCGCGCAGCTAAAACCGCTGCGAGACGCCGACATAGAATCCGCGGCGCGGTCCGTATTGCGGGGCGAACACGCCGATGCCGGAGCCGTCGCGGATCTGGTAGATCGTGTCGAACACATTGACCACGTCGAATCGCAGCGTCGTCGGCTTGTTCGGCGCCACGATGTTGAAATCGTGCGACAGGCCGAGATTCACCTGCGTGTAGCCAGGCAGATGATCGGTGTTGGCAAAACCCGAGCGCAGGCCGCTACCATAGATCATCGACACGCTGTAGCGCGTGCCCCCCCAGAGATAGGAGGCGCCGGCCGACCCTGACAGCATCTGCGCGTGGTCGGTGTAGATGTAATGCCCCGCGATATAGGCGAGCTCGTCCGCACCGAACAGGTACTGGTTCGAGATCACGTCGGTCGCGATCTGCTTGGCCCAGGCGAGGTTGGCATAGGCGCTGAAATTGCCGTTGCGATAGGTCGATTTCAGCTCGACGCCGACATTCTCGCCGCGATCGTAGTTGAAGCCGCTCAGCACATAGGCTGCGCCGAACTGGCCGTCGTCGAGCAGGTCGCGCGCCTTCTTGTAGTAGGCGTCGGCGCCGACCTCGAGACCGGGGATCGCATGGATCTTCTGCGTCACGCCGACGTCGAACACGTGCGAGCGTTCGGGAAGCACCGGGCTGCTCTGTCCGACTGCAGGCGTCTGCGTGTTAACAGGCGCGCCGGGCGGCGTCACCAGCGCGAGATTGACGGGGGCTGCGATCACCTGCGAGGGCGGGGTGAAGTTGCGCGCATAGCCGGCGTGGAACGTGGTGCCGTCGAACGGCTTCCAGGTCAGGCTGACACGCGGGCTGAGCTGGTTCGCATCGACATATTGATACATCTGGTCGAAGCGCAGGCCGGCGTTCAGGGTGAGATTGTTGGTGATCTTCCATTCGTCCTGGACATAGGTCCCGGCCAGCCAGCCGGTCTTGGCATTGGAGTCGAATACAGAGAACGGCGCGTCGATCGTACCCCCTGCCGGGTCCAGCGGCAGCACCGTCGTCCCGCTGTTGACCAGCGTTCGCTCCGCGCTCACCGACAGGCCGAAGCGCAGCGTGTGCGCATAGCCGATCCGCCAGGCGGTGTCCTGCTGGATGCCGTTGACCACGCTCTGGCGATAGACGTCCGAGGACACGCCGTTGAACACGAGGTCGCCGATCGGATCAGGATAGAAATGCAGCAGGCTGGTGCGGTTGAAGTAGGAGGTCTGCGTGTCGAACTCGCCGTTCGAGGTCTGGTAGGAGACGACGTTGAACTGGTTGAACTCGTTCTGGTGCTCGTTGAGCCTGGAGGAATCGAAATTCGAGACGCCGAAGGCCGTGAAGGCGGGCGTCTGGCCGGGATTGTTCGGGATCTGGAACGTCGCATTCGAGACGCCGCTCATGAAGGTGAGACGGCTAGTCGGATCGATCATCGTCGAGAGATAGAGAAAGCCCTTCTCCTGGTTGGTGCGATCGTGAATCGCATTGACCGAAGGCGTCGGGTTCTCGATGCCGAGATTGTTCTGGAGAAAGCGGCCCGACAGGAAATACTGCGTCTGCCCTGCAGTGCCGCCATATTCCACATTGGTCGAGATGGTGCCGTTGCTGCCGCCATAGACGCCGACCACGCCGGAATTGTTGAAGGCGTCGGCCTTGGTGGAGATGTCGAGCACGCCGGCCGTGCGCAGGCCGTATTGCGCCGGCAATGCGCCGGTGAGCAGGCTGAGGCTGCCCACGATCCCGGTGTCGAGGATCTGCCCGAACGCACCGACGCCGTCGGGCAGCATGACGCCGTTGATGCGATATTGCAGATTGGCGTGCTCGTTGCGGACATGCAGGTCGCCGCTCGCCGCCGAATCCTGGGTGACGCCGGGGAATTGCAGCAGCACCTTGTCCAGCGAGGCATTGCTCCCCTGAGGCAGCGCCTCGATGGCCTGGCGCGTGAGCGTGTGAGCCGTAGCCCCGCCGGGCGGCAGAATGCTCTGGCGCGCCGTGTCGAACCGCTCGCCCTGGCCCTCGACGGCGGCGGGCGCCTCGGTCTGCGGCCGCGCCTGCGGCGTGGCCCGGCGCCTGTCGACCGCGACACGAACCTTGGGACGGCGCGGCGCTTGCGTCTGCTTGGGTGCTTCGACTTCGACGCTAGGCAGCGTCGTGACGGGGGCCGTGGTCTGCGCCATGGCGCTGCCGCCGGATTGAAACAGTGTGAGTACGGCGAGGCTCGCGCTCGCCAATATTGCCTTTGAAGACACCATTGTCCTGATTTCCGATCGCGCACCGCTGCGCTCGTTCAGAGCACTCGCATGCGGCGCGCGCCGTCGACACGCGACGGGTCATGTTCGATAGCCTTGCGGTGTCGGCTTGGACGACCGACGCCGAAGGCAAGCTCAATCGATGGAAATCAGGAGGCGGGAGGCGCGCGTGGCTGGAACGCGTGGTTTGCCGATTCCAGATGGATGAATTCGGCGTCGGTGGTGCGGTAGAGCAGCTCGACCGCCTGCGGCAAGTGCAGCAGAGGCGGCGTCGCGAACACGACCGTGCCGGCCATCGCGACCAATGCGCAGATCGCGCAATTGTCGTCGCCCGGCTGTTCGCGGTCGGGGGTTGTCGGTGACTGCTTCTGGACCGCCGCACTATCGGGCGACGCGATCGACTTGGCAGTCCCGTTGGCGCCGTCGGCCAGTTGGGACTGCGCGAGCGGCGCGGCCTGTGCGAACCAGTGGCTGTGGCCGAACGTCAGCGCGAACTGCACCAGCATCGCGAACAACGCGAGCCGGGCGCCGTGCCTGATTTTCGACCGAAACCACTTCATCTGTAAAACGACACCCCGCATTGCGAGACGCCAACCGGGCGCCGCGATGTTATATTGTAACATCGCGCGAGAGGCTCGTGGATGTCAACCGCGGGCGGAGCGGTGCGCGCAGGCGGCCGGGCTGATGTGTCGTTCCGGCAACGCGATCAGGTTCGATGCAGCACCGAGGGAGGTGCGCTCCCGCTCCCGCTTTCAAGCGCGAGAGGCCGAGCAAGACTCATCCTCTCGTCGCGCCTCATCGCCCCTCTCGCACCCAGGTCGCGGCAAACGCGCCGAGCAGCAGCAACAGCCCGACCAGGCCGGCGAAGATCGGCAGCACGCCGACGCCCTTCACGACGCTGGCGTCGCGCATCCGCACGCCCATCCAGCCGTCGCCGGCAAAGACGCTGGTCGAGCGCACCGGCACGATGCGCGGCAGCTCGACGCTGGAGCCATCCGCGATCCGCACGGAATTGCCGCCGGTCGCCTGCGTCAGCGGCCTCAAGGTCTCGGTGGTGGAGGTGACTTCCGAAAACTCCTTCGGATTGGTCGGGCCGACATTGATCAGCGCCTTCAGCGTGCCATCGGTCGCCTGCCACAGGCCGAGTTCATTGGCCGGCAGGCTGGCGCGCCACTCGCCGGGATCGCCGGGGCTGAGCGTGAGATCGTGCGAGACGCCGGAGGGCGAAGTCACGCTCACCGGCTGCACGCTGTCGCCCATGGTCTGGCGCACCACCACGAGGTCCTTGCCCTGCACCTGCATCCGCAGCGCTTCCTCGTCGAGGTCCGGCTGCTTCATCAGCCAGTGCGACATCCGCCTGAGCAGATCGAGATGCGGACCACCGCCCTCATAGCCACGCGCCCACAGCCAGATGTGGTCGGACAGCAGCAGCGCGACGCGGCCCTCGCCGAAGCGCGACAGGAACAACAGCGGCTTGCCGTCCGCGCCCGTCATGACGGGCGGGTTGACCGAATTGCGGGTGTCTACGGTGCGGAAGAAGCGGCTCCAATGCGGTGGCTCGAACGCCGCGCCCTCCAGCCCGCGTGTCACGGGATGGCGTTTGCCGATGTCGGAGAGATGCGCATAAAAGGGCTTCTCGGTCACGCCGACCGGCTCGGCCGGCAGCACCGTGTCGAGCGGCGTGCGCCAGATGCTGGTGTTCGAGGCGTAGTCGGGACCAGCCGACACCAGCACGGCGCCGCCCGAGCGCACATAGCGCGCGATATTGTCGAAATAGGCGGTCGGCAGCACGCCCTGACGCGCGTAGCGGTCGAAGATGATCAGCTGGAATTCATTGATGTGCTGCTGGAACAGCTCACGGGTCGGAAACGCGATCAGTGAGAGCTCGTTGATCGGCGTGCCGTCCTGCTTCTCAGGCGGCCTCAGAATCGTAAAATGCACGAGATCGACGCTGGCGTCCGATTTGAGCAGGTTGCGCCAGGTGCGCTCGCCGGAATGCGGCTCGCCCGACACCAGCAGCACGCGGAGCTTGTCGCGCACGCCGTCGATGGCGACCACGGCGCGGTTGTTCACCGGGGTCAATTCTCTTTCGAGCGGCGAGGCCTCGATCTCGACGATGTTCGGCCCGGCATGCTTGATCTCGACCTCGACACTTGCGCTCTGGCCGCTCGAGAGCGTGCGCTCGTTGATGACCTCGCCGTCGCGGCGGACCGTGATCTTGGCGCGCTCGCCGGTGACGCCCTGATCGTCGAGCTTGTAGCTGATGGTCTGGGTCTGGCCGACGATGCCGAAGCGCGGCGCCGCGGTGATGGCGATGCGGCGATCGCGCTCGTCCTTCTGGCCGGTGATCAGGGCCTGCACCGGGGCCTGGAAGCCGAGCGCGGCGGCGTTGGCCGGAATATCGTGCACACGGCCGTCGGTGATCAGGAACGCACCGGCGACGCGGTCGACCGGCACGTCCGACAGCGCCGAGGCCAGCGCGCCGAACAGCTTCGTGCCGTCGGTCTCGCCGTCGGCCTGTCCGGCCTCGATGACGCGCACCTCCAGCCCCTTGATCTTCTTCAAAGTATCGACCAGCGCCTCCTTCGCCTTCGCGGCTTCCTGGTTGCGCTTGCCGAAATTCTGGCTCGGGCTCTTGTCGACGACGACGGCGGCGACCGAGGTGAGGGGATCGCGGTCCTCACGTGTGAAGGAGGGATTGGCGAGCGCCAGCAGGAACAGCGCCAGCGCAGCGACGCGCACGGCCGCGCCGCGCGCCCGCGCCACCAACAGCACGATCGCGATGATCACGATCGCAGCGAGCGCAATCCACAGGACAATCGCCGGGACAAGCGGCGTGAACGCGATGCCGTAGTTCATGGCGTCACTCTCTCGGCGTCGTCATGCCCGGCGATAGCAGTCTGCTTTACGCAGACTGCGTAAACGTGTCTGCGCTGCCGGGCATCCACGTTCTCCATGCCGCGAGGCAGGGCGTGGATGGCCGGGATAAACCCGGCCATGACGGCTTCATTTGGGTGGGCATCCAAATTCAAAACCCGCATCATTGCCCCAGCCGTTCGATCAGGGCCGGTGCGTGCACCTGGTCGGCCTTGTAGTTGCCGGTGAGCGTATACATCACGATGTTGACGCCGGCGCGGTAGGCGAATTCGCGCTGGCGCGGCTCGCCCGGCGTGAGCGGCAGCATCGGCTGGCCGTCCGGACGGAGCGCCCAGGCACCCGCAAGGTCGTTGGAAGTGATGATGATTGGCGAGACGCCGTCGCCGCCGCGCGCGGGACGCTGTGCGCTCTCGTCGTCGTCCTCGCGCGGCAGCGCTTCGACCCAGGTCTGGCCCGAATTGAACCGGCCGGGGAAGTCGCGCAGCAGATAGAAGGTCTTGGTCAGCACATGCTCGCGCGGCACCGGCTCGAGCTCGGGCACGTCGAGCGAGGACAGGATATCGCGCAGGGTCTGCATGCCTGGCGTCTGCGAGGCCCCATCGTCGCCGGGCGGCGCCTCGATCGCGTCGCGGGTGTCGAAGATCACGGTGCCGCCCTGCTTCATATAGGCGTCGATCTTGTTGATGGCGTCCTGCGGCGGTTTCGGCTGGCCCGGCACGATCGGCCAGTAGATCAGCGGGAAGAAGGCGAGCTCGTCACGGGAGGGATCGACGCCGACGGGATCGCCGGCCTCGAGCGCGGTGCGCTGCGCCAGGAACAGCGTCAGGCCGGACATGCCGGCCTTGACGATGGAATCGACATCGGCATTGCCCGTGATGACGTAGGCGAGGCGGGTCTGCGAGGTCGACTTCATCGCGAACTCGTCGGCAGCGCTGTCGGCTCGCGCCGGCGTCGGCGAGAGAGCCGCGACGCCTGCGAGGGCGAGCCCGAGCAGGATCATCGCGGCTGCGGCGCGGCGGCGCAGCAGCGCCGCGAGGCCACCGCCGAGCAGCGCGACGATGACGGCATCGACCAGGAACAGCGCGAGCGAGGTCGACAACAGCCAGCCGCGCAAGTCGCGCGGCTCGGCATTGGTGTAGGTGGCGTGCCGGGCGCGCAGGCTCGAGGTGTTGAGGGCTGCGATGCGGTCGGCGTTGGCGAGCGTGTTCACGGCAAGCGGTCCTTCTGCCGGACCGTAGAAGCCGGGCGGATGGTCCGGCGTGGCGCGGTCGCGATAATCAGCCGTCAGCGGCTTGGCGGTGGCGGGCGGTGGCGCGAAGGCGCCGAAGCCGTCGAGCATGTGCAGCGGTGCCAGCGTCTCCGTGCTGGCTTCAGCGGCAACGCCGGCGCCGGGCTTGGCGGTGTAGCCGGACATCTCGACGACACGCCTCAGCATTTCCACGAAGGTGCCGGACATCGGCAAATCCGACCAGCGCATGTCGGCGCTGACATGGAACAGGCTGACGATGCCCTTGCCGCGATGCTCGCCGGTGACGAGCGGCGTGCCGTCTTCGAGCGAAGCCCAGCTCTTGGTGGCGAGCACTGCATCGGGCTCGGCCAGGACCTGCCGGCTCACGGTAACGTCCTTGGGAACGGCGACGCCGGCAAACGGACCGTCAGCGGCGAAGCTGGCGAGATGCTGCGGCTTCTCCCAGGTCAGGCTGCCGCCGAGCGTGCGGCCGCCCTTGCGCAGCTTGACCGGCACGAGATCGTCTTCGGCCTGCGCCAGCCGGGGGCCCGCGAACCGCACCAGCACGCCGCCCTGGTCGATCCAGGCGTTGAGGCGCTCGCGCAGTTCGGGCGCGACGGTGCCGACGTCGGCGAGGATGATCATCGGCAGTTTCTGGTCCAAGAATTGGGTGATGCCCTGCTGCGGCGAGCCCTTGTCGGCGAGCCGCACGTCGGCGAACGGCGCCAGCGCGCGCGTGAGGTAGAAGGTCGGCGCCAGCAGCGGCTGCGCGGTCTCGCTGGTCGAGCCCGAGACGATGCCGATGGCGCGGCGGCGCCAGCGCTTGTCGAGCAGTTGCACCGCGCCGGCTGAACGCTCGCCTGAAATCTCGAGCCTGGAGATGTCGTTGCGCAGCTCGACCGGCAGGTCGAACGCCGCCTCGGTTTCCTTGTCCTGCGGTCCGAAGGTGAAACGTGCCTCGCCAATCGGTGAGGCCTTCTGGTCGAGCGCCCGCACGGTGCCGGTGGCAATGCCGCTGTCGGTGCGCAGCACCTTCACCGTCATCTTCGCAGCCGCGTTCTCCGCCGCGACCAGCGCCAGCGGGGAGGAGGTGCCGCCTTCGAACACCGTCAAGCTGCGATCCCCTAAGGTCTTGCCGAGCCCAGCCACGAACTCTTCGCCGCGGCCGGTGTCGACGCCGTCAGACAGCCAGGCGATCTCGCAATCGCCGGTTGCTTTCAGGAAACGATCGATCGCGGCGAGGGTTTCAACGCGCTCGATCGAATAGGGTTTTGGCACGATCTGCCGCAGCGCAACGCGCGCCGCACCGGCCGGCATCAGCGTGATGTCGCGGTTCGGCTCGGATAGCGGCACCAGCGCGATGCCGCGGCGGTCGTTCTCGGCGTTCGCGATCAGCTCGTCGGCGGCCCGGATCCGGGTGTCCCAGTTCGAGGCCGCGCTCCAGCCGTCGTCGAACATGATCATCAACGGCGCCTTGCTGGCGGCAAGGCCCGTTTGCGGATTCCAGATCGGGCCGGCGGCGGCGAATATCACCAGCGCCGCGGCGAGCAGACGCAATGCGGTCAGCCACCAGGGCGTCCGCGACGGAGTCTCTTCCCTTGGCGCGATCTCGAACAGCAGGCGCGTCGGCGGAAACTCGACGCGGCGCGGCCGCGGCGGCATGACGCGGAGCAGCCACCATAGTACCGGAAGGCTGACAAGGCCGATCAGCAGCAGCGGTTCGGTGAAAGCGAGCGGCAATCCCATCATGCGGCCGGCCCCGCCTTGATCGAGGTGGTGCGGGCGCCCGACTTGCTCACCTGCATGCCGGCATGGAGGAACAGCAAGAGCTCGGCGGCGGAACGGTCGGTCGCATGCGTCGTGAACAGCCAGTCGAGCTTGTTGGTCTCGGCGCGGATCTGGTCGCGGTGCAGCGCAAGCCGCGCGGTGTAATCCTGCGCCCAGCTTTCGGCGCGGCCGGCGGTGATCACGCCAAAGCCTTCCGGCTCGACGAATTCGACGCGGCCCGAATAAGGAAAGCTCTCTTCGGCGGGATCGACGACCTGCACCAGCGTGCCATGCGCGCCGGAGCCGGACAGGCCTGCGAGCGTCGCTCTGATCTCCGCGATCGGCGACCAGAAATCGGACAGCACGATGATCTCGGCCAGCGCCGCCGGCACGAAGGACGGCGGCAGGTTCAGCCTGATGGCATCATCATGCAGCATCGCCTGCGCCATCTTGTCGATCACGCTGCGGCTCGCGGTCGGCGCCATCAATCCGGGAATGCCGACGCGCTCGCCGCCCGCCACCAGCAGCTCGGCCAGCGCAAAGGCGACGATCAGTGTGCGCTCCAGCTTCGACTCGCGCGCGGTCTTCGAGGCGAAGGCCATCGACGGCGAGCGGTCGGGCCAGATCCAGACCGTGTGCGAGGCCTCCCATTCGAGCTCGCGAACATAGAGATGGTCGTCGCGCGCCGATCTCCGCCAGTCGACATTCTGCGACGGCTCGCCCGAGACGAAGCGGCGGTATTGCCAGAAATTCTCGCCGGAACCGGCGCGGCGACGGCCGTGCAATCCGTGGATGACGTTGGCGGCGATACGGCGGGCCTCGAGCACCAGGCGCGGCAAGGAAGCTGCGAGCGTGCGGCTTTCGCCATCGGCACGTCGGATCGCGATGATCTCCTTCGCCGTGTGCCCGTTCTCTGCTGCCATCAACCGATCCGAGTCTTCAACTGCCTGATCACGTCAGGAATCGTCCGGCCTTCGGCGCGCGCCTGGAACGTCAGGGCCATGCGGTGCTTCAGCACCGGCTCGGCAAGATCGAGCACGTCGTCGACCGAGGGCGCCAGACGTCCGTCGATCAGCGCGCGTGCGCGCACCGCAAGCATCAAGGATTGGCTGGCGCGCGGGCCGGGGCCCCAGGCGATGAACTTGCCGGCCTCGCCGCTTTCGGCACCCGGACGGGCCGAGCGCACCAGCGACAAAATCGCTTCAACCACGGAATCGCCGACCGGCAGGCGGCGCACCAGCCGCTGTGCCGTGATCAGCGCATCAGATGTCATCGAGCCCTTCGCCAGCGTCTCCTCGGCGCCCGTTGTCTCGAACAGGATGCGGCGCTCGGCATCGCGATCGGGATAATCGACGTCGATCTCCATCAGGAAACGGTCGAGTTGCGCTTCGGGCAGCGGATAGGTGCCTTCCTGCTCCAGCGGGTTTTGCGTCGCCAGCACGTGGAACGGTTTGGGTAGATCGTGCCGCGCGCCGGCGACCGTGATGTGCTGCTCCTGCATCGCCTGCAGCAGCGCCGATTGCGTGCGCGGTGAGGCGCGGTTGATCTCGTCGGCCATCAACAGCTGCGCAAAGACGGGGCCTGCGATGAAGCGGAACGAGCGCTTGCCCGCGGTGCTCTCGTCAAGCACTTCGGCGCCGAGAATGTCCGACGGCATCAGATCGGGCGTGAACTGGATGCGCTTGGCATCGAGCCCGAGCGTGACGCCGAGCGTCTCGACCAGCTTGGTCTTGGCGAGACCGGGCACGCCGATCAGGAGCGCGTGGCCGCCGGAGAGGATGGTGACGAGCGTGTTCTCGATCACGCGATCCTGGCCGAAGATCACTGATGCGATCGCGTCCTTCGCCGCGCGCACTTGGGCCGACACCTGCTCGGCCGAACGAACGATGCCGTCTTCGAGCTTCTCGACACTTTCCGCCATACGCTCGCTCCTTCAGCCTGCCACGCGGCTTTCCTGCGTCGTCAAATGATCGCATCAACTTGCATCATGGGCCCTATGCTAAACTTGCAGGAACGCCATGTATTCGTTGAATTAACCTATCCCCACCTTATCGGCTTCGGGTTATGTACGGCATCACGAAGTGGAGACCTCCACACCGGACTTGCCCGGGGTGGAACCGGATAGTTACGTACAACGTAGACCTGCACCAATCGTGCCAAATGACAAAGTCAGGGCAAACCATGGCGAACCAAGGGCAGAGCGCCGATCGCGGTCTTGAAGGGCTGACTGCCGCCGCCCAGAGTGCCGCCAAGGCCGAAGGCGCCAAAAAGGGCCTGCCTCCAGTGCATCTGTGGAATCCGCCGTTCTGCGGCGATCTCGACATCCGAATCGCCTCCGACGGTACTTGGTTCTACATGGGCACGCCAATCGGGCGTCACGCGCTCGTGCGCCTGTTTTCGACCATCCTCAAGCGCGAAGGCGACAAGCACTTCCTCGTCACGCCGGTGGAGAAGGTCGGCATCCGCGTCGACGATGCGCCGTTCATGGCGGTCGAGATGCAAAAGCACGGCGAGGACAACCGGCGCGTACTGAGCTTCCGTACCAATGTCGGCGACTGGGTCACCTGCGATGCCGCGCACCGGCTGCGCTTCGAGCAGGCGGCGGACGGTGGCCTGACGCCGTATCTGCATGTCCGCGCCGACCTCTGGGCCAAGGTTACCCGCGCGCTCTATTACGATCTGGTTGACATGGGCGAGGAGCGGATGGTCGATGGCCAGCCGATGTTCGGCGTCGAATCATCAGGCGAATTCTTCGCCATGGCCGACGCGGAGCAGGTGAGGGCCGCACTTTGAATTTGAACAAGCCCATCCCGACGAGCGAGCCGGCCGCCATGGGGGCCGCGGATTTCTTCGCCCGCTCGAAGGCGAGGCTCGGCTTCGATGTTCCGCCCGGCCTCTACGATCCCAACATCATTCCGGCGTCCGGCGACCCCGGCACCGACAAGATGCTCGAGATCGTCGCGCGCGAGCAGCCGGTGCGCCCCGCCGCGGTCCTGATCGCGGTGGTCGATCATCCCGAGCCGACCATCCTCCTGACGCAGCGCTCGGCGCATCTCAACGATCACGCCGGCCAGATCGCCTTTCCCGGCGGCAAGATCGATGCGACCGATTCCTCGCCGCTTGACGCCGCATTGCGCGAGGCCGAGGAAGAGGTCGGGCTATCAAGAGATTTCGTCGAGCCGATCGGCTATCTCGATCTCTACGGCACGGCGTTCGGCTTCCGCATCCTGCCGACGGTGGCGAGGGTGCGGCCGGGTTTTCAGCTCACGATCAATCATTCCGAGGTTGATGACGCATTCGAAGTGCCGCTATCCTTCCTGATGAATCCGGTGAACCACCAGGTGCACAGCAAGGAATTCCGCGGCATGGAGCGGTTTTATTATGCCATGCCGTTCGCGGAGCGTTACATCTGGGGGGCTACGGCCGGGATGCTGCGTGTGTTGTATGAGCGGATCTATTCATCATGATCCGGCCGGTTCTGACCGAGATCGGAATCTTCCTCATTCCCTTTGCCGTCTATGCGCTGTTCCTCGCCGCCACGCGCTCCGGCCTGTTCGTGCAATCGTCCTGGCCGATCACCGTCGTCGCGCGCCTGATCCTGGTGGCGCTCGTGCTCGTGATCGGCGGGCTGATTGGCCTTGCGCATTTCTCCGGCGCCGCGCCGAATTCGACCTACATTCCCGCCCATATCGAGAACGGCAAGCTCGTGCCGGGCAGGGACAGCTGAATGGAAGGATAAGAGCCGGACGATGAGCGCGGAGCCGATACTTGCCCCCATTCTTGCCGGTGCGCCCTGGCTGACCGCAGGTGGCACGGCGCGCGTCCTGCAATTGCTCAACGCAGGTGGCGAGGAAGCGCGCGTCGTCGGCGGCACCGTCCGCAACGCGCTGCTCGGCCTGACGCCTGGTGACCTGGACATCGCGACCACGGCGCTGCCGGACGAGGTGGTGCGGCGTGCCAAAGCGGCGGGCATCAAGAGCGTGCCGACCGGCATCGACCACGGCACCATCACCCTGGTGATCGATGGTGCGCCTTACGAAGTCACGACGCTGCGCGAGGACACCGAGACCTTCGGCCGCAAGGCGAAGGTCGCCTTCGGCCGCGACTGGGTCAAGGACGCCGAGCGGCGCGACTTCACCATGAACGGCCTGTCGGTCGATGCGAACGGCGTGGTCTACGACTATGTCGGCGGCATCGCCGATGCCAAGGCGCGGCGCGTGCGCTTCATCGGCGATCCCGACCAGCGCATCGCCGAGGATTACTTGCGCATCCTGCGTTTCTTCCGCATCCATGCCGCCTTCGGTGCCGGCGAGCCTGATCGCGACGGCTATCTCGCCTGCATCCGCGGCCGCGCCGGCCTTGCGACCCTTTCGGCCGAGCGCGTGCGCATGGAGATGCTGAAGCTGCTGGTGGCATCAGGTGCATCCGCCGCCGCGCTTGCGATGGCCGAGGCCGGCCTGCTGCAAGCCCTCATCGGCGGCGTCGCCTATACCGGGCCGCTGAATGCGATGATCGCGATCGAGCGCGCGCTCGATCTGCCGGCGAGCAGCACGCGGCGCCTCGCCGCGCTGACGGTGGCCGTCACCGAAGACGCCAAGCGCGTCGCCGCGCGGCTCCGGCTTTCCAATGCGGAAGCCAAGGCGCTGGATTCGATGGGCCATCGCTGGTGGCGGCTGGCCGCCAGGGACGAGGCCAATGCGCGGCGGCTGGTGTATCGGCTCGGTCCCGAGCGCTATCACGATCGCGTGTTGCTGGCCTGGGCGCGAGCCGGCGGCGATATCAGCGCCTCGCGCTGGCGTGCGCTCGCCGAGTTGCCGCAGCGCTGGACTGCGCCGAAATTTCCGCTGAAGGCCGCCGACTTCATCGCGCGCGGCCTGACGGAAGGACCTGCACTCGGACATGTGTTGACACTGGCCGAGGACGCTTGGCTTGCGGCGGATTTTCCACTAGAGGAAACCGCACTCGCCGCCATCGCCGATCAAGCAACAGCACGCGCCACTCGCGAGAAGAATTGACCATCGTCTCAGGCTTCGCCGACATCTCGATTTTCCGGCTGCTGCTGGTCGCGATGATGGCGTTGTTAGCTTCGATCATCGGTGGTCTTGCCGGCTACGGCACCGGCGCCCTGATGCCCCTGGTGCTGGTGCCGCTGGTCGGCGCCGAGCCGGTGGTGCCGATCATCGCGATCTCAGCGCTCTTCACCAATTCCAGCCGCGCCGTTGCTTATCTCCGTTACGCCGACCGCCGCCGCGCAGCAATCGTGCTCGCCTGCGCCGCGCTGACGACTGCGCTCGGCGCCTACGGCTACACGCGCCTCACCAATGCCGGCGCGGCGATCGTGATCGGTGCCATGCTGATCCTGAGCGTGCCGCTGCGACGCGTCCTGCGTCGGCGTGAGGTCAAGATCGGCAACACCGGCCTTGCGGCCGGATCCGTCGGCTACGGCGTTCTGGTCGGCGGCACGTCGGGCTCGGGCGTGATCCTGCTCTCGCTGCTGATGGCGGCGGGCCTCGAAGGCGCCGCCGTGATCGCGACCGACGCGATGATCTCGCTCGGCACCGGCCTCATCAAGATCTCGGTGTTCGGCCTCGCTGGCGCCGTCACCGCACAGGTGCTCGCCTTCGCGCTACTGATCGGCGGCATCGCCATCCCCGGCGCGTTCCTGGCAAAAGCCTTCGTCGAGAGGATGCCGGTGCATATCCACGCCGCGATCCTCGACGTCGCCGTGATCACCGGTGGGCTGGTGATGATCTCGGCGGCGGCGAAGCAGCTCGTTGGTTAGATGACGGCGGCCTCTACGCGGCAGGCGCCAGGACGCGCAGGCGATGACCGTCGGGATCGAGCGCAACAAAGGTGTGTCCGAACGGCATCGCGGTTGGAGGCTGCGCGATCCGCACGCCACGGTTCGTCCAGGTTTCAAAGGTCGCGCGTACCGCCTCCGCGTCTGGCGCCGTCCATGAGATCTCGCTGCTGCCGGCCGCCGAAGCAGAAGGAGGCACGACGGCGTCCCGCTGCCACAGGCCCAGCATGGTGCCGTTCCCGAGCGGAAGCACCACGAACTTGGGAGATGATTGCGCGACGGGGCGCTCCAGCAGCGTCTGATAGAAGGTGGAGCTCGCTTGCGCGTCGTCGACATAGAGCACCACGAGGTTGAAATCGGCCATTTGCATCTCCTGTTCAGCTTGGCGATGGACGAGGCTTACAGGACGGTGCTGACAGTTTCTGTCAGCATGGTCAGGACTCGCTCATGCCCTCCAGCTGCTTCCACTCCCGCAGCAAGTCGGTGCAGCGTCGTGGATAGCGCCGCTCCGTGAGCGTGATCGACAGGATCCGGTCGGTGCGGAAATGGCGGTAGTCGCCGCGGCTCTCGCACCAGGCGGCCACCATGCGTACAGAATCGAAAAACCCGAGCGCGATCGGCCAGATCGTGCGATGGGTGCGGTTGTCCCGTTCGTCGCAATAGGTGATGCGCAATTTGCGTTCCGTGCGGATGGCGGCCCGAATGATCGGCAATTCGGTATCGCCTGCCGCCGGATCACGGCGAGCGACCATCAGGCTCGATGTTTCCAGCGTCCGCTGCAGATCGTCCGGCAGCACGGCCGCGATCTTCGCGAGCGCGTTTCGAGCCGCCTTTCCGAGCGGCTCATCCGGCTGTGTGGCGACCCATCGGCCGCCCAGCACCAGGGCTTCGATCTCCTCTTCCGAGAACATCAAAGGCGGCAGCATGAACCCCGGCCGCAGCACATAGCCGATGCCGGCCTCACCATCGATATGGGCCCCTTGGCCCTTCAGTGTCTCGATATCCCGATAGATCGTCCGCAGCGAGACACCGAGTTCCTCGGCCAGCCGGCCTGCCGCGACGGGCCGCCGATGCCTGCGCAGGAGCTGGATCACATCAAGAAGGCGTTGAGCGCGCGACATGCCGGCTCTTATCACACGCTGCTGCCAGATTCTGTCAGCATCGGCTTTCCCCTTAGTCATTCGCGGTCGCGGCGCGGGAATCGAAGATCTGGTCATTTTGACTTGGGCCGTTAACTCGTCCGGCAATGATTTTCTGCGATCAGCTTGGCTCTTTAATTGAGCGGGTTCCGTAATGAAGGCTTCTTTGGCGCGGCTTGGAATTACGGCAGGAACACACGTATCTATCAAACCTCCGAACGGCAGACATTTCACACGGATTCGTCCGACGTGGTCGGACTGTTATGCATTCGCGAGGCGATGGAGGGAGGGGATTCGCTCCTCGTCAGCACGTCGACCATCTACAACGAGATGGTCGCAAGACGTCCCGACCTTGCGGCCCTCCTGTTCGAACCGATCGCCACCGACCGGCGCGGCGAGGTGCCGGAAAACGAAAAGCCCTACCTCGAAATTCCAGTATTGAATTGGCATGCGGGCTTCCTCACCGGGTTCTATCAGCGCCAATATATCGACAGCGCGCAGCGCTTTCCTGATGCGCCGAGACTGACGCCTGATCACGTCGAGGCGCTCGATCTCTTCGACGCGCTCGCAAATGACCCCAATCTGCATTTCAGCATGCGGCTTCAGCCTGGAGACATGCAGTTCGTCCACAATCATGCGCTGCTGCACGACCGGACCGGATTCCGCGATTGGCCCGATGCAAGCCGGAACCGTCATTTGCTGCGCCTCTGGCCCAGCATGGCAGGCGACCGGCCGCTACCCGATTGCTTCAAGCAGCGCTATGGCTCGATCGAGATCGGTAACCGTGGCGGCATCATCGTCAAAGGGACCAGCCTGAACGTGCCGCTGGACTGACGGGTCCCATTACGTTCACGTCCATGCTGCATGCTCCGGGGGCTTGGCTGTGTCCATTCGCGGCGGCCGCTCGCGGTCTTCCGGACCGGTCAGCGAGACCCGGCCCCTCGCGTTAGGTCGGGCGAATATTTTCGCATCGCGCCTTCGTGAAAGTGTTCGATCTCCCCCTCCAGATGCACCCAATGATGTTTCGACTGCTCGAATACCGATAACGCCGGGGCTGGGAAGTCAGGGGCGGCCAACGCACCAACGGCAACGCCGATCATCGATGGCAGCGCATCGGGCTTCCAGTAGACTGTCGAACCGCACGTTGGACAAAAATAAGTGCGCACCTTGCGGCCACTGTCGCCAACGCGGACGAACTCCGTAGCCGCACCGGAAATCTCGACAGCGTCGATCGCGTAGAACGCGCCGACGCTGAATGGAGCGCCGGTCCGTCTCTGGCAAGCGCAACAATGGCACGCGACCACCAGCTTTGACTGATCTCGCACCTCGAGCTTGAGAGCACCGCAAAGGCATTGGGCGTCGGCCATGGTCGATTCTCCGTCAAGCCGGTCAGGTGATATTGAATTTTAGGGATGGACGCGGGCCGGAGCGCTTTGGAAGCGACTGGCGGCATCAGAGGCGCGACCCGATCAAGGGATCAAGGGTGCGCGGGCACAAAGCAAGAGTACACCTCGCTGCAGCCCTCGACCAGTGAAAAGATCGACCACCACGATTCCGCAGGTCTGTTCGGGTCGGAACTGGTTTTGGCTTAAGGTGGCCGGAAGTTGCCGCGACGCTTACGAGATCTTCTTGTCAGCCTGCCAACATACCGTGGATGCTTCGTCGCGACTGCGACCGGGCGCATCAGCAGAGGGCTTCAGCAGCGCGCGGATCTTGTCCGCATCCGCGGGCGTTGCAGGGTTGTAGATCACCATGTTGAGGTCGGGGCGACCGTCAACGGCGAAGGTCGAAAACTCCATCGAGAGCGGCCCGGCGATGGGATGGTGCAGGACCTTCACGTTCTCGCCATGGCCTTGCACGTCGTTGTCGCGCCACATCGCGGCGAATTCGGCGCTTGTCGCGCAGAGCTCATCCACCAGCGATTGCACGTTGCGGGCCGCGCCCGCGCGCGCCACGTCGGCGCGGAAAGACGCCACCACATAGCGCGCAACGCTTTGCCAGTTGGGCTGCGCTGCCCGTATGCGGCTGTCGCGGAAAATCAGTCGCAGGACATTGCGTTGCCCTTCCGGCAGCGTGCTGTAGTCAGTGAGGATCGCCGCGGCGGCCGCGTTCCAGGCGATCACATCCCACGTCGCGGTGCGGATGAAGGCAGGGCTGCAGTCCAGTATGTCGAGCACGCGCTGCAGGCGGGGCGAGATGCCGTCGGGCGCTTGATATCGGACCTCTGGCGGCCGGCCCAGGCCGAGCAGGAAAAGATGTTCACGCTCGACGTCGGTCAGCATCATGGCGCGAGCAATGCGATCCAGCACATCGGCGGAGGGCGCACCGCCGCGCCCCTGCTCGAGCCAAGTGTACCAGGTCGCACTCACATTCGCGCGCTGAGCCACTTCTTCGCGCCGAAGTCCCGGCGTTCGCCGCCGCTTCAGCGGCAGCCCGAACGACGTGGGATCGAGCTTGGCGCGGCGATCCCTCAAGTAAGCCCCAAGCGGATTGGCGTCCGTCATCCTGTTAGCGCTTATACCTGTATAATCTCACTACTTTACCCGAATGAACAACTTACCAATATCCCTCCATCTTGAACAGGGAGTTGGCCCTCATGCGCGTCTTCGTCACCGGTGCAGCTGGATTCATCGGCACTGAAACCACCAAGGAACTCATTGCAAACGGCCATCAGGTCGTCGGCCTCGCGCGCTCGGATGACAACGTCCGAACGCTCGAAAAACTGGGCGCGGAAGTTCGTCGCGGCTCGCTGCAGGACCTCGATAGCCTGAGGAGCGGAGCAAGGGATTCGGACGGCGTGATCCATCTGGCCTTCATCCATGATTTCGCGAAATTCGCGGAGAATGGTGCGATCGACAAGGCAGCCATCGAGGCCATGGGCGAGGTCCTGGTCGGCACGAACAAGCCCTTCATTGTCACCTCCGGAACGGGCCTTGTCGCGCCCAACGTCGTGGTCACCGAGGACATGCGGCGCGACTCCAGCCCGCATGTCCCGCGCGTATCCGAGCAGGCTGGCCTTGCCTACGCCACGCGCGGTGTGCGCGCGATGGCGATGCGCTTGCCGCAAGTTCACGGCGCTCCCGGAAGGGCCGGCTTGATCTCCTATCTGGTCGAACTGGCGCGCAAGAAAGGCGCCGCCGCCTATGTCGGCGAAGGCACCGAACGCTGGGCTGCGGCGCACCGGCAGGATGTCGCCCGCCTGTATCGGCTTGCGTTGGAGAAGGGCACGGCAGACGCGGTCTACCACGCCGTCGGCGAAGAGGGTGTCCCCATGCGCCAGGTCATCGAAGTGATTGGTCGCGCCTTGAACGTGCCGGTCGTCTCGATCAAGAAAGAGGAGGCAGGCGATTTCTACGGGCCGCTGGCGATTTTCGCTGGTTTGGACATGCCGGCCTCCGGCGCGTTGACGCAGCAGCGCTTGGGCTGGACGCCCGCCGGGATTGGCCTGATCGCCGACATCAGTCAGCCCGGCTACTTCTAGCGCACGATCCGGAAAAGCGAAAAGCGGCTGTCGCGACAAAATGCGGACCGCTTGCGCGGAGTTCATGATCAAACGACAATCTCGAGCGCGATGACGATCCATCCTGATCTCATCGCGCTCCAGGCGAGAGCGCTGCTGGTGCGCACTCGTCGGTCTAGAACCTGACATCTCTCGCCACGGAGGCGGGCGCTGCCATCAAGCGAACGGGATACGGACTTCGAGGTGATCTAGTCGTCGTCCTCGTCTTCTTCCTCGTCTTCATCGTCCTCATCCTCCTCTTCTTCCACCTGGACGAGGGTGGCGAGTGGCAGCGTCTCGCGGAAGAGATCGCCTTCCATGCCCATCCAGACGCAGAGCACGTCCTCGCCCTTGACCTCGGCAACGGTCAGCGGCTGGCCGCCCGATTTCAGCATGACGATATCGCCGGCTTTCAATTCCATGGATTGTCCTTTCGCGTTGATCGACCCGGATGCGACGCTAGCAACTTGTCATGACAGACGGAACACGGCCGCTCAGCCGTTGGTGCGGATCGGGTCGCCCCGCGCCGTGTAATCATATCGCGTGTAGGCCGACGCATTCTTCTCCTTGACCACGATCCAGCTGTGAACGGCGAAGATGCCGCGCCATCTCACCGTGCGTGCCGCAAACACCCGGATGACGGCGTCTGGATGAGCCGCCGCGGGCTGCAGCAGGCCGGCGCTCGAGCGGTCGGCCGTCTGCCAATTGCCGCGGCCATCGGCCAGCCACCAATATCTCGCGGCAGATGCGGCGAGCGGTGCGAAGACGAGGAACAGAAAGACGAGCAAGGGCTTCTTCAAGGGAGCGGTACGGCGGGATGTTCGCTGGGTCATATAAGTCACGTGAATGCCGGCGCCATAGCCGTCTCAATGACCACTGGTTCCCTACGAGATCGTCGCCCACGCGGTGCGGACCGGCATCCGAAATGAAGCCGGTTGTTCCGTTGACCGCATCAGGATGGAGGACGCGCATGGACATGAAAGAGGCCTCGGCGATGACGGAAGCCTCCGGGCTGACGAATGACGAGGACAAATTGGAGCAGGCTTCCCCTCGGAGGCGGGACACCGGGGATGCCGCTACGCGTTGGGCCGATCAGTTGCGGGAGCTGACGGTCAGGGCACCATTGACGGCGCTCCTCGTCGCGTTTCTCCTCGGGCGCTGGGTCGCACGTCGCCGCTAGTTGGGAGCTTCCGTGAAGCTGTTTCAGAGATGCTGTTTCAGAGATGGTGTTCGGCAATGATCTGGCCGCTGCCTGACGACGGGAAGTAGGGGCACAGCAGTTCGGTTTCCCCCTTGTAGCCGTCCCATCCCAGCAGCCCGAACATCATGTGCGTGTCCGCCATCAATGCCTCGCCGTTGCACTTGGTCGAATACTCCGGAAGCATGCGGACGAATTCGGCGTAGCGCCGCTCCTTCCAGAGGTCGAGAACGCGCAGGTCCATCTGCCGGTTGAATTCGCTGCCAACCTGTTCCCACTGTCCGTCGCCGACCTGCTCGTTGGATACGAGCTTGTGCGACATCGAGCCGGACGCGAGCACGGCGACCTTGCGACCGGACGCCGCGATGGCCCTGGCACAAGCGGCCCCGAATTTGCGGTTCTCCTCGACGGTGGCGAAGATCGGCGCGGCGACCGACAGGACGCGAGCCCAGCCGCGTTCATTCATGTAGTGCATCGGCACGATGGTGCCGTATTCGAGCTGCAAGGTCTCGACCTTGTGTGCCAACACCTGAAGGCCGTCCTTGGCGGCCTCTGCCGCAATGGCATCGCCAAGCTCGGGATCGCCCGGATAGTCGTACGCCATGTTCTGAATCATGTGGGGAGCTTCATGGCTGGTGTAGACGCCGCGATGACGCGCATTGGCGTTCATGTGACAGCCGAAGTTCGAGATCCAGTGCGCGTCGAACACCAGGAATGTGTCGGCGCCTCGCTCGCGCGCCCGCTTGCCGATCTCGCGCAGTGCCGCAATCGCGGCAACGCGCTTCCCCTTCAGGGGACCTTCCCGTTCGGAAATCATGATCGAAGGGACGTGCGCGATCTTGGCGGCCAGCACGATCTCTCCCACGGAGGACTCCCTTCCCTGATTTATCATTTATCGTTGTTGCGATCGTAGTGATCGCGATCCCTGCGATAATTGATTCAGGTCAAGTCGGCGCGCCGGCTACGGCTTCGTCCGCCAGGGCGTGTTCTCATAAATGCGCCAATGTCAGCTTTCGGTGTCGAGCAGAAATCCCATGCTTGACCAGAGCATGACTGCTTGTGACGCCCACAAGATACTCAAATCGCCACGTCCCTGTCATGGCTTTGTTGCCATTTAGCCGGCGATTGCAACGACCAACTTTAGGCTTCGAAACGCAGGCCTTCGTTCCAAGCTCAGGAGGGCCGTTTCCGGCCGAAGTCCAGCGATGAGCCAGAGGGTGTTTCTTAATGGATCGTCGCAGCCGCAGGCGGGACCGCTGGCTGCGCCCCGGCGCGTGACCGTTTGTTTGGCTCGGGGCGCTAGGCGATCTTCGTGGCGCCCACAGTTGTGCAGGTAAACAGCGCCTCAAGGTCCGCTTCGGAGAAGGCGCCAAAGCGCCGACACAAAATTCCAGAGTGGCCGGGGTGACGCATCGTCCTGGCGATCCGGCGCGATCGACGGTACGCCGCCGTCCAATTCGGTCAGCCGCTCCACCATAGCTTCCAGATGCGATGGTAGCGGGGGTGAGATCGTCCGTGAGGGAGCCGCGAAGTTGCTCACCAATCTCGTTGCAGATCGCCCGGCGATGCTCCGGGGCAATATCGGGTGACCGATCATGGGCGCGGGTTGGAATGGAGTCCATCATGGCTGGCACAATCGGCGCCGCCTCTTTGCAGCGCACCGCCTATCCTGCCGACGCAGTCCTAACGCGCAGCATACCGACCTTGATCCGGGTAGAGTTGCCAAAACAAGCGTAGTTTGAACGACCTTGAGTGGATTCCCGTGATAGAGTTCCCCTTTCTCATCATTCGGCTTGGAGGGGTGAGGAAATGTCGATCTACCTACAATTACAAACCCACGACATGGGACCGAAGGAGGTCAGCCGCATCATCGCGGCTTACGAGCAAGCGCTGCGGACTCTCTGCGTCAAAGATCGCGATGCCCCCCACGGAAATGATCGCCAAGAAAATAATCAAGATCGCGCAGACTGGCATCGAAGACGCCGCGGAGATTTCGGCTCAGGCGATCAAGGAACTCGAAATGCGTTAGGCATCTTGTGTCTGACGAGCGCTTGGAACCTGAAACATTCCCAACTTCGGCAGGTTGACCATTGGGCGCCGGGGCTTCGCAATCTGCGAGGCGCGCTATGCTCTCTCTGCCGCCGGGCGAAGTAATTCTCACCGTCGTCATCATGGGCCTGACTGTCCTGATCGAGGTTGCGCTTTTCGCCTCGATCGGGATGTTTTGACCTGCGTATGGCGGTGTAGCCGGGAGGATGCCTTAGATTCCGACCAGAGTTTTTCGCCGTTCCCCGCAACGATGGACTGCCTGCGTCGGAACTAATTTTCAGCGAATACAATTGTCTTGTCGTCAGCGATGGAGGATCATCGCCATGAGGATCGAATATCTCTCCGCGATTGTGATAGCTTTTCTTGCCGCTGGTACCGGGCTGGCCGTCAATTTTCTCGGCGCGCCGCCTACCCAAATGCAGTCCACGCCGACGATGCAAGTGGCGGACCGACTAGCTGCGTCGGTCGATCCATTCTTGCATCGATCGGGTGGGTAACTGGCGGCGTTGCAGCCAACGGTGCTTGCATCCTGTGGTAAGTCGTTTCGCGCTGTGGTTGGATATTTATCCGCGGAGTAGCGCTCCTAAGTTGTCTGACGAAATTTTGCTGAAACAGAACGCTGTTACAATGTAATTTAGGTAACCAGCCCTGTTCTTTTTTGTGCCGACATTCCAAGTCAGCCAATCGCACCATGTCGACGCTCAAACATAAGCTGTGAATGGGCTCACATCGGGCAGCGATCAACGGGCCAAGGTCATCCGAAAATTCGGTAGTGGAAATTCTACGATCATTTTCAAACGACGGGGCAATCATGCCCGCCATATTCGACCTGCTCTATCGCGAATACTGCCGCGCCCGCCTCGCTGAAATGCGGCAACAGCTTCTGATCGCGCGTCAAACTCCGCAAGTCCCACAATCGGATTATGGTCCGATTGATCAGGTAGCGTTGGGAGGACGGACACGCAGCACGAAATCAGCTGCTGCGGCGCGCCGAATTGAAGCGGCCGCGGCCGCAATAACGAACAAGCGGCGATGCTCGGGCACCCATTTGCGTACGAACTAGGATTGTCACTGCGCAGTACTTCATCTCGGCTGTGAGGGCTCAACTCATGACGAAACACTTTTCGAAGCGCATTGTGATCGATGTGCTTGTAGTCGCCGTATCTTTGATGACAATCACGATGGTAGCGGCATCGTTGGGCGAGCCCATTGTTGCAGGGCTTGCCGCTTCTATTCCTGGCCCATTCCATCTTGCGGCGGAAAGGACACTTGCAGGTGCCGGGCCAAGCAAACCGACGCTCGCCCGCGCGCCAGCGGGTTGTCGGCTTCGATCTGCTCCTCTGCAATGGAAGGTGGACTGGCTTTTTGGCTCGCCTGCAGCTCCCTTACGATGAATCCCCGCCCAAGGCCGCTGACCCTGCCCTTGAGGCTTAACGGAAAGGGCAAGCCGATGATTTGCTCGCGTTCGCCACGCCGGGATCGACCTCGACTCTGTCGAAGATGCCTGTGAAGTAGCTTACATCCGTTCGCTCGTGGCGCGCGCTAATATGACGAAAGGTTCTTACGTCGACGGAGGCCTCCAATGTTCGCAGCAATCAAATGGAACTCCCGATATAGCGCTCGCGAATGGGTAATGATGGCTGTGGCGCTTGTCGTCCGCACACAGGCAAACCGGCAGAACGGCGAAAGGAAGCCAAAGCAGCCACTCTGGAAGCATTTCGACGACACCCATCATTGGGACTCAACCGCGGAGGAATGGGTCCCCAACCCAGACCGAAGGACTTCCTAAATACCTGCGTACGACGGGGTATCGGGCAGAGCGCAGACCGCCGCAATGTCTGCTTACACAGTATGAGCTGACCTCCGTCTAGCTGGCTGAGGGCAGCCTATGACCCACAGCGGACCTTGGTCAGCCTGTCCGCGTCTCCGCTGCCGTAACTCAGGAGGGCCGTCCGGATTGCTTAATGCGCATCTCAGTCGCCCACTCAGTCAGGCACTGCTCGGCATACCGCAGGCCTTTATTGACCCGCTCTAAGCGATCCCGTCCAGCATCGCTCTCGGGGCCTAACGCAATGGCTTCAACGATATATTGCCCGGCCGTCAGGACACCCTTGCTTACCTCGTCAAGAGCGAGGATGCAGTCACGTTGCCGAGCTTGAGCTTCCTCGGAGCTGGGCTTCACCTCCTTTGCGATGGCCAGTTGAGCCGCTGCTCGAAGAGTTAATCGGCCGTGCAGGCTGCACAACTGTCGCATGTGCTCTGGCGCGTTGTGCAGGTCGAAGCGGTTGAATAGTTCCAATATCTGGGCATTCCAGGAGACGAGTTCAGCAAGCGCCCTCGCCACGGCACGGGCACCGGTCTCGGTTAGCGTGTAGGCGCTTGTTACGCCCGGTATGGACAGCGCGTCCGCCGTGATCCGCTGTATCCAACCTACATACTCCATCTGCGACCACAGAGCATCGTTGGCGCTGCCCACTGACGTTATCATCGTGCCTCCAGGACAAGCCGCAGCGCCTTCATTGACGGACAGATCGCCGGCCGAAAGGGTCGCCAGCCAGAGGCGAAGCTGAAGGCTGTCAAATGCTGCGGAGCTGGGAGGGGTGCTCAAGTCGGTCCTATTGGTTGCCTATACGGGGTAGCGCCATTTCAACGTGCGCCGGAGGAAAAGCAAAGCCACGATGATCACAAGGGCGGCGAACCAAAGGAAAACTGGAACTGGCGATTGATTGTGAATGTGGGCGATGTACAGCACCAGCGCTAGAAGGATGGCAACCAGCGCGTTCGACACCCAGTACAACGGTGAGCGCAAAATTCCTGTTGCTGCGAGTTCAGCAGTACGTTCGTGCGCTCGTGCTACGCGCCACCAGCGGGCATTCCGAGGCGTCCGAGCCCGGGCAGCTTGAGCGCGGGACGCCGAATGTCGAACCCGACGACTGCGCCGAAGAAGTTGATCTCCAGCCCCTCGATCCAGCCGATCTTGAGGCCGACGAATCCGGCAAGGGACGCGTAGACCCCCGTGCCTGACGGCGACACGCCGAACCATTTGTCCGCATAAGGGAAGTCCTTGCCGATTGCCGTCGGAGGAAGGACGGCGCGCAGCTCGGGGACGGAATCGAGTGCGGCCTGCACGAAGGTGTTCGAGTTCGGACCGGGCCCGTCTGGATGAGCCGCCGCGGGCTGCAGCAGGCCGGCGCTCGATCGGTCGGCCGTCTGCCAATTGCCGCGGCCATCGGCCAGCCACCAATATCTCGCGGCAGATGCGGCGAGCGGTGCGAAGACGAGGAACAGAAAGGCGAGCAAGGGCTTCTTCAAGGGAGCGGTACGGCGGGATGTTCGCTGGGTCATATAAGTCACCTGAATGCCGGCGCCATAGCCGTTTCAAAGGCCATTGGTTCCGTACGAGATCGTCGCTCATGCGGTGCGGACCGGCGTCCGACGCCAAGCCGGTTGTTCCGCAACCGCACCAGGACTGGAGGACGCGCATGGACATGAAAGAGGCCTCGGCCATGACGGAAGCCTCGGGGCTGGCGAATGACGATGGCAAATTGGAGCAGGCTTTCGCTCGGAAGCCGGGCTCCGGGGAAGCCGCGATGCGTTGGGCCGACCAATTGCGAGAGCTGACCGTCAAGGCGCCCTTGAGCGCACTCCTTGTCGCGTTTCTCCTCGGACGCTGGATCGCGCGCCGCCGCTAGCGGCTGCGCTGCGAGCGCTCAAACCTCATTCGCTTTATTCGCTTTGGCGCACGTCTCGAAGCGGGCACGGCTTTTCACGACGCTCGTGCCTCCCTCACACGCATCCCAACGATGCCATCATGCGCCTGTTTTGCCCGACGGGTCAACGGATTTTCGTAAAATCCGTAAAGTCCTTGAATTTGCAACGGGCCGGCTACTGTGCATGGGGTTGTTTTCGAGATTTAGCCCGGCACGAGCTCGGTCAGCGAGCGGATGATGCGGTCGGGCTTGACGGTCGAGCCCTCGGGCAGGCCGTCGCCGTGCGCGTCGAGCCAGATCGCATAGATGCCGAGGCGCTGCGGCGTCACGACCTCCCATTCCAGATTGTCGCCGATCATCCAGGTCTCTTCGGCGGTGACGCCGAGCGCCTCCATCGCGTGCCGATAGGCGCGCTCCTCCGGCTTGCCGAAACCGTGCTCGCCCTCGATCTGGATGTGATCGAAACGATGGGTCAGCTCGAAGCGCTCCACCTTGGCGCGCTGCATGTCGGCCGCGCCATTGGTCACCAGCGCGAGCTTGACGCCGTGGGCCCTGAACGCGTCGATCGCATCGTGCGCGCCGGGGAAGACGAAGATCGCTTCCTCGCGATAGGTGGTGAAGCGGTCGGCAAGGCGATCGGCGAGATCGTCGGGCAGGGCACGATGGCCTTCAGCCGCGAGCGCGGCGAAACCGCCGCGCACCGTGAGCCGCCGTGCCTCGCCGAGCTTCATCCGCCAGATCGGCTCGGCGGTGGACCAGAACTGGCGCGCATAGGCAAGCACCGCGGTTGCGACCTGCGGCGGCGGCAGCGGCGCGAGTTCCTCGGCGAATTCCTCCGCGATCGTGTTCCAGGCGATCTCGGGCCGGCCATAGGCCGACAGGATGGTGTCGTCCATGTCGATCAGCATGGCGCGTGGGAGCGGCTTCATGACGGGCTTCATCGTCATGGCCATTTCACCTCCGGCGGCAGCGACGACAGGATCGAATCCACATTGCCGCCGGTTTTGAGCCCGAAGATGGTGCCGCGGTCGTAGAGCAGGTTGAACTCGACATAGCGGCCGCGGCGGATCAATTGCTCCTCGCGGTCTTCAGGGGTCCAGGCGCTCGCGAAATTGCGCCTGACAAGCTCGGGGTAGATCTTCAGGAAGGCGCGGCCGACGTCCTGGGTGAAGGCGAGATCGGCCTCCCAGTCGCCGCTGTCGTGCCAGTCATAGAAGATGCCGCCGATGCCGCGCGCCTCTTTCCGGTGCGGCAGATAGAAATACTCGTCGCACCACTTCTTGTACTTGTCGTAATCGGCAACGCCGCTGTTCTGGTCGCAGGCTTGCTTCATCGCCGCGTGGAAGGCGAGGGTGTCCACATCCTCCTGCGTGCGCCGGCGGTCGAGCACCGGCGTCAGGTCCGCGCCGCCGCCGAACCAGGCCTTGGTGGTGACGACGAAGCGCGTGTTCATGTGCACGGCCGGCACGTGCGGATTGCGCATGTGCGCGATCAGCGAGATGCCGGAGGCCCAGAACTGCGGGTCTTCCGAGGCGCCCGGAATCTGGGCGCGAAACTCGGGTGCGAATTCGCCATGCACGGTCGAGCAGTGCACGCCGACCTTCTCGAACAGGCGGCCATGCAACATCGACATCACGCCGCCGCCGCCGGCCGCACCGGTATGGTCGGTGCGCTGCCAGGGCGTGCGGATGAAGCGGCCGGCCGCGCCCGGATAGAGGCTTTGCGGGGCCTCATCCTCGAGCCGCTCGAAGCTCGCGCAGATGTCGTCGCGCAGATGCTCGAACCAGTTGCGGGCGCGGGCCTTGCGGTCTTCGATCGGGTTGGGGTCCAGTGTCGATGTCATGCCGTTAGCCTTGCGGACCGTAATAAGTGCAGCTCTCATTGCAACTGTCGCGGTGGATGCTGACGCGGGTCAGCTTGCCGATATGCGCCAGCCGCTCCCAGACGAAGCGCGACAGGTTTTCCAGCGTCGGCGTGCCCAGCGCCTCGATGTTGTTGAGGAACTTGTGGTCGAGTGCGAGCCTGACCTCCTCCATCGCACGCTGGAGCAGGCCGAGATCGACCACCATGCCGGTCTTGGCATCAGGCGTGCCGCGCACCGTCACCTCGGCGCGAAAGGAGTGGCCATGGATCTCTTCGCTCGCCGCGCCAAAGGTCGTCCCCGACAGCGAATGCGCCGCCTCGAAGCGGAACGATTTCGTCAATTCCCACATCTATCCGTTCAGTCCTATCTGATGCCGAGCGACTTATGCGTCTGCACGCTGAGCCGCCATTGCGGATGGCGCAGGCAATAGTCGATCGCGCGCGCGGTGTTCTCGACGACCTCCGGTCCGTCCATCGGCTGCAGCGAGAAGCGCTCGAAGGCGAGGCCCTCGAAAGCTTCCGGCGCGGCGAGCGCCTGCGGATAGACCAGCTTCAGCTCATGTCCCTGCCGCAGCACGAGTTCGCTGTCGCCCTTTGGGCTGACACAGATCCAATCGAGGCCCTCGGGCGCGGCAACCGTGCCGTTGGTCTCGACGCCGATCTCGAAGCCGCGCGCATGGAGCGCATCGACCAGGGCGGCATCGACCTGGAGCAGCGGCTCGCCGCCGGTCAGCACCACATAGCGGTTGGAGGCCGATCCTGTCCATTGCGCCGCGATCGTGTCGGCGAGTTCCGCTGCCGTGGCATAGCGGCCGCCAAGCGTGCCGTCGGTGCCGACGAAATCGGTGTCGCAGAACTGACACGTCGCGCCGGCGCGGTCTGTCTCGCGGCCGCTCCAGAGGTTGCAGCCGGCAAAACGGCAGAACACCGACGCGCGCCCGGCATGGGCGCCTTCGCCTTGCAGGGTCAGGAAGATTTCCTTGACCGCGTAGCTCACTGGTTTCTCCTCGTCATATCAATCGTGCGGGTTCCGCACCTGCCGCAGCGCTTCGCCTGCGGCCATCGCCGCGCTCATGGCGACATTGAGCGACCGCAGCCCCGGCGTGATCGGGATCACCAGATGCGCATCCGCGGCCTCGACCACGGCGTCGGTGACGCCGGCGCTCTCGCGCCCGAATAGCAGGATGTCCGACGTCTGGTAACGGAAATCGCGGTAGTCGATGGCGGCTTTGGTGGTGAACAGCAACAGGCGGTACCCTTGGCCTCTGCGCCACGCCTCGAATTTCGGCCAGGAATCGTGCCTGACGATGCTGACATGGTCGAGGTAATCCATTCCCGCCCGGCGGAAATGCCGGTCGGAGACCGGGAAGCCGGCCGGTTCGATGATGTGGGCGGCGATGCCGAGGCAGGCGCAGAGCCTGAGAATCGTGCCGGTGTTCTGAGGGATGTCGGGTTGGAAAAGCGCGATCTGCATGGGCGTTACAGGGTCGGTTGAGGGCCGGAAATGTCTCAATAAAACATCGCTGGCTCGGGAATTCGTGCATTGCACGTTCCCGCGCCGTTAGCGGGCTTGCGCTCGCCCTGCAAGGGTGCCAATAGAACGATTCTGGACTGCTGTTTTCGCCTTGTTTTGGTGGGGACACGTGAAGTTCTGCCGCCGCGGGGGGGCCGCGGGCGCCGGCAGCACTGTTCCGGGGACCTTGGGGGCTCCTGGAGCGGTTCCACCGGTCGCATAAGAAGAAAGGGTTGGAATCGTGACGACAGCGTCTTCGGCGGACCATCCGACACGCCGTGATTTCTTATTCGTTGCAACGGGGGCGGCCGCAGCAGTAGGGGGCGCAGCCACGCTCTGGCCCTTTATCTCCCAAATGAATCCGGACGCCTCGACCATCGCCGCCGGTGCGCCGATCGAGGTCGATCTCAGCCCGGTTGCCGAAGGACAGGACATCAAGGTGTTTTGGCGCGGCAAGCCGATCTATATCAGCCACCGCACCAAGAAGCAGATCGACGAGGCGCGCGCCGTTCCCGTGGCGAGCCTGCCGGATCCGCAGTCCGACGAGGCCCGGGTCAAGTCCGGCCATGATCAGTGGCTGGTCGTGATCGGCATCTGCACCCATCTCGGCTGCATCCCGATCGCCCATGAAGGCAATTACGACGGGTTCTTCTGCCCCTGCCATGGTTCGCAGTACGATTCGTCCGGCCGCATCCGCCAGGGGCCCGCGCCCGCGAACCTGCCGGTGCCGCCGTACACTTTCGTTTCCGACACCAAAATCCAGATCGGCTGAGCTGCGGACCCGCGTCCGAAGCTTCGCGCCGTCTCGTCGTTTTATTTCCTCAGGATCGCATCATGAGCGGACCATCCGACTACCAGCCGAGCAATCCGGCCCTGCAATGGATCGAGCGGCGCCTGCCGATCTTTGGTCTCATGCACTCTTCCTTCGTCGCCTATCCCACCCCGCGCAACCTGAACTATTGGTGGACCTTCGGCGCCATTCTCTCCTTCATGCTGGGGATTCAGATCCTGACCGGCGTGATCCTGGCGATGCACTACACGCCGCATGCCGATCTCGCCTTCAAGTCAGTCGAGCTGATCGTTCGCGACGTGAACTACGGCTGGCTGCTGCGCAACATGCATGCGGTCGGCGCGTCGATGTTCTTCTTCGCAGTCTACGTCCACATGCTGCGTGGGCTTTATTATGGCTCCTACAAGGAGCCGCGCGAGGTGCTCTGGATCCTCGGTGTCATCATCTATCTCCTGATGATGGCGACGGGCTTCATGGGCTACGTGCTCCCCTGGGGTCAGATGAGCTTCTGGGGCGCCACCGTCATCACCAATCTGTTCTCCGCCATTCCCTATGTCGGCGAGAGCATCGTGACGCTGTTGTGGGGCGGCTATTCGGTCGGCAACCCGACGCTGAATCGCTTCTTCTCGCTCCACTATTTGCTGCCGTTCCTGATCGCGGGCGTGGTCGTGCTGCACGTCTGGGCGCTGCACGTCGCGGGCCAGAACAATCCTGACGGCGTCGAGCCGAAGACGGAAAAGGACACGGTGCCGTTCACGCCGCACGCGACCATCAAGGATATGTTCGGCGTCGCCTGCTTCCTGCTGCTCTACGCCTGGTTCATCTTCTATATGCCGAATTATCTCGGCGACGCCGACAACTACATTCCGGCTAACCCGGGCGTGACTCCGCCGCACATCGTGCCGGAATGGTATTACCTGCCGTTCTACGCGATCCTGCGCTCGATCCCGAACAAGCTTGCGGGCGTCATCGCGATGTTCTCGGCGATCATCATCCTGTGCTTCCTGCCCTGGCTCGACAGCGCGAGGACCAGGTCATCGAAGTATCGCCCACTGGCCAAGCAGTTCTTCTGGATCTTCGTGGTGGTCTGCATCCTGCTCGGCTATCTCGGTGCGCAGCCGCCGGAAGGTATCTATGTGATCGCCGGCCGGGTCCTGACGGTCTGCTACTTCGCCTACTTCCTGATCGTGCTGCCGCTGCTTTCGCGCATCGAGAAGCCGCGGCCGGTGCCGAACTCGATTTCGGACGCCGTGCTTGCCAAGACCGGCAGCAGGTCGACGCCGATGGTTTCGACCGCGATTGCGCTCGCCCTCGCAGGCACGCTGTTCGCCGCCTCGGCCGACAAGGCCCGCGCCGAGGAAGGTGGCACCAAGCCGCCGGCCAACAGCTGGTCCTTCGCGGGCCCTTTCGGCAAGTATGACCGCGGTGCGCTCCAGCGCGGCCTGAAGGTCTACAAGGAGGTCTGCTCCAACTGCCACGCGCTGTCCTACGTCGCCTTCCGCAACCTCGCGGAAGCCGGTGGCCCCGGCTATTCGGTGGCGCAGGCGGCGGCCTTTGCCTCCGACTACAAGATCAAGGATGGTCCGAACGACCAGGGCGAGATGTTCGAGCGGCCCGGACGGTCGGCCGACTACTTCCCCTCGCCCTTCCCGAACGAGCAGGCGGCGCGTGCGGCGAACGGCGGGGCGGCACCGCCCGATCTGTCACTGATCACCAAGGCACGCTCCTACGGCCGCGGCTTCCCCTGGTTCATCCTCGACTTCTTCACCCAGTATCAGGAGCAGGGCCCGGACTATGTCGCCGCCGTGCTCCAGGGCTTTGAGGACAAGGTGCCGGAAGGCGTGACCATCCCGGAGGGCTCGTACTACAACAAGTACTTCCCGGGCCATGCCATCAAGATGCCGAAGCCGCTCAGCGACGGCCAGGTGACCTATGACGACGGCTCGCCGACCACGGTTGCGCAATACGCCAAGGACGTCACCACGTTCCTGATGTGGACGGCCGAGCCGCATATGGAAGCGCGCAAACGCCTCGGTTTCCAGGTGTTCGTGTTCCTGATCATCTTCGCGTTCCTGATGTACTTCACCAAGAAGAAGGTCTGGGCCGACTCGCACTGAACGGCGCACGACACGAGAATGAAAAGCCCCCCCGCAAGGGGGCTTTTTTGTTGGACACGCGCGTGTGTTGTCCGGCGCGATTGCCTATCGCGCGTATAGCGGCCAAAATACCGCCAACCGCCACCAGAAACGCGTCGGAGGACACCATGGGAACCGCCATCACCTTCAAGCGCCCGGACGGCAAGGATGCCTCCGGCTATCTCGCCAACGCCGCGCGCGGGAACGCGCCAGGCGTGGTCGTGATCCAGGAGTGGTGGGGCCTGTCCGACCAGATCAAGGGCTTGTGCGACCGCTTTGCGCTCGCCGGCTTCGATGCGCTGGCGCCGGATCTCTACAAGGGCAAGGTGGTGCCGTATCACGATACGGATTCCGCCAACAAGGAAATGAACTCGCTCGACTTCATGGACGCCACCACGCAGACCGTGCGCGGCGCCGCGCAATATCTGTCGCGCAACGGCGCCAAGGTCGGCCTGACCGGGTTCTGTCTCGGCGGCGCCGTCACCATCATCGGCGCGGTGCATGTGCCGGAGCTAGCCGCTGGTGTCGTGTTCTACGGCATTCCGCCGGAGCAGGCCGCCAAGCCCGCCGATATCAAGATCCCGCTGCAGGCCCATTTCGCCAACAAGGACGATTGGTGTACGCCGGAGCTGGTCAGCGGTTTCGAAAAGGCCATGAAGGGCGCCGGCAAGTCACTGGAGCTGTTCCGCTATGACGCCGAGCATGCCTTCGTCAACGAGCAGCGCCAGGCCGTGCACGACCGCGAAGCCGCCGAGCTCGCTTGGGGCCGGGCGACGGAGTTTTTCAAAAAGCATCTGGGGTAATTATCGGTAGCCACATCGTGGGGCGGCGCCCTTGACGCCGTCCCCGCGCCATGGTGAGTATCCGGCCCATGAGCACTGCAGTCCGCCCATCCCGTCGTTGGTGGCGCACCTCCTAAGAGGTGGCCGGTGCGATTTGTTTTCCCAAAATCGTCTGAGGTCGCCAACGCAGTGCGGCGGCCTGATCGTTTGTCCTGTGTGGCGTTCCCTCGACAAGTTTCGTAAGAGGACCCCATGAACAGGACAGTCTTTGCTCTCCCCCCCAGAAGCGACTACGTCACCCGTGGCGGCCTCGCGATCACGCGCGTGGCCGAACAGTTCACCGGCGGCGCCTCCAGGCTCGACGATCTCGTCAGCCTGCTCGACCGCCGACGGGGCGTGGTACTGTCTTCAGGCACGACGGTGCCGGGTCGCTACGAGAGCTTTGATCTCGGCTTCTCCGATCCGCCGCTCAAGCTCGAAACCACTGGCGTCAATTTCAAGCTGGAAGCGCTCAACGAACGCGGCCGGGTGCTGATCGCCTTTATCGGTGACGTTCTGCGCGAACCCTGTGTGGTGATCGCCGAGAAGACCGCCACGCGGCTTGCCGGTCACATCATCCGCGGCGATGCGCCCGTCGAAGAAGACCAGCGCACGCGCCGCGCCAGCGTGATGTCCCTGGTGCGGGATCTCATCGCCGCCTTCTCGGCCAACGACGACGGGCTGCTCGGCCTGTTCGGCGCCTTCGCCTACGACCTCGTGTTCCAGATCGAGGATCTCGTGCAGAAGCGTGCGCGCGAGCAGGATCAGCGCGACATCGTGCTTTACGTCCCCGATTGCCTGCTGGCCTATGACCGCGCCACGGGGCGCGGCGTGGTGCTCAGTTACGATTTCGCCTGGAAGGGCCAATCGACCGAAGGCCTGCCGCGAGAGACGGCCGAGAGCCCCTATGTGAAGACGGGGCGCCAAGGCTTTGCCGATCACGCCCCCGGCGAATATCAGGCCACCGTCGAGACCGCGCGGGCGGCCTTTGCCCGTGGCGATCTGTTCGAGGCGGTGCCGGGTCAGCTCTTCGCCGAGCCCTGCGACCGCTCGCCGGCCGAAGTGTTCCAGCGTCTCTGCGTTATCAACCCGTCGCCCTACGGCGCACTGATGAATCTCGGCGAGGGCGAATTCCTCGTCTCCGCCTCGCCGGAAATGTTCGTGCGCTCCGATGGCCGCCGCGTCGAGACCTGCCCGATCTCGGGCACGATCGCGCGCGGCAGCGACGCGATCGGCGATGCCGAGCAGATTCGCCAACTGCTGAACTCGGAGAAGGACGAGTTCGAGCTCAACATGTGCACCGACGTCGACCGCAACGACAAGGCGCGCGTCTGCGTGCCCGGCACGATCAAGGTCTTAGCGCGACGGCAGATCGAGACCTATTCAAAGCTGTTCCACACCGTCGACCATGTCGAGGGCATGTTGCGCCCCGGCTTCGACGCGCTCGATGCCTTTCTGACCCATGCCTGGGCCGTCACTGTCACAGGCGCGCCAAAGCTCTGGGCGATGCAGTTCGTCGAGGATCACGAGCGCTCGCCGCGGCGCTGGTACGCGGGCGCGATCGGTGCGGTGAATTTCGACGGCAGCATCAACACCGGCCTCACCATCCGCACCATCCGCATGAAGGATGGTCTCGCCGAGGTTCGCGTCGGCGCCACCTGCCTGTTTGACTCCGATCCCGCCGCGGAAGACCGCGAGTGTCAGGTCAAGGCTGCGGCGCTGTTCCAGGCGCTGCGCGGCGATCCCCCGAAGCCGCTGTCGAGCTTTGCGCCTGATGCGACCGGCTCGGGTAAGCGCGTGCTGCTGATCGATCATGATGACAGCTTTGTCCACATGCTCGCCGATTACTTTCGTCAGGTCGGCGCCAGCGTCACCGTGGTCCGCTATGTGCATGCGCTCGACATGCTGAAGCAGAAGAAATGGGATTTGCTGGTGCTGTCGCCCGGTCCGGGCCGCCCGGAGGATTTCGGGATCAAGAAGACGATCGACGCCGCGCTGGAGAACAAGCTGCCGGTGTTCGGCGTCTGTCTCGGCGTGCAGGCGATCGGCGAATATTTTGGCGGCGAACTCGGTCAGCTCACCCATCCCGCCCATGGCCGGCCCTCGCGGGTGCAGGTGCGCGGCGGGCGCTTGATGCGCAACCTGCCGAACGAGATCATCATCGGCCGCTATCACTCGCTCTTCGTCGAGCGCGACAGCATGCCGGAGGTGTTGTCAGTCACCGCCAGCACCGAGGACGGCGTCGCCATGGCGCTGGAGCACAAGACTCTGCCGGTCGCCGGCGTGCAATTCCACCCGGAATCTCTGATGTCGCTCGGTGGCGAAGTGGGCTTGAAAATTGTCGAGAATGCGTTCCGGCTGGAGGCCGGGACGAATTGAGTAAGGGGCCGTCATTGCGAGGAGCGAAGCGACGAAGCAATCCAGACTGCTGCCGCGGAGAAGATCTGGATTGCTTCGCTTTGCTCGCAATGACGGTGGAAAAACCAAAGCGAGATCACCATGACCTTTGACCATGATTTGAAGGCGAGCGTCCGCACCATCTCCGACTATCCCAAGCCGGGGATCATGTTCCGCGACATCACGACCTTGCTCGCGGATGCGCGGGCGTTCCGCCGCGCGGTCGACGAGCTCGTCAATCCCTGGGCCGGCAACAAGATCGACAAGGTTGCGGGCATGGAAGCGCGCGGCTTCATCATCGGCGGCGCAGTGGCGCATCAGCTCTCGGCGGGCTTTGTGCCGATCCGCAAGAAAGGCAAGCTGCCGCACACCACCGTGCGCATCGCTTACTCGCTCGAATACGGCATCGACGAGATGGAGATGCATGTCGACGCCATCCAGCCCGGCGAGCGCGTCATCTTGGTCGACGACCTCATCGCCACCGGCGGCACCGCTGAGGGCGCAGTCAAGCTGCTGCGCCAGATCGGCGCCAATGTCGTCGCCGCCTGTTTCATCATCGACCTGCCCGAACTCGGCGGCGCCGCCAAGCTGCGTGCCATGGACGTGCCGGTGCGCACGCTGATGACGTTCGAGGGGCATTGAAGTTGCGGCGATCTCTAGATCGCCTCGGCTTTCAATTCGGTCCGCCAATGCAGCGCGCGCTCCTTCAGCAGCGCGTCCCTGACATAGGCGCTTTCTTCGTCCTCCAGACGCTCGCATTCGCCGAACGCTAGGCCGGCCTCACCATGCGCGTTCCAGGCGGCCTGGAGGCTACGGCAGGGGTGACTGCCCTGGCGCAGCGTGAACCAAATGCGGTTCTTGATGGTCTCCAGGTTCGGAGCCTGGCCGACCCAGGCCTCGCTCGCTACGGCGCAGCGCACCACGTAGATACCGGCAATGGTCTTCCGCTCCTTGTAGGCGGCGATGGCTGCTTTGCGGTCGGTGCTCACGGGAGGGGCCTTGCTGAAGACGCTGTTGCGCAGCCTCAGTAGCGTCATGGAGGTCCCGACGTCAATATTACCCGGATAAAATATTCAGGATCGTTGCAGGATCAGACTGAGCTCGAGCTCGCGGAAAGCGAGATAGTTTCGCCGGATCCATTGGTGCAACTCGGTCGAGGAATCCTTCTCCTGGCGCAGATAGCCGGTAAAGGAGAAGGTCAGCCGATCGATATAGGTTTTGAGGAAGCCGGGCAGCGCCGGCAGGCGGAACAGGCGGCCGCCTTCCATCGCGGGCGGCAGTTCGCCGCGGATCACGAACTCATTGTCGACGGTGATCAGGTTCATCCGCGGAATCTGCTGGCGCAGCATCTCATGGGCGCGGGCCGAGACACGGTCGGTGTCGGCCATGAACAGGATTTGGGGTGCGACATGCCGACGCGCCGCTTCCTTGAGCAGGCCGATCTCGTCGGTCATCTTGAAGAACTCGTCGAAGGCATGGAAGCCGAGGTCGATCACCTTGGCGAGCCCGTCGTCGATGATGACGCGGTCCATCAACTGCATCTTGCCGTAGGTGTCGATCACGTCGGCGGTTTCGGTCACCTTCGGCAGATAATCGAGCAGCGACGGCTCCTTCAGATTGACGTCGAAGGCCGCGACATTGCCGTTCTTGAGCAGCAGGAATTCGGCAAGCAGCCGCGCCAGCAGGGTCTTGCCGACCTGCGGGCGGGGCGAGCAGATGATGTAGAGGGGCGTCGCGGACATCGACAGCTATATCAGGCCAACTTGACGCCCAATCCAGCCGTATCAGCGCGGCCTGCGCAACTATTTTTCGCTGTTGCGGGTGACCGGTTTCGAACCGACGATATCGGTCAGGCGGATCCGATCGAACTCGCTCCAGACGTTGGCCAGCCAGTGCCGGACATAGCCGCGCAGCACGAAGGAATAGTTCGCGGCCTCATCGTTGATGCCCTTGTTGGCGACGAATTTGAGGAACGGCACCGAGGAAACCTCGACCTGCTCATAGGCCATTTCGTTGAGCTTTGGGATGGTCAGCTCGGTCGCGTCCTTGATGCGGTGGAAGTAGGAATTGTAGGTTGCCTGGTCCCACTGGAAGAACTGGGTGTCGTTGATGAAGTTCTTCACCAGGAAATATTTTGCGCCGGTCATGAAACCGGCCGTCTCCGCGATCTCCTCGAGCGAGGCGATCGAGGGTCCCAGGATGTGGAACACGGCGAAGGTGATCTGCCCGGCCTTGGCGGCATCGAGGAAGCCGATGTCGCGCAGCGAGGCCAGGGCGGGCGAGAGCAGGCCGGCGCGAACGTCGATCACGGTCACCGACGGGCTCACGGCGTTGAGCGTATCGAAGATCTTCATCTGATCGGCCGTCGTCGTCATGTCGACGATTTCGGTGATCTCGGGGTGGAAGCGCTTCAGCGTTCCCCGCGGCGACTCCGTGTCGAACGCGCGCGTCGGCACGTTGTTGGCGGAAAAATAATCGAGCAGGGTACGCGATACCGTGGTCTTGCCGACCCCGCCCTTGTCCGCGCCCACCACAACCACTGCCGGCTTTGCCATTGCTGTCCCCTAACGCGCGCCCCCGATCGCGAGATTGCAATCGGCCGGGCCCCAAATCGATGTCCCGAGTCTGCTGTTGGGCGCGAACATGGCAGAAACAAGGGAGAATTCAATTCCTCGGCATGTCCCGGCTGCAATTCCTGAAGTTTTTCCAGATCTGCGTGAAACCGGGTCAAAGCGCGGTATCCGTACGATCAGTGCCGGCCCCAAGGACCCATGGGATTGCCCATCGAATTGCCGGCAGGGGTACCGGAAACGCCCGGCGCAGGGACCGGTCGTGGCGTGGTCCGGCCGCCAGCATCGCTCCACGGACCATGCGGCGGTGCCGCCGGAGCGCTCTGCTGATCGGCCTGTCCCGCAGGCTCGCCTGCGTCGGGCTGTTCCGTCTCGTCAGCGGGCGGCGGCAGCGGACCCGGATCGTGGCCGCCGGCGAACTTGACCAGCGCGTCGACGCGGGACTGAACTGAGGGATGGGTTGCAAACAGATCGGCAAACCCCTCGCGCGGATTGTCAACGCACAGCTCCATCACTGCGGATGTTGCCCCCGGCAGCTCGCCGCGGCCCTCGATCTTGCGCAGCGCCGAGATCATGGCGTCAGGATTCTTCGTCAGTTCGACCGAGCCGGCATCGGCGAGAAATTCGCGCGAACGCGACAGCGCGAGCTTGACCACCTGCGACATCAGCCAGGCCACCATGATCAGCACGACCGCAATGATGATCACGATCACCGCGCCGCCGCCGGAGTTCTTGCTGTCGCTCGAGGACGAGGACGACCGCGACGACGAGGAGGACCCCGACGACCACGAGCCGCCGGAATTCCAGCTCAAATTCGTGAACAGGCGGAAGAACAATTCGCCGAAGAAACCGACCACGCCGGCGATGATGACCGCGACCACCATCAGCTGCACGTCGCCGTTCTTGATGTGGGTCAGCTCGTGGCCCAGCACCGCCTCGATCTCCTGGTCGTTCAGCGCGTCGAGCAGGCCCGTGGTGACTGTGACCGAATATTGCCGCGGATTAAGACCGGTCGCGAACGCGTTCAGCGCGGGGCTCTCCATGATCTTCAGCTTTGGCATGGTGATGCCGCGCGAAATGCAGAGATTTTCCAGAAGATTGTAGAGCCGCGGCTCCTCCTGCCGGCTAACGTCGTGGCCGCCGGTGACCGCGTCGATCATCGACTGGTGGAAGAAATAGGCGATGACGATCCAGGCCGCCGCCGCGATCGTCGCGAAGGGTCCGGCTTTGAGCAGGTCGTAGAAGGCCTGATTCAGATAATAGGCGACGGTGCCGTTGCCGTTGATGACGACCTCGGCGACCAGCGCGCCAGCATAGACCAGCACATAGACCAGCGCGAACAGGCCGCCGAGCAGCAGCATCGAACGAAACTTGTTCGAGGCGATGTGCGTGTAGAGACCATACGCGGCCATGACGCGTTGCCCTGCCGGCCTACAGGCTCAGATCAGAATTTCACCTGGGGCGCAGCTTCGACCTCGGTGCGGCTGGTGCCGAGATCGAAGAAGTCCTTCCTGGTGAAGCCGAACATGCCGGCGAACAGCGCGGCGGGCATCTGCTGGATGCCGGTGTTGTATTCCTGGACCGCGTTGTTGAAGAAGCGGCGGCTCGCCGCAATCTTGTTCTCGAGGTCGGAGAGCTCGGATGCGAGCTGCTGGAAATTGGCGTTGGCCTTGAGGTCCGGATAGGCCTCCGACAGCGCGATCAGCCGGCCGAGTGCGCCGGAGAGCTGGTTCTCGGCCGCGGACACCTGTGCAGGCCCCTGCGCCGACATCGCCGAATTGCGCGCCTTGATGACGTCGTCCAGCGTGCCGCGCTCGTGCGAGGCATATCCCTTCACCGTCTCGACCAGGTTCGGGATCAAATCATGACGCTGCTTGAGCTGCACGTCGACATCGGCAAAGGCCTGGCCGACGCGCTGACTCAACGCCACCAGCCGGTTGTAGGCGCTGAAGGCGAACAGCACGAGGACGACGATGATGCCGAGAACGATCCAGCCGGTCGACATGGAGAACTCCTGAAGGGAATTGGGGCGGACAGCGTAAACTAAAATGGGGCCGGGAAAGAACCCCGCGCGGAGGGAAGGTAAGACTTGGTCGGAGCGGGCGCCATCCGAGTTCAAGCGGAAAAGTGGGCAACGGGGTTAACTTTCGGACAGAACGGCATCACCCCAGCGCCAGCGGCGGGCGCCCGCGTAGGCGGCCTTGTCGCGCCGCGCGACTTTCGCGAGTTCGACGCCCTCCGTGGTGCAGAGCTTTGCCGTGACCTCGGCCTTGCCGATCGCGGGCGGCGCGAGGACGCGCGGGCTGCGGGCTGGGGGGGGCGTGCGGGTCAGGGCGACGTAGATGAAGCGTTCGTCCTCGAATGGCACCTCGGCGCCCTTGATCTGGCGGTGCGCTTGCGAACGCGGCAGGCGCTGGTTGAAATGGCACCAATCGGGTGCGATGAGCGGGCAAGGCTTTTCGTGCGGGCAGGGGGCAGCGACATAGGCGCCGTCCGCGATCAGTTGCTGGCGCAGCGCGAGAATGCGGGCATAGCCCGCGGGCGTGCCGGGCTCGATCACGACCAGCGCGTGGCGCGCTTTCGCCCACATTGTCTCCGCTAGCCTGCGCTGGTCGCTCTCACCGATCTCGCCGATGATGTAGCTCGCGACGACGAGATCGGCTTGCGGGAGCTCTGCGAGATTGGCGGCGGCGTCACCGGGCAGACAGCGATAGTCGGAGAGGCGCGAGCTGTCGCGTGCCAGGTCGAGTGCGAGCCGGCTTAGCGTCGCATTGGCGTCGAGTAAAGTAAAACTCTGCAACGACGAAAAGGCCACCGCCGCGGCCCAGCTCGCGGTGCCCGGGCCTGCGCCGACGTCGAGCAACGTTTCCGGAGCGAAGTCCGGTGCGGTCTCGGTGAAGGCGCTCAGGCTTGCGGCGACGGCTGCATAGGTTGCCGGCATCCGCGCCAGCGCATAGGCGAGCGCATCGGCTTCCGACTTGATCGTGCCCGAGCCGCCGCCGGCGCGGTAGGTGGTCGAGATCTTCCGCGAGCGCTGCGCCGCGTCGGTGCGCGAAAAACCCTGGAGCTTGGCGTCGAGGGCGGCCTTAAGTTCGGCGGGAAGGGTGGGGGCTATCATCATCCGCAGTCATGCCCCGCGAAGGCGGGGCATCCAGTACTCCGAGACAGTGCCGTCGACCGAGAAGCCGCGGCGTACTGGATCATCCGCCTTCGCGGATGATGACGTCAATGGGTGTGGAACGACCGCTGTATCACGCCACGTTCTGGTCGAGGATGTCCACCGCCTCGGCCAGGCTCACCGACACGAGTTGCGACACGCCGCGCTCGGCCATGGTGACGCCGAACAGACGGTTCATCCGCGCCATGGTGATCGGGTTGTGCGTGATGATGATGAAGCGCGTATCGGTCGAGCCGGTCATTTCGTGCAAGAGGTTGCAGTACCGTTCGACGTTGTGGTCGTCGAGCGGTGCGTCGACTTCGTCCAGCACGCAGATCGGCGAGGGGTTGGTCAGGAACACCGCGAAGATCAGCGCCATCGCGGTCAACGCCTGCTCACCGCCCGAGAGCAGCGACAGCGTCTGCGGCTTCTTGCCTGGCGGTTTTGCGATGATTTCGAGACCGGCTTCCAGCGGGTCGTCGCTCTCGATCAGGTGCAGCGCGGCCTCGCCGCCACCGAACAGCTCGACGAACAGGCGCTTGAAGTGGTTGTTGACGATGTCGAACGAGGTCAGCAGGCGCTCGCGCGCTTCCTTGTTGAGGCTCTGGATGCCCTGGCGCAGCCGCTTGATGGCCTCGACCAGGTCGTCCCGCTCGGTGACGAGACCGGTGTGCTGGGTCTCGACCTCGCGCAGCTCTTCCTCGGCGCGCAAATTGACCGCACCGAGGCGCTCGCGATCGCGGCGCATCTTTTCGAGGTCTTCCTCGATGTCGTGCAGGGGCGGCAGCTCGGTGCCGGGCTCGATCTCGGCAAGGCCGGCGACGGCCTGCGGCTCGACTTCGAGCATGTCGCGGATCTCGCGCTCGATGTCTTCGAGCCGGCGCCGCGCGCTTTCCATGCGCTCCTCGGCGCGGGCGGTGGCTTCGCGCGCGCTGGACAGCGCTTCCAGCGTCAGCTTGGCGACGCGGTCGGTCTCGGCCATCGCGCTTTCCGCGGTGGCGAGCGCGTCGGCGGCCATGCGGCGGTCGTTTTCCGCGTATTCGATCTCGGTGATCAGCGCGCTGCGCTTCTCGGCGAACACGGCCGGCGCGTTCTCGAGCTCGCTGCGCTCGATCGTGAGTTCGGCAATACGGGCCTGGATGGTGTCGATGTGGGAGGCCGCGCTCTCCTTGCGGTTCTGCCATTCGGCGCGTTCGGCGAGGATCGCCTGGACGCGGCGGTCGGCGAGTTCGGCTTCGCGCGCCAGCGCCTGGGCCTCGGCGCGGACCTGGGCGGCGATGCGGCGGTGGTTCTCGATGTCGCTGCGGACGGCGGCGAGACGGGTCTCGGTGTCCTCGCTCGACGGCAGCTCGCTGATGCCGGCCTCGGCATATTCGTAGGCGGCTTCGGCCTCGGCGCGGTCGGCGGCGAGACGGCTGTGCGCTTCCGACAGCGTCGCCTTGCGGGCGGCGTGGCGGCTGATCTCGCGCTCGGCAGCGGCGTGGCGCTCACGCGCGACGTTGAGCTCGCGCTGCGCGGCACGCATGGCCTCGCGGCTCGCGCCTTCGGTGCTGGCCGCCATCTGCAATTCGGACTCGGCATTCTCCAGCGCCTGGCGCTTGATCTGCGCGTCGATGCGGGCCTGCTCCAGCTCGTTCTCGATGTCGACGAGACGGGCGCGCTCGGCGAGGCGCCGGGCAGCGCCGGTCGGGGCGTGCGCGGCGGCAACAAAACCGTCCCAGCGCCAAACGTCGCCTTCGGGCGAGACCAGCCGCTGGCCGGTCTTGAGCTGCGAGACCAGCTCGGCACCGCGCTCGCGCGGCACCACGCCGATCTGAGCCAGGCGGCGCGTCAGCTCGGCCGGCGCCTGCACATGGTTGGCGAGCGGGGTGACGCCTTCGGGCAGCTCCGGGTCGCCTTCGGCGTGGCCGACATTGGTCCAGCGCATCGGCGCCGACGGATCGATCGGCGCATCGAGGTCGTCGCCGAGCGCGGCGCCGATGGCCTTTTCAAAACCCTTGTCGACGGTGATGCCGTCGATGATCGGCGGCCACAGGTTCTTGGTTTCGCCGTTGACGATCTTGGAGATCGTGCGCGCCTCGGTGTCGAGCCGCTGCACGCGCTTGTCGGCCTCGACCAGCGGGGAGCGCGAGGCTTCGAGCGTCTGGCGGGCCGCGACATGCGCGGCTTCGCTCGCCTGCGCGGCCGCTTCGGACGCCGCCAGCGTCTGCTCGGCGGTCTCGACCGCCGCGGTCAGCTCGTCGAGATCGCCGAAGCCGCCGGTCTCGGCGGCGAGCTTCTGCTCTTCCGCCGCGACGTTGGCAATCTCCTGGTCGAGACGGGCGAGCTTGTCGCGGTGGGTGCGGACGTTGGCCTCGAGCTGGTGGCGCTTGGCGGTGAGGTCGGCGAGTGCGGTGGTGAGCTCGGCGAATTGCTGCTCGGTCTCGGTCAGCACCGCCTCGGCTTCGCCGACGCGCTCGTCGACGCCGGAGCGCTTCTCGACGCGCGACTTGATCTCTTCCTTCAGCTCGGCGTCTTCAGTATCGAGCCGCTGCAGCGCGACGTCGGCGTCCATGGTTTGTTGCTGAGCACGGGAAATGTCGCCTTCGAACTGGGCGAGACGGCGCTCGAGCTCGGCGACGCGCTCCTTGGCGCGCTCTTCCTCGCGGTCGAGCAATTCGCGGGCGTTGGTGAGCCGCTGAAGACCTGCGGCGGCGCGCGCTTCGGTATCGCGCAGCGCCGGCATTTCGGCGGCGCGGATTGCCTGGATACGGGCGGCTTCGGCCTGGTGCTGGGTGCGCTCGGCCATCTCGCGCACCGCGAGATCGTGGGTTTGGCCGGATTCATTGACGTCGGCATGGGCGCCGATCCAGCGCAGATGGAACAGCGTCGCTTCGGCCTTGCGAACCTTGGCCGCGACCTCGCGATAGCGCACGGCCTGGCGGGCCTGCTTCTTCAGGCCTTCCATCTGGCCGGAGAGCTGGCCGATCACGTCCTCGACACGGGTGAGGTTGGTTTCGGCCGCCTTCAGCCGCAGTTCGGCCTCATGACGGCGGGCGTGCAGGCCGGCGACGCCGGCGGCGTCTTCCAGCACGCGGCGGCGCTGCTCGGGCTTGGCCTGGATGATCTCGCCGATCTTGCCCTGGTGGACGAGGGCCGGCGAGCGTGCGCCGGTGGCGGCGTCCGCGAACAGGATCTGCACGTCGCGGGCGCGCACGTCGCGGCCGTTGATGCGATAGACCGAGCCGGCTTCACGTTCGATACGGCGGGAAATTTCCAGCAACTGGCTGTCGTTCATCGCCGCGGGCGCGGTGCGATCGGCATTGTCGATCGTCATCGTCACTTCGGCGTGGTTGCGCGCCGGACGGTTGCCGGAGCCGGCGAAGATCACCGCGTCCATGTCGGCGGCGCGCAAGCTCTTGTACGAGGTCTCGCCCATCGCCCAGCGCAGCGCTTCGACCAGGTTCGACTTGCCGCAACCGTTGGGTCCGACCACGCCGGTCAAGCCGGGCTCGATGACGAAGTCCGTGGGCTCAACGAAGGACTTGAAGCCGTGAAGGCGCAGGCGGGTGATTTTCATAAGCACGCATCTCTGTTGGCAGGCACGAATCCCCCTGCCGGGACAATACCATGGAAGGCAATGTCGCTGTCTGGGCGAGTCGCGCGGGGCGCCTCATGCGGCGGACAATGGCCGCGGTGCGCCGCGAGGGCAACCTGCGAAAGTCGCTTTTCCCAAGGGATTTATGCCGGGAAAGCTACGGCTTTTGAGATGCGAATCAGGATCTTGACGAGCGAATCAGCTCTTCAGCAGCGGATTGATCTTCTTGGCGAACTCCTCGAACGAGGTCTCGCCCTTGATCTTCTCGCCGTTGATGAAGAAGGTCGGCGTGGAATCCACCTTCAGCACCTCGCTGGCATACTTCTGGTCGGCGGCGATCTTGTCGAGCAGGGCCTGGTCCTTCAGACAGGTCTCGACCTGCTGCTGGGTGAGGCCGGCCTGTTTACCGATCCGCGTCAGGGTCTCGGTGGTGTTCTTCACCACCCAATCGTTCTGCTGGCGGAACAGCATATCGGTGACGGCGAAGTACTTCGCCGCGTCGCCATTGGCGATGCAGCGCGACAGCATCGAGCCGGCGGCGGCTTTGATGTCGAGCGGGAACTCGCGGAAAATGTACCGCACCTTGCCGGTGTCGATGTATTCCGATCTGATCTTGGGGAACACCTGTTCGTTGAAGGCCGCGCAGTGCGGACAGGTCATCGAGGCGTATTCGGTGATGGTGACGGCGGCGTCCTTCGGGCCCAGCGCCATGTCGGGCAGCGACACGGGCTTCGCCACGTCGGCGGCGGACTGCGCCATGGCTTCAGTGATGAACCACAGCGGCGAGAGCCCGGCGAGCGCGGCAAGCCCGGTCAGCGACAGCATCGTGGTGAAGGCGCGGCGGGTGATGATCAAGGTCGGCTCCCGGATTGGCTGCTCTTTGCCCGAAGTTCCCCTCCGGGCGGCCTGTCGCTAGCTTGAAACGTGGTTTGAGGCAATGGCGAGCGGCCAGGACAGGTCCAGATTGGCAGCCGAATGAGGCTCAATTTCGCTTGATGGCGGCGCCAAGCCGCGCCAGTGCCGTCTTCAGGTCTTCATCTTCGATCGCGCCCAGGTCCTCGGCCACCTTGGCCACGGCCTTGGGGTCCGGCGGGCCGGGCCGCTTTCGGACCCGGGGGCGCGAGAGGGGAGCCTGGCGGAAGGCGAGCTTGCCGACCGCGCTCCAGCCGAAGAAGCGGTTGACCCGCTCCAGGATCACGTCGGCCGAGTGCTGGATCTCCAGCGCCATCGGGCCCTCGACCCGCAGCACCAGCGTCGCCGGCTCCTGCGGCTGGCCTTCCACCGGGCGTGGCCACTGCATCTTCAGCGGCTCGGCATGGGCGGCGATCTCTGGGCCCGCAATCTGCGCCCACCGCGTCACCAGCTCGCGCGCCGCAAAGCCCTGCTTGGCATAGGCCTCGGCGAAGACGTCGTTGAGCAGGATCCCGAGCGGTTTGGCGCTGATGGGGCCGGGTTTGGGTGGGAATTTGGCCATGGGGCCTTATAGCATTTCGGCGGGTGGGCCACAGGCTTCTCGCAGCGAAGAAAGACGTGGATGCCCGCGACGAGCGCGGGCATGACGTGGAGAGATTGGTGTGACGCGGCTACAGTGCCAGCATGAGCTCCAAATCTGCGCTGAAGGCGAAACCGGACCCCAGTCAGGCGGTGACCTCGTCGCGCCCGATCGCGCTGCTTGCCTGGTACGATCGCCACCGCCGCAGGCTGCCCTGGCGCGCCGCGCCTGGCGAGACGTCGGATCCCTACCGGGTCTGGCTGTCGGAGATCATGCTGCAGCAGACCACGGTGAAGGCGGTTGGGCCCTATTTCGAAAAATTCGTCGCGCGTTGGCCCGAGGTCGCCGCGTTGGGGAATGCCTCGCTGGATGACGTGCTGCGGATGTGGGCCGGGCTCGGCTATTACTCACGGGCGCGAAATCTTCATGCCTGTGCCGTCGCAGTGACGCGCCAGCATGGCGGCGTCTTCCCCGATACGGAGCAGGGCCTGCGGGCGCTGCCGGGCATCGGCCCCTACACGGCGGCCGCGATTGCGGCGATCGCGTTCGATCGCCACACCATGCCCGTCGACGGCAATATCGAGCGCGTGGTGTCGCGCCTGTTTGCCGTCGAGGAGGAACTGCCGCAGGCAAAACCGTTGATCCAGCAGATGGCAGCGACGCTGCTGGCGAATTCTCGCGCTGGCGACAGTGCGCAAGCTTTGATGGATCTCGGCGCCTCGATCTGCACGCCGAAGAAGCCGGCCTGCTCGCTGTGTCCTTTCAACGAGGATTGCACGGCGCGCGCGCTAGGCACGCAGGAGACGTTTCCGCGCAAGGCGCCGAAGAAGAGCGGAACGTTGCGGCGTGGTGCCGCGTTCGTCGTCACGCGCGGCGACGAGCTGCTGGTCCGCTCAAGGCCTGAAAAGGGCCTGCTCGGCGGCATGACCGAAGTGCCGGGCTCGGACTGGCTCGCCGGCCAGGAAGACGCGACCGCAAAACAGCAGGCGCCTGACCTGAAGGGGCTGTCGCGCTGGCAACGCAAATCCGGTCTCGTCACCCACGTCTTCACCCATTTTCCGCTGGAGCTCGTGGTCTATACCGCGAAGGCCGAAGCCCGCACGCGCGCGCCGGCGGGCATGCGATGGGTGCCGATCGCAACCCTGGCCGAAGAGGCGCTGCCCAACGTCATGCGCAAGGTGATTGCACAGGCGCTAAGTCTGCCGCCGGGGCGATCCTCCTGACAGCACGCTGGCAGCTGCGTCGCGCTATCAGCGTGCGAAACGGAGGTTGCCAATGGTCAAGACCGCGCTCGACAATTTCAAGAGGCCGCCCTGTGCCGAGCTGCTGGGCTGGCGGCTGCTCGATGCCCGTCCTGCGGATGGCTGGATCAGGCTCAGCTTCGAAGGCAAGCCTGAGTTCTGCAACCCTGGCGGATTCATCCAGGGCGGCATGCTCTCCGCGATGCTCGACGACACTATGGGGCCGGCCGTGCTGGAGATGAGCGAGGGCCGGCTCTACACCACGACCATCAGCATGACCGTGAACTTTCTGGCACCCGCAAAGCCAGGGCCGATCGTCGGCGAGGCCAAGGTCACGCAGCTCGGAAAGACAATTGCGTTCGTCGAGGCGAAGCTGATGGCGGAAGATGGCACAGTGCTGGCGACGGCGAGTGCGAGTGAGCGGCTGCTGGAGGCGGCGAGGGTGGTCGGAAAATAGTCTGGCGCTTTCTTCCTTCTCCCCTTGTGGGAGAGGGTGGCGCGACGCGCCGGATGAGCGACTATCTCTGTTGTCAAGTTGCATTAGCGTAGGTGGTACGCGCATCGCGAGCTTTGGCGTTGAGGCGAACGAGAAGCTT
>NZ_LBJG01000019.1 GCF_028128765.1 Bradyrhizobium sp. CCBAU 51627
TCCCGGCTTCGGCGGCTCCTGCTTCCCGAAGGACACCAAGGCGCTGATCAAGATCGCGCAGGACTACGACGTGTCCTTGCGCATCGTGGAATCCGTGCTGGCGGTCAACGAGAACCGCAAGCGCGCGATGGCGCGGAAAGTGAGCCAGGCGCTCGGCGGCTCCTTGCGTGGCAAGACCATCGCCGTGCTCGGCCTGACCTTCAAGCCCGACACCGACGACATGCGCGATGCGCCCTCGATCCCGCTGGTGACGGGCTTGCTCGACATGGGCGCCAAGGTGAAGGCGTTCGATCCCGTCGGCATGGAGCAGGCCAGGGGCGAATTGCCGAACATCACCTATAGCGAGGACGCCTATTCCTGCGCGCAAGGCGCCGATGCGCTCGTCATCGTCACCGAATGGGTCCAGTTCCGCGCGCTCGATCTCGACCGGCTGAAGGCCACCATGGCCCGGCCCGTCGTCGTCGACTTGCGCAACATCTACCGCCCCGAAGACATGGCGGCCGCCGGTTTCACCTATGAGAGCGTGGGACGGTCGTCTCAGGCCTGATCCACCAGCGCACATAATTCCATTATGGCCGGGCTTGTCCCGGCCATCGACGTCTGTTTTCTAGTCGAATACGTGGATGCCCGGCACAAGGCCGGACATGACGAACGGATAGACTTTTTTGCCCCGTACCTTCGACACGCCCCTGCCGATCGATGCCGTGCTCGACGATCTCTCGCGCAGGCTGGAGGCGAACAATGCGGCCGTGCTGGTCGCCCCTCCGGGCGCCGGCAAGACCACACGCGTGCCGCTGGCACTGCTCGATGTGCCCTGGGCCAAAGGCAAGAAAATCATCGTGCTGGAGCCGCGGCGCATCGCCGCGCGCGCCAGCGCCGACCGCATGGCCAAGTCGCTTGGCGAGCGCGCCGGGGAAACCGTTGGTTATCGCGTCCGGTTCGGCTCGAAGATTTCGCGCGCTACGCGCATCGAGGTGGTGACCGAGGGCATATTCACCCGCCAGATCCTCGACGATCCCGAACTTTCCGGCGTTGCCGCCATTCTGTTCGACGAATTCCACGAGCGCTCCCTCGACGCCGATCTTGGCCTCGCGCTGGCACGGGATGCGCAAACCGGCCTGCGCGAGGACCTGCGCATCCTCGTGATGTCGGCAACGCTTGATGGCGCTCGCGTCGCCAAGCTGCTGGGCGATGCCCCCGTCGTCGAGAGCGAGGGCCGCGCTTTCCCCGTCGAGACACGCTATCTGGGCCGCAAGGCGGATGCGCCGATCGAGCGGCAGATGGCGGATGCGATCGCGTCCGCGCTCCGTGCCGACAGTGGCTCGGTGCTGGCGTTTCTGCCGGGCGCGGCCGAAATCCGCCGCACCCAGAATTTCCTCAGCGAGCGCGTGCAGGACGCCAGCATCGAGATCGTGCCGCTGTTCGGCGCGCTCGATGCCGCCGTGCAGGATCGCGCCATCGCGCCGGCGCCGAAGGGCACGCGCAAGGTGGTGCTGGCGACCTCGATCGCGGAAACCTCGCTCACCATCGAGGGAGTGCGCATCGTGGTCGATTCCGGCCTCGCACGCGTGCCGCGCTACGAGCCCGACATCGGCCTGACCCGGCTCGAGACGGTTCGCGCCGCGCGCGCGGCGGTCGATCAGCGCCGTGGTCGCGCCGGCCGTACCGAGCCCGGCGTCTGCTACCGGCTCTGGGACGAGCCGCAGACGGCCTCGCTGGCGCCCTATACGCAACCTGAGATCCTCAGCGCCGACCTGTCCTCGCTGGTGCTCGATCTCGCGCAATGGGGCGTTGCCGATCCCGCGGCGTTGTCATTCCTCGACCCGCCGCCGCAGCCGGCCTGGAAGGAAGCAAAAAATCTGCTCAGCGAGCTCAACGCGCTCGACAGCGATGGCCGCATCACGGCAGAAGGCAAGAGCCTGCGCGCGCTGGCGCTGCCGCCGCGGCTGGCGCGCATGATCGTGGATTCGCAGCGCGCAGGCTGCGGCGAAGAGGCGGCCGAGATCGCCGCTGTTATCACCGAGCGCGGGCTCGGCGGCGACAGCGTCGATCTCGAGCACCGGCGCGACCAGTTCCGCCGCGACCGCTCACCGCGGGCGGCGAGTGCACGCGATCTCGCGCGCCGCTGGGCCTCGCAGGTCGCCGCGTCCGAGAAGGCGGGGCAGCAGGAGGATCTCTCCACCGGCCTGATGCTGGCTTATGCCTTTCCCGACCGCGTCGCGCGGAACCGTGGCAACGGCAGTTTCGTGCTTGCCAACGGCCGCGGCGCTGCGGTGGAGCAGACCTCCTCGCTCGCACGCGCGCCCTATATCGCGATCGGCGAGATGACCGGCACGGCTGCGAGTGGCCGCATCCTGCTCGCCGCCCAAATCGCCGAGGGCGACATCGAGCGGCACTTCGCCGAGCATATCGAGAGCGTCGACGAGATCTCGTTCGACCGCGGGGCGATGGCGCTGCGCGCACGGCGCAAGCGTGTGCTGCATGCGATCACCCTGTCCGAAGCGACGCTTGCTGTGTCGCCCTCGGAGGATACCGCGCGCATCTTCGCAGATGGTCTCATCGCCGCCGGCCTCGACCGCTTGCCATGGTCGAAGGCCGCAAAACAATGGCGCGACCGCGTGATGTTCTTGCGCAAGGCCGAGGGCGATAGCTGGCCCGATCTCTCCGACGTCGGATTGATCGCGCGGCGCGACGATTGGCTGGTGCCTGTTCTCTACGACAAGATCGCGCTAAAGGACATTTCCGCCGGCGATCTCTCCGATGCGCTGATGGCGCTGTTGCCGTGGGAGATGCGCGCGCGGCTCGACCGGGAGGCGCCGACGCATTTCGAGGCGCCGACGGGGAGCGTGCTCGCGATCGATTACGAGGCCGAGCAGGGGCCGACCATTGCGGTACGGCTGCAGGAATTGTTCGGCCTCAACACCCATCCGTCGATCGCCGCCGGCAAGGTGCCGCTGGTGCTCGAATTGCTGTCGCCGGCGCAGCGGCCGGTGCAGGTGACGCGCGATCTCCCCGGCTTCTGGCGCGGCAGCTATGCCGCTGTCCGTTCCGACCTGCGCGGCCGCTATCCACGCCATCCCTGGCCGGATGATCCTGCGACTGCGCTGCCGACCCGGCGTGCAAAGCCGCGCGGCACCTGAAGCCGCATTAACCGTCCGCTCATCCTTTTTGTCAAAATAGCACAGGCCCTGCCGTGGGCTCGCTCGCGGACGGGTGGGCTGCGTGGTCAAATCGAGCTCTCCGGCTCGGAAGTGGTGTGATGCGTAACATTATGATCTTCGCGGCCATTATGATCGGCCTCGGCACCTTCATGGCGCAGATGGCGGACAGAATGAGCTCCGCGTCCGCCACCTCGGCGCCGCGCACGACTGTTGCCGTTGCGACGATGGCGCCCGCCGGCGGCCGTAGCCTCAACATTCCCCGCGACGTCCGCGGCCACTTCCAGACCGAAGGCCGCATCGACGGCCAGCGCATCGGCTTCATGGTCGACACCGGCGCTTCCGTCGTGGCGCTGAACGAGAGTTCGGCCGCGCGCTTCGGTCTGCGTCCCTCGCGCAGCGAATACAACGCCACGGTCACCACCGCGAACGGCACCATCAAGGCCGCGCGCACCCGCATCGCCATGCTTGACGTCGGCGGCCTCATCGTGCGCGATGTCGATGCCATGGTGCTCCCCGACGCGGCGCTGTCGGAGAACCTGCTCGGTCTTTCCTTCCTGTCCCGGCTCAAGCGATTCGAATACGCCAACGGGCAGATGGTGCTGGAGCAGTAATCCGGGCGGACTGTCTCCGGATCAAGTCGTTATCTTCTCGAGCCCGCCCTGCGGCGGGTCAGTTTTTCCGTTGTCAAACCGCCGCAATTATCGGCCATATGCCTTCATTCCCGCCTTCCGCTGCGGCCCGGCATTCGCTAAGCCTCCACAAAAATCTGCCCCCTTTCACGAGACTGTCTCAATGTTTCCCAAGCCGAAATCCGTGCTTTTGCCCAACACCTACGCCTTCGAATCCGAGCCGATGGTCAAGCCCACCGGCTTTCGCGAATACGACGCGCGCTGGTTGTTCCAGAAGGAGATCAACCTGATGGGTGTGCAGGCGCTCGGCATGGGGCTGGGCGCGCTGATCGCCGAACTCGGCGTCAAACAGGAGATCGTCACGGGCCATGATTTCCGGGGCTATTCGGCCTCGATCAAATACGCGCTGATCTCCGGCCTGATGGCTGCGGGGTGCAGGGTGCACGACATCGGCCTTGCGGTGACGCCGATGGCCTATTTCGCGCAGTTCGATCTCGACGTGCCTGCTGTGGCCATGGTCACGGCCTCTCACAACGACAATGGCTGGACCGGCGTGAAGATGGGCGCCAATCGTCCGCTGACCTTCGGCCCCGACGAGATGACGCGGCTGAAGGAGATCGTGCTCGGCGCCGAATTCAAGAACAGGGCGGGCGGCTCGTACCAGTTCCACGAGAACTATCCGGCGCGCTACATCGCCGATCTCACCAATCGCCCGAAGCTCAAGCGCAGGCTCAAGGTCGTCGCGGCCTGCGGCAACGGCACCGCCGGCGCGTTCGCGCCGCAGGTGCTGGAGGCGATCGGCTGCGAGGTGATCCCGCTCGACACCGAGCTCGATCACACCTTCCCGAAATACAATCCGAATCCGGAAGACATGGAGATGCTGCACGCGATCCGCGACGCGGTGCTGCATCACAACGCCGATGTCGGTCTCGGCTTCGACGGCGACGGCGATCGCTGCGGCGTCGTCGACAATACCGGCGAGGAGATCTTCGCCGACAAGGTCGGTGTGATGCTGGCGCGCGACATGTCGGCGATCCACAAGGACGCGCAGTTCATCGTCGACGTGAAGTCGACCGGCCTGTTCGTCACCGATCCCGTCCTGCAGAAGCAGGGCGCCAAAACCGCCTATTGGAAGACCGGCCACTCCTACATGAAACGCCGCACCAACGAGACGGGCGCGCTCGCGGGCTTCGAGAAATCAGGCCATTTCTTCTTCAACAAGCCCTATGGCCGCGGCTATGACGACGGCCTGGTGTCGGCGCTCGCGATCTGCGACATGCTCGACCGCGCGCCCGGCAAGTCGATGGCCGATTTGAAGAACGCGCTGCCGAAGACCTGGTCGTCGCCGACGATGTCGCCGCATTGCTCCGATGAGGTGAAGTACGGCGTCATCGACAAGGTGGTGGAGCACTTCGAGGGCTTGCAGGCCAAGGGCGCCAGGATCGGCGGCCAGGCGATCCGCGATCTCGTCACGGTGAACGGCGTGCGGGTCACGGTCGAGGACGGCAGCTGGGGGCTGGTGCGTGCCTCCTCCAACAAGCCCGAGCTCGTCGTCGTGGTCGAGAGCCCGGTCTCCGAGCAGCGCATGCACGACATGTTCGAGATGGTGAACAGCGTGCTGCGGACGCATCCCGAAGTCGGCGAATACAATCAGAAGATCTGAGGCGGGGCCGCAGCGCTCGCGCTTTCCGTATCCACCACTGTCATCACCCGCGAAAGCGGGCGATGACACCTTCCGCGGATCGTAAACTTAAGCCGCCACCACGGCCGGGATCGGCAGCGCGGTCACCGACTTGATCTTCTCCATCGCAAAGCGCGAGGTGACGTTCTTCAGCGGCACGGCGGCGATCAGCTTCTTGTAGAAGACGTCGTAGGCCTGCATGTCGGCGACCACGACGCGCAGCATGTAATCGACGTCGCCGGCCATGCGGTAGAACTCCATCACCTCGGGCATGGCGCTGACCGCCTCGGCGAATCTCTTGAGCCAGGCGTCGGAATGATCGGAGCTCTCCACCGACACGAATACGGAAATGCCGAGCCCGATCTTGTTCTGATCGACCAGCGCCACCCGCTTGAGGATTACGCCGTCGGCCTCCAGGCGCTGGATGCGCTTCCAGCAGGGGGTCGAGGACAGGCCGACGCGGTCGCCGATTTCGGCAACCGACAGGGAGGCATCCTCCTGGAGCACCATCAGGATCTTGCGATCGATGGCATCGAGGCGGCGGCTGGTCTCGGGGATCTGGACGGCGGCATCGGTCATTTGAAGAACTTTGTTCCAATATGATGGGTTAGTTCACTCATATAGAGAAAAATCTTCTATCGCAAGCCCGTAACTCGGGCGCCTCAGCAGGAGGGGCGCTACCGCCGATGCCTGAAAAACTCTTCAATTTCAAAGCGTTGCGGGGCGGCTGGACCGCCGCCATGGCGGGTGCACTTCAATGCAGCGGCGGCCGCGGCGAATCGCAGCGCCTCCCGCACCCCGCCTCCCTCGGCGAACCGAAGCGTGAAGGCGCCGTGGAAGACGTCGCCGGCGCCGAGCGTATCGACCGCCTCGACGGGAAAAGCCGGAGTCTCCTCCAGCGTGCCCGCCTCGTTTAGCCAGATCGTCCCGCGAGGGCCGCGGGTAGCGGCGAGGAAGGCTGGTGTCAGCGTAGCGAGGCGCTTCAAGGCCGCTCCGTCATCGGCGATACCCGCAGTCTCCTGCACCTGTTCGCTGGCAAACAGCATATGCGAGGCGGCCTTCAGCAGGCCATCGTGCAACGTCATTGCGCGATCGACGCCGACGATCACGGGAATGCCACGCCGGAGCGCCTCGGTGCAAAGATCGATGCAGAAGGCGCCGCAGCGACTCTCGACCAGGACAGCCTGGCAGTCGGCCAGGAGTTCGTCCGCGTGAGGTAGCTTCACGGTCCAAAGCGTGGGATCGCGATAGATTGTCAGCGTTCGTTCGCCTGAAGCATCGATGATGATCGCTGAGACGGGCGTGGCCGAATCAGGCATGCGCATGATGTGCGTGATCTCAATGCCCTCGGCGGCCATCCGTTCGAGAATGAAATCGCTCGACGTCTCGCGCGCATCGCCCATCGGTCCGGCAAACGCGACGCGCCCGCCGAGCCGCGCGATGGAGATCGCGGCATTGAGCGCGTTGCCGCCACAGATCTCGGCGAGGTGCGTGGCATTGGCCTTGCTGCCGCGCGCCGGAACGGTCTCCACCCGAAAGGTGAGGTCGCGCACGGGCATGCCGACGCAGAGGATGCGCGGCGCGATCTCGGATGGCGCCATCGGCGGTCAGCTCTTGTCGTGGACCCAGCGGCCGAGCAGGTGATGGGCGATCGCAAACGGATGCGGCCCGGCGAGCCCGTCCGGATGCGTCCGTGTGAGCATCAGCGCCGCTTCCTCGCGCGCGAACCAGCGCGCATCTTCCAGTTCCATGCGATCGACGACGATGTCCTCGCTCACGGCCCGCGCACTGCAGCCGATCATCAGCGACGACGGATAGGGCCAGGGCTGCGTCATATAGTACTGCACGTCAGTGCAGCGAATGCCTGATTCTTCGAGGATCTCGCGGCGGACCGCGTCTTCGATGGTCTCGGCGGCCTCGACGAAGCCGGCGAGGCAGGAATACATGCCCGGCGGAAACTGCTTCTGGCGGCCGAGCAGGCATTTGTCGCCCGAGGCTACCAGCATGATCACGACAGGATCGGTGCGCGGAAAGTGCTCGGCCTTGCAAGCCGGGCAGTCGCGCTTCCAGCCGCCCTCCTTCATCGCGGTACGGGTGCCGCAATTGGCGCAATAACCGTGACGCTGGTGCCAGCCGACCATCGACTTCGCCATCGCGATCGCGGACAGTTCCTCGGGCGGGACGGCGCCCTGCATCGCCATGCCGCGCAATTCGGTGACGGTGTAGTCCTCGCGGCCGATCAGCTTCTCGGCTGCCGCCTGGGCGAGGCCCATGCCGAACACCGCGGCGCCATCGCGCAGGCCGAGGAAGATCGTGCCGGGATTGGCGCCGCATTTCAGGGCTTCATCGATCGAGAGCAGCGCGCGCACCTTGTCGCCCTCGCGCTTCACCAGCAGCGAGTCGCGGTAGACGACATAGGCGCGCGACGAGGGCTTCTGCTCCATCGCGAACAGCTTTTCGTCGTCGCGGCGCAGATGCGCGGCGCGGTCGAGGATGTTGTTGACGAAGGCAGGTTGCCCCAGCGGAAACGCGTCGAATGCTGACATTTCTTGTTCTTTCAACCCAACCAGATTTTTCGGCGAAGCGCGCTGATGAAATTCTGAACCTCTGCGGCGTCATGCGCGAGCGGCGGCATCACGCCCCAGACCGGCCGCGGCCAGGCGGCGTCGCTGGTGCGGCGCGCGATGATGTGGACATGAAGCTGCGGCACCAGATTGCCGAGCGCCGCGACATTGAGCTTGTCGCATTTGGTGATCTCCTTCAGCGCGCGCGACACGCGGGAGATCTCCGTCATCAACTGCGCCTGCTGGACTTCATCGAGGTCGATAATCTCGACCGCATCCACCCGCCGCGGCACCAATAGCAGCCAGGGATAATGGGCGTCCTTGATGACCAGTACCTTCGACAGCGGCAGATCGCCGATGTCGATGGTGTCCTCTTTCAGGCGGGAGTGCAGCGACCAGGCGGGTTCGGGCATGGAGGTTTCCGGATGGCCCGATGGGGTCGGGCGTGGTTGGCTCCGACCATACGATACCGATTCCCTGAGGGGAAGGATCGTGCCCCGCTGTCACCGCATACACGGTCGTCGTCACGGACAAGTGCGCCGATTTTCCTCCGAATCGTCTCGAGATGTCGAGCAACATCATCTCGATTGCGACTTCGATCAGGATGCATTCGAAGTTGATTCGGTCATGTCAGGCCTCCATTGACGTGCCAGACTTGGCCCGTGACGTAGGATGCTTTCGGGGACGCCAGGAAGGCGATGATTTCGGCGACCTCCTCCGGCCGTCCTCTGCGCCGCATCGGGATCAGCGCCTCGGTTGCGGCGATCTGCTCGGGTGACAGCCGGCTCTCGTTCGGCCTGTCCTTGACGATGAGTCCGGGCGAAACCGCGTTGACCGTGATGCCATCTTTCGCGAGCTCCATCGCGGTCAACCTCACCAGTGCTTCCAGCGCGGAGCGGCTCGCGGCGGTTGCCGCGAACGGCGCGAAGTCGGGCCGGATCGCATGCGCGACGAAGGAGGACACCGCCACGATGCGTGGATCTTGTCCGGCACGCAGCAGCCGAAGTGCGGCCTCGACCATGCGGGTGAAAGCCAACGCGGATTCGTCCATCGCCTGGCGGAATTGATCTGCCGGCGTGCCGATGGCGCTGCCGCGGCGGGCGTGGCCGCCGACCAGGATCAATCCGTCGAGGCGGCTGAAGGCGGCTTGCGCGGCCGCGATGGCATCGCCGGCGGCTGCTTCCTCGGCGAGATCGCCGAGGCACTTCGCGACCACTGCGCCCTTGGCTTCGGCCTCCACCGCGGTGGCATCGAGACCTTCTGCATTCGCGCGCGTGTGCAAGACAAGCGCGATCCCCGGTGCAGAAAGCAGCTTTGCGGTGGCGCGGCCGATTCCGCTGGCGGCGCCGGTGACGAGATAGACGCGGTTGATATCGGACATCAGGGTGCTGCGGTGGCTGACGGCAGTGCCGGAATGGAAATGGTGCGCGTCGCGGCTTCCTAGGCGACCTCGCGGGCGAAAGCTGCTTGGATGGAGTTCCGGCAGCCGTTCTTAGCAAGGTGGTCCGATCAGCGAAAGCGTAAGCCTATCGGCTGGGCAGATCCGGAAATGCCCGGATGCTGGGCAAGATCAACCTGTTCAAAGCCGATACCCGCTTGCTTTCCGCTCCCTTTGGCCCCAAATAGGGACCGGGAGATTGGCGGTGGACGAGCCACTCGCCAACCGGGTCAGGTCCGGAAGGAAGCAGCCCTAACGAGGTCCGGATCGGGTCGCTCGTCAGTCTCCTACCTGTTTTTCCGAGCGAACCAGCGCCGGCGGGCTTCCCGCCAGCGCGCTCCTGTCCGCAAAAGCCAGCCGAGAGACATTCCATTGCGGATTGACCGATGACCGACGCTGGCGCCCCTCCAACTCCCGATAGCGCCGGCCCGGCTGGCAACGCGCCCTACCGGGTGCTGGCGCGCAAATACCGCCCCTCCTCATTCGACGACCTGATCGGCCAGGAGGCCGTGGTTCGCACCGTCTCCAACGCTTTCGAGACCGGGCGGATTCCGCAGGCCTGGATCCTCACCGGCGTCCGCGGTGTCGGCAAGACCACCACCGCGCGCATCCTGGCGCGCGCACTCAACTATGAGATGCCGGACGGCTCGGTGAAGGGGCCGACCATCCACATGCCGATCTTGGGCGTGCATTGCCAGGCGATCATGGAAAGCCGGCACATGGACGTGCTGGAGATGGACGCGGCCTCGCATACCGGCGTCGACGACGTCCGCCAGATCAATGACAGCGTGCGCTACGCGCCGGCCAGCGCCCGCTACAAAGTCTACATCATCGACGAAGTCCACATGCTGTCGACGGCGGCGTTCAACGCCTTCCTGAAGACGCTGGAGGAGCCGCCGGAGCACGCCAAGTTCGTGTTTGCCACCACCGAGATCCGCAAGGTTCCGGTGACCGTGCTGTCGCGTTGCCAGCGTTTTGACCTGCGCCGCGTCGAGGCCGACGTGCTGATGAAGCATCTTGCCAATATCGCCGCGAAGGAAAGCGTCGAGATCGAGCCGGAAGCGCTCGGCATCATCGCCCGCGCGGCGGAAGGCTCGGTGCGCGATTCGCTGTCGCTGCTCGACCAGGCGATTGCGCATGCGGCCGGCACCGTGAAGGCCGATGCGGTCAGGCAGATGCTGGGCCTCGCCGACCGTACCCGCGTCATCGACCTGTTCGATTCGCTGGCGCGCGGTGACATCGCGGCGGCCTTCAAGGAGTTCCGCGACCAGTACGATGTCGGCGCCGATCCCATCGTTGTGCTCTCCGACCTTGCCGAGTTCGTCAATTTCGTCACCCGCGTGAAGATCGTGCCTGTTACGGCCGACAACGTCGCCTATGGCGAGACCGAACGCGTGCGCGCAAAGGAATTCGCCGCGAAGATCTCGATGCGGGTGCTGTCGCGGATGTGGCAGATGCTGCTCAAGGGCATCACCGAGGTGCAGGCTGCGACGCGACCCGCCGCGGCCGCCGAAATGGTGCTGGTGCGCATCGCCTATGTCGCCGACCTGCCGACGCCGGACGAAGCCATCAGGATGCTGGAGCAGAATGGCGGCGGCTCGCAAGTCGTGGGCGGCGGTGCGGCGCGCGGCAGCGCGCCGGCGGCACCGATGGCCTCCGCGGCGCCGGTCACGTCAGCCGCGCCGGTTCGCATGCCGACGTCGTCGCCATCAGCGTTCGGCGGTGGCGCCCGGCCGCAGATGGCGGCGCCCGCACCGGATCGGCAAGGCGTCGCACCGCAGCTGCGCATCACGAGCTTCACCCAGCTCGTTGCGCTTGCCGGGCAGAAGCGCGATCTCATGACCAAGGGTGCGCTCGAAGGCGACATGCGCCTCGTCCGTTTCGAGGAGGGCCGGCTGGAGGTCGCGCTCGAGCCGAACGCCTCCAAGACCATGATCTCGGAGCTTGCGAAGAAGTTCGAACTGTGGACCGGCCGGCGCTGGACCGTGATCGTCTCCAACGAGCAGGGCCAGCCGACGCTGCGCTCGGTGAATCAGGCGGCCAAACAGGAACACGCGCGTACCGCCGAGGCCGATCCACGCGTGCAGGAGGTGCTGTCGCGCTTTCCCGGTGCGAAGGTCGTCGAGGTCCGCAGGCTTGCCCCCGAGACGCCGGAATCCAATATTAACGCGGACTATGGCAGCGACGATCCGATCGACGGTTCCGATGCCGACGACGATCTCTGAGCCGACCCTTCCAAGGATAGACACCGATGGCTGATTTTCTCGGCATGATGAAGCAGGCGGCGCAGCTGCAATCCAAGATGCAGGAGATGCAGGAGCAGCTCGCCAATGTGGAGGTCGAAGGCATCTCCGGCGGCGGCCTGGTCGCCGTGCGCATGACCGCGAAGATGGACGTCAAGGGCATCAAGATCGATCCCTCGCTGATGAAGGCCGAAGAGCGCGAGGTGCTGGAAGATCTGCTCGTCACCGCGCTCGGTGATGCCCGCCGCAAGGCGGAGACCGCGATGCAGGAGAAGATGCAGTCGCTCACCGGTGGGCTCGGCCTGCCGCCGGGGCTGTTCGGCCAGTAATATGGGCGCGGTTGCAGGTCCTGAGATCGAACGGCTGGTTCAGCTTCTCGCGCGGCTGCCGGGCCTCGGTCCGCGCTCCGCACGGCGTGCAGCGCTGCATCTGATCAAGAAGCGCGAAGCGCTGATGATGCCGCTGTCCACCGCCTTGCAGGTCGCGCTCGACAAGGTCCAGGTCTGCAAGACCTGCGGCAATATCGACACGCAAAATCCCTGCACCGTCTGCACCGATCCGAAACGCGACCCCGCCATCATCGTCGTCGTCGCCGATGTCGCCGATCTCTGGGCGCTGGAGCGGGCCAATGCGACGCAGGGGCGCTACCACGTGCTGGGCGCGACGCTGTCGCCGCTCGACGGCGTCGGCCCGCAGGACCTCACCATCGACGCGCTGGTCGCCCGCGCGCATGCGCCCGAAGTGCACGAGATCATTCTTGCGCTGAATGCGACCGTGGACGGCCAGACCACCGCGCATTACATCACCGACCTGCTTCAGGACGCCAACGTTAAAGTCACCCGGCTGGCGCACGGCGTGCCTGTTGGTGGCGAGCTTGATTATCTCGACGAGGGCACGCTATCGGCCGCGATGCGGCAGCGGACCTTGTTCTAGCCATCCAGATCTCACGGAACGGACGACATGACGAAACTTTTCGCCACACGCTTCGCTTTGGCCGCGTCGATGTTGCTGCTGGTGACCCCGGCGATCGCCGCGCAGCAGGAGGACGAGGCGCCGCCGCCCTCGAAGCCCGGCAAGCCGATCAGCGCCGGCGAGGTGCTCTCGGGCGAGCTGAACGCCATGAAGATTCGTGACACCAAGAACGCCGGCAAGCGCATTGCGATGTATCAGATCACCTCCGAGCCGCGCCGCCTGCCGGCGCCGAACGGGCTGTGCGATCTCGAGACGGGGCCGGAGACGTTCCAGCTCGTGACCTCAAGCGAGGCGCAGGCCTCGCAGCTGAAATCGTTCGTCGGCAAGGAAATCTCGGTCAAGGTCGGCGAAATCGCCTGTGCCAGCGATCCCGGCCAGATGAGCGAAGCTGTGGTGACGAAGTGGAGTTTGGTGAAGAAGTAGGAAGGGGGATTGCTCTCTCCGCCGTCATTGCGAGCGAAGCGAAGCAATCCAGAAATCTCTCCGCGAAAGCAGTCTTGATGGGCTTCGTCGCACCAGCGCAAAATTGCTTCGCAATTTTGTCGCGGGCTCCTCGCAATGACGAAGGAGAGAGGTAAGCCTTAAACCCTGACCGGCCCCAGCGCCTCGAAATGTCCGCGCCTCTGCAGCCAGGTCAGCAGCATCAGGCTCGGGATCGCCACCAGCACGCAGATCACGAAGAACAGCGGCCAGCCGGTCGCGGCAGCGACGAAGCCCGCGCCTGACGACAGATAGGTCCGCCCCACCGCCGCCAGTGCGGTGAGCAGCGCATATTGCGTCGCCGTGTGCAGCGGGTTCTGGCACAGCGCCGACAGATAGGCGACGAAGATCACGGTGCCGATGGCGCTGGTGAAATTCTCGGCGCAGATCGCGAGCGCCAGCGCCCATTGATTGGTGCCGACCACCGCGAGCCAGGAAAAGGTGAGATTGGCCAGCGCCTGCACCACGCCGCCGATCCAGAGCGAATTTGCCAGCGAATAGCGTCGCGCGACAAAGCCGCCGGCGAACCCGCCGATCAGCGTCGCGGCAAGGCCGACGCCCTTGACGATCGCTGCATAATCATTGCGGCTGAAGCCGAGGTCGATGACGAACGGCGCGGTCATCGTGCCGGAGAACGCATCCGTGAACTTGAACAGCACGACAAAGGCAAGCGCCGCGATCGCGTCCTTGCGCGACAGGAATTCCGAGAAGGCGCCGATTGCCGCGTGCAGCACGCGTGTGAACGCGGTTTCGTCGTGTGTCGCGGCTTCCGCCCTTACTGATTGTTCGGGCTCGGTTGCAACGAGGGCCGTGATCGTCCCGATCAGCACCATTGCCGCCATCACCACATAGCCCCACATCCAGGCCGAGCCGCGGGTGATGCCGGTGCTCTCGAAACCGGAGACGATGAACAGCGCGCCCGCGGTCGAGATCAGCATGCCGATGCGATAGGCCGCGACGTAAGCCGCCATGCCGGCCGCCTGCTCGCTCTCGGGCAGGCTCTCGACGCGGAAGGCATCGACCACGATGTCCTGCGTCGAGGACGTCGTCGCCACCAGCAGCGCGCCGAGCGCGACATACAACGGCGAGCTCGCCGGATCGGTCATCGCCAGCAGCAGGATCGCGATGATCAGCAGCAGTTGCGAAAACAGCAGCCAGCCGCGTCTCCGGCCGAAGGCGCGCGTGAACAGCGGCACATGCAGCGCATCCACCAGCGGCGCCCACAGGAATTTCAGCGTGTAGGGCGTGCCGACCAGCGCGAACAGCCCGATGGTCTTGAGGTCAACCCCGGCCTCGCGCATCCACACCAGGAGCGTCGAGCCCGACAGCGCCAGCGGCAGCCCCGAGGAGAAGCCGAGGAACAGAACGATCAGCACCCGCGGCTGCAGGTAAACGGCCAAGCTGTCGCGCCAGGACGTGGCCGGGGCATCGGTGGTGGCAGTTCCGGAAGTGGCGTCGGGTGCTGTCATAGGGGAGGGTGTTAGCAGATTCTGGGGCAAAAGACTCGCGTGAGCCCGTGGGACGGGAACGCCTTCGACATCCTCAGTGTCATCGTCCGCGAAGGCGGACGATCCAGTAATCACCGGCGCCTCGGCTCAATCACAACTGCTGCGGCGTACTGGATACCCCGCCTTCGCGGGGTATGACACCATCATGGTGGGGTAAAGGTCATCCCAATTCGGGTTTTCTTTCTCGATCAATCGGACCTTCCAGGCTCTATTCCACTTCTTCAGCCGCTTCTCCCGCCTGATGGCATTCTCAGGATCATCGAATTGCTCAAAATAAACGAGCCTTGCGACGTCGTACTTTTCCGTGAAGCTGAGTTTTGACTTGTGTTCAGCCACGCGACGGATGAGATCGTTCGTCACGCCGATGTAGAGCGTCCCGCCGACCTTGCTGGCGAGGATGTACACGTAGTAGCAGCGTGCGCCCATCTTCCGTCTCTGGGATACTGGGTCGCCCGGTCAAGCCGGGCGACGACAGTGTGCTCTAGATCCTATTCCCCCGCCTGGAGCTTCCGCGGAAACAGCTCCGGTGCTCCCGACACCAGCCGCGGGCCCTCCGGCGGCGCATCGGTCTTGCTGAAATCGAGCTCCTCGATCCGGCCTGCGCGCTTCTCGATCTTCTCGGCGGAAATCAGGATCTGGCGGACGTCCTCGTTGGCGTCGGCAAAATGCTTCTGCAGTTTCAGCACGCGATCGCGCAGGCGGCCGAGATCGTCGCCGAGCTTGATCACCTCGGTCTGGATCTGGTCGGCGGCATCGCGCATGCGCGCGTCCTTCATGATCTGCTGCATCACCTGGATCGCGAGCATCAACAGCGAGGGCGACACCAGCACGACGCGGGCGCGATAGGCCTTCTGGATCACGTCGTCGAAACCGTCGTGGATTTCCGCGTAGACCGATTCCGACGGCACGAACATCAGCGCCATCTCCTGGGTCTCACCGGTGATGAGATATTTTTCCGCGATGTCGCTGACATGCTTCATCACGTCGCCGCGCAGCCGCTGCGCGGCGAGGCGCGTCTCCTCGTCAGTGCGGGCGTCGTGCAGCGCGGTCATCGCTTCCAGCGGGAATTTGGCGTCGATGCAGAGCGGGCGCTGGTCGGGCAGGAACACGACGCAGTCCGGCCGCTTTCCGGTCGAGAGCGTGAACTGAAATTCGTAGGACCCCTTGGGGAGACCGTCCTGGACGATCGCCTCCATCCGCGCCTGGCCGAAGGCGCCGCGCGACTGTTTGTTGGCGAGCACGTCGCGGAGCGTCGTCACCTGGGTGGTGAGGTCGGTGAGGTTCTTGTGCGCGCTGTCGATGATGCCGAGCCGCTCGTGCAACGCGCGCAGGCTCTCCATCGTGTTGCGGGTCTGATGTTCCATGGATTGACCGACCCGATGGGTCACCGAATCCAGCCGCTCGTTGACCGCCCGCGCTATTTCGGCCTGACGTCCCGCCAGCGCCTGGGTCATGGCATCGACCCGGCCGGACGCCTCGCTCTGGGCGCGCAGGACCTGGGCGAGGCGCTCCTCGAGCTCGTCGGCCCGGATCGCGCTCGCCATCGCAAGTTCCGCGCCGCGCCGCCCGGACCGCGCGAGTACGACCGCAATCACGACCAGCAGGATGAGGACGAGGACGCCGAAGCCGATCAGCGCATCGATTCCGCGCACCGGCCAGTCGCCCAGCATGAAAATGATCTCGTTCATGGCTGCCCTTCTAGCCGATTCGGCAGCCAGGAGCGAACGAAGGGAGAACGATAGCGGTAACCGCCCCCTCATTTTTATGGTTAACGAAAGCTGAAGTTTTATGGTTAGCGAACCATTAACGTGTTCCCGGCCGCATTGACCCGATGTCGCGCGCGGCTTAAATCGCCCGCCATGGCCCTCAGAGAAATCATCATCCTGCCCGACAAGCAGCTGCGCCTGGTCTCCAAGCCGATCGAGAAGGTCACCGCGGAGATCCGCCAGCTTGCCGACGACATGTTCGAGACCATGTACGACGCGCCCGGCATTGGCCTCGCCGCGATCCAGATCGCGCAGCCGCTGCGCCTGATCACCATGGACCTCGCCAAGCCCAACCAGGACGGCGAGACCAAGCCGGAACCGCGCGTCTTCATCAATCCGGAGATCCTCGCCTCGTCCGAGGAGCTCTCCATTTACGAGGAAGGCTGCCTCTCGATCCCCGAATATTACGAGGAGGTCGAGCGCCCTGCGAAGGTGCGCGTGCGCTTCACCGATCTCGACGGCAAGGTGCACGAGGAGGACGCCGAAGGCCTCTACGCCACCTGCATCCAGCACGAGATCGACCATCTCAACGGCGTCTTGTTCGTCGACTATCTGTCGAAGCTCAAGCGCGACCGCGTGATCAAGAAGTTCGAGAAAGCCGCCAAGCGCGCGGAGTGAGTAAGTGGTAAGCGACTAGCGTTGCCCCACGCTCCCCTGTGCTCCCTCCCCCGCAAGGGGAGGAGGGAACGTACCTGAGTCCTGTCATGCCCCTCCGCCTGATCTTCATGGGCACGCCCGATTTCTCCGTGCCGACGCTGCTCGAACTGGTCGCGCACGGCCACGAGATCGCGGCCGTCTATACCCGCGCACCGAAGCCGGGCGGTCGGCGCGGGCTGCAATTGCAGCCAACTCCCGTTGAAGAGGCCGCGCGAAAACTCGGCGTGCCCGTGCTGACGCCGAAGACGTTGAAGTCGCAGGAGGCGCTCGACGAGTTCAAAGCCTTTGGCGCCGATGCGGCCGTCGTCGTCGCCTACGGCATGATCCTGCCGCAGGTGATCCTCGATGCGCCGAAACTTGGCTGCTACAATCTGCACGCTTCGCTCCTGCCGCGCTGGCGCGGCGCGGCGCCGATCAACCGCGCGATCATGGCGGGCGACGCCGAGAGCGGCGTGATGGTGATGAAGATGGATGTCGGCTTGGATACCGGCGACGTCGCCATGGCCGAGCGTCTCGCCATCACCGACAACATGACCGCACTCGATCTGCACGACCGGCTCGCCCGCCTCGGCGCCGATCTGATGGTGCGCGCCATGGCCGCGCTCGATCGCGGCGGGCTGCAGCTGAAGAAGCAGAGCGAGGACGGCGTCACCTATGCCGCCAAGATCGACAAGGCCGAGGCGCGGATCGACTGGAGCAAGCCGGCGCATGCGGTGCTGCGCCACATTCACGGCCTGTCGCCGTTTCCCGGCGCCTGGGCCGAGCTTGAGAATGCACGCGTCAAGATCCTGCGCTGCGAGCTTGCCAAAGGCTCCGGCGAGCCGGGTGCGGTGCTCGACGAGCAGCTCACCATCGCCTGCGGCGAGGGCGCGATCCGCATCCTCGAGCTCCAGCGCGAGGGCAAGGGCCGGATGCAGGCCGCTGACTTCTTGCGCGGCGCAACTGTGAAGCCGCCGATGCGGCTTTCCTGATGCCCCGCTACAAGCTCACCATCGAATATGACGGCGCGCCGTTCTTCGGCTGGCAGGTGCAGGACACGCTGCCGTCGGTGCAGGGGGCGCTGGAAGCGGCCGTAAAGGCGATGACCGGCGCCGATCTGCGGGTGCACGGCGCCGGCCGCACCGATGCCGGCGTGCATGCGCGCGGCCAGGTCGCGCATGTCGATGTCGAGAAGCAGTTTCCGCCGGGGCGATTTCGCGATGGGCTGAACGCGCATCTGCGCCCGCATCCGATCGCGGTGCTCGAGGCCGAGATCGTGCCTGATAGCTTCGAGGCGCGCTTCTCGGCGGTGAAGCGCCACTATCGCTATCGCGTCATCAACACCCGCGCCAATCTCGCGCTCGATGTCGGCCATGCCTGGCGCGTGCCGCGCAAGCTCGATGCCGAGGCGATGCATGCGGCGGCACAGCGCCTGCTCGGCAAGCACGATTTCACCACGTTTCGCGACACCGAGTGCCAGGCCAAATCGCCGGAGAAGACGCTCGATCAGCTCGACGTGATGCGCGACGGCCGCGAGATCATCATCGTCACCTCGGCGCGCTCGTTCCTGCACAGCCAGGTGCGCTCGATGGTGGGATCGCTGGTCTGGGTCGGCGAGGGCCGCTGGACCGCGGATGATCTCTCCGCAGCGCTCGCCGCCCGCAACCGCGCCGCCTGCGGCATCGTCGCCCCGCCGGAGGGGCTGTATCTGATGCAGGTGGATTATTAGAGATGGCGATGACAGTGGTGTGCCGGGCGAGGGCAGCACCTCATTCGAAATACCGCGTCAAAATCCCGCGATACACCTTGGTCAGCTTCTCCAGATCCGTCACCGGTACGCGCTCATCCACCTGGTGCATGGTCTGGCCGACCAGCCCGAACTCGATCACCGGGCAGTAGCTGGAGATGAAGCGCGCATCCGAGGTGCCGCCTGAGGTCGACAGCTCCGGCTTGCGGCCCGTGACCTCCTCGATCGCCGACACCGCGAGGTCGGTGAACGGACCCGGCTTGGTCACGAACACGTTCGAGTTCGATGGCTCCCAGACGATGCGGGCCTTGATGCGGTTGCCGCAGGCTTTGGCGAGGCGCGTCTCGACCAGCTCGCGCAAGGATGCTTGCGTATGGTTGTCGTTGTAGCGGATGTTGAACCTGGCGCGGGCCTCGCCGGGGATGACGTTGAAGGCCTTGTTGCCGACGTCGACCGAGACGAATTCGAGATTGGAAGCCTGGAACTGCGCGCTGCCATGGTCGAGCGGCTCGTCAGAGATGGCCACGATCAACCGCGAAATATCAGGCACGGGATTGGCTGCACGGTGCGGATAGGCGACGTGCCCCTGCACGCCGTCGACATAGAGCGTGCCCGACTGCGAGCCGCGGCGGCCGACCTTGATGGTGTCGCCGAGCGACTCGACATTGGAGGGCTCACCCAGCACGCAGTGATCGAATTTTTCGCCGCGCTCGGCGGCCCATTTCAACAGCTTGATGGTGCCGTTGATGGAGACATCTTCCTCGTCGCCGGTGATCAGGAACGAGATCGAGCCTTTGCCATCCGCGCGCGGCTTGCCGCCATTCGCGGCGAGATGCTCCAGGACAGCGGCGACCGAGCAGGCGATGCCGCCCTTCATGTCGACCGCGCCGCGGCCGTGCAGGCAGCCGTCCTTCACCTCACCGGAAAAGGCGCCGACGCTCCAGGCGCTCTCGTCGCCCGGCGGCACGACGTCGGTGTGACCGGCGAAGGTGATGTGCGGTCCTTCGGTGCCGATCCGTGCATAGAGATTGTCGACGTCGGCGGTGCCTTCCTCGCTGAAGGTCACGCGGTGGCAGGTGAAGCCGGCTGCACCAAGGGCTTTTTCAAGCACGCCCAGCGCACCGGCGTCTTCAGGAGTTACCGAGGGGCAGCGGATGAGGTCACGGGCAATGGAGAGAGCATCGGTCATGCCTCCGGCTTAACACGCCATTGCGGCGGCGGGCCAGCCTTCTGCGCATGCATTTCAAGCTCACGCGCCTGATCCCAGCCCGGCCTGCCCGTCGGCGGGACGTAGAGCGGGTCGGCGCCGAAGCGATTGGTCTTTCTCGAGCCGCGGAAGAACAGCAGCTCAATCCCGCCCCAGGTCGCGAGCACGAACGAGACCAGGGCCAGCATGAAGCCGATATAGTCGTTGCCGATCCGGTCCAGGAACTGGTTGATCAGACCAGGCAGGACGAAGAAGGCCAGTGCCCACCAGGCGCTCTTGTCGCGGTCATGCAGCCGCTTGATGGACGTCGCGGCAAACACCCAGACGAACAGCGGCGTGCCGATCAGCTTGGCCGGGACCAGCGGAAGGTCGGCGCGCGACAGCGTGCGATAAGTGTCGGGATCGACGGCCTTGAAGATGTCGTCGACCGAGAAACCGAACGAGCGGGCGCCGAACGCCGCCACGATTGCCGCCAGGAAGATCATCCAGCAGACGATGATGAGTCCGGAAAGCCAATATTTGGCGCGGTTGATGCGGCCGTCGAAGCGGAAAAGATACCAGGTCCAATCCATGCAAAAAGCTCCGGGCGGAAGCGACCGCCCGGATGCTGGTCGCGATGGAGGAACATGCGGTTCGATAGTTCACCTGACCTGTCATCCACCTCGAGGTGGCGAAGAAGCAGTCTGGTTGCAGGGAGGCCTTGATCCTGCCCCCAGCTTTCCAGCCGAATATTCAGCCCCCCGGGAGGGGTCCAGAACGGCGCACGAGAAAATCCGGAACGCCTTGCGTCTCCGGGCGCGAAGCGACGGCAGCAACCCGAGCCGTGCGCGTCGGATCCGGCCCGAACCGATTGGGCCCATCGGTCCCTGCCAGGAAAAACAACTCGATAACGACCCAAGTCTGCAGAAGGGACAGGGCAACCGCAAGCATCACGAGCAGCATCTCCCAGACGGTCGAGATATCGACGCCGAACGAGAGCCCGAAAAAGAGCCCGTAATACAGGTAGGAGAGGCGATTAACGACGAAGACCGCAACCGCCCACCAGCCGCTCCGGTTGCGATCGTGAAGCCGTTTGGCCGTCGTGGCCATGTTGATCCAGATCATCGGGATCGCGACGAGCCAGCTTAAAGCCTCCGGTGAGGAAACCAGAAACGAGGACCCGTACAAGGCCGCGACCCAGAGCGCGAGGAGAGCCAGCTCCACAATGAGGTATCTGGCGCGGTTGAGGCGGCCCTTGAAGCCGAACAATAGCCGGACGAAATCCATCGCAACCTCCAGACCGCTCTTGGGCTTGCGGTCTGGAATATTGGTCGCGCCCGGTGGAGTTCGGTTCGATTGGCGCCGCGCCGCTTAATCCCGCAGCAGTTCGTTGATGCTGGTCTTCGAGCGGGTCCGCTCATCCACGCGCTTGACGATCACGGCGCAGGCAGTGCTCGGGCCGACCTGGCCGTTCTTCATCGGCTTGCCCGGCAGCGCACCGGGCACCACCACCGAATATTCGGGCACTTCGCCCATGAAGACTTCGCCGGTCTCGCGGTCGACGATCTTGGTCGAGGCGCCGAGGAACACGCCCATTGCGAGCACCGCGCCCTTGCGCACGATCACGCCCTCGGCGACTTCGGAGCGCGCGCCGATGAAGCAGTCGTCCTCGATGATCACGGGCTCGGCCTGGAGCGGCTCGAGCACGCCGCCGATGCCGGCGCCGCCGGAGATATGCACGCGCTTGCCGATCTGCGCGCACGAGCCGACGGTGGCCCAGGTGTCGACCATGGTGCTCTCATCGACATAAGCGCCGAGGTTGACGAAGGACGGCATCAGCACGACATTCTTGGCGATAAAGGCCGAGCGGCGGACCACCGCACCCGGCACGGCGCGAAAACCGGCGTCGCGAAAACGGTTCGGGCCCCATCCTTCGAACTTCGAGGGCACCTTGTCCCACCAGTTGGCCTGGCCCGGGCCGCCGGGAATGACGTCCATGTCGTTGAGGCGGAAGGACAGCAGCACGGCCTTCTTCAGCCACTGATTGACCTTCCACTTGCCATCGATGCCGCGCTCGGCAACGCGCGCCTCGCCCCGGTCCAGAATCTCCAGCGACTGGTTCACGGCCTCGCGCACCTCGCCCTTGGTCGAGGTCGAGATGGTCTCGCGCGCGTCGAAGGCGCTGTTGATGGTGGATTCGAGGGCGGACAAGGACATCGGACTTTCCTCTTGGGACCGGGGAATTTTGATGGATTGGTGCGCTTTTTCGGGATTTGGAGAGGCGGAGTCAAGGCATACCCGGTCGCCGTCCCGGGGCGCGCGTAGCGCGAGCCCGGGACGACAGCCGTTATTTCGGCGACAACCCCGCCAAAAACCCCGCCAGATCATCCGTGACGTGGTCGACATGGGCCGCATCGCTGCCCTCCAGTTCCCAATCCTCGCGCACCACTTCCTTGGTCCCGTCAGGTACCACCAGCACGGTGGTCATGCCGAGCTCGTGCGGAACGGTGAGGTTGCGGGCGAGGTCCTCGAACATCGCCGCGCGCGTCGGGTCAACCGAATGATCGGCGAGGAATTTCCGGTAGGTCTGCGCCGCCGGCTTCGGCTCGAATTCGGCGGCGATGATGTCGAACACGCCGTCGAAATGCGTGGCGAGGCCAAGCCGCGCCAGCACCGCATCGACATGGTCGACCGAGCCGTTGGTCAGGATCAGCTTGCGTCCGGACAGCCTTGCGATGGCTTCGCCGAGCGCCGGGTTCGGCTCCAGCGGCGAATGGTCGATCTTGTGGACGTAAGCGAGATAATCGTCGGCACGAACGCCATGCAGGGTCATCATGCCGCGCATGGTGGTGCCGAAGCGACGATAGTAATCCTTCTGGATCCTGCGCGCTTCTTCGGGCGAGACGTTCAGCCAGTTGCAGACGAACTCGCCGATTCTGGCGTCGACCTGCTGCCACAGATTGACGTGATGCGGGTACAGCGTGTTGTCGAGGTCGAACACCCAGGTGTCGATATGGGTGAAGGCGCGGGGAGACTTCATCAGAATGCTCTCAATCACGGCAACGCAAAGCGCAGCGTCTTGCCGCCGCTCGACATGTCGATCGCGCCAAAACCGGTCGCCACGAATCCGCGCGCGCCGCAATCGGTCTGCTCAGCGGTCTCGAACTTGGTGTCGCGCGTGCAGAGTTGCTTGTCGCCGCCCCAGTTCAGCGGCTTGTCCTTCAGCTTGATGGCGCGGTTGTCGGCATCCACGGCTTCCGCGAAGCTGAAAATCTGCTTCGGGGCGCCGGTCACATCGGGATGCAGGCATGTTTTGGGATCGATGCGATACCAGCCGCGGCTGGTCACGGACTTGCCGTCGTCGGTCGCGATGGCGGCCATCACCTTGTGAGGCGTGTCGTTGCACCAGGTGAGACCGCTGGTGGACGGGGTCTGCGCCGCATCGACCATGATCTTGAAGAAGTTCGGCGAGGCGACCACGTCGGAGGACAGCCCGCGGCTCTTCAGGAAGGCGGCGAGAGCTCCTTGCGTCTTCGGTCCGTCGACGCCGTCGATGGCGCCGACGTCATAGCCGGCGATCACCAGGAGCCGCTGGATGCCGGCGAGCCGCGCCTGCTCGTCGTCATATTCGGAATCCTCGGCGAGATAGGCGACGAGATTGCCGTCGTCGGCCTGCGTCGGCGTCACTTGCGTGAAGGGCGCTTGCGTCTGACCGCTGCGGCACTGTCGCGCAGCCGCGATGACGAAATTGTCCTGCGCCACGCACAACATGTCGCGTCCGTTCTGCGGAATCGGTGAGGCGCCATAGACGCCGAGCGCGCGGGCGTTGAGCAGGATGCGGTCGGCGGTGAGTGTGCCCTGCACCACCACGCGGCAGGTGGCGGGATCGATCCTGAACCAGCCTCGCGTCGCGGTCGCCGCCTTGTCGTCAATGCCGATCGCGGCCTCGACCACGTAGGACATGCGGTTGCAGATCTTGAGGTCGGCGAACGCCGGAGCGGAGGAAAAGAGGAACGACACGGCCGCCGCCGGCAGCGTCATCAGCAAGCGCGTCAGGATCGAGCGGCGGGAGCGCTGCTCTCTCCGCCCCTCATGCCCGGGCTGGACCCGGGCATTCACGTCCGTGCCGCGCGAAAGATCGTGGATGGCCGGGACCAGCCCGGCCATGACGTTCCTTTGTCGAGGCGACCAGCCCATCACTTGTGGATCAGCGTTCCCGTGCCCTGGTTGGTGAAGAGCTCGAGCAGCACGGCGTGCGGCATCTTGCCGTCGATGATGACGACGCCCTCGACGCCCTGCTCGAGTGCGTAGATGCAGGTCTCGACCTTCGGGATCATGCCGCCGGAGATGGTGCCGTCGGCAATCAGCTTGCGTGCGTCCTTCACCGAGAGCTGCGGGATCAGCTTCTTCGACTTGTCGAGCACACCGGGGACGTCGGTGAGCAGCAACAGGCGCTTGGCCTTCAGCGCGCCGGCAACGGCACCCGCAAAGGTGTCGGCGTTGATGTTCAGCGTCTGGCCCTCCTTGGAGGTCGCCAGCGGCGCCAGCACCGGGATCAGCTCGTAGCCGATCAGCTGGTTGAGCAGCGTGAGGTCGACCTTCTCTGGGTCGCCGACGAAGCCGAGATCGACCGCTTTCTCGATATGCGAGTCCGGATCGATGATGGTGCGCGTCGTCTTCGACGCCTTCACCATGTTGCCGTCCTTGCCCGAGAGACCAACGGCCTTGCCGCCGGCTTCGTTGATGTAGCCGACGATCTGCTTGTTGACGGAGCCGGCGAGCACCATCTCGACGATCTCGATGGTCGCAGCGTCGGTGATGCGCAGGCCGGCTGCGAATTCCGAGGCGATGCCGAGACGCTTGAGCATGGTCGCGATCTGCGGCCCGCCACCATGCACCACGACAGGATTGATCGCGGTCTGCTCGAGCAGCACGATGTCACGGGCAAAATTCTTCGCGGTCTCCTCGTCGCCCATGGCATGGCCGCCATACTTGATGACGATGGTTTCTTCGTCGTACTGCTGCATGTGCGGCAGCGCTTCGGACAGGATGCGGGCCTGGTCGAGCGGGGAGATTTCGGTCATGTCACGATCTCGCTGGCGGGACTAACGCGGGTTCGCGTTCTATCCGATTGGCGGGCGAGGCGCAAAGTGTGGCTGGCATGCGGGACTTGTAGCCCGGATGGAGCGCAGCGCAATCCGGGGCCGGTGTCCGCGGTAAGAATCCCGGATTGCGCTGCGCTCCATCCGGGCCACGGATCAGCGCGCAGCCACCACAGCCGCCAGCGTCACGACCAGCCAGCTGAGAATCATGATCGTCCCACCCGTCGGCGCCGCGAACGGAAACAGCGAATGCCCCGCATATTGCCGCAAGGTGAGGTCACCAGCGAACAGCGCCGCGCCGATCACGAAGCCGAACGCGGCGACCAGGCCAATTCCGCCGTGCAGAAGGCCGCGCGCGAGCAGGGCCACACAGGCCAATATGGCAGTTGCATGAAACAGCAGCATGGCGCTTGCGGGGCCAAGCCGGCTGGCGTCGGTGCCGTGGGCGGAGGCGGCGGCCAGCGCGACGCCGGCGGCGCCCATCAAGCCGGCGAGCGCGATCAGCAGGCGCGCCATCACGAGCTCCGCTCTTCCAGCAGCTTGGCCATGGCGGCGCGGAGCTCGGCCATGCCGGTCGATGAGCGCGAGGAGGTCGCGATCACGTTCGGGAACGCGGCCGGATGCTTGGCGAGCGCAGCCTCGGTCTCGGCGATGCGCGACTGCAGCTCGGAGGCCTTCACCTGGTCGGCCTTGGTCAGCACGATCTGGTAGCTGACAGCGGAGCGGTCGAGCGTCTTCAGCACGTCGAGGTCGACATCCTTGAGGCCGTGGCGCGCATCGATCAGCACGTAGACGCGCGCGAGCGAGGCGCGGCCGAGCAGGAATGTGTGGATCAGCTCGGTCCACGACGCGACCTGGCTCTTGGGGGCCTTGGCATAGCCATAGCCCGGCATGTCGACGAGGCGGAGGTCGGTCTTGCCGGGGACCTCGAAGAAGATCAACTCCTGGGTGCGTCCGGGCGTATGGGAGGTGCGCGCCAGCGCGTTGCGGCCGGTCAGCGCGTTGATCAGGCTCGACTTGCCGACATTGGAGCGGCCGGCAAAGGCGATCTCCGGTCCTGCCATCGGCGGCAGGGTCTGGATCGAAGGCGAGGCCCAGATGAACTGCCAGTCGCGCGCGAACAGCTTGCGCCCGGCTTCGATCAGCTTCGCATCTTTGTCGTCGGTCATGCGAAGCTCGCTGTTTCCTCGCGTCATTGCGAGCGAAGCGAAGCAATCCAGGAATGTATCCGCGGAGGGGTTCTGGATTGCTTCGTCGCTTCGCTCCTCGCAATGACGACGCCTACGTCGCCTTCCTCGCGAACGTCGCCTTGAGATTGTCGAACAACTCCACCTTCACGCCATTGCGGCGCATGATGAAGCTCTGCTGGATCACCGAGAGCGTGTTGTTCCAGGCCCAGTAGATCACGAGGCCGGCCGGGAAGCCCGCGAGCATGAAGGTGAAGATCAGCGGCATCCAGTTGAAGATGATCTGCTGCGTCGGATCCGGCGGTGTCGGGTTCAGCTTCATCTGGAACCACATCGTGATGCCCATGATGATCGGCCAGATGCCGAGCGCAAGATAGTGGCCAAACACCGGAATGGTCGTCGGGTCGAACGGGATCAGGCCGAACAGCGTGAACAGGTTGGTCGGATCCGGCGCGGAGAGGTCCTTGATCCACCCGAAGAACGGGGCATGCCGCATTTCGATGGTGACGAACAGCACCTTGTAGAGCGAGAAGAACACCGGGATCTGGATCACCACGGGCAGACAGCCGGCGACCGGGTTGATCTTCTCCTTGCGGTAGATCTCCATCATCTCCTGCTGCTGCTTCACCTTGTCGTCGGGATAGCGTTCCTTGAGCGCCTGAAGCTGCGGCTGGATCGACTTCATCTTCGCCATCGAGGCGTAGGACTTGTTCGCCAGCGGGAAGAACAGCAGCTTCACGATCACGGTGACGAGCAGGATCGAGATGCCGAAATTGCCGAAGAAGCGGTAGAAGAAGTCGAGGCCGAGGAACATCGGCTTGGTGATGAAGTAGAACCAGCCCCAGTCGATCAACAGGTCGAAATGGTTGAGGCCGAGCTCCTTGTTGTAGCCGCCGAGGCCGGCGAACGGGAATACGCCGACCACGCCGGCTTCCTTGGCGCCGGCGAACAGGCGCGCATTCGCGGTCGCGGTGCCACCGATCGCGACGGTGACGGGATCGAGCAGATAGTCGGTCTGGTAGGTGTGGACGTTTCCGGCGAGGTTCGAGGAGAACTTCGCCTGAAGATGCGCACTGGTGTCGGGCAGCAGCGCCGAAGCCCAGTACTTGTCGGTCATGCCGAGCCATCCATTGGTGGCCTTGAAGTCGACCTGCTTGGCTTCGTCGATCTTCTTGTAGGCATATTCCTGCAGGCCGTGCTCGCCGAGATAGCCGATCAGGCCTTCATGCAGGATGTAATAGCCCGAAACGTGCGGCGTGCCGTGGCGCGAGATCAGCGCGAACGGATAGAGCGTGACGGGCGCGTTACCGACATTGCTCACCTCGTCCTTGACGCTGAAGAGGTAATGGTCGTCGACCGAGATGGTGCGGCGGAAGGTGAGGCCCTCGCCATTGTCCCATTTCAGCTTCACCGGCGTTGATGGCGTCAGGCTGCCGCTGCCGTCCTGCTGCCAGAGGGTCTGGGCGTCAGGCAGCTTGGCCGTCACGCCCGTTGCCGGCACCCAGCCGAACTCGGCGTAATAGGGTTCGGCCGTGCCCGACGGCGAATAAAGAATGATCGGGGGCGACTTCGGGTCGACCGTTTCGCGGAATTGCACCAGCGCGATGTCGTCGATGCGGCCGCCCTTCAGCGAGATGCTGCCGGCAATCCGCGGCGTGTCGATCTTCACGCGCGGGGTCGCCGCAATCGCGGTGTCGCGGGCGACCACCGGCTGGGCCTGCTGGTTCGCGCCGGGAGCCGCCGATGGCTGGGTCGCGCTGCCGGCCTGCGGCGTGGTGCCCGGCGTCGCAGAGGCCGTCGGCTGCGGATTGGCCTTCTGGAGCTCGGCCTGCGCCTGCTGCTGGGCGCGCTGCTTCTCCATCGCCGGCACGTTGTAGAAATATTGCCAGGCGATCAGGACGAGGCCCGACAGAATGACGGCGAGGATGGTATTGCGATTGTCGGTCATCACTATTGTCTCGTCATCAATCCGGTTTGCGGCTGGTCGCAGGAGCGGGGCCGGGCCTCGAGCCGTCGGTTCTTGGGCCGCGTCCCTTGTGCGTATGCCGCGCAGGCTTCGTGAACGCTATGCGCAGATCGTCGAGCATGGCGGCGAAGTCGCGCGAGAGCGCGTCCCTGCGGCCGACCAGCACGTAATCATGATGGGGTTGCATCGACACCGGATCGAGCCGCTTCACCAATTCGCGAAGCCGGCGCCGGATGCGATTGCGCTCGGGGGCGTTGCCGTTCTTTTTGGTAACGGTGAAGCCGATCCTGACAGGGCCGCTGTCATCGCGGCGGCGGCTTTGCAGGACGAACGCGGGACTATTCGCCCGCGCGCCATTGGCAACGGCGAGGAAATCCGCTCGCTGCCTCAGCCGATCCATGATGAAATCCCGGAAAAGGGGGTCCGGCTCAGGCGCTCAGACGCTTGCGGCCGCGGGCGCGGCGGGCGGCGAGGACCTTGCGGCCGCCGGCAGTGGCGAGACGGGCACGGAAACCGTGACGGCGCTTGCGCACCAGTTTGCTGGGTTGATAAGTCCGCTTCACGGGTTTTTCTCCGCTGACCGGGCAATTTGCCTGTAGAATTGAAGGTAAAGTCCGGAAGATGCGACCCAAAACGGGCCGTTTCCGGCCGCAGAAGAGCCGCTCCCGGTATCGCACCGGGTCATCGCGGACAATTTGCGCGGCTTATAAGGGAGCGTCTTGTTTTCGTCAACGCCGCAGGTCCGCGCAGTTCCGGTGAATATCGCTGTTTCCTTGGGGTTTTTAACCGTTGAGGTGGCGGATGGCGGGATGAGCGCCTACATCCCACCTTGGTAGATTAGCGATCTGTAATTTGACCACCGTCAGGGACGGGTCGCATCCTCTACCAGCCAAGCTCTAAGGCCAGCAGGGGCGAATCTCGTGCTAGCGACAGACCTCCAGCAGCCGACCCAAGATCTGGATCAAGATCTGGATCAGCCAGCGGACCAGCCGGTCACGCGGTCCCGCGGACCGGGCGGGCTTGGCCTGTCCGGAAAATTGTTGCTGCTGACCGTTCCCCTGGTGATGATCGCAGCCGTCCTGCTCTATGTGCCCGCGATCGCGAACTTCTGGGTCAACCGGCTCAACGACCGCGTTGCGGCAGCCAACACGGCGGCGCTGGTGCTCGACGCCGCGCCGCTCGGCATGGTGCCGGACTCGCTGTCGCGCGAGATCCTGAAGAGCATCAATGCGCGCGCGGTCGCGATCAAGATGGGCCAGCAGCGCCGCCTGCTCGCCAGCGACAATCTGCCTGCGACGATCGAGCACGACATCGACCTGCGCGACATGACGGTATGGGAGGCGATCACCGGCTCGTTCCAGATGATGCTGGAGACCGGCAACCAGCCGATCCGCATCGTCGGTCCCGGCGTCGGCAACGCCCAGTTCATCGAGATCGTGACCGACGAATTGCCGCTGCGGCAGTCGATGTACCGCTTCTCCCGCAACCTCGTGGTGGTCGCGCTGATCATCGGCATTCTGACCGCCGGCCTCGTCTATCTCGCGCTCCATTACCTGTTCGTGCGGCCGATGCGGCGGCTGACGGCGAGCCTGGTCGGCTTCCACGAAAACCCCGAGAGTTCGGCGCGGATCATCGTGCCGAGCCAGCGCAGCGACGAGATCGGCGTTGCCGAGCGCGAATTGTCGGACATGCAGCGCGACCTGATGTCGATGCTGCATCAGAAGAGCCGGCTCGCCGCGCTCGGCCTCGCCGTCTCCAAGATCAACCACGATTTGCGCAATCTGCTGGCCTCGGCGCAGCTCTTGTCCGACCAGCTCGCCAGCGTGCCGGATCCGCGGGTGCAGCGCTTTGCGCCAAAGCTGGTGCGCTCGCTCGAGCGCGCCATCGCGTTCTGTCAGTCGACGCTGTCCTACGGTCGCGCCCAGGAGGCCGCGCCCGACCGCCGCATGATGCTGATCGAGCCGGTCGTGCTGGAGGTGCGCGAGACCGCCGGCCTTGCCAATGACGCCTCGATCGCCTGGGTCGCCGCGATCGAGCGCGGGCTCACGGTCGATGCCGATCCCGACCAGCTGTTTCGCGTGCTGCTCAACCTCGTGCGCAACGCCGCCCAGGCCTTGGAGAGCCATGCCTCCGGAGACGGCGGGCCGCAGCAGATCCGAATCACGGGAAAGCGCGAAGGCGCGGTCGCCATCCTGGAGGTCTCCGATACCGGACCCGGCGTGCCCCAGAAGACCCGGGAGCATCTGTTCGAGGCGTTCCAGACCTCCGGCCGTCCGGGCGGCAGCGGGCTTGGCCTTGCCATCGCCGCTGAGCTCGTCCGTGCCCATGGCGGCGACATCCACCTGGTCGAGGGCACCATCGGCGCCACCTTCCGGATCGTCATCCCCGACCGCCCCGTGGAACTGCTCTCCATCCGCAACGAGCGGGCGCGGGCGTAATTCGGCCAAAGGCCGAGTTGTTCGTCATTCCGGGGCGACGCAGCGCGCCGGCCCTGGAATCCAGAGGTTTTGGCGCGAGATTCCGGGTTCTCGCTGCGCGAGCCCCGGAATGACGGTCGAGCGACCGTCATTCCCTGCAAAATCTCCCCATCCCGGACCTTGCCAACGCCGGCAAGAGCGGTTAGTCAGAGCGCTCTTTCGCACCCCCTCCGGTTTTGCCGGGGGCTGCTTGCGGGCCAGACCCGCACTGTTTGCGAAAAACGCGCCCGTAGCTCAGCTGGATAGAGCATCAGACTACGAATCTGAGGGTCGGACGTTCGAATCGTTCCGGGCGCGCCAGTCGCACAACTTCCCATTGGAAATCAATAAGTAGCGCAGATACAAGCGCTTAGCTGCCGCGCGGTGGTATGAAGCGGTGGTGGGAATGCGTGTGCTGATGGGCGTAATAAAGACCGACACAACACCTACTACGCGTTGAAAACGGTGCCTGCGAAGCCGAAGGGGCTGCGAGCAGCCGTCGCGCTTGTGCTGAAGAACGGCAAGACTTCTCAGGCAAATCTGAAGCGGTCGTTGGGCACCAAGGACCGCCGTGAGGCCAACATACGCGCTAAGCCGGTATTGGCTGAGTTCGACCGCATCATTGCCAAGGCCAAGGCGAGTCTTGCCGCAACCACGGTGTCGGTAGTCAAGCGCATCAGCCTCAACGAAACTGAAATCAAGCGCATGGCCGAGTGGGTGTACGCCAAGGCGCTGGCTTGGGATGAGCGCGGCCGTTTCACCGGACGGGAGGAAGAGAAGCGGAGGTATGCGGAGCTTGAACGCCTTGAAGGACCGCTGCCTCCACCGCGCTTTCCGCACGATGATTGGCCGCAGTTCGGCGTGCCCCGTGAGCTGTACGAAGAGGAAGCGGCCGAGCTGTTAGATACCCTACAAGAGATGCGGAAGGCAGCCGCTATGGGCGACATCTCCGCTGTTCAGGATCATGTGCAGGAGGCCATGTGGGCTTTCAATATCGAGTTGGACGAGCACAGCGCCGCTTATCTCAGGCTCGGAACTGCCTGCCTGCATTCGTATCTGCGATCCCTTGAGGACATCAGGAAGCGGGACGAAGGCATTACAGTTGAAACCCCGACAGTCGCTTTGCCGAGTACTGCTGCGACAACGGCAGACGGAGGCACGCTCAAGGACGCGCTAGAGGGATGGAAGAAGCACCGTGCTCGGCCGAAGCGGACGGGGGATGAGTTTAGCCGCAGCGTGGAGATGTTTATCCAGCTTCACGGCAACATGCCTGTAGCAGCGATTAAGAAGGCTCACGCGCTGGAGTTTCGCAAAGCCCTACAGGACGTGCCCCGCCAGCGAACTGGCGACTTGCTGCGCGCAACGCTTCCTGCTCAGGCCGCTTGGGGGCGTGAGCACTCAGAAGAGCCGAGGATCACTGCCGCCACGATCAACAAGCAACTTGGCGCTGTGCAGTCCATCTGCATCTGGGCCAGCGACAACGGGCTTGTGCCGGATGACATGCAGTGGACCGATCCCTTTAGCAAACTCAGGCTTCCCGAGGAGCGCTCCGAGCGCACGTCATTTGAGATTGCGGAGCTTCAATCGCTGTTCAATGCGTCGGTGTTTACCGAACACCAGTTTCCGCTAGGGGCACATGGGGCCGCTGGGTTCTGGTTGCCGTTGTTGGCTCTCTTCACAGGCGCACGGCAGGCGGAATTAGGAAGTCTCACCGCAGCCAACGTGCAGACAGATGCAGAGACGGGTGTGGCGCTGCTCTACTTCGTAACCGAGAGGGCACGAGGGAAGCGCGTTAAGACGGACGCCTCCGAGCGTGTTGTGCCCGTGCATCCCGAAGTGATTCGCTTGGGCTTCCTCAGCTATGTCGGGGAGCGACGGAAGGCCGATGGTGCAGACGCTTGGCTCTTCCCCTCAGTGGCGCCAGACAGAGGCCGCGCGGGCGTACCTGCATGGTCACAGTGGTTTGGCCGTTATCTGCGTGCGGCGGGCGTGACGGACAAGGCTAAGGTTTTCCACTCCTTCCGCCACACGGTGAAGGACGCGCTACGCAGAGGCAGGGCGGACCACGAGATGCGCGAGGCATTGATTGGGCACGCACAGGCATCCTCGGTAAGCTGGGGCTACGGCGCTAACGCCATGTTGTCGAGGTTCGGTGCTGCCGGATTGTCGGACGCTATCAACCGCATTTCCTATCCCGGCCTTGACCTGTCGCGGGTCAAGCCGCTGGGCGTGCCACCGCGTACACGCGACGACACCAAAGAAAATAGGGCGGGCTGACACCATGAAATGGAATGCAATTGTGGCGCTGATGCTTGCGGGCCTCGCGCTCTCCGCGTGCGTCTCTGAGGAGGAGATGGCGGCCAAAAGGCAGATGGCACAAGCCAACAGGGAGAAACAGTGTACTTCCTTTGGCTACAAGCTGGGCACGCCCGATTACAGCAAGTGTCTCGAAAGCCTGTATCTGCAAGATCAACAGCTAGCTGCCGCAGAAGAAGCGAACCGGCAAGCACGTCTCCACGAGGTGGGACAGAGGTTGCAGAGAGCCAGCGAAGCAATGCAGAGCATCAACCCGCCTACGGTTCACTGTTCCACCATGCCCAACGGCATCGGCGGCACTAACACCACCTGCCAATAAGGCAGAAAGGCCGCACCGGGGCGTCCTAAGCTTTTCGGTGCGGCTACCGGCAATTGATAGCAGAGCAGACGCAAGCATAATGACCGACAATACCGATGACACCACTCTGACCGAGCGCACCGCATGGGAGCCAAAAACTCCAAAGGAGGAACGGGAGGCGCTCGACAAGGCTCCCTTGGCAACCCTGCGTGCCCAACCAGCGAATGCGCAGGTAGCGGCGTTCGTGAGCGGGTTAGCCCAGCGATATAGGAGGCCGAACTCCGCGAAGGGCAAATCATACGCGCGGGACAAAACCCTGATGAAGCATGTGACAGCAGTGGCTGCGTTCGTTGCTGATCTGCTGGCCGCTATCGAAAGTGACCGCAGCGAGGGCTGGCTTAGGTGTTCGCTCAGGAAGAGCGACTACACCAATCAGCGCGTCACATGGCGCATGTTCGACGCGGTGCGCCAAGCGTTCGCTGAGGCAGGGCTCGTGGAGCACAAGCCGGGGTATCCGCCTTCGTATCAGTTCGATAACCCGGGGCCGATGGTTGGAAAGCTCACCCGCTACAGGGCAACATCTTTGCTTCTCGCTGCGTGCGAAGCTCATGGCGTTACACCAGCGAACGTGCGGCAATGTTTCCAATTCGACGAGGTGATGCCTTCAGAGCTGGTGCAGCTAACCTCGCCATCGCACAAGACGCCGAACACCGAGAAGGTGCAACAGCTCCGCGCGCAGGTTGCTGAGTTCAACTCCTTCCTCGCTAAGCACACGCTCACGCACCCACAGGTCAAGGTGAAGCATCTTGGTTGGGTAAGAAAGTTTCACCAAGCGAACGACCTCCAGACTTACAGGTGGGACAAGGGTGGTCGCCTGTATTCCTACCCGCAAAATGCCGAGTGCTATCAGCGCTTAGGGGAGGACACACGACTTGGGATGCGGATCGACGGCGAGAGTGTGGTCGAGATTGACATCTCGTCCTCGTACCTCACCATCTTCTATGCGTGGTGCGATCAGAAACTCGACACCGACCCGGATGCCTACGCTGGCATCCTTGGGCCTACGGAGCTTGATCGGCAGGTTGCTAAGTTTTGGATCAATGCGTCATTCGGCAACGGCAGTCTGCTGACACGGTGGGCCAAGTTCACTAAGGGTTTCCGCGAGCGCTTGGCAAAGAAGGGCTTCCCGCCAGACGCATTCGACACCAAGGCGTACCCGATGTCTCGGATCAAGGAGCGCGCTCTACAGCGTCACCCCCTCCTTGGGCGATGGGGTGGAGAAATCCGAGGTCGGGTGAGAGGCTGGGCTGATCTGATGTTCGTGGAGAGCGAAGTCATCATCGCCACCATGCAAGAGCTGATGGCTAAGGGCGTTCCCAGTATGCCGGTCCACGACAGTTTGATTGTTCAAGCGAGCAAGGAAGCCTTGGCCGTCGATACCCTGTCCCGCCAATTCGAAACCCATACTGGGGCGGTTCCGAAGCTGGATGTCAGCAGGTCAGGCTTCTGATGCAGCCAACATTCATGCAGCAGCTAACTATCTATTATTACTAGCTATAACTCTCTGGTATTAGCTATGGTTGGTCTACCCTGTTACCCCAGTGCGCGGACCAAACCATATCGTGGAACGAATGTTTGACGAGGGCGTGCCAACCGGCCCGTATATGTGCACACGGCCGGTGTTCTGGCTTTGGGGCCCAATAGGGCTGAATCACAATGTCCCTGTAGGACTCTAGGAAGCCCGCGGGCGCCTTTGACGCTAAGCCCAGGGAGCACCGGCGGCTAGCTATAGTGCCCCCCAGAGGACTCCGCTGAGTCTCCTAGAGGGATAGGCGCGCCGGAGTGGCCCCTGGGGGCATCCTGTTCCTATCGAGCCCGGGCATGTTGGGGCTCCACACGGTACTTCTGGCGAAGCACACCGCCCGCTTCAGCCGAGCAGAGGCCGATGGCTTTAGCCCGCCGATTTTGGAGCGGGGCCCCACCCGCGAATGGCCCGGGGCCCCACCGAGAGCCGGAGTCCCTTAGCTGCCGATTAGCTGGGCGGCAGCGTCAGTGAGTGAGCCGATGATCCTCCGCATGGGCTCAGCCCCCTTTGCCTTCCAGAGCGCGATAGACCGACGCGCGGCCTATCCCAAGCTCCTTCGCGATGGCTGACGGTCCTTTGCCTTCCGCGTGCATCGCCTGCACCTTTGCAACGTCCACCGAGGGCTTGCGACCTTTGTAGACGCCACGGGCCTTAGCGTCCGCGATGCCTTCGAGTTGACGTTCGCGGCGTAGGTTGGTCTCGAACTCAGCGAACACGCCAAGCATGTCGAGGAAGCATTTCCCGGCTGCTGTGCTGGTGTCGATGGGCTGCTCGGTTGCACGCAGGGAAGCGCCATGGGCCTTCACGGTGCGCACGATGTCTTGCAGATCACCAATGCTGCGCGCCAGCCGGTCAATGCGCGTCACCATCAGCACGTCCCCAGCGCGAAGGAAATCGAGCACGGTGCGAAGCTGCTCCCGTCCCGCGGTGCTGGTGCCGCTGCGCTTCTCAGAGCGGATCAGGTCGCAACCTGCCGCGCGCAATGCGTTCTCTTGGAGGTCGAGGTGTTGATCGGTGGTGCTCACGCGGGCGTACCCGATGACGGTCATTCGCCAGTCCTGTCTCACTAGGGTTTAGACCATGAGACAGTGGCGTCTCAAAATTAAAATGTCAACCCTATTGAGACGACTTTTGTGTCTCAGGGGAATGTCTCAGGAGGGTAGACGCATTTGAGGCGTTGCGGTCGCGCCGCGAAAGCTGGGGGATGCTTCGGATATTGCTTGGACCATCTTCGTGCTTTGCGCGAAGTCCGCTACCATTGGTCCGATGCTGCGGACGTTGGTAAACGCCGACAAACTAATCGCCCTGCCGTCCGTCGTCTGGACGCCTCCCGACGACAGGGATGGCTACACCCGCTTTCAAGTACCACTGTCGATCGGCGGAGTGGTCGAAGCTGGTGTAACGCTCAGTGGCGGGGCCTACGCGCAAATTCCCGATCAGCATGTGACATTCGAATTGGCAGTTGAGGGCGTGAACGGTCAAAGGCGGACGCGCCTCATGCGGCTCGATTGGCGTTCACTGAAGGGCGGACACTCTAACCATCGACGAAAATGCTCAGGTGCTTTGTCGGGTCTGCGATTGTCTCCGACCCATTTTCATAGCTTCGAAGCGAATTGGGATGAGCAAAGGCAGTGGATGAAGCGCGGGAAACTCCCGTGCGCTGAAGAGGTTAAGGAAGACCTACGGACGTTCGAGGACGTTAGGGACTTCGTAGGAAGTGCCTTTAAAATCAACAACATAGGCCTTGTCCCTCTGCCTCCTTGGGAGTATGATTTGTTCAATGTCCAGCAGCGAAATCATAACCCCGACCGTCCATAGGGCTGTTGATGCGGCCATTGGAGACCTTGTGCGCGCAGAGCGCATTGGCGGCTCGTGGTTCGTAAGCTTGCCGCTGATTTACCCTGATGGATCGTTCGCGACCGTCCGTATCGAGCAGCGCGGCGACCTCTTCCGTGTGAGTGACAACGGATTTACTTGGCGCGAAGCAGAGGACATTGACGTTTCTAAGCGCTCCTTTGGGCAAATCGCGGGGGCGATTGCTGAAGGCATTGGGGTCACCGTTGACGAGAGGCTTCTATACGTTGAGGTGCCGGTCGTGATGCTTCATCGCGCTATTTGCGACGTGGCAGAAACCTCCTGGCGCATCATTGACCGCCTCTTCGAGCGGGCATTTGCCGACAATGAGGAAGAAGAAGCGCTCGCGGAAACATTGACGAGCAAGTTGATTGGCCTGTTTGGGCAGGGGATGGTGGATCCGAAGGCGACCGTTTTCGGAGCTTCCACCAACGAATGGACTGTTTCCGCAATTGTGAAGTTCCCCGACCACAACGCGGTCTTTCAGGCTGTCGGAAGCCATTCGAACTCGATCTACAAAGCGTCAACCGAGTTCCGAGACCTCTCGGCCCTAAAATCCGGCCCGAGGCTGATTGCCGTGGTGAAGGATACCGCGTCGCTCGGTCAGAAGTTGGCGCTGCTCAGTCCTGCTAAGGTCTTGGAGCAGGGACAGGCCGACGAGCTTTACCGCAAGGCTGCCGCATAGGGCGCTCGCAGGCTTATTGGCCGCTATACTTCGGCTGCGAGATTAACGGGCTGTCTTCTTAACCTTCCGGGCCACCCACTCCTTTGCCTGCCTTTGTGCCTCCACCATTTGCTCAGCAGAGAGCTTGCGTCCTGTCGCGTCCCGGAAGTTGATTTCCTGTTGATTGTCCTCCCGCGTTCCGGGAGGAAGGCGTTCAATTTCGGCTCCGTGCATGTAAGCGGCGATGTCATACCATTTGTACGCCTGCACATAGTCCCTCTCGCCTAAGTCTCCTGATGCGTACAAGGTCGCGAGCCACGTTGCGGCAAGACGGTCTCCGCGCTCTGCGGCGCTTGTCCATGCGGCCTTAGCTACGGCGTAATTCTGGTTTCGAGACGCCTCCAAGCCACAAGAGGCAAGCTCTTCAGCGGCTTCGACACCAAGGCATGGGTTACTGGTGTCGGGAGCGGACCGGCGCAGCGGGGCTTGTGCGTCTGCTGTGTTCACGACCAAAGCAAGGATCAGCAGTGACAGGGGAGTTGCACGCGTTATCTGGGAGCGGAGTTGCATGGAAATGCCTCTCTAAATGCCTGTGCTGCGCAGTCCCATGATGGCGTGTTCATAAGACGAGGATTGCCATCGCCCCAATGGACGAAGACAGCCTGTAACACGGCAAGAGTGGTGTGGTTAGGCACGCACAAATCACGATGGGTCGCCACGACGGCCAGAAGTTCTGCACCGGGATCAAAGCTCAGGTCTGGCGCCGTCCCGTCTATTGCGCCTTTGAGCTGGCCGCACGTTCGAGGCTTGGCTATAGCCGCTGACAACAAGGTCATCAGCAGCATGCCAAACGTTAATGCCCTTCGCATTGTGCTTTCCCTCCAATAAGACTGTCCCGCGCTGCGCAAGAAGGAAATTTAGCAGCCAGAAATAGTGCAAACGATCCCGGTCGCAGTCTATCGGTGCCGCAGCTCATGTCACTGCGCTCACCGCCGGTAATGGCGAGCGTCCACCGTTGAAGGTGGTCACTGAAGGTGGTACGAAGAAGCAAGCAGCTACGCTGATTTGTGCTGATATTTCAATGTGAAGGCCGCGCGTCGGTCGCCTCGTTCCGGGCGCGCCAGTCTACGATTTTGTCCGACCCGGAGACATAGGTAACAGATCGTACCTAAGACATAGGTGACAACCTCGTGCCGAGCGGGTTGTCGCGGGGTTGCAAGATCATTTCTCCAGGGTCGATCCAGGATGCATCGAACGCATCCGATTGATGCAATACGGTGTGACGCATTCTTGGCATGGCCATTATTGCTCGGCCGGCGCTTTCGCCGTCAACCCCGCGCGGCGAAGGCCGCGCCCCTGCGGGCTTCGGGGGGTGACTGCTCAGCGCGGCCAAGCAAGGGCCGACCATGCCAAGAATGCAGACAAGCGCGTCTTTTTCTCAGGACGCCGACGTTGTACCTGAGACACGGGTGATGGGCTTCGGGCCGAATTGGTTGTCGAGGGGTTGCAAGGTCCTCTGCTCGAGGTCGAAGTATCCGAGATCGTAGTGCATGAAGCTGACGAGCCAAATGCCGTCATCGACCTCTTTGATTCCAAGCTTTTGACCCGCCAGCACAACAGAGATGTTGATCTTCTTGCGGTGCAGGCAGAGGCGCCCGCAATTGGTAACGAGTACGTCGCGATCGTGGAAGGGATAGGTCAGCTCCGGCAGGCCGCTATAGGGACGCGGTGAGGCTGTGTAGAGTTCGGCGGGGCACTTCATGTTGAGCGCCTCATGCGGGCGTTCGATGTTGAACTCGCCCCGGAAGGCCTCGAAGCGTTCCTGCTGTTGCAGGCTGTTGAACCTCGGTGGCCTGGTCGCCTCCTTTTTGAGCGTGAGATGCATGCGCTCGTGACGGCCGTTCTGCTGCGGATGACCCGGCTTGATGCGCTCGATCGCGATGCCGAGCCTGAGCCACCACACCGACAGCTTTGAGAGGTTGAACAAGGCATTGGGACTGGCAAAGGGCACACCATTGTCGGAACGGATGGCAAGCGGCAGGCCGCGTTCGCGGAACAGCCGCTCAACGGTGTGTGGGATTTCTTCGAATGCCTCCAGGGCATGTTGCCGAAGGAGGCGCTTGCCGCCTTCCATGCGGGTGAGGCGGAAAAGTGCGAAGAGATCGTCCGCAAGGCCATGGAAAACAGTACGGCTTTGCGCTGGACGATTGAGAACGGCATATGGACGTTTGGCGCGTCCGGCATTGCTGACTTCCTGGAAAAGACGAAGCAACACACGATCAAGGACGTCGTCCAGCAGATACAGTGCCCCAGCCTCGTCCTGGAGGGCGCCGGGGACATGTTCTTCGTCAACCAGCCCGCGAAGGTGTATGACAACCTGAAGGCGCCGAAGACCTTTTTCGCATTCACCAGCGAAGACGGCGCCGAGAATCATTGCCAATCAGGGGCTTTGTCTTACTTGCACGAAGTGGTCTTCAACTGGTTGGACGAAACATTGGAGTTGCATGACGGCTATCTAGGCCACGAGTTGGGCGGCCAGTGCTAAGCTGCTGTTCCAGCGAAGGCAGGCCGACAATAGAGAGGGGCTGCGTGCTACGTCATAGCGCCACGGCGAAACAGTAGTGCCCATCTTCATCGGCCGTGGCGCGCCATTCGCACGCTCTCGATTTGCTTGCCGGCGACGGCTGCTTCCCGAACGTCTTCGCTCCCAACAATCGGATGCCGCATCAGACGATCTGAGTCTTGCCGCTCAGCTGATGGGCGCTTCGAGGTTTGCGGGCGCCGGCGTGATCCGGCGATCGGTCCCGAAGGACTCGGAAGCTTCAAGGAGCGTGATCCGACTCTGGAGCCGCGCGGCCTCGCCGGACAGCCAGTGCAGCGCGGCGCACATGTCCATCAACTCGGCCTGGGTTGATTTGTCGATGGCGCGCCTGGCGCGGCGTTCGCACTCGTCGGCCTTTCTACGGAATAGCTCGATCGCCCCGATCATCGCTCGCTCCTGCTCGTTGGATTTACAAGCTTTGTTCCTGAGTAGCGGATTGCAATTTGGTGAAAGTGCCAGCCGGAAAATGCGGGACGCTGCAGCTTAACGAACGGGTAAGCTTCGAATTGTCCCACGTCACGAGCAATACCAGCGCAAGCCGCGCAATCTTTGTCGAAGATCAAGCTCGGCGGCGAATGGCGCCCTAGTTTGTGTCCAGACAAAGAGCTGCCGCTCGTCATGGCCCAAGGTGTGTCCAAGCTCAGCTGCCATGGCGGCGATGCAGATGCATCGTGCCTGGAGTGCCGGTCGCGGCTTTCGTTCCCGCTGAGATGGAGATCGTCATGTTCGAGAAATTCGGAAGTCTCGCCGTGGTGCTGGCCGCCGTTCTGGCGTTCGTCGGATCCGCGCCGACCCTTGCCGGTCATGCCGATATCGTCGTCAGCCAGGCCTGGAGCCGCGCCACGCCGAAGGGCGCGAAGGTCGCGGGCGGTTATCTCACCATCGAGAACCGCGGCACCGTGCCGGACCGCCTTTTGTCCGCCTCCAGCCCGGCCGCCGCAGCGGTCGAGATCCATCAGATGACGATGCAGGACGGCATCATGACGATGCGTCAGCTCGAGCAGGGTCTGGTGATTCCGCCGGAGGGGGTCGTCACGCTTGCGCCGGGCGGCAACCACATCATGTTCATCTCTCTGGCCGCGTCCTTCGAGGAGGGGCAGCGCATCCCGGTTACGTTGAACTTCCAGCGTTCGGGGACGATCGAGACGACGTTCGACGTCGGCAGCGTCGGCAAGGGGCCGAGGCTTCAAATCGCTTCGACGGAAGCCACGCCGCCGGCGTTGCCTCCGGCACAGCAGAAGACGAACGCTGCTACGAAGGTCGACGAGCCCTTCTTCACCCACATCTGCGGCACGCGCGTGATGGCCGATGTCACCGTCACGCCCGGACGCAGCGGACCGGTCGACGTTCTGGTTCAGCTCTACGACGGTGACGAGCAGCCGCTGAGCGTCGATGCGCTGTCGGTGACGCTGGCCAATCCCGACAAGGCCGTTGCGCCAATCACGGCATCTGCGACGCGGATCGCGGCCGACAAATGGCGCGTCAGCATGACGACTGCAGTGAGCGGGAAGTGGTCGCTGGCGCTCGGCATCGACATGAAGAAGGACGACCGCATCGACATCGCTGCGCCGATCCTGATCGAGTAATCCCGATTGCGTGCTTCGCCTGAAGCGCGATGGGATTGGACGGGCCTTCCGACGCGCCTTGCTCAGCTGGCGTTTTCTTCCGCCGCTTCGAACCACCGCTCGATCTGAACCCGCCAGGTTTCGATCATCTGGCTGAATGCATCATCAGTCAGATTGGCGAGGTCGATCTTCCCTTGTTCCGTCAGCGCCGTGAAGGTGTAGCTCACCGAAACATCCGTCAGCGCGAGGCCGGCCTGTTTGCAGCTCACCTCGACGAAACCAAAGCGCGAGCTTGGCGTCACGCGCGCATACCGGACCCGGTGGTCAGACGGCTTCCATTCAATGCAGGACCAGAGCGTCTCGTCTTGATCGCGGCCGGTTCGAAACACCATGCCTTCGCAGGTCTCTCCGCTCTCGGGGTGGATGAAATCCGGATTCCAGCCCGGCACCCACAAGATCTCTCCCTCGGGCGTGAACAGCGGAAACACCTGGTCGATGGGCCGGGCCACCGTGATGTTATGGTGTCGTTCGATGCGGTTCATCAGCGACTCTTCTTTCTCGTACGACCGACGCCTGTCGGCGGCTGTCAGCTCCAATCCGTAAATCCGTTTCAGCTGTTCGCCCACGCTGAGCGTCCCTTGGGAGGAGGGAACGCGGCCCTCGAACGCGTGCAACACGATGCCTTCGATGAGATCCTCCACGCTCATGTCGCAATGCTCGGAGAGCGCCTCGAGCACCTTCGGCAACCGCTCGGCGGGGATGCGCCGCTAGACGACCTCGACGGTGGCCGCGTCGAACTGGGTGCCGGCGCCGCGATGGCGCGCGAGCACCTCGGCGGGCAGCTCCGAGACTTCGTTCTGCGCGGTGCCATCCAGCATCGCCTGAACGCGCTTAGCTGATGCCTTCAGCAGCGCGGGATCGAGCGCGCCCTTGTCCACGCCGTCGATGATCGACTGCGCGAGGAAGCGCGCCCGTTCGGTGTCGGTCAGGTGCGAGCAGATCATCAGCATGTCGTTGCCGGCGGCCATGAAGCGCGCACCGGAATCGGGCGCATCCAGCCGGCCCGCCATCGCGCGCATGCCGACATCGTCGGACACGATGACGCCGCGGAAGTTCATGGCCTCGCGGAGCAGCCCCTGCGTGATCGTGCGCGACAACGTGACGGGATCGTTGGGGTCGAGCTTCCTGTAGAGGATATGGGACGTCATGATCATCTCGATGCCGCCCTCGATCGCGGCGGCGAACGGCTTCAGTTCGCGCGCCTTGATCTGGTCGAGATCGAGGTCGAGCACCGGCAATTCATGGTGTGAATCCACCTGCGTGTCGCCGTGTCCCGGAAAATGCTTGCCGCAGGCCCGCACTCCGCATCGTTCCATCGCCCGTGTGAACGGCAGCATCGACTTGATCACCTCCGCGGCCGTGCGGCCGAAGGCGCGCTCGCCGATCACAGGGTTGGCGGGGTTGGAGTGAATGTCGAGATCAGGGGCGAAGTTCAGGTTGCAGCCGAGCGAGGCGAGCTCGACGCCCATGGCATCGCCGACCTGCTCTGCGGTTCCGGCCCAGCGCGCCGCATAGGAAAAGCGCGTGATCGGGGGCGGCGTGCGGCATACGCGCCCGCCCTCGTGGTCGATGGCGATGAATTGCTTGTCGCGCTGCGAGGCATCGCGGATCGCAGCGATCAGATCCCGGTGGATCGACAGCCACTCTCGATAAGGAAGGTCGTGACGGAAATTGCTCTTGTAGAGGATGACGCCGGCCGGCCTGAGATCCCGCAGCAGCGCGCGGTCGCGGTCATCGAGGATGCTGGTCGGCCGCAGGCCAATGAAGAAATGATCGCCGACCGTTGCAAGAAGGGAATCGCTCATCCGCCGGGCCGCCACAGATTGTTTCGATTGATTGGGATGGAGCTGGACGCAACGCGAACTCTCAAGCTCCCGTGCGGGCCTCCAAGCTGCCCGCTTCCATGACAGTATTTCAGATTCCTTAACGGAATCAATCTGCAAATCAATGGCACGGGCAGTTGCGCCGGCAAGGTCAGCGGTGAGCGCCTTGCCGGCGTGTCTTTTTTACGCCGCAGCGAGCGCAGGCTGCACCGGCCGACGGCCGATCATCAGCGACAGCACGGCCGCCACGAGGCCGGTCGCGCCGGCGATCATGAAGGCCTGCAGGTAATCGCCCTGCGACGAGCGCATGACGCCGGCGAAGAACGCGGCGCAGGCCGCGCCGAGTTGATGGCCCGCAACCACCCAGCCGAAGATCAGCGGCGCGTTCTTGTCGCCGAAGGCCTCGTTGGCGATGCGCACGGTCGGCGGCACGGTGGCGATCCAGTCGAGGCCGTAGAACACGGCGAATACCGACAGGCTGACGAAGGAGAAGTCCGAGTAGGGCAGGTAGATCAGCGACAGCCCACGCAGGCCGTAATAGAAGAACAGCAGCTTGCGCGGATCGAAGCGGTCGGTGAGCCAGCCTGACAGCGTGGTGCCGAACAGGTCGAAGAATCCCATCAGCGCCAGCAGGCTCGCGGCCTGCACCTCGTAGATCCCGTGGTCGCCGCAGAACGCGATCAGATGCGTGCCGACAAGGCCGTTGGTGGTGAAGCCGCAGATGAAGAAGGTCGCGAACAGGAACCAGAAAGTTGGCGTCCTGGTCGCGCGCAACAAGTTGCTGATCGCGGCGACGAAGGGATTGCCCTGCGCCGGGCCCGCCGGCTGATCGTCATGCGTGCTGCCATAGGAGCGCAGGCCGATCGCGGCGGGCCGCTCCGGCACCAGGAAATACACCAGCGGGATCAGCGCCGCGCAGCACGCGGCGACCGTCAGCACCACAGGCCTCCAGCCGCCATATTCGACCAGGCTCGCAAGGCCCGGCATGAAGATCAGCGTGCCGGTGGCGGTGCTCGCCGTCAGCAGCCCCATGACGAGGCCGCGATTGGTGGTGAACCAGCGATTGACGATGGTGGCGCCGAGCACGTTGGCGACCGCACCCGAGCCGATTCCGGAGAGCAGCCCCCAGGTCAGGAACAATTGCCAGGGCGCGGTCATGAAATAGCTCGCGGCGGTCGAAGCCGACATCAGCGTCAAGGCGCCGAGCACGGTGCGGCGGATGCCGAAGCGCTGCATCACTGCCGCGGCGAACGGGCCGGCGAGGCCGTAGAGAAAGATGCCGATGGCGGCCGACGACGAGACCACGCTGACGTCCCAGCCAAAAGCCTTCTGCAGCGGCAGCATTAAGACGCCCGGCGTGGCGCGCAGGCCGGCGGAGGACAGGAGTGCCAGGAAGATCACGGCAACGACCACGAAGGCGTAGTTTTGGCCAAACGGCCGGCGGGCGACAGAGGGGGACTGATCGGAGGCTTGTTGAAATGCGGGTTGGGGCATGTTACTTACCGGTACGTATTGCGATGCCGTACTAATACGTACCGGTCAGTAACATTGTCAAGCCCGAAGCCAAGCCATGCCCGAGACCAGACCGAGCCGCATGTCGAAGAAAGCCGAGACAGCCGCGGAGGCCCCGCTCCGGGCCGCCGACCGGATCCGCGCCTCCGCGAGCGAGCTGTTCTACCGCGAGGGTATTCGCGCCGTCGGCGTCGACGAGGTCGTGGACCGCGCCGGCGTCACCAAGCCCAGCCTCTATCGCGCCTTCGCCTCGAAGGACGATCTCGCCGCCGCCTATTTGCGCGATTACGATCTGAGCTTCTGGGAGAATTTCGAGCGCCCCGGCGGCAAGACCTACAGCAATGCGCGCGACCATGTGCTCGCCTATATCGGCCAGCTCGCCCCGCGCGCCGTCGCCAAGGGCTATCGCGGCTGCGGTCTCAGCAACGCCGCGGTGGAATATCCGGCGCGAGACAATCCCGCCCGCCAGGTCGCCGAAGCGCACAAGAAAGTCTTCCGCAAGCGCCTGCGCGAGCTCGCAGCAGGGATGGGCGCGCGCCAGCCGAACGTGCTCGGCGATGCGCTCCTGCTGCTGATCGAAGGCATCTACGTCACCGGCCAGCAGTCCGAAGACGGCCCCGCACAGTCGGCCCTCGCGGCGGCGAAGCTGCTGATCGACGCGAGCGTGAAGGCGGGATAGGGGATCGAGGCCAGCGATCATGCCGATCGGCGGTTGAATGGATTGCGGGCGATCTCTCCACCTCTCCCGTTTGCGGAAGAGGTCGGCGCGAAGCGCCGGGTGAGGGCTCTCTCCACACGGCCCTGAAGCGCGGGCGGGACGCGGGGGTCAACTGCGTTTGATGGACTGGATCAGGTCCCAGCGGTTGCCGTAGAGGTCCTCGAAAACCGCGACGACGCCATAGGGCTCATGTCGTGGCGGTTCGACGAAGTGCACGCCGGCCGCGGTCATGCGCGCATGATCGCGCTCGAAATCAACCGTTTCCAGGAACAGGAAGACGCGGCCTCCGGTCTGGTCGCCGATGCGCGCCGTCTGCTCTGGGCCGTCCGCCCGCGCCAGGAGCAGGCCAGAGCCAATACTGCCGCGCGGCCGCACCACCACCCAGCGTTTCCCGCCACCGAGCGGCGTATCCTCGCAAAGCTCGAAATTCAGAGCGCGCGTGAAGAAGGCGATCGCTTTGTCATAATCCGCGACAAGGAGACTGACGAGGGACAGGTGCTGATTCATCGTGCAATCCGGCTGGTGGCGGTGGGCTCGCCGCCGGGAGGACGAGGATAGCAATATCCTCATCCTCGTCTCCTCCAGTTTCCAAAAATCGCCAAATCAGGCCGTGAATCAATGGCAATCGTGCAAACGTTCCTCTGCATGCGCATCGTTCGCAGCTGCTCCGCCGCATCCGCAATTCCGCGACGCGCGGAACGGAGTGACATCACGGCATTCACTCATCTGCTGTTCATGCGCGGCTCTCTGCGCAGCGCAGAGAAGAGGCTCTCGATCATTGGACGGAGCGGCCTTGCGAAGGCGCACCCGCAGCGCCTGCGAACAGATATATCGGATGATGGGAATCGGGTGCTGTTGCAAAATGAATCAAACGGATACGCGGCGGGCCGCTCCTCCACGGCCCGCCGTGTCGCCAAGCTAGTCGACTTCCTGGACGACCATGCGGGTCTCGGGATCGACCAGCATCACGTGGCTGCCCGAATAGACGTAGCGATACTTGGTGAGCGAAGGACCCCAATCGCTCGGAACGGTCGCGAGCTCGACGTCGCGCGGGACCGGCGAGCCGACCACGATCTTCTCGTGCGTCTCGACCGGGCGGATCTTGTGCTCGGTGATGTAGGAATGGATCCTGGTGCGATACTCCGGCTCGATTTGCACGGTGGCACCGTGCGCTGCGCCGGTGGTGGTCGTGGTCACGGTGGTTTGCGCCATCGCGCCCGTCGACACGAGCAGGGCGGCGGCTGACATCAACATCAACTTTCTCATCGCGTTCTCCCTCGCCGCTGGATGCGGCGCTGCGATGAACTCGCGATCTGCCCGCTCGTTCCTCACGGAACGAGGGAACATCAGCCGGTTTTCCTGTTTTCCCTTCCGGGAGCGGAATTGGAGGAGAGGACAGATGCCCGTTTTGAATCTTTGGGCCGTGCCCGCAATCCTGGTCGTAGGTGGCGGAATCTATCTCATCGGCCACATGCGCTGAGTGCGGCGGCGCCGGTTTCCGGGCAACATGAAGAAACAGGGGCGGTCCATCGGCTCAGCGCCACCCCAGCGCCGGCGCGACGTGCTTCAGGATCGCCTCGATCGCGTGCGCGCAGTAGTCGACGCCAAGCTGGTTCGGGATCGTCAGCAGCAGCGTGTCGGCTTCGGCAATGGCTCCGTCCTGCCTGAGCTGCTCGATCAGCGCATCGGGCTCTGCGGCGTAGGAGCGGCCGAAGATCGCCCGCGTCTGTGGATCGATGAAGCCGATCTGGTCCTCACCGCCGCGCTCGCCGCCGAAATAGGCTCGGTCGCGATCGTCCATCAGGGCAAAGATGCTGCGGCTGACGGAGACGCGGGGCTCGCGCGCATGCCCGGCCTCTTTCCACGCCGCGCGATAGCTACGGATTTGCGCGGCCTGCTGCACATGAAAGGCTTCGCCGGTTTCGTCGTTTTTCAGCGTCGAGCTCTGCAAATTCATGCCGAGCTTGGCCGCCCACACCGCGGTCGCGTTCGAGCCGGCGCCCCACCAGATCCGGTCGCGCAGGCCCGCCGCATGCGGCTCGAGCCGCAACAGCCCCGGCGGGTTCGGAAACATCGGCCGCGGATTGGGCTCGGCGAATCCTTCGCCGCGCAGCAGGTCGAGGAATACTTCGGCGTGGCGCCGTCCCATGTCGGCGTCGGTCTGGTCTTCGGCCGGGCGATAACCGAAATAGCGCCAGCCGTCGATCACCTGCTCGGGCGAGCCGCGGCTGATGCCGAGCTGAAGCCGCCCGCCAGCGATGAGGTCGGCGCTTCCTGCATCCTCCACCATGTAGAGCGGGTTCTCGTAGCGCATGTCGATCACGGCCGTGCCGATCTCGATCCTGCTGGTCTTCGCGCCGACCGCGGCGAGCAGCGGGAAGGGCGAGGCCAGCTGCCGCGCAAAATGATGCACGCGGAAATAGGCGCCGTCGGCGCCGAGTTGCTCGGCCGCGACCGAAAGCTCGATCGATTGCAGCAGCGTGTCAGCCGCCGAACGCGTCTGCGACTGCGGCGAGGGTGTCCAGTGTCCGAAGGACAGGAATCCGATCTTTTTCATGAGCCCCAAGGTAAGGGTGATCACCGCAATTTGCGATAGGCCGCCTGAAAGGAATGGCCACTTGATCGGACCAGGCGACCTCACGTAGACTGCCTGAGCGGGACCAAGCAGACTCCCGGCGAGACTTCGGTCCAAGCTCTGCGCAGCACGCAACACGTGGAGCTTGCGCATGAATACCGAAAGAGGACCCTCCTCCAGACCTGCCGTCGCCATCCTCTCGCGGGGAGATGCCGTCGCCCGTCGAGACGCGACCCCGACAACTGGCCGCTTCGTCGACGTCTTCGAGGCGCTCGGCGCCGTCGGCGTCGAAGCTCACCCCGCCATTTACGACGAGAGCTTCGCGGAAGCCGTCCGCGAACAATTGCTCGGGGTGGATGGCGTGCTCGTCTGGGTCAATCCGATTCAGGACGGCCGAAACCGTGCCGGTCTCGATGCCCTGCTCCGCGACGTCGCCGCGCAAGGCGTATGGGTGAGTGCACACCCGGATGTCATCATCAAGATGGGCACGAAGGACGTCCTCTATCGCACCCGCGCGATGAATTGGGGCTCGGACACGGCGCTGTATCGGACCGCCGAGGCGATGCGGGCCGAACTGCCGACGCGGCTTGCTGCCGGTCCGCGCGTCATCAAGCGCAGCCGGGGCAATGGCGGCCAGGGCGTCTGGAAGGTCGAGCAGCTGCCGGCCTCGCCCATGCTCAAAGTGCTCGACGCGACAAAGGAGGCGCCCGAGCAATTGGCGCTGGACGATTTCGTGCGGCGCTGCGCGGAGTATTTCGAAAACGGCAGTGTGATCGATCAGGCCTTCCAGCCGCGCCTCAACGAGGGCGTGGTGCGCTGCTACATGGCCGGCGATCGTTGCGCCGGCTTCGGCCATCACAAGGTCAAAGCGCTGATCGAGTCGCCGGCCGCGCGCTCGCAAGCCGGACCTCGGCTCTACACGTCGAACGCGGACCCCCGCTTCCAGCGGCTGCGCCGGCTGATGGAGGACGAGTGGACGCCACAGTTGATCTCGCTGCTGGACATCGCGCGCGGTGACTTGCCCGCGATCTGGGACGCCGACTTCATGCTCGGCCCGGTTCAGGCGGACGGGAGCGACAGCTACGTGCTCGGCGAGATCAATGTCAGCTCGGTGCATCCCTACCCGCAGGAGGCGCCGGCGGAGATCGCGAGGCGCGTCGCCGAGCGGCTGCAGCGTTAGGCTTTGACGCATGTTGACGGTCAGCGGACTCAAGCGCTTGCACCTGCGCGTGTCGTTCGACGTGAGGGGCGGCGAATGCGTCGCCCTGCAGGGGCCTTCCGGAGCAGGAAAGACCTTGCTGCTCCGCGCCATCGCGGATCTCGATCCCAACGACGGCGCGGTCAGGCTGGACGGACAGCTCAGGGAAACGATGCCCGCCCCCGCCTGGCGAAAGCAGGTGACCTACCTCGCCGCCGAGCCCGGCTGGTGGGCCGAGACGGTGCAGGATCACTTCGCGGCCTGGGATGATGCGCTGCCGCTGGTCGAACGCCTGCGGCTGCCGCACGACTGCGCCTCTTGGCCGATCCAAAGACTGTCGACGGGCGAGCGACAGCGATTGGCGCTGGTGCGGGCGCTCGTGCTGCAATCGCGTGTGCTGCTGCTGGACGAGCCGACATCGGCCCTCGACACGGCATCGGCCGCCGCCGTGGAAGCCCTGATCGCCGACCGCGTCTCGGAGGGAACGAGCGTGATCTGGACCACGCATGATGATGCCCAGGCAAGGAGGGTCGGGTCGAGGATTTTACGGATGAACTCGGGCGGCGGCATCGAGGAACACCTGACGTGACGTACATCTCCTTAAGCTACGGCGATCTGATCCTGCCCGCGCTGCTCGTCGTCATGGACGGCGCACTCTCGCTCGTTCTCCACCTCAAGCTCGAAAGGCAATTGGCCGTCGCCACGTTGCGGATGGTGATCCAGCTCGTGCTGGTCGGATACGTTCTGACGTTCCTGTTCGCCGCTGTCTCGCCGTTCTGGACCGCGCTTGCGGCATTCATCATGGTCCTGTTCGCGTCGCGCGAAATCGTCGCGCGGCAGAAGCGGCGGCTTCCCGGCATCTGGAGCTACGGCCTGGGCGCCGGATGCACGCTGCTCGCCGCCGGCACCGTCACGATGTTCGCGCTGCTGACGGAACTGCGGCCGGACCCCTGGTTTCACCCCCGCTACGCGCTGCCGCTGCTGGGCATGATCCTGGGCAACACCATGACGGGAATCAGTCTCGGACTGGACGTCCTGATCAACGGCCTCGTGCGTGAACGAAGTGCCATCGAAGCGTGCCTCGCACTCGGCGGCACCCGCTATCAGGCCGTGCTGCCGGTCATACGCGACGCGCTGAGAAGCGGCTTCACGCCGATCATGAACAGCATGGCGGCCATCGGCCTTGTCTCCTTGCCGGGCATGATGACCGGCCAGATTCTCGCCGGCGTCGCGCCGGTCGACGCGGCAAAATATCAGCTCTTGATCATGTTCCTGATCGCGGGCGGAACGGGATTTGGAACGCTCGCCGCCGTGCTCGGCGGCGCACGGCTGCTGACCGACCAGCGCCACCGGCTGCGCCTCGATCGTATTTCGAGCCGAGAGCTGACTTGACGGTTGCGAGTCTCCCGCGAACCAGGGGTGAGCTCATCGATCGAGGCGGCGCCGACTTCGACGGACGTCGATTGCTTCCGCTTCTGGCGCCTCGCTCACCTCGCTCGGCCGCCCGCTGAACCGGCGCGATTGGACGCGAGGCGGACATTTTGGCTTTCGAAAACTGGCGCCCCTGGTCATACTGCCCTCTCGCTTGCGCATAAATGCCGGTCCCTTTTCGCGTCACGTTCGCGCCGTCCGGATGTTTCGGCGACGATCGTTCTCATTGCCGCTCGCTGTTCCTGCATTTTTCATAACAGGAGGCATTCATGAATCGCCGTGATTTCTTACGTCGAACCGCGATGGCTTTTCCCGCAAGTCTGGCTTTGAGCAACGTCCGGCTGGAGAGCGCTCATTTGGTGAGTCCGGCGTTTGCTGCCGGTGACGGCGGTGACCAGAAAACCTCGCTTGAGCAGAGATTTGCAGAATTTGCTCTGTCGATCAAATACGACGACCTCCCGCAAGATGTGGTTGCTTCGGCCAAGCGCGTGCGCTTCGAGGACCGGGAAAACAGAATCCGACGTAATCGGGTTCGCGCCGGACGGCAGGATTTCCGCAGTCTGTCCGCCGCGGACTTCCGCTCTTGGCGTAGGGCGGTCCACTGCCAAGGGTTCAGCGCGTAGGATGGGTTGAGCTCTTGCGCAACCCATCATGCCTCGCCTCGCGGGCGCTCTACCCATCCTACGGGCTAGCCGTATCGCCTTCCCAAACCAGAAGTCGGGATGATTACATTTTCTCCTTAATCCCGCTCGTGATCAGCCACCAGTTGACGGGATAGGATGTCGAGAATCCACAGATCATCGCAATCTGCATCATGAACCAAAACTCGGAAGCGGTTGGTTCGAGCGTTCTCTTAAACTCCCGAAAGATGACAAAGTGCGCGACGGCCATGAAGCCGTACATGCCAAACTGCCACGCAGTGAGCGAGAGCGTGTCTGCCTTTAGAGCTGCCAGAATTCCTTGACTGACCGACAGCCCTCGCATGGGTGCGATGGTGAAGTATTGAAAGACAATACCGAAGGCATACGCGAAAATGTAATCGACGATCCATCGTGCGAAGATTGGGTCGGAAAATATGCTCTTGCAGCCGAACGCGACCAAAACTGCCGGAGCGGCGATCATCAGCGATTCCGCCACGATGTCGCCAAGAGTGCATCCGCTGCCACAGTGGAGCGTGCCATTGGCGACCATGATGGGAAAGGGTGTCAGCCTTTTGTTCGGAGGGTCTTCGCCCTTTCGTTTCGCCTCATGAACGAGGCGATGTTCCGCCAGCCGGCCATATTTGAAGTACTGCCAGACGATCCAGACCGAACCAAACAACGCCGTGACGGGCCACACGACATTCATGATCCACATGTGCTGCGGATGTCCGAACAAATCGAATGCGATGATGAGGAAGCAAAGCGCGCCGAGTGAAAGCGAAGCGACGGAAAGCGCATACAACCAGTGTGGAACCGAGGCCAAACGAACACTCCTCCTTCTCGGAGCAGAACTGAACGGCGTACGCGACGGCAGCCATTGTTCTGGCTGATAGTCGAACGAACCAGATGACGGCGGCGGTCACGAGCGGCGGCGCGATCGCAGCCCAAGGGCCCGGCTCTCCCAAGACATCGCAGTCATCGCTCGTGGCGGACGACCAAATAAAGTGCGGCAATCGTGAGGGCGATCACCACATCGTTCCGGACGGTAGTTCCGGGCTTCTGCGACGCGTGGTTTTGGGCAACGAAGGCGCTATATCGCCGTTCCTATCAAATTGCGCAGGACGTCCCTTGGCGCTATCGGCTTGGCCACCCTGTTTGCCGCCGTGCGCTACCGCGCGAGCGGTTTAGTCCCGTGCCCCATAGCCGACCCCACGCGCGTCTCCCGCCAAGGGCCGTTCGCGACCGAAATCCGGACACGTCCGATGCGCGGCGAGGCGGAAAATCTGCGGTCGTTCACCACATTTAAACCTTAAGATTATACGAAGGGGACTCACCACAGGCCGCAGGAACATGCGAACAGCCTTCGTACAGAGGCCATCCGTGGACTTCGGGCAATGAAGGTTTGGCAGACCAGCTGCATCGCGGCCGTCATCGCGTCCGTTGGATTTTGTCTGGCCGCCGGTAACAGACCGGCCGCGACGGTGTCGGATGTCATGCCGGAAGCGGCAGCGAACATAACGGCTCCTGCGATCATGGTGACGCCTGCCTTGTACGCCGAGGCATCGGCCAGACTTGCGACAGCGCTTCGGGCAGAAAGAGCAGAGCTGGGCTCGGTGACGTCGGCAGGTTCCGGACCGTTGAGCAGCGGACCCGAGATCGTCGATGAACCCGTCGCGCCCAAATTGGCGTCGTTGGGACAGGATATCATCCAACCGCTGCCGGCAGAACGCGATGCGTCCCACGATGCTCCGAAAGCGGCCTCGACGCAGGATTTCCGTTATCTGATCTACTACGTCTGGTCCGAACTGCCGCCCGCCGAGAAACCGGCGGAGACCGTGTTGCGTGCGTTCAAGGACATTCCGGTCGGAACGCCGGCCGAAGAGATCAAGCGCGCGTCCGACGCGTTTGGTCTCGATTCCAATTTCATGATGGCGGTTGCCAAGATCGAATCCGGCTTCAACCCCAATCAACGCACCGGGTCGTATATCGGCCTGTTTCAGCTGAGCCAATATGAGTTCGGGAAGTTCGGCTTCGGGCAGATTCGCAATCCGCGGGACAACGCCGTTGCGGCGGCCTACAAAATCATTACCGAAGGCGTCCAGTTCGAGTGGGTCACGCACCGGACGCCGGACATGAGCGACCTTTACCTGATCCATCAGCAGGGCTGGGAAGGCGCCGCCGAGCACATCAGCCAGCCCGCTCGCTCCGCCTGGAAATCAATGTGCGCCACCAGCGAAGGCAAGGAGAAGGGCGAGAGGTGGTGCAAACGCGCGATCTGGGGCAATGCACTTCCGGCGTTCAAGCGCATTTGGAAATCGGTGGACAACGTGACGTCAGAGGCGTTCGTCGGCATGTGGCGCAGCCGGGTCACCGAATTCTACACGAAATATGTGGCGACCGCCGCTGCGGCGGCAAACCAGTAATTCGGTTGTCGCGGCGCGTCCGCTTTCAGGGAGCGATCGATGATGCTCGGCTGTTGGGCGTGCCGATGTGATTGACCAGAAGCGCGTAGGATGGGTTGAGCCCTTGCGAAACCCATCATGCCTTGCCACGGGCGGAGGGATTGATGGGTTTCGCTGGCGCGCTACCCAGCCTGCGAGTTCACGGCCTCGCGCTTGCCCTCGTTTCCTCCCGCAAACCAGCGCAGTCGATCGGTCCCGACGAAGCAGGCCGGATCAGGCGTAGGCGACCCAGCCGCGGAAGGTGAAGCCCGTATAGAACAGGTTGGGCGCGGAAAAACCGGCGCTGCGCAAGATCGCCTCGTCCTGATGCGGCGGCAGAATGCTCAATTGCGCGTCGATGGCTGCGCGCGCAGCAGCCGCCTTGTCGGGCTCGATGCCGGCAGCTAGCAGGAACGCCGAATAGCGCGAGAGCCAGATCGGCCGCTCATCGTCGCCGCTGGGGATGCTGAAATGGGCTGCCACGAACGGCGAACCCGGCTTGAGGCGGCGGCGGATCTCGCAGGCGATGCGATGCCGTTCCTCGGCATCGACGAAGTGCAGGGTCAAAAGGCACGTCGCGCCGTCGAACGGCCCTTCCGGCGCACAGTCGACATAACCTTGATGAAGCCGCGCGCGCGAGGCGAGCGGTCCCAGCGTCTGCCTTGCGAGATCCAGCATCGCCGCCGACGGGTCGACGCCATCAAAACTCCAGCGCGGCTGCGCCTCTGCAAAGGCTTTCAGTTCAAGCCCGCCGCCGGCGCCGAGCACGAGAATGCGCGCATCCTCACGCGCACGCTCGGCCAGAAGGATCGCCGCCATGGACAGCATGGAGGTGTAGCCCGGAACGAACCGCGGCGGTCCTTCGGTGTATTTCGCCACCATTTGCGGATCGGCAAACGCGCTTTGAAGGTCGGTCACGGTGTTGTCCTGCTCGATGGCTCGGATCACGGATGATGGGCGCTGATGGCCCGATGCTTTCGCGCTCCCAGCCGCCGGCGCAGATCGTCGCTCAGCATCGCCAGCGTCACCTCACCGAGGCGCGCCAGCAGCAGCGCTTCAGCATCGTAGAAGGCCTGGTCGAGGGCCGCATTGACCGCCTGCTCGACCAGGCAACCCGGCGCCTCCGTCCGGTTGGCCATGGCCAGAAGTGCAGGGCTGCCGAGCGCCTTGTAAACGTCGCGCAGCGTCACTCTGGAAAGATCGCACGCCAGCGTCCAGCCGCCGCCGTGCCCCTTCTCGGAGCGGACATAACCGAGGTCGCGCAATCCTGCCATGATGCGGCGGATCACCACCGGGTTGGTGTCCATGGCTTTTGCCAGGGTCTCGGACGTGAAGGGCCCAGGCTGCTGCGCCATGTGCAGCAGCACGTGGAGGACGCCAGAGAGGCGGCTGTCGCGTTTCATGTAACTTTATATGTTACATGATGGAGGACAGGTCAACCGGTTCCGACGCGCCGATGCACACAAGTCCTTGCGAGGTGTCGACAGGCACGGAACAGCCCGCGCTCGGGAGGCGGCCGGTAAGCAACTGGGGAGCATCGGTCCGCTTGGCGCTCAGGTGGACGCGGCCATTCGCGCGGTCACCTTGTCGGCGATCGCCGGATCTCGCAGCACGGTCGGAGGCGCTATCAGATGATTGACCTCGGTCAGCAAACGATGCACGCCGGCGTCCTCGACGGCGAGGCGCATCAGCGCGCCGCTGAACTGCATGCGCTGCGCGAAGTCCGCAGGCCGCGCGCCGCGGGTCTTGTCGTATATGAAGTCGCTCTCCGCCAACGACCATGGCGCGGCCAGAACACTCTGTATAGCTTTGAAGAATGCGCCCGCCAGACCCTCGAGAGGAGCGGCCGTGCTGACCCGCTCGTCGAGCAACCGCCGAAGGACACCGACCTCCTGCGCGGCCACCGTCATCCCCTGTCCAAACGCCGGATTGAACCGGCAAATGACATCGCCGATCGGAAGCAGCCCCTGTGGAAAGGCGGTCAGCGCCTCGAAGCGTCGACGCCGACTGCTGGGAAAGGCAAAGCGGTGAATGGCCCCGAGCGGGGTCGCATCCTTGAGGGCGTCATAGATGGTCGCGGTGCGGAACGTCTTGGCAAAGGCGATGAACCCGGGCAGGTCTTCAGGCGGACCGTCGTTGTGCATTCCGTTCAAAGTCACCTGCCAGCTCCCGTTCTCGCACGGGAAAACGAAACCGCCGCGACCGCTTGCCGGGGCCGGGCGATGAATGACGCCGCGCCAGGAGCGCGACGCATTCTCTGAAAGCCGGAACAGGCCCGTTCCGTAGACGATGTCGACGCCGATATCCATTTCATCGGGACGGGGAATCCCGCAGGCATCGAGCGTCTCCAGCGTCATGTTGCCGCGCGAGGACGCATCGACGATGAGATCGGCGGTGATCTCCCTGGCAGCGCCGGCCTGCTCGTAAGTCAGCCCGGTGACGCGCTGACCGCCGGAGAGTTGAAGCTTCGTGACCCGGCACTGCGGTTGTAGATCTAGGTTGGCTTGCTTTGCGGTCAACGACCGCACGACGAACTCGAGCAGAGGCCTCGTCATGCACAAGGTATAGAATCCGAAATCCCGCTGTGGCCATGGATCGATCCCTGGCGTCTCGATCAGGATGTCGACCGCGGTCCTGGCCCGAACGGCGCCTGCAAGCTCGAGTTCGCGCTCCAACTCGGGATAGAAGCTGAGGAGCTCCACGAGCCCCGCCTTGAGCAGAACATGGGCCTGCCGGCAATGCGGCGTCCCCACCCGCGGTTCGGCGCGATCGGCAAACGCATCGCGTTCCAGCACGGTGACTTTTGCGAAATGGGATGACAGCAGTTTTGCCGTCGCGAGGCCGCCGATGCCTGCTCCAATGACAATGGCATGCGTGCCCAGCAATTTGGACATTGCAATCTCCATTAAAAATAAGCACTGCGCTCGCGCTTTCGTGCGCAGCCGGACAATGATCGACAATATGCTCTCAGGTTGATGCACCTCCCCGACAATGTCAATCGGAGCAAGTCGCCGGGAAACAATCTTATCGCAAAGACGCCCATCAGGCGTATCCGTTCGAACAGCGTCGGCCGGCTATCCCAGGGTATGTCGAGCCGATAAGCTGCGGCTCCAGGCTTCGCGCCGTCCGGGTGTCATTTCCAGGGAAAGGATGTGTTCGATGACGATTGTTCTTGTTCACGGAAACCCCGAGACTGCGGCGATATGGGATGATCTCGTGCCACATCTTCGCAGCGGCGAGGTCGTTCGCTTGTCGCCGCCCGGGTTCGGCTCTCCGATCCCTGCGAAGTTCGCGTGCACCACTGACGCTTATCGGGACTGGCTGGCCGGGGAATTGACCAGGCTTCCGCAACCCATCGATCTGATCGGCCACGATTGGGGCGGCGGCCACGTCTTGCGAATTGCGATGGAGCGTCCGGACCTGATCCGGTCGTGGAGCAGCGACATTCTGGGGTGCTTCGATCCTGAGTATGTCTGGCACGACCTCGCACAGGTCTGGCAGACGGAGCAGGTGGGTGAGCAGGCGCTTGCGGACATGGCGAATGTGCCTGTAGAGGCGCGTATCGAGCGCTTCGTCGGCCTCGGCATGACGCCGGCGATCGCGGCTCGGGTGGTCGCTGGGCGAAATGAGGGGCTGGGCCGGGCCATCCTGACCCTGTACCGGTCGGCTGCTCAGCCCGTCATGCGCGATCTTGGCCGTGGATTGCACAATGCCGCTGCGAAGCCTGGCCTGGCCGTCATTGCAACGGAGGATGGATATTGCGGCGGCGAGATGCTGGCGCGCCGTTCCGCCGAACGCGCCGGCGCCAGGACCGCGATTCTGAACGCAGGTCACTGGTGGATGTGCCAGCAACCGAAACAGGCGGCAGAGGCGATTAATGCGTTCGTGACGAGCTTGAGCTGACGGCAGTTCTCGTTGGGGCAGTCATCCTCGAGTGGACCAAAAGTCGATAGCGCCGCTCGATTCCGCATGCCGGCGACGATGCCATCATGCGCCTGTTTTGCCCGACGGATCAAGCGATTTGCGGTTTTTCAGAAATATTGTGCTCGGACAACAAACCCAAGCGCTGACGACGAGTCATCCCTCTCTCGGCGCGCTGTAAGGCCTTGATTTCGCTTTCCCTGGCTACTGTGCATGGGGTTGTTTTCAACTTTGTTAGAGGGCGCGAGCGCGTGATGCGCAATTGACTCTCGCCCGCTACTTCATCACCCGCACGCCCTTGGTCGTGAACTTCTGCGTCCTGCCGCCGGGGCGGAGCGGGCGCCTGGTGCCGGCGGCCTTGCCGGTGCCGGGCGGCTGGTGCGCGGGCACGAGCTGATGCGGCTGCGAGCCGATCAGGTCGCGGCGGCCCATCTCGATCAGGGCCTCGCGCAGCACCGGCCAATTGTCGGGGTCGTGGTAGCGCAGGAACGCCTTGTGCAGGCGGCGCTGGCGCAGGCCCTTGATCGCCGCGACCTTGTCGCTGCCGCCGTGGCGCACGCCACGCAAGGGGTTGACGCCGGTGTGGTACATCGCGGTCGCGGTCGCCATCGGCGAAGGTAGGAAGGTCTGCACCTGATCGGCGCGGTAGCGGTTCTTCTTCAGCCACAGCGCGAGGTTCATCATGTCCTCGTCGGTCGTGCCGGGATGCGCCGCGATGAAATACGGGATCAGGTAATATTTCTTGCCGGCCCGTTCCGCGGCTTCATCGAACATCCGCCTGAACTTGTTGTAGGCGCCGATGCCCGGCTTCATCATCTTGTCGAGCGGGCCGCGCTCGGTATGTTCAGGCGCGATCTTCAGGTAGCCGCCGACGTGGTGGGTGACGAGCTCCTTGATGTATTCGGGACTCTCGACCGCGAGGTCGTAGCGCACGCCCGAGGCGACCATCACCTTCTTGATGCCACGGGTCTCGCGCACCTTGCGATAGAGCCGGATGAGGTCGTCATGCGAGGTGTTGAGGTTCGGGCAGATCTCGGGGAAGACGCAGGACGGCCGCCGGCACGCGGCCTCGACCTTCGGGTCCTTGCACGCCATCCGGTACATGTTGGCGGTGGGCCCGCCGATGTCGGAGATCACGCCGGTGAAGCCCGGCGTCTTGTCGCGGATCTTCTCGATCTCGCGCAGGATCGAGCCTTCCGAGCGGTTCTGGATGATGCGGCCCTCGTGCTCGGTGATCGAGCAGAAGGTGCAGCCGCCGAAACAGCCGCGCATGATCGTGACCGAGAACTTGATCATGTCCCAAGCGGGGATCTTGGCATCGCCGTAGGACGGATGCGGCGCACGCGCGTAAGGAAGGTCGTAGACCGCGTCCATCTCCTCTGACGTCAGCGGGATCGGCGGCGGATTGAGCCAGAGATCGCGATCGCCGTGACGCTGCACCAGCGGCCGCGCATTGCCGGGATTGCTCTCACGGTGCAGCACGCGTGAGGCGCGGGCGTAGGCTTCCTTGTCCTGCTCGACCTGCTCCAGCGCCGGCAGCCGGATCACGGCTGGGCCCTTCTGGCGCGTGGCGCCCTCGTCGGCGGAATCGAGATCGTCGGCGTGCAGCTCGGTGTAGTCCTCAGGCACGCGGCGGAACAGCGCGACGCCCCTGATGTCGTCGAGCTCGCGCGGCGCCTCGCCGGCGGCGAGGCGATGCGCGACCTCGACGACGGCGCGCTCGGCATTGCCGTAAAGCAGGAGGTCGGCCTTGGCGTCGGCCAGCACCGAGCGCCGTACCTTGTCCGACCAGTAATCGTAATGCGCGATCCGGCGCAGCGAGGCCTCGATGCCGCCGAGCACGATCGGGACATCCTTGAAGGCCTCGCGGCAGCGCTGGGCATAGACGACGGTCGAGCGGTCCGGCCGCTTGCCGCCTTCGCCGCCGGCCGTGTAGGCGTCATCATGGCGCAGGCGGCGATCCGCGGTGTAGCGGTTCACCATGGAATCCATGTTTCCGCCGGTGACGCCGAAGAACACCTTTGGCTTGCCCAGCACCTTGAACGGCTCGGCCGACTGCCAGTCCGGCTGGGAGATGATGCCGACGCGAAAGCCTTGCGCCTCCAGCAGACGGCCGATGATGGCCATGCCGAAGCTGGGATGGTCGACATAAGCGTCTCCGGTCACAAGCACGATGTCGCAAGCGTCCCAGCCCAGCGCATCCATCTCGGCGCGGCTCATGGGAAGGAACGGCGCCGGCTTGCGCGGGTGCGCCTGGGCCATCAGGGGCTTTGCGGCGGTGATGATCTCGGTGTGCATGCGCACAGGCATAGGACTCCGGGCCGCCGAATTCAACCGATCGCTGCGCCGACTTTGCCGATTGCGACGCCACGCGGGCGCAATTGGAACCAATCGCGGCCGCGGACATTCTGAGTGCGGGTTCGACGCGGGCCCGGGTCGCGTGCGCCTTCACGAGGGCGTGCGGGATGTCGCCTCGGGCGATGGGGGAGCTGTGAGCACAGTCATAGAGAATTTGCTGTTGCGGAAGCAGAAGCTCGTGGAACAGCTCGAGAAGGCGCAGTCGATCGAGGATCGCGACAAAATCGAGCATCAGCTCGATCAGATCAACACTGCGCTGGATTTCCTGGACAGGCCGGCGCCGAAGGGGGAGGCGTAGGGGCGATCAATCGACGTTCAGCGCCTTGGCGTAGACCGCTCCCGAATTGGTGATGTGCGTGGTCATCAGCGGCTCGAAAGCCGCAAACTCGCCGCGCGCGAACAGGTCGAGCAGCTTGCGGTGCTCGTCGAACGATGAGCGGGTGCGCACGTCGATCGGCGAAGTCAGATTGGTGCGGAGCGCAGCGACGCGGCCGGAGACGAGCTGGTAGGATTCGGCAAGATAGCGGTTGCCGCAATGGGTGAACAGCGCCTCGTGAAAGGCGGCGTCGGCGCGGCCATAGGCGATGTTGTCCCTGGCCGCGACGGCCGGCTCCATCGCCGCGATCGCCTCGCTCATCGCAGCGATCGCACCAATGCGGTCGTGACGAAACGCGAGCGTTGCGGCCTTGGGCTCGAGCGCGATGCGGAAGGTGCAGAGCGCGGTGATGTCCTCGGCGCTCGGCGTGAACACGAAGCTGCCGACCTGCGGCCGGATCACCACGAGCCCCTGCGCCTGCAGCTGGCCCATCGCCTCGCGTACGGGCGTGCGGCTGACGCCGAACGAGGTCGCCACCATCTCCTCGGAAATGGCGGCCCCGAGCGCGAACTCGCCGTCGATGATCGCCTGTCGCAGCCGCAGCATCACGCGCTGCGACAGCGATTTCGGCGCATCGAGCTTGAGCGATCGCATCGGCCCCTCAGATCACCTTGCCGGGGTTGAGCAACTGATCGGGATCGAGCGCGGCCTTCAGCGTCCGCATCAGCGCGATCTCCGCTTCGCTGCGGGCGTGGCCGAGCCATTTCTTCTTCAGCGTGCCGATGCCGTGCTCGGCGGAGACGCTGCCGCCCATGTCGCGCACGAGGCCGTAGATGATCGCGTCCATCTCCTCCTTCGGCTGCTGCTCGACCGGAAGGCCGGTGACCCAGGAGACGAGATGCAGATTGCCGTCGCCGATGTGACCGTAATAGACGCTCTCGCAGCCCTTGATGCCGTCAGCCAGCGCCGCCCTGCAGCGCGTCGCGAACTCGTCCATCCGGGCCACCGCAAGGCCAATGTCGTAGGAGATGTGCGGCCCGAGCACCTGGCCGAACTCGGCGCAGATGTCGCGCACGCGCCAGAAGGCCTGCGTCTGCGCGAGCGATTGCGCCACGGCGGCATCGACCAGCAGTCCGCGCTCCATCAATTCTTCCAGCAAGGCCTGAAAGCGCGGCGCATCGACGCTCTCGTCGGTGCCCTGCGCCTCGACCAGCACATAGAGGCCGTGGCTCGCGGCAACCGGCGGCTTCACGCCGGCCCGATTCGTGATCACGGCCCAATAGTCCGGCCACATCACCTCGAACGCCGACAGCAGCGGACCGAGCCCGCTGCGGGCGGCGCCGAGCAAGTCGATCACCGCGGCATAGTCCTTCAGCGCGCAGAGCGCGGCCATGGTCGAGCGCGGCTTCGGAAACAGTCTCAGCACCACGCGGGTGATGATGCCGAGCGTGCCTTCCGAGCCGATGAAGAGATGCTTCAGATCATAGCCCGCATTGTTCTTCATCAGCTTGTTGAGGCTGGTGATGATGGTGCCGTCGGGCAGCACCACCTCCAGACCGAGCACCAGCTCGCGCGTCATGCCGTAGCGGATCACGCGGTTGCCGCCGGCATTGGTCGAGAGATTGCCGCCGATCGCGCAGGAGCCGCGCGAGCCGAGATCGAGCGGAAAGAAGAGGCCGGCTTCGTCGGCGGCCTTCTGAATCGTCTCCAGCGGCGTGCCTGCTTTCACCGTCATCGTCATCGAGGCGGGGTCGATCTCCTCGATGCCGGTCATCCGCTCCAGCGAGATCGCGACCCAGCCCGCTTCAGGCGCGGCGCCGCGGCAGAGCCCGGTCAGTCCGCCCTGCGGCACGAACGGCAGGCGCGCCTGGCGGCAAGTCAGGATCGCATCGGCCACGCCTCGCGCATCGAGCGGACGGATCACCGCGAGCGGGGTTTGCGGCAGGCTCGCGCTCCAGTCGTTGCAATTGCGTGCGGGCACGTCGCTGCCGGTCAATACCGCTGCGGCGCCGAGCCTCTCGCGCAGCGCTGTGATCAGCGCCTCGGGCCGTCCGACGGGCGTCACCATGTCCATGTGAGACCTCTTGCAGATCTGGCCGAGCCGCCCGTAGCGGACATACGGCAGGGAATTGCATATCTCTTGTATGTAAGGTACAAGAAAAAAAGTAAAGCAAAAACAGACCGAGTGGATGCCAAAGATCGTTATGGATCAGGGCGTTATTCGGAGCGCAACAAGGGGTGGTGCTATGACGGAGGCAATTCGCGGGTTCTGGGTGGCGTCGGCGACCCCGCTGGCGGCGAACGGCAATGTCGACCCTGCGAAGCTCGCCGCACATGCCAAGCAGCTGTTCAGCAAGGGCGTCGACGGCGTCGTGCTGTTCGGCACCACCGGCGAGGGGACCTCCTTCAACGTCACTGAGCGCGTCGCGACCATCGAAGCCGTGCTGAAGGCCGGCGTCCCGGCGGAGCGCATGGGCATCGGCGGTGGCTTTCCGGCCATCAGCGACAGCATCGCACTGACGCGCGCTGTGCTCGGCCTCGGCCTGCGCCACGTGCTGGTTCTGCCGCCCTATTTCGATCGCAGTGTCACGCCCGCCGGCATCGAGGACTCGTTTGCGGCGATCATTGATGGTGTCGCCGACAATCGTCTGCGCGCCTACCTCTACCATATCCCGCAGATCTCGGGCGTCGCGATCCCGACGACGGTCGCTGCGAATTTGCGCAAGCGCTACGGCAATGTCGTCGCGGGCCTGAAGGACTCCAGCGGCGACTTCAAGCAGTTCCAGGCGTTCCGAGCCGCGGCGCCCGAGCTGGCCATCACCGTCGGCAACGAAACCGACATCGCGCGCGCGATCGCCGGCGGCGGCGCCGGCACGATCTGCGGCATGGCCAACATCGCGCCGGACCTGGTCAAGGCGATGATCGACGGCAAGGGCGTCGAAGCGCGCATGCAGGCGGCGGTCGACATCGTGGTGAGGTCGCCATCGTTCCTCACGACGCTGAAGGCTATTCTCGCCGCGCAGACAGGCGATGCCGGCTGGTTACGCGTGCGTCCGCCGCTGCGTGCATTGTCGGATGGCACCGCGCTCAAGGCGAAGCTGGACGAACTGATCAGCCCCGCCATCGCCTGAGAATGCAGCAATGCTGCGATCCGTTGCCGCAAATTCTCGCGCGGCGTGTTGCGGCTGTCTTTCTCCGCGGCTGTGAATCTGGAACGATTCAACACTAGAGCTATTCAAGTCCGGCTACGGTTCTCTTCATTCGCAGCGGCTGCTAGACGCGCCAGCGTCAATGCTGTGACTTGGAAGTGAATCGAAAGTGCGTGCCTCTGTGGATGGCCCTCGCGTCAGCGGTCATCGAAATCGCGCCGGCAACAGCCGTGCAGGTCTCCTCATCGGCGCAGCCGTGCTGCTCGCCGGATATCCCATCGGCGGCACGATCGCGCAGGCGCAAACAGCGCTGCCGCCGGTGAATGTGGATGCGCCGGCGCAGCGACCGAAGCTGTCGCGCGCTTCGGAGCAGCCACAACAGGCAGCCGCGCGTCGCAACCAAGCCATCGTTCCGCCCTCAGCACCGAATTTGTCCGAGCGTGCCGCGGCGGAAGCCGCCGCGCAGCAGGCCGCAAAGCTTGGCTATCGTGCCATGCCGAGTGCGACCACGCTGCGTTCGGGCGCATCCCCGCTCGACACATCGCAATCCGTCAACGTCGTGCCTGCACAAGTCCTCAAGGACCAGTTGCCGCGCAACATTGATGATGCGCTGGTCAACATCAGCGGCATCACCCAGACCAACACGCTCGCCGGCACCCAGGATGCAGTGATCCGGCGCGGCTTCGGCGACAATCGCGACGGCTCTATCATGCGCAACGGCATGCCGCTGGTGCAGGGGCGGAGCCTGAATGCGGCGGTCGATAGCGTCGAGGTGCTGAAGGGGCCGGCATCGCTGCTTTACGGCATCATGGATCCGGGCGGAATCGTCAACACCATCAGCAAGCGTCCGGAGCTCTACCAACATGGCTCCGTCACGCTGCTCGGTTCGACCTACGCGAACAACCGCAACGGCGCCGACGGCACCCTCGACGTCACTGGTCCGATCGGTGACGGCGGTCTTGCCTATCGCTTCATCGGTTACGGTGTCAGCGAGGATTACTGGCGCAATTTCGGCCGTCATCGGGAAATGCTGGTGAACCCGTCACTTGCCTGGTACGGCGAGACCACGATGGTCCAGCTCACTTATGAGCATCGGGAATTCATTTATCCCTTCGACCGCGGCACCGCCTTCGTCAACGGCGCGCCGCTGGCAATCCCGAAGACACGCCGGCTCGATGAACCCTTCAACAACATGTGGGGCACGTCGGATCTGGTACAGGGCTCGGTCGAGCAGAAGCTAAGCGACAATTGGAAGGTCACGGCAGCCTACAGCTACAACACCGAGACTTACAGCGCCAACCAGCTTCGCATCACCGGCGCCAATGCGAGGACGGGAATCGAAACCCGCAGCAACGACGGCACCCGGAACTCGCTCAGCAACGCCAGCTACGGTACCTCGTACATGCAAGGTGACGTCTGGGTCGGCGGCTTCCGTAACGAGATCCTGTTCGGCGGCGAGGCGCTGTATCGCACGATCGATCGCCGCGACCTGATCCGGCAGGCGACTCCGAGCTTCAACTTCTACAATCCGGTCTACGGACTGATCACGCCTGGCACGACCGTTTCGCCTGTCGACAGCGAGCAGACGGACAAGCTCGGCACCCGCGGCTTCTTTGCCCAGGACACCTTTCACGTGACCAACTGGCTGTCCGTGGTCGGCGGCGCGCGTTGGATGCAATACGAGCAGCTCGCCGGAAAGGGCCGGCCTGCCTTTGTTACCAACACCAACCTGTCGGGCGACAAGGTGTTGCCGCTCGGCGGCGTCGTCGTCAAGCTGAGCGAAGAGCTCTCCTATTACGTGAGCTATACGCAGTCGTTGAAGCCGACCTCGACCATCGCTGCATTCACCAGCGGCTTCGTCGTCGATTCCACCATCGCGCCCGAAGAGGGAACGCAGTGGGAGACCGGTCTGAAGTTCGACGTCAACAAGCGCCTGTCGGGCACGTTTGCGGTCTACGACATCCAGAAGAAGAACGTGCTGGTGCTCGATGACATCGGTAATGGCAAGTCGACCGGGCGCGCTTCCGGCGCCGCGCGGTCGCGCGGTGCCGAACTCGACGTCACCGGCAGGCTGACGGACAAATGGGCCATGATCGGCAGCTACGGCTATACCGACGCGCGCCTGATCAACGATCCCGTCGTCGGCAGCGCAAGATTGCTCAACGCTGCCATGAATACGGCTTCGCTTTATCTGGTCCACGATTTCGGCGACCGGCTGCCCGGACGTCTACGGCTCGGTGGCGGTGCGCATTATGTCGGTGACCGTCCGGGGGCCTCCGCCAACACATTGTTCCTGCCCTCTTATACCGTCGCGGACATCTTCGCGACTTATGACACCAAGGTCGACACGATGCCTGTGACCTATCAGTTCAATGTCAAGAACCTGTTCGACAAGGTCTACTACACGTCCACCACCGGAAGCGCGTTGAATGTCGCCATGGGCGACGGCAGGCGCATCTCGCTCTCGGCAACCGTCAAGTTCTAGCGATGGCGGTGCGGCTCGGATATACGATCAGGGCGGGTCTGCTCCAGGTCCATTCTATTGCCGGCATCGGACTCGCGCTGCTGCTCTGCCTGATCGCGATGACCGGCGCGACCATGAGCTTTGAGGACGAGATCGTCGACTATTTGAATGCCGGCATCATGCAGGTCACGCCGCGGACCACGCCGGCGCTGTCGGCGGACGAACTCCTGTCGCGCCTGGCATCAAACTCCAGCAAGGTCACGGCCATCACGCTGTCGAACGATCCGTCGGCTGCCGTGCACATCCGCTTTGCCCGCGACGAGCAGGGTGCGCGGCCATCCTCGCTCTATGTCGATCCCTATGACGGTCACGTGCTCGGCGTGCCGCGCGGCGAGGAGTTCTTCGCGACGGTACGCAGGCTGCATCGCTGGCTGCTCATTCCAGGCGATGCCAGGGGGTGGGGACGCCAGATCACCGGCGTTGCTGCGCTTGGCCTGATCGTGATGCTGATCTCAGGGCTCGTGCTGCGCTGGCCGCGTCGCGCAAGCAGCGTGAAGATGTGGCTGAAGCCAAATCTCGCGCTCAGCGGCCGCGGCCTGCATCGCTCGCTGCACGCGGTCGTCGGCACCTGGGTTCTGCCGGTCTATCTCGTGATGAGCCTCACCGGGCTCTGGTACTCGTTCGACTGGTACAGGGACGGCGTCGTCTGGTTGCTGTCGCGTCCGCATGTGGCGGCGGCGAAGATGCAGCCGCGCCCATCCGGTGGTCCCGAGCCGACCCAACGCGTCGGGTTCGATCGCGCCTGGTCGTCTCTCCAGCATGAGGAGGCCGGCGGGTTCGCCAGGGCTCAGCTGATGCTCCCGGCCGGCTCAGGTACGGTGATGCGGGTCCGGGCGTGGTCAAAGGAGTCCACGCTTGAAAGCGCACGCGACGAATTCCGCATCGATGCCGCCACAGGTCGGCTGATCTTCGCAGAGCGCTATGCCGACAAGACGATCGGTGAGAAGGCGATTGCGAGCGTGCTCGATATCCACCGCGGCGCTATCCTGGGCTGGCCCGGCAAGCTTGGGTTCATGATCGCCGCGGCGTTGATGCCAGTGTTCGCGATCACCGGCTTGCTCCTGAACCTGTCGCGCCGCAAGCTGCGGCCGTCACGCCAGCGCGCAGCGTTCGGCGATAATTCCGCTGATCCCGCGGGCGACCGGCAGGTTGCAGCCGTCGGCAATACCAAGAGCTAGCTCGACGGCGCCCAGCTGCGGCAGGCCTGCTAAATCGCCCGTGCGCTGCAGCGATTTGCGCTCGCCAAGTCTGATCGGCAGCGCCGCGTAGCCGAGGCCGGCCTCGACGGCGCCGATCAGGCCCGAGAGGCTGCGCGCTTCGCAGGCGATGGTCCACTCCCGCCCGACCAGACTCAGACTGCGCAAGGCTTCGCCGCGATAGGCACAACCATCGGCAAAGGCCACCAGCGGAACGGCACCGATGGAGCGGTTGGATGCCGTCGCCTTGCCGAACCATGCCATCGGTTCGAAGGCGATCGCGGCGCGGGCCTCGTTTGAGGGCGCGCGCTTGTAGAACGCAAGGTCGAGCCGGCCGCGGCTGACGTCCTCGGCGAGCCGTGCCGAAACGTCAGTGCGCACCGACAGCTGTGCCTTGGGGAAGCGCGCGCGGACCTCGTCAAGGGCTGACGCGAAGTCGCGCTCGAGAAAGTCGGCTGGCATGCCGAGCCTGACCCGCTCCCGAGCTGCCGGTCCGCGCATCGCCGCGATCGCGCGCGCGTTGAGGGCGATCATCTCCCGCGCATGTGCAACGAGCTCCGCCCCCTTGGCGGTCGGTCCGAGCACTCGGCCTCGAATCCGCTCCAGCAGGGCATGTCCAACGACGGCTTCGAGCCGGGCGATCTGAAGGCTGATTGCGGATTGCGATCGCCCCAGTTGCTCCGCCGCGCGTGAAAAGCTCTTGAGGTCGATGATGGCGAGCAGCGCGCGGAGTGTATCGATATCGAGGGTCGTCGCCATGAAAGGGCTCCGAATGGTGCGGCCGAATGCGGCTGCGGCGAGGCGAGCGGTCAGAATGAGATTTATCAATCAAGCGATTGCAGAAATCAATTTCTCCCGTGAGGCGCCCCCGCGCTATCAGGCGGGTAGCGCCAGCCGAAAATCGAAGGCGCGGAGGAAACACATGCAACGCCGCACAGTTCTGAAGGGCCTTGGATTGACCGCCACTGCCGCCACCGCGCCGGCATTTGCGCAAGGCGCGGGCGGCACCGCGAGCGCACCGCCACTCCCCTGGCCATCACCGCAGCCGGCGACAGGCGGCCGGCTTGGCCATTGCCGCGTCGGCAACGGCCCCGCGCTCTGTGTGGTGCTGCACGAATGGCTGGGCGATCACGTCAACTGGGAGCCGGTGCTGCCTTATCTTGATCCCGCGCGCTATACCTTCGTGTTCATGGATCTCAGAGGTTACGGTTGGTCGCGCGGCATGAGCGGAAATTACACGCTCGATGAAGCCGTCTCGGACGTGCTGCACACCGCCGACGAGCTTGCCATCGCCCGCTTCCATCTGGTCGGTCATTCGATGTCTGGCCTGGTGGCGCAGAAGATCGCGCTTCAGGCCGGCAGCCGGCTTCAGAGCGTCACGCTGTTCTCGCCGGTGCCGCCCACCGGCTTCCGCGCCGATGAGGCCGCGATGAAGGCGCTCAACGCCGTCATCGACGAGGACGAGGCGGCCGGTCGCGCGATCACGGCCCGCACATCCAGCCGCTACGGCGCCGGCTGGCTGCGCCGCAAGCTCGCCATCGCGCGCGAGGCCTCGACGGCCGAGGCCAAGCGCGGCTACCTCACCATGTTCACGTCCTCCGCCATATCAGGCGAGACGCATGGGCTGGCCGCCCCGATGCATGTCGTGACCGGAGCACTGGATATCCCGTTCTACCGCGGCGAGCCGCTGCGCAATGCCTTCGCCCTCGCCTATCCCCGTGTGACATTCGAGATCATCGACGATGCCGGCCATTATTCCATGTTGGAAACCCCGGTGCGGGTTGCCAGCATCATCGAGAAGCAGTTGGCGGCCGCGGGCTGAGACGGATCGTCGTCGTCGAACCGGTGCCGCGGAATTGCGTGCCGTTTCGGAGTTTGAGGGGCGAGCGCGTTTTGACGGCGCTGTGGTTGCATCGCTTCGAACCTCGTCCTGGCGATCGGATACAAAGTCTGGGGTGGTTCAGGAGATCATGATGTCGCCAAACCGACGCTTGCTGGCATGCACGATCTGTCTTGCCGCCCTCCTCGGCATGCTCGGGACGCCGAGCCGTGCAGGTGCGATCTGCAAGGAGCCGGAAATGGGATCGAACGAGGCCCCGGTGGTCTCGCCGCCAACGTTGAATGTGGTGACCGGAGCCGGGCGGTTGCAATTCTACGCGGCGCCGAAACCAGACTGCCCGATGAAAGGGATCTTCGTCGTCCCCAGGGACGAGCTGATCGTCTACGCCCGAACCGACGATGGCTGGTCGTCGGTGATGTACATGAATCCGAGAACGACAGACAGCGTATCCGGCTGGGTGCGGTCGGAGCGGTTGAAACAAACCGGAACCGTCGCGCCGAAGCAATGAGGGCTTGCGTCCGGGGTAGCTAGCCAACGCGGCGTCAATGGTCCAAAAGCGTCAGATCCTTCGCTTTCGAGGCGCGCTTCCTTATGATCATTTCCAGTATGACCCCTGCCGATATCCGCCGCGCGTTGCTCCTGCGGGAGGAAATCGCGCTGCTCGATCTCAGGCATGAGGCGGCCTTTGCCACCGGCCATCCGCTGTTTGCTGCCAACCTGGCGGTGGACCGGATCGCGATTGAAGCCGAGGTTCGGCTGCCGCGCAGGGACGTGCCGGTCGTGCTCTATGATGATGGCGAGGGGCTGGTCGGAGCAGGCGCCGAACGCCTCGCAGGCTTTGGCTACACGAATGTGCGTGCGCTCGATGGCGGGCTGAGCGCCTGGCGCGCGGCGGGCTATGAGATGTTCGAGGACGTCAACTCCTACTCGAAAGCGTTCGGCGAGCTGGTCGAGGCGCGTCGTCACACGCCGTCGCTCAGCGCCGACGAAGTGGCCAAACTGATCGCGGACAAGGCCAACATCGCCATCCTCGACGTCCGCCGCTTCGATGAATATGCGACCATGAACATCCCGGGCTCGGTCAGCGTGCCCGGCGCGGAGCTGGTGCTGCGGGCCGGTCAGGCCGCGCCCGATCCCGAGACGACGATTGTCATCAATTGCGCCGGCCGCACCCGCTCGATCATCGGCACCCAGTCGCTCATCAACGCCGGTGTGCCCAACAAGGTGCGGGCGCTGCGGAACGGGACGATCGGCTGGACGCTGGCGCGGCACGCGCTGGCCCACGGCGCCGACCGGCGCGGTGCAATCGGGCCGTTCGAAGGCGGTCCGGCCAATGCACGCGATGTCGCCTATCGCGCCGGCGTCCGCCATATCGGCGCGAACGAGGTGTCGGCACTGGTCGCGGCGACTGATCGTACGCTCTATCGTTTCGACGTGCGCGAGGCCGAGGAATATGCCGCCGGTCATCTCCCCGGCTTCCGCCACTATCCCGGCGGCCAGCTCGTGCAGGAGACCGATATGGCCGCGCCTGTGCGCGGGGCGCGCATCCTCCTGACCGACGACAAGGGCGTGCGCGCCGACATGACGGCCTCCTGGCTCGCGCAGATGGGCTGGGAGGTCTATGTGCTCGAGGACGGCTATGTCGGCACGCTCGAGGTCGCCCCGCCGCTGGTCCTGCCAAAGCCCGACGCGGCACATCGCTATCGTCGCCCCTACGAGGGAACCGACATCGCCGAGGGCGCGATGCAGGCCTATCTCGACTGGGAATATGGCCTCGTCGACCAGCTTCGGCGCGACGGCACCCACGGATTTTACGTGATCTGAACGCGGCGGCGTCGGTTCTTGCCTATTGTGCTGTGCGGCGTCCGCGGTCTATGTCCTGCGACAAAGCCGCCAGTCATGGAGATTCTATGCCAGCCCCAGGCCAAAGCCCTGAGCGGAGCGCGAAGGCGCTGCTGCTTGAAGGTGTCAACGACAGCGCCGTGGATCTGTTCAAGGGCGCAGGCTTCAGCAATGTCGAGCGTCTGACCAAGGCGCTGGATGGCGAGGCGCTGCGCCAGGCGCTCAAGGGCGTCTCGCTGCTCGGCATCCGCTCGCGCACCCAGATCACCGACGAGGTGCTGGCGGCCGCCGACGGGCTGCTCGCGGTCGGGTGTTTCAGCGTCGGCACCAACCAGGTCGATCTCCTGGCGGCCCGCAAGCGCGGCATTCCCGTGTTCAATGCGCCGTTCTCCAACACGCGCAGCGTCGCCGAACTCGTGATCGGCGAGATCGTGATGCTGCTGCGGCAGATCTTCCCGCGTTCGGTATCGGCCCATGAGGGCGGCTGGGACAAGTCCGCGGCCGGCAGCCGCGAGGTGCGCGGCCGCACGCTCGGCATCATCGGCTACGGCAATATCGGTTCGCAGCTCTCGACGCTGGCCGAAGCCATGGGCATGCGGGTGATCTATTACGATCGCACCGACAAGCTCCGCCACGGCAACACCGAGCCGGTCGAGAAGATGGAAGAGCTGCTGGCGCAGAGCGACGTCGTCAGCCTGCACGTGCCGGAAACGCCGCAGACATCGGGCATGATCGGCGAGAAGGAGTTGCGGGCGATGAAGCCGGGCTCGTTCCTGATCAACAACAGCCGCGGCACCGTGGTCGATCTCGACGCGCTTGCGGGAGCGTTGCGCGACGGTCACATTGCCGGTGCCGCGATCGACGTGTTTCCGGTCGAGCCGTCGTCGAACTCGGAACGCTTCCAAAGCCCGGTGCAGGGCCTCCGCAATGTCATCCTCACCCCGCATATCGGCGGCTCCACGGAGGAGGCGCAGGAGCGCATCGGCGGCGAGGTGGCGCGCAAGCTGGTCGATTATTTCATTACGGGATCGACCATGGGCGCGGTGAATTTCCCCGAGGTGCAGCTGCACCTGCGTCCCTCCGGCGCGCGCTTCAGCCATGTCCATCGCAACGTGCCTGGCATGCTGCGCAGGCTCAACGAGGTCTTCCTCCAGCGCGACATCAACATCGCCGCGCAATATCTGGAGACCGCCGGCGACCTCGGCTACGTCGTGCTCGACGCCGATCTCGGCGGCCAGGATTCAGGCGCGCTGCTGGCGCAGATCCGCGGGCTCGAAGGTACCATCGGCGCGCGGCTGGTGTTCGAGCACTAAAGCGTGATGGCATTAGGTCCGATAGCCTGAATTTTTGAGGTAGTTGGCGCATTCCTCGGAGGTGAAGGCGTCGAGTGCATGGCCGATT
>NZ_LBJG01000002.1:0-599 GCF_028128765.1 Bradyrhizobium sp. CCBAU 51627
CAGGCTGCTGACAAACCCCTGGCTTTTGCCGGGGGTTTTTGATTCAAGATGGCATGCTGAGGAAGCCGCTACCGCAACAGACCGCGTTGGAGATGGTCAGTCTCGACGGTCTTGTTCCGAGGGATCACCTGCTTCGCAAGATCGAGGCGGTGGTCGATTTCACGTTCATCCACGATCGAGTTGCCGGGCTTTATTGCCCGGACAACGGGCGTCCGCCGCTCGACCCGACGCTGATGTTCAAGGCGCTTTTCATTGGTTACCTGTTCGGCATCCGCTCCGAACGCCAGCTGGTGCGGGAGATCGAAGTCAATGTCGCCTACCGCTGGTTTCTTGGACTAAAGCTGACCGACCCGGTGTTCGATGCCTCGACGCTGAGCCAGAACCGGCGCCGCCGATACAATGACACGACGGTCGCGCAGGACATCTTCGATGCGGTCGTGGCGCAGGCGATCGCCAAGGGGCTGGTCGATGGCACGGTGCTCTACACCGATTCCATGCACCTGAAAGCCAACGCCAACAAGAACCGCTATGACGCGGCGGTGGTCGCCAAGTCGCGGGCCGACTACTGGGACGCGCTCGATGCGGCGATCGAGGAAGAC
>NZ_LBJG01000002.1:622-225290 GCF_028128765.1 Bradyrhizobium sp. CCBAU 51627
CGTGCCGCGCATGGCAAGAAGCCGCTGCCGGAGAAGGAGCGTCATCCGGTCGAGAAAGAGACCAAGGTCTCGCGGACCGATCCGGAAGCCGGCTACATGGTCCGCGAAGGCAAGCCGAAGGGTTTTTTCTACCTCGATCACCGTACTGTCGATGGCCGGCTCGGCATCATCACCGATACCTATGCGACACCCGCCAACGTGCACGACTCGATCGTTTATCTGGGGCGGCTCGATCGCCAGCGGCAACGCTTTGGCTTCGATGTCGCGGCGGTCGGATTGGACGCCGGCTATGCCACCTCCGGTATCGCCCAAGGCCTGGAACAGCGCCGCATCCTGGGCGTCACCGGCTATCGCCGGCCGACCCCGCCGCGCCCTGGCATGATGGCCAACAAGGCGTTTACCTACGAGGCGAACGTGGACGGCTACCGCTGCCCCCAGGGGCAATTGCTCGCGTACGCCACCACCGACCGCGCGGGCTATCGCCACTACAAGAGCGATCCGGCGATCTGCAAAGCCTGTCCGCTCCGGGCCGCCTGCACATCCAGCCGCACGGCGGTTCGCCTGATCACCCGTCATGTCTGGACCGAGGCGCGCGAACGCGTCGATGCGCACCGGCTCACGCCATGGGGCAAGCGCATCTACAAGCGCCGCAAGGAGACGGTCGAGCGCTCGTTCGCCGACGCCAAGCAACTCCATGGCCATCGCTATGCCCGCTTTCGTGGCCTGCTCGCGGTCACTTGCCAATGTCTGCTCGCCGCCGCCGCCCAGAACATCAAGAAAATAGCTCTCGCCCTGGCCCCACGGCCCATGCCGGCATGAGCCAACTTAAAACCAGCCACAAAACAAAAACCCCGCCGAAAAATCGACGGGGTTTGTCAACAGTCTGGGGCGGCCGAAAGGCCGCCCTTTTTTCTTGTGGTCGCGTGGAATACCCGTGCTCCCTCTCCCGCTTGCTTTGCGGGAGAGGTGCAACAACTCACGCCGTGAGATCGTAGCGATCGAGGTTCATCACCTTGGTCCAGGCCTTGGCGAAGTCCTTCACGAACTTCTCCTTGGAATCCGAGGTCGCATAGACCTCGGCGAAAGCGCGGAGCTGCGAGTGCGAGCCGAAGATCAGATCGGCGCGCGTGCCGGTCCACTTCACTGCATTGGTCTTGCGGTCGCGGCCCTCGTAAGAGCCATCAGCGACCGGCGCCCACGCCGTGCTCATGTCGAGCAAGTTGACGAAGTAGTCGTTCGAAAGCGTGCCCACCTTCGAGGTGAAGACGCCGTGCTTCGAACCGTTGGCGTTGGCGCCGAGCACGCGCAGACCGCCGACCAGAACAGTCAGTTCGGGACCGGTGAGCTTCAGAAGCTGCGCGCGATCGACCAGGGCTTCTTCCTCTCGGAGGAACTGGTGTTTCTTGCCGACATAGTTGCGGAAACCATCGGCCCGCGGCTCCAGCGGTGCGAAGGAGGCGGCATCGGTCTGCTCCTGCGACGCATCCATGCGACCCGGCGTGAAGCCAACCTTGACGTCGACGCCGGCATCCTTGGCGGCCTTCTCGACTGCGGCAGTGCCGCCGAGCACGATCAGGTCGGCGATCGAGACCTTCTTGGCACCTGAAGACGCGTTGAACTCCTTCTGGAGCGCTTCGAGCTTGGCGAGCACCTTGGAGAGCTGAGCCGGCTGGTTGACCTCCCAGTCCTTCTGCGGAGCAAGGCGGATGCGCGCGCCGTTGGCGCCGCCGCGCTTGTCCGAGCCGCGGAAGGTCGAGGCCGACGCCCAGGCGGTCGAGACCAGCTCGGACACCGAGAGACCCGAGGCCAGCACCTTGCTCTTCAGCGACGCGATGTCCTGGTCGCTGACCAGCTCGTGATTCACGGCCGGAATCGGATCCTGCCAGATCAGCGCCTCCTTCGGCACCAGCGGGCCGAGGTAGCGCTGGATCGGACCCATGTCGCGGTGGGTGAGCTTGAACCAGGCGCGGGCGAAGGCGTCCGCGAACTGAGCCGGATTCTCCAGGAAGCGGCGCGAGATCTTCTTATAGGCCGGATCGAAGCGCAGCGAGAGGTCGGTGGTCAGCATCGTCGGCCGGTGCTTCCTTGACTTGTCGAACGGATCCGGAATGATCGCGTCGGCGCCCTTCGCCACCCACTGGTTCGCACCGCCAGGGCTCTTCGTCAGCTCCCATTCGTACTTGAACAGGTTCTCGAAGAAGTTGTTGCTCCACTTCGTCGGCGTCGTGGTCCAGGTCACTTCGAGACCGCTGGTGATGGAATCACCGGCCATGCCCGATGCGTACTTGCTCTTCCAGCCGAGGCCCTGATCTTCCAGCGCGCCTGCTTCCGGCTCGGGACCGACCAGCGACGGATCGCCGGCGCCATGGGTCTTGCCGAAGGTGTGGCCGCCGGCGATCAGCGCGACGGTCTCCTCGTCGTTCATCGCCATGCGGAAGAAGGTCTCGCGGATGTCTTTCGCCGCGGCGATCGGATCCGGCTTGCCGTTGGGGCCTTCCGGGTTGACGTAGATGAGGCCCATTTGCACGGCGCCGAGCGGCTCGGCGAGCTGGCGTTCGCCGCTATAGCGCTCATCGCCCAGCCAGGTGCCTTCCGGTCCCCAATAGAGTTCTTCCGGCTCCCAGACGTCGGCGCGGCCGCCGGCGAAACCAAACGTCTTGAAGCCCATCGATTCCAGCGCGACGTTGCCGGCGAGCACCATCAGATCGGCCCAGGAAAGCTTGCGGCCGTATTTCTGCTTGATCGGCCAGAGCAGCCGGCGCGCCTTGTCGAGGTTGGCATTGTCAGGCCAACTGTTGAGCGGGGCGAAACGTTGCTGGCCGGCACCGGCGCCGCCGCGGCCGTCAGTGATGCGATAGGTGCCCGCGCTGTGCCAGGCCATGCGGATCATGAGACCGCCATAGTGACCGAAATCGGCGGGCCACCACTCCTGCGAATCCGTCATCAGAGCCGTCAGGTCCTTGATGACCGCATTCAGATCGAGCGACTTGAACTCCTTGGCATAATCGAAGTCCTTGCCCATCGGGTCGGACAGGTCCGAGTTCTTGTGCAGCATCTCGATGCTGAGATTGGTTGGCCACCAATCGCGGTTCGCCGGCACGCGTTTTCCACCCGAAAACGGGCACTTTGAAGTGTCGTCCATGAATACCTCCTCTGGTGGCGTCGAACTCGCGCCAGTGACCAGGTTGAACCACTCTAAGCGCCACCTTCCATCAGGGGAAGTTGACTTTAATGATCGCTGCGATAGGTTTTTCTGATGATCAATCTGACGCTGCGCCAGCTGCGCTATTTCGACGCATTGGCGCGCCATGGCCATTTCGGCCGCGCCGCGGAGGCCTGTTCCATCTCGCAGCCGGCGCTGTCGATGCAGATCAAGGAACTGGAGGAGGCGCTCGGTGGGCTGCTGCTGGAGCGCAGCGCACGCCAGGTCGCGCTGACCCGGTTCGGCGAGGAGCTCGCGCAGCGCGTCCGTGACATCCTGCGCTCGGTCGACGAGCTCGGCGATTTCGCCCGCGCTTCGCAAGACCGCTTCGCCGGGCGCTTGCGCATCGGCATGATCCCGACCATCGCGCCTTATCTTTTGCCCAAGATCACCAAGAATCTCACGCGCATGCATCCGGAACTCGACATCCGCGTGCGCGAGACGATGACGCCGCGGCTGATCCAGGAGCTCGTCGAAGGCCGGCTCGACACCGCCATCGTCGCGCTGCCGGTCTCCGAACCCTCGCTCACCGAGGTCGCCCTGTTCGAGGAGAAATTCCTGCTGGTGCGGCCGGGTACGGATGCGGGCACCCCGGTGCCGTCGCGCGAGATGATGCGCGAGATGCGGCTCCTTCTGCTCGAAGAGGGCCACTGTTTCCGCGACCAGGCGCTGTCGTTCTGCAATATGCAGTCAGCGCCGCCGCGCGAGATGCTTGATGCGAATTCGCTGTCGACGCTGGTGCAGATGGTCAGCGCCGGTATCGGCGTTACGCTGATTCCGGAGATGGCGGTGTCGGTGGAGACGCGATCGGCCTCTGTCTCGCTGTCGCGCTTTCGCGATCCCGAGCCGTCGCGCACCATCGGCATGGTCTGGCGCAAGACCAGTCCGCTGGCGCGGCAGCTGCTCCAGATCTCGGAGGTGGTGTGCCTGTCGGCCGGCAAGGTGCGCGCGCGGCAATCCCTGCGCAATCAGCGGCCCTGACTTCTGATGCCGCATCCCATCATCCGCCGCGCCCGCGCTGACGAATATGACGAGATCGCCCGCGTCTGGATGGAGAGCTGGGTGTCGACCGGGCTTGCCGAAGTGAGCAACTTCCTGCTGGCGAATCTGCGCGCACGCGTCAGGCGCGAGATCGAGGATGGCTGGTCCCTGTACGTCGCCGACGACAATGGCACGATCGCCGCGATGCTGGCGCTGCATCTGCCGAAGCTCCATCTCGACCAGCTCTTCGTCGCGCCCGCCTATCAGGGCCAATCGCTCGGGCGGCAATTGCTCGCCTTCACGCGGGCCCAGATGCCGGACGAGATCGAACTGCGCTGTGTGCGTGAGAACGAAAAAGCCTGGCGCTGGTACGAGCGCGAAGGCTTCGTGTTCGAGAGCGAAGAGATCTCCCCGGTCACGGGCTTCACGATGAGATGCTACCGGTGGAGACGAAAATGATCCGGCAGTCAGGCGGCGAAACGGCGCGACGCTGCTTGACCAGCAGCACGCGAGAATAGACAAATACGCGTTGTCCAACATGTCGTTCACGCCGCATGTCCCGCCCAGGCGTCGAGCGTTGCGAATGCGCGGCAACCACGCCATGATTGCGTGCTGTTCGCTTCCCCCCGGATGAAAGGTTCGCTCCCCCATGATCAAGCTCTATTGGTCACCGCGCTCGCGTTCGTTCTCGACACTCTGGCTGATGGAAGAGAGCGGCCTGCCCTATGAGCGCGTGCTGACCGATATTTCGACGGGCGCGCAGAAAGCACCGGACTATTTGAAGATCAATCCGATGGGCAAGGTGCCGGCGCTCAGCGACGGCGATGCCGCGCTCGGCGAAGCCGCAGCGATCTGTGCTTACATCGCCGACCGCTATCCCGAGACGAAGCTCGCGCCTGATGTGACCGACCCGCGGCGCGCACGCTATCTGCAATGGCTGTTCTTCTCGCCCAGCTGCATCGAGCCGGCGATCATCCAGATCTTCACCAAGATCGAAGTGCCGACCTCGACCGCGGCTTGGGGCAGCGCGACGCAGGTGTTCGACGTGCTGGAAGCGGCGCTCGAAAAGGGGCCGTGGATTCTCGGCGAGGAATTTTCCGCCGCCGACATCACGATCGGCTCCGGCCTGAATTTCGCGGTGCGCCTGTTCAAGATGGTCCCGTCGCGCCCGGCCTTCGACGCCTACATCGCGCGCTGCATGGCGCGGCCGGCGTTCCAGCGCGCGGAGAGGATTGCGGCAGGTTAGTCCGACGCCTTCAAATCGTCGGGCCTTGGCATCAGCACGATGTTGTAGCCGGAATCGACGTAATGGATCTCGCCGGTCACGCCGCCGGAGAGATCCGATAGCAGATACAGTGCCGAGCCGCCGAGTTCGTCGAGCGTGACGCCGCGGCGGAGCGGCGAATGCTTCTGCATGAACGCAAACATCGCGCGCGCCTCGCCGATGCCGGAGCCGGCGAGCGTGCGGATGGGGCCGGCGGAGATCGCGTTGACGCGGATGCCGCGCGGTCCAAAATCGGACGCGAGATAGCGCACCGAGGCTTCCAGCGCCGCCTTGGCCACGCCCATCACATTGTAGTTCGGCATCGATCGTTCGGAGGCGCCGAAGGTCAGCGTGATCATGCTGCCGCCGTCCGTCATCAGCTCGGCGGCGCGCTTTGCGACTTCCGTGAACGAGAAGCAGGAGATCACCATGGTGCGCGAAAAGTTTTCGCGGCTGGTGTCGGCGTAGCGGCCCTTCAGCTCGTTCTTGTCGGCAAAGCCGATCGCGTGGATGACGAAGTCGAGCTTGCCCCATTTTTCGCGGAGCATATCGAAGGTGGCATCGACGCTGGCGATGTCCTCGACGTCGCAAGGCAGCACCAGTTCGACGCCGAGAGACTCCGCGAGCGGTTTGACCCGCCTGCCGAGAGCCTCGCCCTGGAAGGTGAAGGCAAGCTCGGCGCCATGGGCATGCAGCGTCTTGGCCATGCCCCAGGCGATCGAATGATCATTGGCGATGCCCATGATCAGACCGCGCTTGCCTTTCATCAAACCTTCCATCTCGCGATCACCTTCCTCTGTCCGTCATGCCGGGCTTGTCCCGGGCATCCATGTTCTTCCGCAGCCGATAACAAAGACGTGGATGGCCGGGACAAGCCCGGCCATGACGAGACAATCATCGATACGCCCGCGAGGGCGTCACACATCCATCCGGCTGAATACCAGCGTGGCGTTGGTGCCGCCGAAACCGAACGAGTTCGACAGCACGGTGCCGATCTTGACGTTGTCGATGCGCTTGCGGACGATCGGCATGTCGGCAAACACGGGGTCGAGCTCATGGATGTGTGCGCTCTCGCAGACGAAGCCGTTGTTCATCATCAGCAGCGAGTAGATCGCCTCCTGTACGCCGGTCGCACCCAGCGAGTGCCCCGTCAGCGCCTTGGTCGCCGAGATCGGCGGGCACTTTTCGCCGACGCCAAAGACTTTCCGGATTGCCTCGATCTCCGGCGGATCGCCGGCCGGCGTCGAGGTCGCGTGCGGATTGATGTAATCGACCTTGGTCTTCACCGTCGACATCGCCATGCGCATGCAGCGCTCGGCGCCTTCGCCTGACGGCGCGACCATGTCGTAGCCGTCCGACGTTGCTCCGTAGCCGACGATCTCCCCGTAGATGCGCGCGCCGCGCGCCTTGGCGTGCTCGAGCTCTTCAAGCACGAGCACACCGGCACCGCCGGCGATGACGAAACCATCCCGGTTGAGATCATAGGGACGCGAAGCGGTGGCGGGGGTATCGTTGTACTTCGACGACATCGCGCCCATGGCGTCGAACAGCACGGACAGGGTCCAGTCCAATTCCTCGCAGCCGCCGGCAAAGACGACGTCCTGCTTGCCCCACTGGATGGTCTCGTAGGCATTGCCGATGCAATGGTTCGACGTCGCGCAGGCCGAGGAGATCGAGTAATTCACGCCCTTGATCTTGAACCAGGTCGCGAGCGTCGCCGACGCCGTGGACGACATCGCCTTTGGCACCGCAAACGGACCGACGCGTTTGGGTCCCTTGGTGCGCGTCGTGTCGGCGGCTTCGACGATGGTGCGGGCGGACGGACCGCCGGAACCCATGATGATGCCGGTGCGGATGTTGGAGACTTCCTCGGGCGAGAGACCGGAGTCCTGGATCGCCTGCTCCATCGCGACGTGATTCCACGCCGCGCCCTGACCGAGGAAGCGCATCGCGCGTCGGTCGACCACGGTAGATGGATCAAGCGTCGGCGCACCCTGCACCTGCGAACGGAAGCCGAGCTCGGCATATTTCTCCGCCCGCGAAATGCCCGACTTCGCCTCGTGAAGGCTCGCAAGCACTTCCTGGGTGTTGTTTCCGATCGACGAGACGATACCCATCCCGGTGACCACAACCCGCCTCATGACAGCCTCGCCTAAATCGTTGTCTTCTTCGTAATGCTCGATAACGCGCCTAGCCCAGGCTCGTGCCCTGCTTGAACAGGCCGACCTTCAGATCTTTGGCGCGATAAATAATCTGGTCATCGACCGAAAGCCATCCGTCGGCGATGCCGAGCACGAGCTTTGAACGCATCACGCGTTTGATATCGACGTTGTACACAACCTTGCGGGCCTCGGGCAGCACCTGGCCGCCGAACTTTAATTCGCTCAGACCAAGCGCTCGGCCGCGACCTTCGCCACCGATCCAGCCGAGATAAAAGCCGACCATTTGCCACAGCGCATCGAGGCCGAGGCAGCCGGGCATGACGGGATCGTTCTTGAAGTGGCAGCCGAAGAACCAGAGGTCCGGCTTAACGTCGAGCTCGGCGCGGACCAGTCCCTTGCCGAACTCGCCGCCGTTGTCGTTGATTTCGGTGATGCGATCGAACATCAGCATCGGCGGCAGCGGCAGCTGGGCATTGCCCGGGCCGAACATCTCGCCGCGGGCACATGCCAGCAGATCTTCGTATTCGTAACCGTTGCGCCTGTTCAGCATGCGGAAGCCTCTGTTCTAACCCCGATTGAGCGGCGTTTCTGGCAAAAATGGGCCCCGTTTCGTTCGGAAAGCAACGCCTTTGCTGTCGTCAGCAGGCGCGAATGCCGAGAGCCCGGAGGACTAGCGAACATGGACTTGCGACCCTGGCCTCAATGCCCGGCCGCACCACACCAGGCTAAGCGGAACCGGGCGCTCTCTAACACAGGCCTTTTCGGTGGCAAAGCGATCTCATGAAGGTAAAATGACGATGCTCGGGCCCGGTTCCCCTGCTAATTAGAACCGCTCTAGTTGCGAGAAACTTGCATCTGCATCTATCTGTCCATATACTGCAGGTAGATAGTGTCCACGCGTGCCCGAATTTTGGAAATGAGCGAGAACAACGCGCCCCGTCAACACGAAGACGTCCATGCGGCCCTTCTGTCCGGCCGCCAGCCGGCTCTGACCGGCTGCCCCTGGCACGACGTCAACGAGATGCTCCAGTCTGCCGGCCTGCGCCCGACGCGTCAGCGCATGGCGCTTGGCTGGCTGCTGTTCGGCAAGGGTGCACGCCACCTCACGGCTGAAATGCTCTACGAGGAAGCGACCCTGGCCAAGGTCCCGGTGTCGCTCGCGACCGTCTACAACACGCTGAATCAGCTCACCGACGCCGGCTTGCTGCGCCAGGTCAGTGTGGACGGCACCAAGACCTATTTCGATACCAACATCACCACCCACCACCACTATTATCTCGAGAACAGCCACGAGCTGGTCGACATCGAGGATCCGCATCTGGCGCTGTCCAAGATGCCGGAGGTGCCGGAGGGCTACGAAATCTCGCGCATCGACATGGTGGTGCGTCTGCGCAAGAAGCGCTGAGATCGATCCAAAATTGTTGAGTTGTCGTCATGGCCGGGCTTGTCCCGGCCATCCACGTTTTTGGGGCTTAGCGAAAAGCGCGCCGATGCCCGGGACAAGTCCGGGCATAACGATTCAAGCTACAGCTCGGGCTTCAGCCCGCGGGTCAGTTGACCTGCTCGTCGGCATAGACGCCCCAGAGGCGCTCCTGCTGGATCCAGCCATCAAAACCGTTGCCGGTGACGTGGCACCAGCTGGTCGTGCACTTTTTCACCTGCGTGACGACGCCGGCCTGGAGTTTCGCGGCGACCGCACTGTCCGCATCGGCGCGGTCATAGATCGGCGCGAGGTCGTCCTTGTGCTTCATGGTGACCACCGCAGTGCGGCGGCCCGATAGCAGCGAGTGGTAGACCCAGCCCTCGGCACCTTCGGAATCGCGCACCCGGCGCCAGTTCTCAAACTCGGCGGTGATTTCGACCGGCAGCCCGGCGCGGGTGTAGACCCAGGCCACGTCATTGTCCTTGGTCGGACCGGCGCGGACATTCACGTGGTCCGATTTCAGGCTGACATAGCGCGGTACCGGCAGGCCACTGGCAGTCTGCGGGGTGGTGTCCTTGGCCGAATGCGAGGGGCCGACCGAAGCGCTCCACCAGGTGCAAACGAGCGCCATCACCGAACAAAAACGCCCCAACGCCATTAACCCGTCTCCTGTCGAAGACCCGGCTGAACCGGGTCCTCACCCCAAATTCCAAAACCTTGCCGCGTCCCCTTTTCCCGCCCCACGCGGGTGTTCCCGAAGCACTAGCCCTGGTTCTTGTCTTGGCCCGGCCTTCTGCTAGAGAGGACGGACGCTTGAACAACCAGTTTGCCCCGATTTTCCGGCCGGAAAATGGGGGAAAGCTTGAAGGAAACGCCGGGGACGACACGGCAACGCCAGTGTCGAACAACCGGGTTAATGAGGCCTCAACGGCCGGCCTTTGGCGACAAAGGCGGCCTGCAACGCCTCATGAGGGCAGGACATGTCGGTGAAGAAAAAGCCCCTCGTCGTCGTGACGCGCAAGCTGCCGGACTCGATCGAGACCCGGATGCGCGAACTGTTCGACGCGCGCATCAATCTCGACGACACGCCGATGTCGACCGACCAGCTTGCAGAAGCCGCGCGCACTGCCGACATCCTGGTTCCGACGGTCACCGACAACATCAGCGCCGACATCGTCAACCAGCCCGACTGCAAGCTGCGCCTGATCGCGAATTTCGGTAACGGCGTCGACAATATCGACGTTGCGGCCGCGCATGCCCGCGGCATCACCGTCACGAACACGCCGAAGGTGCTGACCGAAGACACCGCCGACATGACCATGGCGCTGATCCTGGCCGTGCCGCGCCGAATGATCGAAGGCGCCTCGGTGCTGACCGAAGGAAAACCCTGGGCGGGCTGGTCGCCGACCTGGATGCTCGGTCACCGCATCGGGGGAAAACGCCTCGGCATCATCGGCATGGGCCGCATCGGTCAGGCGGTTGCGCGCCGCGCCCGCGCCTTCGGCCTGCAGATCCACTACCACAACCGCCGTCCCGTCGCGCCTGTCATCGCCGAAGAGCTCGGCGCAACCTATTGGGAAAGCCTCGACCAGATGCTGGCACGGATGGACATCATCTCAGTGAACTGCCCGCACACGCCGGCCACCTATCATCTGCTGTCGGCGCGGCGGCTGAAGCTGATCCGCAAGGACGCCTACATCGTCAACACCGCGCGCGGCGAGGTGATCGACGAGGACACGCTGATCAAGCTGATCGAAGGCGGCGAGATCGCCGGTGCCGGCCTCGACGTCTACGAGCACGAGCCCGCGGTCAATCCGAAGCTGGTGCGGCTTGCGAAAGCCGGCAAGGTGACGCTGATGCCGCATATGGGCTCGGCCACGATCGAGGGCCGCGTCGAGATGGGCGAGAAGGTGATCATCAACATCCGCACCTTTCTCGACGCGCACAAGCCGCCGGATCGGGTGCTGCCGAGCATGCTCTAAAGGTTACGTGCTGCGCATCTCGCGCTTGCGCCAATCTGCGACGAAATCGATGAACGCGCGCAGCGCGGGCGGCACCTGGCGCCGGCTGGGATAGTACAGGAAGGGGCCCGGGAACGGCTCGCACCAATCTTCCATCAGACTGACCAGCGCGCCGGACTTCACGGCCTCACCGACATAGCCATCGATCGTGGCCCAGATGCCCACGCCATCGAGTGCGGCACGCATGGCAAGCTCCATATTGGTCGAGATAAGCTTTGCGGGTGGATCGACCTTCACGACCTGGCCGCGCTTCTCGAACTCCCAATCATGCATGACCCCACTCGAGTAGCGGGCGCGGATGCAATCATGATCGAGTAGGTCTTTCGGATGCTTCGGCCTGCCGCGCCGCGCGATGTAACCGGGCGAGGCGACAACGATGTAACTCTGCGGGCCACTTAGCGAGATCGCCACCATGTCCTGCGCAAGATGCTCGCCATAACGCACGCCGGCGTCAAAGCCGGCGCCGACGATGTCGACGAGGCCGCTCTCGGAGACGAGATCGAGATCGACCTGTGGATGGGCCTGCAGAAACGGACCAACCATCGGCGCCAGCACGAGGTCCACAGCAGGCGGCGGCGCGTTGATGCGCAGCCGGCCCGAGGCGACCTCGCGCAGGCCCCGCACCTGATCCAGCGCATCGCCGACGTCGCGCAGCGCGGGAGCCACCCGCGACAGCAGGAGCTCGCCGGCCTCCGTGAGCGCGACGCTGCGGGTGGTGCGGTTCATCAGGCGGACGCCGAGGCGCTCTTCCAGCTCGCGCAGCCGCTGGCTAAGGCTCGACACCGACACGCGGATTTCCGCCGCCGCACGGCGGAAATTGCGGGTGCGGGCAACCGCCACGAAGACATCGAGATCGCGCAGGTCGGGATCGGCCATTGTTCGATAATCTGAACAAGCTATTCCGAATTGTCCAGCTTATCGGCGCAATCCGAAGATCGCATATCTGCCCTCGTCACGCGGCGCCATCAGCCGCCTTTTCGAGGAGAGCCATCAATGGAACAGCGCAAACTCGGTTCAACCGGTCCGACCGTCTCCAGCCTCGGTCTCGGCTGCATGGCGATGTCGGACGCCTATGGCCCGGCCGATCGCGGCGAGAGCATCGCCACGGTGCACGCGGCGCTCGATGCCGGCATCACCCTGCTCGACACCGGCGATTTCTACACCATGGGTCACAATGAAATGCTGCTGCGCGAGGCGTTGAAGGACGTCCGGCGCGACAAGGTGCAGCTCAGCGTCAAGTTCGGAGCGCTGCGCGGCTCCGCCGGTGAATTCAACGGCATGGACTGCCGGCCGGCCGCGATGAAGAATTTCCTTGCTTATTCACTGCAGCGTCTCGGTACCGATTACATCGACATCTACCGTCCGGCTCGTCTCGATCCCAGTGTGCCGATCGAGGAGACCATCGGGGCCATCGCTGAGATGGTGAAGGCAGGCTATGTCAGGCATATTGGTCTGTCGGAAGTCGGCTCCGACACCATCCGCCGTGCCCATGCCGTGCATCCGATCGCCGACCTCCAGATCGAATATTCGCTGATCGAGCGTGGCATCGAGCGCGACATCCTGAAGACCTGTCGCGAACTCGGCATCGCCATCACCGCCTATGGCGTGCTGGCGCGCGGGCTCATCAGCGGTCATTGGTCGAAGACCTCCGGCACATCAGGCAGGGACTACCGGTTGATGACGCCGCGCTTCCAGGGCGAGAACCTCGATGCCAATCTCGCACTGGCGGAGCAATTGCGCGCCATCGCCGGAGAGATCGGCGCGACGCCGGCGCAGGTCGCGATTGCCTGGGTGGCCGCGCAGGGCGACGAGATCGTGCCGCTGGTCGGCGCCAAGACTCGCAACCGCCTCGCCGAAGCGCTCGGTGCCACCGATGTGAGGCTGACGCCGGCGCATCTGGCCGTGCTGGCAAAGACCTTCCCGCCCAATGTCGCCGCCGGCACGCGCTACGCCGCCGAACAGATGGCGCATCTCGACAGCGAGAAGCTCGCGACGAGATAGCGGCAACAATCAGTCGCGATGGACGCCGAGATCGGCGATCACGGGCCCGTCGCCATTGAGCGGATTGGCCGGATCGCGCGCGTAACGCAATGTCTCGAAGCGCATCGCGCGCGCATCGATCATCAGGAGGCGGCCGACCAGGCCCTCGCCGAAACCGACGATCTCGCGGATCGCCTCCAGCGCCATCATCGAGCCGAGCACGCCTGCCAGCGCGCCCATGACGCCCGCCTCCGCGCAGGCCGGCACCGTGCCCGGCGGCGGCGCCTCTGGAAATAGGCAGCGATAGGTGGGATTGAATTCACCCTGCTCGTTCTTTTCGTGAGCGCGGATGGTCGTGAGTGAGCCATCGAAGGTGCCAAGCGCAGCCGTGATCAGCGGCCGCTTTGCGAAAAAGCAGGCATCCGACACCAGATAGCGCGTCGAAAAATTGTCGGAACCGTCGAGCACGAGGTCGTAGTCGCCGATCAGGCTCAGCGCATTGTCGGCGTTGAGCCAGGTCGCGTGGCCGACGAAACGGACATGCGGATTGAGCGCCGCGATCCGCTCGGCCGCGCTCTCGACCTTATGCCGGCCAATGTCAGGCGTGGTGTGGATCACCTGGCGCTGAAGATTCGACAGCGACACCACATCGTCATCGACCACGCCGAGCGTGCCGACGCCGGCGGCGGCCAGATACATCAGCGCGGGCGCGCCGAGCCCGCCGGCACCAATCACCAGCACGGAGGCCCGCTTCAGCGCAGCCTGGCCGGGACCGCCGACGTCGCGCAGCACGATATGGCGGGCATAGCGTTCGAGTTCGTCCGGGCTCAGCACCGTCTCTTACTCCTGAACCACCCCGAGATTGTTCGCGACCAACGAGATGTGGTTCAATGGCAGTGCGTTCAATGGGCTGGCTGGATTTGTCATGAGATCGATGCTTGCGGCAACACTGATGTTGGCGTCTGCCACAGTCACCAACGCCCAGACGACGGCGCCGCAGGTCCCTGGCACCAAGCCGAGGGTGGTGCAGACCGTCCCGATCAAGCCGCCCGCCCTGCAAACGCCGTCGGAAACGGCCGACGCGATGGCACAGGCCGAGCGGCTGTCGCTGCAATCCGACCTCGCCTGGGTCGGTCAATATAACGGTGCCATCACCGGCGACGTCAGCTCGCGCATGGTCGATGCCATCAAGGGATACCAGAAGGGCAAGGGTGGCAAGCCGACCGGCGTGCTCAATCCGCAGGAACGCGCCGCGCTCGCCGAGACCGCACGACGCAAGCAGGACAGCGTCGGCTGGAAGATCATGACGGAGATGACCAGCGGCGCGCGGATCGGCATTCCCTCGAAACTGGTGCCGCAGCAGGCCACCGATGCCAATGGCTCGAAATGGACCTCGCCGACCGGAACGGTGCAGGTGATGCTCAGCAGGCGCAAGGAGGCCAACCCGACCACCGCAAAGCTCGCGGACGCCGAGAAGAAAGAGCCTGCGGGGCGCAAGGTCGACTACATCGTGGTGAAGCCCGACTTCTTCGTGCTGTCGGGACTTCAGGGCCTGAAGAAATTCTACGTGCGCGGCACCTTCAAGGGCGACGAAGTCCGCATCATGACCATTCTCTACGACCAGGCCATGGAGAACACGGTCGAGCCGGTCGTGATCGCGATGTCGAGCGCGTTCAACGCGTTTCCGACGGGCCCGCAAGCCGGACCTCCGCCACGCAAGACCGTCGAATACGGCACCGGCATCGTCGTCAGCGACGACGGTGCGATTCTGGCGGATCGCCTCGTGACGGACTCTTGCCTCGCCATCACCATCGGCGGCTACGGCAGTGCCGACCGGCTTGCCGAGGACAAGGAGCACGACCTCGCGCTGCTGCACATCTACGGCGCGCGCGGCCTGAAGCCGCTCAGCCTCGCGAGCGGCATTGTGAAGACGAGTGTCGATGTCGTCGGCATCGCCGATCCGCAGAACCAGGGCGGCGCGGCCAACGTGTCGACCGTCAGGGGCGCACTGGCGCCGGTGACGGCGAGCGATTCGGCGCTGTCTCCACCGCCGGCCCTCGGCTTCTCCGGCAGCCCGGCCGTCGACGGCGAGGGCAAATTCGCCGGCGTCGCGCTGTCGAAGCCGGCGATGGTTGCCGGCCCCACGACATCCATGCCGGCGTCGCAAGCGGTGATGGTCTCGGCAGAAGCCGTGCGCGATTTCCTCAAGGCGAACGCTGTCACCGCGAATGGCACATCGACCGACGCGAAGAGCGCCGTCGTGCGCGTCATCTGCGTGCGGAAATAGCTATCGTGTCCCGGACGCGCTGCAACGCGCCAGTGTTGCTGCGCCGAGTCGGGACCCATGCCCCCTTAGCTCCGTGCTAGCTGCTTTCTGTGCCCCGGCTCTGCAGCGCACCGCTCTGCGCTGCGTCCAGGCCACCAGCTAGCTCAGCCTGAATCGGACTCCGCCCTTCGCCAGCCCGCCGGAGATCCCGACCGGCGTGCCATCGGCGCGCCAGCAGGCGGCGCCGGTCATGGTGCCGTCGTCGTGGAAGGCGATGCCGTTCATGCCGCCGGCGACCGTCGCGACCGGCTGCACCTTGTGGCCGAGCGCCGCGAGTTTTGCGCGCACAGTTTCCGGCACTGTATGCTCGACCTCGAGCGCATTGCCTTCGGTCCAGACGCGGGGCGCTTCGACGGCTTCCTGCAGGCTCATGCCGTGGTCGATCAGGTTGATCAGCGCCTGCATCGCGCTCGGAAAGATGCGCTTGCCGCCCGGCAGGCCCAGCGCGTAACGCAGCTTGCCGTCACGCAAAGCCATCATCGGCGACATCGAGGTCGTGACGCGCTTACCTGGTGCCAGCGAAAGCGCATGGCCCGGCCGCGGATCGAACAGATTCATGTAATTGTTGGCAATCGCGCCCAGACCCGGGATCATGATCTTGGCGCCGAACAGATTGTTGATGGTCTGCGTGGTCGCGACCACGTTGCCGAAGCTGTCCGCCGCCGTCATGTGCGTGGTGTGTGCGCTTTCGAGCTGTGTCACGCCGGCGCCAAAGGCCTGCGCACGAGCCGGATCGATCGTACGGCGGCGCTCCTCGGCATAGGCTTTCGACGTCAACTTCTCCACGGGCACGCCGACGTAATCAGGATCTCCGCTGGCCGCGGCGCGATCGGCGAAGGCGATCTTGAGGACCTCGGCGAGGTAGTGAATCGTCTCCGATGAACCGAACCCGAGCGCTTCGATATCGTAGCCCTCGAGAATGTTCAGCATCTGCGCGATGTGCACGCCAGAGGCCGCGGGCGGCGGCGGACCAAGGATGGTCCAGCCGCGATAGTCGGCGCGGATAGGCTGGCGCTCAACGGTCTTGTAATTGGTGAGATCGTCGCGGCGAATAAAGCCGCCAGCTTTCTCCATGTAGTCGACGAGGACATCGCCTAGCGCTCCCTCGTAGAGAGCCTTCTCGCCGTGATCGGCGATATGGCGCAGCGTCTCGGCATATTCTGAGTGCACCACGCGCTCGCCGACCTTGAGCGGCTCGCCACCCGGCAGATAGATTGCCGCAATCGGCTTGTCCTTGCGCATCACGCTCGCGCTCTCGCTGATGCATTCGTGCAGATACGGCGTCGCCGCATAGCCGCGCGCGGCGTGCTTGATCGCGGGCTGCATGACGTCGGCAAGCGACATGGTGCCGAACCTTTGCAGCGTCTCGCACCAAGCCTTCAGCGAGCCCGGCGTGGCCACCGCTTTCGGACCGTTCAGGTTCTCGTTGCCGACGGTGTCGAACACATCGGGCGCCGAGCCCGGCCTGGATGTGTAGGTGGTGTCGCGCACCAAAGCAGGCACCGTGCTCTGGCCGTCGATGACGCGATGACTGCCGTCGGCAAGCCTGATATGCGCCATGCCGCCGCCGATGATGCCAACCATCATCGGCTCGACCACGGTCAGCGTGAACAGCGTGGCGATCGAAGCATCGATGGCGTTACCGCCGGCGGCGAGCATCTCGGCGCCGGCGCTGGAGGCGAGCGGGTGGTTGCTGACGACCATGCCGCGGCTCGAGACCGCCGGCATTTTCTGACAGTCAAAGGTGGTTGCCGTCCGATCGCGCCAATTGCCGCTCATCACGCCTGCCCTTTCTGTTCAAGGCAGCAAGCACACCATAGGCACAACTACGGGTCCAGTATTGGTACGGATTAGCTGGCATTCCCGGTTCTGCCATCATCGTTAGCGTTGATTCGGACATCCGCGGTCCCCTTTGGATCGGGCAGGGTACGTCCTGAGCGAGAAGAGCTCAGCATCGAGAAGCGATGCACGTTCGCGTGGCGTTATCCGCAAGACCCAGGCACTCCAAAGGATTGATCTTCAAATGCACACGATCGTACTGGCCACCCAAAAGGGCGGCAGTGGCAAGAGCACGCTCGCCATCGGCCTCGCGCTGGCCGCCAGGCAGGCCGGCTTCACCGTCCGCCTGATCGAGACCGACCCGCAGGGCACCCTCTCCAATTGGTCGCGCCGCCGCAACAACGACGACATCGTCGTCGAGCCGATCTATCACGCCGCCGATTTCGCGCCGCGGCTGAAGATGCTGGCCGACAGCGGCCTCCAGCTCGCGATCGTCGACACCGCCGCCGGCCTTTCCGCCGCGACCACGGCTGCGATCCGTTACTCCGACCTCTGCCTGATCCCGGCCCGCCCGAGCGTCGCCGATATCGAGGCGACCGTCTCCACCGTCAGCGTCGCGCGCGCCTGGAAGCGGCGCTACAGCTTCGTACTGAACCAGACGCCGATCCGCGGCCAGCGCATCGATAATGCGGCGAGCGCGCTCGCCGAGGAAGCGGCACTCGATCTCACTGAGGTTCTCGCGCGCCCGCTGATCGTGATGCGCAACGACCACCAGGACTCGCTCGCCTCGGGCCTCGCCGTCAGCGAATTCGCGCCGAACGGCAAGTCGACGGAAGAGATCCGCGGCCTCTGGCGATGGATCGAGAACCGCCTCGAGCTCGAGGTCACGACCAATGCCCTGATCGACCAGGTCATGTCGGCGGCGGACGGGATGCTGCAGGTCGCCGGCGAGCTTGCGGCGGACGAAACCACGACTCTGGCGTCCTGAGCGGGGCGATCGCTCAGGAGAAAGACGGGCTCTTCGCTGTCCGGTGAATGAGCCCAAGCGACGAAGCAATCCGGCCAGCAGCCCGGCCGGATTGCTTCGCTTCGCGCGTCTCGGACATTCCATCCACAGGTCGCTGCGAGCGTAGCGAAGCAATCCAGAGTGTTTCGGCGGAGGGATTCTGGGTTCCTTCGCTGCGCTCGCAGTGACGGCGTGGTGAGATCATCATTTTACAGAGGCTCTCGGCCGTTCGCCTGCAATTCCTCTCATTTCTGACATTTCGGGCACCAGAAGGTCGAACGGCCGTTCTGGGTGAAGCGCTTGATCGTGCCGCCGCAGCGCGGGGTCGTGCATGTCTCGCCTTCGCGGTCATAGACCTTGAAGGAGTGCTGGAAATAACCGAGCTCGCCCGAGGTCTGGCGATGATCCCGCAGTGACGAGCCGCCGGCCTTGATGGCATCGTTCAGCACGGTGTGGATGGCGCCGACCAGGCGCTTGGCGTGATCGGTCGCCTCCCCCTTCTTGGTCGACAACGTCGCGGCGATTCGGCGCGGCGACAGGTGGGAGCGATGCAGGGCTTCGCAGACATAGATGTTGCCGAGACCTGCGACCACGCGCTGGTCGAGCAGCGCGGCCTTCAGGCTGGTGGTCTTGCCCTGGCAGGCGCGCGCCAGCATCGCAGCATCGAACTCGTTGCCGAGCGGCTCGGGGCCGAGGTCGCGCAAGAGCGGCTCGTCCTCGAGCGCATTGCGTGCGATCACTTTCATGTAACCGAAGCGTCTGGGATCGTTGAAGACGATGTCGGCGCCCGAGGACATCCGAAACAGCACGTGGTCGTGCGCGGAATCCTTCGCCTTCGGATAGTGAAACTCACCGGGCGCGGCCTGGTTGTCCGGCTTGATGACGCGGAACGATCCCGACATGCCCAGATGCATCAGCAGCACGTCGCCGGAGGCGAGATCGGCCATGAGGTATTTTGCACGGCGGCCAAGTCCCGTGACGATCTGTCCCTGGAGCCGGGCCACGAAATCGGGCTGGAACGGAAAGCGCAAATCGGGCCTGCGGGCCTCCGCGACCACGATTTTTGCCCCCTCCATCACGGGCTGAAGGCCGCGGCGGACGGTCTCGACTTCGGGCAATTCAGGCATGGTCAGGCATTCACCTTATGAGGGCGGTGTGATAGCGCCATTGCGGCGGCCGCGCTATGGTCGGCATCGTGGAGTAGAGTAATGGATCGGCCGGGCGAAACCACGCATTTTGGCTTCAGGGATGTCCCCCTGGGGGACAAGCAGACGCTGGTGAACGATGTGTTTCACAGCGTGGCGTCGCGCTATGATCTGATGAACGACCTGATGTCCGGCGGCCTGCACCGGGTCTGGAAGGACATCATGATCAACGCGCTGGATCCGCCGCGAAGCGACCGGCCGTTCAAATTGCTCGACGTTGCCGGCGGCACCGGCGACATCTCGTTCCGGGCCGCCAGGGCGGCGGGCTCCGGCTTCCATGCCACGGTCTGCGACATCAATTCCGACATGCTGGCGGTGGGCCGCGAGCGCGCCGCCAGGCGCCACCTCGACACCCAGGTCGATTTCGTCGAAGGCAATGCCGAAGCGCTCGCCTTCGCCGACCGCAGCTTCGACGCATATACGATCGCTTTCGGCATCCGCAACGTGCCGCAAATCGACAAGGCGCTGCGCGAGGCCTATCGGGTGCTGAAGCCCGGCAGCCGTTTCCTGTGCCTTGAATTCTCGACCGTCGAGATGCCCGGGCTCGACAAGCTCTACGATTTGTTCTCGTTCAAGGTGATCCCGCCACTCGGGCGCATGGTCACGGGCGACGCCGAATCCTACCAATATCTCGTCGAATCGATCCGCAGGTTTCCAAAGCCAAACGTCTTCGCCGACATGATCCGCGACGCCGGCTTCTCTCGCGTCGGCTTTCAGACCCTGACCGGCGGCATCGTCGCACTGCATTCAGGCTGGCGTTTGTGATTTCTGCCATCACCCACATTTCGCGCCTGATCCGCGCCGCGTTCGTGTTTGCGCGCGAGGGCGTGTTCGGCGCCGTCGACCCGAGCCTGGTGCCGCCGCCCGGGCAGCTCGCGCTGAAGCTTGCACGTCTCGTCGAACGCCGTGGCGTCAAGCACGGGCCGAAAATCTCGCGCGCGCTGACGCGGATGGGCCCGGCCTATCTCAAGCTCGGGCAATTCCTGGCGACGCGCCCGGATGTGGTCGGCGTCGTCATGGCGCGCGATCTCGAAAGCCTGCAGGACCGCCTGCCGCCATTCTCTCAAGCCGAAGCGGAAGCTGCGATCATCACCTCGCTGGAGCGGCCGTTGACGGACGTGTTCGCGAGCTTCGGACCGCCGGTCGCTGCCGCCTCGATCGCGCAGGTGCATCGCGGCGAGGTCGCGCGCGACGGTATCCGCAGGCCGGTCGCGATCAAGGTGCTCAGGCCCAACGTGTCCGCGCGCTTCCGCCGCGACCTCTCCGATTTCTTCTACGTCGCGCACAAGGCCGAAGCCTATTCGGCCGAGGCGCGGCGCCTGCGCCTGGTCGAGGTCATCAACACGATGTCGCGCTCGGTCGCGATGGAGATGGACCTGCGGCTCGAGGCCGCCGCGCTGTCGGAGATGGCGGAGAACACGCAGGACGATCCTGATTTTCGCGTGCCTGCCGTCGATTGGGATCGCACCACGCATAACGTGCTGACAATGGAGTGGATCGACGGCATCGCGCTGAACGACCACAAGCGCCTCGCAGAGGCGCAGGTCGACCTGCCCGATCTCGGCCGCAAGATCATCCAGAGTTTCCTGCGCCACGCGCTGCGCGACGGCTTCTTCCATGCCGACATGCATCCGGGCAATCTGTTCCTCGATGACGCCGGCCGCCTCGTCGCGGTCGATTTCGGCATCATGGGCCGGCTCGGCATGAAGGAGCGGCGCTTCCTCGCCGAAATCCTGCTCGGCTTCATCACGCGCGATTATCGCCGCGTGGCGGAAGTGCATTTCGAGGCGGGCTACGTGCCCGCGCATCATTCGGTCGAGAACTTCGCACAAGCCATCCGCGCCATCGGCGAGCCGATCCACAATCGCACCGCCGAGGAGATCTCGATGGCGCGGCTGCTGACGCTGCTGCTCGAGGTCACCGGCCTGTTCGACATGACGACGCGGCCCGAACTGATCCTGCTGCAGAAGACCATGGTGGTGGTCGAGGGCGTGGCGCGCGGCTTCGATCCCAAGCTCGACATCTGGAGAGTCGCCGACCCCGTGGTGCGCGAATGGATCGAGCGCAATCTCGGCCCCATCGGACGGGTGCAGGGCGCGCTGGCCGGCGGCGGCGACCTCGCCAAGGTACTGATGCGCCTGCCTGACATCGCCCATCGCTCGGTCGCGGTGCTGGAGCAGCTCGAGACCATGACGCGGGAAGGCATTCGGTTGTCGCCGGAGAGCATCGCCGCGATGGGACGCAGCGAGGGCCGCAAGAACCGCTGGCGCACCGTGGCAGTCTGGATCATCGCCGTGACCTTCATTGGCATCCTGATCGCGGTCCGGAATCTGTGATTGTCAAAAGCTTGATTGCATTGCAATCACATGACTGATAGCATCGCTATCATTCCGTGCTGGAGGGTGCCGTGGCAAGCCTGACCATCCGCAAGCTCGACGACGCCGTCAAAACCTATCTGCGGCTGCGATCGGCCAGGAATCGCCGATCGGTCGAGGAGGAGGTCCGGGTCATCCTGCGGGAGCTGATCGAGGGCCGCGAGGAGCCGCTGACGCCGTTTTCGGCGCCCCCGGCACCGTCCAGCGTTCCGGCGCCCCAGCGCACCGGCGCCCTTCCCGAGGCCAGTGTTACCCTGATCATCGGCGGCGGCATCGCCGCCTACAAGTCGCTCGACCTGATCCGCCGGCTGAAGGAGCGCCGCATCGAAGTCCGCTGCGTGCTGACCAAGGCGGCACAGCAATTCGTCACCCCGATGGCCGCGAGCGCGCTGTCGCATGAGCGCGTCCACACCGACCTGTTCGACCCTCAGAGCGAGTTCGACGCCGGCCATATCCGCCTCGCGCGCGACTGCGATCTGATCGTGGTGGCGCCGGCCACCGCCGATCTGATGGCGAAGATGGCCAATGGCCACGCCGACGATCTCGCCAGCGCGATCCTGCTCGCCAGCAACCGAAAGATCCTGCTGGCGCCGGCGATGAATCCGTTGATGTGGAACAATGCGGCGACGCGCCGCAACGTCGCGCAGCTGCAGCGGGACGGCGTGGTGCTGATCGGACCCAATTCCGGCGAGATGGCCGAATCGGGCGAAGCCGGAATCGGCCGCATGTCGGAGGCGATCGAGATCGCAAATGCCGCCGAGAAACTGCTGCGTCCGCCGGTGCCGCGCCCCCTCGCCGGCAAGCGCGTGCTGATCACTGCAGGCCCCACCCACGAGCCGATCGATCCGGTGCGCTATATCGCCAACCGCTCCTCCGGCAAGCAGGGCTTTGCCATTGCCGCCGCTGCGCAAGCTGCCGGCGCCGAGGTGATCCTGGTGAGCGGCCCGGTCGATCTCGATGATCCCGCTGGCGTCACCGTGAAGCACGTGGAGTCGGCGCGGCAGATGCTGGAGCAGGTGCAATCCGCGCTGCCTGCCGACATCGCGATCTTCGCCGCCGCCGTCGCTGACTGGCGCGTCGCCAATGAAGGCGAGCAGAAGCTGAAGAAGACTTCGGCCGGCATGCCGCCACTTCAGCTGGTCGAGAACCCCGACATCCTCGCCACGATCTCCAAGCTCACCGAGAAGCGCCCGCCGCTGGTGATCGGCTTCGCCGCCGAGACCGAGCACCTGATCGACAACGCCAAGACCAAGCTCGCGCGCAAGGGCTGCGACTGGATCGTCGCCAACGACGTTTCGCCCGCCACGGGCGTGATGGGCGGCGACCGCAACACCGTGCACCTCATCAGCAAGAATGCTGAGAAGAACGGCGAGATCACAGTTGATTCCTGGCCTGTCATGACCAAGGAACAGGTCGCCATCGAACTGGTCGCGCATATCGTGAAAAGCGTGACCAACAAATCCGTCGACAACTCCTTGGAGCCGGCATCTTGAGCAGCAAAGTCACGGTCGAACTGCAACGCCTGCCCCATGCGGAAGGCTTAGCCCTGCCGGCCTATCAGACCGCGGAGGCCGCCGGCCTCGACTTGATGGCAGCGGTGCCGGAGGGCGAGCCGATGACGCTCGCGTCGGGCCAATATGCGCTGGTGCCGACGGGCCTTGCGATCGGCCTACCACCGGGACACGAGGCCCAGGTGCGGCCGCGCTCCGGGCTCGCGGCCAAGCACGGCGTCACCGTACTGAACACGCCCGGCACGATCGATGCGGACTACCGCGGCGAGATCAAGGTGATCCTGATCAATCACGGCGCATCGCCGTTCGTGATCAAGCGCGGCGAGCGCATCGCGCAGATGGTGATCGCGCCGGTGCTTCAGGCTACGCTGGTTCCCGTGGCGACACTGTCCTCGACCGATCGCGGCGCCGGCGGCTTTGGATCGACAGGGCGGTAGCCGAACTGCGCGTTGGCTTCACCTCTCCCGCTTGCTTGCGGGAGAGGTCGCGCAAGGCGCGGGTGAGGGTTCTGTCCTCTGGGAGATTGTCCCGTTGCGGCGACACCCTCTCCCCAGCCCTTCCACCGCAAGCGGGGGAGGGAGCGCACCGTATCGCAACAACCAGCCCGCATCCTCCGCTAACGCGCGACGCCTCCAACCGAACTGCCCGCAGAATCACGTGAGCCTGGAACTCCACGCTCGGCATTTTTGTGGGGCCGCCCCTGCGTTCACGGTCTGGACTCTTACCGGTGGAGTCGCGGTGAGGGTATTGTCTTTTGATTCGCGCGCGGCGGGGGTCGCCGAGCGCAAATTCGTGCGGTCTTGGGGCAACTATGTCAGGCGTGATCGTGTCGATGCGTCGGACGCTGTTGTCGTGCACTTCGTTGGCGCGCAACGGCTTGTTGGGAGGCGCTCTCGCAGCGCTGCTGCCGGCTGAGCCGGCGAACGCCGCCGACCTTGTCGATACACTCTCGATATTGCTGGATTTCAACCGGCAGGAGCTTGCGGTGCTGGCCACTGCGCTTGCTCTGCTGGGCTTCTCGGTCATGGCCGCAATCCTCTTGATGCGCACGCGCGTGCGCACCGCCAAGACCGAGGCGGCGTTGCGCGGGCGGATCAGGGAACTCCAGTTGCAGGCCGACCGGTTCGGCGCGCTGCTGTTCGCCGAACCGCAGGTCCTGATCTCCTGGCCGGCCGGCGACGATCGCGCGCAGGTCTCCGGCGACATCTCCATGGTGCTGCCTCGCGATTCCTCGCCGCAGCGCGTGCTCGCATTCGGAACCTGGCTGCCGCCGGAACCGGCGCTCCGGATGGATCACGCCGTCGATAGCTTGCGCGAACGCGGCGACGGTTTCCAGGTCACCCTGACCACCGCCAACGGCCATACGCTGGAAGCGATCGGCCGCGCCATTGGCGGCCAAGCCATTGTCCGGATTCGCGAATTATCCGGCCTGCGGCGCGATTTGGCCGAGACCAATCTGCGCTACAGGGCGCTCTCCGACGAAACCGAGATGCTGCGCGGCTTCGCCACCGCCGCGCCATGGCCGATCTGGGCCAAGGGCGAGAACGGCGCGCTGACCTTTGCCAACCCGGCCTATGTCCGCGCCACCGAAGCGACCACCATCCACGATGCCCAGGACCGCAAGCTCGAGCTGCTCGACAGCGCCGACCGCACTGCCATGGAGCGCGGCCTGAAAGAGGCAGCTCAATTCACCTCGCGCCTGCCGATCGTGATCGGCGGCGAGCGGCGCATGTACGACGTGCGCGCCGTCAATGTCGGCCATGGCAGCGTCGGCGTCGCGATCGATGCCAGCGAGGCCGATGCGCTGAGCGCGGCCCTGGTGCGAATGGCGGAGGCGCATCGCCGCACACTCGACCAGCTCTCCTCCGGAGTTGCGGTGTTCGACGGCCAGCGCAGGCTCGCCTTCTACAACGATTCCTACCGCCGGCTGTGGGATCTCGACCGTAGCTTCCTCGACACCAACCCTGACGATTCCAGCGTGCTCGACCGGCTCCGCGCCGCGCGCAAACTGCCGGAGCAGCCGGACTTCCGCGCCTGGAAGGCCAAGCTGCACGAGGCCTATCGCGCGGTCGAAGCCGCCAAGGACACCTGGTACCTGCCAGACGGCCGCGCGGTGTCGGTCGTGACCACGCCGAATCCCGAAGGCGGCGTCACCTATCTGTTCGACGACGTCACCGAGAGCCTCGAGCTCGCCCGCCGCTTCGACGGCATGATCCGGGTCCAGCGCGAGACGCTGGACAGCCTCGCCGAGGGCGTCGCCGTGTTCGGCAGCAACGGCAAGGCGCAGCTGTTCAATCCGGCCTTCCTGCGCATGTGGAGGCTCTCGAACGACGCCATGCGCGAGGAGCCACACATCCAGACCGTCGAGGGCTGGTGCCACCAGCTGTTCGACGACCCCGCGGTCTGGCGCCAGATCCGCGAGGCCATCACCTCGATCGAAAACCGCGTCGATGTGCCGCTGAAGCTGGAGCGCAAGGACGGCAGCGTGCTCGACGGCATGATCCGTCCGCTGCATGATGGCGCGACCATGCTGACCTTCCTCGACATCACCGACACGGAAAACGTCGAGCGCGCGCTGCGCGAGCGCAACGAGGCGCTGGAGGCGGCCGATCAGATGAAGGTGGATTTCGTCCACCACGTCTCCTACGAGCTGCGCTCGCCGCTCACCACCATCATCGGCTTCGCGCACTTCCTGAGCGACCCCTCGACCGGGCCGCTGACGCCGAAGCAGGCCGAATATCTCGACTATGTCACCAAATCGACCAATGCGCTGCTGGCGCTGACCAACAACATCCTGGATCTTGCCACCATCGACGCCGGCGCCATGAAGCTGGAGCTCGGCCCGGTCGACGTCAGCAAGACCATCGAGCTCGCCGCGGAGGGCATCCAGGACCGCCTCGCCACTGACCGCATCCGTCTCAAGGTCGAGATCGCGCCCGATGTCGGCAGCTTCATCGGCGACGAGAAGCGCGTGGTGCAGGTGCTCTATAACCTGCTCGCCAATGCCGTCGGCTTCTCGCCGCAGGATTCCACCGTCGGGATCAGCGCGCGCCGCACAGAGCGCAGCGTGGTCTTCATTGTGACAGATTCCGGACCTGGAATACCCGCCGATATGAAGGACAAGGTGTTCAACTGGTTCGAAAGCCGCTCGCAAGGTTCGCGCCATCGCGGCGCCGGACTCGGCCTGTCGCTGGTGCGCTCCTTCGTCGAGCTGCATGGCGGCAAGGTGCAGGTGGATTCGGTCGTCGGCAAAGGCACGGTCGTCACTTGCGACTTCCCGACCGATCAGGCGGCGCATCGCGACGCCGCCGAATGAGCGAACCAGCCAAATTCTCCGTTGCGCTCCACGACGAGACGGCCACTGTGCAATTGATGGCCGACCTCGCGCTGCTGGTCGGCCCCGGCGACACCATCACGCTCTCAGGCGACCTCGGCGCCGGCAAGACGGCGGCGGCGCGCAGCCTGATCCGCTATCTCGCCGGCGACGACGACCTGGAAGTGCCGAGCCCGACGTTCACGCTGGTGCAGGGTTACGAGCTGCCGGCGTTCGCGGTGATGCACGCCGACCTCTATCGCGTCGAGGACGAAAGCGAGCTCGAGGAGATCGGGCTGTCGCCGCTGCCTGACGCCACGCTGGTGCTGATCGAATGGCCGGAGCGCGCGCCGTCCGCAATGCCTGAAGACCGTATCGACATCGCGCTGACGCATCGCCCGGAGCTGGGATCGACAGCCCGCGCCGCCGACGTCACCGGCTACGGCAAGAGCGCTGCGACCGTTGCGCGGTTGGAGGCGCTGCGCCAATTCCTCGACGCATCAGGCCATCTCGACGCCGGCCGCAGGCGCATGGCGGGCGATGCCTCCACCCGCTCCTATGCGCGCCTGATCCGCGACGATGGCGTCGTCATCCTGATGAACTCGCCGCAGCGCCCCGATGGCGCTGCGATCTATGACGGAAAATCCTACAGCGCCGCGGTGCATCTCGCCGAGAACATCAATCCTTTCGTCGCCATCGACGAAGGTTTGCGCGCGGCAGGAATTTCCGCACCGAAGATCCACCATGTCGATCTCGAGCACGGCTTCCTGATCTCCGAGGATTTCGGCAGCGAAGGGGTGATCGAAGGCAATCCGCCGCGTCCGATTCCCGAACGCTATGAGGTCGCAACCGACGTGCTGGCCGTGCTCCACGGCAAGTCATTGCCGGAAACGCTGCCGCTGGACGGGCAGACCTACACGATTCCTGTTTTCGACGCCGAGGCGCTGCTGATCGAGATCGGCTTGATGCCGGAATGGTATCTGCCGGATCGCAACGCGCCGCTGAGCAACGAGAAGCGCGCGGAATTCTTTGCGATGTGGCGCGAGCTGCTGAAGAAGCCGCTCGCCGCGCCGAAGACCTGGATTATCCGCGACTACCACTCGCCCAATCTGATCTGGCTCGCGGACCGCACGGGCATCGCTCGCGTCGGCGTGATCGATTTCCAGGACACCGTGCTCGGGCCGCGCTCCTATGACGTGGTGTCGCTGCTTCAGGACGCCCGCATCGACGTGCCCGAAGCCCTCGAGCTGACGCTGCTGTCGCGCTACATCAAGGCGCGCCGCGCTGAAGATGCGAGCTTCGATCCGGCCGGTTTCGCCGAGCTCTATGCCATCATGTCGGCGCAGCGCAACACGCGCCTGCTCGGCACCTTCGCCCGGCTCAACCGCCGCGACGGCAAGCCGCATTATCTGCGGCACCAGCCCAGGATCTGGACTTACCTCCAGCGCTCCCTCGCACATCCGGCGCTCGAACCTTTGCGCGATTGGTACCTCGCCAACGTCCCGCCGCCACAATCCTGAACAGCGACCGGTTTACCGGCTGTTAGCCATCGCACCAGTATCCTCGCGCGCAGGCAGCCGGATGAATACGGGCTGGAGCAAGGCGGATGGCGGTCAAGGCGGACCCTCGCGGGACCAACAGAGTTGTTTTCGAACGTGGGGTACCGGCCCAGATGATGGGCATCGACGGCACCTGGCGGCGCGAATGCACCATGGAGGACGTCTCCGAGAGCGGCGCCAAGCTGACCATCGACGGCTCGGTCGAAGGCCTGCATCTGAAGGAATTCTTCCTGCTGCTGTCGTCGACCGGGCTTGCGTACCGGCGCTGCGAACTGGCCTGGGTGAATGGCGATCAGATCGGCGTCAATTTCCTGAAAGTCGGCGACAAGAAGAAAAAGGCGCGTTCCACAGCCGCTGGGGCGTGACGGCAACACACGTCGCACAACCGTCACGGCGGGCGGCTAAGGCGATCAAGACGCGGTGCGGCCGGCCGGGGCTCGTGCTAGGCTGCCGCAGCACAGAGATTTCGAGGTTCGAGAAAGCGAAGGATGTCCGTCAAACCGACCAAAGCCATGGTGCTCGCCGCGGGGCTCGGCCTGCGCATGCGTCCGCTGACGGATAAGATGCCGAAGCCGATGGTGCCGGTGGCGGGACAGCCGCTGCTCGACCACGTCCTCGACAAGCTCGCGCAGGCCGGCGTCACCGAGGCGGTGGTCAACGTGCACTATCTGCCCGACCAGATCATCGAGCACACCGCAACGCGCCAGCATCCACGCGTGATCATCTCAGACGAGCGCGACCAGGTGCTCGGCACCGGCGGCGGCGTGGTCAAGGCGCTGCCGCTGCTCGGCGATGCGCCGTTCTTCCATGTCAATTCCGATACGCTTTGGATCGACGGCGTGCGCTCCAATCTGGCGCGGCTTGCCGAAAACTTCGAACCAGCACGCATGGACATCCTGCTGCTGATGGCACCCACCGCGACCAGCATCGGCTATAGCGGTCGCGGCGATTACGGCATGCTGCCCGACGGCGCCCTGCGCAAGCGCAAGGAAAAAGAGATCGTCCCGTTCGTCTATGCCGGTGCCGCCATCCTGTCCCCGAAAATCTTCGAAGGTGCGCCACAGGGCGAGTTCTCGCTGACCAAGATGTTCGACCGCGCCAATGAGCAGGAGCGCCTGTTCGGCCTCCGCCTTGACGGCGTCTGGATGCATGTCGGCACGCCGGATGCGATCCACGCCGCGGAAGAGGCGTTTCTGGAGAGCGTGGCGTAGGGGACTCTCTTGTCCCGGACGCGGTGCGGCGCGAAGTGCCGCTCCGCAGAGCGGGCCCACTCCATCCTCGCTTGTGGAACGAAGGCGGCTGGGCCCCGGCTCAGCGGCGCATCACTGCGTGCTGCGCCGCGTCCGGGGCACGAGAGCCGTGTGACGGCGAACAGCGGGGACGACATCACCAGAGCCCATGACCATTTGAATCGGCGTCCCTATATTGCCTGATCCTTCGAATCAGGCAGCCCATGCGCGTTTTCAGCGTTCCGCTCTCAGTTCCGTTCCTGCGCACGATCGTCTCGGCTCTGCTCGAGGGACGGCTGGTTGACGGCTTCGAGGCGCGCAAGGAACCGGCGCGGCTGGCGGACACGACGCTCTATCTCCCGACGCGGCGCGCCATGCGTGTCGTCCGCGAGATCTTCCTCGACGAGATGAAGGCGGACGCGGTGGTGCTGCCACGCATCGTCGCGCTCGGCGACATCGACGAGGACGAGCTCGCCTTCGCTGATGAGGCCGAACAGTTTTCCGGTACAACACCGCTCGAGATCCCGCCGCGGCTCGGCGAGCTGGAACGGCGGCTGACGCTGGCGCAGCTCGTGGCCGCCTGGGCCAAGGGGCCGGTGCTGGCGCCGCTGGTGGTCGGCGGCCCCGCCTCGACGCTGGCGCTGGCCGGCGATCTGGCCCGCCTGATCGACGACATGGTGACGCGCGGCGTCGACTGGAGCGCACTCGACGGCCTGGTGCCTGACAGCCTCGATCGCTACTGGCAGCACTCGCTCGAATTCCTGCGCATCGCCCGCATCGCCTGGCCGCAGCATCTGGCGGAGATCAACCGGATCGAGCCGGCGGCGCGGCGCGATCTCCTGATCGCCGCGGAAGCCAGGCGCCTGACCGCGCATCCCAACGGGCCCGTGATCGCAGCCGGCTCGACCGGCTCGATGCCGGCCACTGCGAAGTTCCTGCATGCGGTCGCCGCGCTGCCGCACGGCGCCGTGGTGCTGCCGGGTCTCGATACCGATCTCGACGAGGACGCCTGGCGCAGCATCGGCGGCGTGCGCGATTCGCTCGGCAAATTCGCCGAGCATCCGGTCTCGAACCATCCGCAATATGCCATGCATGCGCTGCTGGATCGCTTCGGCATCAAGCGCAGCGATGTCGAGATCCTCCAGCCGCCGGCGGACGACGGCCGCGATCTGCTCGCTTCCGAATCGATGCGTCCCTCCGCCAAGACGGAACTCTGGCACGACCGGCTGAAGCAGCCTGACGTCGCAGCGAAGATCGGCCGCGGCATGACGAATCTCGCCGTGGTCGAAGCTCCCAATCCGGAGATGGAAGCGCTGGCGATCGCCATTGCGATGCGCGAGGCGCGGCATCTCGACAAATCGGCAGCGCTGGTGACGCCGGATCGCGCACTGGCGCGGCGCGTCATGGCCGCGCTGACCCGATGGGATCTCGTCTTTGACGATTCCGGCGGCGACGCGCTGATGGAAACCTCCGCCGGCGTGTTTGCCCGGCTCGCAGCGGAGGCGGCGACAAGGGGCCTGGAGCCGCCGACACTGCTGGCGATGGTGAAGCATCCGCTGTGCCGGCTCGGCCGCGCGCCCGGTGCGTGGAAGGCGGCGATCGAGGACCTCGAGCTCGCCGTGTTGCGCGGCACGCGCCCGCCGGCGGGCACGGGCGGTCTCCTGCGCGAGTTCAACCGTTTTCGCGAGGAGCTTGGAAAACTGTGGCGTAGCGAAGTCTCTGCGCTCCACGCCGCCGAGCCTCGCGCACGTCTCAAGGCGGAAGATCTCGACCGTATCCAGGCGCTGATCGATGCGCTGCAGAAGGCATTGGCGCCGGTCGAGTGTCTGGTGGCATCGAAGCCGTTCGACTTCGCCGAGCTTGCGCACCGCCATCGCGAGATCATGATCGAGCTGTCGCGCGACGAGCAGGGCATTCCGCTGGCCTTCGAGGAGCGCGAGGGCCTCGCGCTGGCCGGCGCCTTCGACGATCTGCTGCGCGGCGGCACGACCAGCGGATTGATGGTGACGTTGCCGGATTATGCTGACGTGTTCCAGACCGCCTTCAGCGATCGCGCCGTGCGCCGACGCGACAGACCCGGCGCACGCCTGCAGATCTACGGCCCACTGGAATCGCGCCTGATGCAGGCCGACCGCATCATCATCGGCGGACTGATCGAGGGCGTCTGGCCGCCGGCGCCGCGCATCGATCCCTGGCTGAGCCGGCCGATGCGGCACGAACTCGGCCTCGACCTGCCGGAGCGGCGCATCGGCCTCTCCGCGCATGACTTTGCTCAGCTGCTCGGCGGCGATGAGGTGATTCTCACTCATTCCGCCAAGGCCGGCGGCGCGCCGGCGGTAGCCTCGCGCTTCCTGCACCGGCTGGAGGCGGTCGCGGGCGTTGAGCTCTGGAAGGCGGCTGTCCGCGCCGGCGAAAAGTACGTGCAGTTTGCGGGCGCGCTGGATCAGCCCAATACGGTCGAGCCGATCAAGCAGCCCGAGCCGCGGCCGCCGCGCGCGACGCGGCCGCTGAAGATGTCGGTCACCGCGATCGAGGACTGGCTGCGCGATCCCTACACGATCTATGCAAAATATATCTTGCGCCTGGATGCGCTCGATCCCGTCGACATGCCGCTCTCGGCCGCCGATCGCGGCTCAGCCATTCACGATGCGATCGGCGAATTCACCGAAAGCTGTGCGGCGCGTCTGCCCGACGATCCCGCGCGCGTGCTGCGGGCGATCGGCGAGAAGCATTTTGCGGCGCTGATGGAGCGCCCCGAGGCGCGCGCGCTGTGGTGGCCGCGCTTCCAGCGCATTGCGCACTGGTTCGGCGAATGGGAGACGGCGCGGCGCGATGCGATCGAAGCAATCGCGGCGGAGACGCGCGGCCAGATCTCGATCACGCTCGACAACAATCGCAGCTTCCAACTCTCCGCCCGCGCCGATCGCATCGAGCGGCGCAAGGGCGGCAGCTACGCCATCCTCGACTACAAGACCGGGCAGCCGCCGACCGGCAAACAGGTCCGCATGGGCCTGTCGCCCCAGCTCACGCTGGAAGCGGCGATCCTGCGTGAGGGAGGTTTTCCTGACATCGACGCCGGCGCGTCCGTGAGCCAGCTTGTCTATGTCCGCCTGAGCGGCAACAATCCGCCGGGCGAGGAGCGCATTCTCGAGCTCAAATACAAGCCGGGCGACGAACCGCAGCCGCCGGATACGGCTGCCGCGGAGGCGCGCGCCAAGCTGGAGGCGCTGATCCGAGCCTTCGAGGACGAAAGTCAGCCCTATACCTCGCTGAACCTGCCGATGTGGGCGAACCGCTACGGCGCCTATGACGATCTCGCCCGGATCAAGGAATGGTCGGCAGCCGGCGGATTGGGGATCGAGGAATGGTAAGGGCCCCGCGTCCCATCCCGGATGAAGTGCGCGCGCGGCAGGCGCGCGCGTCCGATCCGACCGCGTCGGCCTTCGTCTCGGCCAATGCCGGCTCGGGCAAGACGCACGTGCTGGTGCAGCGCGTGATCCGCCTGCTGTTATCGGGCGTGCCGCCGGAAAAGATCCTCTGCATCACCTTCACCAAGGCTGCTGCCGCGAATATGGCCGAGCGCGTGTTCACGACACTTGGCCATTGGGTCACGCTTGACGATACCGGGCTCGACGCCGCGATCCGCGCCGTCGGCATCCCCCACCCGAGCGCGAAATTGCGCCGCGAAGCACGAAAACTATTCGCCTGCGCGCTGGAGACGCCGGGCGGATTGAAGGTGCAGACCATTCATGCGCTCTGCACCCGCCTGCTCCAGCAATTTCCGTTCGAGGCCAACGTGCCCGCGCGCTTTTCCGTCATGGACGATCGCGACCAGGCCGACATGATGGAGCGCGCCAATCTGAAGGTGCTGCTGGAGGCCGCGCGTGATCCGGAGAGCGTCACCGGCCGCGCGCTGCTGACCGCAATGGCGAGCGCCGCCGACGTCACCTTCAAGGAGGTCGTGCGCGAGGCCTGCCTGAGCCGGGACCATTTCATGGCCTGGACCGACGAGGCCGGCAATCCCGGCGCGGCGACCGCACAGATGGCGGCCGTGCTGGGCGTCGATCCGAGCGACCGCATCGAGGATGTCGAGACGGAGATTCTCGATGGACCATACTTGCCGCGCTCGCGCTGGGACGACATTGCCTTCGCGCTGGAGGACGGCAGCAAATCCGACAACGACCAGGCGAGTCGTCTTCGCGAAGCAAAGGCTTTCTCCGGCGCCGCGCAGGTCGATGCCTATCTCTGCGTCTTCCTCACGGATGAAAAGCTGCCGCGCAAGGCGGTACTGACCAAGAAGTTTGGGGAGCACAATCCGTCCGTCGCGCGCCTGTTCGAGAACGAAGCATCTCGTCTCTGTGGATTGGTCGAGAAACGCCGCGCTGTGACCCTGCGCGACCGCACCGCGGCCTTGCTGCATATCGCGACGGCCGCCGCTGCGAACTACCGCCGCGAGAAACTGGAGCGCGGCCTGCTCGACTACGACGACCTCATCGACAAGACGCTGGCGATGCTCGATCGCATCGCCTCGGGCTGGGTGCATTACAAGCTTGACCGCGGCGTCGATCACGTCCTGATCGACGAGGCCCAGGATACCAGCCCCAGGCAATGGGACATCGTCGCGCACATCATCTCGGAATTCACCGCCGGCGAAGGCGCGCGCCAGGGGCTGAACCGCACGGTGTTCGCCGTCGGCGACGAGAAGCAGTCGATCTTCTCGTTCCAGGGCGCAGCTCCCCATGAATTCGACGCGCGCCGGCGCGAGCTGCATCGCAAGTTCACCGCGGCCGGACTGAAGTTCGATCCGGTCGCGTTCACCTATTCGTTCCGCTCGGGCGCGACGATCCTGCATTCGGTCGATCACGTCTTTCGCGATCCCGCGATCTACAAGAGCATCCATGCGGTCGAGATCGGCCATCCCCTGCACAATGCGCTCGCCGATGCCGGTCCCAGCGTGATCGAGCTGTGGGATCTTGCGGAGGCCGACGACCGGCAGGAGATCGAGGGCTGGCGCGCGCCGTTCGACGGCGTCGCCGTCACCAGCCCCGAGGTCAAGCTCGCCCGCCGCATCCAGGCCGAGATCAAGCGGCTGGTCGAGAGCGGTGCGCTGACGGGCCATGAAGGCGAGCGGCGGCCGCTGCGCTATGGCGACATGCTGATCCTGGTGCGCCGGCGCGGCAATGCGTTCGACGCGGTGATCCAGGCGCTGAAGCACGCCAACATCCCGGTCGCCGGCGCCGACCGCCTCAAGCTCACCGAGCACATCGCGATCATCGATCTGATGAACCTTGCGGATGCGCTGCTGCTGCCGCAGGACGACCTCGCGCTGGCCGTGGCGCTGAAGAGCCCCCTGTTCGGGCTCGACGACGACGATCTGTTCCAGCTTGCCCATGCCCGCAAGAGCTCGCTGCGCCGCGCGCTCGGCGAGCATGCGGCGGACAGCGAGAAATTCGCGGCCGTGCTGGGGCGGCTTGAAGCGTGCGAAACGCGCGCGCGCGAGGAGACGCCGTTCGCGTTCTACGCTTGGCTGCTCGGCGGAGACGACGGCCGTGCGCGCATCCTGCGCCGGCTCGGCCACGAGGCCAATGACGCGCTCGACGAATTCCTGGAGCTGGCGCTGAACTACGAGCGTAAGGCGCCGGCCTCGTTGCAAGGTTTCATGGCCTGGCTGCGCTCGGCCGACACCGAGGTGAAGCGCGACATGGAGATCACGCGCGACGAGGTGCGGGTGATGACGGTGCACGGTGCCAAGGGTCTCGAGGCCTCGGTCGTGTTCATGGTCGACACCACCTCGTCGCCCGCTGACTCCCAGCGGGTCCGACTGATCAATGTGCCGCGCGGTAACGGCGGCGAGGTCGTGGTCTGGGCCGGCCGCAAGGCCGATGATCCCAAGCCGGTCGCCGAGGCGCGCAAGGCGATGCTGGAGGAGACCGAGGACGAATATCGCCGCCTGCTCTACGTCGCGATGACGCGCGCCGCCGACCGGCTGATCGTCGGCGGCTGCATGCCCGGCAATATGAGGACGGTCCGCAAGCTGAGCTGGTACGACCTCATCGACACCGGGCTGTCAGGCTCGGGCCTGGCCAAGGAGACGATCGAAACGCCGCTCGGCAAGGTGACGCGATTCGCCCGCCCCGAGGACGTTGTTGCGCTCGGCATGCCCACAACCGCGGTGGAGCATTCGGTCACGCTGCCGGACTGGCTGCGGACGCGCGCACCACGCGAAATGATCGAGGACGATCCGGTGCGCCCGTCTGGCCAGGCGGCGGAGGAAGGCCGCGCAGTCCGATCGGGCGAATCAGTGCAGTCGCGCGCGCTGGCGCTCCAGCGCGGCACGCTGGTGCACCGTCTGCTGCAGTCGCTGCCCGACATCGCCACCGAGCGGCGGCGCGAGGCCGCGCTCGGCTTCATGGCGCGCAATGCGCCGGACTGGTCCGAAACTGACCGCGTTGCGCTCGCCGACAAGGTGCTCGCCCTGATCACCGAGCCGCGCTTTTCGGCCGTGTTTGGCGCCGACAGCCGGGCCGAGGTCGCCATTGTCGGCAAGCTCGACCGGCCCGGGCGACCGCCGGCGCTGGTGTCAGGCCAGATCGACCGGCTGGTCGTTGGTCCGGAGGAAGTCTTGATCGTCGATTTCAAGACCAACCAGGCCGCACCCAGGAGTGCGGCGGAGGCGCCCGCCGCCTACGTCCGACAACTCGCGCTGTACCGGGCGGTGCTGGCACGGCTTTATCCCCAAAAGCCCATCCGCGCCGTCCTGCTCTGGACCGAGGTCCTTGAATATATGGAGATTTCAGCCCCCGCGCTGGACGCGGCGCTGGCATCCGTTCATCTCGGTGTGAGCGTCCTTGACCCGGCAAGGGGCCGTTCATAGGTTGACGCCATGATCCCCGGCGCGATTCCAGGTCGCGCCGATTCTCTTTCAACCGAGTGAGGTACTCCCATGGCCGTTGGCAAGGTTTCCGACAGCGATTTCGAAGCCGAAGTGCTCAAGGCGAACGGCCCCGTGGTCGTCGATTTCTGGGCCGAGTGGTGCGGCCCCTGCCGCATGATCGCGCCCGCCCTCGACGAGATCGCCGGCGCGATGGGCGACAAGGTCAAGATCGTGAAGCTCAACGTCGACGAGAGCCCGAAGACGGCGTCGAAATACGGCGTGATGTCGATCCCGACCCTGATGATCTTCAAGGGTGGCGAGATGGCCTCCCGCCAGGTCGGCGCCGCCCCGAAGGCGAAGCTGCAGCAGTGGATCACCTCTGCGGTCTGATCCACCGCGCCACAAATTATTTTCGACAACGGCCGGCGAAATGCCGGCCGTTTGCGTTGACGGGACGTGTCCTGCGTATGATGAGTCCCGCCCTTGCCGGTCCCTCCCACAAAACGCGCGCGAAAAACGGCTTCGCTGGTTGCGATGGAGGCGAAGTCGGTCGATGCGATCCCGCGCGGCAAGGAGTGGCAGTACGAGCCGAAATGGGATGGCTTTCGCTGCCTGCTCTCGCGCGAGCGCGACCACGTCGATCTCCGCTCGAAATCCGGCGAGGACCTCGCGCGCTATTTTCCTGAAATCGTCGCCGCTGCGCTGAAATTGAGGGCGGACCGGTTCATGCTCGACGGCGAGCTCGTCGTGCCGCAAGCCAAGGGCTTCTCCTTCGACGCACTGCTGCAGCGGATTCATCCCGCCGCAAGCCGTGTGAAGAAGCTCTCGCAGGAAACGCCGGCGCTCTATCTCGTCTTCGATCTGCTTGCGACCGCCAAGCAGAATGAGCTTGCCGAAGCGCCGCTCGCCGAGCGTCGGCCGACGCTGGAAGCCTTTGCGAAAGCCAATCTGAAGGGCAGTCTCTTTCGCCTCTCACCCGCGACGACGAGCTTCGCCACCGCCCAAAAATGGCTGGCACAATCCGGTGGCGGTTCGGACGGCGTGATCGCCAAGCGCATCGACCTGCCCTATCAGGCGGGAAATCGCGACGGCATGCAGAAGATCAAGAAATTTCGCAGTGCCGATTGCGTGGTCGGAGGCTTCCGCTATGCGACCAACCAGATCGCGGGTCGGAAAGTCGTGGGCTCGCTGCTGCTCGGGCTCTATGACAACAAGGGGACTCTGCACCATGTCGGCTTCACCTCGGCGATCAAGGCTGCTGAGAAGCCTGCCCTGACCGACCGGCTCGAGGCGCTGACCGGCGAGCCCGGCTTCACCGGCAACGCGCCGGGCGGGCCGAGCCGCTGGTCCACGGAACGCTCGGCAAAGTGGTGCCCGCTCAAGCCGAAGCTCGTCATCGAGGTCTGTTACGACCATTTCAGCGGCGAGCGCTTTCGCCACGGCACCTCGATCCTGCGCTGGCGCCCGGACAAGGCGCCGCGGCAGTGCACGTGCGAGCAATTGAAGCAGAAGGTGGCGGACCCGATGAAGATGTTGAAGTGATATTCGGGTTCGTTCCCGGACGCAGCCCCGCGTGAACGATGCGTTGCTGAGCCGGGGTCCATCTATGCGGCTCCTGGATCCGGCTCTGCGGAACAGCGTTACACGGGACAGGAGAGATTATGCAGGAGGCGTGCCGTTGAGCCCGAGCACGTGGCCGGCGAGATAGAGCGAACCGGTGATGAGAATCCGCGGCGGCACCTCGTAGGCGAGCCGCGACAGCGCCCGCAGCGCGGCCTCGATGCCGGGCGCGATCTCGACGCGCATGCCGAGGCTGCGCGCCGCGTCGGCAAGACGATCGATCGGCATCGCATTCTCGGTGTCGGGTATAGGCACCGCGATAATGTGACGGGTGAGGCCGGCGAAATTGGCGAGGAACGCCTGCGCATCCTTGTTGGCCATCATGCCTGCGATGACGACCAGAGGCCGCGAGACACGCTCTTCGAGATCGCCGAGCGCGGCGGCGGCGACGCGGCCGCCTTCGGCATTGTGCCCGCCGTCGAGCCAGATTTCCGAACCCTGCGGCCCCCAGGAGAGCAACTCGCCCGAGGTGATGCGCTGCATCCGTGCCGGCCATTCGGCGCCGACGATACCGGCCTCGAATGCCGCGTGGTTGACTTTGAACGTGGGTATCGCGCGCAGCGTCGCGATCGCAAGGCCTGCATTGTCGAACTGATGGCGGCCGAACAGGCGCGGCGCCGCCAGATCCATCAGGCCCCGGTCGTCGGAATAGACCAGGCGCCCGTGCTCGACATTGACGTGCCAGCTTTCGTTCGCGGCAAACAGCGGCGCCCGCATGCGCTTGGCCTGCGCCTCGATCACCGCCATCGCGTCCGGCGACTGCTCGGCCGAGATCACGGCCACGCCCGGCTTGATGATCGCAGCCTTCTCGGCAGCGATGGATGCCAGGGTCGCCCCTAGAAAATCCATGTGGTCCATGCTGACGGGCGTGATCACGCAGGCCGCCGGCGCGTCGACCACGTTGGTCGAATCGAGCCGGCCGCCGAGGCCGACCTCAAGCAGCACCGCATCGGCGGGGTTCTGCGCGAACAGAAGGATCGCGGCGGCCGTCTTCAGCTCGAACACGGTCGCGGGCTCGCCGGCATTGACGCGTTCGACCTCTTCCAGCGCAGCACACAATTCGTCGTCGGAAACGAGCACACCGCCGCCGAGACGGCCCAGGCGAAAACATTCGTTGATGCGGACGAGATAGGGCGAGGTGTAGGCGTGGACGCGCAGGCCCGCTGCCTCCAGGGTGGCGCGCAGATATGCCACCGTCGAGCCCTTGCCGTTGGTGCCGGCGACATGGATCACGGGCGGCAGCTTGCGTTCGGGGTGGCCGAGCCGCTCGAGCAGGCGGTGCATCCGCTCGAGACCGAGATCGATACGCTTCTGGTGCAGGGCCGACAGCCGCCCGATCACTGCATCGAGTGGCGACTTTGTGCTGTCAGGAGAGGCGTTCACGCGTGGGGCGCAGCCGGCGCCGTTTCAGGGGCCGATATAATCTGCGCCGGGCTGGCGACAGCCTGCGCCGGTTTCGAGGCGCTCTCCAGCGCCGGCGCCTTGGTCAACAGGCGACAGAGCCGCGCGAGGGTCGGGCGCAGCTCGTGGCGATGCACGACCATGTCGACCATGCCGTGCTCTTTCAGATACTCCGCGCGCTGGAATCCTTCCGGCAGCTTCTCCCGGATCGTCTGCTCGATCACGCGCGCACCCGCAAAGCCGATCAGCGCGCCGGGCTCGGCAATCTGCACGTCTCCGAGCATCGCATAGGAGGCGGTGACGCCGCCGGTGGTCGGATTGGTCAGCACGACGATGTAGGGCAGCTTGGCTTCGCGGAGCATCTGCACCGCCACCGTAGTGCGCGGCATCTGCATCAGCGACAGGATGCCCTCCTGCATGCGCGCGCCGCCCGATGCGGCGAACACGATGAAGGGCGACTTCTTCTCGACCGCGAGCTCCATCCCGCGCACGATGGCCTCACCTGCGGCCATGCCGAGCGAGCCGCCCATGAAGTCGAAATCCTGGACGGCGACGACGACGCCGGCGCCCTCGAGCTTGCCGTAGCCGACCTTGACCGCGTCATTCAGATTGGTGCGCGCCCGCGCATCCTTGATCTTGTCGACGTATTTCCTCTCGTCGCGGAACTTCAGCGGATCCGGCGTGACCTCGGGCAGGGCGACGTCGAACCAGGTCTCATTGTCGAAGATCGACTTCAGCCGCGCCACCGCGCCCATGCGCATGTGGTAGTTCGAGCCGGGGATGACGAACTGGTTGGCCTCGACGTCCTTGTAGAACACGAGCTGTCCTGAATCCGGGCACTTGATCCACAGATTCTCCGGCGTCTCCCGCCGCAGCATGTTGCGGATCTTCGGCCGGACCACATTGGTAAGCCAGTTCATGGTTTGCTCCGAAGTGCTGGTCCCGCTTAAGGACCGCCTGAAGGGATATATGGCGGCCGGGCCTTCGCCCGGCAAGCCGCCGCGTCGCCCGCTTGATCAGCGGAATTATGGCCTATTCGGCCGCTGTTTTGGCTTTGGCGTCCTTGACGCCCTTGGCCAGGGCTGCGGTCAGCTCGGCCACGGCGTTAATGGTCTTGGCGGTCGCCCGCCCCTCTGCATCGAGGCTGTTCTTGAGCGCATCGACCAGCGCGGTGCCGACCACCGAACCATCGGCCTTCTCGGCAATGGCGCGCGCCGCCTCCGGCGTCCGGATGCCGAAGCCGACGCAGACCGGCAGCTTGGTGTGTCGCTTGATTCGGGCCACCGCCTCGCTCACCGCGGAGGAGTCCGCAGCTGCAGCACCCGTGATGCCGGTGATCGAGACGTAGTAGACAAAGCCCGACGTGTTGGCGAGCACGGCCGGCAGGCGCTTGTCGTCCGTCGTCGGCGTCGCCAGACGAATGAAGTTCAGGCCGGCCTTCATCGCGGGCAGGCACAGTTCGTCATCCTCCTCCGGCGGCAAATCGACGATGATCAGACCGTCGACGCCAGCGCTCTTGGCATCGACGAGGAATTTGTCGACACCATAGACGTAGATCGGATTGTAATAGCCCATCAGCACGATCGGCGTGGCGTCATCATCCTTGCGGAAGCCGCGCACGAGTTCGAGCGTCCTCTTCAGGGTCATCCCGGCCCTGAGCGCGCGAAGCCCTGCGGCCTGGATCGACGGGCCGTCGGCCATCGGATCGGTGAAGGGCATGCCGATCTCGATCACGTCGGCGCCCGACTTCGGCAGCGCCTTGATGATCTCGAGCGAGGTCGCGGGATCAGGATCGCCAGCCATCAGGAAGGTCACGAAGGCCGAGCGGCCTTGCTTCCTCAGCTCGGCAAAACGGGTGTCGATACGCGTGGTCACTTGCTCTTGCCCCTCAGGATATCACCGACCTGCGGGACATCCTTGTCGCCGCGGCCGGAGAGATTGACGACCATCAGGTGGTCTTTCGGCCGCTTCGGCGCGAGCTCCATCACCTTGGCGATGGCGTGCGCGGGCTCGAGCGCGGGGATAATGCCTTCGAGCTTCGAGAGCAGCTGGAACGCGGCGAGCGCCTCGTCATCGGTCGCCGAGAGATAATTCACGCGGCCGACCTCGTGCAGCCAGGAATGCTCGGGGCCGATGCCGGGATAGTCGAGCCCGGCCGAGATCGAATGCGCGTCCTGGATCTGGCCGTCGGCATCCATCAGCAGATAGGTGCGGTTGCCGTGCAGCACGCCGGGACGGCCGCCAGCGATCGACGCCGCATGCAGCTGGGTGAGCCCGTGGCCTGCGGCTTCGACGCCAAAGATTTCGACGCTGGGATCATCGAGGAACGGGTGAAACAGGCCCATCGCATTCGAACCGCCACCGATGCAGGCGACCAGCGAATCCGGCAGACGGCCCTCGACCTCCTGCATCTGCGCCTTGGTCTCGTGACCGATGATCGACTGGAAATCGCGCACCAGCGTCGGATAAGGATGCGGACCCGCCACCGTGCCGATGCAATAGAACGTGTTGTGCACGTTGGTGACCCAGTCGCGCAGCGCCTCGTTCATCGCGTCCTTCAGCGTGCGCGTGCCCGACTGCACCGGAAACACCTTCGCGCCCAGCATCTCCATGCGGATCACATTGGGCTGCTGCCGCTCGACGTCGACGGCGCCCATATAGACCACGCATTCCAGGCCGAAGCGCGCGCACAGCGTTGCGGTGGCAACACCGTGCTGGCCGGCGCCGGTCTCGGCGATGATGCGCTTCTTGCCCATGCGCCGGGCCAGCATGATCTGGCCGAGCACGTTGTTCACCTTGTGCGAACCGGTGTGGTTGAGCTCTTCGCGCTTCAGGTAGATCTTGGCGCCACCGAGATGTTCGGTGAGACGCTCGGCGAAATAAAGCGGCGAGGGCCGGCCGACATAGTTCTTGAGATAGCCGTTCATCTCGGCCTGGAAGGCCGGATCGGCCTTGGCCGCGGTGTAGGCCTTCTCCAGATCGAGGATCAGCGGCATCAGGGTTTCGGCGACGAAGCGTCCGCCGAAAATGCCGAAATGGCCGCGCTCGTCGGGCCCGCTGCGATAGGAATTTGGTTTGGCGATGTTCATCGAACGCTCAACTCTTGGGTGGCGCGCGCGGCGCGAATGAAGGCCTTGATCAATTCCGGATCCTTGACGCCAGGGGCGCTCTCGACCCCGGAGGACACATCGACGCCGCCGGCGCGGGTGACGCGGACGGCCTCGGCGAGGTTTTGGGCATCGAGGCCGCCCGAAACCATATACGGGAGATCCAGCTCCAGGTTTTGCAGCAGATGCCAGTCGAACGGCGCACCGAGGCCGCCGGGCCGCGTCGCATCCTTGGGCGCGCGTGCGTCGAACAGGATGCGGTCGGCGACCGCAGCGTAGCCGGGCAGCGCGGCGAGATCGGCCGACGTTTCGACCGGCACCGCCTTCATCACCGGGCGGCCAAACCTCTGTTTGATGTCGCGCAGCCGCGCCACGCTCTCCTTGCCGTGGAGCTGGAAGATGTCCGGCGACAGCGCATCCATGATGTTGTCGAGCGTGGCGTCGTCGGCATCGACGGTGAGCGCCACCTTCAGCGCGCGCCGCTTCACCTGCCGGCCGAGCTCGCGCCCCGTCTCCAGCGAGACATGCCGCGGCGAGGGCGGAAAGAACACGAACCCGACCATGTCGGCGCCAGCGTCGAGCGCCACATCGAGCGTCTCGCGCGTGGACAGGCCGCAGATTTTGACGAGCAGGGACATGGTCTCAAAGCAAAGGGAGGCCGCAAGTGGCGGCCGGGAAACGGGCTTTTCGGTCGGGCCGCTTCTACAACGTCGCGCGCTGCTTGTCTCGCCCGATGGGTCCGTAAAGGCCCATCCCCGAGCGCACCGGGAGACGCTGGGCCTCCGGCTTGGCCGGGGCGGTCTGGGCCCGCAGATCGGCCAGTTCGACCCGGGCGGCCCGGGCATCCGCCTCATGCCGGCGCGCCGCGCGGCGCCAATGCCGCTGGCCGAACCAGACGGCACAGCCACCGGCGACCACGCCCACGACGGCGACCAGGATCAGCAGCAGAAACAGCGGCAGCGTGATCGACAGGGCCGGATCTGCCGCCATGAAAGGATCGAAGGAGACGGTGACGAAATGCCGGTTGGCCACGGCAAAGGTCACCAGGATCAGGCCCAGCGGAATCACGATCAGCGCGGTCAGGAACTTTCGCATCGCGATCGCTCGTCTTGAATCAGGCTTGCGGCCGCATCATGCGGCCAACAGGTAAAATCTGGACGACGGGCCTAGTCGGGCGCGCCCGGATCCGGATGGTCGCGGTTCAGCCGCTCGCGCATTTCCTTGCCGGTCTTGAAGAACGGAACGCTCTTCTGATCGACGGGGACATGGGCGCCGGTACGCGGATTGCGCCCGGCGCGTGCGGGGCGATGCTTGACCGAGAAAGCGCCGAAGCCACGCAGCTCGACGCGGTCGCCGCGCGCGAGGGCCGCTACGATCTCTTCGAGAATCGCATTCACAATGTTCTCGACATCCCGCTGGTACAGATGCGGGTTGTGCTCGGCGATACGCTGAACAAGTTCGGATTTGATCATCGAGAGATAGGACCCGGAAGCGTGCGGATGACCATTTCCGTGAAAATGCCTTGATCTGTCAAGACGCTAAATGAACGCCCGGTGCCGTGAAAATGCGTGACAAATGCCGAAAAACCGGGCTGCGCGGCTACCCGCCAGACGGGAAAAAAGTCCGAAACTCGCGTTGTTCCCGTCTATTCCGCTTAATTCGACGCGGCCGGCTCCCACAGGGCCAGCATTCCATCCAAGCCGACGCGATCGACCGCCTGCACCACGCCGGTTTGCGCGATTTGATGCGCAATCGAGCCGAATCCAAGCGCTTCCAGCGTGACGGCGGCAGTTGTCCTGAGGAACGTCAGATCGCCGAAACGCGGCTCGAGCTTGTAATCGCGGACCGAAAGACCCTTCTTGACGCCCTTCTGCTCCTCGAGCCAGGTCACCGCGGTTTTCTCGTCGCCGAGCTGATCGACCAGCTTGAGACCGATCGCCTGGCGGCCGGTGAAGACACGGCCATCGACGACTTTTTCCAGCTGCGTGTCATCCATGCCACGGCGCTGCTTCACCAGATCCTTGAACCAGGCATAGGAATCCTTCACCAGCGCATCCAGCGCCGCCCGCGCTTCCGGGCTGGTCGGCTCAAAACCGTTGGGGGCGGCCTTCAGCGGCGTGGACTTCACTTCCTCGACCTTGACCCCGATGGTCTTCAGGAGTTCCGAAACGTTGGGAAACTGGAACAACACGCCGATCGAGCCGACCAGCGAGCTCTGCTGGGCGATGATGTGGTCGCTCGCAATCGCGGTGATGTAGCCGCCGGATGCCGCAAGACCTTCGACCACGACGACCAGGGGCTTCTTCGCCTTCAGCCGTGTCAATGAATCATAGAGCTGCTCGGATCCAGCCGTGGTGCCGCCCGGCGAATTGATGTGGACGATCACGGCGGCGGCCCTCGAATTCTCCAGGCGCTCCAGCGCCCGCGTGCGCTCGGCATCGCTGCGGATCAAGCCGTCGATCTGCACGCGCGCGATCGCACCGGCAGAGGCGAACGTGCCCCTCGCACCCGGTGTCGCGATCAGTGCAAAGCTCGCGATCGCAGCGATCGCGATCAGCGCGGACATCACGCGCCAGAACGTCAGCTTGCGACGGATCCTGCGGCGATCGACGATGATGTCCGAATCGAGCGACATCGAGATATCTCCAAATGAAAGGCCGCCGGCGTTGTGCCGTCACATTGTGACCATCAGCTTGTCTGGATACATCAATTGCGGCGCAATTTGAAGAAAACAAGGCTGTGACTGCGTAGCCCGGATGGAGCGCAGCGCAATCCGGGGTTACTGCCGCACGGAAAGACCGTCCCGGATTTCGCTGCGCTCCATCCGGGCTACAGGCACCCAACAAAAAAGCCCCGGCTCGCGCCGGGGCTTTGATGTCAGCAAAAGGCGAGTTTTGCTTACTTGCTGTCGCGGTTCTTGAGCGCGGTGCCCAGGATGTCGCCGAGCGTCGCACCCGAATCCGAGGAGCCGTACTGCGCGATGGCTTCCTTCTCTTCGGCGACTTCGAGCGCCTTGATCGACACCTGGACCTTGCGGGCCTTCTTGTCGAACTGGATCACGCGGGCATCGACCTTCTCGCCGACGGCGAAGCGTTCGGCGCGCTGGTCGTTGCGATCACGCGCGAGCTCCGAGCGCTTGATGAAAGTCGAGAAGTCGGTCCCGGTGATCTTCACCTCGATACCGCTTTCCTTCACTTCGAGCACTTCGCAGGTCACGACCGCGCCCTTCTTGACATCGCCCGGCTCGGCGAAGGGGTCGCCTTCGAGCTGCTTGATGCCGAGCGAGATGCGCTCCTTCTCGACGTCCACATCGAGCACCACGGCCTTCACCATGTCGCCCTTCTTGTAGTTGTCGATCACCTGCTCGCCCGGAAGCTTCCAGTCGAGATCGGAGAGATGGACCATGCCGTCGACGTCGCCCTCGAGGCCCAGGAACAGACCGAACTCGGTCTTGTTCTTGACTTCGCCCTCGACCACCGAACCGGTCGGGTGACCTTCGACGAAGACCTCCCACGGGTTGCGCATGGTCTGCTTGAGGCCGAGCGAGATGCGGCGCTTGACGGAATCGACTTCCAGCACCTGCACGTCGACTTCCTGCGACGTCGACACGATCTTGCCGGGGTGCATGTTCTTCTTGGTCCACGACATCTCGGAGACGTGGATCAGGCCTTCGATGCCCGGCTCGAGCTCGACGAACGCGCCGTAGTCGGTGATGTTGGTGACACGGCCGGTGAAGCGGGCACCCAGCGGGTACTTGGCTTCGATGCCTTGCCACGGATCATCCAGCAGCTGCTTCATGCCCAGCGAGATGCGGTGCGTCTCGTGGTTGATCTTGATGATCTTGACCTTCACGGTCTGGCCGATCGAGAGCACCTCGGTCGGGTGGTTGACGCGGCGCCACGCGATGTCGGTGACGTGCAGCAGGCCGTCGATGCCGCCGAGGTCAACGAACGCACCGTAATCGGTGATGTTCTTGACCACGCCGTCGATGACCTGACCCTCTTCGAGGTTCTGCACCAGCTCCTGACGCTGCTCGGCGCGGGTCTCTTCGAGCACCGTGCGGCGGGACACCACGATGTTGCCGCGGCGTCGATCCATCTTGAGGATCTGGAACGGCTGCGAGTTGTTCATCAGCGGCGCAACGTCGCGGATCGGACGGATGTCGACCTGCGAGCGCGGCAGGAAGGCCACGGCACCGTCGAGGTCGACGGTGAAGCCGCCCTTGACCTGGTTGAAGATGACGCCGTTGACCTTCTCGTTGTTCTGGAAGGCCTTTTCGAGCTTGCCCCAGCTCTCTTCGCGGCGCGCCTTGTCGCGCGACAGCACGGCCTCGCCGAGAGCGTTTTCGATGCGATCGAGGAACACTTCCACCTCGTCGCCGACCTTGAGGTCAGAGTCACGGCCGGGGCCGGAAAATTCGCGCAGGGCGACGCGGCCCTCGGTCTTCAGGCCGACGTCGATGACGGCCATGTCCTTTTCAATTGCAACCACCTTGCCCTTGACGACCGAGCTCTCCTGAAGGTTGCCACCTGCGAAGGACTCGTCGAGCATCGCGGCGAAATCGTCACGCGACGGGCTGTAGGTATCAGCGGAAGTCGAAGCCATTTGTTCTCCAGTTGCGGATGTCTTGCCGGCCGTTGGGTTCAAGGGCGTATCGCGCGCGCAGTGTCGGAAGGCCCGCAAGACCTTCGAGCGACCGCTCGTTGCTCCGGCTCGACGCCGAAACAGCGGAAGCGGGCCGGCAGGGCCCGCGCGTTCGATACGTGGAAATTCTTGTGTCCGGAGCCTGGATCGCGTCGGTCCCGAAACAGGAACCGAGAGTATCGACCTCAAAGAGCGGGAGCGGGCGCTTCCTCCAATGACGGCTGCGGCTTAACCCCGCGGCCGGCCCGCTCGGACGGCCTCGATAATGTCGATGGCGGCCCGGACGCCGCCTTCTATATCCAGTTGGGAGTTATCTAGCAAGTAAGCATCCGGGGCCGGTTTTAAAGGCGCAACGGGCCGGTTCTTGTCGCGTTCATCGCGCTGGATGATGTCGGCGAGCACTGCCGCCTCATCGGCCTCCTCGCCCCTCGCCCTCGCCTCCATGGTGCGGCGGCGGGCACGGACCCTGGGGTCGGCGACGACGAAGATCTTCACGTCGGCATGCGGGCAGATCACGGTTCCGATGTCCCGGCCGTCCAGCACGGCGCCGGGCGGATCGGCGGCGAATTGCCGCTGGAAATTAAGCAGGACCTCGCGGACTTTGGGGATCGCCGAGACGATCGAGGCGCCCTCGCCGGCCGCCTGGGTCTTCAGGGCGGGATTACCGAACTTTTCGGGATCGAGCTCCAGCGCCGCCGCGACGGCCGCGGCCTCGTCCCGGAGATCGGCGCCCGACTGCATCAGGGCATAGGCGACCGCGCGATAGATCACGCCGGTATCAAGATGACGATAGCCGTAATGATGGGCGAGGCGCTTGCCGAGCGTGCCCTTGCCCGAGGCCGCGGGTCCGTCGATGGCGATGATCATGAAAACTCGGCCCCCAGCGACCGCATCATCGGAATGAAATCCGGGAAACTGGTGGCGATGAAGGCGGTGTCGTCGACGGTCACCGGCTGATCGGACGCGCAGCCCATCACCAGCGCGGACATCGCGATGCGGTGATCCATGTGAGTGGCGACCGTGCCGCCACCGGGCACGTGGCCGCGACCCTCGACGATCAGATCGTCGCCGGACACGGCGACCTTCACGCCGTTGACGCGGAGCATGTCGGCGGTGGCCTCGAGCCGGTCGGATTCCTTGACGCGCAGTTCTTGCAGCCCGCGCATGATGGTCGTGCCTTCGGCGAAGGCGGCCGCGACCGCCAGCACCAGGTATTCGTCGATCATCGAGGGCGCGCGCTCCGGCGGCACCTCGACGCCGCGCAGCTTTGATGCGCGCACGCGCAAGCGCGCCATCGGCTCGCCGGCATCGTGGCGGACTTCGCTTTCCTCGATGAAAGCACCCATTTCACGCAGCGTCGTGAAAAGGCCGGTGCGCAGCGGATTGGTCATCACATCCGACAGCACGACGTCCGAGCCCTCGACGATCAACGCTGCGACGATCGGGAAGGCCGCCGAAGATGGATCGGCTGGCACCACGACGGTGGCGCCATGCAGCTCGGGCTGGCCCACCAAGGTGATGCGGCGGCCATGCTGGCCTTCCTGCACCGAGGTGATGTCAGCGCCAAAATGCTTCAGCATCAGCTCGGTGTGATCGCGGCTGGCCTCGCTCTCGATCACAGTGGTGGTGCCGGGCGCAGCCAGGCCCGCCAGCAGCACCGCCGACTTGATCTGGGCCGAAGCGACCGGGGTCTTGTAGGTGATCGGCAGCGGGTCGCGCGCACCCTGCAGGGTCAGCGGCAGCCGGCCAGCTTCACCGCCGGAGATCACCTTCGCCCCCATTTTCTCGAGCGGATCGAGGATCCGGCGCATCGGGCGGCTGCGCAGCGAGGCGTCGCCATCGAACACCGCCGAGATCGGACAGCCGGCGACGGCGCCCATGACCAGCCGGCAGCCGGTGCCGGAGTTACCGAAATCCAGCGCCGCCTTGGGCCGGGCGAAGCCTCCGACGCCCACGCCCTGAACCTTCCAGGCGAAATCGCCGGTGCGCTCGACCTTGGCGCCAAGGGCCTGCATGGATTTGGCCGTGTTGAGGACGTCCTCGCCCTCCAGCAGGCCCGTAATCCGGGTCTCGCCGACCGCCAGCGCACCCAGGATGAGGGCGCGGTGGGAGATCGACTTGTCCCCGGGCACCCGTACTTTTCCGGTCAGGGGACCGCTTGAGCGCGACGTCAGCGGTGTCGGCTTGTCGGAATGGGTCAAGATTGTGTCCTTGGATGCGCCCCAGGGGGGCTGCGGGCAGGTACCACATGGTCTCCCCGCCGTCACGAGCATGTCTTTCTCTCGTAATGCGCTATTGACAGCGGGCCGCCAACTAGCCAAGTGAAGCACCGCTTTTCAGACATTCCCAGGATTCCTCTGCCGTGGCCAAGTCCGAACTCGGAACCAAACGTATTTGCCCGACCACGGGCAAGAAATTCTACGACCTCAACAAGAATCCGGTGATCTCGCCCTATACCGGCGAGGTGGTGCCGATCGCCCCGATAGCGCCCGCGCGCGGCCGTGGCGCTGAAGCCCGCAACATGGCCCAGGACACCGCGCCGGAGCCGGCGGAAACCGAAGAGTTGGTCTCGCTCGAGGAGGCCGATGCCGAGGAGAACACCGGCAAGGTCAAGGCCGTCGTCCCCGAATCCGAGGACGATATCGAGGTCGACGAGACCCTCGACGACGACGATGACGATGATTCGACCTTCATTGCCGACGAAGAAGAGGGCGATGAGGACGTGACCGACATCATTGGTGATGTCGGAGGTGATGAAGAGACTTGAGATCAGCCCTGATCTGTGAAAAAGGGTGCACCGCGCGAGTCGCTGGCTCGCCGGTTGGGAGTGATCCCCCCAGGGATCGCTCCAAGGGTTAAGGGGCCATAGCTCAGCTGGGAGAGCGCTTGCATGGCATGCAAGAGGTCGGCGGTTCGATCCCGCCTGGCTCCACCAGCCTTCGCTCGCTTCGCGAGCTTCGGCTGGGCAAGCCCGGGAAGTCCCTCGTAGCGAAGTGAGCGAAGGCTGTCTCGCCATAGCCCGAAGGGCGACGGCGAGACTGGGGCCATAGCCCGAAGGGCAACGGCGAGACTGGGGCCGACATCCACACTGTTCGCACTATCTCTGACAACATCCTAAACGTGTCTCGAAGCTGCTATCCTACCCTCTGGGGAGGAAGCAGAATGAAATACGTCTATATCCTCGAAAGTCTCGACTCCGAGCACTTCTACGCTGGCATCACTGACGATCTGCGGGCGCGCCTGGCGAAACACAACGCCGGCGAGGTGCCTCACACGTCAAAATACGGCCCTTGGCGAATTCGAACCTATTTCGCCTTCAATGACGCCGCACGCGCTGTCGCATTCGAGCGATATCTCAAATCTGGCTCTGGTCACGCGTTCGCCAAGAAACATTTCTAACCGCGCGTATCCGCCGCTACTCCCCAATCACCGCGTTCAGCCGATCCCTCAGCGCGACGATCTCGTCCTTCATCGCCACCAGCTCCGAGACGGTGCAGTTCGACGCAGCCAGGATCGACTGCGGGACGCTGCGCGCCTTTTCCTTCAGGGCGTGTCCCTGCGGCGTCAGCGCGATCAGCACCTGACGCTCGTCCTCGCTCGAGCGCGTGCGCTTGACCAGATGAGCCGCTTCGAGCCGCTTCAGCAGCGGCGTCAGCGTCCCCGAATCGAGAAAGAGCTTCTCGCCGATGTCCTTCACCGGCACGTCGTCGCGCTCCCACAGCACGAGCATGACGAGGTATTGCGGATAGGTCAGGCCGAGCCTGTCGAGCAACGGCTTGTAGACGCGATTGAAGGCGTGCGCGGCGGAGTAGACTGCGAAGCAGATCTGGTTGTCGAGGCGTTGCGGATCCAGCGTCGATAATTTCCGGGACATCGAGAATCTCACGGGATTTGCCTCATTCTGGGGCCGGGCGGGCGCATATTCAATTGCGAACAATTAAATGTGAGGCATGCGAATTTCAATTGCGCACAATCTAATTGCCTGCGATATAGATCGCACCCCAACCCGAAAGCCCCCATGAGGAGACGAAAATGTCCGTGAACGTCCTCTACAAGACCAGCGCAAAAGCCACCGGCGGCCGCGACGGCCATGCTGCGACCCTCGACGGCGCGCTCGACGTCAAACTGACCACGCCGAAGGAGCTCGGTGGTGGCGGCGGCGCCGGCAACAATCCCGAACAGCTGTTTGCGGCGGGCTATGCTGCCTGTTTCATCGGCGCGATGAAGTTCGTGGCCTCGCAGGGCGGCCCCAAGGTTCCGGCGGACACCTCTGTGACTTCGACCGTCGGCATCGGGCCACGCTCGGAAGGTGGTTTCGGCCTCGACATCGATCTCGCCGTCTCGCTGCCGGGTCTGTCCCGCGCAGATGCCGAGGCGCTGGTCGCGAAGGCGCACCAGGTGTGCCCGTACTCCAACGCGACGCGCGGCAATGTCGACGTTCGCCTGACGGTCGTCTGATCCAAGGGTGGATTGGCTGGCCCGGGATCCCCCTCGGGCCGGCCGCTTCCGCGAGATTCCCAAATCTTGATTTGCCACGCTGCGGGATGACGCGGCGACGCATACGCCTCCACGCGTCAAGCCATTGCTGGCGCGTCCGAACCCCGCTACGCCTCTGGTGAAATATCGACACAGAGGAAGCGAAGGCATGACCGAAGCCGCCAGTTCTGGAGCAGCAATGGGCGCAGTGAGCGGACTGCGCGTCATCGATCTCACGCGCGTGCTCGGCGGTCCCTACTGCACCCAGATCCTCGCCGACCATGGCGCCGACGTGATCAAGGTCGAGCCGCCCGCAGGCGACGAGGTGCGCGAATGGGGCCCTCCCTTCCACGAGGAAGACGCGGCCTACTTCATCGGCATCAACAGAAACAAGCGCTCGATCGGTCTCGACCTCGCTTCCGAGGGCGGCCGCGCGGTGCTGCTGAAGATGCTGGAGACGGCCGACGTCCTGATCGAGAATTTCAAGCCGGGCACGCTGGAGAAATGGGGCATCGGCAACGATGTGCTCAGCAAGAAATTTCCGCGCCTCGTGCATTGCCGGATCTGCGGCTTCGGCGCCGACGGGCCGCGCGGCGGCAATCCCGGCTATGACGCCATCATCCAGGCCATGACCGGCATGATCGCCGCGACGGGCTCGGTCGAGAGCGGGCCGATGCGGATCGGCGTGCCACTGGTCGACATCACCACCGGACTCTATGCCGCGATCGGCATCCTGATGGCGCTGTCGGAGCGGCAGCGCTCGGGCAAGGGTCAGTTCCTGGAGACGACGCTGTACGAAACCGGCCTCGCCATCATGCATCCGCACACCGCGAATTATTTCATGCATGGCAAGCCGCCCGGCCTCACCGGCAACGAGCATCCGAACCTCGTGCCTTATGCGATCTTCCCGACCAAGACTGACAACATCTTCATCGGCGTCGGCAATGACGGCACCTTCCGCAAGCTCTGCAAGGAGATCGGCAAGGTGGAACTCGGCACCGATCCGCGCTTTGCCCGCAACAAGGACCGTATCGCCAATCGCGAGGCGCTGCGCGCCGAGCTTGCTGCGGTGTTCAGCCAGCACGAGGCCGAGCCGCTGTGCAATCGCCTGCTCGCCGCCGGCCTGCCGGCAGGGCCCGTGCAGAAGATCGACCAGGCGTTGACGAATGCGCACACGATCGCGCGCGGCGATATCATCGAGAAGGACTGGTACAAGGGCGTGGCCTCGCCGATCCGGCTCGATCGCAGCAAGCCGAGCCTGCGCCGCCTGCCGCCGAAGTTCAGTCAACACTCCCAGGAGGTGCTCGGCGAATTCGGCTACTCAAAGGCGGAGATCGACGCGATGATCGCGCAGGGCACGGTCTGCGGCCCAGAGCGCAAGCGTTAGACGATACACTCCCTCTCCCGCTTGCAAGCGGGAGAGGTGAAGAATGATTTGAGCGATGCCGCAGTGCGGCGGGCACGCATGTGCACCGCGAACGGAGGAGCCTGCACGCGGCGCGTTCGCCTATTTGATGGCTTCCCTTTTCCAGCGCTTGCCGCTTTCGTTTCGGCCGCTTACACAGTCATGTGAACGTCATATGGCGCTGCTAGCGCAAGCGACCGTAATGGCGACCCAGAGGGGGAGGTATTTTGATGGTTTTTCGACAATTCGGTGCGGCCGCTGCTCTTGCAGGCGCGCTTGGTCTTGCGGCCTCTCCGGCGCATGCCGTGACAGAGATCCAGTGGTGGCACGCCATGACGGGTCCGAACAACGACGTCGTGGTCAAGCTTGCGAACGACTTCAATGCATCGCAGAGCGATTACAAGATCGTGCCCACGTTCAAGGGCAGCTATGCCGATACGCTGAATGCGGGCATCGCGGCGTTTCGCGCCGGCAATGCACCGGGCATCATGCAGGTGTTCGAGGTCGGCACCGCGACCATGATGGCTGCGAAGGGCGCCATCAAGCCGGTCTCCGATCTCATGAAGGAGCAAGGCGAGAAATTCGACCCGCAGTCTTATCTGCCGGCCATCACAGGCTACTATTCGACCGCGAAGGGCGAGATGCTCTCGTTCCCGTTCAACTCGTCGAGCATGGTGATGTGGGTCAATCTCGACGCACTGAAGAAGGCCGGCATCGAGGCGCCGCCGAAGACCTGGCCGGAGGTGTTCGCCGACGCCAAGAAGCTGCACGCGACGAGCCCCACATGCGGCTTCTCCTCGAGCTGGATCACATGGGGCCTGATCGAGCAGTTCTCGGCCTGGCACAACATTCCGATCGGCACCAAGGCCAACGGACTTGACGGCTTCGACACCGTGCTCGAATTCAACAACCCGCTCGAGACCAAGCTGCTCGAAAACCTCGTCGAGCTGCAGAAAGACAAGAGCTACGACTATTCGGGCCGCACCAACACCGGCGAAGGCCGCTTCACGTCGGGTGAATGCGCGCTCTACATGACGTCGTCGGCCTTCTATCCGAACGTCAAGGCGAACGCGAAGTTCAACTATACGGCCGTTCCGATGCCGTATTTCCCGGACGCCAAGGATGCGCCTCAGAACTCGATCATCGGCGGCGCCTCGCTGTGGGTGATGGGCGGCAAGTCCAAGGAAGAGTACAAGGGCATCGCGAAGTTCTTCACCTTCCTGTCCGACACCGACCGCCAGGTCTATCTGCACGAGGTCTCCGGCTATCTGCCGATCACCAAGGCGGCCTACGAGAAGACCAAGGCGTCGGGCTTCTACGAGAAGAACCCGATCCTGGAAGTGCCGTTGAAGGAGCTCACCAACAAGCCGCCGACCGAGAACTCGCGCGGCCTGCGCTTCGGCGGCATGGTGCAGATGCGCGACGTCTGGTCCGAGGAGATCGAGGCGGCGCTCGCCGGCAAGAAGTCGGCCAAGGAAGCGCTCGACGCGGCGGTCTCGCGCGGCAACCAGATGCTGCGTCAGTTCGAGCGGACCGCGACCAAGTAGGATCGCATCAGTCGTGGCTGCGGACGGTCCGCAGCCACGACTTTCAAGGAGTGAGGCGGGGGCTTCATGGAGAACCGGGCGATATTTTCAGGCAGGCTGCTCGCCTGCCTCCTGGTGTTCCCGCAGCTTGCGATCTCCCTGATCTTTTTCTACTGGCCGGCCGCGCAGGCCGTCTGGCAATCCTTCCTGGTGCAGGATGCCTTCGGACTCTCGACCGAGTTCGTCTGGTTCGAGAATTACGTCAATCTGCTGAAGACGCCCGAATATTATCACGCGATCGGCACCACCTTCTTCTTCTCGCTGCTCGTCGTGTTCTTCTCGCTCGCCATCGGTCTCCTGCTCGCCGTCATGGCGAACCGCAACATCGCGGGCGTGCAGATCTATCGTACCTTCCTAATCATCCCCTATGCGGTCGCCCCTGCGGTCGCGAGCGTGCTCTTCATCTTCATGTTCCAGCCCGGCCTCGGCATGATCGCGCGCGCGCTTCAGCGTAATGGCATCGACTGGAATCCGGTGCTCAACGGCAACCATGCGATGATCCTGATCGTCATCGTCGCGGTCTGGAATCAGATCAGCTACAATTTCCTGTTCTTCCTCGCCGGCCTCCAGTCGATCCCCAAGAGCGTGATCGAGGCGGCGGCGATCGACGGCGCGCGGCCGGCGCGGCGGTTCTGGACCATCGTATTCCCGCTGCTGTCGCCGACGACGTTCTTCCTGATCGTCGTCAACATCACCTATGCCTTCTTCAACACGCTCGGCATCATCGACACGGCGACCGAGGGCGGGCCGAACGGCTCCACATCGACGCTCGTCTACAAGGTGTTCCTGGACGGCAAGGCCGGCTCCGATCTCGGCGGATCGGCGGCGCAATCGGTGATCCTGATGATCATCGTGATCGTGCTGACCGCGATCCAGTTCCGTTACGTCGAAAAGAAGGTCCATTACTGAAATGGTCGAGCATCGACGCTTTGGAAATCTGCTGCCTCACCTGGTGCTGATCGCAGGTGTGATCGTGGTCGCCTTCCCGGTCTACCTCGCGATCATCGCCTCCACCCACGACAACACCGTCATCGCCAACGGCCAGATGCCGCTTTATCCGGGCAGCCACGCGTTCGAGACCTATTGGAACACCATCGTCTCCGGCACCGGCAGGACCACGCGCGAGCCCGTCGGCAGCATGTTGCTGTCGAGCTTCGTCATGGCGGTCGGGATTGCGCTGGGAAAGATCGCGATCTCGATCATCTCCGCCTATGCCATCGTGTTCTTCAACTTCCCGTTCAGGATGGCGACGTTCTGGACCATCTTCATCACGCTGATGCTGCCGGTCGAGGTACGTATCTTCCCGACCTACAAGATCACGTCCGACCTGCACATGCTGGATTCCTATTCCGGCCTGATCCTGCCTTTGATCGCATCGGCGACCGCGACGCTCCTGTTCCGGCAGTTCTTCATGACGGTGCCGAAGGAACTGGTCGAGGCCTCGAAGATGGATGGAGCCGGCCCGATCCGCTTCTTCTTCGATACGCTGCTGCCGCTCTCGGTCACGAACATCGCCGCGCTGTTCGTGATCCTCTTCATCTACGGCTGGAACCAATATCTCTGGCCGCTGCTGATCACGACGCGAGACGACATGCAGACCATCGTGATCGGCATCAAGAAGATCATCGACGTGAAGGACGCACTCACCGAATGGTCGGTCGCGATGGCCACCGCGGTGCTCGCGATGCTGCCGCCGGTGGCGGTCGTCGTGCTGCTGCAACGCCTGTTCGTCAAGGGCCTGATCGAGACGGAGAAATAGGCCCATGGCCAATGTTACGCTGCGCAATGTCAGAAAGGCCTATCCCAATGGCTTCGAGGCCATCAAGGGCGTCGACGTCGATGTCGCCGACGGGCAGTTCTGCGTGCTGGTCGGCCCTTCGGGCTGCGGCAAGTCGACCCTGCTCAGAATGGTCGCGGGGCTCGAAACCATAACCTCCGGCGAGATCGACATCGGCGGCCGTGTCGTGAACCAGGTCGAGCCGGCCGACCGCGACATCGCGATGGTGTTCCAGAACTACGCGCTCTATCCGCATATGAGCGTCTTCAACAACATGGCTTACGGCCTGCGCAATCGCGGCATGAAGGAAGCCGAGATCAAGACCCGGGTCGAGGAGGCCGCACGCATTCTCGAGCTCGGGACGATGCTCACCCGCAAGCCGGGACAGCTCTCCGGCGGCCAGCGCCAGCGCGTCGCCATGGGCCGCGCCATCGTGCGCCAGCCGAAAGTGTTCCTGTTCGACGAGCCGCTCTCCAACCTCGACGCCAAGCTGCGCATCGCAATGCGCGTCGAGATTCGCAAACTGCAGCGCCGGCTCAACACGACGTCGATCTACGTCACCCACGACCAGCTCGAGGCGATGACGCTCGCCGACATCCTCGTGGTGATGAACGGCGGCCAGGTCGAGCAGGTCGGCAATCCCCTCGCCATCTACGAGAAGCCGGCAACGACGTTCGTCGCCTCCTTCATCGGCGCGCCGCCGATGAACCTGATGTCGACGCGCGCTGAGGAGATCAAGTCGCAGCTCGGCGGCAACGCGGGCGAGGCCGGCATCCTCGGCATTCGCCCTGAGGATTTCGTCATCACCGATCAGACGCCATCGGGCGGCGTTGCCTTGTCCCTGAGCGTGGAAGCGATCGAGCGCGTGGGCGCCGAAACTTTCGTCTACGGCTCCCGCGAGCAGGAAGACCAGCGCGTGGCGGCCACCCCGGGCGAGCTGCCGCCCGGCGAAGTCATCGTCCGGATTCCCGGCACCGAGGCGCCTGCCATCGGCCAGAAGATCCGCGTCGCTGCAGTCCGCTCCAAGCTGCATCTGTTCAGCGGCGACGGGCGCAAGCGGATCGAAGCCTGACCGGTTCCGAAGGCGCCGGCCGGCACGATTCGCGAAAACAACCCCATGCACAGTAGAGGGGGCGCTGTTTTCATTGGGATAAATCGCTCCCCGATTCCTCATTGCCGGGCGAGGGCCGAAGCAGTGAATCCACAGCCCTCCGCTACGTCCTTGAACCCGCAGGGGGATATGCCCATATTGCTGACCAAGGGGTGCCTCAATCGGGCCCCGAAACACCAAAGTCGCTTCGAGAGGACTTTGTAAACTATGTCTCGTGTTCCCACGTTATCCAGTCCGTTTCTTCTGGGCTTCGACGAGATCGAGCGCGTGCTCGACCGTGTCGTCAAAGGCGCCGACGGCTACCCTCCCTACAATATCGAGAGGTGCAGCGGATCGGAGGGCCAGCCCGAGCGCTTGCGCATCACGCTGGCGGTCGCCGGCTTCACCCGCGACCAACTCGATGTAACCATTGAGGAAAACCAGCTCGTGATCCGCGGGCGGCAGCAGGACGACAAGTCCCGGCAATACATCCATCGCGGCATCGCCGCGCGCCACTTCCAGCGCACCTTCGTGCTGGCGGAGGGGATGCTGGTGCTGGGTGCGGATCTGAAGAACGGGTTGTTGTCGATCGACCTCGCCCGGCCCGAACCGGAGAGGATCGTTAAGACAATCGCTATCAATGAGCACGAATAATGGAACGAGTAGCGGACTCGACCGCTTAGTTCGTTAGAGGAGTCGAGACCATGAGTGAAGGTCACGTTGCGTTCGAATACGAAGCCAAGGCCGTCTCGCCCGAGACGCTGGCAACCCTTGGCGAAGGCCATATCGCCTATGTGAAGCAGATCCGCTCCGAGGACGTACCGGACCTGTTCCCCGAGGCGCCGAAGATTGCGCCCGGCCTGAAGCTGTTCGCACTCCACGCCGCCGACGGCACGCCGATCATGCTGACCGACAGCCGCGAAGCCGCGATCGCCAACGCCTGGAGCAACGAGCTGCAAGCCGTGAGCGTGCACTGACACGCGCTTAACGCGCTCAATTGACGAATTCGAATACGCGGGCATGCCTTAATCGAGGTGGCCCGCGTATTTTTTGCGCCAGGCGCCCGCTACTCGCCTGAGCGATCTGCCAACCGCGCGCGGATGCCCGGTTTCAGCACCTTGCCCACCTTGGAGCGCGGAAGGTCGTCCCAGATCTCGATCTGCTTCGGTGTCTTGACGCTGCCGATCCGCTGCTTGACGAAAGCGGCCAATGCGGTCGCATCGACGCGCTGGCCGGCGCGTGGCTGCACCACGGCGACGATGCGTTCGCCCCATTTGTCGTCGGGCAGGCCGATGACGGCGCAGTCCTGCACAGACTCGTGCGCACGCAACGCGTTTTCGACCTCGATCGAATAGACGTTGAATCCGCCTGATATGATCATGTCCTTGGCGCGGTCGACGATGTAGAGGTAACCGTCGCCGTCGATGTAGCCGACGTCACCGGTGTGATGCCATCCATGCGCGGATGCCTCCGCGGTGGCGTCGGGATTTTTGTAGTAGCCCTCCATCACGAGCGACCCGCGCACCACGATCTCGCCGCGCTCGCCCGATGGCAGCAGATTGCCGTCCGCATCCATGATGCCGGCCTGCACCAGCGGGCTGATGCGCCCTGCCGAGGCCAACCGCGGCATCGCGATCGTGCCGTCGGCATTGTAGTGCTCGTCGGGGGACATCATCGAAATCATCATCGGCGCCTCGGTCTGGCCGAACAACTGCGCCATCGGCCCGATGCGCCGCAGCGCGTCCGCAAGCCGCGTGGCCGAGATCGGCGCCGCGCCGTACCAGAAGCATTGCAGCGACCCGAGCTTCGCCGTGTCGAGCCTCCGATGATCGAGCAGCATGTAGATCACGGTCGGCGGCACGAACGTATGCGTGACGCCAAAGCGCTCGATCAGATCGAGGAATTCGCCGATGTCGGGGTGATGCATGATGACGATGCGGCCGCCGAGCGTCATGATCGGGAAGCACAGCACGCCGGCGGCGTGCGTCAGCGGCGCCAATGCGAGGTAGACCGGGCGCCCCTTGAACGGATAGCCCATCAAGGTCAACGCCGACATGGTTTCGATGTTACGGCCCGAGAGCATGACGCCCTTCGGCTTGCCCGTGGTGCCGCCGGTGCCCGGGATCATCGCGAGATCATCGATCGTCTCGCGCTGGTAGGGATCGTCGGCGAGGCCGGCGAGCCAGCCGTCGAACGACGGCGCGAACGGCAGCTCGGCATCGAGGCAGACCAGCACGCGCAGCTTCGGCAGGTCAGACCGGACCGCCTCCACCATCGGCGCGAAGCTCGAATGAAACAGCAGCGCAGAGCAATCGAACTGGTCGAGAATGAATTCATTCTCCGCCGTCTCGTTGCGCGGATTGATGGGGCACCAGACCGCACCGGCGCGTGAGATGCCGAACACGCAAGCGAATGCGCGCGGATCGTTTCCGGAGAGGATTGCGATCTTTTCGCCCGCAGCAATGCCCGATCGGTCGAGCCCGCGCGCGATCCGGTAGCTCAATCGCTGCACGTCGCGATAGCTGAGGTCGCGTCCATCCATGGTGAGGCACGGCGCGTCAGCGCCAAGGGAAGCACCTTTATCGAGATAGTCGATGAAGCGCATGATCGCTCCTGAAGCGGAAGCGGGTGACGCGGAGAACCGCGCCACCCGCGATCTGCCTATTCGTTCACTGTCAGGATCGGCTTGCTGACCAGCCCGAAGCTGCGGAGCTGGCCGAGCAGCTCGCGGTGGCCGAATGCCTGGCAGCCGGAAGCGAAACCGACCCGCTTCGGCGGCTGCTGCAGCAGATGCGCGGCCGCGTAGGCCTGCAGCATGCCGGTCTGTTTGTAGTTGCTGTTGCCGTAGATGATGCAGTGCGCGCGTCCCAATGGGCCGGAGGCATGCACCGAATCCAGCGACTTGTTGACGCGCGGGTTCTCGCGCGGCGGCATCGTGTTCATGACGCCCGCAGCGGTCTGGGCCAGCGCAGCGTAGCGATCGTCGGGGTTCAAATTCTTGGTCGCCTCCAGCGCGGCGGCGACGATCTGCGGCACGCCCAGCATCAGCGCGCGGTTGAACACACCGCCCAACACCTTCACGTTGGCCACGCGCGGATCGCGCTTGAACCACACCGGGTGCGAGGTACCACCCCAAGGCAGCGCCAGCGCGAGCTCATGTTGTCCGGGGATGGCGAGATTGATGAGGCCGGCGTCGGGCTGGTGCTCGACGTACTTGTTCTGCTCGAGGTAATAGGCCTTGGCCATCGCGGCGTTGACGAGGATGGTCTGCGTCGAGGCAATGGTCGGGCTGCCGCCCCAGAACACGGCGATGTCAAGCGTATCGAGGCCCGGCGTCTCCAGGCACAGCTGCGCGGCAATCTCGCCGGTGGTGTACATCTGCGCGATGCCGGGCGACAACAGCAGGCCGGCATTGGCGAACTTCGTGCCCCACTCCTGGTCCAGCGTGATCAGCCAGTCCTGCTCGCCAGTCGTATCGGTGTAGTGGCATCGGGCAGCCCAACAGGCCTGCACCACCTCGCTGCCGAACCTGGCGAAGGGGCCCACGGTGTTGAGCACCACCGAGGCGCCGCTGAACAACTCCGTCAGCGCACTCACGGTGTGCGGCACTTCCACCACCTCGTAGTCGGCGGTCTCGATGCCGGGCACGTTCGTCTTCATCGCGGCGTTGAGCTTCTCGGCGCTGCGGCCGGCGGCGATGAAGGGAATGTTGTACTCGCGCAGGTATTCACAGACCAGCCGGCCGGTGTAGCCGGACGCGCCATAGACGATGACGGGCTTCTTCGCGCTCATTGCTTTCCTCCGGGATGTTCGATGTCAGGTTTGCTACATGCCCATGCCGCCATCGACCGGCAGGCCAATGCCGGTGATGAAGCGCGCCTCGTTCGAGCACAGGAACACCGCGGCGTCGGCGATGTCGCCGACCTCCGCGAGCTTACCGAGGGGCGTCTGCTCCACCACTGAGCCGACCGCGGCATTGACGTCGGGCGCGAGGCCGATTTTCACGATGTCATTGGCGAGTTGCAGGCCCATGTCGGTCGGGATCAGGCCCGGATAGATGCAATTGACGCGGACGCCATAGCCGAGCTTGCCGGCTTCCATCGCAGCGACACGCGTCATGCGATCGACCGCGGACTTCGTGCCGGAGTAGACCGCGATGCTCGGAAAGGCGATCGTCGCCGCGACAGACGCGATGTTGACGACCGCGCCGCCCTTGCCCGCCGGTCCGCCCGGTCGCATCGCGCGGAAGGCGTGCTTCATGCCGAGCACGGTGCCGACGATGTTGACGTCGCACATCCGCCGCGCGTCCTCGGCCTTGACCTCGGCGATCAGCGACGTGATCTCGATGCCGGCATTGTTGATGAGGATGTCGTAGCCGCCGAGGGTGGCGACAGTCTTGGCCACCGCCCGCTCCCATTGCGCGTCATCGGCGACGTCGAGCTGGACGAAGCCCGTCGCGACCTCATCCGTTGCGATCGCGTCCGCACTGGCGCGGCCGGCCTCTTCCAGAATGTCGGCGATCATGATCGAGGCGCCGGCGCGCGCCAACGCCTGTGCGATCGCCGCGCCGATCCCTCGGGCACCGCCGGTGACCAGGGCTTTCCTGCCTGCAAGGCTCTTCCCACTCATGACGCACTCCTCCGTTGCTGGTGATTGATTCGTGCAGCGTCAAACGCGCGCACGTCAGGTCGATGGGCGCGGGCCATTCGGCTGCGCTCAGCGAAGCGTTTCCTCCATGATCGGACGTCTTGACGACTGTCCAAATTCTTGGCGCGCAACCTCGGCCAGAAACTTGACACTTGTCAAGAAGGAATTTGACAGATGTCAAGGAACGTGGTTGGGAGGAGTGGAGCTATCAGGCGGTCGACGCGGTATAAGCCGGTGAAAGAACGGGACTGAGGAAGGAACGGGATGGCGCGGCAGGTGACGGGGGCGGCCCGACGTGTGGCGGAAGCGGCCGAGGTGCTGCGCGACGAAAAGTTCAACGCGCGGCGCATCGAGCTGGCCGAGGCCGCGCTCGAAACGCTTGGAGAGCTCGGCTTCGCACGCACCAGCCTGCGCGAGATCGCGCAGAACTCGGCGTTTACGCACGGCGTGTTCCACTATTACTTCAGCGACAAGCTCGACCTGATCTGCTGCTGCGTCCGCCACTACAAGGCGAAATGCGTGACGCGATATGACGAGGTGGTCGCGACCGCAACCAGCCGCGACGAATTGACGGAGGGCTTTCTCGCCAAGCTTGCGGCCACACTGCAGAACGAAGCCCGCATGCACCGGCTTTGGTACGATTTGCGCGCGCAGGCGATGTTCGAGGCGGCGTTTCGCAAGGATGTACTGGAGATCGACAAGAGCCTGGAGGCAATGATCTGGCGGATCGCCTCGCGCTATGCCGAGCTCGGCGGCAAGCGCCCAGTATCGTCGCCAGCCGCGCTCTATGCGCTGTTCGACGGTCTATTCCAGAGTGCGCTGCTCAGGCATCTCGCGGATGACAAGACGGCGATTCCCGAACTGCTCGACGAGGTCAGGCGCCTGTTGCCGACAGTCTGTTGATGCGCGCGAGCAGCGCGCCAGCGCTTCGCTGCGTCCGGGGCACGAGAGCGGAGATGCAGGTTCGTTAGACGCCACGCATCACTTCACAAACCCAAGCCCTTCACGCGCCGTATCAACGGCCCATTTGTCGGTCGGCGGCAGCGCGAGCACGCTGTTGAAATCCGCGCGCGCGTGCTTGGAGTCGGACATCAGCATGTAGAGGAGGCCGCGATTGACCAGGGTGTCCTGGTTCTTGGGATCGATTCGAAGCGCCTCGCCATAGTCGGCGAGCGCGCGATCGTACTCTCCCAATTCGCGATATGCAGCGGCCCGGCGTTTGTAGGGCGTCGCATTTGTCGGCTGCAGCCTGATCGCTTCGTCGCAATCGGCAACGGCGCGTTTATCGTCGCCCTTCTTGTGCCACGCGATCGCGCGAATGAGATAGGCGTCGACGAAAGCCGGAGCGATCCTTGTGACCTCGTCAAACTCGCGGATGGCAGCATCAGCGTCGCCCTTTTTCAGGAAAACGACGGCCCGGCAATAATGGCCGCCGGATTTGTTGGGCTCCAGGCGCACCGAGCTGTTGCAATCGTCGAGAGCTGCGTCGAGCTCGCCTTTGCGAGCATAGATGTTGCTTCGCAGCTCGTAAGGCGCCCCGGCGGTCGGATTGCGCTGCATGGCCTCGCTGTAGTCAGCGGCAGCGCGATCGGCATCGCCCTTTGCTTCGTACGCTTCGCCCCTCCTCAGGAGAGCGAAATAGGCTTGCTTGGGATTGCGCTCGAGGGCCTCGGTGAACCCGGTGATCGCGAGATCGAAATCGCCCTTGTTGAAATATTCGAGGGCGCGCGAGGTATAGGACGGCCCGTAGCCGGGATCGAGGCGAATCGCCTCGTTGTAGTCGGCCATGGCGTGATCGCGATCGCCCTTGGCAGACGTGGCGCGGCCCCGGCAGTTGTAGGCGCGCCCGAAATTCGGATCGATCCGGATCGCCGCGCTGCAATCCTCAAAGGCGCGATTCCAGTCGTGCTTGAGGTACCAGGCTTCCCCGCGCAGCTCATAGGCCGTTGCGTTGGTCGGATCGGTTGCGATGACCTCGGTCTTCTCGGCGATGACGCGATCGTTTGACGCGTCGTCAGGGTGAGCCACGACGGTTGCGGCAATGGTGATGGAGCATACGAGACCGAAAATCCGGCCGAGCGAACCGCAAATCATTTTTCAAAATCCGCGCCAAATCCCTGAGGTCGCGTCGTGCGCAGCCGGGCGCGTGCGGATCTGATCGACAGCGCCCGGCTGCAAATAAGTCGCAGACGGCGCGGCGCCGGTTCGAACGGGAAGGAGACGGCTTACGCCGCGGTCGCCGGCGGCAGGGCCAGCACCGAATAGATCGCCTGGGCATCGCGCGAGGCGCGCAGCTTCTTGGCGATGTCCTGGTCGCGGAGCAGGCGGGCGATGCGGGCGAGCGCCTTGAGGTGATCGGCGCCGGCGCCTTCGGGCGCGAGCAGCAGGAAGACGAGATCGACCGGCTGGCCGTCCATCGCCTCGAAATCGATCGGACGATCGAGCCGCGCGAACAGGCCGAAGATCTTTTCCAGCTTGGGCAGCTTGCCGTGGGGAATGGCAACGCCATAGCCGACCGCGGTGGTGCCGAGTTTCTCGCGCTGGAGCAGCACCTCGAACACGGAGCGCTCGTTCTGCCCGGTCAACTCGGCGGCCTTGGCCGCGAGTTCCTGGAGCGCCTGCTTCTTGCTATTGACCTTCAATGCCGGGAGAATCGCCTCGGGTGCGACCAGATCGGTAATCGGCATGGAAGTCTTCCGAGGTGAATGAAGCCGTCAGGTTCCGAATTGGCCAACTTGATAGACCAAGCTGAGCCGGCGTCAATAACATGAAGCAGGAGGCGCACTTAGCCCCGTTCCTGATGTGGGGCGCTTCTACTCCAACGCAATCCCGGTGCCAACTGCCGCGTGCGGCTTTGCCCGGTCATTGTTAAGGGCTGTGGTTGCTACGGGGGCCCGGTTTCGGTCCTAACCGCCGCTTTGCCGTCCGGTTTGGCACCCGGCGGGTCAATCCAGCCGACATTGCCGTCGGCCCGTCGGTAGATGATGTTCACCCGGCCCGAGGAGCCATGCTGGAATACCAGGCAGGGTGCCCCGCTGAGGTCGAGTTCCATGACGGCTTCGCTGACCGACATCTGCTTCAGCGATGTCGTGGCCTCGGCGATGATCACCGGGCTGTAGCCGGTGACCTCGTCCTCGTCGTCCCCCTCGCCGGGGGCTTCCAGCACGTAACTGGTGGCGTCGAGCGCAGCCATGGCTGCGGAGGCGACGTGGGCCTTGCGGGCCGAGCGGTCCTTGAGCCGGCTCTTGTAGCGCTTCAGCCGCTTCTCGATCATGATCAGCGCCTGGTCGGCGCTGGCATAGGCGTCCGGCGCATTCGAATCGGCCTCGAGCGTGATTCCCGAATCCAGATGCAGCGCGCAGTCGGTGCGGAAGCCGAAGCCGTCCTTGGACAGCGTGATGTGGCCGGAATAATTGCCGTCGAAATATTTGCGCAGGACCTCTTCAGTCCGGTCGGTCACGCGGCCACGCAGGGCCTCGCCGACGCTGACGCTCTTGCCCGAAATCCGAAGAGTCATGTGATGCCTCGCTTGGTTTGATTGCCCAGCTTGGATCGGTCGCGATGGGACGGTGAGAGTAGCGCGATTTCGCGCCAGCGCAATCAGGCCGGCTCGGGATTGCGGGAGCGATCGGACAATGCGGTGGAGAGGACGTTACCAAGAGCGCTCTGCTTGTCGCGACGGCGTTGCACCGAGGACGGAATGCGCATGGCTTCGCGGTACTTCGCGACCGTGCGGCGGGCAATATCAATGCCCGAAGCGCGTAACCGTTCCACGATGGTGTCGTCGGACAGGATCGCCGACGGCTCTTCCGAATCGATCAGCTGCTTGATGTGGTGACGAACCGCTTCGGCCGAATGGGCCTCGCCGCCGTCGGCCGAGGCGATCGAGGCCGTGAAGAAATATTTCAGCTCGAACGTACCGCGATTGGTCGCCATGTATTTGTTGGCGGTGACGCGCGACACCGTGGATTCGTGCATCTGGATGGCATCGGCGACCGCCTTCAGATTCAGCGGCCGCAGATGGGCGACGCCGTGGGTGAAGAAGCCGTCCTGCTGGCGCACGATCTCGGTTGCAACTTTCAGGATGGTGCGGGCGCGCTGGTCGAGCGCGCGCACCAGCCATGTCGCGTTCTGCAGCGCGTCGGTGAAGTAGGATTTGTCGCCGTCCTTGCCGATCTTCTTCGACAGCTCGGAATAATAGGTCTGGTTCACCAGCACGCGCGGCAAGGTGTCGCTGTTGAGCTCGACATGCCAGCCGCCGTCCGGCCCCGGCCGGACATAGACGTCGGGCACCATGGTCTGCAGCCGCGCCGAGCCGAACTTCATGCCGGGCTTGGGATTGAGACGCCTGATCTCGCCGATCATGTCGGCGATGTCCTCGTCGTCGACGCCGCAGAGCTTGCGCAGGCTCGCAATGTCGCGCCTGGCGAGAAGATCGAGGTGCTCGACCAGCGCCTGCATTGCGGGATCGTAGCGGTCGAGCTCGCGGAGCTGGATCGCCAGGCATTCGCTCAAATTGCGCGCGCACACGCCGGGCGGATCGAATTTTTGCAGCACGGCAAGAACGTCCTCGACATCCTTTTGCGAGGCGCCAAGACGTTCGGCGGCCTGACCGAGATCACCAGGCAAATAGCCGGCCTCGTCGACGAGGTCGATCAGATACTGCCCGATCATACGCTGCGCCGCGCCGGTGAAGGCGACCGACAGCTGCTCGGCAAGGTGGTCGGACAATGTTGTCTCGGCCGCGACAAAGGCTTCGAGATTGTAGTCCTCGTCGCTGGAGGCACCGCCGCCCCATTCGGTGTAGGTGGTGGGCGCAGCGTCCTGGGCGTTGCGCGCGGCCGCCTCCGCCGGCTCCTCGGAGAAGACGTTGTCCAGGCCCGTGTCCAGCGTCTGCTCGATCTCGGCGCGGGTGCCGAGATCCTTGCTCATCCATTCTTCCTGGCCGGGCTCGAAGGCCTCGCCGCTGCCGCCAAAGCCGTCAGTGTCGCCCGAACTGCCCGAATCGTCGCCATCCTGGTCGTTGAACTGGCCGGCCTCGGCCGGAGCCTCGCCGGGGGCCTCGTCACTCGCCCGCTCCAGCAGAGGGTTACGCTCGAGTTCCTCCTCCACGAAGGTCGTGAGATCGAGATTGGACAATTGCAGCAGCTTGATCGCCTGCATCAGCTGCGGCGTCATGACCAGCGACTGCGATTGCCGGAACTCTAATCTCTGCGAAAGCGCCATCTAACAAGAACCGTTACCGAAAATTGGTCCAATTCTTGCTTATCTTAGTCTGAGCCCGATGTACACGCCTTGACGAAACGCAAAAACGGGCTAAAGGCGGAATTCCTCGCCAAGGTAAAGGCGGCGGACGTCGGGATCGGCGACGATCTCGTCAGGGGTCCCCTCCGTCAGGATTTCACCGGCATAGACGATGTAGGCGCGGTCGGTGAGGCCGAGCGTCTCGCGCACATTGTGGTCGGTGATCAGGACGCCGATGCCGCGGTTGGTGAGATGGCGGACGAGGTCCTGGATGTCGCCAACCGCGATCGGATCGATGCCGGCAAAGGGCTCGTCAAGCAGCATGTAGTTCGGACGCGTCGCCAACGCGCGCGCAATCTCGACGCGGCGGCGCTCGCCGCCGGACAGCGCGATCGACGGGGATTTCCGCAGGCGCGTGATGTTGAACTCGTCGAGCAGCTCGTCGAGCTGCTGCTCGCGCTTCTTGCGCGAGGGCTCGACCACTTCGAGCACGGCGCGGATATTCTGCTCGACTGTGAGGCCGCGGAAGATCGAGGCTTCCTGCGGCAGATAGCCGATGCCGAGGCGCGCGCGCTGGTACATCGGGAGCTTCGTGACGTCATGACCGTCGAGCTCGATGGCGCCGCGATCGGCCTTGATCAGGCCGGTGATCATGTAGAACACGGTGGTCTTGCCGGCGCCGTTGGGGCCGAGCAGGCCGACCGCCTCGCCGCGGCGGACATAGATGCTGACGCCACGCACCACCTGGCGGCTGCCAAAGCTCTTTTCCACGCTATGCACAGCCAGGAAGCCGGGCCGGCGCAACAGCTGCGGCCCGCCGGAGCCGTTCGATGTGGAACCGGATCTGGCCCTGGGAGGCTGCGCCGGGGCCGGACGCGGCCGTGGCGGGGCCTCGACCCCATAGGGATCGGAAGCCTGCATGGCCTGGTCACGGGCAATCGGCGGCGCGTCCCGCACCGGGCTCGGCACCAGGCCCCCGATGCTGTCACCGAGCGCGGTGATGTCCTGACGGGCAAATCCTGGCCGGCCGCGCTTGGCGGGACGCCGACGGAACATGCTGAAGAGATCGACCATCCCCGCCTTCTAGCCTTCTACTGACCCTGCGCGGTGCTCGCGCGGTCGCGCCGGCCTCTCGATTCGCCGACGCAGCATGAATGAAGGGATGTCTCATGCGCAGTGAAACACGCCCGAAAAGCGGCAGACCCCGCTTCGAAAGCCCTGCGCGCTAGATACAGTCTCGCCGCGCAAGCTTCAACCTCGGATCGGCCGCATCAGGGCCAACTTATTGAATTCACTTTTGTTTACTTCCACCGGGCAATTGCAGGGGCGAACCTGGGCCCGGTGTCACGGGCGTTCCGCATTTGCCGTTCGAGCCGCCCTGGGTCTGGATGAACAGGCCCTGCACCTTGCCGCTGTCGGACTCCACCCGGGAGACGCCGGTGGTCATGTCGACCATGAGGCGGTCGCCGCGCAGCACGTTCTGGCATTGGGTCAGCACCACCTGGCTCCCAGCGCCACCGACCATGGTGATGAGGTTGGTCTTGGTGTCGAACACGGCGGTCTCGCCGGTCACGACCTGATCCTTCTGGGTCACCACGACGTTGCCGCGCGCTTCCAGCCGCTTGATCGAGGAGGCGCCGCCCGGCCCAGGCGTCGCAGCTTGCATCGGCGCTGCCTTCGCGCCCTTGGCAGGAGCCGCCTGAGGCGCGGCCTGCTTGTCGCTGCTCGATTCATAGAACACCACCAGCGTCTTCGAGGTCATGGTGGTGTCGCCCTGCACGACCTTCACATTGCCGGAGAAGGTCGCCTCCTTCTTCTTGTCGCGCATCTCGAGCGAGGCGGCTTCGATCTGGATCGGCTGATCGCGGTTCTGCGAAAAGCCCTGCATCGCGTTAGGCACGCCTTGCATGCTGCCTTGCGCGCGCGCCGCATCCATTGCGCCCAGCGCGAGGCCCGCGGCAAGCCCAGCCGTACAGAGGAACGCGCACCATTCATTGCGCAGGAAAATATTGGCCATGAAAATCACTTTGGGTTCGCAGATTTGTTCCGGGACTTCGCCGGCGGCGGCGCGGGCTGCTCGACGGGAGCAGGCGTCGCGTCATCCATGCTGATCTTGTCCAGATGCATCACGACATTGCCTTCGAAACGAATGACGTCACCGCCTTCCGTGATGCGCAGCCGATCGGCCGTCAGCGTGCCGTTGGTCAGCTTGACGTCGACACGCTCGTCCGAGGAGACCGTGCCCTTGTTCATGTCGACGAAAGCCGAATTGAGCCGCGCCTCGTAGCCGGTCGAGGTGCGCAGGAAGATGTCCTTGTGCAGGTCGAGCTGCTGCTGCTTGTTGTCGAAGCGGCCGGTGCGGGCATCGAGCAGCAGGGTCGACCTGTCTTCCATCAGCACCTTTGCACGCAGATCATTGAGATCGACATGATCAGGGTCGGTGATGTCCTGCGTCGCGGTCTTGGCCCATAGCTCGTAGGGACGCTGGTCCGGGGTGAAGCCGGAGAGGTGCGGCGATTCCATCGTGATCTTGGTGCCTGTCACCACGAGATTTCCGGAGTCGAGCTTGATCGGGATCTTGAAGGGATTGAGGAAGGTCGAGACGGCGACGATCGCGGCAATGGACGCGGCCACCGTCGCCGGCACCGCGATGCGCAGAATCCGCACCAGGCGGCTGTGGCGCGCCGCGCTGGCGAACTTCGCCGCTAGCGCGGCGTCATAGGTGGGGTTCTGGGCCGAATTCACCGCTGCTCCAGGGTGCCGCTCGCCTTGTCCGGTTGAAGGCCGCGCCATTGTACCCGGCAACGTCCGAAGATGCAGCCCGCGAGAGGCCGCAGGAAAGTGTCCGAAACGGGGCGCCGGCCTCCGCCCGCGTGCTTCAATCGTTCCGGCGCGATGCAAGGCATCGAACTACGGTGCGCAGTTGCATACCTGAGAATCTCGAGATTCCCAGTTCGGTTCTTCGAGCCGCCCCGGAATGACGGCGAAACCGGCCTAGGAATGCGCGAAAATGTCCTCTTCCGCCCAGCCCTGGAGGTCGAGCAGGGCCCGGGTCGGCAGGAAGTCGAAACAGGACCTGGCCAGCTGGGTACGGCCCTCCCGGACCAGCATGGCATCCAGCCGCTCGCGCAGGGCATGCAGATGCAGCACGTCGGAGGCGGCATAGGCGAGCTGCGGTTCGGTCAGGCTGTCGGAACCCCAGTCGCTGGACTGCTGCTGCTTGGAGAGATCGACATTGAGCACCTCTCGCACGAGGTCCTTGAGGCCGTGGCGGTCGGTATAGGTGCGGGTCAGGCGGGAGGCGATCTTGGTGCAGTAGATCGGGCCGGTCATCACGCCGAAGGTCTGGTACAGCACTGCGACGTCGAACCGGGCGAAATGGAAGATCTTCGTGTTGGCGGGATTGGCGAGCAGGGCCTTCAGGTTCGGCGCGTCAGTGTGCCCCTTGGGGATCTGCACCACGTCGGCGCTGCCGTCGCCTGGCGAGAGCTGGACCACGCAGAGCCGGTCGCGATGCGGGTTGAGCCCCATGGTCTCGGTGTCGATCGCCACCGCGCCGGTGTAGCGGGAGAGATCGGGCAGGTCGCCGCGATGCAGGCGTACGGTCATGGCGTTTCAAACCTTCAATCTAATCTGCGCTGGACCAAATTACCGCCTCAAGCAGCAACTGGCGAGAGCCGGCCGGGTCGAAGACCCGCCAGCAACCTTGCGCGCCGCGATGTAGCTGCTGGTCACGGCCGGCGCAAGCATCGGCACCGTATTTCAACCGGCCGGCGCGCGTTCGGCGGCCGAGACGCAGAGCCTTCTGGTCCGGAACACCACGTCACGCTGCGAGGACAACGTCTCGCAGCGGTCGACGACGTAATCGATGCCGTGCCCCGCGGCGTAGGCCATTCGTGCCCCGTGGGACTCCAGCGCTTCCGTCTCGCTCATCCGCTCGTGCCAGATCCGGTAGTAGGACGGTGTCCACATCGCGGCGGCACCGCGCTTGTAGTCGACCCAGATGCGGCGATGCGCCACGAATTCGAAGATGCTCACGCGCGCGAGCGCGAGGTCCGCGGGATGCGCCATCGCGGTTTCCGGACGATGAGGAAGCGGCAGGAAGATCGCATCGGTCCGTGTCGCAGCGCTCGCCCAATCGCCGAGGCTCTTCCACTCACCGATCGCATCGTTGTAGAGGCGGTTGTCGGCGACGTTCTGCCAGACCGCAAGCGGCCATAGCACCAGGCCCGCCAGCGCCAACGCCGCATAGCCGAATCGGCGATGCCAGGCGGGCACGTCGTCCGTCACGCCCCTGGCCAGGATCACGCCCACAACCAGCAGAACGACGAGCGCGATTGCGATGCCGTTGATGCCAAGGCAAAGCACCAGCAGGCAGCCCGGCAGGAAGGCCATCGCACGGCCACGGCTCAGCCAGTTGGTCGCGAGCGCCGCCAGGGCAAGTCCGGCCAACAGATAGATCTGCGTCCCCGAGCGCAGCAGTTGAAGATTGAGAACGAGATTCGCGCTTGAGACGAATGGAATGACGATACCGGCCGCATAGACCAGGAGCGCGCCGAGATAGGCCGCCTGCAACGCGCGCGCCCGGGGTCCGAACCACGCAAACGCGGCGGCGCCGGCGGCGATCACCGCGACCATCGCGAGGATGCTGTCGAGATCGACCGCCGAGATCAGCGAATGGCCGGCATAATATTCACGAAGATAGGACGGATAGTCGAAACCGGACGGCTTGCCGAACTCGGGATTGCTGAGCACGGCATGCAGGACCGGATAGGCAATCGGGAGCGAGATCATGAGGCCGCCGAGGGTCCGCCAGCAGACGGTCCGCAGCGTCGTCTCGCCTTGAACCACCGCGTTGACCGCGACGAGAACCAGCAGCGGCGCCAGCCAGACGGCAACGAAGGCATTGACAAAGAAGGTGACGCCGCAGGCGATGGCCGCCGACATGAACCATCGCCGCGCCGCAAAATAGATTGCGAGCAGGACGGTTCCGTTGGCGATCTCGGAATGCGTGAAATAATCCACGAACAATCCGCCCATGCCGACCCGGCTGTAACCGTCGAGGAACGCGATCGCGCACAGGATCAGGCTGAAGACGATCTTGTCGCGCCGCGTGACGACGCCCAGCAGCGAAGCGCAGCACAGGAAGCCGACGAAAGACAACAGGCGCGACAGATAATTCAGGACGAAGAACAGCAGTTCCGTCTGCCCCACGTCCTTCTGCGTATCGCTCAACAGGATCCAGACGCCGGAGGCGAAATAGCGCAAGGACTGGATGAAGGCGTCATCGTGGAACTGCGGCTCGTTGCCGAGTCCGGCGACGATCGGCAAATGGAACAGGTTGTTCTCGATGCCGAAGACGAAGCCGGTGCGCAGCAGGGACACCACGGCGGCGAACGCCGCAATCACCAGCGTATCCACGATCGCAGGCGAGAGCGCCCGCAAACTGCTCCGGCCCGCCGTAGCCAGGCTCGATGTCGCGAGGCTCATCAGATCGCCGCCAGCATGATGCAGACCATCGCCGCCACGGTGGCGCGGCTGGCGCCGTCCCGGAAGGCATAGAGAATCGGATCATCCGGCATCTCGCGGCGATGCGCGATCATCAGGGCGCGGCCGAACCAGTAGAGCAGCAAAGGCGCGAGCAGCCACAGCATCCAGGGCCGGCTGTAGAGCGGCGTGACCGCAGAGGAGGAGACATAGAGCGCAAACACCGTCACCGCGTTCATGGCGCTCGCGGCCGCCATCGCGGCGATGACGTGCAAATCGCTGATGCGATAGTCGCGGTTGGACGGATCGGAAAGGCCTTCGCCCTGGCGCATGCTGAGCTCGCTGAAGCGCTTGATCAGCGCGAGCGATGTGAAGACGAACAGCGAGAACACCATCAGCCATTCCGACAGCACGACGCCGGCCGCGACCGCGCCGGCGACGATGCGCAAGGAATAGAGGCCGGCGAGCGTGACGACGTCGACCAGCATCTTGCGCTTGAGCACGAGCGAATAGGCGATGGTGGTGGCGAGATAGGCGGCGAGCACGCCGAGGAAGAGCGGCGAGATGCATAGGCTGGCGACGAGCGCAAAGCCCCACAGCACAGGGATCGCCGAGAGCGCCGACGAGATCGGCAAATCGCCGGCCGCAAGCGCGCGATGGCGCTTGGTCGGGTGCTGGCGGTCGGCGGCGAGATCGAGCAGATCGTTCATCAGATAGGCGCCGGACGCGCAGGCCGAGAACGCCAGGAACGCCAGCAGCGTCGTGCCGAGCGTGGCAGGATTGATCTGATGCGCGGTGATGACGGGCACGAACAGCAGCGTGTTCTTGGCGTATTGATAGACCCGCAGCGCCTTCGCCCAGGTCTTCAAGCTCGCGCGGCCGCGGCTGGCGCGGTCGATACGCTCGATCGCGGCGGGATCGAACGGCAGACGATCGCCGGCGGCAAGATCCGAGGGCGTCACCACGCCGTCGAAACCGAGATGCGCGGCGATGCCCGCGGCATGGGCAGCGAAGCGGCCCGCGACCAGAAAGATCTTCGCGCCCCGCGCCCGCGCCGCCAGCGCCTGGTTCAGCATGTCGGCATCGTAGGGCAGGTGGGCGTAGTCGAGCTCGGCGCGTGCCAGGATCTCCGTGAGCGCCGCCATGCCGGCGCGGCCGCCCGCGCCGAAGCGGGCGAGCATGCGGGCAGGGCTGGAGAACAGCGCCTCCATCAGCAGCTCGGAGCGCAGCAGCGCGCCTTCGAGATCGATCACGAGCGTGCGAGCCTGCGCCGGGGCGGCCTGCGGCGCGGTCTCGCGCGAATCGTACTGCCTGACGGGCTGCTCCATCCGAAAACGCTCTGACTTGCCGCCAGACGCCGGTCCATAGGCTGGCCGGAGGCGGAAAAAGGACGGCCGCGAGCCTAGGCGGGATTGGCTAAGGGCGGCTTAACCGGCCAGGGAAGGGGCCGGCCGCCAAGCTGTTGCACGGATCACACAATCCGGCGCGGTCGCGATATACCAGCGGAACTTGATGCACGCGGCGGTGGAAATCGCTCGCGCCAATCCTATCTGAGGCCAGCTTCTCTTCACGCCTCAGGTGCCATGACAGACCAGACGCTCGCCGCGCCGATCGACGATCAGCAGGAACGCCAGCGCGGCTTTACGCGCTATCAGTCACTTCTGGTGGCGCTGCTCGCATTCGCGCAGTTCACCATCATTCTCGATTTCATCATCATGTCGCCGCTCGGCGCCATCATGATGCCCTCGCTCAACATCACGGCCGCGCAGTTCGGCGTCGCGGTGTCGGCCTATGCGTTCAGCGCCGGCTTGTCGGGCATCCTGGCGGCCGGCTTTGCCGACCGGTTCGATCGCAAGCGGCTGCTGTTGTTCTTCTATACCGGCTTCACGCTCGGCACCGCGCTCTGCGCCGTCGCGCAGGACTACCATGTGCTGCTGCTCGGCCGCGTCGTGACCGGCTTGTTCGGCGGCGTGATCGGCTCGGTCGTGCTCGCCATCGTCACCGACCTGTTTCCGCTGCATTTGCGCGGCCGAGTGATGGGATTCGTCCAGACCGCCTTTGCCGCGAGCCAGGTGCTCGGCGTGCCGGCCGGGCTGTTTCTCGCCAATCGCTGGAGCTGGCATGTCTGCTTTGCCGCGATCGTCGGCCTTGCGATCGTGACCATCGCCATCATCGCCTTCGCCATGGAGCCGGTCGATGCGCATCTGAAGCTGAAGCAGGACAGAAACCCGTTCCACCATCTGGTCGCGACCGTGTTCGAGCCGCGCTACACGCTGGCATTTGCGGTCACGACCTTGCTGGCGACCGGCGGCTACATGCTGATGCCGTTCTCCAGCGCCTTCACCGTGAACAATATCGGCATCGACATCGTGCACCTGCCAACGATCTATCTGGTCTCCGGCCTGTTCAGCATCGTCACGGGCCCGCTGGTCGGCCGCGCGGCCGACAATTTCGGCAAATATCCGACCTTCGTGTTCGGCTGCGCCATGACCGTGCTCATGGTGCTGATCTACACCCATCTCGGCCACGTCTCGCTGGTGACCGCGATCACCGTCAACGTGCTGCTGTTCATCGGCATCTTCTCGCGCATGATCCCGTCGCAGGCGGTGATGTCGGCGATTCCCGATCCGAGCCAGCGCGGCTCGTTCAGCGCCATCAGCGCCTCGCTCCAACAGCTCTCCGGCGGCCTCGGCTCGGTGCTCGCGGCCGCGATCATCTCGCAGCAGCCCGACGGTTCGCTGCTTCATTTCGAGCGGATCGGCTACGTCGTCGTCACGACCACGCTCATCACGATGGTCGCGATGTATTTCGTGCAGAAATCGGTGGCGGAGCGGACGGGGAAACGGGTGGTCTAGGGGCGGCCCCTTTTGGCCGAAAGGACCATTACTCGCTTGATTGAAAGTGCAATCCAATAATAGTTATTGGCTGACCATCGATGGTGAAGCGCGGCATGGCGGTCAGTGCGGATCTGGGCGAAGCCCTTGAAAACTTTGTAATAAAGCTGGTTGCTTCGGGTCGTTACCACTCTAAAAGCGAAGTGCTGCGGGAGGGTGTGCGGCTCATTCAGGAGCGCGAAGCTCGGCTGGCGGTATTGGACGCTGCGATCGCACGCGGACTTGATGATGCCGATGCGGGTCGGCCAAAGCAAGCTCCGAAGTCTTCGACCGGCTAGAGGCCAGACTAACGAGTAAAGCAGACCGCACGTGATTGTCGTCATCACCGCGGAAGCCGAAGCTGACCTCGAGGACATCGCATCATATGTCGCCGAGCAAAGCCCGCGGAGCGCTCACGCTTTTGCACGCGCTACGAGAGAAGTGCGAATCCCTTGCTGACGCACCGCGCGGCTATCCCTTGGTCCCGCGCTACGAACACAAAGGCATTCGTCGGCGGCCATTCGGAAACTATCTGATCTTTTACCGGATCGGTCGCGATTGCCACCGCCAGCAATTGCAGCCCGTTCGCGGGCGCGAGCATTAGGATTGCGCGTGCCCTTCTTGCTCAGGCAGCGAAGATGAAGCGTGTGCCCGTGTAGGAACGGAGGAGCTTGTTCGGTATCTCGGCCTTGGCTATCTCGTAGAACGGCTCACCAGTGCAGTGCAGCGGAATGACGTAGTCGATATCCATATTCTTCAGCGCTGCGATCGTGTCGCGCACATAGTCCTCCTTGTAGGGCGCGAGGTGGAACCCGCCGATCACCGCATGAACCTTGCTGATACCCGAAGCCGCTTGGGCTTGTTTGATTGCGTTGATTACTCCGCGATGGCTGCAAGACGTCAACACTATCAATCCGCGGTCTTTTAGATTGAATGCGGTGGCGATCTCGTGCCGGAACTGGTCCGGGATGACAGCCTTCGTCCGTTCGTCCTCCGGAAGCTTGTCCGCATAGCATCCAATGCCGTGGTCCACGCCGATCTTCATGGCGCTGGGTGAGAGCAGCTTCTCGAAGCTCGTCTGACCGATTGGGCCGGTGGAGAAGCCGTGATCGGCGACCAGTGCCGGTCCTTCTGCATAGGTTACCACCACATTCGCGTCTTCTAGCGCCTTGCGATCCAGGGCTCCGAAATCGCCGCGTACCGGCGGGGCTGTCCACTCGCGCGAGCAGAATGCCTCCTCGCCGCCGATGTAGAGGGGCAGCTTGGCTTTCAGCTTGCCGTTGCTTTGCTTCAGGAAGCCGGCGAGACCACCGAAATGATCGTAATGACCGTGGCTCAGGACAAGGGCGTCAAGCGCGGTTGGATCTATCCCTACGAGATTGGTATTGTTGACCAGCGCGTCCGGCGTGAAGCCGAAATCCATCAGGACATTTCGTGTTTCGGTGCCGCGCCGTGACTCGACGTGCATCGACAGTCCGAACTCGCTGATGAGCGTTTTGCCAGGTGGCTTGCCACCACCTATGCCCCAGCCGAAGTGCTCGATCTCGACACCGGAAACTTTCCGGCTCGGCGCGACAGCGAATTGATAGCTATCGACGACCACGCGCACGGCCACGCGATCGACCTCCGGAAGCTTGCCGGAGATCGTTTCTGCGCGCACCGGCTTGCCGCTGCCGATCAGCGTCGCCACAATAGCGCTGAGCAGAACGGCACCGCCACCGCACACCACGTCGCGTCGATGAATTGCGTTGCACTGGCATATGAGCATGATTAATCCTCCCTCTGCGTGGCCTTGCTGCCGCAAGGCGTCACGCGAAAAACGCACCCAGGGCGGAGGCGTTGGGGTGCCGAACACGCCAGCGTCTGGCAGTCCGCACACCGAGGAATAGACGCATTCTATCCCGCGCAGGATACCGTGGCCAATCACATTGGTCCGGTACGGGTCACAGGCAGAAATCACCAATAGGGCCGCCTCTGTGATTTCCGCTCTCGCTCTTGTAGCCGGCCTTCGCCAGCTCATCGGCGATAGCCCTGAGCGACCGGCGACCGTCCTTTGGCGTCTTTCGGCGCAGCCGCTTCGCCATGGCAACGGCGTTGAGCTTCGCGACCAGCCGGGCCTTCTCAAGCTGGGCGAATACGCCCGCGATCTGGCGCATGGCGATCTTGAACGGGTCGCTGGTCTCCGTGAGATCGTCGCCCGAACAGGTAAGCACCCGAACACCTCGCTGTCCGCGTGGCATCACGCCAGAAGTATCGGCCGGCCCATGAACCGCTTCGTCACTTTCCGGCCCGGCGGTATCGATGACCAAAACCCGGAGCAGCGCATCCAAACCTGGACCATGTGGCGAAACAAGTTGAGAAGTGCGTGTCTAGATGGATGTGAGAGTCATTCGATAGCTCATACACGCTGTGTCTCCGGTTATGTGTACCGGTCAGCGGCTCAAATTCCCTGCAAATGAGCGATTTCAACCACTTGGGTTAGGGGTGGTGCCCAGGAAAGGACTCGAACCTTCACGGCCGTTAAGCCACTGGCACCTGAAGCCAGCGCGTCTACCAATTCCACCACCTGGGCATGCCGTTTGGGGCACCGAGGCGGTTACTACGGTTCGGTGACGCCGTTGTCAATTCATGCGTGCCCCCCGTTTGGGCTTGCCGATTGCGCATTGCAAACCGGGCCGATACAAGCCTGATATCTCGCACTTGTTCGCAGAAATGGACCGCAGGATAGCTCCCATGGCATCGAATCTGGAAACTCTCGTCACGGTTTTCGGCGGATCGGGCTTTTTGGGCCGGAATGTCGTCCGCGCGCTGTGCCGGCGGGATTACCGTATCAGGGTCGCGGTGCGGCGGCCGGAACTCGCCGGATACCTCCAGCCCTCGGGCAAGGTCGGGCAGGTCCACACCATCCAGGCGAATCTGCGCTATCCGGCCTCGGTCGAGGCGGCCGTGCGTGATTCGCATGTCGTGATCAACCTGGTCGGCATCCTCGCCGAGGGCGGCGAACAGACCTTCGACGCCGTCCAGGCCAAGGGCGCCGAGACCGTCGCCAAGGCGGCGGCCGCCGCCGGCGCCAGCCTGGTGCATGTCTCGGCGATCGGCGCCGACGCCGAATCGCCCTCGCGCTATGCCAAGGCCAAGGCGGCCGGCGAGGCCGCGGTGCTGGCCGCCGTGCCGTCGGCCACGATCTTCCGCCCCTCCGTGATGTTCGGCCCCGAGGACCAGTTCACCAACCGTTTTGCGGCGCTGGCGCGGATGTCGCCGGTACTGCCGCTGATCGGCGGCGAGACGAAGATGCAGCCGGTCTATGTCGGCAACGTCGCCACCGCGATTGCCGATGCCGTCGACGGCAAGGCCAAGGCGGGCGCGACTTACGAGCTCGGCGGCCCGGAAGTACTGACCATGCGCGAGATCATCGAGGCGATCCTCGCAATCACCCACCGCGAGCGTGCGCTGCTGCCGCTGTCGTTCGGCCTTGCCCGCCTCCAGGCCGCGGTCCTGCAATTCGCACCGGGCGCGTTCAAGCTGACGCCGGACCAGGTGACGCTGCTCGAACGCGACAACATCGTGTCGGATGCGGCGAAGGCCGCAGGCCTGACGCTGGAGGGCCTCGGCATCACCCCCGATTCGCTTGAGGCGATCGCCCCGCAATATCTCTGGCGCTTCCGCCCACAGGGCCAGTTCCAGCGCAAGAGCGCGTAGCCGACGCCAACGGCGGTCTTTCTTGACCTCTCCCGCAAGCTTGCGGGAGAGGAAGCGCACCGTCAGCGCGGCGAGATCTCAAAACTTCAGCTGCTTGAACACCGCCTCCGGCAGCGTCTTGATGATCAGCATCACGAGGCGCCATTTGCCGCTGACGTAAACAACGTCAGTCTTGTTCTCGACGGCGCTGAGGATCGCATCGCCGACCACAGGCGCCTCGACGGTGAGCGGGCCGATCAGCTTCATGCCCTCGGTCATTCTGGTGCGGACGAAGCCGGGCTTGACGGTGACGACATGCACGCCGCCGCGGCTGGCGCGGGCGCGCAGGCCCGAGAGGAAAGCCGTGAAACCGGCCTTCGCCGATCCGTAGACATAATTCGAGGCGCGGCCGCGATCGCCGGCCACCGACGAGACGCCGACGATCGTGCCGCTGCCGCGGCCAAGGAACTTCTCCGCGAACAGGCCGAGGATCAATGCGGGGCCTTCGTAGTTCGAGCGCATGATCGTGGTGGCATGCGCGAGATCGCTCTCGGCGTCTTGCTGCACGCCGAGCAGGCCGACGATCGAGATCACGACGTCGGGCAACGCGGCAAGGCCGGCGACAAAGCTCTCGAAAGACGCCGTATCGAGCACATCGAATTTGTGCGTGCTCGCTTCGACGCTGTAGCGCGCGCGCAGATCGGCGGCGTCCGGCTCCAGCGCGACGGCGTCGCGGCCTGCGAGGGCGACGTCGTAGCCTGCCTTGGCAAAGGCGCGCGCCGCGGCGCGGCCGATATCGGAGGAGCCACCGAGCACCAGAACGGACTTGCGTGACGTCACGGTTTAAACCTCGTCGAACAGGCGTTGTGAAAGTCTGGAGCGAATGTTTCCGGCGGGATCGAGCGCTTTGCGGATCGCATTGAAGCGCGACAGCGCAGGATAGCCGGCCGCGAAGGTCGCGCGCGACTGCCGCGCGTCCTTGGCGAGATAGAGCCGTCCGCCCGCCGCGACGACCAGGCGGTCGATCTCGTCGAGGAAGTTCAGGATGTCACCCTTGACAGGAAAATCCAGCGCCAGGGTGTAGCCGGGCAGCGGAAACGACAGCAGGCCGTCGCCATGGCCGAGCTTCTTCAGCACCGCCAGGAACGACGCATCGCCGCGCTTCGAGACGCGCCCGAGGATCTCGCCGAGAACCTCGCGCGCGCGGACTTCCGGAATCACGCATTGATGCTGCAGGAAGCCGCGCCGTCCATAGATGCGATTCCAGTCGGCAATGCTGTCGAGCGGAAAGAAATACGGATAGAGCGAGACCACATGCTCGCCGCCGGCGCGCCGCGCGCCCATGCGGTAATAGAGCTCGTTGAAGGCGCGGATGCTGTAGCGGTTCAGCGTCATCGACGGCAGGTCGACCGGCACGGCGAGCCCCGGATCTTTGCCGACAGGGAATCGATCGGCGCCTTGGGCAAGCTCGTCAGCGCGCGCGTGCTCACCGAGATAAATCAGCGAGCGGCCGAGCTCGCTGCCGCGGGCCACACAATCGATCCACGCCACCGAATAGGTCGCAGAGTTGCCTGCCTCGAGCGCGCGCATGGCGGCATCGAGGTCGGACGCGGAGATCACCCGCTCGCGGATCCACCCCGTTTCGACGCGGCGCAGCCGCACCGTCGCCTCCAGGATCACGCCGGTGAGGCCCATGCCGCCTGTTGTCGCGAAGAAGGCATCGGAATTCTGCTCGCGCGAGACTTCGATGGTCTCGCCCGCGCCTGATCGTAGCAGGATGCTGTCGACATAGCGGCCAAAGCCGCCCTCGCAATGATGGTTCTTGCCATGCACGTCGGCGGCGATGGCGCCGCCGACCGAGACGAAGCGCGTGCCCGGCACCACTGATGGCAGGAAGCCGCGGGGACCAAAGGTGTCGATCAGGTCGGACAGCAGCACGCCGGCCTCAACGCGAATACGCCCGGTCGCCGGATCGAACCACCTGACCCGGTCGAACCCGGTCATGGCGATGGTCCTGGCAGCGCCGATCGCGGCATCGCCATAGGCGCGACCGTTGCCCCTCGCCACCGATCCGGCAACGACAGCGCCGGCCACCGCCTCGAACGAGCGCGGCCGCAGCATTTCGCTTTCGACGACCGGGAAACGTCCCCAGCCGCTGACTGTCGTCATCGTTCAGCTCCGCCCGCGGGCCACCCCGCTTTCGGGAACCTGCCTAGCGGCGAAAAGCTGATTTTGCGTTGAAAAGACCGCTCCAACCGGGCTGCGTAGCCCGGATGGACCGTATTTACCGCCCCAGCGCCAGCGCGATCAGGCCGAGCGTGCCGACGATGACGCGCCACCAGGCGAACACCACGAAGCCGTGGCGGGTGACGTATTCCAGGAACGACTTCACCACGATGATCGCGGTGATGAACGACACCACGAAGCCGATCGCGACAATGCCCATGTGGTCCATCGTCATCTCGGCGCGGCTCTTGTAGAAATCGTAGGCGAACGCACCGATCATGGTGGGGATGGCGAGAAAGAACGAGAACTCCGCCGCCGCCCGCTTGTCGGCGCCCAGCAGCATCGCGGCGACGATGCTGGCACCGGAGCGCGACACGCCCGGGATCATCGCCACGCACTGGGCGATGCCGATATAGAGATACATCAGCAGCGGAAACTTGGTGGCGTCATGCTCGCGCGGCTTGAGATCGAGCCTGTCGACGCAGAGCAGGATGGCGCCGCCGACGATCAGCGTGAAGCACACGACCCACGGATTGAACAGCACGCTCTTGATATATTTGCCGGCGATGAGGCCGACGATAACAGCGGGCAGGAACGCCACCAGCACGCCGATCACGAAGCGGCGCGAATAGGTGTCGCCCGTGAAGAAACCGATCACGACATCCCACAGCTTCTTGAAGTACAGCCCGACGATCGCGAGGATCGCACCCAGCTGGATCAGAACCGTAAACGAATCCCAGAACGCTCCCTCGCCAAGGCCGAAGAAACGTTCAGCGAGCAGCAGATGGCCGGTCGAGGAGACGGGAAGGAACTCGGTCACGCCCTCGATGATGCCGAGGATCACTGCCCGTATTGTATCTGACATATTTACGGTCCATTTCCGCTGGAAAAGCGGGGCTCTTCTCGCCTATTCGCCCCCATGCCGCAATCGCAAAAATGCGCCATCACGCCCTTGCTTCGCGGTTTTGAGGAACTAGTGTGGCGTCGCACAAACATTGATGGATTCTTAAGCACCATCAAATAGTCAAAGGATTCATGTTTACCCTGTTTCATCATCCGTTCTGTCCGCATTCGCGCTTCATCCGCCTGATCGCGGGCGAATATGGGCTCGAACTGAAGCTGATCGAGGAGCGCAGCTGGGAACGCCGCGAGGCATTTCTGCTGCTCAATGCGGCCGGCACGACACCGGTTCTGGTCGACGACGAACAGCCGCCTGTCCCGGGCGGAGCCATCATCGCGGAGTATCTCGACGAGGCCTACGGCGCCGAGATGGGCGCCAAGCGACTGATGCCGGAGACGCTTGCCGAGCGCGTCGAGGTGCGCCGGCTGATGGCCTGGTTCAACGAGAAGTTCTTCGAGGAGGTCTCGCACCCGCTCGTCACCGAGCGCATCTACAAGCGCTTCATGAGCGAGGAGAATGGCGGCGGGCCGCCTTCGGCCGACGTGATGCGCGCGGCCAAGGCCAACGTGCGCTATCATCTCGCCTATATCGGCTGGCTGGCGCAGACGCGTAATTTCCTTGCCGGCGACCGGCCCACCTACGCGGATCTCGCCGCCGCGGCGCATCTCTCGGCGATCGACTATCTGGGCGACGTGCCATGGAGCGAGGACGACGCAGCAAAGGCGTGGTACGCGCGGGTGAAATCCCGCCCGTCGTTCCGCCCGCTCTTGAGCGAATGGCTGGCCGGCGTGCCGGCGTCGCGGACCTACGTGGACCTGGATTTCTGAAGACCGATCCGACTGAACTGAAGACGGCCCTGGCGCGCGAGGCGCGTGCGCTCGGCTTCGACTGCATCGGCATCACCGCGCCCGGCACGATCGACAAGGCCGGCGCACATTTCCTCGAATTCATCGCGTCGGGCGGCCACGGCGACATGGACTGGCTCGCCAACCAGCCGGAGCGGCGCGTCGATCCGCGCGGGCTGTGGCAGGACGTGCGCAGCGTCATCATGCTCGGCGTCAACTATGGTCCTGACCAGGATCCGCTCGCAATCCTCAAGCATCGCACGCGCGCGGCGATCTCGGTCTATGCACAGGGCGACGACTATCACGACCTCATCAAGAAGCGCCTGAAGGCGCTGGCGCGCTGGCTGGTCGCGACCGCGCCGTCGGACGTGAAAGTGTTCGTCGACACCGCGGCGGTGATGGAGAAGCCGCTTGCGCAAGCGGCGCATCTGGGCTGGCAGGGCAAGCACACCAACCTGGTCTCGCGTGAATTCGGCTCATGGCTGTTTCTCGGCGCGATCTACACCACGCTCGACCTGCCGCGCGACATGGCCGAGATCGATCATTGCGGCTCGTGCCGGGCCTGCCTCGACATCTGCCCGACCGCGGCCTTCCCCGCGCCCTACAGGCTCGATGCGCGGCGCTGCATCTCGTATCTCACCATCGAGAATAAGGGGCCGATCCCGCAGGAATTTCGCAAATCCATCGGCAACCGAATCTATGGCTGCGACGACTGCCTCGCAGCCTGTCCTTGGAACAAGTTTGCGCAGGAGGGCCGTGAGGCCAAGCTCGCCGCGCGCGAGGAGCTGCGTGCGCCTGATCTCGCCGAGCTTTCGCGGCTGGATGACGCGGCGTTTCGCGCGCTGTTCACGAAGTCGCCGGTGAAGCGGATTGGCCGCGACCGCTTCTTGCGGAACGTGCTGATTGCGATCGGCAACTCGGGTGATGCGGCGCTGGCGCAGGAGGCGCGGCGATTGCTCGAGGATGAAAGCGCACTTGTGCGTGGCGCTGCAGTGTGGGCGTTGAGCCAGTTGGTACCGAGCGATGAGTTTGCGGCGATGAAGCTGGCCGTGCTGAGCAGCGAGCACGACGATAGAGTTCGTGAAGAGTGGCACGCCGCCTCCTAGCTATCGGTGTCATTCCCCGCGAAAGCGGGGAATCCAGTACGCCGCGGCTTCTCGATCCATCACTGCCGTCTCGGCGTACTGGATCGCCCGGTCAAGTGTTTAGACCGGGCGATGACAGCGTTTGTGTGGCTACACGCGCGCATCTCACCACCCTTGATTTCCTCATCCATTCCCGCAAAGTCGCGCATCATGACAACAAACATGCCTTTCTTCACCCGCGACGGCGACACATTCCATCCGACGGAAGTCGCCAACGGCCCGTGGGATCCGAAATCGCTGCACGGACGCGTCATCGTCGGCCTGCTCGGCTTCGCCATCGAGGAGCGCCACTCCGGTCCTGAATTCGTGCCGGCACGGTTGACCGTCGACATGTTTCGGCTGCCGACCATCGACAAGGCGATTCAGGTGACGACGCGCCTGGTGCGCGACGGCCTGCGCATCCGCGTGGTGCAGGCGGAGCTCTTCTCCGGCGGCATCAGCATGGCGCGCGCCTCGTGCCAGCTGCTGCGCAAGACGCAAAACCCTGATGGCAACGTCTGGTCGCCGCCGAACTGGGACGTGCCGAGGCCCTCAGACATTCCAAAGCCCACCGATCCCCGGCTCGGCATGAACGGCAAATGGACCACGCGCCCCATTGTCGGCCATATGGGTTCGCTCGGCCCGCGCCGGCTGTGGATGAGCGAGGTGCGCGAGCTTGTTGCCGATGTGCCGATGACGCCGTTCGTCCATGTCGCTGTGGGCGCCGACTTCGCCAGCCCGTTTGCAAATGCCGGCGACAAGGGACTCGCCTACATCAACAGCGACGTGACGATTTATCTGCACCGTCTGCCGGTGACGAACTGGATCGGCTTCGATGTGGTGAACCACCAGGCCGCCGACGGCGTCGCGATTGGTGAATGCTGGCTCTACGACGAGCAGGGCCCGATCGGCACCGCGACGGTCGCCGCACTGGCACAGCGCAAGCCGATGGCGAATCCGTCGAAGCGGTAGTTCGCCTTCGTCACAAGATCTCCGCCACCGCGGCAAGAATGCGCGCGATGTCTTGCGGCCGGGACAGACGGTGATCGCCGTCCTGGATCAGGGTGAGCACAACATCGTCGGCCGGCAACCGATGCGTCAGCGCGAAGGCGTGCTGCCACGGCACATCAGGATCCTGCGCGCCTTGCAGGATGCGGACGGGACAGCCGAGATCGATGGCGCTGCCGAGCACGAGATGGTTGCGTCCCTCCTCGATCAGCCGGCGCGTGATCGGATAGGGCGTGCCGTCGCCATATTCGGATGGCCTGAGCCAAAAGCCCTTGGTCTCGATCTCCTTCTTCACGTCGGGCGAGAATTTCTTCCACATCAGCTCTTCCGTGAAATCGGGCGCGGGCGCGATCAGCACCAGGCCCGCCAATGAGGCTTTGCCCGCACGCTTCCTGATCTCGCGCGCGAGCAGCAGCGCCATCCAGCCGCCCATGGAGGAGCCGATCAGGATTTGCGGACCGGTGCAGAACCGCTCGAACACCGCGACGCTGTCCTCGAGCCAGCTCCCGATGGTTCCGTCGGCGAAATCGCCGCCGGATTCGCCATGACCGGAATAGTCGAACCTCACAGCGGCACGGCCGTGCTCTGCGGCCCAGCCATCCAGTGCCACCGCCTTGCCGCCCTGCATGTCCGACTTGAAGCCGCCGAGCCAGACGAGACCGGGTCCGTTTCCGGCGCGGCTGCGCACCGCGATCCTGCGCGCTGACGGACCCTCGCCAACATTGATGAAGTCGAGCGCGGCATCGGAAATAGCTGAGGTCATGGAACGTTTACTCTGGCTGTGGGGTTTGAGGTCTCGAGAAGCGTCCGGCGGGCAACCGTATCTTGGTATTGATCCTTTGGGACGCTTGCGGAACAGGGGCAAGGTGTCTATGTCGAGCACCGTGCCGATAGGCGTGGCCAAAATGCCTCGCATTTGAGGGTTTTTCGCTTCTCGCACGGGCGACTTGCTTGCCGGCATCAGTATCTTCCTTCAAAATAGCCGCTTCCTTTCACAGCTTTGGAGAACCACCCATTCGCCGTCCCAATAGAGCCCCGGCCCCTGCTGCCAAAGACGGGCCGCGCATCAATGATGATATTCGCAACGCGCAGATCCAGCTGATCGATCAGGCCGGTGACAACAAGGGCACCGTCGAGACGATGCTGGCCATCAAGATGGCCCAGGAAGCTGGCATGGATCTCGTCGAGATTTCGCCGAATACCAGCCCTCCCGTCTGCAAGATCATGGACTACGGGAAGTACAAGTATTCAGCGCAGAAGAAAGCCGCCGAAGCCCGCAAGCGACAGAAGACCGTCGAGATCAAAGAGATCAAGCTCCGCCCGATGATCGATGACCACGATTATGACGTGAAGATGCGCGCGATGCTGCGGTTCTTCGAAGAGGGCGACAAGGTCAAGATCACCCTGCGCTATCGCGGCCGCGAAATGGCGCACCAGGAGATCGGCACCAAGCTGCTGGACAAGATCAAGACCGACGTCGCCGAGCTCGCCAAGGTCGAGCAGGACGCCCGGTTCGAGGGCCGTCAGGTCGTCATGGTGCTGGCGCCGCGCTGAACTCAGCTTTTCAGGACCGAGAATTCAACGGCCCGTCCGGATTTCCGGCGGGCCGTTTTGTTTTCAGGTTCGTGTCGCCTGCCAGGTGCCGCTGCACTGGTCGCCTGAGATGACGCCCCTCCAGGAACCGGCCCCTGCTGCGCCACCGAGCCGGCCGCCGCCGCTGGCGTGGGAGGCGCCGACCGACACCTGGACGGCGACGGCGCCACTGCGATTGACGGTGCCGGACACCCGGCCGCCGCCGGCGGACGAGACCCGGCTGCCTGTGACGGTGAAGGGGACACTGTAGCCCGAGCTGCAGACGCCGCGTGTGGTGGCGAAGGTGACATTCCAGACGCCGTCATAGCCACCGATGCGAGCATCGGCGGTCGACGGGACAGCGGCCGCGGCGAGCGCGGCGAACAGCGCGAGATGACGCGGACGGGTCAAACCAGACGAAATCGATGGGAAAAAGTGGGCCATTTTGGTCCTGCTCCGGACGGGACGGCGTGAACATCGGGGTGGCAACCCCCAATAGTCGGCGAGCGGGTTCCGGCGGTTCATCGTTGCCTTCTGGCCCGTCCTCTGTCATAAGCCCAGCCTTCATCGCCCGGCTGATTTACGGGCTGCCGTGGCGGTGTCTCGTGCGGGTTTTGCGCTTATTCGCTAAAACCTGAGCACAATCAACGCTCTAACGAGCATTTTTGACGGCCATGCCGCCTTCGCGGGCGGAATTCTGTGGCCATGAGGAGAGCCAAATGCCCAAGCTGAAGACCAAATCGGGCGCTAAAAAGCGCTTCAAGGTGACTGCCACTGGCAAGGTGATGTTCGCCCATCGCGGCAAGCGTCACGGCATGATCAAGCGGACGAAGAAGCAGATCCGTCAGCTCCGCGGCACCAGCGTGCTGTTCAAGACCGACGGCGACAACGTCAAGAAGTACTTCTTGCCGAACGCCTGATCGCGTCCAAAGGACGTCGAAGATCATTGCCATCTCTGCCGCGCTCTTCGCGCGGCAATCCGAAACCTAAGTCATCTTTCGAAGGATACTCGTCATGTCTCGCGTCAAACGCGGTGTGACCGCCCACGCCAAGCACAAGAAAGTCTACAAGGCCGCCAAGGGCTTCTACGGCCGCCGCAAGAACACCATCCGCGCTGCCAAGCCGGCCGTGGAGAAGGCCCAGCAGTACGCCTTCCGTGACCGCAAGCGTAAGAAGCGCACCTTCCGTGCGCTCTGGATCCAGCGTCTCAATGCGGCGGTGCGTCCGTTCGGCCTGACCTACAGCCGATTTATCGACGGTCTCGCCAAGTCGGGCATCACCGTGGACCGCAAGGTGCTGTCGGATCTCGCGATCCACGAGCCCGCGTCGTTCCAGGCGATTGCCGAGAAGGCCAAGGCCGCGCTCGCCGCCTGAGGCTTGCGCTAGCGGGCCGTCTGGCCCGCAGCCTTCAGCGCGCGCTCAGAGTAACGCTGGGCGACCTCCGCCCGGCAGAATGCCGTAAACGAGACATACATGGTGCCGGACTTGTTCCGGTACTTGATATCACATGCGTGCATCTCGCGCTTGTAGGCTTGGTTCTGCGACGCGTTGAGGCCGGGCTTGAAGTCGGATTCGCATTTCTTTTCGACGGCAGCGCCGAGTTCGACATCGCCGCTCGCGGTCAGTTCGCAATCCCTGAAGACTTTCATCGCGCTTTCGCAGCCCTTCTGCGCGCTGATGGTGTCGGCAACCTCGTCCAGCGTCATGGATTTGTCCATGCAGACCATGGCACGCGCCGGGGTGCCGGCTACCGACAGAACCACGGCCACAGCGGCCAAACAGCATTTCGAAAGCATCGCACAGGTCTCCTCGTATCATGTCTTGGTGCCGGGTCCCCACGCGAGGTTCAATCCAGCCGTTCAGAGGCTCGAATGACCGGCTTTTTGCTTGACGTTACGCCCTTCCGGCGGCGACAACCCAGCCGAATTTGGAGCTAAGGATTTGACAGTGTCCGACCTCGCAACGCTCGAAACATCCATCCTCGACCAGATCGCCGCCGCAGGCGATGAAGCCGTGCTCGAAGCGGTGCGCGTCGCAGCGCTCGGCAAGAAGGGCTCGATCTCGGCGCTGCTCGCCACGCTCGGCAAGATGTCGCCGGACGAGCGCAAGACCCGGGGCGCGGCGATCAACCAGGCCAAGGACAAGGTCACCGAGGCGCTCGCTGCCCGGCGCGACGTGCTGAAGTCGGCTGCGCTCGATGCGCGGCTGGCATCCGAGACGGTCGACGTCACGCTCCCCTTGCGCGATGCGCAGGCCGAGGCCGGCCGCATCCATCCGCTCAGCCAGGTCTGGGACGAGCTGACCACGATCTTCGCCGACATGGGATTCTCGGTCGCCGAAGGTCCTGACATCGAGACCGACGACTACAACTTCACCAAGCTGAATTTCCCGGAAGGCCATCCCGCGCGCGAGATGCACGACACGTTCTTCTTCCATCCGAAGGAAGACGGCTCGCGCATGCTGCTGCGAACCCACACCTCGCCGGTGCAGGTGCGCACCATGCTGAGTCAGAAGCCGCCGATCCGCGTGATCTGCCCGGGCCGCACCTATCGCATCGATTCGGATGCGACCCACACGCCGCAATTCCACCAGGTCGAAGGCCTCGTCATCGACAAGCACTCGCATCTCGGCCACCTCAAATGGATCCTGCACGAGTTCTGCAAGGCGTTCTTCGAGGTCGACCACATCAACATGCGCTTCCGCCCCTCGTTCTTCCCGTTCACCGAGCCGTCGCTGGAAGTCGACATCCAGTGCCGCCGCGACAAGGGCGAGATCCGCTTCGGCGAGGGCGAGGATTGGCTGGAGATTCTCGGCTGCGGCATGGTGCATCCGAACGTGCTGCGCGCCTGCGGCATCGATCCCGACGAGTACCAGGGTTTTGCCTGGGGCATGGGCATCGACCGCATCGCCATGCTGAAATACGGCATCGCCGATCTGCGCCAGCTGTTCGACAGCGACGTCCGCTGGCTGAGCCATTACGGCTTCAAGCCGCTGGAGGTGCCGACGCTGGCGGGAGGGCTGAGCGCGTGATGGCGGTGATTGGCCATACGACGACTTCCTCCGTTCCCGCCGCGGAGACAGCCCTCTTCCTGACCCTCCCCCGCATGCGGGGAAGGGAATGGATGGAGCTTGCGCGTGGCTTCTATTTCGTGGGGACGTATTCTGTACCCACTCGACAGGTCGAACTCCCTCCCCCGCTTGCGGGGGAGGGTTGGGGAGAGGGTTTCTCCGCAATGGGGCTGCCAATGGTCGATCCCAAACATCCCGAATGGAAAGTGCCGGCCAAACTGCGCGAAAATGCCCGCGCACTCAGGCGCAACTCGACTGATGCAGAACGAATCCTCTGGTCGGAGCTGCGAGCCGGTCGATTGAACGGCGCGAGCTTCCGCCGCCAAGTGCCAATCGAGCACTACGTCGCCGATTTCATCTGCCATGCAGCCAAGCTCGTCATCGAGCTCGATGGCGGTCAACACTTTTCCGATGAAGGCGAGCGCGCCGACGCGCGCCGCTCTGCCGAGATCGAATCGAAGGGATTTCGTGTCCTCCGCTTCAGCAATCTCGACGTCATGACCAACCGCACGGGCGTTCTCGAAACAATCGCGGCTACCATCGTGGAGAGAGCCCCCACCCCAACCCTCCCCCGCAGGCGGGAGAGGGAGCAGACCGTCTCCGTGGAGAAAAAGCAGCCATGAAATTCACCCTCTCCTGGCTGAAGGATCATCTCGACACCGACGAGCCCCTGGAAAAGCTCGCCGACAAGCTCACCATGATCGGGCTCGAGGTCGAGAACATCGAGGACAAGGCGAAGGCGCTCAAGCCGTTCACCATCGCAAAGGTGATCTCGGCCGAGCAGCATCCGAACGCCGATCGCCTGCGCGTCTGCATGGTCGACACCGGCGACGGGGCTGCGCCGGTGCAGGTCGTGTGCGGCGCGCCGAATGCGCGCGCCGGCCTCGTCAGCGTGTTCTCGGCCCCCGGCACCTACATTCCCGGCAAGGACATCACGCTCGGCGTTGGCACCATCCGCGGCGTCGAGAGCCGCGGCATGCTGTGCTCGGCGGCCGAACTGCAGATCTCCAACGACCATGACGGCATCATGGAATTGCCGGCGGACGCGCCGATCGGCGCGGCTTACGCCGAATGGGCCGGGCTCGGCGATCCCGTGATCGAGATCAATCTGACGCCCAACCGGCAGGACTGCACCGGCGTGCACGGCATCGCGCGCGATCTTGCCGCTGCTGACATGGGCAAGTTCAGGGATCCCGGCATCAAGCAGATCAAGGGCGAATTCCCCTGCCCGGTGAAGGTCACGGTCGAGGACGCCGCGCTGTGTCCGGGCTTCGCGCTGCGCCTCGTGCGCGGCGTCAAGAACGGCCCGTCGCCGGAATGGCTGCAGAAGCGGCTGACCGCGATCGGCCTGCGTCCGATCAATGCGCTGGTCGACATCACCAACTTCATGACCTACGACCGCGCCCGCCCGCTGCACGTGTTCGACGCCAGGAAGGTGAAGGGCAATCTGGTCGTGCGCCGCGCACGCGAGGGCGAGAGCCTGCTTGCGCTCGACGGCCGCACCTACAATCTCGATCCCGCCATTTGCGTCATCGCCGATGAGCACGGTGTCGAATCGCTTGCCGGCATCATGGGTGGCGAGGCCTCCGGCTGCGACGAGACCACCACCGACGTGTTGATCGAGTCGGCGCTGTGGAACGAGATCAACATCGCCCAGACCGGCCGCAAGCTCGGCATCACCTCGGACGCGCGCTATCGTTTCGAGCGCGGCGTCGATCCGGCCTTCATGGTGCCGGGGCTGGAGCTCGCGACCAAGCTGGTGATGGAGATGTGCGGCGGCACGCCGTCGGAGAACGTCGTGGTCGGCAACGCGTTCGGCGACGACCGCCTGATCGAGTTCCCGGTGACCGAGGTGAAGCGTCTCTCCGGCATCGAGGTGCCGATGCCGGAGATGAAGCGCATCCTGACCCATCTCGGCTTCATGATGGCCGGTCCCGGCCCCGTCGTGAAGGTCGCGGTGCCGTCCTGGCGCTCCGACGTGCATGGCAAGGCCGACCTCGTCGAGGAGGTCGTGCGCATCTACGGCGTCGACAAGGTGCCGATGACGCCGTTCGAGCGCGGCGAGGACGCGCGCAAACCGGTGCTGACGCCGCTGCAGCTGCGCACCCGCCGCGCAAGGCGCGCACTCGCGAGCCGCGGCATGACGGAAGCTGTGACGTGGTCGTTCATCACCAAGCCTGCGGCACAATTGTTCGGCGGCGGCCAGCGCGAGCTCGAAGTCGCCAACCCGATCGCCGCTGACCTCTCCGACATGCGGCCGAGCCTGCTGCCGGGCCTGGTCGCGGCCGCCCAGGCCAACGCCGATCGCGGCTATGGCGACGTCGCGCTGTTCGAGGTCGGGCAGGTGTTCAAGGGCGATCGCCCGCAGGATCAGTTCATGGCCGCGAGCGGCGTGCGCCGCGGGCTTGCCTCGTCGGAAGGGCTGGGGCGGCACTGGTCGGGCTCGGCGCAGGCCGATGTGTTCGACGCCAAGGCCGACGCACTCGCGGTGCTGGCTGCCGCCGGCGCACCGATGCAGGCGCTGCAGATCGTCGCCGGCGGTCCCGCCTGGCTGCATCCGGGCCGCTCCGGCACGATCCAGATCGGCCCGCAGAACGTGCTCGGCACCTTCGGCGAAATGCATCCGCGCGCGCTGGAAGCGCTGGGCGCCGACGGCCCGCTTGTCGTGTTCGAAGTGACGCTCGACCGCATTCCCGAGGCGAAGAAGAAGCCGACCCGCGCCAAGCCGCTGATCGAGCTGTCGGCATTCCAGCCTGTCTCGCGCGACTTCGCCTTCATCGTCGATCGTGCCGTGAAGGCCGGAGACATCGTCCGTGCGGCGCAGGGCGTCGACAAGAAGCTGATCACCGGCGTCAACGTGTTCGACGTCTACGAGGGCAAGGGCATCGATGACGGCAAGAAGTCGGTCGCGGTCGCAGTCACGCTGCAGCCGCGCGAAAAGACGCTGACTGACCAGGAGATCGACGCCGTCGCCGCGAAGATCGTGGCGGAGGTCACGAAGAAGACCGGCGGCACGCTACGAGCATGATGCCGAATAACGCATGACTCTTGCGGATCTCCTGACAAAGGATATCAGCCTCACCATTGCGATGGCGCTCTGCGCCATCGCTTTCGTTTCCGGCACGGCGCGTGGCTTCTCCGGCTTCGGCGCGGCGCTGATCTTCATGCCGCTGGCGAGCAGCGTCGCGCCGCCGCGACTGGTTGCCGCGCTGCTCCTCGTCATCGATTTCGTGTCCGCCGCACCATTGCTGCCTGACGCGTGGCGCAAGGCGGATCGCAGAGCCACGGCGGTGATCGTGCTCGGCGCGCTGGTCGGCGTGCCTCTCGGCACCTATTTTCTCAGCGTGCTCGAGCCCGTCACCACGCGCTGGATCATCTCCGGCTTCGTCGCCGCCCTCCTGCTTCTGCTGCTGTCGGGCTGGCGCTATCGCGGCAAGGACCATGTCTGGCTCTCGGTCGGCATCGGCGGCCTCTCCGGCTTCTGCAGCGGCCTGGCGCAGACCGGCGGGCCGCCGATCGTCGGCTATTGGCTCGGCCGCCCCATCGCCCCGATCATCGCACGCGCCAATATCCTGCTGTTCTTCGGCGCCTCCGATTGCTTCTCGATGATCAGCTACGCCGCCACCGGCCTGATCTCGCGCGAATCGCTCGCGCTGTCGCTGATCGTTGGTCCGGTCTATGCGCTCGGCGTCGCCTTCGGCGCCTCGCTGTTCGGCCGCGCCAGCGAAACCGTCTTCCGCAGGATCTGCTTTGCGCTGATCGCAATCGCTGTGATCACCGGGCTGCCGGTGCTGGATGGGATCTTGCGTTAGCTCTCCAGTGTCGTCCTGGCGAAAGCCGGACCCATTACCCCGGTCAGCACTTATAGCTACGGCTGGTAACCACGTGTCTTCGCCGAACTACTCCATGGGGTAATGGGTCCTGGATCTGCGCTCCGCTTCGCTTGTCCAGGACGACGGCGGCCCTAATGCCGCGGCGCGCGACGGCGTTTCTTCGTCGATTGCGTCGGCACCTCGGCCGGCTCGTCCTTCAGCGCACCGATCTTGCGGAGCGCGGCATCGGCGGCGCGCTCGCCGCTGTCCCAGGCGCCGTCAACCGTGCCCCAGAGCGTCTCATGGGTGGCCTCGCCGGCGAGAAACATGTTGCCGATCGGCTCGGCCAGGACCCTGCGTGAGAGCTGGCCGCCGGGTGAGGCCGCCGACATCGCGCCCATCACATAGGGCGAGGCGTTCCAGCGCGTCGCGGCGATCTTCTTCACGGCGGCAGCCGCCTCGCTGCCGAACAGCTTGGTGATCCATTCCCTGGCGAAGGCGGCCATCGCCGTCTCGCCCTGCTCGGAGAGATCGCGCCCGAACGAGCCGCCGACGTCGATCGAGCACAGCGAGGAGCCGCCGATATTGGCCAGCATCAGCGCGGTGCGGGTCGAGTTGCTCTGCTCGATCAAAATGTCGTCGCGCGAGAGGCCGAGCGGATTTCCCGGCAGCTGCAGCACGATGTGATCGTAGCTGCCGAGCGTAAGCTTGGACGCCGCATCCCACGTGCGCTTGGGGATGTCGGGCGCAAACTTGATCGCGCCCGACAGGAGCACATTGGTCGAGACCGTGATGATGGCAGCGCGCGCGACGATCTTGCCGGCCTGCGTCTCCACGCTGACATCGCGATTGCTCCAGAGAATCCGGCTCGCCGGGGTCGCGAGCGCGACCGGCGCCTGCTCGCCGAGCCTTGCGATCAGGGTGCCCAGACCCTGGCGACAGGCGATCGGCGCATTGCGGTCCTGCGCGCGCGCCTTGTCGATCGCCGACAGTTCCTTCAGATCCTTGCCGGCAAAGCTCGCGCCGAGCACGAACTCGGCGGCGCCGGCCCAATCGCCGAGATCTTTCGGCAGGACCGACGCACAGGACGTATCGAGCTTGCCGCGCGCAGCCTCGTCGATGGCCCTGTTGGCGCGGACCAGCGCCGCCAGAAATTCCTCGGTCTCGCCCGCACGCGCATTGCGGCGACCGACGCGTATCTTCTGGCCCGACGGTGCCGGAGAGACATCGAGTCCGGCCCCCCGCGCCAGCCGGATCATCGGATTGATATCGGGATTGTGCATCCAGCGCGCGCCACGATCGAACGGCACATCGAAGGTGGAGGTATCAGTGATGCAGCGTCCGCCGACCTGCGAGGTTGCTTCCAGCACGATCACCCTGCGATTGGCCGCCATGATGCGCCGCGCCGCAGCGATGCCGGCCGCACCGGCACCAATCACGACAATGTCAGCCTCGCGCGGCAGCGGCGCGGCCGTTGCGCGCAGGACCGGCGCTGCAGCAAGGGCCGCCGACGCCGATAGGAAGCTGCGGCGCGTGATTGTCATGTCATGGTTTCCAGAAACTTGCGGCCAACGGGAACAGCCGGCGAACCTTGCCGCATCTGATGGTGCGCAGCAACCGTCATGGTGAATCAATCGTGCTTGAACTCATACAGCCATGAACCGAATTGCAACCGGTTTCGACCATGATAGAGATGGAAAAAAGACGGCCAGAAAGGCCCGGGGAGAGATCATGGGGACGGTCCTAGATTCAGTCGGCAAAGTAATTGCCGCGTACCTCTCGAAGGAGGTGCCGGGTTACGAGCCGTTCACGCCGAGCGACCCCGAACATTTGCGCGGCGTGATCCAGCCCGGCGACGTCATGCTGGTCGAGGGCAACAACCGCATCTCCGGCATCATCAAATATCTGACGCAGTCGACCTGGTCGCACGCCGCGCTTTATGTCGGCCCGGTCGAGGGCGCGGTCGAGCCGGACGGCGAGCCGCACGTGCTGATCGAGGCCAATATTGGCGAAGGCGTCACCTCCGCACCGCTGTCGAAATATTTCCCCTATCACACCCGCATCTGCCGGCCGGTCGGGCTGTCCTACGAGGACCGCATCACGGTCTGCCGCTATGCGATCAACCGCATCGGCTTCGGCTACGACACCAAGAACATCATCGATCTGATGCGCTTCCTGTTCCCGCTGCCGGTGCCGCAGCGCTGGCGACGGCGCATGATCGCGCTCGGCTCGGGCGATCCGACCAAGATCATCTGCTCGGCGCTGATCGCGCAAGCCTTCGACGCCGTGCGCTATCCGATCCTGCCGAAGATCACCAAGGCCGGCAGCCGCGCCGCGCGCCGCGAGATCCTGCACATCCGCGATTCCTCGCTCTACATGCCCCGCGACTTCGATATCTCGCCCTATTTCGAAGTGGTCAAACCCACCATCGTGCACGGCTTCGACTACACGGCCCTGCACTGGGCCGACAAGCAAAAGCCGCTCGAGGAGGTGGCGGGCTCATTCGGTGTGTTTCCAGAAACGTTCCGTGCGCCGCCGCTCGTTCCTGAAGCGATTGACGAAGAAGCGCAGGCTTCGGCTGAGCAAGTGATGCCGGCGACGACGGTCGATCGCGTCACCGCCTCCAAACTGTCCCGCTGCTGAAGAAGCTCGCGATGTACCGACCGCGGCGCAGACTAGCTCGCGAAAGAGCAGCATAGAGAGCTTTCCCCACAGCGTCATTGCGAGCGAAGCGAAGCAATCCAGACTGCCTCCGCGGAGCAACTCTGGATTGCTTCGTCGCTGCGCTCCTCGCAATGACTGCGGTGAAATCTACCGCTCCGCCCGCCCGATCACCGCCATCAGCTCCGCGATCTTCTCGCGCTGATCCGCCTTGTCGCCGCTCGCGATCGCGTGCTCGACGCAATGGGCGACGTGATCCTTCAGGATCTCTTCCTCGACCCGGCGCAGCGCAGCGCGCACCGCCGAGATCTGCGTCACGATGTCGATGCAGTAGCGGTCTTCCTCTACCATTTTCGACAAGCCGCGAACCTGGCCCTCGATCCGGCCGAGACGTTTTCCGACAGATGCCTTGATGTCCTTGCGCATGAGGTCTATATACCCCTACCGGGTATAGGTTGCAAGACCAGGCGCGGGATCGGAGCATGGCAATGAACAACAACGAACACGGGGCAATGAACAACAACGAACACGGGCATCACCCCGAAGCGGCAACCCAGGCCGGATGCGGCTGTTCCGCAGAAGCAGCGCCGCCGACCGCCAAGCCCGCGACCTCATCCTGCTGCGGTGGACACGGCGATCACGCCGGCCATGCCCATCATCACGCCCATGGCCACGGTGACGCCGCAACGAAGGTCAAGGACCCCGTCTGCGGCATGACGGTCGAACCGGCGACGTCAAAGCACCGCTTCGAGCACCACGGCGAGACCTTCCATTTCTGCTCGGCCGGATGCCGCACCAAATTCGTCGCCGATCCCGCAAAATACCTCACCAAGGGCAAGGCGACCGAGCCCGAGATGCCCGCGGGCACCATCTACACCTGCCCGATGCATCCGGAGATTCGCCAGGTCGGACCCGGCAGCTGCCCGATCTGCGGCATGGCGCTGGAGCCAGAGGTCGCGAGCCTGGAGACCGGACCGAATCCGGAGCTCGCCGACATGACGCGGCGCTTCTGGATCGGCGGCGCGCTGGCGCTGCCGCCCGTCGTGCTGGAGATGGGCGGCCATCTCGCCGGGCCGCACAACTTGATCGACCCCGTAATGTCGAACTGGATCCAGCTCGTGTTCGCCACGCCCGTCGTGCTGTGGGCCGGCTGGCCGTTCTTCGTCCGCGGCTGGCAGTCGCTGCTGACGCGCAACCTCAACATGTTCACGCTGATCGCGATGGGCACGGGCGTCGCCTATGTCTACAGCCTGATCGGCACCCTGGCGCCGCAGATTTTCCCCGCCACCTTCCGCGGCCATGAGGGCGCGGTCTCGGTCTATTTCGAGGCGGCCGCCGTGATCACGGTCCTGGTGCTGCTCGGCCAGGTGCTGGAACTGCGCGCACGCGATGCGACGTCAGGCGCGATCAAGGCGCTGTTGCAGCTCGCGCCGAAAACCGCGCGGCGCGTCGATGCTGACGGCAGCGAACACGAGGTCGAGATCGATACGCTTCATGCCGGCGATCGGTTGCGGGTTCGACCCGGCGAGAAGGTGCCGGTCGACGGCGTCATCATCGAGGGCCGCTCCTCGCTCGATGAATCGCTCGTGACAGGCGAATCCATGCCGGTGACAAAGGAAGTCGATGCAAAAGTCATCGCCGGTACGCTCAACCAGTCCGGCAGCTTCATCATGCGCGCCGACAAGGTCGGACGCGAGACGCTGCTGTCGCAGATCGTGCAGATGGTGGCGGATGCGCAGCGCTCGCGCGCGCCGATCCAGCGGCTGGCAGACCAGGTCGCCGGTTGGTTCGTGCCGACAGTGATCGTTGTCGCCATCGCGGCCTTCGCCGCATGGGCCTGGTTCGGGCCGGAGCCGCGGCTGGCCTTCGGCCTCGTCGCCGCCGTCAGCGTTCTGATCATCGCCTGCCCCTGCGCGCTGGGTCTGGCAACCCCGATGTCGATCATGGTTGGTGTCGGCCGCGGCGCGCAGGCCGGCGTGTTGATCAAGAACGCCGAGGCGCTGGAGCGGATGGAGAAGATCGACACGCTGGTGGTCGACAAGACCGGCACGCTGACCGAGGGCAAGCCCAAGGTGGTCGCGGTCGTGCCCGCACCCGGTTTTGTGGAAGGCGACATCCTGCGACTTGCGGCCAGCGTCGAGCGCGCCAGCGAGCATCCGCTCGCGGACGCCATCGTGCGCGCAGCGAAAGAGAAGCAGCTCGCCCTCGGCCAGGTCGAAGGGTTCGATTCGCCGACCGGCAAGGGCGCGACCGGCAAGGTCGATGGCAAGAGCATCGTGCTTGGCAACGCGAAGTATCTCACGTCGGTCGGCATCGACACCAAGCCGCTCGACGGCGAGGCCGAGCGCCTGCGCGGCGACGGCGCGACCGTCATCAACATGGCGGTCGACGGCCGGCTTGCCGGCCTGTTCGCGATCGCCGATCCGGTCAAGGCCTCGACCCCGGAGGCGCTGAAGGCGCTCGCCGCCGAAGGCATCAAGGTGATCATGCTGACCGGCGATAACAGCACCACGGCCGAAGCGGTGGCGCGCCGGCTCGGCATTGCCGATGTCGAGGCCGAAGTGCTGCCGGACCAGAAGAGCGCGGTGGTGGCAAAACTGCAGAAGGCCGGCCGCAGCGTCGCGATGGCCGGTGACGGCGTCAACGATGCCCCGGCGCTGGCCGCGGCGGAGGTCGGCATCGCCATGGGCACCGGCACTGACGTCGCGATGGAAAGCGCCGGCGTCACGCTTTTGAAGGGCGATCTCACCGGCATCGTGCGGGCGCGAAAGCTGTCGCAGGCCACAATGAGCAATATCAGGCAAAACCTGTTCTTCGCCTTCATCTACAACGCCGCCGGCATCCCGATCGCCGCCGGCATCCTCTATCCGGCCTTCGGCCTGCTGCTGTCGCCGATCATCGCGGCCGCGGCGATGGCGCTGTCCTCGGTGAGCGTGGTCGGCAATGCCCTGCGGCTGCGCGCGACGCGGCTGTGAGGGCGACGAAATCCGTGTAGAACAGGTCCATTCGGCCGCGTTCGCGGAGAGGGCCTGATGCAGCGGATTACGATCACGATCGAGGACGATCTTTTGGCGGAGATCGATGCGGCCGCCGAGGCGCGCGGCTACCAGAACCGCAGCGAGATCATCCGCGATCTCGCCCGTGCCGGGCTGCAGCAATCGAGCGAGGATACGGCACAGGCCGGCACCTGCGTCGCCGGCCTCGTCTATGTCTACGACCACGCCGCGCGCGACCTCTCAAAGCGGCTGGTGCAGGAATTCCACGGCCATCACGATCTCGCGCTGGCGACCCTGCATGTTCATCTCGACGACAACAATTGCATGGAGATGACCGCGCTGAGGGGCGACGCCGCCGAGCTCAGGCATTTTGCGGATCACATCATCGCCGAACGCGGCGTGCGTTACGGGCGCGTGGTGATGATTCCGACGGGAGAGAGCAAGACGAGGGTGCGGAAGCACGGACATCGGCATGAGTAGGCCGAAGCTCTCGTGCCCCGGACGCAGCGCAGCGCTTCTTCAGCGGTGCGCTGCAGAGCCGAGGCCCAGAAGCCGGAGCTAGATGGGGTCCCGGCTCTGCGTCGCGTCATTTTATGCCGCGCCGCGTCCGGGACACGAGAATTGGGCCTGAAGCTAGAAGGATCACGCCGCCCTCGCCGCACGTCCACCCGGCAAGCCCGCCCGCGCGAGGCCGCCGTAGAGCTGCTCGTTCGGCATCTCCTCCCGCAAAATGCTGCGCACCTCGATCAGCTTCTCGAGATCGATCCCGGTCGCAAAACCCTTGCTCTCGCACAGGAACACCAGATCCTCGAACACGACGTTGCCGGTCGCGCCGGGCGCGAAGGGGCAGCCGCCGAGGCCGCCGAGCGAGCCGTCGAGGATACGCACGCCTTCGTCCAGTGCCGCGGCGGCATTGGCGATGCCCATGCCGCGGGTGTCGTGGAGATGGATGCAGATCGGCTTTGTCCCTGCGAGCTTGACCGCGGCGCGCGACAAGTCGGCGACCTGCTTCGGCCCGGCATAGCCGACCGTGTCGGCGATCGCGACGAAATCGACGCCGGCCTCGAGGCATTTGTCGACGAGACGCAGCACCTCTTTCGGATCGACCGCGCCTGTGATCGAGCAGCCCAGCGCCATCGAGATCGCCGCGTTCACCAGCGGCTTGTGGCTGCTGGCATCGCGCAGCTCGCAAAGGCGCTTGATGTTGGCGATCGCGGATTCGCGCGAACGATGCGCATTGGCCTGGCTGTGCTCCTCCGTCGCCGACACCACCGAGGCGATCTCGCCGACGCCTGATTCCAGCGCCTCGTTCACTCCGCGCTCGTTGAGCGCGAGCGCGATGCCATGCGCGCCCGGCAGGCTCGCCACCGTCGCGATGACGTCGCGGACATCGACGAATTGCGGAAAGGTCTTGGCCGGCAGGAACGAGCCGACCTCGAAATGCCTGGCACCGGCGGCGTATTCCTCGCGCACCCAGCGCTGCTTCGCTTCGGTCGACGGAAATGTCTTCACGAGCTGGAGCCCGTCGCGCAAGCCGACTTCGCGCAAGACGACGCGGTCGGCGGGATAAGTGGTCTCGACCCGGCTCATGCGCGCCTCCCAGCGGCTTTTGACGTGACGTCATTGCTGTCGATCTCGGCGCGAACCGCCGACGTGTCGGCGCCGAGCGGCGAGACCTTCAGGCCTTCGCCGAGATGATCCCCGTTCCACTCGATCGGCAGCGTCGGCACATGGAATGGCTTGCCGTCGGCGGCGATGTTGGTGACGAGGCCACCCGGCCGCAGCACATGCGGATCGGTCAGGAGATCCTCGGGACGGTTGATCGGCGAAAAGCAGATGTTGAGCGCATCCAGCTTTTGCGACAGCTCCGCCACGTTCCACTGCCTGACGATCTCGGCCACGCGCGGAAGAATCCGCGGGCGCGCCAGGATGCGATCGGTCGTGGTGCGCAAGGTGGGATCATCCAGGAGCTCGCTCAGGCCGAACTCGCGGCAGAACGCCTGCCAGTGGCCCTCGGTCACGACGCCGATGAAAATACGGCCATCGCCGGCGGCGTCGAAAATGTCGTAGATCGGCCAGGCGTGTTCGCGCTCCGGCATCGAGCGCGGCTTGTTGCCGGTCATCTCGTATTCGACCATGTGCTGGGCGACCAGGAACAGGCAGTTCTCGAACAGGCCGACGCGGATATCGGCGCCGTCGCGCTTGCCACCGCGCTTCTGATAGAGTGCGGCGAGAATCGCGATCACGCCGAACATGCCGCCCATGATGTCATTGGCGGAGGAGCCGACGCGCTGCGGCTTCTCCTGGGTGCCGGTCATGGCGGCAAGCCCCGACATCATCTGCACGACTTCGTCGAGCGCGGGACGATGCTCGTAGGGGCCGGACAGAAAGCCCTTGTGGCCGGCGACGATCAGATGCGGATGCCGGCGGCGCAATTCCTCGGCGCCAAGCCCCTGCTTTTCGAGCAGGCCGTCGCGAAAGTTCTCGAGGAACACATCGGCTGTCTCCAGCAGCCGATGCATGATGTCGCGATCATCAGGCTTCTCGAAGTCCAGCACCACGCTGCGCTTGCCGCGGTTGAACAGCGGGAAGAACGCCGTGCCCATTCCGCCGAGGGAACGGGTCTTGTCGCCGGCTGGCGGCTCCACCTTGATCACCTCGGCCCCGAGCTGCGCGAGGATCATGCCGCAGGTCGGGCCCATCACCATGTGGGTCATTTCGACGACCCGCACGCCTTCGAGCGGCAATCCGGTCTCAGCCATCCGTCACTCCCTGTCGTTCGGCGTCGAAGACTAGGTCTTCACAAGCGTTCTTAAAAATATAATCTATCGAAGAATGCCTTCGCTCTTATAGAACGCTTCACCGCCAATGCTGATCTGACATGGATTCGCGCCAGCTCCGCTATTTCATCGCCGTTTACGAGCAGCGGAACCTGTCGCGCGCCGCCGACCAGGTGAATGTCGCCCAGTCCGCGCTCAGCCATCATATCTCGAACCTGGAAGCCGAGTTCGCCACGCCCTTGTTCGAGCGCAAGTCGCGCGGCATGGACCCCACCGCGGCCGGCGAGCGGCTCTACGAGCACGCTCGTATCATCCTGCGCGCGATGGCGGAGGCCGAGACTGAGGTGCGCGAGGGTGCGCGCGTCATTGCCGGCGAGATCTCGATCGGCATGGCCAATTCCGGCGTCAAGGCGATCGGCGTCGAGCTGATGCGCACGGTGCTGACGAAATATCCCAAGCTCAAGCTGTCGCTCACCGAGAGCCTGTCGGGCGCGACGCTGATGCATCTGATGATCTCCAATGTCGACCTCGCGCTGGTCTACAATCCGCCGTCGGAAAAGGAGCTGATCACCGAGGCCGTGCTCGAAGAGGAGATGTTCCTGGTCGGCATTCCAAAGCTGGTCGGCAAGGGCAAGACGCCGATCCGGTTCGAGGAGCTGAGCCGGCTGCCGCTGATTCTGCTGCGCTATGGCCTCGGCCTGTCCTCCCGTGCGCTGCTCGACGATCCCGTCCTGCTCAAGCGGCTGGAGGGCGGCGCGATCCTGCACGCCAACTCGATCACGGGCATGACCGGCGCGCTGGTGGAAGGGCTCGGCTGCACAATCGCCACCAAACTGTTCGCACGCGAGGAGCTGGCGGCCGGTCGCCTGATCGCGCGCAAGGTGGTCGAGCCGAAATTGACCCGCACGCTCTACCTCTGCCGCCTGCGCAACCGCCCGATGACCTACGCGATGGAAGAGATGCGCCGGTTGATGCTGTCGCTGATCGCCGAGCAGGTGCGCGAGGGTGCCTGGCAGGCGGAGCTGGTGGGGCAGGAGCGGTCTCCGCGGGGACGATGAGAGTCGACTCCCGCGCCCTCTCCTCGTCATTGCGAGCGCAGCGAAGCAATCCAGAGTCTTTCCGCGGAGGGATTCTGGATTGCTTCGCTGCGCTCGCAATGACGCGCGGATAGACTTTCCCGTTACAAGCAGGCGGTCGGGATTCGCGGAGACTCCCCTTCACCGGAATTTTTCTAACCCAAATTCCGGCCTCTCCCCGCTTCCGTGTACGCTAAAGCTTCGGCGGACAAGCGGGGAGAGGCAAAAAACAGCCGCCTTCGAAATTCTCGAACGCTCCCATCGATATGTTCTTCTGGATTTCAGCCATCGACCCGCCAACATGGGCGCGGTCCGGCAGAGCTTACCGAAAAATCACAGAGACAGGCCGCCGGGAACCGCGCGCGATCCGCGCGCCATGGGAGGACATCATGAGCGTTGTCGGCATCGACACTGGCCTTGAGCTCGGCACTGCACCATCAGGACCGGACGAGATTTCGCGACGACTCGAGGGAATGCGAGCGACGGGCTACGTCTGGAAGCTCGTCATCCTGCTTTCGCTCGGCGGCTGCTTCGAGATCTACGATCTGTTCCTGATCGGCTACATCGCGCCGGGCCTTAGCCGTAGCGGATTGCTTTCCACGACGACGCAGGCCTTCTTCGGCTTCTCCGGCATCGGCGCCTTCGTCGCCGCCACCTTCGCCGGCCTGTTCGTCGGCACCTTCTTCCTCGGCTTTCTGGCCGATCGATTCGGCCGGCGCGCGATCTTCACCTATGCCCTGCTCGCCTACAGCGCCGCCTCCGTGATCATGGCCTGCCAGACCTCCTCCGGAGGCCTTCTGTTGTGGCGCTTCCTCGCCGGTATCGGCATCGGCGTCGAGGTCATCACCATCGATGCCTACATCACCGAGCTGGTGCCGAGCCGGATGCGCGGGCGCGCCTTTGCGGTGAACCAGTCGATCATGTTCATCGCCGTGCCCGTTGTCGCCTTCCTCGCCTGGTGGCTGGTGCCGCTCGCGCCTAACGGCGTCGAGGGCTGGCGTTGGGTGGTGCTGATCGGCGCCGCCGCCAGCATGATCATCTGGGTGCTCCGGCTGTTCCTGCCCGAGAGCCCGCTCTGGCTGGCGCGTCACGGCCGCACCGAGGACGCGTTCCGGATTCTTGCGACGCTCGAAGCCAGAAGCGGCGCAGCGGCGAACACCTCAGCTCCGCCCGCGCGGCCCGCGACACAAACGACCGCACGCGTGGCCTTCGCCGATCTGTTCCGGCCGCCCTATGTCTCGCTCGTCGTCCTGTTCATGGTGTTCAACCTCTGCCAGGCCTTCGGCTTCTACGGCTTTGCCAATTGGGTGCCGACCCTGCTGGTCGAGAAAGGCATCACCGTTACCAAGAGCCTCCAATATTCCTTCATCGTCGCCTTCGCCTATCCGATCGCACCGCTGCTTGCCGCGAGCTTCGCCGACAGGTTCGAACGCCGCTGGATCATCGCCGGCGCCTGCATCGCCATCATCGTGTTCGGCATGGCGTTCGCACAGATGACCGCGCCGGCGCTGCTGATCGTCTGCGGCGTGCTGCTGACGGCCTGCAATACGACAATGTCCTACGCTTATCACGCCTACCAGACCGAGGTGTTTCCAACCCAGATCCGTGCGCAGGCCTCCGGCCTCGTCTATTCGATGAGCCGGCTCTCCGCGACGTTCTCGGGCTTCATCGTCGCCTACATGCTGAAGGAGGCCGGCGTCACCGGCGTGTTCGGCCTGATCACCGCCGCCATGCTGATCGTGGTGATCGCCATGGCTCTGTTCGGTCCCGACGTCCGCGGCAAGGCGCTGGATACGGTGTAGCACCACAGGTACCTTGCGCCGCAGATCCCTTGCCGAAGCGAGCGGGGGTGTCTACCTCTCGCTGGTGATTTCGTGAGAGGTTCCCATGCTGGATGCCGCCGTCAAGGCGCTGTCGCAAATGATGTCGCCGCCGATGCGATCGATCCTGTGGCGGTCGATCGGGGTTGCGCTCGTGCTGATATCAGTGCTGGCGATCGGGCTGCAGCGGCTGCTCAGCTGGTTCGCGACCTATGGCGAGGTCTGGCTGGAGGGTCTGCTCGGGCCGAGCTGGCACTCGTCGCTGGAGGTGCTGGCCTGGATCATCTCGATTGCCGCCGGTTTCGGCGTCGTGTTCGGCAGCGTATTCCTGATGCCCGCGATCACCTCGCTGGTGGCGAGCTTTTTCGTCGACGACGTCGCCGACATCGTCGAGCGCGAATATTACCCCGCCGAGCGGCCGGGCGCTGCGCTGCCGTTCAACCAGGCGATGCTCGAGGGGATCAAGACCGCGCTGCTGACCATCGTGGTCTATCTCGCCGCCTTGCCGCTGGTGTTCCTGGCCGGCGCGGGCTTTCTGATCTTTTTTCTCGCGGCAGCGTGGCTCTTGAGCCGCGAATATTTCGAGCTTGCCGCGATGCGCTTCCGCTCGCCCGAGGATGCCAAGGCGATGCGACGCGACAATGCCGCGGTCATCTTCACCGCCGGCCTGTTCATCGCCGCCTTCGTCTCGATCCCGGTCGTGAACCTGGCGACGCCGATCTTCGGCATGGCCTTCATGGTTCACATGCACAAGCGACTGTCGGGCCCGCGACCCGAGATGATCGAGCCGGCGCGACAGATGCGGTGAGGGTGCTCACACCGTCTTCTCCGGCCATCGGCAGAGATCGTTGATCAGGCAAACCTCGCAGCGCGGCTTGCGCGCGAGGCAAGTATAGCGGCCGTGCAGGATCAGCCAATGATGGGCATGCAGCATGAACTCGGCCGGGATCACTTTTTCGAGGCCGAGCTCGACGTCGAGCGGCGTCTTGCCGGGCGCGAGGCCCGTGCGATTGCCGACGCGGTAAACGTGCGTGTCCACTGCCATGGTGTGCTCGCCGAAGGCCATGTTGAGCACGACGTTCGCGGTCTTGCGTCCCGCGCCGGGCAGCGACTCGATCTCGGTGCGCGTGCGCGGCACCGAGCCGCCAAAATCGCTGAGCAGCTTGGCCGATAGCGCGATCACGTTCCTGGCCTTGGTGCGATAGAGGCCGATGGTCTTGATGTAGTCGCGCAAACGCTCCTCGCCGAGATCGAGCATCTTCTGCGGGGTGTCGGCGACTTTGAACAATTCCCGTGTCGCCTTGTTGACCCCGGCATCGGTCGCCTGCGCGGACAGCACCACGGCGACCAGCAGCGTGAACGGATTGACGTGCTCGAGCTCGCCCTTCGGCTCGGGATTGGCCTTGTGGAAACGACTGAAGACCTCGCGAACTTCGGCCGGTGTCCAGGGTCTCGTCGCCTTGAGAGATTTCTTCGCGGGCTTGGGCTTCGCGGTGACCGCCTTTGCCCTTTTCTTCGGCACAGCCGCTTTGCGCGGGGCCGGCTTGCGGGTGATTTTCGCCATGATCGGGATATACTGAGGGACGATGAGCACAGGCAACGAAATTGAGCGCGAGAACGAGCAGCAGATCTTCTCCGCGCTGCTGACGCCGCATCGCTCGCTCAACCGCACCGGCTTCCTCGCCGTGATGTTGTTCCTGAGCGTCGTCAGCTTTGCCACCGGCCTGGTCTTCCTGATGAAGGGCGCCTGGCCGGTGCTCGGCTTTTTCGGCCTCGACGTGCTCGTGGTCTGGTGGGCCTTCAAGGTCAATTTCCGCACCGCCCGGGCGCGCGAAGAGATCACCGTCACGACCTCGGAATTGCGCGTGCGACGTATCAGCCATCGCGGCCAGGTCGCCGAATGGACCTTCAATCCGCTCTGGGTCCGCCTCGACATGGAGGTCGACGAGGACTTCGGCATCGAGCATCTCTACCTGATCTCGCGCGGCCGCCAGATCCAGATCGCAAGGTTCCTTGGGCCGGACGAAAAGGCGAGCTTTTACAAAGGCTTGAGCGAGGCACTCAATGCCGCCAAGCGGGGCCCGACCTACAACCCGGTCACCTGATCGGCGGGTCGGAAATCGGGTGGTTTCGACCCGGTGTCGCGCCTACATTTTCGCTCATGATGACACTCGCCATACATGACCAGCGCCTGGCCAGGCCGGGCTCCCAGAACGCCGCGCTGCGCGACTATGATTCAGTGCGCCGGGCGATCGCCTTCATCTCGGAAAACTGGCGCGCGCAGCCGACCATCGAGGCGATGGCGGATGCGGCCAGCGTCACGCCGGATGAGCTGCACCATCTGTTCCGCCGCTGGGCCTCGATTACCCCGAAGGCTTTCATGCAGGCGCTGACGCTCGACCACGCCAAGGCGTTGTTGCGGGATTCCGCGAGCATCCTCGACGCGGCGCTCGACTCAGGCCTGTCGGGACCTGGCCGCCTGCACGATCTCTTCGTCACCCATGAAGCGATGTCGCCAGGCGAATGGAAGAACGGCGGCGCGGGGCTCACCCTGCGCTACGGCTTCCATCCCTCGCCCTTCGGCACGGCCATCGTGATCGCGACCGACCGCGGGCTCTCGGGCCTCGCCTTCGCCGATCCCGGCGAGGAGAAGGCCGCGCTCGCCGATATGATGCGCCGCTGGCCCAACGCCACTTACGTCGAGGACCACGAAGGCACCGCGCCACTTGCGGCGCGCATCTTCGACACCAAGCTGTGGCGGCCGGACCAGCCGCTCCGCGTGGTGATGATCGGCACCGATTTCGAGGTGCGGGTGTGGGAGACGTTGTTGAAGATTCCGATGGGCCGCGCGGTGTCCTATTCGGACATCGCCTGTAACATCAACAAGCCAAAGGCCTCGCGCGCCGTCGGCGCCGCTGTCGGCAAGAACCCGGTCTCGTTCGTCGTGCCTTGCCACCGCGCGCTCGGCAAGAGCGGCACGCTCACCGGCTATCACTGGGGCATCACCCGCAAGCAGGCGATGCTGGGCTGGGAAGCCGGACAGCTCGGGATGCAGTAGTTGAGATGCCGGAAGGTGGGCAAGGGCGCACAGCGCCGTGCCCACCATCTCTCTGAAACCGTCGAAAGAACGTGGGCACGATTCCCTTTTGCCCACCCTTCGGCCCAGCGTGTGCGGCGAAAACCTACCCCGCCAGATCCTGCTTCGACGCCACCGTCGAATCCGCATTCAGCCGGTAGATGATCGGCACGCCGGTCGCGAGCTCGCGCTTCAGGATGCCTTCAGGCGAGAGCTTTTCCAGCACCATGATCAGCGCGCGCAGCGAATTGCCGTGGGCGGCAACCAGCGTGCGCTTGCCGTTGAGCACGCCGGGCAGGATTTCCTGCACGTAATACGGCAAGGCGCGCGCGAGCGTGTCCTTCAGGCTTTCGCCGCCGGGCGGCGGTACGTCATAGGAGCGGCGCCAGACATGGACCTGCTCCTCGCCCCATTTCTTGCGGGCGTCGTCCTTGTTGAGGCCGGAGAGGTCGCCATAGTCGCGCTCGTTCAGCGCGAGGTTCTTCGAGGTCGGCAGGCCCTGCTGGCCAAGTTCATCGAGGATGAGATCGAGCGTGTGCTGCGCCCGCGTCAGGACCGAGGTGAAGGCCACGTCGAACACAAGCCCCTGCGCCTTGAGCTTGCGCCCGGCTTCCTTGGCTTCCTTGACGCCGAGCTCGGTGAGATCAGGATCCTTCCAGCCGGTGAACAGGTTCTTCAGATTCCATTCGCTCTGGCCGTGGCGCACGAGCACGAGAAGACGTTCGCTCATTGACTGCTTTCCGTTCGCTATTTTCGGTTAGATATCGGCGAGGCCGAGCACGTCGGCCATCGAGTAGTGCCCCGGCGTCTTGCCATGCGCCCACAGCGCCGCCTTCAGCGCGCCATGGGCGAACAGCATGCGATCCTCCGCCTGATGCGACAACGTCAGGCGTTCGAACGGGCCGAGGAAGGTCACGCTGTGATCGCCGGCGACGGTGCCGCCGCGCAAGGAAGCAAAGCCGATCGCGCCGGGCTTGCGCGCGCCGGTGATGCCGTCGCGGCCGCGTTCCGAATGGTCCTCGAGCGAGATGCCGCGGCCAGCCGCTGCCGCCTGGCCCAGCATCAGCGCGGTGCCGGAGGGCGCATCGACCTTCATGCGGTGATGGGATTCGACGATCTCGATGTCGAAGTTCTCGTCGAGCGCCTTGGCGACGCGCTTGACCACCGCGGCGAGCAGATTGACGCCGAGGCTCATATTGCCCGACTGCACCACGACCGCTCGGTTGGTGACGCTCTTGATCACGGCATTGTCGGAAGCGGACAGCCCGGTGGTGCCGATGACATGAACGATGCCGCGCTCGGCCGCGATTGCGACATTGGCAATGGTCGCGGCCGGCACGGTGAAATCGAGGATGCCGTCGGCGTCCTTCGACATCGCCCAGAGGTCGGCGGAGAGCTTGATGCCATTGGCAGGCAGGCCCGCAAGCACGCCGGCATCCTTGCCGAGCAGCTCCGAGCCGGGCGCCTCCAGGGCGCCGGCCAATACCGCGCCTTTGCTGTCGGCAATCGCCCGCGTCAGGGCTCGGCCCATCCGGCCGCCGGCTCCGGCTACAATCAAGCGCATGTCTGACATGGTGCGATCCTCTCAGCTGCGTTGTAGCGGCGGGAGGCAGTTCCGGCAACCGAGGGGCCATGAGCGCGCGGCATGCTCCCACCCCCCTCCTGGAGGAGGTGGGTCGATCGCGCGCAGCGCGAGCGGGGTGGGGTGACGGTCCCTCCGCGACGGACAGTGCCCGAGTGGAGAGATCACCCCACCCCGTCACGCAATCTCGCTTCGCTCGATTCCGTGCCGCCTCCCCCTCCAGGGGAGGGTAAGAAAGAGAGCCTCAACCGTCCTGCGGCTGCGGGCCGTCATAGCCCTCGATGATGATGAGGTCGGCGATCGAGTGCGGCTGCCGCACCTTGATGTTGGCCTGGTATTCCGGCGAGTTGTAGCAGGCGATCGCGGTCTGATAATCAGGAAATTCGATCACGACGTTGCGCGTGCGGCTGGCGCCCTCGACAGTGGTGAACTTGCCGGCACGAACGACGAAGCGGCCGCCCCATTTCTTGAAAATGGGACCGTTGGCGACGGCATAGGGCTTGTAGCCCTCGTCATTGCTCACATCGACGCGTCCGATCCAGTAGCCTTTTGCCATGTTCTTCTCCCTTGTTGTTGTTGGTCAGCCGAGCGCCTGCGCGACCTCGGCCTGGATGGCGTCCGCGACTGCCTTGGGCTCCGCGGCTTCCACCACCGGTCGTCCCACCACGAGATAGTCCGCGCCCACGCTGATCGCGCGACCGGGTGTCATGATGCGCTTCTGGTCACCGGCTGCCGCGCCCGCCGGACGTATGCCAGGCGTGACCAGAGCCATCTGGTGGCCGACGATCTTGCGCAAGGCTCCGACTTCCTCGGGCGACGATACCAAGCCATCGATGCCGAGCGCCTGCGCCTGCTGCGCGCGCGCTTCGACGAGCTCGGAGACGCCGAGCCGATAGCCCGCCGCGTGCAGATCGTCCTCGTTGTAGGAGGTGAGCACAGTGACGGCGAGGATCTTCAGCTTCGAAGAGCCGCGGCCTTCGACGGCGCCCTTCATCGTCTGCGGATAGGCGTGCACCGTCAGGAAGGTCGCGCCTGATTTCGTGATGCTCTCGACACCTTGTGCTACGGTGTTGCCGATGTCGTGCAGCTTGAGATCGAGAAAGACCTTCTTGCCGCTGTCGGCAAGCTTTGCCACCAGCGGCAATCCACCGGCATAAGCCAGGCGATAGCCGATCTTGTAGAAGGTGACGCTGTCGCCGAGCCTTGCAATCATCGCCTCCGCGGCGTCGACGCTGGGCAGATCGAGCGCAACGATCAGGCGGTCTTTCGGGGCGATTGCGGCTGGCGTCATGTCACCTCACATCATGCGTTGGGAAATGTCGATCAACTGCCGCACCAGCTCCTTCAAGGCAGCGATATCGCCCTCGTTCTTCAGCCTGTCCATATCGTCATAGGCTTGGTCGGCAAAGGCGAGCGTGAGCTGACTGGCAATCACATTGGCGTGGCACGACGTCAGGATCAGCCGCAACGCCTGGAGCGCGCGGGCAGCGCCAAGCCGGCTCTGCGAGGCGCCGGCGAGCGCAAAGGTGCGATTGCGGAACACCTCGCCGCGCGCCTCGTGCAGTTCGTGGACGCGACTGACCCAGTCGATCGCGTTCTTGAGCAGCGGCGGTACCGAAGCATTGTATTCGGGCGAGACGATCAGCACGCCGTGATGCGCACCGATCATGCGCTTCAGATTGATCGCGTTCCTGGGCACGCCGGACTTGGCCTGGAGATCGCCGTCGTAGATCGGCAGCGGAAAATCGGCGAGCGAGATGCGGGTGACATCGACGCCGGCCTGGGCGAATTCATACGCGGCGACCGCCGCCAGCTTCACGTTGTGCGAGCCGGTGCGGAGCGAACCAGGAATGATCAGGATTTTCGGAGCTGACATCCAATCCAATGCGTTCGGCGAAACGAGCCGCCGCGCATGGAAGAAAGCCGGCGGAATTAGTCCTTGCGATACACCCAGACGCGGGCCGGCGGAAGGTTCATCCAGATCCGTTCCGAGGCCTCTGTGGACACGCCGGGCAGCGATTTCGGGATCGGCGGCACCACCGCATAGGTGAACTGGACGAAGGGCGCGCCCGGCGCCAGCGCCGTGAAGGCGTCGCGGATCAGCCGCAGCCGCGTCAGCATCGGTTTCGTGACCAGCGGCAGGCCGGAGACGACGGCGCTCGCCGGCGCGCTCAGGATATTCCAGAGCGTGTCGCGCAGGCGATAGGCATCGCCTTGCACCACCTTGGCCTGCGGATAGCGATCGCGCAGCAGGGCGCAGAAGCCCGGATTATATTCGACGAGGACGAGGCGCTTCTGGTCCACGCCGCGCTCGACCAGGGCCGAGGTGATGGCACCCGTGCCGGGCCCGAGCTCGACCACCGGCGCGTCCGAATCGGGATCGACGTAGTGAGCCATGGTCCGCGCCAGCAGCTTGCCCGAGGGCATCACCGCGCCCATGTGGAGCGGCTTTTCGATCCACGACCTGAGAAAACGCACCTCGTCATCGAGACGGGGCTTCTTCAACGCACGCGCGGACGATGGCAATGGCATGTCAGGACCGGACGGGACCGCGCGACCGCGGCGTGTCAGAAAATGGTCATAAAGACGTATAGGCCGAAGACGATACGGTCAAGCCGAGTCAGTTCGCCCGATTACCGAAGAAATCCTTGACCTTGGCGAAGAAGCCCTCGGATTCCGGCTGGGTGTTGCCGGAGGAGAGCTTGTCGAACTCGGCCAGTAATTCCTGCTGTTTCTTTGTGAGGTTCTGCGGAGTCTCGACCACGACCTGGACATACATATCGCCCATCTGACGCGAGCGCAGCACCGGCATACCCTTTGATGCAATGCGGAATCGCCGCGCTGACTGGGTTCCGGCCGGGACCTTCACCTTGGCCTTGCCCTTGTCGATGGTCGGCACCTCGAACTCGCCGCCGAGCGCGGCGGTGACCATCGAGATCGGCACGCGGCAATGCAGATCGGCGCCGTCGCGCTGGAAGAACTGGTGCTGGGCCAGCGACAGGAAGATGTAGAGGTCGCCGGGCGGGCCGCCGCGGACGCCGGCCTCGCCCTCGCCGGCGAGCCTGATCCTGGTGCCGTCCTCGACGCCTTGCGGGATGTTGACCGACAGCGTCCGCTCGCGGGTGACGCGGCCCTGACCCGAGCAGGACGGGCAGGCGTCCTCGATCATCTGGCCGCGGCCCTGGCAGCCGGGGCAGGTCCGCTCGAGCGTGAAGAAGCCCTGCGACTGCCGCACGCGGCCGGCGCCGCCGCAGGTCGAGCAGGTCTTGGGCTTGGTGCCGGCCTTGGCGCCGATGCCGGAGCAGGCCTCGCAGGTAACCGAGACCGGGATCTCGATCTGCGCGGTCTTGCCGCCAAAGGCTTCCTCGAGGGTGATTTCCATGTTGTAGCGCAAATCGGCGCCACGCTCGCGGCCGCCGCGGCCGCGCTGCCCGGCCATGCCGAACAGATCTTCGAAGATATCGGAGAAGGAAGAAGCAAAGCCCGCGCCGAAACCGGCGCCACCGCCGCCGGGACCGCCCTGCTCGAACGCGGCATGGCCAAACCGATCGTAGGCCGCGCGCTTGTCCTTGTCCTTCAGGATCTCATAGGCCTCGTTGATTTCCTTGAACTTGACCTCGCTGGTCGCATCCCCGGGATTGCGGTCGGGATGGAATTTCATCGCTAGCTTGCGGAATGACGACTTCAGCTTGCTCTCGTCGGCCGTGCGTTCGACTTCGAGGGTTTCGTAGTAGCAGCGCTTGGTGGACGTGGACATGTCTGACTCAGGTCTATCCGATCGCGATTCAAGTCGGAGCGAAACAACGTCGCCACGCGACGATATAGTCAGCCTTCCGCATCACTGCAGAGGGCTGCATGGCAGCATTGAGCATAACGGCTGGGAATTGATTGATCGTAACGGGCGCACCCGCCTGTCCCGACACGAAAGCCTCCCCCTTGAGGGGGGAGGCCGCTTCAGCGTGTGGGGTCCAAGCCGTCCGCATCATACCCTCTTGGGGCTTATGCAGACTTCTTGTTGTTCTTGTCGTCGTCGACCTCGGTGAACTCGGCGTCGACAACGTCATCCTTCGCAGCGTCCTTGGCCGCATCGGCTTCGGCCTGCTGCTTGTACATGGCCTCGCCAAGCTTCATCGAAGCCTGAGCCAGCGTGTTGGTCTTGGCCTTGATCGCCTCGGCATCGCTGCCCTTCAGCGCTTCCTTGAGGTCGCTGACGGCATCCTCGATGGCGCGGCGCTCGGTCTCGGAGACCTTCGAGCCATGCTCGGCCAGGGCCTTCTCGGTGGAGTGCACCAGCGCGTCGGCATGGTTCTTGGCGTCGACCGCCTCGCGGCGCTGCTTGTCGGCCGCGGCGTTGGCCTCGGCGTCCTTGACCATCTTGTCGATGTCGGCTTCCGACAGACCGCCCGAGGCCTGGATGCGGATCTGCTGTTCCTTGCCGGTCGCCTTGTCCTTGGCCGAGACGTTGACGATGCCGTTGGCGTCGATGTCGAAGGTCACCTCGATCTGCGGCATGCCGCGCGGGGCCGGCGGAATACCCATCAGGTCGAACTGGCCGAGCATCTTGTTGTCGGCCGCCATTTCACGCTCGCCCTGGAAGACGCGGATGGTGACCGCGTTCTGATTGTCCTCGGCGGTCGAGAACACCTGGCTCTTCTTGGTCGGGATCGTGGTGTTGCGGTCGATGATGCGGGTGAACACGCCGCCCAGCGTCTCGATGCCCAGCGACAGCGGGGTCACGTCAAGCAGCAGCACGTCCTTGACGTCGCCCTGCAGCACACCGGCCTGGATCGCGGCGCCGATCGCCACGACTTCGTCCGGATTGACGCCCTTGTGCGGCTCCTTGCCGAACAGCTGCTTCACGACTTCCTGGACCTTCGGCATGCGCGACATGCCGCCGACCAGCACGACTTCGCCGATTTCACCGGCGGTGACGCCGGCATCCTTCAGCGCCTTGCGGCAGGGCTCGACGGTCTTCTGGATGAGGTCGTCGACCAGCGCCTCGAACTTGGCGCGGGTGAGCTTCATCGTCAGATGCTTCGGGCCGGTCTGGTCCGCGGTGATAAAGGGCAGGTTGATCTCGGTCTGCGTCGTCGACGACAGCTCGATCTTGGCCTTTTCAGCGGCTTCCTTCAGACGCTGCAACGCGAGCTTGTCGTTGCGCAGGTTGATGCCCTGCTCCTTCTGGAATTCGTCGGCGAGATAGCCAACGAGGCGCATGTCGAAGTCTTCGCCGCCGAGGAAGGTGTCGCCGTTGGTCGACTTCACCTCGAACACGCCGTCGCCGATTTCGAGAATGGAGATATCGAACGTGCCACCGCCGAGATCGTACACGGCGATCGTGCCGGCCTTGGTCTTGTCGAGGCCATAGGCGAGCGCGGCCGCGGTCGGCTCGTTGATGATGCGCAGAACTTCAAGGCCCGCGATCTTGCCGGCGTCCTTGGTCGCTTGGCGCTGGGCGTCGTTGAAGTAGGCGGGAACGGTGATGACGGCCTGATCGACTTTCTGGCCGAGATGGGCTTCCGCGGTCTCCTTCATCTTCTGCAAGATGAAAGCGGAGACCTGCGAGGGCGAGTAGGTCTGGCCGTCGGCCTCGACCCAGGCGTCGCCGTTGGAAGCCTTCACGATCTTGTACGGAACGAGCTTCTTGTCCTTCTCGACCATCGGGTCGTCGTAGCGGCGGCCGATGAGGCGCTTCACTGCGAAGAAGGTGCGCTCGGGATTGGTGACGGCCTGGCGCTTGGCCGGCTGTCCGACGAGGCGCTCGCCGTCATCGGTCACGGCGACGATCGAAGGCGTCGTGCGCATGCCTTCGGAATTCTCGATGACTTTGGCGTTCTTGCCATCCATCACGGCGACGCACGAATTCGTGGTGCCGAGGTCGATCCCAATGACCTTTCCCATGGTCCTGATATCCTTCTTTTTGCGGCAGGTTGGTTGGGCCCAGAAGGCACCCAATCCGAAACCCCCTAAGATCAAACATTCGCGATATTGCGATGGTTGAGGCTCATATAGGAGGGGGGGAGGGGCCCGCAAGGACCGAACGCAAGTTTGGACCGTGAAAACATTGGGTTTTGGAAGATCATATCCGGGCCCAACCGCCCTTGCGGATGAGGGATTATTAACAGGTCGGTGATCCGCCGGCTCGCCGGCCGGAAGGTGGCCCCGCCCTGTTACCGGCGCGCCAGCCCGCCTGGCGACCATCGAACGGCCTCAATGTGAACCAATCAGAGTGCCCATGAAGCTGACCCGCCCCCTCGCCGCGCTCGTCCTTCTCGTCATCTCCGCATGTCCGGCGCTCGCGGCCGACGCCGTCTACCCGCCTGGCCTGCGCCTCGGCATGGTGCCGCTGGTCGGCCTCAGCAAGGCCAAGACTTTCCCGGGCTTCGAGAACGAGGATGGCAGCGTCAAGGTGCTGATCACTGAGCTGCCGTCGGCGGCTTATGGCGAGGTCGTGGCCGCCTTCACCGCCAATCCGGCGGGCAGCAACGGTATCAAGCCGGACAAGATCGAGACACCGGCAGGTCTTGCTTATTTCACCACCGAGAGCGGCAAGGCCGGCACCACCCCGGTGAAGCGGTATTCGATGATCGTGCCGGGCACCGGCTTCTCCGGCTATGTCGCGGTGCAGGTCCCCGAAAACGCCTCGAAGATCTACACCGACGAGGCGGTGAAGCAGATGTTTGCGACCGCCGCCATCCGCAAGGAGGTGTCGGCGGAAGAACAGCTCGGGCTGATGCCGTTCAAGATCACCGAGCTTGCAGGCTTCAAGGACATCCGCACGCTCGCGCCGGGAGCCAGCATCATCCTGGCCGACGGCAATGAGAGCGCAGGCTATGAATCCAAGCCGTTCATGATCCTCGGCCTGATCGGCGCGACCCCCCAAGCCGCCGACGATCGCGCCCGTTTCGCCCAGGAGGCCGCGCTCCAGATCCCCGGCGTGCGCGAATCCCGCGTCACCATGTCCGAGCCAATCCGCATCAACGGCCAGCAGGGCTTTGAGACCCGGATCGATGGCATCAGCGGCAAGGACAAGACGCCGGTGACCGTGGTGCAGTGGATTCGCTTCTCGGGCGGCGGCGCCTCGCTGCGCATCATCGCCAGCGCGCCGCGCGATCAGTGGTCGGACGCCTTCACCCGCTTCCGCGCCGTGCGCGACGGCATCCAGCCGAAGGGGTAGCATCCGCCGCATATTCGGTGCCGTCCCGCCTCCCCGTGCGCAATTGCGCACGGGGCCGGGACGCCGCTACGTTGCGTGGCGGCAGCCCAAGAGCTCACCAAACCCGGCTGCATTTTCGGGCTTCTGTTCGTATACGAACGGAACTAGGCTTCCCCGGCTTGGATCATCATGGAGGGAGGCGAACGATGCTTGATCGACGAAAAATCCTCGCGACGCTTGGGACGACGGCGCTTGCGGCGCTGGCGCCAACCGCCCTGCTTGCGGCCGCATCCATCAAGCCGGACGAGACTTCCGCGCTGCTCGTGATCGACGTGCAAAACTGCTTCCTACCGGGCGGCAGCCTCGCGGTGAAGGAAGGCGAACAGGTCGTGCCCGTCATCAACAAGATCGCGAAGGGCTTCGCGAACGTTGTGATGACGCAGGACTGGCACACGCCCGGCCACATCTCGTTCGCCTCAGTCCATTCCGGCAAGAAGCCGTTCGAGACCATCGACCTGCCTTATGGAAAGCAGGTGCTGTGGCCGGACCATTGCGTGCAGGGCACCGACGGCGCGTCGCTGTCGAAGGATCTCTCGATCCCGCAGGCCGAGCTCATCATCCGCAAGGGCTTTCACAAGAATGTCGACAGCTATTCGGCCTTCCTCGAAGCCGATGGCAAGACCTCGACCGGTCTCGCCGGCTATCTCAGGGGACGCAAGATCAAGCGCGTCTTCGTCGCAGGCTTAGCAACGGACTTCTGCGTCGCCTGGACCGCGCTCGACGCGCGCAAGGCGGGATTTGAGGTCTATGTCGTGGAAGACGCCTGCCGCGGCATCGACAATCAGGGCTCGCTGGCCAAAGCCTGGGCCGATCTGGCCAAGGCCGGCGTTAAGCGGATTCAGTCCGCGGATATCGCGGTGAGTGCGTAAGATAGTAATCGGTCCTTCCGGGGCAATGCGAAGCATCGAACCCGGAACCTCGAGATTCCGGGTTCGGCTCTACGGGCCGCCCCGGAATGACGCAAAGCCTCAATTCGCTTCGTTGCTGTTCGCGGCGGCCGCGGGTTTTGCGCCGCCCTTGGCGACACCGACCAGCGCCGGGCGCAGCACGCGCTCGCCGATGGTGTAGCCGGCCTGCATGACCTGCACCACGGTGCCCGCGGGCACCGTGGCGTCAGGGACTTCGTACATCGCCTGCTGGAAGTTCGGATCGAACTTCTGGCCCTGCGGGTCAAACTTCTTCACGCCGTGCTTTTCCAGCGCGTTGAGCAGCGAGCGCTCGGTAAGCTCGACGCCCTCGATCAGTCCCTTCAGGCCGGCATCGGCATTGGCGCGTGCGTCCGCCGGAACGGCATCAAGGGCGCGCTGAAGATTGTCGGCGATGTCGAGCACGTCGCGGGCAAAACCGGTGACGCCGTAGAGCTTGGAGTCGGCAACCTCCTTGGCGGTTCGCTTGCGCAAATTCTCCATCTCGGCCAGCGTCCGCAGCATACGATCGCGCGCCTCGGCGGCTTCCTTCTGCAACAGCTCAATCGAGCCCGGCTCGGGATCGTCGGGCATGATGTAGGGTTTCGACACTACGGGCTCGCCGGTCGGCGCGGCCGTGTCTTCGGGTTGCCGGGTTGGATCGGTCATCGGCTGCTTCTCGAACTCGTCTCAGGGGGAGGTTTTCTTGCCCGGATATCGTGCTTCGGGCGCTGAAAATCAAGCGCCCGTGATCGGCTCAAACGCCGGTCAGCCCCCCAGCAGGCGGCTGACGATGCGGGCGGCATAGTCCACGGTCGGGATCACACGGGCATAATTCAGCCGCGTCGGCCCGATCACGCCCAAAACGCCGACGATACGGCCGGCGGCATCCCGATAGGGGGAGATGATGGTGGATGAGCCCGACAGGGAAAACAGCTTGTTCTCGCTGCCGATGAAAATCCGCACGCCTTCGGCGGTTTCGGCGCGCCCGAGCAGGTCGATCACGCCGCGCTTGGTCTCGAGATCGTCGAACAGCAGCCTGACACGCTCGAGGTCCTCCAGCGCGTGCAGGTCTTCCAGCAGATTGGCGTGGCCGCGAACGATGAGTTGACGGTCCTCGTTCTCGCCGCCGGACCAGCTGGCGATGCCGGCGGAGATGACCTTCTGGGTCAATTGATCGAGCTCGGCACGGGCCTCTGCGAGCGCAGTCTCCAGCTCGAGCCGCGCCTCGGCCAGGGTACGGCCGCGGATTCGCGCGTTGAGGAAATTGCCCGCTTCGGTGATCGCCGAGGAGGGAACTCCGGGCGGCAACGTCAGCACCCTGTTTTCGACCTGGCCGTCCTCACCGACCAGGATCACCAAGGCCTTTTCGGGTTCCAGCCGGACGAATTCGATGTGCTTCAGCCGCGCATTGGATTTTGGAGTCAGCACCACCGCTGCGGCGCGCGTCAGGCCGGAGAGCCGGGTCAGGGCCTGATCCAGCGCCGCCTCGACCGAGTGGACCTGGCCGACGGACGTGAGCTGGCTCTGGATCGACTGCCGTTCGGCGTCGTTGAGGTCGCCCACCTGCATCAAGGCATCCACGAAGAAGCGCAGGCCGAGTTCCGTCGGCAACCGGCCGGCCGAAGTGTGCGGGGCATAGATCAGGCCGAGCTGTTCCAAATCGGCCATGACATTGCGGACCGAGGCCGGCGACAGCGGCATGGCGATCAGCCGCGAAATGTTGCGCGAGCCGACCGGCTCGCCGGTCGCGAGGTAACTTTCGACAATTTGTCGAAAGATGTCGCGGGAACGCTCGTTGAGCTGGGCGAGGCCTGCGCGCGGCGCGATCAGATGGATCGGATCGTGATGGGCCACAGACGGTAACTCCTCTCAGATGCTCATAATTTGTCCATCCGGGGCGGTTCTGACAAGCGTGACCTTTGCGGGGTGGAGATCAGGGGGTGAAAAAGCCTTGCTGCCCACCTTCACCCCACCTACAAGCACCGCGAACAGCCCTACCCTTGCGAGTTTTGGAGGATTTCCCATGCGGCCAAGCCGCCGTGCGCCCGACGAATTGCGCCCCGTGACGCTGGAGCGCGGCGTGGTCAAATATGCGGAAGGCTCCTGCCTCGTGAAATTCGGCGACACCCATGTGCTTGTGACCGCCACGCTGGAAGAGCGCCTGCCGCCATGGCTGAAGGGCCAGGGCCGCGGCTGGGTCACCGCCGAATACGGCATGCTGCCGCGCGCGACCTCCGAACGCACCCGCCGCGAAGCGGCCGCCGGGAAGCAAAGCGGCCGCACCGTCGAGATCCAGCGCCTGATCGGTCGCTCCTTGCGCACCATTGTCGATCTCGAAGCGCTCGGCGAGCGCCAGATCACGGTCGATTGCGACGTGCTCCAGGCCGACGGCGGCACCCGCACGGCCTCGATCACCGGCGCCTGGGTCGCGCTCGCCGATTGCATCAACTGGATGAAGGCGCGCAACATGGTCAAGACCAATGTGATGCGCGACAACGTCGCCGCCATCTCCTGCGGCATCTACAACGGCACGCCGGTGCTGGATCTCGACTATGCCGAGGATTCGGAAGCCGAGACCGACGCCAATTTCGTCATGACCGGCGATGGCCGCATCGTCGAGGTGCAAGGTACCGCGGAACGCGAGCCGTTCACGCAGGACGAGTTCCTGGCGCTGATGGCGCTGGCGCGCAAGGGCGTGTCGCGGCTCGTGGACTTGCAGAAACTCGCCGTCGCGTAGTCAATAGGCCCATGCACCGTCGAATCACCGGAAAGCTCGTCATCGCCACCCACAATCCCGGCAAGCTCGCCGAGATGCGGGAGCTGCTCGCGCCTCACGGCGTCGAGGCGGTGTCGGCCGGCGAGCTCGGCCTGGCCGAGCCCGACGAGACCGGCAACGATTTCCGCAGCAACGCCGCGATCAAGGCGATCGCGGCGGCGCAGGCGGCGAAGTTGCCCGCGTTCGCAGATGATTCCGGCGTCGTGGTCGACGCGCTCGACGGCGCGCCCGGCATCTACAGCGCGCGCTGGGCCGGGCCATCAAAGGATTTCGCCGCGGCGATGGCGCAGATCGAGCGCCTGTTGCAGGAGCGCGGCGCGACCACGCCGGACAAGCGCAGAGCCCATTTCGTCTCCGCGCTCTGCGTCGCCTGGCCCGACAATCATCTCGAAGAGGTCGAGGCCCGCGTCGACGGCACGCTGGTGTGGCCGCCGCGGGGCACCTCAGGCTTCGGCTACGATCCGATGTTCCTGCCCGACGGTCACGGCCGCACCTTCGGCGAGATGGAAAGCATCGAGAAGCATGGCCTGCCACCGCTCGGCCTCGGCCTGTCGCACCGCGCCCGCGCCTTCGTGAAACTGGCGGAGATCTGCCTTGAGCCACGCTGACAAGGATGCGTTCGGCGTCTACGTGCACTGGCCGTTCTGCCTATCGAAATGCCCCTATTGCGACTTCAACAGCCATGTCCGCCACGCCGCGATCGATGAGACGCGCTTTGCTTCTGCCTTTGCGCGCGAGATTGCGACGACCGCCGCGCGCGCCTCCGGCCGCGAGGTCAGCTCGATCTTCCTCGGCGGCGGCACGCCCTCGCTGATGCAGCCGGCCACCGTCGGCGCCGTGCTCGATGCCATCGGCAAGCACTGGAGCGTCGCCAAGGATGTTGAAGTCACGCTGGAAGCAAACCCGACCAGCGTCGAAGCCACGCGCTTCGCCGGCTATCGCGCCGCCGGCGTCAATCGCGTCTCCCTTGGCGTGCAGGCGCTCGACGATGCCTCGCTGAAAGCTTTGGGCCGCATGCACAGCGCGCGCGAGGCGCTCGATGCCGTTGCGATCGCGCGCCGTTCGTTCGACCGTTACTCGTTCGACCTGATCTACGCCCGGCCCGACCAGACGCCGGCGATGTGGGCCGACGAACTTCGGCTCGCCATCGACGAAGCCGCCGAGCATCTGTCGCTCTACCAGCTCACCATCGAAGAAGGCACGCCGTTCTTCGGCCTGCATCAGGCCGGCAAACTGAAGACGCCGGACGAAGCGGCCGCGCGGGCGCTCTACGACGTGACGCAGGAGACCTGCGACAAGCTTGGGCTACCCGCCTACGAGATTTCCAACCACGCGCGGCGCGGCGCCGAATGCCGGCACAATCTCGTCTACTGGCGCGGCGAGGAATATGCCGGCATCGGCCCCGGCGCCCATGGCCGCCTCGACATCGACGGCGTGCGCCATGCGACCGCGACCGAGAAGCGCCCCGAAGCCTGGCTGCTGCGCGTCGAGACCAACGGCCACGGCATCGTCACCGACGATCTCCTCAACAGCGAAGAGCGCGCCGACGAATTCTTGCTGATGGGATTGCGCCTGGCTGAAGGCATCGACCCCGAGCGCTACACCGCACTCTCCGGTCGCCCGCTCGATCCCCGCCGTATCGCCCTGCTGCGCGAGGAAGGCGCGATCACAGTCGATGCGAGCGGACGCCTGCGCGTCACGAGCAGCGGCTTCCCGGTGCTGGATGCCGTGGTCGCGGATCTGGCGGCTTAGCGAAATCTCGTAGCCCGGATGGAGCGACGCGAAATCCGGGGTTCGTCGACGCCGAAAGACTGTTCCCGGACTGCGCTTCGCTCCATCCGGGCTACGAAACCATCACGCCCCAAAACTCTTCGGCGAGCCCGCGACAGCAACGCCGCCGCCCGTCGTCACCTTCATCACCGCAAGGCCTCGCTCATTGGTGCCGTCGGCGCGGAAGCGGAAAAGGCCGTCGATGCCGGCGAAACCAGATGGATTGGTGAGCACGTCGGAAGAGAAGCGTGTGGTGCCCTGCGTGCGCGCGAGCGCGGCGACGAGGGCGACCGCGTCGTAGGCGAGCGTCGCGGTGCGGATCGGCTCGGCCCCGTATTTGGTGCGGTAGCGACCGGAGAAAGCGCGAAAACCGGCGGGATCCGGCGCCGCGTAAAGGCCGCCCTGCAGAGCCGGGCTCGCGTAGACACGCGGATTATCCCACAGGCCGGTGCCGAGCATCTGGATGTTGCGCAAGTTCGCGCCTGCCGCGGTCATCGCATCCGCGACCGCGACGACGGCGTCGCCGTCATCGGCAATGAACAGCGCATCCGCACTGCCGAGTTGCTGCGCCACGTTGCGCGCCGGCGTGGCGCGATCGGCGCCGTATTTCTCGAACGCAACGATGCGACCGCCGCGCCGTGGTACCGCTGATTTCACCGTGGCTTCGACCACGTTGCCATAGGCATTGTCGGGCACCAGGACGGCGACGGCGCGTTTCCCGATGCCGGCGGCATATTCGACGATGCGGTTGACGTCGGACTCCGGCAGGAAGCTCAACAGGTAGACGCCACGACCGGCGATGCTCGAATCGGTCGAGAATGCGATTACCGAGATGCCGCGCGTGCGTGCGACCTGCGCCACGGCCGGCACCGATTGCGCGAACAGCGGCCCCAGAATGATCTCGGCACCTTCGTCGACCGCCTGCTGCGCACCCGCCTGCGCGCCTTGCGGGCTGCCATTGTCGTCCTTGATCAGGAGCTGGATGTTCGGATTCTGGAACTCGGCCAGCGCCATCTCAGCGGCGTTGCGCATCGATTGCGCCGCAAGGCCGGCATTGCCAGCGGCCGAAAGGGGCAGGATCAGCGCGACCTTCACCCCGCCGGTGCCGGCGGTGGTCGCCTGCTGCGGCGGACCGGCGGGGTGGGCCGGCGGCGAGGAACCGCTGAACGGGCTGGAGAACTGGCTGAGACTCTGCTGCACACCGGCGCAGGCCGAGAGCAGGGGCGTGCCGAGCAGCAGGCCCAGCGCGCTTCGCCGGGTCGCTCCCGCTGATCGGGGCCCCTGAACGGAAGACTTTGGATGACGCGGGCCCTGCATGGCAGCTTCTCTTCTGACCGGCCGTCGCAGCCTGTCACAACACTCTTGGCTCCTGCCGCGACACAAGCATCGCGGATCCAGGCATATTGTCGGCAAATAGTTAACCAAAACAAAAGGATAATGCCCGCTTAAGGCAGCGTTCCTCCCGTCCTGGCAGCGGCTCGCCGTCCGTACCGCAGCATCAAGGCGGCGTTTCCGCCGCTAATATGGCGTGAGCGCTTTATTCCCTCTCGAATGCGATCCGGATGGATCACATTCCCGTCCTCCTCGCCCCTCGCCTCAGCACGATCTTTTTCTGAGGACCGGTTCCCAGCCCTCCAGATCGTGCCTAAGTTGACCTCATTATGCGCGCAAAGCCGGCCCCGATAAATACGCCTGAAGCTCAAGACGCCGCCTCGCGCGGCTTCTCGATCGACGCCCATCGCGTTATGGCACCGAAGGCCGCGCCCGGCCTCTATCTGATCGCAACGCCCATCGGCAATCTCGGCGACATCACGCTGCGGGCGCTTCAGACCCTCGCCGGCGTCGACGTCATCGCCTGCGAGGACACGCGCATCACGCGCCGCCTGACCGAGCGCTACGCCATCGCGGGCCAGCTCAAGCAGTATCACGAGCACAACGCAGAAGCCGCGCGCCCAAGAATCCTGGAGGCTCTCGCCGCGGGCGGCTCGGTCGCGCTGGTCTCGGATGCCGGCACGCCGCTGATTTCCGACCCCGGCTTCAAGCTGGTGCGAGAGGTCTGCGCTGCCGGCCACGCAGTCTATGCACTGCCCGGTCCGTCCTCGGTGCTGGCGGCGCTGTCGGTCGCGGCGCTGCCAACCGATCGCTTCTTCTTCGAAGGCTTTTTGCCGGCGAAGTCGGCGGCGCGAAAGTCGCGCCTTCTGGAACTCGCGCGCATCGATGCCACGCTGGTAATGTTCGAATCCGGGAATCGGATGCAGGCCACCTTGACTGATCTCGCCGAGATCATGGGCGATCGGGATGCCGCGGTCTGCCGCGAGCTGACCAAACTGCATGAAGAAGTCAGGCGTGCGCCCGTCGCCGAGCTCGCGCGACAAGCGGATGCGCCCGAGACGCGTGGCGAGTTCGTGCTGGTGATCGGCCCGCCCACCGCAGACGCCGAGGTGCTGACATCGGACGCGCTCGACGATCTCTTGCGCGAGCAGCTGTCGGAGCACAGCGTCAAGGATGCCGTGGCGCATGCAGTTGCGCTCTCGGGGCGGCCGCGCCGTGAGGTCTATGCCCGCGCGCTCGAGCTCGCAAAAGACCTTCGGGGCGGCGATGGCGAAGACTGAGATCCCGGCGGAACCCAAAATTGCTTCGCCCGAGCGCGTCGCCGCGTTCCGGACCGGCATATCCGCCGAGAGCCGCGCGGCCGCCTATCTCATGGCCAAGGGCTACCGCATCCTCGCAAGACGCTACCGCACGGCGCATGGCGAGATCGACCTCGTGGCGCGGCGCCGCAACCTGATCGCCTTCGTCGAGGTCAAGGCCCGCGCCAGCCACGACGAGGCCGCCTATGCGGTGACGCCGCGCCAGCAGCAGCGCATCATCGATGCCGCGCAGGGCTGGCTTGCCACGCATCCCGAGCATGCGGAATTCGAACTGCGATTCGACGCCATGCTGATTGCGCCGCGATCACTTCCGCGCCATGTGTTGGCGGCATTCGACGCCTCGACCTGAAAGGCAGACCATGAAACTGAACGTCGCCGTCCAGATGGACCCCATCGCCCGTATCAATATCAAGGGCGATTCCACCTTCGCGCTGCTGCTGGAGGCGCAGAAGCGCGGCCATGGCCTGTCTTATTACACACCCGACAAACTCTCGATGGTCGGCGAGGAGATCGTTGCGCCCGTGCAGCTGCTGACCGTGCGCGACGAGGCCGGCGATCATTTCAGCCTTGGCGAGCCCAAGCGCGAGGCGCTGAACGGATTTGACGTGGTGCTGCTGCGCCAGGATCCGCCGTTCGACCTCGCCTACATCACCTCGACGCACCTGCTCGAGCGCATCCATCCGAAGACGCTCGTCGTCAACGATCCGGCATCGGTGCGCAATGCACCGGAAAAGCTGTTCGTGATGAACTTTCCACAACTGATGCCGCCGACGCTGATCTCGCGCGACTTGGATGAGATCAACGCGTTCCGCGACAAGTACGGCGCGGTGGTGATGAAGCCGCTGCACGGCCATGGCGGCGCCGCAGTGTTCCGCGTGATGCCGCAAGACATGAATTTCGGCTCGTTGTTCGACATGTTCTCGGTCACCTTCAAGGAAGCCTGGGTGATCCAGCAATTCATTCCCGAGGTGAAGCACGGCGACAAGCGCATCATTCTTGTGAACGGCGAGTTCGCCGGCGCCGTGAACCGCGTGCCTGCCACCGACGACCTCCGCTCCAACATGGTGCGCGGCGGCGCCGCCCAGGAGACCGAGCTGACGCCGCGCGAGCGCGAGATTTGCGCCACCGTCGGCCCGGCGCTGCGCGAGCGCGGCCTCCTGTTCGTCGGCATCGACGTCATCAACGGCAATCTCACCGAGATCAACGTGACCTCGCCAACCGGCATCCGCGCCATCGGGCGGCTCGGCGGCCCGGATGTGGCCGCGAAGATCTGGGACGTGATCGAGCAGAAGCGGGCGAAATAGGCGTCGGCCAGCGACGCCCGAATTACCAACCCGTCACCGTCATCGTTGTGCGCGCGGGGCGCCGCCCCGCCCATCACTAACCACCCATTCACCATGACGCTCCGCGCCCGTCTCCGCGCGCACCCGCACAGCTACGTGAAACTACGGGGCCACTGGCCGAGCGAATAACGCGCCGTTCACCATCTGCCTAAAACGCCGGCCGTCACCGCTCACCGCATTCGGCCTCGCAACACCCCTTATACTTTTACTCCCTACTCATCGATGCGGGGGAACCCGCCACGTGCGGTCCGAGTGCCCCGCGTATGAGTAGAAGCGTATGAACACCGCACGCATTGTCGTTCTCGTCATCGCACTGGGCGCCGGCGGCGTCGCTGCGTATCTGGCGAGCAGCTACGACAACAAGCCCGCGCCCGCTGCCCCGGTGGCCGAGAAGCTGCCGACGGTCGAGGTGCTCGTCGCCAAATCCGACATTCAGCTCGGTCAGGCCGTGAAGGCGGAGGATCTGCAATGGCAGACCTGGCCGCAAGCGACTGCCAGCAGCGCCTTTATCCGTCGCGACAGCAGGCCCGACGCGCAGACCCAGCTCGCCGGCTCGATCGCGCGCGTGCCCTTGATGCAGGGCGAGCCGATCCGCGAGCAGAAGCTGGTGAAGGCCGACGGCTCCGGCTTCATGGCCGCGATCCTGCCGTCCGGCATGCGGGCCGTGTCCACCGAGATTTCAGCCGAGACCGGCGCCGGCGGCTTCATCCTGCCCAATGACCGCGTCGACATCGTGCTGACGCGACGCCTGAAGAATCCCGACACCAACGGCCCGACCGCCGGCAACGACCTGGTCCTGTCGGAGGTTGTCCTGAGCAACATCCGCGTGCTCGCGATCGACCAGGCGCCGAAGGAAAAGGATGGCCAGAACGCCGTGATCGGCAAGACCGTCACGCTCGAGCTTCGGCCTGACCAGGTCGCGACGCTCTCGGCCTCGCGTCAAGGCGGAACGCTGACGCTCGCGCTTCGCAGCATCGCCGATGCCAACGCAACCGACAATTCAGCCGAGGACCTCGCGCTCAAGCAGCGCCAGAACGGCGTGAACGTAATCCGCTACGGCGTACAGGCGCGACAACTAACGTCACAGAAGTGATGGGGACAGCATGAACTACGGGGAATATCGGGCGGGCCTGTGCATTCGGGGGAAGCGCACTGGCTCGTTCTGGGCGGGGGCGATGCTGATGCTGGGGCTGTTCGCCGCTCCGGACTGGGTCCGGGCTGCGGATGCGCCGGTCGGAGACCAGGCGCCGATGCAGGCGCCGGATCTCGGGGTATCGCCGGTCGCGACCATCGCGCCGGCAAGGACGCGCTTCCTGTCGCTCGGCGTCGGCAAGTCGGTCGTCATTGACCTGCCACGCGAGGTCAAGGACGTGCTGGTGGCCGATCCCAAGATCGCCAACGCGGTGATCCGCTCCTCGCAGCGAGCCTATATCATCGGCGCCCAGGTCGGCCAGACCAACGTGGTGTTCTTCACCGCCGACGGCCAGCAGGTCGCCTCGTACGACATCGCGGTGAAGCGCGATCTCAACGGTATGCGCGCGGCGCTGCGCCAGTCGATGCCCGGCGTGCAGATCGAGGGCGTGGGCGACAGCGTCATGCTGACCGGTTCGGTGTCGAGCCCGGTGGAGGCCCAGCAGGCCGGCGACGTCGCCGCAAAACTGGTCGGCGGCGCGGACAAGGTCGTCAACAACATCGTCGTGCGCGGCCGCGACCAGGTGATGCTGAAGGTCGTGGTCGGTGAAGTCCGCCGCGACATCGTCAAGCAACTCGGCGTCGATCTCAGCGCCAGCCTCAACGCCGGCACCGCGGTCGTCAATTTCAACAATTCCAATCCGTTCTCGGTCTCCGGCGGCCCGCTCGTCAGCAACAACGGCCTCGGCGTCACCGGCCTCGCCAAGGGCGTCGCCACCGTCAACGCCACGATGCGCGCGATGGAAACCGCGGGCGTGATGCGGACGCTGGCCGAGCCGAGCCTGACCGCGATCTCGGGTGAATCCGCGACGTTCGTCGCCGGCGGCGAATTCCCGATTCCCGGGGGCTACGCCTGCGATCCGGTCACGCACGTTTGTACCACCCAGGTCACCTACAAGAAGTTCGGCATCTCCCTGAATTTCACCCCGGTCGTGCTCAGCGAAGGCCGCATCAGCCTGCGCGTAATGACCGAGGTCTCCGAGCTGTCGAATACGAATTCGATTACCTTGACCCAGGCTGTGTCCTCGACCTCGAGCAACTCGATCACGATCCCCTCGCTTCAGACCCGCCGCGCCGAGACCACGCTGGAAATCCCGTCGGGCGGCTCGATGGCGATGGCCGGCCTGATCCAGCAGCAGACCAAGCAGGCGATCAACGGCCTGCCCGGCCTCGACCAGGTGCCGATCCTCGGCGCGCTGTTCCGCAGCCAGGACTTCGTCAACAACGAGACCGAGCTGATGGTGATCGTGACGCCCTACGTGGTGCGCGCGGTCGCCCAGAAGGAATTGTCGCGGCCCGACGACGGCTTCGCGCCGTCCTCGGATGCGCAATCGGCGCTGCTCGGCCGCATGAACCGCCTCTATGGCATCGCGCGCCGCATCGATCCGATCGACGGCGCCAGCGGGGATTTCGGCTTCATCATCGACTGACACGAACTGTTTGGGGACCGGGGCAAAACACGGGGAAGAGGGGACCAGGCGATGACGAAGACATCCGCCGATCGACGCCGCAATTTGCGCACCGCACTCGCGCTGACGGGGCTCTCCGTGCTGCTGGGAGCCTGCAACACCACGGGTGAGGTCGTCACCACCCAGACGGTGCCGACCGACTACCGCATGCGTCATCCGATCGCGGTGCAGGAAGGCAAGCGCTCGATCGTGATCTTCGTCGGCAAGGCGCGCGGCGGCCTCTCGGCAGCACAGCACGCCGACGTGATGGGCATCGCGCGGGACTGGGTGCGCGAAGGCACCGGGTCCGTCGTCGTCGACGTGCCCATCGACACCGCGAATTCGCGCGCGGCTGCTGCGACCTATCACGAGATCCGCGCCGTGCTCGGCAGCGGCGGCGTGCCCTCGCGCGCCATCGTCCAGCATCCCTACCGCCCCGAAGATCCCGGCCTGCTGCCGACCATCCGGCTGAGCTATTCCAAGATCACCGCGGTCGCCGGGCCCTGCGGGCTCTGGCCCGAGGATATGGGACCGTCGATCCTCGACCCCGGCTACAACGAGAACCAGCCCTACTTCAATCTCGGCTGCGCCAGCCAGCGCAACCTTGCAGCCATGATCGACAACCCCGCCGATCTCGAGCAGCCGCGCGCGGAGACGCCCGCCTATACGGCGAGACGCGATATCGCTTTCGACCGCTACCGGAAGGGCACGCCGACCACGACCGCTTATCCCGAGGCTGACAAGGCCAAACTCAGCGAAATAGGCAAATGACGGGCATCCACGACGAAGAGGCGGACGATCCGCAGCACCGCGACGAGCACATTGCGCCGGTTCCCCGCATCTCGGTGCAGGCCTTCTGCGAGACCGAGCAGACGCTCGCCGCGGTGACTGCGGCCGGCGAGGACCGCCGTCTCGCCAAGGCGCATCTCACCGCCAAGAGCGGCGGCCTCGCCGCTGCGATCGAAGTCTATGAAACGATGCCGACGCCGAACGTCATCGTGATCGAATCCGACGGCACCCGCGACATCCTCGAAGGCCTCGACGATCTCGCCGGTGTCTGCGATCCTGGCACACGCGTGGTCGTGATCGGCAATCCCAACGACACCGCGCCCTATCGCGAGCTGGTGCGCCGCGGAGTCAACGACTACGTGGTCGGGCCGGTCGAGACCATCGACGTGGTGCGCTCGATCTGCAGCCTGTTCTCGGCCTCCGAAGCCATCATCACCGGCCGCATCATCGCGGTGGTCGGCGCCAAGGGCGGCGTCGGCGCCTCGACTATCGCGCACAACGTGGCCTGGACCATCGCGCGCGACCTCGCGCTCGATTCCGTCGTGATCGATCTCGACCTCGCCTTCGGCACCGCCGGCCTCGACTACAACCAGGATCCGGCGCAGGGCATCGCCAATGCGGTGCTGTCGCCGGATCGGCCGGACACGGCCCTGATGGAGCGCCTGCTCGCCAAATGCAGCGAGCATCTCAGCCTGCTTGCGGCGCCCGCCGCGCTTGATCGCGTCTACGATTTCGGCGCGGAAGCATTCGATGCGATCTTCGATACGCTGCGCATGACCACGCCCTGCATCGTGCTCGACGTGCCGCATCAATGGTCGGCATGGACCAAGCGCGCGCTGGTCAATGCCGACGACATCGTCATCGTAGCCGAGCCCGATCTCGCCAATTTGCGCAACACCAAGAACATGCTCTCGGTGCTCAAGACGGCGCGGCCGAACGACCGGCCGCCGCTCTACTGCATCAACCAGGTCGGCATGCACAAGCGGGCCGAGATCGACGTCAAGTCCTTCGCCAAGACGATGGAAGCCCAGCCGCTTGCGGTGATTCCATTCGATTCAAAGCTGTTCTCGACCGCAGCCAACAACGGCCAGATGATCGCGGAGGTCTCCAAGAGCCACCGCACCACCGAGCTGTTCCAGACCATGGCCAACCGCCTCGCCGGCCGCGGCGAGGTGCGCAAGCCGAAGCGCTCGCTGCTCGGGCCGCTGCTGAAGAAGCTGAGGGCAAGGACCGGACGCGGATCGGCGAGGCATCGCAAAGCGTCGTAAGCGCGCGAGCGTTCTCCCGCGCACGCCAATTGCAGCGGCGGATTACTTTTCCGCCCGCTGCTGCTGTTTCTTCGACAGCAACTGGCGCAGCGCCGTGACCTTGGCGGCCGCCTGATCCGGCGGCAAATCGGCCTTCACGAGGATTTCAGCCTCGCTCTCGCGGCCCTCCAACCCTAGCACGAGCGCGAGATTGGCACGGATTCGCGTGTTGTTCTGATTCCGCTGATAGGCGCGGCCGAGCACCTGTTCGGCCTTCGGCAGATTGTTTTGCAGCATATAGGACAGGCCGAGATTCGACAGCACCGACGGCTCGTCCGGCACGATCTTCAGCGCAGTCGCATAATATTGCTGCGCTTCCTCGTTGCGGCCGAGCTGATCGAGCACCGCACCCTGTGCCGACAGGATGTGCCAGTCCGGATCTTCAGGCGTATGCGCGCGGCTCAGCACATCGAAAGCCTGCTGGAAATTGCCATTGTCGGCGAGCGCGCGACCGTAGCCGGCGAGCAGCGCCTTGTTGCTGGGATGGGCGAGCACCGCCTGCTCCATCACCGCGACCGCCTGGGCGCGCTGCCCGCTCTCGCGGAGCGCCTTGCCGTAGTCGAGGGCGATGTTGGGATCGCTTGGCCTGGCGCGATAGCGCTCGCGCAGGCCGTCCATGTCGGGCCTGCCGTCCGCCGTCGCCGCCGGTTCCGACTTGCCGCCGAGCGCGCCGGTGACATCCTCCAGGCCCGTGGTCTGGCAGCCACCGAGGGCAAGCACCGCGAGCGCGGGAAGCAGGAATCTCGCCGGGGAAGAGGCGAGGAACGAACGCTTGGACATACTCTGATCACCGCCGGCGGACTGATCAGAGATGCTTTGCCGATTAACGCTAAAGTCCGGTTAAGAAACCGATCGGTGCGGCTCAGTCCGTGAATTCCGCACCGAATTCGCAGCCGATGCGCCAGCGCAGGCGGCACTGACGCGAATAGTCCGGCGCAAAGATGATAGTGAATTGCGGCGGCACTTCCAGGAATTCCGCCACGACCTTCACGCCCCCGTCCGAGATATCCGTGATGGTGCAGTCTCGCGGCAGCGAGCCCGCGCCGAAATGAATCTTGGCCAGCCGGCTGCACACCCGTCGTTCGCTTCTGCGGCGATTTGCAAGCATTTGAATTCTTCACCCGTTAGATCACGGCCCATCCCGCATGCGCAGGAATAGCGGACATTCGTTGGAATGTGCTGAGGAGAGCCGCTCGCATTCGAGGCGTAATGTCCGGAGCCCGTTTACGATTTGCTAGGATTCGCGGCGGCTTCGCTTTCGTTCCCGTATTGTTCTTGCCAGACCCGTCGAGCTCTGCTACCCCTAATTGTGCGAAGGGGGCAGCATGGTTCAGCGGGTTTCGACAGTCGCCTTTGAGGGGATCGAGGCCCGCGCGGTCGACGTGCAGGTGCAGGTCGCGCCCGGCCTGCCGGCCTTCGCCATCGTTGGCCTTCCCGACAAGGCGGTGTCGGAGGCGCGGGAGCGGGTCCGTTCGGCGTTGATTGCTTCAGGGCTGGCGCTGCCGGCGCGGCGGATCACCGTCAATCTGGCGCCCGCCGATGTCCCGAAGGAAGGCAGCCACTACGACCTGCCGATCGCGCTCGGCCTGATGGCCGCGATCGGCGCCATTCCGCCGGATGCACTGTCCGGCTTCACTGTGCTCGGCGAGCTCGGTCTCGACGGATCGATCGCGCCGGTGGCCGGCGTTCTGCCCGCCGCGATCGGCGCCAATGTGCGTGAGGAAGGCTTGATCTGCCCCGCCGCCTGCGGCTCGGAAGCGGCCTGGGCAAGCCCGGATATCCAGATCATCGCCGCCCATTCGCTGATTCAGATCGCCAACCATTTCAAGGGCACGCAGGTGCTGTCGCGGCCCGTGCCGAAGGTGCATGAAGCGGCAAGCTCGCCGCTCGATCTGCGCGACATCAAGGGCCAGGAGAGCGCCAAGCGCGCGCTGGAGATCGCGGCCGCCGGTGGCCATCATCTCCTGATGATCGGCGCGCCGGGCGCCGGCAAATCGATGCTGGCGGCGCGCCTGCCCTCGATCCTGCCGCCGCTGTCGCCGGGTGAATTGCTCGAGGTCTCGATGATCGCCTCCGTCGCCGGCGAGATCGAAGGTGGCGCATTGACCTCGCGGCGGCCGTTCCGCTCACCGCATCATTCCGCCAGCATGGCTGCGCTCACTGGCGGCGGCGCACGCGCCAAGCCCGGTGAGATCTCGCTGGCGCATCAGGGCGTGCTGTTCCTCGACGAGCTGCCCGAGTTCGACCCGCGCGTGCTGGATTCGCTGCGCCAGCCGCTGGAGAACGGCGAGGTTTCGGTCTCCCGCGCCAATCACCGCGTCACCTACCCTGCGCGTTTCATGCTGATCGCTGCGATGAATCCCTGCCGCTGCGGCACCGCGTTCGAGCCCGGCTATGCCTGCAAGCGCGGCCGCGTCGACCGCTGCACGGCTGACTACCAGGCACGCATCTCCGGCCCGCTGATGGATCGTATCGATCTGCGCATCGAAGTTCCGGCCGTGACCGCGGCGGACCTGATCCTGCCACCGCCGGCGGAAGGCTCGGCCGAAGTCGCCGCACGCGTCGCGGCCGCACGCGAGATCCAGCTCGCGCGCTACGTCAATGCCGGCATGCCGCAGGTCCGCACCAATGCCGAGGCGCCGGCCGCGGTGCTCGAAGACATCGCCAAGCCTGATACCCAGGGACAAAAACTGCTGCGCGACGCCGCCGAAACCATGCGGCTGTCGGCGCGTGGTTATCATCGCGTGCTGCGGGTGGCGCGGACGCTCGCCGATCTCGACCGCGCCGAGAAGATCGGCCGGCTGCATCTGGCCGAGGCGCTGTCCTACCGCGCACTCGCAGAGGATGTGCGGCAGATGGCCTGATCGGCCGGCGCATCAACCCGGCGGTAACGAGTTTCCTTTACGCTCTGCAAACCATAAGGCCCACAAGCTCCGTACCGGGCCCGGCGAGTAGAGTGTCATGTTGCGTTTCAAGGTCCTGGCCTCGGTGGTTCCCCTGTTGCCTGCTGCGGTGTTCGCCCGGAGCGGGATCGGATCGGTCTCGCATCCCTGCATCGCCGTCGGCGACACCTCGGTCGAGCTCACCTCTTTGTTCTGGAGGGCCCCTATCCAGATCGCCTTCACCGACGATCCCGCGCAGGCCACCGTGCGCGTGCAGATCACCGACGACGCGGACGCTGCCGACTTTGCCGTCGTCGACGACGGCGCCAGCAACGAGCCGAGCGCTTGCCAGGACAATCCTTCGACGCATCTGGTCGCGATTTCCAGCGAGGGCGGCCGTGATCGTCCCACGGTCTATCTCACCAGCGAAGGCCCGGCCGATTACCGCATCTATGTCCGCTCAAAGACGTTTTCGCAGAAGGAAGCCGCGGCCCTGATCGTCGGCGCTCGCGGCGGCCACCGCCACCTTCAGGCCGCCTCGCTCTGAAGCGCGTTAATGCCTCGTCAACCCTGTTTCGAGGCCCGTGCAAAGCCTCAAGCTGTTCGCAAGGTCGGCAAGACATCGTCGCGCATGGCGGCGGCAGGTTTCGGGTAAGAGTCGGGGTCGGTGGCAATGGATCGGACGTTCCGGATCAAGGTGCGTATGCGCCGCTTCAGGCGACAGCATCCCAGAATTGCCTTCGCGATCCGCTCCTTCATGATCTTCTCGGCGACGTTCGGCGGGGCCTATGGCTTCGTCACCGGCAGCCGCTCGGAAAATTCCGGCTACGATCCCAACACCTTTGCGATCGGCGCGAGCTTCCTGTTCGCGCTGGCGTGCCTTGGCCTGGCGACGCTGAGCATGCGGCTGCGCTTCGTCAACAAGCGGATGCGCAAGCTCGCCGCCCATAACGAGGCGCTGATCGACCGCAATTGGGAGCTGAAGGAAGCCGAAGAGCGCGCCCGCGGCCTGTTCGAGCAGCAGGGCGATCTCATCGTGCTGCGCGACCATCAGGGCCGCATCACCTTCGCCAACGATGCTTATTGCGCCCTCGCCGGACAGGCGCGCAGCGCGCTTGTCGGCACTCGCTTTGACTTTGACGTGCTGGAGCAGGGCGACGGCGCGCGGGAGAGCAACGGCACGCGCATTCACGACCAGAGAATCTCAACGCCGCTCGGCGCGCGCTGGATCTCCTGGCGCGAAGGTTTTGTGCGGCTCGACGCCGGTCAGCCCGCGGAACTGCAAAGCGTTGGGCGAGACGTGACCGATCGCACCGAGACCGAACGCGCGCTGTCAGATGCCCGCGACCAGGCCGATGCCGCCAACCGCGCCAAATCGCGGTTCCTCGCGATGGCCTCGCACGAGATCCGCACCCCCCTCAACGGCATCATCGGCATGGGCGGGCTTCTGCTCGACACCACGCTGACGCCGGAACAGACGACTTACGCCAGGGCGGTGAAGACCTCAGGCGAAGCGCTGATGGCGCTGATCGAGGAGCTGCTCGATTATTCCAAGATCGAGGCCGGCAAGCTCGATCTCGATCAGCGTCCCTTTGCACTCTCGATCCTGATCGAAGAGATCACCGAACTGCTGGCACCCCGCGCCCAGGCCAAGAAACTCGAGATCGCAGCTTACGTCGATGAACGATTGCCGCTTGAGGTCACCGGTGATGCCGCGCGGCTGCGCCAGGTGCTGCTGAACCTCGCCGGCAACGCCATTAAATTCACCGCGTCGGGCGGCGTTGCGCTGATCGTCGAGCCCGGCATCTGGCCGAACGAAATCAGCTTTCTGGTGCGCGACACCGGCATCGGTATCGCACCCGAAGCACAATCGCGCATCTTCCGGGAGTTCGAGCAGGCCGACGACCGCGTCGCCCGCACCTATGGCGGCACCGGCCTTGGCCTCGCGATCAGCGAACGCATCGTCAAACGCATGGGCGGCCGCATCACGCTGGAGAGCGAGCCCGGCAAAGGCTCGACCTTCGAGGTCGCAATTCCGCTCGCGCCCTCGCCAGGCAGCGCCGGACAGGCATCATTCCCGAGTCCCGACCTCGCCGGCAAGTCGATCCTGCTGGTGGCCGACGGCATCGAAGCATCCCTGATCGCACGGCGGCTGGAGCGCTGGGGCGGCCAGACCTGCCTGGTCGCGGACGCGACTGTCGCCGAAGCGCTGCTGCCTGAGCGCTCGTGGCACGCAGTGCTGCTCGATCGTGCGTTTGGTTCCGATATCACCGATCGCCTGGGCGAAGCCGCCCGCGCCCATGCGACGCAACGGCTGGTGCTGCTGACGCCGAGCTCGCGTCATGAAAAGCTCTCGACCGCTTTCACAGGCTTCCTGGTGAAGCCGCTCCGCGCAGCCTCGCTCGCCGCGCGCCTTGCGCTGGCACCGGAAATTGCTTCGCCCGATCTCGCGCCGGAGCCCGTCGAACCGGCAACGGTCAGAACGCACGTGAGCGGCCTCTCGATCCTGGTCGCCGAGGATAATGAGATCAACGCGCTGCTGATGCGGTCGCTGCTGACGAAGCTCGGTCACCGCGTCGTCATCACGGTCCATGGCGAGGCCGCGCTGGAATCCTGGCTCGCAGCCTCATCGGCCGGCACGCCCTATGATCTGGTTTTGATGGATATCCAGATGCCCCAGCTCGACGGCATCGAAGCGACCAAACGCATCCGCGCCCACGAGGCCGCGACCGGCAACCACCGCACGCCCATCCTCGCGCTCACGGCGAACACGCTGGTGGAAGATCGCTACGCCTGTTTCGAGGCAGGCATGAATGGATTTTTGATCAAGCCGCTCGATCGCGAGAAGCTGGACGAAGCCCTGGCTGGGCTGGCGGCCTCGCGGCAGCTAGCGGTCTGATCCAGAACTTCGCAGGGAACCTGATCGCGACCGGCAAGTGAGCCGAATGCGCATCAGAATGTGGAACGGGTCAGCAGACTAAGCGGCATAAGCAGCAAAGCGCGGCGCGGATAGCTTGTCAGGCGCCTCCCGAGTTCCCCTGAAGACCGTGTCGGTCTGCGCTGCGCGCTTGCAATGCGGGCAGACGAAGAAATGCGCGATGACCGGAACCGGCTCGTCCGCGAGCAGTTCCGAACGGTACCACCTCATCTCGATATGGCAGTCCGGGCAAATCGGTGCTTCGAGCTGCTCCGCAGCACTTCTGAGACGATCGACCATCGAACCCCCGCGTTTGTGAAGGTCATAGCCGAATACCTCAAGCCGGTCTGCAACAAAAGATGCTCTGCCCAACCGCATGCGGCTGCGCAAAGTGGCGAGATCACAGCCGCCTGAGCGCCACGCTCTCCACCGCGTGGTCGGCGCCCTTCTTCAGGATCAGCGTCGCGCGCGGCCGCGTCGGCAAAATGTTGTCCTCGAGATTGGCGAGGTTGGTGCGCTCCCAGATCGCGGTGGCGGTGGCGATGGCCTCCTCGTCCGACAGAAGGGCATAACGGTTGAAGTAGGATTTCGGATTGGTGAAGGCGGTGTCGCGCAGCGCCAGGAAGCGCTTGATATACCAGGTCCGGAGCGCCGCCTCGTCGGCGTCAATATAGACCGAGAAGTCGAAGAAGTCGGAGACGACGGGCACCGCCTTGCCGTCGCGCGGCAGCTTGCCGGTCTGCAAGACATTGACGCCCTCGACAATCAGGATGTCGGGCTGATCGATCTCGGCCCATTCGTTGGGCACGATGTCGTAAGTCAGATGCGAATAGACCGGCGAGCGCACATGGCGGCGGCCCGACTTGATGTCGGACAGGAAATTGAGCAGTAGCGGCAGGTCGTAGCTCTCCGGAAAGCCCTTCTTCTGCAGGATGCCTTGCTGCTCCAGCAGGGCCTTCGGGTAGAGGAATCCGTCGGTGGTGATGAGATCGACCTTCGGACGCGGCGACCAGCGCGCCAGGAGAGCCTGGAGCACGCGGGCGGTGGTGGACTTACCGACTGCGACCGAGCCGGCGACGCCGATGATGTAGGGCACCTTGCGGTCGCGGATGTTGAGGAACTGGCGCTCGGCGTAATACAGGCGCTGCATCGCATCGACATAGATCGAGAGCAGGCGCGAGAGCGGCAGATAGATGTCCTCGACTTCTTTGAGGTCGAGGCGGTCGTGCAGCGAACGCAGGCGGTCGAACTCACCCGGCTCCAGCGTCATCGGCGTGTCGTCGCGCAGACGTGCCCACTCCTCGCGCGAATAGACGCGGTATGGATTATACTGCTGCTCGGGTGCGCGGATATCCATGACCGACCTTTCCGTTGCGATCTGTTCGCCCTTGCCTACGCGCCCTTGCGCGACGCCTTCTCTTCCAGCCCTGACATATTGGTCCGCTTGTCCAGCGCCACCTCGACCTCCTCCAGCTTTACGCCGCGGGCCTTGAGCAACACAAGGAAGTGGTAGAGCAGGTCGGCACTTTCAGCGATCAGATGCGCGCGATCGTTTTCGACTGCTGCGATTACGGTTTCGACTGCTTCCTCACCGAACTTCTTGGCGCAATGCTCGGCGCCCTTGTCGAGCAGCTTGCGGGTATAGGAGGCCTCGCCACCGGAGGCCGCACGGGCGTCGATGGTCTCGGCGAGATCGTGGATGGTGAAACGCGGCATCGGAATGACTCTGAAACACACAAGGCCGGAGGCACAGTCCCACCGGCCTGTGTAGCATTTTTATGGACGGGAGTCGTCAGGCATCCAGGCGCATGGGTAGTCCGCGCCGGGCCATATGCTCCTTGGCTTCACGGATGGTGAATTCCCCGAAATGGAAGATCGATGCCGCCAGCACGGCGGTAGCATGCCCGTCGCGGATGCCGTCGACGAGATGATCGAGGTTGCCGACGCCGCCCGAGGCGATCACGGGCACGGGAACGCTGTCGGCGATCGCACGGGTCAGCGGAATATCGAAACCCTGCCGCGTGCCGTCGCGGTCCATCGAGGTAAGCAGGATTTCCCCCGCGCCGAGCGCGACCACTTCCTGGGCATATTCGATGGCGTCGATGCCGGTCGAGTTGCGGCCGCCATGGGTGAAAATCTCCCAGCGGTCGCCGCCCGGGCGCTTGACCCGCTTGGCGTCGATCGCGACCACCACGCACTGCTCGCCGAACTTCTCGGCGGCTTCCTTGACGAACTCGCGCCGCGACACCGCGGCGCTGTTGATCGAGACCTTGTCGGCGCCGGCGCGCAGCAATGTCTTGATGTCGTCGACCACACGCACGCCACCACCGACGGTCACGGGCATGAAGCAGGCCTCGGCCGTGCGCCGGACCACGTCGAGCATGATGCCGCGGTTCTCATGGGTCGCGGTGATGTCGAGGAATGTCAGTTCGTCGGCCCCCGCGGCGTCATAGGCGATCGCGGCTTCGACGGGATCGCCGGCATCGCGCAGGTCGACGAAGTTGACGCCCTTGACGACGCGGCCGTCCTTGACGTCGAGGCAGGGGATCACGCGCACCTTGAACATGTGTCAGCTCCTGGGCGCGTTACGGATCAAGGTGAGGGCGGCAGCAGGATCGAGCCGGCCGTCATAGAGCGCGCGGCCGGCGATCGCGCCGGCGAGCTTTTTGGCGCGCGGCGTCAGCATGGCTCTCACATCCTCGATCGAAGCGAGGCCGCCGGAGGCGATCACGGGGATAGAGATGGCATCTGCGAGCGCTATGGTCGCGTCCAGGTTCAGACCCTTGAGCAGGCCATCGCGCGCGATATCGGTGAAGATGATCGCGGCAACGCCGGCATCCTCGAAACGCTGTGCGATTTCCAACGCCGTGACTTGCGATGTCTCGGCCCAACCTTCGACCGCGACCTTGCCGTCGCGCGCATCCAACCCGACCGCGACGCGGCCCGGAAATTTTTTCGCGGCCGCCTTCACCAACTCGGGATCGCGCACCGCAGCCGTGCCGATGATAACGCGGGCGATGCCTTTTTCGAGCCAGGCCTCGACGGTCGCCAGGTCGCGAATGCCGCCGCCAAGCTGCACCGGGATCGGAAGCGTCTTCAACATCGCCTCGACGGCCTGCGCGTTCACCGGCTTGCCGGCAAAAGCACCGTCGAGGTCGACGACGTGAAGATACTCAAATCCCTGCGCCACGAAGCTCTTGGCCTGGGCGGCGGGATCGAGATTGAACACAGTCGCGCGCGCCATGTCGCCCTGCTCGAGGCGCACGCACTGGCCGTTCTTGAGATCGATCGCGGGGAAGAGAATCACGGTTTCCATCGCAAAAAGTTCGAGATCAAAGCGAGGCCGAAGCGCTGGCTCTTCTCGGGGTGAAACTGCGTACCGATAGCGGTGTCCTTCGCGACGATCGCGGTGACAGGCCCGCCGTAATCGGCGCGCGCGAGCACGTCCGCCTCATTGGCGGCGTTGAGGTGGTAGGAGTGCACGAAATAAGCGTGCTGGCCCTTGGGGCCGAGCGGCAGCTTGTTCAGTACCGGATGCTCCTGCAGCAGATCGAGCGTGTTCCAGCCCATGTGCGGGATCTTCAGACTCTCGTCGCGCGGCGTGATCTTCTCCACGTCGCCACCGATCCAGTTCAGGCCTTCGGTGATGACGTGCTCCTTGCCGCGGCTCGCCATCAATTGCATGCCGACGCAGATGCCGAAGAACGGTCGCGCCTTGACACGCACGGCTTCGGTGATCGCCTCGACCATGCCGTTGACGGCGTCGAGCCCGCGCCGGCAATCGGCGAAAGCGCCGACGCCCGGCAGCACCAGGCGGTCCGCCTCATAGGCCTGATCGGGATCGCTGGTGACGAAGACCTTTTGCGGATTCTCCAGGCTGCGCGCGGCACGCTCAAACGCCTTGGCGGCGGAATGCAGATTCCCGGAACCGTAATCGATGATGGCGACGCTCATCTTGACCCTCCCGGTTCTGGAAACAATCCAATGATGCCGCCGGCCGGAATTGGCGGCGGGTTCGAAAATGGCTGGCCCGGCACGTTGCGGGTCGGAGGCGGGCCGCCACGATCAACGGCCCATTGATCGCCAGCGATGCCGCGCTGCTTTTCGCTCCGGCGTTCGAAGAAACGGCGCTCGGCTGTGTCGTGGTCCTCGGCGACGACGATGTCGAGCTGCCGCCATTTGCCGCGTGACAGCGTCCAGCGGCGCAGGCTCGAGGCTTCGAAGCCCATCAGCAACGCGATGATGATGTCGGCGAGGACAATCGAGCTGCGTCCGACCCCGAGGCTGGACAGCCCGGCATCGAACGCGGCGAGGAAGACGAACCAGCCGATCATCGCCAGCCAGAGCCTGTTCCAGGCCAGCCAGACCGGGCCAAAGATCATCGCCCAGAAATGAAAGCCGTCGCGCACGAACACGAACTTGTCGGTCGCGCGCAGATCGGCCCCGCCTGGGGTGGGAGCGTGAACTGTGTAGACAGGCATTGTCGATGCCCCGTGCTCGAGAATTTGAGTCAATGCCGCCGGCGGCGTTTCGTTAGCCGGCGGAGCTATCAGCCGCCGAGCGAGCCCTTGGTGGACGGGATTTCACCCGCCGCCTTGGGATCGATCGCAACGGCGGTGCGCAGCGCCCGCGCCAGTCCCTTGAAGCAGGACTCGGCGATATGGTGGCTGTTATCGCCATATAGGGTCTCGACGTGGAGAGTCACGCCGGCGTTGATGGCGAAGGCCTGGAACCACTCGCGCACCAGCTCGGTGTCGAACTCACCGATCTTGTCGCGGGGGAAGTCGGCCTTGAACACCAGGAACGGGCGACCCGAGATGTCGAGAACCACGCGCGTCAGCGTCTCGTCCATGGGCATGTGCACGCCGGCATAGCGGGTGATGCCCGCCATGTTGCCGAGCGCCTGCTTGACCGCCTGGCCGAGCGCGATGCCGGTGTCTTCGGTGGTATGGTGATAATCAATGTGCAGATCGCCCACCGCCTTGACCGTGAGGTCGATGCGGGAATGACGGGCGAGGAGATCGAGCATATGGTCGAAAAAGCCGATGCCGGTCGCAATGTTGGACGCGCCGGAGCCATCGAGGTTCACGGAGACCTCGAGGTCGGTTTCCTTGGTCTTGCGCTTGATCGTCGCGGTGCGCATTGAGAACAGGCCTTCAGTTGAGCTCATGGCCGAAAACGCCGGTCTTTTAACAGCCAAATGACACCTTCGCTACTGCGGGATGGGCTGGGCCGGGCTCTACTTCTGCCTATGGTGAGCAAATTTAGGGCCGGAGCGGGCCGTTGTGCCGCAGCCTGCGACCGCCTAAATCAGGCCGGACAACGAGGTACTTCATGCAGGATTCCCAGAGCAGCTCACCGGTCTGGCACGGCACCACGATTTTGACGGTCCGCAAGGGCGGCAAGGTCGTGGTCGGCGGCGACGGCCAGGTCTCGATCGGCCAGACCGTGATCAAGTCCAACGCCAAAAAGGTCCGGAAACTCGGCAAAGGCGACGTCATCGGCGGCTTTGCCGGCGCGACCGCCGACGCCTTCACACTATTCGAGCGACTGGAGAGCAAGCTCGAGCAATATCCCGGGCAGTTGACCCGGGCAGCCGTGGAGCTCGCCAAGGATTGGCGCACGGACCGCTATCTCCGCCGGCTGGAAGCCATGATGATCGTGGCCGACAAGGACGTCTCCCTGGTCCTCACAGGCACCGGCGACGTGCTCGAACCCGAGGCCGGCGTCATGGCGATCGGCTCCGGCGGCAATTACGCGCTCGCCGCGGCCCGCGCCCTTGTAGACACCGACAAGGACGCCGAGACCATCGTCCGTCGCTCCCTCGATATCGCCGCCGACATCTGCGTCTACACCAACCGCAACGTCACCATCGAAAGCCTGGCGACGGGTTAAGCCTGTGGCGCCCACCTATACTTTCCGCCCGATGAACACGGCCGATCTGCCGCTGATCCGGCGGTGGCTCGGCGTGTCGCATGTGCGGCAATGGTGGGGTGATCCGGACGAGCAGTTTGCGCTCGTCAGCGGCGATCTCGGTGAGCCGGAGATGGACCAGTTCATCGTGTTGGCCGCGATGCGACCCTTCGGCTATCTTCAGTGCTATCAGCTCACCGCCTGGAATACGGGCCTCGGACCGCAACCGGAGGGCACGCGTGGGATCGACCAGTTTATCGGCGAAAGCGACATGATCGGCCGCGGCCACGGTTCGGCGTTCATCCGCCAATTCGTCGACGGCAGCTTCCGGCAGGGCCTGCCGCGCATGGTGACCGATCCGGATCCGCGCAACGCACGGGCCCTGCGCGCTTATGAGAAGGCAGGCTTCGTCCGCGAGCGCATGGTGGACACCCCCGATGGGACCGCACTCTTGATGGTGCGCGAGCCGTGATGCTGACACACACGCAAGCCAGCAGGGCCGCAGCTTCGCCGCTCGCCTGGACCGGCATCGCGCTGCTCTTGCTGGCGCTGCAGGCCTCGATCCTGTTTGCGATGGGGCGGGTGCCGATCTGCACCTGCGGCTATGTCAAGCTCTGGCATGGCGTGGTGAACAGCTCGGAGAACTCCCAGCACATCGCCGACTGGTATAGTTTTTCGCACGTGCTGCACGGCTTCCTGTTCTACGGACTGACGTGGCTGCTGTTCTCGCGGCGTCTTGGCTGGCCGGCACGGCTGATCATCGCGATGCTGATCGAGGGCACCTGGGAGATCGTCGAGAACTCGCCTGTGATCATCGAGCGCTACCGCGCCGGCACGATCTCGCTTGATTACTACGGCGACAGCATCGTCAACTCGGTCTCGGACACGCTGTTCATGGTGATGGGGTTCCTCACCGCACGCGTGCTGCCTGTCGCGGCAACCGTCGCACTCGGGCTCGCCTTCGAGATCATGCTTGCGCTGCACATTCGCGACAATCTGACGCTCAATATCCTGATGCTCGTCCATCCGATCGAGGCCGTGAAGCAATGGCAATCCGGTCCGCCGATCATCTGACGATCAAAAAAGCGGCTTGTCCCCGTCGGCTTCTGATCCTAGCTAAGGTCCCATGACAGACTTCTCTCCCCGCGAAATCGTTTCCGAACTCGACCGTTTCATCGTCGGCCAGAGCGACGCCAAGCGCGCCGTCTCGATCGCGCTGCGCAACCGCTGGCGCCGACAGCAGCTTACCGGCTCCTTACGCGAAGAGGTTCTGCCGAAGAACATCCTGATGATCGGCCCGACCGGCGTCGGCAAGACGGAAATCGCGCGCCGCCTCGCGAAGCTCGCGAATGCGCCGTTCCTGAAGGTGGAGGCCACGAAATTCACCGAGGTCGGCTATGTCGGCCGCGACGTCGAGCAGATCGTGCGCGATCTCGTCGAGGTTGCGATCGCCCAGGTCCGCGAGCGCAAGCGCAAGGACGTGCAGGCCCGTGCCCAGCTCGCCGCTGAGGAGCGCGTGCTCGATGCGCTGGTCGGCGCCAATGCGAGCTCGGCGACGCGGGAATCCTTCCGCAAGAAGCTGCGCGCAGGCGAGCTCAACGACAAGGAAATCGAGATCGAGACGCAGTCCTCGGGCGGCGGCATGCCGATGTTCGAGATTCCGGGCATGCCCGGCGCGCAGATGGGCGCGATCTCGATCGGCGACATCTTCGGCAAGCTGGGCGGCCGCAGCAAGACGCGGCGGCTGACGGTGGAGGGCTCGCACGAGATCCTCGTCAACGAGGAATCCGACAAGCTGCTGGATACCGACCAGCTGACGCTGGAGGCGATCAGCGCGGTCGAGAACAACGGCATCGTCTTCCTCGACGAGATCGACAAGATCTGTGCTCGCGAAGGCCGCGCCGCCGGCGACGTCTCCCGCGAGGGCGTGCAGCGCGATCTGCTGCCGCTGATCGAGGGCACCACGGTCTCGACCAAGCATGGTGCGGTGAAGACCGACCACATCCTGTTCATCGCCTCCGGCGCCTTCCACGTCGCCAAGCCATCCGACCTGCTGCCGGAATTGCAGGGCCGGCTGCCGATCCGCGTCGAGCTGCAGGCGCTGACCCGCGACGACATGCGGCGCATCCTGACCGAGCCCGAGGCCTCGTTGATCAAGCAATATGTCGCCTTGATGCAGACCGAAGGCGTCACGCTCGACATCACCGACAGCGCCATCGACGCGCTCGCCGACGTCGCGGTCGCCGTCAATTCCACCGTCGAGAACATTGGCGCGCGGCGGCTGCAGACCGTGATGGAGCGGGTCCTGGACGAGATTTCCTTCACGGCCCCCGACCGCAACGGCGAGACCGTGAAGGTCGATGCCGATTTCGTGCAGAAGCACGTCGGCGACCTCGCCAAGAACGCCGATCTGAGCCGGTTCATTTTGTAATTCTGGCCTGCCGCGCTATGGATGCGGCGTGACCGCGCGCATCCTGCAAAACCCCTGGCGACTTCTGCTCGCGATCAACGCGGCGGTGATCGCCGGCGTCTTCGTGCACAAGATCCAGCTGCCGCCTTACGTCCCCTATATCCATCTCCTCGTCGACTACCATTTCGGTTTCATCAAGCGCGCGCTGATCGGGGCGATCGTCGCGCTGTTCACCGACAAGGTGCCGGTCTGGCTGGTGTTCGCGCTCGGCGGGGCGGCATGGCTGATGACGCTCGGCCTCTACGCAAGACTGTTTCAGAAGACGTTCGGCTTCACGGCGAAGACGCTGCCACTGTTCGTCTTCATCGCGGGCTCGCCGTTCTTCTTCAAGAACTTCATGCACACGCTCGGCCATTTCGACATCTATGGCTGCGCGCTCGCGATCATCCTGCTCTTGATGCCGGCGGACTCATTGCTGTTCGTGGCGACGGCGGCGCTGTTCTCGATCATTCTCGTCCTGATCCACCACATTCATCTCTTGATGTATGTGCCGACGATCATCACCATCGTCGTGACCAGGCATTATCTCGCCTACGGCCTCAATCGCGGCAACGTCGCCTTTGGCTGCATCGCTTTCGTTCTGGTGTCCGCGCTGTTCTTCGCCGCGCAGTTCCTGGGGACGATGCCGATCCCGGAAGCCGATTTCGTCGCTTACTTGAAGACCCGGATGGCCGATCCCTCACGGAACGATCTCCTGCAATTCGCCTATATCTGGTATCAACCGCTGGCGAAGGAAATTACGGACACCTGGGCTTGGCTGCCGCACAACAGCCTCGGCATGCCCGTGTTCGCCCTGCTGATCTGGCTGCACACGCCGCTGTGGCGTTATTTTGCGAAACTGATCGGTGCACTCGCGAGCGAGACTCACCGCAGGCTCGTCATTGCGGCCCTGGTCGGCGTCAGCCTCGCCTATCTCGTGATGTTCGCGATGGTGTTCGACTATTCGCGCTGGATCTCGAACTGGGCGGTCTGCATGTTCCTGATCCTGCACGCGGTGAAGATGCTGCCGGCAAAGCAGGAGACGGCACTGATTCCGGGGGAGGATCAGAGGACCAACATCTTTGGGCTGATCCTCACCCTGATCCCGCGAGTTGGAATCGTTCGGCCGTTCTAGTAGCGGGCCCGCCGGATCCGCACATAAAGCGCGCCCTCGCCGCCATGGCCGATCGCGGCTTCCTCGAAGCCGACCACGAAGGCGCGGAATTCCGGCAGGCTCAGCCATTCCGGCACCTGCCGGCGCAGCACGCCACTTTCGCCGCCGCTGCGGCCTTTGCCGGTGATGACGAGCACAAAGGTCAGGCCGTCGTGATGGGCGCGATGCAGGAAACCGGTCAGGGCGCGATGCGCGCGCGCCTGCGTCATGCCGTGCAGATCAAGCCGCGCCTCGATCTCGCTGCGGCCACGCGACAGTTTTGTGCGCTCGCGCTTGCCGAGCGGGGCGAGCGGCGGCATCGCCGGCTTGGATGGACACGGGGCTGGAGTCGCAGCCAACGACCGCGGCGATGGTGCGGGCTTTGCAACTAGCGCTGCGGGCGCAGGCTCGGTGCGCGACGCGCCGTGCACCTTCGTCGCGCGATGCTTGCGCAGCGGCTTGACTTGTTTTGCGACGAGGTCCCACAGCTCGCGGTCTTCCTCGCTGAGCGCACGACGGCGCGGCGAGGGGCGCGGCGGATCCAGCACGGGCGGACGGGACGATCGCTTCATTGCTGGTGGGAACGACTTTTCATATGCCTGCGCGGTTCGCGGACAGGCTCTATCACAGGACGCGGCGCCGGCAACGGCACTGGGCCGGCAATGGCCACGGTCTCGCCCTTCGGGTCCTTGGCGGAATTGCCCTGCGGAAACAGTTTTGCGATCTTCTCCGACGGCCGCGGGTCCGGCACCGGCAGCCGCGCCGCGCGCACGCCGGGATCGAGGCTCTTCGGCACCAGCATGACGAAATGCATGGGATGGCGCAGCCGGCCCGACAGGCGGCCGGCTTCAGCGCCGGCCCCAAAATAGAGATCAGCGCGAGCCGGGCCGATGATGGCCGAGCCGGTGTCCTGCGCGATCATCAGGCGATGGAACGGCGTCTTGGCGCGGTCGGACTCGATAGGCAGCTCGCCTTCAATGAAGAACGGCGTGCCGTAGACGTGCAGCGACTTGTCGACCGCGATCGACCGGCCGGCGGTAAGCGGGATGCCTTGCGCACCCACCGCTTCGTCCTTGTCGGACAGGTTGACCTCGTGGAAGAAGATATAGGACCGGTTCTGCCGCCGCAGCTCCTTTGCGCCGTCGGGATTCTGCGCCATCCACTCCCTGATCTTCTGCATCGACATCTCTTCCTTCGGAATGATGCCGCGCTCGATCAGGACACGCCCGACGGCGGTGTAGGGATAGCCGTTATACGAATCGTAGTTGAGACGGATGGTGCTGCCGTCGTCGAACTTGATCCGCGCCGAGCCCTGGATCTGGGCGAACAAGAGATCGGTCGGGTCCTTCAGCCAGGCGATCTCCAGCCCACGGCCGGCGATCTTGCCGTCCTCGATCTCGCCACGGTCGTAATAGGGCACCAGCTTGCGGCGGCCGATCTTGCGATAGACCGGGCCCTTGTTGGGCAGGCTGACCGAGGCCTGATTGAAGCCACGCACGAACAGGTTGGAGGGGCGGCGGTAGACCGGGACGTTGTAGACCTCGGTCTGCGTGCGCGATCCCTCCAGCACCGGCTCGTAATAGCCGGTGACGAAGCCGTCGGGCTCGCCAAGGCGCGAAATGCGCAGCGGCGAAAAATTCTCCTCGAAGAAGGCCTTTGCCTTGGAATCGTCGGTCACGTCGAGCGTCTTGGCAACGCGGCAGGGCTCGCTCAATGAGCCGCCCAGTGCTTTCGGCTCGGGCGCAGCGGTCTGCGCGTTGATCGAACGGCAGCTGGCGCGAAAGGTCTTGTACGCGGCGAGATGATCGTCATCGCTCCAGCCCTTCACGTCGGCCCAGGCCAGCGGCAGATATTGCGCACCGGGAATCTCGAACGGGAGAGGCAGCTGAGGATAGGGCAGCGCGCGCGGCGGGATCGCGGCCGCTTCGGGGAGACGATGATGATGGCTGCGGTAGTGGCGCCGCGCAGCCTCGGCGCCAAGGGAAAACGAAGCCAGCACGACGAGGCCTGCGCAAAGCGTCGTCGCGCCGTTCTTCAGAAGATTCTTAATTCGCGCTTCCGGTGCCAACCAGCTTCCAGTTCGGATCGCGAGAGGTGATGTCGCGGGCGAAAGTCCAGATGTCGGTGATGTCGGCGACCTTGTCGGCGTTGCCATCGACAATGTTGCCGGCCCTGTCACGGGTGACCGAGATCATCTGCGAGACGAAGCGCACGGTCAGCTGTGCCGTACGGTCGCGCAGCTCGGCGCCGACGAGCTCGGCCTTGTCGATCGAGACGAAGCGGGTCTCGGTCTTCTGCTCGTTCTTCTCGCGTTCCCTGATCGCGGCGTCGAAACTCTCATAGACGTCAGAGGACAAGAGGTCGCGGAGCGCGCGGCGGTCGCCATTGGCAAAGGCCAGCACGATCATCTCATAGGCGCCCCGTGCGCCTGAGAGGAAATGACGCGGGTCGAAGGTGGAATCCTTGTCGACGATGGCGTCGAAGCCTTGAGCGAGTGCGGTGCCGGGCTCGGCCAGGCCCTTCCAGCGGTCGGAGGGCGGGGCCGGCTCGGCTGTGGGCGCGAGCGGCGGCTGGTCGATCACCTTGCCCGGCATCGTTACGACGTTCTTGTCCGGGGCACCCCCGAGCGCATTGCGAGCGGTGCGGTCGAACGGCGGCCGCTCATTGCCGGTTCGCTGCCCCAGCACGCTGCGCAGCCGCAGGAAAATAAAGACCGCCAGCGCTAGGAAGATGATGGTGTAGATGTCCACGTCGGATCGCTTTCTGGTCTTAAACTCAGGTCTGCTTTGAGGTCGCTGCCGGGAAAATCGATCCGGCCAGTAGACCGTTCCATACCCGAACGGCAAGATGACATCACCATTTTAGGCCCGCGCGTCATGTCCGCCCGGATGTAGGCACGAAACTTGGCCCAGCCAATGGCGCCTTTTGGCACAGCCGCAAGTGTAGCGCGTTTTATGCTTAAGGGGAAACCCGATCATGGGTGGAAATCGCGCATCTTCAAGGATTTAACGTGCTATTGGTGCTCTGGGCTGGTCAAACGTCATAGTTGCGGGTGTGGCCGGGATTGCCCCTGCGAAGCCGTTCGTCCTTGTGGAATGAGGCAGCCCTATGTTAGCCAACCGCCGCGAAATTCAGCCCCAATCGGGTAAGGAGACACTCTGATGACCAACGGTAACGGCACCCCTCCCGAGGCGGCCCAGGCTCCCCAGCTCAATGTGCTGGCGCAATATACCAAGGACCTCTCGTTCGAAAATCCGAACGCGCCGAGCTCGCTCCAGCCGCAGAGCCAGCCGCCCCAGATCAATATTCAGATCAACGTCGGCGCCAATAATCTCAGCGAAACCGAATTCGAGGTGACGCTGTCGGTCGAAGGCAAGGCCGAGACCGCGGGCAAGGTGATGTTCTCGTTCGAACTCGCTTATGCCGGCGTGTTCCGCATCGCGAACGTGCCGAAGGAGAACCTGCATCCGCTGGTCATGATCGAGTGCCCGCGCCTGTTGTTCCCGTTCGCCCGCGAGATCATCGCGACCGCTGTGCGCGACGGCGGGTTCCCGCCACTCATGCTCGACCCGGTCGATTTCGTCGGTCTCTATCGCCAGAACATGGAGCGGCAGATGGCCGCCCAGGGTCAGGCCGGACAGGCTTAACCAGCCGGAAGGGCGGTCGGAGCGGCGAGGTACTCGTTCCAGATTGCCTTGTCGCCCATCGTTGCGATGAAAGCCCGATGGGCCTCCCGCTCGGCGTCCGTTACCCGCGGCGCCAGCGGCACCAAGCGCTGCCGCCGCGGCGCATCGCCGGCGGCATTGATACGAATCTCCTGGGCTTCCGACGCCAGCAGAAGCTGCGACTGCCGCGCTCCGACCAGATCGACATAGACCTCCGCAAGCAGTTCGGAATCGAGCAGCGCGCCGTGCTTGGTGCGGTGTGAATTGTCGATCGAATAACGCGAGCAGAGATCGTCGAGCCGGTTCGACACGCCGGGATGCTTGCGCCGCGCCAGCAGCAACGTATCGACCAGCCGCTCGCGCGGAATCGCGGCACGCTTGATCCGGTCGAGCTCGGCATTGATGAAGCTGATGTCGAACGAGGCGTTGTGGATCACCAGCGGCGCATCGCCAATGAATTCCAGAAACTCGTCGACGATCTCGTGGAACAGAGGCTTGGTCGACAGAAACTCGGCCGACAGCCCGTGCACCGCGAAGGCTTCCGCCGGCATATCGCGTTCGGGGTTGATATAGACGTGGTACGTCTGCCCTGTCGGCATCCGGTTGAAGATCTCGACACAACCGATTTCGACCAGCCGATCGCCGCGAAGCGGATCGAGGCCGGTGGTTTCGGTATCGAGAACGATTTCACGCATGATTTGGGACGCCGTGCAGGAAGCCGTGCAAGTGGGCGAATCAGGCCCGCCGCTGCGGCATCTTAACGACCTCGGCCAGGATGTGCGTGATTTGCGCGCGCACCGGCTCAAGTCCGTGTGACGTATCCACTACGAAATCAGCCCGCTTGCGTTTTTCGGCGTCCGGCATCTGCTTGGCGATGATGGCCTCCAACTTGGCCTCATCCATGGTTCCCCGTGCCAGCACGCGCTCGCGCTGCAATTCCGGCGAGGTCGAGACCACGACCACGGCATCGACGCGTTTCTCGCCGCCGGTTTCGAACAGCAGCGGAATGTCGAGGACCACGACCGGTGCCTTGGCCGCTTCCGCATCGGCAAAGAATTTTTGCCTGGAAGCGCCGAGCATCGGATGGACGATCTGCTCGAGCTGCTTGATCGCGGCCTGGTCATGCACCACGCGCGCCGACAGTCTCTGCCGGTCGACCTTGCCGTTTGCCGTGGTGCCGGGAAAGGCGGCCTCGATGGCGGGCGCGGCCTCGCCTTCATAGAGCTGATGGACGGCGGCATCGGCGTCGTAGACGGGCACGCCGGCCTCCGCGAACAATTTCGCGGTGGTGGATTTGCCCATCCCGATCGAGCCGGTCAGTCCGAGTATCCGCATCAGTGCAAAATCATCCCTGCAAAATCATCCCTGCCAGTCACACCGCAACTAGCCGCTCACGCCGCAGGAACGCAAGCAACGGCAACAGCGGCAGGCCGAGAATGGTGAAATGGTCGCCCTCGATCCGCTCGAACAGATGGATGCCAAGGCCTTCGAGCTGATAGGCACCGACGCTGGTGGTTACGGCATCGCCGGCGGCGTAGAGATAGGATGAAAGCTCCGCCTCGGTCATGTCTCGCATCGTCATGCGGGCGACCGACACCTCCTCGAAGACAATCTTGCCGTCATGCGCCATCGCGACGGCGGAATTCAGCTCATGAGTGTTGCCGGCGAGATCGCGCAATTGCGCCAACGCCGCTGCCCGGCCGGCGGGCTTGTTGAACAGCCGGTCGCCAAGGGCCAGCGTCTGGTCGGCACCGATCACATAGCTTCCGGGACGATTGACCGAGACCGCTTTCGCTTTCTCGCGCGCCAGCAGCAGGCCGATCTCGCGCGGATTCGAAAGCCCGGACGCGGCCTGAATGCCGCGCTCGTCGATATCGGCGGTAACAGCCTCGAATTCGAGTCCGGCATTCGCCAGCAGCGTTTTTCGTGCGCTGCTCTGCGAAGCCAGGATCAACGGAGATCTACCGCGCCACAGACTCATCGCCGCCACTTATTGTTCTGAAGGCCGGTTGCGCTGGCGATCGCTGTAGAGCTTCATGATCGCTGCCGCAGTTTCCTCGATCGAGCGCCGCGTGACGTCCAGCAGCGGCCAATCGTGCTTGGCACTCAGCTTGCGCGCAAACGCCACCTCCTCGGTCACCGATTGCTTGTCGGTATAGGTGTCGCTGCCCGATTCGGCGCCCATCGAGAGCAGACGGTTCTGGCGGATCTGGATCAGGCGTTCCGGCGTCGCGTGCAGGCTCACCACCAGCGGCCGGGTCAGCGTCTCCAACTGTGCGGGCACGGGAATGCCTGGAACCAGGGGCACATTGGCGGTGCGGATGCCGCGATTGGCGAGATAGATCGACGTCGGCGTCTTCGAGGTGCGGGACACGCCGACCAACACGACGTCGGCCTCCTCGAGGCCTTCGGCATGTTGGCCGTCGTCATGGATCATCGTGTAGTTCAGCGCATCGATGCGCTTGAAATATTCGGCGTTGAGCACGTGCTGCGCGCCAACACGGCCCGTGGTCGCCGCGCCAAGATAGGCCTCGAACAATTGCATGACCGGGCCGATGATCGAGAGGCTCGGAACATTGATCGCCTTGCACTTGTCCTCCAGCCTAGACACCAGGTCCTTCTCCAGCAACGTGAACAGCACGATGCCGGGCGCTTCCTCGATCTCGTCGAGCACGCGGTCAAGCTGCTTCTGGCTGCGCACGAGCGGATAGACGTGCTCGACCGGCGTGACGTTGGCGTATTGCGCGGCGACGGCGCGCGCGACCGTGATCAGCGTCTCTCCGGTGGAGTCGGAGACGAGATGCAGATGGAAATAATTGCTCGAGGTCGGCACAAAAACTCTTTTGAATGTCGTTGGGTGGTTTGTGGATTTCTGTGGAGCTTAACCCCTCGGAAAGGGATGCGCGACATCACGGGCGGGATAAGTGCCGATTTTCTTCACACCACTGCCCGTCAGAACAAGTCCGGCGCCATCCCGGGCGGGAAGCGGGATTGCGCGGACAACCCCCTTGATAAGCTGCCGACAGAAAGGCGCAAGCCTTTGAAGCGCGGCGGCTTATCTGAACAGGCCCAGGCTGTCCGGGACATGTTGATGGATGTGAACAAGCGCGCGCGAACGCGCGGATGGAATTGCGTGAGCCCAATCCACGGTCACTCAGACTCAAACCTTTAAGAATCTAAGATTCTAGATTTGAGGAAGGCGCTACGGACGGATATGTGTGAAGGTGAGACCTTAACGAGTTCTTACTATCCCCAGACCGCCTGATCGCTGGGCGCAAAGTCGGACGCCGGACATGTTTGAAGACGTCTATCTCTGGATCAAGGCGCTGCACGTAATCGCGGTGATGTCCTGGATGGCCGGCATGCTCTATCTGCCGCGGCTGTTCGTTTATCACTGCGAGGCCGAGATCGGCTCGAAACAGTCTGAAACCTTCAAGGTGATGGAACGCCGCCTGCTCAAGGCGATCATCAACCCCGCCATGATTGTCACCTGGCTCGCCGGGCTTTATCTCGCCTGGGCCGGCCATTGGTTCACCTTCGGCTGGCTGCACGTAAAACTGGCAATGGTCCTGGCGATGTCCGCGGTCCACGGCTTTTTTTCCCGATGGCTGAAGGAATTTGCGGCCGACCGGCGCCCCTACAGTCAGAAATTCTTCCGGATTATCAATGAGGTGCCGACCGTCCTGATGATCATTATCGTCATCATGGTGATCGTGAAGCCGTTCTAGGCAGCAATCGCGAACGATCGCTCAGCGCTTCGGCTTGCGGAGTGGAAAGCGATTTTCTATATTATCGATATCCCACCCAACGCAGGCGGATGTGGTTGTGTCTGAGCTTTCCAGAGGCCGGACACCGCATCAGGTTTGAAGCCCCACCGGCACTCACCTTGCTAGACCTGCGGACCTTACCTGCACCTGCTCGCGTCCGCATTTCAGAGCCACCTCGCACCCCCTTTCCAAGGTTACCCCACAGGACCATCCCAATGCGGGAAATTAAACTCCAGGACCTCAAGTCGAAGACGCCGGCCGAGCTCGTCTCGTTCGCGGAAGAGAATGGGGTCGAGAATGCCAGCACCATGCGCAAGCAGGAGCTGCTGTTCGCCATCTTGAAACAGCTTGCACTCGCTGAAACCGACATCGTCGGCGAAGGCGTCGTCGAGGTGCTCTCCGACGGTTTCGGCTTCCTCCGCTCGCCCGATGCCAATTATCTGCCGGGTCCGGACGACATCTACGTTTCGCCCTCGCAGATCCGCCGTTTCGGCCTGCGCACCGGCGACACCATCGAAGGCCACATTCGCAGCCCGAAAGAGGGCGAACGCTATTTCGCGCTGCTGAAGGTCAATACGCTCAACTTCGAGGATCCGGAAAAGGCCAAGCACAAGGTCAATTTCGACAACCTCACGCCGCTGTTTCCGAATCAGCGCTTCCGCATGGAAATCGACGATCCGACGCGGAAAGACCTGTCCGCACGCGTGATCGACATCGTCGCGCCGATCGGCAAGGGCCAGCGCGCATTGATCGTGGCGCCGCCGCGCACCGGTAAGACCGTGCTGATGCAGAACATCGCGCATTCGATCACGGCCAATCATCCGGACTGCTATCTGATCGTGCTCTTGATCGACGAGCGTCCGGAAGAAGTCACGGACATGCAGCGCTCGGTGAAGGGCGAGGTGGTGTCGTCGACCTTCGACGAACCGGCCGTGCGTCACGTCCAGGTCGCCGAGATGGTGATCGAGAAAGCCAAGCGCCTCGTCGAGCATGGCCGCGACGTCGTGATCCTGCTCGATTCGATCACGCGCCTCGGCCGTGCCTACAACACGGTGGTGCCGTCATCCGGCAAGGTGCTGACCGGCGGTGTGGATGCGAACGCGCTGCAGCGGCCGAAGCGCTTCTTCGGTGCGGCCCGCAACATCGAGGAGGGCGGCTCGCTGACGATCATCGCGACCGCGCTGGTCGATACCGGCAGCCGTATGGACGAGGTCATCTTCGAAGAGTTCAAGGGCACCGGTAACTCGGAACTGATCCTCGACCGCAAGGTCTCGGACAAGCGCACCTTCCCGGCAATCGACATCTCGCGCTCCGGCACCCGTAAGGAGGAGCTCATCACCGATCCTCAGGTGCTCAAGAAGATGTACGTGCTGCGCCGCATCCTCAACCCGATGGGCACGATGGATGCGATCGACTTCCTGCTCGACAAGCTGCGCTCAACCAAGAGCAATGCGGAGTTCTTTGACTCCATGAACACCTGAGTGCAGTGCAATAAGGTTTTGAGGGCGCCTTCGGGCGCCCTTTCTTTTTGTGCGGCATTGCTGCAGGAGAAGTGCAGCATAGCGGATCATCGGGGCAGGTTACGGGCAATCCTTTATCCCATTGATACCTCTCACTAATACTTGACTTTACGCCGCCCGACGCTGTGAGCGAGAGGAAATTTCGCAGCAAATGCTGCATGCTCTTTTGCACTGCAATATTCGTTTTGCTGCGATCCGAAGCGCAGCAAATGTGAACGGTCAGTGTTCAAGCAGGCCGTTTGCCTTTTCCTCGCCAGCCGGACAAATAGGCCATGCACCCGCGAGACCAGACCATCTTTGCGCTGTCATCCGGCCGTCCGCCGAGCGCGATCGCCGTGGTGCGCGTCTCGGGCGCGCAAGCCGGTCAGGTCCTGACAGCGCTCGCGGGCAGGCAGCCGGCGCCGCGGCAGGCCAGCCGGCTGTTGCTGCATGACGCCACGGGCCAGCCGATCGACGATTCGGTCGTGCTTTGGTTTCCGGGGCCGGGCAGTACGACCGGCGAGGACGTCGCCGAATTTCACGTCCATGGCGGTCGCGCGGTGCTCGCCGCGCTCCTTGCGGCTATTTCTGCTATTCCGAATACGCGCGCGGCCGAGCCCGGCGAGTTCACCCGGCGGGCCTTCGAGAACGGCAAGCTCGATCTCACGGAGGCGGAGGGGCTTGATGATCTCATTCATGCCGACACCGACCGTCAGCGGCGGCAGGCGCTGCGACAGTTGCAGGGCCTGCTCGGCGATCGCGCACGCGACTGGCGCGAGCGCATCATCGAGGCGTCGGCGCTGATCGAGGCCGGAATCGATTTTTCCGATGAAGGCGATGTGCCCGCGGAATTGAGGGCGCCGGCGACCAAGGCGATCAAGGCGCTGCACGATGAAATCGCAAAGGTCCTTGCGACGCAGGGACATTCCGAACGCCTGCGCCACGGCCTGGTGGTTGCGATCGCCGGCGAGCCGAATGTCGGCAAGTCGACCTTGATGAATCAGCTCGCTCGCCGCGAGGTCGCGATCGTCTCGCCGCATGCCGGCACCACGCGCGACGTGATCGAGGTGCAGCTCGATCTCGATGGCTATCCGGTCACGGTCATCGACACCGCCGGGATTCGCGAGACCGATGATCCCGTCGAGCAGGAAGGTGTCCGGCGGGCGAGGGCGCGGGCCGAAGATGCCGATCTGGTGCTGTGGTTGGTGGAGGGAGCGGCCGCAGCTGATCCGGACGCGATGCGGTCACTTCGGAAATCCGGAGACAGCGACCGGGGGGACGGGACGGTCTGGATCGTGCGCAACAAGATTGATTTGGGGGCAGCCGGACCGGGGGGCGAGTTCGGAATCTCGGCGAGCCGTGGCGATGGCATTCCCGAGCTGGTCGAGGCCATTGTGAAATTCGCGACCGAGTTCTTCGGAACCAATGAGGGCGCATTGGTCACCCGGGCCCGCCAGCGAGATCTGTTGGCTCAAGCGTCGGACAGCTTGCGCCGGAGTCTGGAGCTTATAGAAGAGGGCGAGGAACTCGCCGCCGAAGAGCTGCGCGCAGCTGCTTATGCTCTGGGGCGTTTGCTCGGCCGGGTGGACGTCGAAGACGTCCTTGGGGCCATCTTTCAGAAATTCTGTGTCGGAAAGTAGCGCTGGTTCTACATTGTAAAACTAGTGCTTGTTCCGTTTCTTGTGCTCCACGTGAAACAACCAGTGCCCGCCCGTTTCACGTGAAACATCACCGTCTTCGCCGACATGGCTCGGTGGTCGTTCCTATCCTCGCTCATTGCGAGGAGCCCCTCGACGAGGGAGTCTAGGCGGCTCCGAGGGCTGGACTGCGTCGCTGCGCGCGCATAACCGACGTTGCGGCGAGAGTCCTGTTCAACAGCTCACATTATCTATCTCCGTTGCGCCACCACTCTGTTTCACGTGAAACAGCAACAATTCCAACGCTCCTCCTACTGTGCATGGGGTTGTTTTATGTGAAACCAGCGGGCGCTCGTTTCACGTGAAACATTGGTCCCATCAGTTTCTACTTCCGGCTTTCGTACCTCTGAGTTAGAAGTCCGCCCATGCCACCAGAGCCAGAGAGTTTCGACGTCATCGTCATTGGCGGCGGCCATGCCGGCTGTGAGGCTGCGGCTGCCTCTGCCCGCGTTGGGGCGGCGACCGCTCTGGTAACACATCGCTTCTCCACCGTTGGCGCGATGTCCTGCAATCCTGCCATCGGCGGCCTTGGCAAGGGCCATCTGGTCCGCGAGGTCGATGCGCTCGATGGTCTGATGGGTCGGGTTGGCGATGCCGGTGGCATCCAGTTTCGCGTCCTCAATCGCCGGAAGGGTCCCGCTGTGCGTGGTCCCCGGGCCCAGGCCGACCGGAAGCTCTACGCCGCCGCCATGCAGACCGCGATCCAGGAGACTGCGGGCCTTTCCGTGATCGAAGGCGAGGCCGACGAACTGATCGTGGTCGATGGCCGGGTGAATGGACTGCGCCTGGCCGACGGCCGGGAGCTCCGGGCAGGGGCTGTCGTCGTCACCACCGGCACCTTCCTTCGTGGTCTGATCCATCTCGGTGAGAAGAACTGGCCCGCCGGCCGGGTCGGCGAGGCCCCTGCGATGGGCCTATCGGCCTCCTTTGAGCGTGCCGGGTTCACGCTCGGGCGGCTCAAGACCGGTACGCCGCCGCGCCTGGACGGCACCACGATCGACTGGTCCGCCGTTGAGATGCAGCCCGGAGACGAACCGCCGGAACCATTTTCGGTGATGATCAAGCGGATCACGACCCCGCAGATCCAGTGCGGCATCACCCGGACCACCTCCGCGACCCATGAAGTGATCCGCGCCAATGTCCATCGCTCCCCGATGTACTCTGGCCAGATCAAGAGCTCCGGTCCCCGCTATTGCCCCTCGATCGAGGACAAGATCGTCCGCTTCGGCGATCGCGATGGACATCAGATCTTTCTGGAGCCGGAGGGGTTGGACGATACGACGGTCTATCCCAACGGCATCTCGACCTCGCTGCCGGAGGAGGTCCAGCTCGCGATCCTCGCCAGCATCCCGGGCCTTGAGCGGGTCAGGATGGTCCGACCCGGTTATGCCATCGAGTACGATCACATCGATCCCAGGGAGCTCGATCCGACCCTGCAGACCAAGCGTCTGCGCGGTCTCTTCCTGGCCGGGCAGATCAATGGCACCACCGGATATGAGGAGGCCGCCGGGCAGGGCATCGTGGCCGGCCTCAATGCGGCGCTCTCTGCCAGTGGTGCTGCACTGACGGTGTTCGACCGCGCCGACGGCTATCTCGGCGTGATGATCGACGATCTCGTCACCCGCGGGATCAGCGAGCCGTATCGGATGTTCACCTCGCGCGCCGAATACCGGCTGACCTTGCGGGCGGACAATGCCGACCAGCGCCTGACCGAGAAGGGGATCGCCCTGGGCTGTGTCGGCACTGCCCGGATCCGGCATCATCGCACCAAGATGGGCGCTCTGAACGCCGCCCGGACCCTGTCGAAGTCTCTGACCATCACGCCGAACGAAGCGATCAAGCACGGACTGTCCCTGAACCGGGATGGCCAGCGTCGCTCAGCCTTCGAGCTGATGGCCTACCCGGACATCGGCTGGAGCCAGGTCCGCGCCATCTGGCCGGAGCTGTCTGTGATTGATCCCGTGATCGCCGCCCATCTCGAGATCGACGCCAAATACGACGTCTATCTGGAGCGCCAGAGCGCCGATGTCGAAGCCTTCAGGCGGGACGAGGGGATGGTGCTGTCGGAGGTCGACTACAGCCTCGTCCCCGGTCTCTCCAATGAGGTGCGAGCCAAGCTCGAAAAGGCGCGGCCCTTCACCGTCGGTCAGGCCGGCCGCATCGACGGCATGACGCCAGCGGCCCTCGGCATTCTCGCAGCCTATCTTCGCCGCGAGGCGCGCAAGATGTCCAAGGCCATCGCATAGGGTTTCACGTGAAACAGCGCGGACCGGGCGGGGACAGACCGCTATCGCGACGACCTGGAGCGGGCGAGGGCGGTCGTCACCGCCCGGAGCCGGCGCCGACCCGACCAAGGATCGATAAGGCGAGTGCCAACGACCAGGCACTCGATTCCATCATCGCTGCCGACAAGCGCGCCGCGCTGAAGCTGGCGCCCGTTTCACATGAAACGGAGGTCCGGCTCGACCGCTACATCGCGCTGCTCCGGGAGTGGCAGGCCAAAACCAACTTGGTGGCTCCATCGACCCTGCCCCACCTCTGGACCCGGCACATCGCCGACTCGCTTCAGCTCGTCGATCTCGCGCCGTCAGCAAAGCGTTGGGCCGACCTCGGCAGCGGCGGCGGCTTCCCCGGCGTCGTCCTTGCCTGCGCCATGGCTGGCATACCGGGCGCGTGCGTGCATCTCGTCGAGCGCATCGCCAAGAAGGCCGCGTTTTTGCGCGAAGCAATCCGCGTCACCGCATCTCCGGGAGTCGTACATCTCGCTGAGATCGGGGATAATGTGGATAGAATCACCGGTCCCGTCGATTGCGTCACCGCGCGCGCATTGGCTCCTCTACATCAACTCATCGGCTTTGCGGAGCCGCTGATGCGCCAGGGCGCCAGGGCGTTGTTTCCGAAGGGTCAAGATGTAGAGGCTGAATTGACCGAGGCCGCTAAATATTGGAATATTCAGCCGCAGCTCCACCGAAGCCGGACAGGGGACGGGTGGATCGTCGAACTGGGTTCGGTTGAACGGCGCGGCTGAGGCGCTCAGGGGTGAGTGGGGAATTTCGATGACCGTGATGGACGAACCGCAGCAAGACCAGACCGCCCAGGAGACGGAGCACGTCCCGCACGGCCACCCGCGCATTCTGGCGCTGGCGAATCAGAAGGGCGGCGTGGGGAAGACAACCACAGCGATCAACCTCGGAACGGCACTCGCCGCGATCGGCGAGCGCGTCCTGATCGTCGATCTCGATCCTCAGGGCAACGCCTCGACCGGCCTCGGCATCGATCGCCGTAACCGTTCCTGCTCGACCTATGACGTGCTGATCGGCGAAGCCCCTCTGCGGGAAGCAGTGGTGTCCACCGCGGTGCCGCGGCTGCACATCGCGCCCTCGACCATGGACCTCTCCGGCCTCGAGCTCGAGCTCGGCACCACGGCCGGCCGCGCCTTCAAGCTGCGCGACGCGATCGGCGCGCTCAACAACAATGTCTCGCCGGAATCGGACTACACGTATGTATTGATCGACTGCCCGCCCTCGCTGAACCTGCTGACCGTGAATGCGATGGCTGCATCGGACGCGATCCTGGTGCCGCTCCAGTGCGAGTTCTTCGCGCTCGAAGGTCTGTCGCAATTGCTGCAGACGGTGGAGCAGGTGCGCTCGACCCTCAATCCGAACCTGTCGATCCACGGCATCGTGCTGACCATGTTCGACTCGCGTAACAACCTCTCGAACCAGGTCGTCGCCGACGTCCGTCAGTTCATGGGCGAGAAGGTCTACAAGACCATGATCCCGCGTAACGTGCGTATTTCGGAAGCGCCGTCCTACGGCAAGCCGGTTCTGGTCTACGATCTCAAATGCGTCGGCAGCGAAGCCTATTTGCGGCTTGCCACCGAAGTGATTCAGCGCGAGCGCGAACTGCGTGTCACGCATTGACGGGACGTTGATCCGTAGGATGGGTAGAGCGCGGCGAAACCCATCTCCCAAGCGCAGATGGCGATGGGTTTCGCTTCGCTCTACCCATCCTACAAGTTTCGAAAATTCAGGTTCTGGAGTGCTGCAGCGTGAATCCAAGGGAGCTGGCGATGGCGGATGAAGCGCGTTCGCGACTGGGCCGGGGTCTTGCAAGTCTGATCGGTGACGTCGGCGGCGAGGCCCAGCACGTCGACCGTCCGCGCGCGCAGCGCAAGGTGCCGATCGAGTTCATCAAGGCCAATCCGCGCAATCCGCGCCGGACTTTTTCGGACGCCGAGCTCAAGGAGCTCTCCGAGTCCATCAAGCAGCACGGCGTGATCCAGCCGATCGTGGTGCGTCCCGTGAAGGGCGCACAGGATCGCTACGAGATCATCGCCGGCGAGCGGCGCTGGCGCGCCTCGCAGATGGCCGGCCTGCATGAAGTGCCGATCGTCCCGGTCGACATCTCCGACAGCGATGCGCTGGAATTCGCGATCGTCGAGAACGTGCAGCGCGAGGACCTCAATCCGATGGAAGAGGCGCAGGGCTATCACGCGCTCGCCAACGAGTTCAAACGCAGCCAGGAAGATATCGCAAGAGTCGTCGGCAAGAGCCGCAGCCATGTCGCCAACATGATGCGGCTGACCAAGCTGCCGGCCGAGGTGCAGGCGTTCATCGCCACCGGCGAGCTGACGGCGGGTCACGCCCGCGCGCTGATCGGCGTGCCCGATCCTCTTGCTGCCGCCAAGCGCATCGTCGAGGAAGGCCTCAACGTCCGCCAGGCCGAGGCGCTCGCGCATGAAGAGGGCGTACCGGAGCGCAAGCCGCAGAAGGCGCGCAGCACCGGGGGCAAGGAGAAGGATCCTGATACGATCGACCTGGAGAAGCGCGTCAGCGACGCACTCGGCCTCAAGGTCACCGTCAATCACCGCGACCCCGGCGGCTCGGTCCAGATCAATTATCGCAACCTCGATCAGCTCGACGAGGTGATGAAGCGGCTGGCGAAGGGCGCGCTGTAGCCCGGCTGTCGTCCTGGCTAAGGCGAACTTTCTCCACGCGTCATCGCGAGCGAAGCGAAGCAATCCAGAGTCTTTCCGCGGAGGGATTCTGGATTGCTTCGTCGCAAGGGCTCCTCGCGATGACGGGCCAGAGTGTGGTCCTACCCCCGCCGCCTTGCATTCACGGCAATCGCCATCAGCGCGCGCTGGGCGATGGTGGCGGCGAGCGTGGATTGCTTGCGGGTGTCGAGCGCAGCGGTTGCGAGCTGCTCGATGACAGCGGCGAGCTTTGCCACGCTGAAGTTACGCAGCGCGGTCTCTACTGCGGGCTTTCGTGAAAAATGCAGCCGCGGGAATCCGCCGTCGAGCACGGCGGAGGCCGGCGTGCCGTCGGCAATCGCAAGCGCGGATTTGTGCAGCCACGCGGCCTGGCGCTGCGCGGCCGAGATGATCACGCCGGGATAAGTGCCGGCGATCATGGCCTTGGCGAATTCGGTCTCGACGATGTCGGGCCGGCCGGCGAAAGCGCCGTCAACGATCGGATCGAGCTTGAGCTCGGACGCATCGGCAACGACGGACATCACGTCATCCAGCGTGATCTCGCCTTTGCCGTGAGCATAGAGCGTGAGCTTGCGCAGCTCGTTGCGCGAGGCCTGGCGGTCGCCGCCGAGGAACGACATCAGCGCGGCGCGGGCGTCCTGGGCGATGCGTAAGTTCGCGATGCGAAGCTCTTCCTCCATCAGCTTCGCCAAATCGCGCTCGGTGTCGGGATAGCAGCCGATCGCCACGGCGGTCCTGGCCTTCTCGCATGCCTTGCGCAGCGGCGATTCCGGGCGCAGCTCGCCGGCCTCGATCACGATGCGGCAATCCTTCACGCTCATCTCGGCCAGCGTGTCGACGCCGGCAGCAAAGCTGCGCGATCCCGCGCGAATGCGAATGGCGCGGCGACCGCCGAACAGCGGTACGGTCATGGCTTCGTCGACCAGGCGCGACGGTTCGGCGGAGAGCTCGTCACCGTCGAGTTTGACAAGCGAGAATGGATCGTTGGGATCATCGACGGCGGAGGCAATCAGCGCGTCGGCGCGCTCGCGCACCAGGCCGGCATCAGGACCATAAAGCAGGACGATCGGCCGGCTCGAATCGGGGCGAGCGAGGAAGGCGTCGATCTCTTTTCCGCGCAGCGCGACCATCGGGCCTAGACCGTCATTCCGGGGCTCGCAAAGCGAGAACTACAGTAGGCAATTGCGCACCTGAGAAACCAGAGGTTGGGGATCGAGATTCCGGGCTCACGCTATGCGTGCCCCGGAATGACGGAAAGTTGTTACGTTCCGGCGGTGAAGAACGCGGCGAGCCGGGTGTTGATGTTCTCGGCGATCTCGTTGGCGGCACGATCCTCGGCGTCACGCACCGCGCGGTTGCGGGCAAAACGCTGGTAGGAGCCGGGCAGGTCGTACGACACCCGCGAGAAGGTGGTGCCGGTCATCACCGACTTGCCAGTCGCGACCTCGATCAGATTGTACTGGCAGTCGATGCCGTAGTTCTCTGTGTTCGGCAGGCCGGTGGCTGGATCGACGATCAACGACGTCCTGCTGGAGGTGAAACGGATATCCAGCCGATGAGTCGGCGGCATGCCCGTTGCCGAGCCGTAGAGCTTGAACGCGAGGGCATTGCGGACCTCGACGCCGACGCGGGCTTCGCGCGAGGCGTTGGCCTTGGGGATTGGCGGCAGCTCAACGCCCATCAGCTTTTCACGCAGGCCCGGGGTGCCGTCGGTATGCTCGGCATACATCGGCTGGAAGCAGCCGGCCGTCGTCGCCGCCAACGCGGCGACTGCCAGCAATCGGGCTGCGATGCGGATCCTAGCCGACAACATTCACGATCCTCTTGGGGACAATAATCACCTTGCGGACGGGCTTGCCGTCCAGGGCCAGTTTTACAGCATCGAGGGCCAAAGCGGCAGCCTCGATTTCCGGATTCTGGGCCGCTGTTGCAACCGTGACCTCACCCCGCTTTTTGCCGTTGACCTGGACCACCAGGGTCACGCTGTCTTCAACCAGCAAATCGCGTTCGATTTGCGGCCAATCGGCCTCTGAAGCCAGTCCGGGCTGGCCCAGAACCTGCCAGCACTCCTCGGCCAGATGCGGCATCATCGGGGAGAACAGCTGGACCAGGATCTGGCTGGCCTCCCGGATCGCCCAGGCCAAATCCGGAGCGAGATCCGCCGCCGACTGGCCGAGGCGCTGGAGCACCTCCGAAAACGTGTTGGTGAACTCGCGGATATGGGCGAGGCAGACGTTGAAGTGGAGCCGCTCGATGCCCGATGTGACCTTGTCGAGCGCGCCATGGGCGGCCTTGCGCAAGGCGGTCGCGTCGTCACCGAACGAGGCCGGCCGAGCTGCCGGGGCAGCCTTGCCGAGGTCCGCGGCATCGCTCACCAACCGCCATAGCCGCTGCACGAAGCGCGAGGCGCCTTGCACGCGCTCGTCGCTCCAGATCACGTCACGGTCGGGCGGGGAGTCCGACAGCATGAACCAGCGGGCGACGTCGGCGCCATAGGTCGCGATAATGTCGTCGGGGTCGACCGTGTTCTTCTTCGACTTCGACATCTTCTCGATCGGGCCGATCGTGACGTCCTCGCCGGTGCTGAGCAAGGTCGCGCGGCGGCCATTGCCGCCGACCTCGATCTTCACCTCGGCCGGCTGCACCCAGTTGCCGTCGGCCTTCTGATAGGTCTCGTGCACCACCATGCCCTGCGTGAACATGCCCGCGAACGGCTCGTCCAGCGCGATGTGTCCGGTCGCCTTCATGGCGCGAGTGAAGAAGCGGCTGTAGAGCAGATGCAGGATCGCGTGCTCGACGCCGCCGATATACTGGTCGACCGGCAGCATCCGGTTCGCAATGGCGGGCGTCGTCGGTGCGGTCGCGTTCCAGGGGTCGGTGAAGCGCGCGAAGTACCAGGACGAATCCACGAAGGTGTCCATGGTGTCGGTTTCGCGCTGAGCCTTGCCGCCGCATTTGGGGCAGGTGACGTGCTTCCAGGTCGGGTGATGGTCGAGCGCATTGCCCGGCCTGTCGAAGCTCACGTCTTCCGGCAGGACCACCGGCAACTGGTCATCCGGCACCGGTACCACGTCGCACGTCGGACAGTGGATGACGGGAATCGGGCAGCCCCAATAGCGCTGGCGCGAAATGCCCCAGTCGCGCAGGCGGAAATTGACCTGACGCTCGCCGACCGGCGCATTGCCGCGTATCTCGCTTTCCAGGCGCTTTGCGACTTCCTCCTTGGCCTCGTCGATCGTCATGCCGTCGAGGAAGCGGGAATTGATCATGCGGCCGTCACCGTCATAGGCAGTGTCGGTGATGACGAAGGATTTTGGATCCTGGCCCTCGGGGCACACCACCGGCGTATTGCCGAGGCCGTACTTATTGACGAAGTCGAGGTCGCGCTGGTCATGCGCGGGGCAGCCGAAGATCGCGCCCGTGCCGTATTCCATCAGCACGAAATTGGCGACATAGACCGGCAGCTTCCAGTTCGGGTCGAACGGATGAACAGCCTTGATGCCGGTATCAAAGCCCTGCTTCTCGGCGGTGTCGATGATCGACTGCGCGGTGCCGATCTTCTTGATGTCGGCGATGAACTCCGCAAGCTTCGGATTCTTCGCGGCTGCGGCCTGCGCCAGCGGATGATCCGCCGAGATCGCCATGAACTTCGCGCCGAACAGCGTGTCGGGGCGCGTCGTAAAGATCTTTAGCTCGGCCTCGCCGGCGGGCGTCGTCGCTTGATCCAGCGCGAAGCGGATCAAGAGCCCCTCGGAGCGGCCGATCCAATTGCGCTGCATCAGCCGCACCTTGTCGGGCCAGCGGTCGAGCCCATCGAGTGCCGACAGCAATTCCTGCGAGTACTTCGTGATCTTGAAGACCCACTGGCTCATCTCGCGCTGTTCGACGACAGCACCGGAGCGCCAGCCGCGGCCGTCGATCACCTGCTCGTTGGCGAGCACGGTCATGTCGACCGGATCCCAATTGAGCTTGCGCTTCTCACGCTCGGCGAGGCCCGCGGCGAGCATGTCCAAAAACATCTTCTGCTGATGCTTGTAGTAGCTGGGGTCGCAGGTCGCGAATTCGCGGCTCCAGTCCAGCGACAGCCCGATCGAGCGGAGCTGTTTCTTCATCGCGGCGATGTTGTCGTAGGTCCAGGCCTTCGGCGCGACCTTGCGCTCGATAGCGGCGTTCTCGGCCGGCAGTCCAAAGGCGTCCCAGCCCATCGGGTGCAGCACGTTGAAGCCCTTGGCGCGCATGAAGCGAGCCAGCACGTCGCCGAGCGTGTAATTGCGGACATGGCCGATATGGATGCGCCCGGAGGGGTAGGGGAACATCTCCAGCACATAATATTTCGGCCGCGAATCGTCGTTCTTCGAGACGAAGATCGCCTGTTCGTCCCATATGCGCTGCCAGCGCGGTTCGGCGTCGCGGGCGTTGTAGCGTTCGGAGGTCATGGAATCGTTGCGTTTTCGTGGTTTCGGCGGCCTGAAGAGGCCGGACTAGGCCATAGAAGTCCTCGGGGGGTCAATGGGTTGCCGCCGGAACTGGTGGCCCGCAATGCTGCTCCGCAAAAGTACGGATGAGGGCATTGGGATCGGATTAAGGGGTCGGTGCGAGTTTGGCCGCCAATAAGGTACCCCGCGTCAGGCAATGGCCTCAAATTTCGACGATCCCGACTATGACTATGCCGCCTCCATCGCCGGCCGGGCGGTGCGGAGCATGGCCGAGCAGCGGATTCCGCCGACGCCGACCAATTTCGCCATCTGGTTCCAGTATTACGCCGGCGGCCATGACGACCTGCGCAACGCCATCGATCTCCTGATCGACCACAACCGTCCCTTCGACAGCCGAACCAATCAGGAGCTGTTCGAGACCTATATCGCGCCCCATGTGAGCGCGGCCGTCGTCGATACGTCCGAGCGGCTGCATGCTCTCATGGGCGCGGCGAAGGAGTTTCTGGCGACCGCGATCGCCGACAACCGCTCCCAGATGCAGGTGATCAGCCAGGTTGCCGATCAGGGCCGGGCGGGCGTCGACCCGAAGGCGCTGGTCGCCCGGCTCATGAACGAGCTGGCGCGGGCCGCAACGAGAACGACGCGACTCGAGGCAGGCTTTGCGGAAAAGACCCGCGAGCTCGATGTCATCAGAGATTCGCTCTCCAAGTCCGAGGAGCGCGCCCGGACCGACACATTGACGGGACTCGCCAACCGGCGCGCGCTGGATGAGTTCCTGCGCAAGGCGCAGACGGCGGCGGATTGGGGCGAGCCGCTGAGCGTCCTCCTGCTCGACATCGACCACTTCAAGACCTTCAACGACAATTTCGGCCACGGTGTCGGCGACCAGGTATTGCGTTTGATGGCAAACGTGTTGCGCGAAAAGGTTCGCGTGCAGGATCTGCCGGCCCGCTACGGCGGCGAGGAGCTGATCGCAGTGCTGCCCGATGCCGATCTTGCAGCGTGCACTGAGATCGCCGAGCGCATCAGGCGCGCGATCGCGGAGTGCACCATCACGCGCCGTTCGACCGGCGAGGTGTTGCCGAACATCACGGTTTCAATCGGCGTGGCACAGTATCGGATTGGCGAGGCGATCGCCGATTTGATCGAGCGCTGCGATCGCGCGCTCTATCTCGCCAAGGGCGGCGGCCGCAATCGCGTCGTGACCGAGAACGAACTCGACCACGCCGTTGCTGCAGGTTGACAGCGCACAGCGAGATCAGGACAGCAGTCGTGCTTTAACCTGCCATCGCGATCCTGGCAGCGCCGTCCTCGATCGCCTGCACGCCATGCTCGACGACATTGTTGCGGCCGCGATGCTTGGCGGCGTAGAGCGCCGCGTCGGCAGCTTCGATCAGATCGCCCGGACGCAAGGCTTCGTTCGGTCGCGCCGCCGCGACGCCGATCGACACCGTGACGACCATGTGAGCCGAAGTGATGTGAGGCAGGCAGAGTTTCAGCACGGCCGCGCGCACCTGCTCGCCGATCTCGACGGCGCGATTGACGTCGCTATTCGGGACCAGCAGGCAGAATTCTTCGCCACCATAGCGGGCTGCAAAGCCCATTGTATCGGCGGCGATACCGGACAGCGATTCGCCGAGCCGGGTCAGGCAGGAATCGCCTTCGAGATGGCCGTAGGTGTCGTTGAACAGCTTGAAATGGTCGACGTCGATCATCAGAAGCGCGAGCTCGCTGCCATATTGTTGCGCGCGCATCCATTCGAAGTCGAGCCGGCTCTGGAAGCCGCGGCGGTTGGCAAGCCCCGACAGCATGTCGATCGAGGCCATTACCGTCAGCCGGTCGTTGGTCGCGATCAGCTCGCGCTCGCGCTGGCTGAGCTGGGCCGCCATGGCGTTGAAGGCGCGCGCCAGCGGCACGAATTCGGCCGGCAGCCGGTTGCGCGCCGCGCGGGCCGACAGATCGCCCTCGCCGAGACGCTTGGCCATGTCGGCGAGCATTTCGATTGGCTTGATCACGAGCTTCTCGGCGGCGATCAGCGCGCCGAGCAGCACGAACATGACGACAAAGGCGAGCTGGAGATAGGCGGTGCGGATGTCGCGGTTCACCGCCGCGGAAACCTTGTCTTCGTCGATGCTGGTGATCAGGCGGGAATTGGTGCCCGCGATGCGGATGAAGCTGACGGCGCGACGTGATCCGTCAGCGGCGAGAAAGGACAGGGAGCCTTCGTCCTGGTTCGAGCGCAGGGCCATGTCGGCGATCGCCGACATCAGCGGCATATTGTCGAGGGGACGACCGACCGCGCTGTGCTGGTCGGCGGGCGCGGCCAGCACGGTGCCGGCGCTGTCGACCAGCACCGCCGTAATACCGGCGCGGTCGCCCAGATTGTTCATCACCTTCGACATCCAGTCGAGGTTGACTGTTGCCAGCACCACGGCGTCAGTGACGCCGCTGAACGCTGAGACCGGATAGACCGCCATGACGGTCGGCGATTGCACCGGTCGCGACAGGATGAAGTCGGACAGCACGAATCGCCCGGTCTCCTGCGCCTGCTGGAAATAAGGCCGATCGGAAAGGTCGAGGCCGACATACATGTTGTTGGTGGCGCACTGGATGCGGCCATCCTGACCGGCGATCAGGAGCGTGCGGATCCAGGGAAGGTTCGTCGGCAGGCTCGCGCGCAGCACATCGCAGCTCTTGCTGACGCCACCGGCCGAGGCGCGAATGAAGGCTTCCGATTTCAGGATGGTCTCGACCGACGATATCAACTCGCGCTGCGCATCGGCGCTGTGTCTTGCGACGGTGGTGAATTCGGCGGTGGCCTGTGCGATCTGCTTGGTGCGGGTGTCTTCGAGCGAGCGGATGCGCTCGAGCATCAGCGGGGTGACCAGAATCACCGCGAGCAACGCAAGCCGGGCCCTGATACCGAGGACCTGCTTGAGTTTTGCTCGTTTGCGGTTGAAACTGACGTTTGCCATTTTCGTTACCCACCCCGCGGGCAAGGTAAAGCGAAGGGTTCAAAAACTCTTTCTTGAACTTGGTAAAATTGGAACTACCTCCGGTACTCGCATAGCCCGACCCACATCATGACAGACAACAATGCCGCGCCGGTAACCGGCGATTCACCAAGCGCGCTTGCCGCGGTCGAAGCGGAGATTGCACGTGCCTGCAAGGATGCGCGGCGCGATCGCGCCTCCGTGACGTTGATCGCGGTGTCCAAGACGTTCGCTGCGGATGCAATTATCCCGGTTATCGGCGCCGGGCAGCGCGTATTCGGCGAGAATCGGGTGCAGGAGGCCAAAAGCAAGTGGCCGGCGTTAACAGCCGATTACCCTGACATCGCGCTACATCTGATCGGGCCGCTGCAATCCAACAAGGCGAAAGAGGCGGTCGCGCTGTTCGATGCCATCCATTCGGTAGACCGCCCGAGCATTTGCCAGGCGTTAGCCAAAGAAATCAAATCCCAGAACAAGCATCCGCAGCTCTTCGTCCAGATCAACACCGGCGAGGAGCCGCAGAAGGCCGGCGTCGCGCCCGGTGAGGCCGATGCCTTCCTCGCGAGCTGCCGCGACACCTATGGCCTGACGATATCGGGCCTGATGTGCATTCCGCCGGTGGACGAGCCGCCCGCCGCGCATTTCGCGCTGACCGCCAAGATCGCCGCGCGAAACGGATTGCAGAATCTCTCGATGGGCATGAGCGCGGATTATGCGACCGCCATCATGTTGGGCGCCACCCATGTGCGCGTGGGAAGCGCGATCTTCGGACACAGGTGAGAGCCGTCGGCGAAGGCCGAGATCCAGAAAGGGCCTGCGAATTCGTCATTGTGAGCGCAGCGAAGCTATCCAGAGTCCCTCCGCGGAAAGATTCTGGATTGCTTCGCAATGACGGCGGACGCGCCTACGCGAACCTCACCGACACCTTCCCCAACACGCCAAAGTCCGCCGCGAAATGATCGCCGGCCTGGATCGGCAGCGGCGGATGACAGGTGCCCGTCGTCACCACCTCCCCTGCCAGCAAGGTGATGCCCAACCCGCGCAGCTCATTGGCAAGCCAGGTCAGTGCCATCAGGGGATCGCCGAGCACGTTCTTGCCGTGACCGACATAGCGCTCGCCGCGCAGCGTGATCTGCGGGCGTTCCTCGATGAGATCCATCGTGCGCCAGTTGGCTGATGTTGCCGCTCCAAGCACGAACAGATGGGCGCAGGCGTTGTCGGCGATCAGCTGAGCCTCGCCCGCGCCGGCGAAATCGGCGAAGCGCGAATCCGGGATCTCGATGGCGGGATGCAAGGTGTCGACGGCCGCAAGTACCTCGTCGACGCCATAAGGCGTCGGTCGCGGCGCAAGGTCGCGCCCCATGCGGAAGCAGAATTCGGGTTCGGCGACGCGCATTGCATTGCCCTTCATCGACGCGATGCCGCCGCCGGCGATCACTGTGTCGCTCATGATGCGACCGGCCAGCGGTCCCGAGACATTGATGTGTTTCTGGCCGGCCTCGCTCGTCGCCGCGATCTTCCAGCCAAACAGCTTTCCAAACGACTGCTCTTCGAGCATGGCCTGCACGGCGTAACCATCGGCGCGGCTCTGCGGCCGCAGCCGCGCCTCCAGCGCATCGAGCTTGCGGCCGTCGCGCCAATGTTGAACGAGGACCTGCGAAGCAGCTTTGGTCTGATCCTTGTCGAGCATCTGTCTTCATCCGATGATGATTCTTGTTCTTGGTCCTATCCGCCGCAGCAATTGCAGCATCGCCGCCTTGGTCATGGAGACGCAGCCCGCGGTCGGACCGAAATTGTCGCGCGCCAGATGCAGGAAGACGGCGCTACCGCGGCCGGCGATGCGCGGCCTGGTGTTGTGGTCGATCTCGATGATGAAGTCATAGAGATGGTCGGCGCGCTTGAGCCGGTCGCCGCCCTCGCCCTGCCCGCGCCGAATCCACGTGTTGTAGTGACGATCGCCGGGGTCCTCGCACCATGCGTCCGTCTCGCCTATGGTCCGCGCCGGAAGAAAGGTCTGGGGCCGGCTATGCCGGTCGCCCCGCCACCACAATTGCCTGGGACGAAAGCAGCCTCTCGGGGTACCGCCGTCGCCCTCGCGCTTGTTGGCCAGAATGCCGCCGCGCCCGAGCGCGACGGGAATCGTCAGGTGGCCTGCCGTCAGCCAGCCCCGGCGCGGATTGCCGGCCGCAGCCTTAACGTGGATCGCGGACAGCGGTCCCGGACCTCGATTCCCGCCATAAGTAACTGACACAGCTTTATTTTTCATGTGAATGCGCGATGTCGAATTCATTACAGGACATTCATCAATGCGCCCTGCTATTCTGGGTTAGAGTAATTCCGGCTTGTGAATCGGTAACAGCCCACTACTTCAACACGAACAACAATAAAAACAGCGACCCCTAAACTTCCCATCACGGCTGGGTGCGGCATGCCTGCGCGCCCGTCGACCCCAAAAGGATGATCCCCCATGGCCAATGCCCGCAAGATCCTGATCGTGGATGACGATACCGATCTGCGCGATACGTTGGTGGAGCAATTATCGCTGCACGAAGAATTTGAAGCCTCCGCTGTCGATACTGGCGCCAAGGGTGCGAGCGCCGCAAAGGCCAATGCCCCCGATCTGGTGCTGATGGATGTCGGCCTTCCCGACACCGATGGCCGCGAGGTGGTCCGCTCCTTGCGCAAAGGCGGCTTCAAGGCGCCGATCATCATGCTGACGGGCCACGACACCGACTCCGACACGATTCTGGGCCTGGAATCCGGGGCCAACGACTATGTCGCAAAGCCGTTCCGCTTTGCCGTGCTGCTGGCCCGCATCCGCGCCCAGCTCCGCCAGCACGAGGCCAGCGAGGACGCGGTGTTCTCGGTCGGCCCCTACTCCTTCCGTCCGGGCTCCAAGATGCTGACCGCGGCCAATGCCCGCAAGGTGCGCCTCACCGAGAAGGAAACGGCGATCCTGCGTTTCCTCTACCGGGCCGGCCAGATGCCGGTGTCGCGCGAGACCCTGCTCCAGGAGGTCTGGGGTTATAATTCCGGCGTCACCACCCACACGCTGGAAACCCACATCTACCGCCTTCGCCAGAAGATCGAGAAGGATGCCGCCAACCCGGAAATCCTGGTGACGGAAGCCGGTGGCTACAAGCTGGTGCCGTGATACGTTCCAGGAACGCGCGATTCGTCGTAAATTGGCGCGTTCCTCGAGCCTCGGACCGGAATGTCAATCGACGATGACGTAGCGCTGCTTGAGCGTGTCCCGACACTGCGCCTGTTGGGAGACGCCTCGTTGCGCATGCTCGCGATCGGCTCCGAGCAGCGGGACTTCGTTCGCGGCGATATCCTGTTCAATCTCGGTGACGATGCCGACGCCGGCTTCGTGGTCCAGCGCGGCGCCTTTCGCGTCGATGACGGCGCCGGCGCCGAGATGATCGCGGGTCCCGGCACGCTGATTGGCGAGCTCGCGCTGGTCGTGCCGATGAAGCGGCCGTCGAGCGCGGTCGCGCTGGAGCATTCCTCCGTCATCCGCGTCGCGCGCAGCCTGTTTCAGCGCGTGCTCGAAAGCGATCCTGCCGCCGCGGTCCGCCTGCGCGACGAATTCGCAGTCCGCTCCAGCCAGATCGCCAGCGATATCCTGATGGCCGGCGCGAAGCTGAATACCTGAATTGCAGTCGCCCTGGCGAAAGCCGGACCCATTACCCCGAATGTTCGTGGCTTGGCGCGGACACCGACACATCGCGTGTAACGACAAAAGCTGGTGGTCATGGGCGCTGGCCTTCGCCAGGGCGACGTCAGATGTCCAGCGTCACCGTGACGGGCACGTGATCCGAGGGCCGCTCCCAACTGCGGGCATCGCGCAGGATCCTGAAATCCTGCACGGCATCCTTCAGCGCGCGCGAGACCCAGATGTGGTCGAGCCTGCGGCCGCGGTCGCCGACGGTCCAGTCGGCGGAGCGGTAGCTCCACCAGGTGTAGACCTTTTCCGACATCGGAATGCGGTCGCGCGCGACGTCGACCCATTCGCCGGCTTCGAGCGCCGCCTTCAGCTTCTCGGTTTCCACAGGCGTGTGCGAGACGACTTTCAGCAGCTGCTTGTGCGACCACACATCGTTCTCGTGCGGCGCGACGTTGAGATCGCCGACCAGAATGTGACGGTCCTCACCGCGCGGATGCAGCGGCTCGCAGGCCTTCATCTCATCGAGGAAGCGCAGCTTGTGGTCGAACTTTTCGTTCAGTGCGGGATCGGGAATGTCGCCGCCGGCAGGCACGTAGAAATTATGCAGCACCAGCGGCCTTGCGATGTTCGCCTTCGCGCCGAACGACACCGAGATGTGGCGCGAATCCACCTTGTCGCAGAAGGTGCGGATGTCGGTGGACTCGAACGGAATCTTCGAAACGACGGCGACGCCGTGATAGCCCTTCTGCCCGTTCAGCGCGACGTGCTCGTAGCCGAGCCGCCTGAAGCGCTTCAGCGGAAAGGCATCATCGATGCACTTGGTTTCCTGGAGGCACAGCACGTCCGGCCGCGCGTTCTTGAGAAACTTCGCGACCAGGTCGATGCGCAGCCGCACCGAATTGATGTTCCAGGTTGTGAGGGAAAGACGCATGGGAACGATCTAACAAACTCCCTCCGTCATGGCCGGGCTTGACCCGGCCATCCACGTCTTTTTGTGCGGGCCAAAAACGTGGATGCCCGGGACAAGCCCGGGCATGACGATCATCGGCGCGGACATCAACGCTATCCCGGCGCCGGGCCGTAATTGGTGAAATCGATCTTGAACATGCTGGGATCGAGCTTCTTGCCCGCATCGAGATTGTAGACCGCGACCGTGGTGTCGTAGCCCTGCGGGTCCGTGACGGTCCATTGCTTCAGCTGGCCGTCCTTGGCGCCGATCATCAGCAGGAGGCGGCTGGTGCCGACCAGTGCCTGCTTCTCCTCGATGGTGACGCTGATGAAGAGATCGTCGGAGGTGACGTTGACGACGTTGGTGTCCTTCATCAGGTCGATGCGGTCCGACAGCAGGAAGCGCAGCGGCGTCTGCGACAGCGGGTAGACGTCCTGCGTCGCGAGCTTGCGGTCGCGCACCACAACCGACGATCCGTCGGCGATGATGTCAATCGGGCTCGGCGGATCATATTCGAAGCGGAGCTTGCCCGGCTTCTGGATGTAGAAATCTCCCTGCGTCTTGCTGCCGTCGGGGCCGACCTGGACGAAATTTCCGACCAGCGTCGACAGCGACGACAGATAGGCGCTGACCTTGGCCGCTTGCGCCTTCTGCTTGTCGTCGAAAGTCTGGAAGATGCTGCTCGGCACGTTGCGGCGCGGATCGGGAATCACCGGATTCGGCGGCGCCTGTGTTGCACCGGTGACCGCCGGCCCGCCCGAAGGCTGAGCACTGTCGCGGCCTTTCGGTGCCGGCTTCGGCACGGGTACGTTCTGCGCAAAAGACCCTGCGGTGGTCACCATCGCCGCGGTGACGAGAAGCATGCCAGCCACGCGCGCGCCGCGCGCCGCGAATGAGGCTGCGAATCGAATGTCCGGATGTCTGGTCAACGCGTCGTCCTGTGTGGCTGGGCGTCGTTTTAGCGTGATTTCGGGCAAAAGCAGAGATCGATTTTGCGTGAAAATGTCATTTGAGGCGCGGTGCCTCACATATGGCTGTCTTCTTCCTCGACCAGAATCTCGCGTTTGCCGGCGTGATTGGCGGGTCCGACGATGCCTTCCAGTTCCATGCGCTCCATCAGTGATGCGGCGCGGTTATAGCCGATTTGCAGGCGGCGCTGGATGTAGCTGGTCGAGGCCTTGCGGTCGCGCTTGACGATCGCAACAGCCTGCTGGAAGAGGTCGCCGCCGCCATCCGCGCCCATTCCACTGGCGTCGAACACGGCGCCGCCGTCTTCGTCCTCGTTCGGCTCTTCGGCGGTGACCGCTTCCAGATATTCCGGCTGACCCTGCGTCTTGAGATGGCGTACCACCTTCTCGACTTCTTCGTCGGAAGCAAAAGGTCCGTGCACGCGGCTGATGCGGCCGCCGCCCGCCATGTACAGCATGTCGCCCTGGCCAAGCAGCTGCTCGGCGCCCATCTCGCCGAGGATGGTGCGGCTATCGATCTTCGATGTGACCTGGAAGGCGATGCGGGTCGGGAAGTTCGCCTTGATGGTGCCGGTGATGACGTCCACCGACGGACGCTGTGTCGCCAGGATCACATGCAGGCCGGCGGCGCGCGCCATCTGCGCGAGGCGCTGCACCGCGCCTTCGATGTCCTTGCCGGCGACCATCATCAGGTCGGCCATTTCGTCGACGATAATGACGATGTAGGGCAGCGGATCGAGCGAGAGTTTTTCCTCCTCGTAGATCGCCTTGCCGGTTTCCTTGTCGAAGCCGGTGTGCACCGTGCGCGTCGGCTCCTCACCCTTGGCTTTCAGCTCGAGCAGGCGCGTGTTGTAGCCGTCGATGTTGCGCACACCGAGCTTGGCCATGTTCTTGTAGCGCTCTTCCATCTCGCGCACCGCCCATTTCAGCGCGACCACCGCCTTCTTGGGGTCGGTCACGACCGGCGTGAGCAGATGGGGAATGCCGTCATAAACGGAGAGTTCGAGCATCTTCGGATCGACCATGATCAGACGGCACTGATCGGGCCGCAGCCGGTAGACCAGGCTGAGGATCATGGTGTTGATCGCAACCGACTTACCGGAGCCGGTGGTACCGGCAATCAGCATGTGCGGCGTACGTGCGAGGTCGATGATGACAGGGTCGCCGCCGATGGTCTTGCCGAGGCAGAGCGGCAGTTTCGCAACCGTGTCGGTGGCTTCCTTCGCTACCAGCAATTCGCGTAAATAGACTTTCTCGCGATGCGCGTTCGGCAGCTCGATGCCGATGGCGTTGCGGCCGGGCACGACGGCGACGCGCGCCGACAACGCGCTCATCGAGCGCGCGATATCGTCGGCCAGACCAATCACGCGGGACGATTTGATGCCGGGCGCCGGCTCCAGCTCGTACAGCGTGACGACGGGGCCCGGATTGGCCTTCACGATCTCGCCGCGGACGCCGAAATCCTGCAGCACGCCTTCGAGCGAGCGCGAATTGGTTTCAAGCTCAGCCTTGCTGAGCGGCTGGCGGTCGCCGGCCTTCGGCGCGGCCAGCATGGAGACGGAGGGAAGATCGAATTTGTCGGAGCCCTTCTTGGCCGCCGCCTTCGGTGCAGCCTTCTTGCGCGATGCGCGCGCGGGCGCCTCTTGCTCTTCTTCCTCCTCTTCCTCTTCTTCCTCTTCGTGCTCGTCCTCGTAGTCTTCGTCCCTGGACTGCGGTGAGATCGAGGGTGCGGCGCGTCCGCCGCCGAGATTGGGCTCCTGTCGGCTGAACGAAACGGCCTTGGCCTTCGGTCCGCTCGAGACCAGCGACCGATAGGCCGCGCCAAACAGCCAGATCAGCCGGGCCTTCGTGCTCATCAGCGCGTGGAACAGCCAGCCCAGCGACACCGAGCCGCGGTCGCTCTCCTCGTCGTCATCGAGCGACTTGTCATCGTCCTCGATCTCGCTGAGCGCGTCCTCATGCTCTCGTGCGCCCAGACCGCAGGCGATCAGGAACGTCGCGGCCAGCGCGACGAACAGGATGGCGCCGAGCACCAGGCGATAGATCACGCCGGGCGGCCCGAAGATCACCGCAGGCGCGCGCACCAGCGCATCGCCGACCACGCCGCCGAGCCCGGTCGGCAGCGGCCAGGCGCCGCCATGCGGCCAGCAGCTGACAAAGCCCGCCGCGATCACGGTGCAGAGAATCCAGCAACCGAGCCGCAGCGCCTCGCGGTCGAACGGGCGGTGGGTCATCATGCGCCAGCCCCACACCGCGACGGTGAGGATCAGCATGATCGCGCCGAGCCCGAGGATCTGCATGGCGAGGTCGGCGCCAATCGCACCGGCATAGCCGAGAACGTTGCGGATCGGCCGCGAGGTGGCATGGCTGAGGCTCGGGTCCTGCACCGACCAGGTCATCAGCGCGGCGGAGGCGAGGCCCGCCAGCGTGATCAGGCCGAGGCCGGTGAGCTCGCGCATACGCCGCGCCAGACCCTCGCGGATCGAGGGCGGCAGATGGCCGACCAGGGGAAAGACACGTTCGATTGCCGACATGCTCATGGGCCCCGCCTAACCCAGAGTTTCAACCAGCCGGTGCAGCGCTTGCGCCGTGGTCTCGCTATCCTGCACCAGCGCCAGCCTGATATAGCCGGCACCGGGATTGAATCCGTCGGGCTGTTGCCGCGCCAAGAAGCTGCCGGGCACCACGCGCACGCCCGCTTCCTTGAAGAGTTTCAGCGTCACCGACACGTCGTCGCCGATCTCGGACGCGTTGAGCCAGACGCAGAAGCCGGCATCGGGCCGGCGATAGCCGTAACGATTGCCGATGATCTGGTCGGCGAGATCGAACTTGATCCGGTAGAGCCGGCGATTCTCCTCGACATGCGCCTCGTCGCCGTAGGCAACGGTCGCGACATGCTGGAGCGGCACCGGCACCTGGGGCGCTGCGATGTTGCGCAGCTCCAGGAACATGCCGATGAATCTCTTGTCGCCGGCAGCGAAGCCGACGCGCAGGCCCGGCAGGTTGGAACGCTTCGACAGCGACTGAAACGCAGCCACGCGGGTGAAATCGGGACCGGCGCATTCGAGCGCGCTGCCTGGCGCCTGGCGGGTGTAGATCTCGGAGTAGCACTCGTCGCTGAGGATCATGAAGCCGTGGCGATCGGCCAGCTGCTTCAACCGCGTGAAGTAATCGCGCGAAGCGACCGAGCCCTGCGGATTGGCGGGCGAGGCCAGATAGAACGCGACAGTGCGCGCCAGCGTCGTCTCGTCGATCGCATCGAGATCAGGCAGGAAGCCGTTTTCGAGCGTGGTCGGCAGGTGGACCGGTTCGCAGGCTGCTGCGAGGGCGCCGGCACCATAGACTGGATAGAACGGGTTCGGCATCAGAATGGCGGGCTTGCCGGGACGCGGGCCGACATAGCGCGCTGCCGCCATTGCGGCGAGGAACAGCCCTTCGCGGCTGCCATTGAGGACAAGGATCTCGGTCTTGGGATCGAGCGCGCGCGGTAGCTTGAAGCGCGACGACAACCAGGCGCCCGCTGCGTTCCGGAACGGCTCGGTGCCCTGATTCATCGGGTACCGGCCGAAATCGGCGATGTGCTTGGCCAGCACCGGGCCGACGAAATCAGGCACCGGATGCTGCGGTTCGCCGACCGCGAGCGAAATCAAGGGCTTGCCGGGCTGATGCGGCGCCAACAGCTCGTTCAGCCGGACGAAGGGCGAGCGTTCGTTGTTGGAGCTTCCACTGGCCTGCGGCGCACGGGATGAAGCGGTCATGACCATTCTGGGCGCCAGTACTCTCGGAACGGCCGGTCGCGCGCGGGGCGCCGGCGGGAAAGCGGTTCAGTTCACCATAGATAGGGCGAGGTTAAGACGCGATTAACCATCGGCCGGCCCGCCCGTCCAGAGCGGGAATAATGAGCCCGGATAACAACGGGATGGTGTGCCCCGGGTGCCCGTCATGGCCGGGCTTGTCCCGGCCATCCACGGCCTTTCCTGCCGTCCGAAAGAACGTGGATGCCCGGGCCTTCGCCCCGCCGAAGCGGCTTCGGCCGCGCAGGCGGGACAAGCCGGGCATGACGAACCCGGCCATGGGGCCTTCATCGCCCCGGCAGCTTCTCGAATGTCTTCAGACCTGCGGGGATCGTGTGGAATTCCTGCATGTCGCAGGTGTAGATCGCCATCTGCGGCTGGAACTGTTCCGGCTCGTCCAGCGTGCCGACCTTCACCACAGTGGCCGGCAACCCCGGAACCTTGGTCACCAGATGCGTGCCGCACTCCGCGCAGAATTCGCGCGTGACGGGGCGTTCGAGGTCCTTGCGGGTGAACTGCTTGGGCTGTCCGGTGATGTAGGTGAAGCCGGTCGCCGGCATCGCGATGAAGGTGTTGGGCGCACCGCCCGAGATGTACTGGCACTCGCGGCAGTGACATTGCGCCTGCATCATCGGATCGCCCTCGGCGACGTAGCGCACTTCGCCGCAATAGCATCCGCCTTCCAAACGCATGACGACCTCCCATGTTGTTGTTCGTTGTGGCCGCTATTTCTGCGCCGGCAATCCGGAATGGCAATCCCCTATCTGCGGAGCGCGGGCCAAAAAGAAAGGGGCTCCAACTTGCGCTGGAGCCCCTTAACGGTCGGGGCATTGCCGGGTATGTGCCCCAAACCGTAGGAGTGGACGCGATCCCCGAAAGAAGATCGCGCCCGGGAGGAGAGGTTACATGTTGTAGGCGCGTTCCGTGTGGTCGGTGATGTCCAGACCTTCACGCTCGCTCTCGACATTGGCGCGGAGGCCAACGATCACGTCGACGACCTTGTAGAGGATCGCCGAACCGACGCCCGACCACACCAGCGTGGTGCAGACGGCTTCGATCTGCGAGAGCATCTGCGCCGCGAAGTCGTAATCGGCAACCTTGGGCGGGATCGCGGTGTAGTCGATGATGCCAGCACCACCGAGAGCCGGATTGACCAGGATGCCGGTGCCGAGGGCGCCGACGATGCCGCCGATGCAGTGCACGCCGAACACGTCGAGCGAGTCGTCGTAGCCGAGCGCGTTCTTCACGACGGTGCAGAAGAACAGGCAGACCACGCCAACCACGAGACCGAGGACGATCGCGCCCATCACGCCGGAGAAGCCTGCAGCAGGCGTGACGGCCACGAGGCCCGCGACAGCGCCGGAGATGACGCCGAGCACCGACGGATGACCCTTCACGATCCACTCCGCGAACATCCACGACAGCGCAGCGGCCGCGGTGGCGACGAAGGAGTTGGTCATGGCGAGCGCAGCGCCGCCGTTGGCTTCGAGGTTGGAGCCGGCGTTGAAGCCGAACCAGCCGACCCAGAGCAGCGAGGCGCCGATCATCGACATGGTCAGCGAGTGCGGAGCCATCAGCTCCTTGCCGTAGCCGACGCGCTTGCCGATCAGCAGGGCGCCGACGAGACCGGCAATGCCGGCGTTGATGTGCACCACGGTGCCGCCGGCGAAGTCGATCGCGCCCTTCTTGAAGATCCAGCCGGCGTCGGCGTTGATCTCGTCGAGCTTGGCCTGGGCCGCGGTCTTCGCCGCCGCATCAGTCGCGGCAGCCAGAGCCTTGGCCGCATCCTGGATCGCGTCCGGGCCCGGCCAGTACCAGACCATGTGCGCGATCGGGAAGTAGATCAGCGTGACCCAGAGCGGGATGAACAGGGCGATCGCCGAGAACTTCATGCGCTCGGCGAAGGCGCCGACGATGAGGGCGGGCGTGATCGCCGCGAAGGTCATCTGGAAGCACACATAGACGAGCTCCGAGATGTTGGCATCGACCGAGAAGGTCGCGGCCTTCGAGTCGGTGGTTACGCCCATCATGAAGGCCTTGGAGAAGCCGCCGATGAAGTCAGAGCCGCCGGTGAAGGCGAGGCTGTAGCCGTACACGGCCCAGATCACGGTGACGACGCAGACGGTGTAGAACACCTGCATCAGGACCGAGAGCATGTTCTTGGACCGAACGAGGCCGCCGTAGAACAGCGCAAGACCCGGGATCGTCATCAACAGCACGAGCACCGTCGATGTCAGCATCCAGGCGTTATCCCCCTTGTTGACCGTTGGCTCGGCATAGGCTGCGGTCGCAGCGAACAGGCCGACTGCGAGAGCTGCCAATCCCGCGCCATAGGGACGCTTAAACGTCATTTCATTTACTCCTGATTGAATTTTGGTTGAGCGCGAAATCAAAGGGCCGCGGCGTCGGCCTCACCGGTGCGGATGCGGACCGCATGGTCGAGATTGATGACGAAGATCTTGCCGTCGCCGATCTGCCCGGTTTTCGCGGCAGAGGTGATGGCGTCGATGGTCTTGTCGACCTGCTCGGAGGCGATAGCGACTTCGATCTTGATCTTGGGCAGGAAGCTCACGGCATACTCGGCGCCGCGGTAGATTTCCGTATGGCCTTTCTGACGGCCATATCCCTTGACTTCCGTCACCGTGAGACCGTGAACGCCAATGGCGGTCAGGGCGTCACGGACTTCTTCCAGCTTGAATGGCTTGATGATCGCCATAACAATTTTCATGGGTCCTATCCCCGCTTGGGCCCGGTCCGGACGTGGCCGGGCGTTTCTCGACTGGTTCGCCACGAGGGAGAAAGTTTCACTACGCGGGCACAGCCGGGCCCCTAGAATCAAATGCCGTGCCAGATCGGGAGGCTTGCCTAACGGACTATGAAAACGGGGGTTTTCGCGTTTGGCTTGTATTGCGCTGCAGTGCGCTATTACGTCGCGCTCAATACGTGGTCAGCCCTGATTAAAATCAGGGCAGCAACAGGCTGCCGACACAATGTTGCTCACGCACCGGGCAGCTCGATGGTATGTTATTACAGTCGTAGCCCTGAGATATCTCGAACCCTCGCGCCCCTGCTCACAGGATACGCGCAAGGCGGCGGGGCGGGCTCGCGCGGACGGGCCCTGCCAAAAGATATCCGGCCAGGGGCCGTTACCTCTCCGTCAGGCGGCGTCGCGCTCTGCGAAGACCCGATCGACCAGGCCCCACTCGACCCCCTCCTGCGCGGTCATGAAGTGGTCGCGGTCCAGCGTCCGTTCGACCTCCTCTTCGGTCCGTCCGCAATGCTGCGCATAGAGTCGGATGATGCGCCGCTTGGTTTCCTGCATCTCGTTGGCATGGATCAGGATATCGGAGGCCTGGCCCTGAAAGCCGCCGAGCGGCTGATGCACGTGAAGGCTCGCATTGGGCAGCGCGGCGCGGTGACCGGGCTCGCCCGCCATCAGCAGGAACGAGCCCATCGAGCGCGCGGTGCCCATGCACAGCGTATGCACCGGCGCCTTGATGAACTGCATGGTGTCGTACATCGCGAGGCCGGAGGTGATCACGCCGCCATAGGAATTGATGTAGAGATTGATCGGCCTGTTGGGGTTCTCTGCTTCCAGGAACAGGAGCTGCGCGCAGACGAGGCCCGACATCGCATCATTGACCTCGCCATTGAGGAAGATGATGCGCTCGCGCAGCAGCCGCGAGTAGATGTCGAAGGATCGTTCCCCGCGCGCGGATTGTTCGACGACCATAGGGACGAGCTGAAGCATGTCGCGCATCGGCGACCTCCATGTCTTTAAGGTGATGAAGTTTGGTGGTGTCAGGCCGCTGCGCGCATCAGGCAGCAATTGCTGTTGGCCGGCTGCGGCAGCTTGGTTCTGATATCGCAGGCCTGCTGGATGATGCGAAACCGCGTGCCGCCTGACACGTTCGGCTCGAGCCTGAAGATGACGTGGCTTTCGCGAAAGGGCGGTTCGGACTCGCGCATCCGGTAGCGCACCTCTTCGCCGGGGATTGATGATTCCGGCTCAGTGCCCGCAAGGTCGCAATCCGGCAGCCAGCGCTCGCGCAATTCAGGAATGGTCACGGCACGCCAGACTTTTGCCGGCGGTGCATCGAAATCGAATTCGAGCACCAGCTTTGCGTCGGGGCGGTCAAGCTTTGCGGTGTCGCTCATTGATCCATGTCCTTATTGGTCCATGTCTTTGAGGAGATCGGCGAGTGCTTCCATGCGCTTCGGCCAATAGGCGCGGTAGCGCGCGAGCCATGTCCCGATGGCGGCAATTCCGTCCGGATCGACTTCGTAATTCACAAAGCGGCCTTGTCGCTGTTCGCGCACGAGGCCTGCCGCGCGCAGCACCGAAAGATGCTGCGACATCGCCGGCTGGCTGATCTCCAATCCGTCGCGCAAGGCGCTGGCATTTTGGCTTCCGTCCGCGAGCCTCTCAAAGACCTTGCGGCGCGTCGGGTCTGCCAGCGCTTTGAAGATATCGGCTTCGATCATGGTAACACATAAGCACGTACTTATGTGTCGCGCAAGCCCTTACTGCAGCGCCTCGCCGTGCTGCGAGATATCGAGCCCCTCGAGCTCGTGCTCGCGCGAGACGCGCAAGGGCACGAACAGGCCGACCAGCTTGAGCAGGATGAAGCTCACGCCCGCCGACCAGACGAAGGTGACGGCGACGCCGTAGAGCTGGATCAGCAATTGCTGCGGATGGTCTTCGAGCAGGCCGGCCGTGCCGCCGATCGCACTGGTCGCGAACACGCCGGCGAGCAGCGTGCCGGTCAGCCCGCCGATGCCGTGGACGCCGAACACGTCGAGCGAGTCGTCGTAGTTGAAACGGTGCTTCAGCCAGGTGCAGGCCCAGTAGCAAATGACGCCTGCGGCGATGCCGATGGCGATGCCGTGCCAAGGCGCGACGAAGCCCGAGGCCGGCGTGATGGTGCCGAGCCCGGCCACCGCGCCCGAGATCATGCCGAGCACGGAAGGCTTGCGCCGCGTCGACCATTCGATCGCGCCCCAGGTCAGCGCGCCCGAGCACGCAGCGAGATGCGTCGCGATGATCGCCATCACCGCGCGCGAATTGGCAGCACCGGCCGAACCGCCGTTGAAGCCGAACCAGCCGACCCACAACAGGCCGGTGCCCATCACCGCAAGCGAGAGATCGAACGGCGAGAGATTATCGGTGCCGTAGCCGTGACGCCGCCCCATCACCTTCGCGGCGACAAGGCCGCCGGTGCCGGCCGACAGATGCACGACGAGACCGCCGGCGAAATCCAGCACGCCCATGCTGTTGAGGAAGCCGCCGCCCCACACCCAATGCGCCAGCGGAATGTAGACGAAGATGAACCAGGCGACCGAGAACAAGAGATAGGCCGAGAACCGCATCCGGTCGGCGACCGAGCCTGCGACCAGCGCCACCGTGATGATCGCGAACGTCATCTGATAGAGCATGAACAGCGCTTCCGGGATCGTCTTCGCCGCCGGGTTGATGCTGTCCATGGTCATGCCGGCCAGGAACCAGCGGTCGAGCGTGCCGAGCCACGGGCCGTCGCCGACAAAGCACAGCGAATAGCCGAACGCGACCCAGAGGATCGAGATCAGCGTCACCGCGGCCAGGCTCTGCGCCATGGTTGCAAGCACGTTCTTCTTGCGCACCATGCCGGAATAGAACAGCGCCAGTCCGGGGATCGTCATCATCAGCACCAGCGCGGTGGCGACGATCATCCAGGCGGTGTCGGCCGTGCTGATCTCCGAGGCCGCCGCGCGCGCCGGCGAAGCCAGGATCGAAAAAAAGATCGACAAAACTCCGACCGGCGCAGCCATCGCAGCTACGCGGCGCAACAATTCCGCCATGTCATTTCCCCCGGCACAGTGATGGCATCGCACACGATGGCATCGCTGCCCGGTGCGATCGAAGAAGAACTGGAATTTCAGAGCGCGTCGCTGTCGGTTTCGCCGGTGCGAATGCGCAGCGCATGGTCGATCGGCGTCACGAAGATCTTGCCGTCGCCGATCTGTCCGGTGCGGGCGGTCGCGGTGATCACGCTCACGGCCTTGTCGGCGACGTCGGAGGCGACAGCGATCTCGATCCGCAACTTGGGCAGGAAGTTCACGACATATTCCGCCCCGCGGTAGATCTCGGTGTGTCCCTTCTGGCGGCCATAGCCCTTCACCTCGGTCACGGTCATGCCGTGGACGCCGATCGCCGTCAGGGCCTGACGGACCTCATCGAGCTTGAAAGGTTTGATGATCGCGACGACGAGTTTCATGGTCAGGCCTATTCCCCGGGATGCGCCGCGCCGCATGTCCCCGGCGCTGCGTCAATCTGGCATCTTTCCGGGCAGATGGCACAAAAAACTTGCACATTGAAGCGGAAAAACGTTTGGCCAGGGGCAGTCATGTGAACGGCCGCCTCTGTACAGGGCATCAGTTCATCCATCACAATGCAATTTTGGCATGAATGCGGTGAACCCGCGCCGACCGAGCGGTACATAAGTATTTTGGGGGACGCGTCATGGCGAGCTGGTTCTACGCATCCGAGGGCAAGCAGCAGGGGCCTTACCCGGAGGGGCAATTCCGTGGCCTGATCGCACAAGGGATCGTGCGCCCCGAGACGCTGGTGTGGACCGAGGGCATGGCCGGCTGGCAGAAGGCCGCCGAAATTCCGGGCCTGATCGCGGGTGGCGGTGCGCCGCCGATCATTCCGGCTGGTGGCCGGCCGATGGGCGGTGGCGGCTATGCAGGGAGCGGGAGCGCTGCCGGCGGATCGCTGTCCATTGACTTCGGAATCTGGGACTTCACCTGGCGAACGCTGGTGATGATTATCGGCTCCTGTTTCGTCATTCCGGTGCCCTGGCTGTTCGTCTGGTACACGAAATGGCTCGTGCCCTGCGTGAAGGTTCCGGGTCGGCCGAACCTCTCCTTCACGGGAAATGCGATGGCCATCGTGCCCTGGTTCTTCGGCTTCATCGTGCTGGCGATCGCCGTTGGCTTCATCGGCAGCCGCTTGCTGAGCAATCTCCTCTTCGTCATCCAGCTCGTCCTCTACTGGCTCCTGATCAAATGGATGGTCGCGAACCTCGCCTCCAACGGGCAGCCGCTCGGCTTGAGCTTCAGCGGATCGATCTGGGCCTATATCGGCTGGAATCTGCTGTTCGCGATCTCGATCATCACCATCATCGGCTGGGCCTGGGTGGCCGCAGCTCAGACACGCTGGTTCTGCCGCAGCATCGAAGGCACGCGCCGCGAAATCCTGTTCAAGGGCAGTGGTCTCGACATTCTTTGGCGCGGAATCGTCGCCGCAATCCTGTGCAGCCTCATCATCCCGATCCCGTGGGTCTATCGCTGGATCATGAACTGGTTCGCTTCGCAGACTGAGCTCGCGCCGCGCGGTTCGCTGTAACCACGATCAGAACGTCTCAAGCGCGAGGGACTCGCGCTTGAGATCATCAGCTCCGCCGCTCGCGCATGAAGCCTTCCTGCGCGGCGGAGGCGGCCAACATGCCGTCGAGCTTGAAGATCGAGCCGCGTCCCCCGCGCAGCGCAGCGCCGAAAACGTCGCATTTTATCGATGGAAGCCGCACCCATTGCGCTTGTACAGCCCGGGCCTGTTGCCCTAGGTTGGTGCCATTGCAAGATACAACTCTTTTTTGGGGGATCGCAGTGGGCGATATTTCAAATCCACCTCCGGGTGGCGGGGGACGTTCTGTGGTTCAGCCGCCGCGTAGCGCGCCAAGCTCCGACGTACCGCCACATCCGCTCGATGGCGAATGGCACATTCACATCAACGGGCAGACTTACGGGCCGTATAACGGCCACCGCATTGACGAATTCATCAAGGAGGGACGCGTCGACGGCGCAACCCAGGTGTTGCCGGTTGGGAGCGAGAACTGGATACCCGCCTCGCAGGACCGCTACCTCTCGTCCCTGTTCAGGCCGAGCAAGCAAGCGGCTCCTCCGCCGATCAATGCCGCGGCGGGCGCAACCGTCGTGCACGTAGTGAATCAGATGAATCCCGCGGTTCTTCTCGATGATTCCGGAGCGTTCGGGGCGAAGTCGCCCGGCGTCGCGCTTCTGCTTTCGTTTCTGATCTGCGGCGCCGGGCAGATGTATTGCGGCCGCGTCGGCAAAGGCGTGTTGATGCTGATCGGGTGCATCGCCCTTTGGATCGTCTTCCTGGGCTGGACAATCTGGATCTGGTCGATGATCGACGCCTACGCAACGGCGAAAGACATGAACCTCCGCTATCTCCGCCGACTTCAGGCCGGTCAGCCGGTATGACCAACGCGCTGCATCGGTCGCCGGTTCGAACGTGTCCTTCGTGCGGATCAGCGGTCAACAGCGGGGCGCTGACCTGCAATGCATGCGGCGGCGTGATTGCAGTCGAAAACGTCCTCAGCCGCTTGAAGCAGGAATTCCGATATCAAGCGGAGAGGATCGGCTGGTCGATCTGCGATCCCGAGATTCTGATCTGGGTTCTGGCGATCTTTCCGATTCTGATTCTGCCGCCGCTGCTGGCACTCTTCATGAGCATGAGGTCGTCGAGACCGTCGCCGTCAGACGATCCGGCTTCGAAATCCAATCAGAGCCTGTTCGTCGCGATCGTCGCGGTCTGCAACATCGTTCTCAGCATCATGTTCTGGCGCTGGCTCAGCGAGCTCTCGCTGTCGGGACTTTCGATCGGAATGCTGCTGAGATCGCTCGGATTCAACGTGCACTCGCCCGGAAGTTCTGCGGGCCAGATCTGATATCAGCTCCGCCGCTCGCGCACCGAGCCCTCCTGCGCCACTGAGGCGACCAGCGTGCCGTCGGGCTTGAAGATCGAGCCGCGGGTCAAGCCGCGGCCGCCTTGCGCGCTCGGTGAATCCTGCGCGTAGAGCAGCCATTCGTCGGCGCGGAACGGGCGGTGAAACCACATCGCGTGGTCGAGGCTCGCCGGCATCATGCGCTTGTCGAATAGCGTGCGGCCATAGCGCGCCATGATGGCGTCGAGCAGCGAGAAATCGGACGCATAGGCCAGCGCGCACATGTGCAGCGCCGGATCATCAGGCAGCGTCGCCGCGGTCTTGATCCAGACGTGGATGCGGCCGTCCTCGATCTTCTGGCCGAAATAGCGGCCGAGCTCGACCGGGCGCAGCTCGATCGGCCGATCGGATTCGTAGTAGCGGCGGATGAACACAGGCATCTCGCGGAAGTTCTGCTGCTTCGCTACCTCCTCGGCCGTGAGCTTTTCCGGCGGCGGCACGTCGGGCATCTTGTCCTGGTGGTCGAACGCGCCCTCCTCCCCGGCATGGAACGACACCATGATCGAGAAGATCGCGTTGCCGTGCTGGATCGCGGTGACGCGGCGTGTCGAATAGCTCTTGCCGTCGCGCAGGCGCTCGACCTGGTAGATGATCGGGATCTGCGGATCGCCCGGCAGGATGAAATAGCAATGCAGCGAATGCGGCAGCCGTCCCTCGACGGTGCGGCAAGCCGCCACCATCGCCTGCCCGATCACCTGGCCGCCGAACACCCGCTGCCAGCTCGTCTTCGGGCTGTTGCCGCGGAACAAATTCACCTCGAGCTGCTCGAGATCGAGGATCGAAATCAGGTCGATCAGGCTTTTGGACATATGGTGCTTTCGAATTCCTCGTCATTCCGGGGCGCACGAAGTCCGAACCCGGAAATCTCGAGCTGATAACCTCTGGATTCCGGGCTCGCGCTCGCGCGCGCCCCGGAATGACGGAATGAGACTGTTCCGCCCTTGTTTCACCGCACTGTTTCGCCCACCTCAAGTCTGCTAGCAAGACGAGAATTGGCCGGGAATTTTGGCAGGAAAGTCGGGGTATGTCGGTACAGGGTCACATTGTCATTGGCGGCGGCGCCTTTGCGGGCCTCGCGCTCGCGCTTGCCTTGCGCCAGGGCCTCGGCCCCGAGATTCCCGTCATCGTCGCCGATCCCGCGCTCGCCACACGACCGAGCCGCGATCCCCGTGCGACTGCCATCGTCGCGGCCTGCCGCCGCCTGTTCGAGGCGCTCGGCGCCTGGGATGATGTCAAGAGCGAGGCGCAGCCGATCCTTGACATGGTCGTCACCGATTCCAGGCTGGAGGACGCAACGCGTCCGGTGTTCCTGAACTTCGCCGGCGATGTCGCGCCCGGCGAGCCCTTCGCGCATATGGTCGAGAACCGCCGCCTGATCGATGCGCTGCTTGTTCGCGCCGAGGCCGAAGGCATTGATCTTCGCGCGACGACAGTTGCGTCTTACGACGCGCGCGCCGAGGGGATCGACGTGACGCTCGGCGATGGCAGCGTGATCGCGGCGAGCCTGCTGGTCGCTGCCGATGGCGCCAAGTCGAAGCTGCGCGAGCGTGCCGGCATCGCCACCCATGGCTGGGAGTACGATCAATCCGGTATCGTCGTCACCGTCGGCCATGAGCGCGATCATGAAGGTCGTGCCGAAGAGCATTTTCTGCCCGCAGGGCCGTTCGCGATCCTGCCGCTCACCGGAAAGCGCTCCTCGCTGGTGTGGACCGAGCGACGTGCCGAGGCTGCGCGCATCGTCGCGCTCAGCAAGGAGGAATTCCACGGCGAACTCGAGCAACGTTTTGGTTTGCATCTCGGCGAGGTCAAGGCGCTGGACAAGCCGCGCGCCTTTCCGTTGTCCTACTTCGTGGCGCGCTCCTTCGTCGCCGAGCGCCTCGCGCTGGTCGGCGATTCCGCGCACGTCATTCACCCGATCGCGGGGCAAGGCCTGAACATGGGGCTGAAGGATGTCGCCGCCCTGGCCGAAGTCGTCGTCGATGCGGCGCGGCTCGGCATGGATCTCGGCGGCGCCGACGTGCTCGAGCGCTACCAGCGCTGGCGCCGCTTCGACACGATGGCGATGGGCGTTGCCACCAACTCGCTGAACTTCCTGTTCTCCAACCAGTCGACGCTGCTGCGCACCGTGCGCGACATCGGCCTCGGCCTCGTCGACCGCACTCCGCCGCTGAAGAATCTCTTCATCCGCCAGGCCGCCGGCCTGACGGGCGAGATCCCGCGGCTGCTCAAGGGCGAGACATTGTAAGGGCGCTTTAAGCGTCGTTCGCGCTACACGCTCTGCCTTCGGGACGACATCGAGGATGTGGCGCGGCCGCCGCGCCAATTCCTCAATCGATCTTCCGCGCCTCTTCTGGCAGCATGATCGGAATGCCGTCACGGATGGGATAAGCGAGTTTTGCAGACCGCGAGATCAGCTCCTGCTTGGCGGAGTCGAATTCCAGCGGGCCCTTGGTCAGCGGGCAGACCAGGATCTCCAGCAGTTTTGGATCGACACTGTTTTCGGGACGTTCAGTAGGCGCGTTCATGAAAGATCTCCGGCGATCCGGTTGCCTCTAGCACAGAATAGGTCGTCAGCCCACCGCGGCTCATGCGGAGACCATCTTCTGGATCTCGTCGAGCAGGCCCCGGAGTCGCGCGGCCGGCACCGGCGTCCCCGACAGGGCAAAGCCGAGAAACGTCCAGTACAGGATTTGCGCGCGCGCCTGGGCGGTGGTCGCGGAGAAGCCGCGTCGTTGCAGCAGCGCCTCGATATAATCGAGCCTGCGGCGATCGATGGCGCGGACGGCTGCCTGCGCCGCCGCATCGAACGCCGCCCAGTTGCGCACTGCACGCTCCAGATCGAGCCGGGCACCAAAGCTCCTGCGCAACAGCGCCTTCAGCGGCTCGTCGCTGTCAGCCTCCACACCTGCGATGATCTCTTCGGCCGCGATTTCGCGCCAGCGCTTCAGCACGGCGGCTTGGAACGCGCCGAGATCGGCAAAATGCCAGTAAAAGCTGCCGCGGGAGACGCCCATCGCCTTTGCCAATGGATCGGCCTTCAACGCGGTGAAGCCGTATCTGGTGAGCGCCTTGAGGCCCTGTTTGATCCAGTCGTCGGCTGAGAGCTGCTCGGTCATGTCGGGTTCCGAAATCCGACCATACACTAGTGTATTGACAGGACGCTGGCCAGCGCCTATCCAACCATACACATATGTATGGAGGCATCGATGCGTGATCTCTTGCTCCAATGCGCCGGCGTCGGGGCCATCGTCGTGGCGCTCATCCACGGCGTCCTCGGCGAGGCCAAGGTCTTTGCCCGCGCCCGCATCGAGCCGGAGCGGCTCCGCACCCTGATCCGCCTGGTCTGGCAGGCCTCGACCGTGGCCTGGATCGGCTGCGGCGTGCTGCTGATCGCTGTGCCCTGGATGGACTCAGGCGCGGCGCGCCACTGGGTCGTCATCACGATGGTCGGCGTGTTCGGCTTGTCGGCCTGCGCCAACGCATGGGCGACGCGCGGCCGGCATTTTGGCTGGATGGCGCTCAGCGCCGTCGTCGCCATGGCGGTGGCCGGCTATTGAGTGCGCCGGAACTCTCGCGCTATCGAACCCGTGAGGCTTAAGGCCGCAGCCAGCTGCGAAACATGCGTTGCGCACGGAGCGCGCTGATGTTTTCGCAACGGCTAGAATATCTCTAACGCTACGCCGGTTCGAACCACGATTGACTTCACTCTCTTCCTGGCTTCCTTCGAGCGCGCTTTGCGCCCAAGACAGAAGAGGAGATATCAGTGAAAATCATTCGTGTTCTCGCCATCCCACTGACGGTCGGAATCGGCATGGGGTCGACGGCGATGGCCGACGGTTTCAAGGATTGCACCAAGCTCGACAAGGCATCGTGGAAACCGGCGAGCGAGGCCGAAGCCAAGGCCAGGGCGCTGGGCTATGAAGTGCGGCGTTCCAAGATCGAAGGCTCGTGTTACGAGGTCTATGGCGTCAAGGAAGGCAAGCTCTACGAGCTGTTCTACAGCCCGGAAGATCTCAGCCTGAAGCACACGATCGCCAAGTGATCTTTGCGAGGGATCTTTGCAAGCACCGCACGTCATCCTTGAAGGCGGCACGGCTTGATCGAGAAAGCGGTGCCAGTCGTGCGCGGGGTGTCTGATCGGACCCCCGCAGATCGAACCGTTGAGGTCTGGGATCTTCCGCTGCGGCTCTGGCACTGGGCGCTTGCATTGTGCGTCGTGACCGCGTGGTTCACGCCCACCGTCTACGACAGTCTTCACCGCATCGCCGGCTACACGGTCATCGGCCTTCTCGTCTTCCGCCTGCTCTGGGGCTTCTGGGGCAGCCGCTATTCGCGCTTTGGCATGCTCGGCGTCAGGCTTCGCGCCGCGCCGTCCTATCTCTGGAATCTGCGCCGCGGCATCACCGGCCGCTATCTCGGGCTCAACCCCGCCGGCACGCTGATGCTGGTGGCGCTGCTGTTGTCACTTGCCGTTTCGACCATCACGGGCGCACTGTCGGTAACGGTCCCTTTCTTCGGCGTGTGGTGGATCGAGGACCCCCACGTTTATGCATCGGACGCCGTCATCATCCTCGCCGTGCTGCATATCGTGGGCGTGGTGCTGATGGGCGTGCTCCGGCGCGAGAACCTGATCCGCGCCATGATCACCGGCCGCAAACGCGTCCGCCATCATCCCTGAGCGCGCCCGCTTAATTTCGCAGAAATTCCTGTCGGATCATTTGCTTGCGCCGGACGCAAGCGTCGTCCCTTTCATTATTCTAATTCTAATGTGGAGCTATTCTAGCTTCGCTTCCCCTCGTTCTGCTTTTCAGGGCGGAAATTTGCAGGCTTTTCCTGCGGTCGAATGCCGCAAGCCTTTTGGGGGAATGCATGCCATTTCACGTTCTCACGGATTCAGTTGCGCCAGCTGTTCGAGCTCGCCGATATCGGCGCCGATCAGCGCTGCTCGCCGCGACCGCCATTTCGGTTCTGAGCTCTGGCGCGGCTTACGCCGGGGAAGGCCGAGCCAATGATGTCCTGCTCAAGAAGCTGGAGAAGATGGAGCAGCGCATCCAGCAGCTCGAAGCCGAACTGAAGCAGAAGCAGGATCGGCCGGCGGCCGACGCAGATGCAAAGCGGACGACCAAGACGGCAGCGCTGAGGAGCGCCAATGCGGCGGCGCCATCTGCCGACACCAAGGAGGAGGCAGCCAAGCCCGCCGATCAGAAGCCCGAAGCCCAATCGTCGGAGAAACCAGCCAAGCCGAAGTCGAAAGACTTCATGGCGCTGCCGCCGCTGCCGGCGGCGGACAAGCCGATCCTCGGAGTTGCGGATTCTCCTGTCCCCGGTCTCAGCATCGGGGCCTATGGCGAGATCAAGTTCGGCACCATGCAGAATCCCGCCGCGGCCGGACAGTGGCAGAAGGGCTTTGATGCGGCCAGGTTCGTTCTGTTGCCGACTTATGCGATCACCCCGAACATCATCTTCAACGCCGAAATCGAGTTCGAGCACGCCGGCGCCGGATTCGACAATGATGACAAGCTGCACGGCACCGCCGAGATCGAGCAGGTCTGGGTCGATTTCAAGATCATCGACCTGTTCAACTGGCGTTCGCCGGGCGTCGACCTCGTGCCATTTGGCTACATCAATCAGCATCACGAGCCGACGCAGTTCTACAGCGTGAACCGGCCCGAGCTCTACAACGGCATCATTCCCTCGACCTGGAAGGTCCCGTCCACCAGCGTCTACGGGACGATCACGGAGGACCTCAAATACCAGGTCATGGTCAGCGCCAGTAACGAGGATTTCGGCGACTCCTTCGACAATCGCACCGATGCCAACACCGTCCCGCTTCCCGGCACGGCCTATATTGCGGGCATTGACGGCGTCAACGCACTCGGTTTCTCGAGGCCCCCGCTCGGCGATTTCCAGCAGCTCAACAACGCCACGGCAGTGTCGGGCCGGCTCGACTTCACGCCGACATTCTGGGCCGGCTTCGCCGGAAGCGTCAGCGCCTATTACTCGCCGAACACGACGCCGCGCGGCGCGCATGATGATTTCGGCAACTTCCTCGGCAGGTCGAGCCTTGCGATGTTTGACGCCGAATTCCGCTACAGGGTGCCCGACACGGGTCTCGAGGTCCGCGGCGAATATGTCCGCGCCGAATTCGGGCACCCGGAAAACCTGCGCGCCAACAACGACACGGACCCGACCAACAATGTCGGCAAGTCGATGTACGGCTATTCCGGCGAGATCGCCTATCATGTGCCGCTCGGCACCGTCCTCAACAGCGAGTGGGAGGCCGTGCCGTTCTACCGTTACACCTATATGAACCTGCAGACGGGCGGCTTCGCCGGCACCGATGCCAATCTGCCGACAGGCCAGGGTCAGCGGCAGTACCACACGGCCGGTTTTGCCGTGTTTCCGTCGCCCAAGGTCGTCTTGAAGGCGACCTATCAGCACGTGATCGACAAGAGCGCGACCGGCGCGCTGTCGGATTCGTTCCTCGGCGGCGTCGGGTTCTTCTTCTGATGGCGATGAGAACAACGTTGCCGGATCTGATCACAGGACCACGAGCGAGGTGACGATGAGTTGGGTTCGATACACCGTGCCGGCAGCGGCGCTTCTGTCTGCCGCCTCTCCCGCTTATGCCGTTCGGTACTTGTCGATCGAGGAGGCGCAGAAGGAAGCATTTCCGTCCGCGACGCAGTTCTCCGAAGTTCAGGTGGGGCGGGTCTGGAAGGCCGAAGCCGGCGGCAAGGTGGTCGGCTTCTTCGTGTTCGACCGGGTGGTCGGCAAGCACCTCTTCATCGACTACGCGGTGGCGCTGACCCCTGCGGGCGCTGTGCACAAGGTCGAGATCCTGGAATACCGGGAATCCTATGGCGGCGACGTCAGGAGCCCGAGCTGGCTCGCCCAGTTCGTCGGCAAGACCAGCGGCAGTGCGCTCAAGATCAATGGCGACATCAGGAACATCGCGGGTGCGACACTGTCGTCGACCCATATCACCGAAGGCGTGAAACGGATATTGGCGGCCTATGGCAATCGCCTCCGATAGCATCCGTCGCGCACGGCCGTTGCTCGGCACCTTCGTGGAGATCGAGGCTGCCGCTGACCGCAGATCCGGCACGGAACGCGCCATCGAAGCCGCATTCGATGCCGTTGCACAGGTGCATCGGCTGATGAGCTTTCACGAGGGAGATAGCGAGGTCAGCCGGCTCAACCGCGAAGCCGGCATTCGCCCCGTGCGCGTTCATGACTGGACCTACGAGGTGCTCGCCACCGCCGTTGAGTTGCATCGCCGCTCCAGCAGCTTGTTCGATGTCACCATCGCGCCGGCTCTGCAGACGCTCGGGCTGTTGCCGCTCCTCGAGGACAGACTGGCACCGGCGCCGCTTGCGAGCTGCGCCGACGCGATCGAGCTGCTTCCGGATCATCAGGTCCGCTTTCGATCGAGCGACGTGATGATTGATCTCGGCGGCATCGCGAAGGGGTTTGCCGTCGACCGCGCGGTGGCCGTGCTGCGCGATTTCGGCATTTCAGGCGGCATGGTGAACGCGGGTGGCGACCTCCGCGCGTTCGGTGCGGAATCGCACACCGTTCACGTCCGCGATCCCCGCGACCCCGGCCGGCCGGTCTGCAGCATCGAAATCGCCGACGAAGCGCTGGCTTCGACGGCGCGCCGCGTCGAGCTGTTCGACCGCCGTGAGCCCGGTGGTTCGGCAGTGATCGATCCCGCAACCCGGCGGCCGGCGAGCCTGGTCGATGGCGTCACGATTCGCGCGCCGTCCTGCATGATCGCCGATGCCTTGACCAAGGTCGTGATGATCGCCGGGACCGACGCGGGCGAGCTGCTCGAATCCTATTGCGCCGGCGCCTTGCTGATCTCGACCGATGGCGGCGTTCAGATCACGTCCGACTGGCATCACCGGGTGCACCTTGCGGCTTAGAACCTCCTATCGCTATCCGCTCTATGCGGCATTCGCGGCGCTGGTTTTGACCGGCGCGGGTTGGCTCGTGGCCGACTGGCAGAAGGACGTTGCGGGCGACGAGATCTGGCAGCAGGTCGCCGCCAACATGCTGATGGTCCATGGCGGCATGGCGATGCTGGCGCTGTTGCTGCTGGGGGCTCTCATTCCGCTGCACGTGCAGCGATCCTGGCGCAGCGGCGAGAATCTCGTGTCCGGATCCGTCATGGCTGCGATCAACGCCGTGCTGATCGTGACCGCATTCGGGCTCTATTATCTGGGATCGGAAGCGGTGCGGCCCTTGATGAGCTGGATCCATCTGGGCACCGGAGTCTCGCTGGCGCTAATTCTCCCGCTACATATCTGGCTGGGTCGACGGGCGCGGCGATAGCATCGGGCTCGAGCCCTCCGGGACGCAAACGCGTCCGCGCTCATCCGTGAAATTGAGTTGGCCGTGACGGAGCCACGGGCGCGCTTACCCGCGTAGTTTCGTGGGACCCCTACCTTCTTACCCGCGCGACATCGGCCGATTCGCGTCTTTTGACGAGTGACGTTTACCTCGCGATAGGCATGCAACCAAGCATTGCAAAGAAATTAACGTGGAACAAGTCCGGCCGAATCAATCTTCGGTCGTATTGACGAGGGAGCGATATTGCATGTTCCGCGTTTTTTCCTGCCTGACGACCGAGCACGATTGGCGGCTCGTTCTGCTCGCTGGCCTGGTTTGCTTCGCAGCAAGCATTGTAGCCGTCAGCATCTTCCATCGCGCCATTGCGGCGCGCGCCAGAACGCGGTTGATGTGGATCGGGATCGCCGGCGCCGCCATCGGCTACGGAATCTGGGCGACGCATTTTGTCGCCATGCTCGCCTACAAGCCCGGCGTCTCGACCGGGTACAGCCTCGTTCTGACAGCGTTGTCACTTGCCGCTGCGATGATCCTGACCTCGGGCGGCTTCGGAGTTGCCGTCAACAATTCCGGGCGCTGGCGCGCAGCTGCCGGTGGCGGCATCATCGGCGCCGGCATCGCAAGCATGCATTATATCGGCATGTGGGCCCTCGAAGTGCCGGGTCATGTGGCATGGTCGCCTGGGCTGGTGCTCGTCTCGATCGGCCTTGGCATGGTCCTTGGCTATGCGGCGCTCGCGGTCGCCATGGGCCGCAAGGACAAGCGAGGGACCTTCGCCGCGGCGCTGCTGCTGACGCTCGCCATCGTGTCACATCATTTCACGGCCATGGGAGCGGTGCAGATCGTCCCCGACCCGACGCTGCAAAACGATACATTGTCGCTTTCGCCGGACTTCCTCGCCATTGCAATTGCGGGTGTGGCTCTGTCGGTGCTCGGGATGAGCTTCGTCGGCGTCCTGGCGGATCGTCGCCTTGCGAGCAGAACCAGCAGATTCGAGGAAATCATCTTCGAACTTTCGCGCGCCAGACAGCAGGTGGAAGATTCGCAACGGCAAATCCAGGATCAGAAATTCAGGCTGGATACGGCCATCAACAACATGGTCGAGGCGTTGTGCATGTTTGATGCGGAGAGGCGACTTGTCGTCAGCAACGAGCGTTATGCCCGGCTCTATCAATTGCCGCCGGAACTGCTGATAGCGGGGACCCCGCATGCCGACATCATCAGGCATCGCGTCATGACCGGCATCCTCAAGAGCGACACCAGCGAGGGCGCCGCCGAGCAATTCCTCGCGAGATTGGCCGCGTTGCCGTTCGATACAGTCTCGAGCAGGATCGACGAGTTCGCTGATGGTCGATTGATCTGCGTGACCCGACAGCCTATGGCCGGCGGCGGGTGGGTAGCCACTCATCTCGACGTGACCGAGCAACGCCGGTCCGAAGCCAAGATCGCTCATATGGCGCAACACGATGCGTTGACCGATTTGCCCAATCGCGTGCTTGTCAGGGACCGGATGGAGCATGCGCTTGCCGTGACCCGCAATGGTGGCCTCAATCTGGCGGTGCTCATACTCGACCTCGACCGGTTCAAGGAGGTCAACGACACACTGGGGCATCCCGCGGGCGATTCCCTGTTGTGCGCCGTCGCCGCGCGTTTGCGCGAGTGCACCACGGAAACCGCGCTGATTGCGCGACTGGGCGGCGATGAGTTCGCCGTGATCGACTATGTGACCAACCCGGCCGTTGAGGCAGCCGCGCTCGCCGAGAGCATCCGAAAGGCGCTTTGCGAGCCCTTCGATCTCGACGATCACCGGGTCACGGTGGGCACCAGCATCGGCATTGCCATTGCACCGCGCGATGGCGACGATTCCGATGTGCTCATGAAGAGCGCGGATCTCGCACTCTACTCGGCCAAGAGCGGTGGACGTGGCGCATTCCGTTTCTTCGAGCCGGAACTCGACCAGCTCATGCAGGAGCGACGCAACCTCGAGCGCGACATGCGGGATGCGCTTGCTGGCCACGAATTCGAGCTGCACTACCAGCCGTTCGTCGATACCGTGACGGGCGAGATCCTCGGCTTCGAAGCCCTGCTACGCTGGCATCACCCGCGGCGAGGTCTGGTCTTGCCCGGCGAATTCATTCCTCTCGCGGAGGAGGCCGGCTTGATCGTGCCGCTGGGAGAATGGATCTTGAGGACGGCATGTAGCGAAGCCGCCAAATGGCCCGCCCATCTCAGGATCGCGATCAACCTGTCTCCGGCCCAATTCAGGAGCAACGAGCTCGTCCCGGTCATTGTCGGCGCACTGGCGAACTCGGGCGTTGCGCCACACCGACTCGAGCTTGAGGTGACGGAGACGGTCATCATGCACGACAGCGAAGCTGTGTTCGCAACACTTGGTCAACTGCGCGAGCTTGGCGTGCGAATAGCCCTGGACGACTTCGGCACCGGCTATTCATCGCTGAGCTTTCTACAGAGATTCCCGTTCGACAAGATCAAGGTCGACCGCAGCTTCGTCAACGAACTGTCCAGCGCTGACCCAGACGCGCATCATCTCGCGCGAGCGGTCGTTCGATTTGCAGTCAGCCTCGGCAAGACGACGACCGCGGAAGGTGCCGAAACCAAGCAGCAGCTTGATATCCTCCGTGAGGAAGGCTGTGCCGAAACGCAAGGCTATTATTTCGGTCAACCGATTCCTGCATCCGGCGTCGCGAAAATGCTGAGGCGAGGCGCCAAGCGAGGCGACAAGGCGGCTGTCCGAGCGGCGTGAACCCACGCACCTTCACTGCAGCGGCGGATCACCGCTGGTGCGCTTCTTGGCGAGGTCCATCTCGGTCACCGCGATCAGGATCTCGGCGCGAGTCTTCAAATCAGGGGCTTCCAGCATCGCCTGCTTCTCGGCCGGGCCATAGGGCGACATCATCGCCAGAGCGTTGACCAGCGCCTCGTTGGGCGCGCTTTCGACGCCCTCCCAGTCGACCTTGAGATTGTTGGCCTTCAGGAAATCCGCCAGCGCCACCAGCAGCGCCTCGCGATTGACCGCCTCCTCGCCCATGCGCGCGGTGAAGTCGTCGGCGAAGGCAAAGAAATCGACCTTGCACTGTCGGTACGGGGTCAGCACCTCGAGCTCCTCGATCACCTTGAAGCGCGCGACCCCGGTGAGCTCGAGGATGTAGCGGCCATCGCCGGATTCGGCGAGCTGGGTGATGCGGCCGACGCAGCCGACCCGGAACAGCACCGGCTTGTCGGAATCCTTCGGCGAATGTGTCACGTCAGGCTGGATCATGCCGATCAGGCGATGGCCGTCCCGGAAGGAATCGTCGACCATCGCCAGATAGCGCGGCTCGAAGATGTTGAGCGGCATCTGGCCGCGCGGCAGCAGCAGCGCGCCGGGCAGCGGGAACACCGGAATGATCTCCGGAAGGTCGGCGGGGCCGCGATATTCGATATTGATCGGCATCTCAGTCCCCGCGGCGATTTCCAACCTGCGCTTTAAGAAAACAGGATCGTCGACAAGCGCTTTCGTCCCTCGACGGTTGCATCGTCCGTGCCACCCCAGGCCTCGAAGAACTGCACCAGCTGCTTGCGGGCGCCGTCGTCGTTCCATTTGCGGTCTCGCTTGACGATCGCGAGCAGCTGCTCGGTGGCAGCCGCGCGGTCGCCCTTCGCGTTCAGCGCGGTGGCAAGGTCGAAGCGCGCCTGATGATCGAGCGGGTTTGCGGCGACTTTCTGTTCAAGCTCGGCGATCGGCCCGAGCTGTTCGGCCTGTTCGGCGAGGTCAATCGCGGTCTGCACCGCCTTCACGGCGGGGTCGTTGCGCTTGGATTCCGGCACCATGGCCAGCGTCTGCTTCGCCTGCTCCATCGCGCCTGACGTGGCGTAGCATTTTGCGAGACCAGCCAGCGCGGCGATGTTGGTCGCATCGTATTGGAGCACCTCTGCATAGATCTGCGCGGCCGCAGCGGTATCGCCCTCGGCGAGCACGCCCTCGGCTTCCTGCAGGATCTCGGCGATATTGGGCTCGCCGGGGGCCGTCACGCCCTTGGTCAGCTTCTCGATGAAGGCGTTGAGCTGGCCCTCCGGCACCGCGCCCATGAAGCCATCGGCCGGCTGGCCGTTCACGAAGGCGATGACCGCCGGGATCGACTGGATGCCCATCTGGCCGGGGATCGCGGGGTGCTGGTCGATGTTCATCTTGACCAGCTTGACCTTGCCCTTGGCAGCCCTGACCGCCTTTTCGAGGATGGGGGTGAGCTGCTTGCAGGGGCCGCACCACTCCGCCCAGAAGTCGATCAGCACCGGCTGGCGCTTCGATTCCTCTATGACGTCCTTCACGAAGGTCTGGGTGGTGGTGTCCTTGATCAGATCGGCCGCAGCCGGGCCCGGCGCTCCGTTACCCTGGTCGATGATCGTCACGGGATCCCCTCGTCTGATGTCTGGAATGGCGGGTCTTTAGCACGTTGCCGCTTCCGATGCTTCGTTTCAGGCCCTAAAATTGGGCCGGGACGGCCGAATTTCAATCCATGGCGGCCGATTCGGCAGGTCGGGACCATTTTTGGTCCATTTGGCCGGGATCGGGCTCATATTGGGGCTCCGAAAGCGAGATGATGCTGCCGGTAGCTGTTGCATTCGCCTCCCGCTTTTGGCATACGACAGCCGTTGCCGGCGCGTCACGCGACCGACACAGGATGCGGGTGTAGCTCAGTGGTAGAGCACGACCTTGCCAAGGTCGGGGTCGAGGGTTCGAGCCCCTTCGCCCGCTCCAATTTTTCCCAGAGCATCCAGCCAAACCAGACTGAGACGTGGTTTTCCACGCCGCTGGCGGCTGGTTCGGGTCTGAAATGACAATTCTGGTCACCGGCAGCGCCGGCCACCTCGGAGAGGCCATTCTGCGGACGCTCCGGCGCCGCGGGTCACCTGCACGTGGAGTCGATCTGAAGGCCTCTCCTTTCACCGATGCGGTGGGCTCGATCGTCGATCCCAGCTTCGTCCGGACGCAGATGGACGGCGTTACGGCCGTGATCCACACCGCGACGCTGCACAAGCCGCATGTGGCGACCCATATCAAGCAGGCCTTCGTCGACACCAATGTCACCGGTACGCTCAACCTGCTCGAGGCGGCTGATGCCGCCGGTGTGAGGCGCTTCGTCTTCACCAGCACCACCAGCGCGTTCGGCTCGCAGCTCCGCCCCGAGGCGGGGCAGGCTGCTGTGTGGGTCACCGAAGAGCTCCCGTCGGTGCCGAAGAACATCTACGGCGCCACAAAACTGATGGCGGAAAATCTGTGCGAGCTGTTCTTTCGCGAGAGGGGCTTGCCGGTCCTGATCTTGCGAACCTCGCGCTTCTTCCCCGAGGACGACGACGATCCCGCGATGCGGTCGGCCTATGCGCTCGACAACGCGCAGGCCAACGAGCTGCTTTATCGCCGGCTCGATATCGCGGACGCGGTCAGCGCGCATCTGCTCGCCATGGCGCGCGCGGGCGAGATCGGCTTCGGCTGCTATATCGTCTCGGCGACCAGTCCGTTCAGGCAACACCACCTTGCGGCGCTCGCACGCGATGCTGATGGTGTCGTGCGCGAGCTCTATCCGGATTGTGCGCAGCTCTACGCAGCGCGTGGCTGGCGGCTGTTTCCAGCGATCGATCGCGTCTATGTCAACGACCGCGCGCGGCGCGAGCTCGGCTGGCGTCCCGAATTCGACTTCGCCCATGTGCTGCGCAGCCTTCGTGAGGGCTGCGATTTTCGTAGCCGCCTGGCGCACGAGGTGGGGTCGAAGGGCTATCACGACACGCTGTTTGACGAGGGGCCCTACCCGGTCGCCACGTAGTCGCCGCTTTTGTCAATTCGCGCGATGAATCAGGCGTGTGGCCGATGTCGCCGCTCGCCATCCGGTCCGTGCCGTTCTACTGTGCATGGGGTTGTTTTCGCGTTTTTGGAGTGGTCGTGCTCTTCCACTGCCCGCAAATGAGGCGCGCGCCATCTTCGGATGACAATGAGAGCGGAGTTAGCCCGCCCGCTGCTTCTCATACGCCTTCAGATGCGTGTAGGCGATGCGGAGCTTCGGCACCGGCACCTTGGCGGCGTCGGCGCGCGCGATGAGGTCGCCGATCACGTGATCGGCTTCGACGGGCAGCCCCGCCCTGATGTCGCGGAACATCGAGGCCGTCATCGGCGAGCCCTCGGTGGTGAGGTTGCCCTTGACGCGTTCGAAGAACGGGCCGCCCGGCGGATAGCCCGACGCAGTGGCGATCTCACTGGTCTCGTCCAGCATGCCGAGCAGGAAGTCCCGGCCGCCGGGCGCGGCAAGGATGTTGCCGACCGAGCTGCGCATCAGGCAGGTGGAAGCTGCGAGCGAAGACAGGAACACCCACTTTTCCCACATGTCCTGCATGATGTTCTGGCTGGCGGTGGCGCCGATAATGCCGCTCTTGAACGCCTCGTCGATCGCCTTGACGCGGTTCGACGTCTTGCCGTCGCGCTCGCCGTAATTGATCGACTGCATCGGCTGGAGCTGCACCACCTCGCGCTTCTCGTTCAAGGTCGCGGCGATGGCGCAGAGGCCGCCGAGCACGCGCTCGTTGCCGAACCTGGCATCGAGGATATCGAGATGCTTCATGCCGTTGAGCATGGGAATGATCGTCGTATTCGGTCCCACCGCCGCGGCGAACGAGGTGATGGCATCGTCGAGGTCGAACGCCTTGCAGCTCAAGAGCACGACGTCGAACTTGTCCTTGAGCGCATCGGCCTGCACCGTCGGCGGATTCTTCAAGGCCACGTCGCCATTCGGGCTCTTGATGACGAGCCCGTCGCTGGCGAGCTCGCCGGCGCGCTTGGGGCGGACCAGGAAGGTGACGTCGCGCCCGGCCTGCAAAAGCCGGCCACCAAAATAGCCGCCGATGGCGCCGGCGCCGACCACGAGGATACGCATGGGATGGTCCTTATTGTTGCTGTTGGCAGCCCATTTATAGTCTTCATTGCACGCGAAGCGAAGCAATCCGGACCGGGGCCGCGATCACATTCCGTGGCTGGAGAGCGGGGACTAAGTCCCCAGTACCATCTCCTCGACCTCGCGCAGCTGCTCCTTGCCGAAGAACATCTCGTCGCCGACAAAGAAGGTCGGCGAGCCGAACGCGCCGCGGGCGACCGCCTCCTCGGTGTTCCTGATCAGCTTGCCCTTCACTTCGCCCTCCTGGGCGCGGGCGAACAGCTTTTGGGCGTCGAGGCCGGAGGAGGCCAGCGCCTTCGCTGCGATTTCGGGATCGTCCATCTTCTTCGGCTCGCGCCACATGTGGTGGAAGGCAGCCTCGACATATGTTTCGAACACGCCTTCGAGCTGTGCGGCAATGGCCGCGCGCATCAGGTTGAGCGTGTTGACGGGAAAATGCGGATTCCAGACATAGGGCTGGACCTTGAAGCGCTTGATGAAGCGCTCGGTTTCGACTTGTTGGAATTCGCGCTTGTTCTTGACGCCGGCGAGCGTCTCGGCCGGCGATCTGTTGTTGGTCGACTTGAAGATGCCGCCAAGCAGGATCGGGACATATTCGAACTTGACGCCGATGCGCTGTTCAATCGCCGGGATCGCGAGATGACTGAGATAGGCGTTCGGGCTGCCGAAATCGAACAGGAACTGCGGAGCTGTATGGGGCAAATTCGTTCTCCCAAAGATCGCTTTTGCCCATTGTGGCGCAGGGCGGGTCACAGGTCCACCTTTTAATGATGACCATAATATCTTGATGGTCAGGCCAGGCGCCGGATTGCCCGCTTGCGCCACACCAGAAGGTAATAGCCCATCTGCAAAACAAACATGCTGCAGAACACGATCGGATAGGCGGTCCAGACGCCCTCAAGGCCGATGGTACGGCTGAGGATCAGCGCGGATGGCAGCTCGATCGCGACAATCGCGAAGATCGACAGCAGCATCGGCGTCAGCGCCACGCCGGCGGCACGCATCGCACCGGAGAACGTGGTCGCAAAGCCGAACGGCACCGAGCTCCAGAGGGCGACGAAGAGCAGGTCCTTCGCCAGATCGAGTACGACGCCATTGGTGATGAACATACCGAGCACGAGGCGTGGGGCGAGATAGATCAACGCCACCAGCCCGCCGGTCAGCACGAGGTTGAATGCAAGCCCGGTGCGGACGATGCCGTCGAGCCGTGCCCGGTCGCCGCCGCCGATCGCTTGCGCCCCGAGAATCGAGACCGCGATCGAAATCGACATCGCCGTGAACTGCGTATACCCCATCACCTGATTCACGGCGCCATAGGCGGCGGTGGCGTCCGATCCAAAGCCGTTGACGAGGCCGAGCAGAACCAGTTCGGCAATCGCCATCACGACCATGCCGACCGCGCTCGGCAATCCAATGCCGAGGACTTGGCCGATCACAGCGCGGTCGAGCTGCACATGGCGCAGCAGCGCGACATCAGGCGCGAGCGCGTGCTTCTTCCGCAGCAGATAAAGGCCCAGCACGAGCAGCGTCACTGCATTCGAGATTGCGGCGGCCCAGGCCGGGCTGGTGATGCCGACCGCGCCGCGGATCAGGATCGGCGTCAGAATCAGGCCGATCGTTGTCGACAACGCCAGCGCCAGCAGCGGCGTCATGGCATCGCCGACGCCGCGGATCATCGCCGTCATCAGCAGGAAGACAAAGCCGAGCGGCATCGTCAGCAGCATGATTCGCGCATAGCCACTGGCCGCGTCGAGAATGTCCGCCGGCGTCGCGAGCGCCATCATCAACTGTCGGCTGAAAAGACCGCCAAGCAGGCCAACTGAGATCGAGAGCAGCAGGCCGGCTGCGAGCGTCGCGCCGACAACGATCTTGATGCGCCCATGCTCGCCCGCGCCAAAGGCCTGGCCGATCAGCACGGTGGCGCCGGTGCTCAGGCCTATGACGAAGGCGAACAGGAAGAACATGACCGGAAAGAACACCGAGACGGCCGCGAGCGCGTCCACGCCGATCATGTGGCCGAGATACACATTGCTGACGGTGCCGAACAGCGATTGCAGCGCGTTGCTCAGCATCAACGGCGCAAGGAAACGCAGGAAGCTTTTCCAGAGCGGTGTTGAAGCGGACATGGATGTGCCTTTCATCGGGCCGTGCAGGACCGTTGCCGCGCAATGCGCGGCTCGGCCGTTGCTGGGTTGAGAGAGTGCCGCGGGTTTACGTGCGGTCGCTATAAGCGAGCTTGACGATGTGGTCGCGAATGTCAGTGGGCCAGTTGGCGATCAGCCCGGTGAAGCGCCGCCGGTCATCGGCAAACAGCGCGCGCGAAGCTTCCTCGAATTGCGGCAGGTTGCCTGCCATGGCAGACATGAAGTGATAGGCCGCATCGCGCGCCTGCCGCTCGCGATCCTTGTCACCGCTGACGCGCCTTGCCTCGTCGACGAGTTTCCGCAGCGCGACCGAGGCGCCGCCGGGCTGAGCGCCGAGCCATTCCCAATGGCGCGGCAGCAGCGTCACCTCGCGCGCGACGACCCCGAGCTTGGGCCGGCCGCGCCCGCGCGGCTCGCCCGGTGGTGCGGTCTCCTCGAGTGGCGGTGGGATAAGCTTCGCCAGGCGTGCCAGCACCTCGCGATCCCCGCCGCGCAGATCGAAGTCGATTGATCGGCCCGTGGCATCCTCGAAGATGATGATGGGCTCATCCGGCCGCGGCGCCACCCGTTTGACGACCAGCGCAACCTCTCCAGCCGGCCCGGACACCAGGCGACGCTGCCCCTGGAAGGCGGTGAAAATCCTCTGCATTGAAATCATTGCCATATTGACGTTGCTGATCAACTTAATACCCGGGTAAATTGCTGCAGTCAATATACCCGGATGAAAATATCCGCGCCGACGCTCGACATTGCGTTCCGGGGCTGGCAGGTACGCGGCCGACCGACCACCACGTCCCTGGGGATCTCGCGATGCTGACCGTCCATCACCTCAACAATTCGCGCTCGCAGCGCGTGCTGTGGCTGCTCGAGGAGCTGGGCGTTCCCCACGAGATCGTGCGCTATCAGCGCCAGCCCGACATGCGCGCGCCGAAAGAGCTCCGCGCCATTCATCCGCTCGGCAAGTCGCCCGTCATCACCGACAACGGCAACACCATCGCCGAGTCAGGCGCGATCATCGAATATCTCATCGCGACCTATGGCAATGGCCGCCTCATCCCGCCGCCGGATACGCCGGAGCGACTGCGCTACACCTATTGGCTGCACTATGCGGAGGGCTCCGCGATGTCGCCGCTGCTGTTGAAGCTGCTCTTCACGCTGATGCCCAAGCGCGCGCCGGCGCTGCTTCGTCCGCTGGTGCGCAAGGTCTCGAACCAGGCGCTCACGGCGCTGGTCAATCCGCAGCTCAAGCAACACATGGATTATTGGGAAGGCGAGCTGGGAAAAAGCGAATGGTTCGCCGGCAGCGAGTTCACTGCCGCCGACATCCAGATGAGCTTTCCGCTTGAAGCCGCGCAAGCACGCGGTGGGCTCGAGCAGGGCCATCCGAAGGCGATGGCCTTCCTGGAGCGCATCCACGCGCGGCCGGCCTATGCGCGCGCCCTCGAGAAGGGCGGGCCGTATCAGGTGGGGCGGTAGGTTTCGCTCCGGGGCGCCCGAAGCGCGAACCCGGAATCCAGAGATTGTGACGCGAGATCCCGGGTTCGATGCTTTCGCTTCGCCCCGGGGATGACGTCTTCGGCTAGTCCGCGTGCAGCACGCGCCCGCGTGTCTCTGGCAGTGCGAAGGCGGCGATGAAGAACACCGCGTAGGCGACGACCGCGAAGATCGCGATCGCATTGGCAAGGGAGGTCGACGCAGACAGCGCGCCGACGAGGAACGGAAACAGTGCGCCGATGCCGCGGCCGAAATTATAGCAGAAGCCCTGGCCCGAGCCGCGCAGCCGCGTCGGAAAGAGTTCTGTCAGGAATGCGCCGACGCCTGAGAAATAGCCCGAGGCGAAGAAGCCGAGCGGGAAACCGGGCACCCAGAGGATCTCGTTGGTAAGCGGCAGCTGTGTATAGAGCAGCACTACGGCCATCGCTCCGATGGAAAAGATCAGGAACAGGTTGCGTCGCCCGATCCGGTCGGCAAGCTAGGCGCCTGCAAGCCAGGCGCCTGTAAGATAGCCGATGAAGGAGCCGATGATCAGTGTCGAGAGATAGCCGGTCGAGCCGACGATCGACAGATGCCGCTCTTTCGTCAGGAATTGCGGCACCCAGAAGGTGACGGCGTAGTAGCCGCCCTGGCAGCCCGTAGCCATCAGCGATGCAAGAGAAGGCTCGTGTCCTCGATCTCGGCGCGCTCGATGCGCCCAGTCGGATCGGCCGTTGTCATGTGCGTTTTCCCGGCAGATCTTGTGCCCATCGGTGGTAGCACGCGCGAATGGCGAAGCAAGCCGCCGGGCCATGCAAGGACAGGTTACTGTCCCGCTGCTTCCGCACCGCGCGTGCGCGGATCGGGTGCGCCGAGAGGCCCGTTGGGCGTCACGAGTATCGAATTGGCAGACGTTTGCCCCATCGGCTCGACGACAAGGTGGCCCATCGCCTTCAGTTCCAACAGCACGTCCTCGGGAAAGCCACGCTCGACACGCACCTCGTCCGGCAGCCATTGATGATGCAGCCGCGGCGCGGCCACCGCGGCCGCGACGTCCATCTTGTAGTCGAGCACGTTGACGATCACCTGGAGCACTGTCGAGATGATCCGGCTGCCGCCGGGCGAGCCCGTCACCAGCACAGGCTTTCCGCCCCGGAGCACGATGGTTGGCGACATCGAGGACAGTGGCCGCTTGCCAGGTCCGGGTAGGTTGGCCTCATAGCCGACCAGACCATAGGCATTGGAGGCCCCCACCGCCGCCGTGAAATCGTCGAGCTCGTTATTGAGCAGCACGCCGGTTCCGTCGGCGACGAGACCGACGCCATAACTGAAGTTCAGCGTATAGGTGTTGCTGACGGCGTTGCCTAGGGCATCGACGACGGAAAAATGCGTGGTGTTGCTGCCCTCATGCGGCGAAGCAGCGGTGGCAACGAGGTCCTTGGATGACGTGGCGCGACTGGTCGAAATGCCCGCGCGCAGCTTGGCCGCGTAGTCCTTCGCCGTGAGCCTATCGATGGGCGCGTTGACGAAGGCGGGATCGCCGAGATAGCGCGCACGGTCCGCATAGGCGCGCTTCATGGCTTCGATCAGCAGATGTAGCGACGCAGGCGAACCCTGCTTGAGGTCGGCCAGCTGAAAGCCTTCGAGGGTGTTGAGGCTTTCCAGCAGCACCACGCCGCCTGACGACGGCAGTGGCATCGACACGATGTCATAGCCGCGATACGTGCCACGAACCGGCGCACGGATCACGGCTTGATAGGTCTTCAGGTCAGCGGGCGTCATGATGCCGCCGGCATCGGACACGGCCTTGGCGATCTTTTCCGCCACCGGTCCCTCGTAGAATCCGCGCGGCCCTTCCGCAGCGACGCGCGCCAGCGTGTCGGCGAGATCGTTCTGCACCAGCCTGTCGCCTTCGCCAAGCGGCCTGCCGTCGGGCTTTGCGAAGATCCTTGCGGAGGATGGCCAGCGCGCGAGCCGTGCGGACCAGCCCGGCAGCGTATCGGCGAGATCGTCGGTGACGATAAATCCATCGCGGGCGAGTGCGATCGCAGGTTCGAGCAATTGCGCCAGCGTGAACTTGCCCGAGCCGTACTTCTCGAGTGCCAGCGCAAGGCCTGCGACCGTGCCGGGGACGCCAATGCCAAGTCCGGAATCGCGCGACTTGGCGGGATCAGGCTTGCCGTCGGGTCCCAGGAAAATTCGCGCCGTGGTGGCCGCCGGCGCGGTCTCGCGATAGTCGATCGCGATGTCCTCGTTGCGCTCGGCGGAATGGATCACCATGAACCCACCGCCGCCGATATTGCCGGCGCGCGGATAGGTCACCGCCATGGCGAAACCGGTCGCGACCGCCGCGTCGACGGCGTTGCCGCCACGCCGCAGGATGTCGGCGCCGACTTGCGCAGATATCTTCTCCTGCGCCACCACCATGCCATGCTCGGCGGGGATAGCATGAACCGTGTCGAGCGCTGGCGGGACATAAGCCCGCCGCGCATCCTGCGCGGTCGCAGATGCAAGGCCGAACGCAAGAGTGGCGATGAGCGCCAGGAAAGTCCGCCGTGTCGAAAATGACGTCATCATCAAGTTTCCGCCGAGCTCTCAGGTCAATTCACACGCGTCACTGCAATGCTATACGGTTTGCGTTAAGAGGGACAAAACTGTTCGTGATGAGGACTGCGCAATGACGACGATCGCTCCGGACGTGCGCGTGACCGGCGCCCCGCGGACCTATCCGCCGCGCGCCGCCGTCGTCAGCTGGATCTTCTTCGATTGGGCCGCACAGCCCTATTTCACGTTGATCACCACTTTCGTGTTCGCGCCCTATTTCGCCACCAGCGTCGCGCCGGATCCCGCCACGGGGCAATCGCTGTGGGGATTTGCGATGGCAGCAGCTGGCATGGCGATCGCGCTGTTGTCGCCCGTGCTCGGCGCCATCGCGGATGCTGCGGGCCGCCGCAAGCCCTGGATCGCCGCGTTCGGTGCGGTCCTCGTGCTGGCCTCCTGCGCACTGTGGATCGGCAAGCCTGGCGATCACGCCATCATTCCGCCGCTCCTGACTGCGGTCGCGCTCGCGAGCGTCGGCGCGGAATTCGCCACCGTCTTCAACAATGCGATGATGCCGACCCTGGTGCCGCCGGAGCGGATCGGCCGTCTCTCCGGCACCGGCTGGGCCACAGGCTATATCGGCGGCATCGTCAGCCTGATCATCGTGCTCGGCTTTCTCGCCGCCAATCCCGAGACCGGCCGTACACTGCTTGGCTTCACGCCGCTGTTCGGGCTCGATCCCGCAACCCACCAGGGCGACCGCGCCGCAGGACCTCTGACCGGCCTGTGGTTCATCGTCTTCGTAACGCCGATGTTCCTGTTCACCCCGGACTATCCGGCGAAGCGTCCGGCGCGCGAGGCGCTGCGCGAGGGCCTCGCCGATCTGATGCGGTCGCTGAAGAGCTTACCGCAGCAGAAATCGCTCGCCGCATTTCTGCTTGCCAACATGATCTACACCGACGGCCTGGTATCGCTGTTCGCGTTTGGCGGCATCTATGCTGCCGGCACGTTCGGCTGGCACACGATCCAGATCGGCACATTTGGAATCATCTTGGCCATCGCGGGTACCTTCGGTGCGTGGCTTGGCGGCAAGCTCGACGACCTCCTCGGTCCCAAGCGCGTCATCGCCGGCAGCATGCTGATCCTGCTGCTCGCGGTCGCTGCGATCCTGCTCGTCGACAAGGATAGCGTGCTGTTTGTCAAGGTCGCGCCGCCCCAGCCGGGCGGGCCGCTGTTCGCCGCCGCCGCTGAGCGTGCCTATATCGTGCTGGGCTGCCTGATCGGCGCGGCGGGTGGCCCGCTCCAGGCGGCGTCGCGCACGCTGCTGATCCGCCTCGCGCCGAAGGATCGCATTGCGCAATATTTTGGTCTGTTCGCGCTGACGGGAAAGGTGACGTCCTTCATCGGCCCGCTGTTGATCGGCCTGATCACCGCGGCGACCGCGAGCCAGAAGGCCGGCATGGCCGTGCTGGTGGTGTTCTTCGTCGCGGGACTGGCCCTGCTGATGCGGGTGCGAAATAGCCGCAGTCCGTAGCCCGGATGGAGCGAAGCGCAATCCGGGACAGTCTTTGCGAGGTCGCAAGAACCCGGATTTCGCTGTGCTCCATCCGGGCCACGCGCTCGTCGTGAAGGCCTAGTGCCTGAAGTGCCGCGTTCCCGTGAACACCATCGCGATGCCGTGCTCGTCGGCAGCCTTGATCACCTCGTCGTCGCGCATCGAGCCGCCGGGCTGCACCACGGCGGTGGCGCCGGCCTCGATGCAGGCGAGCATGCCGTCGGCGAACGGAAAGAACGCATCCGACGCCACCACCGAGCCGTTGGTCAGCGGCTCGGCGAGCTTGAGCTCGTTCGCCGCATCCTGCGCCTTGCGCGCGGCGATCCGCGCCGAATCCACCCGACTCATCTGGCCCGCGCCGATGCCGACGGTGGCGAGATCCTTGGCGTAGATGATGGTGTTGGATTTGACGTGCTTTGCCACCCGGAAGGCGAATTTGAGATCGCGCATCTCTGCATCAGTCGGGGCGCGCTTCGTCACGATCTTGAAGGTCATGTCGTCGACCACGGCGTTGTCGCGGCTCTGCACGAGGAGGCCGCCCGCGACGGTCTTGGCGGTGAGGCCCGGCGCGCGCGGATCGGGCAGGCTGCCGGCGAGCAGCAGGCGCAGATTTTTCTTTCCGCCGATGATGGCAATCGCCTCCGCGCTGGCGTCGGGCGCGATGATCACCTCGGTGAAAATCTTCGTGATCTCGCGCGCGGTGTCGGCGTCGAGCGGCCGGTTCATCGCGATAATGCCGCCGTAGGCCGACGTGGAGTCGCAGGCGAGCGCCTTGCGATAGGCGTCGACGAGGTTCGCGCCTTCGGCGACGCCGCAGGGGTTGGCGTGCTTGACGATGACGCAGGCCGCGGTGCGCTTCGCATCGAACTCGCCGATGCATTCATAGGCCGCATCGGTGTCGTTGATATTGTTGTAGGAAAGCTCCTTGCCCTGCAACTGCCGCGCGGTGGAGACGCCCGGGCGCTTGTCGGGCGTGGCATAGAACGCCGCGGTCTGGTGCGGATTCTCGCCGTAGCGCAGCGACTGGATCAGCTTGCCGCCGAAGGCGCGGAAATCGGGCGCGTCGATTTCGAGCTGGCGATTGAACCAGTTCGAGATCGCGGCGTCATAGGCCGCGGTGCGGGCATAGGCCTTTGCGGCGAGCCGCCGGCGCAGTTTCAGCGTGGTCGCGCCGTCGTTGGCGGCGAGCTCGTCGAGCACGGCCTTGTAGTCGTCCGCCTCGACCACGACGGCGACGTCGTCATGGTTTTTCGCGGCGGCGCGGATCATTGCGGGACCGCCGATGTCGATGTTCTCGATGCAATCCTCGAAGCCCGCGCCTTTGTCGACGGTCGCCTCGAACGGATAGAGATTGACGACAAGAAGATCGATCGGCGCAATGCCGTGCGCCTTCATCGCCTCGGCATGCTCCTTGTTGTCGCGGATCGCGAGCAGGCCGCCATGCACCTTTGGATGCAGCGTCTTGACGCGGCCATCCATCATCTCCGGAAAGCCGGTGAGGTCGGAGACGTCCTTAACCTTCAGGCCCGCGGCGGCAATCGCTTTCGCGGTGCCGCCGGTCGAGACCAGCTCGACATCATGCGCGGCAAGCGCCTTGGCGAACTCGATCAGGCCTGATTTGTCGGAGACGGAGAGAAGGGCGCGGGTGACGCGGCGGGGACGGTCAGTCATGAGCAAGATCCTCTGTTCAGGGAGTGTCTATGCCCAGGCGCGCGGCGGATATGTGTCGCGCTTCCCGATGGTGCTCCATCCAAGGTCGCCAGTCGCGCGAACGAGCGCTCGATAGCAGCTTTTGGCTCCGCTCTCAACGGCTAGATAGGGCCGGATCGCGGCTCTTTACAGCGGAAGTTCCGGCTCGCGCCGCGCGTTGCGGCGGGCATTGGTGACTGCGGGCGAGGCGGTCGAACGCACAAAACTCCAGCGGATCGAGGGCGCCTGGCGGGCATCCTGGCGGATCACGATCTGGGCGGTGCGGCGGGGACCGTCATTGCCGGCCAGGAACACGCTGTCCTCGAGGTCGACCTTGTCGTCGAGGGCTTCGAAGGTCCAGACGTCGCGGTTCGGCAATACCAGCATGACGCCGCGGGCATCCGACAGCCGGCTCGCCTTGACCGCAGGATGCAGATGGAAGCGTAGCGCGAAGTCGGCGTCGGCGCCCTTGAGCCGCGCACCCTGCGGCGGCGACAGCGTGTCCTCGCCGTCGATGCGCGCGCCGTCATTGGCAACCATCAGCACGCGGCGGTGGATCACGCCGAACTTGGCGAGATAGCCGTCATGCGAGGTCGTCAGCAGCGTGCCGCCCTCGACGACCTCGCGATAGCTCTCGACCTCATGAGGGCCGCTGATGATCGGGGCGCCGTGCAGCAGCCGCTTCATCGCCGACATCTCGACGAACTGGCAGGATGAAGTGTCGTGATAGGTCAGAGTCGAATGCGCCGCGGTGCCGCGCGCGAATGGCCGCCAATTGTCGCGGCCTGTGGTCGGCATTCCGCAATTGGTGACGATGCGGCTGGTGCCGGATGACAGCTCGAACGACAGGCAGCCGGCATGCGCATCGTGGCTGACGCCGGGTGGCGGCGGCGAGCCGGTGTCGATGATCACAATGGTCGGGCCGGCATCGAGGCGCTGGAAGCCGGTGTGCGGCATGTTCGCCATCGGCGCGCCATGGGCATCGTCATAGGCGAGCAACGTCGCGAGCAGGTCCGACGGCGTCGCGCTCATGCCGTTGAACAGCGCGAAATTGCCGTCGCCGTGCCGGAAGAAGCGCAGCATTGGCATCATGCGATCGATCGCGTTCAGAAGGGCCGGCGGCGGCGCGATGTTGCGCGCGGCAAAGGTCTGCCGCAGCGGCAACAGGTCGATCAGCAGCTCGATCAGCGCGCCCGGATTGCGGGAGATGTGTCCGCCGTCCGGGAGTATCTGCCGCTGCAATTCGTCGGAGAGTTTTTTCGACGCGCTGCGGATATGGCGGGCCTGGTTGGCGAGGCAGAGCGTCGTGTAGCACAGCGCGATCTGCACCTGGAGCTTCGGCACCCCATCCGGGATGTTGACCATGGTGTAGCGCAAAAAGCGGATCTCGCGTGCGAGTCCGCGCAGGTAGCGGCGGTAGAATTTGTTGTCGGTGTCGTTCAGTACCAATGGTGCCTGCGACAGCAGCGAGATCACGCGGCGCGCCAGCACATCGGCGCGGCGGGCGATGGGCCGGCGCTTGTTGGCGGGGTTGCTGATCCAGTCCTCGACCAATGCGCGCGCATTTGCCCGGGTCAGCGCAGTGTCGGCGGCGCGCAGGTGCCGCAGCCAGCCGAAGCCGAGCAGCGCGACCTCCCAGTCCTCGGAGGGCGGATCGAGATCGAAGATCGAGCGGCCGTGGCAGTTGACGATCTTGCCGGCGAAGACGAAGCGTCCGGCATAGATCTCGGCGGCGCGTGTCGCATCCGCCGTGCGCAGATCATGCGGCGCGATGATCAGCCGATCGGTCCGGCCGGGCCAGACCCGCGACAGCGCAACGGAACCACCGCTCGCGCGCGAGAGCATGTTTCGCGCGAAGCGGTTCATCACCAGCGTCGAGATACGTCTGCGTTGAGCGACCGACACGCCTTGCCTTGAAGGGGGAGAGGATTCCGACGAATCCTTATTAATCCCAAAATCGGCCGTCTGACACCACCTTGAAAGGCCCCGAATCAGGCTGGCGGTAGCAAAATCCGGTGCAAAATCAGGATTTAACGAGCCGGGCCGCAAAGAATCCGTCGAGCCCGCCGAGCTTCGGGTCGGCATGCGGCAGGTGGCTCGGCAAAGTCCGGAGATCGCCGTCAGGGGTGATGATCTCGCTGAGGCCGGAGACCTCGCTAGCCTCGATCGGCACGCGGCGAAGCGCATGCTCTGTGGCCAGCAGCGTGGCGATCGCCTGCTCGCCTTCTTCTGGTTCCAGCGAACAGGTGCAGTAGACCAGCGTCCCGCCTGGTTTGAGCAGCGAGACGGATTTCTTCAGCAGCCGCTGCTGGAGAACGGTCATTGCGGCGACATCGGATTCCTGCCGCAGCCACGCGACGTCGGGGTGCCGACGGATCGTCCCGGTCGAGGTGCAGGGCGCATCGATCAGGATTCCATCGAAGCCCTCCGCCGGCGCCGTCCATTCCACGGCGTCCGCGACGACAGTCTCCGCCTGGAGCGACAGGCGGGCCAGATTTTCGCGCAGGCGCGCCACCCGGGCGGGGGAGCGGTCAATTGCCGTGACCTGCGCACCTGCTAGCGCCAGCTGTGCGGTCTTGCCGCCAGGAGCGGCGCAGAAATCGGCGATGGATTTGCCCTTGATATCGCCAAACAGGCGGACCGGCAGCGCGGCGGCGGCATCCTGCACCCACCATTGTCCTTCGGCGAAACCGGGCAGCATCGTGACCGAGCCGTGCAACAGCGTGCGCACCGATCCCGTCGGCAGCACCTCACCGTGCAGCCGGCTCGCCCATTGCGCGGCGTCGGACTTCACGGTCAGGTCGAGCGAAGGTTCGTGACCGAGCGCGAGCGCCATCTCCCGCGCGGTTGCCTCGCCGTAATGCGCGCTCCAGCGCGCCAGCAGCCAGGGCGGCAGGTCCAGCGATTGCGTTGCGACCTCCTCGACCAGCGCCTGGCCCTCGCGCGCGCAGCGGCGCAGCACGGCATTGACGAGGCCGGCATAGCGCGCGGCGCGCCGGTCGGATTGCACGAGGCGGACCGAGAGATCGACCGCGGCGTGATCGGGCACGTCCATCCACAAGATCTGGGCGGCGCCGATCAAGAGCGCGCTCTGGGCGCGCGGCGCGTCGGATGGGATGCCCTTGTCGAGCAGGCGCGACAGCACATGGCCGAGCGTGCCGAGCCGGCGCAGGATGGTTGCAACCAGGCGCCGCATCAGCGCGCGGTCACGGTCGGCGAGCGTCTTCAGTCCGGGATGGGCGCCGGCGCCGTCGAGTTGGTCGTCGAGCGTGCGGTGCTTGTGCAAGACGCCATCGACGATATCAGCGGCGATCCGCCGCGCCGCGAGACCGGGCACTTCGGAGGGAGGAGCAAAACGTTGAGATGGCATGCGGACGTAAGGTTCTGAGAGCGGCAGTTCCGCCGATATGGGCGCATGCCTTAAGATCAGCATCTGTGACATGCGAATATGCCAAATGTAAGAATGGCCTCTGGCGATTTCAGCCCTTGGCCGCCATTTCAGCAATGCGTTATTGGGCGTCGCGTCGACTTTGATCCTGCGCTAGGACACCCGACTATGAGTGACCAGCCTTCCGTTCCCAACCGCAAGCCCTTGCCGCCGGCCGCCCAGCGCGCGCTGGCCGAAGCCGAGGCTCGCCGGCGAGCCGCCGTGGCCAATGCCAGGGATGATGACAAGGCGGCCCCCAAGGAGTTGCAGGGGCCGAAGGGACCCGAGCCCACCCGCTATGGCGATTGGGAGCGCAAGGGCATCGCCTCGGACTTTTGAGGCCTGCGGTCTGGCCCGGCACCCTCACGATCTATCCGCTATAGATAATGGTGCTCCTGCAAGTACCGGATGATGCGCTCGCACGCCGCCTCGCTCGTCAGCTCCGAAGTGTCGATCGCGATTTCAGGCGCCTGTGGGGCCTCGTAGGGATCGTCGATGCCCGTGAATCCCGGCAGCTCTCCTGCCCGCGCCTTGCGATAGAGTCCCTTGGGGTCGCGCCGCTCGCATTCGGCGAGCGGGGTTGCGACATGGATTTCGATGAACTCGCCCGCCTCGACGCGGTGCCGCGCCATCTCGCGTTCGCTGCGGAAGGGCGAGATCAGCGCGACCAGCGCGATCATGCCGGCATCGACGAACAGCGCCGCGATCTCGGCGACGCGGCGGACGTTCTCCATCCTTTCGGTGCTGGAAAAGCCAAGGTCACGATTGATGCCGTGGCGGAGATTGTCGCCGTCGAGCAACGCCGCATGACGTCCGAACTCGGCCAGCCGACGGTCGACCAGATCGGCGATGGTCGATTTGCCGGCGCCGCTGAGTCCCGTGAACCATAGCACGCAGGGGCGCTGCTGCTTGAGTCGCGCACGCACGGATTTGTCGACGGCGAGCCGTTGCCAGTGAATGTTGGTGGCGCGGCGCAAGGACAGGTCGATCATGCCGGCCGCAGCCGTCCGATGGCTGATCGGGTCGACGAGAATGAAGCTGCCCATCTCGCGGTCGTCGCGATAGGCCTCGAACACCAGGGCGCGATCGAGGCTGAGATGGACGTAGCCGATCTGGTTGGTATCGAGCGTGGTGGCGTTCTCCCGCGCCATCGTGTCGATGACGATGCGGTGCTTGAGAGTCGTGATCACCGCGCCTGATGAGGCGGTGCCGCATTTGAGCATGTAGCGCCGGCCCGGCACCATGGCGTCGTCGTCGAACCAGACGAGATGCGCCGCCAACTGATCCGAGACGAGCGGTGCTGCTCCCGTCGTCAGCACGTCGCCGCGGCTGATGTCGATCTCGTCGGCCAATGTCAGCGTCACGGATTCGCCGGCCGTAGCCCGATCGTGCTCGCCGCCGGGTGTCAGAATGCGTGCGATGCGCGTGCGACGGCCGGATGGCTGTACGGTGACAGCCTCGCCGGTTGCAATCGCTCCACTGGCGATCCGTCCGCAGAAGCCGCGAAACTCCGCATGCGGGCGATTGACCCATTGCACCGGCAGCCGGAACGGCCGCCCCGAGATATCGCCGGCGACGTCCACCGATTCCAGATAGGCCGTGACCGTCGGCCCGGCGTACCAGGGCATGCGCGTGCTTGCGGCGGCGATGTTGTCCCCGTCCGGCGCCACGACCGGGATGCATTGGACCTGGGAGATCCCGAGCTGCCCGGCCAGGGTCAGATATTCCGCGGTGATGGCCGCGAAACGGCCGCCGTTGAAACCGATCAGATCCATCTTGTTCACGGCGAGCACGACGTGGCGAATGCCGAGCAATGACAGGATGTGGCTGTGGCGCCGGGTCTGCGTGACCACGCCCTTGCGCGCGTCGACCAGGACCACGGCGAGATCGGCGTTCGAGGCGCCGGTCGCCATGTTGCGGGTGTACTGCATGTGTCCCGGCGTATCGGCAACGATGAAGCGCCGTAGCTTGGTGGCGAAGAACCGGTAGGCGACGTCGATGGTGATGCCCTGCTCGCGCTCGGCCTGCAAGCCGTCGACCAGCAGACCGAAATCGAGATCGCCGCCGGCGGTGCCTGATGTCTTGCTCTCCGACGCCAGCGCGTCGAGCTGGTCGTCGAGCAGCGTCTTGGAATCATAGAGCAGGCGACCGACCAGCGTGCTCTTGCCGTCGTCAACGCTGCCACAGGTGACGAAACGCAAGGTCGGGCGATCGTCCTGGTCCAGCTGTGGCGCATCGGGAGCGGCGATCGTGGGGGCCTCGTGATAAGACATCAGAAGTAACCTTCCGCTTTCTTGCGCTCCATCGACGCGGGACTGTCGCGGTCGATCATGCGTCCCTGCCGTTCGGAGGTGCGTGATGCCATCATCTCCCGCACGATCTCCGGCAGCGTCGTCGCCGTCGAGATCGTTGCGCCGCTGAGCGGATAGCAGCCCAGCGTGCGAAACCTGACGGAGCGCCAGCGCGGCGCTTCATCCGCAAGCAGCGGCATGCGCTCGTCGTCGACCATGATCAGCGTGCCGTCGCGCTCGACCACCGGGCGCTTTGCCGCCAGATAGAGCGGGACGATCGGGATGTTCTCGAGCAGGATGTAGTCCCAGACGTCGAGCTCGGTCCAGGTCGACAGCGGAAACACCCGCATGCTCTCGCCGGGCGCGAGCATCGTGTTGTACAGCCTCCATAGCTCCGGCCGCTGGTTCTTCGGGTCCCAGCGATGCGCGGCGCTCCGGTGCGAGAACACGCGCTCCTTGGCGCGCGATTTCTCCTCGTCGCGCCGCGCGCCGCCGATCGCGGCGTCGAAGCCGTGGAGGTCCAGCGCCTGCCGCAAGGCTTGTGTCTTCATCACGTCGGTGTAGCGGGCCGAGCCGTGGCTGAAGGGCGTCATGCCCTGGCTCAATCCGTCCTAGTTGGTGTGGACGATCAGGTCGAGGCCAAGCTCACGGGCGCGGCGGTCGCGAAAGGCGATCATCTCGCGGAACTTCCAGGTCGTATCGACATGCAGCAGCGGAAACGGCGGCCTGCCGGGATGAAACGCCTTTATCGCCAGATGCAGCAGGACCGAAGAGTCCTTCCCGATAGAATACAGCATGACCGGCTTGCGGAACTCAGCCCCGGTCTCGCGCAGGATGTGGATGCTTTCCGCTTCGAGGCGACGAAGATGGCTGGTGGCCCTGTGGTGCATGGAGGCCTCGTCGGGCGCCTGGCGAATCGGCGCTGCCACGATCGCGGGAGCGACCCGTCCGCTCATGCCGCAGTACCCAGGCAATCGCCGAACAGGCGCGCGGCGGTGTCGGTATCCAGCGAGAGATCGCGGATGCAGGCTGCAACCGAGGCGCGATACATCTCGTCGATGCCGTAGCGACCGATGACCTGGAGCTGGGCTTCGCTCAGCGAGGCCGTCTTGCGGCTCCGGTAACGATAGGCCGTGTCACGATCCGTGAAGGCCGACGACGGTGTAGACCTTCGGCTCGCTGAGGAAGGTCACGCCCGACCCCTTCGTTTCGATCTGCCCGCGCTCCTTCCAGTCGGTGACGGCACCTTCGGTGAAGCGGTCGCCAAGGCCGAGCCGGTCGAACAGTTTTCGCACCGAGCCGGTCGCGTCCTTGCTGGCTTCATAGACATAGTGCGTTACCGGCACGCCGCGCCGCTTTGCATAGCTCTCGACGCGAAGCGCATTCAGCGAAGAGATCACGTAGTTCCGGATCAGGCGATCCTCGGGAACGCGGTCCGACCATTTCTCGAGCCAGGAGGCAAGGGAGCTGGGGGGATCGCGATCGAGCATGATCATATGAAGCTTCTCGACCGGCCAGCCGGCCTCGATCAGCGGCTGGAGCGGCAGGAACAGACTCTCGGCCAGCACATAGGGTCCGGCCATTTCCTTGCCGAAGACATGCGGCTGCTCCGCCGCCGTCGGCGCAGCCCACGGCTCGCCCGCATTTCCAAGCAGACGATGGCGCAGGACGACCTTCACCGGCTGGAAGTAGGAGGGCATCCCGGCAACGCCGAACAGATTTGTGAGCGCGGTCGAACCCACGCGGCAGCGCCCCCACGCGCAGTAGAGCGTCGGGAAATCTTCGGGAGCCCAGTGCCGGAATGCTTCGCCGAGGCAGTCCCTCACTTCCCACATCAATGCGTCCAGCGCCGCCGGTCTGTTCTGGTACTTGCCGTCAGGCGCGAGGACCATCGTGTCGAGCGAGGGATGGTCGCGGCGCACGAGATCGGCCAAGCGGTCGGTTTCTTCGACTGACGTGAGGATGGTGCTCATCTCGGGACCTTTCGGGTTGAGGATGGAATCGACCACGGCCTGCGCGCGGCGCGTGTTGATGTCGATGGCGGCGGCGTAGAAGTGCGTGCCCTTGGTGGGACCGCCGACCGCGTAGACGTTCGGATAGGGATTGCCATGGCGGTCGTGGACCCGGCTGTCGTCATAACCGCAGCGAATCCCGCCGAGCGGGTCGAATGCAATGAGGCCCTGGCGCTGCATGTCCTGATAGAGCGGGCTGGTGTCCAGCCGGTAGGACGGTCCAGTCGCGTCGATGACGTAATCCACCTCGCGGCAACTGCCATCATTCAGGACCGCGCGAAACCGGCTGCCGATGGCGATCACGTTGCGCAACCGGGCGCAGGTCGAGAGCCTTCCCGACCGCATCAGGTCGCGCATGCGGACGGCATTCTCCAGCGGCATCGCCGAGCGGTTGCGAAGCCAGCCGGAATTGTAGACGTCCATGAAACGCATCTTCTCGGCATCGCTCATTCGGCTCCACGCCTCGCACATCACGTCGATGACGCTGACGAGATAGGAGTGGGCGCTGGGCTCACCGGTCTCGGCGCGCGTGATGTTGCGCTCGAGATCGGTCAGCGCATCGCCCCACGACGTTGCGGCAGGATAGATCGCAGCGGATCCCGGTAGTCTCCAGCAGCGGCTCGGAAAGGCGGGTGGCAAAAGCGTCGGCTTCGATACGCGCGCGGCTGGTCACATAGCGATGGAGAGCGTTGCGGAAGTTGTTCGCGATAGCGGGAGCTGTCACCGGCTGCACCGTCGGAAACAGGCCGCTTCTCGAGAAGCAGATCATCCTGCCGGCCTGGTGGGTCTTGGCCAGCGCCGCCGCAGTGTCCACTGCGCTGAGTCCGCTTCCGAGGATGCCGACCTCGAGGCCGTGTCGATCGGCGAAGCTGAATTGGGCGTACGGATCTCTGATATAGTTCGGGCTTGCGGCCAGGCCGCAGGGGTCATCGGGCAGATTGTGACCGGTGCAGAGGATCAGCACCGAGGAGATATGCGTGATGTTGCGGTCGGTCGTCAGCAGGACATCGCGATCCGGCGAGAGCCGCATGCGGATCACTTCGGCATGTTCGACATGGACCGGCACGCCGACGCTCCGGCATTGCGCGATTGCAGCCAATCGAACCGCGTCGAGATAATCCCGATAGACCATCCGCGGCAGATGCTTGTTGCCGGGGCAGGAGAGGCCGCGGGCCTGGAGCCAGCGCAAAAACTCGTCCGCGTCGCCCGGCCGGATCGACATCGTCGAGGCCTTCATGTTGAACAGATGGCGATCGCTCTGCGTGCGATAGGCGACCCCGCCGTCGAAGCCGCATTTGTCGAAGAGCTGAATTCCAGTGACCGCGCCTCGCCCTGATGCGGCGAGCTCCGCCAGATGACGCAGGATCGTGATGCCGGTTGCACCGCCGCCGACAATGCTGATGATCATCGCTCAATCCCCCAAGTTAACTTGTTTGACCGAGGCGCGAGCGGGGGCTCGGCGTGGGGGCCTCCCAAAAGCCGTTGGTTGTTCGACGCGTCGGAAAGGTGACTTGCGGCCGGCCTCGCGTCGGCCGTTAGGTGCGGGCGTCAGGCGGCCCGCACCGTATCGAGGAATTTCGCAACCTCGCTCTTGAGGCGGCCACTCTCCGTCGAGAGTGAGCGCGCGGATGCCAGTACCTGGGTCGACGCCGAACCGGTCGCGCTGGCGCCGTGACTGACCTGGGCGATCTTGTCGGCGACTTCGACCGTTCCCTTGGCGGCCTCGCTGACGTTGCGTGCGATCTCGGCGGTCGCTGCGCCCTGCTCTTCGACCGTCGCCGCGATCGTCGTCGAGATGTCCGAAATCTTGGAGATGGTCGCGCCGATCGCCTTGATGGCGCCGACCGAGTCTTCGGTGGCCGACTGCATGCCGGCGATCTGCGCGCTGATTTCATCAGTGGCTTTGGCGGTCTGGGCCGCCAGCGCCTTGACCTCGCTGGCCACCACCGCGAAGCCGCGGCCGGACTCGCCGGCGCGTGCCGCTTCGATCGTGGCGTTCAATGCCAGCAGATTGGTCTGCTCCGCGATCGCCGTGATCAATTTGACGACGTCGCCGATCCGGCCTGCGGCCTTGAGCAATTCATTGATCCGGGCGTCGGTGTGCTCCGCCTGCTTCACCGCCTCGCCGGCGATGCGGCTGGAATCATGGACCTGGCGTCCGATCTCGACGACCGATGCGCTCATTTCCTCGGCGGCGGACGCCACCGCCCCTACATTGGTCGAGGCTTCCTCGGACGCCGCGGCCACCATTCCGGAAAGCTGCTCGGTCTCTTCCGCGGTCCCCGACAATGTGCCAGCGGCGGCTTCGAGCTGTTGGGAGGCGGACGAAACCGAGTTGATGATGCCGCCGACCGCATCTTCGAAGGCATCGGCCAGCCGGATCATCTCCTGCTTGCGTCGCGTGGCGGCTGCCGCCTCCTGATCCTTCTGCTCGGCTTCCATCTGCTCGATGCGGATCAGATTGTCCTTGAACGTCCGGGCGGCCCGGGCGTTGTCGCCAACTTCGTCGCCGCGGGCGGTATAAGGAATCTCGACAGCCTTGTTGCCGCCGGCCAGTTGCAGCAGCACGTCGCCGATACGACGGATCGGCCGGGCGATGCTCAGCACCGAAAACAGCGCCGAGCCGGCCAGGACCAGGATCACGAGGATGCCGACGGCCAGACTGACCCAGGTCGCCTGCTCCAGCGCAGTCATCAGCTGGCTTTGCCGCAGGGCCGTGTATTCGTTGTTGGCGGCAACCAGCTTGTCGACGCGCGTCGAGATTTCCCTTGCGGCCGGGCGCAACCGCTCCTCAAGGATGCGTGTTTTGGTTTCTTCCGCCTTCACGGTTTCGCTGGCTGCGGCCTTATAGCGTCCTGCGAGCGCCGCCAGCGCGTCGATTCCGTCCGTGACCTCCTTGTCGCCGGCCGACTGGCGCGCCCGTTTCAGGACTCCGATCATCGCATCGGCAAGACCGGCGATACGATCTTTCTGCTCGACGTCACCGGTTGCGGCAAAATGCCAATCGGCGGCACTGACCGCCTTGAAGGACGCGTCGGCTTCGCGCAACACGACCTCGATGTTGCGGTGATTGGACGATGCGACGAGGATGGGCGAGGTCAGCAATTTGTCGAGGGTCTTGTTCCAGGCATCCTCAATCTGTCTAGCCGCGGCGAATTCCGTGATGGCGATGCCACGGGCTTCGCCGAGGTCATTGCCCGCCTTGAGGGAGGCTTCGAGCTGGACCTTCACTTCGCGGCAGAGCTCTTTGGCTTCGGCGCGCTTGGACCGGACCAATGCGGCGTCTATTTCGGTCGTGGCATTGGCAATGGAGCCGCGCAGCACTTCGAGCTGTTTGGCGAGACTGTCGGCGGTGGGGGCGGATCCGATCTCCGCCACCGCGAGGCGCGCGCGGGTCACTGCAAGCTCGGCACCTTGGGCATTGGCCTTGTTGGCGGTGTTGATGACCACCAATTCGCTCAGTCCCGCGATCTGCCCGTTTCGGATGAGCTGGTTGCCGAGCATGCCGCCGACGAGAAGGACCCCTGCACTTGCCGTCAGTCCGAGCTTTGTACCGATGCGAAACTTGAACGATGCCATGCTTCCCGCTCCCCCACACGCATACCGAGTACTCCGCCCTAATACTAAACAAGGGCTGAAGATCAAACTCCGTACAACTACAGGAGGTATCGAATGGAGAGCGCTTGGAACAGCGTTCCGCGCATAGGTGCGATTGTACGGCCAAGTCACGATCCGGGCGAGCCGCGGCGCTCGCGCCATCGCCGGTACAGGCCAACAGACGAGCCGTGCCTTGCGAGGTTCCCCGACTCAGTCCTAGCGTGATCCGATGCGTTTCCAGGACCGCCCTAATGTCGATCGGCCGCGATTCGGCGGCTCGCCGTTCCGGCATCGCTTCTCCGGATTGTTGCCTTGGATGCTCGTGGTCGGGATCGTTGCGGCGGTCGTGCTCACCTTCCGGCATGGGGCGAATTGGTCGCTTCGGCATCCGGTCGACGAGCGCACGCAGGATGCCGAGATTATCCTTCAGCAGTCAGGCAGTCCCGACGACCGCCGGTCGGTCGATGTCATCCGCACCGTCGACGGCGACACCTTCGTGGCGCGCGTGCACCGGCGCGGTGGGCGCGATCTCGTCGCGCGCGTTCGCCTTCGCGGCATCGATGCGCCCGAGCTGAAGGCGTCCTGTCAGGAAGAACTCGACAAAGCGGAAGCTGCCACCGGGGCGTTGCGCAATCTGCTCGGCCAGGGCGGCGTCACGATCTACAATCTTGGCTCGGAAAAATACGGGCGCGTTCTCGCTGATGTCGCGACCCAACGGACCCCCAACGTTTCGGCGGCGATGCTCGCGGGCGGTTACGCCCGAAGCTACAATGGCGGCCATCGCGAGGGCTGGTGCGGGCGGGGCTGGCGCTTTTGGTAACAAGTCGTCCGTGAAGAACTCCCAAGCCGTTGATTTGGAATCCAGAAGCGGTGTTTTGCCGTGACTGGATTTGCCGGAAAGCGGGCCTTTGGAG
>NZ_LBJG01000020.1 GCF_028128765.1 Bradyrhizobium sp. CCBAU 51627
GTTGCGTGGGCTTGATGAGTGGATCAGGCGACGGTTGCGCGCCATCGCCTGGAAGCAATGGAAGCGTGGACGGACTCGTTATCGCGAACTGCGGCGCCGCGGCGTCGGCCGGGACCTGGCGGCACAAACCGCTGGCAGCCCACATGGCCCTTGGCGGCTAGCAGCGAGCCTCGCGCTCAACAGCGCCCTGTCAAAGCTCTTCTTCAGATCACTCGGCTTGGCTTCCGTCGCGGCACCGCGGCCCGCATAATCCGCTGAACCGCCGGATACGGACCCGTATGTCCGGTGGTGTGGGAGGGGCGGCGTCGCAAGACGCCCCCTATCCCGATTGCCCCCGCTCTCGCCCCGTCATTGCGAGGAGCGAAGCGACGAAGCAATCCAGATTATCTCCGCAGAGGCATCTCTAACTCGCAATGACGTGGTTGCGGCTGAAGCCTACTTCTTCTTCGCTCCCACCCGCTCGATCCGCTCGATCTCCAGCGCCGGCCGCCCGCTCTTTTCCGCGATCTCGCGGTCCTGCTCCATGATGAAGGTGCGCGCGGGTTCGTCGCCGTCGAGGCCGCCGAGCAACTCGGTGGGGACGCGGCGGTTGGAGCGTTGGGAGCCGTCTTCGTAGACGACGCTGAAAAAGGCGAATTCGCCCTTCGGATTGGTACCGGGTTTTTTGGCCATGGCGGCTTGTCGTCGATCAAGGCGCCGCAGTCAAATGACTTCGCGCGGGGTCGCCGATATTGACTCACGATTGATGACCAGCGGCGCTGGCCTTGGAACCGTTTGAATGCTTGGCGGGAGCGGAATCCTGGCGCGCGCTGAGCGGCCCTTCACTTCAATAAACGGCGGGCCGATAAAGCCCGCCGCTTATCTTCGTCTTCAGCGTCACCCGGGGCTGGCGGGGTAACAACCTGAGATAGAAGATTATCGCTTGCGCTCTGCGATGGCAAGATAAATCATCGTGGTCTCGATGTCGCAGCAGGTGCATCAGATATGCAACCGATATGCGCGCGGGTTCCCGCATGTTTGAAAAACAAATGCTTGGATCTCCGAAGCACTTTGTTCATCGTGCGCCGGCGCATGCCGTGGGAACCCTGATCGCTCGTTCATTTTGTCGGCGTTGCATGCACGTGATCTCACCCAGCGGTTCCAGGCAAGGGCCATCGTGCGTTGCACACGTCACATTGGCCGCGTGCGGCGTGAGACCTTCTTTGCGGCCAGCTTCAATGTATGGCCGCCCCCGCCTTCACTGTCTTCCTGCTTGCGCCCCTGCGCCATGATCGCGCTGCCCATCGCGGCGGAGCCCAGGGTGATGACGAAGGATACGAACAGCAAGGCCAGTCCGATGCCCGGCGCACGATCGGCGAAGATCAGTTCGCGCAGATGTCCGGGGTTGAGCCAGAGCAGTCCGCCGACGAGGAGCGTGGCAGCGGAGGCGCCGATTGCGAGATTGATGGCGAGCAGGCGGAGCAGCGGGATGCGCAGCACGCGGAAGGAGGGCAGCCGTGGTCTGGCGTTCGGCACGATGAATTCTCCGCAAACCGAGCTGTCGCCTGTCGGTTGTCCGATCCGCGCCACCAGGCTCAGGCTGCCGGCGCGATCCGTTCGTCCGCCTTGATCTGCTGCGACTGCTGGCGCTCCATCATGCTCTGCCAGAGCGTCGCGATGCTGGCCTGCGTCTGCGGCGCGATCAGGCAATGGCCCTCATTGTCGTAGCCGCAGAACCGCACCGACGGGTCTTTCCTGACCACGGTCAGCGCCTGATTGATCATCTCCAGGCAGGTCATGAGCTGGCCGATCTCCTGCAGCCGCGTGTGGTGCAGGATATCCATCAGGCGGAACGTCATCACCGCGGGCTGGCCGTAATTGATGCCGGGCCGGCCGAACTCGAACAGCACGTTGACCGCCGGGAACGTGCCGCGGATGTGCTCGAGCACGCCGGCCACGTCGTCGACGCTGCAGGCGACGAGATGGGCGGTTTGAGCCGGCGCGGCGACGGGCGGGCGCGGCGCAAGGCCGAGCGAATTGATCACCTCCTGCTCGATCCATTGCCGCACCGGTGCGGGCGCGTTGCGGATCTGATCGGCGGTGAGGGTAATTCCGGTCATGGCTGGTCTCCTGCGCGGACGCTGCTGTTTGTCCCAGTCTATGAACGAAGCCATGAGGCACGTTGATGCGGATCAAACCCGCAGCCTTGACGCTGTTCGCTTTCAACGGGCGCTTCGCGGGCGGGCGCCAACGTCCGAAGTCTGCGATGCTGGCACAATAACGCTGTTTTGCCCGACGGGTCAATTTAAATTCGGAAAAGCAAAATTTACGATCGCGTCGCGTCTACTGTGCATGGGGTTGTTTTGCGGTTTTTGTCTCGGCGGTGTCAGGCGCGGCCATCCGGCACGATCGGTGCTGCGGTCGTTTTGACGCGAATCCCGTTCCCGGGCATGATCGCCTTCTGTTTCGCGCCCATTGCATGAGGACTCCTTCGGATGTTGAGACCGCTTTTCGCCGCCGCCGTCATTGTTTCCCTCGCCGGCGGGTCGGCCGAGGCCGCGCGTTGCGGCGGCGACTTCAACAGCTTCATCGCCGGCATGAGCGCGGACGCGCAAGCCGCGGGCGTCTCGGCGGGCGTGACCAGCGCGGCCTTCAGCGGCATCACCCCCGATGGTGGCGTGCTCGCCTTCGACCGGCGCCAGCGCTACACCTTCAACAAGACTTTCGAGCAGTATGTCTCGACCCGCGTCGGCGCCGGCCGAATCAATGGCGGGCGCGCGCTGCTGCAGCGTCATGCCGCGCTGCTCTCGCGCATCGAGCAGCAGTTCGGCGTGCCCCGGCAGATCCTGGTCGCGATCTGGGGCCTGGAGAGCGATTTCGGCAAGGGCGACATGGGCAAGCTGCCGGTGATCCGCACGCTTGCGACGCTCGCGCATGATTGCCGCCGCACCGAGCTGTTCCAGGGCGAGCTGCTCGCCGCGCTCAAGATCGTGCAGCGCGGCGACCTGCCGCTGCGCGACCTGATCGGCGCCTATGCCGGCGAAATCGGCCAGACCCAGTTCCTGCCGTCGTCCTACATCAAATACGGCGTCGACTTCGACGGCGACGGCCATGTCGATCTCCGCCACAGCGTCCCCGACGTGCTCGCCTCGACCGCGAACCTGCTGCATTCGAGCGGCTTCAAGATGGGCCAGCCCTACGGCGAAGGCTCGGCCAATTTCGAGGCGATGCGCGAGTGGAACAGGGCGGTGATCTACCGCAAGACGATCGGGTACTTTGCGGACCGGCTCGTGGGGCAGTAGCCACATACTCGGTGTCATCGCCCGCGAAGTGACCGGGCGATCCAGTACTCCGAGACGGCGCGGCTAGAATTGGGAAGCCACGGTGTGCTGGATGCCCCGGTCAAGCCGGGGCATGACAGCGGAGGATGAGGTGGATGCCTGCGCGTCCCTCCACTTCACGTCCCCTTCGCCATCTTCTCCAGCCGCCGCTGCAACGGCGCCCAATAGCTCCCCGGACGGAAGCGCTGCAGGATATCCATGAACCTTGCGTCGTTGCCGATCAGGATGCGCGGCTCGTTTCTCTCGATGCCCCTGATGATGCGCAGCGCCGCCTCCTTCGGCGTCGTCCGGGCCGCGGCCTCGAAGCGGTCGATCATCTGCGCGCGGCGTGCATTGTCGGTGACGCCGACGCCGGTGCGTGAGGAGCAGGCGATGCTGTCGAACAGCCGGTCCATCTGCGCCTGGTCGATCTCCTCGAATGTTCCCATCAGCGCCACGCCGGCATTGTTGACGAGGATGTTGAGCGCGGGATGCGCCGCGACCGCCTCGCGCGCGCATAGCGCGATGTCGGCGGCCTCGCCGACATCGACGCGATGCACGCTGACTTTGTGTTGCGCACCGATCTCGGCGGCGAGGCTGTTCAACCCGGCCTCGTCGCGGTCGGCGAGCGCGAGCTCACAGCGGCGTTGCGCAAGCTCGATTGCGAGCGCACGACCGATGCCGCTCGCCGCTCCCGTGATAGCGGCCGCGCCGCGAATCGCCGTCATGAGATCTCCCGCCAAGACCCGAAAGGGGAACAAGAATTTACATATTTTCAGATTGGAACAGAACTGTCGTCCGGTTCCGGTCTTAACATGCATTACTTGGGCAAGGCCAAGCATTGGGAGCCACCAATGGGACAATCAAAGCCATTCACGGCGACGGCACTCATCGTTGAGGACGACCTCATGCAGCGCGAGATGCTGTGTCTCCTCCTTGAAGAGAGTGGCTATGAGGTCATTCAGTGCGAAAGCGCGGAGGCCGCCGAGCGTGTGCTGGAGAAGAATGCCGGTGCGCTCTGCCTGATGCTGACGGACGTCCAACTCGCAGGCCAGATGAACGGCGTCGAGCTCGCCCACGTCGCCAAGGATCGCAATCCGAAGCTCGACGTCGTCGTGACCTCCGGCCGCCCCTTGATGCAGCCCTTGCCCGCCGGCGCAAAGTTCTGGGCCAAGCCGTGGGCGCCGCTCGACGTGTTGCGTGAAGCCGAAATCGCCCAGTTGAACTGAGGCGCGAATGCGCTTCGCTGACCGTGTCGTGACTTCTCCGTCCGCGCCGGGGATGGTAGGAACACGACATGTCCTGGTCCTTCCTGCTCACCTCGCTGATCGTCGTCGCCTCACCGGGCACCGGCGTGCTCTACACCTTGGCTGCCGCACTCACGCGCGGCTCGCGCGCCAGCGTGGCAGCGGCGTTCGGCTGCACGCTGGGGATCGTGCCGCACATGTGTGCCGCGATGCTCGGGCTTGCCGCCGTGCTCCATACCAGCGCGCTTGCCTTCGCCGCGCTGAAATGGTGCGGCGTGGTCTATCTGCTCTACATGTCGTGGCAGACGTTGCGCGAGAGTGGTGCGCTTGCGGTCGAGGCTGATATCAAGGAGCGCTCGAGCGGCCGCGTCATCGTCACCGGCTTCCTGATCAATATCCTCAACCCGAAGCTCTCGATCTTCTTCCTCGCCTTCCTGCCGCAGTTCATCGCGGCGGACGAGGGGCATGTGCTGGCGCGGATGCTGGAATTGAGCGGCGCCTTCATGGCGATGACCTTCGCGGTGTTCGTCGTCTACGGCCTCTGCGCGGCGTCCGTGCGCGAGCGCGTCATCTCCCGCCCCGGTGTGATGGCCTGGCTGCGCCGCTCCTTTGCCGCCGGCTTTGCCCTGCTGGGGGCCAAGCTCGCTTTTGCCGAGCGGTAGCCAATAAAAAAGCGGGCCGTTCGCCCGCAACCTTCAACCTCTTTTCGACCCGACGCCCGGGCGGAGCGTGCTCCACCCGGGCAAAGAAAAAGAAGCCGCGTTACTTCTTCTTCGCCTTCTTGGCCTTTTTCGCCTTCTTCTTCGTGGCCTTCTTCGCTTTCTTAGCCATAGGATCCTCTTAAGGGTTAATGGTGAAACGCGACACGAGGAACGCTCGGCGGAGGGCCAGCCTCGCAACATCCTCGATGACAAACTCAGCAGATTCGCGGGGCGCTGCCCCGCGTCGTCACATCTGTGTCATCCCGTTATCCACAGCTCAGATGCATTTTCAGGTGATTTTCGCCCGCGAATCCGCTTCGCGGTGCGCCTCGACGCGCGTGCACCGAGGCCGGCGACGTGCCTAACGATCTGATAACCGAGACGCGGCGTTCACGAATCCAAAACCAAAAGGCACGCTTTCGACGATCGCCGTGAGGTTCCGTTAAGTGCAACTCGCGCATGATCACCGCAAGAACACGGGGGCGGTGATGGACGGACGTTTGCCAATCGGAAGGGGCGGGACGCGGCATGTCCCGATGTCGTCATGCTGAGCGTGCTGACACTCTGGACCGTGTTCATCATCAACTTCCTCGCGCTCGGCCTGATCTGGGCCTATGTGGCGCGCTCCTATCCCAAATTCGCGGCGGCGCGATTCTGGATGGCATCGGCGTTCGTCGGCGCCGGCGGCGCGATGACCGCGCTGGTCCGACTGCTCGTCGATTCCCCCGTGCCGACCGCGGCCGGGGCTGTCGGCATCATCACGGCGTGCTGCCTTGCTGCCATGGGCATCCAGCGCTTCTACGACCAGCCGGTGACGTGGCGCCTCATGATCGCAACGACCGTGTTGAGCTTCGCCGGCATCTTGGTGTTTCTGTTCGTCTTCGATCACATGCTGCTGCGCATGGCGAGCTACACGCTCGGGCAGGCCGTGCCGCTGGTGGTGGCACTGCCCCTGTTGCTGTCGCCGCCGGAAGGCCGTGTCAGCCCGGGCGCGCGGCTGTCCGGCACGGTCATCCTCGCCATCATCGCCATGTTCGTGATACGCACGGCGGGCAATCTGTTCGGCTACGACTTCTCGGCGCGAGGCGCCGGTCAGGTCCATGGCTTCCTGGTGCTCGGACTGCTCTTCCTGTCGATGACGCTCAATTTCGGCTTCCTGCTGATGGCGATGGATCGCCTGCGCAACGAGGTCGCCGACCTCGCGCTGCTCGACGATCTCACCGGCGTCGCCAACCGCCGCCATCTGTTGCAGCGGCTGTCGGAGGAATGCGCCCGTTCTGAGCGCAGCGGCGAGCCGTTCTCCCTGCTGGTGATCGACCTCGATGGCTTCAAGACTATCAACGACACCTATGGTCACGCTGCGGGCGATGCCTGTCTCCAGCACTTCACCCTGATGGCGCAGACGCGATTGCGGCCGGGCGACATGCTCGCCCGTACCGGCGGCGATGAGTTCTGCGTCGTGCTGCCATCCTCCTCCTTGCGCGAAGGCGCGCTGATCGCCCGCCGCATCCTCGAGGCCTGCCGCCGGGATGCCGCCGGGTGCTCCGGCAACGACATCCCGATCGCGATCTCGATCGGCGTTGCGGAATGGGATCGTGGCATCGGCCAATTCCCGGACAAGCTGATCGCCCATGCCGACCACGCGCTTTATGCCGCCAAGAAGAACGGCAAGAACGATTTTGCCACCTATGATCCGGCCCCGCCGCTGTCGCCCGAGCCAGTCGAACCCGCGCGCAAATTCGCCTAGAGCATGATACGGAAAAGTGCGCAGCGGTTTTCCGAAAAGATCATGCTCAAACAACAGCCTAAAGCGCGATGACGATTCATCCTAATCGCTTCGCGCGTTGGATACTGCTACGCTCGAGTCCGTAGTCGGATTCCGGTGATGATATCTCGTCTTGTCGCGGCGGTTCTCGCCACTCTTCTGATCGCTCCCGGCTTTGCAATGGACGCCGAGCTCACCAGGCTCGCGCGCAGCTCCGGCACGCCGGATATTCCCGGGCTGAAGATCGTATGGCTGGCCCCGTGGGGCGACGTCGCCAATGCCCGTCCCTGGCGCAACATCATCGTGCACCAGACCGAGGGGCCGGCCGGTTCGGCGCGCGGCGGTGCACAGGAGCAATCCAGGAATCCGACCCGGCGCGGCGTGATGGTCTGGGTCGAGACTGACGGCACGGTCTACTGGTCGGTCGCGGACAATCTCGTGCCGACTCATACCGACGGCGCCAACCGCAATGACAACAAATACGTCGACAACAGCGCGACCTATCATCAGGTCGTGCGAGACAATTCGATCGGTGTCGAGTTCGCCGGCAACTATCCCGATGTCACGGTCGGTCCGACCGAAGCGCAGGTCGCAGCCTGGAAGATCCTGGTCCAGGTCTTGCGCGCCCGTTACGGCATCCCGCTCGATCACGTCTATGCCCACAACTGGATCGACTTCAAGGATGCCCGCTATTGCGAAGGCTGCTGGCTCGCGACGCTGGCGCGGACATGGGGCAATTAGGATCTTCTGCGCAGCGAGCCTTCCCAAGGTCAGGCAAATCCCTTGGGAAGATCGGCGCAGGGCTTCGTGACGATCTGATGCGCGTCGCGCCAGATCACCTCGCGCTGACGCGCGGTTCTGATCGCGCGCACCGGCAGGCCTCCCTCTTCGAGCAGCCAGGCGCAATAATGCGCGCGGCTGATAGCCTCGCGTGCCCCGGGGTCGAACCAGCAGATGCCCCAGACCGTGTCGCGCCCCTTGAAGTGCCGCGCGATGCGTCCGGGAATCGGCAAGTGCTTCCCGAACCAGTCGAACTGGTCCGCGAGCTCGTGCCGGATCCAGTCCGGGCAGTTGTTGCGCTGGATATACCAGGACGCGCGAAAGAAGCCGCTCTCCACGCGGCTGTACGGGTGGATGAGCGGTGTAACGAACCGCAAATACATGACGACACGGCGCGACGCCGTGTTGCGTCACGCCCCTCGTAGCTGGATAAAATGAATGGAGCGCAGCCGCAAAGCGGCGTTCAGCCTATGGCCGATGGCCGATCGGAGATGGGCGGCGGCCGGAACGTATCGAACTGCTGATCATGCCGCCTCCCTCGAAAGCGCTGAACAAAAAGGGCGCGACCTCGCGCCGGGGCGGCAGCACATACACCAGCAAGCGTTCTGCGACAAGCGTGATGGATTGGAATGATGTCGCCGGTCGCAATAGCGAGCTACATCGGCTGCGCCATCCAGCCGAACAAGCGCCGAATCAGTCCCGGCTGCTCAGGCAATTCCGGTGGGCCGTCCGCAGCCAGCACGCGTTTGAAGAAGTAATCCAGAAACACCATGTCGTTCGGCTCGGTGATGGTGAACTCCTCCTCGCCGAAATACACGCTGTAGTTAAAGAAGAACGGTCCCATGATCGGGATCGTCGCGGTCGAGGCATAGTCCTTCGAGATGACGAACTCCGACGGGTCGAGGCCGTGGTCGCGCATGGCCTGCTCGACCAGCGGTAGCTTGCGCATGAACTGGGCGGAATAGCCGCCGACGGTGGATTGCAGGATGATCGACACGGCGCGTTCTCTGGATCTGGCCCGATAATCTTTGGTCGATCGACCCGTCACAGGCGTTCAAGACACCCGCCGGCATGTCCCGCGACCATGCTCCAGCTCACACAACAAAAAAGCCGGCGTCGCCGCCGGCTTTTCGTCTCGTCTCGATCCGCCAATGTCCGGCGCGAAAAGCCGCGCGCTTAGTGCGCGGCTTCCAGCGCAGCCTGTTCCTGCCTTGCGATCGTGCCCTTGACCGCGGACTGCACCTTCTCGAAGGCGCGGACCTCGATCTGGCGGACGCGCTCGCGCGACACGCCGAACTCGGCGGCAAGGTCTTCCAGCGTCATCGGCTCATCGGCGAGGCGGCGGGCCTCGAAGATGCGGCGTTCACGCGGGTTGAGCACGCCCATGGCGCCGTTCAGCGCGTCACGGCGGTGATCATACTCCTCGTGCTCCGCCATCATGGCTTCCTGGTTGGGCGTATTGTCCACCAGCCAGTCCTGCCATTCGCCGGCTTCGCCGTCGTCGCGGATCGGCGCGTTGAGCGACGCATCGCCACCGAGGCGGCGGTTCATGTCGATCACGTCCTGATCGGTGACGCCGAGGCGCTTAGCAATGATCTTGACCTGATCGGGGCGGAGATCGCCCTCGTCCAGCGCGTTGATCTTGCTCTTCGCCTTGCGCAGGTTGAAGAACAGCTTCTTCTGGTTCGCGGTGGTGCCCATCTTCACGAGCGACCAGGAACGCAGAATGTACTCTTGAATCGACGCCTTGATCCACCACATCGCATAGGTAGCAAGACGGAAGCCCTTTTCAGGCTCGAAGCGCTTCACCGCCTGCATCAGGCCGACGTTGCCTTCCGAGACGACCTCGGAGATCGGCAAGCCGTAGCCGCGATAGCCCATGGCGATCTTGGCCACGAGCCGGAGATGGCTGGTGACGAGTTGATGTGCCGCGTCGCGATCGTCATGCTCGCGCCAACGCTTGGCGAGCATGTATTCCTGCTGGGGTTCCAGCATCGGGAATTTGCGGATCTCGGCGAGGTAGCGAGAGAGGCCGGATTCTCCATTGAGGACCGGCAAAGCAGCGGTACGGGCCATATGTAAGCCCTCCAAGGTTCAGGCCCCCGATAGCGGCGGGCCAGGCAGACGACCGCTTTGTTAAAGCCGGCCGTAGCTGCGATGTTCCACGTTGGTCATTTCCAACGCAGGCGCAATATACCCTATCGGGGGTCAAAAAGGGAAGGATTGCTGACGTCACGTCCCCGTGTGGCAGCTATAACTTTTTGTAAGGTAAGGGTTTTTCAAAAGCCCTGCGTCATAGCGCCGCTTTCAGCGTGCTCTCCAAGAGAAGCAAATCCTCCGGCACGCCTGCCTCCCAGTGAAGAAGTTCTCCGGTTCTGGGGTGTTCCAATACCAGCAAATAGGCATGCAGGGCTTGGCGGCCAAGCGCCGTCAAGGCGGCCTGCGACTCGGGGCCGAGCTGGTTCGCCTTGGTCTTGAAATGGGGGCCATAGACAGCGTCGCCCATCAAAGGATGGCCGATATGGGCGAGGTGGACGCGGATCTGGTGGGTTCGGCCGGTCTCTAGCTCGCAGGCCAGCAGCGCCGCCACCGGCTTGCCGTCGCGCCCGTTAAAACTCTCCAGCAGCTCCCAATGCGTCACCGCCTCGCGGCCGCCCTGGCGCACCGCCATTTTTTCCCGGGCATGCGGGTGGCGATCGATCGGCGCATCGACGGTGCCGCGGTGCCGGCCCGGCAGCCCCCAGGCGAATGCCATGTAGCCGCGCCGCATCGGCCCGGTGCGGCCATGGTCGGCGAATTGGGCGGTCAGCGAGGCGTGCGCGAGGTCATTCTTGGCCACCACCATCAGCCCGGTCGTGTCCTTGTCCAGCCGGTGCACGATGCCGGGCCGGCGGACCCCGCCGATGCCCGACAGCGAGGTGCCGCAATGGGCGATCAGGGCGTTCACCAGCGTGCCGGTCTCGTGGCCGGCCGCGGGGTGCACCACCAGCCCTTTGGGTTTGTTGATGACGATGATGTCGTCGTCCTCGAACGCGATATCGAGCGCGATGTCCTCAGCCTTAGGCTCGGGCGGGGCCGCCTCCGGCACGTCGATTATGATCGTATCGCCGGAAGTGACGTGATAAGCGGGGTCGCGGACCTCGGCGGCCTTCAGGCTCACCGCGCCCGCCAGAATCAAGGTTTTGAGCCTTGATCGCGACAACTCGGGAAGGCGCGCCGCCAGCACGCGGTCGAGCCGGGCCGAGCCCTCGTCGCCTTCGACCACGACTTCCAACCTCTGCGCTGAACCTGAGCTTTCCATGACGACGTCTGATACCGCTGTTCCCGAACCGACCCCCGAGCAGGCCGCGCTGTTCGCGCGGGTGCGGCGGATGATGCTGATCGCGGGATTGACCACGGCGCTGGCCGTCTGCGCCGTCCTGATTGCGGTGGGCTACCGCCTTTTCAAGTCGGAGGGAAGGGTGGCCGGGCCCGTGGGCGACGTCATCGCCACCCTGCCGAAAGGCGCCAAAATCGTCTCCACCGGCGTTGCCGGCGACCGTCTCGTCGTCACGCTCGATATCGGCGGGGTTACCGAGATTCGCACCTTCGATGCCCAGACGCTCAAGCCGGCCGGAAAGCTGAAATTTGCCAATGAGCCATAAAAGGCCGGTTCAGTCCTTGCGGCGGACAAATTTCGAGGCTATTGGCTAGCCCTCACGCTCCCTTCGTCTAGCGGTTAGGACGCGGCCCTCTCAAGGCTGAAACAGGGGTTCGATTCCCCTAGGGAGCGCCATTTGCGTACAAAACCGCGAACCCTCCTTTCCGGTTGATCGCCGGCCATAATGGCTTGTTCGAGGGTCGTTTTTGACCCGTGAATACGGATGACGCGGTCATCAACCTCGACCGCATCAATCAGTGAGCGCAGATAGGATTTGCGGAACGGAACGCTGCCCGCGGTTATGCTTTCGCGCATCAGGGAGCCGAAGCGTTCGATTTTGCTCCGGTCGATGCACGCGGTTGACGATCGGCTTTTGATCCGGTCAAGCGCGCTTTGCGCCTGATCTCGATCTGCCTTGATATCGGCAAGACGAGCTTTCAAGACCTCGTCCAGATCCGTGATGCCATCTTCGACCAGGGCATAGAGGCGCCGGAGCTTTTCCTCAGCGGCCCTTGCCTGCCGTGACAATTGGTCGATGCGGTCCTGGACTTCGCCACCGGCCACCGCTCGCTTCTGAACGATTTCCGCAAGGAGAGCGGTGATACGATCTGGAACCAGCAGACGATCGGCAATATGGCTGGTCACCAACTGGTCTAGCTTGTCCATTGGGATCGACCGCCCCTTACACGCGGTCTTGCCCATACGTGCAGCAGCTGAGCAGGAGTAGTATCGATAAACTCGCCCGGTTTTGGAGGTTCCGCTGCGCATCGTCATGGCGCTGCCGCAACTAGCGCAGTGCGCGAGCCCCGTCAGTAGAATCGGTCCCGTGGTCACCCTTGGCGGCGTCGTTCGTGGATTGCGCGCGACGAGCGTGCGCTGGACTTCGTCGAAGGCGGCGCGCTCGATGATGGACGCCACCTCCACGGCGATGATTTCCGTGACCGGTTTCTCGCGTCCGGTTTTTGCATGGCGCCGGTTGAAGCGCCACTCGCCGATATAGATTGGATTGGTCAGGATCTTGTGCACCGGCCCCACGCCAAAGCGCGCGCCGAGCCGCGTTCGCATGCCGCGCGTGTTCAAGGTTTTGGCAATCTCCTTGACGCCAAGAGGCCCACTCGTTGCTTCACCGTTGAGGTAGAGCTTGAAGATCAACCGCACAGTCTCTGCTTCGACAGGGTCGATGATGAGGCGCTTTTTTGTCCGGTGTCCACGTTTCTCGACGTCCGCGACGGTGTAGCCGAGTGGCACGCGAGAGCCGTTGTAAAAGCCCTGACGAGCGTTCTCCTTCATCGCTCGCAGCACATGCTTGGCGTTCTCGCGGCTCTGATATTCGTCGAACAGCGCGATCACCTGCCGCATCATCACTTGCGAGGGATCATCGCCCAACTCCTGGGTGATCGACACTAGCCGAACCCCGTACTTGGCCAGCCGGCGGATGTACATCTCAAGCCCGAACGCGTCGCGGAAGAAACGGCTAAAGCTGTGCACCACGATAACGTCGAAGGGCCGATCGTCGTCGGACGCGCGCTCAATCATGCGCTGGAATTCCGGGCGCTGGTCGTCCATCGCAGATGCGCCGGGCTCGACATACTCCGCGATGACCTGCCACCCTTGCCGTTCACAATAGGAGGCTGTCTGCGAGCGTTGGTCAGGGATCGAGAGATCGACTTCGGCCTGCCTCATGGTCGAGACTCGCAGGTAGAGTGCAGCACGCGAGGGGATGGACATTTGCAAATTCACGAACGGCTCCTTCGCGAGTCGAAATCATTTGAGCAGGTCATCGAGCAGCGGTCCCAAGAACGCGTCAATGACGTCCAATTCGCGCGAAGATATGGCGATCTTTGTCGGTAAGTCGTCGACGACAGCGATGGTTTCGCAGGCTGGGTCATCACCGCCATCGCAGGTCGACGGAAGGGGGCCGGCGGCCGCGCTGCCTTGCGCTGTTGTCGGCAGCTTGCGCTTGGTTCGATGCGGATCGTTGCGAGCCATCCCGCTAGGGAATGCAATGGGAGCGCCGGCGCAATCGATGGTGGCGGCCTTCGCAGCATAGCGCACGATGACAAGCGAACGGCGGAGTGGCTTCCGTTTGTCCCACCGCCAGGACGATCCTGGGATACAGTCTCACTTGCGTCTGTCATGTAGGACTGAGCTACTTTGGGTGGGCGTCCGCTCGGCGAAGCGGGTGGTTTTCGCCTGCCCGGCTCGCAGCGCTGCAAGTGGTTCACCACCACTTGCTGACCGCAAGCGAGCCATCGTGTTCCGGGCAACGGTCGCGGTCAATGATCTTCGACCGCTTCGCGGCGCGCTCCCAAGTGAGCGCGTCATTGACCGCGCCCGCTGCCCGGAAATCGCGCGGCCAAGCGATCAACGGGGAGATCTTGCCGCCACCACGATGACCACATGCGTGCTCCTACCGGCGATCGAAGCATTCGTGAACATCCGAGGCGGCGGCATGGCCTGGGCAGGGTCTTGGCCGTGCTAACAATCGCTATACGACATCCGACAACAACCGTATACGCTCCGCGCCGACTTTTGCGCTGCGTCGTTGATGCCAGAATGTTGCCGGCGCAACACTGTTTGTTGACAGACGTTGGCTTCCGCTAGAGCATTTGCCTCGCAGCTCGGAGACGCGGATTGGCGCTACGAATTTGCGAAAGGAAAACCGGATGTGTGCAGTTGGAGATCGCGAGACCTACGTTGATTACTCGATCGTTGCGGATCACTAGGAATGTACTCGTATTGGCGAAGACGTACTCTCAACGTCGAGATATTGCTTGGCATTGCGCGATCAATCTCACAGATGCTGAGACTTTCTTTCGAATGGCAGTCGTGATCTAGCGTGGATTGGCGCATGATCGGCGAAGCTACGGTGGAGGGCAAGATTAAAGCAAACTAGCGTTTGCTCGAAGCCCTTGTCTGCACACTGGTTTTAGAGCCGATGTCGCCAGAGCGGGGGCGCTGAATCCGCCAATTCCTTGTTTTTGCTGCCGTTGATGCGATGGCGGCATGCCGATGATTGCGTTCGAGGACGCAGGCTGCGACATCGCTTGCATGAGCCGCGACGACAAATCAGATTTCCGCCCCCGCCCCGGCCGCATCCGTGACAGAGGAGGCAGCGCGCGGCGGCCGAAGTCGTTCTTCGCGCAGGTCATGAAGGCTGCCGTGAAGGCCAATGGAGGCCCCCTGACGCCGGGACGGTCGCGCGGCAAGAACAGAGGTCCTTCGCGGTCGACGCGTCCCAAAAAAGGTCGTTGCTCGCGGATCGGTCGGGGCCAAGCCGCGGCCGATCGATTGAAGTTGGCGGCGGGGCAGCGGGACGCGAGCCAGCGTATGCGCCGTGTCGTGGTCAAGGCACGGATCGTCCGGTTGAAGATCGGCAGCAGAGCTGCCCATGCGCATCTCAACTACCTCCAGCGCGATGGGACGACCCGCGACGGCGGGCGAGGTCAGCTCTATGGACCGGATGACGAGCGGGTGGATGGCCGGGCCTTCGTCGAGCAGGGGCGCGAGGACCGCCACCAATTCCGCTTCATCGTGGTTCCCGAGGACGGCGATCGTCTGTCCGATCTCCATGGCTTCACGAGGGACGTGATGCGGCAAATGGAAGAGGATCTCGGCACGAGCCTCGATTGGGTCGCGGTCGACCACTTCAACACCGGCCATCCTCACAGCCATATCGTGATCCGGGGCAAGGACGATCTCGGTAAGGATCTCATTATCGCCCAGGACTACATCACCGATGGGTTGCGGCTCCGCGCCCAGGACCGGGCGACCCTAGAGCTAGGACCTGAGACGGATATTGAGGTGCGGACGAAGCTTCAGGCGGAGATCGCCGCCGAGCGCTTCACCCGCATTGATCGCGCGATGGTGGGGGCGGCCGATAATGGCTTCCTCGACCTGCGGCCGGACGCCGGTCAGCGCCACGCCGACTTCGATCGGACGCTCCGGATCGGACGATTGCAGGTGCTGGGGCGCTTCGGATTGGCAAGGGAGATTGAACCCGGCGTCTGGCACCTGTCCGATCGGCTCGAGCCGGCATTGAGAGAGCTTGGCGAACGCGGCGATATCATCAAGTCCATCAACCGTTCCCTCGCCGCGCGGGGGCAAGCACGAGGCGCAGAGAACATCCTCCTCCACGGCGATACGACATCGGCCCCGGTGATCGGCAGGGTCATCGGCAAGGAGCTGGCTGATGAGCTCGCCGATAGGGTCGGAATCATCGTCGATGGCATCGACGGACGCGTCCACCACGTGGCCTTGAGGGACGCTGCGATTGCCGACGAGGCGAGGATCGGCGCGATCGTCGAGATTGGGCGCGCGCCGGCCGGCCCACGTCCCGCCGACCGCAATATCGCTGAGCTTGCGAGAGGCACCGGCGAGTACCACCCGAACGAGCATCGGGCGCTTGCCGAGGCAGGTCACGTGCGTGTTCCCGGCAGCGACTATCAGGCCTATGTCGAAAGCCACATCCGCCGCCTGGAGGCGTTGCGCCGGGCCGGTATCGTCGAGCGGGCAGGTCCCGACCGTTGGATTATACCGGACGATCTCGAAGCCCGCGCACAGGCCTATGAGGCCGGCGTTGGCCGGCGGACGAGTCTGCGGGTCCACTCGGCCTTCGATCTTGATCGCCAGGTGACCAGCGACGGCGCTACTTGGCTCGACCGGCAATTAGTCAATCCCAACCGCGGTATGCTGGCCGAGGGAGGCTTCGGCGCTGAGGTGCGGGACGCCTTGGAACGGCGGAAGGACGAATTGATCCGGCGGGGCCACGCCCGGCGCATGCCCGATGGTGGCGTCCGTGCGAGAGCCGACCTTCTGCCCACGCTCGAACGTCGAGAGGTCGAGCGAGTTGGACGGAAGCTCGCCGCTGAACGAGGCCTTGCTTTCCAAGCGATCGAAGATGGTCAAACCATTCGCGGCAAGTTGATCGGATCCACCCAACTCGCCAGCGGCCGCTTCGCCATGATCGATGGCGGACTCGGCTTCAGCCTCGTACCGTGGCGCCCGGCTATTGAGAAGGAAATCGGCCGAGAGGTCGTCGGCATCATGCGTGGCGATGACATTTCCTGGCAATTTGGCCGAAAACGCGGGCTCGGAATTTAGAATAGAAAGACAGCTCGACCTCTCGGCCCCCATCACTTCTACAAAGCCCTGAAGCCGGTTGCCTGCCGAGCAGAAAAATGCAGAAGTTTGCGGAGACCAGACCACACCTGTGCACCATGAGGTGCTTTACCCGTGGCTTGAAACGGATCGGTCGCTGACCTTGAACGACGATGATACGAGCGACGTCAGCCTGTGCCGGTGGAGGCGCGCCGGCAGCGCAATATATGGCGATGCGCCGATAGCAAACCCAAACATCTGTCAGAGAGTCATCGCTTGGGACAAAGGGAACAAAAAACGCCACCCGCTTAAATAAAGCGCAGGCGGCGGATCACCAGCCCCGGGAGGGTGAGGGTAAAATCCCGACAAAGGTTAGTCCCGACGTGTCGCCCTAAGGTTCATCGGCATCGAGTGGCAACGCCCGAGGTCAAAGATAATTCAAGAATCGGTAGGTCGCAGACCGAGCGTATTTGATCGAAGCTGCTTTTCCCTGAGCCATTGGATGATGGCACGTTGAGCTGCGATGATAGCCTCTGCTCGATTGAAGCCGATGCCTGTTTTCGATGACCGACCGGCTCGCTCAAACGACCATTTCCAGCCAGGTGGATTGATCGTTTGAACCACCGTATACTCAATACCCTGATGTTCCATGCACCGTCATCGCTCCGCGACGAAACAACACGTAGGCAGCGAGAAACGCTGATCAATCAGCGTCGCTTGAAGTCTTCTCTGAACGATCGACTCGAACTTCCCGAAACTCCGCGGGCCCGTCGAGAAGACGCTGCTTGCGCATCTGGTGCTCCTGCGAACTCGCGGAGCTGTCGGCCCTGTCATCCAACACCGCACCCGCCAAACGAAGGGCTCGCCTTCGTTGGCAGCCCGTCCGACGACCTCTTGCATCCTCGTTCGTCATCAAATTGAACCCTCAAATAGGAGCGTACATGATCGGATACGCCCGCTCGGTCGGCGAAGCTCAGCAACCGCGGCAAATGTTCTTCAGCTTTGCGGCGGTTCGAGCCTCTTCCGCAACGAATGGGTCCTTGTACCCTGACGATGGGGCACTATCGGTTTCGGCGGGCTTCTTGGCCTTTGGCGGAAACGCCGCATCGTAACAAGAGAGCCGGGCACTGGTGCTCTCGATCGCGCTGCAATTCGGTTCCGCTACGGAAGCGGATAACGCAGATGTGCTTAATCCCGACGCGAGCAGGAGCGCCGCCGTCCGCATACCGGATCGAGTTCTGCTCACACCGAAGGTCCCGTCATGATCCACCTTTGTTGACCCAAGAAGGACGCTGGCCGGTCCAGATTGGAAGAGCATCCCACTCAGAGCAGCGCATCCGGCGCTCCTCACCCCCGACGCTCACGAAAACAAAAGGCGCATCGTCCCGGCCTGTTTTCGAGCCAACGAAAATTGCCGGAACGCCGTAGGCATCCCTGATGATTGCGGTGTTTGCCATTATCGGCTCCCATTGGCCCAAACTTGCTCCAGGCATTCGATTTGCATTTTGAACGCATGGTTGCTGAACCGCTTGCAGCTATAGAATAGCCACAACCGCGATCAGCAGTGCGAGGAAGACCGGCACCAACAGCGGCGGCACAAGCCACTCACGGATTTCGAATTTGTCGGATTTTGACATCTTACCGCCTTCACTGGGTTGAGGCGGGAGCGCAAAGCTCTCAGTCACCGATAACAGCCACGAAGCGCGCGGTGATACCAATCCTATAGCAGTCTTCTTACCACCGAGCCAGATCAATCTTGGTCCATTGCTGCCGAAAGTAGATTGGCAGTCGATTGCGTCTCCGGATCGGGCGGCTCACTTCCAAAAAACGGCGGCGATCACCAACACGACCGGGATAGTCCCGAGTACGGTCACGCCTATGCGGAAGCCAATTTCGCCAGGCATTGGGAACTCCCGCCAAGGCAAGAGTGTAAGCTGTCCTTCTGACCCAGATAGACGCTTTAAGCACGCTGCATGATTGACCATTTTCCAAACCTTCGCAGGCCCGCATCGAAATCAAAACACAGGGGACGGGCGGCTGGCCATCATCCGGTGAGAGCATGGAGATGCTGGCCGAGCTGCCTCTGCACATAGGGCTTGGCCAGGAAGCGGGCTCCGGCGGGAAGATCGTCGACGGCAGGTTCTACCTGGCCCGAAGTGACCAGCAGTGCGATCGGAGGCCAACGGTCGCGAACGGTGGCTAGAAGTCCCAGGCCATCCATCGAGCCGGGCATCTGGATATCGGTAAATACGATCGCTATATCGGCGGTGTTCTCCAGGAGCTCGATTGCGTGATCCGCATCGGCGGCCTCTATGACCTCGTAGCCCAGCTCGCGTACCATCTCAGCCGCATTCAGACGAATGAGGAACTCGTCCTCGACTATCAAAACAACAGATTTGTGAGCCACCGAATAGGGGTACTTTACTCTAGAGGTCAACACGCAACGGCTCCCGCCTCGCGTTGTTCCGAGAACATTCTATCTCTTCCAGAGTTGGGTCAGGAACCCAGATGCTCCCCTGAGTATAGTTCAATGATAACCGAACTTAGCGGCGAAATCACCGCCGTTCAGCAAATCAATGCTGTTCCGAAAATTTTGGATGCCGTAACCCGCTTAACGGGCATGGGCTTCGTAGCGGTCGCCAGGGTGACCAGCGATCGCTGGTTGTGCTGTGCTGTTCGCGACAGCATAGATTTCGGCCTCGTGGAAGGGAGCGAGCTTCACGTCGAAACAACGATCTGCAATGAAATTCGCGGCCACGGCGAACTGGTTGTCATCGATGACGTCGAGACGGATTCCAGATTTTGCAATCACCCGACGCCACGCATGTATGGCTTCAGGAGCTACATCTCAGCTCCGATCAAGCGTGCGAACGGAGACATCTGGGGCACGCTCTGCGCGATCGATCCGCGACCGCGTGAGTTAAATCGACCTGAGATCGTCGAAAGCTTGCGGCTTTTTGGGGAATTGATCGCTGCGCATTTGGATCTCAACGAGCGCTTCGAGCAATCTCAGGCCGACCTTGCCAAGAGATCAGAAAGCCTGCTGGCCAGTGAGGTGGGGCGGCAGTCTGCCGAAGCGGACCTGAAAAGCACCCGAGCCGATCTTCTTGACGAACGGAAGACGTCGGAGCTGCGCGAGCAATTTATCGGCGTGCTGGGACACGACCTCCGCAATCCGCTGGCGTCAATAGCCGGCGGCATGCGTGTTCTCCTCAAGAATGCGAATAGCGAGCGAGCGCCCGACATCGTCGCATCAATCCAGAAATCCGTGATGCGAATGGCGGGTCTGGTGGACAACATCATGGATTTTGCCCGCGGCCGCCTCGGCGGCGGATTGACGATCAGGCCCGACGCAAACGAGCCACTGACCCCCGTGATCGAACACGTCATCAACGAAATGCGTCTGGCGTGGCCAAGCCTTAACATCGAGACCGATATTGCCCTAAACGAGCCGGTTCGATGCGATCGCATCAAAATCAGCCAATTGTTCTCCAATTTACTCGGGAATGCGGTCACCTATGGCGACATCGACAAGCCAATCATTGTTTCGGCAAGGACGAGCGATGGAAGTTTTACCCTCAGGGTGACAAATTACGGTACGCCGATCTCGGACAAGGCGATGCAAAGCCTGTTTCTGCCTTACACCCGCGGCGACCGTCCCAGCCAGCAAGGTTTAGGTCTCGGCCTCTACATCGCATCCGAGATTGCGCGAGCCCATGACGGGACGCTTAAGGTCGTCTCGAGCGGCAAAGAGACAATTTTTGAGTTCAGCATGCCTGCAACGACTTAGGACGCGGACTCATTAAGGCGCAGCCATAGCCGGATTGACGCGAGTTGAATGAATGCGAGGTAGTTGGCGGCGAGCCTATCGTAGCGCGTCGCCACCCGACGACATTGTTTGATCCTGTTGAAGAACCGCTCGACCTGGTTGCGAGCACGAGAGAGATAAGGGCTGAAGCAAATCGGATCGCTGCGATTGCTTTTCGGCGAGATGTTTGCCCACGCGCCCTTCTTCATGGCAAGCTCCCTGATCCCAGTCCGCATCATACCCACGGTCAGCAAGCAGCATCGACCCGGATTTCAGACGAGACAGCAGTTTTCCGGCGAGTCGAACGTCATGGGCCTCACCCGGGCTCAGCGCCAGCCGTACCGGCAGACCATTGCCATCGACCATCGCATGGATTTTGCTCGTCAAGCCGCCGCGGGACCTTCCCATCGATTGGCGCTGGTTCCTTTTGATGCAGGCTCCATGCTGATGCACGCGGACAATGGAGGTGTCGATCATTTGGACAGCGGCATCATGGGCAGTGGCAAGCGCTTCTATGATGCGGCCCCAAACGTTGGCCCGCCGCCACCTAACGAAACGGTTGTAGCAAGTGGTGTATGGGCCAAACGCCGTCGGCAGATCACGCCAGGGTGCTCCTGATCGGAGGACCCAGAAAATGCCATTCAGGACCCGACTGTCGTTCACCCGAGGAACGCCACGCGGCTTGTTCGGCAGCATCGGCTTGATGGCGGTCCATTCATGGTCGGCGAGTTCGTAGCGCATGATTCGAGTCCCCAGTTCGGGACCTTGAATCACGGCAGTCCGGCCAAACGCAACTCTCCTGGCCCGCTCTTGGTACGGCGCTTACGGACAGGAGCGGACATCAACCAGTCCTCAATCCCTGCCAAATGCGTCGAAAATGACCCGCAGCGGACTCAGCGCGGATGTAGGCTCGTACCAAGAGGTAGATCGCGTAAAGCCGCTAGCAGGAGCTAGGTGGTTGCGTTGACGTCTATCCCTCAGCGGTGGGCTCCCTTCCACGCTTTCGCATCACAGGCTGCGGCTCACCGCCATCAGCAGTGCTGGTATCCACCGATACAAGCTCGGCAATCCGGAGCTTAGACCCGTCCCTAGCGACCCTAACTTGCACAGTGGTCCCCGCCGGAAGCGTCACATACCCTGCGGTCTTTAGGACAGCTATATGCAGAAAGGCGTCTTCCCCCGAGTCCAGAGTTACAAAACCAAACTTCTTCTCCAATCTGAACCAAGTCACACGACCGGTCGCAATCATTTCCGACACCTCAATAGGCCCATGCTTTCGACCTAGCCCGCAGTTACGATTTCAGGACACTTTATGCTGTCGGACCTCTCCTGGCGTCATGTTCAACGCTGCGGCGTCGTCCGCCCCAGCTCCCGCTGAACTAAGGAGGCGGTCCAGCCTTCGGGAATGGCATCAAGCACATGGTCAACGGCTTCGTTGCGCCCCGTGGCCGCAAGCCATATCTGGCGCTCGCCGCTGTCAGTAATCACACAAATCGACGCGAATGACCATGCCTGCGGCCAACGGAGGGGTGGTTTTCGCTACATCATCAGGTCCGACAGGCTTCCAAGGGTGTCTGGCGGGAGATAATCTTGAGCAGTCGGAGGCGACCAAAAAGCGGAACCTTCCGCATGGTTCCGGTCGCAGATTAAAACAATGCGGTGGCTATCTATCCGAAAAGAGCGCACTCTCTCGCCACCACCGAGCGGCCCTTAGCATCTATCGGTGATGTGAACGCATTGTATTGCGCTCCCGCTCAACCCGCAGCGGAGCATAAGTATGTCGACTCAACGATCCCCGGCACACTCATCGACCTTCGAGTATCGTCTCGCGCAAGAGGCAAACAGTCTGCGCGCACAGGCCAAGGGAATGCCCCTTGGAGTCCGGCGGACGGAACTTTTACGGAAGGCCAAGCAGATCGACGTTGCTGGAGAGATGAACAAATGGCTGACCTCACCGGGACTGCAGCCGCCATCGTAAAGTCTGACCTCTGTGCACCTATATTCAGTTAGCAAGCAACCAACCGAGGCTCCCTGAATTGCATTCGCATCACCGACCGAGTCCGAGGCGTCGGTGGCTGAGAGACCGCGTGTGCTCCCGCCTAAAATTGGGAGCGCCAAGATGACAATTTACTTCTTCGACATGCGCGATGGCGCAGACCTCTATCCCGATGAGGAGGGGCTGGAACTATCCAATCTCAAAGCAGTGCAGATCGAGGCCGCACGGGCATTGGGAAGTATGACTAAGCAAACGATATGGACGAAAGCGAAATCTCAGCTAGGCCATCAGATGGCAGTAGAAGTCCGCGACGCGGTCGGACCAGTGCTAACAGCCGGTTTCTCGTTTGAGACCGAACGATACAAGCAATAAAGCCACCTATCGGCGAGACTTTCCACATCTATGCGGAGGAGCGCAAATGCCATCCATTGAACAATGCAGAGCGTATGCGGCTGACTTTAAAATCCAAGGAGCCGATTCGAAAAATTCAGCAAGGCGCTCTGCGGTACTCATGAGCATTTCAAGGAGCTGGGTAGCACTGGGGCACCAGCTTGAAAACCTTGCAGATATCGTGAAATCTGAAGGAAAGTAAAATCTGCATCGTTGGTCGGGCTGCTTGTACCTCCACGCGAATCCAGAGCTTAGCAACCAACTAGGATCGGCTCGGGTTAGGTACCACATCACCGGCCGAGGTTGCCCAGGCGTCGGTGACGAGAGAGACACGAGTGCTCCCGCCGCCTTCTGACTGGGAGAAGATCGTGGCTCCGATTCAACAGCCTCTGCGAGAACCACCCAGCCATTGTCCCCGCTGTGATGGGGTTCCGCGACTTTACCTGACGCTTCCCAACACTGCCAAAGGCACCATGACTTACGTCTATCGCTGCCAAGCATGCCACCAGCTGATATGGGACGAGTAATGCTGCTTCAGTTGGGGGCTCTCAACGCTGGCTTCCGCTTATGGCCCAGGTTGTGTGAAAACGCGAAATCTCGCGAAGGCCAGAGAATCTGCTTCTCAGATGCCGCTGCGCCGCAGTTTAGTATGCTCCTCAAGCTCCCAGAGCGGGCTTCCGAAGGAATGCTTTTCTCTGCAATTTGCTCTGCGCTGCGTTTTCACACAGCCTGGGCCCATCGCTGCCGCGATCCACGGCCGAGGATATGTCGGCTATCGACCTAACTTAACGGGGCTAAAGCATCGCGATTGACCCAGACTGACTCGTTATGCTGTTAGCGTTAGGGGGCCTGTAGGGGCCGAACGCCGTGTCGTCCAGACGTGTCTCGCGTCGAGCTGCATAGTACGCATGTGCTCGGAAGGGCTTCAGTTCAAGGTTCAATACCCCTAATTGCGCAGGTTGGGCTGTCAAAGTTTTTCATCCCTGAGATGGAGATACTCTGGCGTGAAGTCCGCCAGCTCCTCCAGCTCCTTCCGTCGGAGCAGCGTCAACGTGCGCCTCTCCCACTCAATGAGTCGCAGTTGTCTTAGCTCCTGTATAGTCCGATTGATGTGCACGACGGACAAACCGCAGGCATCCGCGATGTTCTGCTGGGTGAAAGGAAGATAAAAGCTGGCGTTCTCCAGCAATCCGACGACTTCGAGTCGCGCCGCAAGCTCGCAGATGAGGTGCCCCACTCGTGAGCGCGCGTCGCGGGCAAGGCCTGCAATCCATTCGCGGTAAATCGCGGCATCGACAAGGGTCTCGCGCCAGAGGGCGTGAACCAGTCCGGGAGAGCTACTCAGGATATCATTGAGATAGGTGTGCGGCACAAAGCCAACGGTCGATGGACCCGCACTGCAAATATTGTGGTCCATGACGGGTAGCTGCAAAGTGTGCAGATCGGGCATATCGCCAGCCAGGTAGATCGACAGGATCTGGGCTCGGGTGCCGACGACCTTATGACGAAACACAAACCCGCTCATCACGATGGCGCACCGGGACGCTCTGTCTCCTTCACGCACGATGTATTCGCCGTCAGTGAATTCCTTCACCGTATGGGGCATGTTCGCGAGCTTGGTCCGGTCCTCGTCGGAGAGTCCAACAACGGCTTGCAGCCGTTTGATCAAGATTTTGCTTGGCATTGCAGCACCCGAGTTCTGGGGCGGGAGCACAACACTCTCAGTTGCCAGCTACCCTGCATTAACGCCAGCAATGCTGATACGCTAACACAAAACTCCGGGGGGAACATGACCTCGGAGCTGTTAGCATTCTCGGCAGCAAACCACGCCCTTAGGAGGGAGGCTCAGATTGAAGTGCGGTAAACCGCAGAACGAAGAGCGTCCGGCCGTGTGGTAATGGACCGTCGGTTACCTTCATCTCCCACGGAATGTCCTTCCACAGATTTCCCATTGAGCCTTGTTTGATGATTTGGCCACTCATTTGCACGGCTTCAGCTCGTGCGGCTGCAATGTCGGGGAGCTCAGTGCCGGCATCATCCAGCGAAGAGCTATCAGAGATATGGAAGAAGTAGCGCGGCATGCTGGCTCCGTCGCAGATTGGATCGGCCTCTAACGATGGTCATCCAAGGTTCCAAAATCAGCACAGCCATTCTGTCACCGCTTTGGCTGGTCTGCATTAGCGCAAGTAAATTTCCAGCTTACCCCGGCTTCATGAAACACGTAATTTCGGTGTCCGTCGCGCCGGCAGCAACTCAAACAGAGCCGACCTCAGCCGCGTTGTTGCCCATCCTCGTCAGCGGGAACAATTGCTGGTGACCGCTCCTCCAATTCCCGCAGCCGTTCGATTTGGCCTCTAAAGCTTTCCGGTTGTTCCGGCTCAAGCTTCAGCGACGCACGCAGTTGCTGGCCAATCACTTTCATAATTGCTCGACTGTGGCTGCGGTCTATGTCCTTGGGATGGGGCATAGCGAAGCCTCCTTCGGCCAACGCGGCGCCGAGATTCAGAAATAGCGCCTGCTCCTCCGCAGCTTTCCGTGTGCGGGCACGGCTGCCCAATCTATGGAACTGGAGACAGCCACTGTTGGCTGTCTGCGCGAGCGCTCGGAGAACGGCAGGTCCGGTGGTGGACCTTTGGCTATCCGCGACATGCGCCGTTTGGTTGGCGGCGAGCGACGGTCTCACCGAGCCAAGTCGCCCCGAGGCACTTCGTTCCGAAATCACTTGGCGGAGATACGTCCAGCTTGCGGCCCAGAGCCAGCGGCGGCGCACAGTTCGCCGAGCCGGGGGTCTCTCTACCCGACCCTTGCTCGGACTTCGTGTGCACGTGCGCTGGAGTTGTGGGCCGGTTACGTAGATCCGGAGTTGGCCCATCGCGACATATTGCGCTGCCGCCCGAAGTCGGTCGCTATAGGGGCAAAGCAGACATTGCTTAGTCACCTCACGTCGCCGGGTTTATGGGTAAGGTCGCTCCTGCGGGTAGATAGAGTAGATTGAGTAAGTAGCTCAAGACACCAAGAAGCTCTCTGTATCGGCCTGTCGGCCAGCCGAATCTGGATGCATTAGGACGGAGAGCTGCTGTGTGCGGCCTGCGCCAGATTTTTTCGGTCGCATTGATCTTTGTTATGGTTTGAACCTGTCTGTTTTGTAGCGTTATGTTCACCGTGAGCCCGCGGCTTTGCCCGGAGCAGATCGCCGGTTGTCGCCATCAACTTGGAAATGAACGCCATGCAGAAGCGACGTCGTTTCAAACAACAACTCACGTTGCAGGAGCGACTAACAGCGTGGTCCAAAGAAGTTCTTGACCAGGCCGCCAAGCTCCCGCCGGGACCAGAAAGGGATGCGCTGATCAAGAAGGCCCGTCAGGCCGATGTCGCCTGCCACCTGGATGAATGGTCGCATTCGCCGGAATTGCAGCTACCGGTCTGATAGTCTTGTCGTCGGAACAATCCGTTGACCAAGTCAGGTGATGGTGGTCGATGCCCGATGGCTCGAATTCGATTCTGAGGCGCTTACGGAGGCAGTCTGTCCAAGTTGCCGCTGCTTAGACCCGGCTGGCCCCGGAATCTCTGGCAACCAAGTTAGAGCTGGCGTATTGTCTTCCGATCACCGGCCGAGGCTTGTCCCGTAGGCGTCGGTGACTGAGAGACCGAGAGCGCTCCCGCCTGCACGGAAGTGGAGTGCTCTTATGGAACGCTATTTCTTTGACATCCAGAGTGGCCGCGAGTTTTTCGCCGACGAGGAAGGACTACGACTGCCCAATCAGAAGGCTGCTGAAGTTGAAGCGATGCAAACGCTGACGGGGATCGCCAGAGAGTCCGTGTTCAAAGGCAGTCGTCCAGATTTGGCGGTTGAAGTGCGCTCGATGACTGAACGGCTTTTCTGCGTATCGATCGTCTATCGAAGTGAGAGCACGAAACATTGAGGCTGCCTGTGAGAACAGACGCCTCCATCTCGACTGGGTCTCCGGCTCCAGTTGGAGTACTCGACTAGCCGTAAGGCTGTCCAAAAACATTTCTTCAATCATGTCTGGTCGGAGCGCCTTGGAGCACATATATCAAGGTCGTCACCGCCCCACCCGAGGCAACCATCGGTGATGAGAACGCCTGTCGCGCTCCCGCCCATTCAAGGGAGAAAGCCGTGCAGGTTCGTAGCGAGTCTCAATCTTCGACATTCGAATACCGTCTCACTCAAGAGGCGATCAATTTGCGCCAGCAGGCTCAAGAGATGCCTGTTTGCGTCCGGCGCGCCGAACTACTTCAGAAGGCCCGGCAGATCGATGTTGCCCTGGAGGTGAACAGGTGGCTCAGTTCTCCGGGACTTCAGCCGCCAATGTAATTCGAATCCTGGATCGGCTTGCGGACCTCTCGCGCTGGCGCAGACATCTTTCCAACAGGCGCTCATGATGATCCGATATTTCTTCGATATCAGAGACGATCGGGAACTGTATCCGGACGAAGACGGAATAGAGTTTTCAACGCAACGTGAGGCTGAGATGGAGGCGGCTCACACATTGGCGGGACTGGCCCGCGATTTGGCCGGTGAGGAAAACCGGCCGGACGTTGCTATCGAGGTTCGAACGGAAGCCGGGCACGTATTTCAAGCCGCGTTGACCTTCGAAGCGAATAAGGCCGGGCAATAGTTCTGTCTTTCGCGGTTCCGGGGATTCGATATGGACCGTCGCATTGCAGCGCTTTTGCGATCAGCCGGTGAGTTCGTCGGCCCAAACCTTGAAACTTAGCAACGTGTTGGGTCCGAATGTCTGGGTGATCGGAACGTCGGCGGCATCGCGGCCCTGCGCGATCAGGACGCGACCAATCCGCGGAATGTTGTTACGTGGATCGAACGTGTACCAGCGACCACCGATATAGGCTTCGCACCAGCCCGCGAAATCGCCGGCGGCATATGGAGGCGCCATGCCGATGTCACCGAGATAGCCGGTGCAGTAGCGCGCAGGAATGTTCATGCAGCGGCAGAACGCTATAGCCAGATGTGCATAGTCCCGGCAAACGCCTTTGCCTTCGTTGAACACTTCCCAGGCGGTCTTGGTCGGGCGGGCGTGCTCGTAGCCGAAAGCAATGTGGTTATGCACGAAGTCGCAGATCGCCTTGACCCGTGCCCAACCGGGCGCGGTCTTCTCGAACAACTTCCACGCCACGTCGGTAAGTCGGTCAGTCTCGACATACCGACTGCCGAGCAAATATACGATGGTGTCCGACGGAAGATCTTCCACTGCGTGCTGTTGGGCCGATGGTACGATCACGTCGGGTAGACCGCTGTCTCGGACTGTGCCGTCCGCTGAGAGGCGCATGCGGCCGGCTGGCGCGACAAGACGACTGCACCAATTCCCGAAACCGTCGCGGTAGGGCGTGATCGGCACCGACGGCTCGCTGACAAGATGATCGGGCAGGACAATGTCGGATGCCCGTGTGAAGTGAGTGCCGACAACTGCGATAAGAGGGGTCGGTTGCGGAAAGTCGTAGATCATCTCGAAGCCGACGCGGATCTTCATGGAAGTAGCTCCAAAGAGATGATTGCGACCGTTACGAACCCCCATTTGGGCATCGTCACCGATGAAGGCTGCGAGCGCTCGGGTGTGAACAGTATGCCATCGCTGTCCCGACCGCCAGCCGTATGCTCGATTGAGTGGAGAACATCCGCCCAGCGCCTGACCGGAACCCGTTTCAAACTGAAGGCTTTGTTGAAGATGAAAATGCGATCCGGAGTCACGCCCATGTCGATTCAACCCACGCCAGACTGGGGGGCGCGGCCTGTATCTGAGAAGGCCTCTTACCAGGGCGCGCGTCGAACCGTGAGCGAGGTTGATGCTGATATTCTGAGGAAGCGCGCGTTGAAGAAGCAGCGTGCGTTGATCGACACCCTCAATGGTCGTGCGCCATCATGAGAGATTTCAAATGTCCTCATTGCGGGCAACTATCGGCCTTCGAGCTCTCCAAATGCAACGGCTGCATGCAGCCGTTGATCTTCGATCCCGAGAATATGGCGATGATCGGTGCGGAAAGTGCCCTTGAATGCGTCAATCGGAATATCATCGGTTGCAACTGGTGCGCGGTTTCCACGACTTCCTACTGCATGTCCTGCTCCCTGACCCATGTCATTCCCGCCACACAGAATCCCCGTAACGTAGCCCTTTGGAAGCGCGTGGAGGAAGCCAAGCGCAGGCTGATCTACGACCTGAGACGGCTTCGCGTGCCGATCGCGTTCGCGGGTGGATTTCGCCTGGCATTCGAGATTCTCTCGGACGAGCATGGGCCGGTCCTGACAGGTCACGAATCCGGCCTGATAACACTCAACCTTGCGGAGGCCGATGATGTACAACGCGAGATCAGGCGTGTTTCCTTTCGCGAACCCTATCGCACCCTGCTTGGTCACTTTCGACACGAGATAGGGCACTTTTACTGGAATGCCCTGATCCACGAAGCGGGTTTTCGAGCGCCGTTTCGGCTGGTGTTTGGCGACGAGACAGAGAACTACCAGGCAGCGCTTGCCTATTATTATGCCCGTCAGGATTGGTCTTGCGATCCGGCGAGTCACATTAGCATGTATGCGACGTCTCATCCCTGGGAGGATTGGGCAGAGACTTTCGCTCACTTCCTGCACATCGTCTCGACCCTGGATTCCCTGGCAGGACTTCCGTTGTCGTTGGACGCGCGCGGAACGCACACGCTGAATGACCCGTATCTAGAAAGCGATTTCGGTGCGCTCCTTGAGTTGTGGACCCCACTCGCTCTGACGATCAACCGCCTCAACCGCTCACTTGGTCTTGCCGACGCGTACCCGTTCGACATTTCACCCGCAGTCGAGGGCAAACTGCACTTGGTGCATATGGCGATTACCGCCTTCAGGAATCGGCAAGGAAACGCGCACACAACGCCGATGATGTGCTAACCTGAGTTCTGGTGGAAGCGCTTAGCTCGTGAGCGGCGCCCCACTGGTTGCGATTTTAGCTGAACGTCTGGCAGACGAGCGGCGGCGTGGGCTTCGGCTCGCCCCTCGGGAACATGCGTCCCGCGAAAGCGTTGATAACCATAGGCAGCGTCCGCTTGCCGTTGTTCGACAACGCGCTGAGACCTCGCGAAAGATCTGGCGCAAAGCGGAGCGTTCACGCTGATCCGCTCCCGGCAAATATCGCTTGGGCTGTCATGGCGAATATCCGAGCCCCAGACCGGCGCTGATCCAATTCCTGGAGATCAAAATGATGAAAAACGAAGCGAAGGCTGCCCGGCATCTGCGGGAGGCGAACAACGCGTTCAAATTGGTGCGAACAGAAAAACCAATGACCGATTACGCGAAAGATCAGCAATCCCTGCACGATAATCACGAGCGTCTGAAGGCGGCCCGATTGGCGCGTGAAGCCAAGCCGAAAGACTCCCGGGCATAATCGTCGCTCTCGATTTAGAGCATCGAGAGCACGACGATTCCGTTTTCGAGCTCGCCGGAGGCGAGCCGCGCACGGGCTATATGCTCGAATTCTTTTCGATATTTGTGAAGATAACTGAAGGCCTGCTTGTCGGTCTGAAACGTCGTTGTAAGCCTGCACATCTGCCGTGCTGCGCCAAGCGCAAGCATGAAAGTGATCGTTCCCCCGCCGTCTGCTTTGACTCTAGGCATCCACCCAGCCCGTGCAATTCGGTTTCACGATGATGCCGTGCGATCGCGAGTTCGACTATCGCGCCGACCTGTTTTTGCGCTTCGTCGGTGCGGGCGCAGGCAGCGATGCCCGAAACGCGATGTCGGCAACTTCCTTGGCCTCACGCAGCTCGCGGAGGCGCGCCATGTTCTTTCGCACCTCGATGGCCTGCCGTTCCGCGTCAGCCAATGCCCGCGCGCCGTCTTCAGCAGCCAATCGCTTGCGGTTCGAGCGCGCGATACCTTCGGGCGACGGCTCTGCCGATTTCCTGGCGATCATCCTCAACCCGCATTATGAAAAACAAAACCCGCTCCATCCGAAGATCGAGCGGGCAGCCTGCCGTTTCAGTACATCCGTGAAAGCGGCGTCGACAAATCAAGCCAGCGAGAGGTTTTCGGCGCTCACTTTGCCGCGCATCTTGTCGGTCTTGGCCTCAAAGTTAACCTTTTGGCCCTCGGCGAGACCCGCAAGGCCAGCCCGTTCGACCGCGCTGACGTGAACGAACACATCATTGCTGCCGTCGGTCGGCTGGATAAATCCAAAGCCTTTTTGGCCGTTGAACCACTTAACAGTACCTGTCGTCATTTTCATTCTCCAAAGCGCGCGAGCGCGTATCGCGTGACGAGCACGCGATTACTTCAACTTCGTCGATGTCTTTGGAAAAGGAGCCCGCGGGCGCGTTCAACAAGGCACAGCGGCTAATCGAATTTCTTTAATATATATCATTTTCGGCTTTTTGCAAGGCAACACTCAAAATTGTTTCCGAGAGCGCTGCTACACGAGCGCGTGTGGGCGAACGTTCCTTTGCGATCGAGGGCTCCAAACGACGTGTGGGAACGGCTCTATCCATTGACAGCGCGGCTGACAGTGGTCACGTTGCTCTACCGAACTTGATTGCCGTGACGCATAGACCGGCTTGTTCGAGGCCGGCGGAAGAAGACGCCGTCACTCCCATCATCGCAATCGCCACGAGACTCCTGCGCAATTGGCTGCATGCAGGACTTGCGCATTCGCAGCCCAGCGAGGAATGTCAATTGCAGGTACTTGTTCGCGACAACAATGTCGACCAGGCCCTTCGTGTTCTGAAGAAGAAGATGCAACGCGAGGGTGTCTTTCGCGAAATGAAGCAGCGGCGCTCATACGAAAAGCCTTCCGAAAGAAAGACGCGCGAAAAATCCGAGGCTATTCGCCGGGCCCGTAAGCTCGCTCGGAAGCAGGCCATCAGGGAAGGTTTGCTGCCGGCGCCCCCGAAAAAGAAGCTTCCCGAGCGCAAGCCTCCCTTGCCGCAGATCGCCGGCAAGGAGCGCGCGTAACGGGAATGCGCGTAGAGGAACGTTATTGCCATAGATTGCCATGGTGGTTGCGCCGAGTTCGACGCAGCAAAAGCGGGGGTGCGTAGCTGCCAGATTTCAGTCGCGGTCTGTAATCCAGGAGATCGAGATGACGAAGACGGGCACGAGTGATCATCGCATTCTGACCCAACGCGCGCGTGCCGCTCACCTGGCTGGCAAAGTTATAGACGAGAGGGCGGACAATTCTGCGAAGGGCGATGATCAAGCGATGCGAAGGTTTGATCGAGGGACCATCGGAGTTCAGGGCCGTCCGCGTCGATCGTTCAAGAAAAACTATTGATCGTTAACTGGCCTTCAGTCGCTTACGGGTTCCTTGCGACGTCCAGAACGCATTGACGTTGTCTTGAGCATCGGCCTGTCCGTCTCTGCCGGGCGAGTTATCGGGCGCCGGGGCCAACTTGTGAAGAATTCGCCTAAGCGATTCCCAGATCACGACATGGCATGTTGTTAGGTTCTGAAATCGATGCCGCGCAGCACGATACCCCGAGGATCTCCTTCAAGTTCCGTCGCTCGATACTTGCTGGCCGCGCGGGCCTCGATGCGGTCGCGTAGGCGGACGAATTGGGCTTCGCGCTGCTCGGGGCGGACCTGCGGGCCGCGCTCAAGATAGTCCATCGCGGTGGTCGAGATCGCGCAGGGAATTTCCTTACCGCCGTCCTGCATCGAGAACAGCACGATCATCCGGTCATATTCGTGGCCGATGTAGCGACCGCTCGTGAGCGTCATGGCTTCCTCCTTTAAGTGACCGTTGCTGGCACGTTCGCGCGTTCGGAGAGTTGCTCTGCCGTCAGTCCTCGCCCGAGAGCCGGACGAAGTCGTCGAGCAACGACGCGACCAGCGCCTCGTATCCTCGGCGGGCAGGCTCGCGGCATAGAGGTTGAGCAGGTGCCGCGCCTTGACCGCAGCCTCCGGCCAGGAAGCGGCGGGCACCGTCATCATGCGGTGTTCAAGTTCGGCCTCCCGCTCACGCAATTCCCTGACACGGGCCTCGACGTCTGCCAGCGCGCGGCGCAGATCGGTAGCCTTCTGCGCAGCCATGCCGCGATGCTTGTCGAGATCTACGGGATGGTCAGTCATGCGGCGCTCGCATCCGCAGCCTGCGCATTGGCGAGATCGACTGAGCCGATCGAGAGCATCTCCATTGAGTCGCGAACGCCTTCCGCCGGCACCATAATCATCGTGGCGATGCGGCGATAGGCCGAGAAGGTGAGACCCTCGATCGTTTCTTCATCAGTGATGACCTCGTAGGCGCCGGCGGGCAGCAGCCGCTCGATGCCGCGGATTCGGAACGGATGTCTGAACGTGACGGTCTCTCGCCGTGAGCGGATGGTCATGCACGCCTGCCTTTTTGCAAGAGGGGCCCTAACCGACCGACAGCGACGACCATGCGCCCGTCATTGAGCAATAGCCAGCACATTCGCCATTGCCGCGCGCTGACGTCGCAGTGCAGCCTTGCCCGAACTGCGTTTTAGCACTCGCTATTGGCGCCTCGCAGGCGTAGGGTTGTCGCATCACCGCACTTCTCAACGGCATCGACCGGTGACTGAGGGTCACGTGCGCTCCCGCCGACAGAGTTGCAGGAGCGCTCGATGTCGCGTTTTCGCGCCTCGGAATGGATGGTCCCGCCGGTGATCGTTCCGTTGTTCCTTTTGCTTCTGGTGTGTGCTGCGGCCATCCTCAATGGCTAAGGCAACGCGCGTGCCTTACCTGGTCATGGGGACCAACGAATATGGCAGCGCCAATCTCGGCCGTGGCAGCGCGATCGTTGCACTGCGGCTCGCGCGAAAGCTGCTGCGCGACGGTTACATGGATGTCCGCGTCTGCACGCCTCGCGGGCGCATCCTGCAGTCGGACGAACTGAAAGAACTTGAACCCCAACAGGAGATGGACGTCATGGGCAAGGGACAGCAACGCGGCAATCGCGAAGCCAAGAAGCCGAAGAAGGAAAAAGCCAAGGTGATCGCAGCACAGCCCAGCCGGAAAGAGGTCGCCTGGCAGCCGGATTTCGGGTCGGCAAAAAAGAGGTAGGCGGCGCAGTCAAGCGTGAGGCGGACGCTTGACCGCTATTGCGGCGCGACGAGGGGCCACCTCATGGATGCTCGAAGGTGGATCGAGGAGCAACGCCGGCACCCATAGGCCCTGTCACTGTTGCCGCCCTCCGTCGCCAAATTCGAACCCCACATGCATCACGGGACCGGCGTCGTCCCGTACCGCAATTGCCATATGGCGCTTTGAAGAACTGCCAGATTCATACGTCGCATCCCGTGCCATGTCGGCCAATGACTTTGCCGCCTCAACCTGCGCCGCCCGAAAGTCAGCAAGTTCCAGACCTTCCTCGTCAAGGAACAGGCCGTCATCGTCGACGAGATCGAAATAGTACCGGGTCATGACGCACTCCGGAGACAGACGGAAGTTCCATGTGCCAGCGACCGATGCCCCTTGTGCAGCCTCGATCGGTGATGGAGGACAAGAGATGTGGCAGAAAATGGTTGCTGGTCCGGCGGCCCGCACGAGGATCTCAAAGTCCGCTGTCTAGCCTGGCACACCTGCATAAGCTGCACGGCAGCCTTCGGCTGACTATCACTGCGTCGACTGCGTTGCGTGGAAGGCGATCGTTGTTGTTAGCTCCGCGCTGGGGTCGAAGATAGATCGGACAACAACGGGTGATCGTGCTATCGGCATTGATGGAAAAGATCTTGGTGGTCGGCGCGATCCTCTTCTTGTCATCCAGTGCTAACGTTCGAGCGGCCGAGCAAGCGCCTGCTGCAACAGAAATGTCAATTCGCGACCAGATCAAGGCGGCACGCGCTAAAGATGTATTGGAAGAGAAATCAGCATCGGTTGCGCGCCCATGGGATCGTGACGCGTCCGGCAAACGCCCATGGGATACCGCGAAACCGACTGAGCCTGTGAAGCGGTGAAATACCTTGGCGCAGCGTGCGGCCCCGAGGTGAAGCCTGTCGAGCATTCTTCTACTGTTTTGTTTGTCGGTTGGGGCGCCATTTGCTGAGATTGATCAAGCTCACGTTGGCAGCAGCCATTGCGCTCGCGCTGATTCCCCATGCCGTGAGATACTATGCTTTTCCCCGCGACCGTCTGATTCAGATCGCAAAGCAGTGCGAGAATGATGCAGACAAGTTAACGGCCTCCGACGCGGCAAAATGGACGGAAGCTCACAACGGTGGGACAAATAATCCGTATCGAGCGCAAAGGGACGCTCGAGTCGAGATCTGCATTAAGGCGGACGGCTGGTGTTCAATGAGTGATGACCGGCCGGCAGTCAGTAACCCAGCCATGTTCGCGCCGCGTGATCCGGTTGCCCGGGCGCTATATCGTTGGCGATACGCCGACGAATCTGGAAGCATCTGTCGCGATTGAGCTACTGGGACAATCGAAAAGACAATCAATCGCGTCGCAAGACAATGGAGACAAGACTATCTTCATGCCCGTCGCTGCTGTTCGTCACTTCAAAGTAGCGGCTTCCTTGGCGATAGCCGAGATTGAAATGCCCGATTTGCGAAGGACGCTGCTAAACTGCTCATCCGTCAGCTTGAGCCGCTTGCGCAGGATCTTGACCTGCACCTTGTCTCTCAAATTCAACGAGTTGCGGAAATGGGTTGGCTTCGACCTGTTCATGATATTTCTCTTGCTTGGAGGGGTGGCTTGATCGCGACTAAGCGGGCATTACGCCGCTCCGGCCGCGATGGTGACTGTCCTGCTCCTCGCAAAATTTCCGCCGCCGCAGAGGCAATAGTCCCCCCAGACCGGCGTTCCCCCATTTCGGAAATATCTAGGCGCGTAGCGCTAAGGTGGGCTTGGCCGGGGACCGCAATTAGGATGGACCGGCTTCCCCCGCGGGCCACAATCTGGAAATCTCGCGGCATTCGGAAAAGCTGCCCTGGACACCACACAATGTCCGTGTCCACATTTCGGTCCCTCGGCCGACAATTGTGCAACTCAACAGCTGCCCAAATTGGGCTCCGCCCCGCTCACAAGCCCCGGTACTTGTTCGGGAAGCACTCGCTTCCTAAACTCGACCACTTGTCAGGCATGTTCATTTTATATAATAACTTCAATGATATATGAGTTCGCAGTTTTGTTCTGAATGGCGCGCCATTCGCAAGAATAGCCATTGAATCTGCTAATTAAATTCGTCGATTTGTCCCACCCCTAGAACTGGTGGGACACGGTCTGTTCGATGGAAGTTCACCCACCATCTATCACCAAGAATACGCGAAGCGTGCTGCGGAGGTTATCGGCCTTCGTTCGGTAAGCTCCAAATTTTGTAGCCAGTTCAGAGAACTTTCCACCTTGGAACGCCAACTGAACATCCAGAAGTAGCGACTTCGTCTCTTTGATCTGCTCGGTAAAACGATCCGGCAAAATCAGTTCGAGCGAAACCAAGTCGGCATCGGCTAGGTTGAACAGCCTGACTATCTTGTCGGCTTCGCCGGAATGAAGCTCACCGTCGGTGAACGCTTCGCGATCGGGTACCCCGACAAAAGCTCCCAGCTCCCAGCCGTACGCATTCGTCGACTCGAGCGCTCTAGAGACGAGTTTTATGCGCTCAGCGTGCAGCGTATTTTTGGGACCAAGTGTGGTCGTATACAAAGCCACTGAGAAAGCGGCCAAAGACAGAATGATGGTGACCGTCTTAAAAACGAAATCCCAGCCATCCTTGCCGCTGAATGCTCCCTCCACTTCCAACCTCCCCATTTCTTACTACAGGGGAGTTTCGCTTCGAAAAGATGCCTTGCGCAATATGAAGCTCAAGAAACGGTGGTGGATAACGACTACCTTAGAGTGCATTCGGAATCGGCTATTTTGAGGCGCCCGCCCGCTGTCAAACGATCAACTTGCGCATCCCGGCATCCGCCGTTTTCCTTCGCCGCACAGCCTTGGTGTACCGCTCCACCTCTGCCAAGGTTTGGTGGCCTGTAATTGCCATGATCTCGTATGGTGTTGCTTCAGCCTCGGCGAGCGCCGTCGCGGTCGCCTTACGCACACCATGGGCCGAGCAGTGCGGAGGATCGGCTTGGCAGCACCAGTCCTTGAACTTGTTTCCGAACCCGTTCGCCGTAAACGGCTTGCCGAATTCGGTGAGCAGGAACGTCATGTTGTTGCTGACGTTCGCAGCCCCGATACTCTCTGCCAGCGCCGGGTGCACGGGAATATCAATGTTGATGGGGTTGCGGTGCTCGTTCTTCGCTTCACGAAATCGGATGCGACCGTCCCGGATATGTTGTCGGCCGAGGCGCGGCGCACCCCCGTGGCACACATTGCAGCCGTAAGCTCGGCGGCGGCAGCAGCCTTTAACCGAAGGAACTTGAAACCGCATCGTCAATGATGTTCAAAAAGGGTCCGATGGGACGAGATGGGACGGTGCTGCTTTCGGCCCGCCTGAAGACCCGCGCCCTGACGACACTCAAGGATTAGGGGCAGGCTTGCTGGTGGTAGCAGTACATGGTAGCAAAGACAAAGCAGCCAAGCTAATTTGCGTTGATTTTCCTTGGGCTTACAGTGTCGGGCTTTGCCTCCCCTAGGGAGCGCCAGACTTCGGGCTTCGCGTGGCGCAGCGATGCGGGACTGAAGGGCAACGCGTGTCCGGCGGCGAAGCCGAGCGAAGCGAGAGCGAAGACGGACTTTCCCTTCACACCAAGCCTCGTCCCGGCGTAGCCCCGAAGGGGCGAAACCGGATGGTTCGATTCCGCCCCTCGGACCAATGCATGCCGGACGGCGAGCCGCCGAAGAGCCCTTTGTATCAAGTAATTTGTCTATCAAGCGGTTTGCGGATGCGTCGTCATGCTGACCCGATCGACGCTCCGCCGCCACCGTTGACGTTTTGTAGTTATCCAAAGGCGTGCGAACACGTCGCGCGATCCCGAGCAGGCTATTGTAAAAAAATACGTCAGATTGCCGCTTGCGAGACACCGTCGAAGAAGTGCAGCCGGTCGGGATTCAGCGCGAGGCGAAGGTGGTCATGAACTTTCGCTTTGACGGTCGGCTCCACTGCCGCCACCATCGTGTTCGGGCCCACCTTCACGTCCAGGAGAATCTGGGAGCCGAGCTTCTCGATGACCTCGACCACGGCATCGAAGCTTTGGTCCGCCGTGTCGCCGTCGGATGCGACGCGCAAATCCTCCGGCCGGATCCCAAGCGTGACATTCTCTCCGGCATGCCGCCTGAGCCGGCCTGCGATCCCCTCCGGCACCTTAATGCGGATGCCCTCATGGCGTGCCCAGAGGGCGCCGTCCGCGTCGGCCATCTCCACCGTCGCGAAGTTCATGGCTGGGGAGCCGATGAAGCCTGCGACGAAGCGGTTGGCAGGCTCGTTGTAGAGCTCGAGCGGCTCGCCCACCTGCTGAACCACACCATCCTTCATGACGACCACGCGATCGCCGAGCGTCATCGCTTCGACCTGATCGTGGGTCACGTAGATCGCGGTGGTGCCGAGGCGGACGTGGATCTTCTTGATCTCCACCCGCATCTGGATGCGCAGCTTGGCGTCGAGGTTCGATAGCGGCTCGTCGAACAGGAACACCTGCGGATGTCGCACGATGGCGCGCCCCAACGCGACGCGCTGCCGCTGACCGCCGGACAGCTGCCGCGGCTTGCGATTCAGCTGTTCGTGAATGCCGAGGATTTCGGCCGCGGCCTGCACGCGGCTGGTGATCTCGACGCGATCGAACCCGCGCATCTTCAGGCCGAAGGCCATGTTGTCATAGACGTTCATGTGCGGATAAAGGGCGTAGTTCTGGAACACCATGGCGATGTCGCGGTCCATCGGAGGCAGCTCGTTGACCACCCGGTCGCCGATCAGGACCTCGCCCGATGTGATCGATTCGAGCCCAGCCACCATGCGGAGCGTCGTGGTTTTGCCGCAGCCCGAGGGACCGACCAGAACCACGAATTCCTTGTCGTGAATTTCAAGGTTCACGTCCTTGACGGCATGGACACCGTCAAACTTCTTGTTCAAGTTCCGTATGATGACCCGGGCCATGGTTCACCCTTCGGCGGATTTGCGGTCAGCCCTTGACGGACCCTGTGATGCCGGCGACGTAGTACTCCACGAAGAAGGAATAGATCAGCGCCACCGGCACTGAACCGAGCAGCGCGCCGGCCATCAGCGAGCCCCAGTAGAACACGTCACCTCGGACAAGCTCCGAGGTTATGCCGACGGAAACTGTCTTCTGCTCTGGCGAGGACAGGAAGACGAGGGCATAGATGAACTCGTTCCACGACAAGGTGAACGCGAAGATTCCGGCTGAGAGGATGCCCGGCACGGCGACCGGAAAAACGATGTAGACCATCGCTTGCCAGCGCGTCGCGCCGTCGATGCGCGCGCATTCCTCGAGCTCGCGTGGGATCGCCTTGAAGTAGCCCATCAGCAGCCACGTACAGAACGGGATGAGGAAGGTGGGGTATGTCAGTATGAGCGCCCATGGCGTATCGCCGAGGCGAAAGTTGCGGATGACATCGGCGAGCGGAATGAACAGCAGCGTCTGCGGCACGAGATAGGTGATGAAGATTCCGGTGCCGAGACTGCCGGCGAACGGAAATTTGAGCCGGGAGAGCGCGTAGCCGGCAAGGAGCCCGCAGAAAAGCGAGATCGCGGTGGCAAGCACGGAGATGAAGAAGGTGTTCAGCATCCACCTGCTGAACAGCGTCTCGTCGAGCAGGTATCGGATATGGTCGAGGGTAGGATGGAGGGTCCAGAAGGGCGTGTAGTTCGGCGCCATCCATGGCCGATAGAGCTCGGCGTCCGGCCGCACCGTCGTCACCACCATCCAATAGAATGGGAAGAGCAGCCCGATCACGAACAGCGTGAGCGGGAGATTGAAGAAGATCCAACGTCGCCAGCGCGCGCCCTCGATCATTAGTGTATCTCCACTCGGCGGATATAGAGGAGCTGCACGACGACGACGACCAGCAGCACCGGGAACATGGCGAGCGATATCGCCGCGCCCTGACCCAGCAGACCCGTGCCGACGCCGATCTGATAGGCGTATGTGGCGAAGAGCTGCGTGGCGTTGGCCGGTCCGCCGCCGGTCAACACATAGACGAGCTGGAAATCGGCGAAGGTTTGGATCACTGAGAACAGCACGACGACCATGGTGACCGGCAGCAGCAGCGGCCAGGTGATGTAGCGGAAGCGCTGCCAGGGTCGCGCTCCATCGATCGCCGCCGCCTCGGCCAGCTCCGGGTTGATGGTCTGCAATCCAGCCAACAGGCTGATCGCGTAGAACGGCACGCCGCGCCAGATATTGACGATGATCACCGAGACGAGCGCAAGTCCGGGATCGCTCAGCCAATTGATGCGAGTGCGGATGATACCGAGGTGAAAGAGCGTCCAGTTGATGACGCTGAAGGTCGGATCGAACATCCACTTCCACGCAAAGGTCGAGAGCACGGTCGGGATGATGAATGGCAGCAGGACGAAGGCGCGGGTTACGGCCTTTCCCCTGAAATGGCGGTTGAGCAGCAGAGCAAGCCACAAGCCGAGCGCCAGCTTGAAGACGGTCGTCACCGCCGTGTAGAGGACGGTATTCCAGACTGCGATCCGGAAGATGCTGTCGTTCAGCAGGACTGCGAAGTTCTGCAGTCCGACGAAGTTTCCGGGCACGCCGACCTTGGCGTCGCTCAGGGCCAGCAGCACGCCCTCGATGAAGGGATAGGCCATGAAGAGGCCGAGCAGCACCGCGGTCGGCAGCAGAAGGAAGAAAGCGAACCAGCCCTCGTTCTCGAGAATTCGCGTGACCGGCCCGCGCCGTGGCGCGGCCACGTAGGATTTGGCAGATTTGACGGCGGCAACGGAGTCGACGACCATCGAGCTCATCTCCGGACAACTGCCGGAGCGCTGCGGCCGCGGGCCGCAGCGCCGGGGCGAGCACTAGGCTAGTGCGCCAAGGCAGGCGCTTCAAGCGGCATGGATTCCTGCGACCTCATCGTGCGCCCATTTCACGGCGTCCTGGACCGGCATGCCTTGTATCGCCTTTGCAGTCATGTCGACCACGATGTACTTGCTCAGCACCTCGGCTGCGTGCCGGTCGGCCGGTCCGGCGTAGCCGGGGAAACGTCCGGCCCGCGCCGCCGTCCGGAAGGGCAGCATGACGGGGTCCTTTTCCCAGAGCTTATCCTGCTCCCAAATCGTGGTCGCCCCGACGGAATAGCCCTGCTGCGAATCGAACCATGTTTGATAGACCGGTTTCGAGGTGATCCAGCGCAGGAACTCCTTGCCGGCCTTTGGGTCTTTCACATACTTCATCAGCATGTTCGACATCGGCAGGTGATAGCCGAACTGGCCGGCGACGCCCTTGGGCAGCGGCGCGTGCAGGATGTCCTTCCAGAGCGGGGTGCCGGTTTCGGTAAGATAGACCTCGGGCTTGCGCTTGGCCTCGATATAGATCGAGGCGCCGTTTAACGTGGAGCTGATCGTGCCAGCGAGGAAGGCCCGGTTATTGCTGCTGTCGTCCCAGGCGAGCCCACCATCGTCATAAGCGTCCTTCCAGAAGCCAACGGCGAAGTTGACGGAATCGACCGTCGCCTTGGAGTTCAGCACCACCGTCTTGCCGTCCGCTTCGACCTCCTTGCCGCCCCATGACCAAAGATACGGATAGGCATAAGTCGGCGGATCGCCGAAGCTGTGGCTGACCGCCTGCCCCAGGGGCCGGCCCTTCGCCTTGAGCTTCTTGCCCGCCTCGCGATATTCCTCCCAGGTCTGCGGGAACTTTGGCGCGTCGTAGCCGATCTCCGCGAACCAGGACTTGCGGTATGCCAACTGCGCGCCGAGCACGCACCAGGGGACGGCGATCCATTTCTTGCCGTCATTGGCGACGACGCGTGATTCCTCGTAGAAGCCGCCTTGTGCCTTGCCTATTTCGTCGGCCACGTCGCTCACGTCGACGACGCTTTCGGGGTAGAGCTGCGGCCAGTTGTTGAGGGCGCAGATCACGTCAGGTCCGGTGCCAGACTGAATCGCCGAGGTCGTGCGTGCCTGGATGTCGTTCCCGTTGATCATCTCAATGTTGAGCTTGATGCCAAGCGCCTTTGCGCAATCGGGTATGATCGCGTTGCGGAGCACTTGGTCTGAGGCAGGAACGAAATCGTTCCAGCGCAGCCAGTGAACTGTCGTTCCTTGTGCGTAGGCGGGGGCCTGCTTCAGCGCAAGAATTGACGCTATCCCTCCGGTCCTTGCCGCGACAGCGCCGCCGCCGGAAAGCTTAAGGAGCTTACGCCGACTTATGCGAGCCATGATCTGTCCTCCCTGTTATCTTGTAGGTTGAGTCTCCTTCCCAGACGTGGACGTAACCTGAAAGACTTGGGCGTGAACGACTTCAGATACAAGCGCGCCCGCGCAATTTCCGTGATGGAGGCGCAGAGGACGGAAGCTCGCCCGAGCCGGCGCCAAACCAGGACAGCGTCGGTTCTGCCGGGCGCCCCGCCGCACCATTCAGGCGATCCAGCCGCCGTCCCAGCCCAGCTCCGGAGGAGTCTTGCTCCCTCAAGGCCGGGATACAATCCAGCTTGGCAATCAAGAATTACATTGTAATTTCAACAATATACGTGTTCGTCGATTTATCCTCGGTGGCGCGCCATTGCCTTCCGTTGCGGTACCGCAGCCAGCCTTAGGCCCCCCGCAATAACTTCGACTGGCAGATTGCGCGAAAGGCCCGGTAAAGGCCTGGTCGTCATCGCCGACGTGCCTTCGAAAACAAGGCGCCCTCTTGGGATCAGGACACGCGGCGCACACCTCTCGACGACACACTCGGCTGCCGCGGTCCGGTTCGCCGAAGCGCAGGTGCGGTCGTGTCGCAGATTGAGCATGCCGAAGACGATGCCGCCCCCTTTCTCTGAACAATCGCAACCGTGCAGTCGAGCCGGCTCGCTCTTATGTATCCATCGATACGCACCAGCACGACGATTGCCGCGGCCTTATTCGCCGCATAGGTGCTGATGAAACCAACGACCAGGGAGTTGATCGATGAGGTCTTTTCTGCTGCTGACGGCCAGTGGTCCGTTGCTGGTCCTCACGTCCCACGGAACGCTGCACGATCCGAAGTTCCTGGGCAGGCTCAAAGCCAAGGGAATCGACAAGTTTGTCGCCTTCGATGTGCCGCTTGATCTCGCGAAGGAGCGCTATGGCGGGCATTTCCACGCGGTCGAGAGCGATTTGCACGAAACAGACGACTTGAGGGTCCTCGATTTCAATGGCCAGCGGATCTTTCAGCTGTTTCGTTTCGACGAACTCGGTGCCGCAGTATTGCAAGAGCAAGCCTGATGCGCGCTTGATCGCGCCCGGAAGAGAGCGGCTGGTTGCCGTCAGAAATCCACTGGCGGCATGTTCGGCGCATGCGTCTCGGCCTTCTTCGGCTTTTCGGCGACCAGCGCTTCCGTCGTGATCAGGAGCGCGGCGATGGAGGAGGCATCCTGCAACGCGGTACGCACGACCTTGGCGGGGTCGATCACGCCGGCCTTCACCATGTCCTGATATTCGCCGGTCGCAGCATTGAACCCCCAATTGTAGTTGTCGTTCTCAAGCACCTTGTTGACGACCAGCGAGCCCTCTTCACCCGCGTTCTCCGCGATCTGGCATGCTGGCATCCGCAGCGCGCGACGTACGATCTCGACGCCTGCCTTCTGATCGGCATTGGCCGTCCTCATGCCCTTGAGCGTCTTCTGCGCTCGCAGCAGGGCGACGCCGCCGCCGGGAAGGATGCCTTCCTCGACCGCTGCGCGCGTTGCATGATGCGCGTCGTCGACGCGGTCCTTGCGCTCCTTGACCTCGACCTCGGTTGCGCCGCCGACGCGGATCACCGCGACCCCGCCGACAAGCTTCGCCAAACGCTCCTGGAGTTTCTCGCGGTCGTAGTCAGAGGTGGTCTCCTCGATCTGCACCTTGATCTGCGTCGTGCGCGCTTCAATGTCCTTTTTCGCGCCGGCGCCGTCGACGATGGTCGTGCTCTCCTTATCAACCACGACCTTCTTGGCGCGCCCGAGCATGTCGAGCGTGACATTCTCGAGCTTGATGCCGATATCTTCGGAGATCGCGGTGCCGCCGGTCAGGATCGCAATGTCTTCCAGCATCGCCTTGCGGCGCTCGCCAAAACCCGGCGCCTTCACCGCGGCGACCTTCAAGCCGCCACGCAGCTTGTTGACCAGGAGCGTTGCGAGCGCTTCGCCTTCCACATCCTCCGCGACGATCAGAAGCGGCTTGCCCGATTGCGCCACCGCCTCCAGGAGCGGAAGCAGGGACTGCAGTGCAGACAGCTTCTTCTCGTGGATCAGCAGATAGACGTCCTCAAGCTCGACGCGCATCTTTTCGGCATTGGTGGCGAAATAGGGCGAGATGTAGCCGCGGTCGAACTGCATGCCTTCGACGATTTCGAGCTCGGTGCTGAGGCTCTTTGCCTCCTCCACCGTAATGACGCCCTCATGGCCGACCTTCTTCATGGCGTCGGCAAGGAACTTGCCTATCTCGGCGTCGCCATTCGCCGAGATGGTGGCGACCTGAGCGATCTCCTCGTTAGCCGTCACCTTCCTGGCATGAGACTTCAGGTCATGCACGATCGCGTCCACCGCAAGATCGATGCCGCGCTTGAGGTCCATCGGATTCATGCCTGCGGCGACCGACTTGGCGCCTTCCTTGACGATCGCTTCTGCGAGCACGGTTGCGGTCGTGGTGCCGTCGCCTGCGATATCGCTGGTCCTGGACGCCACCTCGCGCACCATCTGGGCGCCCATGTTCTCGAACCTGTCCTCAAGCTCGATCTCCTTGGCGACGGTGATACCGTCCTTGGTGATACGCGGCGCGCCGAACGATCTTTCGATCACCACATTGCGCCCTTTGGGACCGAGCGTGACCTTGACGGCACTCGCCAGCGTATCAATGCCCCGCAGCATCCGTTCGCGCGCTTCGGTCGCGAATTTCAGATCCTTGGCAACCATGATGCGAACCTCCCTTCACTCCTCCTCTTAAGCTGAGCAAGCGGTCTCAGGTCGCTTCGATTAGGAGCCGGCACCCTTGACCGTCCGTCGGTTACGTCTGGATTATACAGCAATTTCAATTATCTACGAGTTCGCATTTTTGTTCTGATTGGCGCGCCATTTTCCGATTTCTCGTTCTCGCGAAAATCTTGCTGAGGCCGTTCGGGTGATGCGCCGCGCCGAAACGCGCGCCGGGCGTATATCCGTTGCGCGTGGTGGAGCGGCCCCATGTTAACTCCCTCGTGCTAACGTTGCGTCGGCAACACATTTCGCCTTTTCTGTGGTGGAGATGACGGATGCGCGTTGTCGGATGCGTGCGAGTCGCTTAGCGTGACTTGTGGTAGTATCCCGCGTGGCGCGATCGCTGTCAGATGAACACGCTTGGGTCGCTCGGGCAAATGGGAAGGGGCACCCATGCGCGAATGCATCGGGGCTACGACGATTCGACGCCGGGCAGATGACGCGCGGCGCCTCGTCTGGTGATGACCGGGCCTTTGAGTGCCTCGCGGTTTTAGCCCTGACACGTGAGTCGGGAATGACCTTTTCGGGCCTGGCGTGACGTCCCACCGTGTGCACAAGATTCTCAATCGTGCCCGCTAAAGCGCCCGTGTGGCGCGTCGGCCGTCAAGCGCGAAAACTGCGCGTGACCCATATGAAGCAGCGTCTCGTGATCGCCGGCTTCCATATAGATGTCCGGCTGTGCCTCGATGCTGTCGTCGACGATGATTTCGAGCCCGTAGCACTTGCCGACGGCAGGAACCGCACCGTGTACACAGTCGCGGAACAGCTGATTGATCTCGGCTTCATCGGCCATGTGGACATTGTCGCCGAGGTTTGACCTCAGATCCGAAAGGCGGAGGTGATGCGATGCGGGCAAGACCGCCAGCATGTATCCGTCGTCGCGCCGCAACACGATGCCTTTGGCGAGGCGGTCGCCCGAGATGTGGCAAGCCTCAGCCGTTCGAGCGGACGTCATGCTGAGTTCGTGCGGGATCACCTCGTACTGGATGTTTTCAGCGGCTAGGTATTTCTGGAGGGTGGGAGCAATGGCCATGACATGACCTCCGATGCAAGATGCAGATCATCCACCGTAGTGGCTTCCCCGGCAGACTCTCGCCATACGGTGGGCACTCGCTGATTATAGACCCAACATCGTCTTCCATCCGCAATTATATGCGGGTTCGCAGTTTTATTCAGCATGGCGCGTCATGTTCCATGATATGATGCAGTGCGGCTTTGCTTCGAGAGCGCGATGCCGCATGACGACTGACTGGCAGCGCTAGCTGTATCGGCCGATCTGGCGGCTGTGCGCCTGTTCCGCGCTGCCGGTTCTGACACACCCGTGTCCTCGCCTCGAGGTGCTAATCCGGAATCGAGCGGGCGGGCGTCTCTCATTTCCGCTATAATGGCACCATGACGATCCGGATTGCCGGACCCAAACGAAAGATACCAAGGCAAAGTGCCGCGGTCAGGCTCCTCGTTGCGGCCGCCGTCATCGGGACTTGCCTCATCCTGCTCGCGCTCGCGAGCGACCTCCTGGTCGACTGGCTGTGGTTTTCCTCGATCGGTTATCTCCAGGTTTTCTGGACGACAATCGGCACTGAACTCGTTGTATTTCTTGCAGTCTGGACCGGGACCACCGTCGTCCTTTGGTTGAACGGATGGCTCGCATTGCACTTTGCCGGACGGCACCCGACGCAGCCAGCCGCCGCTCCGCCGTGGAGTGCTGCGGGCAACGCGCCGCCGGATCTGCTTGCGCTTGTGCGCGATCAACTGTCGTGGCCCTGGTTGATTACAGGCGGTGTGGTCTTGCTCGCTCTTCTTGTCGCCGCGGCCGAAGCCGGCAACTGGGGCGTCTTCCTGCGATTTGTCTATCAGGTGCCATACGGCGCGGACGATCCGCTCTACAACAAGGATATCGGCTTCTACCTGTTCTCGCTGCCCGCCTATCTCATCATCAAGAACTGGATGATGCTCGTACTCGTCCTGAGCGGGCTTTTCGCTGCGGCGATCTACTGGATGCATGGCGACATCGAATACGACGCTCATCGCCGGTCAATGTCGCCGGCAGCGATCGCTCACGGCTCCGCCCTGCTTGGTTTTCTGTTCGCGACAAAAGCCTGGTCCTATGGTCTCGACCGCTATCTGCTGCTCTACGGCGACAACGGCGTCGTCGTCGGCGCAAGTTACACCGACGTGCATGTAGGGCTGCCGGCGTTGTGGCTGATGATCGGACTTTCCATCATCGCGGCGCTTGTCGCCTGGGCGAACATCTCCGTTCGCACTTACCGGCTTCCGGTCGTGGCGATCGCGCTCGTTAGCGTCGGCGTGTTCGTGCTGTCCGGCGTCGTCCCTGGGCTGTTCCGGCAGTTCTTCGTCAAGCCAAGCGAGCTGGAACTGGAGAGGCCCTACCTTGAATACAACATCGCGCTCACCCGGCAGGCCTATAATCTCGATCAGATCACAGCCAAGCCGTTTGCCGCCGAGCAGAAGCTGACCCCCGAGGTGCTCGACGCCAACAAGGCGACCATTGAGAATATCAGGCTGTGGGACTGGCTGCCTCTGTCGGATACCTACGCGCAATTGCAGGAAATCCGCACCTACTACAAATTCCACGACCTCGACGTCGATCGTTACTGGCTCGACGGCTCCTACCAGAGCGTGATGCTCTCGGCCCGCGAACTGCGCTCCTCGCTGCTGCCGCCGAACGCCCAGACCTGGGTCAATCGCCACGTGCTGTTCACCCACGGCAATGGCGCGGTGATGAGTCCGGTCACACGCAAGAGTGCCGAAGGACTGCCGCTGTTCTATCTGCGGGACATCCCTCCCGTCGCAGACGTCGGTCCCAGGATCGACGAGCCGCGCATCTACTTCGGCGAGCAGACCGACGACTACGTCATCGTCAAGGGCTCCACGCCGGAGTTCGATTACCCGAAGGGGAAGGAGAACGCCTACGCGACCTATGCCGGCGCAGGCGGCATTCCGATCGGAGGAATGGCCACGCGAACGCTGTTTGCCTACTATTTCAACGACCCGAACCTCATTCTTTCAGACTACATCACGAGCAACAGCCGGATCATGATCCGGCGCAATATCCAGGAGCGGGTCAGCGCGATCGCTCCGTTCCTGAAGCTCGATCATGATCCCTATCTGGTCGTCAGCAATGGGCGCCTGTTCTGGATACAGGACGTCTACACGACGAACGCCCATTTCCCGTATGCACAGCCCGCACAGGGTCTCGATCTCAACTACATTCGCAATTCGGCGAAGGTCGTCGTCGATGCCTATAATGGGACTGTCGACTTCTACCTGATTGATTCCCGCGACCCGATTGCGGCGACCTACCAGCGCATCTTTCCGAGCCTGTTCAAGCCGTTCACGACGATGCCGCCGGATTTGCGCAAGCACGTTCGCTATCCGGAAGACCTGTTCCTGATCCAGGCCCGGCTGTACCAAGCCTATCACATGGAGTCGGCCGACGTTTTCTACAACCGCGAGGATCTCTGGCAATTCCCGCGTCAGCCGGGCGGCGACGGCATCTCGACCATGACCCCCTATTACATCATCATGCGGTTGCCCGGCGAAGCGCAGGCTGAGTTCTTCCTCATGCTTCCCATGGTTCCGAGCCGCCGCGACAACATGATCGCGTGGCTCGCCGCTCGTTGCGACGCGCCCGACTACGGCAAATTGATCGTCTACGAGTTCCCGAAGGACAAGCTCGTCTACGGGCCGTTCCAGATCGAGGCGAGGATCAATCAGACTACCGAGATCTCGCAACAGCTCACGCTATGGAATCAAATGGGCTCGCGGGTGATCCGCGGCGCGAATTTGCTTGCGATTCCGATCGACAACTCGATCCTTTATGTGTCGCCACTTTATTTGCGGGCGGAGCACGGACACCTGCCGGAGCTGAAGCGCGTGATCGCAGCTTATGGTGAGCGCGTCGTGATGAAGGAAACGCTCGCCGAGGCGTTGTCGGCTCTGTTCACGGAATCCGGTTCGGCGCCGGTCGCCTCGAGCAGGACGGGGGAAGCGCCCCTGGCAAGCCGTACCGAAAATCAGTCCAGGGAGGCGCTTGATCGCTACAACCAGGCAGTGGAGCGATTGAAGGCAGGGGATTGGAAAGGCTTCGGCACGCAATTCGATGCGATGCGCGAGCTCCTGGAGGGCATGAACCGACGCCCCGTCGGCCAATAACGCCTCCCGCTTTCCGCATCCTTACATCCTCTACCGGCCGAGGCATGGAAACGATGGGCGCGGGTGAACGCATTAGCGCCGACGCTACTCCGGAAGCGGTTGGCGGGTTGTTCTCAAGCTGTAATTGTCAGTCGCCCATCGAGCGTCTGCTTGCCGGACATCGTTCTGCTCTCGTGATGAAAGTTCATTCGTTACACCTCAGCAGACGATCAAGCATCCGCCGCCCAATCGATGGGAGAACTTGATTTTCGCGAGAATTCATGTTCTTCGCGGGTGGCTTGCGAGGGAGACGGCTGTCCCACACTTTGGTGAGCCTATGTCATTGGCAATCAACATCCGAGCCGACAACGATCCGGCAGGCGAGATCGAGCGGTTGTGGGATCAGGTCGGCGCGTTCGAGGCCAAGCCATCGATGCGTGCGCTCGGCTACCGTCCGCATTTCACATTTGCGATCTACGACGGGCCTGCGGTCGACCAACAGGTCGCGTGGAACGCCATGCTGGCAGCCGTGGCTGGCGAAACGCAGCTGCGCATCGAATTCAGGCGAATTCGCTGGTTCGAAGGCTCTCCGCTTGTGCTCTGGGCGGAGCCGGTGGTCGACAGGGCGCTGGCCCGCATCCACAGCGCCGTCAGCGCCGCAATCGATCCGGCCCATTGTCGTCCTCACTACCGCCCCGGCGCATGGATTCCGCATTGTACGCTCGGCACCGCCGTCGCCGGCGAACGGTGCGGTGATGCCATTGCCTATGCACGAGGGTTCGATCGCAGCTTCGAAGTGACCTTCGATACAGTCGATTGCGTTTCCTTTCCGCCGGTGCGGATCCTCGCAGAGCGGCGGTTACCGTCGTGATCGACAATCGCTTCGCTGGCGGCAGACGATGGAAGTCATGACAACAGGTTCGCAATGCGGCGAACCCGGGAAGCGTGCAGTCGTCGACATGGTCGCCTCCAAAATGAAAATGCGCGCACCCGATAGCTTGGACGTGGCCGAGATGCAACCGGGGACTGCATCCCACCTGCGCGTCCGCCGTGATGCGTGCAGCAATCTGCATACTTCGTCGGCTTCAGTGGCGGTGGTGGTTCATCAAAAAATCTGCCTTGATGCGCGCCGGGACGGTTGAGCGATGCGGCCGGTCTCTGCCTCCGAAGTAGCTGCCGGACCTTTGGAGACTTTGGAAATAGCTTGGCGGAGTGACGATATGAGCGGTTTGGTGATCTCTGGCGGCCGGGTGGTGGATCCGGCGAGCGGCATGGACGCCGCTGGCGACGTGGCGGTGGTCGACGGCAAGATCGCCGCCGTCGGCGCCTCGCTGGGCGGCGCCGAGCGCGTGATCGATGCGACCGGGCTCGTGGTCGCGCCCGGCTTTATCGATCTGCACGCACACGGCCAATCCATTCCCGCTGACCGCATGCAGGCCTTTGACGGCGTAACGACGACGCTCGACCTCGAGGCCGGCGTGCTGCCGGTCGCGTCCTGGTATGAGCGTCAGGCCAGGAAAGGCCGCGTGCTGAACTACGGCGCCGCCACCAATTGGGCCTTCGCGCGCATCGGCGCGATGACGGGCTCCAATGCCGAGAGTTCGCTGGAGGCGTTCGGCAATGCCATGCGCGACCGCCGCTGGATGGACAACGTCGCGACCGATACGGAGGTCGCCGGCATCCTCGAGCGCCTGGCGCGCGGACTGAACGAGGGCGGCATCGGCATCGGCATCCTCAACGCCTATGCGCCGGGAGCCGGCGTGCAGGAGCTGACCGCGGTATGCCAGCTCGCGGCCAGGCAGAACGTGCCGACCTTCACCCACGTCGCCTACATGTCGCGCATCGACCCGGAAAGCGCCGCGGAGGCCTATATCCGCCTGATCGGCTATGCCGGCGCCACCGGCGCACATATGCACATTTGCCATTTCAACTCCTCGAGCAAGACCGACGTCGAACGCTGCCGCGTGCTGGTCGAGAAGGCGCAGGCGCAAGGGCTTCCCATCACGGTCGAGGCCTACCCTTACGGCACCGGCTCGACGGTGCTGGCGGCGGCGTTCTTCAGCGATCCCCAGTTCGTCGAGCGCAACGGCACCGGTTATGATTCCGTGCAGCGCGTGACCGACGGCTATCGCTTTCACGACCGCGAGGAGCTCTTGAAGGCGCAGGCCGAGGAGCCATCCTCGCTGGTGCTCTGGCACATCCTCGATACCGAGAACAATGCGCATCATCGCGACCTTCTCGACATGTCGGTGCTCTATCCCGGCGGCGCGATCGCGTCCGACGCGATGCCATGGACCCTGTCGGACGGCACCACCTACAAGGGTGATGCCTGGCCGCTGCCTGATGACGCCACCTCGCATCCGCGCTCGGCCGGCTGCTTCACGAAGTTCATCCGCGAATGGGTGCGCGAGCGCAAAGCGGTGTCGCTGCTCGAAGGCGTGCGCAAATGCGCCCTGATCCCCGCAGACATCCTGTCGCAAAGCACGCCCGCGATGCGCGCCAAGGGCCGGCTCGCCAAGGACGCCGATGCCGACATCGTCGTGTTCGACTATGAGAAGCTTTCGGACCGCGCGACGTTCGCGGCGATGAACCGCCCGTCGGAAGGCGTGCGGCATCTCGTCGTCAGCGGTCAGGTACTGATCAGCGACGGCGTGCTCGACGTCGCGGCACGGCCCGGCCGCCCCGTACGCCGCCCGGTCGTCGGAGGATGACCATGCCGGTCCCCATTCTCCTGGTGACGGGCTTTCTGGGGGCGGGCAAGACCACGGTCGTCAACCATCTGCTGGCAAACGCGGACGGGCGGCGGATCGCCGCTGTCGTCAACGATTTCGGCGCGATCAACATCGATGCCGAGTTGATCGCGGGCGCGAGCGACGGAGTGGTGAGCCTCAGTAACGGCTGCATCTGCTGCTCGCTTGAAGGTGATCTGCTGCGCACGCTCGCGACGCTGCTGCGGCGTGATCCGAAGCCTGACACCATCGTCATCGAGACCTCCGGTGTCGCCGATCCCGCCGATATCGTCCGCAACCTGATGGATCCCGTGATCCTGCGCGAGGCGCCGCTGGAAACCGTGCTCTGCGTGCTGGACGCCGCGACGCCGCCGGCGGCGCTCAACGATGCGCTTCAGCGTTCGCAGCTGCGCGTCGCCGACATCGTGGCATTGAGCAAGCTGGACCTGGCGGGCGAAGGCGCCGGTGTGCGCATCCGCGAGGCCATCCGCGCGCAGCGCGTTGCCGCCGTGGTGGTCGATGCGAAGCAGGGCGGGATTCCGTCCGCGCTGCTGTTTCCCGCAAGCGATCGCGCGCCCGCGCCGCGCCAACCGGGGCCGAAACGCCCGGCAGAAGATCGCTTCGAGACGTTGAGCTGGACCTCCGACCGGCCGCTCTCGCTGCCGCGGCTGCAGCAGGCGATCGGCAAGCTGGCGCCGAAACTCGCGCGCGCGAAAGGTTTGTTCGAGACAATCGAGCAGCCCGGCCGCCAGATGGTGTTCCAGTTCGCCGGCGGCCGCGCGACGCTTGCGCCGGGCGAAGCGCCCGCACCGGGCGTGCCCCGCGCGCGAATCGTCTTCATCGCCGAACTCGGCGTGCTCTCCAAGCCGGAGATCGACGCGCTGATGGACGGCTGTGTTGCTCCAGGTTGACGTGCCGCGATAGAGTCGATCGCGTCCAATGTCGGCCGCTTGTTGTCTTGCCGTGTCGATCCGAGGCCAGAGATGTCCCTGAATACCTCATCCGCCCCCACTGACGCAGCCTCGCGCCGCGCGGCCAAGCCGGTCATCGTCTATCCGGCCGGGTCGATGCCAGGGCCTGACATGGCCACGCTCGAATCCGCGCGGCAGACGCTGGTCAAGACGCACGAGCTCATCGTGCCGCCTCGCGATGCACGAGCCTTTCGTGTGGCGCGCGGCCAGTTTGTCCGCATCGTCAGCATTGACGGCCCCCAGGTCGGCGATCTCAATCTCTGGAACGCAGCCGATCTCGCCGAGCACTTCTTCAGCGGCAAGACGCGGGCGCTCCACGGCACGCATGTTGGCCTCGGTAACAGGCTCTGGAGCACGATGCCTTATCTCCGGCCCATGGCGACCATCAGCCACGATACGCTCGGCTGGTACGGTTTCGACGCCGATGGCGCCGGCATTCATGATGTCATCGGCACCCGCTGCGATCCCTATACCAATCTCCTGTTGAACGGCACGACTTACGATTTCTGCTGTCACTCCAACCTGTCCCGCGCGCTCGCCGCCGAATTGAAGCTCGATCCCGCTGCAGTGGAGCATCACGTCCACGATGTGCTCAATGTCTTCATGTGCACCGGCTTCACGCGGGACACGCATCAGTATTTCATGAAGGCAAGTCCGGTCCGCCCCGGCGACTTCATCGAGTTCTTCGCGGAGATCGACCTGCTCGGAGCGTTGTCGGCCTGTCCCGGTGGGGACTGCAGCGCAACCCATTCCAGCGATGCCGCGGCGTGCCATCCGCTCAAGATCGAAATCTTCGAGCCGGATCGAACGACGCTGAAGGACTGGACCTGGCCGATGCCGAGTGCGTATCACCGTCACCACGGCGTCGATGCATGAAGCTGGGTCTTAATCCTCCACCGGTATCCCGTCCCCGTGCACATACCACGCTGCGCGTGACGTCCACTGCACATGCCGGTCGGGCGTCGCGCCCAGCGGCTCGTCGAAGGCGCCGGCATGGATGATCGCCTCGCGCCCGCTGCGCGTCAGATGTGGCATCGGGCTGCCGCACGTCTTGCAGAATGCGGAGGCAAAGCTTTTCGCATTCGGCAAATCGAAGCGCGCCACCAATTCTTCGCCGCGGAGCCAGCGCAGTGCGCCCGCCTTGACGATCACCTCACATGAATGAGCCGTGCCGGTGGCCTTGCGGCAGCGCGAACAATGGCAGTTGAGGAAACGGTCGAACGGAGCCTCGACCTCGAAGGCGACATCGCCGCACAAGCAGCTTCCCCGGAATACGGTCATGTCATTCCCCTTCGGCAATTCTCAAGAAGGTGACAGATCCTCGACGCTCACGCAAATTGCGCGAGGCCGTGTCCGACGGACCAGTTTTCCGCGGAGGCATCGAGTACGTTGACGAACACATCTTCGGGCCGGATGCCGGGATTCTCGCCGAGCAGATCTGCGATCCTTCGATGCAACGCCCTCTTCTGCTCGGGCGTTCGCGAAGCAAACACGGTGATCTGATTTGCCGGAGCGGCGAACCCCAATGCTTAAAGCTTTGCTAAGGAGGCCGGGATAAAATGGCATATCAACCCCGCTCAATTCTTGCGAGCCCCGATGATTTTCTCCCGCATCAGTTTCAAGCTGGTCCTCATTGTCGGCATCAGCCTCCTCGGCATGATCGCGCTCGTACCGATCGCGCTGTCGACCCTGCGCAGCCAGATGGTCGCCGACCGCCAGGCCAAGACGCAGCACATGGTCGATGTCGGCTACGGCATCCTGGCGCACTATCAGAAGCTCGAGAGCGACGGGAAACTCTCGCGCGAGCAGGCACAGGCGGCCGCGATGGCGGAAATCAAGAGTCTGCGCTACGACAAGGTCGAGTATTTCTGGATCAACGACATGACCCCGAAGATGGTCATGCACCCGATCAAGCCCGAGCTTGACGGCAAGGATCTCGCCGGGATGAAGGATCCCTCGGGCAATGCGCTGTTCCTCGGCTTCGTCGACGTCGTCAGGAAACGGGGCGGGGGCTTCTACAGCTACCTCTGGCCCAAGCCCGGCTTCGAGCAGCCGGTCGGGAAAATCTCCTATGTGAAGGGCTTTGCGCCCTGGGGCTGGATCATCGGCACCGGCATCTATCTCGACGACGTCGACGCCGTCTTCCGCCAGGACGCGATGACGTTCGGCCTCGTGTGCCTCGCGGTGTTCGTGCTCGTGCTCGGCGCCTCCTTCGCGATCGGCCGCAGCGTGACCCGGCCGCTCGCGACGATCACCGGATTGACCGAGCGCCTCGCCGCCGGCGACAGCGCATTCGAGGTACCCTACACCAGCCGTCGCGACGAGGTCGGCGGGCTTGCCAAGGCGCTGGCGGTGTTCAAGGACAATGCCGCGGCCGTCGGCCGGATGCACGCCGAGCAGCAGGAGGCAAAGCAGCAGGCCGACGACGAGAAGCGCAAGACGATGGCCGATCTCGCCGGCAAGTTCGAGGCAAGCGTTCAGGCCGTGGTTCGCGACGTTTTCAATGAAGCTCGGGCGATGCAGCGGGCCGCGCAGGGCATGTCGGAGACCGCGAACAAGGCGAGCGACCGCGCCAGCTTCGTCGCCACCGCGTGCCAGCAGGCATCGAACAACGTGCAGATGGTCGCGTCCGCTGCCGGGCAGTTGTCGGCCTCGATCACCGAGATCAGCCAGCGCGTCGCGCAGGCGGCAACCGTCGCCGACAAGGCCGCCGCCGACGGCCAGCGCACCAACGACACCGTGCAGGGCCTGGCCGCGGCCGCCCACAAGATCGGCGAGGTCATCGACCTCATCAACCAGATCGCCTCGCAGACCAACCTGCTCGCGCTCAACGCCACCATCGAAGCCGCGCGTGCCGGCGAGGCCGGCAAGGGGTTTGCCGTGGTCGCGAGCGAGGTGAAGTCGCTGGCGAGCCAGACCGCCAAGGCCACCGACGAGATCGGCGCGCAGATTACCGCGATCCAGGCCGAGACCAATCAGGTCGTCGGCAACATCGAGAGCATCCGCGCCACCATCATGGAGGTCAACGAGATCTCCGCGTCGATCGCGGCCGCAGTCGAAGAGCAGGGCGCCGCGACGCAGGCCATTGCCCACAGCGTGCAGGAAGCCGCCTCCGGCACCGACCAGGTCTCGCAAAACATCTCCGGCGTCACCGACGCCACCGCGGAGACCGGACAGGTCGCCGGCCTCGTGCTGCAATCGAGCGGCCGGCTGGCTGAGAAGCTGCAATCGCTGGAGAACGAGGTCAGCGCGTTCGTGGCCGGCGTGCGGGCGGCCTGACGCGCAAGCCGTCTCGCCGTTTTTCCGCGTCACGGTATCGCCCGTGATGCGGACGAACTGTTTGTCTTGACATGACGTTCGTCGTGCTCGACGTGTAATGACGTCGGTCGAAGGCACATCTGTGCCCGAAAAGAAAAGCACGCGGGAAAGACGCCATGAGTGCAGACCTCAACGAGAAGGACTACCTCGCCACCTTGCACGGCCTGTGGGAGAAGGCGTGGCCAAAGGGCATGCCGCGCTCGGCGAATTATCTGCATGGCGAAGTTCCGCTGACGGAATATCTGCGCGCCTGGGCCAAGCAGAGCCCCGCGCGCCCCGCGGTGATCTTCTACGGTCACGTCACGACCTATGCCGAGCTTGACCAGCAGAGCGACCGTTTTGCCGCGCTGTTGCAGGCCAAGGGCGTACGCAGGGGCGATCGCGTCGCGGTCTTTCTGCCGAACTCCCCGCAATTCCACATCGTGTTCTTCGGCATCCTGAAGCTCGGCGCGGTCCATGTGCCCGTGAGCCCGCTGTCGCGCGCGTTCGAGCTGTCTTACGAGCTCAACGACACCCAGGCCGAGGTGATCGTGGCGCTCGACCAGCTCATTCCCGTGGTCGAACAGGTGCGGGGCGAAGTCAGTCTGCGCGAGATCATCGTGACGAGCTTCGCCGATGTCGTCCCGGCGATGCCGGCGTTTCCGACGCCGGACTCGATCCGTACGCCGCGCATCACGATTTCAGGCGCGACCGACCTGTTGCCCGCGCTCGCCGCAATGCCAGCGCCTGTGCCGCTGCCGCCGCCCGGCCTCGATGAGGTCGCCGCGCTCAACTACACCGGCGGCACCACCGGCATGCCGAAGGGCTGCGTCCATACCCATCGCGACATGGTCTATACGGCCGCCGCCAATTACGGCATCTCGGTGCTATCAGACGAGAGCAGCGTGTTCCTGTCGTTCTTCCCCGAGTTCTGGATTGCGGGCGAGAATTTCGGCCTGATTTTTCCGCTGTTCTCCGGCGGGACGCTGGTGCTGCTGGCGCGCTGGGACGCCGTCGGCGCGATGGCTGCAATCGACAAATACAAGGTCTCGATCACGGCCATGCCGGTTGATGGCGCGGTCGAGCTGATGGACCACCCGCGCTGGAGCGAGTTCGACCTGTCGTCGCTTAAACAGGTGCGCGTCGTCTCCTTCGTCAAGAAGCTCAATGCCGACTACCGCAAGCGCTGGAAGGATCTCACGGGCACCATCCTGATGGAGGCGGCCTGGGGCATGACCGAGACTCACACCTCCAACACGTTCACATCAGGTTTCCAGGACGACGATTTCGATCTCAACAGCCAGCCGATCTTCGTCGGCCTGCCGGTCCCCGGCGCCGAGTTCAAGATCACCGATTTCGAGACCGGTGAACTTTTGCCGCTCGGTGCCGAAGGCGAGATCCGCGTGCGGACGCCGTCGTTGCTCAAGAGCTACTGGAACAAGGCGGAGGCGACCGCGGAGTCGCTCGTTGATGGTTGGCTGCGCACCGGCGACATCGGCACCATCGACAAGGACGGTTTCCTGCACTTCCTCGGCCGTCGCAAGGAGATGCTGAAGGTCAAGGGCATGAGCGTGTTTCCGCCGGAGATCGAGGCGCTGCTGGGGCAGCATCCGAAGGTGCTGGGCTCCGGCGTGGTCGGCCGCGACGATCCTGACAGGGGGCAGGTGCCTGTGGCCTATATCCAGCTCAAGCCGGAGGCGGTCGGCACCATCTCCGAAGACATTCGCGCCTGGTGCGCCGAGCGCATGGCCGTCTACAAGGTGCCGGAAGTGCGCATCATCGACGCGCTGCCGCTGACGGCCACCGGCAAGGTGAAGAAGCAGGACCTCAATCCCAACCAGCCTGCCGCAGTCTGAGTGAGAGAGACGATGTCGTTCAAGAAGCTCCTGATCGCCAACCGCGGCGAGATCGCCATCCGCATTGCGCGCGCGGCGGCTGATGCCGGCATCGCGACGGTCGCGATCCATCCCGCGGACGATGCGCTCTCGCTGCATGTGCGCGTCGCCGACGAGGCGGTCGAAATCCCCGGCCGCGGCGCAAGGGCCTATCTCGACATCGAGGCGGTGGTGAAGGCGGCGACGAGCGTCGGCTGCGATGCCGTGCATCCCGGCTATGGTTTCCTCAGCGAGAACCCGGCATTCGCAAGAGCCTGCGCCGATGCGGGCCTTGTCTTCGTCGGGCCGAAGCCGGCCGCGCTTGACCTGTTCGGCGACAAGGTCGCGGCCCGGCAACTCGCAAAGCGTTGTGGCGTGCCGATCATTGCCGGCACCAGTGGCCCGTCGAGCCTTGAGGAGATCACCGCGTTCGTCAACTCGCTCGGCGACAATGCTGCGATCGTGATCAAGGCGATGGCCGGCGGCGGTGGCCGCGGCATGCGCGTCGTCGAGACCGCAGCCGATCTCGCGGAGGCCTATGCACGCTGCCAGTCCGAAGCCAAGGCCGCCTTCGGCTATGATGGCGTCTATGCCGAGCGGCTGATCCGGCAGGCGCGCCACATCGAGGTGCAGATCATCGGCGACAAGCACGGGGCGATCTCGCATCTCTGGGAGCGCGAATGCACCATCCAGCGCCGGCATCAGAAGCTGATCGAGGTGGCGCCGAGCCCGTCGCTGAGCGACGGTTTGCGTGGCCGCATCATCGAGTCCGCCAAGCAGCTCGCCGCTGCGGCGTCTTATGACAATCTCGGTACGTTCGAGTTTCTGGTCGACGGCTCCGCCGACGACAGCTTCGCCTTTATCGAGGCCAATCCGCGGCTTCAGGTCGAGCATACGGTGACAGAGGAGGTGCTCGGACTCGATCTCGTTCACGCCCAGCTCGCGGTGGCATCAGGCGCGACGCTGGCCTCGCTCGGCCTGGCACAGGCATCGGTTCCGAAGCCGCGCGGCTATGCCATGCAGCTGCGCGTCAACATGGAGACGCTGGATGCGACCGGGGCGACGCATCCGACCGGCGGCGTGCTGGCTGTGTTCGAGCCGTCGTCCGGTCCCGGCGTCCGGGTCGATAGCTTTGGCTATGCCGGCTACAAGACCAGCGCGGCCTTCGACTCGCTGCTGGCCAAGGTCATCGTGCATACGCCCGGTGAGGCCTGGCATGACGTCGTGGCGAAGGCCTCGCGTGCCTTGCGCGAATTCCGCATCGACGGCGTCGTCACCAATATCGCTTTCCTTCAGGCGGTGCTGGCGCACGCCGATTTCAGGACCAACCGCATCGCGACCGACTTCATCGATCGCAACATCGCAAAGCTGGTCGAGAGTGCGGACGGCGCGGCCAAGCCGCTCTACTTTGCTGCGACCGAGCGCAGCGGTGTGCACGGCGCCGAGGCGCATGTTGCGCAAGCCGTGCCCGAAGGCGCGGTGATGGTCGCCGCGCCGTTGCAGGGCACCATCGTCACCATTCAGGTGAAGGAGGGCGAGATCGTCCGCCCCGGCCAGCAACTCGCCGTGATCGAGTCCATGAAAATGGAGCATCTCGTGATGGCCGAGCAGGGCGGGCGCGTCATGAAGCTCGCAGCCGGCGACGGCGTCACGCTGATGCATGGCGAGCCGATCATGTATCTCGAGCCGCTCGACGTCGCGGCCGACAGCGCGGCAGTGGAAGCCGATGTCGATCTCGATCATATCCGCCCTGACCTCGCCGAGCTGATCGCCCGCCAGGCCAATACGCTCGATGAAAACCGCCCGGCCGCGGTCGAACGCCGCCGCAACACCAATCAGCGCACCGCGCGCGAGAACGTCGCCCAGCTCGTCGACGACGGCTCGTTCATGGAATATGGCAGCCTCGCGATCGCGGCGCAGCGCCGGCGGCGCAAGCTCGACGATCTCATCAAGAATACGCCGGCCGACGGCCTCGTCACGGGCGTCGCCACCGTCAACGCCGACAAGTTCGGCGACGCTGCGCGTTGCATTGTCGTGGCCTATGATTACACCGTGCTCGCGGGTACGCAGGGCCACATGAATCACAAGAAGATCGACCGCATACTGACGCTTGCGGAAGATTGGCGCGTGCCGCTGGTGTTTTACGCCGAGGGCGGCGGCGGCCGGCCCGGCGATACCGACCGGCTCGGCATGACCGGCCTCGACGGCCCGTCCTTCGTGCAATTCGCAAGACTCTCCGGCCTCGTGCCGGTCATCGGCGTCGTCTCCGGCTATTGCTTCGCGGGCAACGCTGCGATGCTCGGTTGCTGCGACGTCATCATCGCGACCAGGAATGCCTCGATCGGCATGGGCGGCCCGGCCATGATCGAAGGCGGCGGGCTCGGCGTCTATCATCCGGCCGAGGTCGGCCCGGTCTCGTTCCAGTCGCCAAACGGCGTTATCGATATCCTCGTCGAAGACGAGGAGGAGGCGACATCGGTCGCGCAAAAATATCTGTCCTATTTCCAGGGTGCGGTGGCGGACTGGGAGGCCGCCGACCAGCGCCTGCTCCGCCGCGCCATCCCGGAAAACCGTCTGCGCGTCTACGACATCCGCAGCGTCATCGATCTCGTCGCGGACAAAAACAGCGTGCTGGAGCTGCGCCCCGACTACGGCGTCGGCATGATCACCGCGCTGATCCGGATCGAAGGCAAGCCGTTCGGCCTGATCGCCAACAATCCGCGCCATCTCGGCGGCGCGATCGATGCCGATGCCGGTGACAAGGCGGCACGCTTCCTCCAGCTTTGCGACGCCTTCGACCTGCCTGTCGTCTCGCTATGCGATACGCCCGGCTTCATGGTCGGCCCGGAGGCCGAGAAGACCGCGATCGTGCGCCACGTCTCGCGCATGTTCGTCACAGGTGCGAGCCTCACCGTGCCATTGTTCGGCATCGTGCTGCGCAAGGGCTATGGGCTGGGGGCGCAGTCGATGATCGGCGGCGGCTTCCACGCCTCATTCTTCACTGCGGCCTGGCCGACCGGTGAGTTCGGCGGCATGGGCCTGGAAGGCTATGTCCGCCTCGGTTTCCGCAAGGAGATGGAGGCGATCGCCGACCCCGAGGAGCGCGAGACGTATTATCGCAACAAGGTCGCCGAACTCTATGCCAACGGCAAGGCGGTCTCGATCGCCTCGGTATTCGAGATCGACAACGTCATCGATCCGGCCGAGACCCGGCGCTGGATCATGGCGGGACTTCGCTCGGTGCCGAAGCCGCCTGTGAGGACCGAGAAGAAGCGGCCGTGTATCGACACCTGGTGAGCGCAGTGCAGCAATAGGCTGCACCCGGTTCCCGATTGACATCCCCGCCTGTGGTGCCAGACTTTGCACAATAATACAGGGTGGAGACGTCCGCGATGGCCAGCCTTTCGGCCTCGAACCATGTCGCCCGTGTCTTGTCCGTGGCCAATCATGTGGCCGACATCGGGGCCTCCTCGCGCATTGAAAACTCCTGGCGGCGCTGCCTGATCAGCCACAAGCTCGATCCCGCCCGTCAGGGTCCGCCGCAGACGCTCACCGAGGCCGAGATCCGTCACGTCGCCGAGCCTTTGGAAGAGACCATTCGGCTGCTGACCCCCGAGCTCGACGATCTCGCCCGCGTGCTGCGCGACGCCGGCTATTGCGTCAATCTGGCTGACGCGAATGCGACCATGCTGTTCAGCCGCCTGCCGGGCGAAGCAGATGCGCGGATGTTCCTGGACTGGAAGATCTATACCGGCTCGAATTTCGCCGAGACGTTCGAGGGCACCAACGGGCTCGGTACTGCGCTGGCCGAGCAGAAGCCGATCCTGGTGCATCGCGAGGAGCATTTTCGTGCGCAATGGCACATGTTCTCCTGCGCGGTCGCGCCGCTGTTCGACCAGGCCGGGCGTCTCGCGGGGGCGATCAACATTACCTCCTGCCGCGAGGACCTCGAACGCGCCGCCCATCAGCTCGCGCTGGCGGTGACGATGGAGGCAACGCGGCGGATGGAGGGCGCGATCTTCCGCGATCATTTCCGCGACGCCTGGATCGCCACCGTGCCTGGCGATGGCGGCAGCGGCCTGCTCGCTTATGACGATGACCGCCGCATCATCGGCGCCTGCCGGTCGGCTCGTGCATTGCTGGGCCTCACGGATGGCCTGATCGCCTCCGGTATCGATCTGTCGCGCTACATCAAGCTCGACCATTCGCTCCATGCCGATGGCATCGTTGAGCTGCGCCGCGCCGATGGCCGTCCATTGGGCCAGAGCCACGTTGCTCCGCCGCTGCGGGCGAGATCCTCCACGCTTCGCCGCGATGCGTCCGTCGACCGCTTCGATGCATTGCACCGGCTCGCCGGCCGCGATCCCGGCCTGGTCAGGAGCGTGAAACGCCTCCGCAGCATCGGTGATCACAATCTGCCGGTGCTGCTGCATGGCGAGACCGGCGTCGGCAAGGACGTGTTCGCCCGCGCGATTCACGCTGCGAGCAACCGCGCCCGCAACAATTATGTCGCGCTGAACTGCGCGGCGATGCCGGAGAGCCTGATCGACGCCGAGCTGTTCGGCTATGAGGCCGGTGCCTTCACCGGCGCGCGACGCGACGGCTCGAAGGGCCTGATCGTGCAGGCGGACGGCGGCACGTTGTTCCTGGACGAGATCGGCGACATGCCGATCTCGCTGCAGACGCGGCTGTTGCGCGTGCTGGAAAATCGCGAGGTCTGGCCGCTCGGTGCGCTCAAGCCCGTGCCCGTCGATATCCGCCTGATCAGCGCCACCCACCGCGACCTCGGTCGCATGGCCGAGGAGGGCGCTTTCCGCGCCGACCTCTATTTCCGCCTGCGCGGCCTGGAGGTGCGACTGCCCGCGTTGCGTGAGCGCGCGGATCGCGATGACATCATTCGCCAGATCGCGCGCGAGGAGGCGCCGAACTGCCGGCTCTCGCCGGAGGCTTGGGCGCAGCTCGCAGCCTATCCCTATCCCGGCAACATGCGCCAGCTCCGCCACGTGCTGCGGCTCGCCGGCTGCACGGCCGAGGATGGCGTCATCACGGACGCCGATCTCGATCTGCCGCCGTTCGGTGGAAGAGCCGCGGAGGCCGACCTCGAAGCGGCCGAACGCGCCACGATCGTCCAGGCGCTCCGCAAGCACGGCGGCCGCGTCACTGAAGCCGCCCGCGCTCTCAAACTCAGCCGTGCGACGCTGTATCGCAAGATCAAGCAGCTGAAGATCGAGACGGCGCAGTAGCGCGCCGCAGGCTCTTCGCCTCTCCCCGCAAGCGGGGCGAGCGCACCGACGATGTGGCTGCTTACGAAAAATCCGTCCAGCTCAGATGCCGTGAATCGAGATCGCCGATCGAAACGGTCTCACGGATTTCCTGCGGCGTATGGAAACTGCTGCGCAGATACACCAGCGGTGCGGCCGCGGCCGAATGCGTCGCGCTTCTTACCTCGCCGACGAAGATTGAGTGCGTCCTGGCCTCGAACTCCTGTGCCAGCATGCAATCGAACGCGGCGACCGCGTCCGTCAGCACCGGTGCGCCGGTGACGCCCTGCGTCCATTGGCCGAACGCAAACCGGTCGTCGCCATTGATGCCCTTCTGGCCACTGAAGGTCAGCGCCAGCAGCGCGTGATCCTCGTGCAGGAAGTTGATCGCGAACGCGCCTTCCTCGCGGATACGTGCATGCGCGCTGGCGTTGCGGTTGACGCAGACGATCAGCGATGGCGGATTGTCCGACAGCGAGCAGGCCGACGTCACGGTAAGTCCGGTGCGCTTGCCGTGCTCGGCACCGACCGTGACCAGCGCGACCGCGCCGGCGCATTGGCGCATCGCCTGCTTGAAGTCCTTTGCGTCGACGGTCACGCCGATATCTCCGGAACTGGTGCGGGTGCGGCAAGTTCGCGCCGCACCCGCTTGGAATCAAGCTGCCTTCTTTGCAGAGCCGAGATGCTTCAGGCGCGGCATCACCTCGTTCTTGAGCAGCGAGAGCGAGCGGTGCCAGGCTTCCGGCTTGTGCTTGTAATCGAAGCCGAACACGCAGAGCACGCCGAAGCCGCCGACCTCGTCGTAGATCGTCTCGATCTTCTCGGCGACGGTTGCCGGCGAGCCGACGATCCAGTTCCGCTTGGCGCAATATTCGACCGTGACGTCGCTGTCGGGCACGTCGGGGGCATGCTTGAGATAGTCCTTGAAGCCGAAATGGCCGAGCAGCGGCAGGAAGTACTCGCTCATCATCCGGCCCATCATGTCGCCGGTCGAGAGCTTCCAGGCTTCTTCATCAGTGTCGGCGACGAAGACCTCGCGCACCAGCCGCCAGTCCTGCCGGTTCGGCTTGCGGCCGGTTTTCGCGGCGCCGATCTCGACCGAGTCCCAATGGCTGGAGACATAGGCCGGGTTGAGGTTGAGGCTCATCGGGATGAAGCCGCGCTCGCCCGCGAGCTTCAAGGTGTCCGAGTTCTTCGACAGCCCGGCGACGCCGATCGGCGGATGCGGTGCCTGCAGCGGCTTGATGTGGGGCTTGAGGAAGTCGAACATCGTGTCCGGCTTGCTCACCGTCCAGAACTTGCCCTTGTGGGTGAAGGGCGCCGGCTCGGTCCACAGCTTCAGGATGATCTCCAGCGCCTCGCGGGTCATGTCGCGGTTCTGCCCGCTCATCCCGTCGACGTTGAACATCGCCCAGTCGCTCGGCAAGCCGCTCGCCGCCACGCCGAAATTGAGCCGGCCCTCGGAGAGATGGTCGAGCATCGCGACGCGGTTGGCGAGCTCGGCCGGGTGATGATAGGGCAACAGGAATCCGCCCGGTCCGATGCGCAGGCGCTTGGTCTGCATCAGGGCTTGTGCGATCAAGAGGTCCGGCGTGGGATTGGGTTCCCAGGGCGCGGTATGGTGCTCGCCGATCCAGGCTTCCTGATAGCCGAGCTCGTCGAGCCAGCGCAGCACCTGCAGGTCCCAGTCATGTCCTTCCTTCAGGCCGCACTCCGGCGGATGCGAAGGCATCGTGAAATAGCCGATCTCCATGGGTTTCCTCTCCACAATTGACGCGTCTTGCTGCGCGGTTCACGGATGTGAGCAGGACTGCTTGAGCAAGCGGTGTGCCAGCGCGCCAGTGCGCGGATTTTGCTGGAATTTGGCTGTTTGCGCCTGCGGATCGGCGATATCCGGCGGCGGTGCCCGTCCGCGCGTCTCGCCGTCGCGAGACGTTGTCTTGAAGGTGAGACGCCCGGCGTTGCCGGCCGGGCGCCTCCTTGTCCGCCGCGGTCAGATCTTGGGTGGTGCGTTGGCTGCAACGTTGCTGATGGACTGGGTCATGCGGTCGATCTTGGCGAGCCCGCCCAGTACGCTGAACGCGATCGAAAGCACGGTCAGGATCTGTCCAGCCGGCGTGGCGGCGCCGAGCACGCCGGCCGCCTTTAGAATTGTCACCAGCGCATATGACAGCACGCCGATCATCGTCTTCGAACCGGTCAATGTCTCGCCGCCGAAAATCTTGTCGATCGTCGAGAGGACGGGAGGTGGGGAGATGACGTTTGGCGATGCGCTTGGCGTGCCCTTCGCAGGAAGCGCTGGTGGCCCAGGAGGGCGGGCGGTCGACGGATCGGGTGGTCCGGGAGGACGGGTCGCGAGCGCCAGCACGAGCTTTTGCAGCAAGGGTAGCAAATCGTTCGAGGTGGACTGATTGTTGGATACCAGCGAGCCCGGTTGGGTCTGGGGTGAGAGCGTCGGCGCGGCTGCGGCGGGCCAGCTCCCACTGCTGGCGAATTGCCGACCGCCACGGATACCGCAGAGAACCTGATCGTCGCTCCAAGGCAATGGGCGTCCGGCTTCATAGCGGAACATCGCCTTGCCGAATGTCAGGACCTGCTGGTCGTCGTTGAGATCGATCGTTGTGTCTGGGGTAAAGCCCGTCGTCTTCGCGACGAATTGAATGTAGGCCGAGTAGTCCTGTCCGCCGCCGTACCGATTGATGATACCGCCGACGGTGATGACATTGGCGGCCCGATATCGCCGCATGAGATCCCACCACGCGCCGATGCCGAATTCCGGAGCTTCGAAGATCGTCGAACGATTGCCGGGGGTGGTCTCGACAGTATCGACGTAGCCTGGATATGTCTTCTCCCAAGGCGCGCCGTTGATCGCGCCGGGATTGTTCATCCGGATCGTCACGGGACCGGTGGTTTTATCCATCGGCGTGGACGAGAAGAACCCGCCGACCAGACTGCGGTAATTCGGCATCGCTTGCGCTCCGGACGTCGCCTATTTCTGTGCGGCCTGGCCTGCAATCAGGCCGAGCAATTGTGTCAGCCGGTCGATCTTGGCAGCGCCGCCGAGCGTACCAAAGGCTCCGATCAGGGTCGTCAGGATCTGGCCCGTCGGTGTCGCGGTGTCACCCATCGCGGTGCCCGCGACCCCCGTCGCCTGCAGGATAGCGAGGATCACGTAGGCGATCACCGCGATCAGAGTCTTCTTCCCGGCGAGCGCCTCGCCACCAAAGATGTTGTCGATGGTGGACAGGACCGGGACCGTCGCGCTCGGCGTTGTCGCGGTGCCGGCAGTCGGCGCCACAGGAAGTTGCAGCGGCTTTCCGCTCAGGGCGGAGATTGCCAACTGCAGGATTTGCGTCATGTCGACCTGTCCAGGGGCGGTTGCTTGGGTCGGCGCCTGGCCGGTTCTCTGCACGATCAAGGCGTCGATGATGGTCTTGAGGAGATCCTGAGGCTGCATCGTCGTCGACGCCTCCGTGGCCGGTAGAGGTTGCGAACTCGTGTCGATGGATACGCCGAGATTCTGGAGCGTGGCGGGATCGGCTATCCCGGTGATCGGCAGGTTGCGGGCGCGTTGGAAGGCTGACACTGCCGCGCTTGTGAGCGGACCGTATTCGCCGTCGACGCCGCCGGGATCGAAGCCTGCGGCGGCCAACGCGCCTTGCAGCGCAGTGACGAGGCGTCCTTCGGCGCCTGGGACCAGAGTTCCGCTGCTGGCGACGGCCATCGGAGTGGCGCCCGCGGCGCTCGGCCGCCGAATCCCCATCAAGCGACTCTTGGGAAAGTTCGTCACATTGGCGACGTGAGACTGATTGCCGCCGCGGCAAGCGTAGGTGCCGTTGCCATTGTCCTTCTCGAACAGCGTCACGTGGTGGTCACCGCCGCCGAAATCGAAGATCAGGACGTCGCCCGCTTGGGGCGCTGACGTGACCGGAGTACCGAATCCGAGCCACGACATTGCGAATAGGAAACGAGTAGTTTCGGTGGCGCCGAACACCGGCGGGATTCCCGCCTTGGCCATGCAGTAGGCGACAGTGAGGCCACACCAGGAGAAATAGTCCAGACGCGCGACCGAGTTGCAGTACGACGCCATGTTCGGGTTTGTCGTGCCGATGAAGCTGAGCCAGCTCTGGATCGTGTCGCTGGGGCCATCGCCGGGCGCCCATTTGGTGCCGTCGATCTGGCGCATTACCGCGAGCCAGTCAGGTGTTGAATCCGTCATGGTGACCTGTCGCTCCCCGGTTGCATCTTCGCGGAGACTGTTCGATGCGGCGCGGCGCCTCCTTGGAGGTCTCGACATTCGCTTCGTCAGTCCGTTCGAGACAGTTCGGTTGGATCGGCTGCGGAGACCGGCGGCTGGACAGCGAGGTCTATCGGAGAAGAAATCAGCCGATATCCGGCGCTATCGATCGATCACGAAAAATGATCGCCTCAAGTTCGATCGGCGAATGGCGTCTCGCCGCAATCCAAACAATCGATGGTATAATATAGGACCAACGCTATCATAAGTTGATGAGGAGTCAAGCAATCCGCCGCCGTCATAAATCGGACTTTGCGGGCCCGGGTCAGTTCATTCAGGTCTCCTCGGCCGCCGGCTCCTCCTCCCCATCCTCGTCCTTGTCCTCGTCGTCGCCCGGATCGCCGCCTTCTGCCTCAGCACCACCTTCGCCTCCACACCGGCATTGGTGCTTGGTCTCCGCCTTCTTGTACGGGTCGAGGGCGGCGCCGTCCGCGTCCCTTGCGAAGTAGGTGTATTTCGTGACGAGCCCCCACATCTTCTTCTCTTCGGCGAGCGACTTCGGAACCTCGAGGCCCATCGCTTGTGCAAGCTTCAGACGTGAAACGTTGACGAGCGCCTGAACGGCCACAGCCCACTCGCCAGTCGTCCTGATCGCGAGCCAGTGACAGATCGGGCTGAGGGCCAACGCGACCACCGAGACGAGGACGAGCAGGAGCGGGCCGCGTTCATAGATCGCGCAGGCCGCGCCGAACACGCCGATCAAAAAGCTCAGGTAAGTTGTTGCGATGAAGAAGTCGACGGACGAGCGGGCATCGTCGATCGCGGTTTGCACAGTCTTCGGTGCGACCGCGCACAACTCATACCACAGCGTCTGCGAGTCGAGATTGAACCGCGTCTTGCCATAGGTTTCGAATGCGCGAAGCGCGTTTCCGAACCGCGTCGGCGCGACTTGGGCGTTGTCGAGCGGATATTGTGCCAGCCTTTCCAGTGCGAGACCTCGTCGCCACCCCGAACCGGCCAGATCCCGCTGAAGTGTCTGCTTGATACGCAGTTGCCGCCGGACGCCGGCAGCCTGCAACCACTTTGGCCACAGAAGGTATCCTTCGAGGAACCGGTAGAGTTGCATCGAGCAGGCGTTCATTGTGAACGCGAGCGCGGCCGTGAGCGCGAGAAAGACCCATAGCTTTTCCGAACTCTCGAGACCCGACTTGAATTGAAGGAAGGACGCATTCCGGTAGATCAGGAACCACGCTGTTCCGAGTGCCATCGCGGCGGGAAGCGCCCATGCATAAAGCTTCCCCCAAAGGGCCTTCACGATGTCCGACACGGTGGTGCTCCCGTGAGAGGGAAGGAACTGTGTGTTGCAGACAGACGAGGTTTCCTGCCGCCGGATTCACCGCGCGACGCGACGGCGCTAGTCGGGATCGATCGGTCCCGGCGGCCTGCCGGGCAGAGGGGCTGGTGGCCTTGGCGAGGGCTTTTTGACAGGATCGGGGTATGGCTTCGGCTTCGGCTCGCGTGGAAGCACTTGAACTAATGGCATGCTGGCCTCCAAGGACCGCAAAGGTAGAAATCGCCTAAAACGCCATTGTGCAGCCAATGCGCGTGTAGTGCAAGTTATTCGCTACCTTTGATGGCGAGCGGGCATGCGGCCGACAAACATCTTGGTCTCGTCGCCGGGAGCCGTGCTATCAGGCATTGATTCTGACGAGTGAGATGAGATCGGAAATGACCGAACCCGCTTTTGTCGCGGTCGATTGGGGCACCAGCAGCTTTCGGCTGTGGCTGGTCGATCGCACCGGCCATGCGCTGGCCGAGCGCCGCAGCGACGAAGGCATGCTGGCCGCGGCCAAGGCCGGCTTCCCCGGCGTGCTGCAATCGCACCTTGCCGCGGTTGTCGCGCCGGATCATCTGCCGGTTCTTGTCTGCGGCATGGCCGGTGCCAAGACCGGCTGGGTCGAGGCCGGCTACGTTGATACGCCGGCGCCTTTGTCCGCGGTTCTGAAGCAGGCTGCACGCGTGCCGGGCGAGGCGCGCGACATCCGCATCCTGCCCGGCATCGCGCAGCGCGACATGAAAGCGCCTGATGTGATGCGTGGCGAGGAGACGCAGCTGCTCGGCGCGCTCGGCCTCGGTGCCGCGGGCGAGGCGCTGGTCTGCATGCCCGGCACGCATTCGAAATGGGTGCGGGTGAAGGGCGGCGTTGTCGAGCACTTTTCGACCTTCATGACCGGCGAGCTGTTCAGCGTCGTCTCGCGCGAGACGATTCTGTCGCTCACGGTTGCCGGCGCCGATGAGACCGAGGATGTCGCGAGCTTCAAGTCGGCCGTGAAAGCGGCGTTCGAGACGCCCGCCTTCGCCGCCAATCTTCTGTTTACGGCGCGGTCGCGCCAGCTCTTGTTCGGCGGCACGCCGGCCGCCGCGCGCGAGACGTTGTCGGGCACGTTGATCGGCGCGGAGCTCGCAGCAGGACTTTCCGGCAGCGTGCCGAAAGCTGGCATCGCGCTGGTTGCTTCGGGCCGGCTTGCGAAGCTGTACCGGCAGGCTTTCGATGCGCTGTCGGTGGCCGTGAATCCGATCGATGCCGATGAAGCGGTGCGCCGCGGCCTGTCGATGGCGGCTGCGGCGATCTGGACGAAGTAGAAGGATTGTTGAGATGAGCGTTCCCTTTCCGGCGATGAAGCGGCCTCTGGTCGCGATCCTGCGCGGCGTCAAGCCGGAGCAGACCGAGGCCATCGTCGGCGTGCTGATCGAGTCCGGCATGACCGCGATCGAAATTCCCCTGAACTCGCCCGATCCGTTCCGCTCCATCGGACTTGCGGCGAAGCTCGCGCCATCAGGCGTGCTGATCGGCGCCGGCACGGTGCTATCAGCGGCGGATGTCGATCGTCTCAACGACGCCGGCGGCAGGCTGATGGTCTCGCCGAATGTCGACACCGACGTGCTGGCGCGGGCGCATCAGCACGGCATGGTGACGCTGCCCGGCGTGTTCTCGCCGACCGAGGCGCTGCTCGCGGCGCGCTCCGGCGCATCCGGCCTGAAATTCTTTCCGGCGAGCGTGCTCGGTGCCTCCGGCATCGCCGCGATCCGCGCCGTGTTGCCCGCGGGCGTCATGATCGCCGCGGTCGGCGGCGTCTCCGATCAGAATTTTGCCGAGTACATCAAGGGCGGCGTCACCGCGTTCGGGCTGGGCTCGAGCCTGTACAAGCCGGGCATGTCGGCTGCCGATGTCGCCACGCGCGCGAAGGTGACGGTCGAAGCCTACGATCTCGCCGTTCAGAGCGGCTGATTGCTCGCGCTAGCCGCGCTTCGCCGAGGGCACGGGCAACCGTTCGTGGCGGCGCTGGAAGCGCTGCCAGTGCAGCACGATGCCGATCAGCGTCGCCGGCACGAAGCCGAGCCCGATCAGCCAGTGCGGCAGCTCCTTGGGCGAGATGAAGGCGATGGCGATGTCCGAGATCAGCCAGAGCGCAGCGAAGATCACCGCGAAGTCGGTGCGCGGGCAACGCAGATAGTAGAACACCGCGGTGATGACGACAGCGGGGGCGAGCGCGATGGCGATCATGACCGCCGTCAGCTCCTTCGGCGTCACCGCGTCGAGCACCATCGAGGCGAGCAGCCAGATGGCGGCAAACATGGCGATGATGTCGATCGGATGCCGCAATCCAATACCTCTCGCGGGAATGCGCTATAGCTGTGTCCAAGCTTTCGATGCCGAGCCTTGGATATCAAGCCTTGGACGTCAAGCCCTGTCCGTCAAGTAAAATACGCCTATTCCTCGTCGTTTCCGGGCGTGGGGCGCAGCATGAAATGACCGAAGGCGGAGGCGATCGGCTTGCCCGGGTCGTCCTGCCAGGCCCGCGCTTCGAAGGCGACGATGCGCCGGCCCTGTTTCACGATCGAGACATTGGCCACGGTGTCCAGCGCCCGGCCGGAGCGCAGATAATTGACGGTGAGCCCAATGGGCTTCGGCAGCGTCGCGATCCCGAGCTCGCGCCGGACGCCGAGGATCGCCGTGGTCTCGAGGAAGGCGCCGGTCATGCCGCCATGGATGGCGGGCAGGATCGGGTTTCCGATGATCTTCGGCGAGAACGGCATCGTCAGCGTACCGTCACCATTGACGCGAATGCCGAGGGCGCGCGCGAACGGGCTGGCGGCGAACGGGCCGTCCGGATCGTCAGGCGCCTCCAGCGTCGGAATGCTGCGCGAATCCATCTTGCGGTCCGCCAGCATGTTGGTGCGGTTGGCGCCGATCATGAAGCAGGCGGTCGCCGTCGCCACCGGATCGTCCTCGGACTCCTGGTACGCGGTGGAGCGCACGAAGGCGATCGAGCGGGTGGTGCGATAGCACACCGAATGCGCCTTGATGTCGAGGCCGGGCGTCGCCGGCTTCTGGTAGTCGATCCGCAGATCGAGCGTTGCGATCGCGCTGGTGCCGTCGAGCGCGAGCTGCACCGCCATGCCGCAGCTCTCGTCCAGCATTGCTGTAACGACGCCGCCATGCAGCACGCCGGTCCCGGTGTCGCCGACGAAGACGGGGCGGTAGGGCAGGCTCGACCAGGCCTCAGCAGGCGCGAACCGGTCGAGCTGGAGCCCGCTGATATGGCCATAATCGGAGCGGCGGCCCTTGATGGCCTCGGCGAGTTCCTCGAAGGGAAGCGTGCTGGATGAGCTGGACATAGCGACGTTCTAGACCAGTGTCGGGCGCGGCGCAAAACCCCGCATGGCAGCCCGCAGTGCAGGTTTGGCCTCGACAGAGCCCGGTGAAGCAACGATGGTGGACCTCCCATTGCCCGCGAGGAGTATCCCATGGCCGACCCCGAAACACCTGCCACCAGCCAGGGGGCCGTCACTATTTCCAGCTCGAGCTCGGAGCGGGCGCCGATCATCTATTTCGACGGTGCATCCTGCTTCGGCCATCACAACGGCGCGATCCAGATCGAGCTTGCCGCGAACCTCTTGATGCCGATCGGAGCGGCCGTCAGGGTCGACGTGGTCCAGACTGCGCATCTGCGCTGCAGCGTCGCCGCCGCGCTGGCGCTGCGCGAAGCGCTCGACAAGGCGATCGTGATGTACAAGCAGGGCCAGCAGCAGCCGCCGCCGGAAGATATTCCTGCGGTGAAGAACTGAGGCTCAGGCAGAGCGATCGAATTCGAATGCGATCGCGGCAACTCAGCCGACATGCACCTTCGGCTTCTTCCCGCCGTTCCATTTCCCGTCCAGCGCGCGCTCGATCTGGGCGGCGAGTTGCAGCAGCAGGCCGTCATTGGCCTGCTTGGCGATCGCCTGGATGCCGAGCGGCAGCCCATAGTCTTGCGCGGCCATCGGCAGCGAGATCGCGGGCATGCCGCAGAGATTGGCCAGCGGCGTGAAGGCGAAGAAGCGCCAGAGATTGTCGAACCAGTTGCGCACGTCAGGATTGTCCGAGATCGTGAGGTACTGCTTCGTGCCGACCTTCGGCGTCGGCAGTGCCGTGATCGGCGTCAGGATGACGTCCCACTGCTCGAAGAAGCTGCCGAAGCCGCGCGAGGTCGTGTTGAAAACGCCCTGCATCTTCGCCCGTTCGGCGAAGCTGGTGTGGCGCCCGGCTTCCCAGATCCGGATGTTCATGGGCTCGATCAGATCCTCCGGCGGCTTTTCCAGCCCGCGCGCGGCCAGCATGTTGGAGATCACCACCGCGAAGTTCGAGATGTAGCAGGTGGTCTGCGCCTCGAACGCTGCGGGGAGGTCGAGCTCGGGCAGCGCGTAGTCGACGTGATGCCCGAGGCCTTCGAGGAAGCGGCCGGCCTTGGCCAGCTCGGCTGCGATCTCGGCCGTCGCGGTATAGCCGCCCCAGGTGTGCGACAGCGCGATGCGGAGCTTTCCCGGATCGCGCTTGATCATCTCGGAATAGGGCTGCGCGGTGGTCCAGAATGGCATGAACTCGCCGGGCGCAGGCCCGCGGGCATGATCGACGAAGGCCGCCGTGTCGCGCACCGTGCGCGACTGGCAGCCCTGGATCGAGACGAGGCCGGTAAGGTCGGACATGTGCGGCGCCAGCGAGAACACGCCGCGGGACACCTTCAGGCCGATATTACCGTTGACGCCGGCGGGAATGCGGATCGAGCCGCCGCCGTCGGTCGCATGCGCAATCGGCACCACGCCGGCCGCGACCATCGCCGCGCTGCCGGCCGACGAGCCGCAGGTGGTGTAGTCGGTGTTCCAGGGATTGCGGGTCACGTAGACCGCCGGATTGTCAGCGGAAGAGCACACGCCGAATTCCGGCGTCGTGGTGCGCCCGATCAGGTTGAGCCCCGCCTGACGGAATTTACCGGTCAGGAACGTGTCGACCGAGGCGCGATTGCCGCGCATCAGCAGCGAGCCCATCTCCTGCAGCCGGCCCTTCATGGTCGGGCCCAGATCCTTCATCAGGAAAGGCAGGCCGGCGAACGGGCCGGCAAGATTGGCGCCGTCCTTGGCGGGATCGGCGATCACGTCCTCGAACAGCTCGACCACGCCCGACAGCGCCGGATTGACTTTGGCCACGGCGGCGGCCGCCTGACGTGCCAACTCCCTTGCCGTCAGCTCGCCCTTGCGGACGCGCGCTGCCAGCCCGACGCCATCGTGCTGCGTCCATTCATTCCAGCTCATCGGCAACGTCATGTAATTAGATCCCTCAAGGTGTCGCTTCACCTTTTTCGCAAGGGCCCGCGTGAATCAACTGAGCCGCCGCGAGGGGCAGGGTTGCGCGGGGCGGAGAGGTGGCCGCTCACAGAGCATGATCCGGAAAAGTGTGCAGCGGTTTTCCGCCAAGATCATGCTCAAACAATAGACTAAAGCGCGATGACGCGCTTTAGGAGAGGCGCGCGATCACCGCAACCGGTCCGCCGCCAGGAGGCCCCTGATGCTCGGCGCCGCCGGAGACGTAGACCGCGCCGGTGCCGGCGAGGCCGGCGATCAGGCCGCCGACCGCCGCGCGGGCATGGCGTGTCGAGCTGATGTCGGTGTCCTCGAGCATGGTGTGGCGGAAGCCGCGTACGGCGCCATCAGGCGAGGCCTCGGCCTTGGCGAAGATGTTGACGAGCTCGCGGCCCGGTTTTGCCTGCGCGCCAAGTCCGACGCCGCTCAGCGCCTCGGCCACGGCAGCAGCATCGATCGCATCGCTCATGACGGCATGTCCGATCTCGAATTCGCTTGCCGAGCTCTCCGAATTGCCGAGCACGATGACGACGTTGTGCATCAGCTCGATTCCTGACGAGGTCGAGGCGACCTTCGAGAACAGGTCGTAGCGCCGCAGCACGTCCTCATCGCGGATGTCGGCCGCGATTTCGCCGAGCGCGACGGCCACCCCGAGCGCGGAAGCGCCGCGCGAATAGGCCATCGAGCTGTAGGCGCTGATCGTCGCGGTCTTGTTGCCGCGCGCGCTTGCAGCCTCGACACGCTCGCTGGTCAGCAACGGACATTTGATCTGGACGAAATGGACGTCATTGGTATCGGTGATGCCGGCGTCCGCCATCGCAGCCTTCACCGCCTTGGCCGTCTCGGTGATCTGCGCGGAGCGGCCGAGCTCCTCGGGCAGGAAATCGCGTGTCTGCGCCATGCCGATGCTCAATCGCTTGCCGGAGATGCCGGCGGGCCGCTGTTGAATCTCCTGGCGCGTGAACACCGTGAGGTGCGGGCTGAGCACGCCCTCGGTGCCGCCGGACATCACGAAGGCGATGCGCTGCTCGACCTCTTCAGGCGTCAGCTCGAGCTTCGGCGCCAGCGCCGTGCACAGCGCCGCGACGGCATATTCCCGCGTGAAATCGTTGACGCCGCCATTACCCTCGGTCTTGCCGAGGATCGCCAGGATGGAGCTGGGCTCGATCGCGCCTGATCCGATCAGGTTCATCAGGCCGGAGACGTCGCCAGGGCCCTTGGTGGCGATCTTGAAGGCGCCGACCGATGTGGTGCGCATGGGGGTGTCCTCGTGGGAAGTTCGGTGGCCCGGCGCATTCTAACAGCCGTGGAAGTGCGGTGGATGTCAAGGTGCCGCGGCAGTCTCCATCATCGTCCCGGCAAAGCAGGATGACGCCGAGAGTGTTGGGCGCGGGACGGCGGCCATTAGCCGCCCCAGTTTCGCGGGCGTGTCAACCCCGGCAACTAAAAATATTCCACTTTACCGAAATTCGGATTTGTCGTATATGTTGCCCATCCTGATCCGGCGAAAAGGGGCGGTCGTCCGTCGTCACGAACCGTGGATCAGGTTGCGGTGGACGCTGGCAGCGCCGTCGCGGATGCGAGCGCAGGGCGGAACCCGTGAGCGACTTGCAAGCCGCGTGGACGAACGGTGCTCGATGTCCGCAAAGCCTTGTGGCTGAGCGGAAAGCCTGCGTACGGCAAAACCGTGTGGTCCCGGCCGTCGTTGCTACGGTCAAGTCTTGCGGATGCGGCATTGGCGCCGACCGGCGCGCTGCCGGTGACTTCCGCAACGCGAGGGAGGCCAGAAGGAATTCGGCTCCCGGGAGAGCACGGCATAAGCCGTCCAACCATCGCGCAGGGAAGGCCGTGTGTTCGGCTTCACCTGTATGCTGCTGTGCGGTCTCTTTGCGCTACACTTTCGCGCAGCGGACCGCGGGTGCCAGCCGGCACTCGGTCTTCCCTGCGCCCTTCCTTTTGAGGGCGGGACGAGGAGAGCAAAACTCGGGCGGAACGCGCCGCGAGAGGGAGAAGGCATGGTTGCAAGTCAAGATGCGAACCGGAAGAGCGAGGCTGCTGCCTCATACTCCGTCATTGCGACGTGGTGAGAGCATGCGCCAAGCGCGACTCTCGTGCCCCGGACGCAGCGCAGCGCACTTGCGGTGCGCTGCAGAGCCGGGGCCCATGTCGCTGTATCGCACCGTGTGGCTCCTGGGTCCCTGCCCTGCGCAGCAGCGTTGCACGCTGCAGCGCGTCCGGGACACGGGTCGTGTCCCCAGTAGTGGTGTAGTTCGGTAGAGCAAGGCCGCCCGGACGCGCGCTCCCACATAGCGCCGTAGCGGGCGGGCGGCTTTGCG